>CAWINQ010000002.1:0-687031 GCA_963837545.1 uncultured Actinomycetota bacterium | reverse complement strand
TCGCGCGAAGCCATGATCGAGCATCCTGTCATGGAGGTCGCGATCGCATGGTCTATCGAACCGCATTCCGATTTGGCGCGCAGGGGCACCGACAACTATCGAGTACGGTTCAACATCCCGTGTCACTACTGCTTGCGCGCCGACCACCGCTCCCCGGCCAATTGTTACACCGCGGATGATAATCGCTCTGTATCCCACCCACACGTCATCTGCAATGATCGTATCCGACTGTGCAGGCCGCCCACCGAATTGGGCCGGCACCCCCGGAAGGCTTGGTATGTGATCATCTCCGATAATTGCCACCAACGACGCGAGCATCGAATACCGTCCGATGCTGACGCGCGGTGCGATGTTACAGCCCCTGCCGACAAACGCGTATTCAGCAGCGCGGAGGTCTCGCGCCACCCTTGCAGTGAGATGAATGTAGGCGCTCGGATCCACGCCATTCAAGCGTTTAACCATTGCGACGGCACGGCTTCGCACCCGTCGGAGGAAGCAATACAGCGAACCACTGCGAGACACATGCATCATCGCGCTGCCAATCTTTTCCGACTGAGGTGACCCTCGATCGCTGATCGAGAAGCGTCAAGCTCCCCTTCCATCCGTCGATGCCCATCCGGCTGGACGTGGTCCGACGATATCGGTACTTGCGGAGATTTCGTCCGGGCGGGTCGCGATAGCGCGAGCGCCGCGCCCACAGACACCCAAACGCCGCGGTTTCCCACGACGTCGCTTGAGAACATCGCTGAGACAAGGTTAAAAACGAGCAATCCGAGCATGGCCATTTCAACAGGCGTTTGTGCACCGATTGTTTGTCGACGGCAAGCCTTCGCTAGGACGATTACAAGGACAGTTCCCGCGATCCATGAGGACTCCGAGAAGACCTCGATAAGAAGATTGTGCGGATATTGAACCCAACTCACAGAACTCATCATCCCAGGTGACAAATGTTGTCGCAAGTTTCCCCAGCCGATACCGAATGGGTGGCTAAGAATTATGCCGCCGGCCTGACGCCACAGTTCGAGACGATTCTGGGCAGACACATCCAACGTTGTCAGTCGACTCGACGCCAAATTGTCGCTGATCGCCACGTAAACCATGAGTGAGAAGGCCGAACCTCCAAGAAGAAGTCTTGTAAGCCGACCACGTGACGGCACTAGCGCGACGATCAGCACGGCCACAATTGAGCCCAAGAGCGGCCCCCGGGAACCCGTGCCAACCATAACAACCCCGAGAAGCAGGGCGACGGAGATCGGGGCGAGCCGACGTTGTCGCCGCAACCCGAGTGCCACTGCCACCAGCACAACGACGGCCGCTCCGGTCGCGCGTCCTGCACTGATTGTGCTGCCTCCTTCGATCGCCAGTCGGCCGTAAGCGGCTGCCAGTTGACTAGGAAAGACGAGAGTTAGTAGTGTCACGAGCCCGCCCTGGACAACATTCAATCCTAGCCAAATGGAACGAGAATGTGTCGTACGGAGGAGGTAGAGACCTCCTAATGCGGAAAACAGTGCAAGCGTATATAGGCCCTCTATTTTGTTCCCTGTAGCGGGATTCCAAGGCCCAGGCGGGATCCCGAGAAGGAAGGTTACCCAAAGTCCCGCGACCAGACCGAAACCCGAATGCAACGTCAATCCGGATTCGAAGAAGCGATGAAAGATCCCTAACGCGACAACGATGCCACCTAGAAGCGTTAAATCAACCGGTAGAACTCGAGTGACGAGTGGCGCCGCCTTTATGTACGAGAACGCCAAGAAGAGTAATGCCGCAGCCATCAGATAGTCTGTGTGACGCGACATCGCCGCGGCGCGCGTCTGGTTAGAGGCGTTCGTCGATTCCAACGGCGGCGGGTTCGCCGCCGGTTGCGGAACGCAGTTCGAGGCGCTCATTGCCGTACTGTTCCGGAAATTGAGCCAAGCTGGCAGGCGTACAGGCGGAAAAAGCTACCCATTCTGCGTTCCGATTCGCTAGGCGTTTTGATCCCCGAAACTCCTAGCGTTACACATCGTCTTATAGAGCCAATCTCCATGGTTAGTCCTTGCGACAGAATGTAAAGCCGCGGTCGTCGGCGCCAGCTATCTCGTAGCCAAGATCGCGCATCAACCGCGTGTGCGAATTGCCGGTTCTCGCGAGTGAGACGCATGGGTGGTCGCGCTCAATCGTGCGATGAAGGCCACGAAGGATCTGCTCCTCCGCGCCATTGGTTGTGATGCTTATGAGGTCTACACGCGTGAAGTCGGCCTGCTCGACAAGATCGTCGACTGGCATCGCTTCGACGGAGATTTCTTGAAACCGAGTTAACTCTTCACTTGTGTAATTTGCCGATCCCTCTGTAAAATTTGTTGCTGGATGGTCCGAATTTATACGCATCCTCAGTGTTGTGCGCTCGTGCCAAGCACCAACGGATACGACTAGAACGTGCTTCAACTCGTGAAGTTCGGCCACTCGACGGAATTCCTCCGCACTGGCACCGTCCGGCTCTACTACTAAGACCCGCCCGTTGGGCGCTGTCCGTCGTGCAAAGGTCATGGCACGCGATCGCCCAGCGAGTAATGTGTCACTTGGCGCACCTACCTGTACCGCTATCGAGTCCGGTTGGAGCAATCGATATGGAAGGTTACGGCTGCGAATTGCGTCGGTCAAACCATACTTGATCTTGTACGGAACTGACGGAAGGACGTGGTTGGCGGCCCGCACCACAGCTTGATGAACGGGATGCCGGTGAGACCACCGATACCGAAGCTTTGTGCTTGAACCTTGGTCGCTACCCATTGTTTCTCCTGTGGTTCGTCATTTCCGGCGAGGTCATGTCAGCGTGCCGGTAGCCGAGTGCTTCCAGCACCGCACCCGCTTCGGCGTAGACCGTCGCGAGTTCGCTGGGAGTAAATCGCCGCCCCTTTCCTTGGTGGTCCGGGACGATCCGTTGACCCCCTGCTTCAAGTCGCGTCTGAGCGGCGCTCAGGCCCGACCAGGTTGCAAGACGACTCAATTCGAATGTGGGGTTTTTTACGAGGTTCTCATAACGAACCTGAGTAACTGGGAGGCCGAGTCGTCTGAAGTCGTCTTGAGCCTGCGTCACCGCATTCTTCCATTGCCGCGCGCAAACGGTCACAAGATCGCAATCGCGGAGATCGATTTCAATACCCGCATAACGGGTCCCCCAGGTTCCTACCCGGCGGTCTTCCCTTGCCGGACGGCCCACTAGCGATTGCATGTATTTCGAGCCGTATCGTGGTATCAGCCGGAGCGGAACGTGTCGAAGTTTCGCTGCCAGATACCGCGGGTCGGTATCGGCGATCCATTGCCGCCTTGTGGACTCGATCACGTCCATGCCATCGCGAATCAAGGTGAATGTATCTTGCGTCGGGAAATACCGCCGCAACTGCCGGCACCCGCAGGCGTTGCCGACCGTCTTCTCGATCACCGCCGGTGGCTGCCCGGACGGCGTATCCATCGACGAACCTGACGGATGAAACGCCTGACCTTTTCGTCCATCGCGGTCGGGTTCCAACACATCGTCCGGATGGCTCTCGTTGCCGTAACGCCACACGTAGCCGATGTCATATGGGACCTTTCCCGCTCCTGTCGCTCTGCAAGTGCGTCCCGCAGCACCTTGGTGCCCGATCGGGCGGCACCGATGACAATTACGTGACGTGGGTCGATCCGTCTTGCCCGTTTGCGCTGGGTAGCCATTCTCGCGCTCATATGCGGCCCCCAGCGATTTCGCTCCGTCGAAAAGCTGCAGCCACCGCGTGAGCTGTCGAGCTCGAGACTGAATTCCTCTCGATAGAGGTCGCTGGCTCGTGCACGCGCGTCGAGGAGGCCTTGCGGATGCTCCGCCAGTTTTCTTGAGCGTTTCGGCGAGCTTCTCGACATCGGCCGGATCCGCCTGCACTCCAGCACCAGCATCAACGATCGTTCGAGCGAGCTCGCTCTCAGGCTCGACAAGTGCCAGTACTGGACAACCGTTCCGCAGGTAGGACATTGTCTTACTCGGATAGGCCGCTCCGATGACCCCTGGCGCGAGTGACACGATCCCGAGGTCGGCGCGAGTTCGAATGAATTCAGCTACCTCGTCGGCTTCCCGCTGGCCGTAAAGCGTCGACGTTACGAAGGTCGTAGTTCGATGGTCTTTCTCTCGAGGCTTGCCCGCATGGGTCCATCACCGAAGAAGTGGAATCTCAGTCGCGGGTCGTCCCGCAGTGCGACCGCGGCGTCAATGATTGCCTCAAGATTCTGGAAGCGACCGAGATGGCCGGCGAAGACGATCTGCAAGGCGCGCGTCTCTGCGGTGACCGGACGGGCTCAGCCACTGCGGCAGCTCCCGAACCTTGATCGACATCCACGGGTCGAAATTGTTGATGACGGCCACCCGGTCGGCATCCACGCCCCTGGCGCGCACGGTCTTGGCCATTTCCTCCGAGAGGACGACGACTTGATCGGCCGCCCGGTCGGTTCGGGCATCGATCCAGCGCAGAAGCGACGCCAGGCGTCCGGGCCGGAGAATCCCCGACGCAAGAACCACCTCCGGATAGATGTCCTGCTTGTGATAGACGAAGCGCGCACCACATCGTCGTGCGAGCCACGACCCGACCTTTGCTACCGCGATCGGCGGCGTCGAGGCCGCCATGACCACGTCGACCCGACCGAGCCGCAGACCCGCAAGCATCAGGTCGCGCGCAGAAGACGACAAGATTGACCGCCTTGACCACACGCGTAGCGGCGGTCGGGAAAGACGCGCCAACGGCGCACCTCGACGCTGGGGGCGAGCCACTCCCGCGCAGGCGCATGCCGGACCCTGCCACCGGTCGTACGACGGCTGGCAGGTCAGAATGGTGACCTCGTGGCCCGCTTCACCCAGATGAAGAGCGATCTGCTTGAGGATGTGCGCGTAGGGCGGCGTGTCCGGCCAGAAGTATCGGTGGATCAGCACGATGCGCATTACGGCCCCACCTCGCGCCAGGGTTTGGGCCGGAGTCCGAGCCAGGTGGCGTGGACGGCAGACAGGCCATGGATAAGCCTGCTGACGCGCACCGAGCAGTCGGCGACCTGGTAGTCAGCCGGGACATTCGGGCGCCAGCCCTCGCCCCACTGGCGAATGACGAGCTCAACCGACCTCCGGATACTCGCCGCATCGATGCCGGTTAGCACGATCGAACCGACGTCGAGGGCCTCTGGGCGCTCCATCGAATTCCGGATCGTGACCGCGGGAAAGCCGGAGAGCGCAGACTCCTCGCTGATCGTCCCGCTGTCCGAAAGCACGCACCGGGCGTTGCGCTGGAGTTTGTTGTAGTCGAAGTATCCGAAGGGGTCGAGGAACTCGACGGACCCACGAGCAGCGTACGGGCGCCCTCTCATGCGCTTGGCGAGCCGGGGGTGAGTAGTGACGATCACCCGTTGGCCGTTGCTGCCGGCCAGATCGACGATGGCTCCGACGAGCACGTCGAGATGCTCCCGGTCATCGATGTTCTCTTCGCGGTGCATCGAGACCAGGAAGTAGTCACGCGGCTCGAGCTCTAGCCGACGAAGTACGTCTGAGGCCTCGATCTGCTGCGCGATAGGCGCTGAGTACCTCCGCCATCGGAGAGCCGGTCACGAAGGTGCGACGAGCCGGGAAGACCCTCCGCGAGGAGGTTCCTGCGGGCGTGCTCGGTGTAGCAGAGGTTGAAGTCGGCGACGTGGTCGATGATGCGCCGGTTGACCTCCTCGGGGACGTTCTCGTCGAAGCATCGGTTGCCGGCCTCCATGTGGAAGACCGGGATCCCGAGCCGCTTGGCGATCACCGCGGCGAGGCAGCTGTTCGTGTCACCGAGCACGAGCACGGCGTCTGGTCGCTCGTCGAGCAGCACCGGCTCGATGCCGGTGAGCACCCCGCCGAGGACCGCGCCGACCGAGGTGACCGGGACGTCGAGCCAGTAGTCGGGCTGCCGGATGCCTAGCTCCTTGAAGAAGACGTCGCTGAGCTGCGGATCCCAGTTCTGCCCGGTGTGGACCAGCCGGTGGTCCACCTCCTCCTCGAGTCTGCTGATGACCCGCGACAGCCTGATGATCTCAGGGCGGGTGCCGACGACCGTGAGGACCTTCATCGGGCCGGTCCGATCTCGCATGACCCAACGCCCTCCGGGTAGGTGTCCGGAGCCCCGCGGGTCGAAGACGGTGTTGGTCCAGAAGAGGGTGACGAGCTCCTCCGACCCGGTGTTGGTGATGTTGTGCGCCCAGAGGGTGGGCATGTCGATGACGCACGGCTCGTCCCCGGACACGTCGAAGTTGACGACGCCGTCGTGCAGCAGCCGGCGCAAGGAGATTCGAGCCCGGCCCCGGAGGACCACGAACCGCTCGATCTTGGCCAGGTGGAAGTGCTCCCCTCTCGTGATACCGGGGTGCGTCGTGGAGACGAACGTCTGTCCCTGGCCGCCGTGGCTCCGGACGCACTCGACCAGATCGCCCCTGGAGTCCGAGTGCTTGGTCAGGTCGATCGGGTATCGATCGGGAAACATCGCGGCGCGTAGCGTATTGAACAGGTGCAGGTCGAAGTCGCTCAGCAGTGGCGGTATGTCACCGGTTATGTAGCGATCGTGAAACCCGCATAGCAGATCGTAGACCTCGGCCACGGTGGTCGCCGTGCCAACCGGCCGGAGTCGTCGTCGCACTGTCGAAGGACAGCGCATCCAGCAGGGCCTGCGCCGCCTCCTGCACATGGAGAAGCTCCACCTCCCGGTCGGTCACTTCAGGGGTGACCCCAGAGGTCACCGCCTCGACGAAGGTCGCAACGAACGAGTTGTAGCGAGGGCGACCATGCTCACCGAAGAGGTTCGGCAACTGCACGTCGACGAAGGTGCCACCCACTGCGAGCAGTGGCGTCAGCAAGCATCTGGGCTGCCGCCTGTTTCCCCGTCCCGTACGGCGTGCCGTTCCCGGTCTGGATCGAGTTCGCATAGACAACGGTAAGTGGCTTAACGACCGAAGACAGAGCGCCCGCGACCCCCTTGGCGAGGTCGATGTTCCCCCGTTCGACCTCGTCGCCCGTAGCAGGCGCGGTTCACGCCGGCCAGGTGCAGTATCGCGTCAGCATCCCGGGCCAGATCCGAAATCATCGGCAGCCGTCCGCGCCCGACGGGAACCACTTCGTGGTCGGTCAGCGCACGAAGCCGGCATCGGGTGTGCCAGCCCAGGAACCCGTCGCTTCCGGTAACCAGGACCTTCATCCGGCCACCGCCGCAGTGACCGCCCGGATCTCGGGCAGTCGCATCAGCAGGTCGGTCGTCTCGCCGAGGTCGAGACGCTCCGTATTGCCGGAGGTGTAGTCCTCGTACTTCTGGGTCGCGCGGTCACCCTCGTCGAAGTAGACCTCGTAGGCCAGGGACCGTGCGTCGAGCGGCACCCGGTAGTAGGCCGCCTGATCCTCGGCGCTGGTCATCTCCTCCCGGCTCAACAGCGTCTCGTGCCGCTTCTCGCCGTGCCGGGTGCCGATGATCTTGATGTCGGGATCGCGGTCTCCGAAGACGGCCGCGACCGCCCGGGCGAGCGTCTCGATCGTGCAGGCCGGCGCCTTCCGCACGAAGAGGTCGCCCGGCTCGGCATGGGTGAAGGCGTGCTCGACGAGATCCACCGATCCCTCAAGCGACATCAGGAACCGAGTCATCGTCGGGCTCGGTGACGGTCATCGGCTGGCCGGCCCGAAGCTGATCGATGAAGAGCGGAATGACCGATCCGCGGGAACACATCACATTGCCGTACCTGGTCACCGCGACGACGGTTTTGGATTCCGGATGGTTGCGGGCGAACGCCTGTGCAGTCTTTTCCATCAAGGCCTTCGACATGCCCATGGCGTTGACCGGGTACACCGCCTTGTCCGTGCTGAGGCACACGACCGACCGCACCCTGGCAGCCGCGGCGGCCTCGATCACATTGTGGCTCCCCAGCACGTTGGTCTTCACGGCTTGCTGAGGGAAGAACTCGCAAGACGGCACCTGCTTGAGGGCCGAAGCGTGAAAGACGAAGTCCGCCTGAGCAACCGCGTTTGCCACGCTGTCGTAGTCCCGCACGTCGCCGAGGAAGAACTTCAAGCGCGCATCCGCAAACCGACGTCGCATGGCGTCCTGCTTGGCCTCGTCCCGACTCAGGATGTGTATCGCCGCGACATCCCGGTTCAGCAGGTGGTCCACCATGGTCGAGCCGAACGACCCTGTGCCACCGGTAATGGTGACCGTTGCCCCGCTCAGAGACTCAGACGCCACACCGCATCCCCCCCGACCCAAAGCCCAGCGCCCGCCAGCTATCAAGACACGAGATTCCAGATACAACTAGTAAGACGCGATCGCCATCTTTGCAGTCCGGTCGATCAGACTGCAATGCCCTAGAGCCAGCGCGGTCCCATTCAGCTATTCTCGTCACCGCATGGACAACCTTCGTGTGAGGATCGTCGACCAGAACCGTGACGAAACACAAGTTTCGGGGATGCGTATGAACAGCGAATTCCTGCCGTTCGCCCTTCCGGACATCGGGGACGAGGAGATCGAGGCCGCAGTCGAAGCATTGCGCTCCGGATGGCTCTCGACCGGTCCGCTCGTCCGTGCGTTCGAGCAGGACTTCGCTACGTTCCTGGGCGGCGGCGTCCATGCCGTCGCACTCAACTCGGCCACCGCAGGGTCTGCATCTCGCGCTCGAGGCCCTGGGTATCGGCCCCGGCGACGAGGTACTCGTGCCGACGTGGACATTCACCGCCACCGCCGAGGTGGTGCGTTACCTCGGTGCAGAACCCATCCTCGTGGACGTCGATCCCGCCACGCTCAACATTGATCTCGAGGTTGCCGAGGATCAGGTTACGCCTCGGACCCGGGCGATCATTCCGGTGCATTTCGCCGGGGTTCCTGTGCCAAGGGCGGACCTCGACCGTTTCGCAGCCCGCCACGGCCTGGCCGTGGTCGAAGACGCCGCGCACGCACTTCCCGCGGCGTCTGCCGGAGTGGCTGTCGGGGCCGGGACGAGCGCCGCGACCGTGTTCAGCTTCTACGCCACGAAGACGGTGACGACCGGCGAGGGTGGAATGCTCGTCACCAGCCAGGACGACCTCGCCCAACGCGCCCGCGTCATGCGACTTCACGGGATCAGCCGGGACGCGTTCGACCGCTACCGCTCCCGGCTTCCGGGCTGGTATTACGAGGTTGTCGCTCCGGGATTCAAATACAACCTCACCGACCCGGCAGCGGCCATCGGCCGGGTTCAGCTGAAGCGCGTGTGGCAGATGCGCGAGCGCCGCGCGGCGATTGCGGGCACCTATGCCGCGCAGTTCAAGGACCTTCCCCTTGAACTCCCGACTGTCCCGAGCGGGGAGGACATCCACTCGTGGCATCTGTTCGTGATCCGGCTTCGAGGTGACCGCAATCGGGACGCGTTCATCGAGCGGATGGCTGAGCTCGGAGTCGCCTGCAGCGTGCACTTCATCCCGCTCCACATGCATCCCTACTGGCGCGAACGCTACGCCCTGACGGACAGCGCCTTCCCCGTCGCGACCGCCGCCTACGAGCACGTCGTCAGCCTCCCGCTCTACTCAAAGATGACCGACTCAGATGTCGACCTCGTCGTCGACGCCACAAAGCGCGCTCTCGCATGATCAAGCGAGCCTTCGACGTCGCCGTGGCAGGCGCCCTCTTGATCGCGTGCGGCCCACTTCTCCTTGTCGATCGCGCTCGCCGTACGGCTGGAGAGTCCCGGCCCCAGCCTCTTCCGTCAGGAACGAGTCGGCCGCGGCGGCGTCAAGTTTCGGATTCACAAATTCCGGACAATGGCCGATGGCAGTCCCGGGCCGGCCGTCACCGCGGCCGGCGACCCACGCGTCACCCGGCTCGGGCACAAGCTTCGGTCGACCAAGCTGGACGAGCTGCCGCAGCTGATCGACGTCCTTACCGGAGACATGAGTCTCGTCGGCCCTCGACCTGAGGTTCCGCAGTATGTCGCCCTCTGGTCTCCGCAAGAGCGCGCCGTTGTGCTTTCGGTGCGGCCCGGGATCACCGACCCGGCATCTCTCGCGTTCCGACGCGAGGCCGAGCAGCTCAGCGCTGTAGAAAATCCTGGCGACCACTACGTCGAGGTCATCCTGCCGCAGAAGGTCCGGATGTACATCAGCTACGTCGAGACCCGAACGCTGCTCGGTGACGCGAGGATCCTTGTGCGCACCGTCGGCGCCGTGATCGGTCGTTGAGCGACGTCCCGCCCCTTTGTCGGTCACTGGCGCCCACCGACGACACCCATGGTGCGAGGCGCGGAATCCTCGGAGATGCAGGAGAGCCGGCGGAGCAGGGTCGAGTCCGGATTGCTGACCATTCGCACCCGATCGACGAGAAGGGTCGGAACACTCACATGTGAGATGGCGCGGTGCAATGGGCGATGGTCTGCCTCGCCGGCTCCAAAGAGTTCCTCGTGCAGCTTCTCACCGTCGCGTAGGCCGGTGTAGACCACGGAGACCTTACGATCTGTGAGGTCGATGAGCTGCCGTGCGACGTCGTCGATACGTACTGGCGCGCCCATGTCCAGGACCAACGCCTCTCCAGGCCGGCCGATCGCCGCCGCCTGGATCACCAGCTCGACCGCCTCCGGGATCGTCATGAAGAACCGGCTCACCTCCGGATGGGTCACGGTCACCGGGCCGCCGGCGGCGATCTGCTCGGCGAAGGCGACCACGACCGACCCCCGGCTGCCGAGCACATTGCCGAACCGCACCGAGAGATACGCTCTTCCCGAATCCGCGGCGACACCGGCGGTGAGTCTCTCGGCGATCCGCTTCGTGTAGCCGAGCACGCTGACCGGATTCGCCGCCTTGTCGGTCGAGATGTTGACGAACCGCTCGACGTCGGCTTCCAGAGCGGCCTCGAGCACATTCAGCGTGCCCAGGACGTTGGTCTTCCACCCCTCGTCCGGGAACTGCTCCAGCATCGGTAGGTGCTTAAGCGCTGCCGCATGGAAGACGACTTCGGGCATTCTCGAGGCGAATACGGAGCGTAGAGCGTCCGCATCTCGAATGTCACAGAGAATCACATCCGGCGTATCGAGTAGGGCGCGACCATAGAGAGACAGCTGGACAGTGTGTAGCGCCGACTCATCCCGATCGAGCATGAGAAGCTCGGCGGGGCCGAAATTGCGGATCTGCCGGCACAGCTCAGACCCGATCGAGCCGCCCGCGCCGGTGACCAGGACCCGCTTTCCCTGCAGGTAGCCCGCCACGGACTGGACGTCGGTCTCGATCTGGTGGCGGCCCAGCAGGTCGGTGAGATCGAGGTCCCGCAGATCAGAGACGCCCACGTGGTCGCGGAAGAGCTCACCCAGGCTGGGCAGCACCTTGACCCCGAGGCCGGCGTCCGTCGCCAGGCGGGAGATATCGCGGACCGTTTCCGCATCCGCACTCGGCAGGGCGATGACCAGGAGACTCGCATCAGTCGCCCGGGCCACGCGCGTCATGTCATTCCGGCCGCCGAGCACCGGAACGCCACTCACCCGCAGGTGGCGAAGGTCGCGTGAGTCGTCGAGCAGGGCGACCGGGACATAGCCACCGCCCCCTGAACCGAGCATCGAGCGCACCAGCTGGCGTCCCGCGTTTCCCGCTCCGAAGACGATGACCCGCTCGGCGGACGTTCCCGGACGGTCGAGACGCTCACGGTAGAAGCGCATCGCCGCCCGCGAGGCGACCGCCAACATGAGAGCGACGAGCGTCCCAGTCAGCGGCACGGAGCGCGGAATCCACGGCGGTGACGGGGATCAGATCGACGACGAAGACCGCCCATCCGATCGCAATCATCAGGTAGGCGAGCCGCAGGATCTCATCGAAGCTGCCCACCCAATAGCGCCCGCGGTACATCTGCAGGATCCCGCCCGCGGTCCACTGCAATGCCACAGCGACAAGGATGCAGCGGAGCAGGCCGGCCCAGCCGATCGGATCGAGGAGCCAGTCGAAGCGGAACCACGTTCCGATCGTCAGGCCAATTGCCCAGCAGCCGGCGTCGGACACGGCGATAAGGAGTCTGCGGCGACGCCAAAGCCACTGCGAAACCCGCATCCCCGTTCCCCCGTCCCCAAATGACCCCAATGGAGATCAGCCCGGAACGCTAGCAGAAGCCAAACGGCGCTGCATAGGCCTTCTCTGTTGCGTCGCGACGTAATGATTGAACCGCTAAACGAAGGCTGCTCGCGTACGAAAGAGAAAGCGAGTCCGACCGGGTGCAATCAGCGCCGAAGTGTGTACGCTGTCCCCCGGCATGGCTGTGCGGTAATCCGTGCATCCGAACGGGGGTTATTCCGCTGGTGACTGTTTGTATTCGTATTGCCCCTCGCCCATGAGGATCGAGGCGGCCGGCGATGACTCTCCGTGGATATCTCGAGGTCCTGCGGGAGCGGTGGAAGCTCGTCCTCGTCGCCCTCGTGCTCGGCATCGCGGGCGCCGTCGCCTTCACCGTGACCGCGACACCGCTCTATTCCTCCCAGGTCACGCTCTTCGTCTCGGCGCAGTTGGATCCCACCGATCCGACCGGCGCATACCAGGGCAGCCTGCTCTCCGAGCAGAAGGTGAAATCTTATGTCGAGTTGCTGACCAGCCAGCGACTCAGCCAGGACGTGATCCGCGCCACCGGTGTGCGCGATGACGCCGAGCCGCCTGTCGCATGAGATCTCGGCGGCATCGCAGCCGGACACCGTGATATTGACCGCCACCGTCACCGATCCGTCCGCGTCGCGTGCGCAACTCCTCGCCAATTCGGTCGGTGTGCAGTTCGGATTGCTCGTCGCTGACCTCGAGCGCCCGGCCAATGGAAAGGCCCCGTCGGTCACGGCGCGGGTTGTGCAGCGTGCACAGCTTTCCGCGAGCCCGGTCTCGCCGACGCCGACCCGCAATATCGGCCTCGGCGCGGCGCTCGGCCTCCTGGTCGGTCTCGGTGCCGCCTTCGCCCGCAATGCGCTTGACACCTCCGTGAAATCGGCGGAGCAATTGGAGCGGCTTACAGGAGTTCCAAATCTCGGGTCCATCGCCTTCGATCCGAAGGTGCGCCGCCATCCGCTCATCGTGCAAGAGCATCCCAACGCCGCGAGATCCGAGGCATTCCGGCAGATCCGCACCAGCCTGCAGTTCATCGACATCGACCACCCCGAAAAGATGATTGCCGTCGCCAGCTCCCTTCCGGAAGAGGGCAAGACGACGACATTGTGCAATCTGGCCATTGCCCTCGCCCAGGCCGGGAACCGGGTGGTGCTGGTCGAGGCGGATCTCCGCCGGCCCCGCGCCGCCGAATATCTCGGCCTCGAGGGCGCCGTCGGGCTGACCAACGTTCTGGTCGGTCAGGCCTCCCTCGACGATGTGCTCCAGCCGTGGGGGGATGACCTCTTCTCCGTGCTCGCCAGCGGCCCGACGCCACCCAACCCGAGCGAGCTGCTCGCCTCGGACCGGATGCGCAAGCTCCTCGTCGAGCTCCAGGAGAGCTACGACACGATCCTCATCGACACTCCGCCCCTGCTGCCGGTCACCGACGCCGCCGCGATCGCCGTGCACTGCGACGGCGCGCTCCTCATCACCCGTTACGGCGCGACCTCGCGGGACCAGGTGCAGAAGGCGGTCGCCGTGCTGACCGGAGTCGGCGCCCGCGTGCTCGGGACCGTCTTCAGCATGACCCCCGCGACCGACAGCGGTACCTACTACTACGCCTACGGCCCCTACTCGGCGCAGGGCAAGCCGAAGCGCTGGCGGCCGCGGCGACCGTCGAAGACCTCGGAGCCGGCCGCGATCAGCGTTCCCAGGGTCGGCGAGCTGCGGCCGGCCCGGGCGGCCGGCAACAGCAATGGCGCGAGTGCGGAAGACCACGCCGGCACGAATGGCTATGCCCCGCGGTCCACGCCGACCGCGGGCGATCAGAACGACGAATCCGCACGTGCCGGCAAGGCCGAATGGGCCAGCTCCTGACCCGAGCGGCCCATCACAACGGGGAGGTATCGCACGCCATGCTGAAGAACGAGAAGACCGCTGAACTGAGTCCGTCGCTCGAAAACTCCGGCGACCCGCCGATCTCCGGTGGCGCAGACACCCCCGGTGCCACGCCGCCACGTCGACGCCGCCGCGGCCGGCGGATCCTGCTCAGCTGCGTCGCCGCCTTCGTGCTGGTGATCGCCGCGCTCGGCGGCACTCTCTTCGCCGTCGGCAATTCCCTCGCCAACGCCGTCGAGCGGGTGCCCCACGTCTTCACGCCGCTCAATGCCGCCGAGCGGCCGGTGACGCCGGCCGTCGCGCACGGCTCCCTGACCTTCCTGTTGGTGGGTGCGAAGAAGCCCCCGCTCCACAGCATCGGCAAGAGCGTCGGCAAGAACGAGGGTCCCACCTGGTCGTTCATGAACGGCCCGAACGGCGACGCGATCATGATCGTCCGCTTCAGCCCGGACCGGAAGTCCGCGGTCGTGGTCTCGATCCCGCGCGACAGCTGGGTGACGATCCCCCACCACGGCAAGGCGAAGATCAGCAAGTCCTTTGCGCTCGGCGGGCCGACGCTGGCGGTGCAGACCATCGAGCGGCTGACCCACATCCGCATCGATCACTTCGCGACGATCGACATGAACGGCTTCAAGTCGATGACCGAGTCGGTCGGCGGGGTCGACGTTACGGGTGGCGCAGCAGACCACCAGCGGCGGGTTCACCTTCGTCCCGGGTCTGAACCACATCCAGGGAGCCAACGCGCTCGCCTACGTGCGTGAGGCAGATCTGCCCCGCGGCGACCTGGACCGGGTGCACCGCCACCAGGAGCTCCTGAACGCGCTGCTGGCCAAGTCGGTGTCCGGTGGATTCCTGACCAGCCTCACCCGGTCGTTCCACCTGGTGTCGGCCGTCACGAAGTCGCTTGCGGTGGACGACACCCTCAGCAACTGGGGCCTGGCCAAGACGGCGTTCGGGCTGCGCAACCTGAGCACCAGCAACAGCACCTTCATGACCGCGCCCGTCTCGGGATTCGGCACGAAGCAGGGCCAGAGCGTGACCTTCCTCGACCGTCACCTCTCACCCAAGCTGTGGCGGGCCGTCAACCACCAGCAGGTGCTCGACTACCTCAACCGCTACGGCGGCGACACCCTCCCGACCAACCCCCGGTGACGCCACTGACCAACTCCGAGCAGTTCGAGATCCTGTTCGTGTGCACCGGCAACATCTGCCGGTCACCGTTCGCCGAGCGCCTCACCCGTCGCCTCCTGGCCGATCAGCTGGGAGGCGACGGGGCGGGGCGTTTCGTCGTGGCGAGCGCCGGCACCCAGGCGCAGGCCGGCTCGGGCATGGACCTGCTCACCCGGGCCGAGCTGCGGGCATGGGGCGGCGACCCGGACGGCTTCCTCGCCCGGCAGGTCAGCGACGACGACATCGCCGCGGCCGACCTGGTGCTCACCGCCGAGCTCGCCCACCGGGCCTTCGTCGTGCAGCAGGTGCCCCGGTCGCTACGCACCACCTTCACCCTGCGCGAATTCGTCCGGCTCATCACCGCGGGCCTGCCCGGCCGGCTGCTCGCGGACGATCCCGTCGACCGGGCCAGGCAGGTGGTCGCCGCCGCCCGCGCCGCCCGCGGCACCCTCGAACGGGTGCCTCCCGAGGACGACGACGTTCCCGACCCGCACGGCCTTCCGGCCGAGGCGCATCGTGAAACGGCGACGCTCATCGCGGCCGCCCTCGTCGACATCGTCAAGCTGATGCTGGCCGGCGCCGCGCCCTAGCGCCGGCGCCACTCCCTAGCGCGAGCGCGCCGACCAGGCCGAGGTGGCCATGTCGGCCAGGTCGTGCTCGGCCCGCCACCCGATCCGGTCGGCGATGAGGCCGACGTCGGCGACGACCCGGGCCGGGTCGCCGGTACGCCGGGCGCAGACCGTCGGCTCCACGCTCGTGCCCGAGGCGGTCGAGATCTCCTTCAGGACCTCGCGGACCGAGTAGCCCCGGCCGGACCCGATGTTGTAGATCTCGGCGCAGTCGCGATCGAGCCGGCCCAGCGCGGCCAGGTGCGCCAGGGCGACGTCCCGGACGTCGATGTAGTCCCGCACGCAGGTGCCGTCGGGCGTGTCGTAGTCGTCGCCGAAGATCTGCGGGCGCTTCCCCGACTGCAGGGCCCGGATCGCCCGCGGCACGATGCTGGTGCGGCCCGGGTCTCCGAGCGTCTCGGCGCCCGCGCCCGCGGTGTTGAAGAACCGCAGCGCCACGAACCGCAGGCCGTAGGCGCGCGCCGCGTCCCGGAGCATCCACTCGCCGGCCAGCTTGGTCTCGCCGTACGGATTGATCGGGACGCACGGCGCGGTCTCGTCGACCTCGCTGTCGTTGGCCTCGCCGTAGACGGCGCAGCTGGACGCGAACACCATCCGGTCGACACCGACGTCGCGCATCGAGGCGAGCAGGACCCGGAGCCCTTCGACGTTCTCCCGGTAGTACTTCAGCGGGTCGCGGACCGACTCGGCGATGTCCTTGCGCGCCGCGAAGTGCAGCACCCCGACGACGCTGTGGTCGCGGAGCACGTCCGAGACGAGGCCGCCGTCGAGCACCGAGCCGAGTACGAACTGCCCGCACACCCGGTCCCGCCGGCCGGCGGACAGATCGTCCAGGACCACTGTGGACAGCCCGCGCTCGCGCAGGGCCCGCTCCATGTGCGCCCCGATGTAGCCGGCGCCGCCGGTCACGAGCCAGGACCCGTGTGTACGACTCGATGACTGCATCGCCGGTCCCCCCCACACCCTCCAGTAGGCCACCCCGGGCTGCCGGCGTCCGGCGGTTCATCTCGGTTCCGTGATCTCTCTGTCACGAATCAGTCAACTCTCAGGTTTTTGACAGTCTCCCCGGCCATTCTTGACATGTGAGTGTGGTGCCGGACGTCGCGAGCCTCCCGCCATATGTTGACGAGCCCACCTGGCGCCGTTTCTGTGCTTCTGTCCTGATCATCCCGTCCGGCTGCCAGCTGTGGACCGGGCCCGCCGACGCCGACGGGCACGGCCGGTTCCTGGCCGAGGGCACCGTCTGGGCGGCGCACCGCTTCGCCTGGTACGCCTGGCACGGACCCACGCCGCGGTCCCGGCCCATCTCGCACCAGTGCGGCCACCCGCTCTGCGCCCCGACCACCCTCGAACTGGTCGACGCCCACCTGTCCGCCGACTCCGAGCTGGAGAGCAGGCTGACGTTGATCCGCCACCGCGAGACCGGCCTGCGCCGGCAGGCCGCCGCCCGCCAGGCCCACTCCGCCATCGCCCGGGCGACCCAGAGCGCCAGCCTCGACGCCGTCCTGGCCGCGGCCATCGAGCAGGCCAACGGCGCCGCAGACGGGACGCCGACCCCGTGATCGTGTGGACCCTGGATCAGCCGGCGCGGGCGATCACGAAGTCGGCCAGCGCGCCCAGCCCGGCCCGGGCCGGCACGTCCGGCAGCTCGGCGAGCAGCCCGCGCGCCTCGGCCGCGTACGACGCCAGAATGGTCTGCGCCTCCCCCAGCGCCGGCGAGGCCCGGAGCAGGCCCAGGGCCTCGGCGTGCAGCGCGTCGTCGATCAGCGGTCCGCTGAGCAGCTCCCGCAGCCGCGCCTGCCCCGGGTCGGCCGACCGCAGCGCGTAGAGCGCCGGCAGGGTCAGCACGCCCTCCCGCAGGTCGGTGCCCGGCGTCTTGCCCGACTCGACCTGCTGCGAGGTGATGTCGAGCAGGTCGTCGGAGAGCTGGAACGCCGTCCCCACCACCTCGCCGTAGCGCTGCAGCGACTCCACCACCGCCCGGTCGGCGCCGGCGAACATCGCCCCGAACCGCGCCGAGGTCGCGATCAGCGAGCCGGTCTTCTCCGCCACCACCCGCAGGTAGTGCTCGACCGGGTCGACGCCGTCCTCGGGCCCGACGGTCTCCCGGATCTGCCCGGTCACCAGCCGCTCGAAGGTCCGGGCCTGCAGCCGCACCGCCTCCGGCCCGAGGTCGGCGAGGGTGTCCGAGGCGCGGGCGAAGAGGAAGTCACCGGTCAGGATCGCGATGGTGTTGGTCCACCGGGTGTTGGCCGACACCGCACCCCGGCGTACGTCGGCCTCGTCCATGACGTCGTCGTGGTAGAGCGTGGCGAGGTGGGTCATCTCCACCACCACCGCGGACGGGATCACCCCGGGCGCGTCCGGGTCGCCGAAGTGCGCGGCGAGCAGCACCAGCAGCGGGCGGAACCGCTTGCCGCCCGCGGCCACCAGGTGCCGGGCCGGCTCGGCGATGAACGGCGCGTCGGTGTGGACCGCAGCCGCCAGCTGCGCCTCGACGCGGTCGAGGCCGGCCCGGATCGACTTCGCCAGCGCAGGGTCGGCGAACTCGAGGTCGGCCGCGCCCTGCGGCCCGGTCACGGGTGTTCGGTCACAGTTGTCGACACCTAAGAGACGAAGTGTGCTGCCTTGTCGGCCACATCCAGCATGCCTTGCGGCAGGATACCGAGAACGATCGTGACCGCCACGCTCACGGTCAGCGCGATCGCGGTGAAGGCGCTCGGCACCGCGACCGTCGGCCCGTCCTCGGCCGGGTCCGAGAAGTACATCAGCACTACGACACGCAAGTAGTAGAACGCCGCGATCGCGCTGGTCACCAGGGCGATCACGACCAGCGGGCCGAGCCCGGTGTCGACGCCGGCCTTGAAGATGACGAACTTCGCGATGAAGCCCGACGTCAGCGGTACGCCGGCCAGCGACAGCATGAAGACCGTGAACATCCCGGCCACCACCGGCGACCGCTTGGCCAGCCCGGCCCACTGCGACAGGTGCGTGGCCTCCCCGCCCGACGTGCGCACCAGCGTCACGATGGCGAAGGCGCCCAGCGTCGAGAAGCCGTAGGTGAGCAGGTAGAACAGCGTGCCCGACAGGCCGGACGGGTTGAGCGCGAGGACGCCGACCAGCAGGAAGCCGGCGTGCGCGATCGAGGAGTAGGCCAGCAGCCGCTTGATGTCGGTCTGGGTGAGCCCCAGCACCGCCCCGACCACCATCGAGATGACCGCGATCGCCCACATGACCGGGCGCCAGTCCCACGTCGTGGTGTTGAAGGCGACGTAGAAGACCCGCAGCAGCGCCCCGAAGGCCGCGACCTTGGTGGCCGACCCCATGAAGGCGGTCACCGGCGTCGGCGCGCCCTGGTAGACGTCCGGCGTCCAGGTGTGGAACGGCGCGACGCTGGCCTTGAAGAGCAGCCCGACGACGAGCAGCCCGAGCCCGATCAGCAGCAGCGTGTCGCCCTTGCCGGTGCCGGCGGCCGACTTGAGGATGCCGCTGAGGCTGACCGTGCCGGCGTAGCCGTAGAGCAGGGCGAGGCCGTAGAGGAAGAACGCCGACGCGAAGGCGCCGAGCAGGAAGTACTTCACCGCGGCTTCCTGCGACAGCAGCCGCCGCCGGCGGGACAGCCCGGCCAGCAGGTAGAGGGGCAGCGACAGCACCTCCAGCGACACGAACATCACCAGCAGGTTGTTCGCCGCCGGGAAGAGCATCATGCCGCCGAGCGCGAAGCTCACCAGCGGGAACGCCTCGGTCTGCACCCGCCGCGCGGTCGCCAGCGCCCGGTCGGCGCTGCTGCCGACGGTGACCGCGGCCTGCGCCACCAGCGCGCTGCCCGCGGAGTCCAGCGACCGCTCGGCCAGCAGCAGGACGCTGACCAGCCCGAGGGCGGCCAGCGTGCCGTCGATGAAGAGCGCCGGGCCGTCGATGGCCACCGCCCCGGCAGCGGTGAGTTCGTGCCGGCCGGCCAGCAGGATCGACGCGACCAGGGCGCCGATGCAGCCCGCCGCGGCCACCACGACCTGCGCCGTACGGCGGGCTTCGCGCGGCGCGAACGCCTCGACCAGCACGCCGATCCCGGCCGCGCCGAACACGATCAGCACCGGGGAGAGCCCGGCGTAGGAGATCGAGGGCGCCGTGATGGTGCCCGCCGCCAATGCCACGCCGCTCACTTCCTGCCTCCGGACACCGCGGTCGGTGCGGGATCGGTCTTGCCCACGTCGTGCAGGGTCGCCTTCACCGCGGGGTTGATGACGTCGAGGACCGGCTTCGGGTAGAAGCCGAGGAAGAGGATGAGCACCAGCAGCGGCGCGATCGCCCAGGTCTCCCGGACGTTGAGGTCACGGAAGTGGCGCACCGTGTCCTTGGTCGGCCCGTGGAACACCCGCTGGTACATCCAGAGGACGTAGAGCGCCGCGAAGATCATCCCGATCGTGCCCAGGATCGCGTAGGTCTTGTGCACGGTGAAGGTGCCGACCAGGGTGAGGAATTCGCCGACGAACGTCGACAGCCCCGGCAGCGCCAGCGCCGCCAGCCCGGCGAAGAGGAAGACGCCCGACATCCACGGGGTCACCTGCCCGACGCCGCCGTAGTCGCCGATGATCCGGCTCCGGCCCCGGCTGATCAGGATGCCCACGATGATGAACAGCAGGCCGGTGGCCAGCCCGTGGTTGACCATGTAGAGCACCGCGCCCGAGCCGCCCTGGGACGTGAATGCGAAGACGCCCAGCGCGATGAAGCCGAAGTGCGCGATCGAGGTGTAGGCGACCAGCCGTTTCATGTCGCGTTGCCCGACCGCCACGATCGCGCCGTAGAGGATCCCGATGACCGCTAAGACCAGGACCAGCGGCGCGAAGTAGCGCGAGGCGTCCGGGAAGAGCGGCAGGCAGTAGCGCAGGAAGCCGAAGATGCCGACCTTGTCCAGGACGCCGACGAGCAGCACCGCGCCGCCGATCGGCGCCTCGGCACCGGCGTCGGGCAGCCAGGTGTGGAACGGCACCAGCGGCGCCTTGATCGCGAAGGCGAAGAAGAAGCCGAGGAACAGCAGCTTCTGGTAGCCCGGGTCGACGTTGCCGACCAGCTTGGCGAAGGCGAACGAGTGGCTGGGGCTGGCGAAGTAGAGGGCGATCACCGCGGCCAGCATGACCAGCCCGCCGAGCAGGCTGTAGAGGAAGAACTTCATCGCGGCGTACTGCCGGCGCGGTCCGCCGAAGCCGCCGATGAGGAAGTACATCGGCACGAGCATCGCTTCGAAGAACACGTAGAAGAGGAAGACGTCGGTGGCCACGAAGACCCCGACCATCATCACCTCGAGGGCCAGCAGCCAGGCGAAGAACGCCTTCGGGCTGCGGTTGCCCGGTGTCTCGTCGTTCCACGCGGCGACCACGACCACCGGCAGCAGCACCACGATCAGGCCGAGCATGACCAGCGCGATGCCGTCGATGCCGACCGCGAAGCTGACCCCGAAGGGCTTGATCCACGAGTAGGACAGCGTGCCCTGGAAGCGCGGGCCCGACGGGTGGTACTGCGCCGCGATGATGATCCCGACCACCAGCGTGGCCAGGGTGAAGGCCAGCGTCAGCTGCTTGATCGCCTTCTCGCGGGCGGAGGGCAGCGCAGCGACGGCGACCGATCCCACCAACGGGACCGCGCCCAGCGCGATCAGCCAGAAGCCGCTCACCCGAACCTCACAGCCAACAGGGCTCCCACCACGATTACCGAACCGCCGAGCATGGACAGTGCGTAGGACCGCACGAAGCCGGTCTGCAGCCGGCGCAACCGGGCCGAGCTGCCGCCCATCGAGGCGCCGATTCCGCCGACCAGGCCGTCGACGCCGCGGTTGTCGAAGAACACCAGGGCCCGGGACAGCCACTCCCCCGGCCGGGCGAAGACCGCCTCGTTGAACGCGTCGCCGTAGAGGTTGCGCCGGGCGGCGACGGTGACCGGCGAGACGTTGGCCGGGGCCGTCGCCGGCACCGCCGTACGGAAGAAGTAGATCGCCAGACCGGCACCGATCGCCACCGCGACCAGGGTGATGATCGTGAGCAGGGTGTGGTCGATCAGGCCCGGGCCCTGCGACGTCGACTCACCGACCACCGGGGCGAGCCAGTGCTCCAGCGTGCCGCCCACCGCCAGCAGGCCGCCGGCGAAGACCGAGCCGAAGGCGAGCACGATCATCGGCCCGGTCATCACGCTCGGCGACTCGTGCGGGTGGGCGTCGGGCGCCCACCGCCGTTCGCCGAAGAACGTCATCATCATCAGCCGGGTCATGTAGAACGCCGTGAGCCCGGCGCCGATCAGCGCGGCGGTGCCCAGCAGCGCCCCGGAGGTGCCGCCCTTGTCGAACGCCGCTTCGATGATCTTGTCCTTGGTGAAGTAGCCGGACAGCCCGGGGAAACCGATGATCGCCAGGTAGGCCAGGCCGAAGGTGACGAAGGTGATCGGCATGACCTTGCGCAGGCCGCCGAAGCGCCGCATGTCGACCTCGTCGTTCATGCCGTGCATCACCGAGCCGGCCCCGAGGAAGAGCCCGGCCTTGAAGAAGCCGTGCGCCAGCAGGTGCATGATGCCGAGCGCGTAGCCGGCCGGGCCGAGGCCGACGGCGAGGAACATGTAGCCGATCTGGCTCACCGTGGAGTAGGCGAGCACCTTCTTGATGTCGTCGTACGCGCAGCCGACGATGCAGCCGTAGAGCAGGGTGAGCGCGCCGATGATGGTGACGACGGTGCGGCCGTTCTGGGTGATGTCGAAGATCGGGTTGGACCGGGCGATGAGGTAGACGCCCGCGGTGACCATGGTTGCCGCGTGGATCAGAGCCGACACCGGCGTCGGGCCCTCCATGGCGTCGGGAAGCCAGCCCTGCAGCGGGATCTGGCCGGACTTGCCGCACGCGCCGAGCAGCAGCAGCAGCGCCATCGCGGTGGCGACGCCGCCGGAGAGCTTGCTGGCGCCGCCGAAGACACCGGCGTAGGACGTCGTCCCGAGGGTGGCGAACATCAGCATGATCGCCAGCGACAGGCCGACGTCGCCGACGCGGTTCATGATGAAGGCCTTCTTGGCCGCCGTGGCCGCCGCCGGCTTGTAGGTCCAGAAGCCGATCAGCAGGTAGGACGCGAGGCCGACGCCCTCCCAGCCGACGTAGAGCGAGAGGTAGTTGTTGCCGAGCACCAGCAGCAGCATCGCCGCGACGAAGAGGTTGAAGTAGGCGAAGAAGCGGCGCCGCTGGGGGTCGTCCTTCATGTAGCCCAGCGAGTAGATGTGGATCAGCGAACCCACGCCGGTGATCAGCAGGACGAAGCACAGCGAGAGCTGGTCGACCCGCATCCCGAAGTTGACCTGGAAGCTGCCGACCGGGATCCAGCTGAAGAGGTTGGTGTCGATGCTGCGCTGGTCGGCGGACAGCCCGAGGACGCTGACGAAGAGCGCCAGGCCGTAGAAGAAGCAGACGATCGGTACGGCGACCCCGAGCAGGTGACCCCACTTGTCGCCGCGCCGCCCGACCAGCATGAGCACCGCGGCCGACAGCAGCGGCAACGCGATGAGCAGCCAGGAGTACTGCTGCAGCCCATCGGTCGCCGGGTGCGCCACGATGCCGGCAGCGTCGACCGTTCGGCCGGCGAGGAAGTTCACGACCGCCTATGCCTTCCTAGTACTTGAGCAGGTTGGTGTCGTCGACCGAGGCCGAGCGACGCGTGCGGAAGATGGACATGATGATCGCAAGGCCGACCACGACCTCGGCCGCCGCCACCACCATCACGAAGAACGCCATGATCTGACCGTCGAGCGAGCCGTTGATCCTGGAGAAGGTGACCAGCGCCAGGTTGGCGGCGTTGAGCATGAGCTCGACGCACATGAAGACGACGATCGCGTTGCGGCGTACCAGGACTCCGACCGTGCCGATCGAGAAGAGGATCGCCGACAGCAGCAGATACCAGGTGGGGCTCATCGGTGGTCGTCTCCTTCCAGCTCGCGCCGGCTCGGGGCGTACTGCTCGAGCTCGGCGTCCTCCGCGGTGCGCATCACGCTGGACTCCGCGGTGGTGCCGTCGGGCAGCAGCGCCCGGCGGGCGACCGAGTCACCGATCGCGTAGACGCCCGGTCCCGGCTTGGGGCCGGGGTAACCGCCGCCGCGCAGCGACTGCCGCGACATCTCGCGCTGATTGCGCCGCTCGGACGGGTCGCGCTCGACGTTGCCGAGCACCATCGCCCCCACGGCCGCGGTGATCAGCAGCGCGCTGGTCAGCTCGAACGCCAGGACGTAGTCGTGGAAGAGCAGCCGGGAGATGGCCGGCAGGTTGCCGGCGGCGTTGGCCTTGTCCAGCCCGACGGCGCGGTTGCCGTCCAGCGCATTGGCGATCGCCGCCACCAGCAGCGAGGCCAGGCCGAGACCCAGCAGGACCGCGGCCACCCGCTGCCCCCGCAACGTCTCGACCAGCGAGTCGGAGTTGTCCCGGCCGACCAGCATCAGGACGAACAGGAACAGGATCATGATCGCGCCGGTGTAGACCACGATCTGGACCAGGCCGATGAACGGGCCCTGCTCGAGGATGTAGAACACGCCGAGCGAGAACATCGTCGCGACCAGGAAGAGCGCGGAGTGCACGGCGTTCTTGGCCAGCACCATGCCGAGCCCGCCGATCACCGAGATCGGGCCGAGGATCCAGAACAGGATCGACTCACCCGGCCGCATCTGCTGACTGGCGGTCAGCGCCAGCACGTGGGAGGTCATCGCCCGACCCTCCGCGCGGCGGCGGCCGCAACAAACGCACTAGTAGTGCGAAACGGGGGCGTCGTACGGCGTGTCGCGGATACAAACGCACTAGTAGTGCGAAACGGGGGCGCCGTACGGCGTGTCGCGGACCCAAACGCACTAGTAGTGCGTTTGTTGGCGGGCGGCAGGGGCCTGGCCGGGGGCATCAGTCGACCTTCTTCGTGGTGGCGTCGGTCCATGCGGGCGCCTGCCGGGCCCCGGTGGTGGCGGGATCCTGGACCTCCTCGGCCGGGTCGCCCTCGACCTCGGGGTATTCGGCCCCGACCGAGGCGCCCGGGTCCTGCATCGCCCCGACGTAGTAGTCCTTCTCGTCGTCGCCGAGCCGCATCGGGTGCGGCGGCTGCTCCATCCCCGGCAGCAACGGCGCCAGCAGCTGGTCCTTGGTGTAGATCAGGTCGCGCCGGTCGTCGTTGGCGAGCTCGTACTCGTTGGTCATGGTCAGCGACCGGGTGGGGCACGCCTCGATGCACAGCCCGCAGAAGATGCAGCGCAGGTAGTTGATCTGGTAGATCGCGCCGTAGCGCTCCCCGGGCGAGAAACGCGCCTCGTCGGTGTTGTCGCCGCCCTCGACGTAGATCGCGTCGGCCGGGCAGGCCCACGCGCACAGCTCGCAGCCGACGCACTTCTCCAGCCCGTCCGGGTGGCGGTTGAGCACGTGCCGGCCGTGGTAGCGCGGCGCGGTCGCCGTACCCGCCTCCGGGTACTGGATGGTCGCCTTCTTCTTGAACATCGTGGCGAACGTCAGGCCGAAGCCCTTGACCGAGTCAAGCACGGGAACCCTCCCCCCGGTCGTCCGGAGCGTCGTCGGGATCGATGCCGGGATCATCGCCCCCGGCGGTCAGCGCGGCCGTCGACACCGCAAGCCGCGGCGACGGCGGTACGACGAGGTCCATCGGCGGAACCGGGAACGGCGACTCGCCGGGCTCGTCCTGCTCCTCGACCGGCGGCTTGCGCTGCGGCCAGAAGCCGAAGACCAGCAGCAGCACCGCGGCGCCGATGCCGACGTAGACCAGCAGCTGGCGCAGGTCGGTGCCGCTGGAGCGCACGGCCTGCACCGCGGCGACCGCGAGCAGCCACACCAGGCTGAACGGCACGAGAACCTTCCAGCCCAGCTGCATGAGCTGGTCGTAGCGCAGCCGCGGCAGCGTGCCGCGCAGCCAGACGAAGATGAACAGCAGGATCAGCAGCTTGGCGATGAACCACAGCAGCGGCCACCACCCGTGGTTGGCCGAGCCCCACAGCGAGATCGGCCACGGGGCGCGCCAGCCGCCCAGGAAGAGCGTGGTGCACAGCGCCGAGACGCCGACCATGTTGACGTATTCGGCCAGGAAGAACAGCGCGAACTTCAGCGACGAGTATTCGGTGTGGTAGCCGCCGACGATCTCGCCCTCGCCCTCGGGCAGGTCGAAGGGCAGCCGGTTGGTCTCCCCGACCGCGGCGATGAAGTAGATGATCAGGCTGGGCAGCAGGGCCAGGCCGAACCACAGGTGGGCCTGCGAGGCGACGATGACGCTCGGCGACAGCGAGCCGGCCAGGATGAAGACCGCCGCGAGCGACAGCCCCATCGCGACCTCGTAGGAGATCATCTGGGCCGCGCTGCGCAGGCTGCCGAGCAGCGGGTACGTCGACCCGCTGGCCCACCCGGCGAGCACGATGCCGTAGACGCCGATCGACGAGCAGGCGAGCACGAGCAGCACCGCGGTGCCGAAGTCGGTGAGCTGCAGCGGCGTTGTGTGCCCGGCGATGCTCACCAGCGGCCCGAACGGCGTCACCGAGAACGCCAGGAACGCCGGGATCGTCGAGATCACCGGTGCGATGAAGAACACCGGTTTGTCGACCATCGTCGGGATGATCTCTTCCTTGAACGCCAGCTTCAGCCCGTCCATCAGGGTCTGCAACAGACCCAGCGGGCCGATCCGGTTGGGCCCGAGCCGGAACTGCATGAAGCCGATGACCCGGCGCTCGAACCAGATCGTGAAGAGGGTCATCACCACCAGGAAGGCGAAGACCACGATCACCTTGACGATCACGAGCCAGATCGGCTCGGATCCGAAGGCGAAGTTCACCGGGTTCACCGGGCTCCTCCGGTCGCGTGGACGTCGACGACGGCTCCTGCGTCGACCCCGAGGGTCGCCCGCACGGTGGAGCCGGCCGAGTTGGTGGGCAGCCAGACCACCCGGTCGGGCAGGTCGGCGATGAGCAGGGGAAGCGTAATCGCACCCCGCTCGGTCGAGACGGTCACCTCACCCCCCGGCGTCGCGCCGATCTCGGCGGCGGTCGCCGCCGACATCAGGGCCCGCGCCTTGCGGGCGGTGCCGGCCAGGTGCTTCTCCCCGTCCTGCAGCCGGCCGAGGTCGAGCAGGTGGTGCCAGCTCGCCAGCACGGCCTGACCCTCCCGCGGGGCAGGTACGGCGCCCGCGGCGTGGTCCGGGGCCGCCGGCAGCGGGCTGTCGGTCACCGGCGAGGTGGCCATCTCCCGGCGGATGACCTCGGCGTTCGTCAGCCCGAGGTCGACGCCGAGCTCGGCGGCGACCGTGTCGAGGACCCGGCCGTCGGTGAGCGCGCCCACCTGGTGCACGGTCTCCTCGAACGGGCGGAACCGCCCCTCCCAGTCGAGGTAGCTGCCGTCCTTGTGCACCGCCGGCGCCACCGGCAGCACGACGTCGGCGTGCGCGGTCACCGAGGAGTGCCGCATCTCGAGGCTGACGACGAACCCGGTCGTGGTGAGCGCCTCCTCGGCCAGGGCCGGGTCGGGCAGGTCGGCGATGTCGACGCCGCCGACGACGAGCGCGGCGAGCGCGCCGTCGCGGGCCGCCCGCAGGATCTCGTCGGTGTCGCGACCGGGGGTCTCGGGCAGCCGTGACTCCCAGATGTTCTCCTGCTCGTGCCGGGCCACCGGGTCGGCGACCAGGCGCCCGCCGGGCAGCATGGTCGGCAGGGCGCCGGCCTCGACCGCGCCGCGCTCACCGGCCCGTCGCGGCACCCAGGCCAGCCGGGCTCCGGTCGCCGCGGCCAGCCGCGCGACCCGGGACAGGGCGCCCGGCACCGTGGCCAGCCGCTCCCCGACCAGGATCACCGCGCCCTCGGCGCCCAGCGCCGTGGACACGTCGGCCAGCCTCCCGCCGCTCTCGGCGAGGGCGTCGAGGATCTCCGGCTCCACGCCGGGGGCGCACTGCAGCAGCGTCCCCGCGCACTTGGCCAGCCCCTTGGTGGCGAACGGCGCGATCCCGAAGATGCGCGCCCCGTGCCGGCGGTTGGCCTTGCGCAGCCGCAGGAAGACGATCGGCGACTCCTCCTCCGGCTCGAAGCCCACCAGCAGGACCGCCGGCGCGTGCTCGAGGTCGGTGTAGGTGACGCCGCCGGTCAGCAGCGACGTGCGCGCCACCGACGAGGCGAGGAAGTCCAGCTCCTCCGCCGAGTGCGGCCGGGCGCGCATGTCGATGTCGTTGGTGCCCAGCGCCAGCCGGGCGAACTTGCTGTAGGCGTAGGCGTCCTCCAGCGTGAGCCGGCCACCGGGCAGTACGCCGACCCCGCCGGCGTCACGGGCCTCCAGCAGGCCCTGCGCCGCGCGCTCGAACGCCTCCGGCCAGGAGGCCTCCTCGAGCTCCCCTTCGGCGCCGCGGACCAGCGGGCGCAGGATCCGGTCGCTCTCGAAGGCGTAGGTGAAGGCCCACCGGCCCTTGTCGCAGTTCCACTCCTCGTTGACCTGCGGGTCGTCGCCGGACAGCCGGCGCATCACCTTGCCGCGCCGCCAGTCGGTGCGCTGCGCGCAGCCGGACGAGCAGTGCTCGCAGATGCTCGGGGTCGAGACGAGGTCGAACGGCCGGGACCGGAACCGGTAGGACGCGCCGGTCAGCGCGCCCACCGGGCAGATCTGCACGACGTTGCCGGAGAAGTAGGACTCGTAGGGCTCGTCGGCGTAGATCGCGACCTGCTCCAGCGCCCCGCGCTCGAACAGCTCGATGAACGGGTCGCCGGAGACCTGCGCGGAGAACCGGGTGCAGCGCGCGCACAGCACGCAGCGCTCCCGGTCGAGCAGCACCTGCGAGGAGATCGCGATCGGCTTCGGGTAGGTGCGCTTGACGTCGGTGAACCGGGACTCGACCGAGCCGGTGGACATCGCCTGGTTCTGCAGCGGGCACTCGCCGCCCTTGTCGCAGATCGGGCAGTCCAGCGGGTGGTTGATCAGCAGCAGCTCCATCTGGCCGCGCTGCGCCTTCTCGGCGACCGGCGAGGACAGCTGGCTCTTGACCACCATGCCCTCGGACACGGCGGTGGTGCACGACGCCGCGGGCTTGGGCATTCCCCGGCCGTTGCCGACGTCGGTGACCTCGACGAGGCACTGCCGGCAGGCGCCGACCGGGTCGAGCAGCGGGTGGTCGCAGAACCGCGGGATCTGGATGCCGATCTTCTCGGCCGCGCGGATGATCAGCGTGCCCTTGGGCACCTGCACCTCGAACCCGTCGATGGTCAGGGTGACCATGTCGGGGCGCGGCGGTGCCGCGGACTTCTCCGGAGCAACGGTCATGTCAGTGGGCCCCAACCAGCGTGGACTCCGTGGCGAACGGACAGCCGCCGCCCTCGAAGTGCGCGACGTATTCGTCCTTGAAGAACTTGATCGACGAGGTGACCGGGCTGGTCGCGCCGTCGCCGAGGGCGCAGAACGACCGGCCCAGGATGTTCTCCGACAGGTCGAGCAGCGTGTCGATGTCCTTCTGACTCGCCTCGCCGCGTTCGAGCCGGTCGTAGATCTGGACGTACCAGAAGGTGCCCTCCCGGCACGGCGTGCACTTGCCGCAGGACTCGTGCGCGTAGAACTCGCACCACTTCTTCACCGCGCGTACGACGCAGTCCTTCTCGTCGAAGACCATCAGCGCGCTGGTGCCGTTCATCGACCCGGCCTTGGCGACCGAGTCGAAGTCCAGCGGCAGGTCGAGGTGCTCGGCGGTCAGCATCGGCGTCGACGAGCCGCCCGGGGTCCAGAACTTCAGCTCGTGGCCGTCGCGGACCCCGCCGGCCATCTCCAGCAGCTCGCGCAGGGTGGTGCCCATCGGGGCTTCGTACTGGCCGGGATTGGTCACCCGCCCGGACAGGGAGTAGATGCTGGTCCCCGGCGAGCCGGCCGGACCCATCTCCTTCCACCAGTCGGCGCCGCCGAGCACGATCGACGGCACGCTGGCGATGGTGCCGACGTTGTTGACCACGGTCGGCGAGGCGTAGAGGCCGTGGGTGGCCGGGAACGGCGGCTTGAGCCGCGGCTGGCCGCGGTAGCCCTCGAGCGAGTCGAGCAGCGCCGTCTCCTCGCCGCAGATGTAGGCGCCCGCCCCGCTGTGGATGACCACGTCGCAGTCGAAGCCCGACCCGAGGATGTCGGTGCCGAGGTAGCCGGCGGCGTAGGCCTCGTTGACCGCGGCCCGCAGCCGGCGCTGGGCGTGCACGAGCTCGCCGCGCACGTAGATGAAGGCGTAGCGCGCGCGCACCGCGTAACACGTGATGGCGATGCCCTCGATCAGCGAGTGCGGGTCGGACATCATCAGCGGCGCGTCCCGGCAGGTGCCGGGCTCGCCCTCGTCGGCGTTGACGACGAGGTAGTGCGGCTTGGCGTCGTTCTGCGGGATGAACTGCCACTTCATCCCGGTGACGAACCCGGCGCCGCCGCGGCCGCGCAGGTTGGACTCGCGGACCAGGGCGATCAGCTCGTCGGGCTGCGCGGTCAGCGCCTTGCGCAGGCCGCGGTAGCCCTCCAGCTCCTCGTAGGTGGACAGCGTCCAGGAGCGGGGGGAGAGCCAGCGCTTGGTGAGGACGGGAGTCAGCGGCACCTCACTTGCCTCCCTCGTCCTCGGTGGTGATCGGGCTCTCCGGGTCGTAGGACGGGGCGGTCTCGCCCCGGTCGGCGGCGAGCCGCGCGCCGACCAGTGTCGGCGTACCGGCCGGACCGGCGTGCACCGCCTCGGGGTCCTGGTCGTCGAAGCCGGCCAGCTGCCGGGAGATCTCGCGGAAGGTGCACAGCGGCGCACCGCGGGTCGGTGCCGGCGTGTTGCCGGCCCGCAGCTCCGAGACCAGCTCGGCGGCCGACTCCGGCGTCTGCTGGTCGAAGAACTCGTAGTTGACGGTCACGACCGGGGCGTAGTCACAGGCGGCGAGGCACTCGGCGTGCTCGAGGGTGATCGTGCCGTCCTCGGTGGTCTCGTCGTGGTGCACACCGAGCTGCTCCTGGAGCTCGGCGAGGATCTCGTCGCCGCCGAGCATCCCGCACAGCGTGTTGGTGCAGACGCTCACGAGGTACTTGCCGGCCGGGCGGCGCTTGTACATCGTGTAGAACGTCGCGACCGCGCCGACCTCGGCCATCGTCAGGCCGAGCATCTCGGCACACAGCCTGATGCCCTCGGGGCTGACGTAGCCCTCCTCCGACTGCACGAGGTGCAGCATCGGCAGCAACGCCGACCGCGGCTGCGGATACCGCGCGATGATCTGCGCGGCCTCCACCCTCGTCTGTTCCGTCAACGCCATGAACCGCGCACCTCTTCTACCGCTGCTCTGTCTTCAGGCCTCATCGGTCGCACCCGCCCATCACCGGGTCGAGGGAGGCGATCGACACGATGGCGTCGCCGATCATTCCGCCCTCGACGAGGGTGCCGATCGCCTGCAGGTTGATGAAGGAGGGCTCCCGGACGTGGATCCGGAACGGGCGGGTGCCGCCGTCGCTCACCACGTGGTAGCCGAGCTCGCCGCGGGGCGACTCGATCGCCGAGTAGACCTGCCCGGCCGGCACCCGGAACCCCTCGGTCACCAGCTTGAAGTGGTGGATCAGCGCCTCCATCGACTGGCCCATGATGTGCCGGACGTGGTCGAGGGAGTTGCCCAGGCCGTCGGCGCCGAGCGCCAGCTGCGCCGGCCACGCGATCTTCTTGTCGGCGACCATCACCGGGCCCGGCTCCAGCCGGTCCAGCGCCTGCTCGACGATGTTGCAGGACTCCCGCATCTCGTGCATCCGCACCAGATAGCGGGCGAAGCTGTCGCCTGCGGTCTCGATCGGTACGTCGAAGTCGTAGGTCTCGTACCCGCAGTAGGGCTGGGTCTTGCGCAGGTCCCACGGCAGGCCGGCCGCGCGCAGCATCGGACCGGTCACGCCGAGCGCGATGCACCCGGGTACGTCGAGGTAGCCGACGTCCTGCAGCCGCTTGTAGAAGACCGGCTGGCCGGTCAGCAGCCCGTGGTAGAAGTCGATCCGCTCCCGCAGGTAGGGCAGCAGCTCCCGGATCTTCTCCTCGGTGCCCGGCGGGAAGTCCTGGGACAGACCGCCCGGCCGGATGTAGGCCATGTTCATCCGCAGGCCGGAGGCCATCTCGAAGATGTCGAGGATCCGCTCGCGGTCCATGAACCCGTCGGTCATCGGGGTGGTGGCGCCGAGCTCGTTGCCGCCGGTCGCGAGCCACACCAGGTGCGAGGAGATCCGGTTGAGCTCCATCATGATCACCCGGATCGTGGTGGCCCGCGGGGTCGCCTCGATGCCCAGCAGCTTCTCCACGGCCAGGCAGTAGCCGGTCTCGTTGTAGATCGGCGCCAGGTAGTCGGCCCGGGTGAGGAAGGTGACCGCCTGGGTCCAGGTGCGGAACTCGGTGTTCTTCTCGATCCCGGTGTGCAGGTAGCCGATCACCGGCCGGGCGTCGGTGACCGTCTCGCCCTCGATCTCGAGCGCGATCCGGAGTACGCCGTGGGTCGAGGGGTGCTGCGGGCCCATGTTGACGACGAGCCGCTCCTCGTCCAGCGGGTCGCCGCTGCCGAACAGCTCGTCCCAGTCGCCGCCGGAGACGTTGTAGACCGGGCCCTCGGTGGTGTTGCGCGAGCTGGCGTAGGCGTCGGAGGTCGGGGTGCTCATCGGTATGCCCTCCGCTCGTCCGGCGGCGGGATCTCGGCGCCCTTGTACTCCACCGGGACACCGCCGAGGGGGTAGTCCTTGCGCTGCGGATGCCCTTCCCAGTCGTCGGGCATCAGGATCCGGGTCAGGGCCGGGTGACCGTCGAAGATCACGCCGAACATGTCGTAGGTCTCGCGCTCCTGCCAGTCCGCGGTCGGGTAGACCGCGGTGACGCTGGGCACGTGCGGGTCCTCGACCGACGTGGCCACCTCCAGCCGGATCCGGCGGCGGTAGGTCATCGACGTCAGGTGGTAGGTCACGTGCAGCCGCTCGACCTGGTCGGCGTAGTCCACGCCGGACAGGCTCGAGCAGAGCTCGAACCGCAGCGCCGGGTCGTCGCGCAGGATCCGGCAGACCTCGGCGATGCGGTCCTTGGCGATGTGGAACGTGATCTCGCCGCGGTCGATGACCACGCCGCGGATCGCCTCCGGGGCCTTCGGGTAGGCCTGCTCGAGGGAGTCGGCGACCTCGTCGAAGTAGCCGCCGAAGGGTCGCTCGGTACGGCCCGGGACGACCTCCTTGCGGATCAGCCCGCCGTAGCCGCTGGTGTCGCCGGAGCCGTCGACGCCGAACATGCCCCGGCGCCGCCGGCCGGGGACCGGGGCGCCCGCGGTGTCGGCGTACTCCTGTATCTGGCCCTTGGGCTGCTCCGGGGTCTCCGGCTGCTTGTCGTCGCTCACGTCTCGGCCTTCCCGGGCAGGCCCAGGATGTTGCGCTTGCCGTAGGCCTGCGACGACGGGGTCGTGCCCGGCCGCGGGTGCACCGGAGCCGCCGCGGCCAGCTCGGCCTTCCGGCGCGGGCCCAGCGGCTCGTGCATGATCTTGTCGTGCAGCTTGAGGATCGCGTCGAGCAGCATCTCCGGGCGCGGCGGGCAGCCGGGGAGGTACATGTCGACCGGGACGACGTGGTCGACGCCCTGCACGATCGCGTAGTTGTTGAACATCCCGCCCGACGAGGCGCAGACGCCCATCGAGAGCACCCACTTGGGCTCGGGCATCTGGTCGTAGAGCTGGCGGAGCACCGGCGCCATCTTCTGGCTGACCCGGCCGGCGACGATCATCAGATCGGCCTGGCGCGGGGTGGCGCTGAAGCGCTCCATGCCGAATCGCGCGATGTCGAACCGGGACCCGCCGACCGTCATCATCTCGATGGCGCAGCAGGCCAGGCCGAAGGTCATCGGCCACATCGACGCCTTGCGGGTGTAGTTCACCAGCTTCTCGACGCTGGTGAGCAGTACCCCGCTGGGCAGCTTTTCTTCGAGTCCCATAGCTGATCCCTAGTTCCAGTCCAGCCCGCCGCGACGCCATACGTAGGCGTAGGCGATGAACACCGTGCCGATGAACATCACCATCTCGACGACCCCGAAGATGCCCAGCACCTTGTTCGCGACGGCGTACGGGTAGAGGAAGACGATCTCGATGTCGAAGACGATGAACAACATCGCGGTCAGGTAGAACTTCACCGGGAAGCGGCCGCCGCCGACGGGCTGCGGGCTCGGCTCGATCCCGCACTCGTAGGCGTCGTACTTGGCCCGGTTGTAACGCTTCGGCCCGGTGAATCCGGTGACCACCACCGAGAAGACGGCGAAGCCTCCGGCCAGGAGAAACAGCACCAGGACGGGGATGTACGGGGTGAGTGTCATCCCGGGTCCACCCTCCTCATCAACCGCATCGCAAACGGATTCACAGTAGAGCGTGGGCAAAGGCGCGCTTGCACCGCCCCGGCGGCGCGGCCGGGGGTGCGGTGCGGGCTCCGGAGACGGCTGATCATGCGGCCGGAGCCAACCTGGTCAGGGCGTTGATCACGCGGTCCATCGCGTCGCCGCCGCGGGGGTCGCTCAGGTTGGCGAGCAGCTTGAGGACGAACCGCATCAGCGTGGGGTGCGGCAGGCCGTGCCGGACGCAGAGCTTCATCACGTCGGGGTTGCCGATCAGCTTCACGAACACGCCGCCGATCCGGTAGTAGCCGCCGTAGGCGTCCTTCAGGCGCTGGGGGTAGGCCTGCAGCGCACGCTCCCGGCCCGCCGGGGTCGCCCGGGCCAGCGCCTGCACGATGGTCGCGGCGGCCATCTCGCCGGACTCCATCGCGTAGGCGATCCCCTCGCCGTTGAACGGGTTGACGACGCCGCCGGAGTCGCCGACCAGCAGCATCCCGTCGACGTAGTGGGGGGTGCGGTTGAACCCCATGGGCAGCCCGCCGCCGCGGATCGGCCCGGTGGCGTTGTCCTCGACGAACCCCCACTGCTCGGGCAGGCCCTCGAGCCAGCGGGACAGCAGGCCGCGGTAGTCGGTGTTGCCGAAGGCGCCGGAGCTGTTGAGGATGCCCAGGCCGACGTTGGACGTGCCGTCGCCGAGCCCGAAGATCCAGCCGTAGCCGGGCAGCAGCGTCGTGCGCCCGTCCGGGCTGCGGTCGGAGAGCTCCAGCCAGGACTCGAGGTAGTCGTCGTCGTGGCGCGGGCTGCGGTAGTAGCGGCGTACGGCGACGCCCATCGGCCGGTCGTCGCGCTTGGCGATGCCGAGGGACAGCGCGAGCCGGCCGGAGACGCCGTCGGCGGCGACGACGACCGGCGCGCGGTAGGTGGCCGGGACCTTGTCCGGGCCGACGGTGGCGTGGACGCCGACGACCCGGCCGTCGTCGTCGCGGACCAGGCCGGTCGCGGTGGTCTCCTCCTGCAGCCGGGCTCCGCTCTTCTGGGCCCGGCGTACCAGGAGCTCGTCCAGCCCGGCGCGGGTGCGGGTGAGGCCGTAGTCGGGGAAGCTCGCGAGCTCCGGCCAGGGCAGCTCGAGCCGCAGTCCGCCGCCGATGACCCGCAGGCCCTTGTTGTGCAGCCAGCCGGCGTCCGGGGAGGTGTCGACGCCCATGGTCACCAGCGCCCGCACCGACCGGGGGGTCAGGCCGTCGCCGCAGACCTTGTCCCGGGGGTAGGTCGACTTCTCCAGCAGGAGGACGTCGACGCCGGCCTGGGCGAGGTAGTGGGCGGTCGCCGCGCCGCCCGGTCCGCCGCCGACCACGAGTACGTCGGCATCCGCGTCGGCAGGGCGACGCGGGGCAGGTGCCAGAGGGGCTGTCACGACGGTTCCCTGGGGTGGTCGACCGGTCCATACACCGCTTGTGAACTTCTTCACGAACTCGATGTCTGAGTGTACGACCGCGCCCTACTGACCCGTCCGCCGGTCGCCCCTGCTCCGGTGAGCCCCCTCCGTCCGGTCGCTGCTGCCCCGGCGAGGGCCTCGGCACACCCCATTCCGCGTCAACGTGACGTTGATGCGGCTGAGCGCTTGAACGTGACGTTCAAGCGGAATCAGGGGGCGAACACGCCGCGGCAGAAACGCCGGCCGCCCGGTCGGCGCTGACCGGGCGACCGTCGTTCGACCGGCTACTCGGTGGGGCCGGGCTGGGTGCCGTCGCTCGGGGGCTGGTAGCCGCCGGTGGGCCCGCCACCGCCGCTGCCGGGCTGGTAGCCCTGGCCGCCGCTGCCCGGCTGCTGGGTGGTCTTGGTGATCATTTCGTCGGCCTTCTGGCCGGCCTTGGTGATCTGCTGGTGGTACTTGCCCTTGGTCTTCTCGTCGACGAAGGACCCGGCCTTGTCGACGGCGGACCGCACCTGGCCCTCACGCTGCTGCATGACTTCCTTGAACTTGTCGGCGAAGCCCATCGTGTTCCCTCCGTCGTGGGTGCTCGTTCGGTCGTTGTGGGCTGCTGAAGATCCCGACAGTAGGGCGCCGGAGACCTCGCCGCCATCCTGGAGCGGCATGGGCGTGCCGGTCAGCGGGTGGCGCGGTGCAGCGCGACGATGCCGCCGGTGAGATCGCGCCAGCTGACCCGGCGCCAGCCCGCGGCGGTGAGCCGCCCGGCCAGCGCGGGCTGATCGGGCCAGTCCCGGATCGACTCGGCGAGGTAGACGTAGGCGTCCGGCGCGCTGCTGACCCGGCGGGCGATCCGTGGGAGCGCCCGCATCAGGTACTCGTCGTACGCCGTGCGGAACGGCGCCCAGGTGGGGTGGCTGAACTCGCAGACGCAGAGCCGGCCGCCCGGTCGGGTGACCCGGGCCAGTTCGGCGAGGGCGGCGTCGACGTCGGCGACGTTGCGCAGGCCGAAGGAGATGGTCACCGCGTCGAACACCCCGTCCGCGAACGGGAGGGCCAAGGCGTCGCCGGCCACCATCGGCACGCCGCGGTCCCGGCCGGCGGTGAGCATGCCGAGGGAGAAGTCGCAGGCGACGACGGTCGCGCCGGACCTGGCGAGGGCGACCGTGGACACCGCCGTACCCGCCGCGAGGTCGAGGACCCGCTCGCCGGGCAGCAGGTGCAGCGCTTCGCCGGTCAGCCGCCGCCAGTACCGGTCCCGGCCGAAGGAGAGCACCGTGTTGGTCAGGTCGTAGCGGCGGGCGACGCCGTCGAACATCGCGGCGACGTCGTGGGGGTCCTTCTGCAGGGAGGCGCGGCTCACGCCCGCCATTCTTCCCCGTGGCCCCGCCGGGCGACCCGGCCGGCCTTGGGTGTCGATCCCGACCCCTATGCCCTTGCTCCGCCCAGCGAAGCAAGGGCATAGGGCCGGGAATGGGATGGGGCGGGGGCGGCTGCGGGGGCGGCGGCCGCGGCGGGGGCGGCGGCGGGGGCAGCGGCTGGGACGGCGGGAGGCGCGGCAGCGGCAGCGGGGGGCGGCAGGGGCGGGCGAGAGGGCATCATCGTGCGTCGTACTCGCACATCGGGGCCGATCCTGCGAGTAGGGCGCACGATGTCGACCCACCCCGGAGGCCGTGCCGACCCGAAACAAACGCACTAGTAGTGCGTTGTGGGGGCCCGGCACGGCGTGTCGCCGACCAAAACGCACTACTAGTGCGTTTGTTCGAGCGGGGGCGGGCGGCCGTACTCTGGGCCGGTGAGCGCAGCGCCCGGGCTCGCCCCGACCGTCGTCCGCACCCGAGCCATCGCCGACCCGGGTGCGCTTCCCGACCGTCTTCCCGACGGCCCGGTGCTGTCCTGGGTCCGCGCTGGCGAGGGCATCGTCGGCTGGGGTACGACGGCCCGCCTCGACCTGCCCGGCACCGACTTCGCCGATCGGGCGGAGGCGTGGTGGCGCAGCCAGTGCCAGTCGCTGGTCGTGGACGACGAGGTCCGGCTGCCCGGCACCGGACCGCTCGCCTTCGGCAGCCTGGCCTTCGACGCCCGCACCGGCACCTCGACGCTCGTCGTCCCCCGCGTCGTCCTCGGCCGCCGCGACGGCCGCGCGTGGATCACCACCTACGACGACGCGACCGCCCTACCCCCGGCGTCCCGGTTCCACGCCCCGCACCGGGTGAGCTACGCCGACGGTGCCCTCACCGCGACCGAGTGGACCGGCGCGGTCGCCGAGGCGGTACGCCGCATCCGGGCCGGCGAGCTCGACAAGGTCGTCCTCGCCCGCGACCTGCTGGCGACGACCCACCTGCCGATCGACACCCGGTTCCTCATCGCCCGGCTGGCCGAGCGCTACGCCTCGTGCTGGACCTTCTCCGTCGACGGAATGGTCGGCGCGACCCCGGAACTGCTGGTCCGCCGCAGCGGCGACCGGGTCGAGTCGCGGGTCCTGGCCGGCAGCGCCCGCGGCGGGCCGGGCGGCGACGACCTGCTGCACTCGGAGAAAGACCTCAGCGAGCACGACTACTCCGTGCGGTCGGTGGTCGACGTCCTCACCAAGTACTGCGATCCCCTCGACGTCCCGGCCACCCCGTCCCTTCTCCGGCTCCCCAACGTCGTGCACCTGGCCACCGACATCTCCGGCACCGCGGTCGGCGACGCCACGTCGCTGGCGCTGGCGGCCGCCGTACACCCGCCGGCCGCCGTCTGCGGTACGCCGACCGACGTCGCCCTCGATCTCATCCCCGAACTCGAGCGGATGGACCGCGGCCGCTACGCCGGGCCGGTCGGCTGGGTCGACGCCGCCGGCGACGGCGAGTGGGGCATCGCCCTGCGCTGCGCCGAGGTGAGCGACACCCGGGTGCGGATGTTCGCCGGCTGCGGCATCGTCGCCGACTCCGACCCGGTGCGCGAGCTCGCCGAGACGCAGGACAAGTTCGTCGTCATCCGCGACGCGCTCGAGGCCCACACCGTGGCCGTCCCGACAAGCTGACGCCACCGCTCACTGCACCGCGACCCCGACCGCCGACCGCAGCTCCTCCTGCCGCGCGCGGGTGGGGCGCCGGTCGACCGTCACCTCGACCACCTGCACACCCGAGGGCGGGACCGCCAGCGCGGCGTGCAGGTCCGCCGCCGTGGTGACCCGCCGGTGCGGCGTCCGGGTCGCCGCGCACAGCGCCGCCAGGTCGACGCCGTGCGGCGTCGCGAAGACCCGCTCGAACGCCGCCGCCCGGCCCGGCTCGCCCGGTTCGAGCAGGCCGAAGATCGCGCCGCCGTCGTTGTTGACGACCACGACGGTCAGGTCCGGGCGCGGCTCGTCCGGGCCCAGCATCAGGCCGGTCGAGTCGTGCAGGAACGTCAGATCACCCACCAGGGCGTACGCCGCCCCCACAGACGAACGCTGGTCGGCGAGCGCAGCGCCGATCGCGGTCGACACCGTGCCGTCGATCCCGGCGACGCCGCGGTTGGCGACCAGCCGCACCCCGGACCGCGGCGCCGCGGTCAGGCCCACGTCGCGGATGGGCTGCGACGAGCCGAGCACCAACAGCGCCGGGTCGGGCAGCGCGGCGACGAGGTCGCGGCCGACCCGCAGCGCGGTCAGCTCCGGCTCGGCGTCCAGCGCCCCGTCGAGCGCCGACCGGGCGGCGCGGTCGGCCTCCTGCCAGCTCGCCAGCCAGGCCGGGTCCGCCGCCGGCCCGGCGACCCGCGGACCGGACCGCCGTACGCCGCGGACGTTGTGACCCGGCGCCGGCCAGTCGGCGCGCTCGGACACCACGTCGACCACGACGGCCGGGTCGGCGAGCAGCCGCTGGACCGGACGGAAGAGCGTCGGCCGCCCCCAGCACAGCACCCGGTCCGGCCGGTGCCGGTCCAGGAACTTCTCGTCGTCGAGCAGCCAGGCCCCGGTCGGGATCAGCGTCGGCGCGGCACAGCCGGCGCCGGCGGTCTCCACGATCAGCGGCCAACCCAGCCGGGCGGCGCACTCCTCCGCCCGCGGGTCGGGCAGTGCTGCGATCACCAGCCCGCGCCCGCCGGCGTCGTACGGATCGTCCTCGGTGGCCGGCCGGGACGCCGCGACCGACGTCCACGGGCCGCCACCGGCCCGCCCGGACAGCGGCTCGCACCAGTCGTCGTCGCCGTCGGGCAGCAGCGGTTCGCGCAGCGCCAGGTTGAGATGCACCGGGCCCGGCCGCGACGGGTCGACGGCGGTCGCCACCGCGCGGCAGGCCAGCGACCGCCAGTAGGCGACCTGACCGGGGCGCCGTTCGGGGACGCCGACCTCGCAGAAGAGGCGGACCGCGTCGCCGTAGAGCTTGAGCTGGTCGACGGTCTGGTTGGCGCCGGAGCCGCGCAGCTCCGGCGGCCGGTCGGTGGTGAGGACCAGCAGCGGAAACCCGGCGTGTGCGGCCTCGAGAACGGCGGGGTGCAGGTTGGCCGCCGCGGTGCCCGAGGTGCAGGCGACCGGCACCACGCGGCCGGACCGGGCCGCAAGCCCCACGGCGAGGAACGCGGCCGAGCGCTCGTCGATCCGCACGTGCAGCCGGATCCGGCCGGCGGCGTCGGCCTCGTGCAGCGCGACCGCGAGCGGTGCACTGCGCGAGCCGGGCGCGAGCACCGCCTCGCGGACGCCGCACCGGGCAAGTTCGTCGACGAGGACCCGCGCCAGCGCGGTCGAGGGGTTCACGGCATCGCCTGGGCGCAGGCGGCGAGCCGGTCGCGCCACCAGGCCGCCCGGTCGGCCGGGGCGGCGAGCTCGACGAGCAGGTCCGGGTCGGGGTCGACCGGCCCGGCCGGTACGACGCCGTCGACCGGGAGCAGCGGGTGGCGGGTCACGTCGCGGGCCAGCAGCGACCCGGTCCCGAGCCCGCAGGCGTAGGGCAGCTCGGGCAGGGCGGCGGCGAGCGCGATGCCGGCGGCCAGCCCGACCGAGGTGTCCACGGCCGAGGACACCACGCAGGGCAGGCCGCACGCGTCGGCGATCTGCAGCGCCCGGCGTACGCCGCCGAGCGGGGCCACCTTGAGCACGGCGATGTCGGCGGCGCCGGCGACCGCGACCCGCATCGGGTCCTCGGCCCGCCGGATCGACTCGTCGGCGGCCACCGGTACGTCGACCCGGCGGCGTACCGCGGCCAGGTCGTCCAGGCCTGGGCAGGGCTGCTCGACGTACTCCAGCCCGCCGGCCGCGCGGTCGAGCGCGCGGATGGCCGGCACCGCCTCGTCCACCGACCAGGCGGCGTTGGCGTCGACCCGCACCCGGCCGTCGGTGGGGAGTGCGTCGCGCACCGCCTCGACCCGGGCGAGGTCCTCGGCCAGGGCCTGTCCGGGCTCGGCGACCTTGACCTTCGCCGTACGGCAGCCGCCTCCGGCCCGCACGATCTGCGCCGCCCGGTCCGGGCCGACCGCCGGCACGGTGACGTTGACCGGGACGCCGGCGCGCACCGGCTCCGGCCAGTCCGCCTCGGCCGCCTCGCAGGCCGCCCGCAGCCACGGAACGGCGGTCGGCACGTCGTACTCGACGAAGGGGGCGAACTCCCCCCACCCCTTCGGGCCGCGCAACAGCACGGCCTCCCGGGCGGTGATCCCGCGGAAGCGTTCCCGCATCGGCAGCGACACGACATGGATGTCCACTGTGGACAGCCAGGTGTCCGTCGCCATCGACGCTCCTTCGTGATCTGGGTGGACCACCCGATACCCTAGATCCCGAGATGCCCGCCCGCGGCCTTCAGGCCATTCCGTGCCCGCTCGACGCGGCGTCGGTCGAGGCATTTCTCCCGATCCTGCAGGTCGCCCTCGACGACGGCCCGGCGCTGCTGCCGATGCCGTCCGGACCGCCGGCGCTGGTCGAGACGATGCACCGGGAGCTGCGCCCCGACCTCGGCGTCGACGACGCGACGGCGGTCGTGATCGCCACGTCGGGATCCACCGGTACGCCGAAGGGCGTCCTGCTGGGCGCCGAGGCTCTGCGGGCCTCGGCGCGGGCGACGCACCGGCGGCTGGGCGGGCCCGGTCACTGGCTGCTGGCCCTGCCGGTGCACCACGTCGCCGGCCTGCAGGTGCTGGTGCGCACGGTCGACGGCGGCGGCGCTGTGTCCACTGTGGACAGTACGGCCGGATTCACCGCGGCCCGCTTCGTTTCAGCCGCGGCGCTTGTGCCGTACGACGCGCCGCGTTACACCGCGCTCGTCCCCACCCAGTTGGCGCGACTGCTCGACGATGCCGCGGCCGTCTGCGCGCTCTCGTCGTTCGACGGCGTCCTGCTCGGCGGATCGGCGACGCCGATGCACCTGCTGGATCGGGCCCGGACGGCCGGGATCGCGGTCCGCACGACCTACGGCATGTCCGAGACCGCCGGCGGCTGCGTCTACGACGGTGAGCCGCTCGACGGCACGCAGGTCGACGCCCGATCCGACGGCGTCGGCCCGATCCGGCTGGGGGGCGCCACTCTCGCGCACGGCTATCTGCGCCGCCCGGAGTTGACCGCGGCGGCGTTCGACGCCGGATGGTTCACCACCGGGGACGTCGGGAGGTGGACGCCGCAGGGGCGGCTGGAGGTGCTCGGACGGATCGACGATCTCGTCATCTCCGGCGGGGAGAACGTCGTACCGCTGCTCGTGGAGCGGGCGCTCACCAGCATCGCCGGGGTCCGCGACGCCTGCGTGGTGGGCATTCCGGACGCCGAATGGGGTCAGGCGGTGGTCGCCGCGGTCGAACCGTCCGATCCGGCCACTCCCCCGGCGATCGCCGCGCTGCGCGACGCCGTTGCCCGCCACGTCGGCCGGCACGCCGTACCCAAGCGGATGTCCTTTGTGGACGCCGTGCCGCAGCTGGCCTCGGGCAAGGCCGACCGGACGGCGGTCGCGGCACTGCTGGCCGACGAGACGTAGGTCTCGACGACGGTCAGTCCGCATCCCCGCGCAGCTGCTCCCGCAGCTCCGACCGGCGTCGGCGGCGTCCCTCGACCCGCTGCTCGACCTCGGCCGCCAGTGCCAGGCGTTGCCGGCGGAGCACCACGTAGGAGAGCGGAAGGCTGACCAGCAACGCGAGCGCGACGAGCACGAAGGACCGCAGCCCGACGAAATACAGCACGGTGGCCACCACGGCGAAAATGGCCAGCCGGGCGACGGTGTAGGTGAGGAACGCTCTCACGACGGCCCCGATCCACGACGGCCCCGCTCCGGGCGGACGATTGACGGCGACCACGCTACGCGCCGACCTCGCGGCGCGGGCGGGCGGCCGGTGCCCGATCGCGCACCGGAAGTGCCTCTTTCGCTGCCCTTGCGCCTGCTGACCGCGGCCGGGGCCGCGCCTAGGGTCGAGGTATGGCACGTGGGCTCTCGCTCGACAACCGATTCGAGGGTCGCGTGCGCCTATCGTCGATCCGCGCGGACAGGCGTCTCACCGATCGGGCAAACTGGGACGGGAAGTACACCGTGGCCAGGGATGGTGCCGTGCAGACGCCCGATGTCGAGGACCTGATCCGCCGGGCTGCCGAGGGCGACCGGCGGGCCTGGGACGCGCTCGTCGACGACTACACCGACCTGCTCTGGTCGATCGCGCGCGGTTTCCGGCTGGACACCGCCGACGCGGCGGACGCGGTCCAGACGACCTGGCTGCGACTGCTGGAGAATCTCGACCGGATCAACCAGCCGGAGCGCATCGCCGGGTGGCTCGCCACGACCGTGCGCCGCGAGTGCCTGAAGGTCCTGCGCCGCCGGGGACGCGAGCAGCCGCACACCCACGACGACGCCGATCTCGACATCCCCGACACCGCCGAGCCGGTCGACGCGCGGCTGCTGCTGGCCGAGCGCGACAGCGCCCTGTGGTCGGTCTTCACGAGGATGTCGGCGCGCTGCCAGACACTACTGCGGGTGTTGATGGCCGACCCCGCGCCGTCCTACGACACGGTCGCCGCGGCGTTGCGGATGCCGATCGGAAGCATCGGCCCGACCCGGTCGCGGTGCCTGTCGAAGCTGCGGGTCCTGCTGGACGAGGACGGTCGGCTGTCGGCGATCGACGGGGGGCGGACATGAGTGGGATCTACGACGAAGACGCGCTGGCCGAGCAGTTGCGGGCGGTGGTCGCCGAGGCCGACGCGCCCCCCGAGATCGTCTACGAGGCCGCGCATGCGGCGTTCGATCTGCGCCGGCTCGACGCGGAACTGGCCGCCCTGGTCCGGGACTCGGCCGACGACCCGGCCGCGGCGCTCGCGGTGCGCGGCGACGCCGAGGAGCGGCTGCTGTCCTTCGAGGTCGGCGAGGTGACCGTGGAGATGCAGATCAGCCAGAACGCCGACCGGCGCGACATCCTCGCCCACATCAGCGGCGCGGATCTCGCCGCGGCGGCGATCGAGACCAGCGGCGCCGGCACCGACCCGGCCGGGGTGATCCGCCAGATCGACCTCCCGGTCGACGACGGCATCCTGATCGCCCGCGGCCTGCCGGCCGGGTTGCTCCGCCTCTCCCTCACCACGGTCGCCGGGGCACTGCTGGTGACCACTTGGGTTCGGACATAGGCACCCATTCGGGCGGTGGTGGAGCGTCCGTCTGGACAACCCGCCGACCTCGACCTAGCCTCCGGGTATGCCGAAGTCTCGGGATGTTGGCTCCTACGGCAACGCCGAAGTAGGCCGAGTGGCTCACCCCGCGCTGATCGGAATGCGGGGCGTGAGCATCACCGCCACGGCCGACGCGATCGTGGCGTTCATCCGGTACAGCCGTCGGCTGGTCGCGGGCCACGCCCGCTGAGTGTGTCGTCGGGCGCCGTCGAACGGCAGTGAACTGCGCGCGCCCTACGCCATCGATCGGGCGGCATGACGGCGACATCGTGCGCCGTACTCGCCTCTGCAGACCTCTTGTGCGAGTAGGACGCACGATGTCGAATCGGCCCGGCCCGCGCACAGGCGCCGACCGGGCCGGATCCGCTCAGCGCCGGTCGGAGTCGGTGCTCTTCTGCTTCTCCGCGGCAGGCTTCGCACCGTGGTCCGGCGGCCGGTGGGTGGTGTGCTGCGGGTTGGGCGGGGTGGGCTTCGGCGACGCGGTCTCCTCGCGCGGCTCGTCGTCCGGATGGGTCCTGGGCATCTAGATCAGTCCTTCCCGTAGGGCGAAGGCCACGGCATGTGACCGGTTACGCAGTTGAAGCCGAGACGTGAGGTCGTGCAGTGCGTTCTTGATCGTGCGCTCAGAGTAGGCGAGCCGCTGGGCGATTTCGCTGGTGCTGTAGCCATCGGCCACCAGTCGCAGGACGGTGAGTTCCCGCGGCGTGAGGCCGCCGAAGGTGAGCCGCGGACCGGCCGGCGTGGGAGCCGCCGCGGTGTCGTCGTGGGAGAGCAACCGGCCGAGCAGGTCCGGCGGCAGCATCCCCTCACCACTTGCCGCGACCCGGATCGCCTCCACGAGCCGCTCCCGGGTGGCGTCGACCCGGCGCAGCAGCGCGGTCACACCTGCCTCGACCGCCGCGAGCACCCCGCCGCCGTCGACGCGGCCGACGACCGCGACCACCCGGGTCTGCGGACGACGGCGCGCCCGCTCGATCATCCGGATCGTATGCTCATCGACCAGATCGGCCACGATGACCGCCACCTCTGGTGGCCGCGCCGAGTCGGTGGGGAGGAGGGCCAGATCGTGCTGGGACCGCAACTGGCCGACGACACCGGACTCGGACACCGGGTCGGCGGCGTAGACGCTCACGTGGATGGGTGCGGTCATCGTCTGCTCCTCAGGTGTGTGGCCGGCCGGGCGGCGTACGGTCCCCGACCTGAAGAGTCGGCCCGGGTGGGCACTGATACATGCCCCTCCGGGCAGTCGGGCGATTCACCCCGGTGACGGCGCGGGAGCTCGCGGCCGAGGCCGACCGACTGGTCGGGGTGTCGCCGCGGCGGGCCCGGCGGGTGGCGAGCCAGGCGGTCGCCGCGGCGGAGCGGTCGCAGGACCTGTCGGCCGCGTCGGCGGCGCATCGCGCGGACGCCCGGGCCGCGTGGGCACTCGGCGAGACCGGCGAGGCGTTGGCGACCGCCCGCCGTGCCCTCCGGCTGGCCGAACGCGCCGATGCCCGCGACGACACGGCCCGGGCCCGGATGCTGCTGGCCTACCTGCGGCACGCCAGCGGCGACCCGGCCGGCGCCATCGAGGAGCTGGACAAGGCCGAGCTGATCGCCGAAGGGGCGACGGTCGGCCGGCTGCTGCACCAGCGCGGCCTGATCCTGCAGGAGACCGGGCGCACCGACGAGGCTCTGGCGGCGTACCGGCGGGCGCTGCCGAAGTTGCTGCGCAGCGGGGACCGGATGCGCGCCGCCCGGTTGCACAACAACCGCGGTGTGCTGCACGGGCAGCGCGGCGCCCTCGCCGCCGCGGAGACCGACCTCCGCCAGGCGCGTGAGCTCTACCGCGGGCTCGGCCAGGACACCATGGCCGCCGACGCGACCTGGAACCTGGGCTTCATCGCGGCCCGCCGGGGCGATGTGCCGGTCGCGCTGGCCCTCTACGACGAGGCCGAGACGATCCACGCCCGGCACGGCGTACCGGAGTTGGAGCTGCTCCTCGACCGGTGCGAGGTCCTGCTGTCCGTCGGGCTCACCGAGGAGGCGCGGGCCACCGCGGAGCGGGCCGTCCCGGCGCTGCGCAAGGCGGGAATGTCCACCCACCTCGCCGACGGCCTGCTGATGCTGGCGCAGGCCTGCGTCGCCGACGGCGACCCGGTGGCCGGCCGGGAGGCGGCGCTGCGGGCGGCCCGGCTCTTCACCCGGCAGCAGCGGCCCAGCTGGGCCCTGATCGCCGGATATGTCGCGCTGCGTGCGGACGAGCGGGCCGGGCGGACGGCGCGGCTGCGGGCGAGGGCGCTGCGCCTCGCCGAGCAGCTCGCCCACACCGGCTGGCGGGCACAGGAGCTGGACTGCCGGCTGATCGCGGCCCGCGCCGCGCTCGACACCGGGGCACTCGCGACCGCGCGGGCCGAACTGGAGCGAGCCAGCTCGGCCCGGCGTACCGGTCCGATGGAGCTGCGGATCCGGGCCTGGTACGCCGCCGCGCTGCTGCGGAACGCCGACGGCAACCGGTCCGGTGCCGAGAAGGCGCTGCAGGCCGGGCTGCGGATCGTCGACCGGGAGCGCGCCGTCGTGGGTGCCACCGAGCTCCGGGTGCATATGGCCGGACATGGCGGCGATCTCGCTCGCCTGGGTCTCGAGCTGGCCCGCAGCAGCGGCTCGGCGACCAAGGTGCTCACCTGGGCGGAAAGCTGGCGGGCCGGCGCCCTGCACATGGTCCCGGCCCGGCCGCCGGACGACGCGCCGCTGGCCGCGACCCTCGCCGAACTGCGCCGCGTGACCGCGGACATCGAGAGTGCGTTGCTGGACGAGCGGGACGCCGCCGGGCTGGCCGACCGCAAGACCACCCTCGAGGAGCGGGTACGCCGGCTGACCCGCCGGACCACGGGCACCGGCGACCGGGCGGCCGCCCCGATCCCGGCGGTCGACGAGCTCGCCGAGCTGCTCGGCGACCGCGTCCTCGTCGAACTGGTCGAGGACTCCGGCACGATGCTCGCGATCACCGTGCGCGACGGCGAGCCGCGACTGACCGAACTGGGCGCGAGCGCACCGCTGGTCCGCCAGGCGGAGGCGGCGAAGTTCGCCCTGCGCCGGCTCGCGCTCCGACACGGTGCGACCGACCCGGCGCGCGAAGCGCTCGGGCGCGCCGCGAGCCGGCTCGACGACGGACTGCTGGCGCCGGTGCGGAGCGTCATCGACGAGCGGCCGCTGGTCGTCGTTCCCCCCGGGTCACTGCAGGCGCTGCCCTGGTCGGCGTTGCCGTCCTGCGCGGGGCGGTCGGTCACGGTCGCGCCGTCGGCGGCGATCTGGCTGCGGGCCGCGCGCGCGCCCGTCGCGCGCGGCGACCGGCGGGTGCTGCTCGCCGCCGGACCGCGGCTGGCCGGCGCGGCCCGCGAGATCAGCCGGCTGGCCCGGGTCTACCCCGCGGCGAGCCGGCTCACCGGTGCCGACGCAACCGCCGAGGCGACGATGCACCAGCTCGACGGGGCCGACGTCGCGCACATCGCCGCGCACGGGCGGCTGCGCCGGGACAACCCGTTGTTCTCCGCGCTGGACCTGGCCGACGGACCGCTCACCGTCTACGACCTGGAGCGCGTGTCGGCCGCACCGGCCCTCGTCGTCCTGCCGGCGTGCCAGTCGGGCGTGACGTCGGTGCTCGCCGGTGACGAGATCATGGGGCTGACGGCGGCGCTGTTCGCCCTGGGTACGACGACGATCATCGCGACGATCGTGCCGGTCGACGACGCGGCGACCACACCGCTGATGGTGGCGTTGCACCGCGAGCTCAGTGCCGGTCGCTCGGCCGCCGATGCCCTGGCCCGGGCCCGTACGCGCGTGGGCAACGACCCGGTCGCGGCGGCGACGAGCGCGGGTTTCCTCTGCTACGGCGCCGGATAGCGGCGCGGATAGCGGGCGCCCGATTGCCGGGCGCCGGGATGGGCGGTGCAGACAAGGCGGCGGCGGATAGCTCGGCGGCCGGGCAGCTGTCCCCTGGTACTGCCCGGCCGCCGCTCCCCCGTTGACTCCCCCCGGCAACCCCCCGCGGAATGGAGCGACGTACCGCCCCGGTGATACGTCGATCAGAAAGAAATTCGCGCCCCGCCCGCCGCACGGCCCCCGCCTCCATTCCGCTTGAACGTCACGTTCAAGCGCTCTAGCCGCATCAACGTCACGTTGATGCGGAATGGGGGTGGCGACCGCCGACCTTGATCAAGAGGGGATCCGTACGGCGTTTCGCGCGCAAAACCCCTCTTGATCAAGGGTCGGGGGCCGGGCGTCATGGTCCGGGAGGACGGGAGGGATCGAGGGTCAGGGTCGCGGGAGCTGCTCCCCGGCGACGATCACCGAATCGACCGGACCCGGCGGCCCGACCGGCGCGGTCGTCCCGTGCAGCGACGGCGGGCTGACGGCGCGGCCCTCGAACCGGGTCGAGAGCACCACCGTGGTCCGGGCCTGCGCCACCCCCGGGATGCCGCGCAGCGCCCCGACCGTGCGCTCGAGGTCGGCGACGCTGCCCACCCGGACCTTGACGACGAACGCCTCGTCACCGGCCACGAACCAGCAGTCCTCGACCTCCGGCAGCGCGGCCAGCGCCGCGGCGATCTCGTCCTGGTCGCCACCGGCCGACTGCACGATGCCGACGAGGGCGCAGACCGGCAGCCCGAGCGCCGCGACCGCGACGTCGGCGTGGTAGCCGGTGATCACGCCGGCCAGTTCGAGCTTGCCGACCCGCTCGTGCACCGCGGGAGCGGACAGGCCGACCAGGCGCCCCAGTTCGGCGTACGTCGTCCGGGCGTTGGCCCGCAATGCGCCGATGATGGTCGCGTCGACCTGATCCACCTGGTCAGTGAACCTACGCGGTGGGATGCACGTCAAGCATTTGGTGACACCGAGGATCCGTCGGCGTACCTAGCGTAATTGCCTTGAATTATTCGGCCATGGGCCCCGCGCAGGCCGCCGGTTACTCGCCCATTCCCGAGACAGAGTCCCATTCTGGGTGTTGTACTCATCGCCACAACAGCAGTCAGTGCGGGCGTAACAGGAGACGCCGATGGCCACCGTCAGCAGCCGCCTCGTGACCCCGATGACCCCTGGGGGGACCATGGATCCACGGGAGCGTCTCATGACGCCCGGAGAGGTTGCGGCCTTGTTCCGGGTCGATCCGAAGACGGTGACCCGCTGGGCCGCCGCCGGACGCATTCACAGCATTCGTACGCCGGGCGGGCACCGCCGATTCCTCGAGTCCGAGGTTCAGGCACTTCTCGAAGAACTGTCCGGCGAGGACGAGTCCAACACGCCCCACCCGCAGCATTCCTGACCGCGGCCGCCCGTAACGCGCGGCATGGCCCGGTACCGGATACGCTGCAGAGGTCAGGGGGTGAAGCGCCGGTGATAGGTCTCGTCGCCGTACTCGTGGTCGCCGCTCTGCTCGTCGCGCTGTGGCGCCTCGTCGGGGCCGCCCAGGCCAACCGACCGAGCCGGATGTCCCGCCCGCAGCAGCGCCGCCCGCTCGCCCCGGACGACGATCCGGACTTCCTGCGCGAATTGTCCCGCCGTCCCCGCAGCGACGACGACAGCAGCACCTGACCTACCGCGGCGCCCGAAATCGGGTCAGTTGAGGCCGGCGTAGCTGTGCAGGCCGGAGATCACGATGTTGACCACGAAGAAGTTGAACGTCATCGCGCCGAAGCCGAGCAGGTTGATGGTGGCGGCCTTGGTCCCCTTCCACCCCGCCGTGGCGCGGGCGTGCAGGTAGGCGGCGTAGATCACCCAGGCGATGAACGCCCAGGTCTCCTTGGGGTCCCAGCCCCAGTAGCGACCCCACGCGGCCTCCGCCCAGATCGCCCCGCAGATGATGCCGAAGGTCCAGATGGGGAAGCCGAAGGCAATCGTGCGGTAGGCCATCCGATCCAGGCTCTGCGCGTCGGGGAGACGGGAGCCGAGCGAGGCCGGAAAGCGCGCCGGCCGGCCCGCCGCGACCGCGACGTCCCAACGGGAGCGGATCAGGTAGAGGGTCGTGGCGACCCCGCTCACCATGAAGATGCCGGTCGCGAGAGCGGCAGCGCTGACGTGGATCGCGAGCCAGTAGGAGTGCAGTGCCGGCACGAGCGGCTCGGCCTTGGCGTAGAGCACGGTGCCGGCGAGGAACATCACCACGATGACGGGCAGCAACACGAACGCCCCGAGGTGCCGCAACGCCGGCTGACGCACGAGCAGGACCACGAACGCGACGACCGCGACCAGGCCCACCGCCGAGGAGAACTCGTACATGTTTCCCCACGGCACCCGGTCGACGGCGGCGCCGCGGATCGAGATCGACCCGGCGTGCAGCAGCGCACCCAGCACCGTCAGTGCGATCGCCACGCGCCCGAACCGCCCGGCGGTCCGGCCGCTGCGGCGGCCGCGGTCGGCCGGCGGGGGCGTGGCCGGGACGGCACCGGCAGTCGTCGCCGGGGCGTCGTCCGGCGGCAGGGTCGCGACCCCCTCGCCGACCGGCGGGGCGGAATCGGAGGCGCCGGCGCCGACCAGCGCGGGCGTCTGCGCGGCGACGGCCGGCCGGCTCGTGCGGGCGACCCGCCCGCGCCGGCCGAAGGCGTACTCCCCGCAGAAGCTCACCATCGCCAGGGTGTAGACGGCGATCGCGGTGGTGAACAGCGTGTCCGACAGATGAGCGAGTGTGGTGCTCGGGCCCACGGTCAGTCCTTCCCTCGCGCCTGCACCGAGGAGTCGCGCAGTCGCCCGGTGGTCCGGCGGAACTCCTGGGAGAAGACGCCGGCGTCGGTGCGGGCAAGCCCTCCAGCGTCGACAACCGTACGTCGGCCCCCGTCCGGCTCGTCGATCGGGGTCAGCCGCAGCCACATCCGGCGGCGCCGGATCCGCAGCGACAGCAGCAGGCCGAGCACGATCGCGATCGCCGCGCCGAGCACCACGTCCTGGGACGGGTCCCGGGAGACCTGCAGGCTGGCCCACTGCTTGTAGCCGTCGAACCGGATCGAGGTGCCGTCGCGCAACCGGTAGGTCTGGCCCACCGTCAGGTTCTTCTGCCCGACCCGCTTGAGCGCGCCGTTCTGCAGCTGCTGCCGGTCGATCGAATACACCGACTGGGGCTGGCCGCTGTCCACCCCGAGGTCGCCTTCGTAGACGAAGATCGCGACCGCCGGCGACTTCGGCACCGGCGAGGTGGAGGTGAGGACGCCGCCCGCGGTGGCGGCGGTCGGCGCGAAGAAGCCGTCGAGGGCGAGCTGTTTCGGCTTGGCGTCGGGCAGCTTGAGGGCGCCCTGCGAGGCGAAGTTGGAGTTCTGCGGCAGGAACGGCGCCGGCACCCGGCTGAACACCTGGCCGCTGGCGTCCCGGACGGTGAAGACCGGCGAATAGCCGTGCCCGAGCAGGTAGAGGCGCAGGCCCTCCATCCGCAGCGGATGGTTCACCCGCAGGACGTCGCGCTGCGTCCGGCTCGACAGACGCTTCGAATAGTGGATGTCGGCGCGGAACTGCTCGGCCGTCCCGTCCGGCTCGTAGGTCGCGCTGAACTTGTTCAGCGTCATGCAGAACGGCGCCAGGGCACTCCCGCTGACCTCGCGACCGGGGCGGAACGAGTCGTACTGCTGGACGGTGTTGCAGAAGCCGTCCCCTTCCTGCACCAGCACCGAGCCCGAATAACCCCACAGCTTCCCGATCGCGACGGCGACCAGGAGCGCGGTCAAGGCGACGTGGAAGAGCAGGTTGCCGGTCTCCCGCAGGTAACCCTTCTCCGCACTCACGGTGACCACGCCGCCCGGTTCCTCGCGGGTGACGACCCGCCAGCGCGCGCCGCGCAACTCCCTCCGTGCCTCGTCGGCGATCGCCGACGGAGCACCGTCCGCGGCGTAGGACGTCGACTCCGGCAGCCGTCCGAGATGACGCGGAGCGCGCGGCGGCGCGGCCCGCAATGCCCTGGTGTGCAGGCGGATCCGCGGGACCAGGCAGCCGATCAGCGAGATGAAGAGCAGCAGGTAGATGGCGGCGAACCAGGGCGCGGCGAAGACATTGAACAGCGACAGCCGGTCGAAGAGCGGACCGATCGACGGATGCTGCGCGAGATAGGTGTCGACCTTGGTCGGGTTCAGCGGCCGTTGCGGCAGCAGCGATCCCGGTACGGCGGCCAGCGCGAGCAGGAAGAGCAGCACCAGGGCGGTGCGCATACTGGTCAGCCGCCGCCAGGTCCGGATCAGCGGGGCGAGGGCGCGCCGCCGCGGCCGGGGCGCCGACTCCGGCGGGGTGGGCTGCGTGGACAGCCGCGTCGCGGCATCGGCTGCCGCCTGCTGTTCGCCGCGCGTCGTCGTCACAGAGAGGTTCCCAGCCCGCTGTGCGTTCCGGCCCAGGCCCGCAGATAGCTCATCAACTCGTCCCACCAGCCGGTGAGCACGAGCACGCCGAGGATGACCAGCAGCGCGCCGCCCACGCGGGTCACCCACATCGAGTGCCGGCGTACGGCGGCGAATGCGCCGACCAGCCAACGGAACCCGAACGCGGCCAGGACGAACGGCACACCGAGGCCGATGCAGTAGGCGACCGACAGCAGCGCTCCGCGTCCGGCGCTGGCACTGTTGAACGCGAGCGTCTGCACGGCACCGAGTGTGGGGCCGACGCACGGCGTCCAGCCCAGCCCGAAGACCACGCCGAGCAGCGGGGCGCCGAGCAGCCCGGCCGACGGGAGCCGGTGCAGTCGGAACTCCCGCTGCGCACCCGGAACCAGGCCCAGGAAGGCAAGTCCGAGCAGCACGGTGACGACGCCGAGAACCTGCTCGATCACCCGTTGGTGGGAGAACAGGGCCCGGCCGAGACCGCCGAACGCGGCGCCGTAGGAGACGAAGACGACGGTGAAGCCGAGCACGAAGAGGGCGGCACCGGCGAAGGTACGGGCCCGGGTGCCGTTCGCCCGCCGGGTCGTCGTGGTCGCGGTGGCGACCGCCGCCCCTCCGCCCCCCGCGGGTGCCGGCCCGACGTCCACTGTGGACCCACCGGCCTGCTGCGTCCCGGCGAGGCCGGTGACGTAGGACAGGTATCCCGGGACAAGCGGAAGCACGCACGGTGAGAGGAAACTGACCAGACCGGCCAGCGCGGCGACGAGCGCGCCGACGATCAGGGGACCGTCGGCCACCGCGTGCGCGAAGCTCGCACCTACGCCGACGGCGACGGTCACTGCCGCTGCCCCAGGATCGGGTCGACGATCGTCTGCAGATCACTGGCGAGCAGCGGGCCGAGATGCACGGCGGCGACCCTGCCGTCGCGGTCGATGACGATCGTGGACGGGATCGAGTTGGGCGGGTAGTTGCGGAAGGCGAGAGCGACCCGGCCGTCGGGATCCCAGACGCTCGGGTAGGTCAGTCCCTTGTTGCGGATGAACGACGTCGCGAACTGCTTGTCCGCCTCCTTGACGTCCACCCCGAGCACCCGCAGGCCGCGGGCGGCGTCCTTCTTGTAGACCGTCTGGATGTCAGGCGCCTCGACCCGGCAGGGCGCGCACCACGATCCCCAGAAGTTGACCACCAGGACCTTGCCGCGGAAGTCCCGCAAGGCCACCGGCTTGCCGTCGAGCGTCTGCCCGGCGAAATCGGGGGCGGCCTTGCGCGCGGCGACCGGGATCGCCTTGCCGGTGTCGGCTCCGGCGACGAACCGGAAATCGCCGCCGGCGGTCTGGTCGACGGCGTCGGCGCCGGTCGAGCAGGCAGCGAGCGAGCAGAGCGCGCCGCCAACCAGGGCCGTGCCGATCAGCGCCGCGGCGACACGGCGGCGTACGGCGACGGGCATCCGGGGGGCCTTTCCTGCGTGGTGGTGCGTCGTCATCCAGTGTGACCACCGCGCTGACGATCACGCGCCCGGGGTGGCCTCCGCCGGGGTCGGCCCGGCCGGTTCGGTGTATTCGATCGAGCCGATCCGGTCGCCGTCGAAGACCAGGCTGGTCAGCGACGCCAGGCCGCACTCCCGGCGTTGCGGGTGGTGCCAGAGCCGTCGGCCCTCCAGCTGGCGGCGCAGGGTCCAGATCGGCAGCTGGTGGCTGACACAGACCGCCTCGTGACCCTCCGCGGCGGCCCGGGCGGCGTTGACCGCCTCGAGCATCCGGGCGGCGATCTCGGCGTAGGGCTCGCCCCAGGACGGGCGGAACGGATTCCAGAGCTTCGGCCAGTTGCGCGGATGGCGCAGCGAGCCGTCGCCCACCCCGAACTGCATCCCCTCGAAGGCGTTGGCCGGCTCGATCAGCCGGCCATCCAGGGCCGCGTCGAGGTCGAAGGCGGTCGAGATCGGCGCCGCCGTCTCCTGGGCCCGCTCCAGCGGGCTGGAGACCAGGTAGGTGATGTCCCGGGTGCCCAGCACGCGCGACACCTTCTCCGCCATCTCCTTGCCGGCGGCCGAGAGGTGGTAGTCGGGCAACCGGCCGTAGAGCACGCCCTTGGGGTTGTCGACCTCGCCGTGGCGCAGCAGGTGGACGACCGTGCGGCTCACCGGCTGTCCCGGGCGGTGGCGGCGGCCTCGGCGGCGGCCCGGGCGGCCTCCGGGAGCGCATCGGCGATCCGATCGAGCGCCCGTTCGTCGTGTGCGGCCGAGACGAACCATGCCTCGAACGCCGACGGCGGCAGATAGACGCCGCGGGCGAGCAACGCGTGGAAGAAGGCCGCGAACGGGCGGACGTCCTGCCGGCGGGCGTCGTCGTAGTCCCGGACCGGCGCGTCGGCGAAGAACACCGAGAAGAGGCTGCCGGCCGTCTGCACCCGGTGCGGCACACCCTCCTTGGCCAGAGCCGCCGAGGCGAGCGACGCGACCTGCGCCGCGGTCGCGTCCAGCCGCGGATAGATGTCCGGCGTGCAGTGCCGCAGGGTCGCGACGCCCGCGGCGACCGCGATCGGGTTACCGGACAGGGTCCCGGCCTGGTAGACCGGCCCGGCCGGGGCGAGGTAGGCCATGACGTCGGCCCGCCCGCCGAAGGCCGCCGCCGGAAGCCCGCCGCCCATCACCTTGCCGAAGGTGAACAGGTCGGCGTCGACCGGATCGACGCCGTACCAGCCGGCGGCCGACACCCGGAAGCCGGTCATCACCTCGTCGACGACGAACAGCGCGCCGCGCCGGGCGGTGATGTCGCGCAGCCGGGCGTTGAAGCCGTCCAGCGGCGGTACGACGCCCATGTTGGCGGCCGCCGCCTCGGTGATGACGCAGGCGATGTCGTCGCCGTGCGCGTCGAACGCAGCCTCGACCGCGGCCACGTCGTTGTAGGGGAGCACGATCGTGTCCGACGCCTGCGCGCCGGTCACTCCGGGGGTGTCGGGCAGCGCGAACGTCGCGACGCCGGAGCCGGCGGCGGTGAGCAGCGCGTCGACGTGGCCGTGGTAGCACCCGGCGAACTTCACGACCTTGCGCCGGCCGGTGAAGCCGCGGGCCAGCCGGATCGCCGACATGGTCGCCTCGGTGCCGGAGTTGACGAGGCGGACCTGCTCGACGGGGGCGACCCGGGCGACGATCTCCTCGGCGAGTTCGACCTCGCCGGCGGACGGCGTACCGAAGGAGGTCCCGCGGGCCGCGGCCTCGTGCACGGCTTCGACGACGGCGGGGTGGGCGTGCCCGAGGATCATCGGACCCCACGAGCCGACCAGGTCGACGTATTCCCTGTCGTCGGCGTCGAGGAGGTAGGGGCCGTGGCCGCTCGTCATGAACCGCGGCGTGCCGCCGACGGCCCGGAATGCGCGGACCGGCGAATTGACACCGCCCGGCGTGACCGCCGTGGCCCGATCGAAGAGCTGCTGCGAGGCCGGCGCGTCCTCCGGGTAGGTCATGACCTTCAGTCTCTCAGTTGCCGACGGCGGTACGCAGCGCCGCCCCCAGGGCCGCCGGGTCACGGCACGGCACGACGACCACCGTGCCGTCGGTGAGCCGCAGCGGGAACGGTGCCCGGCCCCGGGGCAGGCCCGATCCGCCGCCCAGGATGCGGGCGCCGGCGGCGGCACCGCCGGCGTCCTCGTCGAAGAGAAATGCCGGATCCACCGTGGACAGCGCGACCGTCTCCCGGCCGACGACGAGTTCGGTGTGCGACACCTCGACCCGGCCGGCGCTGCGGCGGGCGTAGACCACCAGGCCGACCGGACCGCCGACGACGAGCAACGCGGCCACCCAGCCGAAGGCGTGTCCCCCGCCGGACACCAGGGAGTCGACCGCGACGCCGACCAGCCACAGCCCGGCCACCACACCGAGCGGTCGCCACGTCGCCCCGGGCTCGCGGTAGACCCGGGCCGGTCCGCTCATCCCAGCCGGCGGGCGACCTCGACCGCCCAGTAGGTCAGCACGATGTCCGCGCCGGCGCGGCGGATCGCGGTCAGCGTCTCCATGACGGCGCGGTCGCGGTCGATCCAGCCGCGGGCCGCGGCCGCTTCGAGCATGGCGTATTCCCCGGACACCTGGTACGCGGCCACCGGGACGTCGACCGCCTCCCGTACCCGGCTGAGCACGTCGAGGTAGGCCAGCGCCGGCTTGACCATCACGGCGTCAGCACCCTCGGCGAGGTCCAGCCGGACCTCGCGCAGCGCCTCGTCGACCGAGCGGGCCGGGTCCTGCTGGTAGCCGGACCGGTCCCCGAACCGCGGCGCGCCTTCGGCCGCCTCCCGGAACGGCCCGTAGAAGGCCGAGGCGTATTTCGCCGAGTAGGCCATGATCGGCAGTTCGTCGAAGCCCTGCTCGTCCAGCCCGGCCCGGATCGCCCCGACCTGACCGTCCATCATCCCGCTCGGGGCGACCATGTGCGCCCCGGCGCGGGCCTGCGCCACCGCGATCGAGGCGTAGCGCTCGAGGGTGACGTCGTTGTCGACCTGGCCGTCGACGCGCAGCGGCCCGCAGTGCCCGTGGTCGGTGTATTCGCACAGGCAGAGGTCGGCGATCAGGACCGCGTCGTCACCGAGGTCGGCACGCAGCTTGCGCAGGGCCTGCGCCACGATGCCGTCCTCGGCGTCGGCACCGGACCCGGTGGCGTCCTTCTGCGCCGGAATGCCGAAGAGCAGCAGCCCGCCGACACCGGCCTCGGTCGCCTCGGCCGCCGCGCGGCGCAGCGACTCCACTGTGTGCTGCACCACGCCCGGCATCGAGTCGACCGGCACCGGTTCGTCGATGCCCTCCTTGACGAAGACCGGCAGCACGAGCTCCGCCGGATGCAACCGGGTCGCGGCGACCAGGCGCCGCAACCCCGGGGTGGCCCGCAGCCGACGCGGCCGGACCACCGGGAAGCCGTCGGCCATCGGCTACCGCGCGGCCCGGTCGGCGGCCTTCGGCCGGGAGGTGCGGCGCCGAGGCGGCGGGCTGGCCTCGCCGTTCTCCCGCAGGTTGAGCGCGAAGGCGGCGAGAGCGTCGACCAGCGCCGGCACCAGGGCGTCGTCGGGCTGGACGTCGACCCGCAGCCCGAACTCCCGCGCCGTCTCGGCGGTGTTGGGCCCGATGCACGCCACGATGGTGCGGGCGTGCGGCTTGCCGGCGATGCCGACCAGGTTGCGGACCGTCGAGGACGAGGTGAAGCACACCGCGTCGAACCCGCCGCCCTTGATCGCCTCCCGGGTCTCCGCCGGCGGCGGCGCCGCCCGCACGGTCCGGTAGGCGGTGACGTCGTCGATCTCCCAGCCGCGGTCGCGCAGCCCGGCCGCCAGCGTCTCGGTGGCGATGTCCGCCCGCGGCAGCAGGATCCGGTTGATCGGGTCGAGCACCTCGTCGTACGGCGGGAAGTCGGCCAGCAGGCCCTCGCTGGACTGGTCGCCGGAGGGCACCAATTCCGGGACGATGCCGTAGGAGCGGACCGCGTCGGCGGTGGCCTCCCCGACGCAGGCGATCTTGACCCCGGCGAAGGCACGGGCGTCCAGGCCGAACTCGTCGAACTTCTCGCGCACCGCGCGCACCGCGTTGACCGAGGTGAAGACGATCCACTCGAACCGGCCGGTGACCAGCCCCTTGATCGCCCGCTCCATCTGGGCCGGCGTGCGCGGCGGCTCGACCGCGATGGTCGGCACCTCCGCCGCGATCGCCCCGTGCAGCCGCAGCCGCTCGCTCATCACACCCGCCTGGTCCTTGGTCCGGGGCACCAGCACGTTCCAGCCGTAGAGAGCCCTGCTCTCCCACCAGGAGAGCTTGCCCCGGCGGGCGACGACGGGACCGACCACGACGACGACCGACCCGGAGAATTCGGCGGCGTCCCGCTCGACGGAGTCCAGGGTGGTGTCGATCGTCCGCTGGTCGGCCGAGGTCCCGCCGACGGTCACGCTCAACAAGGTCTCGGGCTTGAAGCCGTGCTCGACCAGGCTGGCGGCGAGCTTGCCCAGGTCGGCGGCCAGGCTGGTGAGCACCAGCGGGCCCGGGGCGGCGGCGAGCACCGACCAGTCGACCTGGTCGATCTCGGCGCCGCGGACGTCGAGGACGGTGCGGGCGGAGCCCAGCGGCACCCCGGCGTAGGCGGGGACACCGGTGTCCGGCGCCACCCCCGGCACGACCTCGAACGGCACGGTGGTGCGGGCCACGGCCTGGCACTCCTTGACCACCGACTCCGCGGTCATCGGGTCACCGGCGACCAGGCGTACGACGTTGTGCCCGGTGCGGGCCTCGGTCACGAGCGCCTTGGCCACCTCGTTGGGCTCACCGATGGCCGGCCGGAACTCGGCGTCGGGGTAGTGCGCGCTGAGATCCGGCACGTCCGGATCGGTGAGGACCAGGCCGGCCCGAGCGAGCAGCTCGGCGCCGCGCAGGGTCAGCAGGCCCGGGTCGCCGGGTCCGGCCCCGACGAAGGCGATCTGGCCGACGGGCTTGCGTGGGCGGGTCATCGTGAGCTCCCCAACAGATCGGAGACACCGGCGGCGAGCAGGTCGGCGGCGAGCCGCCGACCCACCTCCTCGGCATCGGTGGTCGGTCCGGTGGTCGACAGTCGGACGGCGGCGCTGCCGTCGATCGCGGCCACCACGCCGCGGAGGACAAGGACGTCGGTGCGATGGCGCACCGGGTCATCGGTGCCGGCCGTGTTCCCGACCGGATCCAGCGTCGCCCAGGCGCCGACCGGAGCGGAGCACCCGGCCTCCAGCGCGGCGAGCAACGCACGTTCGGCGGCGACGGTCGCCCGCGACCCGGGATGGTCGAGCGCGGTGAGCGCGGAGCGCAACGCCGCATCGTCCTCCCGGCACTCGATCGCGAGGGCGCCCTGCGCCGGTGCCGGCAGCATCTGCGCCGGGTCGAGCACTTCGGTCACCGCATCGAGCCGGCCGAGTCGGGCCAGTCCGGCCCGGGCCAGGACCACCGCGTCGAGCGTGCCGTCGGCGACCTTGGCCAGCCGGGTGTCGACGTTGCCGCGTACGCCGACGACGTCGAGGTCGGGCCGGTGGGCGCGCAGCTGGGCCATCCGCCGGGGCGCACCCGTGCCGACCCGCGCACCGGCGGGCAGGCCGGCCAGGCCGGCACCGTCACGGGCCACCAGGACATCGCGCGGGTCCTCCCGGAGCGGGACCGCGGCCAGACACAGGCCGGGAGCCGGCGCGGTCGGCAGGTCCTTGTAGGAGTGCACGGCCAGGTCGATGTCGCCGGCGAGCAGCGCGTCACGCAGAGCCGACACGAAGACGCCGGTGTCACCGAGCTCGGCGACGGCGCGGGTGGAGCGGTCGCCGGCGGTGGTGATCTCGACGAGGTCGACCGGGTCTCCGGTCGCCGCGGTCAGGGCGTCGGCGACGAGCCCGGACTGGATGCGGGCCAGCGCACTGGCCCGGGTGCCGAGGCGCACCGGACGGCGGTCGGTCGAGGTCGGGAGGCGGGCGGTCATGACCGGGGCTCCGGCGGATCGGCCGGGTCGACCGAGGTCACGGAGTCGACGGCGGCCGGGGCCAGGCCGAACAGCTCGCGCAGGGCCTCGGCGTAGACGTCGCCGCCGGGCGACTCGGCAAGCTGCTTGACCCGCACCGTCGGCGCGTGCAGCAGCGTCGACACCGTGCGGCGTACGGTCTGGGCCACCTCGGCGCGGGTCCGCGCGTCCAGGCCCGGCAGCTTGGCGTCGAGCCGGGCCAGCTCCGCGTCCACGACGGCGGTGGCCTGGGCCCGCAGCGCGGCGACGGTGGGCACCACCTCGACGGCCCGTTGCCAGCCGAGGTAGGCACCGGCCTCCTCGCCGACGATGTCCGCCGCCGCGGCGACGTCGGCGCCGCTGGCCGACTGCGCCACCGCTTCCTGGAGGGCCTCGAGGTCGACGTAGGTCACGCCCGGCACCCGCGCCACGGCCGGGTCGACGTCGCGGGGCAGGCCGATGTCGAGGATCACCAACGGACGGCCGGCCCGGGCCGCGACCGCGCGCTCGACCAGGTCGGCCGGGACGACCAGCGACGTCGATCCGGTCGAGGTGACGACGAGGTCGGCGCCGGCCATCTCGTGCTCGAGGGCGTCGAGCCCGACCGAGCGGGCGGCCAAGGTGCCGGCCAGGCGTTCGGCGTTGGCCGTGGTCCGGTTGGCGATCACCAGGCCCTCGGCCCCACGGCGTCGCAGGCTGGCGCCGGACAGCGCACCCATGGAACCGGCGCCGATGACCAGCGCGGACCGGCCGGCGAGCGTCTCCAGTACGGCCGTGGCCTGGTCGAGCGCCAGCGAGACGACCGAGGCGCCGGCCCGGTCGATGCCGGTCTCGGAGTGCGCCCGCTTGCCGGCGGCCAGGGCGCGCTGCGCCAGCTCGTGGAGCATGCGCCCGACGGTCTGCTCGTGCACGGCGACGGCATAGGCCGACCGCAGCTGGCCGAGGATCTGTGACTCGCCGACGACCATCGAGTCGAGCCCGGCGGCCACCCGGAACAGGTGGTGGACCGCGGCGTCCTCGTAATGGACGTAGAGGTGGTCACCGAGCGCCGACACATCCGTGCCGGCGTGCCGGGCGAGGATGGCCGTGACGTCGAACAGGCCACCGTGGAACTTGTCGACGTCGACGTAGACCTCGACCCGATTGCAGGTGGACAGCACCAACGCCTCGCCGACGTGCTCGGAGCGGCTCAGCTCGTGCAGCGTCTTCGGCACGTCGACCGGGGCGACGCTGAACGCCTCGAGCAGCGAGACGGGAGCGGTGCGGTGGGACAGTCCGACGGCGAGCAGGCTCATCCGACCTCACCCCAATCGGTGGCACCGGGTGCACCGGACTTGCGCTCCTCGTGGAAGGAGAGGATCTGCAGCTCCACCGCGAGATCGACCTTGCGGACGTCGACGCCGTCCGGCACCGAGAGCACGACCGGCGCGAAGTTGAGGATGCTGGTGACGCCGGCGGCGACGAGCCGGTCGCACACCGGCTGCGCGGCCTCGGCCGGGGTCGCGATCACGCCGATCGACACCTGCTCGGTAGCGACGATGGCGTCGAGGTCGTCGATGTGGCTGACCACGAGGCCGGCGATCCGCTCACCGACCCGGGCGGGGTCGGCGTCGAGGAGGGCAGCGACATGGAACCCGCGGGTGGCGAACCCGCCGTAGCCGGCGAGGGCATGACCGAGGTTTCCGACCCCGATCAGCGCGACGGACCGGTGCCGGGTGAGACCGAGCGCGCGGGAGATCTGCTCGACGAGGATGCCGACCTCGTAACCGACGCCACGGGTGCCGTAGGAGCCCAGGTGGGACAGGTCCTTGCGCAGTTTCGCCGAGTTGACCCCCGCAGCTGTGGCCAGCGCGTCGGAGGAGACGGTGGTGGTGCCCTTCTCGGCGAACGCCGAGAGCACCCGCAGGTAGATCGCCAGGCGGCCGACCGTGGCCTCGGGAACGGTGCGGACGCGCTCGCCGGACACGGCGAAGGGGGTCGCGCCGGTGGTGTCGTCCTGAGCCTGACCGGACTTGCTCGCGACGGTGGCGGCGGCCCGGGCGGCCTTGGCGGCGACCCGCGCAGCTCGAGCGGCGACCCCTCGTCCCCCGGGTACGCCTTCGGCGTCCCCGGGCACACGGGAATCTGGTCGCTCCGTCACGGCTGCTCCTGCCCGCCAGCGCATCCGACACCCCGAACGGCGGGTTGGCGTTGCGCTGTGGTATCGGGGATGTCCGATAGACACGTTACTTGCTTGTGAACGCCTGCACAAAGTCGCGGACGGCGGCGCTCTCCACTAAGATCAGTGCGCCGCCCAGGCGTCCGGATCCGCCGTGAGCGCGGTCACTTCGGTCGGCAACCGGCCTGCGGCGATGTCCGCCACCGTGACCGACTCCAGCACGTCGCGCAGACTGGCCCGGACCGCGATCCACACATCCTGCAGCGCCTTGGCCGGCCCGTTGTAGGCCCGGTGCTCCGGCCGCTCACCGCGTACCTCGGCGAGCGGCCCGTCGATGGCCCGGATCACGTCGGCCACCGTGATGTCCTCGGGCTTGCGCGCCAGCCGGTAGCCCCCGACGGCGCCTCGCTGGCTGTCGACGAACCGGCTCCGGCGCAGGTCGCGCAGGATGCCCTCCAGGAAGCGGACCGGGATGGCCTGCGCCTCGGCGAGGGCGTCGGCGGTGACGACAGGGTCGCGCGCCACCGCCAGCTCCACCAGAGCCCGGACCGCGTAATCGACCTTCGCCGAGATATGCACAGCCCCATTCTGCCGTCCCGGTGGCCACCGCGCCGCCACACGTCACCGTGTCGTCGACCGCCGAGTCCCACTGCGTCCCCGTTCCGGCTCCCCTACGGGCCCTGGGCCGGATGCCGTTTTGCGCTCCTTTGCGGGCTCGGCACGTCCGCCGGACCCGATCGGCGGCCCGCGATCGACGCGGGCAGACTGCCGACATGACACGCACCGATGCCGACGCCGGACGAGCGCTACGCCCGGATGACCGAGCGGTTCGGAGTCATCGCCCGGACCGAGCTGACCTGCGGCATGCACGTGCACGTCTCGGTCGACTCGCCTGCCGAGGGTGTGGCCGTGACGGACGGCGTACAGCCCTGGCTGGCCGTGCTCGCCGCGCTCAGTGCGAACTCGCCGTTCCTGCACGGTGAGGACACCGGCTATGCGAGCTACCGGCGGATCCTGTGGGACCAGTGGCCGACGGCGGGCCCGACGGAACGGTTCGGCGACGTCGCCGGCTACGAGCGCGCGCGGGACGCGCTGGTGACGAGTGGCGCGGCGATCGACGAAGGCATGGTCTATTTCGACGTCCGGCTGTCGACCCGGTATCCGACCGTCGAGTTCCGGGTCACCGATGTGTGCCCGGACGCCGCCGACGCCGTCACCATCGCCGGGCTGGCCCGCGGACTGGTGTCCGCGGTGGCCGCCCGGCCGAGCGGAGCGGAACCGGTCGGGGTGCGCCACGAGATGCTGCGCGCGGCGTCGTGGCGGGCGGCCCGGTTCGGTGTCGACGGCGACCTGCTGGACGTACTCGGTGTCCGGGTCGTCCCGGCCTGGGAGTTGATCGGCGACCTCCTCGACCTGGCCACCCCCGCCCTGACCGAGACCGGCGACCTCGAGCGCGTCCGCGCCGGCCTGGACGCGATCCGCCGGCGAGGCACGGGGGCGCGCCTGCAGCGCGACGCCCTCACGTCGGGCGGATCCCAGGACAGCGTGGTCGACGCCGTCGTGGCACGAACCCGCCGCTGACGGCCCGGCGGCCGAGAGCCCTCAGGTGACCGGCACGATCCGGGCGTCCGCCAACGCGCCGTCGGTGACGGTGAGCAGGCCGAGCGTGCCACGCGGCTGTCGTCGGCGGTCGGTCGGCGAGCCGGGGTTGAAGATCCGCGTGCCGTCGCCGGTCTCGTCCAGCGGAATGTGGGAGTGACCGAACACGACCAGATCGGCGTCCGGGAAGCGGCGCCGCAACCGGGCGGTGCGCCCCCGGGACGGGCCCCCGTCGTGGATCATCGCGATCCGCAGTCCGTCGACGTCGAACTCGACGGTCTCGGGCGCGCCCCAGGCGACGACGTCCGGTCCGTCGTTGTTCCCGCTGACCGCCCGGACGGGGGCGTAGCCGGAGAGTTCGGCCAGCACGTCAGGGATGCACACGTCGCCCGCATGCAGGATGAGGTCGGCCCGGTCCAGATGCTTCGCGACCTCGGGCGGGCACCGCCGCCATCGGCGCGGCGCATGGGTGTCTGCGAGGACGACGATCCGCACCGTCGTCATGAGCTGAGGTTTCCGCGGTGTTCGGCCGGCGCGCTGAGCACGGTCGCTCCGAGTCCGGCGAGGTCTCTCTCGCCGTGGTGTTGGCGCAGGTAGAGCTGCAGGTCCGCGACCCGGCGGGCGTGTTCTGCGTCGTAGGCCAGCGGCGCCGGGCCGAGCGCGTGGCCGGCGGTCGTGAGGGTTCGCTCCGCGGCATCGGCGACGGCGGCCCGGGCCCGCGCGGCCAGCAATTTCCCGGCCAGGCCGTCGGCGCGCCCCCCGTCGATCCGCGCCGCCGCGTCGCGCAGGCACGTGCCGGCGACGTAATGCGCGACGTCGACGGCGCCGAGCTGCATCCGGGCGATGTCGGTCGGCTGCCGGGCCCCGAGTGCGTCCACCAGGGTGCCGCGGAGGGCGCCCGCTCCTCCGAACCACACCGCGGCGACGCCGATACCGCCCCAGCCGAAGCCGGGCCGGTCCAGATACCACCCGGGGGCGCCGACCGGTTCTGCCGGCGACCCGTCGAAGTGGGCGGGTCCGGTCGTCAGCCGGGACAGTCCGCGCGCCACCCACACGTCGTCCTCCGTCGTCACGGACGGGTCGGACATCGCGACCGCAAAAAGACGACGGCCGTCGTTGCTGTGGGCGGTGACCAGGGCATGGTCGAGGCGACCGGCGAGCGAGCACCAGGGCTTGGTGCCCTCCAGCCGCCAGCGGCCACCCTCCCGCACGGCGGTCAGTCTCTTGCCGGGCGCCTCGGCAGCGAACACCCCCCACAGACCCGATGCGGCCGGGACGCCAGCCTCATCCAGGATCGCCAGGGCATCCGCGTGCGGCTCGAGCGTCCGGGCGACCGTGAGGTCACCCGCAGCGGCCGCCGCGAGCAACTCAAAACGCCGCCAGGTCTGCCCACCTCCGGGAAAGGGAAGGGCGGTGCCGAACATGGCCGCGACGCCGAGGGCGGCATCGAGATCATCCGCCGCGTCCCGCGCGGCGGCCAGGAGGTCGCCGGGAGGGCAACTGTCGCGCGGCATAGAGGATTCATGCCCAACCGAGTCCCCCCGCACACCGAGACGAGATTCACTCGCGCCGTCCCGGCGGGGGCAGGATTGCCGGCATTGGCGCCGGGTACCACCGAATCCATGACTGCGATCCCACCGCTGGCCTTGATGACCGGAGAAACGACCAGGATCGGCCGGGAGAAGCCGGCCGGCGGACGCCGATGAAGGCCGTCACGTGGCACGGCAAGCGCGATGTCCGCGTGGAGTCGGTCCCCGACCCGACGATCGTTTCTCCGACCGACGCGATTGTCCGGGTCACGAGCACCAACATCTGCGGGTCGGACCTGCACCTGTACGAAACGCTCGGCGCGTACATGGAGGCCGGTGACATCCTCGGCCACGAGGCGATGGGGATCGTGGAGGAGCTCGGCGATGAGGTCGGCAACCTCCGGCCGGGAGATCGCGTCGTGATCCCCTTCCAGATCTCGTGCGGTCACTGCTTCATGTGCAGCCGCCGGCTCTACACCCAGTGCGAGACGACCCAGGTGCGCGAGATGGGGACCGGCGCCGCGCTGTTCGGCTATTCGAAGCTCTACGGCGAGGTCCCGGGCGGGCAGGCCGAGTACGTGCGGGTCCCGCAGGCCCAGTTCACCCATATCAAGGTGCCCGAGGGCCCACCCGACGAGCGGTTCGTGTACCTCTCCGACGTCCTCCCCACGGCGTGGCAGGCCGTCGACTACGCGGCAGTCCCCGAAGGCGGGACCGTCGTGGTGCTCGGCCTCGGCCCGATCGGCGACATGGCCAGCCGTGTCGCGCGCCACCACGGCGCACGGGTGATCGCGGTCGACCTGGTCCCGGAACGCCTGGACCGGGCGCGTTCCCGGGGCGTCGAGGTCGTCAATCTCCGCGGCCGCGAGTGCGATCTCGCCGACACAATCCGCGGCATGACCGGCGGCCGCGGCCCCGACTCCGTGATCGACGCGGTCGGAATGGAGGCGCACGGCTCCCCGGCCGGGAAGCTCGCCCATCAGATGGTGTCGTTGCTTCCCAGCAAGGTTGCTGCACCGATGATGCAACGGGTCGGGATCGACCGGCTCAACGCGTTGTACGCCGCGATCGACATCGTCCGCCGTGGCGGCACCATTTCCCTCTCCGGTGTCTACGGCGGCGCAACCGATCCGCTGCCGATGATGACGATGTTCGACAAACAGATCCAGCTGCGTATGGGACAGGCGAATGTCAAGCGCTGGACGGCCGACATACTGCCGTTGCTCACCGATGACGACCCGTTGGGTGTCGAGGGCTTCGCGACCCACCGCCTGCCGCTTTCCGAGGCGCCGGGCGCATACCGGAACTTCCAGCAGAAGCTCGACGGGACGGTGAAGGTGGTTCTGCATCCCTGACCGTCAGGGCGCAGCAACATCGTCACCACCCGGTCACAGTCGGTTTCGGGTTGTTTGCCTGCCACGCGCTGCGGGAATCACCCGGCAGACCCTGGCCGCATGGACTGCGAACGACAATTCCGGAGTGTGAACATGCGTATCGGTGGATCTCTTCTTCTTATCGCAGTAGGCGCAATCCTCAGGTTCGCCCTGCAGGTGCAGGACAGCCATGGCTTCAACATCAACACGGCCGGCGTCATCCTGATGATCGTCGGCGTCATCGGGCTGATCGCCGAATTCATCTACACGAGCACGCGTCGCCGCACCGACGTCGTGCGCGAGAGGCCTGCGACCAGGGTTCGTACGACGTACGAAGAGCCGCCCGACACATACTGACGTCCGTTACTCCCGGACTCTGCGGGTGCCGCGATGCACGGTGCCGCGATGCAACGTCAGGTGAGATCGCCCGACGTCATCCTCCGGCTTGGCGGCCCCGCACCCGCACCACGACCGGGACGATCACCCACAGCACGGAAAGGACCGCCAAGGTCCCCGCGCCGAAACCGATCCCGACCGCGGGACTGACGACGACGTCGAAGATCAACAGAACGACGCCGGACACCGCCAGGGCGAGCAGCGCCAAACCCATCTTCGCCATCAGGTCGGCAATGTTGACCAGAGAGCCCTTCTCGTGCCTCCGGAACACCGCACGGTGGACGGCGACCGGCATCACCAGAAAGCCCGTCGCTCCGATCGACAGAAGCACCACCACGAGATAGATCACCCGTTGCGAATCGCTGATGCTCTGGAACCGCTGCTGAAAAGGGAGGCTCAGCAGGAACGCGGTGAGAAGTTGCACGCCGGTCTGGGTAACCCGCAGTTCCTGCAACAGCTCCGACCAGTTGCGGTCGATCCGCTCCAGGTCCGTCTCGTGCCGGACGTGCTGATCGTCGCTCCCGGCGTCGTCGCTGGCCTCGGCCACACCTGCCACCTCCCCGTCAACGCCGGCAGCAAGCCTAATCCCCTGGCCACTCCCCGGTCATTCGCTCGAACTGCTCGGCACCGGCGCGTTCGACGGCGGCCTTGACCAGCGCGAAGATGGTGGCCTCCACGGCGGCGGCGGCGAGCACTTCCACCCAGCCACGCTCCCGCTCGGTAGCCTGCGGAGCCTCCTCCTCGTGGGCGGCGAGCTTCCACAGCTGCTTGAAGACCCGTCCGGCGACCATGCCGGCGAGTACCCCGCCGACCAGGCCGAATGGCTTATAGGCCAGTTTCGCGGCGTTCATCCACACCTCCCCGTCATTGCCATGTCCGCTGTCATCACGGAATTACCGGTCGCGGCGCGAACGAACGTCGTTCCGAGGCACCTCTTCCGGTGCCGGGAGTCTCCCCTGGCATGGATCGGCCAAACGTCGGGTCCCGGCCGGAGGGTTTCCCGACGGTCGACCGTGTCGGGGGCGGGCCGATGGGTAGGGCAGTCAGAAGAATATGTCGCACGAACCGCTGCCGACGGCACGATGACTACGAAGGGACACGACCGCGATGTGGGCGCTGCTCTCCACCCGACTGCGAACTTGGCTGCTGCTGGCGATCGCCCTGCCGGTCTCCCGGATGATCGTCCACCGGCTCGCGACCACCGCCGAGCAGCGCAATCCCGCGGGGACGACCGCAAAGTTCATGCGGCACGCGGAGGCCGCCCTGAACTCGGTCTCCCGGCGCGGGAGCAAGCGGCAGAAGGACTGACGGCCGCCTCATCTGGGCTGTCCCAGCCCTATCTGGGTTGGCACCGCGAGTAGGTCGTCATCGGAGAGACATCGTTCTCTCCTCCCCCGCGACCGTCCGGATCCTCCCCTCACCCACCGCCCGCGGACCATGATCAAGAGGGGATCCGCTCGGCGTTTCGCGCGCAAATCCCCTCTTGATCATGGGACGGCACGCTCGTTTTCTAAAACCCCACCAATCCGATAGACTTGATGTACAACTAGGTCTGCGGGGGGACCTACCGCCTGCATGCAGCGATCAGGGAGAAGTACATGAAGGCAGTGAGATCCCGCCGACTGGTGGCTGCGGTCGCGGTCGCCGCGGCCGGAGCCGTCGTGGCCGCGGGGTGCAGCATCAGCGGCGCCTCGGCGCAGGGCAGCAAGAACCTCGCTCTGGTGGCCTATTCGACGCCACAGGAGGCCTACGCCAAGCTCATCCCGGCGTTCCAGAAGACCGGCTCCGGCAAGGGCGTCACCTTCTCGCAGTCCTACGGCGCGTCGGGCTCACAGTCCCGCGCGGTCATCGCCGGGCTGAAGGCCGATGTGGTCGAGTTGTCGCTCACGCCCGACGTCACCAAGCTGGTCAAGGCCGGTCTCGTGCCGTCGAACTGGAACGCGAACCAGTACCACGGCATCATCACCGACTCGGTCGCGACGCTGGTCGTGCGCAAGGGCAACCCGAAGCACATCACCGACTGGAGCGACCTGGTCAAGCCGGGCGTCAAGGTCGTCACGCCCAACCCGTTCAGCTCCGGCAGCGCGCAGTGGAACATCATGGCCGCCTATGGCGCACAGCTGAAGGAGGGCAAGTCGCCCAACGAAGCGCTGAGCTTCGTCAACCAGCTCTTCCACCACGTCGTCGCCCAGGACAAGAGCGGACGCGACGCGCTGAACACTTTCACCAGCGGCACCGGTGACGTCCTGATCAGCTACGAGAACGAGGCCATCGCGGCGCAGCAGGCCGGCAAGTCGGTCGACTACGTGACGCCCCAGAACACGATCCTGATCGAGAACCCGATCGCCACCACGACGGACGCCCCGTCGGCGGCCAAGTCGTTCGTCAAGTACCTCTACTCCGACGCCGGTCAGAAGAGCTTCGCCTCCACGGGCTACCGGCCGGTGGTGAAGGCCGACCTCGACACGAAGAAGTTCCCGACCCCGAGCGGTCTGTTCACCATCAACTACGTGGGCGGCTGGCCGTCGGTGCAGAAGAAGTTCTTCGACCCGACGAGCGGCTCGATGGTCGCCATCGAGAAGAGCGTGGGTGTTTCCACTGGCAGCTGACACGCTCGCGGCGCGGGCGTTCGGCCGCCGGGCGTCGGGTACCCCCCGACGCCCGGCCCTGGCCGGCGTCCTCAGCTCCGCATACCTGTCCATCGTCGTGCTGCTCCCGATCGCCGCACTGGTCGCGACGGCCGCGCAGGGCAGCTTCTTCCGCTCGATCACCGCGCCCGAAGGCCTGTCGGCGCTGAAGTTCACCGTCGTCATCTCACTCGTCGTCGCGGTCATCGACTCGATCACGGGACTCGCCATCGCCTGGGTGCTCGTCCGCGACGACTTCCCCGGCAAGCGGATCGTCAACGCGCTGATCGACCTGCCCTTCGCGCTTCCGACGATCGTCGCGGGGCTGACCCTGCTTGCGCTCTACGGCAAGGGCAGTCCGGTCGGGATCGACGTCTCCTCCACCCGGATCGGTGTCCTGCTCGCGCTGCTCTTCGTGACCCTGCCGTTCGTGGTCCGGGCGGTGCAGCCCGTGCTCGGCGAACTCGACCGTGACGTCGAGGAGGCCGCCTCCTCGCTCGGCGCGAAGCCGTTCACCGTCTTCCGCCGGGTCGTGTTCCCCAGCCTGCGCTCGGCGATCCTGTCCGGCGCCGGCCTGGCCTTCGCCCGGTCTCTCGGCGAGTTCGGCGCGATCATCCTGATCTCGGGCAACCTGCCCTACAAGACCGAGCTGGCATCGGTCTTCATCTTCAACCAGCTGGAGAACGGCAACCAGGCCGGCGCCGCCGCGGTGTCGGTGGTGCTGCTCGTCGCGTCGTTCCTGCTCCTGCTCGGACTGCGCGCACTGGCCAATCGAGGGAGGCGTCGTGAAGGGTAGGTTCTTCCTCCGCTTCGGGGCCCTCGGTTACCTCGCGCTGCTGCTCCTGCTGCCGATCGCGCTGGTCGTCTGGCGCACCTTCGGGCACGGTCTGAAGCCGGTCATCGACACCCTCACCTCGCCTGCAGCCGTGCACGCATTCTGGCTCACGATGCTGATGGCCGCGATCGCCGTGCCGCTCAACACCCTCTTCGGGGTGGCCTGCGCCTACACCCTGGTACGCCGGAAGTTCCGCGGTCGCAGCGTGCTGAGCGTCATCGTCGACCTGCCGTTCGCCGTGTCGCCGGTCGTGCTCGGCCTCGCGCTCTATGCGCTGTACGGCCGGACCGGCTGGCTCGGCCCGTGGCTGTCCGACCACGGCATCCAGGTGATCTTCTCGATCCCCGGCATGATCCTCGCCACGGTCTTCGCCTCGCTGCCGTTCGTCGTGCGCGAGGTCGTCCCGGTGCTTCAGGAGATCGGCACCGACCAGGAGCAGGCCTCCTCCACGCTCGGGGCGTCCGGCCGGCAGACCTTCCTGCGCATCACCCTTCCGGCCATCCGCTGGGGCATCGCCTACGGCGTGGTCCTGACCACGGCGCGGGCACTCGGCGAATTCGGCGCGGTCAGTGTCGTGTCCGGAAACCTGATCGGGCAGACGCAGACGCTGCCGCTCTACGTCGAGAACCGGTACGACAATTTCGACCTCTCCGGCGCCTACACGGCGTCGTTCCTGCTCGCCGCGATCGCGGTGCTGGTGCTGGTCCTGATGACCAGGCTCAACCGCTCGAAGGAGAAGTAATGGCGATCGAAGCAGTCGGTGTCTCCAAGCGGTTCGGCGATTTCGTCGCGCTCGACGACGTCAACGTCTCGGTGCCCGATGGGTCACTGACCGCGCTGCTCGGCCCGAGCGGCGGCGGCAAGTCCACGCTGCTGCGCATCATCGCCGGGCTGGAACAGCCCGACAGCGGGCGCATCATGCTCGACGGCGCCGACGTCACCCGGCGGCCGGCGCGCGAACGCGGCATCGGGTTCGTCTTCCAGCACTACGCGGCGTTCAAGCACATGAGCGTGTGGCAGAACGTCGCCTTCGGGCTGTCCATCCGGCACACCCCCAAGCCCGAGATCAAGGAGCGGGTGTCCGAGCTGCTCGAGCTGGTGCACCTCGACGGGTTCGCCGAGCGCATGCCCGCCAATCTTTCCGGCGGGCAGCGGCAGCGGATGGCCCTGGCCCGGGCGCTCGCGGTCCAGCCGCGGGTGCTGCTGCTCGACGAACCGTTCGGCGCGCTCGACACCAAGGTCCGCACCGAGCTGCGGGACTGGTTGCGTCGCCTGCACGCCGAGATGCACGTGACGACGGTCTTCGTCACCCACGACCAGGAAGAGGCGATGGAGCTCGCCGAGCAGATCGTGGTGGTCAACCACGGCCGGATCGAGCAGGCCGGTACTCCGGACCAGGTCTACGACGATCCGGCCAACCCCTTCGTCATGGGCTTCGTCGGCCCGGTCACCCGGATCGGCGACGACTACGTCCGACCGCACGACATCGAAATCGTCGGTACGCCGGACTTCGACACCCACCAGGCGACGGTGGACCGGCTGACCTGGCTCGGGTTCCAGACCAGGGCCGAGGTCCGGCTGGCCGACGGTGAGCGGGTGACCGTGAACCTCACGCGGGCGCACTCGGATGAGATCAACCTGCGCGACGGCGACGTCGTGCACCTCAAGCTGCGCCGCGCGCGCCGGTTCCCGGCCGCCGCGACCTCCGACGAGCCCGCAGGCGAGCTTTCGCTCGCCGGATGACCCGGCGGCCCGGCTGCCGGCTTCAACGCTGCCGGGTTCAGCGGCGCCTGGTTCAGCGCTGCAGGGCGCGGCGCAGCCGGTCCTCTTCGATCCGGTAGTAGCCGTGCACCGAGCCGTCGACGAGCACGACCGGAATCAGCTCCCCGTACTTCGCGGTCAGCTCGCGGTCACCGTCGACGACGACCTCGTCGATCGGGGTGCCCAGCGGGCCGGCGATGCGCTCCAGCTCGGTGCGGGCTGTCTCGCACAGGTGACAGCCGGTCCGGGTCACCAGCGTGATGCGGTGGTCTGTCGGTGGCACCCGCTGATCCTATGACGCGCGGTCCTGCCGGTCGCGCAGGGCCGCCGTGCGCACCTTGCCGACGACGGAGTGGGGCAGCTGGTCGACGAACTCCACCTGGGTCGGGCACTTGAACCGGGCGAGTGACCGGGCGCACCACCGGCGTACGTCGTCGGTGTGCAGGTCCATCCCCGGTCGGCGTACGACGAACGCCTTGACGGCCTCGCCGGTGTATTCGTGCGGCGTCGCGACGACCGCGGCCTCCAGCACGGCCGGATGTCGCATCAGCACCAGTTCGACCTCGGCCGGATAGACGTTGAAGCCGCTGACGATGATGAGGTCCTGGCGCCGCCCGACGAGGTAGAGGTCGCCGTCGTCGTCGGGATAGGCGACATCACCGGTGGCGAACCACCCGTCCTCGGACGGTCCGTCGCGACCGTCGGGCCAGTAGCCGGAGAAGAGGTTCGGCCCCCGCACCACGATCTCGCCCGGATCGTCCTCGTCGACCGATTCGCCCTGCTCGTCGCGCAGTTCGAGGGTCACGCCCGGGATCGCCCGACCCACCGACAGCGGCTTGCGCACGTCGCTCATCAGGGTGCTGGTGAGGACCGGCGCAGTCTCGGTGAGGCCGTAGCCCTCGTGGACCACGACGGAGGTCAGCTCCTCGAAACTCTCCAGCGTGGGGGCCGACAGCGGAGCCGCACCCGACAGCGCGAGCCGCACGTCGGCGAACGCCTCGGCCAGCGCCCGCGGATCGTCGTGCCGGGCCCAGGCGACGTACATCGGCGGGGCGCCGACGACACTGGTCACGCGGTGGCGAGCCATCACCGCGAGGCTGCCGGCCGGATCGAACCGGTCGACCAGCACTCCGGTCGCGCCGGCATGGGCCAGCATCCCCAGACCGGGCCCGAGGCCGTAGATGTGGAACAACGGGAGCACGAGGAGGACCACATCACCGGGCACGAGGACGCTCGGGGTGATCTGCGCGCACTGGTCGAGGTTTGCCAGCAATGATCGATGAGTCAGCATGGCGCCGCGCGGACGGCCGCTCGTTCCGCTGGTGTAGATGAGGACGGCGAGGTCGTCGTCCCCGGTGGTGGGAACCGGGGGACGCTCCGGCGCCTCCGCGAGAACGTCGGTGAGCGTCTGTACGCCGTCCGGCGCGGACGGTGCGGCGACCACCACGTGGTCGATGCCGAGTCGGCGTGCCGAGGCGGCGGCTGCCGCCGACGCGGTCACCAGCAGCCGGGCCCCGGAGTCGGCGAGCAACGCGGCGAGCTCGGGCTCGGTGTATCCGGTGTTGACGGGTACGGCGACCATTCCGGCACGCAGTGCGCCGAAGAAGGTCGCCGGGAAATCCACGACGTTGCCCAACTGCACGGCCACGCGGTCCCCCGGCGCCAGGCCGAGATGCACAAGCGCGGCTGCGGTGCGGTCGACCCGCGCATCCAAACCGGCCCAGGTCACCAATTCCTCGCCGGCGATCAGCGCGGCGCGGTCGGGATCACGTGTCGCTGCACGATCGACCAGGTCGGCGAGGTTGGCCATGTCGGCAGTGTGACATAGCGACGGATACCGCCGACCGAACTGCGCAACGGCGAAAGCCCCGACCTCACGGCAATTTGACCGAATAACGCCGATGAGGCCAATGGGCCCTGCACACAGGGCCTTGTTCCCCTGCGCCGACCCCCTCGGTTGTTGCACGCTGGACACAGCACGATCGCGCGTCGGGGTCCAAGGTTTCGGGGGGTGGGCGCGATGGCTGTCATTCTCGCCCGCTGTCAGACGTGTGGGCCGGTCCGGGTGGACATCAAGACCGCCGTTCTGGTCTTCATCCCGCAGGGCCGGCTCCGCCGGGCCCGCTACACCTTCAGCTGCCCCGGCTGCGAACGCGTCCGTCTACGGACGGACCTGAATGCGACCGACACGGCACGGCTGCTCGACGAGGGCGCCGGGTACGTCGCGGCCGAACCTCCGGAGGAGTTCTTCGACTCGGCGCGCACCAAGCCCGAGCCGTTCTCCCGGGCCCAGGTGGAGATCCTCGCCACGACGGTGCACGAGCTCACTTTCCTTGCCCGCACGGCAGAAGAGGAATGACCGCGTGGGCCGTCGCACGGAGATTCTCAATCACTACTTGTGATCTTCGTGTGACAGGTAGTGTCCAAGTGGTCGGATGGTCGGAGGTCGTCGGCCGGTCCGCGTTACGGGGGGCAGGGTGAGGGATGTGGTGTGGATCGGTCTCGCTTTTCCGCTCCTGCTCCTCGGCTTCCTGATGGCGATGCATCTGGTCGAACAGCGCGTCTTCCCGGTCGTCGAGCCGGGCACCGTCGAGGCGAGGGCGTCGATTCCCGTTGTGTCCCAGGAGATCGGGTTGTCCCCGGCACAGCCTGGCGGTGACCTGCTCGGGCTGGATCTCGCCACCGAGGCCGGGCCGCTGATCAGTGCACAATAGCCTTCAGCCCGATCAGCACCAGCCCGAAACATGCCGCCAGCACCGCGCTGAGAACCAGACCTAATCCGGTTGACCCGCTCCGGCGCGCAGCGATCCACCCCAGCCAGAACAACATCGCCGTCGTCACGCCCAGGGCGATCGTCACGGCGAGGCTGACGCCGGCGCCGCAGAGGCCCGCCACGATGAGCACCGCCAGCGGGACGTAGGACGCCTGCACCATGGGCCACCGGGCGACCACGCGGCGCCTGAGCGGCTCCCACGACCGCTTGGCGGGCTGGTTCATCCGCTCGGCGAACAGTTCCGAGTAGAGCTCGGCGATCCAGTACACCAAGACGGTGACGAGCACCGAGATGCAGACTGCTAACAGCGATTCGGTCTCGCCCGCGGCGGCCGTCACCGAGGCACTGACGATCGTCCCGTAGATGGCGGCGGGAGCGGCCCGAAACGTGAGCGCACCGCGCAGCCGCCGGTACCACCGGGGCGGCGCGGGACCCGGCTCCGGCGCCTCGTCGGCCGCCCGCGTCCCGCCCTGCTCAGCTATCCCCACAGACCGAGTGTGGCGGCTCGTGGCCCGCCGGGAGGGTCAAGATCGAGATGGAGGGACGCTCCTGCTCCTGATTCCGCGTGAACGTCACGTTCACGCGCTCTAGCCGCATCAACGTGACGTTCACGCGGAATGGGGAGGCACGAGGTTCGGGAGAGAAGGCGCGGGAAGCCTGGGAGATCAACCGTTGCGCTTCTTCCCCGTCCCCGCCCGGCGCCGGGTGCCGCCGTTGCCCGAGCCGCGATGACCGTTCCCCGACGTCCGGGCCCCCCCGTTGGTGGCCCCGGCCCCGGCCCCCGCGACCGTCGCCTCGGCGTACTGGAGCGCGGCGCGGAGCCCGGGCAGTTGTGCCTTGGCCTGATCGAAGCTCGACACCCCGAGGCCCTGCTGGCCGTCCAGTGCGGCGTTGAGGTTCACCGCGGCGTTGATGAGGGCGAGGTGGGTGAACGCCTGCGGGAAGTTGCCGAGCTGCTCACCGGTGATGCCGATCTCCTCGGCGAACAGGCCGAGGTGGTTGGCGTAGGTGAACATCTTCTCGAAGGTCAGCCGGGCCATCTCCAGCCGGCCGGAGCGGGTCAGCGCGTCGACGTACCAGAAGGTGCAGATGGAGAAGGTGCCCTCCGAGCCCCGCAGGCCGTCCGGCGACGCCGAGGGGTCGTAACGGTAGACCAGGCTGTCGGAGACCAGCTCGCCGTCCATCGCATCCAGGGTCGACAGCCACTTCGGGTCGGTCGGCGCGATGAACCCCACCGCCGGCATCAACAGCAGCGACGCGTCGAGGACGTCGGTGCGGTAGTGCTGCACGAACGCCTGCCGTTTCTCGCTCCAGCCGCGACTGTGGATCTGGCGGTAGACCTCGTCGCGTTCGGCGGTCCAGCGGGTGATCTCGCCGGGCCAGCCGTGCATCTCGGCGATCCGGATCGCCCGGTCGAAGGCCACCCAGGACATCAGCCGGCCGTAGGTGAAGTTCTGGTCCCCACCTCGGGTCTCCCAGATTCCGGCGTCGGGCTGGTCCCAGTGCTCGCACAGCCAGTCGACCATGCCGCTGATCTCGGCCCACCCGCGACTTCCGATAACGCCGCCCTGCGTGTCGGCGAGGAAGAGGCAGCCGAGCGCCTCTCCGTAGATGTCGAGCTGCAACTGATCGGCGGCGCCGTTGCCGAGCCGCACCGGGGCCGAGCCGCGGTAGCCCTCGAAGTCCGGCACTGTCGTCTCGCTGAGATCGGAGGAGCCGTCGACCCGGTACATGATCTTCAGCGGCCGCTCACCCTCGGCGACCTCGCTCCCGATCCGGTCGCGCAGCCAGCCCGCGAATGCGCGCGCCTCGTCGATGTAGCCGAGCCCGAGCAGCGCCTGCACCGAGAACGACGCATCCCGGATCCACGTGTAGCGGTAGTCCCAGTTGCGCTCGCCGCCCACCTGCTCGGGCAGTCCCGCGGTGGGCGCGGCGACGAGACCGCCGCTGGGCGCATAGGTCATGAGCTTCAGGGTCATGGCGGAACGGGAGACCTGCTCGCGCCAGCGACCCTGGTAGGTCGACTTGCCCAGCCAGGTGCGCCAGTAGTTCGCGGTATCCCAGAACAGCTTGAACACCTCGCGCGGGTCGAGTTTGCGCGCGGCGTGCTCGGCGTCGGACTCGAGGATCATCCCGCGGGCCTCGCCGGTCTTCAGGGTGTGCTCTCCCCGGACGTCGCGGCCCTCCTGGCGCAGTGTGACACCGGTGTGCAGGGTGTACGTCTTCCCTCCGGCACGGAAGACGGCGCCGCCTTCACCGATCTCCACCTCGTGCTCGACCCGGCCGAAGTCGAAGCGGGGGGAGCACTCGAACGCGAAGCGCATCTCGCCCCGCACCACCCGGACCAGCCGCACCAGCCGGTGGTTCTCGCTGGCGTGCTCCTCGTCGCTGATCGGCATGAAGTCGATGACTTCGCCGACTCCGTCGGCGGACATGAAGCGGGTCACCAGCAACGCGGTGTCCGGCAGGTAGAGCTGCTTGGCGACGTAGTCCTTGTTCACCGGCGCGATCTGCCACCGACCGCCCTTCTCCCGGTCCAGGAGGGAGGCGAAGAGGCTCGGCGAGTCGAACCGGGGGCAGCAGAACCAGTCGACCTCACCATCGGTCGTCACCAGTGCAGCGGTGTGCAGATCACCGATGAGACCGTGGTCGGCAATGAGCGGGTAGTCATCCATGGCATGGCCTTTCGTCGCCCTCACGCGAGCGTCGCCGCCCCGGGCGGGGAGGGAATCACCCACACCGGGTGAAGAAGCGGGCCACCGCGTGCGTAGCGGCACGTATTTCCGCGCTCGGCCGGCACCGGCCGGTCGGCCGGGGTATGAAAGGGACGACGCCGTGTGAGGAGGGGGCCGTGGTCAGTGCCGTCCCCGTCCGGCCCGGCCCCGACCGGCCCGCAGAGCCCGCGACCCCGATCGACCGGCTCACCGCCACCGCGGACCGGCTTCCGACCGGCGCCGGCCTCCTTCCGCCGTGGCAGCGGCGGCGCCTGCGCACGCTCCGCGACTACGCCGCCCTGATCCGCGGCATCCTCGACCGGCCGGTCGCCGACCGGGCCGGTCTCCTCGACGCGCTCGAGGACGACCTCGACCGCCGGCATCCGCGCAACCCGACCGTGGCCAGGACCCGCCGCCTGGCCCGCAGCCGCGACCTGCCCACCACCTGGCTGCACCACCTGATCGCCGCAGCCCGGCAGGACCTGCTCATCACCCACTACTCCTGCTTCGACGACCTGCTCGGCTACTGCCGGCTGAGCGAGGCGCCGCTCACCCGGCTCACCGTGGCTGTCCTCGGCGACGACGACCCCGACCACGGCGATCTGGCGGCCACGACCGGCACCGCGGTCCGCCTGCTCGAGCTCGCCAACCGGGTCACCGTCGACGCCGACGTGCGCCGGGTCTACCTCCCCCAGGACGAGCTCAGCACCCGCCGGCTGGGCCTGGACGATCTGACCGCGCATCCCGCCGGCCCGGCGGCCCGGGCGGCGGTCGAGGCGCAGGCCCACCGGGCCTACTACCTGCTGACCAGCGCAGCCCCCCGGCTCGCCGACCTTCCGTGGTCGGCCCGCGTCGCCCTCACGGGCGTCGTGACCGACGCCCTGACCCTGCACCACGCGTTGCGGGCGGAGCACTACGACACCAGCAGCGGTCCGGTCGTCCCCGCCCGGCCGGAACGCCTGCGGACGTTCCTCACCGGCCTGACCCGCCCGCACCGCCTGGCCGTTTTTCCCGACTGAGCGCGCGGCGGGCGGATCGGCTACCGTCGCGGTCCTGCACCGACGACGCGAGCCCGAGGAGGACCGGCGCAGTGTGGCCGCTCTCACGCCGAGCCCGGGATGGCCGGGCGGTACGGGCCGTCCTTGCCGGCGAGGCTTCCGCAGCCGCCGCCGAGGTCGATGTCGCCGCCGCCGTACCCGTCGATCCCACCGCTGCGGCGTTCTTCGACGTCGACAACACGATCATCATGGGGTCGTCGATCTACTACTTCGCGCGTGGCCTGGCCGCCCGCAAGTTCTTCGACAGCCGCGATCTGGTGTCCTTCGCCTGGCAGCAGGTGAAGTTCCGGATCGGCGGTCGGGAGAGCGCCGGGGACATGCTCCATGCGCGGGAGGCCGCGCTGGCTTTCGTGGCCGGCAAGCGGGTCGACGACATCGTCCGGCACGCCGAGGACATCTACGACGACCTGATGGCCGAGCGGATCTGGTCCGGCACCCGCGCCCTCGCGCAGTCGCATCTCGACACCGGCCAGCGGGTCTGGCTGGTCACCGCCACGCCGGTGGAGCTCGCCTCGGTGATCGCCCGCCGGCTCGGCTTCACCGGTGCGCTCGGCACCGCGGCCGAGGTGCGCGACGGGGTCTACACCGGCCACCTGGTGGGCGAGCCGCTGCATGGGCCGGCGAAGGCGGAGGCGGTGCGCGCACTGGCCGAACGCGAACGGCTGGACCTGCGCCGATGCGCTGCCTACAGCGATTCGGTGAACGACCTGCCGATGCTCTCGCTGGTCGGCCGGCCGGTCGCGGTCAATCCCGATCCGGTGCTGCGGTCCAGGGCCCGGACCGCGGGCTGGGAGATCCGCGACTTCCGCACCGGGCGCAAGGCCGCGAAGGTCGGGGTGCCCTCGGCGCTGGGCGTGGGTGCACTCACCGGTGCCGCGGTCACGGTCGCGGTGCGCCGTCGCCGCTCCGGCCCAGCGCTGACCGCCGGGCTGCGTAGCGTACGGCGCCCGCACATACCGACCCGATGAGTGACCCGGTGACCACGTCACCGGGGTAGTGGACTCCGGTGTGGACCCGGGAGTAGGCGACCGCCGCGGCCAGCAGGTGCAGCGGGAGGGAGAGCAGCGGGAGCTCGTCGCCCGCCGCCACCGCGAAGGCGAATGCCGACGCCGCGTGGCCGGACGGGAACGACGCCGATCCGGGCATCCGGACATGGCGCGCCGACGGGACACCGGCGCCGAGCCGGTCCGGCCGGGGCCGGGTGTGCAGCCGTTTCGCCGCGATGTTCACCGTCGCGGAGGCGAGGCCGGTCGCGGCCAGGCCGAGCATCGCCGACCGGCGGCCGTGCCGGCCCGACACGCTCAGCCCCGCCGCGATGCCGATCCACAAGCGGGAGTAGTTCGCCGCCGTGGACAACCGCCCGAACGCGGCGTCCAGGGTCGGGGACGGGGTGGCCGCGATGGCCCGGTAGACGGCCCGGTCGAGGGAGTCCAGCTCGCGGAGGGCCTCCCTCATCGACGGCTGCCATGGCCCGTGCCGAGGGCGAGGCGGCCCAGGCGGGACCAGGACATCGCAGGTTTGGCGGCGGGCACCCCCGGCCGGTCCCGCGGGACCCGGACCCGCAGGGCACCGGGGCGGATCCTGCAGCGCACCGGGGTCCTCATCGTCAGGGCCTCTCCGTCGACTCCCACCGGGATCTCGGCGGCGTCCGCGTCGACGGTCACCTCGCGGGTCCGCAGCGTCGTCAGACCTCGGGTACGGCGGGCGGCGATCATCGCCGCCATGTGAGCGGCGTTCTCGATCCGGATGCAGAGCACGCCGAGCACTCCCTCGTCGAGTCGGGCCCGCCGGCCGAGGCCGGCGATGTCACCGAGCTCGTAGGGGTTGTTGCTCACCAGGATGGCCTGCGGCGAGTCGACGATGAGGTCCTCGGCATGCGCGGCGAGCCGCGGCCCCGTCTGGCCGGTCAGCAGGTCGGGGAGCAGGTCGAGCGTCGTCCCGGTCTTGTCGTCGCGGTATGCCGGGCTCTGCACCACCGCAGCGTAGGCGCCGAACGACGCGTTGTTGACGAAGGTGCGGCCGCCGACGAGGCCCAGGTCGATCCGGAGCACCACGCCGTCGCGGAGCGCATCGAGGCAGCGGGCGGGGTCGTCCCGGTCCAGGCCGAGATCGAGGGCGAAGTGGTTGCGGGTCCCGGCCGAGATGACCATGAACGGAATGTCGCGCTCCGCGGCGATGCCGGCGACGAGCGCCTGGGTCCCATCTCCCCCGGCGACGCCGAGCAGGTCGGCTCCGTCATCGACCGCCGCGCGGGCCAGTGCGGCCACGTCGATGTGCTCGGGCCCCTGCAGCAGCGTCACCTCGGCGCCGAGCGCCCGGGCCTTCTCCTCGAGCCGGAACTTCGTCACCTTCCCGCCGCCGGACCGCGGGTTCATGATGAGGAACGGGCGAGCCGGGGGCGGCTCGTCGAATTCGGGCGTGGAGTGGCTGGGCGCCGAGCCGCTCAACGCCGTGCGCCCGGCGAAGACCGCCACCGTCCACAGCCCGATGGTCACCAGGATCACCCAGATCAGCCCGCTGCCGGCGTAGAGCACCAGGATGATGACCGGGGCGGCGACGGCGAGCACCAGCGCCAGCGCGCGCAGCAGACCACGCCTGGTGAGGAACCACCACAGGGCGGCGAAGAACACCGCGGCACCAGCCGCACCGGCCAACCCGGCCAAGACCGCCTTGAAGCCGGCGTAGCCGATGAGCACCGCGAGCGCGGCGGCTCCGGCGAGGAACGCCAGCCGGGCGAGCCACGGCTGCCAGCGCTTGACCTCCGGGGTCGTGGCGGCCGGTAGGGCATCCACCGTCGCTGTCATCGTCGACCTCCCCCGGACCGTGCCGGCGTGGGCCCGCACCGCAAAGAGTCCTTGCCTCGGTGTCTTTCTTGACTCAGTGTCCCTGGCCGGCGCTTCCCGCGGGTGGCTCTTGGCCAGGGTGACTCCCGAGCAGCCCTCCGAACGCCGAGCGGCGGCGCAGCAGCAACCGGTAGAGGGTCTCCTGGATGGTTTCGCGGACCTGGTCGGTGAGGTTGAAGACCAGCATCGGGTCCTCGGCCGACCCCGGATCGAAGGACGCCGTCTCGATCGGTTCGCCGAATTCGATCATCCACTTCGACGGCAGCGGTACGGCGCCCAGCGGACCGAGCCAGGGGAAGGTCGGCGTCAACGGGAAGTAAGGCAGCCCGAGCAGGCGCGCCAGGGTCTTGGCGTTGCCGAGCATCGGGTGGATCTCCTCGGCGCCCACGATGGAGCACGGCACGATGGGCGCACCGGTGCGCAGGGCGGCGCCGACGAAGCCGCCCCGCCCGAACCGCTGCAGCTTGTAGCGCTCGGAGAACGGCTTCCCGATCCCCTTGAACCCCTCGGGCCATACCCCGACCAGCTCACCGCTGCAGAGCAGCCGCTCGGTGTCGGCCTGGCAGGCGAGGGTGTTGCCCGCCTTGCGGGCGAGCTCTCCGACGCCGGGCATCCCGAAGACCAGGTCGGCGCCGAGCATCCGCAGGTGGCGCTTGCCCGGATGGTGGTCGTGGACGGCCACCGCCGTCATCACCGCATCCCAGGCGATCGTGCCCGAGTGGTTGGCCACGATCAACGCGCCGCCCTCGGCCGGCACGTTGTGGATGCCCTCGACGTCGACCCGGAACCATCGCTCGAACATCGGCCGCAGCAGGGGCAGCAACGCGTGGTCGGTGAGGTCTGCGTCGAAGCCGAACTCGTCGATCGTGTAGTCGCCGGTGATCCGGCGACGGAGGAACGCCAGCCCGTCGGCGAGGCGGGCCTCCCAGTCGGAGCCGGCCGTGGGCGGCGTGGCCGGGTCGTCCGGTTCGTCGCCGTGCAGGGGTACGACTCGGGCGTCAGGCACGGGTGGTCTCCCGCCCGGTCACCAGACCGTAGATGCGGCGCTCGGCGGCCTCGACCAGCCGGGGATCCACCAGCGGGACCAGCCCGCGACCACGGACGAAGGCGTCGAACGCGCCCGCGGTGGTGTAGCGGGGGAGATAGCCGAAGTCCTCCCGCAGCCGGGCGGTGTCGACGACCCGACCGAAGTTGAGCAGTCTGGTCTGCTCGGGGGAGACGTCGATCCGTCCGGTGTGCCGCAGCAGCCGCGCGACACCGTCGACTGCCGGCGCCGGGATCGGCAGCCCGATCCGGCCGGCCCGCCGGATCGCCTGGGACAGCGACAGTACGCCGTCGCCGGCGACGTTGACGGTGCCCGGCCGGTCGTCACGGGCGGCCAGCCTCAGTACCTCGACCGCGTCGTCCTCGTGCAGGAACTGCAGCCGCGGGTCGAAGCCGAGCACCGTCGGCACGACCGGCAGCGCGAAGTACCGGGTCAGCGGCGTGTCGACGGTGGGACCGACGATGTTGGTGAACCGCAGCTGGGTGACCGCCACATCGGGCCGGCGGCGGGCGAAACCGCGGACGTAGCCCTCGATCTCGACCGAGTCCTTCGCGTATCCCAACCGCGGCAGCGACGGCGGCTCGACGTCCTCGGTGAACATCGCCGGGTCGCTGGAGCTCGAGCCGTACACGACGCTGCTCGACTTGACCACGAGCCGGCGCAGGCCGGGAGCCTTCTGACATGCGGCGAGCAGCTGCATCGTGCCGATGACGTTCATCTCGGTCATCGTCGCCCGCCCCCCGACGGCCATCGGCGCGGCCGAGATCGACAGATGGACCACGGTGTCGACCGAGGCCGCGGCGATCACCTTGGCGATCAAGGGGTTGCGGATGTCGGCCCGGACGAACTCGACCCGGCCGAGCCGCCCCGGAGGCGGCGGAGCCGTGTCGACGCCGATCACCCGGTCGACCTTGGGGTCCTCGGCCAGCTCGGCGGCCAGTCGCAGACCCAGCTCACCGCTGATTCCCGTCACCAGCACGACCGACGACATCGGCGGCCCTACGCCGTTCCGGCGCTCGGCGGCCAGTCGACGACCTTGACCTTCGCCGACGGTCCGGTCACCGACTGCTGCACCCGGGAGAGCACGATCGGGTCACCCGGCCCGGCGCCCAGGACGACGTTGGCCCGGCCCATGGTGGTCAGGACGGTGATCGCCCGGAACGAATCCTCATAGACGAAGGTGCGGCCGGGCGCCACATCACCGAAGCTCAGGGTGAACAGCACCTGCATCGTCTTGCCGCCGTAGCGGAGCTCGATGGTGTCGCCCAGAGCGATCCCCGACGCTTCCAGGTCGGAGCGGGCGATGTTGAGCTGCAAATTGCCGAAATGATCGACCATCTCGACCGTGCCGTGCACGTGGTCCCCATGCACGTAGGGCGCGCGCGGGTGCAGGTTGACCAGATCGGCGGGCTGGATCGGGTCGCCGACCTCGTCGAAGTCCAGTCCGGCCGCCAGATGTGCCGCCACCGGGGCGAAGATGTCGCGGCCACGGAAACTGCGCACCGGCTTGGGGTGCCACAGCGCGGGGTTGTTGAGTTCCCGCACGGCCGTGACCCCATCCATGCGGTCCCAGGCCAGCGAGGCCACACCGTTGTCCGGGCAGACCAAGGTGGACCCGTTGGCGCACCGGATCGCGACCGGGCGGACCACGCCGGGCCGGAGCGGATCCACCATCGCCAGATGGACGCCGATCGGGAGGTAGGGCATCGCCTCGGCGAGCAGCCGGGCACCGATCGCGACGTTCTGCGGGGGGACCAGATGGCAGACGTCGATCACCCGGGCGTCGGGGGCCACGCCGGCCATGACGCCTTTGCAGACACCGACGAGATGGTCCTCGAGCCCATAGTCGGAGAGGAAGGTCACCCACGGTGTCCCCGGGGCGCCGGATGGTCCCCCACTCGACATTGCCAACCTCCGATGCCGCAGCGCGGCCCCGCCGACATCGACGAGCCGCGCCGCCCGGAACGGGCTACTTCTTGTTGCGCCGCGCCACTCGGGTCCGCTTGAGCAGCTTGCGATGCTTCTTCTTCGCCATCCGCTTCCGACGCTTCTTGATGACCGAGCCCACGGGCAACTCCAGCTGGTAAGAATGTGGCCGGCTCAGCCTACCCGTACGAGCGCCCCATTGGTGACCTGCGCTGCGGTGACCTGCGCTCAGGACCGGCGGACGACGAGCGCCGTGGCCAGCGCCGCGATCCCCTCGCCCCGTCCGGTGAGCCCGAGACCGTCCGTGGTGGTCGCCGTGAGCGTGACCGGGGCGCCGAGCGCGTCGGACATCAGAGCCTCCGCCTCGGCCCGCCGGGCCGAGAGCTTCGGGGCGTTGGCGATCACCTGCACGGCGGCATTGCCGACGATCCAGCCGGCCTCGCCCAACCGGATCGCCACCTCGGTCAGGAGGGCGCGGCCGGACGCACCGGCCCAGCGCGGGTCCGAGGTCCCGACGAGCGCGCCGAGGTCCCCCAGGCCGCCCGCGGACAGCACCGCATCGCAGATCGCATGGGTGGCGACGTCGCCGTCGGAGTGGCCCTCGCACCCGTCCGCACCGGGCCACAGCAGGCCGGCCAGCCAACACGGACGCCCTGCTTGCACCGGGTGCACGTCCACCCCCACGCCTACCCGGGGGAGTTCGGTCATGGTGCCGACCTCCCCACGATCCGATCCGGGCCGCCGGAGACCGTACGCACGGGTACCCCGAGCCGGACGAACAGAGCTACCTCGTCCGGGGCGATCTCGTCGTCGTCCGCAGCCGGATCGGTGTCGGCGACGGCCTTGGCAAGCGCTTCCCGCGCGAACCCCTGCGGCGTCCGCGCGACCCGCAGCACCGACCTGTCCACAGTGGAGAGCAGTGCGCCGGAACCGCTGACCTGCTTGACGGTGTCGGCCAGCGGACCGACCGGGACGACCGCCGGTGCCCCGGCACGGACGGCGGCCACGACACCGGGCACGGCGCTCGGATCGGCGGACCTGCGATCGCCGCTCCACACGAGCACCACGTCGACCTCGGTCGGGAGGGCCGCCAGCGCGCGAGCCAGCGAGACGTGCCGGGTCGGTCCGGGTGCGACGACGGTGACGCCATCGGCCGCCGGGAAGGCCCACTCGGCCGCCGCGACCGCGGCCGCGTCGCCGTCACGACCGGTGACGACGACGAGCGAGTCGACCGGCAGAACAGCGGCCGGACCTCCGAAATCGGGCCGATCCGACCCGGAATCGAGACCAGCGCCGGCCGGTGCGCACACCACGATCGCGGCGAGACTCATCGGATCGAATGCGTCCAGGACCGGCCGGACGGCGGGCCGGAGGGCGTCAGGAGGCGAGAACCTCGTCGAGCAGCACCTCGGCCTTGTCCTCGTTGGTGCCCTCGGCGAGAGCCAGCTCACTGACGAGGATCTGGCGCGCCTTGGAGAGCATCCGCTTCTCCCCGGCGGACAGCCCGCGCTCCTTGTCGCGACGCCACAGGTCGCGCACGACCTCGGCGACCTTGTTGACATCACCGGAGGCGAGCTTCTCGAGATTGGCCTTGTAGCGACGGGACCAGTTGGTGGGCTCCTCGGTGTGCGGCGCACGCAGCACCTCGAATACTCTGTCCAGACCCTCTTGCCCGACGACGTCGCGGACGCCGACCACCTCGGCGTTGTCGGCCGGTACGCGGACGGTCAGGTCGCCCTGGGCGACCTTCAGAACGAGGTAGATCTTCTCCTCGCCCTTGATGACGCGAGTCTCGATGGCTTCGATGAGAGCTGCCCCGTGATGCGGGTAGACCACGGTTTCGCCGACGTTGAACACCATGTGTGACTGACCCCTTTCGCTCGATCAAGGATAGCACGATCAGGGGACATCCTTGACGGCCCGAGGCCGCAAAACCGCAGGTCAGAAGGCACATCCGGGGGCAGATAGGTATTGACAAGTGGCGGGTCGGCGCACTCAGCCGAGGTCCCAGCGGAGGCCGGTTTTGCCGACATCCGCTCTGGCGCCACAGCCGGGAAAGGCGCAGGCTAGACACGTGGGCTTCGACGAGCAGGGTCACCCGGGCGCCGACGGCTCGCCGTCCGAGTGGCAGCCCGGAGGCCAGCGCGACGGGGAGCCCGTCGTCGTTCCCGACGACATCAGCGAGCTCGACGCCGACATCAGGGCCTATCGGCGGGAGCAACGATCGGCCGGCCGGCGGGCGGCCATCGACCGCCTCTTCTTCCGCAGCCGATTCGGGCTCATGATCCCGCTCGTGCTCGGCGTCCTGCTGCTCGCCGCCGTGTCGAGCGTCGTCACGCTCATCGTCTCCTCTCCTCCACCGGAGCGGCCCGGCGCATTGCCGCTGGCCCGGCCGTCCGCCGGCGCGGGACGGGTCGGGGGCCTCGTCCCGGACGTGGCCGTCCGTGACGCGGGCGGCACCTCGCAGGGGCTGCGCACGCTGCGACCCGCAGTACTCCTGCTTGCGCCCGCCGGGTGCGCGTGCGATTCGGCCATCCGGGCGCTGGCCACCTCGGCCGAGCACAACCAGCTCCAGCTGACCGTCCTGGGCGCCCGGCCACCGAGACTGCCCGCCGACGTGTCCGCGACGCTGGCGGTCAGCCGCAGCGAGCCGACCGGTCGGCTGCTGCACGTCTTCGGCGTGACCAAGAAGCCGGTGGCCGTACTGGTGCGCTCCGACGGCGTGATCGACCGGATCGTGCGCCGGCTGCCCGCGGCCGCGGTGCTGGACAACGACATCGCCGCGCTGTCGGCCTATGCACCACGCTGACCGTCCATAGTGGACAAGCCTCCGGCCGCTCCCCGATCGCTGCTCCGCCGGATCGTCGCCCTCGTCCTCGCGTGTCATCTCCCTCCGACGGTGGCCGTGACCGCGGTGGCGGCGGCGCTCGCGGTGACCATCGGCCGCGGGGCCGGTGGGACGCTGGCGGTGGCGGTCGCGGTGCTGGCCGGGCAGTTGACGATCGGCTGGACCAACGACTATCTCGACCGGGACCGCGACCTCGCCGTCGGTCGCCGGGACAAGCCCCTCACCGGCGGCGCCGTTGCACCCACGACCGTGCGCAACGCCGCGGTCGTCGCGGCCGTCGCAGTGGTGCCGCTGTCGCTGCTCTCCGGGGTGATCGCCGCGGCGGTGCACCTGGTGGCGGTCGCGTCCGGGCTGAGCTATGACCGCTGGCTGAAGTCCACGGCCGCGTCCGTCGTGCCCTACCTCGTCTCCTTCGGTCTGCTTCCGGCGTTCGTCGTCGCCGGTCTGCCGGGGCACCCCGCACCACCCGGGTGGCTGGTTGCGGCGGGAGCCCTGCTCGGTGCGGCCGCGCATTTCGCCAACGTCCTTCCGGATCTCGACGACGACCTGGCGACCGGCGTACGCGGCCTTCCGCACCGGCTGGGTCCCAGGGCGTCCCGGGTGATCACCGTCCTGCTGTTGACCGCCGTCTGCCTGACGCTCGGCTTCGCGCCGCCCGGACCGGCCCGCCCGGCGCAGCTCGTCGGCGTCGTCGTCGCCCTCGTCGTGGGCGTGGGCGGATTGGTGATCGGTCGTCGGCCCGGGTCCAGAGCGGCCTTCTACGCCGTCCTGGTGGCCGCGGCGATCGACGTCGCACTTCTGCTCGCCGCCGGACAGGACGTCCCCGGCGTCGTGCGATGACCCCGCCGGTCTACGCTGTCGCTCGACGCGCATTGCCCGAGGAGGATCCGCCGCCGTGAGCCGCCCGATTGCCGTGCGCCGCGGCATCCGAGTCTCCCCACGTCGCCTCGCCGCGGCCGCGCTCGGTGCCGCCGTCGCGCTCCTCGTCTCCGCGTGCGCGTCGGGCCAGATCGCCGAGACCGCCAACGAGGTCTCGGCCGTCGACGGCGCGTCCGGGCATGCCGGGCCCCTCGACCTGCGCGACGTGACGCTCGCCTTCCCGTCCACCGGCTTCTACCCGGCCGGCTCCAACGCCCGCCTCGAGATGTCGCTCGTCAACAACTCCGCGCATCCCGACGTGCTCGTCGGCGTGCGCTCTCCGCAGGCCCGCGGTGCGGTCAGCGCGACGGGCGCGGCCCCGGCCCTTCCGGTGACGGTCGGGGGCCGGGTGCGGGTGCCGGTCGGCGCGCAGGAGAGCGTGATCATCAACGGTGGCCACCCGTCGGTGACGCTCGTGGGACTGACCAGGAAGCTCCTTCCGTCCCGGACCATCCCCGTGACCTTCCAGTTCGCCCGGTCCGGTGCGGTGACCATGCAGGTGCCGGTCGCGACACCGGCGAGTCCGGTACCCCGCGGCGCCGGCGGCTGAGCGGCGGTCCGCCCCCCGACACGACCCGACCCGAACGACGATGACGGGCGATGTTGTCGGGGCCGCGCACTAGCGTCTCCCTCGTGACGATGTCGATGCCGGCCGGCCCGGCGCACCCCTTGCCGAGCGCGCCAATGGTGCGCACCCAGTGGTGAGCACACGGTGGTGAGCACGCGGACGCGGGAGCGGCCCGCCTACCAGTGCACGGAGTGCGGTCAGACGGTGCCGCGCTGGGTCGGTCGCTGCCCGGAGTGCCAGCAATGGGGGTCGATCGGGGAGGTCGGCGCGGCGCGGGCAGGCCTCGCGCGCGTCGACGCCGGGCCGGTGAGCGCGCCGGCCCGGCCCATCGCGGAGATCGACGTGGAGGCGGCCCGGGCCCGGCCGACCGGTGTCGACGAGTTGGACCGGGTGCTCGGCGGCGGCCTGGTCCCCGGGGCGGTGGTGCTCCTCGCCGGCGAGCCCGGCGTCGGCAAGTCCACCCTGCTGCTCGAGGTCGCCCATCGTTACGCCGCCGGGGGCGGCCGGCCGGCTCTGGTCGTGACCGGTGAGGAGTCGGCCGCCCAGGTGCGGTTGCGTGCGGACCGCACCGGGGCACTGCATCCCGCGCTCTATCTCGCCGCCGAGACCGACCTGGCCGCGCTGGTCTCCCACGTCGATGAGGTGTCGCCCGGCCTGCTGATCGTCGACTCGGTGCAGACCATCACGTCCACCGCGGTCGACGGCACCGCCGGCGGCGTGACCCAGGTGCGGTCGGTGGCCGCCGCACTGATCGCCCTGGCCAAAGAACGCGGAATCGCCACCGTGCTCGTCGGCCACGTCACCAAGGACGGAGCGATCGCCGGCCCGCGGCTGCTCGAGCACCTCGTCGACGTCGTGCTGTCCTTCGACGGCGAGCGACACTCCACGCTCCGACTGGTCCGGGCGGTCAAGAACCGCTACGGGCCGGCGGACGAGGTCGGCTGCTTCGAGCTCGGCGACGCCGGCATCGTCGGCATCCCCGACCCGTCCGGACTGTTCCTCTCGCAGCGGGAGCAACCGGTCGCCGGCACCTGCGTGACGGTGAGCGTCGAAGGCCGCAGGCCCCTGCTGGTCGAGGTGCAGAGCCTCGTGGCCCAGTCCACCCTCGCGACGCCCCGCCGGGCGGTGTCCGGTCTCGACTCGGCCCGGGTCGCGATGATCCTGGCGGTGCTCGAGCGCCGCGGCGACATCCCGATCGGCAAGGCCGACATCTATACCGCGACCATCGGCGGCGTCCGGGTGGCCGAGCCCGCCGGTGACCTGGCGATCGCCCTTGCGGTCGCCTCCGCGCAGCGGGACCTCCCCCTGCCGACCGGGTTGATCGCGCTCGGCGAACTCGGGCTGGCCGGTGACGTCCGGCGGGTGGGTGGGGTCGGCCGGCGGCTGGCCGAGGCGGCCCGGCTGGGGTTCACCATGGCCCTGGTCCCGCCCGGGCAGGGCGACCACGTCCCCGGGATCCGGGTCCGCGAGGTGGCCGACGTCCGGTCGGCGCTGGCGTCGCTGCGCAGCCAGGTGATCCAGCTGCGACGGCGCCGGATGTGACCCACGTCTGGATGTAACGACTGCTGTCTTACGTGACGCGAACACGGAGTCTCCGTCCCGCCGCCGGACGAGCCGCGGGCCCGCCCGTAGACTGACTGCGGCGCCAAGACGACTCTGCGTGCACATCGCCCGCACCACCACCAGGAGAGAACGTGCCTACGTCGGACCGCGACGAGAAACTGCGGTCAACCCTGGCCCTGGTCGCACCGGGCACCGGACTGCGGGACGGCCTCGAGCGCATCCTGCGCGGCAACACCGGTGCCCTCATCGTGCTCGGCTACGACCGGGTGGTCGAACCACTGTGCACGGGCGGCTTCGAGCTCGACGTCGAGTTCTCCGGCAACCGGGTGCGGGAGCTGGCGAAGATGGACGGCGCGGTCGTGCTGTCCTCGGACTGCGCCCGGATCCTGCGGGCCGCGGTGCACCTGATGCCGGATCCGTCCATCCCGACCGACGAGTCCGGCACCCGGCACCGGACGGCCGAGCGTACGGCGGTGCAGACCAGCTTTCCGGTGATCTCGGTGAGCCAGTCGATGCGGATCATCAGCCTCTACGTCGACGGCCGCAGGTACGTCCTGGACAACTCCGCCGCGGTGCTCTCCCGCGCCCATCAGGCCCTCGCGACGCTCGAGCGCTACAAGCTCCGGCTGGACGAGGTCTCCGGCACGCTGTCGGCCTTGGAGATCGAGGACCTGGTCACGCTCCGGGACGCGATGAGCGTCAGCCAGCGGCTGGAGATGGTGCGCCGCATCGCCGACGAGATCGAGGGTTACGTCGTCGAGCTCGGGGTCGACGGCCGGCTGCTGGCGCTGCAGCTCGACGAGCTGATGGCCGGCGTCAACGCCGACCGGGAGCTCATCGTCCGCGATTACGTGCCCAGCGGCCGGCGCAGCCGGTCGACCGAAGAGGTGCTCGTCGACCTCAGCGCGTTGTCGGCGACCGAGCTGATCGATCTCATGCTGGTCGCGAAGGCGACCGGCTATTCGGCGACGCCCGAGGCCCTGGACAATCCCGTGAGCCCGCGCGGCTACCGGTTGCTCGCCAAGGTCCCCCGGCTGCCCACCACGGTCATCGACCGGATCATCGACCACTTCAAGGGCCTGCAGAAGCTGCTCGCCGCGTCGGTCGAAGACCTGCAGGCGGTGGACGGGGTCGGCGAGTCGCGGGCCCGCAGCATCCGGGAAGGGCTGTCCCGGCTGGCCGAGTCCTCCATTCTGGAGCGCTACGTGTGAGTGGTGCCGGTCTCGCCGACGCGGCGATCGCCTGGTACGACGCGCACGCCCGTGACCTGCCCTGGCGGCGTCCCGGCGTCGGTGGCTGGCCGGTGCTGGTCAGCGAGATCATGCTGCAGCAGACGCCCGTGGCGCGGGTGCTCCCGGCCTACGAGGCGTGGCTCGCGCGCTGGCCCTCCCCGGCGGAGCTGGCCGCCGACTCCCCCGGCGAGGCGGTCCGGATGTGGGGCCGGCTGGGCTACCCGCGGCGGGCATTGCGACTGCACGAGTGCGCGACGGCGATCGTCGCCCGGCACGGCGGTGCGGTGCCCGCCGACCCCGACGCGCTGCGGGCCCTCCCCGGGGTCGGGTCCTACACGGCCAACGCGGTCGCCGCCTTCGCCTTCGGACGACGCTGCCCGGTCGTGGACACCAATGTGCGCCGGCTGGTGACCCGTGCCTGCGGGGGTGTGGCCGACGCCGCGCCGAGCACGACGCGGGACCATGCCGTGGTCGACGGGTTGCTGCCGGCCGAATCCGTCCACGCCGTACGGGCGTCGGTGGCCTTCATGGAGCTCGGGGCGCTGGTCTGCACGGCCCGGGCACCGCGCTGCCCGGCCTGTCCGCTGCAGGACGGCTGCGCGTGGCGGCTCGCCGGTTCCCCGCCCTACGACGGCCCGGCCCGCCGGGCGCAGCGATTCGCCGGCACCGACCGGCAGGTCCGCGGGCTGCTGCTGGCGGTGGTGCGCGGAGCCGACGCCCCGGTGGCCCGCGACGCCCTGGATGTGGTGTGGCCGGATCCGGTGCAGCGGGGGCGGGCGCTGTCCGGGCTGATCGAGGACGGACTGGTCGACGCGCTACCGGATGGGCGCTACGCGCTCCCCGGACCCGGCTGAGACGACTTCGCCTGCCCCGCGGGGAAGCGGGGGCGGGCGGGAAACCGCCGCAGTAGCGTGCCCGGTCGGTCGACGATTCCGCCCCGCGGCGGCCAGGTCGGCCGCCGCGGGGCGGGGTTCGTCATACGGCACCACGGTGCCGATCGGGCTACTCGCCGGCTGCGGCACCGCCACGGTCTCCGGCACCGGCGACGCCCACCGGAGGGACGTCGGGCACGGTGGCCGGCTTGGCCTCGCCGCGGAAGGTGAACGATCGTGTCCGCGCCCTCACCCTCGGCGTCGACCAGGACGATCTGACCGGGCGACAGCTCGCCGTAGAGGATCTTCTCCGACAGCTGGTCCTCGATCTCCCGCTGGATGGTCCGGCGCAGCGGCCTCGCACCGAGGACCGGGTCGAAGCCACGCTCGGCGAGCAGTTCCTTCGCCTTGGTGGTGAGCTCCAGGCCCATGTCCTTGTTGCGCAGCTGGGCGTCGACGCGGGTGAGCATCAGGTCCACGATCTCCACGATCTCGAGCTTCGAGAGCTGGTGGAAGACGATCATGTCGTCGATGCGGTTGAGGAACTCCGGCCGGAAGTGCTGCTTGAGCTCGTCGTTGACGCGCTGCTTCATCCGGTCGTAGTCGGTCTTCGCCTGGTCACTGCCCGACTGGAACCCGAGGCTCACCGCCTTGGTGATGTCGCGGGTGCCGAGGTTGGTCGTCATGATCAGGACGGTGTTCTTGAAGTCGACGATCCGGCCCTGACCGTCGGTCAGCCGGCCGTCCTCCAGCACCTGCAGCAGCGTGTTGAAGACGTCGGCGTGGGCCTTCTCGATCTCGTCGAAGAGCACCACCGAGAACGGCTTGCGCCGCACCTTCTCGGTCAGCTGGCCGCCCTCGTCGTAACCGACGTAGCCCGGAGGGGCACCGACGAGCCGCGACACCGTGTAGCGGTCGTGGAACTCGCTCATGTCGAGCTGGATCAGGGCGTCCTCGTCGCCGAAGAGGAACTCGGCCAGCGCCTTGGACAGCTCGGACTTCCCGACGCCGGACGGGCCGGCGAAGATGAACGAACCACCCGGGCGCTTCGGGTCCTTCAGGCCCGCCCGGGTACGCCGGATGGCCTGCGAGACCGCCTTGATCGCCTGCTCCTGGCCGACGATCCGCTTGTGCAGCTCGTCCTCCATGCGCAGCAGCCGGGAGGTCTCCTCCTCGGTGAGCTTGAAGACGGGGATTCCGGTCCAGGTCGCCAGCACCTCGGCGATCTGCTCGTCGTCCACCTCGGCGACGACGTCCATGTCGCCGGCCTTCCACTCCTTCTCGCGCTGCGCCTTCTCACCGAGCAGCTGCTTCTCCTTGTCGCGCAGCGACGCGGCCTTCTCGAAGTCCTGCGCGTCGATCGCGCTCTCCTTCTCCCGGCGCACGTCACCGATCCGCTCGTCGAACTCGCGCAGGTCCGGCGGCGCGGTCATCCGGCGGATCCGCATCCGCGACCCGGCCTCGTCGATCAGGTCGATCGCCTTGTCGGGCAGGAAGCGGTCGGAGATGTAGCGGTCGGCCAGCGAGGCCGCGGCGACCAGGGCGGTGTCGGTGATCGACACCCGGTGGTGCGCCTCGTAGCGGTCGCGCAGACCCTTGAGGATCTCGATGGTGTGCGCCAGCGACGGCTCGCCGACCTGGATCGGCTGGAAGCGCCGCTCGAGCGCGGCATCCTTCTCCAGGTGCTTGCGGTACTCGTCCAGCGTGGTGGCGCCGATGGTCTGCAGCTCACCGCGGGCCAGCATCGGCTTGAGGATGCTGGCGGCGTCGATCGCGCCTTCGGCCGCGCCTGCCCCGACGAGGGTGTGGATCTCGTCGATGAACAGGATGATGTCGCCGCGGGTGCGGATCTCCTTGAGGACCTTCTTCAGCCGCTCTTCGAAGTCGCCGCGGTAGCGGGAGCCGGCGACCAGGGCGCCGAGGTCGAGGGTGTAGAGCTGCTTGTCCTTCAGCGTCTCCGGCACCTCGCCCTTGACGATGGCCTGCGCCAGACCTTCGACGACGGCGGTCTTGCCGACGCCGGGCTCGCCGATGAGGACAGGGTTGTTCTTGGTACGCCGGGAGAGCACCTGCATCAGGCGCTCGATCTCCTTCTCGCGCCCGATCACCGGGTCGAGCTTGGACTCCCGGGCCGCCTGGGTCAGGTTGCGGCCGAACTGGTCGAGCACCAGGGACGTGGACGGTGCGCCCTCGCCGGGGCCGCCGGCACCGGCCGGCTCCTTGCCCTGGTAGCCGGACAGCAGCTGGATGACCTGCTGACGGACGCGGTTGAGGTCGGCGCCCAGCTTGACGAGCACCTGGGCGGCGACGCCCTCGCCCTCGCGGATGAGCCCGAGCAGGATGTGCTCGGTGCCGATGTAGTTGTGGCCGAGCTGCAGCGCCTCGCGCAGGGAGAGCTCGAGCACCTTCTTGGCCCGCGGAGTGAAGGGGATGTGCCCCGACGGCGCCTGCTGGCCCTGGCCGATGATCTCCTCGACCTGCTGGCGCACGCCCTCCAGCGAGATGCCCAGTGACTCGAGCGCCTTGGCGGCGACGCCTTCGCCCTCATGGATGAGCCCGAGCAGGATGTGCTCGGTGCCGATGTAGTTGTGGTTGAGCATCCTGGCTTCTTCTTGGGCCAGGACGACGACCCGCCTCGCTCGGTCGGTGAACCTCTCGAACATCGTTACTCCTCACGTGCCTCGCGGCACCGTGCGGGGAATCCGGGCCGCCGTACCCTCGCGGGTACTAACCCCTCCCACTGTAGTCGCGGTGGCTGTTCCGCTCACCCGGAGATACCGGTTGACCGCGATTCTGAACCGGCCCGCCGACAGCTTCCGGGCGGGCTCACCGGGTCCAACGAGCGGGGCGACCCGCTCCTTCCAGGGCCCGGTACGCCGAGAGCGAAAACATGCTGAGACCCGGCGCGGCGCGGCCGCCGCTACCGTGTGAAGCCATGAGCGGGTCATCCAGGGGAACGCCCGGCGCGGCGCCGGTCCGTGGCGTGCTGCTCGACGTCGGCGGGGTGATGCTGGTCCCGGACCCGGACGCCATCGCCGAGGTCACCAGGCGGTTCGGCGGCGGCGCCATCGCAGACCGGATCATTCGGGCGCACTACGCGGCCATGGCCACTGCCGACGACGGCCTCGCCTTCTCCTGGCCGACCTATCACCACCACCTCGCCGCCGGCTGCGCGGTGCCCCGGACCGGGCTCGGCGACGCCACGATGGCGCTGCAGGCGGCGTTCGCGAGCACCAACCTGTGGCGCACCCCGCTGGACGGCGCCCGGGAGGCGCTCCGCCGGCTGTCTGGGGGCGGGCTGCGGATCGCGATCGTGTCCAACTCCGACGGCACGGTCGAGAAGGCGCTGGCGCTGGCCGGCGTCTGCCAGGTCGGACCCGGGCCCGGGGTGGAGGTCGACCTGATCATCGACAGCCACCTGGTCGGCGCGGCGAAGCCGGACCCGGCGATCTTCGCCCTGGCGCTGGACGCGCTCGGCATGGGGGCGGACGAGGTCGTCCATGTCGGCGACACCCGGTTCGCCGACATCGCCGGGGCCGAGGCGGCCGGCATCCTCCCCCTGCACCTCGACCCCTACGACGACTGTCCGCAACCCGATGGTCACGCCCACGTCCAGCACCTGGCCGACGTCGTGGACCGGGTGCTGCCCGGAGCGCCCCCGCCACCTCGATGATTTGTCGGCGATCCGGGCAGCGTCACGATCACAGGAATCCGCCCGGCTTACGCCACCGCCTCATGATCAAGAGTGGATTCCTACGGCGTGTCGCACCCGAATCCCCTCTTGATCATGGATCTCGGGCTGCCTAGACGTTCGGTCAGCGCTCGCTGTTGTAGATCTCCACGATCCGGGCCGGGATGCGGCCGCGCTCGCTCACCTCGTGACCGTTCTTGCGGGCCCAGTCCCGGATGGCCGACGCCTGGTCGCGGTCGATCGGCGCCTTGCCCCGCGACCGGGAGCCGGCCGAGCCGCCGGACCGACCGGCCTTGCGGGCGTGGCCGACGTAGTCGGCGATGGCAGCGCGGAATGCCGCCGCGTTCTTCTTGGACAGATCGATCTCGTAGCTCGTCCCGTCGAGTCCGAACGACACCGTCTCCTCGGCGGTACCGCCGTCGAGATCGTCGACAAGAAGGACCTGGACTTTCTGCGCCACGGGGCTTTCCTTTCGATGCTGAGTGGATTCGGGATTACGGAGTCATTCCTGCTGGCACATTCGCACGACAAGCCTACCCGGATTTGGCCTACCCGGATTGCGTCGGCTCACTCCGGCCGTACGAAAGGAAACAGGATGGTATCCCGGATTCCGGCCCCCGTGAAAACCTGAAGCATCCGGTCGAGTCCCATTCCCATCCCGCCCGACGGTGGCATTCCGTATTCGAGTGCGCGCAGAAAGTCGTCGTCGAGCTGCATTGCTTCCGGATCGCCCTTCGCCGCGGCCTGCGACTGCTGGACCAGCCGCTCCCGCTGGACGATGGGGTCGACCAGCTCGGAGTACGCCGTCGCCCGCTCGACACCGCCGATGTAGAGGTCCCACTTCTCGACGACGTCGGGCTTCGACCGGTGCGGCCGGGTGAGCGGACTGGTCTCGACCGGGTAGTCGCGCACGAACACCGGCCCCGCGAGCCGGTCGGCACACAGCTCTTCGAAGAGCTCCTCCACCAGCTTTCCCGCGCTCCAGGCCGGGTTTGCGCTCACCCCGTGCCGGTCGGCGAGCTCGCGGAGTTCGGTCACCGGCGTCGCGGGCGTCACCGACCGACCGACCTGCTCCGACAGCGTCTCGTAGAGCGAGATGGACTCCCACTTGCCGCCGAGGTCGATTTCGCTGCCGTCGAGCCGGGTCACCCTCGTCGAGCCGAAGACGCTCTGCGCGGCCTCCTGGTAGAGAGCCTCGGTCAACTCGGCCATCGTGTCGTAATCGCCGTAGGCCTCATAGACCTCGAGCATCACGAACTCCGGCGAGTGGGTCGAGTCGGCGCCCTCATTCCGGAAGACCCGGTTGACCTCGAAGACCTTCTCGATACCGCCCACGACGGCACGCTTGAGAAATAGCTCCGGGGCGATCCGCAGGTAGACGTCCATGTCGAATGCATTGAAATGCGTGGTGAACGGCCGGGCAGTGGCACCCCCGTGAACCAGGTTGAGCATCGGCGTTTCTATCTCCGTGAATCCGCGCCGACGCAGAGAGTCACGAAGCGAGGCGGTGACGGCGGACCTGATCTCGACCATCTGGCGCGCCTCGGGGCGCACGATCAGGTCGACGTAGCGCTGCCGGACCCTGGTCTCCTCCCCGGTCGGCTTGTGCGCGACCGGAAGCGGGCGCAGGGCCTTCGCCGCCATCCGCCACGTGTCGGCGAGCACCGACAACTCCCCGCGCCGGGACGTGATGACCTCGCCGGCGACGAACACGTGATCGCCCAGGTCGACCTCGGACTTCCACGACGCGAGAGCGTCCGGGCCGACCCGGTCGAGGGAGAGCATGACCTGCAGCTCGGTCCCGTCGCCCTCCCGCAGCGTGGCGAAGCACAGCTTTCCGGTATTGCGGACGAAGATCACCCGACCGGTGACGCCGGCCTGCTGGCCGGTCGCGGTGTCCGGTGGCAGGTCGGGGTACGCCGCACGGATCTCGGCGAGGGTGTGGGTCCGCGGCACGCCGACCGGATAGGGGTCGGTGCCCGCCGCCCGCATCCGGTCGATCTTCTCGCGGCGGACCCGCATCTGTTCCGGCAGGTCGGCGGACGGACCGGATTCGCGCGCGCCGGAGCCGTCGGCCGGATGCTGGTCCTTCACCCGGCAAACCCTAACCGGCGCAGGATTTCCGGCGTACGGCGGTTAGTGTGGCCGCCGTGCAGGACGACGAACGGGCCCGTCACGCGACGTCGTTCGACGGTGCCAGCGAGGCCTACGACCGGGCGCGGCCCGGCTACCCCGACGACGCGCTGGCCTGGCTCGTCCCGACCGGCGCGCGCGACCTCCTCGATCTCGGTGCCGGCACGGGGAAGCTCACCCGGCAGCTCACCGCACCCGGGCGGACGGTGACGGCCGTGGAGCCGCTCGCCGGCATGCGCGAGCGGCTGGCCGCCGCCGTCCCGGACGCGCGGGCGCTGGCCGGCGACGCCGAGGCGATCCCGCTCCCGGGCGCGAGCGTCGACGTCGTGCTGGTGGCGCAGGCCTGGCACTGGTTCGACGAGACCCGGGCCGGCACCGAGATCGCGCGGGTGCTGCGGCCGGACGGTGTCCTGGGGCTGCTCTGGAACACCGCCGACGAGACCGTGCCGTGGGTCGCGGCGCTCTGGGGGCTGCTGCACGAGCGGGGCGAGCAGGACAAGGAGGACGACCCGGTGCCGCACCCCGGGCCGGATTTCGAGCGCCCGGTACGCCGCGACTTCCGCCACCGGCATGCGCTGGACCTCGACACGCTGCTCGACCTGATCCGCTCCCGCAGCTACGTGATCCTGCTCCCCGAGGATCGCCGCCGCCGGCTGCTGGACGACGTCGTCGATCTCGTCCGCGGCCACCCGGACATCGCCGACACCGGTCACCTGACCCTGCCGTATGTGACGCAGTGCTGGCGCGCCCGCCGGCGGTGAGATCATCGCGGCATGGCGATGCGCAGTGAGGTATTCGGTGCCGCGAGCGACGAGGACGCCGAGCAGGCGATCGACGGCGGTCCCGAGGCCCATGGTGTCCCCGGCGTCGTCGAGACCGGCGGGCTCACCTCGATGGAGATGGATCTGCTGCACTCGACGCTGACCGGGCGCCGGTTCGAGGAGATCCTGCGCAGTCCGGGGGGCGAGCTCCTCGCCACCGGCGGCGACAACGGCCCGTGGGTGGAACGGGTCCGGTCCGAACTCACCGACCTGCTGAGTGGGCTGTCCGCGGAGCAGGTGGCCGACTTCGGCCCGCGCTGGGCGGCCCACGACGACCTCGCCGGGGCCGATCCGGCCGACGTCACCGCGCTGCTCGGCGCGCTGGTGGAATTGGCCGGGACCGCCCGGGCCGGCGGGCAGCAGCTCTACCTGTGGAATGCGATGTAGCAGGGGGCTCGCTCAGCCGAAGTTGCGGTCGAAGGCGAGGCGGAGCCCGACGAGGGTCAGGTCCGGCTCGTAGCGGTCGATCGTGGTGCTCTCCGAGACGATGAGGGTCGCGAGCCCTCCGGTCGCCACCACCGTCGCCTGCCCGCCGAGCTCGGCGACGATGCGTCGTACCAGCCCGTCGACCTGCCCGGCGAAGCCGTAGAGGATGCCCGACTGCAGCGCCTCCACGGTGCTCTTCCCGATCACCGACCGCGGCGGCACCAGCTCGACCTTGAGCAGCTGCGCCGCCCGGGAGGCAAGGGCATCGACCGAGACCTCGATCCCCGGCGCGAGGGCGCCGCCGAGGAACTCGCCCTGCGCGCTGACGACGTCGAAGTTGGTGGAGGTTCCGAAATCGACGACGACCGCCGCGCCGCGGTAGAGGTGGTGCGCGGCCAGGGTGTTCATGATGCGGTCGGCGCCCACCTCCCGCGGGTTGTTGATCAGGATCGGTACGCCGGTGCGCACGCCCGGCTCGATCAGCAGCGTCGGCAGGTCGGGATAGTGCCGGTCGAGCATCCGGCGCAGCTCGTGCAGCACCGACGGCACGGTGGAGCAGCCCGAGATGCCGGTGACCGTCGTCCCCTCGAGCAGCCCCCGGAACGTCAGCGCCAACTCGTCCGCGGTCGCGCGGGGGTCGGTGTTGATCCGCCAGGAGTCGACGAGCTTCTCGCCGTCGAAGACCCCGAGCACGGTGTTGGTGTTGCCGACATCGACGGTGAGCAGCATCAGACCTCTTCCCCCGGGCGGCGGGGCTTACCGAGCTGGACGGGGACGTTGTCGATCAGGCGGGTGGGGCCGACCCGGGCGGCCACCAGCAACCGGGCGGGGCCCCGGGCCGGCGCGGGCCCGAGATCGCCGGCACACAGCTGAAGGTAGTCGAGGTCGACGCCGGGCTCGGCGTCGAGCACGGCGCGCGCCGCCGCGACGACGGCGTCCCCTCCGCCCGCCCCGGCCGCGGAGCCGGCGGCCAGAGCCCGCGAGAGCGCCGTCGCCGCCGCGCTCTGCTCGCCGGACAGGTAGCGGTTGCGGCTGGACAGGGCGAGCCCGCCCGGCTCCCGCACCGTCGGGACGGCCTCGACCTCCACGCCGAGGTCGAGGTCGCGCATCATCCGGCGTACCAGGACCAATTGCTGGTAGTCCTTCTCCCCGAAGAACGTCGCCTCGGCGCCGTCGACCATGTTGAGCAGCTTGCAGACCACGGTCAGCACACCCGCGAAGTGACCGGGGCGGCTGGCGCCCTCGAGCACCTCGCCCAGCGGTCCCGGATCGATCCGCACCAGCGGTTCTCCGTCGGGGTAGACGACCTGCGCGGTCGGGGCGAAGACGACGTCGACGCCCTCCCGGCGACACACCGCAAGATCGGTGTCCAGGGTGCGGGGGTAGCGACCGAGGTCCTCCCCGGCGGCGAACTGCAGCGGGTTGACGAAGACGGTCACCACGACGGTCTCGCAGCGGGCCCGGGCGAACCGGATCAGCGCCTCGTGACCCTCGTGCAGAGCGCCCATCGTCAGCACCACGCCGACCGACCCGGTCCGCGCGGCGAGCGCTCCGGAGAGTTCGGCCCGGTCGGTCACGACGACCGGCTCGGCCCGATCGGGATCGCTCATCTCGGGATCGCTCATCTCGGGGGCGCTCATGTCCGGTGTGCTCACGCCGAGGTGCGGTGCGGGCGCGTGGCGAGGACGTCGAGCAGCGCCTCGGCGGCCTGCGGGTCGAGGCGACCGGCGGCGAGCGCGCGGGACGCGGTGAGCCGGGCCATCGCGACGTAGGACGCCACCGAGTCCGGCGCCTCGCGGTGCAGTGTGGCCAGATGGGTGGCGACCGTGCCGGCGTCGCCGCGCGCGACCGGGCCGGTGAGCGCGGCGTCCCCGCTGCGCAGCGTGTTGTCCAGCGCGGCGCCGAGCAGCGGTCCCAGCACCTGGCCGGGGTTGTCGACCCCGGCCCGGGCGAGCAGGTCGAGGGACTCGGCGACCAGGGAGACGAGGTGGTTGGCGCCGACGGTGAGCGCGGCGTGGTAGAGCGGGCGGGCCTGCTCGGCGATCCAGACCGGCTCGCCCCCCATCTCCACGACCAGCGCCTCGGCCACCGGCCGCAACGGCTCCGGGGAGGTGACCCCGAAGGACACCCCCGCCAGCCGGTCGAGGTCCTCGGGTCGGTCGGTGAAGGTCATGACCGGGTGGACGGCCAGCGGCAGCGCGCCGGCACGGGTCGCGGGGTCGAGGACGCCGACTCCGTGCGCACCGCTGACGTGCGCGACGAGTTGACCGGCCCGCCAGGTCCCCGTTTCGGCCAGCCCGTTGATCAGGCCGGGCAGCACGTCGTCGGGGACGGCGAGCAGGACCAGCTGCACCCGGTCGACCACCCGGTCGACCGGCAGGAGCTCGGCCCCGGGCAGGTGCCGCTCGACCCGGCGTACCGATTCCCGGGAGACCCCGGACGCGGCGACGACCCGGTGACCGGCACGGGCGAGTGCTGCGCCGAGCACGGACCCCACCCGCCCCGCTCCCACGATGCCGACCGTGAGACGGCCGGACCGCTGCGCCGGGCTTGCTGGTGCATCCATCCTGGTGTTCCAGTCCTCTCCGGGCAGGTACCGGACACCGCGAGGTTACCCGCGCCCGCCTCGGCGGCGTCCGAGATCCGTGCGTCCTATTCTCTCCCCGTGGGGACCCGCGCCCGGACCTGGCGCACGGCGATGGACGAGGCGCTCTACGGCGGCGGGGGGTTCTACCGCCGCGGGGAGGCCCCCTCCCGGCACTTCCGCACCTCGGTCACCTCCGACGCGGCCCCCCTGCTCGCGGGCGCGCTCCACCGGCTGGCCCGGGCCGCCGGCCTGCGGACCGTGGTCGACATGGGTGCGGGCGGCGGCGACCTGCTGGCCGCCCTGCACGCCCTGGACCCGACGCTCGACCTGCACGGGGTCGACGTCGCGGACCGGCCGGCCGGCCTACCTGCCCCGGTGCGGTGGTGGCCCGAGGCCCCGGCCGGGCTCACCGGCCTGCTCGTCGCCAACGAGTGGCTGGACAACGTGCCGGTCGACGTCGTCATCGGCACCCGCGCCGGGCCCCGGCTGCTGCTGGTGGACGCCGCCGGCGAGGAGAGCCCGGGCCCCCCGCCGGGCGATGCCGACGCCGGGTGGCTGCGCCGCTGGTGGCCGCTCGGCGGCGACCGGGAGCGGGCCGAGGTCGGGCGGTCCCGCGACGAGGCCTGGGCCACCGCGGTGCGGCGACTCGACGGAGGGCTCGCGGTCGCCATCGACTACGGCCACCTGTCCGCTGAGCGCCCCCCGCTCGGCAGTCTCACGGCGTTCCGGGACGGACGGGAGACGCCGCCGGTGCCCGACGGGACCTGCGACCTCACCGCACATGTCGCCGTCGACGCATGCCGCGTCGCGGGCGAACGCGCGACGGGCAGACCGGCGTTGCTGCTCCGCCAGCGGCCCGCCCTGCGGGCGCTCGGCGTCGACGGCCGCCGCCCACCGCTGCGCCTCGCGGCCCACCGGCCGCGTGCGTATGCCGACGGCCTGGCCCGGGCGAGCGCGGCCGCGACGTTGTCCGACGCCGCCGGGCTGGGTGGTTTCTGGTGGCTGGTGCAACCCCTCGACCGGCCGATCCCCGCGGTCCTGGCACATCTCGGCCCCGGCGAGTAGGGATCACCCCGACAGGGATCACCCCCACAGGGATCACCCCCACAGGGATCACCCCCACAGGGATCACTACGGCAGGCGACCCGACGATAAGGTTTGCCCGGGGAGGCACGATCATGGTCGACGACGTCACCACCAGAGTCATCCGACGGCTCTCAGGTCCGCACCAGCCGGAGCGCCGTGCCGACGGCGCCGCCGGACACTTCCTCGCCCTGGCCGGGCGGGCCATCGGTGGACCCCTTCCACTGCGGGTCCGGGCCTGGGACGGAAGTGTCGCCGGGCCGCAGGACGCCGCCGCCGTCGTAACGGTGCGTTCGCCGCGGGCCCTGCGCCGGGTGCTCTACTCACCGAACGAGGTCGGCCTCGGGCGGGCCTACGTCACCGGCGAGATCGACGTCGACGGTGACCTCTCCGAAGCGCTGGACGCCCTGGCCACCGCCGTCGAGACCTGGCGCCGGGCGATGTCGCTCACCGACTTCGTCCGGCTGGGTTCCGACGCCGCCCGGCTCGGCGTGATCGGCCTTCCGCCGAAGCCCCCGGACACGGAGGTCAAGCTCTCCGGCCGGACCCATTCGAGAGCGCGGGATGCGGCCGCGATCAGGCACCACTACGACATCCCGGCCGACTTCTACCGGCTCTTCCTCGGCGATCTGATGGCCTACTCCTGCGCGTACTGGCCGGAGGGCGTCGTCGACCTCGACGCGGCACAGCGGGCCAAGTTCGACCTCGTCTGCCGCAAGCTCGAACTCCGCCCGGGAATGCGGATTCTCGACATCGGCTGCGGCTGGGGCGGATTCGTCGAGCACGCCGCGCGCGAGTACGGCGTCGAGGCGGTCGGGGTCACGATCAGCGGGGCGCAGGCCGAGGCCGCCCGGCAGCGGATCCGCCGGGCGGGACTGACCGATCGGGTGACGATCCGGCTGCAGGACTACCGCGAGGTCCACGACGGGCCCTACGACGCGCTCGTCAGCATCGGGATGGCCGAGCACGTCGGTACGGCGCAGCTGCCGGAATACACCTCCCGGCTCTTCGACCTGCTGACGCCCAAGGGACGGCTGCTGCACCACGCGATCGCGGCCCACACCGGCGCCAAGCCGCGCCGGGCGACGTTCATCCGGCGGTTCATCTTCCCCGACGGCGAATTGCAGCCGATGGCCACGGCGGTGCGCGAACTGGAGGACGGCGGCTTCGAGGTGCGCGACGTGCACGCCCTGCGCGAGCACTACGTCCGTACCTTGCGGGCCTGGCTCGCCGGGCTCGAGCAGCACTGGGACGAGGCCGTCGCGCTGGTCGGGCTGATGCGGGCCCGCACCTGGCGGCTCTACCTCGCCGGCTCCGCGGTCGGTTTCGCCCACCGCCGGGTCGGGGTCAACCAGATCCTCGCCGTCCGCCCGGACCGGCACGGCGAGAGCGGAATGCCACCGTCCCGCGTGGTCTGAGGACGCGGTTCTCAGCCTTCGGTGAGCGCGTCCAGGGCGCGGTCGACGTCGTCATCGGTCGTGTAGATGTGGCAGGACAGCCGCAGCCGACCGGCCCGCACGCTCGCCCGCAGTCCGGCGCGGGCCAGTCTGCGCTCGGCGTCCGGGACGTCGGCGGAGACGATCGCGCTGTCCCCCGGTGCGAGACCCAGCCCCGCGCGCAACCGGTTGGCCAGGCCGACGTCGTGGTCACGGATCGCCGGCACCCCGATCTGCTCCACCACCTCGAGAGCCGGCCGGGTGCCGACCCAGGAGAACCACGCCGGGGACGTGTCGAACCGGCGGGCGTCAGCGGCCAGCCGCAGCGGCAGGCCGTAGTAGCTGGTGTGCGGGTCCGCGCCGGCGTACCAGCCCGCCGACTCCGGCCGCATCCGCTCCCGCAACCGCGGGCTGAGGACGAGGAACGACGACCCTCGCGGTGACATCAGCCATTTGTAGGCATGGACCGCGAGCGCATCGACGTCGGTGGCGTCGATCGGAAGCCAGCCGCAGGCCTGGGTCGCGTCCACCGCGACCAGAGCACCGTGGTGGCGGGCGGCGCCGACGATCTTGTCGAACGGTGCGATCTCGCCCGAGGCGGACTGCACCAGGCTGAAGGCCACCATCGTCGTCCGGGCGTCGATCCGCTCCGGCAGCGCCGACAGCGGTGCCGTGACCACCTCGACACCCCGGTCCGCGTGCACCAGCCACGGGAACAGGGCGGAGGTGTATTCCCCGTCGGGGACGAGCACCCTCGCCCCGTCGGGGAGGGCCGTCCCCACCAGGCCGAACCGCTCCGAGACGGTGCTCCCGACCGACACGTCGGTAACCGGAACGCCCACGAGGCGCGCGAACACCGCACGAGCCCCGCCGCCGTAGTCGTCCCAGGGCTCCCAGCCGGTGCGCCCGGCGCGCCAGTCGGCCAGCACGGCGTCCAGCGCGTCGGTGGCCGGCCGCGGCGGGAGCCCGTAGCTGGCGGTGTTGAAGTAACCCGGCTCGGGATCCCACAACGCGGCGACGTCCACGCCCCCCACTATGGATCCCACCTCAGCGCAGCGCCCGCCCGGTGCTCGTGGTGCCGCCGGCGCGGGCGGTGAAGCCCAGCAGGACGGCCGACCGCGCGGTCACCTCCCCCGACGGCACCATCACCCGCACGGTGCGCCGTACGGGCCGGGTCACGGTGATCGCCCTGCTCCCGAGGGTCCCGCTGCGGGGGTCCCAGACGAAGACGTGTGCCGTGCCGGCGCCGGTGGCTCGAATCCGCGCGGTCACGACACCGCCGGCTGCGCTCGCCCGGCCGACCAGGCGCGCCCGGTCCGATCGCGGTGCGGCCGTACCGCCGGCCAGCGGTACGCCGATGGTCGCCGCCTGCAGGATCGACTGCGGTGAGTCGACGCTCTGCGCCGCCGTGTGCGGGATCACCGGATCCTTGGGCGTCGTCGGCATGCCGGGCGGTGGGGTGTAACCCGGAAGCGCGGCGATGCCCCACCGGTAGGGGTCGCCCTGCACCCCGCCGAACGGCGACCAGGCGATGCGTGACTTCCCGGTCTTGTCCTGGGTGTCGGAGTCGTAGACGAGCACGTTGAAGCCCATGTGGGTCGGGTCGACCGCGGACGGCAGGTCGGCGAACGGGATCTTCGCCTCCACCGTGTAGCCGTGGTACGGCGAGGTCACCTGGGAGGCGACCTGCATCCCCGGCGCAGTCTCGGGGCCCGGACCCTGATGGTTGTCCGCGTCGCGCTCGAAGCACGCCGGGTCGCCGTTCTTCGGGTCGTTGGTGATCGGCAGGATCCCGGTCTTGAACGTCGTCGCGGTGTTCTCCGAGGTGCCGCGCGGATCGATGTTGATCTCCACCGAGTCCGTGCGCCAGTGCCGCTTGCAGTCGGTGGCGTCCAGCTTGGTGCCGAGGACGTTGTCGGTCACGTGCACGAGCACGTAGAGGTCGGTGCCGTTCCAGGCCGTCTTCGTGGTCGCGGAGCAGTCGCCGGCCGATGCGCAGTCCGCACCCTCCCACCGGCGGGACGTGTCCAGCGCCGGCCCCGTGTATTCACCGGCGCCGTCCTTGCCGTCGACCGTCGGCGCGGTGGCCGCGTGCGGGATCGACGTCACCGGGACGAGCTCGAGCCCGGCCTTCTGGACGTCCGGCGAACCGCTCTGGTTGGTCGTCGTCACGGTGTAGTCGTAGTCGCCGTCGTCCGGGCCCTGGTTCGCCGTGGGTAGCGAGGCATCGGAATTGGTCACGGTGAACGAGACCGTCCGGCTCGCACCCGGCGCGAGCGACCTGTAGGAGCGCTGCGTCGCGTCCGCGGTGAAACCGGCCGGCAGGGTGAGCCGCACCGCGCCGGACTGGGTCGTGGTGCCGTCGTTGGTGACGGTGACCGGCACCGGGCGCGAGTGACCCGAGCCCATGGACAGCACCGGCTTGAGCGCGCCCAGCAGCTGGGGCACTCCGGCCGAGGTCGCCCACGTGTCGAAGTCCGAGACCTGCGGAAGCAGCTGGGGCGTCGCCCGTACGGCGGGCTCGATCGACACGGTGCGGTCGGTGTGGCCGGTGGCCGCGCCGGCGCGCAGCGTGCCGGCGAGTCGGAACCGGGTGTTGACCGTCGCCGTCACGTCCGGCCGCACGTGGAAGACCGCCGTGCGTTCCCGGTCCGGTCCGATCGTGCCGAGACGGCCGGTGCCGGTGACCTTCCAGCCGGCCGGAACCTGCAGCGTGGCGCGGGCGTCCGGGAGCAGCCGGTGCGCCGCGGCCCGCGCGTGGGCCGTGACGGTGACGCTGCCGCCCTGCGTGACCCGGTAGCGGTCGGTCGTGAGGAAGAAGTCGGTGCCCAGCGGCAGGCCGCCGCGAGCGGGCATCGTCGCGCCCTCGAGCATCGCGTCGTTCGCGCGGTTGCCGATCGTGTAGGGGACGCGCGAGGCGATCTGGGTGTAGTAGTTGCACTCGATCTTGCCGGGGTCGGTCGGCGCCGGCGGGATGACACCGAATCCCTGGCTGACGTACTGGTGCAGCGCGTCGACGTCGACGGCGGCCCAGGTCTTCTTGTGCCTGCGGGAGTAGGTGCCCTGCCAGACGCCGTAGACGTCCTGCGCGGGATCGGTCGGCGTGAATGCCGTCGAGCACGTCGGGCCGGTGGGTCCGGTGCCGTCCGCACCCTGCTCGAAGAGCCGGCCGACCCGCCACGGCGCCAGGTGCTCCCTGGTGATCTGGGACGGGAACGCCGCCGGGTCGGCGGCGTCGGTGAATGCCTGCGTCGCCAGCCGGCCGGCCTCCTGGTGGTTGCCGTGCTGGCCGGGGACCGGCGCGGGGTTCATCGTGACGATCACCCGGGGCGTGCTCTCCCGGACCAGTCGGACGACCCGCGACAACGTGTCCCGCTCACCCCAGATGGACCGGGTGAGCGGGGCGCTGACGGTGTAGAAAAAATCGACCTTGTCGAGGTAGTGGATGTCGTGCACGCCGGCCATGCCCACGGCGCGCCGTTCCTCGCCCTCCCGGAGCAGCCCCAGTGCGGGACCCTCCTGCGGCCCGGCCGCGTTGCCGCCACCCTCGCCCCGGGTGATGGTGACCACACCGGTGCTGACGTGGTGGTACTCGTTCCATTGGCCGAAGGTGCCGAGATCTCCGCCCTCGTCGTCGGGATGCGCGCCGATGAACAGCACGTCGACGTGCCCGGGCCGCGAGTGGTGCGCGGCACGTTCGGCGGCATGCTGCGGCGGTGCGGCGAGCGCCGTACCCGACAGTCCGAGGACAACCGCGGCGACGCCGATGAGGCTCGTCGACAACGACCTCCGCATATGAGCAACCCCCTGCTCGACCCGGGCGATGACAGCGCATGAGCACGCTGCCACACCTCGTGCACGGGGTCGAGGCCAATTTCCTCCGCCGGTCATCCCCGTCGGTAGGCCCACGCCCGCCCATTCCGCGTCAACGTCACGTTGATGCGGCTGAGCGTTCCGCGTCAACGTCACGTTGATGCGGCTAGAGCGCTTGAACGTGACGTTCAAGCGGAATCGGCAGACGCCCGACCCCGTTTGGCCCCGCCCCCCGTTTGGCTTGAACGTCACGTTCAAGCCGCTAGAAGGCTTGAACGTCACGTTCAAGCCAAACGGAGGGGGATGGCGAGGAGGGGCGGCGGGGGCGACCGCTCAGGCGATCTCGAGGATCGCCTTGATGTAGCCGTCGGGCTTCTTGTCCATCGCCAGGAATGCCTGGTCCACCTCGTCGAGCGGGAAGCGATGCGTGATCAGCGGGCGCAGATCCACCCGGCCCGCCGCGATGAGATCGAGCCCGCGCCTGGTGCTGTCCCGCAGCCGGGCCCGGTCCCGGACGTGCGCGTTGACGACGTCGAGGCCCTTCCAGTTCCAGGTCTTCATGTCCACCGACCTCGGCTCCTGGTGGTAGCCCATGATCGAGACGATCCCGTGGGCCCGCACCAGATCGGTGGCGAGGTCCAGCCCCGCCTGGCTTCCCGAGGCGTCGACGACCACGTCGAACTCCTGCTCCGAGCGGGCCGGGAACGGCGCGAGCGATCCCGCGTCCTCCGGCGCGATCGCGACGTCGGCTCCGTGCCGAAGCGCATGCTCGCGGGCCTCGGCGCGGGGTTCGATCGCCACGATCTGACGCAGGCAGGCGTGCCGCAGGAGCTGCAGCAGGCAGAGCCCCATGAATCCCGCTCCGATGACCGCGACCCGGTCGCCGACGTCGACCCGGGTACGCCGGAACACATCGACCACGCACCCGAGCGGCTCGCCGAGGACGGACCCGGCGGGCAGGCCGGCGGGAACGGTCACCAGATCGGTCTCGGCCGCGATCGCGAAGTCACTGTTCGAGTGAGGGACCCGGCCGGTGACCAGGTCCCCCTCGGAGCAGGTCGAGACACCCGGGCCCACGGCCGCCACCCGGCCGACCGGCTCGTGCCCGAGCCGGATGGCACTCGACGGCGGCGCCGAACGCCAGCCGGGCAGGTCGCTGGCACACACGCCGTTGACCAGGACGCGGAGCAGAACCTCTCCGACGCCGCACTCGGGGATCTGCCGGCTGGTCATCTCCGACCGGCCGGGGCCGACGACCATGCTGACCCGATTGCTCACGATGGCACCCTCTCGACGCGGAGATCCCCACGATGTCGGATGTGGCTGGCCGAGGGCAACAGCACGCCCGCACCGGGACAGTCGCCGGATGACCGACGCCTGAGAAGATCGCCCATCTAAGGTCTGGGCTGGATCGGGTCGATCGTCATGAGCGGGACGTCATGAAGGGTGCACATCGGTGCGGGATACCTGGCTGGTGGTGCTCCTCAGCCTCTCCGCGGCGTTGGCGTTCGCCCTGTCCAGCTCGCTCAAACACGTCAGCGCAGGTCACGCCCCCGACGCGCAGAGCCTGCGCCCGGGCCGGCTCGCCACCTTCATCCGGGCCACCCTGTCCCATCCGCTCTGGCTGGCGGGCATCGCCTGCGACGTCGTCGGCCTGACGCTGCAGATCCTGGCCCTGCACCTCGGAGCACTCGCGGTGGTGCAGCCGCTGCTGGTGAGCGGACTTCTGTTCGCCCTGGTCTTCCGCCAGCGCTTCGAGGGTCACCAGATCACCCGGCGGCAGGCCGCCTGGGCCGTCCTGCTCACCGCCGTGCTCGCCGGCTTCCTGCTGGTCGCGGGGTCCGGCAACCCCGCGGCCCGGCACGAGACCGCCGACCGGGTGCCCGCCCTCGTCGCCGGGATCGTGGGGGCGGCATTGGCCGTCACCTGCGTCGAGCTCGGCCGGCGGCAGCGGGCGGAGGGACGCTCGGCGGCATTGCTCGGTGTCGCGGTCGGCATCGTCTATGCGGCGACCGCGGCCCTCCTCAAGGGCGTCACCGACATCGCCGTGCGCTCCCCGCTCTACCTGCTGACCAGCTGGCAGCTCTACGCCGTCATAGCGACCGGAGCGATCGGGCTCTTGCTCAACCAGCTCGCCTTCCAGGCCGGGCCCATCACCGCGAGCCTGCCGGCGACGGCGACCGTGGATCCGCTGGTCAGCATCGCCGTCGGTGTGCTCGTCTTCGACGAGCACATCCGCACCGGCCCCGGATCCGGCATCGCCCTCATCGGTCTGCTGCTGCTCCTGGGCATCGCGGTGATCGAGCTCAGCCGCACCCTTGACGACGACGATCCGCCGGAGCGGGCCCGGTGACGCCGGAGCGACGTGCCACGATGGCCGAATGGCGGGCGGGCGTGAGCTGACGGTCGGTGTCGGCTCGGGCGCCGGACAGCTCGACGCGACCGACATGGTTCTCGACATCGGGCCGCAGCATCCGTCGACCCACGGGGCGCTGCGGCTGCGGTTGGTGCTCGACGGAGAGCAGATCGTGCACGCGGAGCCGATCGTCGGCTACATGCACCGCGGCGCCGAGAAGCTCTTCGAGGTGCGCGACTACCGGCAGATCACGGTGCTCGCCAACCGGCACGACTGGCTTTCGGCGTTCTCCAGCGAGCTCGGCATCGTCATGGCGGTCGAGCGGATGCTCGGCCTCGAGGTCCCGGTCCGCGCCGTGTGGCTGCGGACCCTGCTCGCCGAACTGAACCGGGTGCTCAACCACCTGATGTTCCTCGGCTCCTACCCGCTGGAGATCGGGGAGATCGACCAGACCTACGCCGCGTTCGCCGAGCGGGAAGCGATCCAGGCCGTGATGGAGGAGGTGTCCGGCGGGCGGATGCACTTCATGTTCAACCGGGTCGGCGGGCTGAAGGAGGAGGTCCCGGCCGGGTGGACGGCCCGGGCCGCCGCGGCCGTCGCCGGCGTCCGCGCCCGGTTGCCCGAGCTCGACGGCATGATCCGCGGCAACGAGACGTTCGTCGCCCGGACCCGCGGCGTCGGCGTACTCCCGGCCGGCACCGCCATGCAGTACGGCGTGAGCGGCCCGGCGGCCCGCGCGTCCGGTGTCGACTTCGACCTGCGCCGGGACGAGCCCTACCTCGGCTACGGGGAGCTGGTCGACGTTCTGCGGGTCGTCACGGGGGACGCCGGTGACTGCCTGGCCCGCTTCACCTGCCTGCTCGACCAGGTCTCCGTCTCACTCGATCTGGCCGAGGCGTGCCTGAACCGGCTCGCCGACCTGGGCGGGCCGGTCAACGTGCGCCTGCCCAAGACCGTGAAGGCGCCGGAGGGACACATCTACTGCTGGACGGAGAACCCGCTCGGCCTCAACGGCTACTACCTCGTCTCCCACGGTGAGAAGACACCGTGGCGCTGCAAGCTGCGGTCGGCGTCCTTCAACAACGTGCAGGTCCTGACCGAGTTGCTCCCGGGTACGCCGCTGCGGGACCTCGTCCCGATTCTCGGGTCGATGTTCTTCGTGGTCGGCGACATCGACAAGTAGCGGGTCGACACGTAGCGGTCGACAGGGAGCGGATCAGTCGTCGCGGTAGCGGCGCCGTCTGCGGACCGCACCGTCGGAGAGGGCCGGCACCGACGTCGGCCCGGAATCGGCCGGGTCCCGTCGGGCCAGCACGACCGAGGGCCGATCGCCGTCTTCCCGGTAGTGCCGGCCGCGGGCGGATTCTTCGGGGGCCTGGGGTGCCGGGGCCGCCTCGACGACGGACAGCTCGTGCGACCAGCGCTCGGCCAGGGCGCCGCGCAGCTCACCGAGTTCGCCGCGAAGCGCCCGGACGCCCTCGAAGAGACCGGCCTCCAGTTCGCGGCGGAGCTGCAGCTCCAGGCCGAGCTGCTGTTCGCGGCGCGCCGCGATCTCGCGTTCGAGTTCGCGTTCGTAGCTGCGACGCAGCTCGATCTCCCTTTCGGTAGGGAGTTCCGGGTCACGCCGGGGTCGGCTCGCGGCCATCATCGCGAAGACGAACGCCCACACGGCGACGACGACCGCGAGCCGCAACCAGCGCGCGTCGTCGGTGCTGATGAGGGCGACCGTCGCGGCGATGGCGAAGGCGAAGCCGATGAGGAGATAGGTGAGACGAAGCGCATGCCTGGTCGAGGATTGCCGGTCCGGTTCGATTTCTCTTTGAGCGTCGCCACCGCGCATGGCGAACAAGATACGACCAGTTGGCAGAGCCGATGCAGGCGGGACAGCCCCCATTCGGCCTAGCTACCAGGCGATCACGGACAGCCACAGCAGACCGGATCGGTCCGGCCGACTCAGGAGATCAGGCCCTTCGCCTTCAGGTAACCGGACGCGACCACGCCGGGCTTCTCCTGGTTGACGTCCACCTGCTTGTTCAGCTGCGCGAGGTCTTCGGTGGTCAGCGTCGCGGACAGCTTGTTCAAGGTGGTCTTGATCGCAGGCGTCAGCTTCTTGGTGTTGACGATCGGGACCAGGTAGTCGGCGTTCTGCAGGTGCTTGTCGTCCTTGAGCACGACCAGGCCTGCGTCGTTGACCGTCGCGTCGGTGGTCAGCACCAGCGCCAGCTGGTCGGCACCCTTGGCGACCGCTTCCTTGCCCTGGGCGGTGTCGACGCCGAGGGGATCGATGCCGGTGACCTTGATGCCGTAGGTCTTCTTCAGCCCGGGGATGCAGAAGGGCCGGGTGGCGCACTCGGGCCCGGCCGCGATCTTCACCGGGATGCCCGACTTCCCCAGGTCGGACAGCGTCTTCAGGTGGTGCTGCGCGGCGAACTTCTTGCTGACCGCGAAGGCGTTCTGGTCCACCGCCTTCGACGGCGTCAGCGGAGTCAGCCCCTTCTTCGCTGCGAGGGTCTTCAGCTGGGCGTAGCTCTTCTGCAGGCTCGGCGAGGCCACCGACGGCGCGTTGGCTCCGTTGATGGTGCGGTTGAGCTGGTCGGCGTAGGTGGCGACGTATTCCGGGACCACCGCCACGTCGCCCTTCTCCAGCGACGACTGGAAGATCTCGCTGGACTTGACGCTGGTCTCATTGGTCTTGTAGCCGGCCTTGGCGAGCAGGTCGGCGTACATGTTGGCGAGGATCTCGCTCTCGGTGAACCCGGCGTCGGCGACGGTGAGCGATCCCTTGTTGCCGTTTGATCGGTTGACCCCACCCGTGTTCTGGCTCGCCGTCCCGCCACAGGCCGCGACCAACACCGCCAGCATCGCCGTGAGAGCTACCGCGAAGACGCGTCTCTGCGCCACTGTCCTCCACCCGCCTTCTGTGTCCCGCGCCCAACTGGCGCGCGTGTCCCGGCGGGCCCCCGCCCGCTGCAATAACGGTCCCTCACGAGTCTCAAGAACGCAAACCACCGCGCCGCCCCCAGTGCCCCCCGGGCCTCAGTGGGCCGCACCCGCCTCGGCGGTCGCTTCCGCCGCCACCTTCGCCGTCGGCCCGGTGGCGGCCCGGCGGGCCCGCCGGACCGGGTCGATCCGGCGCTGCAGCAGCACGAAGAGCGTCTCCAGCAGCAGGGCCAGGACGCCTACGATCACGGCACCCCCGCCGTACTGGCCGGGATCGTCGTTGTTGAACCCGTCGACGACGAATCGACCCAGCCCGCCGGCACCGATCAGGGCTGCCACGGTCGTGGTGGCGACCACGGTCACGACGGCGATCCGCAGGCCGTCCATGATGAGCGGCATGGCGAGCGGCAGCTCGACCTGCCGGAGCACCTGCCGGCCCGACATGCCCATCCCGGTGGCCGCTTCCCGTGCTCCGGGGTCCACCTCGCGGACACCGACGTAGGTGTTGACCAGCAACGGCGGAATGGCGAAGGCGACCAACGCGAGCACGGTCTCGAATGTCCGGTGGGTGACACCCACGGCGACGAAGAGGAGCACCAGCAGCGCATAGGTCGGGATGGCGCGACCCACGTTGGAGATGTTGATGGCCAGTTGCCCGCCGTGTCCGATGTGGCCCAGCCACAGGCCGAGCGGGATCGCGATGAGGCAGGCGATCACGACCGACGTCGCCGAGAACACCAGGTGCTCGCCCAGCCTGGTGGGGATTCCGGTGCTGCCCGACCAGTTGGCGCCGTCGGTCAGCCAGTCCCAGATCTGCTGCGGAAGCGTCATGACGTCGCCGCCTTCCGGCGCCAGGGCGTGAGCAGCCACTGCAGCCCGAGCAGCAGGCCGTCGGCGACGAACGCCAGCGCGACGCACAGCACCGAGGCGGTCAGCGCCTCGAACCGGTAGCTGCGTGCGAAGGCCTCGTCGAGCAGGTTGCCCAGCCCGCCGTGGTCGACCACCACACCCAGGGTGGTCAGGGCGACCGTGGAGACCGTGGCGACCCGCAATCCGGCCATGATCGTGGGGAACGCGAGGGGCAGCTCGACACGGAAGAGCAGCCGGGTCGGCCCGAACCCCATTCCCCGGGCCGCGTCGATCGCATCGGCGGGAACGCCGTTCAGGCCGGTCACGAAGGCCCGGACCAGGATGACCAGTGAGTAGATGACCAGGCCGATGAGTACGGCGAACCGCGACTGGGACAACCCGACCAGGGGCACCAGGATCGCCAGCAGGGCCAGGGACGGGATCGTGTAGAGCAGCGTTGAGCCGCCCAGGATGAGGTTCTCCGCCCAGCCGGACCGGCGGGCCAGGAGGCCGAGGCCGAAGGCGACGACGAACCCGATCACCACTCCGCCCACCGTCAGCGAGATGTGCTCCTCGAGGGCGAGCAGGATGTCACTGGACCGCGCCGTGATGTACTTGGCGCAGAACCAGTCGGTGGCCGGGCACAGCCCCGGAGTGGCGATGGGAGCCATGGGCATGGACGCTACCCCGCGGCCGACGATCCGGCTGGACCACCTCAGCAAGCGCTACGGGGACGCCGTGCCGGCCGTCGGTGATCTCTCCCTGGACATCGCCCACGGCGAGATCTGCATGTTGGTCGGGCCTTCCGGCTGCGGGAAGACGACCACGCTGAAGATGATCAACCGACTGGTCGAGCCGACGAGCGGCCGGATCTTCCTCGAGGACGAGGACGTCACCGACGTCGATCCGGTCCTGCTGCGCCGGCGGATGGGCTACGTGATCCAGCACGTCGGGCTGTTTCCGCACGAGACGATCCGCGCCAACGTCGCGACCGTCCCCCGGCTCCTCGGCTGGGACCGCAACCGCATCAATGACCGGGTCACCGAACTGCTCGAGCTGGTCGGCCTCGACCCGGACGAGTTCGCCCCGCGCTATCCGCACCAGCTCTCCGGCGGCCAGCAACAGCGGGTCGGTGTGGCGCGGGCACTCGCCGCCGATCCCCTGGTGCTGCTGATGGACGAGCCGTTCTCCGCGATCGACCCGATAGCGCGCGACCGGCTGCAGGGCGAATTCCTCCGGCTGCAGAGCGAGGTGCGCAAGACGATCGTCTTCGTGACCCACGACGTCGAGGAGGCCGTGCGGCTGGGCGACCGGATCGCGGTGCTGTCGCAGGGCGGGAAACTCGAGCAGTACGCCGACCCGGCGACCCTGCTCGGCGCTCCGGCCAACGACTTCGTCGCCGACTTCGTCGGATCCGACCGGGGGCTCAAGCGGCTCGCGGTGACCGCCATCGACCCGAGCGACCTCGAGCAGCCCGCGGTCGTCCATCTCGACGACTCCCTCGCCCAGGCCCGCGAGTCGATGACCAGGGCGGGTGCCCGCTGGGCCGTCGTCCTGCACCCGTCCGGCGAGCTGCGCGGCTGGCTCTCCCGCGAGGCCGCGGCCGGGGACGGCGTGGTCAACGACCACACCCACCGGATGCGCGCCTGGGTCCCGGTGGGCGCCAGTCTCAAGCAGGCCTTCTCGGTGATGCTCCAGCAGGACGCCGGCTGGGTCGCCGTCCTCGACGGCGACCAGTTCCGCGGCGTCCTCACCCCGGAATCGCTGCACGCCGCCCTGCGCCGGTCGGTCGAGGACGCCGCGCCCGAGACCGCCGGCGCGGTCTGATCACGGAGGCCGCAGCCGCGGTCTGATCGTCAGGAGCTCTGCTCGTCCCGGGTGTCCGTCCGCGTCCGGTCGTCCTCGGGCGGCTCCGGCGTACGGCAGCAGTACTCGAGCCACAGGGCCGCGGCGACCAGCACGACCGCGCCCGCCGCGCCGATGATCCCGGCGACCGTGTCCCCCTGCGCCGCGACGATCGTCGAACGGCGCGGGACGACGTAGCCGAGCAGGCCGGCCCAGACGCCCGCCATCACCGCACCGACGATCGCGCTCGCCTTGGCCAGGGCGACGGTCCGGGCCGCGACGATGGCCTCGACCGGCTTGGTGCCCGGGCGGCGGTGGATCCGGGCCCGCAGCTGGAACCCGGCCACGGCCTCGGCGACCGCGAGCACCGGGAGCGAGAGCGGCAGGAACCAGGACAGCCGCGGCAGGTCGCCGTAGATGAGCCGTACGACGAGCCAGCTGACCGCGCCGACCACGACGGCGATCGAGAGGAGGTCACGTACCCGGGTCGGGTGCATCAGGTCAGCCCGAGGTCGTCGCGACGGCGTACGCCGGTGGTGTCGACGTCGCCGACGAGGTCCGCGACCTTGCCGTGCCCGGCCAGGACGGCGCCCGGCTCGACGTCGAGCCACGGCACGAGCACGAAGGCTCGCTGATGCGCCCGCGGGTGCGGGAGGGTCAGAGTGGGGTCGTCCCGGCGCACGTCCTCGACGGCGATGATGTCGACGTCGAGTTTGCGCGGCCCCCAACGCACCTCACGGGTCCGGCCGGCGGCGTGCTCGAGCCGCTGGGCCCGTCGTAGCCACTCCTGCTCGTCGGTGCCCTCCTCGTCGACCAGGAGGATGGCGTTGAGGAAGTCGTCCTGCTCGACACCGCCCCACGGGGCGGTCTGGTAGACCGGCGACACGGCGAGTAGCGCGTCGCGCAGCGCGTCGACGGCGGACTGCAGGTGGGCGAGGCGGTCGCCGACGTTGGACCCGACCGAGAGCACGGCGCGGCTCATGACGCGGGCTCGGCAGGAGACGGTCGGGTGCGCACCACGGTCACCGCGACATCGGAGAAGTCGAGCGGGATCGGTGCGTGCGGCTTGTGCACGGTGACCGCCGCCTCGGTCACCCGCCGGTCGACGAGGCACTCCTGCGCGAGCCGGTCGGCGAGGGTCTCGACGAGGTGCACCGGCTCCCCCCCGACGATCGCAGCCAGCCGCTGCGCGAGGGTGCCGTAGTCGACGGCGTCGGCGAGGTCGTCCGAGGCGGCCGCGGGTCCGGTGTCGAGCACGAGCACGGCGTCGACGACGAAGTCCTGGCCGTCGCGCCGCTCGTGCTCGAAGACGCCGTGCCGACCGCGGACCCGCAGGCCGGTGAGCGAGAGCTGGTCGCCGGTCACGACCGGGCCGCCTCGTGGGCCGCCACGACCTCGGCCGCGTCGACGTTGGGGCGGACGCGGTGCACCCGCACACCCCAGGCGCCGGCGAGGGCGGCGAGGACCGTGGTGGCGGTGGTGGCGTCCTCGCGACCGGCGGGCGGGCGCGGCGTGCCGTCCGGGCCGGCGAGCAGCGCGCCCAGGAAGGATTTCCGGGAGGTTCCGACCAGCACCGGGAAGCCGAGCTCGACCAGGGCGTCGAGGTGCGCCAGCAGCGTCCAGTTGTGCGCACCGGTCTTCGCGTAGCCGAGCCCGGGGTCGATCACGATCTGGCCGGCATCGACGCCGGCCGCCAGCGCCGCGTCGACGCGCTCCGACAGCTCGCGGCGCACGTCGCCGACGACGTCGTCGTAGGTGGCGAGCTGGTTCATCTGCTTGCTGTGCCCGCGCCAGTGCATGAGCACGCACGGCACCCGGGCGTCGGCCACCACCCGGAGCAGGTCGGGATCGGCGAGCCCGCCGCTGACGTCGTTGACGAGCACCGCACCGGCGTCCAGCGCGGCGGCGGCGACGGCGGCGCGGGTGGTGTCGATCGACAGGTCGACGCCGGCCCGGGACAGTGCGCTGATCACCGGGATGACCCGGCGGGTCTCTTCGTCGGGATCCACCCGGTCGCTCCCCGGCCGGGTCGACTCACCGCCGACGTCGACCAGGTCGGCGCCCTCGTCGCGCATCGCGACGCCATGGGCCACCGCCGCGTCGCGGTCGGCGTAGAGGCCACCGTCGGAGAAGGAGTCGGGGGTGACGTTCAACACCCCGATCACGGCACAGCGCCGGGGACGCGGCAGCGGGAAGCGCGCGCTCACTTGCCCAGGATGAGGCTCATCGCTTCGGACCTGGTCGACGGCGACGTCTCGAATGCCCCGCGTACGGCGGAGGTGACGGTGCGCGATCCGGGCTTGCGCACTCCCCGCATCGACATGCACAGGTGCTCGGCGTCGATCACGACGATGACGCCGCGCGGCGACAGCTTCCGGACCAGGGCGTCGGCGATCTGGCTGGTGAGCCGCTCCTGCACCTGCGGGCGCTTGGCGTAGAGATCGACGACCCGGGCGAGCTTCGACAGCCCGGTGATCTGGCCGTCGGTGTTGGGGATGTAGCCGACGTGTGCCTGCCCGTGGAACGGCGCCAGGTGGTGCTCGCAGGTCGAGTACAACTCGATGTCCTTGACGAGGACCATCTCTTCGTGGCCCTCGTCGAAGACGGTCTGCAGGATGTCGGACGGGTCCATGTGCAGGCCGGCGAACTGCTCGGCGTAGGCCCGGGCCACCCGCTCCGGGGTGCGCTTGAGCCCCTCGCGGTCCGGGTCCTCACCGATCGCCGCCAGCAGTTCGCGTACGGCGACCTCGACGCGCGCACCGTCGAAACCGGTCACCCATCGGCTCCGTTGTCGCCCGGCGGGCGCCAGCCACCCTCCTGCGGCGGCTGCCACCGTCCGGACCGGGACGAGGGGTGCGGCCGCGGCGAGGGCCGCGGTGACGGCGACGGGGTGCCGGCCGACGACCCGCTCTGGCTGGGTGAGGAGGCCGGCGCCGGCTCCGGCTCGGGCTCGGGGTGAGCGCCGTTGACGGTCGCGCCGTTGATCTCTCGCGGTGTCCGCACCGGCGGGCGGTCGGACGGGGTGCGCTTGCCGAAGCCGGCGTAGCTGTTGTGCGGTGCCCGCTTCTTGACCACGCTGAAGATCCGCTGGATGTCCTCCTTGCCCAGCGTCTCCTTCTCGATCAGCTCCAGGACGAGGTCGTCGAGCGCGTCCCGGTACTGCACGAGGATCTCCCACGCCTCGTCGTGGGCGTTCTCGATGAGGGAACGCACCTCGTTGTCGATGTCGGCGGCGACCTCGTCGGAGTAGTCGCGCTGGTGGCCGTAGTCGCGGCCCAGGAAGGGCTCGGACTCGCTGGTGCCGTACTTGACGGCGCCCAGCTTGGCGCTCATGCCGTATTCGGTGACCATCGCCCGCGCCACCGTCGACGCCTTCTCGATGTCGTTGTTGGCCCCGGTGGTCGGCTCGTGGAAGACCAGCTCCTCGGCCGCCCGCCCGCCCAGGGCGTAGGCCAGGGTGTCGATCATCTCCGACCGGGTCTGGGTGTACTTGTCCTCGGTCGGCAGCACGAGCGTGTGGCCGAGTGACCGCCCCCGGGACAGGATGGTGACCTTGTAGACCGGGTCGGCGTTGGGCAGCGCGTAGGCGACCAGGGCGTGGCCGCCCTCGTGGTACGCGGTGAGCTTCTTCTCCTTGTCGCTCATCACCCGGGTCTTGCGCTCCGGGCCGGCGATCACCCGGTCGATCGACTCCTCGAGGATCGCGTTGGTGATCCGCTGCGAGTTGCTGCGCGCCGTGAGCAGGGCGGCTTCGTTGATCACGTTGGCCAGGTCGGCACCGGTGAAGCCCGGCGTCCGGCGGGCGACGTTGTCCAGTTCGACGTCGGCGGCGAACGGCTTGCCCTTGGCGTGCACCCGCATGATCGCCTTGCGGCCTTCGAGGTCGGGGCGGTCCACCGGGATCTGCCGGTCGAAGCGGCCGGGGCGCAGCAGCGCGGGGTCGAGGATGTCCGGCCGGTTGGTGGCCGCGATCAGGATGACGCCGCCCTTGACGTCGAATCCGTCCATCTCGACGAGCAGCTGGTTGAGGGTCTGCTCGCGCTCGTCGTGGCCGCCGCCCATGCCGGCGCCGCGGTGCCGGCCGACGGCGTCGATCTCGTCGACGAAGACGATGGCCGGGGCGTTGGCCTTGGCCTGCTCGAACAGGTCGCGGACCCGGCTCGCGCCGACGCCGACGAACATCTCGACGAAGTCCGAGCCGGAGATCGAGTAGAAGGGGACACCGGCCTCGCCGGCGACCGCCCGGGCGAGCAGGGTCTTCCCGGTGCCGGGCGGGCCGTAGAGCAGCACGCCCTTGGGGATCTTGGCGCCGATCGCCTGGAACTTGGCCGGATTCTCGAGGAACTCCTTGATCTCCTCGAGCTCCTCGACCGCCTCGTCGGCCCCGGCCACGTCAGCGAAGGTCGTCTTGGGCGTGTCCTTGCTGACCATCTTGGCCTTGGACTTGCCGAAGTTCATGACCCGGCTGCCGCCACCCTGCATCTGACTCATCACGAAGAACAGCAATAAGCCGACGAGGATGAACGGCGCGATGGAGATCAGGATCTGGACGAAGATGCTGCTGCCGCCGACATGGGTGTTGTAGCTCAGCGTGCTGCCCGGCTTGGCGGCCTGCTTCTGGAGCAGGGCGAAGATCTGCCCGGAGGCGTTGGCCGGGTACTGCGTGGTGATCTTGTCGTGGCCGCCGACGGCCTTTTTGAGGGTGACGTCGAGGGACTGGTCCTTGTCGTTGACCGTGACGGCGGTGGCGTTGCCGGAGGAGATCGCATGGATCGCCTGGGAGGTGTCCACCTGGGAGTAGCCGCCGTTGCCGCGCATCAGCGAGTTGACGATGAGCAGCACGATCACCGCGGCCGGAATCCAGAACCACGGTGATCGGAGAATCCTCTTGCGATCCATAGGTGTCAGCGAAGTCGCCTACGCCCGACTATGGCCGGCGGCCTCGTTCCTCCTGCCCGTCCTGTGCGCGACGGTGGCCGCCGCGCGGGTCGAAATACTCGAATCCGGCGATCGTCCGGTATGTGGACGGTACACCGGGGGGTGCGCACGGTGCAGGACCGCACCAGACGACTCCACCCTCCCAACGCCGCCCGTCGCCGGGGTGTTCCGGTCGCCCCACCGACCCTGAGGAGGGACTCAGGATCGAGTATGGCCCGGATGGGACGCTCCGGAGTCAGTTCGCGTAGACCTCGGGTCGCAGCCGGGCGACATAAGGAAGGTCGCGGTACCGCTCGCCGTAGTCCAGTCCGTAGCCCACCACGAATTCGTTGGGTATGTCGAAACCGACATAGCGTACGGGGACATCCTCCCGGACGGCGTCCGGCTTGCGCAGCAGGGCCACCACCTCCAACGACGCCGGCTGGCGGGCGGCGAAGTTCTTCAGCAACCAGGACAGGGTCAGGCCCGAGTCGATGATGTCTTCGACCACGAGGACGTGCTTGCCGGAGATGTCCCGGTCGAGGTCCTTGAGGATCCGGACGATCCCGGAGGACGAGGCCGACGAGCCGTAGGACGAGACCGCCATGAACTCGAGCTCGACCGGGCGGGTCAGGGCCCGGGCGAGGTCGGACATGAACATCACCGCGCCCTTGAGGACCCCGACGAGGAGCAGGTCCCGGTCGGCGTAGTCGGCCGAGATCGCCTTCGCGAGCTCGCCGACCTTCACCGAGATCTGGTCCTCGGTCACCAGGACGGTGTCGATGTCGCCGTCGTACACGCGAACGCTCCAGGGTCAGCGGCCGGTCCGCCAGACGTGCAGCCTGTCATGCCGTCGCTGCACGGCCCACCCCCGGGGCAGCGCGACGGCCCCCTGACCGTGCCAGTCGGTCACCAGCGCGGTCGCCCGGTCCACGTGCACGGCGCCGAGCGCCCCCGCCGGCACCCCGGCGTCGAGCAGAGCGGACCGGATCACCCGGCCCCGCACCGCCTCGGGCAGCGCAGCCAGGCCGGTCACCTCCAGGCTCCCGTCGTCGCCGGTGAGCCTCGGCCTGACGTCGTCGGCCAGCCGGTCCAGGGCGTCGGCGTCGGCCCGCAGCAGTCGCGCGGTCCGGGCCAGATTGGCCGCGAGGTCGTGGCCCCCGGCCGCCTCGAGGTCGGCGAGCAGGGTGCGCACCCGGACCCGCCCGTACGCCGGGTCGCTGTTGTGCGGATCTTCCCAGGGCGCAAGGCCGGTCGTCGCCGCGGCGGCGCGCACCAGCGTCCTGGGCAGGCCCAGCAGCGGGCGCCGGTAGATCCCCCGGCGCTCGGCCATGCCGGCCAGCGAGCGGGCTCCCGACCCGCGGACCAGGCCGAGCAGCACGGTCTCGGCCTGGTCGTCGAGGGTGTGCCCGAGCAGCACCGCGGCGGCGTCGTGCTCGGCCGCCACGGCGTCGAGCGCCCGGTAGCGGGCCCGGCGGGCGGCGGCCTCGGGTCCGCCGGCCCCCTCGACGCAGACGGTCGCGACGTCGACCGGCGAGAATCCCCGGCCGCGGGCCCAGTCCGCGACCGCCGCCGCCCGCTGCGCCGAGCCCGGTTGCAGGCCGTGGTCGACGGTGATCAACCCGGCCGCGACACCGCGCGGGCGCGCCTCGAACGCGGTCGCCTCGGCGAGGGCCAGGGAGTCGGCGCCGCCGCTGCAGGCGACGAGAACCCGCGCACCCGGCTCGAGAGCGGCGAGCGTGCGGCGTACGGCGCAGCGGACCGCCGCGACCGGGGCCGGCGGGCCGGACACCGGCGGTCAGGCGGTGGCGGCCGGCCGGAAGCCGTGCACCCGCTGCACCCAGTCCATCGGAGCGGCCAACTCGGCCCGCCTGGGCAGCGTCTCGGCCGAGCCCCACACGGCATTGAAGCCGTCCATGCCGATCGCGTCGACCACGCCGCGGACGAAGACCCGCCCCTCGGCGTACTGCCGCATCTTGACGTCGAGCCCGAGCAGCCGGCGGATCACCCGGTCGAGCGGGCCGGAACCCTTGCGCCGCTGGCTGAACCGCGCCCGGATGGCCGCGACACTCGGGACCACCTCCGGCCCGACCGCGTCCATGACGTATTCGGCGTGCCCCTCGACCAGGCTCATGAAGGCCGTGATGCGGTCGAGAGCGGCCTGGGACGCGGGCCCCTGCACGATGGCGAGCAGACCGTCCCCGGCCTGCTCACCGCCCCGGACGGCCTGCGCCAATTCGCGCACGCCGGCGACGGCCCGGTCCCGCAGGACCTTGGGGTCGAGCTCGAGGGCGTCGACCAGCCGGCCCACCTCGGCGCGCATGTGGTCGCCCAGCCAGGGCACGGCGGTGAACTGCAGCCGGTGGGTGCACTCGTGCAGGCACACCCACAGCCGGAAGTCGCTGGGGTCGACGCCGAGGCTGCGCTCGACCTCCACCACGTTGGGAGCCACCAGCAGCAGCTCCCCGCCGTCCCGGCCGAAGACGTCGTACTGGCCGAGCACCTTGCCGGCCAGAAAGGCGAGCACCAGGCCGGCTTGCGCCCCGGTGACCCGCGGGCCGACGGCCGACGCGACCGCGCCCGGTGGCGAGTCGCGGCGCTGCTCCAGCCGGTCGACGAGCGGCCCGAGCAGCGTCGCCAGCCCGGCGGCGTTGGTGCCCACCCAGTCGGGTCGGTCGACCACACGCGTGGGCGGCAGTGCCCCGACCGGCTCCAGGCCGGTGAGCTCCCGCACGTGCCCGTCGGCGACGTCGGCGAGCCGACGCAGCGCCGCCACGACGGCGTCCGCCTCGCTGCGCGACACCTGCGGACCGGGGCGCACCAGGCGGCGCGCGGTGGCGACGGCGAGGTCCCAGTCGACCATGCCGATGGGCTGGCTCATGCGGCCACGGTACGCCGCGGGAGTCACCGGCAGCCGCAGCCGGCCAGCCGCCCGGCCAGCACGTCGAGGGCGGACTCGGCGGGCAGGGTGCCGTCGGCGGCTACCCGGTCGGTGAGGAAGGCGAAGGCGAGCAGGCGCCCGTCACGGTCCTGCACCACGCCGGCGAGCGAGCTCACGCCGGTCAGCGTCCCGGTCTTGGCCCGCACCTGGCCCGCGGCGGTGGCGCTGGACCCACTCCGGTAGCGATCGGCGAGCGTGCCGGCGTAGCCGGCCACCGGCAACAGTGGGAAGAGCTCGTGCAGCCGCGGCCGCCCGGGTGCCGCCGCCGCGCGCAGGGCCTGGGTCAACGCCGCCGGGCTGACCGCGTCATTGCGGGACAACCCGCTGCCGTCGGCGAGCCGGATTCCCGCGGCCGGTGCGCCCAGGCCCGCCAGCACGTCCCGGACCGCGGCCGCACCGCCGGCGAAGCTCCCGGAGGCGTTCGTGGCGAGGGCGACCTGGCGGGCCAGGCATTCGGCCAGCACGTTGTCGCTGACCGTCAGCATCTGCGACACGATGCGCTCCACCGGGGCCGACCGGACCTCCCCGAGCGTCCGGGCACCCCGCTTTGCGGCTCCCCGGACCACCGGGGCCTTCGGCGCCCCGAGGGCGACCGCCAGCGCCCGGCCGGCGGCAAGGTCGGGGTCGGACGAGCGGACCGACCCGCCCGGCTCGGTCCGCCCGCCGTCGACCATGGTGGCCATGATCGGGGCGACGTACCCGCCAGAGACGTCGTCGCTGTCCCAGCCGGGCGCCGTCGTGGGCCCGACGAAGGCGTGGTCGTCGACCACGACCCGGGTGACGTGCCGCACTCCCGACCGGCGTACGGCGGCGGCGAGGTCGTCGATCCGCGCCGCGCCGGCATAGGCCGGATCCGTCCCGCGGCCGGCGGCGGACAGCGTCGGGTCGCCGCCGCCGACCAGCACCACCTGCCCCGCCCGGCGCCCGGCGACGACGGAAGTGGTGAACCGGTGATCGGCCGGGATGGCGGCGAGGACGGCGACCGCGGTCAGGACCTTGGCGGTCGACGCCGGTGTGGTCGGCACCGATCCCCGCTCATCCAGCAACGTCCGCCCGCTCGCGACGTCGACGACCTTCGCGGCGATCCGGCCGCCCAGCCGCGGGTCGCGCAGCGCCGCGCGCAGAGCGTCCGACACCCCGCCCGCGGTCGGAACCGGGTCGGTGCCGCGGTCGGCGGCCAGCACCGGGGTGGGCGGCGGAGTCGTCGGGGTGGCGCTTCGGTGCCCCGCGGTCGACCGGCCCGCCGGACTGCCGGAGTTGCCACTCGCGCGCACCAGCACGGTGCTGACAACGGCCGCGACCGCGAGCACGACAATGACGCCGGCGGCCCAGTTGCGCCGACCGGACAGAATGGCTCCCCAGCGTGGACCGCGCACCACCATTTCCCTTTCCGCATGCGTTCGTAGGTCACACTAGACGTGCCGCTACGAGCACCCGTGAAGGAGCCGCTGTGGAGTTCGACGTCACCATCGAGATTCCGAAGGGCCAGCGGAACAAGTACGAGCTGGACCACCGCACCGGCCGCATCCGGCTCGACCGGATGCTCTTCACGTCGACCCGTTACCCCGCGGATTATGGATTTGTCGAACACACCCTTGGCCAGGACGGCGACCCGTTGGATTCGCTCGTGCTTCTGGAGGAGCCCACGTTTCCCGGCTGCCTGATCCGGTGCCGCGCGATCGGGATGTTCCGCATGACCGACGAAAAGGGCCCCGACGACAAGGTGATCGCTTTGCCGGCGGGTGATCCGCGTCTGACGCACCTAAGGGACATCACCGACGTCGCCGAGTTCGACCGGCTGGAGATTCAGCATTTCTTCGAGGTCTACAAGGACCTCGAGCCGGGGAAGTCGGTGGAGGGCGCCCGCTGGGTCGGCCGAGCCGAGGCCGAAGCCGAGATCAGGCTGTCACGGGAGCGGCTCGAGCAGACCGGGTCGGGCTGAGCCGATCCGCGACGGGCGGACACCGGTTCGGTCTCGCCCTCAGGCAGGTGGCGGTGCGGTGTCCGGATCCGGTCCGGGCGGTATCGGGTCCGGCTGCGGCTCGGGTGGCGTCGGCTCCGGCGGCGGAGTGGGCTTCGGCGCGGCCGGTTCCGGCGGATGAGTGGGTTCGGGCCAGGGCGGCGGCGGTGTGGGGCCCGACGGCATCGGATCGGTGGGCGGCAGCGGGTCCCCAGGTCGGGCCATTGATCTGGGCTCCTTCCGATATACGGGAAAGGTGCGACCCCTCGCAAAGCCGAAAGGTCCGCCCGCCATGGTGACACGGCGGGCGAACCCCTGCATTGCGCGACAGCCGTCGTGGGCCGCATCCGTGGCGGCCCTATCTGACAGCCTTATCGTGCAGCGTGGTACTTCTCCAGCACCTCATTCGGAATGCGACCACGATCACTGACCTTCATCCCCTGCTGCTTCGCCCAGCTGCGAACGGATGCGACATCGGCTTTTCCGTTGGCCGAAGACCGCGATCTGCTGCGGCCGCGGCCGCGAATGCCGCGGGTCGTCGAGCGTCCGGTCACACTGCGGGCAAAGTCGGCCCACTCCTGCACGACGCTTTCGAGTTCGTCGGCATGGACCTCGCACAGGTCGATCTCGTACTGCCTGCCGTTGAGGCCGAACTGCACGGTGCGAACCGCGTCGACCTCACCGTCGTGCACGTCGCAGAGGAGTCTCTCGATCACTTGGCGGGCCATTGTGTGTTCTCCTTGTCATGATGTCGAGCGCACCGAACTCAGCCAATTACCGTGCGCTAATAGATACTCTAGAGAACGGCTCTGCTCGAGGGGCGATGTTCGTCAGGTCGCGTTGTTGACCACGAACACGAACACCTTCCCGGAGTAGTAAATGTCCTCGTCGTGCCCACAATAGCGGTTCGTGACCCCCGTTAGCCAACGCCGGTCCTACGTCTTCACTGTCCGGGCACGAGTGCCCCGGCCCCAGCGTTTCCCGCTCGGCCAGAGACGTTGTTCCGGCAATAGCTGCTGGATCGCCCGAAACCAGCGACCATCAGTTCTGACTACAGATCAATGTTCGAGGAAAGCTACGGCACCAGCTCGCTCTGGACAAAGCGCACCCGGCCGACGAGACGGGGGGCCCGCCGGCCGGGCGGCAATGATCGGAAGGGGTGGCTTCCGATGCGCGGGACATTCCCCGCCCGTTGCACGGTTAATCCTGCAACCTCGGATAGTCGCCCGATCATCACCAAGGGTTATATCGTCGGCCGTGCGTTCCGCGCCCCCGTTCGGCGCCAATCTCATCGCGCGCGGCACGGCGTGGTTGTGGAAGCGCATCCGCTTCGCGATCAGCTCTGGATTTCCCCGGTTTATCTCCGGGCCGTGTGCTGATCGGCCGACTGATTCTGCGCTCGCCCGCGGAGAATGACGGACAATCGACCCGGTCGCACCGAAGGGACCGGAGTGACCGCATTGCGGAAGTCGGTCCGGCATCGATGCGACCTCGGCAGGACCGGGGCCAGGGGTCGGATTCTGGCACCGGGTACCGGGTGGGAGCATGGTGAATTGGAGTCGCCCGCAGCTCGCTTCGTTCGGACCGTGGCCGCACCCGGGTGACCCCTCGGGCTGGACCGGCAGAGAGCGGGGCAGACGTCGTGGTCATGGCTACCTATTCCACGAAGCGCGACAACCGCGGCGTGGTCATCGTCAGCGTCGTGGGTGAGATCGATGCGTATACCGCGCCCAAGATCCGCGGTGGCATTCGGGCCGCGATCACCGACCCGGACACCACACGACTCCGGGTGGACCTGACCGGTGTGTCCTTTCTGGACTCCTCCGGTATCTCCGCACTGATCCGCTGTCAGTCGGAGGCCGACTCGCACGGCGTGGCCCTGGTCGTCGCCAATCCGCAGGCGCAGCCGCTCAAGGTGCTGGACATGGTCGGGTTGACCGAATTCCTCGGGGTCACCGTGGACGGAGACGGAGCCGGCTGACGAGCGAGTAGCGCCCGCGGGCCAGGGACCCCGGCCGAACCTCAGCCGACGGTCGGGCCGGACCCGTCCGGGTGCTGATGCGGGGCCTGCTGCTGGAGTGCGCTGACGATGCCCATGGCGATGGTGCGCAGCTTGACGTTCCGGTTCTGGGACGCCGCGCGCATCACGGCGAAAGCCTGCTCGGAACTGCACCGCTGCTGGGCGATGATGACGCCGATGGCCTGGTCGATGACGGCCCGGGATTCCAGCGCCTGCTCAAGCTGTTCGCTGAGGCGGGCCTGGGCCGCGATCCGGTGCGCGACCGTCAGTGCCCCTGCGGCCCGGTCGGCGAACCGGACCGCACGCCGCCGGTGTTCGGCACTGAACGTACGTGGCTCGGTGGAGTAGAGGTTCAGGGCCCCGACGATCTGGCCGGCGGGCCCGATCGGCACCGACAGCGAGCTGCGCAGCCCGTGGGCGTAGGCGTCCGACTGGTAGGCACCCCACCGGTCGTCGCTGGCCATGTCGTCGATCTGCACGACCTCGCCGGTGTTCAGCGCGTGCATGCACGGTCCTATCCCGTCGGCGTACTGCATCTCGTCGAGCCGAGCGGCAAGTTCGTCACTGCTGGCGACGGTCACCGGGCGACGATAGGAGCGGGCGGTGATACCACAGGACAGTTCCCCGCCCACCTCGCGTGCGGCCAGGACGGCCAACTCCTGCAGGAAAGACTCGAAGGTGTCGGTCGCGGTCAGCAGCTCGAACAGTTCCTCCGCCGCGCCTGTCCGCTCGTCGACCGGTGGACTGGAGGCGCCGTCGAACCACACTCCGTCGCTCGCGCACATGTGTTGCCGTCCCTCGAGCCACCAGAGCGGCCCGACATCGGTTTGTCACCGTGGACGGCGCACCGAATACGCCGGTACACGCGAGTAGCCCGCGACACCTCCACCATCCGCTTTTCGGCCGCCGTTGGCAACCAGCCTCGGAGCCGGGCGGAAACCGACGCGTCATTCCTGTGGTATCGGCGGATCGACCGGTTCGAGCGCGGCGGCCTCCACCGTGGCGAATATCCCGAAGACCTGGTCCAGCCCGGTGATCCGGAACGGGACGAGCAGCCGGTTCTGGGTGCAGACGAGCCGGAGGTCGCCGCCTCGCGCTCGAGCCTGGGTAAGACCGGCGACCAGCACGCCGAGACCGCTGGAGTCGAGAAACTGCACTCCGTCCAGATCCACGACCAGCTGGTACTGGCCCCGCTCGACCAGCCCGGTGATCCTGTCGCGCAGCATGGGCGCGCTGTAGACGTCGACCTCGCCGCCGACGTCGAGCACCGTGAAGCCGCTGGCGTGCATCCGGGTGGCCAGCGACATGCCCACTGCACACACCTCCCCCATGTTCACGTCCCCCGGGGCGCCACGAGGAACGGCTCACCGGCTGTTGCCGACCTTCTCAGCTCGTGGCGAAGACCGCCACCTGAGGCTCACGCCACGAGGGCAGGCAGCGCCTGCCAGGCGGTGTATCCGGCGACGGTGAGGACGAGCAGGCTGAACGCCCAGCCGAGTGTCCGGGGTTTGACATGTCCGGCGAGCCGGACCCCGATGATCCCACCGACGACGGCTGTGCCGGTCAGTGCCGCCACCGCGGCCCAGTCGAGATGTACGCCGGCGCCCATCCGCACCGTGAACGCCGCTGCGCTGGTCAGGGAGATGACGACGAGGGAGGTGCCGGCGGCCTTGACCATGGGCATCTGCAACGCCAGGACCAGGGCGGGCACGGCGAGGAAGCCGCCGCCGACGCCGAAGAATCCGGTGAGTAGCCCGACTGCCGTAGCGGTGACGACGATCTTGGCGGCGCGGGGGCAGTCGCAGAGGAAGGTCGGAGAGACCTGGACGATCGGGGCATCGAATCCGGTGCGTGCCTCCTGGTCCGTGCCGGACCTCGACCGCGATTGGCGGGCGACCATGACGACGGCGACCAGGAGCATGAGGACCGAGAACGCCGCGAGCAGGACGTCTTGGTTGATCTGCGTGGACCATCGTGCCCCGAGAGTGGCGCCGCCGATGGCGATGATGCCGAAGACGGCTCCGCGGGCGAGCAGCATGTTGCCCTTGCGCCAGGCGGCCACGGCGCCGGCCACCGCGGACAGACCGACAATCACCAGGGAGCCGGTGGTCGCGGCGACCGGGGTCTGCCCGAGCAGGTAGACCAGGACGGGTACGGCGAGGATCGATCCGCCGCCGCCGAGCGCTCCGAGGCTGATCCCGATGACCAGCCCGGCCGCGATCGCAAGGACAAGCATCAGGTGATGCGCCCCGGCCGGCCGCCTCGAGCGACGACGGGCAGACCGGCCGCCGCCCAGGCGCTCATCCCGCCCTTGAGGTTGGAGGTGTCCAGACCTTGGTCGGTGGCCGCCCACTCGTCGGCCTCGCGGACGTCGAGCAGGATCGCGCCCGCGGCCACGGCGGTCCGGGCTTGTGGCGGGCTGACCGTCCGGTAGGGCTTGTCGAAGATCGATCCGAACGGGCGCCTCATCCGGTGCCCCCCGTCCCTTCGGCACCCGTTTCCGGCCGGGGTTTGCGGGCGTTGTCGAAGGTGTCGTCCACGGCGACCGGCGTCCGTCCGGCGGCGGAGAGGAACGACGCGGCGATGGAGGCTCGGTAGCCGGCGGCGCAATGGACCCAGACCTCGCCGGGGGGTATGTCGGCGATTCTGGCCGCAAGCTCGTGCAGGGGGATGTGCACGGCGCCGTCAAGGTGCGATTCGCGGTATTCCTGTGCGCGCCGGACGTCGAGGACGACGACGTCGCGGTGGTGCCGGACCTGGTCCAGGTCGGCGAAGGTGGCACGGGCGAAGCTGCCGAGTTCACCGGTGGCCCAGTCCTCCGGGCGGCCGGTTGCCGCCGCCGCGGGCCGGTCGATGCCGATCCGGCTCAGCTCTCGTTGGGCGGTGGCGACGTCCTCGGCGGTCTCGCCGAGCAGCGTGAGTGGGGTGCCCCAGTCGATGAGCCAGCCGACGTAGGTGGCGAAGGCGTCGTCCAGCCCGAAATTCAGCGTGCCGGAGACGTGTCCGGCGGCGAACGCGCGACGTGTCCGGAGGTCCACGACCCATTCCCCGGCCTCGATCCGTCGACGCAACTCGACGGCATCGGCGGCCGACGGCAATGACAGGTCCGGCTCGTCGGGTCCGGCGGCGTTGGCGGGTGCCATGTACACGTAATACGCGGGGTAGGCGTCGAGTCCGGCGAGCAGCGACTCGACGTAGGCCTCCTCGTCCAAGGTCAGGACGGGGTTGGACCGCTTCTGCTCGCCGATGGTGGATTCGGTGGTCTCGGATTGGGTTGCCGAGCAAAAGCTACCGAAACCGTGAGTGGGAAGCAGTTGAGCGTCGTCGGGGAGATCACTGACAAGCTTGTGCGCGGAGGCGTGCTGCAGCCGCACCAGGTCGTGGGTGTGGTCCGGGCCGAGCAGATCCGGCCGGCCGGTGGCGTCGAAGAGCAGCGAACCACCGGTAAAGACCGCGACCGGCTCACCGTCGTCGATGAGCGCATAAGACAGGTGCGTGTAGGTGTGGCCGGGCGTCGCGATCGCGCGGATTCCGAGCGTGTCGCTGACCGGGATGCTTTCGCCGTCCCTGATCGGCACCCGATCGAAGTCGACCCGGTCATCTGCATTGACGAAGTACGCCGCCCCGGTCCGGTTCGCGAGCGCGAATCCGCCGGTGACGTAGTCGTTGTGGATGTGCGTCTCGAAGACATGGGTGATGCGCACCCCGGCCTCGTCGGCCAACGCACGGACGCGGTCGATGTCCCGCTGCGGGTCGATGACCGCGGCGACCTCCCCGTCGTGGACGAGGTAACTGCGGTCGCCGAGCGTCGGCGTGTCGATCGGGACGATGGTGGTCATGGGCAGTCACTCCGGTTCGGTGCAGGCACTTGCTCGGCCTCAGGCAAGGGAGAGGAAGAGCTTTTCCATCTTCTTCGTGTCGAGGCTTCCCGGGTCGCCGTCCTCGGCGAGGCACTGTTTGAGGCCGGTGGCCACGATGGCGAAGCCGGCGCGGTCCAGGGCACGGCTCACCGCGGCGAGTTGGGTGACGACGTCTTCGCATTCCCGTCCCTCCTCGATCAGGCGGAGGACTCCGGACAGTTGTCCTTGGGCGCGCTTGAGGCGGTTGATGACCGGACCCATGTCGGCCGGCGACAGTGAAACCATGGGGTTCCTTCCTCAGTTGATCTGTTCCGCGGAGTTCCCAGGACGGGCCGGCACCGTCGCTCGCGGGTCGAGGCTGGTGAGCGCCGCCCGCAAGCGGGTCGCTGCGTCGTCGGCGATGGACTGCAGTGCGTCGTTGCCGGTCAGGGACACCATCACCTGCGGGTCGACTGCCTCGACGCGGGACGTGGTGTCATCCATCGCCCGGATGACGACGTTGCAGGGCAACAACATCCCGATCGACGGCTCGGCCCGCAGTGCAGCGTGGGCCAGTGGTGGCCGGCAGGCACCCAGGATCACCTGGGGAGCGACGTCGACGCCGAGTTTCGCCTGCAGTGTGGCCCGGATGTCGATCTCGGACAGTACGCCGAACCCCTGCTCGGCCAGAGCCTTCTTCACCCGGTCGACGGTCGCGTCGTACGTCCCCGCGACCGTGACGGAGAGCCCGTAGCTCACCGCGCACCCGCATCCGCTTCGGCACTCCCGGCGTTCTGGGCGGCGATCTGCGCGCGGACCTCGTCCATGTCGAGGGCCCGTACGGCGGCGATGACCTCCTCGAGAGCGGAGGCGGGAAGCGCGCCGGGCTGCGCGAAGACCAGGATCCCCTCGCGAAACGCCATCAGCGTCGGGATCGACCGGATGTTCGCGGCGGCTGCCAACTGCTGCTCGGCCTCGGTGTCGACCTTCCCGAACACGATGTCGGGATTCTGGTCGGCGGCCCGTGCGTAGATCGGCGCGAACTGGCGGCACGGACCGCACCAGGAGGCCCAGAAGTCGACCAGCACGATGTTGCGATCGGTCACCGTGGTCTCGAAGTCCTTCGCGGTGAGGGTGGTGGTGGCCATCCGGGTCTCCCTTGACTCGACGTTCGGCTATACCGGCGCGGGCATAACGAAGATACCACCGGGGGTATTCCGCGCGGCGGGCCGTCTGGAGGATGACCGGAGGGTTCGGCGCTGTCCGATCCGCTACCGGACGGGATCCTCGCCGTTCTCGAGAGCCTGAACCAGGCGGATGAGCGCGGGGATCGCGGCGATGATGGCGGTGCGGTCAGGGTCGGGCAATCGGCGCACGGCGCCGGTGAGGAGGTCTTCTTGGGCCTGCTGCCAGGCGTCGAGTTGCTCGCGGCCGGCCCGACTGAGCGAGAGTCGGCGGACCCGCCCGTCGGCCGGGTCCTCGCCGGTGCTGAGCAGCCCGGCGGAGCTCATCTGCCGGGTCAGTGTGCTGACCGTGTTGGGCGCCAGGCGTAGCGCGGAAGCCAATTCGTTGACCCGCAGGCCTGGCTGCAGGGCCAGTCGCTGCAGGATCTCCACCTGGGCCGCGGGGAGCACCTCCCACGGGTACGTCGCGCGGATCCCCCGCCGCAGACTGCCGCGCAGGTCGCTCACCGTGTCGGCCAGCCCGCGCATCGACGGGTCTCCCCGGCGGGGCGACGATGTGTCGGCCATCGACCGAGGCTAGTACGCCGACCGGTCAGGTCGGGTCCGGCTCGGGGGCCACGTTTGATCCGTCTGTTGACAGAGTTAAACTCCCTCTCGTGCCCTTCCGAGCTCCGCCGATCCCTGCATCGACGACCTCGTGGCGCATCCTGCTCCGCGAGCCGGCTCGGCCGCGGCGGATCGCCACCTGGTCGGGCGCGCCCTGGCTGGTGGTGGCGACGGTCTGTGTCGGCGCGTTCATGGGGCAGCTCGATGCCAGCATCGTGTCACTGGCTCTGCCGGCGATCCGCGCCGACTTCGGCGGATCGATCGTGGGGGTCCAGTGGGTCGCCCTGTCCTACCTTCTGGTGCTCGTCGGGCTGGTCGCCCCCGTCGGCAGACTCGCCGACCGTCTCGGCCGCAAGCAGCTCTACGTCTACGGGTTCGCTCTGTTCACCGTGGCCTCGCTGGCCTGCGGCTTCGCCCCGAACCTTGCGGTGCTCCTGCTGTTCCGGGCACTGCAGGCGGTGGGTGCCGCCCTGCTGCAGGCCAACAGCACGGCGTTGATCTCGCTCGCGGCTCCGCGCGGACGCCTGACGCAGGCGATCGGGCTGCAGGGCACCGCGCAGGCCGTCGGTCTGGGTCTCGGTCCCAGTGTCGGCGGCGCGCTGCTGGCAGCGGGCAGCTGGCGGTGGCTGTTCTGGGTCAACGTCCCGGCCGGAGTGCTGGGCGTGCTCGCCGGCGTCCTCCTCCTTCCGAGGAGCCGAGACCTCCACCCCGGACAGCAGGTGGGCGGGCGCGATCTCCCGCTCTTCCTGACCGCGGTCACCGGGGCGATGCTGGCCCTGTCGCTGCTCGGGAGGGGCACGGCCCACCTCGACGTCGTCGCCGTGCTGGCTGTCGCCGCACTCGGCTGCGGAGCGCTGTTCGTGTCCCGCCAACGGCGGAGCGCGTCTCCGCTGCTGCCGATGTCCTTGCTCGGCGACCGGGCCTTCGCGGCCATGCTGAGCGCCGGTCTGTTGTCCTACGTAGCGCTGTTCGGGGCGTTGTTCGCCGCGCCCTACTACCTGGAGCCCGGCCTGGGACTCACCGCGGCGCGGGCGGGGCTTGTGCTCACCGTCCTTCCGGCCGGACTCGCGGTCGCGGCGCCGGTCGCCGGCGCAGTCGCCGGACGGCTCGGTGCGCATCGCACCACCGCCATCGGCATGGGCCTGGCAGCCACCGGCCTGGCGTGTGCACCGACGACGCTGCACAGCCTCCCCGGCCTCGTGGCGGCTTTCGCGGCGGTCGGCATCGGCGCCGGGCTGTTCACCCCAACCAACAACGCCGCGATCATGGCCGCGGCACCGCGCCCCGACGCCGGCGCCGTCGCCGGAACCCTGAACATGACCCGCGGCCTGGGCACCGCCCTCGGCATCGCCGGGGCCGGATTGATCTTCACCGTTCACCACGCGACACCGGAGGATGCGGGAACGGCCGCCGCAGCCATGGTCACCACATGTCTTGTCCTGGCCGTGGTCGCCGTCCTCGCGGCGCTCTTCGCCGTCCGCGCCCGGCCGCCGGGCACCGGCGGCCGCCGCCCGATCGAGCACCTCAGCGCACCCTCGGCGGAACTCAGGTCTCGCCCGTAGGACCGATGGCCGGTTTCAGACCCCCTGGGGCCCGCGCGGAAAGCGGACTGCCGGGGCGGACGTCGACAGGAGAGCCGACCCGGGGTCTACAGTTACTCAAAGTAGGCGGAAGTCACGTTCTGCATCTGCCCCGGTCCCGTCGTGAACTTGTGTCCTTCCGGCGGCTGGGTTGGTGTGGTTAACCGGCTGGCTGGGGACTGGCGGCGCGGCTTCCGCCTATCGCCATGCCGGACGCCGGCTGGGCGTACGGTTCCGGACAGCACGTCTGTGGGGGCGCTGCGACCGAGATGCTGGGGAGCGACCGCCGATGACTGCACCCGATCCGGCAGAGCCTCGCCACCCGGTGCCGGAGGGCATCGCGGAGAAACTTGGTGCGGCGGCGCGCTCGCTGCAGGGCGAGACCGATCTGCACGACACGATGACCGAGATCGTGCGGGTCGCGGTGCAGACCATCCCGGGCGCGGAAGACGCCGGAGTTGCCCTGGTCGAGCACGGCAAGATCAACACCGTGGCGCAGACCAGTGACCTGATCTGGCAGGCCGATGAGGCCCAGTACCGGGTGGGGCAGGGCCCGTGCGTGGATGCGGTGTGGGAACACCGCGTCTTCCGGATCGACGACCTTGACCACGACGCCCGCTGGCCGCGGTTCGCGGCCGCGATGACGGGGCTGGGCGTGCGCTCCATGGTGTCCTTCCGGCTGTTCGTCGCCGGGGACACCCTCGGGGTGCTCAACATGTTCTCCTCCCAGCCGGGCGCCTTCGACGCCGAGGCGGAGAGCGTCGGCGAACTGTTCGCCACCCACGCCGCCGTCGCCCTCGCCGGATCCCGCACCGAGGCGCAGCTGGAGAACGCGATGACCACCCGGGATGTGATCGGCACCGCCCGAGGCATCCTGGCCGAACGCCACCAGGTCACCGCCGAGCAGGCATTCCGGATGCTCGTCAAGATCTCGCAGACCAGCAACGTCAGACTCGCCGACGTCGCCCGCGCGGTCGTGGCCGCGGCTGACCAGGCAGCCATCACCACCCGGTAGACCACGACTCTCGAGAGTCCGAGACGTGTGGCAACTACATAGGGTATATAGTCACATTACCTAGAGTTAGGACGACGAACAGGCACGGGACGGGAAGTCCTCGGGTCTGGGCGAGCTCAGGTTGACGGCGCACGATTCATTCGCGGCCGCTATGCCCTGATATCGACCAGCAGTCCGAAGGACATCATGACCGAATCCAGAGTTATCCGCGAGCAACGCAAGACCCGGCGCACACAACCGCTCACGCCCGATACCACCCACAGCCGAGCCAGGGTGGCCGGAACCCGTCGCAACCACTCGCCGCACCACGGAGACGCCCACCGGGCGGGTCCCGCAGGGCGCTGACCTTGGGGTTCTGGTGGAGCCGCCTGTCGGAATCGAACCGACGACCTGCTCATTACGAGCTGCAGGCCGGAGCCCGAAGGCCGGGCGTTTCCGCTGGTCAGGCCGCGTGTCGAGGTCCGGACACGGTGTCGGACTGTTTGGCTGCTTCTTCGGCTGCTCGGGTTCGTGCTCCTCCGACCATGGCTGTTCATTGGTGGCCTGCTTCTCATGGCTGCCGGGTCGTGGGGCGGGAGGTAGTTATCAAGTTTGGCTCGGAGGGTCATCGCGTAACGACGTCGGAGGCAGTCTCAAGGACTTGCATCTGAAGCTAATGAGCCTACCGTCGTTGCTGCAGGTGGACTGGATGCAGTAATGCAAGGGGGGTATTCGGATCACCTGACGGCGATGTTCGTTGGTTGCGAGTTTCGGGGCAACCAGTGGGCGGCCGGTGATTCAGGGGCCGGTCGTGCGCACCGTTGGGCAGACAGCGGATGCTGCAGATTGGCGCCCCGGTCGGGCGAGGAGGGTTCCCCTCGGGTTGGCCGGGGTTTCGTCGTGTCTAGCGGTCGCGGACGCCGGCGCGAGTGGACGAGCACGGCGCGAAACGCCGCGCGCAGGGAACGAGTCCGGCGGGAGCGGCCGTTGGCGGCGGCGGAGCCGCCGCCCTAAAACCCGCACAGAAAAGTCTCCCCCGGTCGGATGTCAAGCCACGGATGTCAAGCCACGGATGTCAGGACACGATGTCAGGTCACAGGATGTCAGGTCACAGGATGTCGGGAGGGACCTGTCCGGCACCGTGGAAGCAGGGTTATCGAGCAGGCTCGAGGATCTTGGCCGGTTGGTCGGCGAGGCCCGGGACCCAGGTTCTAGGAATTTGCGAAGTGGACCGCGCCGGAAGCGGACATTGACATTGCAGCCGGACAGACTCACAGTTACTTAATGTAGGCGGAAGTCACGTTCTGCATCTACTCAGTTTCTGGGTCGGTCGCGTCTCTGTCCTCCGGGCGGCTGGGTTCTGTGGTTAACCGGCTGGCTGGGGACTGGCGGCGCGGCTTCCGCCTATCGGCATGCCGGGACGCCGGCTGGGCGTACGTTCCGGATAGCAGTCTGAGGGACGCTGAAACCTGAGACGCTGGGGGGCGACCGCCGATGACCGCACCCGATCCGAGGGAGCCCCGGCGGCCGGTGCCGGAGGGCATCGCGGAGAAGCTTGGTGCGGCGGCGCGCTCGCTGCAGGGCGAGACCGATCTGCACGAGACGATGACCGAGATCGTGCGGGTCGCGGTGGCGACCGTTCCCGGAGCGGAGTATGCCGGGGTTGCGCTCGTCGAGCACGGCGAGATCAACACCGTGGCCCAGGCCAGCGACCTGATCCGCCGCGCCGACGAGCCCCAGTACCGGATGGGACACGGCCCGTGCGTGGACGCGGTGCGGCAGCAGCGCATCTTCCGGATCGACGACCTGGACCACGAGGTCCGCTGGCCGCAGTTCGCCGCGGCGATGACCGGGCTGGGCATCCGTTCGGTCGTTTCGTTCCGGCTGTTCATCGCCGGGGACACCCTCGGGGTGCTCAACATGTTCTCCTCCCAGGCGGGCGCCTTCGACGCCGAGGCGGAGAGCATCGGCGAGCTGTTCGCCACCCACGCCGCCGTCGCCATGGCCGAATCACGCACCGAGGCGCAGCTGGAGAACGCAATGGGCACCCGGGATGTGATCGGCACCGCCCGCGGCATTCTCATCGAACGCAACCGGGTCACCGGCAAACAGGCCTTCCAGATGCTCGTCAAGATCTCGCAGACCAGCAATGTCAAGCTCGTCGACGTCGCCCGCGCCGTGGTGGCCGCTGCCGACCAGGCCGCCATCGCCAACCGATAAACGATGCGAGGATCCCCCGGCACCGCTTGCATTCCGGTCGGGTCGCCTGCCTGGAGACTGATTACTTCGTGGACAGGTGAGTCACCAGAGTTAGGAACTGTCCTACCGGCATGAGACGGGAAGACCTCGGGTCTTGGCGAGCTCAGATAGGCGTCGCCCCGGTCGATTCGTGCCGCTTCTGTCTGACAACGACCGGCGGTCCGAAGGACAGTACGACCGAACCAGGGTGTTCGCACGCACTGCTGCGATGACCCCGGTGACCACATCCCGCGGGGGGGAAGCGGGACCGGCCACCGGAGCCGTCCCGCAGGCTACTACGCGCCTGTAGGAGTCCTGCCGGTCGGCGGGCTGCGTGGCCCGTTCACCCAACATCGGGGATAGCTGGTGGCCGGCGAGGGTGCGCCAGACGACCTGCGGTCAGCGGCCCGGGCCGGTCCCGTCGGGGTGGTGTGGCGCCTGGAGTTGGATGGAGGCGACGATGTCGGCGGCGAGGGTGCGCATTCTGATGTTGCGGTTCTGGGACGTGGCGCGCAGTACGGCAAACGCCTGTTCGGGGCTGCATCGCCGCTGGGTCATGATCGCGCCGATGGCCTTGTCGATGACCGCCCGCGATTCCACGGCCTGCTGCAGCTGTTCGTTGAGCCGGACGTGGGCGGCCATCCTCGTGGCGACGGTGAGCGCCCCAGCGGCCCGGTCGGCGAACCGTGCTGCCCGCCGCCGATGTTCGGCGCTGAAGGTACGTGGCTCGACGCTCCAGCGTTCATCGCTCACCAGGTCCTCGATGACCACCACCTCACCGGTGTTCATCGCGTGCATGCACGGCCCGGTCCCTACGGAGTACTGCATCTCGTCGAGCCGGGCGGCCAGCGCGTCGCTGCTGGCCACGGTCACCGGACGGCGATCAGACCGCGCGGTGATCCCGCAGGACAGCTCGCCACCGACCTCCCGCGCGGCCAGCACCGCCAGTTCCTGCAGAAACGACTCGAACGTGTCGGTGGCCGTCAACAATTCGAACAGTTCGTCCGCGGCGCTGATCTGATCGTCGAAGATGTCGGCCTGCGGGTCACCGGCGCGGCCAGCGGCCGCGCCCCTCGTCGGCGCTCACGTTGTGCCGTCCTCCGGGGCAACAAGGCGACCCGGATCGGTTGTCCACCGTGGACGGCGCACCACAAGACCTGGCACACGCGAATAGCCCGCGACACCAACCCTCCGCCTGAATGCCGCGGGTCGCAACCACCGCGCTCGATCCGCGCTGCTCACGGTTCGCTCACCTGAGATTTCGCCCCCCGACAGCCACTCGGCACAGTCCGGCGGGGCCGAACGGCGCCATACGCAACCAGGTCGCCGGGTACCTGGCCAAGTACGCGACGAAGTCCACCGAGGCCACCGGACTGGTGGCCTACAAGATCACCGGCGACACCATCGACGCCTACGCCGGACGGGAGACGCACCCGGGCCGGTTGATCGACGCTTGTTGGCGCCTCGGCCACCCCCAGACCGGAGGCGACTGGGGCCGGTTGCGCAGGTGGGCGCGCATGCTCTGCTTCGGCGGGCACTTCTCCACCCGCTCCGGCCGCTACTCCACCACCCTCAAGGCCCTCCGTGAGGCCCGGCGGACCTGGCGGCGGAACGCCGTCACCGGCGCCGAGCTCGCCGCCGCCACCCGGTCCGGCGAACGCACCACCGCCGACGCCGAACTCGCCGCCATGGCCGCCGACTCCGCCCGCGCCCGACGACTACTGGGGTACGGCGAGGAGTAGTCCGCGCGGAAGTTCTCGAAGGGAGTGGAACCGTGGAGAAGCTATTGCTCACCGCCGCCGAGGCGGCGGAGCTTCTCGGCGTGAGCCGGAACAAGTCTATGAACTGATGTACGCCGGGCTGTTGCCGTCGGTGAAGCTCGGGGCCCTTCGGCGCGTGCCGACCTCCAGCTTGGCTGAGATGGTTGACCGGTTGTCGCGGGATACACCGTGAATGAGCGTGGCCGACGCGGTCGTGGCGATGGCGCCGTGTATCGACTTGCGGACGGTCGCTGGCGGGAGCTGTGGATCTCGGCTGGTCGGGAGGCAAGAGGCAGCGGAAGTACGTCACTCGTGGCACCCGCATCGAAGTCGTTCGCGAGGTGCGTCAACTGTTGCGCGCGGCTGAAGCCGGCCTTCTCGCGCAGGGTCGATCGCCGACACTTGCACAGTGGTTGGATACCTACCTGCGCGAGGTTGCGGCGGCCCGTCCGGCCGACGACCTTGCACCGGTACCGCGAGGAGTTCGAACAGCACGTCATTCCAGCGCTTGGCCGGTACCGACTGGACAAGCTGCGGCCGCAGCATCTGACCGAGTTCTACCGGGACGAGTCGCAGCGGCTTGCGCCGGCGAGCGTTCGTGCTAGCAGTTGATAGCGGTGAACCCGGCGGCACTGGTGGAGCCGCCACCGCTGCCGCACATCGAGGTCCGTCCGTACAGCGTCGATGAAGCACGGCGCTTTCTGGACGCTGCGCGTGAGGATCGGCTGGAGTCGCGGTGGCTGGCCGCGATCGCACTGGGTATCCGACAGGGCGAGGCGCTCGGGCTGTGGTGGGACGACCTCGACTTCGAGGCCGGGACGGTACGGGTGCTCGAGCATTGCCGCGAGACCCGGAGGGCGCTGGCCTGGTATTCGTCGAGCCGAAGACGCAACGTTCGCGACGCACGATCCCGCTCCCCCGATCGGTGGCGTCATCGCTGCGGGCTCATCGGACGCACCAGCTCGAGGAGCGGGCGGCAGCCAAGGATTGGGCGGACTCAAGGTTGGTGTTCGCCAGCCGGGTCGGGACCCCGCTCTCGCCGCGGAACGACTATCGGGCCTTCCGGGCGCTCGCGGCCCGAGCCGGCCTGAGGCCAGTGCGCCTGCACGACCTTCGGCATACGGCGGCAAGCCTGCTGCTCTCGCAGGGTGTGCCCGCCCGAGTCGTGATGGAGGTGCTGGGTCATTCGCAGATCAGCGTCACGCTGAACACCTACAGCCACGTGGCCCCATCCGCTCGCCGTCGAGGCCGCCGAGCGGATGGAAGGTGCGCTGTGGTCGGCACCGTAGGAAGACTTTGGCTGCTTCTTTGGCTGCTCGCGCGCCTTCATGTCCGGTTCGGCCCCGCACCCCGAGGTCGGCGCGGGGCGCTGACCTGGGGTTTTGGTGGAGCCGCCTGTCGGAATCGAACCGACGACCTGCTCATTACGAGTGAGCCGCTCTACCGACTGAGCTAAGGCGGCACGGCGCCCCGTGCTGTGCCGGGCGGGTGACCGCGGCAAGTGTAGCCGCCGCTAGCCGGCCGGCGACCCGCCGCCCACAGGGCCGTCGCTGGCGGGGCTGGACTCGTACTCCTGACGCGAGCCACACACGCTGGCCCGGCTGCAGGCGCACCGCCGGCCCCCGTCATTGAGCCGGACCACGACGGAGTCGGCCGGGACGTGGTGACCGACGACCCGCCCGGGGCCCTCGGCCGTCTCGACCTCCGACCCCACCGGCGGAGCGGACGCCGCGAAGTCGGCGTAGAGCGGGTGCTCGTACTTCAGGCAGCACATCAACCGTCCGCAGGCACCGGAGATCCGCAACGGGTTCAGCGGCAGGTCCTGGTCCTTGACCATCCGGATCGACACCGGCTCGAAGTCGCGGAGGAAGGTCGCGCAGCACAGATCGCGCCCGCAGGAGCCGATGCCGCCCTGGGCCCGCGCCTCGTCCCGGGCGGAGAGCTGGCGCAATTCGACGCGGCACCGCAGGGTCGCGCCGAGGTCGCGCACCAGCGAGCGGAAGTCGACCCGTTGCGGGGCGGAGAAGTAGATGGTGGTGCGGTTGTCCTCCGGCAGATGATCGACGCCGACGACCTTCATCGGAAGCTTGTGCTCCCGGATGAGCCGCTTGGCGGCGACCTTCGCCTCAGACTTGCGTCGCCGCAGCCGCTCGTCGCGCTCGATCGCATCGTCGTCCGCCATGCCGGCCAGCACGGGGAACCCGTCGGTGTCCTCGGCGACCCATTGCGGCGCCCAGACACATTCGGCGACCTCTGGTCCGTCGTCGGTGGGGACGAGGACCTTGTCACCGACCTGGGGCGAGTAACCGCCGGCGTCGAGATAGTAGAGCCGCCCATAGCGGGTGAAGCTGACCGCGCAAACCATTCCCACGTCAGTGCAGCCTACGGCTCCCCCGGGGAAGCACAACACCGATGGCGGCACTGACCAACGCGACGGCCTCCGCGATCGCACTGACCGTCTTCTGGGTGAACCAGATCGGCTCGTACAGGTTCGGGATCGGGCCGAGCTTGCCGACGTTCACATATCGGTAAAGCATCACCGCGCCGAAGGCGCTGGCCGCCACCAGAAAGGCGAACGCGTAGGCGACGCGCGCCCCGGTGACGAGCACCATCAGCGCCGCGAAGGACGCCACCCCGGCCTCGATCAGGAACAGCGTCTGCCCGGTGAACCACCCGGTGCCGAAACCCACCGCGTATCCGTGCGCACTGTCGACGTGCACGTAGGCGTCGATGGTGAGTCCGGCCACCACGAGGATCCGGAGGACGATCTCCGCCGCCCGATAGGAGGACGTGCGGCTATCGGTCATCGCCATCGTGGACATACGTCATCACCAGCCCGCCGCAGGCCACCCCTCGGTGGGTGACCTTCATGATCCAAGGTACGAGAGCAGCCACCGGCTGGTTCACCGTTTCGCGCGGAATATCCCTGGGCGGCGCAACGATCAGGGCAGCCGCAGCGCGGCCGTCATCGCCTCGACCGCCACCCGCGGCTTGACGTTGAGCTCGAGCGCCTCCCGGCAGGCCAGCACCGCGTCCAGCCGGACCAGGACCGCCTCGGGCGAGAGTTGGGCGACCCGCCGCACGCCGTCCTGCACGTCCGGGTGTGCCGGCGGGACCCGCGCGTCGGTCTGCACGAGCAGCACGTCGCGGTAGAAGCCGGCGAGGTCGACGAGCGCCCGATCCAGGGCGTCGCGCCCGGCGCGGGTCGAGCGGGATCGCTGCCGTCGCTCGAGTTCCTTGAGCGCCCCGGCCGAGCCGCGGGCGGCGGCCGCCGTGCCCTTGCCGGTGCCACCCGCGCCGAGGGCCCGGGCCAGCGCCTCCCGCTCCGGTTCGTCGCGCCGGAGGGAGAGCGCCTCGGCCTCCTCCTCGGCGGCCTTGACCAACGCGTCCGCGGCCTCCAGGCACGCCCCGAGATCGGTCAGCCGCGCCGGGATGTCCAGCACCGCCCGCCGCCGGGCTCTGGCCTGCTCATCCCGGGCCAGGCGGCGGGCGCGCCCCACGTGCCCTTGCGACGCCTGCGCGGCCCAGCGGGCCTGCGCCGGATCGACGCCGTCCCGTCGGACGAGCACCTCGGCGACCGCCGCGGCGGAGGGAGTCCGCAGACCGATCACCCGGCAGCGCGAGCGCACCGTCACCGCGACGTCGTCCGGATGGGTCGACGGGGCGCAGAGCAGGAACACCGTCCGGGGCGGCGGCTCCTCGACGGCCTTCAACAGGGCGTTGGCCGCCGCCTCGGTCAGCCGGTCGGCGTCCTCGACCACCACCACCTGCCACCTGCCGCCCGACGGCGCCCGGGCGGCGGTCAACACGATGGACCGCATCTCCTGGACCGGGATCGACAACCCCTGCGGTACGACGAGGTGCACGTCGGCGTGGGTGCCGGCCCGGACCGTGTGGCACTGCGCACAGTGGCCGCATCCCCCGTCCCGACACTGCAACGCCGCGGCGAAGGCGCGGGCGGCGACCGACCGGCCGGAGCCCGGCGGCCCGGTGAACAGCCAGGCGTGGGTCATCCCGCCGGCCGCCACCGGATCACCGGCCACCGCCCGGGCGGCCGCGGCGGCAGCCTCCTGCAGTGTCGCGACCGCTTCGGCCTGGCCGACGACCTCGTCCCAGACCGTCACCTCTTGCGCTCCAGTTCGGTCCGCTCGACCGACACCTGGCCGTCCGACGTCCGGAGGCCCGCCGCAGCCGGGCCGTCCGGCGTAGGTTGCTGCGGCTGCTCCGATTCCGGCTGCTCCGTCTCCGGCTGCTCCGTCTCCGGCTGCTCCGTGTCCGGCTGGTCAGTGTCCGGCTGGTCAGTGTCCGGCTGGTCCGTGTCCGGCTGGTCCGTCTCCGGGAGGTCGGGCTCCGCCGGCGCAAGGACTCCCCGCACCCCCAGCAGCTCGTCGACCACGGTGGCCACCCGGGCGGCGAGAGTGTCCACGTCGAGGTCGGCCGGCAGCACGAGATAGCCGTCGGGGTTGCTCTCGGCCAGGCTGAGGAAGGCCTCCCGCACCCGGCGGTGGAAGTCGAGGGACTCGCGCTCGAGCCGGTCGGCCGCGCCGCGGGTGCCCACCCGAGCCAGCCCGGCCTCGGGGTCGAGGTCGAGCAGGACGGTGAGGTCGGGGCGCAGTCCGTCGGTGGCCCATCGGGACAGCTGGCGGATCTCCTCCACCGCGAGCGCCCGACCGGCCCCCTGGTAGGCCAGCGACGAGTCCACGTAGCGGTCGGTCAACACCACCGCGCCGTCCTCCAGCGCAGGCCGGATGACCGTGTCGACGTGGTCGGCCCGGTCGGCGGCGAACAGCAGCGCTTCGGCCCGTGGGCTGAGTACGGCGTCGCCGCGATGCAGCAGGATCTGTCGCACCTTGCCGCCCGTGTCGGTGGCGCCCGGCTCGTGGGTGCTCACCACCGGGACGCCACGGGTACGGAGTTCCCCGGCGAGCCGCTCGATCTGGGTGGTCTTGCCGACCCCCTCACCGCCCTCGAAGGCGATGAAGAACCCGCCCTGGGTCAGTCTGCGCCGCTTGGTGCTGTCCCCCCGGAACGCACTCACCAGGTCGGCGACCAGGGGGACGACGTTGCGGTCGTCCATCTGCCGGTAGGCCAGGATGCCGACCAGCACGCTGAGCAGTCCGGCCGCGGCCAGCAGGAACCGGGTGCCGTCGATGGTGATGTGCGCACTTCCGACGGTGATCTGCTGTTGGCGGACGATGCCCACGAGGAAGGGCACCGCCGCCAGGGTCAGGATCAGGACCACCCGCACCAGCGACTGGACCAGGGCGAAGGTGCGCCCGCGGACGTCGTCCTCGACCTCTGCGCCGATCAGGGTCATCCCGGACAGGTAGGCGATGCCGCCGCCGAATCCCACCCCGACGATGGTGACGATCGCGAGCACCAGCACCGGCATGAACGCCATGAGGACCAGGCAGGCGCCGGCGAAGATGATCGCGAGGCCGAAGAGTCGACGCCGGGACAGCTCCCGCGCCATCCGCGGGCCGAAGGCCATCCCGAGCCCGAGACCGACGAAGATGGCGCCGAAGAGCATGCCGTACGCCGCGTCGCCGCCACCGAGGCTGGCCGAGTAGATCTTGCCCGTGCCGATCACGGTGCCGGCGGCGGCGAACGCCCCGAGGATCCCGATCAGCAGCCCGCGCACCATCGGCGAGGTGCCGACGAATGCGAGTCCGTCGCGCATCAGGCGCAGGATGCCCGGGCGGTCCACCGGGCCGCTCGGCTCCCGGCGGCCGCCGATCCGCTTGATCCGGGCGACGGTGATCGCCGCGACCAGGAAGGTCAGCGCGTTGAAGTAGAAGGCGAGGTCGACCTGGTTGGCGCCGAAGAACGGCACCGCGAGCGCGAGCGCCTTGCTGGTCCACGCCAGCACCGCGAACAACGCCGCCGCCGCGACCGGAGTGATGCCGTAGGTGGTGATCAGCGAGAGCTGGTTGGCCGTCTCGATCTGATCCTTGCGGTTGAGCAGGTTCGGGACCGACGCCTCCTTGGCCGGGATCCAGAACAGGCTGAGGCACTCGATCAGGAACGACGCGATGAACAGCCAGGTCAGCGAGCCGAGGATCGGGATGGAGACGAAGAGCGCGAAGCGCAGCACGTCGCAGAGGACCATCGTGCGCCGTCGGTCGAACCGGTCGGCGAAGGCGCCGGCGAGCGGGCCGAAGAGCACCGCCGGCAGGAGCTGCGCGACGAGGACACCACCGAGCGCGAAGCTTGCCGCCCGGTAGGAGTGCACCAGGTCGGTGGCCAGGGCCGTCTTGGCGAGCAGGCCGAGCCAGTCACCGATGCTGGACAGGGCCAGCGAGATCCACAGCCACCGGAAGTCCTGGATCCGCAGAACGGTCCGGATCTTCTTCGACGACGACACCAGATCCTGGTCCTCGCCCGCGCCTCCACCACCGCCGGGGACCTCCGGCGGCGGCACGGCGAGATCGCTGGCGATCATTCCCCCTGGCGTGAGGCAGGACGGTGACGGGTCGACGCCAACCCGCCACCACTGTAACGATCCGCCCCGACGGGACGCCGGAGGCGAACGGCGGTCACCTCAACCCTGCCCATTCGGCCGAATTCCGGCATCGAACGGGGCCAGGACGGTCCGGAGCGAGCCGGCGAGCGTCGCCCGGCCCCGCTCGCTCAGGCCGCCCAGCAACTCGCGCTCCCGCCCCAGCAGGTCGGCGAAGGCGGCGTCCACCGTCGCGCGGCCCCGCGCGGTCAGCCGCACCCGGACCGCCCGCCCGTCGGTGGGGTCGGCCAGCCGGCGGACCAGACCGCGCGCCTCCAGCCGGTCGATCCGGTTGGTCATCGTGCCCGAGCTGACCAGGGTCTGGGCGACCAGCTCGCCCGGCGAGAGCTGGTACGGCGACCCGGCGCGGCGCAGCGCGGTCAGCACGTCGAACTCGTAGCCCTCCAGGCCGTGGGCGTCGAAGGTCGCCCGGCGGGCGCGGTCGAGGTGACGGGCCAGCCGGCTCACCCGGCTCAGGACGGCGAGCGGTGAGCAGTCCAGGTCAGGACGCTCCCGCTGCCACGCCGCCATCAGGCGGTCCACCTCGTCGTGCACCCGGACACCCTAGCGCCTACCTTGACATCGAGATATCTCCTCGGCGAGGGTTGACCGGACGACCTATCTCGATATCGAGAAAGTTGCCGCCGATGCCCCAATGGGACCCGACCCAGTACGAGCGCTACGCCGACGAGAGAAGCCGACCGTTCATCGACCTGATCGACCGGGTGCACGTCACCGATCCGTCCTACGTGGTCGACCTGGGCTGCGGCGGCGGCGCTCTTACCGCCACGCTCGCCCGGCGGTGGCCCTCGGCCCGGGTGCACGGCGTCGACAGCTCACCGGCCATGCTCGCGCAGGCCGCCGTGCTCGCCGTACCCGGCTCGATCGACTTCGAGCTCGGCGATATCGCCGACTGGGCACCCACCGGGCCGGTCGACGTCCTGGCGTCCAACGCCGCCCTGCAGTGGGTGCCCGGGCACGAGAAACTGCTCGGCCGGTTCGTCGACGCCCTGCGCGGTGGGGGATCCCTCGCCTTCCAGGTGCCCGGCAACTTCGGCGGGCCGAGCCACACCGCGCTCGCCGATCTGGTGCGGTCACCGCGATGGCGCGAACGGCTCGGCAGCGATCTGATGCGGGCCGGCACCCTCGATCCGGCCGACTACCTCGAGATCCTCGCCCGCACCGGGTGCAGCGTCGACGCCTGGGAGACCACCTATCTGCATGTGCTTGCCGGCGAGGACCCGGTGCTCGAATGGACCCGCGGGACGGCACTGCGCCCGGTGCTCGACCGGCTCGACGACACCGATGCCGTGCAGTTCACGGCGCAGTACGCCGCGGTGCTCCGCGATCTCTACCCGCCGACCGACTACGGCACGGTTTTCCCGTTCCGGCGGATCTTCGTCGTGGCCCGCAAGCCCGACTGACCGTCAGCCGAGTGCGGCCGGCCCCGTCGGCGGCGTCACGTGCGCGCCGTCGTCGCGGACCCGGTTGTGGATTACGTCGCGGACTTGGCCGCGCGCTTGGCGGGCTTCGCGGACTTGGCCGCCTTCGTCGCCTTGGTGGACTTGGCTGTCTTCGTCGTCTTGGCTGTCTTCGTCGCCTTGGCTGTCTTCGTCGCCTTGGTACGGCGCCGCTTGGGAGCCGGCCCACGGGCCCGCCGATCCGCGAGCAGCTCCGCGGCCCGGTCGACGCTGAGCGTCTCGACCTCGTCGTCCTTGCGCAGGCTGGCGTTGGTCTCGCCATCGGTCACGTAGGGCCCGAACCGGCCGTCCTTGACCAGCATTGGCTTCCCGGTCGCCGGGTCGTCGCCCATCTCACGCAACGGCGGTGCCGCCGCCTGCCGCCCACGCGCCTTCGGCTGGGCGAACAGCGCCAAGGCCTCGTCGAGGGTCACCGTGAACAGCTGCTCCTCCGAGGCGAGAGACCGCGAGTCGGTCCCCTTCTTGACGTAGGGCCCGTACCGGCCGTTGAGCGCGGTCACCTCCTCGCCATCGGGAGCGGAGCCGAGAAGTCGCGGCAAGGACAGCAGGCGCAGGGCCTCGTCGAGACCGATGGTGTCGAGTGACATCGACGTGAACAGGCTCGAGGTCGGCGGCTTCTCCTTGCTGCCCTCGGGCAGGGTCATCGTGACGTAGGGGCCGTAACGTCCCGATCGGGCGACCACCTCGTGGCCGGTCTCCGGATCGGTGCCGAGAACGCGGTCGCCGGACGGCGCGGAGAGCAGCTCCTCGACCTTGTCGGGAGTGAGCTCGTCGGGTGCGAGGTCCTCCGGGATCGACGCCCGCGCCCCGTCGTCCCCACCGCGCTGCAGGTAAGGACCGTAGCGGCCGACCCGGACGACGGTCGGCGGCTGCGATCCGTTGGTCAGCGGGATCGAGTTGACCCCCCGGGCATCGATGTCGGCGAGCCGATCGGACACCAGACTCTTCAGCCCGCCGGCACGCGAGACACCGCCCTCTCGTCCCGCGTCGGAGCCGAAGTAGAACCGGGTCAGCCAGTCGACCCCCTCTTCGGTGCCGGCGGCGATCCCGTCGAGGTCGTCCTCCATGGACGCGGTGAAGTCGTAGTCGACGAGGCGGCCGAAGTAGGACTCCATCAGCCCGATGACCGCGAACGCCACCCATGAGGGCACCAGCGCGGACCCCTTGCGCCAGACGTAGCCGCGGTCCTGGATGGTCTGCAGGATCGACGCGTAGGTCGACGGCCGGCCGATACCGAGCTCCTCCAGTGCCTTGACCAGACTTGCTTCGGTGTAGCGCGGCGGCGGGGTCGTGGTGTGCCCGTTGGGCTCGAGCTCGCGCACCGTGAGGGACTGTCCCTCCTCGACGCGGGGCAGCCGGCGCTCGGCGTCGTCACGCTCGGCGCCCTCGTCGGTCTGCTCGACGTAGGCGCGCAGGAAACCGGGGAAGGTGATGGTGCGCCCGGTCGCCGCGAACTCGACCTGCTCGCCGCCCGCCGCCGTGCCGGCGATCCGCACCGAGAGGGTCTGGCCGCGGGCATCGGTCATCTGCGAGGCGATGGTGCGCTGCCAGATCAGCTCGTAGAGCCGGTACTCGTCCGAGGACAGCTCGCCGGCCACCTCGCCCGGAGTCCGGAAGGTGTCGCCGGCCGGGCGGATCGCCTCGTGCGCCTCCTGGGCGTTCTTCACCCGGCGTACGTAGGTCCTTGGCTCGGGCGGGACGAAGTCCGGGCCGTAGAGCTCACGGGCCTGGGTCCGGGCGGCGGTGAGTGCGGTCTCGGACAGGTTGGTCGAGTCGGTCCGCATGTAGGTGATGTAGCCGTTCTCGTACAGCCGCTGCGCCGTGCGCATCGTCCGCTGTGCCGGGAACCGCAGCTTGCGCCCGCTCTCCTGTTGCAGGGTCGAGGTGATGAACGGCGGATACGGCCGGCGGGTGTAGGGCTTCTCCTCGACCCGGCTCACCGTGAACGCCGTGTCGGCGAGCGTCTCGGTCAGCCGCCGCGCGGACTGCTCGTCGAGGGCCAGCGCGTCGGTGCGGACCGCACCGGTCTCGGGGTCGAAGTCACGGCCGGTCGCGAGCCGGCGACCGTCGAGGGCGACCATCGTCGCGGTGAAGGTGGCGGGGTCGGTGTCGGTGGCGGTGCGGCCGGTGTCGAAGAGCCCGGCGAGGTCCCAGTAGTCGGCGGCGACGAACCGCAGGCGGGCCCGCTCCCGCTCCACCACCAGTCTGGTGGCGACCGACTGGACCCGGCCCGCCGACAGTTTCGGCATGACCTTCTTCCAGAGCACCGGGCTGACCTCGTAGCCGTAGAGCCGGTCGAGGATCCGCCGGGTCTCCTGGGCGTCGACGAGGGCCTGGTTGAGATCGCGGGGGTTGGCGACCGCGTCCTGGATGGCCTGGGGCGTGATCTCGTGGAAGACCATCCGGCGTACCGGGACCTGCGGCTTGAGCGTCTCGATCAGGTGCCAGGCGATGGCCTCGCCCTCGCGGTCCTCGTCCGTGGCGAGGTAGAGCTCGCTGGCGTCCTTGAGCAGGGACTTGAGCCGGGCGACCTGCTGCTTGCGGTCCGGGCTGATGACGTAGAGGGGTTCGAAGCCCTGGTCGACGTCGACGCCGAGCCGCGCCCAGGACTCGCCCTTGTACTTCGCCGGGATGTCGGCGGCGTTGCGGGGAAGGTCGCGGATGTGCCCGATGCTGGACTCGACGACGTAGCCGGACCCCAGATACCCGGCGATCGTCTTGGCCTTGGCCGGCGACTCGACGATCACCAGCGGGCTGCCGCCCCCGGCCGCCCGGCGGCGGGTCGCCGGAGTACGCCGGGTGGACCCGGCGGTGCGAGGGCTGTCGGTCGTGGTCGCCACGGTGCTCCTGGATCGCGAGGGACGTGCTTTGGGGCCGGAACTTCCGCCGCCGGACCGCACGCAGTGTGCGGCAGCGAACCGACGACGGCAAACATGCCGGCGCTCTAGCAACGTAACCGGCCCATCAGATCATCCTCGGGCGGACCACCGAAGACGCCCGGGTTAAGGTGATAAGTCCGCTATGCGGCAGGGTGCCGTCGATGTTAGGTCGGCCACTCGTCCGTCCCGCCCGCGGGCGGCTCGCCGACCAACTCGCTCAGCCGGGCCAGCCGACGGCGGCCCACGACCCGGTAACCCGGCCCGTCGGCCCGCGGCCCGACGAAGACGGCGGGTATCCCGGCTGCCGCCAGAGCGGCGCCGACCTGCGGCCACACGCCGGGGTCCGACGGGCCGAGGTGCAGGAGGTAGCCGGCCGGACCGGCCGAGCCCGCGGCCAGGGCCCACAGCCGCAGCCGGGCACCGTCGAGCGAGAAGCCGACCGGCGGCCGCTTGACGGCGCCGCGCAGCCACCGCTGGGCGACCGGGAGCAGCCGCGGGCTGAACGGCGTACGGACGACCAGGTCGCCGTGGTCATCGGCCCGCTGGGCGGCGAGATCGCGCTCGGCGCAGGCCGCGATCAGCGCGTCCGCCCGCCAGCCGGCATCGACCCGCACCGAGAGCCGGGCGGTGTCGCGGCGGCGGACCGCCTGCCCGGGGCCGGCCAGGATGCCCTCGAGGTCATCGACCTCCGGCGGGCGCACGCCCGCGGTGAGGAACGACAGCTGGCCCGACACAGCCCGCAGCCTAGGACCGGGACTAGACCTGGGTCGGCGTACGCGCCGGGTTGGCGCCTACCTCGACCTGGCGGCGCTTGGCGACGACCACGGCGCCGACCACGATCGCGGCGGCGGCCACCGCGATGAGGACGCGGCCGGCGATGCTGGCGTTCTGGCCCACCGAGAGCTTCACGATGGCCGGCGCGACGATGACGGCGACCAGGTTCATCACCTTGATCAGCGGGTTGAGCGCCGGGCCGGCGGTGTCCTTGAACGGGTCGCCGACCGTGTCGCCGATGATCGTCGCCTCGTGGGCGTCGCTGCCCTTGCCGCCGTACTTGCCGTCCTCGACGATCTTCTTGGCGTTGTCCCAGGCGCCGCCGGAGTTGGCGAGGAAGATCGCCATCAGCACCCCGGCCGCGATCGCCCCGGCGAGGTAGGACGCCAGCGGGCCGACGCCGAGCAGGAAGCCGGTGGCGACCGGTGCGAGCACGGCGAGCAGGCCGGGGGTGGCCAGCTCCCGCAGCGAGTCCTTGGTGCAGATGTCGACGACCCGGCCGTACTCCGGCTTCTCGGTGCCCTCCATGATCCCGGGATGGGTGCGGAACTGCTCCCGGACCTCGAAGACCACCCGGCCGGCGGCCCGCGACACGGCGCTGATCGCCAGTCCGGAGAAGTAGAAGACCACCGCGGCGCCGATGATCACGCCGACCAGGTTGTTGGGCTGGGACAGGTTGAGACTGAACGACAGCCTGGTTAGGGCGCCCGGCGGCGAGCCGCCGGTGATGCTCGCCAGTGCCGCCGCCACCGCCGTGTTGAAGGACCCGAACAGCGCGGTCGCCGCCAGCACGGCGGTCGCGATCGCGATGCCCTTGGTGATCGCCTTGGTGGTGTTGCCCACGGCGTCGAGGTCGGTGAGGACCTGCGCCGCCTTCTCGTCGATGTCGCCGGACATCTCGGCGATGCCCTGCGCGTTGTCGCTGACCGGACCGAAGGTGTCCATCGAGACGATCACGCCGGCGGTCGTCAGCAGCCCGCAGCCGGCCAGCGCCACCGCGAAGAGCGCCACCGCGATGGACCCGCCGCCGAGCAGGAAGCAGAGGTAGACCCCGCCGGCGAGCAGCAGCGCCGAGTAGACCGAGGACTCCAGGCCCAGCGAGACCCCGGACAGGATGACGGTGGCCGGACCGGTCCGCGAGGTCGCCGCCACACCGACGGTCGGCTTGCGTGCGGTGTCGGTGAAGAAGCCGGTCAGCTGCTGGATGACCGCGGCGAGCGCGATGCCGATCAGCACGGCGAGGAACGCGATCAGGGCCGGGTTGCCAGCCGCGGGCCGGCCGGCGACGTCTCTCGCGGTCCCGCCGAGGGTCGGGAACGAGGTGGGCAGGTAGACGAACGCGGCGATGAGCACCAGCACCAGGGACGTCGCGGCCGAGATGAAGAACCCGCGGTTGATCGGGACCAGGCCGCTGCGGTCCGAGGAGCGCAGCCGGGTGGTGAGGATGCCGACGACCGAGCTGAGTACGCCGATGGCGGCCACCACGAGCGGGAAGACCAGGCCCTTCGGCCCGAAGGCCACCTGGCCGAGGATCAGCGCCGCGACCAGGGTGACGGCGTAGGACTCGAAGAGGTCCGCGGCCATGCCGGCACAGTCGCCGACGTTGTCCCCGACGTTGTCGGCGATGGTGGCGGCGTTGCGCGGGTCGTCCTCGGGGATGCCGGCCTCGACCTTGCCGACCAGGTCGGCTCCGACGTCGGCGGCCTTGGTGAAGATGCCGCCGCCGACCCGCATGAACATGGCGAGCAGGGCGCCGCCGAACCCGAAGCCTTCGAGCACGGTCGGCGCGTTCTGGTTGAAGATCAGCAGGACGGCGGAGGCGCCGAGCAGCCCGAGTCCCACGGTGAACATGCCGACCACGCCGCCGGTGCGGAACGCGATCCGGAAGCCGCGCTGCTCCCCGCCCTCGCGGGCAGCCGCGGCGACGCGCACGTTGGCCCTGGTCGCGAGGGTCATGCCGACAAATCCGACGGTGGCCGAGAAGGCGGCGCCGACGAGGAAGAAGAGGGCCCGGCCGATCCGGACGCTCCATCCGCCCTGCTCGACCGGCAGCACGAGCATCACGACGAAGACGATGACGGCGAACAGGCTCAGCGTCCGGAACTGCCGCTCCAGATAGGCCCGGGCGCCCTCCTGCACGGCCCGGGCGATCTCCTGCATCCGCACCGTGCCCTGGGCTGCCGCGATGACCTCCCGGGCGAGGAAGTAGGCGAAGACGAGCGCGGCCACCGCGAGGACCGCGATGACCGCGGCGATTCCGTAACCACTGCCACCGATTTTTGCGGCCTCCGCGAGGTACGGCGGGGTCATTCGTCCTCCAAGCAGGCATGGGCGCGCCCGCGGCGACCGAGGGTGACGGTCGTGCGGACCGCGGCGTACCGCATGCGGCCGGTCGCCGCATGCGGTCCGGGGAGTTTAAGGGAGCCTAGCGTGAGGAACCCGGGCCGGGGTGGACGCCGGGCGCTAGTCCGCGCAGATGTCGGCCCGCGAGCTGTGGACGGTGAAGACGTCGTCCAGCCCGGTGATGCGCAGGAGCTTCAACACCCGCTCCGAACCGCAGACCAGATCCAGCCGCCCGCCGAGGTCGCGGGCCCGGTTGAACCCCCCGACGAGCACGCCGAGGCCGGTCGAGTCGATGAACCCGACGCCGTCGAGGTCGACGACCAGCCGCCGTTCGCCGCCGTCCAGGATCTCGGTGATGCGCTCGCCGAGCGTCGGCGCCGAATAGGCGTCGACCTCGCCGCCCACCTCGAGGACGGTGCGGCCAGCAGAATCAGTGCCCATGGTGAGCGAGAGGTCCACGACCCAACCTCCCTAGTCTTCGTTGTCGGTCAGTCAGCCGCACCGGCGATGGCACGCCCTCGTAGCGATTCAATCAGAGCGTCTCATGTAAGAGTGAACCCGTGGGCTCCCCGAGGACAGCGGTACGTGGAAGAGCGTTGCTCGATCGGGTGACGATCGGGCAACCGGCCGACGGGCCGGTCACCCACGTCGAGCAGCTCGCCGCCCGCCCGGGCCGCCCGACCAGCTGGCCTCCCTGGGTGCCTGACCTGCTCCGGAGCCGGCTCGCGGCCCGGGGCGTGAGCGAGCCGTGGGAGCACCAGGCACAGGCGGCCGGGCTGGCCTGGTCCGGGAGATCGGTGGTCGTCGCCACCGGAACCGCATCGGGCAAGTCGCTCGCCTATCAACTCCCAGTGCTCGCCCGACTACTCGATGATGACCGGGCCACCGCGCTCTACCTCGCCCCGACCAAGGCGCTGGCCACCGACCAGCTTCGTGCGGTGCGGTCGCTGGCCCTGACCGACGTCCGGGCGGCCACCTACGACGGGGACACCCCGCGCGAGGAGCGGGACTGGGTGCGGGCCCACAGCCGGCTGGTCTTCACCAACCCGGACATGCTGCACAGCGGAATCCTGCCGACGCATGCCCGCTGGTCGTCGTTCCTGCGCCGGCTGACCTACGTCGTCATCGACGAGTGCCACACCTACCGCGGCGTCTTCGGGTCGCACGTCGCCCACGTGCTGCGACGGTTGCGGCGGATCTGCGCCAAGTACGGCGCGCAGCCGACCTTCGTCCTCGCGTCGGCGACGGTGTCCGACCCGGCCACGTCCGCCGGCCGGCTCGTCGGCCTGCCGGTCGAGCAGGTGACCGACGACGCGTCGCCGCACGGAGCGACCACCTTTGCCTTGTGGGAACCCCCGCTGACGTCGCTGACCGGCGAGAACGGCGCCCCGATCCGCCGGTCGGCCGGGTCGCAGACGGCCCGGCTGCTGGCCGACCTGGTGGTCGAGGGCGCCAGCACGCTCGCCTTCGTCCGGTCCCGGCGGGGCGCCGAGGTGGTGGCGCTCTCGGCCCGGCGGGCGCTCGCGGAGTCGGCGCCGGAGCTGGTCGACCGGGTCGCGGCCTACCGGGCGGGCTATCTGTCCGAGGAACGGCGGGCCCTCGAGGCCGGTCTCGCCGACGGCTCGCTGGTCGGCGTGGCCGCGACGAATGCGCTGGAGCTCGGCGTCGACATCTCGGGGCTGGACGCCGTGGTCCTCGCCGGGTTCCCGGGCACCATCGCCTCGCTCTGGCAGCAGGCCGGCCGGGCCGGCCGGTCCGGGCGGGACGCACTGGCGGTCTTCGTCGCCCGCGACGACCCGCTGGACACCTACCTGGCCCATCATCCGGAGGCGGTCTTCGGCCGGCCGGTCGAGGCGACGGTGCTCGACCCGGACAATCCTCACGTGCTGGGTCCCCAACTGGCCTGTGCCGCGGCGGAGCTGCCGCTTGCCGAGGACGAGGTGGAGCTCTTCGGCGGCACGGCCCGGGCGCTGCTCGCCGACCTGGTCCGCCGGGGCGTGCTGCGGCACCGCCCGGCGGGCTGGTTCTGGACCTCCGGGGACCGGCCGACGGTGGACATCCGGGGCACCGGCGGGGCCCCGGTGCGGGTGGTCGAAGGGTCGACCGGGCGGCTGCTCGGCACCGTCGACCCGGGCGCGGCGCACAGCACGGTGCACCAGGGCGCCGTCTACCTGCACCGCGGCACGTCGTACGTCGTCGACGAGCTGGATCTCGACGGCGCCGCGGCCCTGGTGCACGAGGAGGAGCCGGCCTGGACGACGTCGGCGCGCGACATCACCGACATCCGGGTGGTCGAGACGCTGCGCAGCCGGGTGCTCGGCGAGATCTCGGTGCACCTCGGCACGGTCGACGTCACCAACCAGGTGGTGTCCTACCTGCGCCGCCGGGTGCCCTCCGGCGAGGTGATCGACGAACTGCCGCTGGACCTGCCGGCCCGAGAGCTGCGTACCCGCGCCGTCTGGTACACGATGACCGACTCCGCCCTGGACCGGGCCGCGCTGGCCTGGCCCGACGTGCCGGGGGCGGCACATGCGGCCGAACACGCCGCCATCGGACTGCTCCCGCTGGTCGCCACCTGCGACCGCTCGGACATCGGTGGGGTCTCGACGGCGCTGCACGAGGACACCGGCCTGCCGACCGTGTTCGTCTACGACGGACACCCCGGTGGCGCCGGATTCGCCGACCGCGGCTTCGACGCGATCGAGATCTGGCTGCGTGCCACCCGCGACGCGATCGCCGGGTGCGAGTGCGAGGCCGGGTGCCCGTCCTGTGTGCAGTCACCGAAATGCGGCAACCGCAACGACCCGCTGGACAAGGCCGGGGCGCTCCGGCTGCTCGACGTGGTCCTCGACGCGCTGGCCGGTCCGGCACGCGGTCGCTCCCCGAGCTGACCGGCACCCGCGGGCCCGCGGCGCCGCCGCGGATGCCCCGGCGGTCAGAACGGTGCCATGCTTTGGGCTCGGGCGGCCGGATGCCGCCGCGACGTCGTTCCGGGAGGTACGTCATGGTCGTTCTCGGTCTGCTGCTGCTGGCCGCAGCCGTCGTCGCGGTCATCGCCGCGGTCACGAGCAACAGCGGGTCCGTCGACATCCACCTGTGGGGTCTGTCGGTCTCCCACCTGTCGGTCGGAGTGGTGTTCGTCATCGGGATGGTGACCACGGTGGTCGCGGTCGTGGGCCTGATGCTGTTCGCCGGCGGTATGCGCCGCGGCCGGCGGCTGCGCAAGGAGAAGAACCGTCTCGCCCACGAGAACCGCCAACTCGCCGCACAGGCCGAAGCGGGGCCGGCCCTCAACGGGACCTGGTCGGGCGACACGACAGGGATCGGCACCACATCAGGCCGGCCGGCCCAGGCTTCGCAGGCCCAGGCTTCGCCGGCCCAGGCTTCGCAGGCCCAGGCTTCGCAGGCCCAGGCTTCGCAGGCCCGGACCGACCTGCCCCGGTCCGAGCGCGTCGACCCGGCCTGACCGCGAGAAACCGGTGAGCGCGCCGTCCTACACCGCGCGGCCGATCGGCTCGGTGGAGTCGACCCTCGCCGCCCGGGCCGCCGCCCCGCGTCAGGCCGACGAGGGCGCTCCCGCCGCCTGGATCGCCATCGATCCGGAGTTCGCCGCGGCGATGCGCGACCTCGCGGTCGGCGAGGAGATCATCCTGCTCACCTGGCTGGACCGCGCGGACCGGACCGTGCAGGCGGTGCACCCGCGCGGCGACGCCGACCGGCCGATCCAGGGGGTGTTCAGCACCCGGTCACCCGACCGGCCCAACCCCGTCGGGCTGCACCGGGTGCGCATCATCGCGATCGACGGCACCCGGATCCAGGTGTCCGCGCTCGAGGCGCTCGACCGGACACCGGTGATCGACATCAAGCCGGCCCTCGGATCGGTCGACGACCGGTGACCGGACCGGGTCGATCCGGTCACCTCAGGGGTCGGGGCCGGCGCGTGCCCAGCCGCGCGCCTGCCACCGGTGCAGCAGCGCGCCCGGCAACCGCCGCGCAACCTCGACCTCCGCGGAGTCGCCGGCCAGGCGGCAGGTGACCACGCGGGCATCGTTGGCCACCGCGACCTCCTCGGCCCGCGCACACGGATCGGCGGCGCCGCGAAGTCCGTCGAGTGCCGCCGCGAGCGCGGCGAAATCGGCCGCCGTCTCAGCCTGGTGCCGGGCGACGGCGGCGGCTCCCTGCAGCACCACGGCCGCGGCGGCCAGGACGACCACCATCCCGACGGCGAACACCCAGACCGCGCCGCTCCCCCGGTCACGCGGGTGTCCGGCCGGCCGGCCGGCCGCGCCCCGCAGCCGGAACGTGCGTCCCCGGGCGGTCACGGCCCGGCTCCGGCGGCCGGCTCACGCAGGGCCACGGCACCCCCGTCGACGCGGAAGGCGGGGAGCAGTCCACCGAGCGGGCGCACCGTCGCCCGCACCCGGACGCCGACCCGCTCGCCGTTCCCCGTGATGACGACCTCGGCACCCGGCGGCGCGGTGCGGTCGGCGAGCGAGCGCACCACCACGGGCGACTCGCCCCGCGCGGCACCACGCGCTGCCTCCCTCGCTGCGTCGAGGCACCGCAGCTGCGCACCGACGACGTCGACCGCCGTCAGCATCATCGCCAGCAACGCGACCAGGGCCGGCAGCGCGACCGCGATCTCGGCCGTCACCATGCCCTCGTCCCGCGCACGGGAGCCCACCCTGGTCAAAGGTGGACCGACAGCGCTGAGCTGATGATGTGGCTCAGCGCGTGCATCACCGTCGCGCTGGTGACCACCTTGTAGAGCACCACCGCGAACGCCACGGCGGCGACGGTTCCGACGGCGTATTCGGCGGTCGTCATGCCGTCGTCGGATCTCACCCGGGTGCGGAAACGCTTCAGCTGATTCATGACCTCAGCCAATCTCCTGGCCCGGTCCGCCACAGCCCCCGGTGGGGATCATGTGCACGACCGACCGGCCTGTGGACACACCCTTGACGGCGGAACGAAGAACCATTCGCCCGAAGTGGGACGTGCGTACGATCGCCAGGTGGCGTGTCGACTGCGACTTTGCCCGCAACGGGGATCACGGTGACCGGACCACGGCGTGACGTCACGCCGCTGCCGGACCTGCTGCACGGCCTCTCCCCCGCCGGCCCGGAGCGGGTGCGCCGGCCCTTCTACCTCGATCTGTTGCCGCCGTGCAACGCCGGCTGCCCGGCCGGGGAGAACATCCAGGCGTGGCTCTCCCACGTCCAGGCGGGCGATCATGAGCGGGCCTGGCGCCAACTGGTCGCCGACAATCCGCTGGCCTCGATCCACGGCCGGGTCTGCTACCACCCGTGCGAGGGCGTCTGCAATCGCGCCCAGCTCGACAGCGCCGTGTCGGTCCACTCGGTGGAGCGGTTCCTCGGCGACCAGGCGACCGAGCAGGGATGGGAATTCCCCCGCGCGGCGCACCCCAGCGGGCGGCGGGTCCTGGTGATCGGCTCGGGACCGAGCGGCCTGTCGGCGGCGTACCACCTCGCCCTGCTGGGACACGAGGTCGAGATACGCGACGCCGGACCCGAGCCCGGCGGGATGATGCGTTACGGCATTCCCGCCTACCGGCTGCCGCGCGACGTCCTCGACGCCGAGATCTCCCGGATCCGCCAGCTCGGCGTGCGCATCGTCGCGGACCACCGGGTCGAGGATCTCCTCACCGAGCGCGACGAGGGCGGGTTCGACGCGGTGTTCGCCGCAGTCGGCGCGCATCTGTCCAAGCGCGTCGACATCCCCGCGATGGATGCGGCCCCGGTGCTCGATGCGCTGTCGTTCCTGCACGACGTCGCCGCCGGAGAGCGGCCGGCGATCGGGCGCCGGGTGGCCGTCTACGGCGGCGGGAACACGGCGATGGACGCTGCTCGGGTGGCCCGCCGGCTCGGCGCCGAGGAGCCGATGATCGTCTACCGGCGGACCCGCGCGCAGATGCCCGCCCACGAAGAGGAGGCCGCGGACGCCGAGCGGGAGGGCATCCGGATCAACTGGCTCCGCACCATCACGGCGCTCGACGGCCCGGAGATGACGGTCGAGGTGATGGAACTGGACGACGCCGGGCGGCCCCGAGGAACCGGCCGGTTCGAGACGCTCGCGGCCGACACCGTCATCCTCGCGCTGGGCCAGCAGACCGACACGGCCTTCCTCCGCGGCGTGCCGGGGGTCGAATTCTCCGACGACGGAACGGTCCAGGTGTCGACGTCGCTGATGACCGGCTGCCCGGGCGTCTTCGCCGGAGGCGACATGGTGCCCAGCGAGCGCACCGTCACCGTCGGGGTCGGGCACGGCAAGAAGGCCGCCCGCCACATCGATGCCTACCTGCGGGAGACCACGGTCGAACGACCGCCGAAGCACGACGTCGCGACGTTCGACACCCTGCACCTCTGGTATTTCGGCGACACGACCGACCGCCGCGGACCGGAGCTCGCGGTCGAGGAGCGGGTCACCGACTTCGACGAGGTCGTCGGTGGCCTGACCGCCGAGCAGGCGACCTACGAGGCACGCCGCTGCCTGTCCTGCGGCAACTGCTTCGAGTGCGACGGGTGCCTCGGCGCCTGCCCGGAGGATGCGGTGATCAAGCTCGGCGAGGGCCATCGCTACCGCTTCGACTACGACCGCTGCACCGGGTGCGGCGCCTGCTTCGAGCAGTGTCCGGTGCATGCGATCGAGATGGAACCGGAGCCCGACTGATGCGCGCGACGGTGGACGGCAACGAAGCGGCGGCGGCGGTCGCCTACCGGTTGAACGAGGTCTGCTGCATCTACCCGATCACTCCGTCCTCACCCATGGCCGAGCTCGCCGACGAATGGTCCAGCAGGCGGCAGCCGAATGTGTGGGGCAGCGTGCCGGTCGTCGTGGAGATGCAGAGCGAGGGCGGTGCGGCGGGGGCTCTGCACGGCGCGCTGCAGGGCGGGGCGCTCAGTACGACGTTCACCGCGTCGCAGGGCCTGCTGCTGATGATCCCCAACATGTACAAGATCGCCGGCGAGCTGACCTCCGCCGTGATGCACGTCGCCGCACGATCGCTCGCGACCCAGGGTCTGTCGATCTTCGGTGACCACTCCGACGTGATGGCGGTGCGTCAGACGGGTTTCGCCTTGCTGGCCTCCGCGTCCGTACAGGAGGCGCAGGACCTCGCGCTCATCGCGCAGGCGGCCACCCTGCGGACCCGGATACCGTTCCTGCACTTCTTCGACGGATTCCGAACGTCGCACGAACTCAACACGATCGACCTGCTCGACGACGACGACCTGCGCGCGCTGGTCCCCGAGCAGCTCGTGCACGAGCACCGCGGGCGGGCACTGTCCCCCGAAAGGCCCTTCATCCGCGGCACGGCGCAGAATCCCGACGTCTACTTCCAGGCGCGCGAGACCGTGAACCCGTTCTATGCCCGCACTCCCGCCGTCGTCGAGGAGGCGATGGCGCAGCTGGGTGAGCGGACCGGCCGCCACTACCGCCTCGTCGAGTACTCCGGTGATCCGGCCGCCGAACGCGTGATCGTCCTGATGGGTTCCGGTGCGCAGACGGCCCGGGAGACGGCCGCCCACCTCAACGCGCGCGGCGAACGGGTCGGCGTCCTGCAGGTGCGGCTCTACCGTCCGTTCCCGGTACGGGCACTGCTGGATGCGTTGCCGGCCAGCACGCGGACGATCGCCGTCCTCGACCGGACGAAGGAGCCCGGGTCGCACGGCGAACCGCTCTTCCTCGACGTCGTCGCCGCGCTCGCCGAAGCCCACCAGGACGGCGCTCTGCCGATCCTCCCCCGGGTGACCGGCGGCCGGTACGGCCTGGCATCGAAGGAGTTCACGCCGGGCATGGTCGCCAGCGTGTTCGCCGAGCTGGCGGAGCAACGGCCGCGGCGGCGGTTCACCATCGGCATCAACGACGACGTCGGCGGCACCAGCCTGCCCTACGACGCGGACCTGGACATCGAGCCCTCGAGCACCGTCCGGGCGGTGTTCTTCGGGCTCGGCTCGGACGGCACGGTCGGGGCGAACAAGAACACCATCAAGATCCTCGGGTCCGACCCGGCGATCCACGCCCAGGGCTACTTCGTCTACGACTCGCGCAAGTCTGGATCCGAGACGGTGTCGCACCTGCGGTTCGGGCCCGACCCCATCCGGGCCCCCTATCTCGTCGGCAGGGCCGGGTTCGTCGGGTGCCACCAGTTCGGGCTGCTGGACCGGGTCGACGTGCTCGCCCGTGCGGCGCCCGGGGCGACACTGCTGCTCGACGCGCCCTACGAGCCGGACAAGGTCTGGGACGCGCTCGCGCGCCCCGTCCAGGAGCAGATCCTCGACAAGGGCATCGAGCTCTACGCGATCGACGCACGCCGGGTCGCGCGCGAGGTCGGACTGCCGGGACGCACCAACACGGTCCTGCAGACCTGCTTCTTCGCGATCTCCGGTGTGTTGTCGGCGGAGGACGCGATCGCCCGCGTCAAGGCGTCGATCGCCACCACCTACGGCCGTCGCGGCGAGGACGTCGTCGCCCGCAACGACGCGGCCGTCGACCGGGCGCTCGACGCGCTGCACCGCATCGAGGTCCCCGACCGTTCGACAGCGGTCCGTGAGCCGCCTCCGGTCGTTCCGGCCGACGCCCCGGAGTTCGTCCGGCAGGTGACGGCGGTGATGATGGCCGGCCGCGGCGACGACCTCCCGGTCAGCGCCCTGCCGGTCGACGGGACCTACCCCAGCGGCACGACCGCCTACGAGAAGCGCAACATCTCCGACTCGGTCGCGGCGTGGGACGCCGACATGTGCATCCAGTGCGGCAACTGCAGCTTCGTGTGCCCGCACAGCGTGATTCGCTCGAAGTACTACGACGAGTCCCGGCTCGCCGACGCCCCGGCCGGCTTCGCGTCGGCGCCGTTGGACGCGGTCGGCGTACCCGACGCCCGCTACACGTTGCAGGTCTACGTCGAGGACTGCACCGGGTGCGGGCTGTGCGTGGAAGCGTGCCCGGCACAGGCTCCGCTCGATCCGTCCCGCAAGGCGATCAACCTCGCGCCGCGGGTGCCGATGCTGGACCGGGAACGCGACAACATCGCGTTCTTCGAGGACCTGCCGGTCAACGAGCGGTCGCGGGTCGACTTCGGGACCGTACGTGGAGCGCAGTTCCTCGAGCCGCTGTTCGAGTTCTCCGGCGCCTGCGCGGGCTGCGGCGAGACGCCGTACATCAAGATCCTCTCGCAGCTGTTCGGTGACCGGCTGACGGTCGCCAACGCGACCGGCTGCTCGTCGATCTACGGCGGCAACCTGCCCACCACGCCGTGGACCACCGATGCCGCCGGCCGCGGGCCGGCCTGGTCGAATTCGCTGTTCGAGGACAACTCCGAATTCGGCCTCGGCCTGCGGATCGCCGCCGACCTGCACCGGCAACTTGCCCGCGCCCGGCTTGCCGAGCTGCGCGACACGGTGGGCGCGGACCTCGCCGGGGCGATCCTCGACGCGAGCCAGTTGCGCGAGTCGGAGCTGGCGGCGCAGCGCGGCCGGGTCGCCGAGCTGCAGGCGAGGCTGGTCGGGGTCGCCGGGCCGGCCGCCGACGACCTGCGCAGCGTGCTCGACCACCTGATCCGCCGCAGTGTATGGATCATCGGCGGCGACGGATGGGCCTACGACATCGGTTCCGGCGGCCTGGACCACGTCCTGGCCAGCGGCCGCAACGTGAACGTGCTCGTGCTCGACACCGAGGTCTACTCCAACACCGGCGGCCAGATGTCGAAGGCCACGCCGCTCGGTGCCGTGGCCAAGTTCGCCTCCTCGGGCAAGACCGCGCCGAAGAAGGACCTTGCGCTGCAGGCGATCGCCTACGGCAGCGTCTACGTCGCCCGGGTTGCGATGGGTGCCGATCCGCAGCAGACGTTGCGCGCCTTCCGCGAGGCCGAGGCCTTCGACGGTCCGTCTCTCGTGATCGCCTACAGCCACTGCATTGCGCACGGCATCGACATGCGGAAAGGGCTCGACCAGCAGTACCGCGCCGCCGCGAGCGGGCACTGGCCGTTGATCCGCTACGACCCGCTCATCCGGACCGAGGGCGGCAACCCGTTCCTGCTCGACTCGCCGCGCCCGCGTCTCGCCCTCGGCGACTACCGCTACCAGGAGCTGCGGTTCAGGATGCTCGCCAACTCCGATCCGGCCGAGGCGGAGCGGTTGCTCGGGCTGGCGCAGGAGGCGGTGGACCAGCGGTGGGCGGTGTATGAGGAGATGGCGACCCGCGGTCCGGAAGAGTTCACCGCCGACGCACGACGGGGCCGCTGATGGACCTCACGACCGACTACATGGGGCTCGCACTGCGCAACCCCCTGGTGGCCTCGCCGTCGCCGCTGTCGCGCACCGTCGACGGTGTGCGACGACTGGCCGACGCCGGCGTCGGTGCCGTCGTGCTCTTCTCGCTCTTCGAGGAGCAACTGCGCCGCGAGGCGCTGGAGTACGCCCGGCTCGTCGACGCCGGAACGGAGAGCTTCGCCGAGTCGCTGTCCTACCTCCCGGCGGCCGCCGACGAGAGCATCGGCCCGCACCGCTACCTCAGCCTGCTCGAACGCGCCGCCTCCGCCGTCGACATCCCGGTGATCGGCAGTCTCAACGGCGTCACGTCGGGCGGGTGGGTGGACTACGCGCGCGCGATGCAGGACGCCGGGGCGGCCGCCATCGAGCTGAACATCTACTACGTCCCCGGTGATCCGCACCTGTCCGGCCGAGACGTCGAAGCGCGGCACATCGACATTCTCGGCCGCGTCAAGTCCGACGTCACCGTGCCGGTCGCGGTCAAGCTGAGCCCGCAGTTCAGCTCGCTCGGCGAGATCGCGCAACGGCTCGACGCGGCCGGCGCGGACGCGCTCGTGCTCTTCAACCGGTTCCTCCAACCCGACATCGACCCGGAGACCCTCGCCGTCACCGCCACCATCGACCTGTCCAGCCCGGTCGAGGCCCGGCTGGCTCGCACCTGGATCGCGATCCTGCGCGGGCGGGTGCGTGCCGCCCTGGCTGCGACGACCGGTGTCGAACGGCCCGACGACGTCGCCAAGTACCTGCTCGCCGGAGCCGACGTCGTGATGACCACGTCGGCGCTCCTGCGGCACGGGCCGGGACACGCCACCGTGCTCGTGGACGGTCTGTCGGCCTGGATGGCACGCAAGGGATTCGCCACGGTCGACGACTGCCGCGGGCTGCTGGCCGTTCCCGCCGGCGTGGACGGGACCGCCTACGAACGGGCGGGATATGTCCATGCGTTGGAGATTGCCGACCGCTCCTACGGCCTGAGCTGATCGCCCGTCCCGGCCTACCCCAGCGCACCGGATGCCATGCCGATGACGACGGGAACGACGCCCAGGCAGACGAACGCCGGCAGGAAGCACAGGCCGAGCGGCGCCATCGCGAGCACGGACGCCCGCCGTACGGCGCCCTCGCCGCGCAGGTCGGCCGCCGTCCGCCGGTCCTCGGCGACCCGCTCGAGCGCCGCGGCGAGCGTGCTCCCGCTCTCGGCCGAGCGGGCGACGGCGCGGCTGACCACACCCCACACCGGATCGGCGGCGTAGTCGGTCCACGCGAGTGCGGGGCCGGCGCCCAGCCGGATCAGGGACGCGACCCGGGCCAGGTCGTCGGCGAGCGGTCCGGCGCGGGCGGCCGCGACCGTCTCGGCGGCCGAGCCGAAGGGCAGGCCCGCGCGGAGAGCGACGGCGAGCAGGTCGAGGGTGGCCGGCAGGGCCGCCTCCCGGGCGACCTGCCGATGCCGGTCGGCGCCGCCGGTCCGGGCCCGCAGAACCCGCTCGGTGACCACTCCGAGGAGCAGCCCGGCGCCGAGCCCGAAGACCGATCCGACCAGGGCCAGGACCGCCAGGCAGACCAGGACCCCGGCCAGCCTCGGGCCGTCGAACGGGCGTCGCCGGGGCGGCGCAGGACCGCCGGCCCCGGTCCCACCCATCCGGCGGACACGGTGCGTGGCCGCGGTGCCGGGCCCGCCGGCCGGCCAGACCCCGACGCCCACACCGGCCGCGGTCAGTGCCACCGCGACGACGCTCATGCCGCCCGCCCGGCCCCGGTCACGATGCGCGCCGTCCACCACATGCCGATCCCGTCGAGCACCGCCCCGGCCGCCAACGCGGCCTGCCCGGGGACGGTGTGCAGCAGCACCCGGGCCGGATGGGCCCCCATCGCCGCACCGAGAGCGAGGCCGACGACGGGCAGCCCGGCAAGCAGCGCCGCGGTCGCCCGGGGCCCGGCCAACTCGGCGTCGAGCCGCTGCCGGCGCCGCCGCTCGGCGCATAGGTCCCCTTCGACCCGGTCGAGCACATCACTGAGCGCCGCACCGCTGCGGGCACTGACCTGCCATGCCGCCGCCATCCGGGCCAGGCCCTCCCCGACCGGGCCGGACCGGTTCCGGGTGGCCGCGGAAGCGAGGGCGCCACCGGCGTCGCCGCCGAGGGCCGACGCCGCAGCGGCATCGCGCAGCACCGCACCGACCGGGCCACCGCCCACCTGCCCGCCCGCGCGCAGCGCGGCCGCCGGAGTCCGCCCGGCACGCACCTCGGCGGCGACCGCATCGACCGCCTCGACCAGCGCATCCTCCTGGCGTCTGCCCGCGCGACGCGATCGGTGCGCCGCCCACGCCGTCCCGCCGACGACGAGGCACACCGCGGCGCAGACGCCGCTACCCGGGCCCCCGACGGCCGCAGCGGCGAGACCGCCGCACACGGCGCCGGCCCGCTGCACCGGCCGGGAGGCGCCCCACCGGGCACACCAGGTCAGCGACCGCGCCCAGGATCGCCGCGTCCCGGCGGCCGGCCCCGGGCCGCCGGCGAGGGCACGCAGTCGGACCTCCGCCGCCGCCGGGCCGGGCGCGGCGAGGAGCGCCGACCCGATCAGCGCCAGGCCGGCGACCGGGGTCATGGGTGCGCCCCGGCACGGAGGCCGCAGCTCCTGATATCCGCCTCGTCGACGCCACGGGACAGGAGGAGCTCAGCGAGCCGGCCCCCGGCGGGTCCGGTTCCCCCCCGGTGCCGCCACGCCGCAGTGACCCGGACGTGATCTGCGGCCCGCTCCACCAGGCTGATCTCGGTGAGCACCCGGCGGCCAGCTCCGTCGCGGACAAGGTGCAGGACGACCTGAACGGCCGCGGCGAGCTGACTGTGCAGCGCCGCCCGGCTGAGGCCGCCCAGGGCGCCGAGCGCCTCGAGCCGGGCCGGGACCTCCGCCGCACTGTTGGCGTGCACGGTCCCGCAGCCACCGTCATGGCCGGTGTTCATCGCCGCGAGGAGTTCGACCACTTCGCCGCCCCGGACCTCTCCGACGACGATCCGGTCCGGACGCATCCGCAACGCCTGCCGGACGAGGTCGCGCAGCGTGACCTCACCCGCGCCCTCGACGTTGGGAGGTCGGGCGACCAGCCGTACCACGTGCGGGTGGTCCGGCCGGAGCTCACCGGCGTCCTCGACGAGCACCAACCGCTCTGCGTGTCCCACCAGACTCAACAGGGCGGCAAGCAGGGTGGTCTTGCCCGACCCGGTGCCACCGGTGACCAGGACGGCGAGCCGGGCGGCGACGAGGAGCCGGAGCAGTGTGGCCGATTCGGAGGACAGCGTGCCGAGGCCCACGAGCTCGTCGACCGTGAAGACACGCCTGCGCAGGATCCGCAGCGACAGGCAGGTCGCGTCGACCGCGATCGGGGGAAGAACGGCGTGCAGGCGGGTGCCGTCGGGCAAGGTGGCGTCGACCCATGGCCGGGCATCGTCGAGTCGCCGTCCCGCCGACGCCGCCAACCGCTGAGCGAGCCGTCGTACCGCAGCCTCGTCGGCGAACCGGATCGCGGTGCGCTCGAGGCCCCGCCCGCGATCCACCCACACCTGCCCCGGACCGTTGACCAGGACATCGCTGGTGCCGGGATCCTGCACGAGCGGCTCGAGGAGACCGGCCCCGACGAATTCCGACTGCGCCTCGCGGAGCAGGTCGAGCAGCGCGACGTCCCCGACCACACCTCCGGTTTCCTCGCGCAACGACGCGGCGACCTGCGCCGGCGTGACCGGGCCGTCGGCACCGGCGAGCCGCCGGCGCACCCGCTCGGTCAGCGATCCGTCAAGGCTCACGCCACCTCCCGGGTCGCAGTCGCCGGGACATCGCCGGCAAGGTCGGCGACCAGCCGACGGCAGAACGTCGCGAGCGGGCCCCGGCCCCGGCGGGTCGGCACCTCGCCCCGGTCCAGGGCCGCGGCCAGGCCCGGCTCGGCCCGCAGCGACCCGGCGAGGGCGAGGCCGAGCGACTCCGCGATGACCGCTGCCGACAGGCCCGAGGGCGCCGGCCCGCGGACGACGACCTCGATCCGGCCGGCACACGCGGCGATCGCCGCGGCCACCCCCGACGCCGCCGCGCAGGCCCGGACCTCGGCCGGCACCACGAGGAGAACGAGATCGGCGATCGCCAGCGCCGCCTGTGCCGCCGGCGTCAACGCTCTCGGTAGGTCGACGACGACGAGATCGCCGTTGCGCCGGCCCGCCGTGATGACGGCCCGGGCCGCCTCGGCCGGGATGTGCGGCAGCTTGTCCCTGCCTACGGCGACGACCGAGACCCCCGCGGCGGCAGGCACGGCGTCGTGCAGGGACGCGGCGGCCACCCGCCCGGAGGTGGCGGTCAGGTCCGGCCAGCGCAGCCCGGCGACCGACTCGGCGCCGAGGGCCAGGTCGAGCCCGCCGCCCAGCCGGTCGAGGTCGACGAGTAGAGCGGCGCCCGGAGTTGCCCGCGCCGCGGCCACGGCCAGTCCGACGGCGAGCACCGATGCTCCTGCGCCACCGCGTCCCCCGACGCAGCACACGACGTGTCCACGCCGTTGCTGCGGCTCGCCGGCCTCACCGAGACGCTGCACGAGGGTCGCCTCCCCCACCGGAAGCACCAGCACCTGCTCGGCACCCAGCCCGACCGCCCCCGCCCAGACCTGCGCACCGGGCTCGGATCTGGCGAGAACCAGCACCCCGGGGCGACGGCCGAGAATCCCGGTGGCGCAGCCACCGAGCACATCGGACCCGACGAGGACCACCGGTGCACCCGCCCACGACGCCCGGCCGCCGGCGGCGTCGGCGGCGACCTCGAGATCGACCCCCACCGCGGCAGCCAACCGCAGCACGTCCTCGAGCAGAGCCTCGTCGGCGGTGATGAGAAGCGGGCGGAGGTCGGTCATGAGGCAGGACCACTGGACATCGGGGGCTCCTCGGCGAGTTGATGCGTCGAGGAGACCGGATCGGCGTGGCGCAGGGAAGGTCACCGGGCCGGGGTGTGGATCACCCGGCTCCCTGGGGACACCGGGTTGACATGTGGTGATGGTCGACATCGGACCCGCTACCCGCACGGTCAGGCGCGATCGGCGAGAACGGCGAGAACGGCGTCCGACGATGGCGAGCGCCGCACGCCTGGCGGACGCAGACAGAGGACGACCCCCGCCTGGGGGGGTAGGCGGGGGCCGTCTCACGAGGTCCGATTCCGGGGGGTTGAATCGGACTTGTTGGAGGCCTGATGACCTCGGCACAGTCCTCCTTCCCCACAAGTGGCGAGCGCAAACCATCGCGACCTCGCCAATACACTTATTTTGTGGGCTCAGCCGCGTTCTTCGATCTCGACAAGACCGTGATCGCCACGTCGAGCACCCTCGCGTTCGGCCGGCCGTTCTTCCACGGGGGTCTGATCAACCGCCGAGCCATCCTCAAAGCGAGCTATGCGCAATTTGTCTACCTGATCGCCGGCGCGGACGCAGACCAGATGGACCGGATGCGGGACCAGATCACGCAGTTGTGCACCGGGTGGGATGTCCAGCAGGTCAACGACATCGTCGACGAGACCTTGTTCGACATCGTCGACCCGCTGATCTACGACGAGGCCGCCGATCTCATCGAGCAGCACCGGGCGGCCGGACGCGACATCGTGATCGTGTCGAGCAGCGGCGAGGAGGTCGTGGCCCCGGTCGGCGCGATGGTCGGGGCCGACCGGGTCGTCGCCACCCGCATGGTCGTCGAGGACGGCAAGTACACCGGAGAGATCGCGTTCTACTCCTATGGCGAGAACAAGGCCGCCGCAATACGGGAGCTCTCCGCCGCCCACGGCTACGACCTCGCCGACAGCTATGCCTACAGCGACTCGGTCACCGACCTGCCGATGCTCGAGGTGGTCGGGCACGCCACGGCCGTCAACCCGGACCGGGCGCTCCGCCGTACCGCGATCGACCGCGGCTGGCCGATCCTGCGCTTCGACCGACCGGTCTCGGTGCGCAGCCGGCTGGTCACCGCGGGCCAGTCGCGGCCCGCCGTCGCCGGCACCGCGGTCGGGCTCGGTGCGGCGGCGGGCCTCGCCTGGTACGCCGCCCGCCGCCGGCTCCGGAGCTGATCGGAGAACCCGTTCCGCCAGAGTCGTTTTCGCCCGGGGAGAGAAGCTCTGCTCCGGGACTCAAGGCCCTTCCCTCCGCCCCCGGATCGGGGTACAAAGTAGGTACGGAGAACGACTCAGGCCGTTTCCCGGGGCACGGACACCAGGCACCCACGCGCGTCCAGCCGCGAGAGGCACGTCGGGGCGGACCCTCTTCGGGCCGCGCTCGTCGAGTGAAGGTGCACGCTTGGTAACCCGGTATCCGTCCGCGACGGCGCCCCTGCGGGGGCGCCGTTCGCATGTCCGGCCTCAGCGGCCCTCTCGGCGCATCGCCTCGCAGACCGCGAGGCCCTCCTGCGCACCGCGCTCCACGGCCGCGCAGCAGTGCCGGATCCAGCGGGCCACCCCGTCCGCCCCGTCCACCCGGTAGGACCGCAACGCGGCGGCGTACTCGTCCGGCCGCTCGGCGTGGCCGATCTCCGGAATTCCGACCGCCTTCGGATCGAGCCCTCGCGCGATCATGGTCAGCCGCGCCGCGCCCCGGGCGACCGTCCCCGACGCGACGGCGAACGGCGAGGTCGCGAGCAGTTCGGCGTGCACCACCGCCGTGACGACCACGGCGGGCGCGGTCGTCGCGCCGGTGACGAGCGCCGCCAACGCGCCCAGCCGGGCCGACCGCTCCGGGTCACCGGTCGGTCTGCCCAACTGCCCGTCCGGCGCCAGGCCGGCCGCTGCGAGCAGGTGCAGCCGGGCGAGGGCCTGCAACGGGGCCCGCCGCCAGGTGTCGACCAGCGTGCCCACGCCGGCGTTGACCCGCAGGGCCCCGGCCACCACCGGGTTGTCGCCGACGCCGGACCGGATCACGTCCAACTCCAGGTCCGTGCCCTCCAGCGCGGCCGACGCCCGGGCTCCGCGCAGCGCCGACTCGGAACTCACCTGTGCGCTGCGGCGGCGGAGCACCGGATGGGCGAGGAGCCGGTCCACCCGGTCCCGGGCCCGGTCGGCCGCCTCGGCGACCCCGGGGAGCCCGAGCAGGGGGGCGACCGGGTCCCGCGTCGGCGCCGCCACGCGGAAAAGGCTAGGTGATGGGCACCGACGAGCCTGCGCCCGGTGCGAGAGCGATGCCACTTGATCGGTCAGGACGCCGCGTCCTCCACCTCGAATACCCCGGTGCGCCCTAGAGTCAAATCGCTGCATATACCACAACCGCAGTGAAGGCCGACTTGAGGGAGGATCCATGGCACAGACCACTGGGCCCGGTGAGGCCGGACCCGCGGTACCACCTCCGACGCCGGCGATCGCGGACCCGGCACCGCTGGGCCTCGCCGCCTTCGCCCTCACCACGTTCGTGCTGAGCTGTATCAACGCCAACATCATCGGGGTCGGGACCGAATCGATCGTGATCGGCGTGGCCCTCTTCTACGGCGGGCTCGTCCAGCTCCTGGCCGGGATGTGGGAATTCCGCAACCGCAACACCTTCGGCGCCCTGGCGTTCTCGTCCTACGGCGGGTTCTGGATGTCGTTCGCCGCGATCATCATCTTCTACAAGCCGACCGGTGACCCCAAGGACGCCGCGAACGCGGTCGGCATCTACCTCATCGGCTGGGCGATCTTCACCCTGTACATGATCCTGGCGTCGCTGCGGGTGAGCGGCGCGGTGGCGGCCGTCTTCGTCTTCCTCTCGGCGACGTTCGTCCTCCTCGCGATCGGCGCGCTCTACCCCTCGGCCAACGTCACCAAGATCGGCGGCTACCTCGGCATCGCGACGGCGGTGATCGCCTGGTATGCGTCGTTCGCCGGGGTCACCAACGCGACGTGGAAGCGGGTCATTCTCCCGACCTGGCCTGCCGGGACGCGCTGACATCTGCTAGAGAGAAGCCGACCGGACACGCACACGACTGCGACGGAGTTACGCCGTGACCCACCCGTCAGATGCCGACGCCACCCTGTCCAACCTGCTTCGCGAGGACCGTCGGTTCCCCCCGCCGAGCGACCTCGCGGCAGCGGCGAACGCCAAGGCCGACCTCTACGAGCGGGCCGCCGCGGATCGACTCGGCTTCTGGGAGGAGCAGGCCCGCCGGCTGGACTGGGACAAGCCGTGGGACGCGGCGCTCGAGTGGAAGCCGCCGTTCGCGAAGTGGTTCGTCGGCGGCACGCTGAACGCCTCGGTCAACTGCGTCGACCGGCACGTAGCAGCCGGCCGGGGCGACAAGGTCGCGTTCCACTGGGTGGGCGAGCCGGCCGACGACACCCGCGACATCACCTACGGCCAGCTCAAGGACGAGGTGTGCAAGGCGACCAACGCGCTACTCGAGCTCGGCGTGCGCAAGGGGGACCGGATCGCCCTCTACATGCCGATGATCCCCGAGACGGTCGTCGCGATGCTCGCATGCGCCCGGATCGGCGCGCCGCACACCGTGGTGTTCGGGGGCTTCTCCGCCGACGCGCTGAAGAGCCGGATCCTCGACTGCGACGCCCGGGTCGTGATCACGGCCGACGGCGGCTACCGGCGCGGTGCGGCCAGCGCGCTCAAGCCGGCGGTCGACGACGCCGTCGCCGACTGCCCCGATGTGCGCAACGTCCTCGTCGTACGCCGGACCGGTCAGGACGTGGCGTGGAACGCCGACCGCGACGTGTGGTGGCACGACGTCGTCGGCAAGCAGAGCACCGAACACACCCCGGAGGCGCATGACGCCGAGCACCCGCTCTACGTCATGTACACCTCGGGCACCACGGCCAAGCCGAAGGGGATCCTGCACACCACCGGCGGCTACCTGACCCACGTCGCCTACACCCACTGGGCGGTGTTCGACCTCAAGCCCGAGACCGACATCTTCTGGACCGCGGCCGACATCGGCTGGGTGACCGGACACAGCTACATCGTCTACGGGCCGCTGGCCAATGGCGCGACCTCGGTGATGTACGAAGGCACGCCCGACACCCCGCACCGCGGCCGGTGGTGGGACATCGTCGAGCAGTACAAGGTGACGATCCTCTATACGGCACCGACGACGATCCGCACCTTCATGAAGTGGGGCGAGGACGTCCCGGCCGAGGCGGATCTGTCGTCGCTGCGGCTGCTCGGGTCGGTCGGCGAGCCGATCAACCCCGAGGCCTACATGTGGTACCGCCGCCACATCGGCGGCGACCGCTGCCCGGTCGTCGACACGTGGTGGCAGACCGAGACCGGCGGGTTGATGATCTCGCCGCTGCCGGGGGTCACCGCCGGCAAGCCCGGTGCGGCGATGCGGCCCCTTCCCGGCATCAGCGCCGACGTCGTCGACGACACCGGTGCGCCGGTGCCGGACGGCGGCGGCGGCTTCCTCGTGCTGACCGAGCCCTGGCCCGGCATGCTGCGCACCATCTGGGGTGACGACCAGCGCTACATCGACACCTACTGGTCCCGCTTCCCGGACACGTACTTCGCCGGCGACGGGGCGAAGAAGGACGACGACGGCGATCTGTGGTTGCTCGGCCGGGTCGACGACGTGATGAACGTCTCCGGTCACCGCATTTCGACCACAGAGGTCGAATCGGCTCTCGTGTCCAATCCGAAGGTCGCCGAGGCTGCGGTGGTCGGCGCGAGCGACCCGACCACCGGACAGGGCATCGTCGCCTTCGTCATCCCGCGCGGCAGCGTGGCCGCCGACGAGTCGGCGGGCGAGGCGTTCGTCACCGAGCTGCGTAACCACGTCGCGAAGGAGATCGGCCCGATCGCCAAGCCGCGGCAGATCCTGGTCGTCGCCGAGCTGCCCAAGACGCGCTCCGGCAAGATCATGCGGCGGCTGCTCCGGGACGTCGCCGACCACCGCAGCCTCGGTGACGTCACGACGCTGCAGGATTCGTCGGTCATGGACCTCATCGCGCAGAACCTCCCCAAGGCCAGCGGCGAAGAGTAGTTCTGCCCTGCGTTCCCGCCGCGGTCCGTAGTCTGGACGGTGGAACCAGACCTCGCACCCAAGGTCGTGGTTGCGGGCGGGGGGCGCCATGGTGCACAAACGTGGCGCTGCCGTCGGCACCCTCGACCGACCGGACGGCGAGCAGGAGGCCGGTCGCACCGGCTCCATCCGTCGCTCCCGACCCATGCGGGTCGGCACGATGGTGCTGACGATGCTGCTCGTGGTCGGCGGCCTCCTGGTGTTGCGGGCGACGGTGCCGGAGGCCCATGCAGGGGTCGCGATCACCAACGGCACCGGACCCGACGTCGCCCACCTGGAGACCTTCGACTCCGCGCGCCGCTACGACAGCCTGCCCGGCCGCGTCCGGTTGCCGATCCCGCAGGTCAACGGGGACGTCGTGAGCGGTGCGCTCCCGGCGGTCAAAGGTCCGAGCCGGGCGGGCGCCGCCCGCGCCATCGGGTTCGTCCTGCAGCGCTACTGCGCGCATCCCCGGCGTACCCAGGTGCACCTCGTGGACCGGAGCACGGGCTGGTGGAACGTCACCGGCGACGTCATCGGCCGCAACTCGGTGCGGCTGACGATCTCGGTCGAGTGGAGCGGGCCCTCCTATATCTGGAGCGGCTCGATGCATGAACTGGTCGCGTGCCCGTGAGATGGAGCATGATCAGAGCCTGTTGCTGATCCACCTGGAGGGGACGCGTGAGCACTGAGCCAATTGAGCCGACCGGACGGCACCGGAGCGGGCGGGACGCGGCGGTACCGGCGACGGCGGCCCCGGCGGTCCGGCAGGACACGACCGAGCCGACGGTGGGCGAGCTGGTGCGGGACGCCTCGACCCACTTCTCCACCCTGGTCCGCGGCGAGATCGAGCTGGCCAAGACGGAGATGGCCAGGGAAGCCAAGAAGGCCGGCACCGGAGCGGGGCTGTTCGGGGTCGCAGCGCTGGTCCTCGCTTTCTCCCTCACCTTCGGACTGATCGCTCTGGCCGAGGGACTCGTGGCGCTCGGGATCTGGCGCTGGGCGGCCTACCTCATCGTGTTCGGTCTGCTCGTGCTCATCGCGGCCCTGGCGGCGTTCGTCGGTTACCGGAAGGTGACACGGATCGGAAAACCGGAACGCACGATCACGACGGTGAAGGACACCGCAGAGTGGGCAAAGCACCCGACCCAGGCACCGGAGGCCGGCTGATCGGCGACTCCCCGCCCCGACGTGGGCGAGATGCGTCGGCGCCGTCGCCTGATGTGCGACCCTAGGCGCCATGCCCGATGGGCCAGCTGCGCTGATTCACGCCGACGGACCGTGGACGCATCACGAGGTGAGCGCCAACGGTGTGCGTCTGCATGTCGTCGAGGCCGGGTCGGGCCCGCTGGTGTTGCTGCTGCACGGCTTCCCGGAATTCTGGTGGGCGTGGCGGCACCAGCTGGTCGCTCTGGCCGAAGCGGGCCTCCGGGTCGCCGCCTGCGATCTGCGGGGGTACGGCGGCAGCGACAAGCCGCCCCGGGGGTACGACGCCTTCACCCTTGCCGGGGACGCGGCCGGGCTGGTCCGGGCCCTCGGCGAGCGGGACGCGATGCTGGTCGGCCACGACTGGGGCGGGCTGCTCGCCTGGACGGTGGCAGCGGCCCATCCGCGCGTCGTCCGCAGTGTGGTCGCGATCGGGACGCCGCACCCGCTCCGGCTGCGGGCGGCGATGGTCACCGATCCGCGCGGCCAACTCCGCTCCTCGCGCTACGCGTTCACCTTCCAGACTCCGCGTTACGCGGAGGCTCTCCTCACCCGCGAGGACGGTGCGGGCACCGGCCGGTTGATGGCCGACTGGGCCGGTCCGACGTGGCAGCGAAGCGACGACTTCACCGATGCCGTCCGCCGTTACCGCTCGGCGATGCAGATCCCGGCGGCGGCGCACAGTGCGCTGGAGTACTACCGCTGGATGATGCGCTCGCAGGTCCGTCCGGACGGGTGGCGGTTCGCCAAGCTCCTGTCCCGGCCGGTGACGGCGCCGACGCTTCAGCTGCACGGAGCGCTCGATTCCTGCACCCTGCCCGGCACGGCTCAGGGGTCCGGGCGCTACGTCGCGGCCACCTACGAATGGCGGCTGATCCCCGCGGTCGGACACTTCCCGCACGAGGAGGCGCCGGATCTGGTCAGCGGCGAACTGGTCCGCTGGGCGAAATCCGGCTGACAGCCCGACCCAACCTCGCCGCCGTTCGGCTGCGGACCCCGACATCGTGCGTCCTCCTCACGGCTGCGCACCCCGACATCGTGCGGGCTACTCGCACAAATGGACCTCGGATGCGAGTACGGCGCACGATGTCGGCGCCGCCGCAGACATTGCGGCGCACCATGTCGGACGACGCCGCAGACGCACGGCGCACATTCACGGCCGGAGTACTCAGTCGCAGCCGCCGGTGCCGACCGGCGTGGTGGCCGTCGTGCCGGCCCGGGCATCACCGGCGACCTCATCGGCGGTCAGGGCGAAGCCGGTCTGCGTCTGGTCCAGCGCCGCGGCGAAGATGACTCCGTAAACGGCGCCGTTCGGTCGGAGCAGTGGCCCACCGGAGTTACCGGCGCGCACCGACCCGCGCACGGTGTAGGCCTCGCGGTTCACCGTCTGGTCGTTGTAGATGTTCGGGCCCCTGATCTCCCGCCGGTCACGGACCCGTGCGGCGTTGGCCGTCAGCGGCCCGTCCAACGGATAGCCGACGACGAGCGCGTCGTCTCCGCGCCCGGCGTCGGACGCGGAGAAGGGTAGCGACGGCTCGGACATGCCCGGGACATCGAGCACGGCGACGTCCCGGTCGGGGTCGTAGAGCACGACGGTCGCGGCGAACTCGCGGCCGTCGACCTGCACCGACGGTGACTGCACACCGGCGACGACGTGGGCGTTGGTCATCACCCGGTGGGAGGCGTAGACGAAGCCCGACCCCTCGATCCGGCGCGAACACTGGGCCGCGACACCGGTGACCTTGACGACCGAGTGCCGGACCTGCCGCAGGGCGGGATCGGAGAGCAACCCCGGATTCGGCGGTGACACCGGCAGCACCCGGGTCGGCGAGAGCGGGCCGAAGACATCCGGGAAATCGCCCCGGTCGACGAGCCGACGCAGGGACTCGTAGAGGTTGCGCACCGGTGGCGGCACCGAGGCGTTGACCCCGCGGATCACGCTCGAGCCGCGAACGGCCGATGCCAGCCCCGGGTAGGGCGACGACGCCAGCGGTGTCGCGACCATCCACGCGACGAGGAGCGCGGCCAGAGCGCCTACGACCGCACCCAGCAGCGAATCGACGGCGCGCGCCGGACTCCACGTGATGCGGTCACGCACCGCAGAACCGACCCGGACCGCGACGATCTGGCCGACCAGCGCGAGCCCGAGCACCACCGCGACCGCGACGACGACCTGGGTCCGGCCGCTGCTCACCCGGGTGGCGATCGGCGTGGCCAGCTGGGCGCCGATCACGGCGCCGCCGAAGAACCCGACGAACGACAGCACCGAGGCGACGAAGCCGCTGCGGAATCCGCTGATCGCGAAGCCGACCGCCGCGACGATGACGATGATGTCGATGAGGCCCAGACCCATCCCCGGCCCGCCTAACGCGGGAGGCGGCGCGGCCGGCGGGCGGCACCGTCGTCAGTCCGCATCCGGCTCCTCCTGACCTGTCCCGCCGTCGACGGTACCCGCGCCGTCGTCACCGGTGGCCAGTCCCGAGGAGGCCACTCCGTGGCGGGCGAGTGCCGCCTGGCCGGGCGGCAGCGTCCGCACCGGGCCGGGTCGCCACGGCCGCGCCCACCCACCGAGGTCCAACAGCCGGTCGATCAGGGCGGCGGTGAAACCCCAGACCAGCATCCCCCGTACGTCGAACGCGGGACCGGTCCGACCAGAAGGATGCCGGACCCGACACCGGTTGGCCGGATCCGTCAGCTCGGCCAGCGGCACCCGCTCCACCCGCGCGACCTCGGCCCGATCGACCACCCGGACCGGCACCGGACGCCGCCACCAGCCGAGCACCGGCGTCACGGCGTACCCGGACACCGAGATGTACATCCGCGGGAAGGCTCCGACCACCTCGACCCCGTCCGGGTCGACCCCGACCTCCTCGGCAGCCTCCCGCAGCGCCGCGGCGGCCGGCCCGGCGTCGTCCGGGTCGAGCCCGCCTCCGGGGAACGCCGGCTGGCCGGCGTGGGTGCGCATCTGCCCGGCGCGTTCGATCAGGAGCAGGTCGGGTCCGGCCGGGCCGGTCCCGAGCAGGAGCAGCACCGCGGACTCCCGTATGTCGTCGATCGGCTGGAGCCCTGGCGGGGCCGGCTGCCCGGACACCGCCCGCACCACCGCGAGCAGCCACGCGGGCGGGTCGTCCGGTGACCGATCCGGGTCGGAGCCGACGTCAGGCACCGACCCGGACCCCCAGCCGGGCCGCGACCTGCGCCCGCAGGGCGTCGTAGTTCAGCACCTTGGGCACGACGGCGGCCACCGACCCGTCGGCGCGGAGCAGGACGGTTCCCGGGAGCCCGGGCAGGCCCATCGCATGGGACACCCGGCCGGCCTGGTCGTAGAGGACCGGGAAGTGCACCTTCGCGGCCTGCAGGAACGACAGGGCGGCCGTCGTCGACGTCTCCTCCGTGTCGATGCCGATCACCCGCACCCGGGCGCCCGCCCGCTTGGCGAAGCGCTGGAGGTCCGGGAGCTCACCGCGGCAGGGCGCGCACCAGGTCGCCCAGAAGTTGACCACCGTCGGGACTCCGGTGACCCGGCGGAGCGGCACCGCCGCGCCGCCGCCCAGGCAGCTCAGCGTCACGTCCGGGAGCACCGACCGGCCGACCGCCGGCCGGCGCGGGGCCGGACACGGCTGCAGGGAGGCCTTGGCCCGCAGTCCCGCAAGGCGCGTGTCCGGACTGCTCGCGCCGGGGTGGGCCGGCGCGGAGGCGCACCCGGCCGATGCCGCCGCGCACAGTGCCAGCGCGACCAGCACGCGCCGGCCGGTCATCCTGCCGCCTCGGCCACCTCGGCCGGCGACTTCACCAACCGTTGCGCGACCACCGGGTCGACCGGGCCCTCGCCGTAGGACGGACACAGCCGCGCGAGGGCGCACGCGCCGCAGGCCGGCCGCCGGGAGTGACACACGCGACGGCCGTGGAAGATCGCCCGGTGGGAGAACATCGTCCACTCCCGCCGGGGCAGCAACGCCGCGACGGCCGCCTCGACCTTCACCGGGTCGGTCTCGGTGGTCCAGCCCCACCGCCGCACCAGCCGGCCCAGATGGGTGTCGACGGTGATGCCGGGAACGCCGAAGGCGTTGCCGAGGATCACGTTGGCGGTCTTGCGGCCGATCCCCGGCAGCGACACGAGGTCCTTGAGCCGGGCCGGCACGGTCCCGTCGTAGCGCTCGACCAGGGCGGCGCCGAGCCCGATCAGCGAGGTCGTCTTGTTCCGGAAGAAGCCGGTCGTCCGGATCATCTCTTCCAGCTCGGCACGGTCGGCTCCGGCGTAGTCGGCAGCGCTCCGGTAGCGGCGGAACAGCGCCGGGGTGACCTCGTTGACCCGCTTATCGGTGCACTGGGCGGACAGGATGGTCGCCACCGCGAGCTCCAGCGGCGTGCGGAAGTCCAGCTCGCAGTGCGCATCGGGGTAGAGCGCGTCGAGCTCCCGGTTGATCCGCCGGGCGCGGCGGGTGAGCGCGAGCGGGGTCTCAGCAGACGCCCGCCGCCTGACGGTCGACACGTCGGCCAGCGTACGTCGACAGGCGGTCCGGTCCGGGCCACGGGTGGCCCGGGCGTCGGCGGTCGAAGCGGGTAGGAGACAATCGCTCGCCATGATCGATCTGCTGGTGCTGCTCTTCCCGCTGCTGCTGATGGCGTTCATGCTGCTGCTCGAGCGGGTGGAGGAGCCCCTACGGCACCGGACCGACGACCGGCAGGTGGAGGAGTTCCTCGACAGCGCGCGCCCCGACGACGTGGACGTGCTGGCCCGGCTCGGGATCGCACCGGCGCTCGAGCGGTGGCGGACCGGTCGCCACCGGTTCGCCCGGTTGCTGCCCAGCCGGGCGGGTCGGGATGCCTAGCGATGCAGAGCACGGCGGGAACACGCGATCCTGGACGACGGTTGCCGCCCAGGCCCATATTTGGTGAGGTCTGCGCCGATCGGGCGCGGTGAGGCGGAGGGTGAACGTGGACGAGGTGCTCTCGAGAGCCGGGCTGTTCCAGGGCGTCGACCCGGCCGCTGCGGAGGCGGTCGCCGAGAAGTTCGAGTATCTCGACGCGCCCCGCGGGTCGATCGTCTTCCGCGAGGGCGAGCCGGGCGACAGCCTCTACATCGTGCTGGCCGGCAAGGTGAAGCTCGGCCGCCGCTCGCCGGACGGGCGGGAGAACCTCGTCGCGATCATGGGACCGGCCGACCAGTTCGGTGAGCTGTCGCTCTTCGACCCGGGGCCCCGGACGACCACCGCGACGGTGGTCACCGACGCCCGCCTCGCCCGGATGCCCAAGCAGGCCCTGCGGGAGTGGATCACCCGCTATCCCGAGATCGCCGAACGGCTGCTGCATGTGATCGCCCGCCGGCTCCGGCGTACCAACAACATGCTCGCCGACATGATCTTCACCGACGTCCCGGGACGGGTCGCCAAGGCGCTGCTGCAGCTCGCGCAGCGGTTCGGCGCCGTCGAGGGCGGCCAGTTGCGGGTGACCCACGACCTCACCCAGGAGGAGCTCGCGCAGTTCGTCGGCGCCTCCCGGGAGACCGTCAACAAGGCGCTGGCCGACTTCGCCTCCCGCGGGTGGGTGCGGGTGGAGGGCAAGTCGGTGGTCATCCTCGACCGGGAGCGGCTCACCCGCCGCGCCCGCTGACCCGGCTCACGACGAGTTGCTTGGTCGCTACTCATCCTGCCGCGAAGGGCCTGCCCTCCCCGCTACCTCACCTCGCCCGGCCTGTCACCAACGTCCCACCCCGCAACAACTAGTGGGTTTTGTCAGTCGCGCGGGGGGAGGCCCGGGTCGGCCAGGATCAGTGGATCTGGAACACCTTCACGAACAGCGGGGTGTCCTCCAGCGTGTGGGGGGCGATCGCGTGGTAGGCCCACACGTGCACCCAGGCGTTCGCGGTCCGCAGGGTGAGGTAGGTCTTGAACATGCCCGGCACGGCATAGGTGAGCAGCAGGAAGAGCACCGACAGCGCGATATCGGTGGGTGACTGGAACTTCGTCCAGCCGTCGAAGAAGTGCATCAAGGTGTAGGTGAGCCCGCCGAGGATGACGGTCGTCGCAGGCGACCCGGTCAGCCGAAGGAAGCGCGGGACCAGGATCGCGTAGATGAAGATCATCGTCGGGAGGACGGTGCCGGCGAAGGAGATCGCGAAGGTCAGCGGCGCCCCCAGCAGGATCTGGTGCGCGTGCAGGTGCAGGATCTGCGAGCTGCCCAGCCCGAGCTGGAACGCCGACTCCAGAACCAGGACCACGGCGATGACGATGGCGTCGCCGCGCCGGTCGCTGGAGCGCAGGCTGAGTTGCTCGGTGGTGTAGCGCCGGCGGAAGAAGGCGAACGGCGCGATGGCGAACACCACGACGTTGTACGCCGCCCAGCACAGAGCCTCGGCGGGCACGACCCGCTGGTGGGTGCCGAAGAGCATCCCGTCGAGATGGAAGCTGAAGGCGTGCCAGCCCAGCGCCCGGCCGAGGAGCAGGCCACCCAGCGAGCCGAGCACGCCGTACCCCAGGAGCAACGCCGCCTCCCGTTTCGCGGCCGGTCGGGCCGGTGCCCGGGCGGCGAGATCGGGCACCCGCCGTCGCCGCGTGAGCAGGTGCACGATGACCATCAGCAGCGTGACCTCGAGCAGTTCGACGTTGGCGGCGACCACGTGGTCGGCGGTGGACATGTCCGCGCTGCGCGGCAGGTCGAAGGGCAGTTGGCCGTGCGCGAGCGCGATGAGCAGCGCGTTGATGAGCACCCAGCCGGCGAGGGCCAGCCGCACGCTGCGCTGGCGCAGCAGGCGGCGGATCCCCGACGGGGTCCGGTCCGGCGGTGGCGGTGTGCTGACGTCGGTGGTGGTGGAGGAGATCGTCATGAGCGGTACCATACATCCGTACTATACGGTCGTACAATACGTTTGTATGAACCGTGGGATAGGATGTGCGGCATGGGCGACGACGGCGGACGCCGTACGCAGGTGATGGACGCGGTGCAGGCGATCGTCGCGGAACGAGGACTCGTGGGGGTCAGCATCCGGGAGGTCGCGGCGGCGGCCGGGGTGTCGATCGGCACCGTGCAGTACTACTGCCGCAGCAAGGAGGAGATGCTGCTGCTCTCCTTCGAGCAGACCGTCGACCGGATGAGCGGGCGCGCCGCCGCCGCGGTCGACGAGGGCGGCACGGTCGGGCAGGCGCTCTACCGCGCGCTGCTCGAACTGCTGCCGCTCGATCAGGTGCGGCGTACCGAGAGCCTGGTCTACCTGGCCTTCGCGGGTAAGGCGGCCGTCACCCCGGCGCTCGCGGCGGTGCAGCACGCGAAGCTCGAGCAGCTTCGGACGCAATGTGCCGCGGCCTTCCGGCGGGCGCAGCAGATCGGCGAGGCGCCGGCCGACCTCGATGCGGACGCCGAGGCGGCGAGCACAGCGGCACTGGTCGACGGTCTGCTCCTGCACGTGCTGACCGATCCGGAGGGCCTACCGCCCGACGCAGCGGAGGCCGCGCTGCGCGCCCACCTCGGCCGGCACCTCGACGTTGACGGCACCGGTCAGAACTCGTCCAGCAAGCGGTAGAACGCCACCTTCTCCGGGTCGGGTCGGACGCCGTACCGGCGGAGAAAGCGTTCCGCGGCCCGCGGTCCGTACTGCGGGTTGAGCCCCACGTCGCCGATGCTGCGCGTCGCGATCGCCAGGTCGACGTAGCGGTCGGCCCGCCCGAGCCGGCCCACGTCGACGATCCCGGTCACCCGCGCGGTTTGCGGATCGAAGAGCACGTTGGGTACGCACAGGTCGCCATGGGTGACGACGATGTCCTCGCCGGCCGGGGCCGTGTCCCGCAACGCCGCGACGTCGACCGGCCCGGACGCAGCCTCGGCCTCCGCGAGCGCGACCACGAGGGACCGGTCGAAGGGGCAGCCCCCCGCGTCGACGGCATGCAACGAAACGGCCACGTCGGCCAGCGCGTCGATGACCCGCGGCCGCATGTCCGGTGACCAGGACTCGGCCGCTGATCGGCCCGGCAGCTCGGCCATCAGGATCCAGCCGGCGCCGACGTCGAGCACCTCCGGCGCCGGAAACCCCTGCTCCCGCAGCCACGACAGGCGGGGTGCTTCGCTCTCGACGCCGGGTCCGGCCTTGCGGTAGACGCCGTTGCGTCGATGGACCTGCGCACCGGATAGGCCGATGCTCACCCGCTCCCACATATGGCGGATTGTGCCGGGAGTGGTCGACCGCACCTGACTCGCGGTCCGTCGTACGCCCTACCGGCACCGTTGCCGGGCCCCGAACTTTCGCACTAGTAGTGCGTTGTGGACGGCTGACACGGCGTGTCGCCGACCCAAACGCACTACTAGTGCGTTTGTTGCGGCCCCGACGGGAAGGCGGGCCGACATCGTGCGCGCTACTCGCATCTCCGGGCCGAAAATGCGAGTACGGCGCACGATGTCGCCTTACGGAGTGGCAAACCCGCTACGTGGCCCCGAACTTTCGCACTAGTAGTGCGTTGTGGAGGGCTGACACGGCGTGTCGCCGACCGAAACGCACTACTAGTGCGTTTGTTGCGCGCGGCGCGCGGGGAAGGCGACTCAGGAGACCTCGGCCCACAGCTGCTCGTACCTGCGGGCGAGTTGGCTACGCGGCGCGAACGCCGGAACCGGTGCCCGCCGGACGGCCATCTGCTCGACCAGCGACATCGCCGGGATCACGGTCGGGAGGATGTCGGGCCGCTCCGCCGGGAGGCTCGCCACGATCTCGCGGTGCAGCCGCTTGCGCCGGTCGACCATCGAGAAGAACGCCTGCACCCGGGGTCGGCGGCCGTCGAAGCCGTCGATGAACTCGGTGAGCTGGTCGAGGGTGCGCACCGACAGCGTCGTCGGGATGAGCGGAACGACGATCGTGTTGGCGGCGTGCAGCACGTTCTCCGAGACCAGCGAGATGCTCGGCGGGCAGTCGAGGATGACCACGTCGTACTCGTCGCGCACCGGCCGGAGCAGCCGCCGGATCCGTCGGACCGGCTTCTTCGTGCCGTCGAGCTCGATGTCCATGTTGCGGTAGGTGAAGTCGGCGGGCAGCAGGTCGAGGCCGTCGAAGTCGGTGGCCTTGACGGCGTCATCGAGCGAACGTGTTCCCCGCACGAGTGCCCGCCCGCCGCCCTTCACCCGCGGGCGGATCCGGAACAGGTAGGTTGCGGCGGCCTGCGGATCGAGATCCCAGAGCAGGGTGCGGTCGCCCCCGCGGGCAGCGAGGTAGGCGAGATTGACGGCGGTGGACGTCTTGCCCACCCCGCCTTTGATGTTGTACGTCGCGAAGACCCTCACCGGGTCACCCTGTCAGACAAGGTGTCGATCCGTCGCCCGACGTCGGTGCCGACGAACCGCCGGATCAGGGCGCCGGACTCGGCCCGGGCGGCCTGCTGGTCGGCGTCCAGATGTGCCATGAGCTCTCCCATGGCGAGCACGGTCGATGCCGGAGCGGAGCGTTCGGTGACGATCCGCTCGGCGAAGACCCGGGTCGCCTGCCGGTGCACGGCGCCGTCCTGGAAGGCGCCGAGGCAGTCCTGCAGGCGCTTCAGATCGCGCCCGACGTATTTGCCCGCCGACCGGTCGTGCACCGGCGCGAAGATCTCCAGCAGGTAGCGGAGTTCCTTGCACCGCTTGCGCAGCGTATGCAAGGCGTCGTCGGGGGATTCCGGTCCGATCGATCTGCCCAGCCGGCGCACCCGGCGGTAGGCCCGTCGCACCCGCTCGTCCGCCAGTGTCCGGAGATCGACCTCCGGTACGTCGGTCACGGCCGGGTCGGTCAGCGCCGCCAGCCACTCCTCCTGAAGGCGCGCGAAGCCCGGCGCCTGCAGGGCACGGACCAGTCGACGGAGCTCGATGCCCCGCCGCCGGCGCAGGTCCTTCCCCAGGGGCGCGAGGTCGGCGGGCCGGGCGGAGCGCAGCCGGGCCGTCAGCTCGGGCAGTCCCAGGAGATAGACGTCCAGGTCCCGGGTCGGCGTCGTCAGATCGCCGAGCCGCGTGAACTCCGGCCCGAAGCGGTCCCGCACACCGGCCGGAAGCACGTCTCCGGTCAGCTTGAGCACGGACCGGGTCCGCCGTACGGCGACCCGCAGGTCGTGCAGGAACTCGGTGTCGATGTCGGCGACCACGCCGTCGACGTTCTCCGCGATGGTGCCCGCGAACTGCGCCAATACGCCGGCGATCGCGGCGCCCGCCGGCAACGCCGGGGAGACGGCGCCGCGCTCGGTGGTGGGCGCGTCGAGCGACCGCAGCGGATGCGACCGCACCGCCTCGTCGTACGCCGACGTGGTGCTCGCGGTGATCCCCGGCACGCGGGCGAGCAGCGTCGCCAAACGCACCGTGTCCTCGTCATATCCGCGCAGCGGGGCGACCACGATCCGGACGGGTCCGCGGGCGTCGGCGGACACCCGCTCCATCGTCAACCGCGCGACGATCTTGTCGTCGCCGTTGCAGATGGCCATCTCGCGCACGGTGGTCCGGGCCTCGGCCACCGGCATCAGCGCGCGGATCCCGGCGATGGCGGCCACCCGCTCCCGGACGGCGCCGACGGGGAGGGCGTCGACCAACGCCGGCCACCGGCCGGCCGCGACACGGGTCGCGGTGAGCCGGGACCCGTCCGCGTCCTGCAGGATCAGGGATCCGGTGCGGCCGCGCCGGTGCTCGAGCACCGCGCCGGCCTCGCGCAGCCGCCAGTCGAACGTGTCCAGCCAGACCCGGTCGACCGTCGCCCGGCGCTCGTCGCGGGGCGAATACTCCGGGCCGAGGATGCGCCCGATCCCGCGCAGGTCCGGGGAGGGCGCAGCCGCCCAGACCAGGGTCACCGGTCCGTGCGCCACATCCGCCTCCACCCTGCGGTCAACGAAATCTGGGCAGCCTCACTCCCCGTCGGCGGTGTGCGTACCGAGGCCCACGGTCGGGTTGGCCCGCACCCGGTCATCGACGGCGGCGTCGGGGATGTAGGGCACGAGGAAGCCGTACTGGGCGAGCACCTCGGCAGGGATGTCGGGGTTCTCCCCCCACGCCGCGATCTCGCCCCAGCAGGGCGAGCCGAGCGAGCCGCTGTAGTGGCGCACCGACAACCCGGCACAGAGGTTGGCGAACTTCAGCCGCTGGTCGAGGGGCCAGCCGGCCAGCGAGCCGAAGACGAAGCCCGCGGCGAAGACGTCGCCGGCGCCGGTCGGGTCGAGAGCCTCCACCGGCAGCGCCGGCGCGCTCGCCTGCTCCCCGGTGACGTTGTCGATGGCGATCGCGCCCCGGTCACCGGCCTTCACGACGCAGACAGGCACCCGCTCGGCCAGCGCCGCAAGCGCACGCTCCGGACTGTCGGTGCGGGTGTAGGCCATCGCCTCCACGGCGTTGGGCAGGAACACGTCGACCATCGACAGGCTGTCCAGGGTCGCCGGGGACCACACGCCGGTCGCGTCCCACCCGACATCGGCGAAGACGGTCGTCCCCTGCGCCCGTAGGTCGACCGCCCACTCCGGCGGCCCGTGGTCGAGATCGACAAAGCAGGTCCTGGACTCCGGCGGGGTGCTGACGAGCTTCTCCGCCGCGAACGGCAGCGGCTCGCCGTAGGTGATCATGCTGCGGTCGGCGTCGTAGGACAGGGACACCGTCACCGGGGTCGGCCAGCGCGGCAGCCGTCGAGACGGGCCGAGGTCGACCCCTTCCTGCTCGGCGATGGTGCGCCACAGGTAGGCGCCGAACATGTCGTCGCCGAACGCCGCGGCCAACCCGACCCGCAGCCCGAGCCGGCTCATCGCGACAGCGATGTTGGCGGCACCGCCCGGCGCCGAGCCGAGACCCCCGGTGAACAGCTCGGTGCCCGGAGCCGGGAGGCCGGGCAGGCCCGTGAAGATCATGTCGATGAAGACCGTCCCGGACAGGAAGACGTCCAGCACCGGAGCGTCGGCGCCGGTGCTGTGCAGGCGGGCGCTGGCCTCGTAGCGCTCGGCGCACGGGTCGAACAGCGGACCCGCGAGGGGCGGCTCCCCGGCCGGGGTGGACGGGCTGCCGGCACCGGGATCGGGCCGGGACTGGTTCCTTCTGCTCATCGTGCGAGCATCCTCCGTTCCGATGGCGCCCTCGGCGCGAGGATGCCGCTGCCGTCGAGAATCACGGGTCACCGGCCCCGTCGAAACCGAGGTAGTCGAGCTGGGCCCGGACCGACAGCTCGGCGGCCCACCGCACAGCGGGGTCGACGTCGGCGTAGACGGTCTGCACGATGTCCCGCGCGGTCACCGGTCCAGGATGCCCCCTCACCGCTGCCCGCACCTGCTCGAGTCGCTCGATCCGGTGCGCGAGATAGGCCGTGGCGACCTCCGCGATGTCGGCGAGCTCGGGCCCGTGGCCGGGCAGTACCCGTCGGGGGCCGAGATCGATCAGCCGGCGCAGGGACTCCAGATAGTCGGCGAGCCGCCCCTCCGGGTGCGCGACGACGGTCGTGCCCCGCCCCAGCACGGTGTCCCCGGTGAGCACCGAGTCCTCGACCACGAGGCAGACCGAATCGGCGGTGTGCCCGGGTGTCGCCCGCACGGTCACGTCGAGACCGCCGGCGGTGAGCACGTCGCCGTCGGGCAGGCCGGCGCCGCCGCCACGCCGGTGCGCCGGATCCGCCGCGCGTACCGGCGCTCCCGTCAGCTGGTGCAGCCCGGAAGCGCCGGCCGCATGGTCGGCGTGCCCGTGGGTCAGCAGGATCTGCGATACCGGCCCGGTGGCGGCGACCGCGGCGAGGTGACCGGCGTCGTCGGGTCCGGGATCGACGACGACCGACCTGGGCGCGCCGGGAGCCCGCAACACCCAGGTGTTGGTGCCCTCGAGCGTCATCGGGGACGGGTTGGGCGCCAGCACGACGGTGGCGTAGGGCGTGACCCGGCGGGGCAGTCCGTACGCCGGCGGCCCGGCGGTCATCTCGACCGCCCCGGGAGCGGAAGCCGGGTGCCGTCCGGGAGCACGACCTCGCCGTTCTGCGCGACGGGCCGGATCGGCGTGACGGTACGGCGATCGGCGGCGGCGAGAACGTCGTCCACCCGGTCGTAGCCGCTGAGCTCGGTCAGCGTGACCCAGGTGGGCGGCAGCAGGCCGCGGTCGCCGGCCCGGGCCTGCGCCAGTGCGTCCGCGGGACGCAGCCAGGCGGCGTCGTCGGCCTCGCGGGTCGTCGTACCGGTCTGCTGGCCGCCCGGAAGGGCCGCCACGAAGAACCGGGCGTCGTAGCGCCGGGGCTCCTGCTCGGGGGTCACCCACCGCGCCCAGGCCCGGAGCAGGTCGGTGCGCAGCACGAGACCTTCGCGGTGCACCAGGCCGGCGAGGGACAGCTCGTGCCGTTCGATCGCCGCGCGGGCGGCCCGCCACGCCGGGCCCGAGACGTCGACGACCGACCGGGGGGACAGCCCGGCCAGCAGCACCCCGGCCTCCTCGAAGGTCTCCCGCACGGCGGCGCAGACCAGTGCCGTCGCGGTGGCCTGGTCCGTGGACAGCCGGGCGGCCCACGCGGCAGGGGGCGGACCGACCCAGCCGATCGCCGGGCCGTCGGTACTCACCGTGTCGCCGGGGTCGACCGCGCCGCCGGGAAAGGCGGTCATGCCGCCGGCAAAGGCCATCGCCGCGGACCGGGTGAGCAGATAGACCTCCACACCGCGGTGGCCGTCCCGCAGGAGTGCCACCGTCGCGGCGTCGCGCAGTGACATGCCCGGATCAGGCCGGGACAACCGTCGGCCGGGTGGCGACCTCCACGACCAGCTCGACCTCGACCGGCGCACCGAGGGGGAGCTCGGCGACGCCCACCGCCGAACGCGCGTGCCGTCCCGCGTCACCGAAGACCTCGCCGAGCAGCTCGCTGGCGCCGTTGACCACGCCGGGCTGGCCGGTGAACCCGTCGGCGCTGGCGACGTAGCCGACGACCCTGACCACCCGCGCCACGTTGTCGATGCCGATCAGTGCGTCGACGGCCGCGAGCGCGTTGAGCGCGCAGGTGCGGGCCAGGTCGGTGCCGTCCTCGACAGTGACCTCGCCGCCGACCTTGCCGGTCCTCGCCAGGGTTCCGTCCACCATCGGGAGCTGGCCCGAGGTGTAGACGAGGCCCCCGGCCTGCACGGCGGGCACATAGCTCGCGAGCGGCGCGGCCACGCCCGGCAGGGTGATCCCCAGCCCGGCCAGCCGGTCGGTGACGGTCATGACGCGCCGAGCGGTCGCTTGAGGTAGGCGACCATCTGTTCCGGGTTGGGCCCGGGGATGACGGCGACGAGCTCCCACCCGTCCTGGCCCCAGTTGTCGAGGATCTGCTTGGTCGCGTGGACCAGCAGCGGCACGGTGGCGTACTCCCACTTCTGCATGCCCGCACCGTACCCGGGCCGTCGCGGGCGCCGTGCGGGCCGCATCCTCCGGTTAGGCTTGGGCGGTGCCCCTGCCCGACACGTCGTGGCCACCCGCGCGTCTCCACGTGGTCACCGGCAAGGGCGGGACCGGCAAGACCACCGTGGCGGCCGCGCTGGCGATCGCCCTCGCCTCGGGCGGCCGCCGGTCCCTGCTGATCGAGATCGAGGGCAGGCAGGGCATCGCCCAGCTCTTCGACACCCCGCCCCTGCCCTACGGCGAACGCCGGATCGCCGTCGCGCCCGACGGCGGGGAGGTTCGGGCCCTCGCCGTCGATCCCGAGGAGGCGCTGCTGGAATACCTCGAGATGTTCTACAACCTGCGCCGGGCGGGCCGGGCACTGCGCCGGATGGGGGCCATCGACTTCGCGACCACCATCGCGCCCGGAATGCGCGACGTCCTGCTGACCGGCAAGGTCAAGGAGGCGACCACCCGGGTAGAGAACGGTCGGCGGGTCTACGACGCGGTGGTCCTCGACGCGCCGCCCACCGGCCGGATCGTGCGGTTCCTCAACGTGACTGCCGAGGTGGCGGGACTGGCCAAGGTCGGCCCGATCAAGACGCAGAGCGACGGGGTGATGGCCGTCCTCCGGTCGAGCCAGACCGCCGTACACCTGGTGACCCTGCTGGAGGAGATGCCGGTGCAGGAGACGGTCGACGCCGCCACCGAGCTCGCTGCGACCCACCTGCCGGTCGGTGCGGTGATCGTCAACATGACCCGCCCGCCACTGCTGCCCGCCCGCGAGCTGGCCCGCGCGCAGGCCGGGCGGCTCGACGTCGCACGACTTGCGACGGCGTTGACCAGGACCGGGCTCGACGGTGGCGCGCTGGCACCCGCACTCGCCGACGAGGCGCAGGAGCACGCCACCCGGGTTGCGGTGGAGGAGCGGCACCGTGTCGATGTGGCCGCTCTGGGCCGGCCCACCTACGAGCTGCCGCTGATCACCCCGCCGGTGGACCTCGGCGGGCTGTACGAGCTCGCCCGGCAGTTGCGCGACCAGGGTGTCGGGTGAGCGGGCCGGACCGGGCGCCGCGCCGATGAGCGGCCGCCGGACATCGCCGCCGCTGGACCTGGGCGCGGTCGTCCTCGACCCGCAGACGCGGGTGGTCGTGTGCTGCGGCAGCGGCGGAGTCGGCAAGACCACCACTGCCGCAGCGCTCGGCCTGTACGCCGCCGAGCACGGCCGCGCCGCGGTCGTCCTGACGATCGACCCGGCCCGCCGGCTGGCCCAGTCGATGGGTCTGAGCGAACTCGACAACTCCCCTCGGGCGGTGCCGGGAATCGACACCTCGGCGGGCGGCTCGCTCGACGCGATGATGCTCGACATGAAGCGCACCTTCGACGAGGTGGTGCTGGCCCACACGACGGCCGACAAGGCCGAGCAGATCTTCGCCAACCCCTTCTACCAGGCCCTCTCGTCGTCGTTCGCCGGCACCCAGGAATACATGGCGATGGAGAAGCTGGGTCAGCTGCGGACCACGGAAAGGTGGGATCTAATCGTGGTCGACACCCCGCCGTCCCGGTCGGCGCTGGACTTCCTCGATGCCCCGGCCCGGCTGGGGCGGTTCCTCGACGGCCGGATGATCAAGCTGCTGACGGCACCGGCGAAGGCCGGGGGCCGGTTCGGCGCGAAGGTGGTCGGTGTCAGCTTCTCGATGTTCAGCCGCGTACTGACCAAGATCATCGGAGGGCAGGGCCTGGCCGACATCTCGGCGCTGGTCGCCGCGATGGAGACGATGTTCGGCGGCTTCCGGGAGCGCGCACAGGCGACGTACGACCTGCTCCGCCGGTCAGGAACCGCCTTCGTCGTGGTGGCCGCGCCGGAGCCGGACGCCCTGCGGGAGGCGTCGTTCTTCGTCGAACGGCTGTCGGTCGAGGAGATGCCGCTGGCCGGACTGGTCCTCAACCGGATGCACCTGACGACCGCCGACACTCTCTCGGCGGCGCGAGCCGAGGCGGCCGCGGACGAACTGGACGTGCCCGGCGGCAGCCGGGTGGCCGCGGCCGTGCTTCGGCTGCACGCCGACCGGCTGGTGGTTGCCGACGCCGAACGTCGGCTCCGGGCCCGCTTCTCGGTCGCCCACCCGGACGTCCCCATCGCCGAGGTCCCGGCGATGGCCACCGACATCCACGACCTCGACGGGCTCCGTTCGGTGGCCGCCGCGCTGACCACGCACGCCGGCGCGCGTCAGGTCCGCTGACGGCGCCCGACGGTGCCGCTGATCAGGCAGCCGGCTCCCGGTCGTGCTCGCGCCGGGCCGCGTCGAGCAGCGCACGCCAGGACTTCACGCCGGGTCGACGTCGCAGCAGCGCTCGGCGCTCCCGCTCGGTCATGCCCCCCCAGACACCGAACTCGACCCGATTGTCCAGCGCATCGGCGAGACATTCGGTGCGCACGGGACAGGCGGCACACAGCCGCTTCGCCCGGTTTTGCGCCGCTCCCTGGACGAACAACGCGTCCGGGTCTGCCGTCCGACAGACTGCGCGCGCAGCCCACGTTGCACTACTATTCATGTGGTCAACCCCCCAGTCGACCGGTGAACTCCCCGACCACCGGTACCAGGTCATTCTAGAAAACCGGACACCCGGGTGCACAGTCCCCGTAGAGCGTATCTTGGTTAGACCTGCCGTTACTCCGTTGCTGGGCGATATGGCGGTAAGCTCTCGGGCAGACGGGCTAATGCCCCGTCTGGACGGGCCCACGGTGGTCGCGCAGGAACCGGGACGCCGTACTCTGGCTCCCCGTGGCAGCGGCATCCGGAAAGAAACTGACCACCACAGCGAAGTTGCTCGTGACCGCCGTCGTCGGCGGCGTGGTGCTCGCGGCAGTGGCACTTCCGACCATCGGTGGCCTGGGGCTCGCGGCGAAGTCCGGGGCGCACACCTTCAACAGCCTGCCCACGCAGCTCAAGGATGACGGCAACCCGCCCGAGCGGTCGGAGATCGTCGCCGCCGACGGGCAACGGATCGCCAATCTCTACCTGCAGAACCGCCGGGTCGTCCCGCTGTCGCAGATCGCGCCGGTGGCCCGCAAGGCGCTGGTCGCGATCGAGGACAGCCGCTTCTACCAGCACAAGGCGCTGGACTACCGGGGGATCATCCGGGCCCTGATTACCAACGGCAAGGCCGGGTCGGTGCAGCAGGGCGGCTCGACGTTGACCCAGCAATACGTCAAGCAGGTACTGCTCTATCAGGCGACCACCCCCGCGGAGCAGCAGGCCGCGATCGCCGACAACCTCGGCCGCAAGCTCAAGGAGGCCCGGCTGGCGGTGGCGCTGGAGCACAAGCTCACCAAGGACCAGATCCTCAGCCGCTATCTGAACATCGCCTACTTCGGTGAGGGCGCCTACGGGATCGAGACCGCCGCCCACACGTATTTCGGCGTACCGGCGCGCTCTCTTGGCCTCGCGCAGGCGGCCCTGCTCGCCGGCCTGGTGCAGAGCCCGAGCGGGGACGACCCGTTCCACGACAGGGAACGGGCGATCACCCGCCGGCACGAGGTGTTGTCCCGAATGCAGCAGCTCGGCGAGATCTCCAAGGCACAGCTCGCCGCCGCGGACCGGACACCGATCCAGCTGGCCAAGAAGGCGCCCGAGCCGGCCAACGGATGCAGCCAGCCCCTGCTGGCGAACAGCGGATTCTTCTGCGACTACGTGCGCTCCTACCTCACCGACGTCCTGCACCTCACCCACGCCCAGCTCTACCAGGGCGGGCTCACGATCAAGACCACGCTCGACCCGGCGATCCAGGCCCATGCCATGGCGGCCGTCACCGCGAACGACCCCATGGGCAATCCGGCGGCGGCGGTGATGGACGTCGTCCACCCGGGCACCGGTGCCGTCCAGGCCATGGCGCTCAACCGGACCTACGGCTCGGACCCCCACGACCACGCCCAGACGACGATCAATCTGGGCGTGCGCCCGGTCTCGCAGGCCGGGTCGACGTACAAGGTCTTCACCCTCACCGCGGCATTGCAGCGCAAGGTGCCGTTCTTCTTCCGGATCAACTCGCCGCAGCACTTCACCTCGACGGTCTTCCACGACTACCCGGTGCACAACGACGGGGCCGACGAAGCCTGTGACTGCACCCTCGAACGGGCGACGGTGCAGTCGGTCAACACCTACTTCGTGAAGCTGCTCGAGTCGCGCTACTTCAACGGCGACCTGACCGGCCCCGTCCGGGACGCCCAGCGCATGGGGCTGGGCGCGCGGTCACTGCCCAATTCGCTGGCCGACAAGATCATCAAGGACCAGCAGGCCTCCTTCACGCTCGGAGCGCCCGCCACCAGCCCGCTGGACATGGCGAGCGCCTTCGCCACCATCGCCGCCAAGGGCAAGTACTGCCCCCCGAATCCGATCCTCTCGATCACCACCCCGGACGGCCATGCCCTCAAGCTGCCCAAGACGACCTGCAGCCAGGTCCTGCAGCCGAAGATCGCCGTCGGGCTGACCAGCATCCTGAAGGGCGATCCCAACAACCAGGAACCGTGGGTCAGCTACAACACCGCGAGCAACGCCGCCCTCGATCCCGAGCACCCGGCGGCCGGCAAGACCGGCACGTCCAACGACAACGCCGCCCTGTGGTTCGTCGGCTACACGCCCAACCTGGCCGGCAGCGTCGCGGTGTTCAACCCGGACTCCCCGTCGAAGGAAGTCACCACGATCCCGGGTAATCCCGGGCCGCTCTACGGCAAGTTCGCCGCCCAGATCTGGCACGACGCCGTACAACCGATCGTCGCTGACGAGCCGGCGTGGACCTGGCCGCAGCCCGACCCGTCGGTCGTCAACGGCGACTCGGTGCCGGTGCCGTGCGTGACCGGCGCGGATGTCAGCAGCGCGTCGGACACTCTGGCCTCAGCCGGTCTCAACGTCATACCCGGCAACGAGGTGTTCTCGACGGCCGCAGTGGGCACCGTCCTGCAGCAGAGCCCGGCCTGTGGCACCCGCGTCTCGAAGGGCGCGAACGTCACTCTCACCACGAGCAACGGCAAACCGTCGCCGACCCCCTCGCCCAGCCCGAAGCCGAGTCCGACACCGTCCCCGACTCCGACTCCGACTCCGAGCGTGCAGCCGAGTCCCACCGCGACGCATCCGATCCGGCCGCCGGGCCACCACCACGGTCCGCCGCACCGCCATCCCGGGCTGCCGGGCGCCCCGGCGCCCTGAGCCCGGCATCCTGAGCCCGGCATCCTGAGCCCGGCATCCGACGCGCCCGCCGCGTCGAGTCTGGCGGCCGCCATTCCGCGTCAACGTGACGTTGATGCGGCTAGAGCGCTTGAACGTGACGTTCAAGCGGAATAGGGGGGTGGGGACGAACCAGGGGCGGTTCGCCGGAGGCTGCCGAGCAGGCCGGATAGCTCAGCCGGCGCCCAGCTGGCGCTTGACCTCAGCGGCCACCCGGCCGCCGTCGGCGCGGCCGGCGACGGCGGTCCGCACCGTCTTCATCACCGGGCCCATCTGGGCCATTCCGGTCGCGCCGACCTCCGCGATCCCGGTGCGCACCAGCTCGGCCAGCTCGTCGTCGGTCAGCTGGGCGGGCAGATAGTGGTCGATCACACCGCCCTCGGCGCGCTCACGCTCGGCCAGCTCGGACCGGCCGGCGCCCTCGAACGCCGCGGCCGCCTCACGGCGTTTCTTCGCCTCGCGGACCAGGATGGTGAGCACCTCGTCGTCGGAGAGGGTGCGGGCGGCGGACCCGGAGACCTCCTCGGTGCCGACCGCCGCGAGCACCATCCGGAGCGTCGCGGTGGTCAGTTCGTCGCGGGCCTTCATCGAGGTCGCGAGGTCCTCCCGCAGCCGTGCTTTGAGATCGCTCACCCGGCGAAACTACTCTGTGCTGATGCGACGGCGTAGCGGACTGCCTCTTGCCCTGCTGGCGACGGCCGCGGCCACCACGGCGTACGCCGGACTGGTCGAGCGGACCCGCTGGACCCTGCGCCGCTACGACGTGCCGGTGCTGGCGCCGGGCAGCGCGCCGCTGCGGGTGCTGCACGTGTCGGACATGCACATGACCGAGGGCCAGGCCGGAAAGCAGGAATGGATCCGCGCCCTCGACGAGCTCGAGCCGGACCTGGTCCTCAGCACGGGCGACCACATCGCCGGGCAGACCGCCGTGCCGGCCGCCCTGTCGGCCATGGGCCCGTTGCTGGCGCGGCCCGGCGCCTTCGTCTTCGGCAGCAACGACTACTACGCTCCGCGGCCGAAGAACCCGCTGAAATACTTCTTCCCCGACGAGAAGCGGCGCCGGCCCGGTGCCGCCCTCCCCTGGCGTGACCTGCGCGATGCGATGCTCGCCGCCGGCTGGCAGGACCTGAGCAACACCCGGGCGACCATCAAGGCGGCGGACCGCACGATCGCGCTCGGGGGCGTCGACGACCCCCACATCCGGCGGGACCGCTACGACGAGATCGCCGGTCGCGCACTCCCGTCGGCCGACATCCGGATCGGGCTGTCCCACTCCCCCGAGCCCCGGGTGCTCGACGGGTTCGCCGCCGACGGCTACGAGCTCGTGCTGTGCGGGCACACCCACGGGGGCCAGCTCCGGGTGCCGATCTACGGGGCGCTCGTGACCAACTGCGGTCTCGACCGGGAACGCTGCCGCGGGCTGTCCCGCTGGCAGGAGTCGTGGCTGCATGTCTCCGCCGGCCTCGGGACGTCGCCGTACGCGCCGCTGCGGTTCGCCTGCCCGCCCGAGGCCACGCTGCTCACGCTCGTCCCGCGGTCAAAGGGGCTCGACGCGGTCGGCTAGACTCGGGCGCGCATCACCGGGGTGTGGCGCAGCTTGGTAGCGCGCTTCGTTCGGGACGAAGAGGCCGCAGGTTCAAATCCTGTCACCCCGACCCACAAAACCGCAGGTCAAAGGCCCTCCGTCGGGAACTCGACAGAGGGGGCCCCAGCGATGGGTGAGTGACGAAGCGGGTGACTATCGCTCTGCGATGTCCGTGCCACCGCCCAGCCCCCACAGCTTATCCATCGCAACGACCCCCCTTTGGATAACAGGACGAATCTGGTCGCGGTAGATCAGTTCCGTCACGCTGGTGCGGCTGTGCTCGACGAGCCGCGAGATCTCCTCGAGCGCCACGCTCGAGTCGGAGAGCAGAGAGATGAAGGGGTGTCGCAGCTCCCGCGGGTAGTCGAGGTACACGACATCGCTTTTTCGGACTACCCGAAGGGAGTCTGGTCCGGCTGGCAGACCGTGCCGTTCCGCGGGGCCACGAGATGGACGAGATAGCGCACGCGCGCGGCGTCGATGCACCTGCTCGGGACCTGGTAGCTCGGGTGGCCGAAGCCGTTCAGGGTGAGGAGAACGGCGTTGCCGAGTCGCCGCTGCGCCACCACGGCATTGAGGTACGGGGTACCGGGGTCGTAACGGGCGCCGACCAGCAGGATCGGGGTCCTGGTCTTCGCGTTCCACGGGCCGGTGTAGTGGTCGGTGGCGTGCGTCGGGCCGAAACCGGCGCACTGTGCCCACAGCCCCCAGCCGATCACCGGACCCCACAGCGTGCCCACGTGGTTGAAGCGCGCGATCTGCGCGGGCCATGCCGACAACGGCACGCGGGCCGGACCATCGGCGCAGGAGATCACTGCCGAGGCGGTGTCGGCGGCCATGCCCGCCGGTGATTGCATCCCCTGCCCACCTGTCTTCAGGGCAGATGCGTCACCCTCGACGGCAGCCTCGAGACCTCTGGCGAACGCGGGCCAGGTGAGCGGCAACCGCAGCGGGTTGAACGTGGAGACCTGCAGGTCCGCGTAGCTGAGCTCACCGGGGGGAGTCGCGTGGGGTGCTGGGATCGGCGCCCGACGGACTCTGGCGAACAATCGTGCCACCCGCTGCGCGACCGTCTCGCCATGACCGGCGAGCGCACAGCGCTTGGGGCCCGCCTTTTGGCACTGCGCGACGAACTGCTCGAAGGTCTCGTCAGAGGACGAGACGGCGTTGCTGATGTTCGTCTCCATGCTCATGGTTTGGTCGACCGGGTCGACGATGCCGTCGAGCATCATCGCCCGCACCTTGGTCGGAAACAGATTGGCGTAGGTCTGGCCGATGAACGAGCCATAGGACAGGCCGACGTAGGTGATCGTCTGGTCGCCGACGAGCTCGCGGAGTCTGTTGAGGTCACGAGCGGTGTCGGCGGTGGAGATGTGCGACAGGAGCGGCCCACTGAGCTTTTCGCACCTGCCCGCCAGCTCGACGGCTTTGCGTTGGTACAACACCGACCCGGCCCGGTTATCGGGAATCGACACACCCTTCCAGAACCGGTCCTGGTCGGCGGTGCTCGTGAAGCACTTGACAGGTGTGCTGTCGTTCGTGCCCCGGGGATCCCAGCCGACCAGATTGAAGCGGCCCGCGCCCCACGCGTAGCTCAATTCGGCGCCCGAATTCCGGACCAGATCGACACCGCTCTGACCCGGCCCACCCGGATTGATGAACATCGATCCGATCCGCTGGCTCGGCCGGCTGGCGAGGTAACGAATCACCGCCAGTCCGATCGTCTTGCCGTTCGGTTGGCTCCAGTCCAACGGCACCGAAACCCGCGCACACTGGAACTTGTTGCCCAGCCCCTTGCAGCTCTTCCACGCGATCCCGCTTTGCCCGGCGGCTGATGCCGGCGGAGTTCCGGACGAGCCGGTACACGCCACGGCCGTCGACGTCACGGCAATGGCCGCGACGGCCAGCGCCGCGCGCCCTCGCCATCGCGCGGTGAAACTGTTGGGATTGCATAGCGCGGTGATCACGAGGTCGTCCTCCCGCCCGGGATAGCGGCGACGTACCGCACGTGCCAGGTGCGCTCGGACCAGCCCGGAATGACGATCTCATCCTGCTCACGCAATGCGGACGGGCCGTAGTGAGCGTCGAAGCAGTGACCTCACCCTCGAAGCCGTCACTCCGATCGTAGCGGGCATGCATCGATCTCGGCCGCCAATTCGAGTAGCTGGCTACTGGTCGAATTCCAAGTTGATCATGCCCAATCCCGCCGAGACGCCTGAGTCCGCGCAAAATCAGCAAGCTCACTGCCACCGATCAGGTCCGTACGCGACCTGGTGGCGGTGTGAGCCCGATGGAAACGCTCTCGGCGGCCGCAGCACCTCCATCGCGACCCGCGGGTGCACGTCAAGCGCGGCTTGCATCGGCCCGCAGCTGCGCCGCGCATCGTGCACCTTGATCCGGTGCACCACCGACCGCTCGCACCGGGCGTCGAAGGTATGGCTGCGCAGACATCGGGCAACGGCAGGGCAGCCGTGGACGCCGCGACATATGAGGAGAAGGGCGGCGCCGTTTGCGCCGGCGGGGCACGATTGGTCGCGGTGGCTATATGCGGACGCCTAGCACCACGTGGCGTCTCACCTGTACCGGAGGTGAGCAATGGTTGACGATGCCGTGCGAAGAGTGATCACTGAGGCGCTATTCAATGCACCTGGCCAGCTGTTCTCCGAAACGACCCCGCACCGAAACCACCGATTCGTAGCCGGCTGTCCGGTCTGCAGTGGCGATCCGGCGCGCATCGCCGACGTGATCATGGATGCCCTCCCGGCGATCCGGGCGGCCGACGGTCGGTCACCGGGTCGGTGGGCTGCGGCGTCCTAACGCGCGAACTTCACGGGCCCCGTCGGTGCGGCGAGAAGCCACCCTGCGAACCTACTGATCGACAGATCTGCGTGTCGGCCGCGTCGACCACGACGGAGGTCGCTGCGCTGCTCCGGCCTACACAGGGTAGTCGACCGCTTCGAAAATGCCGAAGCCGTACGCGATCCCCGAGGGACCGTCCTACTGTCCTGGCCGAGTGACCGGCATCGGCAGATGGGGACGAACGGTGAGCTGCAGGTACGAATCTCCGTCGTCCGCACAGCCGTTGGTTCCGGGCGGGTGTGAAGAAGCCGATTTGCTGAAGGTGTTCATGGTGGGGGAAGCAACCGAGTTCATCGTCGCCTTGGTGGCGGTCTGGCTTGTGTCGTTCCTGGGGTGCGTCTGCTTCGTCTGGGAGGTACGCAATCCGGACAGGCGAGGACGGTCCGAGTCCGCCCAAATGCACGCGGGGAGTACCAACCAGGGTGCTCCGAACGCCGAGGAAAAGTAGTAGCGCAGGCCGTTTCCTGCCCGGTGATCAGATGGCAAGGTCCACCCCGACAAGACCGTCCGGGCCCCGACCCGATCAGCGCGTCCCCGGGCGGGACCTTCTGCTCTGGTCAGCACCGAAAAAGTCGAGTCGACTGGAGGATGTGTTCTTCGCAGCAGACACAGTAGTGCCGTTGTCGTTGGCGACGGCGCGTGCTGCGCTGAATCGTGCGCTGGCCGAGGGCGGTCTGATCGCCGAGTCGCGTCGGGCGAACGACGATGGGTTGGCCTTCTTGGCCCGGGTCGGCCCAAGTGGCGCGCCGTTCCCGCGGAAGCAGGTGCTGCTTCACGTATTGCCGTCCAGGGATGTCGACGGGTCCACGGTGGTTCCATTGCGGTGGGATGCGACCGGCGCAACGGGGCAGTGGTTCCCGAGCCTGGACGCGAACCTCACGTTGACCGAGGCCGACGCCGAATCGACTGTCGTGGCCGTTATCGGCACCTATTCGCCGCCGCTGGGTTCCCTCGGCGCCGCCATCGACCGGGCCGTGCTGTCGACGGCGGCGACTGCAACGGCGCGCACCTTGATCCGCGAGGTTGCGGCGCAGCTCGGCCGGATGGATGCAACGCAGAACAACGTCGACCGGCCGCCCACCGTTAACCGTTCACACAACCTCACGAAACCGACCACCTCTGGTGCCTGAGCGTGGGCAACGGACCGCCACAGCATCGATCCGACTAACCGGTTCCACGGTGCGGGCGTGCCGCGAGACCGGGATTCTTCGCCGCGGCGACGGTGGCGCGCTGCCGGGCCTCGGATATGGCCGAAGCGGTTCTGTGCGGCGGCGACGTTGACGACCGCTCTTCAGGTGGGTCCGCCGAAGTCTCTGATCTCCTCCCGACCGAAGAAGATCAATAGCGACCGGACTCGCACCTGGAAACGCGAAGATGACTGCCCCGGCGGCAGTTCGCAACCACGGGATCACGCTTGATCCGTCGGATCGTGTGGCTCCGCTGAACGAGACTGCCGATTCGTGCCCGTAAAGGTCCAGGCCCAGGTCCCGTCAGGAGTGCGGCTGCGTAGGTCTCGAGACTCGGTCGGCGGCGGGAGCGAATGTTGCCAGGTGGCCGGTCATCGCCCACCCTGACGGCGTGACCGTCAACCGTGGCTACGCCTTGGGTTCAGGAAACGCGGTCCGGTCCGGAGGTCCGCCACTGCACGTCCACGAGGCGGAGGACGAGGTCGTCACGAGCTCAACGGACAACCCGACTACCAAGTCCGCGAAGAGCGAGGCGAACTCGCGGCAGGCGGCCTCTTGTGGCCGCCGCATCCTGACCGTGGACTGCGCTGGCCACAGAATCGTCCACAGAGCGTGGCGGCGAGGACCGATACAGAGAGGTGCTCCAGGTGAAAGCGATCGTGGTAACGGACCAGACCGCGGGAACGGCCGGGATGACGTTGGCGGAACGTCCCGAGCCGCCGGCGGCAATAAACGACGTCATCGTTCAGATCCATGCGTCGGGATTCGTCCCGACTGAGATGGAGTGGCTCTCGACCTGGACCGATCGCGCCGACCGTGACCGGACACCGTCGATACCCGGGCACGAACTGGCAGGAGTGGTCACCGCGCTCGGATATGGCACGACCGGGCTGTCTGTGGGACAGCGGGTGTTCGGCCTCTCCGACTGGCATCGCGACGGCACCCTCGCGGAATATGTGGCGATCGAGGCACGCAACCTCGCGCCGCTGCCAGCCGACGTCGAGTTCACCGTCGGCGCGAGCCTGCCAATCTCGGGACTGACGGCATGGCAAGGGCTGTTCGAACACGGCCGCCTTCAGGCGGGGCAGAGCGTGCTCGTGCACGGCGCGGCGGGCGCAGTCGGGTCGATGGTGACGCAACTCGCACGTGAGTTCGGCGCTTACGTCATCGGCACCGGTCGCGCTGCCGACCGCCAGAAGGCGCTCGACTTCGGCGCGCAGGAGTTCGTCGACCTCGACGACGACGCCCTGGAAGACGTCGGCGGAGTCGATCTGGTCTTCGATGTCATCGGCGGCGACATCCAGAGGCGGTCCGCAGACCTGATCCGGGCCGGAGGAACGCTCGTGTCCGTCGTAGGCCCGACCGAGACCCGGCCCGCGGACGGCCTGGCGATCGACTTCGTTGTCGAGTCCGATCGGGCCCAACTGGGTGAGATCGCCAGGCGGGTGCGGGACGGGCGACTACGGACGAATATCGGCGTCGTCGCGACCCTCGACGATGCCGTTGCGGCCCTCAACCCGACCGAGCGACGCAAGGGTAAGACGATCATCCGCGTTCGCCCGTAAGGACTCAGGACAGCAACCGGTCCTGTCGTCCCGGTGGATCAGCCAGCCGCGTGGCCAATGCGGAGGTCAGTTGCCCTCAATGGGGGTTAACGACCGCGGCTAGAGCGTGAAACCCACGATGTCATCCGCAACATCGCTAATAGGCCTGGTAGCGTCGATGACGATTGTTCCGATACCCTTTGCGTAGTCCACCGTGCTCATATTCAGCTCAAGCTGCTCAGCCACCTCCTCCACATCTTTTCCAAAGCCATTGTTGGTTCGAGTGAGAAGTCTCTCCCGCATAGTATCGCTATCAACGTACAACATGAATCGCTTGGCGAATAGATCCACGAATTCACTCTCGTTGATCGCTCCACCACAAATGAATACCCGCGCATCATTCGACATGTCGGCAAATCCCCGAAGTTTTTCCGTGTTCCACATCCAGTTTGCGCGAAGCTCGAGCTTGCTCGGTAGGCGAGTAACTGGGTCGGCAAAGTAACCAAACGCCGCATCGGCATCGACGGCACGATGACCTCTTCGCACCAGTTCTGCGTACAGCGTTGACTTACCAGTGCCAGATAGACCGCCAATGTGATACATCGCCACGCCCTGCAGACTAGGCACGATCTGGACCTCAGGTCCAGCCAAGATATCCGGTGACGCAGGCGACGGCGCGCTGCTCAGGCCCGCCAGATCGATTCCGTTGGACGTCTGGCACGGGCAATTAACGGGCCCATTAGTGCCGGCGCGGCCAGGCCGCTCTGAGCCAGAATTGACCGTCAAACCCTTCAGAAAGGGACGGCCGAGAGTGGGCAGTTTGAGGCCGCACGTTCACCTCTCGTCACCCCGACCCACAAATCGCAGGTCACGGGCGGTCCGTCGGAGACCCCGCCATCGGCAAATTTCCACGTCCCCTGGACACGATGAGGATCCGGCGGTTGGTGTCAGGTGGTGGGGATGAGCCCGACGGCTCCCTCGTCCTCCTGCGCATTGTGCAGCCGGAGCACTGCGTAGAGGCCGTAGAGCAGGCGGCGTAGCTCGATCACGTCTTCGGCGGTGACGTCGGCGTCGCCGGTTCCGGCAAGCAGCCGGCGCAGTCGGCTGATCTGCTGTTCGATCTCCGCGTGGGTGCGGCTCAGCCCCGCGGTGGCGTCCGAACCGCCGAGGACCGTCGCCACCAGCGGCACCAGCTGTTGTTCGTCGGCGCGTTCATGCGGTAGCAGTTCGGATTCGAGTTGTCCCAGCAGGCTACGGACCGGGGTGAGGTCCGGATCCTGCGTGGTCAGGGAGTCGGCCACGGTCCGGATCTGCTCGACAATCGGCAGGACGGCATTGTGCTGTGCATGCAGGTCTCGAGCGACCGCGACCTCGGCCGACGTCAGCGGGCGTACGCGCGACCGACCGGGCAGGACGGCACGCAGAGCGATCAGGATGGCCAGAACGTCGATCCCCTCCTGGAGCACCGCACCGATGGCCGGTGCGAGGAACCCGGCGGCCGCGAACCCCATGGCGACGACCGACAACCCCATGCCGGCCCCGATCGCCTGCAGCGCGATGCCCTTCGAGCGGCGGGAGATGAGGATCGCGTCGGCGAGCGCGGAGATCTTGTCGACGGTCAACACGACGTCGGCCGCCTCGGAGGATGCGGTCGCGCCGCGCGCCGCGAGTGCGACACCGGCGCCGGCCGCGGCGAGCGCGGGCGCGTCGTTGATGCCGTCGCCCACCATGATGGTCGCGCCGTCAGCCGACTCGCCGACGATGGTGGCGAGCTTGGTGGCCGGGTCGCAGTCGGCCAGCACGGCGTCGACGCCGACGATCCGGCCGACCATGTCCGCGATGTCGGCGCGGTCGCCGGTGACCAGGACGACCCGGCGGATGCCCGCTCGGCGCAGTGCGCGGACCATCCGGGGTGCATCGGGGCGAATCGGGTCGTGCAGCAGGAACGCTCCGGCTGATCGACCGTCAATCGCGACGAAGACGGTCAGCGAGTCGTCGAGCTCGGCGCGACGGTGGACCTGGCGCGCCCACGCGGGCCGTTCGTCGTGCAGGACCCAGGATGCCTTGCCCACCCGGACCCGGCGGCCGTCGACCAGCCCCTCCACGCCGTAGCCGTGGACCTCCCGGACCTCGGTCGGCAACTGCAGGGTCATCCCGCGACTGGTGGCGGCGGCCACGATGGAACTGGCGAGTACGTGCGGGGACACCTGGTCCAGCGAGGCGGCCAGCCGGAGCAGGTCGTCCGCGCCGACGGTCTCGCCGGCAGTGATCACCCCGGCGAGCTCCGGACGCCCGAGAGTGACCGTGCCGGTCTTGTCGAACAGCATGATCTGCCCCGCGGCCAGTTGCTCCAGTGCACCCCCGCCCTTGACCACCACGCCGACCCGCGCCGCCCGCGACACACCGGACATGATCGCGATCGGGGCAGCCAACAGCAGCGGGCACGGCGTCGCGACGACGAGCACGGCGACCGCGCGTACCGCCTCGCCGCTGACGATCCAGGCCGCTCCGGCCACGACCAGGGTGAGGGGAACGAAGAACACCGCGAAGCGGTCGGCGGTCCGCACGAACGGTGCGGTGGAGGCCTGGGCCTGCTCGACGAGGCGGATGACGCCGGCATAGGTGGACTCCGCCGCGGTCGCGGTGGCCAGCAGATCGAGCGGTTCGCCCGCATTGACGACGCCCCCGCGTACGTCGTCCCCGGCCGGTCGCTCGACCGGCAACGCCTCGCCGGTCAGCGCGGACTCGTCCAGAACCGCGGCAGACAACAGCCGCCCGTCGACGGGCACGATCTCACCCGAACCGACGACCAGCCGGTCCCCGAGGACCACGTCCCCGACGGGAATCTCGACGACACCGTCGTCGCCACGGCGCCGGGCGGTGCGTGGCGAACGCTCGACCAGGAGACTCAGGTCGCGCTTGGCCCGGGCCGCCGCCCGCGCCTCCAGCAGTTGCCCGCTCGCGAGCATGACCGTGATCATCGCGCCGGCGAACGGCTCGTTCACGAAGACCGCACCGGCCAAGGCGAGCAACGCGATGACGTCGACGGTCTGCTGCCGGCGGCGGAGCGCCGCCGCTGTCGTCAGCACGGAGTAGGCGAGCCCTACCGACGTGCCGGCCAGCCAGATCCCGTCCGCGATGCCGTGCGACCCGGAGAGCCAGCACCCGGCACCGGCGAGTAGCAGCAGAGCCGACACCCCGAAGAACAGGTGGTGCCGGTGCTCGGTGACTCCCCGCATCACCCCAGTCTCACCCGCGCGGCGCCGGTTGCACAGCGGAAGGCGCCCGTCCGCGTCAACGGTGTCGCCGGTACCGCAGCTCGAGGATCCCGCTGCGGGAGGGGCTGCTGGAGACCAGGTCGAGTTGGTAGGACTTGGGGACGCCGTCGAACAGCCGGGTGCCCTCGCCCGCCACGTAGGGGAACAACGACACGTGGAGCTCGTCGATCAGGTCCAGCCGCATGAGCGACCGCCAGAGGCTGACGCCGCCCCACACCACCATGTGGCCGTCGCCGCCACGCCTGAGCTTGTCGATCTCTTCTGTCGTGTCACCAGCGGCGATGGTGGTGTTGGCCCAGTCGGCCGTCTTCAGGGTCCGGGAGAAGACCACCTTGCGCGCGCCGTTCAGGATAGGGGCGAACGGGTGGTCGGTGGACGTTGTCGTCATGGACTCGGAGATGGCCTCGTAGGCGGTGCGGCCCATGATGTGCGCGTACGCGCTCTGGAGAAAGTCAAGGTGGGCCGGGTCGTCGGGTTCGCGGTTTTCGGGCAGATCGAAGCAGAACTTCCAGAACTCGGTGTCCTCGTCGGCGAGAAGACCGTCGAGCGAGTAGTTGAACACTGTCGCTATCAGCTTCCGCATGATCGCAACTCCTTGGTGTCGGACCGTCCGGGGATCGTGCTTGCTGGGCGCGTGCCTGCCCCAGGTCGCCGCGCTTGCCGGGCCGTGGCGGCTGTGGCTGATCGCTAATCCTCCTAGACGCCGCCGCCCGGAAGTCATCGGTGCCCGGTGACCTGGCCGGGTGCGCGGCCAGAGAACGGTACGGTCTCCGCAGGACACGACCGCGGATGCAGATTGGGGCAGTCACGATCACCGCGCCTCCGTCTCCGCGCTCCGGAGCTGGCCAGGTATATCGAGTCCGACCAAGAGCACGAGCGGCCTGTCTGGCCGAGCAAGCCCGGTGGTCAGAACGCGACGATGCACCTCGACATAGGGGTAGATGACCTCGACGAGGCGGTCGAGTGGGCGCTCCAGGCAGACGCGAGTCTCGCGGAGGACCAGCGTTACAGGTGCTCTCGGCAAGTCCGGTCCCGATGACCGACGCCCACCGGGGAAACGGGTAATCAGGCTGTCATGCGGTACAGGGAGTCGGTCTCGGCGATGTCGGCAAAGCCGAGCCGCAGATAGAGCCGGCGCGCGTCCGGGTTGTCCTTGTCGACGTCAAGTTCGGTCGGAACGTGCCGGGACTGCGCCTCCCGCACGAGTGCGGAGATGACCGCCGTGCCGGCACCACTGTTCTGGTGGTCCGGGTGAATCTGCAGTCCGGCAATCTCCAGGCACCTGCCGGTCCGTACTACTCTGAGCCGGCCGATCGGCGCCGGGTCCCGCTCGATGACATAGGTGATGCTGTCTTCCAGCTTGCCCGCCGCCTGTTCGAGCGTGGCTGCGCGCGTCCCCTGCGTGATGGCCTCGAGATCGCGCTCCTGCCCTGGCCTGAGCTGGCGGTTGAGCGCCAGAAAGAGCTCGACCATGAAGTCGACGTCATCCGGGGTCACCGGTCGCCACGTCGGAAACGACGTCATGCGACTCCCTATCTGATTGCGTGCTGATGACTGGATCTCATGAGGACGCATGAGACCACGATCGTCATTCGGCAGCAGCTGCTTTCGGTAAGGGCCACCTGCCATCATCAAGAGGGGATTCGGGGGCGAAACGCCGTACGGATCCCCTCTTGATCATGAAAAGGGGGAGGGTTACCGCCGACGATCATGGCTCTGGCCGGCGTCGGAAAGTCACCCATGGGAAGGGCTGGATCACCCTGGCAGGGGTGCGGTGCTCCTCCCTGGCGCTGGTGATCTCGGTCCAACGCGGTGAACTCGGCCCAGTGGGCGCGCCACAGCCGCACGATGGCCGGGTAGCGCTGGGCTCGGCGCTGTCCGAACACTTCGAGCCCGGCCTCGGCCGCGGTCTCGTAGGCCGTCGTGTAGATCAACCGCAGACCTTCGGTCAACGGACACGCGGGACCGCTTCAGCGTCAGTCATCGCGTGGATCCCTTCCGAGTCCTCCTCAGGACTCAGCGTCGGGCCACGTCGCTTACACAAACGTTCTGCCACGCCCTCATCGGTTGGGTCCGTTCCGGGTCTCCTTCAGGCTAGGGTCGGGCCAGGTCATTTCGCAGATGTTTTCTACCCCTGGGCGGAGAAACCAGAGGCAGGCTGGGGTGTCCGCGAGCCATTGGTCACGCGGGTGTTCGAGGCGGTGGATCTTGGGGTTGCTGGTGTGTTCGGCGAGGTGCGTCCGGTCTCTGCCGGCGGTTTTGGCTTGGTACAGGGCGGAGTCTGCAGCGGTGAGCAGCTCGACGAGCGTGGTGCCGTTGGTGCCGAGCAGCGCGACTCCGATCGATACGGTTACGCGGATGGACTCCTGTCCTTCTTGGAGAAGTGTTAGTGCGCGGAGGCGCTCGCGGAGTCGGTCGGCTACGGCGCGTGCGCGTGGCGGTCCGGTGGCAGGAAGGAGGAGTACGAATTCTTCGCCGCCGAACCGGCCGAGGACATCGTAGGTGCGGGTTTCGTGTTGGATGGTTGCCGCGATCGCTTTGAGCATCTGGTCGCCGAGTAGGTGTCCGTGGGCGTCGTTGATGCGTTTGAAATGGTCGATGTCGAGTAGCAGCACGGCCAGCGGCTGGCGGGTGCGGGCGGCTTGGATGATTTCCCGTTCGGCCTCTCGATTCCATGCGGTGGCGTTGAGTACTCCGGTTTTGGCGTCGGTTCGGGCTGCGGCGCGCAGCTCGTCGTGGAGCAGGCTGCGTTGCAGGAAGAGTACTGGTGGGAGAACGATCGGAACGAGGAGGACATCGATCGCGCAGAGCAGGGTGACGGCGAGCGCGGTGGTGATCTCCAGGCCGTCGAGAAGTCGCATCCGCCTGTCCCGGACCAGGTTCCACCACGACTCCTCTGGTGAGCTCATGCCCACGGCGACTGCGATCAGCGTGGTGTTGATCAGGGCCAGAACCAGGCCGCAGCCGAGGCCGGCGAGGGCGATCACCGGGATGGGGAGAGTCCAATTCCAGGCGGTGGGGCCGGCGCCGGTCACGGCACGGAACAGAACGCCTGCAGCGGTGTCGGCGATGCTGACCGAGGCGATTGTGAAGGTTCGCCGGTACAGCACGGTGCGCCGGACCCGGATCTGCATCAGCGTGTAAAGGATTGCGGGCGCGAGAATGCCGTATACCGGGGGGAGCAGGAGCGCGACGGGCAGGGTCCAGGCGACCAATAAGTCTTTCGATACGCCTGCGGGTTCCCCGAGTCGGCGCACCGCCTCGACAGATGCCGCGCCGCACCCGGTGAGGACGGCGAATATGGCGAGTTCTGGCATCCGCAGTGGTGTGGTCGCAATGCTGTAACCGGCGATCACCAGTGCTAACGCGTGAACCACGATCACGTACCAGCATTGGCGTCGGGGCAGCTCCCAGACCGCCAAGCGAGTGCGGGTTCGTGAATGGTTAGCCATGGCCGCCTTCCTGGGCCGACTACCGCTATCCGCCGGTTGCGCCGGCCAACGGTGCGGCCCGCTTATAGCGCGCGACGTAGCGGGGAGTAGTTCGGATATACCGCGTACGGCACAACGGGGAAGGCATCGGGTGGATACCGTGAGTAACCTCTGGGTTGCTCGGTGTCGTTGACGTGATGGGTGGAAGGAGGTTTCGATGCACAACACGAAATGGACCCGTTGATTGGGTTGACCACGACGAGCTCGTTCCGGCGCATTCGAGGGAGGTTGCTGTGCGAAACACAAAGTGGACGGTCTGACGAGGCCAGGAGCGGCGGACGGTGACGTGTCACCGGTTCCCGCGCGGTGCCGAGTCCGGGTAGGGCCGCTCGCCGGTCGGGCCAGCAGCGAACTTGCTGCCGTCTGCCGCTTCCTGCTCCGGGTCCCGCTGACCTACCCGATGAGGTGGCCCAGATCATCGACCTCCGCCCCGTCCGATATTGCCCATGAGTGCTCGCGGTCTTTCTTCCTGTACCCACGTCGACGCTAGTGGGAATGTCGCCTGCCCGAGCGTCATGGCTCCTCTGTCTCGCCGCTTGGCCCGGCCACGGTGTCGGCCTTGACGGCGTCACGGGTGCCGATCGGTCGAGGCTCGCCGCGGGTGGTGTCGGCCTCGGTCTGTTGCTCGGCCTCAGCATTGATCTCCGCGCCGAGCAGGACGGCGTAGTTGCTGAGGTATAGCCACATGAGCAGTACGGCGATCCCGGCCAGGGCGCCGAAATTCTTTCCGTACGAACCGGATTTGCTCACGTACAACGAGAACAAGACGCTGACCACGATCCAGATGATGACGGCGGCTACGGCGCCCAGGGAGACCCAGCGCACGCGCGGGGCGTCCCGGTCCGGCGCCATCCGGTAGAGCACGGCCAAGGCCACGGTGACCAGTCCGAGCAGCAGCAGCCAGCGGACCACCTGGGCGACGACGGTCACGACCGGACTGGCGGACAGGTGGTCCAGCACCGGCGGCAGCGCGGCGATGAGGGCGAGCACGACTACGAAGAACACGATGCCGGCGACGGTGAGCATCAGCGCGGTTCCGCGAAGCTTGACGAAGCCGCGCGTCTCTTCTTCGTCATAGGCGACGTTGATGGCCTTCATCAGGTTCTGCACCGCTGCTGAGGCTGACCACATTGCGAACAGCAGGGACACGACGAGGGCAGCAGAAAGGGCGCCGGAGTGCTGCCCTGTGATCCTCGTAACCTGGTCGGTGACGATGGTGCGGGCCGAGGAGGGTATCCCCGAGGACGCCTGCTGAAGGTTTTTCTGGACCTGCGCGGGCGAGCTGACCAGCCCGTAGAGCGTGACCGCCGCGACGAGGGTCGGCGGGATCGCGAGGAAGGTGAAGAAGGCGACGCCCGCTGCCAGCAGGCTGATGTTGTCGTCCTTGCCCTCTTTCCAGGCACGCTTCAGAACCTGGGTCCAGCCCCGCGGTGGGATCTGGGTAGGTTTCTCAGCCCGGCCGCCGGGCGGCAGCCGGTCTGCTGTCGTCGACGAGACCATGACTCTCCTCTACTCGGGTCTTCGCCGGCACAGCGAGCGGGGGAACTCATGCCGACCGGGATATCGGTCCGGCCGGGGTCGTGTGCTTGACGTGCATACGACCCCGGCCGGCCTGCCTACCGCGTACACCGTTCAGCTGCCGGTCTGGCGGACCTTTGCCGCGCTGTTCTTTGCCTTGTCGGCGACTTCGCCTGCCACGTCAGAGCTTTCGTCGCGGACGGTTCCTGCCGCGTCGGCGGCGTGCTCCTTGACTCGCTGGACTGCCTGTTGTGTCGGCTCTTGCAGGTTGTTCTTGGCCTGTTGGGCCGCCTGCTGTGCCTGCTCTTTGACTGGTCCGGCGAGCTGGCCCGCCTGGTCCTTGACGGCCATGGCGGCCTGCTCCTCGGCGTGGCTGGCAGGCAGCACGCTGGAGACCAGCCATCCGCCGGCGAAGGCCAGCAGACCCGCCGCCAACGGATTGCCCTGCGATTGTCGCCGCACCGCATCCGGTGCGGACGCCGCGGAGTCCTTCATCGAGGCGGCTGCCGAGCTTGCGCGGTCTCCCATTGACGGGCCATCGCTGTCGCGTGGGCCCATGACCCGGTCCCGGACGTTGCCCGCAGCGCCACGCGCGCGAACTACCCCACGTTGCACGACGCGGCTCGGACTGATCTTGTCCTCCAGGGAGTCGACGTCGCCGGACAGCCGCCGGCGGGTCTGCTCGATCTCCCGCTTCACTTCGTCTGGGCTCTTGCCCATTGGACGTCCTCCTTGATGGTCTGGGCCGCCTGCTCCGGCTTCGGGTTGACCTGCTTCAACGTGTTGCGGCCCACGACGAACAGCACGCCGCCGACGATCGCCCAGAGGGCGGTGGTGGTCAGGGCTGCCCAGCCCGCGGGTATGACCGCGGCCAGGGCGAACGTCAACGCCAGCGACGCGAAGACCGCCACCATCCAGCCCGCGAATCCGGCGCCACCGAGCATTCCGGCGCCCTTGCCGGCGCGGGAAACCTCCTGGCGTACTTCGGCCTTGGCCAGCTCGACTTCCTGACGCATGAGCGTCGAGAGGTCGTTGGATAGATCCGACGCCAGCTTGCCCAAGGACTCGCCCCGAGCCGGCGCCTCGGCGTCAGCGTCTTGGCCGGTGCCGTCAAAGGCGGTGCTCATCGGCCCACCGGCCCAATGTCGGAATAGCCCGGGTTCTCCGCGGATGAGTGACGTCCCAGGCCGTCGTCGCTCGGTGCCTTCCCGGATGGGGCGGTCACGTCGCCGGATAGGCCGGTTTCCGCGGGAAGCCGTGTTGGTGACCCCGCGGCCGCCCCTCGGTGGCTGGCGGGCTCGAGGTGCGGAGTTGCCTGCGCGTCCTCCGAGGACGCCGACCTCATCCCGCGGGTGAGCCGGCCGGCGACCACGCCGGCGATCGTCGCGCCGAGGAGAAAGGCCGCCGGGCGCCGACGAGCAAAGCTGCGGACCTCTTCCACCAGCTCAGAGGGCTCGCGTTCGGCGAGGAACTTTGCGGCCTGCTCCGAGGTCTGTGAGCCCCGCTGGGCCAACTGGGTCGCCGTGCCCGACTGCTCGCCGCCCTCGGCCATCGACCGCAGCTGCGTAGCGAGTGACCGCAGGCCCTGTACCGCCTTGTCCCTCTGGGTGCTGGCCTGCGCGCCGAGTTCGCCTCGGACGTGGCCGAGCAGATCCTGCGCCTGGGCCCTCGCGTCGGTGGCGACATCGGTCGCCTGATCGCTGGCCGTGCTGAGCACCTGCTGACCGGCTTCGCCGGCGTGGCCTTTCAACTGCGCGGCCTGCTCCTGCGCGACCTCTTTGGAGTCATCGTCGGATGTCGGGCCGCTGCCGAGCCGGCTACCCGGCTCTGCCGTGGGACCTACACCGGTCGCTCGGGGACCGATGCCCTCCGGCCATGGTTGGTCTGATGTTGCTGTCATGCCGATCGCCTTTCGTCGTCGTTTCTGGTGCGAGGGTCCGCCAGGCGCCGACCGTTTCGGGCGGAGCGGCGTATGTAGAGCGATGTGGTCGACACTTATGCCCTATTTATGGCTGTGTCCGACTTAGGTGGAGCCTCGGTTTTCGATGCGGATCGGTAGAGCCGCCGGTGTGTGGTCTCGGGATCAGCCGCGGATCACGGCCAGTCAGATTCGGTGCAAATCAGCATCAACGTTGTTGAGGGGAGGCGCTGGGACCTGCCCCTCGCGGTCCGAATCGCGCGTCGACGTCGGTAGCCTTCCCTCCCATTTTGGGTGGAGAACGTCTTGAATGTCTTTACCGGGGAGGTCGCAAGCTCGCCACGTTGCCCGACCTCCGGGTTCCCTTGGCGTGGTCGCTGTTCCGGCATCGTCGCTTGCCTCCTCGGCCGATCCACGGCATCCAAGCCGAACAGCCACGTGATGCCCCGCAGGCTTACCTTGTAAACATGCAGGGCTTACGTCGTAAACCGGCACTATGTGCGGGCGACGTCTGCGCCACTTGCGGAGAGCGAGCCCACGACACCTGGGGATCGGCCCGGAGGTTCTCCTGCGCACGCTTCCGGTGCCGGGTCGCTTGCCCAGGCGCGGGATCAGACGGGGTGGAGGGCGCTGCGGCGCAGCCGGATGGGCGAAGCTGACCTTCCCTCAACCGCTGGCCTGGGCCAGCTCCAGCGCGAGACGTTCGAGCAGGTTCTCCAGGGATTCCTCGAACTCCGCGGCGGATTGGTCCTCGGCGAGTGCTGATCGTTGACGACGGACATGGGGGAAGGCCGCCAGGCCGGCCTCATCCGGCTCGTCCGCGGAGTCCAAGACATCCAGCGGGCCCACGTCGCCGCCCATGGCAGCGACCTCCAGCAGCAGATGACCTAGCAAGAAGCTGGTGAATCCTCGGTAGGCGACCACGGCTACCTCGTCGCTGAATCCCTCTGCTGCGAGGCCCTCGAAGAACAACTCGACCCACCGCAGGTTGCGCAGTGGCGGGCGCAGCCACGGCGCCTCGGGTGGCCGGGACGCGACCAACGGAAAGGCGTTCGGGTGCCGCAACGCGACACGACGAATGCCGTGGGCCAGGCGCTGCAGGAAGTCCTGCCAGCCGTGCTCTGGGGTGTCGATGACCTCGGGATCGTCGTAGGTCTCTCCGATGATCGTGTCGACGATTCCGTCGAGGAGCCCCTCCCGGCCATCGACATGGCGGTACAGCGACATGGCCTCGACTCGAAGGACGCCCCCGACGGCCCGCATGGTCAGCCGGGGTAGGCCGTGCTCATCCACGTAGGCGACGGCGGCGTCCAGAATGCGCTGACGGTCTAGGGTCACCCGGCTCGATGGCGGCTTGATTCCGGCAACTGCCGCGGCATCGGCATCCGGGGATGTTCGAGCCTCATCGCGGTCGGACCTCTTGGGCACTGGCCGCACCACCCTTTCCGGTCCCGGACTTGCCGCCTGCCCGGCCGGTGACTGAGCACGAGATACGTGATTCGTCCGTGGACGGTACGGCCAGGGTTTGACGGTGAGAAGTATTCAGCACCGGCGTCGCCATTCAAATGTCGGGCGGGTTCAACGTGCCGGCTGCCCGGCCAGCCGGCTGCGGCAACTGCAGGTGTGTAATCGTGACGTTGATCGCTCCGGGGGCTCTTTGCGCGCGGACTGGCGTGCCGGAACCTCTGGTTTTCCAAGTGGGCGGGACTCAGCATAGGAGCGTGGCACCGTGCGTAGCGTACAGCTGGCGCATGCGGGCCGGACTGCGGTTATCGGTGGCGTGGATTGCCCGGATCCGCGCGAACGTGCGCGCGCCCATGACGAGCATCGCGGAGATACATCCCGATGGAGTACGCCGCCGGGCATCCTCACGCTTGGGAGCGGTCACCGCAGGGATGATCAGGATAGCGGCCTCTACGCGCCGCCGACGCTTGGGGTTTTCCGCGCCGGGAGAAGCTGACTGGTCGCTTGCTCGGTGACGTGCTGGCGCCAGCGGTTGGCGCTCCAGCGGCGTCGGTGTACGAGCAACCAGTACACCTCGTGGCTGAGCAGCGCGTAGAGCCGGTCGGCCGTTTCGTCGAGGTCCAGCGTGGCCACGAGCTGGCCGTCGAGCATCGCGACGAAGGTGCGCAGGGTGTGCCAGCGCTGTTCCTCGTGCCGGTCGAGCAGCTCCCGTATTTCATTGTCGGTGGCACCGCTGCGGACGATCTCGTACAGCGGCGCCACGCGTTGGGTGATGTCGCAGGCCACGGTGACGACTCGGTGCAGTCGCCGAGCCGGCTCGACGACTTGTGCGATGCGTCGTATGTGCGGGCGATCGAGCAGTGGTACGGGGTCGAGGTCTCCGACGATCTCGGCGTCCATGATTGCCGAAAGCAGGGCGGCCTTAGACCCGAACACGAAGTACACCGTTTGGTGGGCGACGCCGGCGGAGCGTGCAATCTCGGTGATGGTGGTCGCCATATAGCCCCGGGTCAGAAACAGCTCCTTGGCGGCCGCGCAGATCCGTCGGCGGGTTTGCTGCGCGCGTTGCTGGCGGGTGCTTGACGCCCTCATGGGACTAGAGTACACACTAGAGTGTCCTCTAGTGTAGGAGGCTGCGATGCTGGGCTGGCCGGATTTGCTCTCCCGTACGTATGAGGTTGTCCGCGGCCCGGTGGTGCAGCTGGACGACTTGCTGCTCGAGCGGCGCACACCGTGTTCGGATTGGACGGTTGGTGACCTCGCCGAGCACACGATCGGTGCGATCGACATGTTCGCCGGCGCCGCCGCGTCTACCGTGGCGGCGTCCGTAGATGAGGCCGCAGCCGTTGGCACGCTGGTGCAGCGCTTCGATGCCGCGGTCGCGCGCAATCTCACCGCGTGGAGCGCGCTGGCTGATCCGGCGGCGAGGCTAACTCTGCCGTTCGGTGAGTTCCCGGCCGATGTCGCGGCGGGGATCAATCAGTTGGACTCTTTCGTCCACGCCTGGGATCTCGGAGTATCGCTGGGGCTTCCGGTAGCGTTGCCCGACGACCTGGCCGATGCGGCGATGCGGATGGCGAAGGTGCGGGTGCCGATCGGTCGCGGTCGCGTCTTCGGGGCCGAGGTCACGACGACAAGCACAAATCCGGGTGAGAAGCTCCTGGCCTTCACCGGGCGAGACCCGGCGGCATGGCCTGGCGCCATCTGGGTCGCCGGGTCGCTGGTGACAGTGAAGTCGACCGGCGCGGACGACCCTGTTCCCGCCTCGGCAGTCGAGATCTGGGAGCGCGAGGGCTCCGGGCCGCCTCGGCACGTGCACGCCGAACACGACGAGATCTGGTACGTGTTGGAAGGTCGGTTCACCTTCGCCATCGGAGGCCGACAGTTCGAAGCCGGCCCCGGCGCCGTCGTCGTCGGCGCGCGCGGGGTGGCGCACACTTTCCGCGCCGAAACCGCACGATCACGGCTGCTCGACATCCATACTCCGGGTGGGTTCGAACGCTTCTTCGTGCGGGCCGGGGCCCCAGCGGCCGCGCCCGTCCCACCACCACCCGCCGAGCCCGGCAATACGACGGCGCTGCACGCCACGATCGAGGCCTTCGGCGCCACCGTCGTCGGTCCGCCATTGAGCCGGTGAGCCACTGAGGAATCCGCGCAGTCTTTATTGGATTATCCACCCAAATGGCCGCACGGGCGAGCGCACATCAGACTGGTTGGGCAAGCGTGGCGCACATCTGCGAGTCGTGGCCGCGCCGACCCGTGGTGGCGGCGCGGACCGGTGGGGACCTGAAGCTGGCGCATGGTGCTGAGGAGTGCATGCTTCGCAGCGGTCTGGTCAGTCCGACAAACCAGGCCCATGCGTCGACCTATTCGTGGGCGTCTAGGTCAGCCCGTAGCTGTGCGTTGTCGGCCTCGAGGTCAAGGACCAACGCGATGCCGGCGAGGTTCAGGCCGGCGGCAAGCAGGTCCCCGATACGGCGGAGCCGGTCGAGGTCCTCGGCACTGTAGCGGCGGGTGCCGCCTTCGGTGCGGTCCGGCTCCAGTAAGCCATGGCGCTCGTAGGCGCGCAGGTTCTGCACCCCGGTACCAACCAGCTCGGCTGCCACCGAGATGCCGTACACGCCACGGGTCGGGTCATCACTCGGACGAGTCACCCTCGATCACCTCCCGGACCACTCTTGCATCAGTCTCCCACGGGTGATATAAGAAATCTAGATCGGCCAGTACATGTTAGGCCTCCTGGTTGGTCTGCGGATGGTGCATCGAGAACTGACTGTCTGTGGAGGTGGAACCGATGTTGGTCCGTACCGATCCGTTCCGGGAACTAGACCGGCTCTCTCAGCAGGTGTTCGGAAGTTTGGGCACGGCGGCCCGCCCGACCATGATGCCGATGGACGCCTGGCGGGCAGGCGGGGAGTTCGTCGTGCAGTTCGACCTTCCCGGCGTGGACCCCGGGTCGGTGAACCTCGACGTCGAGCGCAACGTGCTGACCGTCAACGCCGAACGGCCGGCGCTCAGCGGGGAGCACGAGATGGTCGCCGCCGAGCGCCCCCGCGGCGTGTTCAGCAGGCAGCTGATCCTCGGCGACAATCTCGACGTCGACAATATCGCCGCCAGTTACGAGACCGGGGTCCTCACGCTCCGGATCCCGGTCGCGGAGAAGGCGAAGCCCCGCAAGATCGCGATCACGACCGGCACCGAGAACCACAAGGTCATCAACGCCTGACCAGGGAACCCTTCCTGGAACGGGAGGTGAGGACCATGGGCGCGATGTTTGACCGACACGGGCCCCTGACCGGGTCGGCGATCGACGAGGAGTTCCTCGCCCTGATGTGCTCGGACGAGGAATGGTTGCACGCCGAGTTCAACGCGATCATCTCCGCCGAGTGGGGTACTCCCCCGCACCGGCGGCGACCGGACGAAGACGTCTCACGGACGAACCGGGGACGCGACCGCTCTGTCCAGGACGACATCCGCCGGGATCGGGTGCTCAGCCCCGAGAGCCTCCCGCCCGCTTGGCAGGCACGGGGGCACTTCGCACAGCATCGCCACACGTTCCGCGCATGGATTACGTCTACGGACTATTGACATGGCTACGGTCCAGGAACCCTCGGCCGGCATCGCATCGACAGGCCGGCCCCCGCTGTCGCTGTCGAGCCGCTGCGACGCTAACCAATACCGAATAATCGCCTCCGGCGAGCTGGATCTCATGACCGCCCCGATACTTGACCAGGCACTACGCCAGGCGAACTACAGCAACCGGCCAACCGTCATCATCGACCTGGCGCGGATGTCCTTCTGCGACTGCGCCGGGATGCGCGTGCTCACCACCCACCACCAAGCGCTCAATGATGCCGGCCGACTACTCCTGATCAGCCACCCCTCCCGTTCGGTGTCACGCCTGGCCGCAGTGACCGGGCTAGATCAAGTCCTCCACCTTTGCCGAGCACACGATGCGGCGCCGGACACACACACCGAGAACACTCCGTAGAAACGATTAATTGGGCCCGCTGCCGACTGCCCAAAGCCAGTCGCCGCGCGGGGACGGCGCGCCACCGGCGCTGACCTCGGTCCGTTGGGTAGAGCGCACCGCTCGAACTGCGAGAAGGCGACCACGCACTGGTGGAACCCTCCGAGTCTGAATAGCAGCCGGCCGGCTGGGTAGAGCTATTTCGTAATGTTCCGTCGGGAGGGAGCGCATCATGGCATCGGTATTCGACGTGCTCGGTCAGGATCATCGCGAGGTCAGGGCGATTCTGGACCAGTTGGAGCAGAGTCCCGGTGCGACGGCGGGTGCGACCGCGGACCAGCTCGGACCACGGGCGGAGTTGGTTGAGCGGCTGGTCATCGAGGAGTCACGGCACGAGGCGCTCGAGGAGCAGTTCTTCTGGCCGGCTGTCCGCGAGCACGTTCCGGACGGGAACGCGCTGGCCGAGAAGGCGATTGCGCAGGAGGACGAGGGCAAGAAGGTGCTCGATAGTCTCCGCAAGACCGGCCCGAAGGAAACCGAATTCGATTCCTTGGTCACCCGCTTCATCAAGGACGGCCGCGAGCACATGAGCTTCGAGGAGACCGAGGTGTGGCCGCAGCTGGGCAAGGTCCGCACCGCCGAACAGCTCGACGAGCTGGGCATGCAGATCGAGCAGGCCAAGAAGAGCGCTCCGACCCGACCGCATCCCCACACGCCGTCCAGCCCGACGGCGTTGAAGACCGCCGGCGCAGGGGCGGCGATGACCGACAAGGCGCGCGACGCCGCCACCGGGCGAGGCAAACACTGACCAATGCCGGCCGGTCCTACTCAGCGTAGCGTCCCTGCTCGTCGAGTGGGGGATCGACATAGCGCCATCTCGCCGCTAGCGACCCATGGGCGTCGCGGCCGGCCACATCGCCAAGCCGAGCTACTGAGGGTTGCGATCTCGAATTAGGAGGATCTCCTAACGGGATCATGAGGCCGCGGGTCGGCAGCATACCAACGGCAGCCGGCAGCGGCAGCGGACGGGAGCGGGCGGGCTTCGTCCGTCCACTCGTCATGATGAGCGCCGTCGGGCCGGCCCCCATCCCCGATCGGAGAAGCATATGACTGTTAGCTCATTCGGCGACCTGCCACTCGCGGATCGCGCGCGCCGCTGGAACGGCGCCGCCGCGGAGAAACGCGTCCGCAGATGGGCCGGTGCTCAGGACGGCCCGAACGCCAAATACCGCAAGGCCCACCTGTGGTATGACGCTGAGAAGAAGCACGAGTTCACCGGCTACAAACTGCTGATCGCTGATGTCATCGACGGCGACCTGAAAGCCGTCCCACGCGGGATCATCGCAGCCGCGGGCATCGTCGACGGTGCCCGCGGCGGCCTCGACGTGCCCGGCGGTGATCTGCCGAAGCTGCGGCGTCATTTGGCTCGCTACTACAGCAAGATGGACGAGCAGCCGCCGTGGAAGTAGCCGCTGAAGGCGGACCGATGGACGGGTGCCGCTTACCTTCGTTGGGACCCTTGACTGCTCGGCGGTGGTTGGCGCTGCCGGTCAGATCACGGAGCTGGTTGGGTCCGCGCAGGTGGTCGTTGCTTGGGGCGGCCCGGGACCGAGCGACGGCGAGGAAGTTCCGGACCGTTCCCGCGTCGGCTGATCTGAGCCGGTCGGAGCAGGCCGGCGCCGGCCGACCTGCGCGGTCGGCGTGCTGCTTCGGCTGCTCGACACGTGCTGTCCTAGGGCGAAGTCAGATCCGACAGGACAGCGCGCCTCAGCATCCGGTAGGTGCCACGCCGGCTGTTGGCCCGTGGGTGGATTCCTTCACCAAGATTCGCGTCGATACCGGAGGACCGCCTAGCCTGCTGGGCTTAGCCGTACTCGGAGCCACGCATCGATACCGTCGAGAGCGGCGTGCGCCATCGGTGTCTGGTGCCCGGTGAATCCATGGGGCGATGCTGGGTAGATGGACAGGTCGACGTTGACGCCGGCCGCCGATAATCGTGTGGCCATAGCGAGGTTGTCTTCCAGAAGGAGGTCGTCGCTGCCGATGACGATAAGGATCGGTGGCAGGCCGGCAAGGTCGGCAAATAGTGGCGAGAGGTCGGGGTTGGTGCGATCCGGCGCGGCGCCTGCGTAGGCGTCGAGGAAGTATTCGTCACGGAATCGGAGTCCGGGCGGCGTCATGGCTGCGAGGTCGTAGATGCCGAATTGCAGGACGCCGCCCTGGATTGCGGTGATGCCGCGGTCACGCAACCGGACCAGTGTGGCTACCGCTAGCGTCGCACCGGCGGAGAATCCGCCGAGGGCAAGTCGCGAGGTTCCGAACCGAGATGCAGCCTGTTCCGCTAGCCACATCGCCGCGGTCTCGCAGTCGTCAGGTGCGCACGGCCATGGGTGCTCGGGAGCGAGCCGGTAGTCGACGCTGACGACTGCGACACCAAGCGTATCCGCGAGCCGGCGGTTGCGTAGCTCGTCCAAGCTGCCCGGTCCACGGCCCGTTGTGCGTTGGGCATAGAAGGCCCGGGACTCGTCGACGAAGGCCCATAGTTCAGGGTCGATGAGAGAGGGCAGATCGAAGCGCACCGGGCGACCTTATGAACGGCCATTGCCGTTCGACTTACGCCACGCCACGCCGCGCAAGACGCATTGTGCCCGCATGCTGGCAGTTCGAGTATGTCCGGTCTGGGATTGCTTCTGAGATGCCGCTGTCGAGGACGACCGCGTCGGGCGCGCCCGTGAGGCTCCGACGGATGCCGAGGCTACGGATGATCATGGGCCGATGCCGTCCGCGTCCGCAGCGAGTCGACTGGCATTCGTGGTCAGCCGGTCGATCCGCTGATTGAGGTCCTCGAAGACGGCGTCCAGTTCGGCCAGCCGGACGCGTTCCTGCTGTTGGCGGGCGAGCGCGACGCGGTAAGTGGTATGGGACTCGTTCGGCGGTCGGCGCGGTGACGGTGTCGGTGGTGCGGGCGGGTGCGGGTCGTCCAGCGGACGTCCCGGGCCGCCGGTCCCAGCCGTCGCTGCGCGGCCCGCAGCCCGGCTGCGGAGATGTCGAGGACGGTGAGGTACGCGGAAGCCGCTGCTGAGCATTGCATCGACGAGTCTGGACGCGTCCCAGTGCCCGGCGCTGCTCTCGTCCGACGTCACGCCCGAATCATGCGCGCTCAAGGACGGCTACGCCGGTGATGGCGGCGGCTGAACACAGCATGAAACACCAGCCACGGCCGGGGCGGCGCTACCATCGCCCCATGTCGGCCTCGCCTGCCTCCGATCGCGGGCTGGTGAGCCGGGTTAGGGGCAGGCCCGGGATGAGAGGGTCCTCGGCGTGACGGACACCGGCCTGTCCTCGACGTCGTCACCGACGGCGACGTGGCTCCGGGCGGCGCGGTGGGCCCGCACCCTGGCGTGGATTTCGCTCCTCTGGATGACCGCCGAGGGCGCGCTCGGCCTGATCGCGGGCGTGTCGGCCGGTTCGATCTCCCTGGTCGGTTGGGCACTGGGCTCGGTCATCGAGGGTGTCGCCTCGGTCATTGTCATCTGGCGGTTCACCGGATCGCGCGCACTGTCCGAAACCGCCGAGGGGCGGGCGCAGAAGGCCGTCGCGATCTCGTTCTTCCTGCTCGCCCCGTATCTTGCCGTAGAAGCCGTCCGAGACCTGTTATCCGGCAACGTCGTGGCGGTGAATCCGCTCGGCATCGCCGTCACCGCGGCGAGCCTGCTCGTCATGCCAATTCTGGGGGTCGCCAAGCAGCGACTCGGCCGAACGCTGGACTCCGGCGCCACGTCGGGGGAGGGCGTGCAGAACCTGATGTGCGCCGGTCAGGCCGCGGCGGTCCTGCTCGGCCTGTCCGCGACCGCAGCCTTCGGCTGGACATGGCTCGACCCCGCTGTCGCTCTGCTCCTGGCCGCCTGGGCGATCCGGGAAGGATGGGAGAGCTGGCGCGGCGACGACTGTTGCTGATGCCACACCGGGCCTCGGTGCATCAGCCCTTGTGGGCTCGGAAGACGAGCACACGTGAGTCGTCGGCCGGCGGTCCGTCGTACCAGCCGCCGCGCACCCCGACGTCGCCGAACCCAGCGCGTTCGAGGTCTGACGCAATCTCCTCCGCGGTGCGGAAGTACAGCACTGTCGTGTATACGGCGTCGCGTCCGTCCTCGAACACGTTGTGCGCGTCGAACACCACCCGGCCCTGGTCCACCTCGGTGACCTCGAGCCACTCGCGAAGGTGGCCGAACGTCGTTTCGCGCTCGGTGTAGGTCGCAGCCCGGGTCCACTGCTCCCAGGCCCGGGCTGCCGGATTGCGACTTTCGAAGCTGAGCACCCCGCCGATCCGCAGCGCGCCGGCTAACGACCTCAGCACCGCCGGATAGATCTCGGGACTCAGATGCATCATCGCGTTCCCGCTGCTGATCACCAGGTCGGCGTCGCCAGCGGGTTCGATCACGGTGGCGTCGCCGTCAAGCCACGTCACGGCGGCCGACCCCGGCTGCCGGCGGGCATAGCCCAACATCGTCGAGCTCGGGTCGACCCCGATCACTGAGCGCCCCGACGTTGCCAGGCTCCTGGTCAGGAGCCCGGTGCCGCAGCCGAAGTCGATGATCTTCTTCGCCGTCAGCGTTTCGGCGAGAGTGCGGTAGTACGCGTGATCATCGCCGGCTGCATTGTCGGCGTCGTACAGCTCGACAAGTTGTTCGTCGCGGTACGGGTCCTCGGTCATGTCGGATCGAGGACGCGGCTCACGATCCAGGCGTGCTTGCCGACCTGTCGCGCACGGGTGAATCCGTACTCCTCGAAGAGCTCGACGGTCGCGCTGAACAGGAACCGGCCCGGCGCCTCGCGGCCGGCAGTCACCTCGGGGATGGCCTCGACGAGCCCACCACCGGCATGGGAGATCTGGTCGAGCGCGCCTTCCAATGCCGCCCGCGCGACACCCTTTCCGCGATGTTTCGTGTCGACGTAGAAGCAGGTGATCCGCCAGTCGGGCCGGGCCGGCGCGTCCTTCTCGTATTCGCGCCGGTGCTTGATGCTCGGCAGTTCCTCCGGGCTCCCGTACTGGCACCATCCCTGCGCCGCACCGTTCTCGTCGAAAACGAGCGCGGCGTGAGCGCGGCCTGTCCGGACCCGGTCCTCCTTGGCCGCGCGATGGCTGATTCCCTTTTGACCACGCTCCGGGTGAAACCCGATGCACCAGCAACCACCGAACACTCCGTTGTTGCGCTCGACCAGCTCCGCGAACGCATCCCACGTGGCGGCGTCCAGGGGTTGGGAGGTGTACGACGACGTCGACTCAGCTTCCGGCTGTCGCGCCATCTCAGTCCTTTGCGGCCGCGGCGTCGAGGAGCCGGGCAAGTTCGACCGGCCTGGTGAACATGGGCCAGTGGCCCGAGTCGATGTCGACGAATTCGAGGTGCTTGGCCCTGGGGAGCTCGGCCACGTCCCCGGCGTCGATCCACGCCCGGGCGTCCGCGGGCGTGTACTCGGGGCATACGAGCAGGACAGGGACATCGAAGCGTCGCTCGTCCGCGTAGTGCACCACGCCTTTGGTCACCCCTTCGGGGACGGGGATCGCCGCCGACGCGAAGCTGCGCCTGGCCGCCTCGTCGAGGTCGGCGGAGTCCGGCCCTTCGAACGGGCCCCACCCCGGGAAGGGCATCACGCCGTCGTTCGTCTCGAAGAGGTCCGCGAAGTCGCCGCCGTCGGCGGACGGGAAGCCGCCGATCATGACGGCCTTGGCTACCTTGTCCGGTCGCGCATCGGCGGCCAGCCATGCCAGGGTGCAGGCGGCGGAATGGGCCACCACCATGGGATTTTCGGCCGCGTCGACGGCGGCGAGCACCGCTGCGACCTGGTCGTCGAGCGTCGCGGACGCAGACCCGTCGCCCTGCCCCGGGAGGGTGAGCGGTATCGGGCGGTGGCCGAGTTCCTCGAGCGCGGGTACGACGTCGGCCCATGCGGATCCGTCCAGCCACAGGCCGGCGATGAGCACGATGTCCATCGGTCCTCCTCCAGTGCGGTTGCCGCCACGCTAGGACATATTCCGGACGTTCTGCTTCCGGTACGTATCGCGGCCGCCTACTCTGCTCGGGTGCCGTCCGATCTCAGCCCCACCGCACGCGCGCTGCGCACCCTCGAGGTCCTCCAGACCCGGCCCGGGATCACCGCCGACCAACTCGCCGGGAGGCTCGGGGTCACGGAACGGGCCGCGCGACGGTACGTCGGGATCCTCCGGGAGGCCGGAATTCCGGTCGAGTCGGCCCGGGGCCCACACGGCGGGTACCGGCTCGGGCGCGGGACGAGACTGCCTCCGGTCGTCTTCACCGAGGCAGAGGCACTCGCCTTGGCCATGGCGGCCATGGACGGCCGCCCGGCCGCTGCCGATGGCGACGACCTCGTCGGTTCTGCACTGGGCAAGGTCATCCGGGCACTGCCCGAGAGCGTCGGGCGACAGGCGGCGGCGCTGCGCGAGCATGCGTCGGCTGCGCCCGATCGCTATTCGGCCCGTCCGGATCCGGCCATCACCAGCGCGCTCGTCGCCGCCGTCGCCGCCCGACGTCGCGTGCTGGTCACGTATCGGAGCGAGACCGGCAACGAGTGGGAGGCCGACGTGGATCCCTGGGCCGTCGTCGTGCGCTACGGGCGCTGGTACCTCTTGTGTCACGACCACCGCGCAGACGCGATCCGCACCTACCGGCTCGACCGGGTCCGCGCGGTCCAGCAGACTGCGCGCCGGTCCGAACCGCCCGACGGCCTCGACCCGGTGGCCGCACTGGAGGAGAACCTGGGCGCCGGATGGGAGTTCCCGACCCGCGTCGTGTTCGACGTTCCACCGGCTGACGTGGCGCCGTGGATCCGGGCTCCGATGGGACGGCTCGAACCGTGGGGAGACGGCTGCGTGCTTGTCGGCAGCACGAGCAATCCGGCGATGTATGCACAGGAATGGCTGGCGACCGTGCCGTTGGCGTTCCGCGTCGAGGGCGGCGAAGAACTCCGTGCCGCGGTCGCAACCGTCGCCGCGCGTTTCACCGCCGCCTTATCCCACTAAGCTCGGCGCCACGAGTTTGACGCTTTTACGTATCCACGTAATACTTGCTCACCGTGCCCGGGAGTGTGGACCACGCCAACCTCGCCGAGCGGTTGGCAGAGGTGGAGAGGCGGCTGGACCGGCTGGAGCGCGGCGACCCACCCGGCGTGAGCGCACCTATGGTCGCCGCCGATGCTGATCGGTTCTGGGTGCTGAGCGGCCTGCGGGCGCGACTCGCCGGCGGCGGCGGAGGCGCGGTCGTCTTCGCGGGAGCTGTGACCCTGTCGACCGGTGAGGAGTACGCCTGGCAGTACGGCCGCACCACCGAGGCGCTGCTGGACGACGACTGGTCGCAGCGCAGCGCAGTGGTCGGCGCGCTCGGCCACCCGGTACGTCTGCGACTGCTGCAGCAGGTGCTGACCGGCACCCGGACAACACCCGAACTGCAGGCCGACGACCGGCTCGGCACGACCGGCCAGCTTTATCACCACCTGCGCCAGCTCGTCGCTGCGGGCTGGCTGCAACAGACCAGCCGCGGCCATTACGCGGTACCCGGCGAACGGGTGGTGCCGCTGCTCGTGCTACTGGCCGCGACCGAACGCTAAGGAGAGACCCCTTGCCTGACCGAATCGCCGTCGTCCTGTCCCGCCTGCGGATGCCAGCATTTGTGGCGGTCGTCGCCCTCGGCATCGCCGACACCTTCGTCGGCACGCTGGGTGGGCCGGTGCCCTGGATCGCCGAGCTCGCGATCATCGTCGTGCTTCTGCGGGCAGGAACGCTGCATCGGGAACCGGTGGCCGTCCGACCGCCGCTGACCGGTCGCTGGCTGGCGATGAACAGCCCCGCAACCCGGGTGCCGAGCCACGGCGTGCAGGCATACGGGCAGGCGTACGCGCTCGATCTGGTGCACGACCCGGTCGACGGGTCGCGGCCCGGCTTCGGCTGGTGGCCCCTCGCCCGCCGGCCACAGGACTTTCCCAGCTTCGGCCGGTCGGTACACGCCCCGGCGGACGGCGTGGTGGTGCGCGTCCACGACCGGGAGCGCGACCACTGGAGCCGCACCTCACCCCTCGCGCTGCTCTACCTCTTCACCGTCGAGCTGCTCCGAGACCTGTTCGGCCCCAGCCGGGTGCTCGGCAACCACGTCGTGCTCGATCTCGGCGACGGGGTGTATGCCGTCACCGCGCACCTGCGGCGCCGCTCGGTCGGGGTCGCGGTGGGCCAGCGCGTCCGCGCCGGCGAGTTGCTCGCCGAGTGCGGCAACTCGGGCAACAGCTCCGAGCCGCACCTGCACTTCCAACTGCAGGATCACCCTCGGGTCGCGCTCGCCGCCGGCGTCCCCTTCCGACTCGCCGATGGCGACGGTTCACCGATCGAGCTACCGGGCAACCACCGGCATCTCCTCGTGCCGCATGGTGCGCTGGCACCGGGCGCAGGTTCAGGCGCTGAGGAGCGCGCTGCGCAGGATGATGGCGAGCACGTGCCGGGTGCTCTCAAGGGGTAGGCCAATGCCGCCCAGCGTCGTCGCCGTGTTCGGTGAGGTGGTCAGCAGCTCTCCGAGGGGTTCTCCGACGCCCAGATCGCGCAGTTCGGGTCATTGTTTTCGACGGATGCGGAGAACCTACAGCCATGAACCGGAGTACCCCCGATCGCGGCTCCCTGACGAGGCTCGTTGCCCTGAATGCTCGGGTGCTCCTCGTCCTGACGGCTCTCGCGGCTGCGCTGGCCGGTTGCCAGCGCGGCGGCAAGTCTGCGACGACGTCGGCGGCAGGCGCACCTTCCACAGGCGGGGCGGCGCCGGCCGGCGCGGACGACTCGTCCGGAGCCGGCTCTCCGACCGCCACCTCGACCGCCGCCACCTCGACCGGCGCGGCGACAATGTCCGCACCCGGGTGCCCGGAGGCGGAAGCGACCAAGACCTACGTGCGGGCCATGTCCGCGCACGCAGAAGGGAACACGGTCGTGGTCACCGCCCATCCGGCGCGACGGGTCTGTGGTGGGCCCGACAACGGCTACTTCGAGGTCAAGCACGCCAAGGAACGGCTGACGTTGACGGCCTCGGCGACTGTCATCATGCTCCCGACGCCGCCGAGAGGCCTTGGGCACGAGACCGTGGCTCCGACCGACCTCCCGCAGCGGCTGGTCGACGACCAGTTCGGGCGGATCTTCCTGGTGCGCGGACCCCTGACCGCCGTCACCTCGTTCAAGGAGCAGTACCACCCGTAGTCTGCGGGCGATGCCCGAGACGTCGCCGGTTCCGGTGCTGCGGCCGGAAGGCCGCGTGAGTGCGCATCCCGCCCGCGGCCACGACGGTCAGTCGGCGGGGTGCGAGGAGATCAGCGACGCGTAGGCCACGATGTTGTCGTCATAGCTGCGGGCCGAGAAGTCGAACTTCCCGCCGCAGGTGATCAGCCGGAGCCCGGCGTGGTCGATGTTGCCGTAGACCTGCAGGGTCGGGAAATGGTCCTTCGCGTATTCGGCGACCCGATCCACCCGGAACACCGCGGTGGCGCCGTCCGCCCGGGTGATCGTCACCGCATTGCCCGGGCGCAACGCACCGAGTTTGAAGAAAACACCCGGCCCGTACTTCGCGGAATCGATGTGGCCGAGGATCACCGACGGGCCGAGTTGGCCCGGCGTGGGCGAGTACCGGTACCAACCGGCCCGGGAGTCCCGGCCGAGCGGCGGAACCTGCACGGTGCCGTCGTGATTCTGCCCGAGCGTAAGGAGATTCGAGCGCACGCCGATCGCCGGAATGGACAGGGCGACCGGTGCGGAGCGGGCAAGAATCGGGCCGCGGGTGACGGTGCCCCGGTGAGGCGATGGGGTGGGTGACGCGGGCCGGCGGCCGCCCTTCGTCGCACGGGTGGTCGCTGACGGCGTTGAGGACGCCGTCGAAGCGGAGGGACCGGGCGGGCTCTTCTGCGCCGAGGCCGATGGCTGCGGCGGGCTCTTCTGCGCCGCCGCAGCCACCGCGATCAGGACTCCCCCGACGACGACGAGCGCGAGGGCGACCGCCGCGGCGACAAGCCCGCGGCGGTCGCCTCGCGGTGACCGTGGTGTGTTCATGACAGGACCGGTCACGACTGCTCTCAGACGCCTCGATCAGGACTGCTCACCGGCGCGACGCCGGTAGGCGATCACCCCGACGCCGGCAGCCGCGACGAGGGCCACCCCGCCGAGCGTCAGTTCGGTGGTGTCTTCCGTTCCGGCCGTGCCGCCCCCGCCGGTGTTCGCCGCCCCGGAGGGCAAGCTGGTCATCTGCGAGGCGGTCAGCGGACCACACAGCGCCGGTGAGGTGGCGGCCAGCGGCAGCGACGGGACAAGGTCACTCTTCTCGCCCTGCGCCTGCTTGCTCAGGGTCGCCGGATCGAGGCCGTGCACCACGACGACGGCCTTTCCGGCCTTCAACGACGACATCGTGGCGGAGTCCAGCGTGATGGTGCGGGAGTAATTGAAGCTTCCTCCGCTGGGTGCGATCTTGACGTTCGTACCGTCCGCCGGCGTCGTTCCCCCGCTGGTCGACAGGGTCGTCCCGATCGGACCGTAGGACGGCGCGCCCTCGGTGGTCGATACGACGCTGTCGCCGTCCTTGTCCGCCGACATCGTCGGGCACACGCCCGCAGCGTCGATGTGGATGTGCTGCACGTGCGGATACGGCGCCTCGCCGAACGTCGGAGCCAGACCGGAGACGTGCTCGGTGATCGTGGCCTGGTTGCCCGTCCCCTGCACCATCACGGTCCCCGAGGCGGACGAGTGGTTGAGCGGCTTCAACGTCGCCTGGAACGACCAGCCGTCCTGAGCCGATGCCGCGGCCGGTGCCAGCAACGGCAATGCCGCGACGGCGAGTGGTGCGACGACCTTGAGTGCTCGGTGCATGAAGTCTCCCCTGGCTGAGGCGGGAAACGCTCCCGCGCGATGGGCTGATCCAGGGGACGTTCGGGCGACCAGCGGTATCCGGTTCACCAATCGGTCGACATGTTCTTGTGCGAACAGAGCAGAGGTCCGCCGTGCGCCAGGGCCGACGATCAAGAGGGGATCCGCACGGCGTTTCGCGCGGAATTCCCCTCTTGATCATGGCGTCGACATGAGTGCGGAGCAGGAGTGGGCTATTCGCGGGCGAGCATCGCCGCTGCTTCGCGTTCGAGGTCGACGTACGGGTCGCCGCTGACATCGACGGCGACCCGTTTGATCGTGCCGCCGGTGAAGGTGTGCGGGTGCTTGCCGGGGTAGTCGCCGGTGACGGGCTCGCCGCTGTCGCGGCCGACGCACAGACCCTCGCCGGCGAGGGAGAACATGCCCGCCTGGGTCTTGATCCGGCCCTCGCCCACCTTCATGTCCGCGTGGTAGAGGGACAGGACTCCGGTAGCGACGCCAGGCGGGTCTTCCCCGTCCTTGTCGAAGGACGCCGAGAGCAGGAGATTCTCACCCGTCGGCAGATCTTCGGTGCCGTCGACCTTCTGCTCCATCACGCCGACGAAGTTGTTGACGTAGTGCAGCCGGTTGTCCTTCACGTAAAGGGCGTGCCCGCCAAACCGGGCCCCCTGCGCGAACAGCACGCCCTGCGCCCCTGGAGCAGGGATGTCCACGAGGGCCCCGATCGTGTAGGACCGGTTGCGGACGTTGACCGCCTGCTGCTCAGGGACCTCGGCGGTGTCGGGGAAGTAGGGATAACGATCGCGCGGCGACGCCAGTAGCGGCCGGGGCGTCAGAAGGATTTCCAACGGCGAACGATCGTCCAGCGGGAAGGCGCCGTTTGCGCCGGCCTCGGCGAACCACAGGTTCACCAACTCCCGGACCTTCTCCGGATGCTCGGCGGCCAGGTCGTGCAGCTCGGACCGGTCGACGTCGGTGTGGTACAGCTCCCAGGTGTCGTCGTTGAAGTTGCTCCAACCACTGATGGTGGGATGCGTGGTCACGGCCTTCCAGCCGTCATGCCAGATCCCCCGGGAGCCGAGCATCGAATAGAACTGCGTAGCGCGCGCCGATGGCACAGAGGCCATCTCGGCGCTGTAGTTCATGCTCACGCCGTCGAACCTGCTCTGCACGTGCCCCTTGATGGTGGCCGGTGCCTGCACACCGAGCGTCTCCAGAATGGTCGGCACGATGTCGACCGCGTGATGGTACTGGTGGCGCAGCTCTCCCCTGCCCTTCGCCGCGCCGGGCGTGCTCCTGGGCCACGAGATGATGCACGGGTCCGCCGTGCCGCCGTTGAACTCGTATCGCTTCCACATCTTGAACGGCGTGTTGAAGGCCATCGCCCAGCCGTTCGCGTAGTGGTTGTAGGTCTTGGTCCCGCCGAGCTCGTCGAGCATGGCCAGGTTCGCCTGGAGGTCGTCGGGCACCCCGTTGAAGAACTTGTTCTCGTTGACCGAGCCGTTCGGCCCGCCCTCGCCGCTGGCGCCGTTGTCCGAGACCAGGATGACCAGGGTGTTCTCCCGCTGACCCGACTCCTCCAGGTAGTCCAGCAGGCGGCCGATGTGGTGGTCGGCATGCGCGAGGAACCCTGCGTAAACCTCCGCCATCCGGCAGAAGAGCCTCTTCTCATCGGCGGACAGGGAGTCCCACGGCTTCGTGACGTCCAGCGGCGGGAACGGCTTGCCGTCCGGACCCGTGCGGGTCTCGGGAGTGCCGATCGGATTGACCGGCGGCAGCTCGGTGTCCTCGGGAACGATCCCCATCTGCTTCTGGCGGCCGAGAGTCTCTTCGCGTAGAGCCTCGTAGCCCATGTCGAAGCGGCCCTTGAACTTGGCGATCCATTCCTTGGGCGCCTGATGGGGCGCGTGGGCGGCGCCCGGCGCGTAGTACAGGAAGAACGGCTTGTCCGGCGCGAGCACCTTGGCATCCTTGATGAACTCGACTGCCTTGTCGGTGATGTCCTCGGTGAAGTGATAGCCCTCCTCCGGCGACTTGGGCTGATCCACCGGATGGTTGTCGTAGACCAGATCCGGATACCACTGGTTGGTCTCCGCGCCGAGGAACCCGTACCAACGCTCGAAGCCTCGCCCGGACGGCCAGTTGCGTCGCGTCGAGGCGACGTTCATCTCGATGGTCGGGCAAAGGTGCCACTTGCCGACCATGTAGGTATTCCATCCGGCCTGTCCGAGGATCTCGGGGATCATGCCGTTTTCGGGCGGGATGGTGCCGCTGGCGTTGGGGAACCCGACCGCGGCCTCGGTGATGCAGGCCATCGAGTTCCGGGTGTGGTTCCGTCCGGTCAGCAGACACGAGCGTGTCGGCGAGCACAACGCCGTCGTGTGCCACTGGGTGTAGCGGAGTCCGTCAGCCGCGATCCGGTCGACGTTGGGGGTGTCGATGGGTCCCCCGTAGCTGGACATCGCCGAGAAGCCGACATCGTCGAGCACGATGTAGACGACGCTCGGAGCGTCTTTGGGCGCCGTGGGTGGTTCGAACGGTGCCCAGTCCGGGACCGAGTCCCTGATGTCGATGCTGATCTTGCCGTTGAATGGCTCGCTCACCGCGCACCCCTCCCGTTCGCCTGGTCCGGATTCTCGGCGACGGACGATCGGTGGGGCATCACCCGGAACGGGCGAGGTCAGCGCGGACCATCCTGTTGGGGTGATGCGCCGCCCCCGGGTGCCCCGAGATGCTGGCGGTGTCGGTCCGAGACAAGGGCCAGACCTTCGGGCGGAAAAGGGGTATCAGCATGGCAATTGGACCTGTACAGCTCCTGGTACTGGGATTCTCGAATCCCGACTTCCACGGCGAGATCATCGCCGAACTGGAACGGCTGCGGGAGAGCGACACGGTGCGGGTGATCGACTCGCTGGCCGTCTACAAGGACGCCGACGGCGGGCTGGAGGTCGAGCACCTCAGCAACCTCTCGGAGCAGGAGGCCATCGAGCTGGGCACCAAGGTCGGCGCACTGATCGGCCTCGGTATCGAGGGCGAAGAGGGCGCAGAAGCGGGTGCCGTCGCGGGCGCCGAGAAGGTGGCCGCCAACGGTGGCGTGCACGTGTTCACCGAGGAGGAGGGTTGGGATGTCCTCGAGGAGATTCCCAACGACTCCGCGGCGGCGTTGATCCTGCTCGAGCACCACTGGGCCGTTCCGCTTCGCGACGCGATCGCCCGCGCGGGCGGCTTCCGCATCAGTGACGGCTTCATCAGCCCGCTCGACCTCGTCGAGATCGGTCTGGTGTCGGCCGAGGAGGCCCAGCACCTGCACAGCCTCGCTGCGGCGCCCGCCGCGGCCACGCCGTAACCGTCGGGACGAGAGAAGGAGGACCGAGATGCTCGGAGGACGCAGAGTAGCCCGGCGCACGAGTCGGCGTACCGCCCGCCGCGTGTCCCGTCGTCGGTAGGGACGGGTCGGCTCGCGGAAGCCGAATCCATGATCAAGAGGGGATTCGTACGGCGTTTCGCACGCAGATCCCCTCTTGATCATGGGTCAGGGCGGTCGGAGCCTGCCGTCACGTTGTCCTGCACCCGGGACAGGAGATCCGCGAACCGGGCGATATCGCTCTCGGACAGCCCCGCCCGGAGCCGTGTGTCGAACGCGACCGCGGCCTCCCGGAGTCGGAGGAACAGCGCATCACCGTCGGCGGTGAGCTCGACCAGATGGACCCGTCGGTTGTCCGGGTCGCGCCGCCTGGTGACCAGTCCTGCCGCCTCCATGGCATTGAGGTGATGGGTGAGGGTCGCCCCCTGGATCCCCACCGCCTGGGCCAGCTCGCGCTGATTGGCCAGCTGACGGCTCTTCAGTGAGATCAACACCAACCACACCGGCTGCGATCCGCCGGCCCGGGTCAGGGCGTCGTCGAATGCCCGACTGACCACTTTCGCTGCCCGGGCCAACTCGAGTCCGAGGGGCGTTCGCGTGGGTCGGGGCATGCCGGCAGGCTAGCACCCATGCGATGACGTCTAACCCTTTGACATCGTAAGGTTAGATAGCTAACGTTTATCGCCATGAACGAGAACACGACGGATCCACTGCCGATGCAGGACCGGGTGGCGCTGGTCGCCGGGGCGAGCAAGGGAATCGGTGCGACCACGGCCGAGGCCTTCGCCGCGGCGGGCGCCTCGGTCGTGCTCGCGGCCCGGGACGCCGACGCGATGGCCTCCGTCGTCGATCGGATCCATGCGCGAGGCGGACGGGCCATCGCGGTCCGTACCGACGTCTCGGACGTCACCTCGATGCGCACCCTCGTCGACCGGGCCGTCGAGACCTACGGCCGGCTCGACGCGGCGTTCAACAACGCCACGGCCGGTCCCCTCCCGGCCCCGCTCGCCGAGATCGATCCCGACGAGTTCGACCTGGGGATCGCGACCAACATCCGCGGCACGTTCCTCGGCATGAAGTACCAGGTACCGGCGATGCTGGCCGGCGGTGGTGGCGCGATCGTGAACATGGCCTCGACAGCTGGCCTCCGCGGCACCGCGGGCCTCGCGGCGTACGTCGCCGGCAAGGCCGGGATCATCGGCCTGACCAAGGTCGCGGCGCTGGACTACGCCGACCAGGGGATCCGGGTCAACGTCGTGGCCCCGGGCCCGATCCTGACCCACCACCTCGAGGCTGCCGGGCCGGAGGCGCAGCGGATGGCCGGCCAGTCCACCCCGATGCGCCGGGTCGGCACCGCCGCCGAGGTGGCGCAGGTCGTGCTCTGGCTCTGCTCGCCGCAGCCGTCGTTCGTCACCGGGACCGTCGTCCCGATCGACGGCGGGCAGTCGGCCGGAAACAAGCCGCCGCAGATGTACCGACGGGGCCAGGCGATGCGCGCCCCCGCCGACCGGACCGCACCGGAGAAGGAGCACACATGAGCGACGACACCCGCAGCCAGATCCTCGACCTCGGCGCCCGCTGGGTCGAGGCGGAGACCCGGGGCGACACGACCACCCTCGACGAGATCGCGACCGCCGATTTCCGACTGGTCGGCCCATTCGGTTTCGTGCTCGACAAGCCCCAGTGGCTCGACCGCTATCGGAGCGGTGACTTCGCGACCGGGTCCCTCGTCTGGGACGACGTCGAGATCCGCGAACACGGTGACACCGCGATTGCGATCGGGCAGCATACCCAGCAAGCCACCTACCAGGGCCGCCCCGCCGACGGTCGGTTCCGCACGACCCATGTCTACGTCCGTGCTGCCGGGCGCTGGATGCTCGCCAGCCTGCATCTGAGCCAGGCCGCACCGCCGGTCCCCCGGCCCGAGGGAAAGGACTCCCGATGAACGTCGAACTCAATCACACCATCGTGCGCGCCCGGGACAAGAAGAAGTCCGCCGCGTTCCTCTCCGAGATCCTCGGCCTGCCGGTCGGCGCCCCGACCGGACCCTTCCTGCCCATCGAGACCGGCAACCGGGTCACGCTGGACTTCATGACGGTCGCACCGGAGACGATCACCTCACAGCACTACGCCTTCGCCGTTCCCGACGACGACTTCGAGGCGATCCATGGGCGGGTCGAGGCGGCCGGGATCACCTACTGGGCCGACCCGGGCCACGACCGCGCCGGCGAGGTCGACCAGCGGTCGGGAGGGGCTCGCGGCTTCTACTTCGACGACCCTGACGCGCACAACATGGAGGTCCTCACAACGGGATCAGGCCGGCATTCGTCGGCGTGAAGCCGCACGCGTCGAAGTAGAACGACCGCAGGTGATCCTCGAAGTCGACGTGCAGCCATTCGCATCCGGCGGCGCGTGAGCCGAGCACCGCATGGGCGACCAGCTCCGCGCCGACGCCGTGGCGTCGAATCCGTGCCGTGACCATGGTGTCGAGGACGAACGCATGCACCCCGCCGTCCCAGGCCACGTTCACGAAACCCACGAGCTGATCGGCGTCGCGGGCGCAGACCCAGCCCAGACTGTGGCGCTCGACCTGCCCACGCCAGTCGTCGCCCAGGAGGGCGTGACCGAACCCTTCGGCGTGCAGGCCGTCCACTTCCCCGCTGGTGAATTGGCCCCGCCACTCATAGCTGATCGACGCATCGCTCATCGGCATGGACCGACCCTAGTGAGGGACCCGACCCGGCGGTCTAGAGTCGCGCCGCCGGCGAACTGATGCTCTACGAGCCCCGGCATCCTGCGGCGTACAACCTCTGACCAACCGGACAAAGATCACCAGGACCCCGCCAATCGCTGAGAGGCCCACACATCGGGGCATGGATTCCGGCGCGGAGTACTCGCCTACACTCTCCCGGGTTTGCGCACCGGGTTTGCGCACCGAACACCAACCGACGGGTCGTGCGCGGCCCCGGAGAGGAGCTCATGACGGCGACCGACAACACGACTCGGCACGACCGGAGCCACCGCACCCAGGCGTTTCTGCGCCGGATGACACTGGCGACGGGCGGCGGCATGTTCATCGACGGCTTCGTCTTCGCCTCGTTCGCGGCCGCACTGGCCGGCAAGGGGATGAACGACGCCCTCGGTGTCACTACCGGGTGGGCCCAGCTGATCTCGTCCTCGACCTTGGTCGGGACGTTTTTTGGTGGGCTCGTACTCGGCTATGTCACCGATCGCCTCGGCCGACGGCCCATGTTCACGATCGATCTCAGCGTCTTTCTGACCTGCTCGGTCCTCATGTTCTTCGTGACCTCGAACTGGCAGGTGCTCGCCCTCGGCCTGGTCATGGGCCTGGCGATCGGCGCCGACTACTCGATCGGCTCACCGCTGTTGAGTGAGTTCACCTCGTCGCGACGCCGGGGGCACTATCTCGGCGTGCTCGAGATCGGGTGGAACGTCGGCTACGTCGTCGCCTTCCTTATCGGGTACGTCATCAACACGACCATCCCCGGTGCGTGGCACGTCACACTCGCGGCCAGTGCGGTACCCGCCGTCGCCTGTCTGGTGATCCGTCACGGCCTGCCGGAATCGCCGCGGTGGCTGCTGTCCAAGGGCCGGCAGGAGGAGGCCGGGGCCATTCTCCGCGACGACCTCGGTCTCGATCGGCTCGGGGACTACGCCCGGGAAGAGCAGGAAGAGACCCGGTGGCGGGTCCTGCTGAGCCCGGACTACCTGCTCCGCACGGTGTTCGCCTGCACCTTCTGGATCTGCATCGTGCTGCCCTACTTCGCGCTGACGTTCTTCCAGGCGGAGGTACTCGGCGACATCGGGCTCGGTGACAACGCACTCGCCGGTGCTCTCCTCGGCACCGTGATCGCGCTGACCGGTGCGGTCGTCGGCTGGCGGATCGTCGACCGCGTAGGGCGTCGGAAGATCCTGATCGGCCCGATGTTCGTATGCGCGGCTTTCCTCTTCATCGTGAGCTTCGCCTCGCACCTCCCGGTGTTCCTCGCCGCGTTCTGTTTCTTCGGCTACCTGTTCAGCTACGGCATCATGAGCATCCTGCCGGGCATCTATCCGATGGAGGTCTTCCCGACCTCGGTGCGGACGTCCGGCGTCGGACTCGCGTCGGCGGCCAGCCGGGTCGGCGCCGCGATCGGAACCTTCGGCCTGCCCTGGGTTCTCGACCGGTGGGGGCTGTCGCCTCTGATGATCATCATGGGTGCGGTATCGCTGGTCGGCGGCCTGACGTCGTTCCGATGGGCGCCGGAGACCAACGGCCGGGAGCTCTCCGACACCGCGCACCGCAGCAACTCCGGCTCAGCTCGCCCGTCGGTGCCGGTCGAGGATCTCGCGGCGTAGCCCGTCCCCCGAGGCGTTCAGCGCTGCGAAGATGCGCGGCGTGAGCCCGGAGGTCTGCGACGTGAGCGCCAACGCGACGTGCTCGACGCCGAGGTAGTGGTCGTGCAGCCGCTCGGCCTCGCGGAGTGACCCCGCGAGACAGGCCTTGGCCTGCGCGGTGAAGGGGATGTGACCCCGGATCTCGCCGGTCTCCGGTCGCCGCCGCCAGCGTCGCCGCCGACGCGATGCGGGTCGGACGGCGTCGGGCCCGAATGCGGCCTGCAGCCGGTCGCTGACCAGGTCGACGTCGATCCCGATGGAGGCCAGCGCATCGCGGTCCAGCGACTCGATCGGGCCGGCGTCGAGCAGTCGGCGCATCGCGGCCTCGACGTCCCCCGGGGAGATGCCTCGGGCTCGGAAGAGTTCTCCGGCGTCCGCGTCCGATCCCGCGATAGCCAGCAGCAGGTGCTCGGATCCGATGTGGTGGTGGCCCAGCCGACGAGCATGGTCCTGCGCGTCGACGACGACGGCCCGGGCGTGGTCCGTGAAGCGTTCGAACATCACCGTCTCCCTGTCCGCCGGCCGTGCTTGCGGTGCACGGCCTGCTTACTGACCCCGAGTCGGGTCGCGATCTCCTGCCAGGACCAGCCGCGATCACGGGCGTTGTCCACTTGAAGCGCCTCGAGGTGCTCGGCGAGCTGGCGAAGCGCCGCCACTGCCCGGAGCCCGACGTCGGGATCGTTGCTGGCCGCCCCGGTGGTGAGTTCAGCGGTCGTAGTCATGGCGTCAGCATATGTTGACGATTGCCCGGTCGTCAACACATGCTGACGAATCAGCCGTGGGTGGACACGCCGGAGAACAGGCTGCTGACCGACTCGCCGAGATGGATCCGCCGGATCGCTTCGGCGAACAGCGGGGCGACCGACCGGACCTGCAGATGGTCGGCGGCCGTGTCCGGGCGGGGCGGGACGGTGTCGGTGGTCACGATCTCAACCATGTCGGTCTGCGCTCCGAGGCGCTTCATCGCACCGTTGGTGAAGAGCCCGTGCGTGCAGGCGAGGGAGATGCGCTGTGCCCGATGCTCGCGGAGCCGGTCGAGCAGCTCGATCACCGAACCGCCGGTGGCGATCTCGTCGTCGAAGATGATGACGTTCCTGCCGTCGACGTCCCCGACGATCGCGTCGATGACCACGTGGTCGTCGGAGAGCCGCCGCTTGCTGCCGGCGGCGACCGGGAGGCCGAGCAGGCGGGCGAACTGGGTCGCCGGTTTGGCATTACCCAGGTCCGGCGACACCACAACGGTGTCACTCAGGTCCCGGCCACGGAAGTGGTCCGCGAGCTCGGTGACCGCGGTGAGATGGTCCACCGGAATGCTGAAGAAACCGTGCACCTGCGGGGCGTGCAGCGTCATCGTGAGCACCCGGTCGGCCCCGGCGGCCGCGAGCAGGTCGGCGACCAGCCGCGCGCCGATGGAGATCCGCGGCGCATCCTTCTTGTCCGACCGGGCATAGGCGTAGTGCGGGATGACCGCGGTGAGCTGCGCGGCGGATGCTCCGCGGGCGGCATCGAGCATCAGCAGCAGCTCGACGAGATGCTCCTGCACCGGTGGGACCAGCGGCTGGATGATGTAGACGTCGCGCTGGCGGCAGTTCGCCCGCAGCTGCACCTGCAGGCAGTCGTTGCTGAACCGGTGGACGAGGGTGGGCGACAGCTCGGTCCCGAGCAGTGCACAGATCTTCTCGGCGAACTCGGGATGCGCACTTCCGGTGAAGACCGCGATCTCTCCCATGGCGATCCGAGCCTACTCAGCTTCGGGTTCGTCGTCCCCCGTCTCGGTATCGACGTCTGTCTCGGTACCGGCGTCGGGACCTGCGTCCGTGTCGTCAGGTGGTGGCTCGTCAGCGTCCGGCAACTTGTTTCCGTCGGCATCCTCACGGCCGCTGAGGTACTTCGCGGCAGCGTTGATGGAGGCCACGACCGGGACACCGAAGATGGCCCCGGGCAGTCCGGCGAGCAGCGCCGCGCCGGTCAACGTGATCGCGATCGCCAACGGGTGCAGGTGCACGTATCGGCCGACGATCAGCGGCTGCAGCAGGTGGCCCTCGATCTGGTTACTGACCACGAGTACGGCCAGCACCACCACGCCGGCGAGTGGGCCGACCGTCAGCATCGTGACCACGACGGCCAGTCCACCGAAGATGACCACGCCGATGATCGGGATGAAGCTCCCGATGAAGACGAGGACGGCCAGCGGGGCGACCAGGGGCACCCCGACGATGGTGAGCGTGATCCCCATGACGATGCCGTGGAATGCCGCGACGACGAATGTCCCGCCGATGTAGCCGGTCAGCGTGGTCCACGCCCGCCCTCCGGCGTCGTGCACCCGCGTGCGGGAGTCGCGCGGGAAGAAGCCCACCAACCAGTTCCAGATGTTCCTGCCGTCGTAGAGCAGGAAGAACGTGATGAAGAAGGTGAGGACGGCGAAGGTGGCGACATCCGCGACGGTCCGCCCGGCCGTGACCACCCCCGAGGCCACCGTCGACGAGTGACTGCTGAGGAAATCGGTGATCGACTTTCCGACGTTGTCGACCGAGGTCGCCCGCAGGTGGAGCGGCCCGGTGATCAGGAAGTGGCGGACCTCCTTGCTGATCTTGTTGACCTGGACGACCAGCTTCGGATATTCCTCACTGGCGCGGTTGCTCGCGAAGAGGCCGATGCCGCCGAGCAACGCAAACGCGAGCAGCAGGACACCCCAGGTCGCGACCCCGCGCGGAAAATGGGCCCGTCGACGCAGCAGTCCGACCGCGGGAGTGAGCAGCGCGCAGACCAGGGTCGCGGTGAACAGCGGGAGGACCACCAGCCACAGCTTCTCCATGAGCAGGAAGAGGCCGTAGAACGCCGCCGCCACGACGAGCAACCGCCAGGACCACGCCGCGCTGGCCTCCAGCAGGTTGGAGACCCGGAACGGCTGGCCGGGCGTGGGCTGGTGCCGGTCCTCATCGGTCTCCGGCGTCCGCGTCGTCACCGCCGGATAGTACGTGCCCGGACGACCGGGAGGCTCACTCCTCCATGAGGAAGACCTGCTCCATCGGAGCCCACCACTGCCCGGCGTCAGCCGTCGGAAGCGGCTCCTGGCAGGGGTCGGTGACTGCCCACCACCGTTGCGTCGCCTCGTCGTCGGCCATGGCCGCCATATCCGCGGCCAGATCGTCGCCGTCGTACTCGAAGTAGCTGAAGAGCAGGTCGCCGTGCAGGTGGATCGAGTAGTTGCGGATGTGGCTCCGGCGGATCCGGTCGAGCACCGCGGGCCAGACGTCGGCGTGCAGCCGCTTGTATTCCTCGAGCCGTTCCGGCCGGACCCGGATCACCTGTGCTATCCGCTGCATGGGCCGGCTCAGCTCAGGAACAATTCGACGACCGGGACGGCGACGTCGGGCCGCTGTACCGGGAGTTCGAGGGTCAGGGTGTCGCGGGACAGCCCGCCCATCGTGGTGTTGACCGCGGTGACGTCCGGGTCGATGACCCGCATCCCGACCTCGGACCCGTCGTGCAGAAGCTGCGCGTAGTCGACCCGTCCGGCGAGCCCGGGCAGGTGCAGGTGCCGGAACGGCCAGGCGAAGACGTGCAGGTAGAGCCGGTCCCCCCGCCGGGTGAATCGGCAGTCCGGCGGCGCCGGGACGTCACTCGCCCCGCAGCCGTAGATCGACCGGCCGTGCAGCCGCATCCACTCACCGATCGCCTGCAGCCGGTCGATTGCCCGTGGCTCGAACTCGCCACGCGCATTGGGCCCGACGTTGAGCAGCAGGTTGCCGTCCTTGGCCACGCTGTCCACCAGCATCCGGACGAGCAGGTCGGCGGACTTCCAGTCCAGGTTGTCGCGGTCATAACCCCAGCTGCCGTTGAGGGTCTGGCACGCCTCCCACCGCACCGGACTTCCGGCGACCTGCATCGGCGCGGCCGGCTGGTACTGCTCGGGGGTGACGAAGTCTCCCGGGATGCCGAGCCGGTCGTTGACCACGATGCCGGACTGGAGGTCGCGGACCATCGTCAGCAGCTGCTCCGAGCGCCAGTCCGCGGCGCCCTTGCCGCCCCACACCCGCTCGGCGTAGGAGAAATCGAAGAAGAGGTAGTCGATGGTGCCGTAACGGGTCAGCAGCTCGCGGACCTGACCGTGCAGGTAGTCGGCGTACCTCGAGATGTCGCCGGCGCCCGGGCCGCCGCCCGGACCCTCGTCGCGCTGCGGGTGCAGGCCGTCGACCGGGAAGTCGGGATGATGCCAGTCGATCAGTGAGTGGTAGAAGCCCACCCGCAGACCCTCGGCGCGGCACGCCTGCACGAACGGACCGACCAGGTCCTTGCCGCCGGGCGTGGAGACCACCGAGTAGTCGGTCAAATCGCTGTCCCAGAGGCAGAAGCCTTCGTGGTGCTTGGTGGTCAGCACGGCGTAACGCATGCCGGCGGCCCGCGCCTGCGCCGCCCAGCGGGCGGGGTCGTAGAGGTCCGGATCGAAATGCCGCAGGTAGCGTTCGTAGTGACGGTCGTCGAGACGCTCCCGGTTCTTCACCCACTCGTGGCGGGCGGGCAGGGCGTAGAGACCCCAGTGCACGAACAGTCCGAATCGCGCCTCGTCGAACCACTGCATGGATCGGCACCCTACCGAGCACTCGGGTCGCTCGACAGGGCCTGGCGCCCGGTATCGTTCGCGTGGTGACCAACGCCGCAGTCGAACCCGTGTGGGCAGCCCGTTTCCGCGCCGCCCGCGTGACCCTTCCCACCTGGGCGAACGACGCGCCGGACCGATGCCTCTACGTGTCCAACGCCAGTGGTGTGGTGGAGCTCTACGCCTGGGACCGCGGCAGCGACACCCACCGCCAGGTCACCGACCGCCCCAACGGGACGATGATCGGCGACCTCGACCCGAGCGGTGAGCGGATCTGGTGGTTCGCCGACACCGATGGGGACGAGTGGGGCGTGTGGATGACGCAGCCGTTCGCCGGCGGCGCCGACACGCCGGCCGTGGCCGCCCTCGGCCCGTCGTACCCGGCCGGGCTCGAGATCGGCTGCTCGACGGTCGTGGTGGGCCGGTCGACCGACGACGGGACCAGCGTGCACCTGGTGCGCGACGGCGCGCCGTCGACGCTCTACAGCAACAGCAACGACGCGCACGTCGGCGGTCTGTCCCGGGACGAGACACTCGTCTGCATCGCCCATTCCGAGCACGGCGACTCCCGGCACACGGCGCTGCGGGTGCTGCGGGCCGACGGATCGGGCACCGTGGCCGATCTCTGGGACGGGCCCGGCAAGGGTCTGGAGCCGGCGGGCTTCGCGCCGGTGGCCGGTGACCAGCGGTTCCTCGCCGTGCACGAGCGCCACGGCCGCCCGGAGCTGCTGGTGTGGGACCCGGTGACGGGCAACCAGGACGAGATCCGCCTCGATCTGCCCGGCGAGCTCTACGCCGAGTGGTATCCGGACGGCCGGGCGTTGCTAGTCGGCCACGACCACGCGGCGCGCAGCCAGCTCTACCGCTATGACCTCGCCGACCGGAGCCTGTCGCGGGTGGACACCCCGCCGGGGGTGGTGGCCGGGGCGACCGCCCGCCCGGGCGGGGCCGTCGAGTTCGCCTGGTCCTCCTCGGAGGCGGCCCCGGCGATCCGCGACGCGGCCGGGGCGGTGGTGCTGCGTGCCCCCGGGCCGGCCGCACCGGCGTCCGTGCCGGTCGAGGACGCCTGGGTCGACGGCCCCGGCGGCCCGATCCACGCGCTGGTCGCCCGTCCCCCGGGCGGCTCGGCGCCCTACGCCACCGTCTTCGCGATCCACGGCGGCCCGTCGGCGGCCGATGTCGATGCCTTCCGGCCGCGCCGCGCGGCCTTCGTCGACGCCGGCTACTGCGTGGTCCACGTGAATTACCGCGGATCGACCGGCTACGGCTCGACCTGGCGAGACGCCCTGGAGGGCCGGCCCGGGCTCACCGAGCTCGACGACATCGCGGCTGTGCGCGCGTGGATGGTCGACCAGGGTGTCGCCGACCCGGACCGCTGCGTCCTGGAGGGCGGTTCGTGGGGCGGCTATCTCACCCTGCTCGGCCTCGGCGTCCAGCCGAAGGCCTGGGCCGCCGGACTCGCCGCCGTCCCGGTCGCCGACTACGTCGCCGCCTACGAGGACGAGATGGAGCCGCTGCGCGCGTTCGACCGGGCACTCTTCGGCGGCGCCCCGACCGACGTGCCCGACGTCTACGAGCGCTGCTCCCCGATCACCTACATCGAGGCCGTGCGCTCGCCCCTGCTCGTGCTCGCCGGCGCCAACGACCCGCGCTGCCCGATCCGCCAGATCAACAACTACCTGGACCGGCTCACCCAACTCGGTACGGCGCACGAGGTGTACCGCTTCGACGCCGGTCACGGCAGCCTCGTGGTCGACGAGCAGATCCGGCAGATGGCCGCCGAACTGGACTTCTGCCAGCGGCACGTGCCGGCGCTCGGGTAGCTCGCGTCGCCGGGCGTCGCGGAGTGGCCCCGCCGGCCGCTTCGCTGCACTCCCCCCGGCGCGCTCCCCGCACCCTCCTCGCCTGTCCGGTGCCCCGCTCCTCCGGTGCCCGCTCCTCCGGTGCCCGCTCCCCGGCCCTATGCCCTTGCGTCGCTGACCGGAGCAAGGGCATAGGGCGCCGAACACACCAAGCCCGTATCCCTTTCTTTCGCTGGGCGGAGCAAAGGCAACAGGGGTCGCAGAGCTCGAGCCATCCCACGGGGGCGACGCCCGTCGGAGCCTGTGGACGAGTCCGCGGGAAATGGCAGATCCCGGAGGCAAGCTCGGCGGCATGGAGGACCGCGCGGTATGGAAGAGCTCGCGAGGATGGACGTTTCCGGCCTGGTCCGGCGGGTCCGCCGGATGGCCGACCTGAGTCAGCGGCAGCTCGCCGGCCTGCATCTCGCGGTGCACGACGAGGAGGGCAGGGAAATCAGGCCGATGAGGTCGGACGAACTGCGTAACGCGGCCGGAAGCCGGTTCCCGGCCTACCTGGATCCCGAGCCGCTCGCCAGACGGACCTGGACCTACGGGAGGCGCTACACGCGGCCGCAACCGGTCGTCGTGTGCGATCAGCGCCGCGTGCGGGACACGCGGAGATTGGTCGAGGGGACACCGGACGACCACCCCGGACCCGAGGCGCTCCGACTACCTCGACTGGTGCCCCGCCCCGACCGGCCGCCACCGGAGCCGTGCCTATGCGGCCCGGAGTGCGAACGGCACTGCGTCGCCGAATGCGAGTGCCAGTGCGAGCCGGCACGGCCGCAAGAAGGCCCGGACCGGGTCAGCGCAGCGACGCTGCGACCAGCTCGGCGATCTGGGCGGTGTTGAGCGCCGCGCCCTTGCGGAGGTTGTCGCCGACGACGAAGAGGTCGAGCGTCCTGGGGAAGTCCATGGCCTGGCGGATCCGCCCGACGTAGGTGGGGTCGGTACCGACCGCGTCCACCGGAGTCGGGAAGACCCCGGCCGCCGGCTCGTCCAGGACCACGACGCTCGGTGCCGCGTCCAGCGCTGCCCGGGCCTCCGCCACCGACACCTCGGACGCGAACGTCGCATGTACCGCGAGCGCGTGGGTGGTCACCACCGGGACCCGCACGCAGGTCGCCGACACCGCGAGGTCCGGGATGCCGAGGATCTTGCGGGACTCGTTGCGGACCTTCAGCTCCTCGGATGACCAGCCCTCGTCGCGGACCGAGCCCGCCCACGGGATGACGTTGAGCGCGAGCGGCGCGGGGAAGGGCGACGGCCCGTCCCCGACGGCCTTTCGGACGTCGCCTGCCGTCTGGCCGAGGGTGCGGTCACCGGCAACCGCCGCGAACTCGTCGTAGAGCCGGTCGACGCCGGGCTGCCCGGCGCCGGACGCCGCCTGGTAGGACGCGACCACGAGTTCGGTGAGCTGCCACCGGCGGTGCAGCACACCCATCGCGTCCATCATGGTCAGGGTCGTGCAGTTGGGGTTGGCGATGATCCCCTTCGGACGGTTGCCGGCCTGGTCCGGATTGACCTCCGGCACCACGAGCGGCACCTCCGGGTCCATCCGGAACGCACCGGAGTTGTCCACCACGACAGCGCCCCGGGCCACCGCCACCGGCGCCCACTGCGCCGATACCTCGTCCGGTACGTCGAACATCGCGACGTCGACCCCGTCGAACGCCGCCGCGTCCAGAGCCTGCACGGTGACGTCCTCGCCGCGCACCCGCAGCCGGCGACCGGCCGACCGGGGCGAGGCGATGAGCCGGATCTCCCCCCACACATCGGGGCGCTCGGACAGGATCGCGAGCATGACGGTGCCCACCGCGCCGGTGGCACCGACTACCGCGAGGGTCGGACGGCTCATCGTCCGGTCCCGCCGTAGACGACCGCGTCGACGTTGCTGCCGAGCTCGAACGCGTCGTGCAGGGCACGGACCGCGACGTCGAGGTCGGTGTCGCGGACGACCACCGAGATCCGGATCTCCGAGGTGGAGATCAGCTCGACGTTGACGCCGGAGTCGGCCAGCGCACCGAAGAACACCGCCGAGACCCCGGGATGCGAGCGCATCCCGGCCCCGACCAGCGACACCTTCCCGACGTGGTCGTCGTAGAGCAGGCTGTCGAACCCGACCTGGCCGCGGATCTTGTGCAGTGTCTCCATGGCGAGCTTGCCGTCTGCCTTGGGCAGCGTGAAGGAGATGTCGGTGCGAGCGGTCGCGGCGGCCGACACGTTCTGCACGATCATGTCGATGTTGATCTCGGCCTCGGCGAGGGCCCGGAAGATCGCCGCGGCCTCCCCGGGCTTGTCCGGTACGCCGACCACGGTGACCTTCGCCTCGCTGCGGTCGTGCGCGACGGCGCTGATGATGGCTTGCTCCACAGGAAGATCCTCCATCGATCCGGTCACGGTCGTACCGGGAAGCTGAGAGAACGACGACCGGACGTGCACCGCCGTGCCGTAGCGCCGGGCGTATTCGACGCACCGCAGGTGCAGCACCTTCGCGCCGCAGGCCGCCATCTCGAGCATCTCCTCGTAGGTGACGGTGTCCAGCCGGCGGGCCCGGGGCACGATCCGCGGGTCGGCGGTGAACACCCCGTCGACGTCGGTGTAGATCTCGCAGACGTCGGCGCCGAGCGCCGCCGCGAGCGCGACCGCCGTCGTGTCCGAGGCGCCCCGGCCCAAGGTGGTGATGTCCTTGGTGTCCTGGCTGACCCCCTGGAAGCCGGCCACGATCGCGATCGCGCCGTCGTCCAGCGCCGACCGGATCCGGCCCGGGGTGATGTCGATGATCCGGGCCCGGCCGTGGGCGGAATCGGTGATCACCCCGGCCTGCGACCCGGTGAACGACCTGGCCTCGAAGCCGAGCGTGCCGATGGCCATCGCCAACAGCGCCATCGAGATCCGCTCGCCGGCGGTGAGCAGCATGTCCAGCTCGCGGCCGGGTGGCAGCGGCGACACCTGCTCAGCGAGATCGCGCAGCTCGTCGGTCGTGTCGCCCATGGCGGAGACCACGACCACGACGTCGTTGTGTCCCTCGCGGCGCGTCGCGACGATGCGCTCGGCGACCCGCTTGATCCGCTCGGCGTCAGCGACCGAGGAGCCGCCGTACTTCTGCACGACGAGCCCCACAGACACCTCCCTTTGGTCGTCCCAGCCTACCGGCGCTATGCTGGGACCCGTGACTGGACGCCAGGCCGTCACCGGCCTGCTGCTTACCTGCCGCGGCGGGGGCCGATAGAGGCCCGCTCCCTCGCCGCGGGTTTTGTGCGTGCGTAGGCCGCACCCCTCGTCCGGCACCAGGGAGCAGCCCGAAATGACCCAGTCAGTAGGCACGACCAATCTGCAGCGCCCGAGCGGCATGCCGATCCACAAATACGGCACATTCGCCCGGGTGGACCTGCCCGACCGCACCTGGCCCACCCGGCAGATCACCGCCGCGCCCCGGTGGCTCTCGACCGACCTGCGGGACGGCAACCAGGCACTGATCGACCCGATGACCCCCGCCCGCAAGCGCCGGATGTTCGACCTCCTGGTGGCCATGGGCTACAAGGAGATCGAGGTCGGCTTCCCGTCGGCCAGCCAGACCGACTTCGACTTCGTCCGCCAGCTCATCGAGAGCGGCCACGTCCCCGACGACGTCACGATCTCCGTGCTGACCCAGGCGCGGGACGACCTGATCCGGCGGACCGTGCAGAGCCTGGTCGGAGCGCACCGCGCCACGGTGCACCTCTACAACGCCACCGCACCGGTCTTCCGCAAGGTGGTCTTCGGCTTCGGGCGCGAGGAGTGCAAGGCGATCGCGGTCGACGGCACCCGGTCGGTGATGAAGTACGCCGAGGAGTACCTCGGTCCGGACTGCCTCTTCGGCTACGAGTACTCGCCGGAGATCTTCATGGACACCGAACTCGACTACGCCGTCGAGATCTGCGCGGCGGTCATGGACGCCTGGCAGCCGGGGCCGGGACGGGAGATCATCCTCAACCTGCCCTGCACGGTCGAGCGCTCGACGCCCAACGTCTACGCCGACCAGATCGAGTGGATGAGCCGCACCCTGCCGCACCGCGAGCACGTCTGCCTGTCCGTCCACACCCACAACGACCGGGGTACGGCGGTGGCCGACGCCGAGCTTGCCGTGATGGCCGGCGCCGACCGGATCGAAGGCACGCTGTTCGGCAACGGCGAGCGCACCGGCAACGTCGACCTGGTGACCCTGGGACTGAACCTGTTCAGCCAGGGCATCGACCCGATGATCGACTTCTCCGACATCGACGAGATCCGCCGTACCGTCGAATACTGCAACCAGCTGCCCGTGCACGAGCGGCACCCCTACGGCGGTGACCTGGTCTACACGGCCTTTTCCGGTTCGCATCAGGATGCGATCAAGAAGGGGTTCGAGGCACTCGAGCGCGAGGCGGCCGCGGCCGGCAAGAGCACCGACGAGATGCCGTGGGCGGTCCCCTACCTGCCGATCGACCCGCACGACGTCGGCCGCAGCTACGAGGCCGTCATCCGGGTCAACTCCCAGTCGGGCAAGGGCGGCGTCGCGTACGTGATGAAGAGCGAGCACGCGCTCGACCTCCCCCGCCGGCTGCAGATCGAGTTCAGCCAGGTGGTGCAGCGGGTCACCGACGACGACGGCGGCGAGGTGGCGCCCGAGCGGATGTGGGAGGTCTTCGCGGCCGACTACCTGGAACCGCCCGGCCGGCTCGCGCTGCGGACCCATCACTCCTCCTCGACCAGCGAGGACCAGGACGTGCTCACGGTCGAGGTCGAGGTCGACGGTGTACGCCGGGAGATCGAGGGCGTCGGCAACGGCCCGATCGCGGCCTTCGTCGCGGCCCTCGCCGACATCGACGTACAGGTGCGGGTGCTCGATTACGCCGAGCACGCCCTCTCCGCCGGGGGGGACGCGAAGGCGGCGGCCTACGTCGAGGTGGCCGTCGGCGACCAGGTGCGCTGGGGCGTCGGCGTGGACGCGAACATCGTCACCGCGTCACTGCGCGCCGTCGTGAGCGCGGTGAACCGGGCGACCCGGTAGCCGCGCCCGGAGCGCCTTCCCGGGTGACACTGGGTAGGTGCACGTGGACGTCCGGGCGCTGTACAGCGGGTGCTACCGCCGGCTCGTCCTCGCGGCGTTCGCGGTGGCCGACGACCTCGGCGAGGCCGAGGAGTGTGTGCAACACGCGTTCGCCCGCGCCGTACGCCGGCCGCGGCTGCTCCGCGACCAGGACGGGCCCGAGGCCTGGCTGCGGGCCGCGGCGCTGACGAAGGCCCGGCAGCGCCGGCGCGGCCGGGCCCTGCTCGACCGGGCCCTTTTCGGCCGGATGGTGGGCGGTACGCCGACCGGCCGCACCGACCCGCCCGACGACGCGATCCGCCAGCCGGCGTTCGAGGAGGTGCGGGCCCGGGCCCGGGCCGAGCGGCGGCGGTACCGGACCGTCGCCGCCGTGACGGCCGTCGTCCTGGTGGCGGTGGCGTCGCTCGGCGCGCTGCTCGACCGGCACGGGCGACTCCCGCACGGGACCCCGGTCACCCAGCTGCAGTTCGCCGACCGCAGCCACGGCTGGGCCCTGCTGCAGTCCTGCGGGCCCCGCCCCTGCGACCTCAAGCTGGCCCGGACCGACGACGGCGGGCGGCACTGGTCCCGGGTCGCCGTACCGGAGTCGTTCAACGCCGACCCGGGGGCGGCCACACTGACGGTGGCCGACCGCCACCGGCTCTCGGTCGATTTCGGCCGCAGGACGCACGACGGCGGCGGGCCGCTGGCGGCCGGACTGTCGATGAAGGCACCCGAGACGGTGCGGCTCCGCGCGGTCAGCCACGACGATGGCCGGACCTGGAACACCCGGCCGGCACCGGCCGTGTTCCGCACCGGAGCGCCCCTCGCCCGCCTGCCGTCGGGATGGGGTCTGGGCGTCTTCTCCACGGGGGGCGAGGGCCGGCTCCAGGTCGCCGCGACCGACCCGGTGGACGACACGACCCGCCCGCTGCGGCACCAGCCGGCCCTGGACGACCCCAACGCCGAGGTGCCGTTCCGGCCCGGCGGCCGCATCTGGGTCGACGGCTTCGACCCCGCTGAGCGGTTCGCGGCCCGGCTGGTCGAGAGCGACGACGCCGGCTCGACCTGGTCCCCGGTCCCGCTGCCTGCACTGCGGCCGGACGAGGAGGTCGCGGGCCTGTTCCCGATCGCCCACGGTGGGGTCTACCTGCAATCCAAGCTGCCCGGCGACGGCACCGTACGACGCACCTGGCGACTCGACCGGCCGGGCGAGCGGTGGCGGCTGCTCCCGCCGCTGGACCCGGGTCCGGGTGCCGTGGTGCAGTCCGTGCTCCCCGACGGCGAGCTGTGGCTGGCCGGCTACGGCCCCACGACGTGGCGGACCGAGGGCCGCGGCACGCGCCTGGTGCGCGTGGCCGAACCCCGGGTCGACGACCGCGCCACCCCGGTCGTCCTTTCCGGCGTCACCCACGACGGGGTGCTCTACGGCACCGGCCCGGACCACGGTCGCCGCGACCTCGTCTTCACCTCGCGCGACGACGGCCGGCACTGGACCGTGTCACCGGTGGTGTTCTGAGCCGACCTCCGGCGCGCGGCCTACTGGTCGACGAGCCGACGGCCCTCGAACGCGCGGCCCAGCGTCACCTCGTCGGCGTACTCCAGATCGCCGCCGACCGGGAGCCCGCTGGCCAGCCGGGTGACCCGCAGCCCCATCGGTTTGACCAGCCGGGCGAGGTAGGTGGCCGTGGCCTCGCCCTCAAGGTTGGGGTCGGTGGCGAGGATCAGCTCGCTGACCGCGTCGGCGGCCAGCCGGGTCATGAGCTCGCGGACCCGCAGGTCGTCCGGGCCGATGCCCTCGATCGGGCTGATCGCGCCGCCGAGGACGTGATAGCGGCCGCGGAACTCCCGGGTCCGCTCGATGGCCACGACGTCCTTGGGTTCCTCGACGACGCAGATGACGCTCTCGTCCCGGCGGGGATCCCGACATATCCGGCACTCCTCCGCTTCGGCGACATTTCCGCACACCCGGCAGAACCGCACCTCGTCCTTGACCCGGGTGAGCACGGCGGCGAGGCGCTGGACCTCACCGGGATCGGCGGCCAGCAGGTGGAAGGCGATCCGCTGGGCGCTTTTGGGACCGATGCCCGGAAGCGCCCCGAGCTCGTCGATCAGGTCCTGAACAGCGCCTTCGTACACGTCGCCCGCTAGAACGGCAGGCCGGGCATGCCGCCGAGGCCGCCCAGTCCGCCGGTCACCGGCTCCATCTTCTGGGCCGCGAGCGCCGTCGCATTGTGGTTGGCGTCGCGTACCGCGGCCACCACGAGATCCTGGAGGGTCTCGACGTCGGCCGGGTCGACCGCGGACGGGTCGATGGTGATCCCCGTCAGCTCGCCGGCACCGCTCATCGTCGCGGTGACCAGGCCGCCGCCGGAGCTGCCGGTCACCTCGGCGTCGGCCAGCTCCTGCTGGGCGGTCGCCATCTGTTGCTGCATCTTCTGCGCCTGCTTCATCAGTTCCGCCATGTTCGGCTGGCCACCCGGCTGCACGGCATCTCCCTCGTCGGCGCTCGTCCGGTTCCAGGGTAGTCGCCACGGTGGGGTCCGGCCGCCGGGCACACGATGGCACGCTGGGGGCAGTGCCTAGACCTGCCTTCCGCTGCTCCCGGATCACCGCCGCCGCCCTGCTCATGGCCGCCGCGGTCGGCGCGGGGTGCTCGTCGACGACCGGTTCGCACAGCCCGGCGCCGGTGCGGAGCAGCGCCTTACCCCAGCCGAGCCCCCGCCCTCGTGCCACCGCGACCCGGCCCGCGGCGGTGCGAGGTCAGACGGTCGTGCTCGACCCGGGCCACGACGGCGGCAACGCCGCCCATCCCGGGGACATCAACCGCCAGGTGCCCGCGGGCCACGGTCGGCGCAAGCCCTGCAACACCACCGGTACGGCGACGGACGACGGCTACCCCGAGCACGCCTTCACCTGGACCGTGGCGCAGCAGGTGCGGACGATCCTGGCCCGTGACGGCATCCGGGTCGTGCTGACCCGGCACAACGACACCGGGGTCGGGCCCTGCGTCAACCGGAGGGCCGCGATCGGCAACCGGGCACGGGCCGCCGCGGTCGTGTCGATCCACGGCGACGGGGCGGCTTCCGGCCACGGTTTCCAGGTCATCCAGGCCACCGGGGATCCGGCCGGCCGGCGGGTCGCCGCGGCGTCTCGCCGGTTGGCCGTCGACGTCCACGACCGGTTGCGCGCCCGAACCGGTCTGACCACCGCGACCTACATCGGCCGGGACGGGTACTCGCGCCGCGCCGACCTCGCCGGGTTGAACCTCTCCGACCGCCCGACGATCCTCGTCGAGTGCGGCAACATGCGGGACGCCGGCGATGCCCGGCTGCTGTCCAGCCCCGCCGGGCGCAGGCGCATCGCGGCCGCGCTCGCCGCCGGGATCGTGCGGTTCCTGGGACGCTAGCGCCCGCCGGTGCCCACCGCCTCGATCGCTCGGGCGAGCAGCAGCACGGTCGCGACGCCGACGCAGATCCCGCCCACCGTGTCGGTCATCATGTGCCAGCTGAGGCCGACGACCGCGAACGCCACCGCGGCCGTGCCGAGCACCGTCACCGCGATGAGGATGGCCCGGACCCACCGCGGCCACGGCGGACGCGACGGACCGAGCAGCACGACCGCGACGACCGCCGCCACCCCGCTGGTGGCGGCCACATGGCCGCTGGGGAAGGCCAGGTAGCGGGCAACCAGGTGCGCGGTCAACGGTTTGAGCGCCCACTCGGTCAGGGCGACCGCGATCGCCGGGCCGATCGCGGCCAACGCCGCGGCCCGCCATCGGTGACCGACGACGCACAGGGCGATGATGACCGCGCACTCGACCAGCACTCCCGGCGGTTCACCGAGGCCGGCCACCAGACGCAGCAGGCTGTGCTGCCCGGCCAGCCCGGCGCGCAGCCAGGCGTCGAAGGGGCGGTCGACGTGGCGACGCAGGTGCATGTCCGGGTAGACCGTGATCAGCAGCGCGGTGAGGACCACGCAGAAACCCACCACGAGCCACACCGTCGCTCGGGCCCGCCGCGCGATCAGCATCACCGCGACCCTAGCTGGCGACCGGCTCTGCACCCTGCCAATGACCCACCAGGTCGGCGTAGAGGCCACCCATCCCGAGGTCCCGTCCGCCCCAGTCGCCGCGGATCGGATGCAGGTGGTCCTCGCCGTACCCGACGCTGCCGCGGCAGTTCGGAGCGACCACCGCGCACCCTGCCCGGACGAGACCTTGGAAGAGCGGGTCGAACTCCAGCCGCCAGCTGGACACCGGTCCGCCGTGCAGGGCGAGCACCAGCCGGTCGTGGGTCCGCCAATCGGGGCCGCCGTAGACGATCGTCTCGATGGGGCCCGCCGGACCGTCGAACTCGACGAGCTCGGCGTCACCGGGCGGGAAACCGATGTCGTCCCTGCCGTCGATGCCCAGCCGTACCGGCCGACCGTCGGCGGGGATGGTCAGCATCGTCATGGGTGAGCGCGGCGTGGACAACGGGAGCCGAATCGCCTCGTCGGTCTAGGACGGGCAGAGCAGGGCCGTTCCCGCGGGGATCTGCAGCGGCCGGATCGTGTCGTGGGCGACGGTGTCGACAGCAGCAGTCGGGCGCCGGACGGATCGATCGCGAGCGCCTGGTAGGTCCGCCCGGGAGCGTTCAGGCTGTCCGGGAAATGAATGGGTTCCTTCGCGCCGATCCTCGTCATTCCGAGGCGCTGCCTGCCGGTGGCGTCGGTGCTCACGATCACCAGCCCCGACCGCGGATCGGACAACAGCACACTGTCGTCCGTCCACTCCGAGACCGAGAAGAAACCCGCCTGGGCGCCCTGGTCGAGATCGACCGCGATCGCGTCGTTCGGTCCTGCCCCGCGCCGGCGGTTGATCGCCAGCAGGCTGCCGCGAACGTCGAGCCAGGCCCCGCCGGACAGTGTTCCCCCGATGCGGACGGCCGGTGCCATCGCGACCGGCGAGTCGGTCACGCGCCAAATCGTCGACGTGTCCGGGTCGTCATTGGTGATGAGGAGTCCGAGCTGCTTCGGCGACGGGCTCGACAGGAAGTAGCCACCGAGCGCGTGCACGGTCCCGACCGGCGTGACCGGGTCATCGTCCGCGGGACCGACGATCACCACATGGTGGTTCTTCCTCGGCGTTCGGGAGGAGGAGCACCCTGCCGTCGTCGAGCGGGAGGGTCTGGGTGCCGAGGTCCGCCACCACACCGGCGATCGGTCCGCACCTGGTCGGCCGGTCGGCCGGGAAGTGCCACCGCTCCACGGCGATCTGCTCGTCGCGGACGCGGATGCAGCTGGCACGTCGGCCATCGGGCGAGAACGCGGCGTTGATCCGGCGGGATCCGATCGTCGCCGCCGTCATGCCGGGACTCCTCGGCCGCCGTCGTCGACCATCCACCGGCGCGGACCGCCGTACCGCAGCCGCAGCAGGAAGCACAGGACTCCGCTGAGCCCGCCTGCCCACTCCGCCGAGACCTCCCTCTCGTCGTCGGGGAACACGATCCGGCCGGAGCGGTAAACCCGGCTGTCGAAAATCATGCCGGCCAGGCCGCTCGCCTGAGCGGCGTAGCTGTGGGTGGGCAGCACATCGGCCATGTCGAGGAGGAATTCGGCGTTGCCGGCAATCCCGTGACACTGACCGAGCGGTCCGCCCCACGCATGATCGCGAACGGCCTGCGCCGCCATCTCAGCCAGCGCGCGGAACCGCTGCTGGCCGGTGGCCGCATGCAGCCGGATCAACAGGGCGCCCACGCCGGCCGACCCGTGGCACCAATAGGGCATCGGCAGGTCGACACCGGGCCCGGACGGCCAGCGGGCCGCGGCCCCGTCGGTGGTCGCGGTAGTCAGCAGGGTCTCCCCGGCCCGGACGGCGAGGTGCAGACAGTCCGGTCGCCCGGTGGCCCGCGCCATCTCCAGCAGGAAGTACCCGATTCCGGCGCTGCCGTGGGCGAACCCGTAGGAACGCTGACCGGCGAAGAGCGACTCGAAGGACGCTGGTGTCTGCCACAGCACTCCCACCGGGTCATCGCCGGCGGTGGCGACCAACGAGTCCGCCGACCGGTGCGCGCGCTCGAGGAACTCGGCGGCGCCGGTCTCCTGCCACAGATGCAGAAAGGTCAGGCCGACACCTGCCGTACCGTGGGTCAGATCGGGGTTGGGCCAGCTCTCCGGGAGGGACCGCGCGAGCGCCAGCGCCCGGTCGAGAATTTCGTCGTCGCCGAGGGCGCGACCCGCGTCGTGCAGCGCCCACGCGGCGCCGGCGAGCCCGAAGTAGAGGCCCGGGGGCCGGGACGGCTCGTGCGCCACCCTCTTCTCGATCCAGCTGCAGGCGGCGGCGAGGACGTCGACGACCCGCCGATCGCCGGTCAGCTGCAGGAAATGGGAAAGCGCACCGACCACTCCGGCGGCGCCGTGCTGGACGTTGCAGGGATCGTTGGCCGTGACCGACGTCGACAGGGGCCAGAACTCCTCCCCGGAGGAGGTCCGCGAATCGAGAAGGTGACCGACGATGCCATCCACCGCGACATCCCAGTCGTCGTCGCCGAGAACCGACAGCCCCCCGGTCACCGGGGCCGCAGCAGGCCGGATCTGCAGGCTGCGCTGCAGATCCGCCGACGTCGCCCTGCGATCAGGATCGTCGGCCATCAGGCCGAGAATCGCCTCCTGCAGGTGCTGCGGCAGGGCGACGACCGGTGCGCCTGATGCCAACCAGGTCCGCAGACGTACCCCGAACACCCGCCCCCCGGGGTCGTCCTCGGCGAGATACGGATCCGCTCCGGTCAGGAGGAAGCAGACCGTGGCGCCGAGGCCGAAGTAGTCGGCGGTCACCGACGGCGCCGCGCCGAGGAACTGCTCGGGTGCGCCGTACCCCGGCGTGCCACCGGCAAGCGATTCGTCTGCACCTTCGGCCAGCACCACTGCCAACTCGAGGTCGATCAACCGCAGCTCACCGTCGGGCAGCACCATCACGTTGTTGGGCGTGAAGTCGCGGAGCACAACCCCTGCGGCGTGTACGCGGTCCATCAGCGCAGCCAGCCGACCGGCCACCGAAAGCGCTTCCCCGACATGGCGGCGCGGGCCGGTGCGGCGCACACGATCCAGCACCCATTGCCGCAATGACGTCCCAGCGAGGAATTCCTCGGCGAGAAAGACGTGCCCGCCCTGTTCGAAGACATCGACGAGTCGAGGCGTGATACTGAGCGGTCCGAGGCGCTCGAGCAGCCTTGCCTCGGCGCGGACAACGTCCCGGACATCCCTGTGCTGCAAGGTGGTCTGAATGTGCGGCCGGGCTTCCTTGACGACGACGTCGACGTCGGTCCAGGTGTCCAGCGCCCGATAGACGCCACCTTTGTTGGAGTGCTGGATCGCCTGCCGCACCGCGAATCGCTCCGCGAGGAACACCCCGCGCGGGGATGCATCTTTGCGCGACGTCGACGGATCCCCTGTAGCGTCGGGGAACGGCGACACCGCCCACTCCGGTGGTGCGAACCGGGCCTCACAGCGGTCATCGACGAGGCGGCCGGCCGGGTCGACGATCACCTGGCGGTAGATGCCGTCGTGGGACAGGACCTGTCGTTGCACGAAGGCGCCGTAGCGGTAGTGGACGAGACTGCCTGGGGCGTAAGGCCGATCGGAGAGGATCCGGGGTCCGTCGAGGCCAACGGTGGCCCGGTGCAGTTGCTCGGCGAGGTGGGGAAGGTCTTCGTCGGCGCCCGGATAGGCGGTCAGGACCTTGCCCGAGGACGCCCGGGGAGCCCGCGCGGAATTGAGCTGGGCCAGGACCGCTTCGGTGGCGGCGAACTTGACGGCGCACCCGTGCTCGAAGAGCACCGGCAGCGCCGCGGCCAGTACGGCGCGGACGGAGCCGAGCGTCGCCGATACGTGCAATTTCCAACCCTGCGGCCGGAGGCCCTGACCCGCAGGCGTGACGTGGCACCAGGTGTCGTCGACGACGACATCCCACGCGTCGGTGTCGGCCCGCTCCGCCAACAGAGTGCGGGCAACACTCGACAGGGCGTCGGCCGATGGCCTCGCCGTGGCATTACTCACGTCCACACGCACCGCAGCACCCCCCATGGGCACTTCATGAATGTGCTGGCCACGGCTGAGTGGCGAGAATCCCTGAAGGGTAAGAACTTCCCCTCCGAGGCCCCCACACCTCGAACTGCGACTGGCGCAACGATAAGGGTCCAACCGGCCTCATTGTCAAGGTCCGACCGGACGACGCGCGAGTCGACGAACGAACTGTTACGCCAAGGGTCTAGTCCGTCACGGATCGTCGCCGATGGCAGTGGCCTGCCGGACCGACCACCGCGACCAGGCGAGCAGCCAGTGCAGGCGCGCGTCGTCGGTCGGCTCCGCGGCGAGCCGCTCCCAGGCCTGCTGGGCCGGGCGGCTCGCGACCTGCTCGCCGTACCCGACGTAGCGCAGCAGCTCCTCGACGGCCGCCGCCCGCAGCCCCGGCTCGGCGAACCACTGGGCGTGCTCGGTGAGGGCCGCGACGTGCTCGGCCAGGGACCGGACCGCGCCCGCCGCGGTCGCCCGGTCCACCGCCGCGAGATCGCGCTGTGCGAGCACGGCCCGCCGCCAGCGCGCCGGGTGCCGGCGGGTGAGCGCGGGGACGACCGCGGGATCCCGGACCACCAGCTCGACGACCGCGCGGTGGGCATCGAGCCCGGCCGCCCAGGGGAGTCGCTCCCTCGCCGCCGGCCGGTAGTTCGCCCAGTACGCCGCCAGGTCGTCGATCTCCGCCAGCCAGATCGCCGCCGCCGGCACCGACCGGGCGATGACGACGAGGTCGAAGCCCAGCGGGCGGGTGGTTCTGGCCGCCCACGACGCCCCGCGGGTGACCCGTGCGGCGGGGTAGCGCTCTGCCTTGATCACGAGCGTCGTCCGGTCCTCGACGGGCGACTCGGTCCCGGGACACCACCCACTGGCGTCGAGTAGTTCGGTGAGGTCCGGCCGGCTCCGCCGACCCTGCGGCAGAGCGGTGCGCACCGTCACGGCCGGGTCGCCGGAGGCCCGACTGCCGCCGTAACGCACCGTCACCGACCGCCAGCCGGCCGAGTCGCGTTCGTAGGTGTCCACCGTGTAGGGGCGCAGGTCGGGCGAACTCAGACCCCACACCGGGAACGGCGGGGCGCCGAGCATCTGGTCGCGTTGCCGGCGCATGCGCTCACGCACGGACGCCAGCCACACGTCCCGTCCTGAAACCGGCGACTGCCCGGACACGTCACCGAGCATGGGCCCGCGAGGCGGCGCCCGGCAATCGAGTTGTCGCAGGCTATACGGGACCGTGACGTCGGACCGCGGTCAGGGCCGGCCCGGATCCCGGTCGACCGCCCGCGCGCCCAGCGTGGTCCGCAGCAGCGAGATCGCCGCCGCCTCGGGGTCCTGCCGCGGCCCGGTCTCCTCGGCGGGCGGGGCGTCGTCGCGCGGATCGTCGGTCGGCGCGTCCCCCGCGCCGGCCCCGGTGCCCTGCACGTAGCGGATCCGCCACTCGACACCGAGCACGTCGCGCAGCGCCGCCTGGGTGTGCCCGACATTGCTGTCCTCGGACAGGAGCCGCGCCAAAGGCTGCGAGGTGATCGCAAGGACCAGGGTCTCGCCGTCGACGGCGGACACCGTCGCGTTGAGCAGCAGCGCGTGGGTACGCCGGCTGCGGCGCTTCACCGCCTCGAGCACCTCGGGCCAGATGCGGCGTACGGCGGCGGCGTCCACGGTGCCGGTCCCGGCCGCATCGTCGGCCGGCTCGGCCGGCTCGGCCGGCGCCGGACGGCGGGCCTGTTCAGCCTTCTCGACGTTCTCGACCTTCTCGACCGGCCCGGCCGGTTCGGCAGGCCGGGTCCGCTCCGGCTCGGGCCGGGGCTCGCGGCCCGGCTGCTCGGGCCGGGGCTCGCGCCGCGGTTCGGCGGCGGGCACCTCGGGCGCGCCGGCGATCGACTGGCGGCGTTCGAGCCGTTCCACCCGCTGCAGGACCGCCGCGAGGTCGGCGGACGCGCCGGGCAGCATCATCCGCGCGCACACCAGTTCGAGCAGCAGGCGCGGCGAGGTCGTGCCGCGCATCTCGGTGAGTCCGGCGTGGACCACGTCGGCGAACCGGGACAGGGTCGCCGATCCGAGGCGGGTCGACTGGTCGGTCATCCGCTCGAGCTGGTCGGCCGGGCCGTCGATGAGCCCCTTGTCGACCGCATCGGGCACGGCGTCGAGCAGGACGAGGTCGCGCAGCCGCTCCAGCAGGTCGGCGGCGAAGCGGCGGGGGTCGTGGCCGGCCTCCACCACCCGGTCGACGGTCTCGAAGACCGCCGCACGGTCCTGGGCCGCCAGCGCGTCGACGATGTCGTCGAGCAGGGCGGCGTCGGTCACCCCGAGCAGGCCGACCGCCCCCCGGTAGGTGACGCCCTCGGCGCCGGCCCCGGCGACCAATTGGTCGAGCACGGACAGCGAGTCGCGGGCCGAACCGCCGCCGGCGCGGACGACGAGCGGCAGCACGGCCGGCTCGATCTGGACCCCCTCGGCGGCGCAGATCTTCTCGATGAGCCCGCGCATCACACCCGGCGGCAGCAGCCGGAACGGGTAGTGGTGGGTACGGGACCGGATCGTCGGCAGCACCTTGTCCGGCTCGGTGGTCGCGAAGACGAAGACGAGGAAGTCCGGCGGCTCCTCGACCAGCTTGAGCAGGGCGTTGAAGCCCTGCGTGCTCACCATGTGCGCCTCGTCGACGATGTAGACCTTGTAACGCGAGCTCACCGGGGCGAAGAAGGCGCGCTCCCGCAGGTCACGGGCGTCGTCGACCCCGCCGTGACTTGCCGCGTCGATCTCGATGACGTCCAGGCTGCCGGGACCGTCCGGAGCCAGGGCCACGCACGAGTCGCACTTGCCGCACGGGGTGGGGGTGGGGCCCTGCTCACAGTTCAGCGAGCGGGCGAGGATGCGCGCACTGGAGGTCTTGCCGCAGCCCCTCGGCCCGGAGAAGAGGTAGGCGTGGTTGATCCGCCCGCTGGACACCGCATGGATGAGCGGCTCGGTGACGTGCTCCTGACCGACCACCTCGGCGAACGTGGCCGGCCGGTATTTGCGGTAGAGCGCGAGCGCCACGTCGTACCTCCGTACCGACTGTCCCGAGACCGACCCGAGGATTCGACCCTAGAACACGTAAGGACCCCCCGCGCACCCGCCAGAGCCTGCTTATCCTTGCTGCCTTCCGGCCCTGGGGAGGTTCGCAGGGTGCACGTCGCACGAGGGGTCTAGCGGCCAGTGTAGAGGCCCGCACCGACGGGGTGCGCACCCTCCGCGGTCGGCGGCGCCCGGGCCGGCCCGATCCCGTATCCTCACCGACGGAGGATTCGCCTAGTGGCCTATGGCGCACGCTTGGAAAGCGTGTTGGGGGCAACCCCTCGCGGGTTCGAATCCCGCATCCTCCGCCGGACCGCCCGCGCAACAAACGCACTAGTAGTGCGTTGTGGACCGCCGGGCCGGCGTGTCGCGGACCAAAACGCACTACTAGTGCGTTTGTCCCGGGATGGGCGGCCCCGAGCTCAGGGAGGTACGTCGTGGAGCAGCGCAGGTTGGGAGCCGCCCTCGCGGTGTCGGCCGAGGGGCTCGGCTGCATGGGGATGAGCGAGTTCTACGGGACCGCCGACGAGACCGAGGCGGTGGCCACCGTCCACCGGGCGCTCGATCTCGGCATCACGTTCCTCGACACCGCCGACATGTACGGCCCGTTCACCAACGAGCAGCTGGTCGGGCGGGCCGTCGCGGGGCGGCGGAACGACGTGGTGCTCGCGACGAAGTTCGGCAACGAGCGCAAACCCGACGGGACCCGGGTGGGCGTCAACGGCCGGCCGGACTACGTCCGGCGCGCGGCCGACGCCAGCCTGCAGCGGCTCGGCGTCGACCACATCGACCTCTACTACCAGCACCGGGTCGACCCCCACACGCCGGTCGAGGACACCTGGGGGGCGCTCGCCGAGCTGGTCGAGGCCGGCAAGGTGCGTTACCTAGGCATCTCCGAGGCCGCACCGGCGACGATCCGCCGCGCGCATGCCGTGCACCCGGTGGCGGCGGTGCAGACCGAGTACTCGCTGTGGACCCGGGACCCCGAGGACGACGGCGTACTCGAGACGGTCCGCGAGCTCGGCATCGGCTTCGTCGCCTACTCCCCGCTCGGCCGCGGTTTCCTCTCCGGCCAGATCCGCAGTATCGACGACCTGGCCGACGACGACTTCCGGCGCCACAACCCGCGGTTCCAGGGCGAGAACTTCGTCAAGAACCTCGAGCTCGTCGACCGGGTCCGCGAGGTCGCCGACGAGAAGGGCGTAACCGCGTCGCAGCTCGCGCTGGCCTGGGTCTTGCACCAGGGCCCGGACATCGTGCCGATCCCCGGCACCAAGCGGGTCCGCTACCTCGAGGAGAACGCCGCCGCCGCCGACATCTCACTGACGGCGGCCGACCTCCGGCGCCTGGATGCGGCCGCACCCGCCGGAGCCACCGCGGGCGACCGCTACCCCGACATGTCCGGCGTGCACATCTGACCGGAGCCGCGTGCCGCTAGCTGCTCGCCACCCGGACGCCGGCGCTGTCCCTGCTGCCGAAGCGGATGCCACGGGACTCCTTCCCGATCGCGGTCAGTACCGCGACCGCGATCAGACCCGGGATCACCGTCGCCGCGAGCGCGAACGGGTAGCCGTGCGACTTCGCCAAGGCCTGCTGCAGAGGGAGATTGAACGCCGCGAGGCAGTTGCCGAGCTGGTAGGTCACGCCGGGGTAGAAGCCGCGGATCTCGTCCGGGCTGCGCTCGGAGAGGTGCGCCGGGATCACACCCCACGCCCCCTGGACGCATACCTGCATGAGGAACGCGCCGAGCGCGAGCATGCCGGCCGAGGTGGACAGCGCGAACAGCGGAACGATCGGGAGCGCGAGCAGCGCGAAGTAGACGATCGCGCGCCGCCGCCCGATCCGCTCGGAGAGGGTCCCGACCACCGTGCCGCCGATCATCGCGCCGATGTTGTAGATCACCGCGATCCACGTGGCGGTGGTCGGCGAGAGGTGGATGCCCTCCTTGAGGAAGGTCGGGTAGATGTCCTGGGTGCCGTGGCTCATCCAGTTGAACGCGGTCATGAGCAGCACCAGGTAGCCGAACCGGCGGAGGATCTTCGCGTCGAGGAACACCTGGGCCACCGACGTACGGGTGATCTCCGTGCGCTGCCGCGCGGTCTCCCAGACCTCGGACTCGCGGACGCGGGAGCGGACGATGAGGCTGATCAGGGCCGGCACGATGCTGAAGGCGAACAGCCACCGCCACGACAGGCCGAAAACCCCGTTCAGCAGCAGGTAGAGCAGCGCCGCGCACAGGTAGCCGATCGAGTACCCTGCTGCAGCACTCCGGAGAAGAAACCGCGCCGCGCCACCGGGATCTTCTCCATCGCCAGCGCGGCACCCAGCCCCCATTCTCCGCCCATTCCGATGCCGTAGAGCAGCCGGAGCACCAACAGCACCGAGTAGTTGGGTGCGAACGCGCAGGCGAAGCCCACCACCGAGTAGAAGCAGACGTCGACCATCAACGGGATGCGCCGTCCCGCACGGTCCGCCCACATGCCGAAGATCAACGCGCCGACCGGCCGCATGACCAGCGTGATGGTGGTGATGAACGCCATCTTGGTCAGTGAGACGTCGAAATCCTTGGCGATCTCGGCGTAGACCAACACCACGATGAAGTAGTCGAAGGCGTCCATCGACCAGCCCAGCAGGGCCGCGAGGAAGCTGTTGCGCTGATCCGGAGTGAGTGGTTCCGCGGCCAAGGGTGCTCCTCTCGGACGGGGCCGCCAGCCGACGCAGGCGGGAACCGTAGCCCCGGATCGGATTCGGCGCGACCCCTGAGAGAGGATGAATTTGTTGCGTATACGGCGCAGGTTTCGGCCCGCGCCCGCGGTCAGCGCAGCCTGCGCAGGTAGGGATCGGTGCCTGCGGACGGCGCCACCCGGATCTTCAGATCGACCGCCGAGCACCCGTCGGGGTGGACGATCAGCGGATTGATGTCGACCTCCGCGATCGACGGGATGTCGTCGGCGAGGCGGGCCACCCGGCGCATCGTGTCCTCGACGGCGGCGACGTCGAGCGGCGGCGCTCCGCGGAAGCCGTGGAACAGCGGGGCGATGCGCAGCGACTCCACCATCTCGGCGGCGTCCCGGTCGGTCAGCGGCAGCAGGCGGGCGGCCCGGTCCTTCTCCAGATCGGTGGCGACCCCGCCGGCCCCCACCTGCAGCAACGGGCCGAATGCCTCGTCCTGCGTCACCCCGACGAGCAGTTCCAGGCCGGACTGCACCATCGGCTGGATCAGCACGCCGTCCAGCTCCGGCCCGAATCGCAGGGCCATCCGCTCGTACGTCGCCTTGACGTCGTCCGCGGTGTCCAGGCCCACCACGATCGCGCGTTGATCGGTACGGTGCACGAGGCCGGCGACCAGGGCCTTGGCGGCGACCGGGCCGTGCGCGTCGGTGAAGGCAGCGACGGCGGCCGTCGCGTCGGTGGCCACGGTCCCCGGGGCGACCGGCAGACGGTAGCTGCGGGCGATCGCGTCCAGGTCGGCCCATTCCAGCCACCCGCCCTCGGGGTGGTCGGCGAGATAGCCGTCGACCGTCTGCTGTGCGGTGTCGCGATCGGTCCCCGACACCGCCACCACCGAGCCGGGATCCCTGGTGCGCCAGGACGAGTACGCCGCCACGTGGGCGACCGCGCGGATCGCGGCCGACGGGTCGAGGTAGGTGGGGATCGGCCGCATCCCGGTTGCCGCGGTGTGGGCCGAGAGGCCGACCTCCTGCCCCATGTCCACCATGACGAACGGGACCGGCAGGTCCAGCGTCGTGTCGGCGAAGAGTTCCTGCAGCGTCCCCAGTGCCGTCGGCGCGACGATCGCCACCAGCGCGTCGACCGAGGGGTCGGCAGCCGTGATGCGGATTGCTTCGGCGAACGCGGCCGGGTCGATGCCGGCGGTGGTGTCGACCGGGTTGGCCAGACTGGCATTCGCCGGGAGGACCGCGGCGAGTCCGTCGATCGTGGACGCCGACAATGACGGCAGTTCGACGCCGTAGTGGCTGGCGGCATCCGCGGCGAGGACGCCCCCGCCGCCCACGTTGCTGACGATCGCGACGCCGCGGCCGGCCGGCAGCGGTTGGTGGCTCAGCAACGCGACCACGTCCAGCGTCTCCTGCAGTCCGTCGGTGGGGATCACGCCGGCCTGCCGGAAGAGGGCGTCCCGCGTGACACCCGGGGTCGCCGTGGCCGCGGTGTGCGAACGCGCCGCCCGTTGCGCGGCCGGTGATCCCGCGGCCCGCACGGCGACGACCGGCTTGTGGGCGGCGAGCTGGCGGGCGAGGCGGGCGAACTTGCGCGGGTTTCCGAAGGACTCCACGTAGACGACGGCGACGTCCGTGCGTGAATCGCCGGACCACCACATCAGCATGTCGTTACTGCTCACGTCGTACTTGTCGCCGGTGGAGACGAATGTGGAGACCCCGAGCCCGACGCGGCTCAGCGACTCGAGCAACCCGATCCCGATCCCGCCGGACTGCGTCACGATGCCGACGTTGCCCCGGGGTGCGTTGGCGCGGGCGAAGGTCGCGTCCAGCGCGACGCTCGGATCGGTGTTGACGACGCCCAGGCAGTTCGGACCGACGAGCCGCATTCCGTGGTGCGCAACGATTTTCCGCACCTCACTGCCCGGTGAGTCGGGACCGGATCCGGTCAGGCCGGAGGAGATGACGACGAGCGCCCGCACACCCCGCCGGCCGCACTGCTCCGCGACGCCGGGCACAGCGTCGGCCGGGACGGCGAGGACGGCCAGGTCGGGTACCTCCGGAAGCGCGGCGACGTCCGGGTAGGCCGTCAACCCCGCCACGCTGTCCGCGCGCGAGTTGACGGCATAGACCATGCCGCGGAACTCGCCGACGAGCAGGTGCCGCAGGATCGCGTTGCCGACCGTGTGGTCGCGCCTGCTCGCACCGATCACCGCGACGGATGACGGAGCGAGCAGCGGTGCCATGCTGGCCACGTCGGCACGACGCTCCCGTTCGGACATGACATCGAGGTACTTCTCGTCGTAGCGCAGGGAGATCTCGACGATCAGGGTGTCGTCCTCGCGACGCGTCTGAGCCGGCAGGCCCGAGTCGGTGAACAGGCGGTAGATGGCGCCGTTCTCCGCGAGCATCTCGGCGTGGAAGCTCTCGACCCCGTGCTGGCGCGCGTGCGACACGAGGTATTCGAAGAGAAGGGTCCCCACGCCCCGGGACTGGCATTCGTCGGCGATGGCGAGCGAGACCTCGGCGGTGCGCGGCGAGCTGAGCGCCTGGTAGGTCGCCATCCCGACGACGTCGCCGTCGAGCTCGGCCAGGACCGAATGCCCGAAGACTCCTTCGGAGGAGATAGCCCGGCGGACGAACTCCGCGGCGGCCAGCTTGTTCACGCTGAAGAACCGCATGTACATGCTTCGCTCGGACAGCCCGTCGTGCAGCCGCACCAGTCGGATCTCGTCGTCGGCCCGCACGGGGCGGATCGTCAACTGCTTCCCATCGGTGAGCAGCGCCCGGCGTTCAGCCACCTGTTCGGCCATCGGATCCCCTCAGCCCACGGTCAGTATGGATGACTCACCATGGCGCAGGAGACGATCCGGCGGATACGGCCGAAGGTCCCTCCCGGCCGGACCGGAGGACCACGCCGGGGAGAGGTCAGCGGCCGACGAGCCGTTCGGCGGCGGCGTGGAGGTTGACCAGCCCGCAGCCGAGCGCCCCGAGGTAGTGGCCCGGGGCGAGCCCGGCGTCGCCCGTGGTGCCGGTACCGACGACCACGCAGTCGGGTCGGGCCTGCCGGGCCCGGCGGACCAGGTCGGCCTGCCACGGCCGCTGGTGCGCATCGCGGACCGCCACGACCAGCGGCCTGCCGCCCGCCGCGTCGATCAGGGAGCCGGGCTCGGGGTTGGCGCCGGGGTCGACCCGCACGCCGGAGACCGCCGGGTCCATCCCGGCCGCCACGTCGAGCAGCCCGGTCGACGTGACACCGATCCCCGGCCGGATCCGGACGCCGGCGTCGATGACGTACGGCGCCCCGCCCAGCGGCAGGTCGGCGTCGACCCGCAGTGCGCGTCGGGCGACCTCCGTCCCGACGGCGAGGTCGGGCGGTCCGGCGGGCTTGGGGACGGCCCATCCGGACAACGCGTCGACCCGGCGGGCCGCCTCGGCGACCCGGGCGGCGGGGAGCCGACCGGCGGCCACCGCGGCGGCGATCGCCTGGCGAACCTCCCACTGCTCGGCGGGATCCAGGTCGATGCAGAGCAGGTCGACGCCGGCGTTCAGGGCCTGCACCGCGCCCTCGGCGCAGCCGACGCCCTCGCGGATCGCCGCCATGCGCATGCCGTCGCTGACGACGAGCCCGTCGAAGCCCAGCTCACCGCGCAGCAGGTCGGTCATGACCGCCCGGCTCAGCGTGCCCGGCCGGTCGTCCCAGCCGGGGTGGACCACGTGGGCCGTCATGATCGCCTTCACCCCGGCGGAGACCGCCGCCCGGAACGGGACGAGATCGACCGCGGCCGTCTCCTCCCGGGTTCGCCCGGCCGTCGGCAGGTCGGTGTGCGAGTCCAGCGCCGTCGCGCCGTGGCCGGGGAAGTGCTTGGCGCAGGCGGCCACCCGGCGGGACTGCAGGCCCTCGACGAAGGCCACGGTGTGCCGGGCCACCAGCGCCGGGTCGGCCCCGAACGCGCGCGGCCCGATGACCGGGTTCCGCGGGTCGGTGTTGACGTCGGCGACCGGGGCGAAGTCGAGGTTGATCCCGGCCGCGGCGACCAGGTCGCCGACGGCCCCGGCGACGCGGGTGGTGAGCTCGAGGTCGTCCAGCTCGCCGAGCGCGAGGTTCCCCGGGAACGACGACCCGCCGGGATGCTCCAGCCGGCTGACGTCGCCGCCCTCCTCGTCCACCCCGATCAGCAGGTCGGGCGAGTGCCGGCGCAGCTCCCCGACCAGGTCGGTGAGCTGGCCCGGGTCGACGATGTTGTGGCCGAAGAGGATCACGCCGCCCAGGCCCCGCTCCAGCCACCCGGCGAGCTCCGGCTCCACGGTGGTGCCCGGCAGGCTCACCATCAGGCAGCGGTCGATGTCGCTCGTCACGTCGGACACGGATCGGCCTCCGGAGCTCATCGGGCCGCGGTGTGCGGGCTGACCAGGATCTTCAGATGATCCGCGGGATGGTCGACCAGGGCCTGCAACCCGTCGGGGATGACCCGGTCGAGGGTGATCCGGTCGCTGATCAGCGGAGCGATCTGCACGCCGCCGCCGGCCAGCAGGCTGACCGCCGCGGCGAAGTCCTCGTCGCAGACGTGGGACAACGACCCGATGACCTCCTTCTCGGTCCGGACCAGTTCGAGCAGGTCCAGGGGCGGCGCGGACTCGGTGATGCCGACGAGCACCACCCGCCCGCCGCGGCGGGCACCGGCGATCGCGGGGCCGACCGCCGCGGCCGAGCCCGAGCACTCGAGGACGACGTCGGCGTCGATGTCGTCGACCGGTCCCGTCCGCAATCCCACTCGTTCGGCGATCGCGCGGCGGGCCGGGAGTCGCTCGACCATGCACACGTCGCCGGCGCCCATCGCCCGCGCGGCCTGACCGGCAAGCAGGCCGACCGTGCCGGCGCCGATGACCGCGACCCGCTCCCCCGCCACCAGTCGGCCCTGACGCAGCCCGTGTACTCCGACGGCGAGCGGTTCGGCCAGTGCCCCCGCCTCGGTCGGCAGCCCGTCCGGCAGCCGCACGCAGGTCGATGCGGGCACGTTGACGAGCTCGGCGAGGCCGCCGTCGGACATGATGCCGACCGCGGCCAGCTGCGGGCACAGGGTGATCCGGTGCCGTAGACACCAGTAGCACCGGCCGCAGGACATGATGCCGTCCACGCCGACCCGGTCCCCGACCGCGAGGGCATCGACCCCGGCGCCGACCGCGGCGACCTCGCCGCCGATCTCGTGGCCGAGCACGATCGGCGCCTGCGCCCCGGTCAGCGGGTTGGGCGCGTCGGCGGCGATGAACAGCGGCCCGTTCAACCACTCCTCGACGTCGGTGCCGCAGATGCCGCACCACGCGACCCGCACCGTGATCTCGCCGTCGGCCGGAGGTCCGGGCGGCGGGATGTCGTCGAGCCGGATGTCCTTGCGACCATGCCATCTCAGCGCCTGCATCACAGCACCTGGAATCTCTCCCACACGTCGGCCAGCAACCCACCCTCGAGCAGCAGGGCACGGGCCCGGTCCTCGGTGGTCGCCTTCTCCAGCGCCCGCGGCACCGCCTCGGCGACGGCATCCGCGGGTACGACGATGACTCCGTCCGCGTCCGCCACGATCAGGTCTGCGGTGTGTGCGGTGACGCCGGCGACGGTGACCTCGGTATCGGTGTCGGTGATCGCGACCCGGCCGAGGCTGTCGGTCGGGCGGCACCCGCGCGCGACGACCGGGAAGGGCATCGCCGCGATGCGGTCCCGGTCCCGGATGAGCCCGTCGATCACCGCGCCGCGGGCACCGCGGCCGAGCGCGGCGGTCGAGAAGAGCTCACCCCACAACGCCGCCGGCGCGTCGCAGCTCGCGACGACGACGTCGCCGGGCCGGAGCGAGTCGATGAAGTCGATTTCACGGCCGTAGGGCCGGTCCGGAGCCTCGTCGACCGCGACCGACCGGGCCGTGCGGACCCAGCCGACGAGGGTGCCCCCGCCGGGGGCCACGGGCGCCAGACCGGGCGCGCCGGTCTGCCCGCGCAGCCCGAGCGCGTCGCACACGTCGGAGAAGACCGCGGTGTAGGTCAGCGAGGCCAGCCGGTCCAGATCGACGGCGGGGGACGAGCGGCCAGGGGCCTCAAGAGGCATGCGGACCAACCTATTACGACCGGTCAGCCCGCCGTGAACGCGATCACCGTGACGGAGCGGAACGGCGGATTACGTGGCGCCGAGAAGCTTGCTGTTCTTGGACAGCTCCGGGTCGGTGCATGCGGAAAGGTCGAAGCAGCACGGCCGCCGCTTGCCGGAGTCCATCTTCGAGATGCTGACGTCGACCCGTCGCCGGCGCGTAGCGGGATTTGCCGTTGCGTTGATCCAGCGCACCCATTCCCAGCGCGCCATCGGCGTGATGTCGTTCCAGATCTGTCGAATCTTCTCCGGCGCGGCCGCGAGAGCCTGCGCCAGGTCGGTGGGCAGGTCTGGCTCCGGCCAGTCCCGGGTCACTTCGATCTCGACGGTGATCCTGTCGCCGGCGCGCAGCTTGGCGGCCCGCTGCAGGTCGTGACCGACGTTGACCCAGTGACCCTTCACACCGTCCGGCTCGACCACCGTCGCGAATTCGTGGCCATTGATCGTCCCCTCGACGGCCACCTGTCCGCGGGAGGGCAGCCGCCCGCTCGCCTCGCCGGGCAATCGCATGATCGTCGATGACGCGATTTCCTCCAGCTCGGCCGTGAACCGAATCGCCGCAGTGCCGACCCGTTGAGTCATGCGGCCCATGATCTCACCGCGTGCGTCGCCCGGGATATGTCCGTGCCGCGCACGCCGGCACGGACCGATACACCTATCGTACACGTGGCGTGTACGATAGGTGTATGGCCAAGGTTCGCACCAACATCGAGATCGAGGACGACGACGTCCGCGTCATCATGGATCGCTTCGGGGTGCACACCAAGACCGAGGCCGTCGCCCTGGCGCTACGCCATCTCGCGGGACAGCCCATGACCCGTGACCAGGCCCTCGCACTGCGCGGCGCCCGCGCCATAGCCGAGGTCCCCACCGACGTTGCCTCGCGCGGCACCGGGTGATCCTCGCCGATACCTCGGCCTGGATCGAGTACGACCGCGCGACCGGAAGCTCCGTCGACGAGCGCGTCAGAGCGCTGATCAGCGAGGACGGCCCGCTCGTCGTGACCGAGCCAGTGATCATGGACGTCCTCGCCGGGGCGCGCACCGAGGCGGACGCCGACCAGTTGCGCCGGCTGATGCTGCGCGGTGGCCTGCTGACCTTCACCGCACCGACCGACTTTGACGCGGCGGCACTCATCGACCGGCGCTGCCGCCGGGCCGGCATCACCCCGCGGGGCATGGTCAACTGCATGATTGCCGCCGTCGCCTGGCGCCACGGCGCCACGCTGCTCTGCCGCGACGTCGACCTCACACGTGTCGCCACAGTTGTCGGCATCGAACTCGACGAGGGATCGCTGCGCGACTGAACAGGTTCCCCGGTGTGCCCCTCACATGTTGTCGAGGCAAAGCTTCGGGTGGCCGGTGAGGATTAGGTGGAGCGCGCTGGGTGGCTTTGCACGAAGCGACGGGGAGCTTGCCGTGGATGGTGGATGCGGCGAGGTAGCCGAACTGGCTCGGACCGCTGACGACCATGGCGACCATCCGCCCGGACGCAGGAGGCGGCGGTAGGCGCGCAGGTTCTTGCAGACCGGGTCGAGGATGACGTCGAACTCGCCTAGATCGGCCGGTCGTGTCGACCTATAGTCATGGGCCGGGTGCGCGCCGAGTTCGCGGACTCGGTCAAGGTGGGCTTCGCGAACCAACACGGTGAGCTCGGCGCCTCGGGCCGCGGCAAGCTGGACGACGGCGGTGCCGACGCCACCCGCGGCGCCGCGGCCGTACCTGTTCGAGATTGTGCACCGGGCAGGGCTTGCGGGACAACGCACTGTTTTGCGCTGGACGCAAAGAAGGAGCCATCCAGCGCGCCCGTTCCGGTTCGCTCGGCGGGACAGGCGACGGCGATACGTGCGCCCCTGTGCGGTCCGCCTCCGGGGCTATCAGGCACGATCGCATCATGACTCGCCCGCACGCCCAGTTGGAAGAGACGATCGATCTGGCCGTGTTCCTTGTCGAGTTGGTGCTGCTCGCCGTGCTCGCGGTGGCCGGTGCACGACTTGGTGGCGGAGGTTTGGCCGTCGTGTTGGGCGTGCTCCTGCCGCTCGCCGCCGCGGTGCTGTGGGGATTGGTCCTGGCGCCGCGCGCCTCGCGCCGACTGCGGTGGCCGGGCCGCCTGCTCGCGAAACTCGCGCTGGCAGCCGTCGCGTCCGCGCTGCTGGCAATCTCCGGAGAACCTGTCTGGGCTCTCGCCTTCCTTATTGTCGCTGGCGCGTTGCTTACGATCGGTGAATCCAGCGAGCACCGGGCCGGCGCCCGCGCCTGAGTCGATCGTTCAGCGCCTCTCGCGCTGGCATCGCTGAGCGATCCTGGCGCCAGGATCGCTGACCGGTACAGCCAACGACGGGGTCAGGTGCTGCAAGTCGGCCGTGACGTCGATGAGCGTGGTGACAAGCTCGTTTGACATGACTCGGTGGTGTCAAGCACGCTTGTCATATGACACGAACTCGCTCCGACCCGAATCACCGTCCGGACCGGAACCGTCGGTCCCGGCTGCTGTGGTCCGTGCTGCTCACACTGGCCGCAGTCGCGATAGTGATCAATGTCGTCGTCGTCGATTCCATTCAGCTCGGCGTGCTGATCCCCATCTTCGTCGCGGTTTCAATTGCGATATTCAGCGGCGAACGGCGGGGTAGGTGCGGGCGCAGGCATGCGCAATGAAGTTCGCGCGATGAGGACGACGCGCGGGATCTCGCAGGCCGAACTGGGCCAGGCACTGAACGTCTCGCGCCAGACGATTAACTCGATCGAGGCGGGACGGTACCTGCCGTCGCTGCCACTGGCACTGGCCATGGGTCGCTTCTTCGGCGCGGCCGTGGAGGAGATCTTCCATGAGGACACCTAGCGCGGCCGAGCTCACCGTCCCGGCGATCGCGGTCGCTGGCGGCGTCGTGTATCTGGTGGCCGGCCTGATCGGCGGGCAACCACGGTTCGGGGTCGGTGGGCTCGTGGTCATGGTGATGTTCGCCGGGGTGCTGTGGCTGGTGCGCCACCGCAGCGAGACCGTCAAGGGCCTGCTGGACCGGCGCGACGAGCGCATCAACACCATCGATCTGAAGGCGACGTCGCTTGCCGGCGGCGTCGTACTGACGGCCCTGATCGTCGCGTTCGCGATTTCCATTGCCCGCGGCGGCAGCGGTGCCCCCTACGACTGGCTGCTCGGACTCGGCGGCCTCGCCTACATCGCCGCCGTCGTGGTTTTGCGCCTGCGCGGCTGACAGCAGACAGCCGACGGCACTCGCCCAGCGTGACCGGTGATCCAGCAGCGGTGATTAGAGGCGGGTCTTGCGGCAATCGGCACCTGCGGCAATTCCAGAGGGCGTGAATTCGCGGCCGCGGGTGCCATCGGCGTCGCGCGTGACATTCCTCTCTCGGGAGTGCTCCGACAAGCGCGTGGCCGGTTGTGGCAGCCAGATAGTCCTCTTTCGGCACGCCGAGTTCGCTGCGTTGCTGCAGCTACTGCGGCGTACCTGATTCGCCGGTGCTGCGACTGACCTCACGCATCGGTATGTGGCGTTCGTGCTTTCGGGCGGCTCGGACGCTGCCCCTGGGCGCCGGTTGGCGCTCACTCACCCCGGTGAGCCAGGCTTTGAGCACGGCCGCTGCGTCGACGGGTGTGCCGCGCACGCCGTAGCCGATGAGACGATCGTAGAACAGGCCGTTCATGATCCCGAGGAGGTCGACGGCCCGTTGCTCGGTGTCCGGCACCTCGAGTTGATCAAGTAGTTGCCGGGCCTGATCCAACACGGTGGCGCGGACAGGGGAATCGGTAGTGAGAAGAGCGTGCAGTTCCGGGTCGCTCAGGCAGTCGATCGTCAGCGCCATCCGCCCGCGGACGTCGACGCCGCGGGCGACGACGTCCTCGAAGGCTGCGGTGAGTTGTTCGACGGCCTCGTCGATCGTCCGTGGCGTGCGCGCGTCGGGCGCGCGCAGACTCGCGATGGCGGCAATCCGCTCGAGCACCATCAGCACGAGGTCGCGGCGAGTGCGCGCGTAATTCGAGGTGGTCCCCTCCGGCAGGCCGAGACGCCGGTCGATGCGGCGGTGGGTGAGCGCGTGGCCGCCCCCTTCCGCGACCAGTTCCATCGCCGCCTGGCCGATGTCGTCTCGTCGGGCCATGTCGACTACCTCCTTGAAGATGCCACTACGATAGTAGTATGGGCGTCACGACGATCGTAGTGGGCGAGTTGGAGGTTCCTGTGTCATCCGATCGATCGATGCGCGCGTGAGCGGCGCGCTGAACACCACGCTGATCCTGGCGCTGTTCGCGGTGATGGCGCTGCGTCCACCGATGCCCCGGCGTTCGTCGCCGTTCACCCTGCAGTTCGCCCTGGGCTGGTGGATCAACGAGGTGCCGTTCATGGGGCTGTGGTGGCTGCTGGCGGGCACGATGGGCACGCTGATCCATCCGGAGCCGGGCCCGTTGTGGTGGCTGGTCGCCGGGTTCACCGCAGGGGACGTGCTGTTGCTGGCGCGGATCGCGGCGCGCGCCGGATCCGCCCGCCCGGCGCTGTCGGCAGCGTTGCAGAGCGTCTACGGGCCTGGTGGAGCTCCCGACTACACGCGCGTGCCATGGTGGCGGCTCGTGCTGCCGGTCGTATCGTGGCGACCGGACGTGCGCCGCATCCGCAACCTGCGCTACGGGCCGGCGCGCCGCGGGAATCGGCTGGACGTGTACGTCTCCCGGCGGCGCCGGTCCTCCGGTGCTCCGGTGCTGGTCTACCTCCACGGGGGCGGTTCCCGGATGGGCAACAAGATGTTCGGCGCCCGCCCGCTGATCTACCGGCTGGCCGCCGAAGGATGGGTGTGCATCAGCGCGGACTATCGGCTGCTCCGTGTCGGCTACCGGGACCAACTCGCCGACACTCGCGCCACGCTGGCCTGGGCGCACGACAACGCGGATGCTTACGGTGGAGATCCCGACACGGTCTTCGTAGCCGGCGGCTCCGCGGGCGCGCACCTGGCCGCGACCGCGGCTCTTTCCGGTGCCGCGGTCGCCGGTGTCATCGGCATGTACGGCTACTACGGGAACGCGGGTGAGTCCGGGCAAGAACCCACGTCGCCGCAGGAGTGCATCAACCCCGACGCCCCGCCGTTCCTGATCATCCACGGCGCGCTGGACACCCTGGTGCGTCACCAAGAGGCCCGAGGATTCGCCGATCGGCTACGCGCGGTCTCCCGTCGGCCGGTCGTCTACGCCGAGTTGCCCGCAGCCAACCACAACTTCGACTTCTTCCAATCCCTGCGGTTCCACGCGGTCACCGACGCCGTCGCCCGCTTCACCGAACTCGCCGGCGCCGACCACGCCTGACCTACGACGCGGTACTCATCCGGCGCTGGTCTTGCGTCATCGGCGGATGCCCGACGCGGGGAGACGTCCCAGTGACGCTCGGCCCCGCCGACCACTCACCATCGCGTCGCGAGCAGGAAGGACCGCGTCATGTCTCGTTCCGGCGCCCGGCCTGAGTGTGACAGCGTGAACTGGCCCCACTTGGATCCGTTGTGACAGGGCGGTTTCTAGCGATCGTCGCAACACCCGAGTTGTTCGGGAGTTGGGATGGTTCATGGTCGGCCGTTTCCGGCACCGCAGACGGCGAAAGCTCGGCAGGCATGCGGACAGTCGTGTACCCCGCGATGCAGTTCGACGCCGGCGCCCAGGTCCCGGTCCCGGCCGCACATGTCGCCAGCCAGGTCACAGAGCTCGAGGATCAACCGGCGCACGTAGTCGGCGATCACCCGTTCAAGCGGCGGTTAGGTGCGCCGCGGCGTCGATTACGGGAAGTAGCTCATCACGGCGGAGCCGTCGATCAGGCGAGAACACTCGGCGCTGAACGAAGGGCGTCGCCCCTCAGGATCCAATGGATCGGGCTGCGATCTTGCGGTCGGTCTTGGCGGCTGGCGCGCCATCGGCGTTCTGCTGTGCCCTTGCCAGGATTCGTTGAAGGCTGGCCGGGGTGCGCGGGGGTTTGCCGACGAACCCTTTGCGGATCTTGACGTAGCCGGCCGATTCAAGGGTGGATAGCTGTTTGGACAACGCCGAGTCGGACAGGCCGAGTTCGTCGCGGATGTATTTGAAGTCGGCCCATTGTGCGCAGCGCGGTCGCCGCCTGCTGACCGGTTACCTCGGCATCGGTCGGCTGGCACCATGACCTTTCCGACTCGGCAAGTACTTTCCGCTGGGATTTCGCGGGGCAGGCCGCACACTGACCCGCGGAGCCCTACGCCTAGACATGAACCCGCTCCCACGCGCATGTTGTCGCACTCCGGAAGTCGCGCGGAAGGATCTTTCCGCGAACGTCAGCCGGCGACTCCTGCAGTCTGTAATCGGCGTGATCATCTTGGCGTGAGCAGTTCAGGTTTGGGGCGACTGACCGCGAGCAGCCGGCGCGGGGCACGCTGACAGACGCGGCTCAGGCTGGCTGTTTCGGGGTGAAGCGTTGGCGTGCGGCCTGGCGGGAGACGCCGAGCGCGACCGCGATCTGGTTCCAGGACCGGCCGTGGGTGCGGGCTTGGTTGACGGCTTCGCGTAGCCGGTCCTCGTCCGCGCGTGCGGCCTCGGCGGCAGCGGCGATCGCGCGCAGATCCTCGGTGCGCTCGACCACCGCGGTTGCGGGGTCCAGTTGGTCGGCGAGGCGTTCGATACGCTCGGCGGCCTGTCCGATGTCCTTGTCGCTGTGTCGCAAGCTGTTCACCTGCCCGGCTCGAGGATTCGGTGGAACTTGGCTCGCAGCGCCATCGCATGGATGACCACCGGGTCCTCGCCGTCGAGGTCGAGCACGCCGATCTCAAGAAAGGCGCCGTCGGCGGCCGAGCCGATCAGCATGGTCAGCTCCTCGTCCATCACCACACGGCGGACCGCGTTGCGTACGGCATGATCGATGTCCGCATCGGCGATCCCGTGCGTGCGCGCCGGCTTGCCGATCCGTACTCAGACAACCTACCTTGTCGCCGCGTGGCTGCAAAGGAATCTTGTCCGGCCAGGCTTGCCGCGCGCACGTCACTCACACCCTCGGACGCGTTTCCGGCACGCGGGCCCGGCACTGTACTGGCTCTACGGCTGTTTACGGCTCGGCGATGAACCGAAGTAACACGCCTCCGAGGCGCGGGCGTCCGGCGCTGGACCCCCCGGAAGGGTTCTTTGTGGCGGTGGCGGTGGGATTCGAACCCACGGAGGAGTTGCCCCCTCACACGCTTTCGAGGCGTGCTCCTTCGGCCGCTCGGACACGCCACCGCCGGTGAGGTTACCCGACCGGCCCGCTCGGGTTCAGCCGCGGTGGCCGGCGAAGAAGTCCCTCAGCAAGGCGCCGCACTCCTCGGTGAGGACGCCGCCGACCACCTCGGGCCGGTGGTTGAGGCGGCGGTCGCGGACGACGTCCCACAGGGAGCCGACGGCGCCCGCCTTGGAATCGACGGTGCCGTAGACGAGCCGGTCGACCCGGGCCAGGACCGCCGCACCGGCACACATGGTGCACGGCTCCAACGTCACGACCAGGGTGCACCCGGACAGCCGCCACCGGCCCAGCACCTCGGCGGCCCGGCGGAGCGCGAGGACCTCCGCATGCGCCGTCGGATCACCCAGCCGCTCGCGGGCGTTGCCCGCCTCGGCGATCGGCGTCCCGTCGGCGCCGACCACGACGGCGCCGACCGGGACGTCCGCCGAGCCGGCGGACTCGCGCGCGGCCGCCGCGAGAGCGAGCCGCATCCACGGCTCGTACGCCGTCATGCCTCGCGCAGCATCTCGAGCTCGGCCAGGCAGCCGGCGTTCTCACAGACCACGGCGACCACGTCCGAGGGCAGCGTCCCCTCCTGGTCGCACAACGCGACCAGGGAGCGGGCCGGGGTCCCGAGGTCGCTGAGCAGGTCGGTGTCGCCGGCCGGCTCGGACTCGTGGCCGGCGGGGGCGTCGTCGTCGTCGACATCGTCGGGGAGCTCGGCGTCGACCCCGTCGAGCAGCATCGCGGCGAGCCGGAAATTGTCGACGGCCTTGGCGTCGGAGACGAATACCCGGGGGTCGTCGAAGTCGTCGTCCACCCTCAGGATGGCGAGGTACTCGTCCTCCTCCTCGATGAAGAGCAACGTCGGGTGCGCGCCCGCGCTGACTTCACGGGCCAGCTCGGCAGCACCGTCGACGTCCTCGACATCGTCGAGGTCGACCTCCGACGCGGTCCAACCCTCTGCGGACTTGGCGACAACGATGGCGGCGTAGGACACGTCCTTCCTCCGTGAGGTCGTGGCTGCAGCGATGTGCGCAGGCTCAACGTCAGCGCGGCAACGCGTCGACAACCTGAGCGTAGGCGTCCGCGAAACCGACGCGCCCGGCGATCGCCGCGATCATCTCGTCGGCGTAGAGGTCCAGGTCGTCCAGGATCGCGCGGAATTCCATCTCGTCCAGGCCGAGGTCGGCGAAGATCGCAAGATCGCCCACCGGCCACACCTCGTCGAGCTCGTCCTCCCCCGGTGTCTCCTCGCCGAGGTAGCGCACCGCCTGCCGGGCGAGTTCGTAGTCCGCGGCCGCAGTGATGTCGGACAGCAACATGCGTACGTCGCCCTGGCGCGCGGACCGCAGCGCGACGAAGAATTCGTCGTCGACGTCGATCAGGACGATCGCTCCGCCCTCCCCGGGCTGGGAGCGGACCGTCGCGACCGCGACGTCGAGATCGTTGAGCACGGTGTCGGGCAGCAGACCGCACTGCCACACGCCGCCGTCCTCGCGGTAGGCGGTCACCGCGAAGCCGTCCTCTGCCATGCCGCGCCCCCTCGACGTCTCTTCCGGACGGATCGTCGCAGACCCGGACCCCTCGACAAAGCTCAGAACGAATATGCCATCTTCCCGCGGTCCGATGTCCCGCGCCGTCCGGGCCCGGCGACGGACCTGCTACCGGTTCGTCAGGCCGACCGCGTCCGGCTCGGCGGCCATGCGGGGTCGGCGCCGGCGGGTTGCGAGCACCGAGCCGGCGATCACCAGGACGAAGCCGATCCCGGTCGCCAGGGTGAGCGGCTCGCCCAGCAACACGACCCCGAGGGTGACGGCGACGGCCGGGTTGACGTAGGTGAAGACGGTCGACCGGCTCGGTCCGACCTCGGCGATCAGGGCGAAGAAGACGAGGAAGGCCACCGCCGTACACACCACCGCGAGCAGCACCACCGAGGACAGCACCGCCGGACCCGGTACGGCGTGCGGCATCTGGGTCAGCGCGAACGGCAGGTAGCCGAGCGCGCACAGCGCGAGGGACGCGGCCACGACGCCGAGCGCCGGCAGGTCGCCGAGCGACCGGGACAGGATCACCGGACCCACGGCGTACCCGACGATGACGACGGCCATGCCGCCCAGCGACGGGAGGTCGACGGAGCCGAGATCGAGACCGACGAGGGCCGCCACGCCGGCGATCCCCACGAGCAGGCCGACGACCCTCCTGGCCTCGAGCCGCTCGCGGTCCCCGGTGGTACGGCCCAGCACCGCGCCGACCAACGGCACCGCGGCCACGAGCAGACCGGTCAGCGAACTGGACAGCCGCTGCTCCGCCCGGGACAGCAGCAGCCAGGGCACGGCCATCTCGACGACCGTGTAGACGAGCAGCGGGCGCCATCTGCGCGCGGCCGGGAGAAGCTGCCCGCGGGCGAGTGCGATCGGTACCAGCAGGAGGGCGGCGATGCCGGTCCGGAAGAAGACCAGGCTGACCGGACTCAGATCACGGACGGCGACCTTGATCAGCAGGTACGGGATGCCCCAGACGACGCACATGATGACGAAGAGGAGCCATCCGCGTCTGGTCACCTGGTCACCTGCGCCTAAGCACTGTCGCTCATCGGACTAAGGCCCCCGCCCCGGCACAACACTGATTTTGTCCGATGTGCCGACCCGGCCCCTCGGGGGAACCTCGATGCGTCGGCCGATCGGCCGGCGCGGGACGAGGAGGACATCATGATCCCCGAGGTGACGGGACGCATCGCCGAGCAGCACATCGCCGACCTCCGCCGCGAAGCGGAAGCCTACCGCCGGCGCGCGTCGGCGCGCCGGACCCGAGGCTGGTCCTGGTCGCGGCTGCGGGTCCGCGGAGCGCGCCGGGCGGCACCGGCAACCACCCCGGCGTCCGTGCCGGTACCGGCGTCCCTCTCCGGCCCGGCATCGGCGGGCACCCCGGCGCTGCGGGTGATCGCCGGCGGATCGACATCCACGGGGCCCTGCTGATCGGGGCAGCGGGCGATGTCGGTGGTCGGTGGCATCCTGGTCGATGTGGGCAACGGCACGAGTAGTCCGGTCTTCGTCGGCCGGGCGGGCGAAATCGCCACCCTGAGCGGCGCGCTGCGGGAGGCCGAGGACGCCGAGCCGCGCACCGTGCTCATCGCCGGTGAGGCCGGGGTCGGCAAGACCCGGTTGGTCACCGAGTTCGCCTCGACGGCGACCGCCGCCGGCGCCCGGGTGCTGGTCGGCGGCGCCCTGGAGCTGGGTGCGGAGGGCCTGCCCTACGCGCCCTTCACCGCCGCGCTGCGCAGCCTGGTCCGCGAGCTCGGGGTCGACGCGGTCAGCCGACTGGTGCCCGACGTCGGAGCCCTCGCTCCCTGCCTGCCCGAGCTGGGCCGGCCCGACCGCAACGCCGGCGACCCGACGGCACGCGGGCCGCTCTTCGAGGCTTTCCTCGAGCTCGTCGAGGGACTCGCGGCACAGCGTCGCCTGGTCCTCGTGATCGAGGACCTGCAGTGGGCCGACCGGTCGACCCGCGAACTGCTGGTCTTCATCCTGCGCAGCCTGCGCGTCCCCGGCGTCCTGCTGATCGCCACCTACCGGTCCGACGACCTGCACCGGCGGCACCCGCTCCGGCCGTTGCTCGCCGAGCTCGCCCGGGTCCCGCGGGTCGAGCGGCTCGACCTCGGCCGCCTGTCCCGGCACGACGTCGCCGCCCAGGCCGCCGGGATCCTCGGACACGAGCCGGAGCCGGCCCTCGTCGACCTCCTCGTCGGGCGCGCCGAGGGCAACCCGCTCTTCGTCGAGGCGCTGCTGTGCTGCGAGGACGAGGGGCGCTACGACATCAGCGAGTCGCTGCGCGATCTGCTGCTACGTACCGTGGAGCGGCTCCCGGACCCGGCCCAGCGGGTGCTGCGGGTCGCCTCTGCCGGCGGCACCCGGATCGGCCACCGGCTCCTGGCCGCGGTCACCCCCGAGAGCGACCGCGAGCTGGCCGAGGCACTGCGCGCGGCCGTCGAGGCCAACATCCTCGTCGTCGACGAGGAGACCTTCGCCTTCCGGCATGCGCTCATCCGCGAAACCGTGCACGACGAGCTGCTCCCCGGCGAAAACACCGCACTGCACCAGCGCTACGCCGAGGCCATCGAGGCCGATCCGTCGCTCGTCCCGCCCGACCGCCGCAGCGTCGAGATCGCCCACCACTGGTACGCCGCCCACGTGATCGACCGCGCGGTCACCGCAGCCTGGGCGGCGGCCGAGGAGGCCGGTGCGGCGTTTGCCTTCGGTGAGCAACTCGCGCTGCTCGAGCGGGTCCTGGCCCTGTGGGACCGGGCGCCCGACGCGGCGAGCCGGCTGCCCGTCGATCATGTCGGCCTGCTCGAGGCCGCCGGACAGACCGCCCGTACCGCCGGTGACCCGGCCCGGGCCGACTCCTACGCCACCGCCGGCCTGGCCGAGCTCGATGCCGACCGGGAGCCGATGCGCGCCGCGGCGCTCCTGGAGCTACGGGGACGTTCCCGACAGCAGATCGGGCACCTCGCGCGGTTCGACGACCTGCGGCAGGCGGCCCGCCTCGCCGAGGCGGAGCCCGACCGCGAGATGGCCGCCCGGGTGCTCGCGTTCCTCGCCGGCGTCGAGATCCTGCACTGCTTCGACGAGCAGGCGAGGGCGACGGCCGAGCGGGCGCTCGCGTTGTCCCGCCGGATCGGCGCCGACGGCTCGGCCGCACACGCGCTGACGACGCTCGCCCTGTGCGACTCCTACGTCGGAGACCTCGACGGCGCGCTGCGCCGGCTCGACGAGGCTCAGGCGCTGGCGGAGCGGTGCGGGGACGACGAGTCCCTGCTACGTTGCCTCGTCGACCGGTCCGACATGCTCATGGGCGCCGGGCAGTACGAACGCGCCGTGGCGGTGGCCCGCAGCGGCGCGGGACGCGCCCGTGCGGCCGGGCTCGGCCGCAACCATGGCGCGTTTCTCGCGATCAACGTCGCCGAGGCGCAACTCGCCATGGGCCACTGGCCGGATGCGGTCGAGGTCATCGACGACGCGCTGGACCTGGATCCGCCACCGACCCACCGCCGGTTCCTGATCCAGCTGCGGGCAGTGATCGCGCTGCGGCGCGGGGAGATCGATGCCGCCACGCGGACGGCCGGGCGATCGGCCGGCGCCGATCTGGCCGCCGACCCGATCCCCCAGCACCGTCTCCCCCAGTTCCGGCTCGAGGCCGAGCTGGCCCTCGCCCACGGCGACCCGGCCCGCGCCGTCGATCTGATGGAGGGCCCGGCGCTCCTCGACCCCCGGCCCACTCCGGCGCGGCACGCGTGGCCGCTCCTGGCCATCGGCGCGCGTGCCTGCGGCGAGTTGCGGGACCGGGCCGCCGCGCTGCACGACCATGCGGCGGCCGCTCGCGCCGACTCCGTCCTGGACCGGCTCACCGAGCGGGCCGGGGCGTTGGCGGCCACCGATGCCTGTCAGGAGTCCGACCGGCTCACCTTCGTGGCCGAGCGGCTGCGCGGTGACGCCGCGGCGGAGCTGGCGGCATGGGATGCGGTGGCGGCGCTGCGGGCGACGCTCAAGGAGCCTTACGACCAGGCCTATGCCGAGTTCCGCGCGGCGGAGGCGGCCGTGCGGTCCGGCGACCGGGCCGGCGCGGGTGACCGTCTCGCGACGGCCGCCGGTCTTGCCGCCCCGTTGCCGGCGCGGGGGCTCGAGCGGGAGATCACGCTCCTGGCCCAGCGCGCGCGGATCACGTTCCCCGTGGGGTCGCCGGCCGAGGCGGCCCCGATGCCGGGGGGTGCCCCCATCAGCCGGACCACCATCGGACTCACCGAGCGGGAGCTCGACGTCCTGCGCCTGGTCACCGACGGCAAGAGCAATCGCGAGATCGGCGCGACGCTGTTCATCTCGCCCAAGACGGCGAGCGTGCACGTCTCCAACATCCTCGCCAAGCTCGACGTCGACAGCCGTACGGCGGCCGCGGCGACGGCGCACCAGCTGCGGCTCTTCGACGAGGCCGCGGCTCGGCGGTCCCGCTCGGCGGCCCGCTCGGGCTGACCGGGCCGCCGGGCCGACCGGATCCGGTCAGGTGTCGGCCAGCCCGACCCGGGCGGCGGCCGCCGCCCAGGCCTGCTCGTCGGGCTTCGGCTCGAACCGGCGCAGCTGGTGCGTGGCCGCGACCAGCCGTCGCATGTCGGCCAGGTCGCCGACGGCGCCGAGAGCGCGAGCCTGCACCAGCACGTTGCCGATCGAGGTCGCCTCGACCGGGCCGGCGAGCACCGGCAGGTCGCACGCGTCGGCGGTCAGCTGGCACAGCAGGTCGTTGCGGGCGCCGCCACCGACGACGTGCACCACGTCGATCGAGCGCCCGGACAGTCGCTGCGCGGCCCGGACCGCCCCCCGGTGGGCGAGGGCGAGGCTCTCGACGATGGTGCGCACCACGGACTCCGGCCGGGTGGGTACCGGCTGTCCACTACGCCGGCAGGCGTCGGCGATCCGCGCGGGCATGTCGCCCGGGGTGAGGTAGGCCGGGTCGTCGGGGTCGACCACCGAGCGCAAGGCGGGCTCGGCGGCCGCCCGGCCGAGCAGCTCCGCCACGTCGGTGTGCTGACCGGCCCCCCGCCAGGTGCGTTGGCTCTCCTGCAGCAGCCACAGGCCCATGACGTTGCGCAGGTAGCGCACCGTGCCGTCGACCCCGCGCTCGTTGGTGAAGTTCGCCGACCGGCTCGCGGCGGTCAGCACCGGCTCGTCCAGTTCGACCCCGACCAACGACCAGGTGCCGCAGGAGACGTAGCCGAACCGTTCGCCGGCCGCGGGCACCGCGGCCACGGCCGACGCCGTGTCGTGCGAGCCGACCGCGGTGACCGGGACCGCGAGCCCGGTCCCCTCGGCCGCGGTCCCCCTGATCACCCCGACCCGGTCTCCGGGCCCGCGCAGCGGCGGGAAGATCCGCGCCGGAAGGTCCAGCCGGGAGATCAGGTCCTGCGCCCAGGAGTGCCGGTGCAGGTCGTAGAGCTGTGTGGTCGAGGCGTTGGTGACCTCGGCCCCGACCTCGCCGGTCAGCCAGTATCCGATCAGGTCGGGGATCATCAACAGGGTTGCGGCGGCGTCGAGCTGTGCCGATCCGCGTGCCGCGGCGAGCTGGTAGATCGTGTTGATCGGCATCTGCTGTATGCCCGTGGTCGCGTAGAGCTCCTCGGCGCCGACGACGTCGGAGACCATCGACACCGCACCCTCGGTACGCCGGTCCCGGTAGTGCACCGGATTGCCGAGCAGCGCCCCGCTACGGTCGAGCAGCCCGTAGTCGACCGCCCAGGAGTCCACGCCGACGCTCTCGACCGGGATGGACTCCGCGGCCGCGCGGCGGAGACCGGTGAGCACGCCGCCGTAGAGCCGCAGAATGTCCCAGTGCAGCGTGTCACCGACCTGGACCGGCTCGTTGGGCACCCGGTGCAGCTCGCGCAGGTCCAGCGTCTGCGGACCCACCTCACCGAGCACCACCCGCGCGCTGGAGGCCCCGAGATCGACGGCGATCACCGACCGGGTCATCGCAGCATCCGCAGCATCCGGGTGTTGCCGAGGGTGTTGGGCTTGACCCGCTCGAGATCCAGGAACTCCGCGACCCCCTCGTCGTAGGAGCGCAGCAGTTCCGCGTAGACGTGGTGCGGCACCGGGGTCCCTTCGATCTCGCTGAAGCCGTGCTCGGCGAAGAACCTGACCTCGAAGGTCAGGACGAAGACGCGCTCGACCCCGACCTCCCGGGCTGCGGCGAGCAGCTGCTCGAGCAGCAGGTGACCGATGCCCTGGCTGCGGAAGTCCGGGTGCACGGCCACCGTCCGCACCTCGGCGAGGTCCTCCCACAGCACGTGCACCGCGCCGCAGCCCACCACCCGGCCGCTGCCGGGCTGCTCGGCCACCCAGAACTCCTGCACGTCCTCGTAGAGGGTGACGGTGTTCTTGCCCAGCAGGATGCGCTTCGCGACGTAACCGTCGAGCAGCTCCTGGATCGCCGTGACATCGCGGGTACGCGCCCGGCGGATGGTGATCTCCACGTCGAGCGAGCGTATCGGCGCGTCTCCGCGCTCCGCAGTGGCCACCTCTCGTCAGCGCAGGAACGCCGCCGCCACCCCGGCGTCGACCGGGATCAGGAGGCCCGTGGTCTGCCCCAGGTCGCCCGAGGTCAGGGCGAACACCGCGGCCGCGACGTGCTCGGGCAGCACCTCGTGCTTGAGCAGGGTGCGCTGCGCGTAGTACTCGCCGAGCTTCTCCTCCTCGACGCCGTAGACCGCGGCGCGCTGGGCGCCCCAACCGCCGGCGAAGATGCCCGAGCCGCGGACGACGGCGTCGGGGTTGACGCCGTTGACCCGGATGCCGTTCCCGCCGAGCTCGGCCGCCAGCAGTCGCACCTGGTGCGCCTGGTCGGCCTTGGCCGCGCCGTAGGCGACGTTGTTGGGACCGGCGAAAATGGCGTTCTTGCTGGCGATGTAGACGATGTCGCCGCCCATCCCCTGGTCGATCATCAGCCGCGCCGCCGCTCGGGAGACGAGGAAGGACCCGCGGGCCATGACGCGGTGCTGCAGATCCCAGTCGTCGACCGAGGTGTCCAGCAGGCTCTTGGAGATCGACAGCCCCGCGTTGTTGACCACCAGGTCGACGCCGCCGAAGGCCAGCGCCGCGGCGCGCAGCGCCTGCTCGACCGCGTGCTCGTCGGTGACGTCCACCTCGACCGGCACCGCGACATCCGGCCCGCCGAGCTCGTCGGCGACCTCCGCCGCGCCGGTGGCGTTGACGTCGGCGACGACGACGCAGGCGCCCTCCGCGGCCAGCCGGGTCGCGATCGCCCGGCCGATGCCCGACCCGGCGCCGGTCACGACAGCGATCCTGGTCGCGAGCGGCTTGGGCCTGGGCATGCGCGCGAGCTTCGCCTCTTCCAGCGCCCAGTACTCGATCCGGAACTTCTCCGACTCCGGGATCGGGGCGTAGCTGGAGAGGGCCTCGGCTCCACGCATCACGTTGATGGCGTTGATGTAGAACTCGCTGGCGACCCGCGCGGTCTGCTTGTCCTTGCCGAAGCTGAACATGCCCACGCCGGGCACCAGCACGATGGCCGGGTCGGCACCCCGCATCGGCGGCGAGTCGGCGTCGGCGTGCCGCTGGTAGTAGGCGGCGTAGTCGTCCCGGTAGGCGGTGTGCAGTTCGCGGAGCCGGCCGGCGACCTGCTCGAGCGGTGCGGTCGGCGGCAGGTCGAGGACGAGGGGACGGACCTTCGTCCGCAGGAAGTGGTCCGGGCAGGACGTGCCGAGGGCGGCGAGGTCGGGGTGCTTGTCGCGGGCGAGGAAGTCGAGGACGACGTCGGCGTCGGTGAAATGGCCGACCTGGCGTCGGTCGGTGGAGGCGAGCCCGCGCAGCAGCGGGGCGAGCTCGGCGGCCCGCCGGCGGCGCTCGTCGGGAGCGAGCGGCGCGTTGCCGGGGATCGCCGAGCCGAACGGTTCCGGTGCGCCGTGCTTATCGATGTAGTCCGCGGCGATCCGGATCGCCGCCAGCGAGCGTTCCTGGCACTCCGCGGAGGTGTCGCCCCACGTGGTCAGGCCGTGGCCGCCGAGGATCGCGCCGACCGCCTGCGGGTTCTGCTCGGCGATCCGGGCGATGTCGAGGCCGAGCTGGAAGCCGGGTCGGCGCCACGGCACCCAGACGATGCGCTCGCCGAAGCACTCCTTCGTCAGCGCCTCACCGTCGGCCGCGGTCGCGAACGCGATGATCGAATCCGGGTGCAGGTGGTCGACGTGGGCCCGCTCGACCAGACCGTGCATCGCCGTGTCGATCGACGGCGCCGCGCCGCCCTTGCCGTGCAGGCAGTAGTCGAACGCCGCCACCATCTCGTCCTCGCGGTCGATACCCGGGTAGACGTCGACGAGGGCGCGCAGCCGGTCCAGCCGCAGCGCGGCGAGCCCGGACGCCTTCAACGTGCCGAGGTCGCCCCCGGAGCCTTTGACCCACAACAGCTCGACGTCGTCGCGGGTCACCGGATCCGGGACGGTGGCCTTGGCCGAGGTGTTGCCGCCCGCGTAGTTGGTGTTGCGCGGGTCGGCGCCGAGCTCGTGGCTGCGGTCGAGCAGCGCACGCACCTGCGGGTGGAGGTCGGTCTGCGGGTCAGTCAAGGTGGAACACCTCCGCGAGGCGGATGAAGCCTTCGTCGGGTCGTTGGTCGTCGAGATCGACAAAGAAGTCTGCCATCTCCGCCTGCCACTCCGCGTTGACCTTGGTCTCGGCCATCGCCTGCTGGGCGGCGGCGAAGTCGTCGGACTCGAGGTATCCGACGAGCAGGCCGTCGTCGCGCACGAAGAGGGAGTAGTTGCGCCAGCCGGTCTTCTGCAGCGCCTCCTGCATCCGTGGCCAGACCGCGCGGTGCCGTTCGCGGTACTCCGCGAGGCGGTCCGGCTTGACCTGCAGCAGGAAGCAGACCCGCTCCATCCTCGCCCCTCTCCTCCGGGCCGCTGCCCGATTCGATGCGCGCGGTGTGAACCGTTTCAAACGGTCGCGGCCATCGTGTCAGGGGCGGTCCTTCTCGTCAACCCGAGCGACGACGACGGCACGCGGCATCATCGGACGCCGACCGGGCCCGGACCGCGGCACACCACGAGCCGACATCGTGCGCCGTACTCGCATCTTGAGGCCACAAACGCGAGTAGCACGCACGATGTCGGGACGAGGCGGCCGACGCGACGGGCCGGCCTCAGCGGGTGTCACGCCGGGGACGGCACCTCGTCCTGGACTCGATCCCCGCGGGTGACGCCGAACATCAGGACGGCGGAGAGCGCGAGCGAGATCGCGAGCAAGGTCAGGGAGATCCGCGACCCGCCGGTCGCGCCGTCGAGCCATCCCACCAGGTAGGTACCGACGAAACCGCCGACCGCACCGGCGGAGTTGACCAGCGCCACCGCGGCACCGGCGACACTCTGCGGCAGGAACTCCGGGATCGCGGCGAAGTACGGGCCGTAAGGGGCGTAGATGCAGCCTCCGGCGATGATGAGCATCACGTAGGCGGCGAGGAAGTGACCGGTGCCGAAGGTCGACGAGAGATAGAAGGCCACCGCCGCGAGCAGCAGCCACGGCCACACGAAGGTCCGTCGACGCCCCCGCCCGGCCCGGTCGGAGAACCGGGAGTTCACGATCATCAGGATGACCGCGAGGGCGTAGGGCACGGCCGAGAGCAACCCGGTGGCACCGATGCCGTGCCCGGAGGCCGCCTTGATGATCGACGGCAGCCAGAACACGAACCCGTAGACCCCGAGGCTCCACAGGAAGTACTGCGCGGCCAGCACGATCACGCTCCGGTCGGTCAGCGCGTCCCGGAACGTCACCGACCGCGGCAGACCGGCCTGCTCGGCGGCCAGCGCCGCGTCGACCTCGCGGCGCTCAGCCGGATCGAGCCAGGTGGCGTCGTCCGGCCGGTCGGCCGTCCAGGCCCGGAACAAGAATGCCCAGGCGATGGCGGGCAGGCCTTCGATGATGAACATCCACCGCCAGCTGGTCGCGGCGACCAGGTATCCGGAGACGGCGGACAGCCACATCACGGTGACGGGGTTGCCGAGGATCAGGAAGGAGTTGGCGCGTCCACGTTCAGCACTGGTGAACCAGTGCGCCAGAAAGATGAGCATCGCCGGCAGGATCGCGGCCTCGACGACACCCAACGCGAAACGGTCGACGAGCAGCAGCCACAGCCACGGAATGACCCCCTGCAGGGCTGCGGCCACTCCCCACAGCAACAGGCACCAGAAGACCAGCCGTTGGACGCTTCTCTTCTCGGCGTACTGCGCCGCCGGGATCTGGAACAGGAAGTACCCGGCGAAGAACACGGCTCCGAGCAGGGCCGAGGCGACCGATCCGATCGCGAGATCCTTCTCCAGACCCGCAGCCGCGCCGATCGAGTAGTTGGATCGGTCGAGGTAGGCCAGGCTGTAGGTGATGAAGGCAATCGGAATGAGTCGCCGCCACCGTTGACTGGACAGCGCTTGCCCGGTCTTCGTGGTCACTGTCATGGGTATCACTCCTTCGTGGCACGATCCTTCCCGTCCGCAACGCCGCCACACCTTCCGGAGGACTTTGGATGCCGGTCGACGTGTTCATCGCCAGCCCGCTCGAGGCGGGTTTCGTGGAGCGCATCCGGGCGGGTGAACCGCGGGCACACGTTACCTACGCCCCCGAGCTGCTGCCGCCGCCGCGCTATCCGTCCGACCATCGGGGCGACCCGGACTTCCGCCGCACCGAGGCCGACGAGCGGCGCTGGCAGCAGCTGATCAGCGCCGCCGAGGTGCTCTTCGGCGTGCCGGGTGACACCCCCGCGGGGCTCGCCGCTGCGGTGCGCTCGGCGCCACGACTTCGTTGGATCCAGGGCACGGCCGCGGGCGCCGGGGAGCAGCTGCGTCGTGCCGGGCTCGGCGCCGACGAGCTCCGAGCGGTGACGCTGACCAGCGCCCGCGGAGTGCACGCGCAGCAGCTGGCGGAGTGGGCGGTGCTCGGCCTGCTCGCCTTCACCAAAGGACTGCCGCGCCTGCTCGCCGACCAGGCCGCCCACCGGTGGGGCCACTATCCGGTGCGGGAACTCACCGGCCAGACTCTTCTGATCGTCGGCCTCGGTGAGATCGGGCGTGAGGTCGCCCGTGCCGCGCGGGCTCTCGGGATGCACACCCTCGGCGTACGGCGGTCGATGCCGTCCCCGACGGACGAGTCGGTCGACGAGCTGCACCCCACCGCCAGCCTGCCGGCGCTCGTTCCGCGCGCCGACGCCGTCGTCCTCGCCCTGCCGGATACGCCGGCCACGCACCATCTCTTCGACCGCACCCTGGTGGGATTACTCCCCGAGCACGCGATCCTGGTCAACGTCGGCCGTGGCCACACGCTCGACCAGGTGGCATTGACCGAGGCGCTCATCGGGCGCCGGATCGTCGGTGCGGCGCTCGAGGTCTTCGACAACGAGCCACTGCCGCCGGAGGACCCGCTGTGGGACCTCGACAACGTCCTGATCAGTCCGCACACGGCAGCGCTGTCGACCCAGGAGAACGCCCGCATCGTCGAGCTCTTCATCGCCAACCTGCACCGCTACTGCGACGGCGGACCGCTGCTCAACGTCGTGGATCCGGCCGACTTCTACTGACGGCCGCTCCTCACACCCCCCGACCGGGCCGGGCGGTCGCCGAGCGGGCGAGGGCGTCGGCCAGCGGGACCGTCTCGCCCGGCGACAGCGCGGCGACCGTGACGCGCAGCGCGGGCGGACTCGCCAGCCGGAACCGGGACCCCGGCGCGACCGCCCATCCGGCAGCCAGGAGCCCGGCCACGGCGGCGGTCTCGTCGCGCACCGGCACCCAGACGTTGAGACCGGACCGTCCGTGGGCGGTGACGTCCCGCGCGGCGAGGGCGTCGAGCAGTCCGGCCCGGCGGGCGGCGTACTCCCGCCCGGCGCGGCGGACAAGAGCGCGCGCCGTCGGACTGTCCCAGAGCTCGGCGACCGCCTCCTGGGTCGCATGGCTGACCCAGCCCGGCCCGAGCCGCTGCCGGCCGCGGATCCGGTCGATGGTGCCGACGTCGCCCCCGACGAGCGCGAGCCGCAGATCCGGGCCCCATGCCTTGGACACCGATCGGATGTGGAGCCACCGGTCGGTCGTTCCGGCGAGAGTCACCGACGGGGCTCCGGCGACATCGGCGGCGTGGTCGTCCTCGATCAGCAAGAGTTGATGGTGCGCCGCGAACACCCGGTGCAGTGCCCGCGCGCGGGCCGGCGACACCGCGGCACCGGTGGGCACCTGCGCCCGCGGGGTCACCACCACGGCGCGGCATCCGGCCGCCAGGGCGGTCCGGAGAGCGTCGGGTCGCATCCCCTCGTCGTCGACGGCGACGGGCTCCGCGGCCAGCCCCATCGCGGCGAGCAGGTCGGTGATGTTGGACCAGGCCGGGTCCTCGACCGCCACCCGGTCGCCCGGCCGCAGATGCGCCTGCAACCCCCGCTCGACCGCGTCCAGGGTGCCGTGCACGACGGCCAGATGCTCGGCGGGCACCCCGTCGTCGGTCAGCCGCCGCCGGCCGGCCGCCGCGAGGCGCTCCGCTAGGTCGGGCTCGCCGTAGCCGCGCCCGGCCCACACCGCGGCGCCGTGCCGCAGGGCGTCGGCCGACCTCGGGAGCAGCCGCGATGCAGGCTGCCCGTCGCTGAGGTCACGCACGCCGGCCGGTGCCCGCATCGGCTCCGCCTGCACGGGCGCGGTGGCCGGGCGGCGACGTACCCGGGTGCCGCGACGGCCGGCCGTCTCGACCACCCCGCGGTCCCGCAGGATCCGGTAGGCCGTCGCCGCGGTGTTGGGGTTGACGCCCAGCTCGTCGGCGAGGACGCGGATCGGCGGCACCAGCTCTCCCGGACGCAGCCTCCCGCCGGCCACCGCATCCTCCACGTTCCCCGCGATCTCCCTGGCCGTGGAACCAGCTGGGCGGTAATGTACTACCACGGAAGCAATTATGTACTAGTACGACAGGAGCCACAAGGTGTCAGTCGACTATCCGCCGACGCGACGTACGACGCCTGTCCGGCTGGCCGAGCGCGCCCGTTACGACCGCGATGTCGTGCACACCGTGTTGGATGAAGCGCTGATCTGCCATGTGGCACACGTGCGGGACGGCGTACCCGTCGTGATCCCCACGATTCACGCGCGGGACGGTGAGCGGCTCTATCTGCACGGATCGACCGGCTCGACCCTCGCCCGCGCCGCAGCCGACGGGGTCGAGATCTGCGTCGCCGTCACGATCATCGACGGCATCGTCCTCGCTCGGTCGGCGTTCCATCATTCGATGAACTACCGCAGCGTCGTCGCGCACGGTATCGCGCGTCTGGTGACCGAACCGCAGGAGCGCAACCACGCCCTCGACGTCATCGTCGACCACGTCCGCTCGGGCCGCTCCGGGGAATGCCGACGGCCGAACAACAAGGAGCTCGCCGCGACGAGCGTGCTGGTGCTGGACCTGGCCGAGGTGTCGGCGAAGTGCCGCACCGGCGACCCCGTGGACGAGCCGGAGGACATGTCCGGTCCGTGGTGGGCCGGTGTCGTGCCCGTGGCGACCGTCCTCGGGGGGCCGGTGGCGGCGGCCGATCTGTCGCCGGAGGTCGCCGGCCCTTGAGCCTGACCGTGACTCACCCCGCGGGTCCGCCGGCCGGACGATCGAGGAGGTCGATGACGAACGTCGGGTACTCCGGCTGAGGACAGGGCTCGCCCCGGTAGCCGAGCCGTTCGTAGAACGGCGCGGAGGTCCGCTCGCCAGCCTGCCACTCGACGTACCTCACCCGACCCACGGCCCAACCCTCGACACCGGCCATCAGGACCCGGCCCACCCCCCGGCCACGATCGCCAGGAGCGACGTAGAGGTCGTGCAGACGGGCGATCCGGTGCAGGTCGCCCAGGCGGAGGTGAGGGCCGTAGTCCTGTATCGCGGCGTACCCGACCACACGGCCGCCATCCATGGCGCCGAGCACAGCCCACCGCGGGTCCAGAAGCAGTTCCTCGTAGCGCTTCCCGGCGCAGGGCTCCTCGTCATCGGTGCCCATGTCCTTCAGCATCGGCCAGAACTCCGGCCAGTCGGCCGACCCGAGCTGCCGAACGGTGAACGTCATGCCCGGAGAATCACAGCCCGCCGCTTCACGACACCACTCAATTTCGGGTCAGCGAGCCGCCGCTGGACGGCGGCGGTCAGCGGCGCTGGACCTCGTGGCGGCAAAACTGGCAACTGGGCCCACGCAGGCACGGCCGGTCACAATGCTGGCAGTACTTCAGCCGCCCCGCGCGCGACCCGGCGATGATGAGCGGCGTTGTGCAGCGACAGCGCGGCGGGGGCATGAGCGCCGGACCTCGATCACTTGGGCAGCAGGGCCGTGCATTTCACGGCTCCGCGCATGTACCCGCAGGGAGGGTCGACAAAACGTGTGGGCACAGGCCCCGGCGGCGGTAGTAGCCTGCCCGGACACCATGCCGACACTTCCCGGTCGTCCGCCGGCCACCCCACCGCAGGTCCAGCCGAACGGTCCGGCGGTCGAGCGACCGCGGCTGACCGCGGCGATGGTCGCCACGGCGATGAGCACCTGTCTGCGCGAGCCGGTCACCGGAATCGAGACGCTGGCGGGGTACGTCGGCAACCAGGACTTCATGATCCACACGGCGCGCGGGGACTTCGTGCTCAAGGCCGGCGACCGGCGGGAGATGGCCGCAGAAGCCTGGGCGTGTGAGCGGGTCCGCGCGGTCGGTGTGGCCGCACCCGAGGTCGTCGCCCTCGATGTGGATCAGCGGACGCTACCCGCGCCGTTTCTCGTGCTGCGCAGGCTCCCGGGCGGTGCCCTGACCGACAGGAGGGATCCGGCTCTCGTCGAGGCGGGCCGGCAGCTCCGGATCGTGCACTCCATCCCGATCGACGGATACGGCTTCCTCTCCGCCGGGGACGGCGAGGCGAACGCTCCGACGGGATCGCACCCGACCTGGGCGGAATTCACCGCCGAGGCCGCCGGATGCCTGGCCGAACTCGTCGCCCACGACGTGATCAGCGAGCGGTTCGCGATCCGGCTGCAATCCGCCCTACAGGCCCACGGTCATGACGTGCGATTCGAGGGGCCCGGCCGACTCCTGCACGGTGACCTCAAGCCACCGCACGTGTTCGCCGACGCGGGTCGCCTCGTCGGCATCATCGACTGGGGCGACACCGCGGCCGGGGACCCCCGCTACGACCTGGCCCGCTTCTCCCTCGCCGGCGAGGAGTATCTCGGGCCGCTCCTGACCGGGTACGAGCTGGAACTCACCTCCGACCTGCGGACCACGTTCGCGGTCTACCGCCTGATCCGTGTGACCACCATCCTCCGTGACGAACTCCGGGCAGGCGGGGACTGGTTCGCCACCTACCGCGCCGCGATCGAATCCGATCTCGTCCTGCTCGGCCGGTAGGGCCGGCGGTAGCGTGCCCATGCCCTTCCGGTGGGACTGGCTGCGCCCGGTGGTGACGGTGCCCTTCGTGCCGACCATCGGCCCGGTGCACCCGGAGGTACTCGCCGAATCCGTCTTCACCGACATCCTGAACGTGGCGACGACCGGCCGCTTTCTGCCGTACGACAAGGACATCCGTTGGTTCGCCGCCAAGGACGAGGCGGTTCTCGCCGACGCTGTGGTCCACGAACCGGACGGCACCTTGATTCCCACGCTCTCGCGGCGCGGCTCGGGACGGATCAAGGTGCACGTCTATGACAGCCGGACCGACGCGTTGGCCACGGCCGCAGAGCGGGCTCGAGCGCTGCGCACCCGGGAAGGCGCCGACGCTGCGGCGGTGGTTCGCTTCCTCGGTCCCGACGCCCCGAACGGGAGAGGGACCCAGATCCACCTCAAGGATTTCACGGCGACCGAATGTCCCCGTCCGGGCGGACCGGTCCGGTGCCTCGACCGGGCGTCGAATGCCGACGAGCGCAGCTTCGCCGCCTTCGCGCACGAGATAGGGGCCGACGGCTTCGCCTTTCTCTACGAACGCATGCAGCGCGGTGACGTCGGCGACATCCTGGTTGCCGTGGTCGACGATCAGGTCGTCGGTGCGATCGGCCCCCTGGAGATTCGGCCCGACGCCGCGGGCACGGCCCAGCTCATGCCCCAATCTTTCGGCGTCCTCGCCGCAAAACGCGGCATGGGCCTGGGGCGTCTCCTGTGGCGGGCGGCGATGCATTGGGGGCAGTCCCACGGCGCCGGATATCAACTCCTCCAGACCGTGGTAGGGAGCGCGTCGGACCATCTCTGCCGGACCGAGGGACTGAGGTTGTCGCTCGGCTTCGTTGATTCCCAGTTCGTCTGAGTGGCCCGGTGTCCCAACGGGTAGTCGACCGTTCCTTCGACGTCCGCGAGCTCCGGCGCAACGTTGCCCGCGGTCGACATGCACACCGAAAATGACGTGATGCCCGAACTCGACGCACTGGTCCGGCCCGCCTACCCGCGGTCCAATTCCTACGACGCGCAGTGGCAGGTGGACCGCTGCCTGGGTCCCAACCCACTATGGCTGCTCGAGGACCTTCTGCACGACGTCGCGCTGAGTCCCGGGATGCGGGCGCTGGATCTCGGCTGCGGCCTCGGCATGACATCGACGTACCTTGCCGCGAGTGTGGCGTCGAGGTCGTGGCGGCCGACCACTGGGTGCCGGCGGAGGAGAACCGGAAACGGTTCGCGCAGGACGGCGTCTCCCACCGGGTGACGGCGGTGGACGCCGAGGCGTCGCGAGCCGACGTCCGGCCTCGGCGTACGGATCGTCGGAGGTGACCGACCACGACGGATCCCACGACGCGAAGCGGCCCGGGTCGCTGTCGTAGTCGGACGGTACGGCGGTCACCGGGCCAGTCTGAAGGAGCACCGGTCAGACGAACAGGCAGAAGATGTGGCCGACCGGGTCGGCACAGACCCGGACGTGCTCCTGCGGCTGATAGCCGGCCAGGGTCGCGCCGAGCTCGATCGCCCGTGCGGTCGCCGCCTCGAGATCCTCGACCTGGAGGTCGAGGTGGATCATCATCTGCTGATCGCTGCGGGTGGACGGCCACCGCGGCCGGCGCAGATCGGGCTCGAGTTGGAAGGACAGGTGGGTGCCTCCGCCCGGGCCCTCGAGGACGACCCAGGTGGGGTCGGGGTCGTCAGCGACGATCTTCCACCCCATCAGATCGGCGTAGAAGCGCGCCAACGCGAGTGGTTCGGGCGTGTCCAGGACGACGCCGCTCAGGGCCTTGACCACCGCTGGCTCACTCATTGCTCTCTCCCGATTCCGATCGCCGGCGCGCCATCCACGGCCGGGCCACATCGTCGTGCACCGTACTCGCACATCGCGGCCGGATCGGCGAGTAACGGGCACGATGTCGCCCACCCCGGCCGGAGGTGTCGGCGAAGTGCCGCACGGCGATCCGGTCGGCGAGCCGGAAGATCTGTCCGGTCCGTGGTGGACGGGCGTCGTCCTCGTCGGCACAGTTGTCGGTGCTCCGGTTCCGGCTGCCGACCTGGCACCGGGTCGGCGGCTCGTGGCGCCAGGATGCCAGCGCCGCGCCCGGCGGGCGAGGCGGCGCGAACCGCCGCCGACGCGACACGGGGTGTCGCCTTAGCGGGCGATGACCCCGGCAGGAGCAGCACCAGGAGTGCGACGGTGATGGCGATGGCCAGCACGGCGACTGCCGCGACCCTGCCGACGACTGTCTGGGGAATGGTGTGCCCGCTGTGAACCGATGGTGATGCGACGGTGGTCATGGCGATCCTTCTTCGGTCTATCGGAAACTGGTATTGCGACCGTATGGCGACCGGACCGGTGCCGACATCGGGAGCGACTCCCCAGGTTTCTCGCCGCACTCCCCAGGTTTCCGGCCGGACGCGCGGCATTGCGCTAGGTGGCTGTGGCGTCGGTGGCTGCGCGGACCGACACTGGTGCCATGGCCCTTTTGGAGCGTGATCCTCCACTCGCCTTGCTGGCGGAGTTCGCGGAGGAAGCACGTCGGGGCGAGGGTCGGCTGGTACTCGTCTCCGGCGAGGCCGGCGTAGGAAAGTCCGCCCTGTTGGCTCAGTCCGAGCAGGGCATGGGCCGCGCTAGGTGGGCGTGGGGCGCATGTGACGGCCTGTCCACCCCCCGTCCCCTCGGACCACTGTTCGATCTGTCCGCACACTTCGGCGGACAATTGCGAGAGCTGTGCCGCGACGGCGCCGACCGCGGGGAACTCTTCGACGCGCTCCTGAGACAGATCAGTCAGCCCGGGGACCTCAACGTCGTGGTAATCGAGGACGTCCACTGGGCCGACGAGGCGACCCTCGATCTGCTCCGATTCCTCGGCCGGCGGTCCGCGGCACGGCGGCTCTGCTGCTGTTCACCTACCGCGATGACGGACTCGCGCCGGCGGACCCGCTACGGCTGGCTCTTGGCGATCTCGCCTCGCAGGAGTCCACGAAGCGCATCGCGTTGGCGCCCCTGTCGACTGAGACGGTGCACCAGATGGCGCGGGGCAGTGGCCTCGAACCGGTTGAGCTCTATCGCTTTACCGGCGGTAACCCGTTCTACGTGACCGAAGTGATCGCGGCCGGAACGGGACCAATCCCGCCGTCGGCCCGGGACGCTGTGTGGGCCCGGGTCGCCCGGCTGCAGCAGCGGGGCACAGCAAGTGCTGGAGGCCGCGGCTCTGCTGGGCGCTCGGATACAGCCGCGACTGCTGATGTCGGCGACCGCCTGCGACCCCAAGATCCTCGACGAGCTACTCGAGTCCGGTCTTCTGATCGAAGACGGCGCATGGCTGAGGTTTCGGCACGAGATCGCCCGACTGGCGGTCGAGGAGACGCTCGCGACACATCGGCGCGCCGTCATCCATACCCGGATTCTCGACAGCCTGCGGTCGTTCGACAGCTCGGACGATTCCCGGATGGCATTTCACGCCGAAGGCGCGGCCGATGGGCCGGCCGTGGTCGACCACGCCACCCGGGCGGCGCGTCGTGCTGCCGAACTCGGGTCGCACCGTGAAGCCGCGGCCCAATACGCTCGGGCCTTGCGCTTCGCGGATGTCACCGACCCGGCGGCCGTTGCCAACCTCTATACAGGACTTGCCGCCGAATCATCGCTGGTCGATCGGTGGCAGGAGGCATGTGACGCCTACGGCAGGCGCTGATGCTGTGGCGGGAGGTCGGCGACCGACTACGAGAAGGCGACACGATGCGCCACATCTCGCGCGCGATGGAGAATCTCTGCCGGGGTGCCGAGCAACTCGCCGCCATCCAGACCGCGGTGCAGATACTCGAGCCGCTGGGTCCGACCGTGGAACTTGCTCAGGCGTACGCGGCGCTGGCATGCGTCCACATGCTGCACGCCGAGCAGAACGCGGCAATCGAGTGGGCGAAGAGCGCACAGACGATCGCGGAACAGCTGGACGCCTTCGATGTGCTCAGCGATGCACTCAACACCGAGGCGTGCGCGCTTTCACACATGATCGACGATTGGGTCGATCCATCACACCGGCGCTCGACATTGCCCTTAAGCACGGCTTCCAGGCCCAGGCAGGCCGCGCCTACGCCAACCTCTACGGAGTGCTGTGCGATCAGCGCAGATACGCGGAGGCAGAGCCCTTCTTCGTCGACGGCATGGCCTACTGCGATAGGCATGACCTCGGCACCTACTCGATATTCCTTAGCTCGACGCGCGCCACTGTGCTGCTGGAGACAGGCAGATGGAACGAGGCGCTTGACGTCAGCAGGAACCTGCTCGAACACGGTGACACCTCGCCGATCAATCGGATCTGTCCGACCTCGCAGATCGAGACGATCCGATCGCGCCGCGGCGAGCTCGGGAACTGGGAAGGCCTCGATGAGGCACTAGCTGCTGCCGAAGGCGCCAACCAGCCGCAGTATGAGATACCGGTCCGCCTGTTGCGCGCCGAAGCGCACTGGCTGGAGGGCAAGCTCGATGCTGCGCGGAGCGAAGCCGAGTTGGCCGACGACGTTGCTTACGACGCCGACTCCTGGCTTCGCGGCGAGGTCGCCGTCTGGCTGCGGCGGACCCGCTCGACCCGGGCCGTCCAAGGCGATCTGGCCGAGCCGTTTCGTCTCCTGGTCGACGGTAACCATCGCGGTGCCGCCCGGTTCTGGAGCAATATCGGCTGCTCCTTCAACGCCGCGATGGCGCTCTCCGACACCGACGACGAGGCCGCCCTGCGCGAAGCCCTGGCCATCTTCGAGGAGTTGGGAGCGCTGGCAACGGCCCGGATGACCCGCCAGAAATTGCGCCACCTCGGTGCCCGGTCAATTCCGGTCGGGCCGCGGTCGGCGACCCGAGCGGATCCGTCCGGTCTGACGTCACGCGAGCGGCAGGTGCTCGACCTCATCTGCGAAGGCCACACCAACGCCGAGATCGGTCGCGCGCTCTTCATCTCGACCAAGACCGTGGATCACCACGTCTCCGCCGTGTTGACCAAGCTCGGCACACCGACGCGGAGCGCAGCCGCTGCCGAGGCCGCCAGGCTCGGCCTTGCCCTTGCAGCCGCCGAGTAGAGCACCAGCCCGCCCGTTCTGTCGGTGGCGAGATGCACGCCGGTGCGATGAGATGGTCGGAGATCGCGACCCGCCAGCCGACGCATCACCGGCCCTGAACCGGCCGCCGAGATCAAGATGCGGGGTATGGTCCGGATCGAGTCGGATCCGACGACCCACCAGCGGTATGCGTCAGCGGTCGCCACCGAGATCGGCTGGCAGCCGGTCGTGGGTGAGTTCACGCTCTTCGCGGTCGAGATCGACGATCTCACCTACGTCGGCTACGACCCCGACACCAGCGCACAGCACGTCACCTGTTGGCCGGCCGATATCGAATACCTGCGGCCCTCGACGACACCCACCAGCCTCGGACCTAAGCAACCGGTGCGGCGGTTGCTCGGCTGAGGACCGGAGACTGCCGGAGGATCTCCCGCACGACGTCTGGTCGATATCCGGGAGGCGGATTGTGGACCTCGGACCGGATCACCACGGTCGATGCCGAGGCCCTGCCGCTCGACGGGCAGGAGTTCGACGCGATCATCTCGATCGACTCCGACCACTACGTCGGCGCACACCCGAACGTGCTCCCGCGGCTGGTGGTCGGCCAGAGTCCCGCCGAGTTCGGTCACCCCGCCAACCGCCGCGGCAGGTCGGCGATCACCCAGCCCGGCAGCTCGCCGTAGAAGCGGGCCAGAGCCGGTGGGTCGACACCGCCCGGGACGACGCGGATCGACCGGGCCGGTCGATGGGGAGGAGCCCGGCACTAGGGTGTGGACCGTCTGCAGTGCCCGTGACGACGCACGAGGTGGTCGCAGCCCGATGCGCATCGGCTTGTTCCTCACGTGCGTCAACGACACGGCGTTCCCGGAGACGGGCAAGGCGGTGGTGCGGCTGCTCGAGCGGCTCGGGCACGACGTCGACTTCCCGATGGCCCAGACCTGCTGCGGTCAGATGCACGTCAACACCGGCTACCGGCCGGAGGCGCTATCCGCTGGTCCGGCGGTACGCCGAGACCTTCGCGCCGTACGACGCCGTGGTCTGCCCGTCCGGATCCTGTGTCGGCATGGTCCGCGACCAGCACGCCACCCTGGCCGCGGAGTCCGGTGACCAGGCGCTGGCCGAGGCCGTCGCCGGCGTCGCGGCGAAGACCTACGAGCTGTCCGAGCTGCTGGTCGACGTCCTGGGGCTGACCGACGTCGGCGCCTACTACCCGCACCGGGTCACCTACCATCCGACCTGCCACTCGGCGCGGCTGCTGCGGGTCGGCGACAAGCCGGCCCGGCTGCTGCGGGCGGTCCGGGGCATCGACCTCGTCGACCTTCCCGGGCTCCGAGACGTGCTGCGGCTTCGGCGGAACCTTCGCACTGAAGAACTCCGAGACCTCGACCGCCATGCTCACCGACAAGGTGCGCTGCGTGCTCGACACCGGCGCCGAGGTGTGCACCGCCGGCGACAACTCGTGTCTGGCGCACATCGGCGGCGGCCTGTCCCGGCAGCGGACCGGGGTCCGGGCCGTGCATCTCGCCGAGATCCTGGCGACGACGGAGGAGGCCGCGACCGAGGAGGCCGCGACGTGAGCCGGACCTTCCTGGGCCTCCCCCGGCATGGCGACGGCGGGTTCCCCGCGGCGGCCCACGAGGCGCTGACCGACTCCCAGCTGCGCCGCAACCTGCACACGGCGACGACGACCATCCGCGCGAAGCGGGCCGCCGTGGTCGACGAGCTGCCGGACTGGGACGCGCTGCGCGACGCCGGGGCGGCGATCAAGGAGCGCACCCTGCGCCACCTCGACGTCCATCTCGAGCGGCTCGAACAGGCCGTGACCGAACGCGGCGGGACCGTGCACTGGGCCCGGGACGCCGCCGAAGCGGGGCGCATCGTCGGCGACCTGGTCGCCGCCACCGGCTCGCGCGAGGTCGTGAAGGTCAAGTCGATGGCCACCGAGGAGATCGGCCTGAACGACGCGCTCGCCGAACGAGGGGTCGCGGCGTACGAGACCGATCTCGCCGAGCTCATCGTCCAGCTCGGTCATGACAGCCCGTCGCACATCCTGGTGCCGGCGATCCACAAGAACCGCAGCGAGATCCTGGAGATCTTCCGCCGCGAGATGCCCTCCGTCCCGGCCGATCTGACCGACGATCCCCGCGCGCTGGCGATGGCCGCCCGGGCGCACCTGCGGGAGAAGTTCCTGTCCGCCAAGGTCGCGGTGTCCGGCGCGAATTTCGCGGTCGCCGAGACCGGGACGCTCGCCGTGGTCGAGTCCGAGGGCAACGGGCGCATGTGCCTGACACTGCCCGAGACGTTGATCAGTGTCGTCGGCATCGAGAAGGTCGTGCCGTCCTGGGAGGACCTCGAGGTCTTCCTGCAACTGCTGCCCCGCTCGTCGACCGGCGAGCGGATGAACCCTTACACCTCGCTGTGGACCGGCGTCACCCCTGGCGACGGGCCGCAGGAGTTCCACCTGGTGCTGCTGGACAACGGCCGCACCCGGGTGCTCGCCGACCAGGTCGGACGGCAGGCGCTCTCCTGCATCCGGTGCTCGGCCTGCCTCAACGTCTGCCCGGTCTACGAGCGCACCGGCGGGCACGCCTACGGCTCGGTCTACCCGGGCCCGATCGGTGCGATCCTCACGCCGCAGCTGGTCGGCGTCGAGAACGCCCCCACGCTGCCGTACGCGTCATCGCTGTGCGGCGCCTGCTACGACGTGTGCCCGGTCAAGATCAACATTCCGGAGGTGCTCGTCCACCTGCGCGGCAAGGTGGTGGAGCACAAGCGCAACGCCCGGATACCGGGCCCGGAGGCGGCGGCGATGTCGGGCCTGGCCTGGGTGCTCGCCGAGCCGGGGCGGCTCGAGCGGGCCCAGCGGCTCGGGCGGCGGGGCGCCGGCCTGCTGAGCCGCGACGGACGGATCGCCCGGCTGCCCGGCCCGTTGGGCGGGTGGACCGACTCGCGCGACGTGCCGGCCATGCCGCCGGAGTCGTTCCGCGAGTGGTGGCGGCGCGAACGGCTGGGTGACGCATGAGCGCACGGGAGGAGATCCTCGGCCGGATCCGGCGGGCGCTCGCCGACGTGCCGGGCGCCAGCCCCGACGACACCGTACGCCGGGACTACCGCCGCGCCCTCGACCTGGACCGGCCGGCGGTTCTCGACCTCTTCGCCACGATGGTGTCCGACTATCGCGCCACCCTGCACCGCACCGGGCCGGACAAGATCGCCGAGACGGTCGGCATGGTCCTTGCCGCCCACGGCATCGGCCGGCTCGCCGTGCCGGCCGACCTGCCGCGCGAATGGCTGCCCGGGACGCTCGACGTACTCGTCGACGACGGCGGCCTCGACGCAGGCGATCTCGATGCGGTCGCCGGGGCGATGACGTCCGCGGCGGTGGGCATCGCCCAGACCGGCACGCTCGTGCTCGACGCCGGCGCCCGGCAGGGCCGGCGGCTGCTCAGCCTGGTGCCCGACTACCACCTGTGCGTGATCGGCGCCGACGACGTCGTCGGCTCGGTACCCGAGGCGCTGGCCCGGCTCGACCCGGTCCGCCCGATCACGCTGATCAGCGGGCCGTCCGCGACCAGCGACATCGAACTCTCCCGGGTCGAGGGCGTGCACGGCCCCCGCACCCTCGACGTGGTGCTCGTCGACTGAGCCCGCCGGCGACGCGGACGTCGGATGACCGACGGGAACGCCGAACGGCAGATGCCCGCCGCCGAGCCGACTAGAGTTACGGACTGTGATCGACCGCCGGCTCTTCGTCGCGCTGCTCGTTCCGCTGGGCGTGCTCGCCGCCTGCTCCCAGCCCGCCTCGCGCGCCGACACCGCCACCGCCACCACCCCGACCCGCACCGCGACCACGACCCACGCCCCGGCCACGACCGCGCGCCCCACGGCCACGCACCGCCCCGGGGTCGGCGCCGCGGCGCCGACCGTCAGCACCTCGGGTACCCGACACCACCCGGCGACGCGGACCGGCACCTCGACCGCCCGGCCGCCGACGACCTCGGCGCCGACCGGCCACCCGACGGGCACCCGCCACGCCTCGCCCACGCACCCGGCGTCGACCCACCCGCCGAAGCATCCGCCGACGACCGTCCACCCGCCGCGGGCCACCCACACCCGCGTCGCACATCCGCCGGTCGTCGTCACAGCCCCGTGCCCGCCGCACGCCGGGATCCTGCGGGCCGCGAAAGCCGCCAACGGCGGCACCCTCCCACCGAGGGTGCGGATCGTCGGCACGCTCTGCACCGCCCGTTACGTCGCCGCCCGGCTGACCTCCGACGCGGGTGGCGGCGTGCTGCTGCTCACCCGCACCGGCGGGACGCTGCACGTCGCCACCCTCGGCAGCTTCGTCTGCACCAACCCGACGGTGCACCGGGCACCGGCGGTGATCCGCCGGTTCCTGCACTGCTGACAATGGACAGATGACCTCGCCCTCGATCGCTGTGCTCGGCCTCGGCCTGATCGGCGGATCGCTGCTGCGGCGCCTCACCGACCGGGACGCGATCGGGTTCGACGCCGACCCGTCGACCCGCGCCGCCGCCCGCGACGCCGGCCTGCAGATCGCGGCGAGCGCGGCCGAGGCCGTCGCCGGCCGGGAGGTCGTCGTGGTCGCCGTACCCCTGCCGGAAATGCCCAAAGTCTTCGCGGATCTCGGTACGGCGGCCCCAGGTGCACTGCTCACCGACGTGGCCCCGGTGATGGCGCCGGTGCGGGCCCTGGCCGCCGAGCGGATCCCGCGGCTGCGCCTGGTCACCGGTCACCCGATGGCGGGCACCGAGCGGTCCGGCTTCGGCGCGACGGACCCGGGACTCTTCGAGGGCGCCGCCTGGCCGCTGTGCCTGGAACCCGAGACCGATCTCGCCGGCTGGCTGACGATCGCCGGGGTGCTCACCGGGATCGGCGCCCGGGTCGTGCCGTGCACCGCGTCCGGTCACGACGCGGCGGTGGCTCTGGTCAGCCATCTTCCGCACGTGCTGGCCGCCGCACTGGCCACCGCCGCCGCCGACGATCCGCTGGCGCAGGCGTTGGCCGCCGGCTCCTTCCGCGACGCCACCCGGGTGGCCGGCACCCGACCGGAGCTGACGGCGGCGATGTGCGAGGCGAACTCCGGCGCTCTGGTGGACGCACTCGACGACGCCGTACGCCGGATCACCGCCGCCCGCGACCTGCTGGCCGACGGGCGCGGACTGGGCGAGCTGTTCGCCACGGCGCACGGGATGCGGTCCGGCTGGCCGCCCGCACCCGGCGTTGACGTCGAGTTCGACCCCGCCGCAGACGACGTGCGGGAACGGCTGCTCGGGCTCGGCGCGTCCGGCGGATGGGTCGTCGCCGTCGACGCGGTCCTGCGGTGCCGGCAGCCTGACTGACTCAGCACTGACCGACTCAGCGCTGACCGACTCAGCGCTGACCGACTCGGTCCGCGGCCGGCTCAGCCCGCGACGAGCCGGGCCATCGCCGCCCAGTCGTGCACGGTCAGCGCCGTGGCCGGCGCGTGCCGTGGCAGGTCGCGGTCCCTGGTGAGCCGGACGATCTGCCGCCGCGTCAGCAACCGCGCAACGGCCGGCTCCCAGGGCTGGCCGGGGCGGGCGTATCCGGCGTCGAGCAGTGCAGCCAGCGCGCGTCGCTGCGGTCCGACGACCAGATCGGCGGGCCGGCGGCGTACGACGAGCACGGCGGCGTCGACCGACGGCGGCGGCGAGAAGCAGCCGGCGGCGACCTTCCGCCCTGCTGCCAGGGTGAATCGCGCCGACCACCACAAGGTGGCCCGGTTGGCCGGGCGCCGGCTGCTGAGGGCGCGGCACACTCCGGCCGCGACGACGATGTCTGCGGCGCGCAGCGCCGAGGAGTCATCGAGCAGACGGCGTACCAGCCGGGTCGTCACTCCGAACGGGATGTTGGCGACGACTCGAAACCCCTTGCGGGGCAAGGGAATCCGGCACAGATCGTCGGTGACGACCCGAACGGCGGGTTGGTCGGCGAATCGCCGCTGCAACCGGCCTGCCAGACGGGCGTCCCGCTCGACCGCGAGCACCCGGGCACCGGCACGGAGCAGCGGGGCGGTCAGAGCGCCGGAACCGGCCCCCAGGTCGAGCACGAGCTCGTCGGCGCGGACCCCGGCCCGACGGACCAGCTCAGCGGCGAGCCAGGGTGGGAGGAAGTGCGCGCCCGCGGGAGACCGCCCCGACGGCTGTCGCCCGGGCACGACGGACCATGATCATGAGTAATCCTCCAGCGACGTGCGGAACGCCGTCACCGTAACCGCGGCCGAGGACCGCCGCGAACGAATTTCAGACCGACGGCTCGGTGAGCCGCGGCGCCGGCTCGCCCGCCGCCGGCTCGGCGCGCTCGAGGCGCTCGGGGAAGAAGTAGCCCGCGATGAGCGCCGCGATGACGCCGCCGATCAGGGGAGCCACGATGAACACCCAGACCTGCCCGAGGGCTCCGTTGCCGGCGAAGAGCGCCGGGCCGAGACTGCGGGCCGGGTTGACCGAGGTTCCGTCGAACGGGATGCCGATGAGGTGCACGGTGGCCAGACCCAGGCCGATCGCGACGCCGGCGACGACGGGCGACGCGACCTTGCGGGTGGCGGTCAGCACGACGAAGACGAAGAGCATGGTGAGGATGACCTCGAGCGCGAATGTGCCGCCGAGGTTGAGGCCGACCATCGAGTTCTTGCCGTAGCCGTTGGCCCCGAGTCCGGTCTTGCTGGTGTAGGTCGACGCCTGCTTGGCCACCGCCCAGAGCACGAGCGCACCGAGGATCGCGCCGACGAACTGCGCGATCCAGTAGCCGATCGCGTCACGGATGCTGATCCGCCGCGCCACCAGGAAGCCGATCGTCACCGCGGGGTTGATGTGGCAGCCGGACAGGCCGCCGATCGCGTAGACGAGGACGAGGAGGACGAGCCCGAAGGCCAAGGCGGTCGCCACGACGCCGGCCGATCTGCTGGCACCCGTCATCTTGAAGCCGAAGGAGAGCGTCGCCGTGCCGACGGCGAAGAAGACCAGGAACGCCGTGCCCAGCGCCTCCGCGACCAGTTTGCGGGTCTCGGTCATCACATCCCCCTCCGGGCGGCGCTCGTCGTTCGAGCCGGATCTCGCCCGGGACCAGTGTGATCGTTTTGCCGACCCACCGCTGGCAAACCCGCTGACTATGCTGCGCCGCGTGGAGCTAGCCATCGGAGATCTGGATGCCGTGCCCGTACGCGAGAGACCCGACCTGATCGCTGCCCCGGTCGGCGCAGCGATCGAGGCCCACGCGGGTGACTGGCCCGACGACGCCGTGGGCGTGGCCGAGATCGATCCCGACCTTGCCGACACCGCCGCGTTCTGCGAACGGTACAACGCGGCGTTGGAGGAATCGGCCAACTGCGTCGTGGTGAGCGGGCGGCGCGGCGGGGTCGAGCGACTGGCCGCCTGCGTCATCCTCGCCACCACCCGGGCCGACATCAACGGTGTGGTCCGGCGCAGCCTCGACGTGCGCAAGGCATCCTTCGCGCCGATGGACCTCGCGGTGGCCGAGACCGGGATGGAGTACGGCGGGATCACCCCGATCGGGCTGCCGGAGGGGTGGCCGATCTTCGTCGACGCCGCGGTCGCGGCGGCCGAACGCGTGGTGATCGGCAGCGGCGTACGCCGGTCGAAGCTGGTCGTGGCCGGAGCGCTGGTCGGTGGGTTGCCTGGTGCGACCGTGCTCGACGGCCTGGCCCGGCCGGCATGACGACCGCCCTTCCGCAGCAGCTGTCGGCCGACCTCGATCGGCTCGCCGCCGACGAACAGCGCCGCGGGCGGGCCCCGTCGCTGCTCCTCGCCGTGGGGCGTTCGGGTGTGCGACGGCAGCTGTGCACGGCGGGCGGCAACCCCGAGCCGACGGCCGACACGCAATACCGCATCGGCTCCATCACCAAGACCTTCACGGCGACCCTGGTGATGCAGCTGCGGGACGAGGGCCGGCTGGGTCTCGACGACCGGCTGGAACAGCACCTTCCGGGCACGCCGGTGGGTGCGCTCCGGGTCCGCCAGATGCTGTCGCACGTCTCGGGTCTGCAGGCCGAGCCGGACGGCCCGTGGTGGGAGCGCTCTCCCGGTGTACCGGTGGACGCGCTGCTCGCCGGACTGACGGCCGGCAAGGTCTCGCTTCCGCCGGGCCGCTGGCGGCACTATTCCAACCTCGCCTTCGCGCTGCTGGGAGCGATGGTCGAACGGGTCACCGGCGAGCGGTGGTTCGACCGGGTGCAGTACCGGATCCTGGATCCGCTCGGGCTGCGCCGGACGTCGTACACGGCGCACGATCCGGCCGCCGGCGGGTGGCTGGTGCACCCGTGGCAGGAGACGATGCGTGCGGAGCCGACCCACGACTCCGGTGCGATGGCACCGGCCGGGCAGCTGTGGAGCACCGCCGACGACCTGCTCCGGTGGGGGCGGGTGCTCGGCGCGGGAGCGGACGGAGTGCTCGCCGCCGACACGGCGGCCGAGATGCGGGCCCCCGTCGCGATGGTCGACCCGGATTCGTGGACGCTCGCCTCCGGGCTCGGGCTCGCGCTCCCCCGCGTCGGCGACCGTGTCTACTGTGGACACTCGGGATCGATGCCGGGCTTTGTGTCCTGTCTCGCCGTACATCCGGCGACCGGATGGTCGACGGTGTCCTTCGCCAACTGCTACGACGGGGCGGAGGTCACCTCGCTTGCGCACCGGGCGCTCGGGGCCGTCCTCGACGCCATGCCCGAGCCCCCGAAGGCCTGGGCGCCAGCGGATCCGCCGCCCGCCGACATCGCGCCGCTGACCGGCCGGTGGTGGTGGATGGGCACCGAGCTGACCGCCGGCTACGACCCGGCCCGCCGGCAACTGGTCCTGCGTTCGGCGTACGACGACGAGGGGGACACGTCGTACTTCGAACCCGCCGGAGCGGACCGGTGGCGGTGCGTCGACGGACTCGAGCGGGGCGAGGACCTCTACGTCGAACGCGATGCCGCCGGCGTGGTCACCGCACTGGTGGTGCGGACCTTCGTCTTCGTGCGTGACCCCTGGCCGGCCGACCCGCGCTGACGCCGTACCTCCCCATTCCGCGTCAACGTGACGTTGATGCGGCTAGAGCGCTTGAACGTGACGGGGGGGGGGGGGGGCACGTGAGTTGATGGGCTAGCGCTTGAACGTGACGTTCAAGCGGAATGGGAGGGGGCGGACGAGGCGGCCGAGCCAGGCTCAGGTGTAGGCGGCCGAGTCGGCGAAGGGGAAGTCCCGGCCGGCGACGTAGGTCGGCCTCGGCTGATATTCGTTCACCCCCGGCGCACCGCGCAGGTGGAAGGCACTGGCGTACGGCGACTCGTCGCTGACGATCCGGGTCGACGTCGGGATGTAGCGGATCGTCAGCCCGCAGCGCCGGCGGGGTGAGGTGTTGGCGTTGCTGCCGTGCATGATCCCGGGATGGTGCACCTCGACGTCGCCCGGCGCGAGGATCAGATCCACCGCCTCGGACTCGTCGACGTCGATGTCACTCTCCGATCCGAGGACGCTCTGCACCTCGGTGTTGGTCCGGAGCGAGTGCAACTCGCCGCGGTGGGTGCCCGGGATCACCCGCATGCACCCGTTCTCCGGCGTGGACTCGTCGACCGCCAGCCACAGCGTGACCACCTTCATCGGCTCCAACGGCCAGTAGGCGCCGTCCTGATGCCACAGGACGGGCTGCCCGGAGAACGGCGGCTTGGAGATGTAGTGCGAGGCGAACAACGCGACGTCGGGGCCGACGAAGACCGAGGCAAGATCGACCAGCCGCTCGTCGCTGACCAGCCGCACCCAGAAGGGGTCGTCCTTCAAGAAGACGTGGCCGAGTTGCTCCGGCCGCACCTCGGGATGCTTGTCCTGCAGCCATGCGACGTGATCGCCGGCCTCGGCGACGAGCGCCGGGTCGATCACCTCGCGGAAGATGGCGTAGCCGTCCCTGTCGTACTGCTCGAGGACCGTCTGGTCCACCGTCTCCGTCGGCATCGTCGACCTCCAGGCCGTACATCGGTGTGTCTGGTGGCCACGATGATGCCGCGACCCGGCCGTCGGCGGATACCACAGGATGCACGAGAACTTGCACTATCTTGACCTGATGCCCCGTGCCCCGCTCCGCTTCGCCGACGCCGCCGGTGGGCGCCCGTACCACGCCGCGCTGGTGCTGATCCGGCCACGGACGCCGGTGTCCGAGCCGCACTCGCACGCCGACTTCTACGAAATGCTGTACGTCGTCGACGGGCGGGGAGAGCAGCGTCTGGACGGCGCCCGGCAGGACCTGCAGGCCGGTGACCTCGTCCTGGTCCGGCCCACCGACCGGCATGCCTTCGTGGCCGCTCCGGCGGCGCGCCTGCAGTTCATCAACGTGGCCTACGCCGCGGCCGCGTGGCGGGACTTCGTCTTGCTGAGCGATCTCGACGATGCCGGTCGATGGGACCGGTCCCGGCTCCCCCCGCGCATCCGGCTCAGCGGCGCCGACGCCGTCACCGCCGAGGCGGCCTTCCGGCGAGCGCTCTCCGCATTCGACCGACGGCCGACGGCGCTGGACCTCATGCGCCTGTGGGTCGGCAGCGTGCCGTGGTTCGACGACAGCGAGCCGGTCGCCGCAAGCGACGAGCCGCCGTGGCTGCGCCAGGCCTGTGCCGCGATGCGGTCCGAGGAGAGCCTGCGCGACGGACTGCCCCGCTTCCTGGAGGTCGCGGCGGTCAGCCACGGCTATCTCGCCCGCTGCATGCGCCGGCACCACGGGATGACACCGGTGGCATTCGTCACCGAAGTCCGGCTCCGCCACGCTGCCGCCCTGCTCACCTCGACCACCGCTTCCGTCAGCGAGATCGGGCAGCGCTGCGGCTTCAGCACCCAGTCCTACTTCACCCGCTGCTTCCGGCGGGCGTACGGCGTGTCGCCCCGTCGATTCCGTGAACGGGAGCGCCGGATCGTGGTGCCGTGAGGGATAATCCCCGGCATGGTGACGATCGACCTTGCCGTCCGACTGAACGCCGCCGGCCTGCGCTGGACACCTGCGTCCGGCGACCGGTTCGCCGTGCCGGGCCGGGAGATGGACGAAGACGTCTTCGTCCTCAGTGACATGACGATCGACGTCCACGAGTCCCGGACCGGCACCATCATCGGTTTCAACGGGACCACCGAGTGGGCGCTCGACTCGCTGGAACAGAAGGACGCCGTGTGGATCCCCAGCGAATCCCAGCTCCGGGAGCGGCTGCAGGGGACTTTCCTTCGGCTCGAGCGTGAGGGCGCCGTCCACCGGGTCGTCGTCGCCGTCTCCAGCCGCGAGGTTGCGCTCGAGCACGAGGACCCGGCCCAGGCCTATGGGTTGGCGCTGCTCTACCTCATCACGGGCGAGCACGCCGCGGCGTGACCGCGGCCGGGCGGGTGCGCGCGACCTCGCGCGCCGCCCCGTGCCAGAAGGGCGCCGCGGCGAGATAGATCCCGCCGACCGCGATGGCGCCGACCGCCGCATCGACGCTGGTGCGGCCTTCCTTGGCCCAGTAGACGTCCTGCAGGTCGATGAGCAGGGCGAGTTCGTCGATGATCAGGGCGGTGCCGCTGCCGTAGGTCGCCGCGACGAGCGGATGGCGCTGGGCCTCCGCCCCCCGCACCGCGATGGCACCGACACCGGCGATCATCGCAATGCCGATGTTGTAGTGGTGGAAATGCCGTCCGTGGATGGTGATGCCGCCGCTGGCCGGACCGTGCCCGGCGTGCAGCCAGTAGGTGAGCAGCCGGGTGAGGCCGAAGGTCACTCCGAACGCCGCCCACGACACGAGCAGCGACCTCTCCACCGGACCGACCTGGTTGCCGTAGACCGCCCGCAACCGTCGGCCCAGAGTGCGACTCGACGCCGGCTCGCTGGTGCCGATCGCGGGCTCCTCGTCGCGGCCCTCGTCGGGATCCTCGTCGGGGCCCGCGGGTGTGGGAACGACGTGTACGGCAGCGAGCCCGCCGCCCTTGGCATGGCGTCGCAACGGCATCGTGCCCCCCAACATCGCTGCCAGTGACTGTACGCGGTCAGAAGCGCACCGGCCGTCCGATCGCCCGCGCTACCGGTCAGCGCAGGGCGGCCTGCAGGCTCTCGGTCGGCAGGTCGGCGGTGTAGACCGCGGTTCCGGGCTGGTGCTTGCGGCCGCCGGTGCCCAGGCTTCCGGCGTCGACGGCGTCGAAGCCGATCTCGTCGATCAGCCCGGCCGCCACCCGCTTTGCCCCGTCGTCGTCGCCCGAGACCGGGATCCCGATCCGACCCGGTTGGCTCGCCGGGCGGCCGAGGTCACGCAGGTGCTCCCAGAAGATGGAGTTGAACGCCTTCACGACCCGGGCACCCCCGAGGTGACGGGCCAACAACTCGGTGCTGGTGGTGCCGTCGTCGTCGAGTTCGGCGAACTGCCCGTCCCGCTGCGGGTAGTAGTTGTTGGTGTCGATGACCACCTTGCCGGCGAAGCCGGTCGACGGCAGCTCCTGGTAGCGGCCGAACGGCACCGACACGACCACCACGTCCCCGTACGCCGCGGCCTCCTCGACCGTCCCGGCGTGTGCCCGGTCGCCGAGCTCTGCGACCAGTGCGGCCAGCGTCTGCGGCCCCCGCGAGTTGCTCAGCATGACGTCGTGCCCGACCCCGACGAATTCCCTCGCCAGGGTGCCGCCGATGTTCCCGGCCCCGATGATGCCGATGCGCATGATCGCTCCCTTCACCCGACTCCGTCTCGCTTCCGACGCAAGCCGCCGTGCGTTCCGCCCATTCCTGCGGCGCAGCGATACGGCTCCTGGTGTGTGTCGTGTCACAGGGTGGCCGGGTCCTGAGACTCCGCGGTGAATCGCCGTTGGAGTTTGCTTTACCAAACCGACCTGATTCCCACGGCGCGGTCGTGCCGATGAGCCGGAATGAGTTGAGGCACGCCTTATTTAGGCGTGCCTAGCCTTCACCGCAGGAAATTTGCACCCGTGCCGAGATTCATTACGGTCGGACGCATTGCCCCGGCACAAGTCGATGCGCCGAACTCTGTGGCGCTTGTTGGGGATCTGCCATCCGTCCAGCCAGTGCGCCCGTGACCCGGGAGATCGTTGATGCCGACCGAAATCCATGGCCTGCCTGCGCATGTTCTGCTCGTCCACGCCGTGATCGTGCTGATCCCCCTCAGCGCGCTCGTCGTCGTGCTGTCCGCCGTGTGGCCGTCAGCGCGGCGGCGTATCGGAGTCTTCTCGCCACTGCTCGCACTCGTGACCCTCGCCTTCGTGCCGGTGACTACGCACGCCGGGGAATGGCTCGCGCGGCGGGTGCCCCACACGGCGCTGGTCGAGAAACACACCTCGCTCGGTGACACCCTGCTGCCCTGGGCCGGCGGGATGTTCGTGCTCGCCGCCGCGGTGTGGTGGCTGAGCCGGCGCCAGGCCGTGGTCGACGACTCGCTCCCCGACGGCTCACACCCCCGCGGCGCGCAGCCCGACGACTCACAGCCTGGCGGCGCCGGTTGGCCGGCCGCGTCAGCCGGCCGGGGCGCGCTGCCGTTCGTCCGGGTTGCGGCGGCGGTCCTCGCCGTCGTGGTGTCCGTCGGCGCCGTCGTGCAGGTCTACCGGATCGGCGACTCGGGCGCGCAGGCCGCGTGGCACGGACAGTTCAGCCAGACCGCCAAGAGCGGCGGCGGCGAGGGATAGGTGTCACGGCGGGGACTTCTGGTCGCTCGTCGCGACCCGGACGTAGCCCTCGCGCAGCACCGGTGCGGTGTCGGGGAGCAGCGCCGTCTGCGTCGCCGCGCTGATCGGATCGTCCCGCCAGGACTGCGGATCGGTGCGGGCGGTGAACGCCTGATCCTGCGGCAGGCCGCTGGTCTTGGGCAGCCGTACCGTGGTCGGGTCGAGCAGCACCGGCCCGACCCGGAACGACGGCGAGAGCCGCTGCAACGGTCCGCTCACCCACTCCCGCGCCATCTGCGCCGCCACCCGCGGCAGCACGCCGCTGGTGGCGTGTACGCCGCCCCCGGGCACCGTCACGACCGTGAGCCGGACCAGTTGAGCGGGTCGGATCGCCAGCGGCTGCTCGGTGTCGTCGACGTAGGGATGGCTGACCGGGTGCACGTCCGGCGCCGCGGCGCTGGACGGACCGAGCACCGAGAGCTGACCCACCTGCCGCCCTCCGGCGCGTGCCGCCGCGAGCACTTCCGGGGACACCGGGGTGAAGCGGCTGTAGTCGTCGTCGACGAAGTAACCCAGAACCCCGTCGTCGGTGCGGGTCAGCTCCCCGAGGCGGACGGCGATCTGCCGGGCGGCGAGCGTGTCGTAGGCGGCCCGGCGGGCCGACCGCGCGGCGTCGTCCAACTCGAGTTCGGCATCCGCACCGGCGCCGAGGTCGTCACGCACCGACAGCCGGATCGTCATCCGGGCCACGGCAAGCGGCCGGCCCACCAGTCCGGCGACGTATTCCGTCCCGGTGGTACCGAACGGGTCGATGCTCCACAGGGTGGTGTCGATGCAGCGCAGCAGCGCGGCGAGCGCGCTCTCCGGCGTCGTGCCGTCGGAAGCCGGCCGGGCTGCGGACTCGGCACGCTGCCGGCTGTCGGCGGCGACCAGTCCGGCGGCCATCCGGACGACGTGCCGGGCGCCACTGTCGTCGGGCCGCACCGGCGCCGGCGGCGCGCCGGCCGGGCCCGGCAGCCCGGGCGCGCCCTCCCAGACCACGTGACCGTCGACGTCCTCGAGCAGCATCCCGAGTGGTTCGGCCGCCGCGTCGTAGACCTCGAGCGAGCCGTCGAGATGATCGGCGAGTAGCCATCCGCAGACCGGGCTCACCGTGCCGGCCGGGTCGCTCTGGTCGACCACGGCGGGGGCAGGTTCGGCGCCGTCCGGGGCGGCCGGGTCGACGAAGCGCAGATCCAGGCGGGCCGGGCGGGTCAGCCGCGGCCGGAGCAGGGCCGGCGGCGGTGCGTCCCCCGCGGCGGGTATCGCCGGCTGCAGACGCTGCGCGACCACGAGGCGTTCGGGCGGAAGCTCCACGATCTGGCCGAACGCGTCGACGACCCGAAGCCGGGACAGGACCGAGCTGCCGGCCCGGATCAGCAGGGGTGAAGTCGTCGGAGCCGGCAGCACGCGGGTGCCGTCCGCCCGGGCCGTCGTACGACCGACGGCGGCCGGGTCGAGGCCGAGCAGCTGTTCGCGGATGCCGCTCAGCCCGGCGGAGAGCAGGTCGAGCTGGTCGCCCGCGGCGCCGACCGCGGCCAGGGCCTCGTCCTCGTCGGCGTGCAGCACCTTGGCGTCGGCCGGACGCTGGTCCTCGGCCGCGACGAACGCCTGCACCTGCGCGGCGAACTGACGGGCGGCGGCCGACGTCATCAGGGTGCGACCGCGCACCATGGTCGGCGCCGCGTCGACCGGCAGTGGCGGATGATTCGCCGCCACGTCGAGATCGACCTCGCCGAGGGACCACACGTCCAGCCGGTCGTCGACGGTGAGGGTCGCCTCCCACTCGAGGAAGAGCGGCACCCATGCCGGGGTCCACGTCGTCCGGGCGATGGGGCTGGCCAACATGCCGTTGCGAACGGACGGGGCGAGCAGCTGCGGCCAGGGAGCGAACGGCGAGAAGGTCCACGGCTGCAGCAACAGCCACTCGGCACCGAGCCGGTCGCGGACGAAGGACGGGTCGAACGCCAACCGCCCGGCGACGTACTGGCTCACCTCGTCGATGCGGCTGACGTCGTCGAGGACCAGCTCGCGCAGCAGGTCGTCGCACTCCGGCGGGATGCCGCCGTTCGGCAGCGGCAGCACGAGCTCGTATCCGTCGACCACGCCGGCGTAGCTGGTGGGCACCTGGCCGCTCACCCGGCACGACACCGTTCCGTCGGCGGCGAACCGCCCGTCGTACCCGTGCCGCAGCGAGCGCTGCAGGCCCTGCAGCGTGACGACCTGCTCGCCGGGCACCCGCCACGGATCGGCCGCGACGTCGACCTCGCGGACCGTCCGGGTGGGCGGGTTGACGGCCGGTGGCACCGGCACGGTCCCCGGCGCGAGCGGCGGCCCGGCGGTCAGGACGGGCGGTACGTCGGTGGTCTGTTCACGGAGGGCGGTGAGGACGTCGGCCGGGCTGCCCGCGATCAGCAGCCCGTCCGAGGAGGGGACGGCCGCCGCGGCGGCGGCCGAGGAGGTGATGGCCGCCGCGGACCCGTCCGACGAGGGCGGGACGGGAGCGGTGGAGACGTCCGGCGGAGGCGGCACCGGCGGCGCCGTGGACACGTCCGGCGTGGGCCGTGCAGCGTCGGTGATCGCCCGAACCCGGTCGGCGTCGACAACGCGGTCGGTGCGGGCCACCCCGCCGGGGGCGGTGGTGAATTCTCCGGCGTGCTCGGCCTCGTCGAGGGTGACGAGGCCGTCGGGTGCGTCGAGCCGGTCGAGCAGCCCCGCGCTGAACGCCGCCACCAGTCGCTCGTCGGTCGCCCGTTGGTCGGCCGGCTGACCGGCCGCGACGATGGCCGCAAACGCCTCGGTTGCGCTGCCGCCGACGGCCGCCTGTACGCCGTCCGCCGCCGGAACCGCCGGTCCCTGCAGCGGGTTGACGCCGAGGACGCTACCGTGCAGCACCGTCTGGCCGATCCCCACGCTCTGGCCGGCGATCACCTGCCCGGCGGTCGCGGCGAGGCCGGGGTCGGGCACGGCCGGGCCGACGACGGACGGCGTCGGTGCTCCCACGGCACCGCCCTGCGCGACGAACTGCCAGCGGGCGCTCTGCAGGTCCGGCGGTACGGCGGGCACCCACCAACGCAGCTCGGCGAGCGTCGCGGTGCGGTCGAGGTCGTCGGCGAGCGGGTCGTTGGCCGGATCGGACCACCATCCGCAGACGAGGTAGGACAGCGGGCCGCCGGCATCCTCGGGCGCGAGGTCGTCGAGCGGATCGTGCAGGGCGAATCTGTCCTCGACGGCGTCGTAGACCGCGGCCCATGCCGGGTCGCCGCCGCAGGTCGCGGTCAGCCGGCCGGCCGACAGGTGCGGCGTACGGCCGGGTTGGTCCGGCGGCGGACCGGTCGGCGACCAGGCGGAGAGGTCGGTGCTCCGGCCGCGTTCGGCCTCGACGACCCACGCCCTGGTCCGGCGCGGGATGCCGCCGGCGAGCCGGACGACGAGGTAGCGGTCGGCGAGCGGAGGCAGTCCGGGATCGGCGCCGGGCGAACCGTCCGCGCCGGGAGTCCGCTCGGCGGCCCGGGTCAGGGCGTCCGGGGCGGCCCAGTGCAGGTAGACACCGGCCGCACGCGGCTGCCCCGGCGCGAACGGCGGCACCGGGGCCGGAAGGGGCGGCGGTGACCCGTCCGCCGGCGGTTGCGGTGCGGGATCCGGAAGCGGGGCGAGCACCTCGGCGTACGCCGTCTGGTCGCCGGGGGGGACGACGAGCGCCTGCACGTCGATGGGGACGAGGACGCGGGGCGGTCGGGGCAGGGTGGGATCCCAGGTCGCGAGGGCGTCCGGCGACGTACCGGAGCGCACCTGCTGGGAGAACTCGGGCGAGAGGGTCTGCTCCAGCGGCACCGGCCGCGGCGTACTCGGCTGCGCCGGCGGATCGGGCAGCCGCGGCTGCCCCGGCTGTCTCGGCGGCGACGTCACGCGACCCCCTCCTGACAAAACCCACTAGTAGTGGGTTTTGTCAGGGGCCCGGTCACAGCGCCCCTCCGAACAAACGCACTACTAGTGCGTTTGGGTCGGCGACACGCCGTACGAAGGCACCACAACGCACTAGTAGTGCGTTTGTTTCGCGGAGCGGCGGTCACGGTGTCGCACCGGTCGGGGGGGTCGAGGCGACGCCGTACGACGGCCACTGCCTGATCTGGTCGATGTCGATGGTGCTCGCCAGCACCTGACTGAACGGCACCTCACCCTGCGCCGGTTCGCCGAACACCTGCCGGTAGGGGAAGCGCAGCAGTTGCAGCACCAGACCGGTCACGGTCAGCGAGCCGGCCGGGAGGGCCAGCGCGGTGGCCGCCCGGTCCCGGAGCGCCGCCATGTCGATCACGCCGGGTGCACCCGCGCGGAACGGCACCGCGATGCCACCGCCCAGGTCGGCGCCGGAGACCGGGTCGCGCAGCAGGACGTGGTAGGTCTGTGCGGTCGGCGGCGCGGCGGGCGGGGCCGCCCCAGGCGTCGGGCCCGCGGGCGCCGGGGCCGACTGCTGCGGGGCCGTGGACAGCGGCGGGTCCGGGATCGGGATTCCGCCCGGCTGGTCGGGTGTCGCAGCCGGGGCGGAGGACACGGGCTGGTCGGGTGTCGCAGCCGGGGCGGAGGACACCGGCTGGTCCGGCGCGGGGATCGACGACACCGGCTGGTCGGGAGTGGCGATCACGACCGGGCGGCCGCGGGTCGGCGCCGGTCGGGGCGCCTCGATAGGGCCCCGCACCGGTGCCGGGGTCCCCACCTCCACCGGCGGCGGAGGCGGCCCGAGGTCGACGCCGAACTGCAGGCCGGTTCGCGGCTCCTCGACATGCACGGTGGCCGGTACGCCGTCGAAGATCGCCAGCAGCACCGCCGGCGCGAGCCGTTCCAGCCGGAGCAGATGCAGCCGGTCCGGCCCGTCGAGCGTGTCGTCGGAGTCGTCGGCCACCGGCGTGCGGTAGGCGCGCACGTGCAGCGCCGGCCAGCCGCTCACCGCCCTCGACCGCAGCAGGAACCCGGTCGGTACGTCGGCCGGCCCCACCATCGCCTGCTCGTTGCCCGGCACCCGCACCTGCCGCTCGGCCGTGTCGAGCTCGTCCCGGACCCGGGGGTAGGCGGTCTGCAGTTCGGCCCGGTCGGCTGCGGTCACCGCACCGACCGACAGCGCGCCCTGCACGAGCGCATCGGTCCAGTTCCGGTCCAGGTAGAAGAAGCGCACCGACTCCGGCGGCAGCAGCCGGTCGTCGGCGACGAGGTGCGCGAACGGCACGCCCTCGAGCAACCGCAACGAGGCCAGCCAGTCCCGTACGCCGTCGGGCAGCACCGGCAGCGGCGCCGCCTGCCGCTGCGTGGGATCGGCGAACAGCTGCGCGGTCACCCACGGGACCGCGAGCGCCTGTGCGGCGTCGATGGTCATCCGGCTCCTTCCGGAGTGGCGCTGGGTTGGGCCTGCGGCTGCGCCGCCGCGGCGACCGTCGCCGCCAGGCGCGCGGTCAGGTGCGCGAAGTCCTGCGGGCCGACGGCGGTGATGTCGCTCGGCAGCGTGACGGCGACCGCGTCCGGCGGCAGAGCCGCCCCGGGTGCGGCGGCGACGAGCTGCGCCGCGACGGCGGGGTCGAGCCCCAGACCACGGGCGAGGGTTCCGGGTACGTCGGTCGTGATGCCGGAGACGACCGGCACCGGATCGGCCGGGCGCACCGGTCCGAGCATCGTCGCGGAGTCGGCGCCGAGCTGGGCCAGCACGCCCGCCGCGACGATGCCGGACAGCTGCGTCGGCGACTGGGCGAACGCGGTGAGCACCCGTTGCGAGAACGCCGATCCGTCGGTGAGCAGGGCCTGCAGGCGGCTGGCGCCGAATCCTTCGCGCCGCCAGGCGAGCAGCGCCGCGACGATCGACGGTTGGGATACCGCGAGCAGCCGGCCGATTTCGAACGCCGTGGCGAGCGAGAGGTCCTCCCGTCCGTCCGGCCCGATCCGCCGGGCCTGGTCGGCCGTGTGCAGCAGGGGCAGCACCGCACCGGGGTCCGGTTCGGAGCGGAGCACCTGGCGGGGTGTGAGCGGCCCGCGGTACCAGGCCGGGCGCGCCTCTCCCCGCCGACTGATGGAGGTCACCTCAGCGTGCCCGGTGTCGGTGACCGTCAGGTCCGGCCGGGTCGGGGGCGGTGCCGCGGTGTCGGCCGCCGCCGGCAGCGTCCCGAGCGCGCCGACGTCGAGACCCTGCATCAGTGAGGCGAAGTCACCGCCGTCGGCGCAGGTGAACGACCAATGGGTGAGCACGGTGAACTGGAAGGTGGTGGCGTCCGGGTCGATGATCACCGGGCCGATGCCGAGCCCGAAGAACTGGCTGGTCCCGGTCACCGTCGGTGTGGGTGGGTCGCTCCGGACGCCGGCGCCGACCGTGACGTCGGGCGACCCTGCCGTCGACCATGCGTCGGCGACCGGCTGCGGTCGCGGCGACGCCGGACGCGGGGCCAGTGGCTGGGCCGCCGGTGGCTGCCCGGGAGAGCTGTAGACCGTGGTGCTGGTGAAGAAGTCGGTGATCGTGTCGGCGTTGGTCAGCAGGTCCAGCTGACCCTCCAGGCTCACCAGGCACGCGGTGTAGCGGATGCCGGGCTGCGGGATCCGGTTGCCGAGCACCACCGCGACCCAGCCGTCGTCGTCGCCCATGGCCAGTTCCGTGTCGGCGATGTCGACTTCGCGCACGTGGCAGAGCAGGGACAGGTCCGCGGGACGGGGGAACACCTGGCCGACGACGCGCTCGCTGACCCGCAGCACGGTGCAGGTGTCGGCGTCCCGGTCCTGCGGATCGGGCATGCCCACTCCGGCGGGCTGACCCGTGACGAGTTCGCCCTCCCCGTCGGCGATGACGACCAGCGCGAGCCACGGCGCGTCCGGCTGGGCGGCGCCGCTGCGGCGTTCCCAGGGAAGCGTGCGGCGGCGCAGCACGATCTGCGGCAGCCGGGTGGAGAAGTCCCCGACGGCGTCGTTCGGCGGGAACGTCGAGAGCACCTGGTCCGGCGGCAACGCGTAGCGCGGCCCGGTGATCAGCAGGTGCCGCTGCAGATCGGGGATCGTCGCGCCCGGTGCCGAGACGACCTGCGACGCGTGCAGCGTGTAGCTGCCGTCGGGTAGCGACGGGCGCACCGCCTCGTGCAGTACGAACGTGCCGGGGTCGACCACGTCATCCCTCCTTCGCCGGTGCGGACCAGGTGACGGTGGCGGCGCCGGCCGGCGCGCGCAGCAGCGGTGCCACCAGTGCCTCCGCACCGTCGGCGGCGAGCCGCTGCGCGACCGTCGCCGCTCCGTCCGCTCCGCCGTCGGGTCCGCCGACGACGCCCAGAAGCCGCCAGCGCAGGTCGCTGCCGACGCTCACGTCGACCGACGCCGCGCCCGGCTCCGGTGTCAGCTGATAGACCAGGTGGGACCGTGCGCCCGATGCCACGAGGGTGGGTGCGACCTCGGCGCCGTCGGCGCTGACGGCACGTTGCGCGCCCGCGATCCCGAGGACCAGGCCGGAGAGGTCGGCACCCGGCCCGGGTTGCACCGTCACCACGACGGTGCGGGTGTCGGCCGGCAGCCTGGTCGTCACCACGCCCCGGCCGCTCACGGCGGCCGCGCCCGGCACGTGTCCGACCGCGACCTGCCGCGATCCACGGCGCGGTGCGGCGGCGCCGCTGACGACGGCGTCGGCGGCGAGTGCGACGCCGGATCCGACGTGCGGGAGCCGGGCGTCGCCGTACCAGCCGGCGAGTCCCGCGGGGCGGGCCCCGTCACCACCCACGCACCACAGTGCGACGCGGCCGGTGTGCTGCGGCACCGGAACCGCGCCGTCGACAACGGTCGAGTCGGCGAGCACCTCCCCCGCCCGGGACAGCGCGACCACCCGGACGGCGGCGGTACCGGCGACGCTGAGGGTGGGCCGGGCGGCGCCGGCGTCGAGGTCCCGGTGTGCATTGGGGAGCTCGGCGACGGCGAGCTGGCCCGGGGTCAGGGGCATCCCGCCACCGGTGAGCGAGGTTCCCGCGGCGTCGAGGCGGGACCGATGATCGGGGACGACGCCGGGTGCCCGCAGGAGCTCGGCCGCGACTCCGGCGCGCAGCGTCACCGGCCCCCCGTCGGACGGCCGCAGCCCGGCAGGCGTCGGCGCGACGACCGGCGCCTGACGGTGCAGCGCCTGGGCGATCGCCGGATCCGCGGCCGCCAGCACCGAGGCGAGCTGCGGCGCCCGCGCCCGCGGAACGCCGTTTCCCGGCGTGGCGGGTGCGGAGGCCGGCGCGGCGGGAGCGGCGGCAAGGGCGGTCGGGACGGCTGCGGCGGCGGCAACCGGGACCGTCCCCAGGTCGAGGCTCGACCGGTCGACCGCGCGCTGCGCCGGCGCCGGTTCGCCGGCGAGTACGGCGGTCACGGTCGGTGGGTGGACGGTGAGATCGATCGGCACGGGAGCGGCCGGCGGCGGGACCGCCTGCAGCGGCGGCGCTGGGGTGATCGGCGCGACGATGCCTGCGGTGAGCAGGCCGATCGTCGGCGGGGCGACCCGGTCCCGGGTGAACGTCGCCGCGCCGAGTGGCGAGAGCCCGGACGCGAGCACCCCGGTCCGCAGGTAGTCGAGGGCGGCGGCGTTCGCGGCCGGCGGGTCGGTCGGGCTGCCGGTGGCGAAACTCGCCGCGACGCCGGCGTCGGCCTCGCGCCCGCTCCGGTCGGCCTGTTCGGCACCGAACGGCAGCGGCTTGCGGGCGTCCGCGGTGACCTCGACCCGGTGGAAGCCGAGCGCGATCTGCTCGGCCGGCTGGCTCGCGGCGGCGACCAGCACCGCACCGGTGCCCGCGGTGACGGTGTCGCCGGTGGGCAGCTGGCCCTGCGGCGGGTTCGCCGTCCAGACGCCCTTCGGCAGCGGCGCCGTCGTGAGCTCGGCCCGCACGCCGGCAAGCCCGGGTACGCCGTTGCTGAAGGCGATCTGCTGCGGACCGGTCGGGCCGTCCAGGGTGAGGAACAGGTCGGACACGACGTTGGCGATGCCCATCGAGGCGATGCCGACCGTCTGGGACACCGGGAACGGCGACATGCCGGCCGAGGTGAACAGCCGCGTCGACGCCGCGGTCGTCGCGACCGCGACCGACCACTCCGGGGCGAACCGCCACGGACGGTCCTGGCTGCCGTCGTCGCTCGCCGTACCGCTGGCCTGCGGGCTGCCGATGACCTGGCCGGTCTGGGGCATCGCCGACAGCACCGGCGCTCCGCCGGCGGTGAGGTACTTCGCACTGAAGCCGGCCCAGTCCAGCGCCCCGGTGCTGTGGTCGCTCGTATCGCCGAACGCGATCGTGACCGAGGTGACGTCGAGGTCGATGGTCGCCGAGCCGTGGAAGTTCGGGCCCTCGACGTGCACCGTCGCGCCGAGGTGGAACGACGTGCTGATCCGCAGGTGGCCGAACCAGCCGAAGTCGATGTCGATGGTGACGCCGGCCTCGATCGCCGCGTAGCCGTCGGCGACGAAGTGGAACGGGTCGAAGTAGATGATCGCGTCGACCCCGAGGGTGAGCGACGCCCAGATGAGTCCCAGGCTCAGCGACGCGGTGAACCGCGTACCGGCCATGATCGCCTCGCTGGTGAGGGCGAAGTAGGACTGGCCGGAGATGGTGAGGACGTCGCTGATGGCCCAGCGGAAACCGACCCGCGGCACCGCCGGGTAGCCGTCGCGGTGGAACGCCGGGTGGTAGCCGCCGATCGACAGGACGAACTCGCCGGCGTGCGGGTTGGCGCCGAAGAACGAGACGAACGCGAAGCCGCCGGTGAGCCGACAGGACGGCGAGAGCAGCCAGGAGTTGTCGGTCAGCTGGGCGAGCACGCTGACCACACCCTCCTTCAATGCGAAGCGTGCCTGCAGTGCGAGCTCCAGCTGCGCGATCGGCGCCTCCGGCGCGGGCAGCGCGAGGCGGGCCAGGCCGAGCAGTGCGATCTGCAGGTCGTCGCCGATCGAGACCGCGACGACGGCGACGACCTCGACGAGCGAGAACGACGTGAAGCTGATGCCGGCGGCCAGCCAGAACGAGCCGCGTTCGGGCGGGAAGGCGACCGCGAGGCTGTCCAGCGCGCCGTCGGGGTTGCGCGCCAACGCGCTGTTGGGGTCGAGGGCGGCGACCAGCGGGTAGTTGGGGAAGTCGTTCAGCGTGGCGGGCAGCACCAGTCGTCGGTTGACGCCCGCGCCGCCGCCGAGGCCGGTGATGAAGAACGCCGGCGGGCCGCCGATCGGTGCGCTGACCGCCGCCACCACGAACAACGCCGTGAACTGGTCGCCGCCCGGGACGGCGTACTTGCCGTAGCCGCCGAAGGCGGTCAGCCCGTAGGGCCCGACCTTCGCGACCAGGATGCCGACATAGTCCGGCGGGTTGGCGCGCTTGCGCAGTGCACCGGCGAGGCTCACGCTGCTCTCGGTCGCGCCGACGGCCAGTCCGCCGAGGTCGATGCTCCAGGCCGCCGGGTCGGTCAGCGGCGGCCCGCCGTCGGTGGCCGTCGGCCAGTGCGCGCCGACCGACAGCTGCTCGACCGACAGCGCGAGCCCGGCCAGCGAAATCCCGCCGTCGAGCAGCACCCGTACGCCGGTGACCTGGTGGCCGTCCTGGTCGACGCCGAAGCCGATCTGCTCGATCGACAGCGGCCCGAAGTGCCGCTGCACCTGGACCCACCACGGGCCGTCGCCCGGACCGGCGCGCAGCGACCACTCCAGCTGGCCGCCGACGGCGTACTGCAGCGCCAGCGCCGGACTGAACGCCGGCCGCAGTGCCGTCGCGTCGCCGCCGCTGCCGGTCTGTGCGGCGTTTCCGAGCAGTCCCTGCGCCACCGCGTTGTCGCCGCCCGACGCCGACGCCGGGGCCATCGACAGGTCGGCGAGTTCGAGGCGCGCACCGCCGGCCTCCACGCCGCCCGGCCCGATCTCGAGCAGCCCGGAGACGGCGAGCGAGCCGACCGAGATCGCGGTGGCCAGCAGCGGACCGCTGGCCCGGGAGACGCGCAGGCCGACGCCGTCGATCACCAGCCGCGGCGCCACGGACAGCGTGAACGTGGTGCCGTCGTCGTCGAAGATCAGCAGCGACAGTCCGGGGGTGGCGTGGACGACGTCGACCCACGTCGCGTCGACCTCGACCGAGAGTTGCAGGGCGCCGTGGGACAGCGCGACCCGTTGCCCGGCGGCGATCGAGATGCCGAGGCCGACGTGCGCATCCGGCGCGGCGCCCTCCCGCGCGATGCCGACGGTGAGGTGTTCGCCGATCGTCACCGACGGCGCGCCGGCGGCGATGTTGTGCGCCAGCCGCATCACCCGGGCGAGCAGGTCGCCCGGGTCGAGCGCGAACAGCCCGGTGTCGAGCCCGCCGGAGTCGTCGAGCAGGACACCGGTGAGGACGCCCTCCAGCGTGAGACTGCCGGCGGAGAACGACGCGCCGTGTACGGCGGGGCGGGCGAGCAGCGACTGCACGGTCGGGTTCTGCAGGGCGATGTCGACGACGGACGGCAGCACGAGACTGCCCGCGACGGCGCCGAGGTCGGGCGTCGGGTCGTCGACGCCGTCGGTGCGGGTGCCGACCGCGACGTGCACCGGCGCGGTGACGCCGATCGAGCCGAGAATCGCCCTGGTGTGGGCGCCGTCGCCGGTCGCCAGCCCGGCCGCGACGTGCGGCCCGCCGACCGCTTCCGGGCCGACCTGCAGGTCGAGCAGCGGGGCGAGCGGGATCGGGCCGAGCGCCAGGGGTTTCGCCGGATCGACCCCGACCGTCGCATCGACGAGCCGGAGCCCGGTCTGGTCGACGATCACCCGCACGCTGCCGTCGAGACTGGCGGTGGCGCCGTGCGGTCCGCCGGGGAGGCCGGGCAGGGTGATACCGACGCTCGCGTCGAGGCGGAAGCTCGGCGGGCTGACCGCATAGCCGAGCGCGACGTGCTGCCGGGTCGGGCCGATCCCGACCGTGACCGCCACCGCATGCGGATCGCTGGTGTCGACGGTCCAGTCCCCCGGCAGCGCCGGGCGAACGATGCCGATGAGCTGGGCGAGCGCGCCCGCGCCGTTGGCCGCGAGCCGCCGGGTGAGCTCCCCGGCGGGGTCGGCGGCGAGCTGGCGGACCTGGGTCGGGTCGACGTGCGGCGCGCCGAGTCCCAGCGCCGTGCGCGCCGCGGCGATCGCCGCCGGGATCGGGGCCGGCGCCGACGCCTCGAGCCGGTCGAGGACGAGCGGGAGCGCGAAGGTGACCGCTCCGCCGGCCAGGCTGCCCAGTCCCGGCGTGTTCGGGAACAGCGGCACGGTGTCGCCGGCACCGGTCTCGAGCGCCGCGCCGAGCGACGTGCCGTCCAGGGTCAGGGCGAGCGCCGCCGTACTCCCGGCCGGGCCGACCGTGACGGCGAGGTGTGGGATCGGCGCGCGCGCGGCGTAGACGGTGAGCCCGGCGTCGACCTCGACCGCGAGGTGGCCGGCGGCGTCGGTCTGCCCCCGGGCGACCTGGAGGGTGAGCCGCGCCCCGTCGCCGTCCTTGGCCACGACGAGGCTGACCCCGCCCGGCAGCGGGAGTGTGCCGTGCGGTGCGGCGGGCAGGGCCAGCAGCGGGCGTACGGCGTCGACCAGCTGCGCGACGCGATCCCCGTCGATGCCCGGGCCGTCACCGGCGAACGTGTGCTCCAGCCAGTGCACGGGGTCGGCGAACAACCCGGCGGGCAGCCGCATCCGCGGCGGGGAGCTCCCGTCCAGCAGGCCGAGGAAGGTGAGCGCAGGGTCGAGGCGGGCCGCGATCCCGGTGGCCGGGTCGGCGACGTGGCTGCGGGCGGCGGTGAGCACGAGTCGCCCGAGCTCGCCCAGCAGCAGCGCGGCCGCGACCGGGAGCGCGTCGACCACCGCACCGCCGGAAGGCAGCGGCCACAGCGGCAACTCGGTCGGCAGTCCAGGCAGCCCGCCGTCGACGTGCACGGCCAGGGCCGGCGGGCTTCCCGCGGAGGCGGCGAACCGGAGTCCGGGCCGGCCGGCCGGGCCGGGCGGGCCGCTCCCCATGACGTCGACGGTGCCCGACCATGACCCGCCGGTGTCGACGGACAGATCGGCGGTGACCGCGACGCCGCCGGGGAGGTCGATGCCGTCGGCGCCGGTCGCCAGGCGCAGCGTGGCCGGCTCGGCCAGGGAGAGGGTGAGCCCGAGTCCGCCGTGCTCGAGGGTGACGTCGGTGCCGGTGCCGGCTGCGGTCGGGATCACCCGGCGCAGCGCGTCGGCCGCCGCCGCGCGTGCCTGCGGCGCGCCGAGCGCCTCGCGGAGCTGGCCGGCCGGATCGAGGAAGAGCCGGGTGAGCGCATCGACGGAGAACCCGACGTCGGGAGCGGTGACGGCGGGGTCGATCAGCCCGACCGCTGCGAGCAGGTCGACGACACCGGCGACGGCGCCGTTCGGCGGGGCTGTGGCGAGACTCGAGGCGAGGCGGCCGAGCAACACCCGGGCCTCGGGGCCGAACGGCTCCCCACCGTCGCCGAGGACCAGCGCCGCCCGGTCCAGCCCGAGCGCGGTGACGTCGGTGAGGGTGAGCCGGACCCGTACGCCGGGATCGGCGCTGAGGTCGAGCTCGACCTGCAGGTCGGCCCGGCGGAGCGCCGGAGTCCGCGAGGCGCCGGCACGCAGCGCTACGCCCTGCGGCCCGCCGGCCAGCCATCCCCCGGGCCGGGACAGCGAGACGGTCACGGCGAGCGTCGGCGGTACCAGCGGCCCGCCGGCCAACGGCAGCCCGCCGAGATCGAGCCGCACCTCGGTGTCGACGGCGACACCCGCGGCGTCAGCGGCCGCGGCGACCGGGGCAGCGTGCAGCTGGGCGCGCAGGCCGGCCCGCAACGCGACGGGCGCCGGCGCGGCGGTCGATGCCGCCGGCAGCTCGGCGGCGAGCCCGGCGCCGATCACCGCCGCGAGCGGCCGGGTCGCGTCGACCGTGCCCCGCACCGACCAGGTCGGCGGCGTGCGCGTCGGCGTCGGTCGCGGCGGCGTGAACTCGGTCGCCGGCGCGGCGCTGTCGTAGGCGTACCCGAGCGTGCCGAGCAGGTCGCGGGCGACGACGAGGTCGGGACTGTCGGGGCGCGCCGCGTCGACGGCGGGCAGCAGTCGGCGCAGCAGCTGGAAGGTATCGCCTCCCGGGCCGACGTCGAGCACGTCGAAGTCCACCGGCCGGCCCGGCACGCCGAGCAGGACCAGCTTCGCGACCGCGGCGTCGGCGCCGGCGACGAGACGGGCCGCCTGCCCGACGGCGCCGTGCGCGACCAGGACGACCTCTCCCGGGTGCCGGGCACCGACCGCGTCGACGACGCGCGCCAGCCGGGCCGCCTGCGCGGCGAGCTGCGCATCCGCGTCGGCGCCGCCGCAGGCCGCCCGGGCCGGCAACCGCACGTGCCACGGGCCGTCCGTGCTCGCCGGACCGGTGACGTCGAACGCGGTCGCCGCGAGCCCGGCGGTGGTGAGGTCGACGGTGTGGTCGGCCATGCCCGGCCAGGGTGGGGTGAAAGGCCCGGTGACGTAGACCGTCACCGCGGGGTCGGGTGCGCCGGCGAGCAGAGCAGCGAGGTCGACCCGGGTCGAGAGCTGGCCGTGGGTGACACCGGCCAGGGTCGAGGACGTGGCACCCGGCAGGTCGGGGAGCCCGCCCGGCAGCAGCCCGTCGCCGCCACTGAGCCGGGTGGCCAAAGCCGATAATCCCGGGCCGGTCGTGTCCCGACCGGACAGCAGGGCGGCGAGCGGCCCGCCCGTCGCCGTCGCGGCCGCGCCGAGGAGCCCGGCGACGGCCGGCAGGTCCAGTGCCGTGGCGCCGGCGGTGCCGCCGAGCCAGGCCGTCAACGTGGCCGGCTCCAGTGCGGCGGTGAGCACGGCGACGTCGGTCGGCGGTCCGGCCGGGTCGAGCCACACGGCCGCCTGGACGGTGCCGGCGACCGGGGACGCGGCGGCGCCGGTGTCGAGCTCGACGGCGAACGGGTCGTCGGGCGTACCGCGGCCGCGCACCGTCACCGCACCGACCGGACCCGCGAGCTCACCGAGCCGGGCGGCGAGAGCGCGCAGCGCGGCAGTGCCCTCGGCGCCGGTCACGACCGATGCCAGCAGCGTCTTCAGGGAGCCGATCGGGTCGTCGACGAACGCGGCCAGCCCGCCGGGCAGGTGCGCCGCCAGGCCGCCGCCGGGCGTGCCGAGGTGCAGCAGGTCCGGCAGCGCCCGCACCCAGGCGGGATGCGCCGCACGCAACGCGTGCGCGAGCAGCGCCTCCAGCAGCGGCCACGGCACGTCGGTGGGCAGCACCAACTGTCCGCCGACCAGCGCAGGGACCGGCAGCGCGGACGTCGTGCCGTCGACGCTGACGGTCGCGCCCGGCAGCCCGAGGTCTATGCGCAGTCCGTCGGCGGGAGACCAGCTCAGCGCGGCGATCGCGGCGGGTACGGCGAGGGCGAGCCCCGCGTCACCGGCCGCGAACGGTGCTCCTCCCGGTCCGCGCAGCGAGACCTCCAGCCCGACACCAGGCAGGGCGGTGACCGATACCGGCAGCGGGGTGGCGGTCGCACCGGCCGGGGGCAGCACCAGGCCGAGCAGGCCGACCGACACAGCGAAACCGGGCACCGGACCGGCGGACCCCAGCGCCGGCAGGGTCGGGGCCCACCGCAGGCCCACGTGCAGGACGCCGGCGTTCGCCGACACCGCGATGGCCACCCCGCCGACGAGCGGCACCGACCAGGGCGCGTCGTCGGTCCCGGAGCCCTCTATCGCCGCCGTCCGGCCGGCGATGGCGGGGATGACGGCGAGCAGGTCGGCGTAGCCGGTTCCGCCGAGCGCCAGCACGTCGCGGTGGTAGGCGGCGACCGCACCGATCGGGTCGGTGACCAGCGCCGGCAACGACACCGTCGGCCAGGCCGGATCGGTGGCGTGCGAGGGCGGTGGGTCGAAGCCGAGCAGCACGTTGACCGCGGTTCCGGCCGGCCCGAGGCCGCCGAGGATGCCGGCCACGGCCTCCTTGCCGACCTCGGCGAGCGCGTCCGGTGCGGTCAGGTCCAGGACGTCGTGGTGGTGCGCGGTCGGCTGGTCGGTGCCCAGGTCGACCCGCTCGGCGGCCAGGACGAGCACCGGCCGCCGGTCGCCGTCGAGGGCGAGCCCGGCGCGCAGCGAGCCGACCTGCACGTACGGCGGTCCGCTGATCGTCACCAGGGAGCCGGTGTCGCCGCCGTAGCGCGCCGACAGCTCGAGATGCGGCAGCGCCCGGACCGACGGGGTGTGACCGAGCTCCGCCCGCAACAGCACCGCGTCGATGCCGACTGACAGGGCCGGCGTTCCGGCCGTCGCGACCGACAGCGCGATGTCCGGGGTGAGCACGAAGCCGCCGGTGTCGTCGGTGCCGATGCCGAGGCTCACCGCAAGCTGCGCGCGGCCGATCGCGAGCGAGAAGGCGTACGGCGCGGTCGCCGACACCGTGCCGCCGACGAGGGTGGCGATGTGGGCCAGCCAGTCGTGCGTCGCCTGCGGGGTGGTCGCGAGCGTCTTCAGCCAGTCGACGAATGCGGGCAGCCCGCGGGTCAGCAGGTCGCCGACCGGCAGCGGCGGCACCGCGCCGTCGCCGGGCAGCAACCCGGCAAGACCGAGTAGTTCCCGCACCGCGCCGGTCGCGGCGGCGGCCTCGGCCTGCACCAGCGTCGTGAGCAGATGGGACAGCTGGCCGCCGAGGCTGCCGGCGGTGTCCAGCGCCAGGTCGACCGGGGTCGCCGTACCCGGCAGGGTCAGGCCGTGCAGTGCGACGCCGAGCGACGGGATGCCGCCGGCGGTCATCGGGACCTTGGCGGTGAGGCTGACGTCGCGCAGCGCCGGGTCGCCGACGGTCACGGTGCCGGTGATCAGCGCCGTCGCGTCGTCGTGGTCGGCGGCGTCGGTCGAGCCGGGCAGGAAGCGCACCGGCTCGCCGGTGGCGGTCGGCACCCGCAGGAGCGGGAGCAGCAGGGTCGCCGACGCGTGCGTCGAGCCGGGGGTGGCGGCGGTGAGCTGCAGCCCGACCGAGACGACGACGCCCTGCGTACCGGTGCCGAGCACCAACGAGAGATGGGCGGCCGGGGTGAGCTGCAGCAGTGGCAGCCAACTGCCGCCGGGGAGGTCGGCCGGAGGCGGGCCCGCGTCGGCCATCAGGTCCTGGACGAAGCGGACCAACGCCGCCCGCTGCCGCGGATCGCGCAGCACCCCGCCCATCCGGCTCGACGGGTCGGAGAACCAGCCTGCGTCGACCTGACCCGTCGCGTCGAGGAACCCCAACGCCGTCGCGAGGTCGGCGACGTCCTCGAAGGCGTCCTGGTCGACCGTCACGACGTCATCGCCCCGGGATCTGGTCAAATGCGTGTCTGGCCTGCGGCACGACCTGCACCGTCGTCGCGTCGACCAGCAGGGCGCCGGGGATGAGCCGGGCACCCGCCTCGTCGACGCCGGTCAGCAGCGACACCGCGTGGCTCACGTCGAGCAGCGCCCGGTAGGCCGCCGCCGTGACGGCCCCGCCCCACCGGTCGGCCAGCGCCGCCGGGCCGCGCGGCCGGGGTTCGGTGACGACGACCATGCCGGCCGGGCTTCCCGGCGAGCCGACGGCGAACGGTACGAGCAGCTCGCCGGCTCCGGTCTGGGCCGATTCGAGGGTCATCGCGATCAGCACCAGACCCGGCTGGACCACGACGCGGGTCCGGTCCAGGTGCACCAGGACCTCGCTGTCGCCGTCGTACCAGACGACCTGCGTCGGCGCGGTCCCGTCGACCGTCGCGATGTCGGCGGCCAGGGCGACCTGGAAGAGCTCGGTGAGCCGTCCGGCGTCGAGTGCGACCTGGCCCGCCGCCTCGCCGGCGGCCAGTGGCGGGACGGTCACCGGAGGTGTCGGTCCGGTGGGCGACGGCTGCACGACGGGGTCGCCACCCGCCGGCCCCTGCCCCACCGCCCCGCCTCCGACGGGAGGGCCCTGCCCTACGCCGCCGCCGTCCGGCGGCAGGACGATGAGGATCGGGGCACTCGGCGCCTGCTGCAGGGCACCGCCCACCGCCCCGAGCAACCGCGACGTGCCGGCTGCCGCAGCAATCTGTCCCGGCTCCCCGCCCGTCGACGTCATCCACTCACCCGACCGACGTGTCCCGGACGATCCGCTGCACGGACAACACCAGCGTCTCCACGGCGGGTGTGGCCACGTCGCCCGCGTCCAGGTCGGACAGCGGTGACCAGCTGGTCGGGACACAGCCGAGCAGGTGGTAGGCGACCGCCGGGCGGCCGGCGAGGTCGAAGAGTGCCAGCTCGACGTCCTTCTGCTGCGCCACCGCGTCGGTGCCGGCCCACGCGCCTGTCGCCCACGTCTCGAAGTCCGCGTCCGTGCCGGCGGATCGTTCCAACGTCACCGGGAGCGGGGACGGCGTCGCCCCCTGCAGCCCGGTCTCGAGTCTGCTCACCCGGCGTACGCCGAGGATGTCGTGGCCGTCCCAGCGCACCCGGAAGCGGTGCCCGGTGAGCAGCTCACCGCCGGTCATGTCGTCAGCACCGACACGCCGGATCGGGAGGTGGCGCGGACGAGGAACGCATCGTGTGCAGCCGTGTTCCGCATCGCGATCCCCTCCCGATTGGTCAAGATCATGGCGTGGATCGACCGCCAAGGGAAGGAGATTCACGTCGCGCCACGCGCGCATTCATCACGTGCGCGAATTCCACATATTGCGAATGGAATCAACGCTAGGTTGAGTGGTTCGCCGATCTGCGTCAGCGGCGCGCGAGCAGCATCCCCACGATGGAGAGTGTGGTGGCGACGGTGCCGTCGACCAGTGCGGCCCGACGGCGGGACCTGTCACCGACTGCCAGCGCGAGCATGGACGCCGCGTGGCTCGCGTCGACCGACGCTCCGATCCTGAGCGCATCCGGGCCGGAAAATCTGGCCGTCGACACCGCCTGCACGAGATGTCTGCCCCCGAGCACCCGGGCGGTCACCCGGCTCCGCCGGTCCGCCCTGGTTCCGGTCACCCGACGGATCAGCGGACCGGGTGCGCAGAGCAGCGCGGCGCCGTACCCGGCGCGGAGCATCGCGAAGGCGTTCACCGTCGTCTGAGCACGCCGGCCAGGCCACCGAGAGCCGCAGCGGCCGCGACCGCCGCGGACAGGACCCGGGGATGGTGCGATGCCCACAGCTGCGGGCTGCAGGGGTGTGCGCGGTCGTCGAATACTCCGTGGGCTCCGTGATCGCTCCCGCCCTGCCGGTCGACCGGCTCCCACAGGTTGTTCGGTCGGTCGGCGTCGACCTTCTGCCCGGTCTGCTGCGAGCCGTATCCGGTGCGCGCGAGGTAGCGGTCGAGCAGCGCCGGGGCCAGCTTCTGCGCGACGAGAGTTCCTACGGTGCTCGCGCCGACCCAGTACTGCTTGCGCCCCGGATGATCGGCGGCGAAGACCACGCCACGTGCGGCGACCTCGGGCTGATAGATCGGCGGCACCGGCTGCGGATGATCGGGCAGGCGCGAGAGCACCCAGGAGAACTGCGGGGTGTTGACCGCAGGCATCTGGACGATCGTGATCGCGATGTCACTGTGGTCGTGCAGCAACTCGGTGCGGACCGACTCGGTGAAGCCGTTGACGGCATGCTTCGCGCCGCAGTACGCCGACTGCAGGGGAATGCTCCGCGATCCCAGTGCCGACCCCACCTGCACGATGGTCCCGGAGTTGCGCGGCCGCATTCGGGCCAGCGCCACCATCGTGCCGTAGACGAAGCCGAGATAAGAGACTTCCGTCACCCGTCGGAATTCCTCGGGTGAGATTTCTGTAAAGGGGGCGAATACCGAAGTGAAAGCAACGTTTACCCAGACGTCGATAGGACCGAGTTCGGACTCGATGCGCTCCGCCGCCGCCGCCACCTGGTCGTAGTCGGCGACGTCGGTCTGCACCGGCAACGCGACCCCGCCGGCCTCCTCGACGGCTCGCGCGGCGCCGTCAAGGCCGGCCCGGCCACGAGCCAGCAGTCCGACCTTCGCGCCCCGCGACCCGAATTCCTGCGCGGTGGCGCGGGCAATGCCCGCGCTGGCACCGGTGATGACGACCACTTGTGCATCTGCCATGTCCTACCTCCTCAACCGCCGCCCCCGGCCGGCTCACGGTGGCGCTTCACGTATGACGTCCGACCTGAGTCATTACCCGAGGATCCGGACATCATGTCTGGCCGCGACAGATAGCCCTCAGGAATGGGTGTCGGGTGTGCGGTCCCGAGCCCTGGGTAGCCTGGTTCCATGACCGATTCCACGCAGCAGCAGACCGTCCGCCTGGCCAACGGCACGTCGATGCCGATCCTCGGCATCGGGACGTGGCAGATGGAGGGCCAGGAGGCCTACGACGCCGTACGGCGTGCTCTCGACACCGGCTACCGCCACATCGACACCGCGACCGGGTACGGCAACGAGGCGGAGGTCGGCCGGGCACTGAAGGACAGTGGCGTGCCGCGCGAGGAGGTCTTCGTCACCACGAAGCTGCCGCCGGACCACGCCGGACGCGAGCGCAAGACCATCGCCGCCAGCCTCGACCTGCTGGGCACCGACTACGTCGACCTGTGGCTGATCCACTGGCCGCCGAACGGCACGGCCGGGGTCGACACCTGGCGCGAGTTCCTCGCGGTGGAGAAGGAGGGTGCCGCCCGCGCCGTCGGGGTGAGCAACTACAGCCCTGCGCAGATCGACGAGCTCATCGACGCGACCGGAACGGCGCCTGCGGTGAACCAGATCAAGTGGAGCCCGCACGTGTTCGACGCGGAGCGTCTGGCACACAGCCGGAAGCGGAACGTCGTTCTCGAGGGCTACAGCCCCTTCAAGGCAGGCGGGCTCAACGACCCGGTGGTCGAGGAGATCGCGAAGGCCCACGGCGTCAAGCCCGCGCAGGTCGTCCTGCGCTGGCACATCGACCACGGCATCGTTGCGATCCCGAAGTCGGTGCAGCCGGAGCGGATCGCCTCCAACTTCGACGTCTTCGGCTTCTCGCTCAGCGACGACGAGGTCGCCCGGATTGACGCGACCTCGAGGGTCGCCTGATCGGAGCCGCCGCGCGCGGATCACACGGGTGGGCCGGGGAAACGTTCCCGGCCCACCCGTTCCGCGTCCGGCGCCAAAGCGCGGCGTAGCCGATTCACACGTGTCGGTGCCTGGGTGCATGCTGTCGGCATGGCTGATGAGATCTACGTGGACCTGTCCGGCAGTGCGCGGGACGCCGCTCCGGGCGTCGAGGTCGGGGCACCCGTCGGAGCGGTGCCGGTCGACGTGACCGTAGTGTTGCGCCGTCGCGCCGAGCTACCGGCGGAATTGGTCACCGGATCGACGACAGTGTCCGTGGCCGAGTTGGGCAACCGATACGGCGCCGATCCGGCCGACGTCGAGCGGGTGCGTCAGGTGCTTGCGGGCACCGGTGCCGAGATGCTCGCCGTCGATCCCGCGTCGCGGCGGATCCGGGCCCGCGGTTCGGGACTGGCTCGGCTGTTCGGCGCGACGTTGAGGGAAGCCACCAGTCCGGATCCGGCGACGGGGGCGCAGCTACGGCATCGGCACCGCACCGGTGGACTGCAGGTGCCGGCGGAGCTCGCCGGGATCGTCGTCGCGGTTCTGGGGCTCGACGACCGGCCGCAGTCCCGTGCGCATTTCCAGGTGGCCGCCCCGGGGGCGGTGTCCGTCAGCTACACGCCGCTGCAGTTGGCAACGGCCTACTCCTTCCCGCCGGGCACGGACGGCGCGGGACACACGCTCGCGATCATCGAGCTCGGCGGCGGGTTCGCCCAGTCCGACCTGGACACCTACTTCGCGGGGCTCGGCGTGAGCCCTCCGACGGTCACTGCGGTCGGTGTCGACGGTGCGGCCAATCAGCCCGGGCAGGACCCCAGCGGCGCCGACGGCGAGGTGTTGCTGGACATCGAGGTGGCCGGCGCGCTCGCGCCGGGTGCCGCGCAGGTGGTGTACTTCGCGCCCAACACCGACGCCGGTTTTCTCGACGCGGTCAGCCAGGCGTCGCACGCCAGCCCGACACCGACGGCGATCAGCATCAGCTGGGGCGGGGCGGAGAACACGTGGACCCAGCAGGCGCGCACCGCAATGGACGCCGCGTTCCAGGACGCCGCGGCACTGGGCATCACGGTGACGGCCGCGTCCGGAGACAGCGGTTCGGGCGACGGTCAGACCGATGGGCAGCCGCACGTCGACTTCCCCGCGGCGAGCCCGAGTGTCCTCGGGTGCGGGGGAACATCGCTTCCCGCCATCGGTGCCACCGAGACCGTATGGAACGACGGGGGTGGTGGGGGCGCGACAGGCGGCGGCGTCTCGACGTCGTTCGCCCAACCGGCATGGCAGCAGAACGTCGGCGTGCCCGCGCGCCCGGGCGGTGCGACCGGAACCGGACGGGGCGTCCCCGACGTGGCCGCCGACGCCGACCCGGCGACCGGGTACCAGGTCCTCGTCGACGGCCAGTCCATGGTGATCGGCGGCACCAGCGCGGTCGCACCGCTGTGGGCCGCGCTGGCGACGCGGCTCTCGCAGGCGGTCGGCCGCCCGTTGGGCTTGCTGCAGCCGGCGCTGTACTCCGGCGTCACGGCGGGCGCCGCCGCCCCGGGCTTCCGCGACGTCAAGGCCGGGAGCAACGGCGCCTACGCCGCAGCGACCGGCTGGGACGCCTGTACCGGGCTCGGCAGCCCTGACGGCACCCAACTGGCAACCCTTCTGACGTAGCCGGAACGGCCGCCGGCGGCAGCCGCCCGCGGTGGGCGATCCTGCTCGGTGGTGGCGTTGTCCTCCCGGACGTTTCGCCCCGACAACGCAGCCGGCAGGACGGGGCGACCCCGGCCAGCCGGGGGGTATTACGAAACCGGCCGGGGCCCCGTGTAGGTATGCCTCCAGCGGCAAGCCCGAAAACGGTTTGGAGCCAGGGCGACTCTGAATCACTGACTTGGGCGACTGATGCGTGACCGCCGCCCGGATGGACCCAGAGTCGCTGCGCCGTCTCGACCCGCGCGTCATCGTGCGCCGTACTCGGCCCCCCAACAAACGCACTACTAGTGCGTTTGGATCGGCGACACGCCGTACGACGCCCCCGTTTCGCACTACTAGTGCGAAAGTTCGACCGACCTCAGGTGTTGTGCTGCGACGGGTCGTCCCAGTAGTAGGTCTCCGGATCGTAGACGGCCGGGCACGGGAGCTCCCAGTCGTTGACCAGCCCGCCCTGCGCGAGGTTCTCGCGGCTCGGGACGTTCTTGAGACCGTTCTTGACGACGACCGGTTGGAGGAAGTTGGCCACCGTCCCCATGAAGAACGGGCCGTCCGAGATGTGGATCTTGATGATGTTCCAGAAGAGCTCGGTGCGCTTCAGGTAGTCCGGCTCGCGCTTGGCCCGGTTGTACAGGTCCCACATCCGCTGGACCGGGCCGTCCTTCTCCGGCGCCATCCGCGGCGGGTTGCGCTTCAACGGCGGGAGGTCCAGCTCCGCCTTCTCCTTCGGGGTCCCGGTCTGCGCGTACATCGCCCCCTCGAGCGGGGCCCACCGGGCCGGTTCCAGCGGCAGCAGCCAGACCGCAGCCACCAGCAGGCTGCCGTTGCTCACCTCCCAGTTCGTGTGCGACATGAACTCGCCGGCCGACCACTGGTCGCCGAACGTCACCGGCGAGATCGGGCTCCGCACCATGTGCAGGCCGATGTCCTTGGCGTTCGCGACCAGCTGGTCGTCGTTGGCACCGTTGGTCGTGGAGATGTCCGCTGAGTACGGGATCTGCACGGTCAACTTCGAGCCGTCCGGGAACTCCACGTAGCCGTCGTTGTTGGTGTCCTTCAGGCCCATCTCGGCGAGCAGTGCCTTCGCCTTCTTCACGTCGCGGGTCTTGTACGAATCGCGCCACTGGTCGTAGAGGCCCGGACCGCTCGGCTTGGTGTGGTACTCCGGCGCCTTGGGGCCCAGGGTCCCGGTCGTGAGCTCGCCGGTCCCGAAGTAGAGCGCCTTCTGCGCGGTGACGCGATCCCATGCATAGGAGATCGCCTGCCGGAACCGCTTGTCGCGGAAGAGCTTCCCGTACTTCGGATCCTTGGCGGTGTAGTCGTAGTTGAGGAAGAACATCGATCCCGTGCCGGATCCGCTCTCCCACAAGAGGATCTCGTAGTCGCCCTTCTGCTTGTTGCGCGAGAGGGTGGCCACGTCCGACAGGTCGATCTGGTTGAACGCCCCGTGGCAGTAGTCGACCTTGCCCTGCTGCACCTGGAGTTTGATGACCTGGCTGTTCTGTACGACGTTGATCGCGATCGTGTCGATGTAGGGCAGCTGGTCGCCGTCCTTGGTGACGGCGTAGTAGTACGGGTTCCGTTCCAGTACGACGCCCTGGTTGTTGTCGAACGACTTGCACTTGTAGCCGGTCAGGGTCGGGCAGTCCGGGTTGGCCATCCAGTCGGCCTTGGACTCCCACAGCCCGCCGGAGGTGTCCCAGTTCTTCGGCACCTTCGGGTTGTACTTGGGGTGGAACTGCTTCAGGTAGTGCTTCGGGAACATCCACGCGGCGCCGGTCTTTCCGATACCCCCCTTCGCCCACGATGCCAGGTAGTACGGCAGACCCGGCTGCGGCGCGTCATAGGTGATCTTCAGCGTCCACTGGTCGATCTTCTTCATCGTGCAGACGTGCCCGGCCGACGAGAGGCACTCCGACGGGGGGGTCTGTGCATCGTGGCCGGGAAGCACCATGTCCTCCCACCAGAACAGCACGTCGTCGACGCTGAAGGGCTGGCCGTCCGACCAGCGCAGGCCCTCCCGGAAGTGCAGAGTCCACTCGGTGGCGTCCGCGTTGGAACTCCACTTGTCGACGGTGCCCGGCCCCACGTCCAGGCCATCGTTGAGCCAGCGCAGCGGCGAGTAGCCGTAGAAGAACTCATGGTTGGACGTGGCTGATTCCGCCCCGGTCGTGCTGAAGACGACCATGTTCAGCTTGCCGCCGTACTTGCCCCGGCCGACCCAACGGTGCGGCACCACATAGGGATTCTTGGGCAGCCGCTGGGCGACCGGCGGCAGGCCCTTCACCGTCGGAGATTGACGGAACGTGGTCGGTACAGCGAGCGGCTTCGTCGCCGAGCCCTTGAGGTTGCCGCTCGGGCCTGTCGACGACGTCGAGTCCGCCGTCGTGGAGCCGCTCGTGCAGGCACTGAGCCCCATCGAGCCGGCCGCGAGCGCCGCGCCGTAGAGGAACCGCCGGCGCGACAGCCCTTCCCGCCGCTCCGCGGTTACCTCGCCACGACGTCCCGTATCGTGAGTCATACAGATCCCTGTGCCCCTCTAGGTAGTGGTGCCGGTGGCCAGTGCCCGCTCGCGGGCGTCGTCGAGGATGTCGCGCACCCGCACCCGCTGACCTGTTCGTGACGACTCGATCGCTGCATGGACCATGGCCAGGCTCAGCAGGTTGTCGTGGCACTCACCCATCGGTGTCGCGCCGGTCCGCAGAGCATGAACGAACTCGGCCAGTGATCCGGAGATGCCGTCGCCCGGCGGCGCGGACTCCGGGCCGCCCGCGGCTGCCTCTGCGACAGCTGTTTCGGCTGCCGGTGGGTTGTCCCCGTCCCAGGTCGCCGCGCCGGCCCGGCCGCTGATCCTCCAGCGGCCGTTCCACGACGTCTCGAGTCCGGGACTGCACCAACTGCCGGTGTAGACGTAGCGCTGTCCACCGGACATCTCGAAGACGGCGGTGCAGCCCGCATCACCGGCGTACCAGCTCCAGCGCGGGTTGTACTCCTCGCAGTACACGGCGACCGGTTCGGCATCGAGCAGAAAGCGCGCGCTGTCGAAGGAATGGATCGCCATGTCGAGCACGAGCGGATGCGCCATCGCGTCCCGGAAGCCGCCGAAGTGTGGTGCCTTGAAGAACTCGGTCGTGACGATGTCGACGTCACCCAGCCGTCCGGCCTGCGCCCTGAGTGCGAAGAGGTTTCGGTCGTAGCGGCGGCTCTGGCTCACCATGAAGAGCTCGCCGGCCTTCTCCGCCGCCGTGGTCAACGCCGCCGCCTCGGCGAGCGTCGCGGCCATCGGCTTCTCGCCGAGCACCGGAAGCCCGAGTGCGAAGGCTTCGACCGTGACGGCGTGATGCGCCTCCGGGATCGTGACGTCGACGACCATGTCCGCCTCGACCGCGCGCGCCACCGTCGTCAGGTCGGTGCCCGCGACGATGTCGGCCGCCGCCGGATCGTCGCCGAACACGTCGGCAAGTGCCGCCGGGATGGCGGCCGGGTTGACGTCGACCACCCCGACCAGGTCGACGTCCTCGGACCGGCTCAACGTACGCAGCCAGCCGCGTCCCATCCCGCCGGCTCCCACCGACACCGCACGCAGCGGCCGGTCGTGCCCGACGGACCGGAAGGACCCGCTCATGACGGCGAGCCGCCGGGAAGGAACCATCCCTTCTCCGACCGCTGCAGGTGGGGAACCCGCCGCTCGTCCCGTGACGGAGCTGCCCAGACCACACCGTTGGCGATGACCCGGCGTACGTCGGGATGGTGGTAGACGGGATATTCCTGATCGCCCGGGCTGAAGTAGAAGACGCGTCCCTGACCGCGGCGGAAGGTGCATCCGCTGCGGAAGACCTCTCCCCCGGTGAAGGAGGAGACGAACACGACCTCGTCCGGTGCGGGGATGTCGAAGAACTCGCCGTACATCTCCTGCTCGGGAATGACGATCGGGCTCGGCACGCCGGCGGCGATGGGGTGTGCGGGGTTGACGGTCCAGACCAGCTCACGGTCGTCGGCGTTGCGCCACCGCAGGCTGCAGGTCGTCCCCATCAGCTTGATGAAGATCTTCGAGAAGTGGCCCGAGTGCAGCACCAGCAGGCCCATTCCGGACAGCACCCGCTCGTGCACCCGCTCGACGATCTCGTCGGACACCTTGTCGTGCGCCCGGTGCCCCCACCAGGTCAGGACGTCGGTCTCGTCGAGGACCTGGTCACTCAACCCGTGCTCGGGGTCGTCGAGGGTCGCGGTGCGTACGGTGACGCCGGCGCCGAGATGCTCCCTGATGCCGGCGGCGATCGCGCCGTGGATCCCGTCGGGATACCGGGCCCCGACCGCCTCCTCGGTGCGCTCGTGCAGACCCTCGTTCCACACCGTCACCCGCGTCGGACGGCGTGGCTCTGCTCCTGGACTCATCAGCTGCTGTCCCTACTGTCGGGGTGCATGAACGGGTCGTCGACGATGCCGGCTGCGGCGATCGGCCACTCCGTCGGTGCATCGAATTCGTCGAATCGCTTCGATGACCAGCGAACGTAGACAACTGTCTGCGGGGCGTCAAGAGGTGAGGCCGCATAATTGGGCGCATCGATGTGAGGGGACGATCGGTGGCGACCATCGCGGACGTGGCTCGTGCCGCCGGCGTGTCCACGAGCACGGTGTCCTACGTGCTCAGCGGCAAGCGCCCCATCTCCGCCGGGACGAGGGAGCGCGTCGAGAAGAGCATCCGCCAGCTCGGCTACCACCCGCACGCCGGCGCCCGCGCACTCGCCAGCAGCCGCAGCAAGGTGCTCGCCCTGGTCGTCTCGCTGCGCGCCGACGTCAACGTTCCGGTGGTCATGCAGTTCGTCGCCTCCGCGGTGACGTCGGCACGCGGCTACGACCACGACGTGCTCCTCGTGACGAAGGACGAGGGCCCGGAAGGCCTGCGGAGGGTCGCCGGGTCGGCGATGGTCGACGCCATGATCGTCATGGACATCGAGAGCTCGGAGCCGAGGATCCCGGTGCTGCGCTCGCTGTCGTGTCCGGCGGTCCTCATCGGCGTACCGGAGGACCCGGTCGACCTCGGCTGCGTCGACCTCGACTTCCAGGCCGCCGCTGCCTTGTGCGTCACGCACCTCGCGGAGCTCGGCCATCGCGACATCGGTCTCGTCGGGGCCGCGCCCGAGGTCTACCAGCGGGGCGCGAGCTACGCCGAACGCTTCCTGCGCGGATTCACCTCGGCGGCCCGGCAGCGCCGCGTGCACATCACCGCACAGCGGTGCGGGCCCGACCGGGAGGCCGTACTGCGCTGCGTCGACAAGCTCCTCGCCCGGCCGGCGTTGACCGGCCTCGTCGTCCACAACGAGGCGGCCCTCGCACCGCTGCTGGCCTACCTCAACCAGCTCGGCGTCCGGGTTCCCGAGGACCTGTCCGTCGTCGCCCTCTGCCCGGACGACATGGCCGAGAACCAGGCCGTCGGCCTGACCTCGGTCGCCGTACCCGCGGCGGAGGTGAGCCGGCTGGCCGTCGACATGGTGATGCGCCAGCTCGCCGGCGAGACCTCGCGCGAGACCAGACTCGTGGCGCCCAGGCTGACCCGTCGGGCCAGCACCACTCACCCACGGCAGTAGCGGGAATACCGACGCCGTAGGCTTTTGAGCGATCGCAACGGCCGGGGTACAGGGCCCGTTCGGGACGGCTCCCCCCGCGGCATCGGCAAACAGACAGAGGGGTCAGACGGTGGAATACCGCACACTCGGATCGACCGGATGCGTCGTGTCCACGCAGGCGCTGGGCACGATGACGTTCGGGAACGAAACTGACGAGAAGGGCGCCCACGAGCAGCTCGACCGGTTCCTCGAGGCGGGCGGCACCCTGGTCGACACCGCGGACGTCTACAGCAGCGGGGTGTCCGAGCAGATCATCGGGCGGTGGTTCTCCTCCCGCGCGGCGGAGCTGCGTGATCAGGTCGTGCTGGCGACCAAGGGCCGCTTCCCGATGGGGTCCGGACCCAACGACGCCGGCCTGTCCCGCTCGCACCTCGGCCGCGCCCTCGATGCATCCCTGACCCGGCTCGGGATCGACACGATCGACCTCTACCAGGTGCACGCCTACGACCCGCTGACACCGATCGAGGAGACACTGCGCTTCCTCGACGACGCGGTCCGCGCCGGCAAGATCCGCTACGTCGGGCTGTCCAACTTCACCGCGTGGCAGCTGCAGAAGGCGGTCGACATCGCCGACTTCCGGGGCCTCGCCCGGCCGGCGACCCTGCAGCCGCAGTACAGCCTGCTGACCCGCGAGATCGAGTGGGAGATCGTGCCGGCCTGCCTGTCCGAGGGCCTCGGCCTGCTCCCCTGGTCGCCGCTCGGCGGCGGCTGGCTGACCGGCAAGTACCGGCGCGACCAGCGGCCGACCGGTGCCACCCGCCTGGGCGAGAACCCGGAGCGGGGCGTCGAGGCCTACGACCGGCGGGGCAAGTCGGAGCGGACCTGGGCCGTCATCGACACCGTGCAGCGCATCGCCGAGCAGCGCCGGGTGTCGATGGCGCAGGTCGCGTTGTCCTGGCTCGCCGACCGTCCGACGGTGACCTCGGTCATCCTCGGCGCGCGGACCACGGCACAGCTCGAGGACAATCTCGGCGCGGCGGGGCTGCACCTCACCGCCCAGGAGACCGAGCAGCTGGACGCCGCGAGCGACCCCGAGCCGGCCGACTACCCCTACGGTGGGCCCGGCGTCGAGCAGCGGAGCCGAAAGATCGCCGGCGGTCGCTGACCCCGCGCGCCGGCGCAGCGCCGTCATGACCGGGTCGGCCGAACACGTGGACGTGGCCGTCGCCCGGGCCGTCTGGGAGTCCGGCGACGCGGTGATCGACGTCCGCAGCCCGCAGGAGTACGCCGCCGGACACCTGCGCGGGGCCGTCAACATTCCGGTCGCCGAGCTCCCCTGGCGGCGCGCCGAGCTCCCCTCCGGTCAGGTGCTCACGGTCTGCTCGACCGGGAGCCGCGCCTGGCGGGCCGCCGAGTCCCTGGGCGCGGCCGGGCGTACGGCGCTGTGCCTCACCGGTGGGACCACTGCCTGGGCCGCCGCCGGGCTGCCGCTCGCCCGCGGCCCGGACCCGGGGCACCGGCCCGCGCCCCGGGCGGCCGGCCGGGTGGCCGCCCGCCTGGGCCGGCTTCGCCGCCGGCCGTGACCGTCAGCAGCCCTGCGTACCTGTCTGGTACTGCAGGTTGAGGTCGCCCTTGATCAGCTTGACCGGAGCACCGGTCACCGATCGCCATTCGACGTCGTACGAGTGGTGATCGTTGGCCTCGAACGGCCCGGTGTTCTGGACGAAGGTGAACGAGAACGAGTCCTGGGCGCCCGCCGGGATGAACCGCACCGCGCCGGGTTGCATGAGCCCGCCGCCGTCCTGGCGGATCTGCATTCCGATCATGCCGCCGTCGAGCTGCACGCTCAGGGTGGCCGTCACCTGCTTGAGGCTGCAGATGTTCAGCCCGGACAGGCCGGCGACGCGCACGAAACTCCTGCTGCTCGTACTGACCGTCGTGGTGGACCACTTGGACGACTGCTGATCCAGGTTGGACCCGAAGCCCCCGCTGGCTGCGAATGCGGTGGCCGGGACGACCACTGCGACGACGATGACACCGACAACTGCGAGCCACTTCTTCATGGCGCCCCCCTCTGGCGTCATGCCAGTCTGGCACCTGCCGGGCCACCGGGAAAGAGGCTCTTTCCCGGTGGGCCACAAGGGGATTCTGGTTGCCTGCTACGAACCAACCCGGCCAGAACTCATCGTCACCAGCTTCTGATCGTCACTAGCCGACGAGTCGCGCCGGGAATCCCCCGGTCGCGATCGGGCCCCACTGGTCGGGGGTGATGCGCACCAGGGACTTCCCCTGTGCCCGCATCGCCTCCCGGTAGTCGTCCCAGTCCGGGTGCTCACCCGAGATCGCCCGGTAGTAGTCGACGAGCGGCTCGAGTGCGTCGGGGAGGTCGAGGACCTCGGCCGTGCCGTCGACCTGGACCCATGCACCGCCGAAGTCGTCGGAGAGCACGAGCACGCTGGCCCGTGGGTCGCGGCGGGCGTTACGCGCCTTCGCGCGTTCGGGATAGGTCGACACGACGATGCGGCCGGCGGCGTCGACACCACCGGTCACCGGCGACGCCTGCGGCCCGCCGTCACGCCTGCGGGTGATCAGAAGCATGTGGTGCCGCGGCCGGACGAAGTCCATCAGGGCGGCCCGATCGACGGTCGTCGTGGTGGCGGCGGTGCGAGGCATGCCGTCAGCCTAGGCGGTCGGCGGACCCGCCCCGGGCGTGGCCTCCTGCTCGGTGGGGGTCATTCGGCCAGTGCGCGGGCGAGCAGCAGGTCGACCGCCCGCCGGGAAAAGGGTGGTGGGCTCGCGGCGGCGGCGATGATCGCGGCGAAGCAGTCGACGGCCCGGCCGATCAGCAGCAGGACGTCGCGCGGTCGAGGTCCGGCCGGGACGGCCGGCAGGAGGTCGGCGAGCCCATCGTGGCGCCGCGGACCCGGATGGTGGTTGGTCCGTTCGGCGAGGTCGCGGATGACCATCGCGGCTTCCAGGCAGCGCTGCAGCAGTCCCACCGCGAGATGGGCGCTGACGAGTCGTTCGCCGCGCGCGGCCTTCGCGATCGCGATCGCCGCCTCGAAGAGCAACCGGTTGCCGATCTGGCCGAGATCCCCGGTTTCGACGGCATCCGTGCCCTCGGCCGGCGATGCGGCACGAGCGAGTTCGCGCCACCGGGCATCGGCGGTGCCGACGTCGGTCACGAGGACATCGACCCGGCGGCCGTCCGCGAGGAGGAGCCGACTTGTCCCGCCGGGTGGCGACGCCGACTGCGCATACGCGGCGACCTCCCCGAGCCCGGCGAGCCATGACAGGTCGGGCCACAGCGTCCCGGCCCGACCGGGTTCTGCGACGACGAGCACGTCCAGGTCCGACCACGGGTCCAGCTGGTGCGCGGCCCCGGCAGCGGATCCGACCGCGACGACGTCGGCGATCGGCAGTCCGGCCGCGATCGTACGCAGATCGGCCATCGTGGCCAGCTGCCACGGACCGCTCGACCTCGCATCCGGGGACATCCCTCTCCTCTCACCCAGCCTGGGCACCCAACCAGCTCGCCGGATTTGCACAACCACCCCGGGAGCAGGCACGGTGGACAGGCGTGCCGTACGAAGCGCGTCGCCGGCTGCTGTCGACGGGCCCGGAGGCCCGGCGCCCCAGCCGTAGCGAGGCCGACGGGTCGAACCAGACCTCACCTGGCGGTGGATGCACGCCGCCGGAGTGTACGGCGACCGGCGGTGCGGCGAACCGGGCTGTACGCGGGTCGTCCGCCACACTCCCGCCGGTCAGCTCAACGGGCCACCGCGTCCGACCATCGCACTCTGGCCCGCCTGAGGGCCCCACATGAGGAGCCGATCAATGACCACGCCATCACCTGACAACGCGTCGACGCTGGATGCCGCGCTGGCCGCGGCCGTGGCCGACAGCGACAAGACCGAGACGCTGCAGGCCGCCGTCACGGCGCTGGCCGGGCACGACCTGGTCCTGCCGCAGACCTCCTCGCCCGACGGCGAGGCACCGCCCGAGGGCCAGATCACGCTTCCGGTGATCGAGCAGGACGAGACGTCCTTCGTCCCGGCCTTCACCACCGCCGAGCGGCTCACCGACAACCTGCCCGACGTGTCCGGCAGCATCGTGATTCCCGCGATCGATCTTGCCGCCGCGTGGCCGTCCGAGGATCTCTGGCTGGCCATCAACCCGGGTGACGCGACGACGGCACTCGCGCTCCCGGGCGCTGCCGTCCGTGCGCTCGCTGCGGTGGGCGGCCCGACGGCGGGTTGAGCGGGGCGCAGTGACCTCGATATCGACCGCGAGCTGACGGGATGGCTGCCGAGAACCTGCGGGCGGACATCACCGAGCGGCTGATGGCGCAGTTCGACGGACAGCTCCCACTCGACACCATCTCCGACACCGTGCGCGACACGGCCCGGGACCTCGCCGACCAACCGGCGGAGGACCAGGCGGAGTTGGTGGAGCGGGTGGCTGCCGCCCGACTCGCCGAGTCCGTCGACGACGAATAGCGGGCTGTATCGCCGCTGGTCGCGGATCGAGCCCGCCGGCCGGGCTGGTCCCGGCTGTCGGGCTGATTCCGGCTGGCGGGGGTCGCGGGACAGCCCGCGACCCGCGCCCGAATGTCCCGGGAGAAGGCGCCGATACGGCGTATCTTGGTGGATGTCTTGGCCGGACCCCCCGCGGCCAAGTGTCGACCTCCGCGCTCGGCCTCCCCCAGCCGCCGGGCGCGGAGGCCTCTTTTCCGACGGAGTAGCCGCCGCACGCCCGGGCATCCGGCGAAAAATCCCGGATGTCCGGGTCGGTTCAGCTGTGCTACCTTTCGGACGCGTCAGCATCTTTCCACGGGGGGAACCATGACTGACCCGAGTGGCGTAAATCTCCAGGTGATCGAGGAATTCCGGTCGACCGGCGGCACGGTGCCCAGCCTGTTGTGGCTGTTGCCCATGGAGAAGTCGCCGTCGGTGCTGCTGCTCACGTCGGCCGGAGCCGGCGACGGCCTGCGCCGGACCACGCCGCTGATCTACATCCCGGACGATGACCGTCTCGTGGTCTTCGCGACCGCCGACGGCCTTCCCCGCCCGGACTGGTACGACGACCTGATGGTTCATCCCGACGCCGTGGTCGAGGTCGGGAGCCAGAAGATCGACATCACGGCGGTCGTCCCCAGCGACGAGGAGACCGATCGGCTCTACCGCCGGCGGGCCGCGGCCTTTCCGTGGTTCGCCGAACGCCCCGCCACCGACCGGGCGGCCATCCTGCTCGTCCCGCACCGCCCCGAGGAGATCGAGCGCATCGCGCACCGGCCGTGGTCCACCCGGACCGACCGCACCCTTCCGCATGACGCCCGCCGGCTGGGACGGTGGAGCCGGGCCGTCCGTCGGCTGCCCGTACCCCTCCCGTCGACGGTCGGCTGACCGGTGTCCGACGTCGAGGTCGTCATCGCGGGGGCCGGCCCGGTCGGACTGACCGCGGCGGTCGAGCTTCGCCGCCGGGGTGTCGACTGCCTGATCGTCGACCGGCTCGAGCAGCGGGCGCCCTTCGCCAAGGCGGTGGGGATCCAGCCCCGCACCTTGGAGGTCTGGGACTCCGTCGGGATGGTCGGCGACGCGCTCGATGCCGCGACGCCGATGCGCGGGCAACTCAGCTACGTCAACGGCGAGCAGGCCGCCGAGATCGCCCTCGACCTTCCCCCCGAGGTGCCGTTCACCTTCGTCGCCCTGCCGCAGTACGAGACCGAACGCGTCCTGACTGAAGAGCTGGAGCGCTACGGCACCTCGATCGACCGATCCGTCGAGCTGACGTCGTTCACCCAGGACGCGGACGGGGTGACCGCGCATCTCACCGGGCCGGATGGCGACCGGACCGTGCGGGCGGCCTACCTGATCGGCTGCGACGGCGCCCACAGCGCGGTGCGCAAGGACCTCGGCCTCGACTTCGGTGGTGACGCCTTTCCCGAGGAGTACATGCTCGGAGACGTCGAGGTCGACTGGTCGATGCCCCCCGGCTTCGGGATCCGGGCGACGCACCAGACCGACGGGAAGACCGACGACCTGCTCGTCTGCATCCCGCTGCCGGGGCACAACCGCTACCGGATGTCGATGCTGGTGCCGCCGGACCTCGCCAGCGCGGCACCGACCGGCGGCGAGGTGGCGCACGGTTTGGAGAGCGGCTCACCGCCGCAGCTGCACCACATCCAGGCCGTGCTCGACCGGCTGTCGCCGCAGCCGACGATCGCGTCGCAGCTGCGCTGGTCCTCGGTGTTCCGCATCAGCCATCGCATCGTGGACCGCTACGGCGAGGGCCGGGTCTTCGTCGCCGGCGACGCCGCGCACATCCATCCTCCGACCGGCGCGCAGGGCATGAACACCGGTATCCAGGACGCCCACAACCTCGCCTGGAAGCTCGCCCTGGCCGTCCGGGGAGCTGCCGCGCCCGGCCTGCTCGACAGCTACGACGCGGAGCGACGGCCGGTGGGCGAAGAGGTCGTCGGCCGAACCGTGCGGCACGCCCGTGCCGGCATCGAGGCCGACCCCGACGACCCGACCACGGTGCTCCTGCGGGAGGCACAGCTGCTGGTCGGCTACCCGGACAGCCCGCTCGTCGGTGAGGACACCGACGATCCGTCGTGGGCGGCCCCGCAGCCGGGCGGGCGCGCGCCGGACTGCCGCGACCTGGACCGCAGCGGAGTAGCCTTCCCGATCCGGCTGCACGACCTCGTGCGCAGTGGCGGGCACACCCTGCTGCTCTACGCCGACCGGCCGGATCAGATCGCCGGACTCGCCGACATCGCGGCCGCCGCCGAGCGCCGGGTACCCGGCCGGCTGCACTCCTACGTGATCGTCGCGGCGGGCACCGACCATGCGGACGGACCGCCACCGCCGATCGTCGACGCGCTCGGAGAGTTCCGCTCCCGCTACGACGCGTACGGCGGCTGCGGCTACCTCCTCCGCCCGGACGGCTACGTCGGCTACCGCGCCCGGCCGCTGCGGTCCGAGGCCCTGCTCGACCACCTGGGCCGCACCTTCGCCTGAGCGTCCGCCGCGACATCCCCGTCGGTCTCCCGTTTGACCTCGCCGAGGTGGGGAACGTCGGACCGGTGGACGACACCTTCTCCGCTCTGTCCGACCTCGAGTGCCCACGATGCGGGACGCGGTATGACGCCGACCAGGTCCAGGGCACGTGCCGGTGCGGCTCACCACTCCTCGCCCGCTACGACCTGGCGCAGGTGGCGGCGACGGTCGACCGGTCGGCGTTCGCCGCCCGGGAACCGACTCTGTGGCGCTACCACGAGTTACTGCCGGTCAGATCCGCGGATCGGATCGTCACCCTCGGCGAGGGCATGACACCGCTGCTCCAGCTTCCCCGGCTCGGCGCCTCGCTCGGGGTGTCCCGGCTGCTGATGAAGGACGAAGGGCTGATCCCCACCGGGACGTTCAAGGCGCGCGGCGCCGCGGTCGGGGTGTCGCGTGCAGCCGAGCTCGGAGTACGCGGCGTCGCGATGCCGACCAACGGCAACGCCGGCGGGGCCTGGGCCACCTACGCCGCCCGAGCCGGGATGCGGGCCCTCATCGCGATGCCCGTCGACGCGCCTCCGATCACCCGCGCCGAGTGTCAGCTCGCCGGCGCGGAGCTCTACCTCGTCGACGGGCTCATCGGTGATGCCGGCCGGCTCATCACCGGCGCCGTCGCCGAGCGCGGCGGCTACCAGAACGTGTCGACGATGACCGAGCCCTACCGCTTGGAGGGAAAGAAGACGATGGGCATCGAGATCGCCGAGCAGCTCGGCTGGCGGATGCCCGACGTAATCGTCTACCCGACGGGCGGCGGGGTCGGCCTGGTCGGTATCGACAAGGCGCTGCGGGAACTGCGCGACCTCGGCTGGGTGACAGGCCGACTCCCGCGCCTGGTCGCCGTCCAGGCCACCGGCTGCGCACCGATCGTGTCGGCCTTCACCACGGGCGCCACCGAGAGCGAGCCGTGGCCCGACGCGCATACGGTCGCCTTCGGGATCACCGTGCCCAAGCCGATCGGGGACACGCTCATCCTCTCCGCCCTGTACGACACCGACGGCATCGCGGTCGCGGTCGACGACGACGCGATTCTGGCCGATCAACGCGAGGTCGCCCGCCAGGAAGGGATCTTCATCTGCCCCGAAGGTGCCGCGTGTTTCACCGCCGTACGTGGCCTGCGCGATCAGGGCTGGCTCGGCACCGACGACGAGGTGGTGGTCCTCAACACCGGAACCGGCCTGAAGTACCCCGAGCTCATCCCGGTGGACGCACCCGTCCTCGCCGTCGACGGCACCATCCCGCCGCGCCACGAGTCGGAGCCCCGATGAGCACCCACGTCGCCGGGACTCCGCGATCGCGTCGGCGACGTGTACCGCTGGGCGCGCAGGTGCTCGCCGCGTTGGTCATCGGCGCCGTCATCGGGTTGACCGCCCCCGACGCCGGAGAGCACCTCAAGGTCGCAGGGGACGCCTTCATCCGGCTGATCGAGATGACGATCGTGCCGTTGGTCTTCCCGCTGATCGTGACCGGGATCGCGCGGATGGAGTCGGCGCGTGCCCTCGGGCGGGTGGCGTGGAAGACGTTGCTCTATTTCGAGGTCGTGAACACGGTCGTCCTCGTGATCGCTCTTCTCCTTGCCCTCGTGACCGGAGTGGGCGACGGTGCGTCGCTGGGCGGCGTGAGCCGGCACGCCGTCCAGGGAATCGCCAACGGCGTCGATTTCAAGACTCTGCTGCTCGACATCATCCCGGACAACATCTTCTCGGCGTTCTCCGACGCCAACCTGCTCGCGATCGTCTTCTTCGCCGCATTCTTCGGGCTGGCCGCCGCGCAGATCGGCGACCGGGCGGAGCCGGTGCTCGTTCTCCTCGAGCGGGTGGCCGAGATCATGGTCACGGTGATCGGGTTCGTGGTCCGGTTCGCGCCGATCGGAGTCCTCGGCTACATCGCCTACGACACGGCACACTACGGCTGGGCGGGGCTCCGCGACCTCGGCGAGTTCGTGCTCGTCGTCTACGCCGGGATGGTGGTACTGCTCGCGGTCGTGTTCCCGGTCATCGCGCTCGTGTTCCGGATCCCATATCTGCGACTGCTCCGCGCGATCTGGGATCTGCTCGTGCTGGCATTCCTCACCCGCAGCAGCGAGGTCGTGCTGGCTCCGCTGATGCAGCGGCTGGAGCGCTTCGGGGCGGACAACCGCATCACGTCGTTCACGGTTCCGCTCGGCTACTCCTTCAACCTCGACGGCGCCACCTTGTACGAGGCCGTTGCGGTGGTGTTCATCGCCCACGCGGCGGGTCAGCATCTGGGGATCGGGCAGTTGCTCGCCATCATCGGGGTGCTCGTCCTGCTCACCAAGGGGCTGGCCGGTGTGCCGTCCGCGGCGATCGTCGTCCTGCTCGCCGCGGCGAAGTCGGTCGGGCTGCCGACGACGTACGTCGCGCTCCTGCTCGGAGTGGACTTCATCGTCGACATGGCCAGGACCGCGGTCAACGTGGTCGGCAACTCGCTGGCGACAGTCGTCGTCGCGAAGTCCGAGAACGCCTACCAGCCACCGACGGAAGACGTGCTGCACCCGTCCCGGGAACGGGAGGCCGTCGCCGGTGACGACGCACGTGCGCCGAAAAGCTGACGAAGCTGCTTCACCGCGGCACTGCCGGCGGTGTCGAGGACTCGGCGGGTGCGGTCGCCCCCTCGTGGTGGCGCGGTGCGGGCCAGGTCATGGCAGCGGCCGGCCGCGCCAGGGGCGGCGTCAGGATCGCGAGTCGGAGCGCCAGGTAACCGATGAACGCGCCAACGGTGTTGCCGAGCAGGTCGTTGATGTCGGCGACCCGGCCGACGCTGACGGTGACGTCGAGGACCAACTGCGTGGTCTCGATGGCGAGGCTGAGGAGCACCCCGATCAGCGTCACGCGGCCGGCCGAGCGCACGCGGGCGAGCAGGGGGAGCAGCACCCCGAGCGGCAGGAACAGCAGCGCGTTGAGCATCAGGTCCTTTGGTTCTGCGCCGTGCAGCGGCGTGAGATGCACGAACACCCGCCAGCCCAGGTAGTAACGCCGGTCAATCCCGATCTGGAACGGCCGCAGAACTTCGTTCAGCACGGCGACGCCGTAGACGCAGGCAGCTATGCCGGTCATCGCCCGTGGCCACGTGAACCGTGCACCGCGGTGCAGCCGCCACACCATGACGGCAAGACTTACGAGTAAAAGCACCGCCAGCAGCGGCGCCGCAGGGACCTGGTGAACCGCAGAATTCATCCCTGGTGATTGCCCAGGTGGAGGCGGGCAAGGCCCCGACCACGGGCCCGGTTAGATGACAATCGTCTGTCCGCCACCTAGGGCCTCCCCAGCTCCGGACGTCCACCATGGACTGCCGTCGGCAAACCGTACGCCGCAGAGCAGTGCCGGAAGGCGTCAGGATGCCTTCTTCGGCCGACTGTTCGTGGCCGCGGCGGCGGTGCGCACTCCTGCAGGGGCTGGATCTCGTCGTCGGCGACTCGGTCGAGGTCCACTGCGTCATCCTGGCCGGGGGCGCCGAGCATGCCTGCCCGGACAACCCTCGACCGGACTCGTCCGGCCGAACAAACGCACTACTAGTGCGTTTTGATCGGCGACACGCCGTACGGGAGGTCCAAAACGCACTAGTAGTGCGTTTGTTCGGTGGTCGTTCGGTGGTCGGTCGGCGGCAGACCGGGGCGACCGGCCGGGAGCGCGCGGTTACTCAGAGGTGATGCGGAAGATGTGCCGCGCCTTCGCTGCAGTCATGGAGTTCGCGTTCGACGAAGTCGGTCCGGTAGTAGTGCCGGATCGCCTCGATGTCCCGGTCGTCGGGCTCGATATCGACGGCGCCGGTGTCTGGCGCGGGGACGGCCGGCACCGGCCGGATGGCTGCCGTAGCGGGAACAGAACTCGTCCGGGCGGGGATACGAGACCTCAGCGACACAGGGGGCTCCCCTCTGACGACGGGTGCACCCCCGGATCGGCGTCCGTTGCCGCTACACCGCGTGCGTAGCGCGGACGGTACCCGCACCGGTCACGGAGCGGTAGCCGCAGCACCGAATACCTGCAGCCGCGGAGCCCGGCGCACCGCCCGGCTCCGCAGGCCGAGCAGCATCCGGCGGTCCATGGCGAATCCGATCGGCTCGATGAGGACGGGCCCGAACCTCAGCCGGGTCGCCAGATCGTCCGACGTCGCCGTCCGATACCGGCTGATGACCCGGCACCGGTGCGGGCCGAGCGGTTCGACGGAGAACAGCCAGCTCGCGGCCGTCCAGCCGGCCCCCGGGTCGGCCCCGTTGTCCGGGGCGGCGTAGGCGACGAAGGAACGGCCCGGCACCACCGACACGATCTGCAGCGGCGGCACGTCGGGATGCAGGATCAGGGAGCCGCCCTCGTGGACCGCCCAGGCGGGGTGGACCGTCTCGGCGTTCCGTAGCCGGCAGCCGACGAGGTTTTCCAGCCACTGGTAGCTGTAGAACCCGGCCCGGTCGGCGCCGATCTGGGCCACCCACGGCCAGACCTGCTCGGCGGCGGCGTCGATCTCGACACCGTGCGTCCAGGCCCACCGTGGCTCGGTCACCCATTCGTCGCCGCTGCGGACGGCGTGCGCGGTCTCGCTGTCGACCCCCCAGCGGTTGCGGGCGTCCCGCCGGAACGGCGTCAGGGCAGCGCCCAGCATGATGGCCGCGCCGCCGATGCCCTCGGCGACGTCACGCCAGTCGTCGCGCCGTTGGCGTCCCTCGACGCGCGCCGCGAGGTGCCGCAGCTGCGCGGCCTGCATGAGGTGGTGCACCGGACGGATCCAGGTGGCGTGCCGCCGGCCGGCGGCCGGAAAGGCCGCCCGCGCACGGACGCGCAGCCGGGTCGTCCCGGCGTCTTCCGGGGTGAGGGCGAAGGCCCAGGTCACCTGCCAGAAGTCCGGCGGACGGACCGCGCCGAAGCCGCGCTGACGCTTCGCCGCCGCGTCGTAGAGTCCGCCCAGAATCAGTGCGTGCCCCGGTTCGCAGCGGACGACCTCGAATCCGTCCGTGCCTTTCGGGGTCGCCGGCAACACCTCCCCGACGTGCAGGTCCTGCAGTTCCGGATGGATCTCGCGGGCACTGCGGGTCCCGCCGTTGTCCCACGCGTCGACGCTGTAGAAACCGGCGCGGCGGCATCCCATCTGGGCCAGCCACGGCCAGATGTCCTCCGGTCGCGCCCGCATGGTGCGGGCATGGGTCACCTGTACGACGGCGTCCGGCAGGAGGTCGTCGCCGGGCAGCGGGCGCTCGTTCTCCCGCGCTTTCCGCGTGCCGTGCTCACGGGCCAGGCCCGAGAGAACCGTCCGCCTGATCAGCCGCGACCATGGGCCGACGACGGTGAAGTAGCGGCGGAACCGGCGCCACGAGTCCTGATCGGTGGCGTCCACGCGGACCTCGACGGTCACCCGGGTGTCCTGTCCGCCGAGCGGCGTGAGCCTGATCGCCCAGGCGACTTTGACGTAGCCCGCGCTCTCGAAGGCGGCGAACTCCTCCGCCGTCGGCACGTAGCGGAAGTCGATCTCCGGACGCCAGACCGTGCCGACGGCGCCCACGACCACCTCGCGCGGCGGATCGTCGACGAGAACATGAAAGCCGGGCCGGTCCGGCGAGGAGGCGATGTCGTCGAGGCGCAGGCGTAGGTCCTCGGGGGTGCGATGCCGGATCCGGGCCGGAACGGCGCGGACCGCGAACAGAGCGCGGATCACCGGCGAACGGGCGAGATCGGCATGGCGCACGGCCTCCCACGCCTCGGCCGGCCGAAGCGCCAGGACAACCGACTGCACCTCGACCACCGGCGCCTCCGGCAACAGGCGCTCCAGTGCGGGCGGCACCGGCTGAGCCGCTGAGGCGAGCTCGACCATGGCACTCCTCCCCGCGCAACCAGCTCACCCCACCGTGTCCGGGATCTGCCCGCTCGGGCAGAGCCGAAGGTCCCCGTTCCGGCGCCCGGGCGGGGTCGCCCGCGTCCGAGGTGGGGCATCTGCGAGCTTCCCGACATATCACCGATGGAGTAGTGACAGATCTGTTTGTGTGAGGGACAGTGACTTTGGGTAGGTGAAAGCACACCTTTCGTGACTGACCGGGGACGGGGTGCGCCGGATGACCCATCGGGGGGAGCAGCATGAATGGTCGAGGAGTCGATCGGGCCGGGCCGGACCCGAGCACCGGACAGGCAGCTGACGACGGGTCCGCGAACGACGCTGCGGGATGGTCCGCCGCCGCGACCACGCAGGACCGGCTGCCCGAGCCGGGCAGCACCCTGGCCGAACGCCTCTTCACCCTGCAGGACCTGCATGCGGTGCGGGCGCTGGTCACCGGCCACGCGGCGAGGTGCGGGCTCGCCGACGACATCGCGCACGGGTTCGTCCTGGCCGTTCACGAGGTGGCGGCCAACAGCGTGCAGCACGGTGGCGGACACGGCATCCTGCGGCTCTGGCAGGACCGGGACCGGCTGGTCTGCGAGGTGCGCGACCGCGGGGTCATCGATCCGTCCCGGATCGCCGACGAGGCGCCGTCGCCGGAGAAGACCGCCGGGCGAGGGCTGTGGTTGGCCCGCCAGCTGTGCGATCTGGTCGAGATGCAGATCTCGTCAACCGGCAGTGTCGTTCGGCTGCACATCGCCGCCGGCTGACCAACCCGTCCTCAACCGGCCAGACGATTGAACAGGTCCCCGAAGACCGGATCCCGATCGAACCTCCAGATCTCCCGCGACAGCGGGCGATCCGGGTGCCAGGCCCACGAGCCGGCGTCGGTGACGACGGGCGAGTGCACGATCGTCGAGCGGGTCCAGCCCGGATCGACCAGCCATGCCACCGGGCCGATGTCCCAGATCTCCTTGGTGCGCGCGCGATGGTCGTCGTAGTAGTCCCGGAACGCCGAGAGCAGATACCGCCCCAACGGAGCCGTCTGATCGAGGTGCTCCTGCAACTCCCACAGCGAGGTGCGCAGGTGCTCGGTCACGTTGACGCACGGCACCCGGACCAGTGGCGCGCGGCAGTCGAGGATGACCCGCGATGCCGCCGGGTCCTGGTCGAGATTGAATTCCGATGCGCGGTGCCACCAGACGGGGTTGCCGCCGAGCCACACGACCACGATCCGGGCGGCGATGTCCGGCGCAGCGGCAATCGCCGAGGCCACATTGGTCGGCGCGCCGATGGCGACGACGTAGAGCGGTGATTCCGGTGTCGCCGTCCCGGCCCGGGAGATGAGGTCGTCGGTCGCCGCGCTCCGGATCGGGTCGCCGGTATCGGACATCCATGCCGACGCGCCGAGATGCGCGAGGTCCCGATCGGCCCCGAGCAGGTCCAGCAACCGCCGGATCTCCTCGTAGCTCTTGCGCATCCCGTCGCCGGGGCCGGATGAACGCGCATTGTGGAACGGCGCCGCGTACACCGCCTCGACCACGAGCCGCGGCGAGCGGAGGGCGTAGGCGATCGCGAACTGGTCGTCGATCTCGTTGTAGGCGTCGGTGTCGAGCACGACCCGTACGCCGCCGTCCGGCGGCGGCCCCCCCAACCTCGCGAGCACGTCATCGACCATGTCCGATCCTCTCAGCCGGGTCCATCGCAGCGAACTGTTCAGAGGCAATTGAGAAGAAGGGCAGAGCCCTCCGAGCGTCCGGTCCAGCATCGTCGATGGTGCACGCCGCGACCGGGACGCCCTCCACCGGTGCGGGTCGGCCGAGACAGAAAGGAATGCAGATGCCTGTCGATCCAGTCGACCGCCCGACCTCCCCCGGGGCGTTCCGGAACCGCGGCATGCGACGGCTGTCGGCCGTCACGGCCGGCGTCGGGATCGCGAGCGTCGTCGCGGTGGGCGCCGTCGCCACCACGCTCCCGGGCTCGACGCATACGAGTGCCACGACCAGCACAGGGGCCGGCACCGGGACCAGCACCGGCACCCACGCCACGTCCGGGGCATCCGGCACGGTCTCCTCGTCGGCCGGAACCTCCACCGGCCCGAGCACGGGGGCCGTCACCGCCCCCAACTCCGGTGGCGCCGACGCCACCTCCGGAGGTTCCTGATGAAGACGGCCTGCCCACCGGGCGAAGCTCCGGCCGCGGCGGACTGGACGGCGATAGGCACCACGGTTCGGCTCATCGTCACCGAACCGACCCAGCTGGCGGCCGGCCAGCAGCTGCTGGTCGACGACCTCGCCGCGCTCGACCTGGCCTGCAGCCGCTTCCGGGCGGACTCCGAACTCGCGATGGTCGAGCGGGCCGCCGGGACACCGGTGCGCGTCGGCCCGGTGCTGGCCGACGCGGTCGACGTCGCCCTGCACGCGGCGCAGATCACCGACGGCGACGTCGACCCGACAGTCGCCACGGACATGACGGCACTCGGCTACGACCGTGACTTCGAGCTGGTCACCCGGGAGGGTCCGCCGGTGCGCCTGACGGTCCGCACTCACCCGAGCTGGCGGGAGATCCGGCTGGATCGCGACGCCGGCATGCTGACCCTGCCGCCCGGGGCGCGACTCGACCTCGGGGCGACCGCCAAGGCGCGGGCCGCCGACCTGGCGGCGGCCCGCCTCGCCGACCGCCTGGGCTGCGGCGTACTCGTCAGCCTGGGCGGCGACATCGCATTCGGCGGCGACCTTCCGGAGGGCGGCTGGCGGATCCGCATCCAGGACGTCACCGGGCAGCCGGACGACCCGGCACCCGGTCCGGCCGCGATGGTCGCACTCACCGCGGGCGGCCTGGCCACCTCGGGCATCACGGCCCGACGCTGGCGGCGCGGCGGCATCACCCTCCACCACATCCTCGACCCCCGCACCGGACTCCCGGTGACTCCGGTGTGGCGGACCGTCTCCGTCGCGGCGGGGAGCGCCTTCTACGCGAACGTCGCGACTACGGCAGCGATGATCCGCGGACATGCCGCACCCGCCTGGCTCGCGGATCTCGGTCTGCCCGCCCGGCTGGTCACCGTCGACGGCGCCGTCCGCACCGTCACCGGCTGGCCGGCGGACCCGGCATGAGCGGGCTCACACAATCGACCGCACTCTGGTATGCCAGCCGAGCGACCGGAGTGGTGTCGATGGTGCTGCTCTCGATCGTGATGATCCTCGGTGTCCTCGTGAACCGGCAGGGCCGGCTGCCCGGGCTGCCCAGATTCGCCGTGACGGGGCTGCACCGCAGTGTCTCGCTGATCGTGGTCGCCTTCCTCGGCATCCACGTGGTCACGGCGATCGCCGACCCCTACGTGACCATCGCGCCGCTCGCGGCCGTCGTGCCGTTCACGTCGAAGTACCTGCCTCTGCAGATCGGCCTCGGCGCCGTCGCGCTCGACCTGGGTCTCGCCGTCATCGTCACCAGCCTGCTCCGGGCCCGGATCGGCCGACGGATGTGGCGGGCCGTGCACTGGCTCGCCTACGCCGCCTTCCCGGTGGCGGTGCTGCATGGTGTCACCAGCGCCCCGGACCTCCGCTCCGGTGGACTGCTTGCCGTCACCGTCGCCTGCGTACTCGGAACCGCAGGGGCGGTCGCCTACCGGGTCCTGCGCGGCTCCCCCAGACAGGAAGGACGGATCCGCCCGGCCGAGAAGGCAGCCCTCCGGTGACTCCCACCGCGATGGCCCGGCAGGAGGAGGCACAGGCGAGACGGCTGTTGGCGTCGGGGGCCGACCCGGTCGGCCTGCACCGGCATCTCCAGATGCACGGGCCGGTGCCCTACCGGGGCGGGCCCGGTCACCTGATCACCGAGATCGATGCGGCCGGCCTGACCGGCAGAGGCGGCGCGGGGTTTCCGACCGCGAGGAAGATGACGGCGGTCGTGGCCGGGCGCAGGCGCCCGGTCGTGGTCGGCAACGGCGCGGAGGGTGAACCGGCCAGCTACAAGGACAAGCAGCTGTTGTGGGGCTCACCCCATCTGGTGCTCGACGGTCTCCAACTGGCCGCCGAAGCCGTCGGCGCCCGCCGGGCGTACCTGTACGTACACCGCCACGACGGGCTGCACCGACGGCTCCGGCACGCACTCGCCGACCGGTCCGCCGCACGGTCGGATCGGGTGCGGGTCCGGCTCGTCGAGGCCCCGCCGAGATTCCTCGCCGGCGAGGAGTCGGCACTGGCCAACCGGATCGGGGGCGGCCTCGCGCTCCCGACGTTCACCCCACCGCGCACCTTCGAACGCGGTGTCGACGGTGCACCGACGCTCGTGCAGAACGTGGAGACGCTCGCGCACCTCGCCCTCATCGCACGTCACGGCGCGACGTGGTTCCGCGCCGCCGGGACCTACGCCGAGCCGGGCACCATGCTCGCCACCTGCCACCGGGCGGACGGCACGGTCGACGTCGTCGAGGCGGAGATCGGTACGCCTCTCGCAGCCCTGCTCGGCTACGACGCCACGCCGGCACCGGCGGTGCTGACCGGCGGCTATCACGGCGCCTGGATCCGCGCCGCGGATGCCGCCGGGCTGACGCTGGAGAACGCGGCGCTGCGGCCCGCGGGAGGAGCCCTCGGCGCGGGCGTGCTCGCCGCCCTGCCACCACAGCGGTGCGGCATCGCCGAGACCGCGCACGTGGTGCGCTACCTCGCGGCCGAATCCGCCGGCCAGTGCGGGCCGTGTCTCGCCGGGCTGCCCCGCATCGCCGCGGCGCTGTGCCGGCTGGCGCGACCGCACCCCGATCCACGCCTGCTCACGCAGGTCGAACGCTGGTCGGGCCTGGTGACCGGCCGGGGCGCCTGCCGCCATCCCGACGGGACCGCCCGGCTCGTGGCCAGCGCGCTGGCCGTCTTCGCCGAGGAGGTCGACCTCCACCGGCGGGGCGGGTGCGCGGCGGCAGGGACGGAGGTGCGCGCCCCCTTCCTCCCGGTCCCGGCCGATGGACCGCTCTACCGCGACGATTGGACCTGAGAGATGAACCTGCGCCTGAACCCCATCGCCTGCGCCGGACACGGCGGGTGTGCCGAGTTGTTGCCCGAGCGGATCCGCTTGGACGAGTGGGGCTACCCGATCGTCTCCTCCGAGCCGGTGCCCGATCGGCTGCGGTCCTTCGCGCGTCGGGCGGTCACCGACTGCCCCACACTCGCCCTGCAGCTTGGTGCCTCCGATTCCGCATGAACGTCACGTTCATGCGCTCTAGCCGCATCAACGTCACGTTGACGCGGAATGGCGGCCCGGTCGGGGCGAGCAGGAGGTACCTGCGCACCGGTGGGCCCTCGGACAGGGATGATGCAACAGATGACCAAGACCGCACCCGGGCAGCAGGTCAGTGCCCTCACCCGCCCGGACGGCAGCCCCGTCCGGGTCCTGGTGGTCGACGACGAGCCGACGCTCGCCGAGGTACTGGCCAGCGTGCTCCGCCACGAAGGATGGGAGGTCCGGACCGCCAGTGACGGCATGACCGCGGTGCGGACGGCGCGGGAGTTCCAGCCGGACGCGGTGATCCTCGATGTCATGCTGCCCGACGTCGACGGGTTCGACGTCCTACGGCGGCTCCGGGCGGACAGCCGGCACGTCTGCGTACTCTTCCTGACCGCGCGGGATGCGGTCGAGGATCGGATCGCCGGGATCACCGCCGGCGGAGATGACTACGTGACCAAGCCCTTCAGCCTCGAGGAGGTTCTCGCCCGGCTCCGAGGCCTGCTCCGCCGCGCCGGCGTCGCACGGTCGGCCGCCAACAACCTGCTCGTTTTCGGCGACTTGACGATGGACGAGGACGCGCGGGAAGTACGCCGCGGTGGTGACGCCATCGAGCTGACCGCGACCGAGTTCGAGCTGCTCAGGTATCTGATGCGCAATCCCCGGCGCGTCCTCAGCAAGGCGCAGATCCTCGACCGGGTGTGGAAGTACGACTTCGGCGGCCAGGCACATGTGGTCGAGCTCTACATCTCCTACCTGCGGAAGAAGATCGACGCCGGCCGGGAGCCCCTGATCCAGACCGTGCGTGGCGTGGGCTACGTGCTCAAGTCCGCAGGCGGATGACGGCGTACGCACGCGGCGTCGACGGGTCGCGCCGGGCCTCCTGGAAGCATTGGCTGGCCGGCCGGTCCCTGCGGGCACGCCTCATCGCCGGGTTGCTCGTGCTGTTCACCCTGGCCAGCGTCGGCGTCGGGGTCGCCACCACGGTGGCGGTTCACAACTTCCAGTTGAGGCAGCTGGACCAGCAGCTCTCTGCCGCGGCCCACACGTTCTCGGTCGCCCTGGAGAACCCGGACCGCGCCCCGGCACCGCAACCGGACGGCTGTCCTGGTCCGCGATCCGGGGGCGAGGGTCCACCCAGTGCGGCGGGACAGAACGTGGGGACGTTCACCGCCCGCGTCGCCGACGGTGGGATCGCCTTCGCGTGTCGCGTCACCAGTTCCGACGGCCGGATCGGGCTGCGCCCTGTGCGGTTGTCCGCCGAAGACCTCGCGACGATCTCGCGACTGCCACTCGATCAGCAACCCCAGTCAGCGCACCTGTCGGACCTCGGTGGCTACCGGCTGAGTGCGTTCACGGGTCCGGATCACGATCTGCACGTCACCGGGTTGCCGCTCTCCGGCGTGCAGGCCACCGTGCACGAGCTCGAGCTGATCGAGGTCATCGTCTTCGGTGCCGCCCTGATCCTGATGGTTCTCGCGGGCGCCGGCTGGATCCGGTACTCGCTCCGCCCACTGGGCCGCATCGCGGCGACCGCGACCGAAGTCTCCGAGCTGCCTCTGGAGAGCGGCGAAGTGACACTGCCGCACCGGGTCCGGGACGCCGATGCCCGGACCGAGGTCGGGAAGGTCGGCAGGGCCTTCAACCGGATGCTCGGCCATGTCGAGCGGTCCCTGGCGACCCGCCAGGCCAGCGAGGCCCGGCTGCGGCAGTTCATTGCCGACGCGAGCCACGAGCTGCGCACGCCCCTGGCCGGCATCCGCGGCTACACCGAGTTCGCGATGCGCGCCACGGGCACCGTCGACCCGCAGGTCCGCCACGCACTCGGTCGTGTCGACGCCGAGTCGGCCCGGATGAGCCGGCTCGTCGACGACCTGCTGCTGCTCGCCCGGCTCGATGCCGGCCGGCCGCTCGCCGACGAGCCGGTCGACCTGACCCGCCTGGCCATCGACGCCACCAACGACGCCCGCATCGCAGGCCCCGACCACCGGTGGATGCTCGACCTGCCCGAAGAACCGGTCACCGTCGCCGGCGACGTACACCGGCTGCATCAGGTGCTGGCCAATCTGCTCACCAACGCCCGGGTGCACACTCCGGCCGGGTCGAGCGTCACGCTCCGGGTGAGCCGGGCGGAGAGCGGGCCCGGCGTGGACCTGACGGTCAGCGACGACGGGCCCGGGATCCCCGTCGAGTTGCAGTCGACAGTGTGGGAGCGGTTCGCCCGCGGTGACGGTGCGCGCTCCCGCCGGGCCGGAAGCACCGGTCTCGGCCTGGCCATCGTGCAGGCCGTGGTCGGCGCTCACCACGGTCGGGTGGCGATGGAGAGCCGTCCTGGGCGGACCACGTTCCGAGTTTGGCTCCCCCGGGACGGTTCGACCGCTGCGTGACGCCGGCACCCGCCGAGACCCCGTCGGACATATCTAATGAATAGTCGTAGCCGTCCCGAAATCATCGCCATCGGCGTGCCGCCGGATGACGGCGCCAATGCGGTGGTTAGGGTTACGTCCTGCGCAATGAACTGGCAAGAGACCCTTGGTGAAACCTTGAGGAGTGACCCCAGTGCGGGAGCTCGCCAGGCAGGTCCGCGCGCTGATCGTGGCCAGCGACAACTACAAGTACGCCTTCTCCGCCCGCAGCGGAATCGGCCTCTCCGACGCAGCCACGCTCGGTCACCTCCATCATCACGGCCCGCAGAGCCTGACGCAGCTCGCGGCGCGGCTCAACCTCACCCCGGCCAGCATCACGTCGCTCACCGACCGGCTCGAGCGTGCCGGATACGTCACCCGCGTCCGCCATCCCCACGACCGGCGCCAGACCCTGCTCGAACTCACGTCGGCCGGCAGCACGCTGATCCAGCGCGGATACGACGCCTTCGTCCACGAGGTGAACCAGGCTGTTGCCGGCGCCCACCCCACGATGATCACGGAGATTTCCGCCATCCTCGAGCAGATCACCGCCGTACTCGATGCCCGCGCCGCTGCCATGCCCCCACGCGGAGCACGGGCCGGCATCAGGACCGTCGCTCCGTAGCCGGCGTCACCGGAGTCATCCGCATCGGTCAAGAAGCGTCACCCGGCCGGATCGCCTTGTCCGGATGACTCGGGCGCCGATACGATTCGCGATCGTTCGGAGATCTGAACATCAAGGGACCGTAGTGGGGGCGATGTGAGCATGCTTGCCCGGCAGGTTCGGGCGCTGATCCTGACCAGCGACGACTACCGCCACGCCCTCGCCGTCCGCGCCGGAATCGGCCTCACGGACGCCACCGCCCTCGGCCACCTCTACCACGACGGGGCGCAGAACCTGGGGCAGGTCGCCCACCACCTCAATCTCACCCCCGGCGCCATCACCGCCCTCGCCGACCGGATGAGCGCGGCGGGATACCTCACCCGCACTGCCCACCCGCACGACCGGCGGCAGAGCCTCATCGGCCTCACCCCGGCCGGGACCCGGCTGGTGAAGCGCACCTTCGACACCTTCGCGGCCGACATCGACCAGGCGGTGGCCGAGGCCCAGCCCGTGCACCGACGCGAACTGTCCGCCCTGCTCGACCGGATCACCGCGTCGCTGCATGCCCGGGCTACCGAACTCCGAGCGGCCCAACGCGGGGACCTCCAGCACGGTGATCCCCAGCACGGTGATCCCCAGCACGGTGATCCCCAGCACGGCGATACCGGCGCCGGCACATAACCGGCCGACCGCAGTCGGCCCGCCGGTCCCCTCCGACTCGGTCACTGACGAGAGATGTGCAGCCTGATCGTGGTGCCGTCGGCGGCGCTCGACCGGATCTGGACCAGGTCGCAGAGTTGGTGCACCAGCCACAGGCCGCGGCCGTGGCGGTCCACCGGGGACGGGGTCCGCGGCCGACGGCCGACGGCCGACGGACCACACCGCGGTCGTGTATCTCGATGGTCAGGCAATCACCGTGTCGCCAGACCCGGAGCGTGCCCGACCCGCCGCCGTGGACGATGCTGTTCGCCGCGACCTCATCCACGGCGAGCACGTAGTCGTAGGCGCGGCCGCCACCGATCCCGAGCCGCGCGGCGTGGCCGTCCACGAGGTTCCGGACCTGGGCCAGTTCTCCGGCGCCGAAGTCGTACTCCTCCAGCACGGCTGCCGGCTCGGCGAAATGGTGGCCGGTGTAGCCGTCCGGTGGTGGTACGCCCTCGCCAGGTCGACCGGCTCCCAGCCGGTGGGCGAAGGAGTGAGATCGGCGCGCCTCCTCGACCTCCGCCGGGTCGATCGCCTCGGTGTCGTACGGGCAGAGCAGGCTGAACGGCCGGTCGCCGGTGAAGGCCGAGTCCAGCAGCGATTCGTAGCGCTGCCCGTCGATCAGTTCGGCGGTGCTGGTCGGGACCCGAATCGGCTCACCGACCGCCCACACCCGCCTGGTGGTCCCGCCGCCGGCCCGGCCAAGGTAGTCGTCCCAGCCCGGGATGAAGCGCTCCGGGCGCCGGCCGTTTCCCTGCCGGGGCCCGACGAAGTACACCCGGTCCGAGTCCTCGCCCAGGGCCGTCCGCAGCACACCGGCCCGCTCCGGAGCGAGTACCACCAGCACCGGCTCGCCGGCGTCCAGCCCGTCCCGGACGAACGACCCGATGCCGGCGACGAACTCGTTCCGCCCGGTATAGAGCAGGGCCTGGTGCCGGAGCTCCCGGTCGGCATCCGGTTCCTGATCGAGTAGCGGCGCACTGGTCATGGACTCCCCCGAAAGTCACACCGGGCGCGCTGCCACGGCGCGCCCCGTCGTTCGCGGATCCCGTCGGTGGGAGGACACCAGCCAGATGCCTCGATCCCGATCCCGATGGTCACTGCGGGTGCATTCTTGCCTACATTCAGTAATAGTCGCCGCCGACGAGTCGGTCGTCAATCGATTCGGTTGTCCACCTTCTGAACTACCTGCCGAGAGCCCTCGACTCCTCGACAACCGGCCGCGACTCACCTCGGCGGAGCGAACACCCACGGCGCTCTCGTCGGCATGATTAACTCTAAGTTACAGGGTGAGTACGCAGTGTGAGAGATATTGGCGGGGCCCTGCCGCCCATGGGGGGTCACCTATATGTGGACATACCGGAGAGCCGTCGTCATCGCCGTCGCGGTGATAGGAAGTGCAGCAGTCGTGGTGGGCCTCGCTCCGTGGGCATCGGCGGGACGCCAGACGACGGGGGTCGGCTCCGGTGCCCGCGCCCCGGCGGCGACAGGGTCCGGAATGGTGCGACTACGGCCGACCGATGACTCCTACACCGATCCGGCCCATCGGCGGCTGGTGACCGGTTCGTCGTTCAAGCTGGCGGCCGAGCCGGCCGGCGGCAAGACCACCTACCTGCGGTTCGCCGTGGCCAAGGTCCCGGTCGGCGCGAAGATCACGTCGGCGACCGTGACCCTGTCCCGGCTGGGCGGACACAACATCCCCACCCTGAAGGTCTACAAGACCGGGACCGCCTGGCACGAAGGCACCCTCGACGCGGCCAACGCCCCGGCCCGCGGCACCCTCCTCGGCACGTCGGCCACCACCAACGCCGGGCACACCGCCACGCTGAACCTCAAATCGATCACCACCGGCAACGGCGCGGTCTCGGTCGCCCTACAGGCGGCCACCGCCGGCACCATCGCCCGCGTCGAGTCCACCGAATTCGTCGGCGCCGGCACCCCCGTGCTGACCGTCCGCTGGGCGCGCACGACGACCGTCCCACCCGGCGCGCTGCTGACCGGCGCGAACACCGTGCCCGGGCACTTTGCCGACGCCAACGCCAAGATCGGGCCGCTGCACGCGGTTCGGGTGTTCCGGAAGAGCGCCCTCCCGGCCAGCTACGCCACGTTGCACGTGCCCGCCGGCGTCAAGGCGTTCATCTCCTACAAGACGCCGGGCGGGAACGACCGGGCGTTCGCGAAGTCCTGCCCGCCCGGTACCCGCGTCATCTTCCACCACGAGCCGGAGAACGACTACAACGGCAACGGCGCCACGTTCGTCGCCCAGTACGACAAGGCGTACCAGACACTGAAGGCCGCCAACCCGGCGCTCATGGTCGGCATGGCAGCCATGTCCTACCAGTACGCGGGCGGCCGTCATGGCCAGTCCGGCGCATTCCTGCCGCCGGCCAGCCACGTCGACTTCTACGCGGTCGACAACTACGAGGCCAAGCCCAGCGGAGACGGCCTGGCCACCGACGTGGAATTCCAGGGCTGGTACAACCTGGTCAAGAACCGCGGCAAGCCGCTCGCCTTCGCCGAGTACGGCGTCGGGGTCAACCCGATCGGTGCGCCGGACAAGTGGTCGGCTCGACGGGCTGCGACCATGAAGGCCGACCGGACGTGGCTCGCGGTACACCCCGCCTTCACCGCAGTCCTCTACTGGTACAACACCGGAGCCCAGGGCGACTGGCGGTTCAGCGACAGCGCCTCGATCGCCGCGTGGAAGAACCTCCCGACCGGGTGACCCCGAGCCCGGGGTAATCAGCGCGGTATTCAGCCCGAGGATTTCCACGGGGACACCGATCGCCCGCGGTCCGGAAATGGGGTTACTGGGTTTTGTGAGCACGATGGGGCCAGATAGCGTAGATGGTGCAGATGTTTCCGTCTCGGGCACCATGGGTAGGCGATTCATCTGCCGACGAGTCCGTTGGTTTCTCATGCGCGCACGGCCGGTAGTGAGTCAGGGGCTGGCCGAGTCACGCGTCGAGCGGACGCCGGATGCAGTGCGGCGCCCCGGCCGGGCGAGGAAGGGTTCACCTCGTCCTGCCGGGGCATCGTCGTCTTCGGATGCAGTGGCGGCCCACTGACCGGCATGCGCAGGGCCCCACCGTCTGTTTCGAGGGGTGATCACGAGGCGCTGGATCGGAGTGCTGCTCGCGGCGAGTGTCCGTGTCGGGTTACTCGGGCGGCGGCGCCGGCCGGTCTCCCCGTCGGGTGGCAGCCAGGATGCGCTGGCGGAAGTCCTCCGCGAACTCCGAGAACTCGTCCTCGGTCATCTCGGAGAAGGGCTTGGCCGGCTGCACGAACACCTTGCGCGGCGGCTGCCGGTCGGTGGGGCCCTCGGTCACCTGGCGAGCATAGATCGAAAGGGTCGGGCGAGCCTGTTCCGGTCGAGCCCGTCACCAGCTCGACTGCTCGGCCTCAGCTCACCAGGATCATCCAGGGGGTTTGCTGGCGCGCTCGGCGGGATTCGAACCCACAACCTCTTGATCCGTAGGCAGCGGCCGGGAGTTTGCTGGGGTGCGCTGACGTCTTATCTGTGCAGGTCAGGCGGGGTGCGATGGTCCGTGAGTATCCGTCAGTGCGCGCTAGTTTCCGTTGGCGTAGGTGTCACCGTAGGTGTCAGATGGCCGTGGGAGGCTCCGATGGCAAGCCAACCCGGACCGCAGCGCGTCGTGTGCGCGAGGACCGGAAGCGGCGCGGCAGCATGAGCCATCAACCTGGCTGAGACGCCGTCTCCTGGGTGCTCGGCTGGTTGGATCCTCAACATGCAGGTGAGAGCCTGTTCGGCGCGTGACCTGCGTAAGGTCCGACGGCGCTGGCCACAGCTCGGCCTGGACGTGCACGGAGTTGCGTCCATAGACGTGGTGTTTGATCTTCGCCTGTGAGCGTGGCGTCGTGATGTGAGACGGCCACCGCGTGATCCTCAACGAGATCCGTGCCAAGGATCTCGAGACGAGGAGTCACGCGATGACCGCAGTACCCAGTATTGACCTGTCCGGCTGGCTTTCCGAGCAGCTGGCCCAGGCGAGCCCGGATCTGCTCCGGGCGATGGTGCCAGCGTTCGCCGAGGCGCTGATGGGCGCCGAGGCCGACGCGGTGTGCGGCGCCGGGTTCGGCGAGCGCAGCGAGGAGCGGGCGAACACCCGCAACGGCTACCGGCGGCGGGACTGGGACACCCGGGCCGGCAGCATCGAGCTGGCGATCCCGAAGCTGCGGCCAGGGCAGCTACTTCCCGGACTGGCTGCTGGAGCGGCGCCGGCGGGCCGAGGCGGCGCTGGTCACGGTCGTGGCGACTCAGCTACCTGCTCGGGGTGTCGACCCGGCGGATGGAGAAGCTGGTCGAGACGCTGGGCATCACCCGGCTGTCGAAGTCGCAGGTCAGTCGAGATGGCCAAGGACCTCGACGAGCAGGTCGAGGCGTTCCGCACCCGGCCGCTGGACGCCGGGCCCGTACACGTTCCTCGCCGCCGACGCGCTGGTGCTCAAGGTCCGCGAGGGCGGGCCGCACGGTCAACGTGCACGCGCTGCTCGCGACCGGGGTGAACGCCGAGGGCTACCGGGAGATCCTCGGCCTGCACGTGTACCTCCGCCGAGGACGGCGCCGGCTGGCTGGCGTTCTTCCGCGACCTGACCGCCCGCGGCCTGACCGGGGTCGCGCTGGTCACCTCCGACGCGCACCGCGGGCTGGTCGAAGCCATCGGCGCCACCCTGCCCGGCGCGACCTGGCAGCGGTGCCGCACCCACTACGCGGCGAACCTGATGTCGGCGACCCCGAAGTCCGCGTGGGGCTGGGTGAAGGCGCTGCTGCACTCGCGTCTACGACCAGCCCGACGCCGACGCGGTGCACGCCCAGTTCGACCGTGTCCTCGACGCCCTGAGCGAGAAGCTGCCCGCCGTCGCCGCGCACCTGGACGCTGCCCGCGCCGACATCCTCGCCTTCACCGCCTTCCCGAAAGCGATCTGGCGGCAGATCTGGTCCAACAACCCCCAAGAACGGCTCAACCGCGAGATCCGCCGCCGCACCGACGTCGTCGGCATCTTCCCCGACCGGCGCCCTGATCCGCCTCGTCGGCGCCGTCCTGGCCGAACAACACGACGAATGGACCGAGATGCGCCGCTACATCGGCCTCGACGTCCTCGCCGAAGCCCGCCTTCACCTCAGCCCCGACCCCGCCGGCCCGACCACATCACGGCCACATCCCCACGGAGACGGCTCACACACATCCCGCGGACGTAACCGTGCACGGTTCGCATTTCGCCGACCAGGCCGCGGGCACAGCGACCTATCTGGTGGCGTGGGAGGCCGACGAGCCGCTGGGTTCGGGCATGGTTCAGTGGGCAGGGTGCGTCGGGCCGAATGCTCGGGCGGGCCTTCCGTCGGCCGTGGAGATCAACCACCTGCAGGTTCGTCCGGACTGGCGAGGTCGTGGTGTGGGAACGGCGATCATTCAGACAGCTGAGCAGCTCGCGCACAGTCGCGGGCGCGACGATGTCGCTGTGGCCGTCGCCGATGACAATCCTGCCGCCGCACGCCTCTATCGGCGACTGGGCTATGAGCCGACCGGCATCCACGACGTGTGCTCCTACTCGTGGACCGACGACGCTGGCCTGCCCCACGACGAGACCGAGTACAGCGAGACCTTCGTCAAGCACCTCTGACGCGATGGCATATAGCAAGTGCGCCCGGTGTGCCCGAGGACGGCGCGCCAGCGCCGCCCGCGGGGGCCCGGGCGCTACGCCGGCGGAGCCGGCGTCTTGAGAGATGTGAGGAAGATCATCACGCCTGTTACTCATCGTCTAAATGGCTGGGACGGTGAACGCCAGACGACTACTGCACCAACGCGTCGCCAGTTGACCTAGTCATCGGTGGGTCGAGGCTTGAGCGGACCATCGGCGTCCTGGTGTTCTCCGCAGGGCGCAACTAGATGCCTTGGATATCGCACAGCTCGTGCAGTTCACCTGCTGGTGTTTCAGCCCGCCTTCGCGCTCAGGGTGGTGGCGGCGGCATGCGCATCGTGAAGCAGCTCTCTCGGCCGCTTCTCGGCAGTGTGGGTGTTCATGACCTCAAGGAGGAGGGGCCCGGAGAACGGCGTCAGGGCAAGGTGCTCACAGATGGCGTCGAAGTCGATGAATCCCTCGCCCGGAACGAGGTGATCGACGAACGGGGCCTTCCGGTCGGAGAGGTGCACGGCCATCACACGGTCACCCAATCGTTCCAACAGGTCCATCGGGTTTGGGCCGTCGATCTGATCGTGCGACGAGTCGTAGCAGAACCCGGCAATCGCCGGATCGACGTCATCCAGGAGTGACGTGAGCACTTCAATGCTCGGTCCCGGGCAGAGATTCTCCAGCGCAAGGATCACTCCCGTGTCGCGGACCGTGGCGGCAATCTCGTCGAGCCGCCGGCGGGTGACATCCAGCAGGTCCTCGGTCGCGTCGGGCTCGATCACGAATGGTGTGGGGTGGATCACCACTGTCGACGCTCCGAGCTCCGCCGCGGCCCTAGCTGTCGCAATCGCGACCTCGACCGCGTCCGGGGCGGTCAACGTCGGCCCGTGGATCGTGTCCACGCTGAGACCGACGGAGGCCAACCGCTTAGCCAATGACCGTCGCCGGTGCGGATCCAAGTACCCGGCATGGTCAGCCCGCGACGGCGAGACGTGGCTGAACCCCGCGGCGGCGATCAGCTCGAGCTGACGGTCGATCGCCACGGTGTAGTCGAAACAGCACGAGATCGACACGGCCTGGAGCACGGGCCGGAGCATAACGATGCCGCGTCTATCACCGGTAGCCACGGCTATAGGCTCACCACATGCAGTCGAACGATCTTTCGTTCGTTCGAGGTGTCATCGCAGATCTGGCCGCTGCCGGGGTCGAGGTATGGCTGTTCGGCGGCTGGGCAGAGGAACTGCTCGGCATGATCGCACCACGAGCGCACCATGATGTTGACCTGCTCTACCCAGCCCCGGACTTCCACAAGGTCGACGGGTTCCTGGTAGCCGATAACGCTGCCATCGAGATCGCCGCGAAACACCTCCCACACAAGAGAGCGTTCCTCCGACACGGCATCATGATCGAGATCGTCTTGGTCCAGGGCGACAGTCGGACCGGCTACTACAGCACCATCTGGGAATCGAATCGGAATGACTGGCCAGCCGATCTGCTCGACGGTCAGGTGCAGGGCCTGCGGGTCGCGTCCGCGAACAGCTTGATCAACTATCGTCGGGACTACGACCGCCTCCGGCCGTCACAACCTCGCCCTCCCGGTTCTGGATAGCCGGGACGCTCGTGATGCTTCAGTCCGGTGTAACCGGGCGGCGTCGGCGGAATGGGACCGAAGATGCTTCGGCATGAGGATGGCCGGGAATGGATTGCCTTCCGGGGTGGTACGCGGCTGATCGATTCAGTTTCCGAGCGGACTGGCCGCACGGCCGCCGATCTCGTCTGGACGCCTGCCGAGGACGTCGCTGCCATATCCGTAATCCCGCGCTAACTCGACCCGCGCGTGCGGATGCCCTCTGCTGACTTCAACGTCCCCGCATCGGCAGGGACCGGGTGACACGCCCGGGCGCGTTGTAGTTCTTCAAGATTTTTTCGAGTGTCCGTGAGAGTCCGTGGAGGTCCATACAGGTCTCCTGGCGTCTCATGCGTCCAGATCCCTTACAGGGCAAGCGATTGCGGCGTTCGATCTTGTCGGCGCTCGGGGTTCAGGGTGTCGGCCATGACTTCCACCTATGCCGCCAACCCCGCCCCGGTGCTCGACGTCGACCAGCTGGCCTCCCATGTCGGGGAGGGGTTACGCCGGCACGCGCCGCAGAACGTGTCCCGCTGGTTCCGCCGGCTGGTGTCGGTCGGCTCCTGTTCCCGCCCGGTCCGGCTCAAGGGCAGCCGCGTCGTCCAAGACGTGATGGGCCGGGAGCTGTCCCGGTTCTCCTCCACCGACGAACCGGACGGGGTGCTGCTGAAGGCCTGCGGGGACCGCCGCGCCTCCCGCTGCCCGGGCTGCGCCTACACCTACCGCGGCGACGCCTGGCAGGTCATCGCCGCAGGCCTGCGCGGTGGTAAGGGCGTCCCGGACTCGGCGGCCGGGCATCCGCGGGTGTTCCTCACCGTCACCGCCCCCTCCTTCGGACCGGTGCACACCCGCCGGGTCAACAGCACCGGGGTGGCGCTGCGCTGCCACAACGGCCGCCCCGGACAGACCTGCCCGCACGGCCGCCCGACCCGCTGCCTGTCCCGCCACCAGGACGACGACGACCCCCGGGTCAGCCAACCGCTGTGCCCGGACTGCTACGACCATGACGGGCAGGTGCTGTTCAACGCCCTGGCCACCGAGCTGTGGCGGCGCACCACCGTCTACCTCACCCGGGCGCTCGCCGCGCAGGTCGGCATGCCGTATCGGCGGATGCTTCACTGGTGCGGGTCCGCTACGTCAAGGTCGCCGAATACCAGGCCCGCGGGGTGGTGCACTTCCACGCCATCATCCGCCTCGACGCCCACCCCGACCACGTCACCGACGTGGCCCCGCCGCCACCCGAGTTCACCGCCACCGCGCTGGCCCGGGCCGCCGCCGACGCCGCCAGCAAAGTCCGGGTACCCGTCCCCGAGGCCGCCCGCGGGCGGCACGGCGACACCTTCGGCTGGGGCCGGCAACTCGACGTGCACGAGATCACCCACACCCCCGAGGGCGAGGTAGAGGCGTCCGGGGAGCTGACCGAGGGCCAGGTCGCCGCCTACATCTCCAAGTACGCCACCAAGAGCACCGAGACCTGCGGCGGCGCCGACCGGCCGATCCGACTCCGAGCACGCCATCGACCACGCCGAGACCAGCCCGCACGTCAAGGCACTCATGCGCGCGTGCTGGCGGCTCGGCGGCACCGACGGCCTGCAGCACCTGCGGCTACGGGACTGGACCCACATGCTCGGCTTCCGCGGCCACTTCACCACCAAAAGCCCCGCCTACTCCACCACCTTCACCGCCCTCCGCCGGGCCCGCCACCAGCACGCCCGCCACGACCACGCCCGACAGGAACGCGCCCGACGCGACGACGCCCGCGAGGAGGCCCGGATGACCATGACCGCCGAGGCCCGGGCCAGACGACAACCCCGACGAGCAGAACCCCGAGGACGACGTCGACGACCTGGAAGACCCCTACGGCGACCCCGACGACGACAGGAGGAAACCACCCTGGTCATCAACCACTGGCGCTACGCCGGACGCGGCTACACCCACCCATCCGACGCCATCGCCGCCGCCTACTTCGCCGAAACCAGACGCCAATCCCGGCAAGCCGCCCGCGAAGCCGCCGCACTCGCCACCTGAGGAAGGAGGACACGATGGGTAAACGCGGCAACGGCGAGGGCACCATCTTCCAGCGCACCGACGGCCGGTGGTGCGCGAGGATCACGACCGGCTTCGAGGGCGGACGGCAGCACCGCCACACCTTCTACGGCAAGACCCGCCGCGAGGTGGTGCTCAAGCTCAAGGAGGCGACCGCCCGCCGGGACGCCGGCGAACCCGTCGCCGCGTCGCGCGTCCTGGTCGGCGCCTTTCTGGAACGCTGGCTTGATGAGGCGCTGCCCGCCGGGGATCTGAAACCGACCACCGTGGAGAACTACGCGACGCTGACCCGCCATCACCTGATACCGGCGCTGGGCCACCGCCGCCTGGACGCCCTCACCGCGGCCGACGTGCAGCGGATGATCAACACCAAGCGGGCCGAAGGGCTCAGCGACCGCACCGTCCAGCTGCTGCACGCGATCCTGCGGCGGGCACTGGGGCAAGCCGTCCGCTGGCAAGAGGCCCGGCGGAACGTTGCCGCACTCGTCGACCGACCGCGGGTGCAGCGCAAGGAAGCGAGGTGCCTGTCCCCTGCCGAGGCGCAACGCCTACTGGATGCCGCCCGAGGGGAACGGCTCTTCGCCCTCTATGCCGTCGCCCTCGCCTGCGGGCTCCGCCGCGGGGAGGCACTGGCCTTGCGCTGGTCCGACGTCGACCTCGAGGCCGGCACCCTGCGGGTCGCGCGGACCCTCTCCCGGGTGCGGTCCGGCAATATCTTCACCGAGCCCAAAAGCCCACGATCCCGGCGAACCGTGCCATTACCGACGTCCTGCGTCGCCGAGCTCCGAGCCCACCGGGTCCGGCAGGCCGAGGAACGCCTCCAACTTTGCGGCGCGTGGCAGGACCACGACCTGGTCTTCCCCTCGTCGTGGGGCACCCCGATGGACCCGCGCAACGCCCTCCGGGCCTTCACCGCAGTCGCCAAACGAGCCGGTCTCCACGGCATCGGCCTGCACACCCTGCGGCATACCTGCGCGTCGCTGCTCCTCGCCCAAGGCGTGCACCCCAGAGTCGTGATGGAGACCCTCGGCCATTCCGGGATCGCGATCACGATGGACGTGTACAGCCACGTCATGCCGCAACAGCAGCGCGAGGCCGCCGACCTGATGAACACGGCCCTGCAGTGGTGATCCCGGTAGGTGTCACCGTAGGTGTCAGAGGCCGAAATCTGCGTCCACCAGGATCGGCTCGATCCCTCTGACCTGGGGTTTTGCGTGGCGCGCTCGGCGGGATTCGAACCCACAACCTCTTGATCCGTAGTCAAGTGCTCTATCCGTTGAGCTACGAGCGCAGACGCGGCGAGTATTCCATACCCACCCGTCGGCGGAGGCTCCGGGATTTGAACCCGGGAGGGGGGGTTACCCCCAACCGCATTAGCAGTGCGGCGCCATAGACCGGACTAGGCGAAGCCTCCAAGGAAGCCTCACGGCCACCGGCTGAAGCGTACAAGGCCCGCCATCCGGTCGGCAAAGCGTCGGCTCAGCGCTCCCGGCGCAGCAGCCGCTGCAACGGACGGGGCCGAACGATGAACGCCTCGGCCTCGAGTGCGGCGAGCGAGATACGCGGCAGGTCGCGCGATGTCGGGAACGACAGGAACCGCGGTTCCCATTCGGGACGGAACTTCAGGTTGAAGCGGTACAGCGACTCGATCTGCCACCACCGGGACACGAAGACGAGCACCCGCCGCCACACCCGCAGCACCGGCCCGGCACCGATGCGCTCCCCCCGCTCGAGCGCCGAGCGGAAGGCGGCGAAGTTGAGGGAGACGCGACGCACCCCCAGGCCCTGGGCAGCCTCGATGAGCTGGACGATCATCAGTTCGTTCAGTCCGTTGTCCGCACTGCGATCGCGCCGCATGAGGTCCAGGGAGAGCCCGTCCGGACCCCACGGGACGAAGTGCAGGAGCCCGCGCAGCCGGCCGTCCTGCTCCGCCGTGACGATCACGCAGTCGCCGTCCTCGGGATCGCAGAGTCGTGACAGCGCCATCGAGTAGCCGCGTTCGACGCCGCCGCCCCGCCAGGCCGTCACCGCGGTCAGCAACTCGTCCGCCTCGGGTCGGGTGAGCGCACCGACCCGCCGGACCTGCACCTGGTAGCCGGCGCGTTCGACCCGCTTCACCGCCTGCCGTACCCCACGCATCGGACGACCGGACAGGCTGAAGGACGCGACGTCGACGATCGCCTCGTCGCCCAACTCGAGCGCGTCGAGCCCGTAGCGGGCATAGACGGTCGCCCCCAGCTCGCTGCCGCCGATCACGGCCGGCACCCACGCGTGCTGCCGGGACAGCTCGAGGAACTCGTCGATCGCTCCGGGCCAGGCCTCCGGGTCGCCGATCGGGTCGGCGCTCGCCAGCGCCACCCCCGACACCACGCGGTAGGTCACCGCGGCTTTGCCGGACGGTGACCAGACCACGCTCTTGTCCCGGCGCAGGGCAAAGTATCCGAGGGAGTCCCGCCGGCCGTGCTTGCACAGCAGTTCACGCAACCGCGTCTCGTCATCGGTCGTGAGCCGCGCCCTTGGTTGCGCCGAACGGAGGAAGAGGTAGGCGGCGACGAAGGCGATCAACAGGCCGAACGCCAGCAGCGTCGCGGTGACGATGTCGTCACCCCGCTCGTGCCGGAACCGCAACGGCCCGTTGATGCCGATGAATCCGAGCAGGACCTCGCGCAGGTCCTGCCACAGCGACGGCTTGCCGACGATCTGGCGGTGGTTGATCAGCAGACCCGCCATACCCACCGTGATGGCGACGATGAGCATCTCGACCGTGGCACGCGCGGCGTACCAGCGGGTCGTCGGATCGCCGAGGGCGTAGAACTCCTTGCGGGTACCGAGGAGCACCGCGAGCAGCACCAGCGAGATGGTGGCCTCTTCGACGTCGAGACCCTTGAGGATGTGGGTGAGCGCCACGACCGCGGTCACCGCGACCACCGCCCGCCAGGCCCGCCTCTTGCGCCGACGCAGGCCGAATGCCAGGAACACCAGCAGGACGCCGAGCGACATCGCGATCGCCGTCGCCGTCGCCGATGCCACGACCGGCAGGCCCACGACCCTGGTGAGATAACGGATCCGGTTGTGCTCGGCCGGCAGCAGCGAGCTCACGATCGCGACCATTCCGACCAGCCAGGTCAGAGCGGCGATGATGCCGGGCGTACGCCGGGCCGAGCGCAGCCACCACCGTTGAATGGTCGGCGTGCCGTGGTCGTCCCGAACGCGGACCGGCGCGCTCACACCCTCACATCCCTACTCGCTGGCCCAATCACCGCAGGTCTTCGGTTCAGTGTCACTCGCCGACGACAGGTGTGCCGCACGAATCGCGGGCTACCTTCCCACGCTAGAGCTCCCGAGCGGGCAACGGGTGTCGGACGCGGTCGGGGTCGACGACGAGGACCGCGGACCGGCAGGCGCGCCGAACCTGGCGGATCGTGGCGTACCCGAACCGACCCGGATCGGGGTGCGGGCCGGCCAGCACCACCAACTCGGCGTCCACGTCCGCGGCGCGCCGCGCGATCGCTGCGGCCACGTCGGCCGGCCCGCCCGTGGTCCGCAGGATCCGGCCGGCCGCGGGGATCCCGTCGCCGAGCAGCTGGGCGAGCCGGTCGTCGAGGATCCGGTCGGCGTCCGGGGCGGACTCGCGGTCGACCGCGTCGTCGTTGACGACGTCGGTCTCGCGCACATGCAGCACCTCGACCGCCGCACCGTGCTGCCCCGCGATCTCGGCCGTCGTCTCGGTCACGGCCCGACCGCCGGGACCGGCGTCCACGGCCAGCAGCACGACCGGCCGGCCGGGAGGCAGGTCGCCGACGGTCCGGACGACCTGGCTGGGCCTGTCCAGGGAGGCGAACAATGCATGACCGCTGGTGAGCACGAGCAGCCCGACCAGCACGGCGCCCGCTCCGACGAAGAAGGGCACGTGCGGGGTGAACCACTCGGCCAGCTTGCCGGCCAGGTAGGGCGCGATCGCCCCTCCGGAGAAGCGGATGAAGCTGTACCCGGCCGAGGCGACCGGACGCTCGACCGGCGACACCTTCATCACGGTCTCGGTGACCAGGGTGTTGTTCACGCCGAGGAATCCGCCGGCGCAGATCACGGCGAGGACCAGGGCCAGCCGGCTGTCGGTGAACAGCCCCATCGCGAGCAGATCCAGGGCGAAGAGGGTGAGGACGACGTACAGCGTCTGCACCGTGCCGAAGCGGTGCTGCAACCGGGGCGCCAGGAACACCGAGGTCACGGCGAGAACGACGCCCCACCCGAAGAACACCAGTCCCAGCCCGTGCACGCCGAGATCGAGCGGGAACGGCGCGTAGCCGAGCAGCGTGAAGAATCCGAAGTTGTAGAACAGTGCGGTCAGCCCGATCGTCAGCAGCCCGCGATGGCGGAGCGCGCGGATCGGGTCGGCCAGCGAGGTGTGGTGGTCCGGACGCGGCGATCGGGGCAGCAGGGCGAGTACCGCGACGAACCCGATCGACATCAGCGCCGCCGTCCCGAAGAACGGGCCCCGCCAGCTGATCCCCCCGAGCAGGCCGCCGAGCAACGGTCCGGTGGCGATGCCGAGCCCGAGCGCAGCCTCGTAGAGGATGATCGCGCCCGCCACCCCACCGCTCGCCGCACCGACGATCACCGCGAGCGCGGTGGCGATGAACAGCGCGTTGCCCAGGCCCCAGCCGGCCCGGAAGCCGACGATGCTGCCGACCGAGCCGGACGCACCGGCCAGTGCGCTGAACGTCACGATCAGAGCTAGCCCCGCAAGCAGTGTCCGCTTTGCGCCGAGCCGGCTCGAGACGACGCCGGTGACCAGCATCGCGATGCCGGTGATCGCGAAATAGCTGGTGAACAGCAGCTCGACCTGGCTCGGCGAGGCCTTCAGGTCGGTGGCGATCGCCGGCAGGATCGGATCGACGAGGCCGATACCCATGAAGGCGATCACGCAGGCGAAGGCCACCGCCCAGACGGCTTTGGGCTGCCGCAGCAGGCTTCCGCCCGACTCCGGCGCCGTCGTCGAGGTCGCCGCGGTCATGCCGGGACCAGCTCCTGGTCGTCCTCCATGACCGCGTCGAGTGCCGGTACGGCGGCCGCGAGCGCGGCGCGGAGCTCCGGTCGGAGCCGGTCGAGCCGCTCCCGCAGCGCCGCGGCGCGGGCCGCGACCACCCGGTCGAGCCGGCGCCGGCCGCTCGGGGTGAGAGCAACCAGGACGCCGCGGCCGTCGCTCTCGTCCGGCTGCCGCTGCACCCAGCCCTGCCGCTGCATCCGCGAGACCAGCAGCGTCATCGACGGCTGGGTGACCTGCTCGAGCTCGGCGAGATCGGTGATGCGCCGCGGACCGCCGTCGCGCAGCGCCCCGAGAACGGACAACTGCGCCCGGCTGAGGCCGGCGGCGGCGGTCTCGCGGCGCAACATGATGATCAGCCGGGCGATTCGCGGGGCCAGAACGTCCGCCAGGTCGACGGGATGTTCGCTCATGGGCCCGCACTTTATATTGCTAAGCAATGGAAGTGCGCGACCGGGTGCCGTGACGGTGGAGCTGGCCGGCGCCCGCCGACGGGCTTGGTTCGGCGGGCAGGACGGCGACATCGTGCGCCGTACTCGCCTCCGCGGCCGATTTGTGCGAGTAGCGCGCACGATGTCGGCGGCACTTCCCCGAGGCGGTACTCGACGTCCGAGGTCGCGCGGACACCAGCCGGAACGCCCGACCGGAGGGCGCCGACACACCCTCGACGAGGGCGATTCCATAGCCGGCTAACTAAAGAATGCGGGGCAGATTACTTGCCTTCCGAGGAGATTTGCCGGAGGGCCAGCTTGCTCGCACAACAGATAGGCCATTCGGGCCAATGAATTACGCCTGGTTAGTCCAGTTTGAGCGCAGAACGAGAACTCATCGTGACATCGCGATGGGTCACGGCCGGGTAACGAATGCGCCGGGTTGTGATGAACACAATGCATTACTACGCCGTTCGGACGAACGCGGACCGCTACTCGGAGTAATTTCGGACAGTCCTCCGGAGTACGCATCTCCGCCGAACGGCTTCCCCACCGCACCTGCCCCCAAACTCCGGCTTGCTCCGTCGGACGGCTTTCCCTACGGTCTGTCTCGGCTGCGTGAACGCGCAGACTCGCCACCGGGTACGCCTAGTCCTGCCCACCGGCCGGCGAGCCACAGCACAGATCTAGGGCAGGAGCGGGGGACCCAGGTGATCGGCGTCCATCGGACGCCTAGGGGTGAAGCCGTGGAGACACGGCCGGGCTAGACCTCCTGCCCGAACCCGACAGCTCACCTCGCCGGCGTCGAGAGGTGGATATTTTGTACTCCCCTGACTTCGCTCGGTCGTACTCGTACAAGGGCAAGCACCGGGCCGCAAGCCACACCAGCATCAAGAAGGCTGCCATCACCGTCACCACGGTGGGTGCTGCAGCTGCAGTGCCGCTGATCGGTTCGGCCGGCGTTGCCGACGCCGCCCCGGCCAGTGCCTGGAACGCCGTCGCCGCCTGCGAGTCCAGCGGTAACTGGCACATCAACACCGGAAACGGCTTCTACGGCGGTCTGCAGTTCACGCAGTCCACCTGGGACGCCTTCGGCGGTGGCGCCTACGCTTCGCGCGCCGACTTCGCCACCCCTGACCAGCAGATGGCGATCGCCAACAAGGTTCTCGCCGGACAGGGCTGGGGTGCCTGGCCGGTCTGCTCGCAGAAGGCCGGCGTGACCGGTTACTCGGCGAGCGGCCCGACGACTGCCCCGCAGAGCGCCCCGCAGCAGCAGAGCGCCCCGGTGCACCACGCCGCCAGCAGCTCGGACTCGGAGCCGGACGGCGACGCGGACGACGCCCCGGCGGCCTCCAGCTCTGGCAGCGGCAGCTACACCGTCGTGCAGGGCGACACCCTGTACAAGATCGCCCAGGCGCACGGCATCAGCGGTGGCTGGCAGGCGCTTTACGCCAAGAACCGTTCCACCGTCGGTGGCGACCCCAACATGATCCTCGTGGGTCAGCACCTGTCGCTCTGATCAACGGGCGGCCCCTATAGACATCGGGCCCCTGACCGCTCGCCACCCCCCCGCGACCGGTCAGGGGCCCGAGTTGTGCCCTGACAAAGTCCTGGCAGAAAGTGCTGTCAGGACGGGGAATCCGGGTCGGTACGCGGAACGCGCGACCGGTTCGGAGCCACCTGCTCGAAGGCGTAGTAGGCGGCGATGAGGAACTGCACGCCCAGCGTCACCGGGGCCGAGACGAAGGCCAGACCGATCGTCAAGGCGTAGACGACGGTGCCGCCGCTGAAGCGGATCAGAGCGCGACGCTCGTCGCGCGGGTCCATCGGCACGGCGATCAACCGGCCGTGCCGCACCGCGTGCGCCCACACCAGGCTGAACGCCACCGCGGCAAGAAAGAGATTCGCGCTGTAGACGGCGGCCGCGACGTGCGCATCATGGGTGCCGACGTCGAGATAACGGGCCATCAGCGCGGTCGGGAACGGAAGCAGTGCGGTCCACAGCAACAGGAACAGGTTGAGGAACAGCAGCGGCCGGTCGACCCGCACGATCTGCCGGAACATCGAATGGTGGTTGACCCACATGATGCCGATGATCAGAAAGCTGGTCAGGTAGGCGGCGAAGGCCGGCCACTCGCCGAGCAGGGCGTGCCAGAGACCGCCGGACGCGGCGGGCTCCGGAACCTTGAGTTCGAGGACGAGCAGGGTGATCGCGATCGCGAACACCCCGTCGCTGAAGGCCTCCACCCGGGCGGTGTCCTTCGAGTCCAGCGCCGACGTCACGCCGGACAGATTCTCACGCCTGAGGTCGACCCGTCGCCGAAAGCGGGCCGACGACACTCGCGCCGTACTCCTGCAGCGTCTCGCGCTTGGCGTCGTGCATGAGGTAGACGGCGAACTGGGTGGCCCCGATGTCGCGCAACTCCTGCAGGCGCTCCACGTGCCGTTCGACCGGGCCGAGCAGGCAGAACCGGTCGACGATCTCGTCGGGGACGAAGTCGGTGCTCGGGTTGCCGGCCCGGCCGTGGTGGGAGTAGTCGTAGCCCTCGCGGGCGGCGATGTAGTCGGTGAGCTGGTGCGGAACGTCGCCGGACGAGGCGCCGTAACGGGCCACCAGGTCGGCGACGTGGTTGCCCACCATGCCGCCGAACCACCGCAGCTGGTCGCGTTGGTGGGCGACGTCATCGCCCACGTAGGCGGGTGCCGCGACGCAGATCGCCAGCGACTCAGGATCCCGGCCGGCTGCCGCCGCGGCGGCCTTGACGCTGCCGATCGTCCACCGCGCGATGTCCGGGTCGGCGACCTGCAGGACGAAGCCGTCCGCCGCCTCACCGACCAGCGCCAGCGCCTTCGGCCCGTACCCGGCCATCCAGATCGGCAGCCGGCCTCCGCGGACCCACGGCAGCTGCACCGGCGTACCGCGGTAGTCGACCTCCCGGCCCTCCGCCAGATCCCGGATCTGACCCATGGCGACCCGAAGCGTCGCCAGCGACGCGGGCGGGCGGCCTGTGACGCGGAGCGCGGAGTCGCCGCGGCCGATCCCGCAGACGGTGCGGTTGCCGAACATCTCGTTGAGGGTGGCGAACGACGACGCGGTGACCGTGACGTCGCGGGTGAGCGGGTTGGTGACCATCGGCCCGACGGTCAGACCCGTGCTCGCCGCGAGGATCTGGGAGTAGATGACGAACGGCTCCTGCCAGAGCACCGTCGAGTCGAACGTCCACGCGTAGCGGAACCCGCACGCCTCGGCCCGCACCGCGAGGTCGACGACCTCCCATGCCGGCGGGTCCGGCTGCAAGACGACGCCGAAGTCCATGCGCACCCCCAATCTATGTCCGAGCGCTACTGGAGCAGCTGACAGGCCCCACGCTCGAGGAACCGCCCGTGACCGGGTTCGCCGTGGTAGCCGGCGGGGTCGACGACCACCCGGCCACGGGAGAGCACGACCTCCACCTTGCCGCGCACCTGCCGCCCCTCGTAGGCGGAGTAGTCGACCGACATGTGATGGGTGCTCGCCGAGATCGTGTGCGATGGCGGCCGGGTCGTAGACCACGATGTCGGCGTCGGCGCCGGCCATGATCTCGCCCTTGCGCGGATAGAGACCGAACATGCGGGCGGGCGTGGTCGCGGTCACCTCGACCCAGCGGGACAGGCTGATCTCACCGTTGACGACGCCCTGGTAGATGAGGTCCATCCGGTGCTCGACCCCCGGCATGCCGTTGGGGATCTTGGAGAAGTCGCCCCGCCCCAGCTCCTTCTGCTCCACGAAGCAGAACGGGCAGTGGTCGGTGGAGACGACCGACAACGCATCGGTGCGCAGGCCGCGCCACAGCTTCGGCGGGTGGTACGACGACCGCAACGGCGGCGACGCGACGTACTTGGCACCCTCGAAGCCCGGCCGGGCCATGTCGTCCTCGGTGAGGAAGAGGTACTGCGGGCAGGTCTCGGCGAAGACGTTGCGGCCGTCGGCGCGCGCCGAGGCCACCGCGGTCAGGGCCTGCTCGCAGGACAGATGCACGATGTAGAGGGGCGCGCCGGCAACCCCGGCGAGCCGGATCGCGCGCGACGTCGCCTCCCCCTCCAGGTCCGGTGGGCGGGTGATGCCGTGGTGCACCGGATCGGTTTCCCCGCGGGCCAGCGCCTGCCCGACCAGGACGTCGATGGCGATGCCGTTCTCGGCGTGCATCATGATCAGTGAGCCGTTGCCCGCCGCACGCTGCATGGTGCGCAGGATCTCGCCGTCGGTGGCGTAGAAGACTCCCGGATAGGCCATGAAGAGCTTGAAGCTGGTCACGCCCTCGGCGACCAGGCCGTCCATCTCCTTCAGCGTCAGCTCGTTGACGTCGGAGACGATCATGTGAAAGCCGTAGTCGACGGCGCACTTCCCGTCCGCCTTGGCGTGCCAGGCGTCGAGGTTCTCCCGTAACGTCGTTCCCTTGGCCTGTACGGCGAAATCGACGATCGTCGTCGTCCCGCCCCACGCCGCCGCCCGGGTGCCGGAGGCGAAGTCGTCGGCGGAGAAGGTGCCCCCGAACGGCATCTCCATGTGGGTGTGGCCGTCGATGCCGCCGGGGACGACATAGCGTCCGGTGGCGTCGATCACCCGGTCGGCACCGGCGGCCCAACTGGTGACCAGGTCGCTGCCCGGGTCGGCGACGGCGGTGATCCGCTCGCCGTCGACGAGGACGTCGGCCCGGGTCGTTCCCGAAGACGACACCACCGTGCCGCCGCTGATCAGGGTGCGCATCGCTGCCTCGCTCTCTGCCTCACGGGACGACGAATGTCAGGGTGCGGTCAGCGGCTCGTAGGTGTCGGGCCGGCGGTCGCGGTAGAAGGCCCACAGGTGGCGGACTTCCTGGAGCACATCGAGGTCGAGATCACGCACCACGACCTCCTCGTCGGAGTCGGACGCGACGTCGCCGACGACCTGTCCCCGCGGGTCGACGAAGTAGGACTGCCCGTAGAAGTCGTCGTCGCCGAGTGGTTCGACGCCGACCCGGTTGATCGCGCCGATGAAGTACTCGTTCGCGACGGCCGCGGCCGGCTGCTCGAGACGCCACAGGTATTCGGAGAGCCCGCGACTGGTCGCCGACGGGTTGAACACGATCTGCGCCCCCGCCAGCCCGAGCGCCCGCCAGCCCTCCGGGAAATGCCGCTCGTAACAGATGTAGACCCCGATCCGCCCGACCGCCGTATCGAAGGTCGGGTAACCGAGGTTGCCCGGCTTGAAGTAGTACTTCTCCCAGAACCCGGTGACCTGCGGGATGTGGTTCTTGCGGTGCTTGCCGAGGTAGCTCCCGTCCGCGTCGATCACCGCCGCGGTGTTGTAGTAGACCCCGGGCTGCTCCTCCTCGTAGACGGGGACGATCAGCACCTGGTGCGTCTCGCGGGCGAGGTCGCACATCATGCGGATCGTCGGCCCGTCCGGCACCGGCTCGGCGTAGGAGTAGTACTCCGGATCCTGCACCTGGCAGAAGTACGGGCCGTAGAAGAGTTCCTGCAGACAGGTGACCTGCGCGCCCGCGTCGGCAGCCGCGTGGACCGACCGCACCGCGTTCTTGATCATCGTGTCCTTGTCCCCGGTCCACTTGCTCTGCACCAGGGCCGCACGCACGACATTCGCCACGTTGCTCTCCTCCGGTTGCCGCTACTGGTTGGTCGGGAAGCCGAGATCGACGCTGCTGTGCTCCTGCCAGCGGGACACCGTGACCTTGGGCCGGGTGTAGAAACGTACGCCGTCCGGGCCGTAGATGGAGAGATCCCCGAACAGCGAGTCCTTCCAGCCGCCGAAGGAGTAGAAGGACATCGGCACCGGGATCGGCACGTTGACGCCGAGCATCCCGGCGGTGACATCCATCCGGAACCGGCGCACCATCCCGCCGTCGTTGGTGAAGATCGCCACCCCGTTGCCCCGGCTGTCGGCGTTGATGATCTCGACGGCCTCGTCGTACGACGCGGCGCGGACCACCGACAGCACCGGACCGAAAACCTCGTCGTCGTAGACGGGCGTGCCGGGTCGCACCTGGTCGACCAGCGACGGGCCGAGCCAGTAGCCGCCGTCGTGCCCGTCGACCGTGCGACCGCGGCCGTCGAGGACGACGGTGCCACCGCCGGTGCGCTCCGGGTCGAGGTAGGACGCGACCCGGTCGCGGTGCTCCGCGCTGACCAGCGGCCCCATCTGGCTGCTCGGATCGGTGCCCGGCCCGACCTTCACCTGCGCCGCCCGCTCCCGGATCCGCTCGACGAGGGCGTCGCCGACCGGGTCGACCGCGACGACCACGGAGATCGCCATGCACCGCTCGCCCGCGGACCCGTAGCCCGCGCTGACGGCCGCGTCGGCAGCCACGTCGAGGTCGCTGTCGGGGAGGACGACCATGTGGTTCTTCGCGCCGCCCAGGGCCTGCACGCGCTTGCCGGACCGGGCCGCGGTCTCGTAGACGTGCCGGGCCACCGGCGTCGACCCGACGAAGCTGACCGCGCCGATCTGCGGGTGCTCGAGCACGGACTGCACGGCCTCCCGGTCGCCGTGCACGACGTTGAACACCCCGTCGGGGAGGCCGGCTTCCGAGAGCAGCTCGGCCAGCAGGATCGAGGCGCTCGGGTCCTTCTCGCTGGGCTTGAGCACGAAGGTGTTGCCGCACGCGATCGCCAGCGGGAACATCCACATCGGCACCATGGCCGGGAAGTTGAACGGCGTGATGCCGGCGACCACGCCGAGCGGCTGGCGGACCGAGAAGGTGTCGACGTTGGTCGCGACGTTCTCCGAGAACTCGCCCTTGAGCAGGTGCGAGATGCCGCAGGCGAACTCGACCACCTCGAGCCCGCGGTCGAACTCCCCGCGGGCATCGCTGCGTACCTTGCCGTGCTGCGCGCTGACCGTGGCGGCGATCTCGTCGGCGTGCTCGAGCAGCAGTTGGCGGAACCGGAACATGATGGTGGTGCGCCGGGCGAGGGAGGTGCGCGACCAGGTCGGGAAGGCCTGCGCGGCCGCCTGTACGGCGTGGTCCACCTCCGCCGACGTGGCGAAGTCGACGTGCGCGGCCACCTCGCCGGTCGTCGGGTCGAACACGTCGCCGTGCCGCGCTGCGGGCTCGACCCACGGCTTTCCGTTGATCCAGTGTGTGACCCGGTCCACTATTCCTCCTCGGCCCAGCGGGCGTCGTCATTCCGCGTGAACGTGACGTTCATGCGGCTAGACCGCCTGAACGTGACGTTCAGGCGGAATGGTTGGGCGGCCGTCATGGGTTCGCCAGACGCGTGTCGGCGGCACCGATCGCCGCGGTGAGCAGGTCGAGGCCCTCGTCGGCCTCGGCGGCCGTCACCGACAGCGGCGGGGCTATCCGCAGCACGTTTCCGGCCAGGCCACCCTTCCCGACCAGGAGCCCACGCTGCTTCGCCTCCTCCAGCACGAGGCTCGCCGCGGCCGGCGCGGGCGCCCCGGTGGCGGGGTCGACCAGCGCGACGCCGATCATCAGCCCCTTGCCGCGGACGGCGCCGACCACGGCGTACTTGCCGACGAGCTCGCCGAGCCCGCGCAGCAGCCGGCCGCCGACGTCGCGCGCGTTGGATTGCAGGTCCTCGCGGAGCAGGTAGCGCAGGTTGGCCAGGGCGCCCGCGGTGACCAAAGGGTTCCCGCCGAACGTCGAGATGCTGTTGGCGTTGACCGAGTCGACGAGCTCGCTGCGGCCGACGACGCCGCCGATGGACAGCCCGTTGCCGAGGCCCTTGGCGAAGGTCATCAGGTCGGGGCGGACCCCGTGCGCCTGGATCCCCCAGAAGTGTTCGCCGGTGCGGCCCCAGCCGGTCTGCACCTCGTCGGAGATGAAGAGGATGCCGTAGTCGTCGAGCACCTCCTTGATCGCGCCGAAGAACCCGTCCGGCGGGGTGATGAAGCCCCCGACGCCCTGCACGGGCTCGGCGATGAGGCAGGCGACGTCGCCGGCGGTCGTGGTCTCGATGACCTCGCGGACGTCGGCGGCCACCGCGGCGCAGAACTCGGCGTCGGACAGCCCGCGGAAGGCCCCGGTGGTGCGGTCGCCGTTGTGTAGGTAGCTGACCGTCACCGGGGTGAGGCTGGACGCCGACCAGCCCCGGTTACCGGTGATCCCCATCCCGGCGAAGGACCGGCCGTGATAGCTGTTGCGCAGCGCGAGCACCTGGCTGGACCGGCGGAACTGGGTGGCGAAGAGCAGCGCGGCCTCGTTGGCCTCTGTTCCCGAGCAGCCGAAGAACACCTTGGCATCGGGGATCGCCGACAGTTCCGCGATCTGCTCGGCCAGCTCGATCATCGGCCGGATGAGGTAGAGCGTGGAGGTGTGCAGCATCCGGGCGGCCTGCTCCTGGATCGCCTCGACGACCTCGGGTACGGCGTACCCGGTCATCGTGGTCAGGATGCCGCCGAAGAAGTCGAGGTAGGTCCGGCCCTCGGCGTCGGTGACGTGGCGACCGGAGCCGCTGACCAGCTCGATCGGCTCGTCGTAGTAGAGCGCCATCCAGTCCGGGAGCACCGCACGGTGCCGCGCCAGCAGGTCAGCCTGCCGGCCCCTCGTCGCCTCGCCGTCGGTCATCTGTGGCCTCCCCATCTCAGCGTGCCCCTCCACCGTCGTCGCCGCGCACCGTCCGAGGCAACCCCCGGCACCGCGCCCCCCTCTTATCCCATGATCGTGATCGGATTCATACGGCGTTTTACGGCTATTTCCGATCACGATCATGAAACAGGCGGTGGCCGGCGCGGGTTGGGCGTCAGGTGCCGGCGGCGGCGAATCCGACCCGGCCGGCGCGCCACCGCCGCGGCAGCAGGGGGTAGAGCACGAGGTAGCTGATCAGCGCCGCCACCAGGCCGACCACCCAGCTGTAGTCGTAGAGCGGCTTGAGCACCGGGATCAACCCGTTTGCCGGGAACGGGCCGTTGCCCGGAGTCGAGTAGGCCCCGCCGACGGCGAGCACCATGCCGATCAGACAGCTCACCAGTCCCGCGGGGTTCCAGCCACCGCGGAACCAGTAGCGGCTCTCCGGCAGGTAGAGCTCGGCGAGATGCAGCCGGGCGCGGTGCACCACCCAGTAGTCGGCGATCAGGATGCCGGCCACCGCGCCGAGCAGCCCGCCGTAGAAGCCGAGCCAGGTGTAGATGTAGATGTGCGGGTTGGTCAACAGCCGCCACGGCTGGATCGCGACGCCGATCACGCCGGTGATGAGGCCCCCGACCCGGAAGGTGACGAACCGCGGCGCGAGGTTGGAGAAGTCGTAGGACGGGCTGACCGTGTTGGCCGCGACGTTGGTCGCCAGGGTCGCCACCACCACCGTGATCAGCGCGAAGACCAGCGCCGCCGGGTTGGTCAGCTTGCCGGACAGCTTGATGGGGTCCCAGATGGGCGAGCCGTACACCACCTGCGTGCCCGAGGTGATCATCACGGCGAGCAGGGAGAAGAAGGTCATCGTGGTCGGCAGACCCAGGACCTGGCCCCACATCTGCTTGCGCTGGCTGCCACCGAACCGGGTGAAGTCGGGGATGTTGAGCGACAGGGTCGACCAGAACGCGATCATCCCCATCAGCGACGGGAAGAAGACGGGCCAGAACTTCGACCCCCAGCCGAGCTTGGAGCCCTCGTGCACCAGCGGGCCGAGGCCGTGCGCCTTCATCGTGATGTAGACCAGCAGGGCCACCGCGCCGACGATCACGAACGGCGCCGCCCAGTTCTCGAACCGGCGCAGCGTCTCCATCCCGCGCAGGATGATGACCATCTCGAGCACCCAGAAGATGGCGAAGGACAGCCATTGGGTCCAGGCGTAGCCGTAGACGACGGACGCGTCGGCCCAGCCGTGCCCGATCAGCGCGCCGGCGAGGACGAAGATGCCCTCGCCGCCGATCCAGGTCTGGATGCCGAACCAGCCGCAGGCGATGAGGGCCCGCAGTATCGCGGCGAGGTTCGCGCCGCGGATGCCGAAGGAGGCCCGGGCGAACACCGGGAACGGGATGCCGTACTTGGTCCCGGCGTGGCTGTTGAGCAGCATCGGGATCAGCACCAGCACGTTGGCGACGGCGATCGTGAGCACCGCCTGCACCCAGCCCATGCCGAGCGCGATCAGACCCGACGCGAGCAGGTAGCTCGGGATGTTGTGGGCCATGCCCACCCACAGCGCCGCGAAGTTGTACGTGGTCCAGTGCCGCTCTTCGATCGTCGTGGGCGCGAGATCGTCGTTGCAGTACTTGCTCTCCTGCAGCCGGGGATCGCCGACGTCGAGGGTCACCCGCCCGTCGGGCATCTGCTGCTGCAGGTCGTCGACCACCGCCATACCGGCCTCCGCGAAGAGATGAGCGTACGACGGGACACCCTACGGGTGCGCCGTGGCAACGCCACACTGTTCGCCGTGGCGACGCCACACTCTTCGCGGCGGGGGCGTCGCGTCAACCGGCTCAGGGCCGTGTCGGTGACACGCTCCGGTCGAATTGACCGTTTTGGCTCAGCCGACCCAGACCGTCTTGGCGTTGCAGAACTCCCGGATGCCGAGGTCGGCGAGTTCCCGGCCGTAGCCGGACCGCTTGACGCCCCCGAACGGCAGCTGCGGATAGGAGGTGACCATCCCGTTGACGAACACCGCCCCGGCCTCGAGGTCGGCGACGAAGCGCTCCTGCTCCACCGGGTCCGAGGTCCAGGCGTTGGCGCCGAGACCGAACGACGTGGCGTTGGCGATCGCGACCCCCTCGTCGATGTCGGCGACCCGGAAGAGGGTCGCCACCGGTCCGAAGGCCTCCTCGCCGTAGAGCCGCATCTGCGGGGTGATGCCGGCGATCACGGTCGGCGGGTAGAACCAGCCCGGACCGTCCGGGCGGTGCCCGCCACAGAGCACCTGCGCCCCGCCGTCCACGGCGTCGGCGACGAGCTCCTCGATGTCGGCGCGGCCCTGTTCGGTCGCGAGCGGGCCGACGTCGGTGCCGTCGGCGGCAGGGTCCCCGACGGTCAGGGCCTGCATCCGCTCCACGAACCGGGCGGCGAAGTCGTCGTAGACGTCGGTGTGCACGATGAACCGCTTGGCGGCGATGCAGGACTGGCCGTTGTTCTGCACCCGGGCGGTGACCGCGGTCGCCGCGGCCCGGTCGAGGTCGGCCGACGGCATCACGACGTAGGCGTCGCTGCCGCCGAGCTCCAGAACCGTGGGCTTGACCTCGTCGCCCGCGATCCTCGCCACCGAGCGCCCGGCGGGCTCGCTTCCGGTGAGCGTGGCGGCGGCGACCCGCGGGTCGCGCAGGATCCCCTCGACCTCCGACGAGCTGATCAGCAGGTTCTGGAAGCAGCCGGCCGGGAACCCGGCCCGGGTGAACAACTCGCCGAGGTAGAGCGCGGTCTGCGGGACATTGGAGGCGTGCTTGAGCAGCCCGACGTTGCCGGCCATCAGAGCCGGCGCAGCGAACCGGACCACCTGCCAGAGCGGGAAGTTCCACGGCATCACGGCGAGGACGACGCCGAGCGGCTGGTAGCGGGTGTAGGCACGGCTCGCCTTGACCGCCCCCGCGTCGGCGGGGGCGTCGGCGAGGAACGACTCGGCGTTGTCGGCGTAGTACCGCATCCCCGCCGCACACTTGACCGCCTCGGCGCGCGCGGCAACGAGCGTCTTGCCCATCTCGGTCGTCATGATCGCGGCGATCTCGTCCTGCTCCTCCTCGAGGAGATCGGCGGCGCGGTTCATCCACTCGGCCCGCTGGGCGAAGGCGGTACGCCGGAACGAGTCGAAAGTCGCAGCCGCCAGCGCGAGCCGCGCCTCGACCTGGTCGCTGGTGAGCGGGTCGAACGTCTTGACCGTCTCGCCGGTCGCCGGGTTGATCGTTGCGAAGGCCATCTCGCCGTCCTTTCACGCCGTTGCTGCGACCCCTCGAACCTACAAGCCGGCAGGCCGGAATGTGGGTGGCCGGGTGGACGGGACCCTTCCGAGGCGCCGGCCGGGCCGCGGCCCGGCCGAGATCACCGCTCAGCGGTGCTGGAGGCGGTCGAGGGCGAGGTTGAGCTGCACGACGTTCACGCCCGGCTCCCCCAGGAAGCCGAGGCCACGCCCCCGGGTGTGGGCGCGGACCTGGGCCCGCACGGTCGCCGGGGACAGGCCGCGGGCCCGGGCCACCCGGTCGACCTGGATGGCGGCATAGGCCGGGGAGATCTCCGGGTCGAGCCCGCTGCCGCTCGCGGTCACCGCATCCGCGGGCACGGCGGGGTGCGCCGGGGCGTCACCACGGATCGGCACGGTCACGCCGCGGCTGTAGTCCGCGCCGAATCGCGCGCACTCGACCCGCACCCCGTCGTACGTGCGGAGGAACGGCCTGGTCGGGCAGGCCTGGTTGACGCTGACCACCCGGACGACGGGGCCGACCGTGCCGTGGCTGTGGATCACCGACAGCACCGCACCCACCCCGCCCGGCGTGCAGAACGGGCGGGCGCCGCTGACGCCGTTGGCCCTGCCGACGGCCAGGCTGCGGCTGCAGACCTGGGTGAGCAGGCTCTGCGTTCCGGCGTCGGCCTTGTCCTTCGGGTTCGGCAGGGTGTCGACGATGTTCTCCGGCCCGAGGTTGCTGGCCGAGCTGGCGGTCGGGTCGTAGCCGTCGCCGGCCGCCGACGGGCGGGTCTGGAAGTACTCGGGGATCGGGTTGCCGGCCTTGTCGGTGAACAGCTGGCCGATGAGCGAGGAGCCGACTCGCTTCCCGTCCGCGGCGGCGACGTAGGACCCGTCCGCCTTGCCCCTCAGGCCGGGAATCTGGCCGATGCCGAAGACGACGACCGGGTAGACCACGCCGACGATGACGGTGAAGACGAGAAGTATCCGCAGCGCGGCGACGTGCTGACGGAGCCAACTGGGCATGCGGTTCATTGCTACCTGATTCCCGGGATGAACTGGACGAGCAGGTCGATGAGCTTGATACCGATGAACGGCGTGATCAGCCCGCCGAGGCCGTAGAGGTAAAGGTTGCGCCGCAGCATGCTGGACGCATTGCTCGGCCGGTACTGCACGCCGCGCAGGGCCAGCGGGATCAGGGCCACGATGACGAGCGCGTTGAAGATGATGGCGGACAGGATCGCCGACTCCGGCGAATGCAGGTGCATGATGTTGAGCGTGTTCAGTCCGGTGTAGACGCCGGCGAACATCGCCGGAATGATCGCGAAATACTTTGCGACGTCGTTGGCGATGGAGAACGTGGTCAACGCCCCCCGGGTGATCAGCAGCTGTTTGCCGATCTCCACGACCTCGATGAGCTTCGTGGGGTTGGAGTCGAGGTCGACCATGTTGCCGGCCTCTTTGGCCGCCGACGTACCGGTGTTCATGGCGACCCCGACGTCGGCCTGGGCCAGGGCAGGGGCGTCGTTCGTGCCGTCGCCGGTCATCGCGACGAGCTTCCCGCCCTCCTGCTCTTTGCGGATCAGCGCCATCTTGTCCTCGGGCGTCGCCTCGGCGAGGAAGTCGTCGACGCCGGCCTCGTCGGCGATCGCCCGTGCCGTCAGGGGGTTGTCACCGGTGATCATGACGGTCCGGATGCCCATCCGGCGCATCTCGTCGAAGCGCTCCCGCATGCCCTGCTTGACGACGTCCTTGAGCTGAATCACGCCGAGGACACGCGCCGTACCGTTCAGCTTCTCGGCCACGACCAGCGGAGTGCCGCCGGACGCGGAGATGCCGTCGACCATCGAGCCGATCTCGTCGGGCACCTGCTGCCCGTTCTGCCGCACCCAGGCGATCACCGCCGCCGCCGCGCCCTTGCGGATCTCGCGTGGTGTTCCGTTGTGCGACGCGATGTCGACGCCCGACATCCGGGTCTGGGCGCTGAATTCGACGAACGTCGCCCCCCCGAGTTCGCCTTCGGTGCGCTCGCGGAGGCCGTACCCGGTCTTCGCAAGCACGACGACGCTGCGCCCCTCGGGCGTCTCGTCGGCAAGGCTGGACAGATGGGCACCGTCGGCGAGCTCGGCCGCCTCGACACCGCTCACCGGGAGAAACTCGGTCGCCTGCCGGTTTCCGAGCGTGATTGTGCCGGTCTTGTCCAGCAGCAGCGTGTTCACGTCGCCGGCGGCCTCGACGGCACGTCCGGACATGGCGAGCACATTGCGCTGCACCAGCCGGTCCATGCCGGCGATCCCGATCGCGGAGAGCAGCGCGCCGATCGTGGTCGGGATCAGGCAGACCAGGAGGCTGACGAGCACGATGCCGCTGACGCCCTGCACGCCGAGCGCAGCGGTGTCGGGAACGCCCGGCTGGTTGGCCTTGGAGAAGATCGCCAGCGGCTGCAGGGTGGCGACGGCGAGCAGGAAGATGACGGTCAACGCGGCGAGCAGGATGTTGAGTGCGATCTCGTTCGGGGTCTTCTGCCGCGACGCCCCTTCGACGAGGGCGATCATCCGGTCGATGAAGCTCTCACCCGGCCGCTGGGTCACCTCGACGACGATCTGGTCGGAGAGCACCCTCGTCCCACCGGTCACCGCGGACCGGTCCCCGCCGGATTCCCGGATGACCGGGGCCGACTCACCGGTGATCGCCGACTCGTCCACGCTGGCCACGCCGTCGACGACGTCACCGTCGGCCGGGATGGTCTCCCCGGCGGCGACGACGACGTGGTCGCCCATCTGCAGCTGCGGAGCCGCGACCGACTCGACCCGGTCGACGTCGACCGGGCGATCGGGATCCCAGGCGAGCAGCCGCCGGGCCATGGTGTCGGTCTTGGCACGGCGCAGCGTCTCGGCCTGGGCCTTGCCGCGACCCTCGGCCACCGCCTCGGCGAGGTTCGCGAAGTAGACGGTGAGCCACAGCCAGACCGTGATGAGCCAGGCGAAGACACTCGGGTGGGCGATCGCGAGCACGGTCGTGAAGACCGCACCGATCTCGCAGATGAACATGACGGGGTTGTGCCACAGGGCGCGCGGGTCGAGCTTGCGCAGCGCATCCGGCGTCGAGCGCCACAACTGCTTCGGGTCGAGCAGTCCGCCGGATACCCGCCGCGGGCCGGACGGCGTGCCCGACGCCCCCGCGGTCCTCGGTGCCTCGGCAGGAATGACGGTCATCTCAGTGCAACCCTTCGGCGAGCGGCCCCAGCGCGAGCGCGGGGAAGTAGGTGAGCGCGACGACGATGATGACGACACCCGCCACCATGCCGACGAATTGCGGTCGATAGGTCGGCAGCGTCCCGGCCGATTCCGGCACCGGCTTCTGCTGGGCGAGCGATCCGGCCAACGCCAGGACGAACACCATGGGAAGGAATCGTGCGATCAGCATGGCCAGACCCAGCGCGGTGTTCCACCAGGTGGTGTCGACGGACAGCCCGGCGAACGCCGATCCGTTGTTGTTGCCCGCCGACATGAAGGCATAGAGCACCTCGGACAGGCCGTGCGGGCCAGGGTTGAGCATGCTGGCCCGTTCGCCGGGTAAGGCCATGGCCAACCCGGTCCCGACGAGCACGCAGAACGGCGTGGCGAGGATGTATAACGCGGCGAACTTGATCTCGCGGCCGCCGAGCTTCTTGCCCAGATACTCCGGGGTCCGCCCGATCATCAGCCCGGCCACGAAAACCGCGATGACGGCGAGGATCAGCATGCCGTAGAGCCCGGAGCCCGTGCCGCCGGGCGCGACCTCCCCGAGGCCCATGTCGACGAGGGTCACCATGCCGCCGATCGACGTATAGGAGTCGTGGAACGAGTCGACCGCGCCGGTGGATGTCAACGTCGTGGAGGATGCGAAGACGGCCGACTGCGGCACCCCGAAACGCGTCTCCGTTCCCTCGGTGGAGGCGCCGACGGCGACGGGCACCGTGCCGTGGTGCGCGAGCTGGTAGCCGACGTTCACACCGACACTGATCAGCGCCAGTAGCGCCATCACCGCGACGATCGCCCGGCCCTGCCGCTTGTCGCCCACCATCCGCCCGAAAGTCCGCGGCAGCGAGAAGCTGATCGCCAGCAGGAGGTAGATCTCCAACCAGTTGGTCCACGTCGTCGGGTTTTCGAACGGGTGCGAGGAGTTGGCGTTGAAGAAGCCGCCGCCATTGGTGCCGAACTCCTTGATGGCTTCCTGGGACGCGACCGGCCCACCGGGGATCGCCTGCTTGCCGCCGGTGATCGTGGTGACGGTGGTGAAGGCGTGGAAGTTGTCGATCATCCCCGCGCCGATGAAGACGATCGCCATGACGAACGAGATCGGAAGCAGGATCCGCAGGCAGGTCCTGGTCAGGTCCACCCAGAAGTTGCCGAGCTTGTTGGTGCGGTGCCGGGCGAACCCGCGTACCAGCGCGATCGCGACCGAAATGCCGACTGCCGCGGACAGGAAGTTCTGGACGGCCAGGCCTGCCATCTGCACGAGGTAGCCGGCGGCGGACTCACCGGAATACGCCTGCCAGTTGGTGTTGGTGACGAAGCTCGACGCGGTGTTGAACGCGAGATCCGGTTTCATCCCGGGGAATCCCAGGCTCAGGAAGAGGACGTGCTGAATCCTGAGGAAGAGATAGAGGAAGAGCACGGAGACCAGGGAGAACGCCAGCACGCTGCGCAGGTAGGTCGGCCACGGCTGTTCGACGTCCGGGTTGACACCGGTCAGCCGGTAGACCCCCCGCTCCACTCTGCTGTGGCTCGTCCGCGTGAAGACGCGCGCCATGTAGTCGCCGAGGAACCGGTAGGACAGGGCCAGCGCGCCGGCAAGGGTGACGACGAAGATGAGGACGGCGGTGGTGTCACTCATTCAGAACCGCTCCGGGAACAGCAGCGCGAGGACGAGGAAGACCGTGATGAGAAAGGCCAAGATGAGCCCGGTCAGGTTGGCGGCACTCACAGCTTCTCGGCCCCCTTCGCCGCAAGGGCCAGCAACGCGAATACGCCCAGGATGACCAGGACGAAGATGACGTCCGCCATGACGTTCCTCTCGAGACGAACCCGAGAACACGACACGCCATTCGCCGCGCTCTCGACAACGCCATTGAGTCAACGCCCGACCACGGGCGGAACAGGCCACGCAGACGGGCCTGATACGCGGCAACCGGAAGAATTAACGGCCCGTATACGCGGACGGTCGGCGGGCGCCGGGCGGGTACCTTGGCAACGGATCGGCCCTGACGGCGGCCGCGCCGGTCGTCACACCCCGGCGGCGGTGACGATGAAGTCGGTGAGGAAGCCGGCGAGCAGGCCGATCAGGATCCCCCACGCGAGCAGGTCCCGGCGGCCGGCCTTGGACGCGACGCCGATCAGCTGGATGACGACGTAGAGGATCGAGCCCGCGGCGAGGGTCAGAAAGACGACGCTGACCGGCTCGGAGGTGACCGAGTGGCCGATCAGGGTGCCGACGAACGTCGGACCGCCGCCGATCAGGCCCAGCATCAGCAGGAACGGCCAGCTCGGCCGTTCGGCCTCGGTGTCCGCGGTCAGCGGCGCGGTGATGCCGAAGCCCTCGGTGGCGTTGTGCAGGCCGAAGCCGATCACCAGCAGTACGGCGAGGCTGATGTCGCCGGCACCGGCCGATCCGCCGATGGCCAGGCCCTCGGCGAAGTTGTGCAGGCCGATCCCGACCGCGATGAGCAGGGCCAGCCGCCGGGCCGGCGCCCAGCTCGCGATCCCGCCCCGGCGGGCGTCGAGCTCGCCGGCGGTCATCGCGCCCGGGCCTGCCCGGCGCGGGGCGGCCGCCCGCCGGCCGAGCGAGCGCTCGTAGTAGACGAGGGACATCAGCCCCACGGTCAGGCCGGCGGCGAAGAGAACGCCGTAACCGAAGACCGGACCGAGCCCGCCGGTGTGGTCGTGCAGGTGGCCCAGCGCCGTGTCGATCGGTTCGTACGCCGCGGACAGCACGTCCCACACCAGGAAGAGCAGGATGCCGACGGCGATGGCGTTGAGCGTGAGGCGCAGGTTGGCGGCCGGGCGGCGCATCCGCCCGATCGGCAGCCCGAGCACGATCGTGACACCGGCGATGAAGCCGAGTATCAGGGTCTGTCCCAGGCCCATCCGGGCCCTCCTCACGAACGACTGACGGAGTCCGTGCCACTCTACATGTGCAGGTAAGGCAACCCTAACCCGCACGCTGGGGTTTCGGCGACGAACCGGCTAGCGTCGGGACATGGCCACGCCCGACCGGCTCGCCGTCTTCGCGCTGACGGCGTTCGTGCTCATCGTGATCCCGGGTCCGAGCGTGCTCTTCGTCGTGAGCCGGGCCCTCTCCTACGGCCGGCGCGCGGCGCTGGGCACGGTGGTCGGCAACGCCGTCGGCGAGATGGTGCTGGTGGTCGCCGTCGCGGTCGGGATCGGCGCGGTGGTGGAACGCTCGGTCGCGGTGTTCACGGTGATGAAACTGCTCGGCGCGGCGTACCTGGTCGTGCTCGGCATCCGGGCCATCCGGGACCGGAAGGCACTCCCCGGCCTGCTCGACGCGGTGGCCACGCCGCGCACCGGCCGGAGGACGTTCCTCGACGGCGTCGTCGTGGGGGTCACCAACCCGAAGTCGGTGATCTTCTTCGCGGCGATCCTGCCCCAGTTCGCCGACCGGTCGGCGGGTCACGTTCCGCTGCAGCTGATCGTCCTCGGGCTGATCTTCACGGTGATCGCGCTGGCCTCGGACACGGCCTGGGGACTCGCGGCGGGTCGCCTGCGGCGCTGGTTCGCCCGCTCCCCGCGCCGACTCGAGCGGATCGGCGGGGCCGGCGGCCTGGCCATGGTCGGCCTCGGCGCCCGGCTGGCCTTCACCGGACGGCACGACTGACCCGCACGCGGGCACGATCTGCGGCGTGCGCCGGGCGGATGTCGGCACACCATTCCGCTTGACCGTCACGTTCAAGCGCTCTAGCCGCATCAACGTCACGTTGACGCGGAATGGCGACCCCAGATCATTCCGCTTGAACGTCACGTTCAAGCGCTCTAGCCGCATCAACGTCACGTTGACGCGGAATGGGTCGGGTCGGTCGGACAGGTGGCGGTCAGGCCGATGCCACGCGCACCGGCTGGCCCTCGGCGGCGGAAGCGTAGGCCGCGAGCACGATCTGCAGGGTCCGCCGGCCGACCTCGCCGTCGGGTTGCGCCGGCCGCCCGTCACGGATCGCGCGCAGGAACTCGTCGATCATCAGGGCGTCGAGGTTGGTGCCGTAGCCGCGCCAGACCGCGCCGCCGGCCCGGTCGTCGAACCCGTCCAGAGCCTGACCGAAGGCGTCGAAGGACACCGACCCGCCGGCCCCCTCGACGGTCAGTGTGAGGCCTCCCCACGTCGGAAAGGTGTCCGGCCGGTTCCAACTGCAGTCGATCGTCGCGACCGTTCCGTCGTCGTAGGTGACCGACACCAGCCCGCCGGTCTCGACCTCGACCTCGGGGTGCACGATCCGGTTGGTCTGGGCGTAGACCTCGACCGGATGCGCGCCGAGAAGGTCGTCGAGCAGGTCGGCGAGATGCACGGTGTGGTCCATCAACGAGCCGCCGCCGGCCAGGTCGGGGTCGGCGAACCAGCTGCGGGCGGCGATCGGGATGCGCCCGTTGTTGGTCCCCGAGGCCGACCGGATCGGGCCCAGCCCACCGCCGCGCACCCGCGCCCGCAGCGCCCGGAACGCCGGGTGGAACCGGACGGGGTACGCCGTCATCAGGGTGACCCCGGCCCGCGCGCACGACGCGATCATCGCCTCGGCGTCATCCAGAGCCGTGGCGAGCGGCTTCTCGCACAGCACGTGGGCGCCGGCCTGCGCGGCCCGTTCGGTGAGCGTGCGGTGGCGGGCGTTCTCGCTGCAGACCACGACGGCGTCCGGTGCCCAGGCGAAGAGCTCGTCGTAGTCGTCGACGTAGGCGACGCCCAGTCTGTCCGCCAGCTCCCGGCCCCGGACCTCGCCCGCCGCACCGAGCGCGGCCTCCGGGTCGGCGGCCAGCAACGAGACGTCCGGCCGCGACCCCAGCAGCGATGCGTAGCCGGCGGCGTGCACATGGGCGAAGGACAGCAGGCCGACCTTGAGCGGCCGCTCGGAGGCCCCGGGTGCCGGGGCTACGTGTGACGCGGTCACCGGGTCACTCACCGGCTCACTCACCGGGTCACGTGTTGTCGGGCCGCTCATTGGGTTATCTCCTTCGGGCTCACCGCTCGCCCGGTGCGGGCGGACTCCAGGCCGGCGAGGGCGATGTCGAGCGCCGCCAGCCCGTCCTCGGCACCTACCCGCGGCGGCGGCCCGCCGGTCAGGGCCGTGGCGAACTCCCGCAGTTCGGTCAGGAACGGCGACTCGGTGAACGCGTCGTCGGGCAGCAGGCCGCCACCCTGCTGGTCGGGCTCGGCGAGATCCCACGTCAACGCCGGCCGCCCGGTCGAATCGTGCTGGAGGAGCCCACGGGACCCGCTCAGCGAGAAGCCGGTGCGGAACACGGTCCGCGGATGTCCCCAGGCGCCGGTGATGTGGGTCAGCACCCCACTCTCGTGGGTGAGTACGGCGTAGGCGGTGGTCGGCTCCGGAGCGCCGCCGGTGACCCGGGCGAAGACCCGCGCCACATCGCCGGCGATCCACCGGGCGAAGTCGATGTCGTGGATCATCTGGTCGACGATGATCCCGCCGGACCGGTCGACGTCGTGGAACCAGGCCCGGGACGGCCCAGCGCCGCGCCGGGAGAAACGAAGGACGGCGGGCGTGCCGATGACCCCGTCGTGGACCGCCTGCTTGGCGGCGGCGTACTCCGGGAAGAACCGGACGACCTGGCCGGGGTAGAGGGCGACGCCGGCCGAGCGGCACGCCTCGATCATCGCGGCGGCCTTGGCGTGCGTCCGCGCCAGCGGCTTCTCGCAGATCACCTGCCGGCCGGCCCGGGCGGCGGCGATCACGATCTCGTCGTGGACGTCGGTCGGCGTGCAGACGTCGACCACGTCGGCTCTGGCGAGCAGGTCGTCGAAGCTTTCGCACACCGTGGCCTGGTGCGCCGCGGCGAGGGCCGGTGCCCGGTCGTCGATCGAGTAGATGGCGATCGCCGCGCCGAGCCGCCGCCACGCGGCCAGGTGCGAGGGCGCAATGCCGCCGGCTCCGACGACGCCGACGCGCAGCGGGGCCGTCATCGAGGTTCCTGTCCGTGTCCGGTCGTCATGGGAAGCCATCGTGGCAGAGCCGGGTGGCCGCCCGCCCGCCGGCAACGATCCGGGGGTGCTGGCGCCCGCGGGTATCGTCGGCGAGGAGCGATCTGCGCGGGCCCGTCACCGCGGTCGGCGTACCGGCAGGTCAGGAGGTGCTGTGGCGGACTGGGACGGTCACGGCCTACCGCCTGCCGCCGCTGCGCGGATGGAGCGGTTCGGCCGGTCGGGCCTGCGGACCTCCCTGCTCCCGGTCACCGGCGCCGCCGGCGTCGAGGCGGTGGGCCTCAGCCCGGTCGGTGAGGTGATGGGCTGCATGGTCGAGCAGATCGGCTGGCAGGGATACCGCGGCTGCGGGTACGGCTACGGCTACCAGTACGGCGGCTACGGCTACGGCGGTGGCTATTCGGCGCCGACGGTGACCAGCGGGCAGTCCACCTCCCAGTACTCGGGCTACAAGCCCTACGTCGACGCCCTGTACCGCGGCTACAACACGGCCGTGGAGCGCATGACGACCGAGGCGGTCCGGGTGGGCGCGGACGGCATCGTCGGGGTGCAGCTGACCGCCCGCCGCCTGGGCGGCGGCAACCGGGAGTTCGTCGCGCTCGGCTCCGCGGTGCGGGCCCACTCGCCGTACCGGCCGGCCCGGCCCTTCGTCACCGACCTGCCCGGCCAGGACGTCGCGAAGCTGATGACCGCAGGGTGGGTCCCGGTCACGATCGGCATCGGGATCTCCGTCGGTGTCCGTCACGACGACTACCGCACGATGGCGCAGTCCTCGTGGGGGGCCGGCAACGTCGAGGTCGCGGGGCACACCGAGCTGGTGACCCACGTGCGGGCCGATGCCCGGCACCTGTTCGAGGGCGCGGTGCGCGCAGCCGGAGCGGACGGGGCGATCGTGTCGCGGATGACGATGCACGTGTGGTCGATCGAGCCCGGCGAGGGCCACCGCGACCATGTCTGCGAGTCCATGGTTTTCGGCACCACGGTGGCCCGCTTCCACCGGGAGAAGGCCGCACCCACCTCGGCGTTGACCATCCTCCCGCTGCGGCCCCGGCCGCAGCGGACCGGCAGAACGGAGCGCACGTGACCGAGATCCCGACCGAGGAAGGCGGCGTCCCGTCGGATGCGATGCGCCGGCTGGCCGAGATGCGCCCCGGCCAGGCCACCGCGCTGTTCACCTCGGACCTGAGCGTCAACGAATTCCTGCTGGTCCGCGAGGCCGGATTCCGCCCGCTGGGCCTCGTCCTCGGCACCAGCATCTATCACGTCGGATTCCAGATGGGCCGGTGGAGCAAGAACCAGGAACTCGACACCCTGTCCAGCGCGATGTACCACGCCCGCGACCTCGCGATGACCCGGATGGAGTCCGAGGCGGACGTGCTCGGCGCGGACGGCATCGTCGGCGTCCGGCTCGACATCGAGTTCAAGGAGTTCGGCAGCGACCTCGCCGAATTCATCGCCGTCGGCACGGCGGTCAAGGCCGAGGAGCCCGGCCAGTGGCGCAACAACACCGGGAAGCCGTTCACGTCCGACCTGTCCGGCCAGGACTTCTGGACCCTCGTCCAGGCCGGCTACGCCCCGCTCGGCATGGTGATGGGCTCGTGCGTCTACCACATCGCCCACCAGCGGTTCTGGCAGACGATGGGCAACATCGGACAGAACGTCGAGATCCCGCAGTTCACCGAGGCTCTCTACGACGCGCGGGAGCTCGCGATGAGCCGGATGCAGGCCGAGGCCGAACAGCTGCAGGCCGAGGGCATCGTCGGCGTACAACTGCTGTCGCTGCCGCACCGCTGGGGCGGGCACACCACGGAGTTCTTCGCGATCGGCACCGCCGTACGCCCGCTGCGCGCCGACCACACCATCACGACGCCTCAGCTGGTGCTCCCGCTCACCGACAGCTGAGATATCCCTCGCCGTTCCGTCGGCGCCCGGACCTCGCCTCGACATCGCCCCCACGCCACGCCGACCCCCTTATTCCGCTTGAACGTCACGTTCAAGCGCTCTAGCCGACTCAACGTCACGTTGACGCGGAATGGCGGTTTGGCGGAATGGCGGTCGTCGGTGGCGGGCCGCCCTCGTGGTCACCGCTGCGACCGGCCGCGGCAGAATCATCCGACCGACGACCCCGCTGAAGGAGCATGGCATGGCGAACCCGCCCGTCCCGGCCCACATCGACGCCGTTCTGGCCCGAGCCAACCCCGCCGTCATCGCGACCGTGCGCCCCGACGGCACACCCGTCTCGGTCGCGACGTGGTACGTGTGGGACGACGGCCGGATCCTCGTCAACATGGACGCCGAACGACGGCGGCTTGCCTACCTGCGCAAGGATCCGCGGGTTTCGCTCACCGTGTTGGACGACGCGGACTGGTATCGGCACGTGAGCCTGCAGGGCCGCGCCGAGACCCTGGAGGACGATCCCGACCTGTCCGGGATCGACCGGCTCTCCCGGCACTACAGCGGCAAGCCGTACCCCAACCGGGACCGGCCACGGGTCAGCGCCTGGATCGAGGTCGACTCCTGGAGCGCCTGGGGGTTCGGCGACTCGTGACGGGGGAATCCCTCAGCGGCCGATGAGCTCGAAGGACACCGCGGCCCGCCCGTGGAACCGTCCCGCCGCGCCGGAGCTGACCCGGGTCAGGAACTCCCGGGCGTACTTCTCGGGCGGTTGATCGCTCAGCGCCTCGATGTAGCTGCGGTGCGCGGTCAGCGACTGCACCGCAAGGTCCAGGGTCTCGGTGATGTCCACCGCGTGGGTGGCCTGCGGCGAGGCAGCGACCGCGACCCACCTGGTCCCGTCCCACGGCTCGTCGCCCTCAGCGGCCAGCTCCGGGAAGATCCACCGGTTGCCCGCGTCCGCGGAGGCGTCGAGAACGGACCGCCCGACCGCCCGGTGGTCGGCGGTGTTCCACGAGCCGGGCCCCCAGGTGTCATGGTGGTTGAGCGTGACGATCAATTCGGGCCGACGCCGCCGGATGACCCGGGCCAGGTCACGACGCAGCCGCAGACCCGCCTCGATCTGACCGTCCCGGTAGTCGAGGAACTCGACGTGGTGCACCCCGACCACAGCGGCGCTGGCCACCTGTTCGACCTCCCGCACCGTCCGCGACTCCGCCGGCGCCATCCCGTCGATGCCCGCCTCGCCGCGGGTGACCAGCAGGTAGTCGACCTGCCGTCCGGCGGCCGTCCAGACCGCAACCGCCCCTGCGGCCCCGTATTCGAGGTCGTCGGGATGGGCGACCACAGCGAGCGCACGCCGCCAGTCGTCGGGCATCGGATCGAGCTGGTCGCTCATCGTCGCTTTCCTCCATGCCGGGCCGGCCGCTACATTCGACCGTTGTGTCCGACAATCCCGCGCTCGCACCCGTATCGCGGCTCGACGCGCGGAGTTTCGTCGATTCGGTCAACGAGTACGGCGGCGTCCGGCTGGATCTGCTCGGCCGCGCCCCGGGTGGTCAGGTCGGTGCGGCGTTCGTGCGCTGGCCGGACGGGCGCGACGGGGTGCTGACCCGCGGGCACGGATCCATCGAAGAGATCGAGCGCACCGCCGACATCCTGAGCATCGCCCGCGGACGTGGCCTCCCGGTTCCGCGGTACGACCTGATCACCGAGGTGCCGGGCGCGGTGGCGGTCGTGCAGGAGCGGCTGCCGGGCCACAAGCCTGATCGCGCCGGCCCGGGCGTCGTGGCGGCGATGGTGGAGATGATCGAACGCTGCCGCGGCGTACTGGCCGACCGGCCGGACATCCCGCCACCCGACCTGCATCTGCGGGAGAGCGGGCCGGGCTTCAGCGTGCACGAGTCGCTGGCGACGTACAGCGCCCGGACCAGGCGGCTGCTGGACTGGGTGCACGAGGTCGGAGCCGCAGCCGAGCCGGAGCCGGCTGGCGATGATCTGGTCCATCTCGACCTCCACCCCGAAAACGTGCTCGTCGACGACGCGGGTGCGATCACCGGGATCGTCGACTGGGACGGGATCGCCCGCGGCGACCGTCGTTTCATGCTCGTCACGATGCGGTTCGCCGTACTGCCGTTGGGCGGCGACGCGGCCACGGCCGTCTGGTTGGACGACCTGCTCTACGAGATCGACACCGCGCTGTTGCGTACCTTCTGGGCGGCGATGAGCCTGCGTCAGGTGGACTGGATGATCCGCCACTTCGGCCCCGCGGAGGTCGAGCGGGAGCTGTCGCTGGCGGAGACCCGGATGCCGCTCTGAACCGATCTAGTCCGCCGGTGACCCACTTCCCAGCGCTCACACACCCGATCCGCCCAGGCAAACAGGCGTTTGGGCCACCGGATTAGGGGAACAAAAGAGGCCAGTGGTTGGCGCAACTCGGAGCTATCGCAGTTCGGCCGTGTGGTCGGTACCGAGCGATCGGGCTGAGCCACCACGCCTGAGCCGCGGAGGTCCGAGATGGCAGAGGTCACCAGCAGCGCGATGCCCAAATCGGTTCTCTGCGACAAGATCGGGTGCCGCAGCCGCGCCGGGTGGGAACTGGAGCAGGCCTGTAGCGGCGCCCGTACCACGCTCCGGTCCTGCCGCGAACACACGTGGTGGCTGTTGAGCTGCTTCGCCGCCAAGGGCGTCCCGGTCATCCACGGCGCCGGACCCGGTCAGCATGTGATCGTCCGGCCGCACTCGGGCTGGGAGGTCGGTGGACGACGGGCCGCCGCCGCGCCGCATCACCGCCGCACCGCGTGACGGAGCGCCGTTCCCCCGCCTGACTCAGCGCAGGCGCAGGACGTTGGCGGTGAGCAGTCCCGCCGCGTCACCCATCAGAAATCCGATGACGTCAGCCACCTGTCCCGGTGTCGCCACGTGCAGGTGGTTCGCGCTCGCGGTCACCGCGGCCACGACCTCCTCGGTCACCCATCCGGTGTCGGTCACCGGCGGCTCCAGCGCGTTCGCGGTGACGCCGTACGACGCGAGCTCCCACGCGGCCGAGAGCGTGTAGTTCACCAGCGCCGCCTTCGCGGCGCCGTAGGACACCTCTTGGGGGAAGCCGTTGCCGTCCCCCGAGGTCAGCGACACGATCCGGCCCCAGGTTCCGCCGCGGGCGATGTGCCGCCGGGCGAACTCGGCGATGAGCAGGGCCGACCCGCGGGCGTCGACCGCGAACTGCCGGTCGAACGTCGCGGCCGTCACCGGCTGCAGGCCGCGGCCGAGTCGGTCGGTCCGGTCGGGGGTGAAGGTGTCGGCCAGCCAGCCCGATGCGTTGTTGACCAGGACGTCGACCGGACCGAGCTCCTCCTCCGCGAGGTCGAAGAGCATGCCGGGCGTCTCCGCATCGGTCAGGTCCGCCTCGACGGCGATCGCTCGCCCGCCCGCGTCGACAAGCTCCTCGAGCAGGGCCACGGCGTCCGCGGCGCGGTTGCGCCGATAGGTCTCCGGCGTGCCCGCATCCGGCTCCTCGTCCATGCGCACATAGCTGATCAGGACCGCGATCCCGTCCGCGGCGAGCCTGCGGGCGGTCGCCGCACCGATCCCGTGGTTGGCCCCGGTGATCAGGGCGACGTGTCCGGCGTTCTCCGATGACACCGATGGTCCTTTCCGTTTCGTGAGCTGAGGTGATCCAGGCCGTCCGTCACCAGCGCCGTTGTCCGGTCTCCGTCAGCCCTCGACGGACAGCACGAGGCGCTGCAGGAGCCGATCGGCGTCGGCATCCGGGTCGCAGGTCAGCCCGGTGTGGATCGGACCGGGCTGCACCACCGTGCTCCGCGGCGCGGTGAGCCACCGGAACCGGCGGCCGATCTCCTCCCGCGCCGCCGGCCCGGCGCCCGTGGCCGCGGAGCAGACGTCGGCGGCGGCACGCAGCGCCCGGTCGATCACCCGCGGGTCGGCGGTCGGGTCCAGTGCACGCAGCCGGTCGACGTCGAGGTGGATGCGCGACCCGAGGTAGTCGAGCGGGCGGCAGTAGAGCACCACCCCGGCGTTGATCGCCTCGCCGCGATCCACCCGCGGCATGACCCGCAGGACGGCGTACTCGAAGGCGTGCCGCTGTCCGGTCATCGCGGCGGCCCCTTCCGCACGCCGAGCGACTCGGCCAGCCACCCGGGCCGGCCGGATCCGCGCCGGCTCGTCTGCGGGGTCCGGTCCCCGGCCGCGTCGGCGTGCAGGCCCGCCAGCCATTCCCCACGCTGGTCCCGCCGTGCCGCGAGCTGGTCGACGTATGCCGCACGCAACCGATCGGCGTCCTCGAACCCCGGTTCGCCGGTGAGCCACTCGTCGGGTATCTCGGCGACCGCGGCATCGAGCAGGTCGGCGGTGAGGAGCGGTGCCAACTCGGCGTCGGCCGCGTCGAGCTCCGGCGCAAAGCCGATCAGTGAGTGGTCGCCGCCGTCGTACCGCCGCCTCGGAGCACTGCCGGCACCCGGCCAGTGATGGTGGAACGTCAACGTGGCGCCGTGGTCGATGAGATAGAGCCGACCGTGCCAGTAGAGCATGTTGGGGTTGCGCCAGGACCGGTCGACGTTGCCGACGAGGGCGTCGAACCACAGCACCCGGCCGGCCGTCGCGGGATCGATCGGGAAGGCCGCCGGATCGAAGTCGAGAGCGCCCGGGAGGTAGTCGATCCCGAGGTTCAGGCCGCCACTTGCCCGGAGCAGGTCCTGCACCTCCTGGTCGGGTTCGCCCGCGGCGAGGACCGGGTCGACGTCGACGGTCACCAGGTCGGGGACACGCAGGCCGAGGACGCGGGCGAGATGCGCGCTCACCACCTCGGCGATCAGCGCCTTGCGGCCCTGACCGGCGCCGTGGAACTTGACGACGTAGGTGCCGAGGTCGTCGGCCTCCATCAGGCCGGGCAGCGACCCGCCCTCACGCAGGGGGGTGACGTAGCGGGTCGCGACGACATGCGGCAGCACGGCTGCCAACCCTACGGCCTCATCGCCCGCGTCGTACCCGTCCGCCCGCGTCCCCCACCCGGCCATGATCGTGATCGGATCCGTACGGCGTTTCGCGGCCTTTTCCGATCACGATCATGGGGTCCGAGGGGGGAGGGGAGGGCGGTCAGCGGCCGGTCGAACCGTCGAGCTGCTCCCGGATGATGTCGGCGTGGCCGGCGTGCCGGCCGGTCTCCTCGATCAGGTGGGTGAGCATCCACCGCAACGGCATCACCGGCGGCCCGAACGGCGCGACCGCGGCCGGTTCGTCGAGGCCGTGGTCCGCCGCGATCCGCAGGGTGTGGGCTTCGATCTCGCGGTACGACGAGATCACCGACCCGGCCGTGTCCGCGGCGGACAGCTCGTCGTCGGCGATGACTTCTTCCGGCTCTCCGGCGAATGCGAAATGCACCCAGAAGGTCTCGACCGCGGCCACGTGCTTGACGAGACCGAGCAGGCTGGTGCCGGTCGGAACGGTCGACCGGCGCAGTTGCTCCCCGTCGACGCCGAGCAGCTTGCCGACCAGGCAATCGCGCAGGTAAGCCAGGAAGCCCAGCGTGGTCTGCTTCTCGTCGCCGACGATCCGCGGCAACGTGCGGTCGGTGGGCAGGAACGCCGAGGCGAGGCGGCCCACCGTCGCAAATCCCACCCGGGCATAGATCCGCTCCTCCGCGTCGCCCGCCGCGTCCAGGAACGGACGCGCTCCCGCGCGGAACGCCCGTCGCGCCAGGTCTGCGGACATCGCGCTCGCGATGCCGCGGCGTCGATGGCCCTCCGCCACGCCGATCGAGGTGATCTGGGCGACGCCACCCACGGGCGGGGTGCACAGCCCGGCGCCGACGGTCTCACCGGTGGCGGCGTCGACCGCGGCGACCACACATCCGCCGGCGTCGACGGTGTGCCGCAGCCGGCGCACGTCGGCCGGGTCGAGACGGGGTTCGCCGTACGCCGCGTTCTGGATCGCCGCCGCGGCGGACAGCTCGGCCTCCGTGCGGGCGGGCCGGAGGTCGATGCCGGGTGGCAGATCCGGCTGACCGAGCGAGTCGCCGGTCGCCGTCATCAGCGGCAATCCCTCGTCGACGACGAACGCGGCGTCGGTGAGCGACCGCTCCACGGCATCCGCCGGCACGACGTATTCCAGTCGAGGCAGCCGATTCTTTGCCCGATAGAAGGCGACGAGCGCGCTGACGTCGTCGATCGTCGGCCGACGGGACACGATGGGTGTGGCGTAGTTGCGATTGGGGTTGGCGGTGCTCCCGTCGTACCCGGCGAGGAACGGGCCGATCCGGGTATTCGCCGACCGTTCGGCGGTCGCGTGCAGGTAGCGCTCGATGTCGGTGGTGGTCAGGGCGGCCGACGGGGTCGTTCCGTCGGCGAGAGAGGACAGCATCTTCAGGACTCCGGATGTCGAAGGGACACCCGGACGGCGGCGTCAGTCCGCGAGATCTCCGCGGGGTGACGGCTTCCGACCGGTGCGAGGGCACGGCGAGTACACGTGTCGCACGTGGCCTCACCCCTGCGTATCGATCGGACTCCCGCGGCGCTTCTCACCCACGGTCCGGCCACGCTAACAGCCCCGGCCCGAGCGATCCACGGACTTTGGGATTCCGCGCGGCGGGCTCGTCACCACGCCGAGCACGCCCTTGCCCACGTGGGCCGGGAATGATCGTCAGCCTAGAGTGCTCATGGGGTTGCCTTGAGATCGGTCGGTGCGGCCGGGAGTGGAGCGGCGTGACCAGCAAGTCGTCGGACGGCCTCGCCATCGAGGTGACCGGACTCGTGAAGCGCTATCGGGGCGGTCGGGGCCAGGGTGAGCTGGAGGCGGTCCGCGGCATCGACCTGGCCGTCCACCGCGGCGAGATCTTCGGCTTCCTCGGCCCGAACGGCGCGGGGAAGACGACGACGGTGCGGATGTTGTGCACCCTGCTTCCGATCAGCGGCGGTCAGGCCACGGTGTCGGGGGTGGACGTGCACCGCGATCCGGCGCAGGTACGGCGGCGGATCGGGGTGGCGCTGCAGGAGGCCGGGCTGGATCAGCGGCAGTCCGGGCGGGAACTGCTCGAGTTGCAGTGCGGGCTGTACCAGATCGCCGATCCGTCGATGCGGAGCGCCGAATTGCTGCGGCTGGTCGGGTTGGACGACGCCGCCGACCGGCTGATCGGGACCTATTCCGGCGGCATGAAGCGGCGACTGGACCTGGCGACGGCGCTCGTCCACGAGCCGGATGTCCTGTTCCTCGACGAGCCGACGACCGGCTTGGATCCGGCCAGCCGGGTCACGGTGTGGCAGGAGGTTCGTCGGATCAACGCGGACGGGACGACGGTGTTTCTGACGACGCAATACCTGGAGGAGGCCGACCAGTTGTGCAACCGGGTCGCGATCATCGACGACGGCCGGATCGTCGCCGAGGGCACCCCGGCCGCGTTGAAGTCCGAGCTGGGAAGCGACGTACTCACCGTCGGATTGGATCCGGCCGAGCACGATCGGGCGACCGCTGCGCTCGCGCCGCTTCCGGGTCTCAATCACGTCACCGACGCGGCTGAGGGACTGGCGGTGTACGTCGGCGATGGCGCGGCGGCGGTGGCCGACGTGGCACGCCTGCTCGGCGAGTCAGGTATCCGGCCATCGACCATCTCACTTTCCCGGCCGAGCCTCGACGACGTGTTCCTCGCCTCGACCGGGCGGCGCATCGAGGGCGGCGTCCCGGAGATGACGTCATGAAGAACGAGACGCTGTTGCTGGCCCGCCGGGCGGTACGGGAAGTGTGGCGCATCCCCGCCGCGACGATTCCCGCGCTGTTCATCCCCGTGTTCTTCCTCGTCGTCAACCTCGGACAGGTGAACAGGGTCTTCCCGCCGAGCACGCCGTTCCTGCACGGCCAGCACTACGTCGCGTTTCAGATCCCGGTGTCGCTGGTGTTCGCGGTCAGCTCCGCCACCTCCGGCCTCGCCATGGTCACCGACATCGAGGTCGGATACCTCGACAAGCTTCTGGCCGCGCCGATCCGGCGCACTGCCATCGTGTGGGGGCGCCTGGCCGCAGACCTGGCGCGCGGCCTGGCCGTCTCCGCGCTGGTCCTCGCGGTCGGGTTCGCCTTCGGCGCGCGGGTCGAGACCGGCGTCATCGGTGTGGTGCTGCTCGTCGTCCTGTCCGCACTGTGGGGTGTCGCCTACGCCGGCATCGCCATTGCGATCGCGCTGAAGACGAAGAACGTGCAGACCACGAACGCGTCGTTCATCATCTTCTTCCCGCTGCTCTTCCTGACCCCCAATTTCGTGCCGCTCGATCAGCTCGCCGGCCCGTTGCAGGTGATTGCGCGGTTCAACCCGGTGACGTACGTCATCACCGGACTGCGGGATCTCGTCCTCGACCCGCACATCCGATGGGGGTCATTGGGCGCCTGCGTGCTCACCATCGTGGTCACCGGCACGGTGCTCACCGCCTTGTCCCTGCGCGCCCTCGCCCACTTCAGCGAATGAGACGCCTGCCGGTCAGGGCGCCGGACTCGCTGGGCTGGTGACCGCGCTGGCCCCGTGCTCGTCGAGGAACCGTTCCAGGAGCGCCCGGATCACGACCGCCATGCTGAATCCCTGCTGCCGGGACCAGTCCCGCAACCGCTCGTAGTCGCCGGCCGGGAGCCGCACCGGAAGGACCTTCAGCTCACCCTCCGCCCCGTGGAAATCGCCCGGGTCGGCGCCGAACAGGTCGACCACCCGGGCCACGCGGTCGGCGTTGGACATTGCCGGCCGAGGGACGCCTCTCGGCCCCGGCCCCGAGCCGGGCGCGAGGCTCGCACCCAGCAGGCCGTGCAAGACCTCGTCCTGCTCATCCTGCTCGAGCAGCCGCACAGCCTTCACCAACAACTCCGACACCCTGTCCGACATCGCGATATCGCCTCCCGATACCGCTGCAATATCGCGCGGCTGGTCCAGGCGTGTCAACAGCGGACTTTCGTGCACTCAGGCGGTCACGCCTTGTGGCTGCCACCGGAAGGAGCGGGCCGCCACCAGCAAGCCGGCGATCCCCCACCCGGCGAGGACGGCCAGGTTGGTGCCGGTGAGGCCGGTGCTCCCGCCGACCGACGCCACGCTGCGCTGCATGCCCTCGGCCAGGTGGTAGAGGGGGAAGACCCGGCCGACGGCCTCCAGCCAGTCGGGCAGCGTGGCGACCGGGATGAAGACCCCGGAGATGAACGACAGGATGACCGCGGTGAACGGCCCGACGGTCGAGGCGACCTCCGCGGTCGGCGTGACGGTCGTGATCGCGATGCCAAGGGTCGCGAGGCTGAAGGTGCCGAGGACCACGTAGACGGCGATCCCGACGATGCCCGCACCGGTCAGGTGCACGTTGTAGACGCCGACCCCGATGGCGAAGAGCACCACCACCATCACCACGACCAGGATGATCGACCGGAGGATGTAGCCACCGATGAAGGTCCACGACGGCATCGGCGTGCCGCGGAGCCGCTTCAGCTCCCCGGACTCCCGCTGGGTCGTCAACGAGACCGCGAGCGAGGAGAAGGTCTGCAGCATGATCGCGTAAGCGGCCAGGCCCGCGGTGAAATAGGCCGCCGTCGAAATGGTGCCGCCGGCGAATTGCGTGTTCTTGTCACTGCCGCCGGCAAAGATCGAGTTGAAGAGCACCAGTAACACGATCGGGAAGATGATGGCGAAGAAGATGATCCGCGGGCTGCGTAGCGTTCCGGTGATCGCGTAGCGCGCCTGGACCATGAGGATGCGGAAATCACGCATTCGGCTTCTCCCCGGTGACCTCGAGAAAGACATCCTCGAGATTCGGCCGACGGGCTTCGATCCCCTCGAGTTTGATCCCCGCGTCGTGTGCCCACGAGGTCAGCCGCCACAGGGTGCCTTGCGCGTCGGTCGCATCGATGGTGACGATGGAGCCGGACACGTCGATCCGGTCCGAGATCTGGGCGCGGACGTCGTCCACGGGTACGCCGCCCGGTAGCCGGAAGCTGAGCCGGGTCACCCCTTCCTCGCCGATCCCCAACTCGTCCGGTGCGCCGGTGGCCACGATCTGTCCGGCGCGCAGGATCGCCACCCGATCGGCGAGGTGTTCGGCCTCCTCCATGTAGTGCGTGGTGAGGAAGACGGTCTTGCCGAGGTCTTTGAGCCCTTCGATCATGTTCCAGGCGTCACGCCTGGCCGTCGGGTCGAAGCCGGTGGTGGGCTCGTCGAGGAACACCAGGTCCGGATTGCCGATGAGGGCTACGGCGACGTCGGCCCGGCGCCGCTGCCCGCCCGACAGCGTGCCTAGCCGTGCGACCCGCTTGTCCTTCAGGCCGACGAGTTCGATCACCTCGTCGATGCTGCGGGGCTTCTCGTAGAAGCTGCCGAACAGGTCGAGGGTCTCGCGCACCGTGAGCACCGGGTTGAGCTCACACTCCTGCAGCACCAGTCCGACCCGTGCGCGCCATGCCCGGGTGGGCTTGGACGGATCGACCCCGAGCACGCTCACCTCGCCCGCGCTGCGCTTGCGGTAGCCCTCGAGGATCTCGATCGTCGTCGTCTTGCCGGCACCGTTCGGCCCCAGGAACCCGAAGACCTCACCGTGTCTGATCTCGAGGTCGATGCCGCGGACGGCCTCGTGCGAGCCGTAGCGCATCCGCAGCCCCTTGACGCTGATCGCGGGTCCGTCCGTCGGGGACCCGCTCTGCGACGAGGGTCTGGACGCCTCGGTCGCCGCGTCGCTACTGGTCACCGGCGAGCCCGGGGGACTGCCGGATCGCGACGGCGACCCGGCGGGCGATGCCGAACTCGTTGATGATGCGACCGATGATGATCCCGCCGCCGTTCACCCGGAACTTCGTGGCACCAGGTTCCCGGTGGACGTGCACGTGGGCATAGGTCATCGTGCCCGACTTCACCGTGAAGAGGTCATCAGATCGGTTCGATCTGGTCACGGTGTAATGGTCGCCGAGTTGGCCCCGCAGAGCCTCTATCGCCTCGTCGGATGTCACATCGGCCCGCTGAACCGTCACGCTTGGCACGGCAATTCCCCCGTCCTGCCGGCGGCGGCGATCTGAGATCGCATTGTCCGCACGGTAACGATATCCGAGCCGGAGCGGGCAAGGCTGGCATTCTCCAGGCACGGCGAATTCGGACGGTATTGCCGCGGGCGAAGGAAAGGCCGGCCGCCCTTCCGCCAGCCCTCGCGATGTTGCTCACCGTGGTCACCGGCGCGATGGACGCGGTCAACGTCACCCGCCCGGGTGAGACGCAGTTACGGTCCGGCCCGGGCCACCCGGCGCGGCCGCGGGCCGCCACGGCCGCGGAGCGGCACGCCGACCTCGCACAGCATCCCGTGCACCCAGCCGTAGGACCGCCCGATGGCGGTCGCCAATTGGCGGATCGACTGACCCTGCTCGTAGCGTCGTCGCAACTCGGCGGCGACGACCGCGCGGCGGCTGCCGGTCACCCACCGGTATCTGTCGAGGCGTTCAGGCACCACATCCCCAATCCTCCGCCATCGCTGCCCGGCGACGGAGTGCGGACGGGCTGCGATTACGACGAGCGAGCGGCCTGCCAGGCCTGCTTACCGGCCCGGGAGGCCGCATTGGCCTGCTGCCACTTCAGGGTAGCCAGTTCGCGCGGCGACGCATCCATCTGTTGCATCCACCGCCGCCCCGCGGTGAGAGCGACGCTGCCCCCGATCAGCATCCCCGCGAAACCGAGTGCGCCGCCGACGCCGATGAGCACGGCCGACGCGGTGAGCAGTCGCTTGTCGACCTGGAAACTTGCCCCGACAGCCTGGTCATTCGTCATGCTGGGATAGTGCCGCCGTTCCCGGCGACCGCGGATCACCCATGATGGGTGACCTGACGTATTGTTTTTAGCGTGTGGGTCGGGGCAAGGTGCGGTCTGGTGTGACCTGACGTGACCCCGCAACCGTCGACACCGCCCCCCGAAGGTGACAGATCGTCACCGTTCGTCGGGAACAGCGCAATGGCGGCCGAGATGCGGTCATTCGACTGGTCCGCCACCCCCATGGGGCCGGCCGAGGGATGGTCGGCAAGCGTCAAGACCGCCTGCCGAATCTGCCTGACGTCGCAGTTTCCGATCCTGCTGTGGTGCGGTCCCGAGCTCCGGATGATCTACAACGACACCTACATCCCGATGCTCGGCGACAAGCATCCGGCCATCGGCGAGCCGGGCGAGATCGTGTGGGCCGAGCTCTGGCCGATCATCGGCCCGATGCTCGAGGGTGTCGTCGAGACCGGGGAGGCCACCTGGTCGGAGGACCAGCTGCTGCCGATGAATCGGCACGGCTACTGGGAGGAGGCCTACTTCACCTTCTCCTACAGCCCCGTCCACGAGGCGGACGGCAGTGTCAGCGCGGTCTTCACCGCGGTCAGTGAAAACACGGCGCGAGTCGTGGGCGAGCGCCGCCTACGCACCCTGCGCAAGCTCGGTGAGATCACCACGTCACAGGCACCGACCGTGCAGCGGGTGCTCGCCACGGCCCTCGACATCCTGGCCACCAGACCCGAGGATGTCCCGGCCGCCGTGGCCTACCTGGTCGACGAAGCCACGGGCGAGCCGCGGCCTGTCGGCGGCTACCGGGTCACGACCGACGCCGGCACCGGCCTACCGACCTTGCCGCAGCCCGAACTCGGCCGGGCCCTCGATCCCGGTGCCGGCCGGCCCGAGGTGGCGACCGGCTTGACCCGGCGTTACCCCGCGGTGCTGGACGGCGGGTCCGGGCCGATGGGCGACATCCCGCCGGACGACGCGATGGTGCTGCCGGTCACCGCCGCCGGGCAGGATCGGCCGGCCGGCGTCCTCGTCGCCGCGGTGAGCCCGTTCCGTGAGCTGGACGAGGACTACCGGACCTTCTTCGAGCTCGCCGCCGGGCAGGTCTCCACGGCGGTCACGGAGGCGTTGACCTACCAGGCCGAACGGAGCCGGGCGGAGGCGCTGGCCGAGCTCGACCGCGCCAAGAGCGAGTTCTTCGCCAACGTCAGCCACGAGTTCCGCACCCCGCTGACGCTGATCGCCGGCCCGGCGGAGGACGCGCTGGCCGACTCGGCCGACCCGCTGCCGGACGGGCAGCGGGAGCGGGTGCAGATGATCCGTCGCAACGCCGGTCGCCTTCGTCGACTGGTCGACGACATGCTCGACTTCGCCCGGATCGAGGCCGGCCGACTCCAGCCGGAGAAGGCGGCGGTCGATCTGGCCGGCTTCACGACCGAGCTCGTCGAGTCGTTCGCGCCGGCGGTGGCCCGGGCCGGACTGACCCTGCAGGTCGCGTGCCCACCGCTGTCCAGACCGGTCGCGGTCGATGCGGACATGTGGGAGAAGGTCGTCCTCAACCTGCTCTCCAACGCGGTGAAGTACACCCCGGACGGCGGCATCGACGTCGAGCTGCGCGAGACCGGAGATCGGGTCGAGCTGACCGTCGCGGACACCGGGACCGGGATCCCGGCCGAGGACCTGCCGCTGCTCTTCCAGCGGTTCCACCGGGTGCGCGGCGGTGGCGGCCGCTCACACGAAGGCGCCGGGATCGGGCTTGCCCTGGTCCAGGAGCTCGTCCGACTGCACGACGGCGACGTGGCGGTCACCTCGACGGAAGGGAAAGGGTCCGCCTTCACGGTCACCCTGCCCTTCGGCAGCCCGGCGCCGGCCCGCGGCAGGTCGCCGCAGGGATCGATGGCGCTGCAGTACATGCAGGAGGCTCTGCGGTGGAGCGCCGATGAGGGCGACCTGCCGGAGCACGCGGCCGGACCGGGGCGGACGAGCGGGGCCAGTGTGCTGATCGTCGAGGACAACGGCGATCTGCGGGCTTTCCTCACCCGGCTGCTCGAACCCCATTGGCAGGTGATGCAGGCGGCCGACGGACGCACCGGCCTGCGGATGGCCCAGGCCCGCCGGCCCGACCTGGTGCTCTCCGACGTCATGATGCCCGAGCTGGACGGGTTCGCCCTGCTCCGTGAGTTGCGGTCCTACCCGGCGACGGCGGCCATACCCGTCATCTTCCTGTCCGCCCGCGCCGGTGAGGAGGCGGCTGTCGAGGGCCTGGACGCCGGCGCCGACGACTACCTGGCCAAGCCGTTCTCGACGACCGAACTCGTCGCCCGGGTGCGCTCCAATCTGGAGCTGGCCAGGCTGCGCACCCGGGAGTCCGAGTTCCGCCGCGCCCTGGTCGACTCGCTCCAGGAGGGCCTTTTCGTCTCCGACGCGGGCGGCACGGTCGTCGAGGTCAACAGCACCTTCGGCGACATCACCGGCTTCGGACCCGATGGCGCGCCGTACGAACCGCCCTATCCCTGGCTCGCCGACGATCCCTACCTTCGGCAGCTCTTCGAATCGGCGGCCACGGAGGCGTTGCAGAGCGACTCCGGGCAGTTCATCGTGCCGCTGCAGCATCGCGACGGACGGATCGTGTGGGGGGCGGCGACCGTCAACGCGATCCCGGACCAGGACCGCGGCGGCAAGGTGATCGTCGGCACGCTCAGGGATGTCACGGCAGCCCGGGCCGCGGCCGAGCGGGAGGCGTCGGTCGCCTCCTTCGGCGATGCGCTCGCCGGTGCGACGGGCGTCGCCGAGGTGCTCGAGGTCGGCCTGGTCGAACTCCAGACTGCGCTCGACGCGGTCCAGGCGGTGGCCGCCGTCTGGCCGTCCGAGGGATCCGGGGTCACCGTGGCCGGCGCCCAGCCGGTCGAGTCGTGGCAGCGCCTCCCTGACCGGACCCGGATCGCGCTCGAGACGGCCCGGCACGACCCGATCGGACGGGTCCGTGTCGGGCCGCCCACGGCGGAGCCGGAAGGAGTGGTCGGCCTGACGGCACCGCTCGGCGGCAACGGCGAGGCCGCGGTGTGGCTCGACCTCGCCGACCCGACCCTGCTGACCGCCGAGACAGAGGCACTGTTCGAACTCCTGGTCGGCAACCTCGGCCAGGCGCTGGACCGGGCCCGCAGCTACGACCAGGCCCGGGAGGTCGCACTGACGCTGCAGCACGCGATCCTCGCCCCGACCGACCTTCCTCCCGGCTTCGCCGCCCGCTACGAGCCGGCCGTCCGCCCGCTCGACATCGGCGGCGACTGGTACGACGTGACCCAGCTGGCCGACGGGCGGATCGGGGTCGTCGTCGGCGACTGCGTCGGCCGCGGACTGGCCGCCGCCGCCGTGATGGGCCAGCTGCGCAGCGCCTGCCGCGCGTTGCTGCTGCGGACCGCCGGCCCCGGTCAGGTCCTCGACGAGCTCGACGCCTTCGCCAACCGGATCCCCGACGCGGCCTGCACCACCGTGTTCTGCGCGACCATCGACCCCGCGACCGGCACGATCGCCTACAGCAGCGCCGGTCACCCTCCGCCGGTGCTCACATCGGACGACTCCACGGCGAGCCTGCTCGACCAGGCGGGCTCGCTCCCGCTCGCCAGCCTGCCGGTGGAGCACCGGCCCGAGGCCACCGCGACGCTGCGGCCCGGGTCCACCCTGTTGCTCTACACCGACGGGCTGGTCGAACGCCGGGGTAGGCCGCTGACCGACGGGCTCAACACCGCGCGCCACACGCTGGCCCACGACCGGCAGCTGCAGCCCGACCAGCTGGCCGACCAGCTGCTCGCCGAACTCATGCCGAGCGGCGGATACGAGGACGACGTCGCCGTCCTCATCTACCGGTACGAGACGGTCGGCCCCCTGCGGCGGGAGCTACCCGCGGCGCCCGGGGAGCTGGCGGGCATGCGCCGCGACGTCCGCGACTGGTTGACCGCGATCGGGGCCTCCCCACCCAACCGCGACGCCGTACTGGTGGCCGTCAGCGAGGCGTGCACCAACTCGATCGAGCATTCCGGTCTCACCCGGGACGATCCGCTGGTGACCATCGTGGCCGAGCTCGTGGGCGACCGGCTGGACGTCGTCGTCACGGACTCCGGCTGCTGGAAGACACCCGATCCGGATCCGGGCAACCGTGGGCGCGGGGTGATGCTGATGCGTGCCCTCATGGATCACGTCGCCCTGGACCACGACCGGCACGGAACCTCAGTCCGGATGTCCAAGGACCACCTGAGCAAGGGGTCGCCCGGATGACCGCCGACTTCCTGCTCCGGCGACCCGCCCGTCCCGACGCCGCGGCCCTCGTGGAGGTGTCCGGCGAGATCGACATGGCGAATGCCGACGAGTTCTCCGCGACGCTGACCGGGGCGGTCAACGACGCCCGCCGGTTGACGGTGGACCTCTCCCGCACGACCTATCTGGACAGTGCGGCGATCAAGGTGCTCTTCCAGCTGGCGCGCCGCGCTGCCCTCACCCTGATCGTGCCCAGCGACGGGGTCGTCGCCCCGGTGATCGGGCTCGCCGGGCTGGCCGCCGTCACCACCGTGCGCGGCGCACAGCCGTCGGCCTGACCGCCGGGATCGCCGCCTGCCCCTGCTCGGCCGGGCCTGGCCTCCCGGTCGGGCCAGCCGGCCGTCCCGGTGGCTATGGCGTGATCGCGTCGAGGGCGCGGTAGATCCGCTGTTCGGACACCGGGTGCGCCGTACCCAGCTGCTGCGCGAACAGGCTGACCCGCAGCTCCTCGATCTGCCAGCGGATGGCGCGGACGTCGGCGGCCGCGGCCCGGGTCGGCGGCAGCGCGGTGAGCAGGTCGTCGTAGGCCTGCCGGACCCGCCACACCTGCTGCATTCTGACCCGGTCGGCGTCGACCCCACCGGCAAGCTTGTCCAGCCGGCGGCTGATGGCCTCGACGTAGCGGACGAGGTGCGGCAGCCGGGTGGCTCCGGTGGTGGTCACGAACCCCTGCGGCAGCAGGGAATCCAGCTGATCGCGCATGTCGGCGACGGCGTCGGCGAGCGCCGGCGGCGGCGTGGCCGGAAGCGCCGCCCGCACGCTGGACGCGGCGGAGAGGATCTGCTCGCACCGGCCGACGAGATCCTGCGCCATGCGGGGCAGCTCGGCGCGAACGGCGTCACGAAGGGACCCGAACGACGCAGCGTCCCACCCCGGACCACCGTGCCTCGCGACGATGTCGTCGACGGCCGCGTCGGCACAGTCGTCGAGCAACTCGCCGACCCCCCCGTCCGGGTTCATCCCCAGCACGAGCCGGGCGCGCGCACCCAACCCGCGGCGCAGCGCCTTCACCGGCGACGGTACGGCGAGCCGGAGCAGCCGGCGGGTGCCCGCGGCCATGGCGGCCCCCTGCTCGCTCTCGCTCGCCAACACCCGCACGGCCACGGTGTCGCCCGCGTCGACCAGCGCCGGATACCCGCGGACGGCGTGCCCGGCGCGGACCTGCTCCACCACCGGCGGCAGCGGGTCGATCCCGGCCGGCCAGTCCGTCAGGCCGGCACGCTCCAGGCCGGGCGCCGTGGCGTCCGCCACCGTCTCGCGCATGGGCCCGGCCAGCTCGGCGCGCAGCGTGTCGAGATCCTTCCCGCGGGCGACGACCTGGCTCCCCGTGTCCTCGACCGCAAACGTCACCCGCAGGTGGTCGGGCACCCGCTCGAAGGAGAAGGCGTCCCGCGGCACGAGCACGCCGGTCATCCGGTGCAGCTCCCGCTGCACCGCGTCCAGCAGGGGTTCCTGCCCCGGAGTCAGCCGGGACAGGACCGCCCGGGCCGTGTCGGCCGCCGGCACGAAGCGCCGCCGCAACTGCTTGGGCAGCGACCGGATCAGGGCGGTGACCAGCTCCTGCCGCAGGGCCGGCACCTGCCAGCCGAAGTCGGAGCCGCCGAGGCGGGCCAGCACGTCGATGGGCACGTGCACGGTGACACCGTCGTCCTCGGCCCCCGGCTCGAACCGGTAGCTGACCGGCAGCGACAGCTCTCCGTCGCTCCAGGCGTCGGGATGGTCCGCTGCGCTCGCACCCGTCGCGTCCGGGTTCAGCAGGTCCTCGTGGCGGAGGGTGAGCAGCCCGGCGTCCTCGCGGCGCGCCTTCTTCCACCAGCTGTCGAAGTGCCGGGAGGACACCACCTCGGCGGGAATACGCCGGTCGTAGAAGGCGAACAGCTCCTCGTCTCCGACGAGCAGGTCGCGCCGCCGGGTCCGGTCCTCCAGCTCGGCGATCTCGGCGAGCGTCGCCCGGTTGTCGTGGAAGAACTCGTGCCGGGTGTCCCAGTCGCCCTCGACGAGGGCGTGCCGGAGGAAAAGCTCCCGGGACACCTCGGGGTCGATGGAGCCGTAGTTGACCCTGCGGCCGGCGACCAGCGGGACGCCGTAGAGCGTGACCCGCTCGGAAGCCATCACCGCGCCGCGGTTGCGGTCCCACAGCGGTTCGCTGTAGATCCGGGCGACCAGATGGCCGGCCAGCCGCTCCACCTGGGCGGGCTCGATCCGCGCGGCGACCCGGGCGTAGAGCCGGCGGGTCTCGACCAGCTCGGCGGCCACCACCCACCGCGGAGGACGACGGGTCAGCACCGATCCGGGCGCGAGGACGAACCGCGCGTTGCGCGCGCCCTGGTATTCGCGCGATTCGGCGACCCGGAGCCCGACATGGGACAGCAGCCCGGCAAGAACCGCGGAGTGGATGCGCCCCGGATCGGCGGGCTGGTCGGATTCGGTGACACCGAGCGACTTCGCGATCTGGCGCAGCTGCCCGACCAGGTCCTGCCACTCCCTGATCCGCAGGTAGTGCAGGAACTCGTCGCGGCACATCCGCCGGAACTGGTTCCCGGACCGTTCGTGGCGCTGGCCGCGCAGGTACGACCACAGGTTGAGGTAGCCGATGAAGTCCGAGTGCTCGTCGGCGAACCGCGCGTGCAGCTGGGCGGCCGCCTGCTCCTTCTCGCTCGGCCGCTCCCGCGGGTCGGGGATGGACAGCGCCGCGGCGATGACCAGGACCTCCCGCACACAGCCCTCGCGCCCCGCCTCGATGATCATCCGGCCGAGGCGCGGGTCGACCGGGAGCTGGGCCAGCTGCCGGCCGACGTCGGTGAGCCGGCGACGCGGATCGGGCTGCTCGGGATCGAGTGCCCCGAGCTCGTGCAGCAGCTGCATCCCGGCGCGCACGCTCCGCCGGTCCGGCGGTTGTACGAACGGGAAGCGGTCCAGGTCGCCGAGGCCGAGCGCCGTCATCTGCAGGATGACCGAGGCGAGGTTGGTCCGCAGGATCTCCGGCTCGGTGAATTCGGGCCGCCGCGCGTAGTCCTCCCGGGAGTACAGCCGGATGCAGATGCCGTCGGCGGTCCGCCCGCAGCGGCCGGCGCGCTGGTTGGCCGACGCCTGCGAGATCGGCTCGATCGGCAGCCGCTGCACCTTGGTCCGGTGGCTGTACCGGGAGATCCGCGCCGTTCCCGGGTCGATGACGTAGTGGATTCCCGGGACGGTCAGAGACGTCTCGGCGACGTTGGTCGCGAGCACGATCCGGCGGGTGTCGTGCGGAGCGAAGACCTTGTGCTGGTCGGCGGTCGAGAGCCGGGCGTAGAGCGGCAGCACCTCCGTGCCCGGCAGCCGCAGGGCCCGGAGCGCGTCGGCGGTGTCGCGGATCTCCCGCTCCCCGCTGAGGAAGACCAGGATGTCGCCGGGCCCCTCCGCGCCGAGCTCCCGGACGGCGTCGATGATCCCCTCAACCTGATCGCGCACCTCGACCCGGCCGACCTCATCGCCGTCCGGATCGTCGGGGTCCTCCCGGTCCGGCGACACCGGGCCCTCGACCACGAGCGGCCGATGGCGGATCTCGACCGGATAGGTCCGTCCGGACACCTCGACGATCGGCGCGCCGCCGAAGTGGTCGGAGAAGCGCTGCGGGTCGAGCGTCGCCGACGTGATGATGACCTTCAGGTCGGGTCGGTCGGGCAGCAATTGGGTGAGATAGCCGAGCAGGAAATCAATGTTGAGGCTCCGCTCGTGCGCCTCGTCGATGATCAATGTGTCGTAGCGCAAAAGCCGACGATCCCGCTGGATCTCGGCCAGGAGAATTCCATCGGTCATCAGCTTGACGAGGGTCGTATCACTGACCTGGTCGGTAAAACGAACGGAATAGCCGATGGCTGCGCCGAGCGTGGTGTTCAACTCGTCGCAGATCCGGTCGGCGACGGTGCGCGCCGCGAGCCGGCGCGGCTGGGTGTGTCCGATCATTCCGCGCACACCGCGGCCGAGCTCGAGGCAGATCTTCGGGATCTGGGTGGTCTTCCCTGAGCCGGTCTCCCCTGCGACGATCACCACCTGGTTCCCTGCGATGGCCTCGGCGATCTCCGTACGCCGCTGGCTCACCGGCAGTTCCGCCGGATAGTCGATCGCGGGAACCGCCGCGAGGCGGCGCTGTAGGTGGCCTTCCGCGCGCACGACCCGTCCGGCGATCTCACTCATCGCCCGATCACGCGCGGCCGGCCTGCGGATCCGGCGCACTCCGTCGAGCCGTCGACCGAGGGTGATCTCGTCGCGCAACGTCAATGCCGCGAGTCGTTCGCGGAGTTCGGGAAGCGGCGGCGCCGGCGAAGTGGACATGCTGGTCACCAGACTATGCGGGCCGACATCGCGGGCAGGCACCGGTCGTCCTCTTCCGCGTCTTATACGCACCGTATTTCGGCGCCTACTCTTGGTGCTAATTCATTCGGATGGATGAAACTTCCGCCAAAAAAGCGCCTGGAATGCCGTCCCATTTCTCATTGACGACGCACCGTGCGCGTCGCGGTGTTACCAACGATGAAAGCGAACGTCGGGGATTAGATCATGAGATGGCGCAGGCTGCTACAGACATTCGTGGCCGCCGGCGTCGCCACCGCCGTCGGCTTCGGTGTGGCGGCGGGGACCGCGAGTGCGGCCTCTTCCGGCACGCTGGTGGGCGCCTGGTCGAGGGACTGGAAGTGGTTCGACGCCAACGTCGGGCCGATGCAGATCTACCGCGGCTACGACCCGGGCTTCCACTTCGCCACCTGGCCCGCCACCGACGCGGCGAAGGCCCACCCGCAGGACCCGGCCAACCCGACATTCGTCAACGACTACAGCTTCAACCTTCCCCCGGCGCAGGTCGCGAGCGGCACGGACGACGCGCAGTTGAACACGTTCATCGCGAGCACCCCGAAGAACATCATCCTCACCAACTATCACGAACCGGAGCAGGAGATCAGCTCGGGACTGTTCACCTACCAGCAGTTCCTGAACGCGATCACACACCTGGCCTACCTCGTCCACCAGCAGAACCTGCGTGACCAGGGCACCCGCAAGGTGAGCGTCGTCCTGATGATCAGCACGTTCAGCGGTTTCCGGAAGCGCAACGCCAACAACTACTGGCCCACCGCCCTACCCAAGGTCACCAACCCGACGACCGGTCAGCCGGTGGGCGAGGACTTCCAGGACCTCATCTCCGTGGACGCCTATGCCCCACCCCACGCCACCGGCACCACCGGTGTGCCGATCGGCTACTCCGACGGGGTCAACTGGAAGAGCGCCGCCACGCTGCTCAAGCCCGCGCTCAGCTTCGCCGTCAGCCACAACACGCCGTGGGCCATCAGCGAACTTGGTTACCTCGAGGACGTGCACAGCCCCATGCGGAAGTCCAACGAGCTCCCGGCGGCGTTGACCTACGCCGGCACGGGCAAGCTCACCTCCACGAGCACCCCGAATCCGGCACTGTTCATCGAGTACTGGGATTCCCGCGGTGGCCGCGCCGATTGGGAACTGCGCTACAACAACCCGCCCGTCCCGTCGACGTCGAACACGAGCAACGCCGCGGTCACCTGGCGGCACCTGGCGGGCAACCCGTGAGCGCCCGCCGGCTCGTCGGCGCGGCGGCCGCCTCCCTCCTGCTGGCCGCAACGGCTGCCGTGACGGTGGGATCGAGCTCGGCCGCCCAGGCGGCGACCGGACCGTGCGGCATCCTGACGCCCACGCCCGGCAGCCCGCCGGCCTACGACCACGTGGTCGTGCTGATGGAGGAGAACCTCTCCTACACCGCCTGGAACAAGGCGGCTTCGACGACGCCGTACACCCATCAGATCGCCGCACAGTGCGCCTCGGCCACCGACTTCGCGGCCGCGACACACCCGTCCCAGCCCAACTACGTCGCCGCCACGAGCGGCGTCAAGGTGGCCAAGGCGCTGGTGAAGGTCAAGGACGACAATCTCTTCCACGAACTCGACGGCGCCGGGAAGACGTGGCGTACTTACGAGGAGTCGATGAGCTCGAACTGCCAGCAGGCCCAGACGGCGTTCTACAAGCCGGGTCACAATCCCGCCTACTGGTACGCCGACATCGCCACGACGAGCTGCAAGACGCGCGACGTGCCGATGACCGTGCTCGACACCGACATCGCCGCGGACAACCTGCCCGCCTACAGCTGGGTCACTCCGAACGAGTGCCACGACTTCTACTGGGTGACCAACTGTTCGACAGCGAAGTCGGCGAAGGTCGCCACCGGTGACAAGTGGTTGAGCACCTTCCTGCCCCGGCTGCTCGCCCTGCCCAGCTACCAGACCGGGCACACGCTCATCCTCATCACCTGGGACGAGGGGCTCGACGGCAAGTCGGGCGCGGGGGTGGACTGCGCCAATCCGACCTACTTCCCCACCGACCCCAGCTGCCACATCCCGACGATCGCCCTCTCGGCCTACGTCACCCCCGGCACCAAGGACGGCAGCTTCCAGAGCCTCTACACCCTCTCCGGCACCGTCCAGGACATCGTGGGTGTCCCCCGCACCGGCCGCGCCGTCGGAGCCGGTTCGCTTCGACCCGGTATGGGTCTGTGAGTCGAGGCCGTCGTCACCGGAAGCGGCGGCGGTCCTGGTCGAGGTCGAGGATCGGCGCCGGATAGTCCCGGCGGCGGGGGTCGGTGCCGGCCAGCCGCCAGGGACGATGGACGGCCGGGGCCTCCAGATCGGCCAGTTCGGGGACCCAGCGGCGGACGTAGTCGCCGTCCGGGTCGTAGCGCTCGGCCTGCCTGATGGGGTTGAGCACCCGGTTCGGGCGGGTGTCGTTGCCGGTGCCGGCGAGCCATTGCCAATTCAGGCAGTTGTTCGCGATGTCGCCGTCGACAAGGTGGTCGAAGAAGTGCTGGGCGCCGTGCCGCCAGTCCAGATAGAGGGTCTTGACCAGGAAGCTGCCGGTGATCAGCCTCGCCCTGTTGTGCATCCAGTTCTCCGTGCGTAGCTGGCGCATGCCGGCGTCGACGATCGGGATTCCGGTGCGGCCGGCCTTCCACGCCTGCAGCGCCTGCTCGTCGTCCCGCCACCGGTCCCCCCGCGGTCGGTAGTCGGCGTGCGCAGCGGTCGGGCGGGCGGCGAGAACCTGGTGGAAGAAGTCGCGCCAGGCCAATTGGCGGACGAATGCCTCGGTGCCCTCGGACTCCTGCCGGGCGGCCTTGGCCGCCAGGTCGAGCGGCGAGACGCAGCCGAAGTGCAGGTACGGCGACAGCCGCGACGTCATGTCCCCCGCGAGGTCGTCGTGCCGCTCGTGATAGTCCGACGCCTCGGCGGCGAGCCAGCGCCGGACCCGCCGCCGGCCTTCGGCCTGACCGCCCGGCCAGGTGCCCTGCCCTGCCGGCGACTCGACGGGCCGGTTCACGTCCTCCGGCACGGACGGCAACCGTAGCCGGCGCGGTGTGGCCGCGACCGACCGGCGCGGCGCGGTCAGCCAGCGCCGGAGGTACGGGGTGAAGACCGCGAAATGGTCCTTGTCCGCACCGGTCGGCGTGATCCGGCCGGGCCCGACGACGGTGACCACCTCGTCGTGGCACCGCAACGTGCGGCCCTGCTCCGCCAACGCCCGGTGCAGCCGCGCCTGCCGCTGCTGGGCATAACCGCTGACGTCCGAGGACAAATGCACCTCGCCGGCGTTGACCTGCCCGGCGAGACGGCACACCTCGTCCACGAACCGGCCCTGAGTCACGACGAGCCGGGCCCCCCGCCGCCGCAGTTCGGCGTCGAGATCGGCAAGCGCCCCGGCGAGGAAGCGCATCCGCGCCGGGGCGGCGAATCCGCCTCCGCAGATGGCCTCGTCGAAGACGAAGAGCGGCAGCACGTGTTCGGCGCTGCGGGCGGCCGCGCGCAGCGTCGGGTTGTCGCGCACCCGCAGGTCGCGGGTGAACAGGGCGATCGCGGTGGTCACCTGGCGGCTCTTTTCGATCCGGTGGGGGGCGCGGTGAACCGGAGGACACCGGCAGCCTGCCGATTGTAGTTAGCCGACCTAGCTTCCAGATTGTCTAGGCTGAGGTGGTGGGCAGTGCTTCGGACCGGTCGGCGTCGCCGCAACAGATCGCGCTCGCGATGCGGCATCTGGTGCAGGCCGGACGCGACATGCACCTCGCCATGGCCCGCCGGCTGGGTGTGGGCGAGACCGACCTGGCCGCGATGGACGTCATGGTCTCGAGCCCCGCGCCGTTGGGCCCGGTGGAACTCGGCCACCGGCTCGGGATCAGTTCCGCCTCGGCGACGGCGCTGGTCGACCGGCTCGAGTCCGTCGGGCACGTCCGACGGGAGAGCCACCCCAGCGACCGCCGGCGCATCACCCTGCATGCCAGCGAGACGGCACGGGCGGAGGTCCGCGACGTGCTGAGCCCGCTGCTGCACGCCATCGATGACCTCACCGGCCGGCTCTCCCCGGCTGATCGACGCATCGTGCTGGCCTTCCTCGACGAGGTCACGGCCGCGATGCGTGACTTCGCCGACGGCTCGATGTCGACCGCGCCCCACGGCACTGCCGCGGACACACCACCAGGGGGCCGACGCTGATGGGACTGGTGCACTCCAGCGTCGTCGATGCACCGCTCGCCGAGGTCTTCGCCTGGCACGAGCGGCCCGGGGCGATCCACCGGCTGACCCCGCCCTGGCAACCGATCCGGGTCCTCACCGAGGCGACGTCGCTGCGGGACGGGCAGGCGGTGCTCTGGATGCCGCCGGGTGTGCGGTGGGTGGCCCGACACAGCGGCTACGACCCGCCGTTCCGCTTCGTCGACGAACTCACCTCGCTGCCGCTGACCTGGCGCCACACCCACGAGTTCACCTCGGTGGGCGAGGACGCGACCCGGGTCACCGACCGCGTCGACACGCCGGTCCCCGCGTCGTTGCTCCGCTCGACCTTCGAGTACCGCCACCGGCAGCTCGCCGACGATCTGGCCGCCCACCGGCGGGCGGCCCGATTCCGGTCGGACCCCCTGACCGTGGCGATCACCGGATCGTCCGGCCTCATCGGCGCGGCGCTGGCGGCGTTTCTCACGACCGGAGGGCACCGGGTCATCAGGCTGGTCCGACGGACGCCCGGCAACGACGACGAGCGGACCTGGCGACCGGCCGACCCGGACCGGCATCTGCTCGATGGGGTCGACGCCGTCGTCCACCTTGCCGGTGCCTCGATCGCCGGCAGGTTCAGCGACGGGCACAAGCGGGCGGTACGGGAGAGCCGGATCGGCCCGACCCGACGACTCGCCGAACTGGCCGCGAGGTCATCCGGCGGGTCGGCGGGCGGCGCCGTCAGCGTCGTCACCGCCTCGGCGATCGGGTTCTACGGCCCCGATCGCGATGACGAGGTGCTCACCGAGTCCAGCGACCCGGGTGGCGGATTCCTCGCCGACGTCGTCGCCGAGTGGGAAGCCGCGGCCGCGCCGGCCCGCGACGCCGGCGTCCGGGTCGTCCACGTGCGCACCGGCATCGTGCAGTCCCCACGGGGCGGCGCTCTCCGCCTGCTCTACCCGATGTTCGCCGCGGGACTCGGCGGCCGGCTCGGCGACGGGCAGCAGTGGACATCCTGGATCGGCATCGACGACCTGGTCGACGTCTACCACCGCGCGCTGGTCGACCCGAATGTGGCCGGACCGGTCAATGCGGTGGCGCCGCGGCCGGTCCGCAACGCCGAGTACGCCGCCACGCTCGCCCGGGTGCTGCACCGCCCGGCGGTCGTTCCGGTACCGACCTTCGGCCCGCGGCTGCTGCTCGGCGCGGAGGGTGCGCGGGAGCTCGCCGCGGCGAACCAGCGGGTGCGCCCGCAGCGGCTCCTCGACACCGGCCACCGGTTCCGCCACCCCGACCTCGAGTCGGCCCTGCGGCACCTGCTCGGCCGAGCCAGCTGACCCGGAACCTCACCCCGTCGTGTTCTGGTACTGCGCGGCCAGCCGTTTGGGGGCCCGGGCGAGCCAAGCCTCGACGATCAACTCCTCGAGGTCGGTGACCGGGATCCGGTCGAGGCGCACCAGCACGGCCGGGTAGCCGCGAAAGTGCGGCGTCGTGAAGAAGACGTCCGGCTCGTCGGCGACCAGCGCCTCCTTGACCCCGACGTCGGCGACCCGTGCCCCCAGGATCGGCCCGTCCGGTGCCGCGTCACCCAGGGCCTCGAGGTCGCCACGCCGGAGCGGGCGTTCCCAGACGAATCCCTTGTCCTTGACCCGCCAGCCCGACGTTCCACGGGAGACCTGCTCACTCGTCTCCGGCAGCGCCAGGGCGATCCGGCGCACGTCGTCCCAGGTGGCCACGGAACATCACTCTAGGCGTCCGCAACAGCTCAGGCGATGACGTGACCGCCGTTGACGGCGAGCCGCTCCCCGGTGACGAAGCCCGCCTCGTCCGAGGCGAGATAGACCACTGCCGCCGCCACGTCGGACGGGGCTCCGAGCCGCCCCAGCGGCACCTCGTCGGCGTAGGCCTGCAGCTCCTCCGCCGTCGCGGCGGCGTGCCGCTCCACCGGGATCCATCCGGGGGCGACGAGGTTGACGGTGATGCCGGACGGGCCGAGCTCGCGGGCCCAGGTCCGGGTCAGGCCGAGCTGTGCGCCCTTGGCGGACGAATACGCGGACAGTCGCGGCTCCGCACGCTCGAACAGGTCGGACCCGATGTTGATGATCCGTCCACGACCGTGTGCCTTCATGCCGGCGAGCACCGCCTGGACGAGCAGCATCGGGCTCTTGACGAAGAACACCAACTGGTCGAGGAGGTCCTGCCAGGTGAGATCCTCGACGCCGATGGCCGGCTGGGGGCCGGTCGCGTTGACGACCAGCACGTCGATCCGGCCGTAGCGGTTCTCGACGTCGGCGACCAGGTCGCGCACCTCCGACTCGTCGGTGACGTCGGCGGCGAAGAAGTCGGCACGCCCGCCTGCCTTCTCGATACCGGTCGCGACCTCGGGGGCCGACGACGAGCCAGGCCGGTCGTTGACGGCGACGGCGTAGCCGGCTGCGGCGAGCGCCCGGGCGATCTCCGCGCCCAGTCCCCGTCCGGCGCCGGTGACCAGCGCCACGCGCCCGGTCGGTGTCACCTGCATCCCTCACCTGCCCGGTCGTAGGTCATCTGCATAGCTTCCCGCACCTGGTCGAGGGTGCGGACGGCGATCTCGTTGGCACGGGCGTTTCCGGTCCGGAGCACGCGGCGGAGATAGCCGGGATCCGCCGCCAACTCGGCACGACGCCGCCGGAGCGGGCGCAGGTGCTCGTTGACCGCCTCGGTGGCCAGCGCCTTGAGGGCCGCCGCCCCGCGGTCGGCGAGCGACTCGGCGAGGTCGTTCGGATCCGCGCCGGTGCACAGCGCCGTGGTGAGCAGGAGGCTGGCCACCTCGGGGCGTCGTTCGGGGTCGTAGGTGATGGTCCGCTCGGCGTCGGTCCGGGCCCGCCGGATCAGGGCCGCGGTCTGGTCCTCGGTGGCCCGGAGCTCGATCGCGTTTCCGCGGCTCTTGCTCATCTTGGTGCCGTCGGTGCCGAGCAGGGCCGGGGCTCCGGTGAGCAGCGCATCGGGCTCGGCGAACACCGTGGCGCCCCGGCCGTAGCGTTCGTTGAACCTCCTGGCCACCAGCCGGGTCGTCTCGACGTGCGGCAGCTGGTCCTTGCCGACCGGGACAAGGTTGGCGTGGCAGAACAGGATGTCGGCGGCCTGGTGGACCGGGTAGGTCAGGAGCAGCCCGCTCACCGCACGGGAACCGGCGGCCTCGGCCTCGGCCTTGACGGTCGGGTTGCGGCCCAGCTCCGCGGTCGTCATGAGGCTGAGGAACGGCAGCATCAGCTGGTTGAGGGCCGGAACGGCGCTATGGGTGAAGACGGTCGACGTCTCGGGGTCGATCCCCGCAGCGAGATAGTCCAAGAGCAGTTCATCGACGTTGGCGGGCAGCGCCCCGACGCCGTCCCGGTCGGTGATGACCTGATAGTCGGCGATGACCACGATGACCTCGACCCCGGACTGTTGCAGCCGGACGCGGTTGGCGAGGGTGCCGAAGTAGTGCCCCAGGTGCAGGGCGCCGGTAGGTCGGTCCCCGGTGAGCACCCGGAACCGCTCCGGGTGTCGGGCGATCTGCTCCTCGAGGTGCGCGCTGCGTACCGCTGAGACGGTGAAGGAGTCGGGTGCGGTGATGGTCACGGGAGGCTCCAGGGTGAAGGAGCTACCTCCGGTGGCGTGTCGTCACGTCGCGGACACTGTCGAGCCACCCGAAGGCAGCTCGAGACAGGATGGGTCAGGGCCGCCGAGGGGACGGCGACCACCAGGTATGCGGGACGACGGACACAACCAACACCATAGCGGCACCTGGCGCCGCGCCATACGGCATTTCCGCCGCGGTGCGACCCCGTTGTACCGTCGCGGCATGCGAGTGGTCGTGGCCGGTGGGCACGGAAAGATCGCGATGCGGTTGGAGCGTCTGCTGGCCGGCCGCTCTGATGCGGTCGTGGGTCTGATCCGCAACCCCGACCACCGGGACGACGTACGCGGGACCGGAGCCGAGCCGGCAATCTGCGATCTCGAGGTCGCCGGCGTCGAGGAGGTGGCCGGTCACCTGGCCGGTGCGGACGCCGTGGTCTTCGCCGCCGGCGCCGGGCCGGGCAGCGGCGTCGCCCGCAAGGACACCGTCGACCGCGGCGCAGCCGTGCTGTTCGCCGATGCCGCGGCGCACGCCGGGATCCGTCGGTATCTGCTCGTCTCCTCCGTCGGCGTCGACCGGCCGCCACCCCCGGGCACCGACGAGGTGTTCGTCGCCTATCTGCGGGCCAAGAAGGCCGCCGAGGACGCCCTTCTCGGCCGCGACCTCGACCTCACGGTGCTGCGTCCGGGCTCCCTGACCGACGCGCCGGGCACCGGCCGGGTCCAGCTGGCGCCACCGCCGGTTCCGCGTGGCGACGTCACCCGCGACGACGTAGCCGCCGTGCTCGTCGCGCTGCTGGACGAGCCGCGCACCGCCGGACTCGTGCTGGAGCTGATGAACGGAGAGACGCCCGTCGCCGACGCGGTGGCGGCGCTCCTGCGCTAGGACGTGCCCAGATCGCACAAAGTTCAAGGTCCTCGCGACCGGAGCAACCGGATTGATCGATTTCATGCTCTGGCCGGTCGAGCGGGTGCAGAATGCTGCTGCCTGCCGATTGGTGAGGGGTGGTCGCAATGGCTCGTGCGGACCTGGTGCTGGAAGGCGGCGGGGTCAAGGGCGCGGGTCTGGTCGGTGCGGTGAGCGCATTGACAGCAGTTGCCGAGCAGTACGAGTTCTGGCGGATAGCGGGGACGTCGGCCGGGGCGATCGTTGCGTCGCTGCTGGCCGCAGGCATGGACGCCGCGAAGGTGCGGACGGTGATGACCGACATGGACTTCGCCCGGTTCGAGGACGCCCCCGGCGGCCCGGCCGGGGAGGCTGCCGGTCTGCTGCTGCACGAGGGTCTCTTCAAGGGTCAGGTTCTGCACGACTGGATCCGGGACAACCTCGCCCGGCAGGGGGTGCATACCTGGGCCGATCTGAGGCTCGAGCAGCCCGGGCAGCCGCCGGAGCGGCAGTACAAGCTGATGGTCGTGGTGTCCGACGTGGCCCGCGGCCGCATGCTGCGGCTTCCCTGGGACTACCAGCGGCTGTGCGGGATCGACCCGGACACGGCATCTGTGGCCGACGCCGTACGGGCATCAGCGTCCATTCCGTTCTTCTTCCGCCCCTGGACCATGGCGTGCGATCCCGCGGTGACAGGTGGGCACAAGCAGCTGCAGCTGGTCGACGGGGGGATGCTGTCCAACTTCCCGGTGGACGCGTTCGACGCCCCGGAGGGCGCAGAGCGGCGGTGGCCCACCTTCGGGATCAAGCTGTCCGCCCAACTCAGCCTCGGCCAGCAGCGCTGGGCCTCGACCTCGACGCCGCTGTCCTTCGCCAAGGCGCTGATCGGCACGATGACCAACGCCCACGACCAGATGTTCATCGACGACCCGTCGGTGTCCTCGCGGACCATCTTCGTCGACACCACAGGCTACAAATCCACCGACTTCCACCTCACCGCTGAGCAGAAGAACGACCTGTACGAGAAGGGCGTGGCCGCCGGCGAGAAGTTCCTCGCTTCCTGGAACTGGGACGCCTGGAAGACCAGGTACCCGGCGCACGGCCCCTCCGCAGCCACCCAGGCGTAAGCCGTCGCGACGCCTCCTCCTGGAAAGGAGGTCACGCACCGCCCGATGAGATGTCGCGGTCCTCGGCGCCCCCCACGAGGCGCAGCCCGGCACGTTCGGGCCTGACGTGAGGGCCTGCGAGCGCTGCCGGTGGGGTCTGCGCGCTCACCACGGCGATGGCCGACTCGTCGACGACGATGCCCAGCCCGGCACGGTCGCCGAGGATGATGCCGCCGTCGTCGAAGGTCTGGTCGATGTCCAGGCCGAGCGGGGAGGACAGGTCCTGCACCTCGAACGCCAGGTGATTCGGTACGGCGACGGCGGCGTGCGCCAGCGGGTTGCCGTGGTAGCCGACCGGGCTCACGGGCAGGTCGCGTGCATGCGCGGCGGCCGCCACGCGCAGGAAGTGGGTGATCCCCCAGACGTTGCCGACCTGCACGATGTCCACGGCGTCTGCATCGAGCAGCGGGCGGTACTGGTCCAGGCCGGTGAGGTTCTCGCCGGTGGCGACCCCCGCCCGGACCGCGTCGCGCACGGCACGCAAGCCGGCAGCGTCCCACCGCCGCACGGGTTCCTCGATCCAGGTCAGATCGACGTGCCGTTCGAGTTCGCCGACGAAACGGATGGCCTGCGAGCGGTGCCACGACTCGTTGGCGTCGAACATCAGCGCCGGGCGCGCGGCATTGCGGGTGAGGACGTCCCGCATCGCCTGCAGTCGCGGCAGGTCCCGATCCAGGTCGCGTCCGCCCTTGAGCTTCCCGGCGCTGAATCCCCGGTCGGCGAACCGCTGATAGAGCGCGACCAGCGCGTCGTCGTCGACGGCGATGTCGAGGCCGGAGGCGTAGCCGGGGACGAACCGGTCGCGCCCGCCGAGTGTCCGCCACAGCGGTTCGTCGGCCGCCTTGGCCTTCAGGTCCCACAGCGCCATGTCGATCGCCCCGATCGCGCCGAACACCGCGCCGGAATGCCCGGTCTTGAAGACCCACGCGATCATGCGGTCGTACAGCGCGCTGACCGCGCGCGGGTCCTCGTTCTCGATCGCGCCGAACACCCGGTCGATATCGCCGTGGGCGCCGACGCCCACTCCCTCGAGCCCGACATCGGTCTCCAGGATGAGGACGTGAACGTCCGTCCGGTTACCCGCCATGACGCCGTTGGCATCGCCGATCCGACGGCCCCAGTCGTGCGGGGTGACGAGGCTCCGATGGCCGGTGACCTTCATCAATTCTCCTTCTACCAATATATCGAGTGTGGGATTGTAAGGAGGATTTCAGTCAACGTTGCAACGCCGGGCGTAAGCGGAGGTTGCAGTGGGACAGGGCGACGTCGGGCAGGGTCCTCGATTTCCGAACACGCAGGAGAAGCTCGCCCGATTGATCACGCAGGGCGTGAGCAACTCCGAGGACATGCGGACGGTCGCGATCAGCCGCAGGACGGGAACACATTGGCGACTCGGGCGTCATCATCCTGAACCCCCGCCGGGCAAGCGATGCAGTATCCGCCGGTGACCTCCGCCGCCCACGGTCAGCCGGGATCTGCAACTCAATGCCTACCCGTCCGGCCACTACCTGCCTCAAACCGCAGACCGGAGCACTGGAGCCTGCGCGAATCGAACGGTGGCTGGAGCCAGCGACAAGCGATAGTTCTTCGACATCTCCCCGGGTCGTGACCCGCCGGCCGCATCGCGGCGCTTGTGACGGCGACTGAAGATACCCACACCGCGACCCGTTCCTACGATGCGGAGCCGGATCGAGTTCTACCGCCGGGCACGCGAGATCGACGACCCGCTCGCAGTATTAGCACTGCCGGCCGGGCGGCCCGCACCGCCTCCTGGAGCTAATCGACCCGACCACCAACCGCAACGTCAGCCGCTCGCCTTAAGAAGTGCAGCGACTCGCGGGAGAACATCTGCCGGCGGCCCGGAGAGCCGGCATTCCATGGCGAGCCAGCCGTCGTACCCGGTTTCGTCAAGAGCTTTTAGTGTTTCGGGCCAATCGTAGTGTCCATGCCCGGGCTCGAACCGATCGCTGTCCCCTAGCTGAACATGTTCAATGCGGGAACCCGCGGCACGGATCGCCGCCCCGACGTCGCTCTCCTCGATCGCCATGTGGAATGTGTCGGCAATCACCGACACTGCGGTGGATCCCACCTCCTCAACGATTGACACCGCATCGGCAAGGGTGTTCACGACGAAATCCTCATAACGGTTTAGAGGCTCAAGATAAATCTTCGCACCGACCTGCTCACCGTGGCTCCCCAACTCTCGGAGCGACTCAACGAGCTTGGCTCGCGACTCGTCAGCGCTTCGGGGGGGCCTGAACGGTGGGAGCCGCGTTGAGAACACTGCGAAGCCGTTCGGCATCACGACTCCGGCGGCGCCAGCCGCAGGCAGCGTGGACAAGATGTCCTTGACGTCATCGATCGCACTGCGTCGGTTGGCCTCCTCGAAATCACCCACGAAATGCGACATGGCTACCACCGCCGAAGGCATGACGACTCCGGCTCTCCGCGCTGCCGCCAGTTCGTCACGGCGGCCGGCGAAGACACCCTTGCCGCGGCCGGACAACTCGATCCCGTCGAAGCCATACGCCTGAGCGAAGGCGAACTTCTTCTCCAGGGTGTCCCCGTCGAGCATGGACTCCTGTGCAGCGAGCCGGAAACTCATTCGGTGTTCTCCTTGAAGCTCAGAACTACCTGAAGGGCGCTTTGAGGGTTCTCGTCCAACATCGCGAATGCCTCGGCTGCCTGGGCAATCGGCACCGTGTGGGAGATCAGGGCTAAGACGTCGACCCGGCCCTGCACGGCAAGTTGGACGGCGGTCGAAGCTAGCCGATAGGGGTTCCATCGATGTTGCAGTGCCGGCGCCACTCCTGAGATCTGTGAGGCGATGACGGCCACACGGTTGTGGTGGAACTCCTCACCCAGCCGCAGACCTGCACCCTCGCCCTGCATGAAGCCCGCGGCCACCACGCGTGAGCTGTAGGACACGGAGCGAATGGCTTCATGCAAGGCCGCATAGTTTCCCGTGACTTCCAGGCAAACGTCGGCGCCACGGCCACTGGTCAGCGAACGGATCCGTTCGGCGACCGGGCCTGCCGCCGGATCGAGTACATGCTGAGCGCCCAGCCGCTCGGCCAGCGCCCGCCGGTTGCCGATGCCGTCCACCGCGATCACTTGCGCGCCGTTGAGACGTGCGAGCTGGGCGACCAACTGGCCTGGCACCCCGAGGCCAAAGACTGCGACCGTTTCGCCGACATGGATGTCCGCATCAAGGATCACATTCAGCGCAATCGCGCCGATCTGGCTGAAGATCCCGATCCGTGGGTCGACGCCGGCCGGAAGCACGCGCGCCGCTGCATACGCCTCGGTCCGGACCTTCTCAGATCGGTGGCCCCATGTACCCCAAATCCGATCTCCCACCTCGACCGAGGTCACGGCAGGACCGGTTTCGACAACCTCGCCGACCTCCTCATACCCCCAGCCATCAAGGGGGTATTCGATGGAAGTGGCGCCGTCGACGAACAGCCGGGCATCCTTGTCCCAGCGCTTGTTGAGGTACGGGTTGCTGCCACGGTACGCGGTCAGCTCGGTACCCGCCGAGATCCCGGAGTAGAGCGTACGGACACGGACCTCACCGTCGACAAGCGGAATTGCTTCGTCTTCCACCGTCTCGGCCGAACGAGGCCCACTAAACCTTACCATTTGAGACATTGTTCTCTGGCTTCCTTTGTTGTCACTCGTTTCCAACGCTATGGGCGGACGTCCCCGGACCAACTGGCAGCGCGAGTTCGCACCTGCACGCTAACCCTTTACCGCCCCTGAGATAAAGCCCTGGGCGACGTGTCGCTGTAGCACAAGGAATACACCGACGACCGGAATGATCGTAATGAGAGTTCCAGCTGCAAGTGGGCCAATATCGATCTGCCTACCACTGGTGAACTGAAGCAGGCCGGTAGTAAGCGGTCGGTACGCTCCGCCCGGCAGATAAAGCAGCGGCACCAGGAAGTTGTTCCATGTCTGTATGAAGGTAAACACCCCAAGGGCCGCTATGCCGGACCTGACCAGCGGCAACATAACCCTCCAGAAGATCCGCCATTCGCTCGCGCCGTCCACTCTCGCCGATTCTTCCAACTCCGCAGGTAGGTCCAGAAAGAACGCGCGCATAAAAAAGGTACCAAACGGCAGCCCCGTTACGGTAAGCACGAGATCCACTCCGACGAGAGTGTCTAGCAGGCCCATGTTCCGCATCTGATAATACAGCGGAATCATGAAGGCGAAGAAGGGCACGAGTAGCCCAAGAACAACGGCGTAGAATGATACTGTACGCCCTGGGAACGGAAGCCGAGCGAACGCGTAGCCGGCCAGTGTTGACAGCAGCAGGACCGTCACGGTGGTCGGAATCGATAAGAGAACGCTGTTCAACAGGTAGTCGTTGAAGTGACCATCGGTCCAGGCCTTGCGCAGATTCTCGAACGAGAACGAGGTAAATAATCCAAAAGGGTTGACCTGTACGTCACTATGAGTCTTGAACGTCGTCGAGACAAGAAGAATGATTGGCGCAAGCCACAACAACGACAAAACGCCTAGGGCTAGGTGTCGAGTACCTTCGCGGGCGCTGCCACGCCCGCGGCGCCTTCCACTCGGATCTTGCCCTAAGGTGTCGCTCCTAGCTTCAGGTAGCCCGCTGGAGGGGCCCGGCGCCAGCGCACCCTCAGTCCTAGTCATGAGCCCATTCCGACAAGTGACAGACGCCTTTGTATTCGGTTCAGGATGACCGCACACGGGATTGACAGTGCAGTGATGAGGAGCGCGATGACCGTTCCATAACTGATCCTGTTTAGCTGGAAAGCATTAGAAAACGCGTAGGTACCAAGAACATCGCTCGCGTTCGCTGGACCGCCGCCTGTCATAATGAAGACAATATCGAACACGCTGAAACCACCGACGAGAGTGACAGTGGTTACCATGAGGAAGACTGGCATGATCTGCGGCAGCACCACATGCCAGACCCGCTGCACCGCGTTTGCGCCGTCGATCTTCGCTGCGTCGACCAGATCTATATTGACGTTTTGCAGTGCCGATAAGAAGATCACCATCACGAACCCGCACATGCCCCATATGGCGGTAGCCAATACTGCATAAAGCGCGGTGTGCGGGTTTCCTAGCCAGCCTGTTGCGAAACGACCGAGACCTATGTCGCGCAGCACAACGTTTAGCCAACCGTTAATGGGGTCGTAGATCCACCCCCACACGATCCCGATCGCCACCTGCGGCATGACGTAAGGAAAGAAGAGGGCCAGTCGATATAGCCGGGAACCGCGTCGAGCAGTCCACAATAGGAGGGCAAAGACCAATCCAATGACAAGCGGGGAGATCGTGCCTCCGATGATCCAGATGATGTTGTTGCTAAGTGCGTGCCAGACCTCGGGATCGCGAAACATATCAACAAAGTTTTGCAGGCCGACAAAAGGCGGATTGGTTGACACGCCGTCGTAGTCGATTACGGAGTAATAGATTGACGACGCCAACGGAAAAAGGAAGAAGATAATAGTGATTAGCATCACGGGAGCGACGAGCATGATCCCCAGGCGGGCCTGGGCCCGTCTGGTCACGCGGACGCCCGACTTCTTTGGGGCTGTCACGTCGCTACTTCTTAGTCGCCGCGGCTTGGAGGCTCTTGGCAACCTCGGCCGGCGTCGCCTGGCCTTCAAGGATTCCCTGCATTCCGTCCCACATGGCCTTGTTGAACACGTCCGTCTCTGCGACGTCAATATTCTGGCCCGTGCCCTTTCCGGACCTGGCGTAGGCTGCAGTGTCACTGACAACCTGCTGGAATAACGGTGACACATTCGCCGATTTGGTGTCGACGGGGAATGCGGGAATCGAATAGTTGTTGATCTCAAATTCGCCGTGGTGCTCGCTCACGAGGAAGTCCATCAATTTCAGCGATGCGGTGACATTCTTGGAGGCAGAACTCATAAATGTACCGCCTCCAAGACCGGTCGTCGGTACCGCAGTTCCGCTCGGTGCGGGGAATGGGACGAAGCCCACATCGAACTTCACGGAGTCGTGCATATCCTTGATCAACCAGGTTCCGGTCGGATCCAAACCGGCCTTCGCGGAGTAGAACAGGGCGTTGCTGTTGTCGTAGGTGATCCCGTCCGGCGATTGCGGAAGATAGCCGGCTTGTTGGAATCCCGCCCAAGCTCCGAGTGCCTTCCGAACGCCATCGGAGTCCCAACTGTCCTTATTCTGTATCAGCGCGTGCATCTGCTGCGGCCCGACCTGACTGGCCAAGGCCATGCTCAGCAGATGGCCGCCTTCCCAGGCTTCTTTGTCTCCAGCCGCAAAGGCGATCTTGCTTGCCTTCTTCAGTCCTGCTGCGTCAGCTCTTAGGCTAGTCATCGTCGTGGGGGGCGATAGATGCAGTGTCTTAAGCAGATTCTTATTGTAGAAGAGGCCGACCTCTTCGATCTGGTCCGGGATACCATAAAACTTGCCGTCAAACGTTACGCTGGCTTTCGTCCACTCGTAGAGCGGCCACCTTGCCTCTTTCGCATGGGACGTGAGGTCATAGAGCAGACCCGCCTTTGCGAGGACTCCGGCGAATCCCGGTCCGGTGTCATATCCGAACACGTCGGGCCCCTTGCCGGAACGGAGTCTAGTCTGTATGAGAGTACGAGAATCGCTGCTAGGTACAACTTGGAGATTTACCTTCACGCCAGATTGCTTGGTGAAATAGGCAAGCTCTCGTTTCATAGCTTTCAGCTGTTCCGGTGTATCAGGTTGACCGATCATATAGTTTACGATCTTCCCGGTTCCAGCCTCGCTCTGGGCGGCGGGCGCGCCCCCGGTGCATCCCGTCAACGCGAGCACGGCCGCAGTCGCTACTGCAGCGGCAGCGAAGAATCGCGGCTTCTTCAACTCGACTCCTTCGTCGTCTTCCCGTGGGGAGCAGGATCTGGAGGTCCAATGAGACCTCTCTGGCTCCCATCTACGAATGAGTGAATCCGTTCGCGCAAAGCTGAATCCGACGGACGATGAGGAGCCGCCCCCGGCGCTTCACCTGTCCACTTCGTCGCGCCGCCGTGCCTTGGCCGGGCGGTCCTCGGTCAGTCCAGCGCGGACCGGAGCGGTGTCCGGACTTGTTGTCCAACATCCGGTCTCGGCTGCGACCTTCTAGCGTTAGAATCTCGGAACGCCAGCAACTTATAGTCTGGCGCGATCGGTTGTCAATGGGTGATGAAGCCCGGAGAGGATAGTGTCCGAACTGTGTCCCAGCCCACCGACCTGGGTTCGAGCTTCGTGCCGACTAGGCCCGCACGCCTGAAGGATGTAGCGGAGCGTGCCGGTGTGTCGCTGAAGACGGTGACCAACGTGGTGCATGACCGCCGAAACGTCGCGGCCGAGACCCGGGAACGGGTTAGGTCGGCTATCGAGGAGTTGGGCTACACGCCGTCGGTGGCGGGTCGCCAACTGCAGAGCGGCCGCAGCAACACGGTCGCGCTAGCCGTGCCACGAATCGACGAGCCGTATCTCGGTGCGCTGGCCCACGCGATGATCCTCGCCGGCAACGCCCGCGGCTACGGCGTACTCATCGACGAGACAGGCGTATCAGACGAACATGAGTTGATCGCCGCGAAGGGCTATCCGGGCCAGGCCATCGACGGAGTCATCTACAGTCCGCAGGCCATCGATCCCCAAAGGATGGCAGGCATGAGCCGTTTCACACCGATGATCCTCCTTGGAGAGCACCTCAGCCAGGGATCCGCCGACTACGTCGGCATCGACAACGACCGGTCTGCCCGCGACGTGGTCCAACACCTGGCTAGTTCTGGTCGACGACGAATCGCCTACATAGGAAGGAACCCGACCCGACCATCAGGCACCGGCTCTCTCCGTCAGCAAGGTTTCCAAACCGAGATCCGTGAGATGGACCTTGAGACACACGATGAATGGGTGCTGTCCTGTGGTCGATACACCCGTGAGGCCGGGGCCGCCCTGGCAGAGCGTCTATTTAGCGAGAGTCCTGAGATCGATGCCCTAGTCTGCGCAAGTGACCTACTAGCAATCGGCGCTATCGTGGCACTGCGCGAACGCCGGGTCCGCATTCCCGACGACATCGCCGTAGTGGGCTGGGACAATATCATTGATGGACGCTACCTGTCGCCGACCCTCAGCTCCGTCGCTACCGACCTCGATCTACTCGCCGACAGGGCGTTCGAGGCGTTGATCAACAGAATCAATGGGAACCGAGGCCCAGCAGAGGTCTACACAATCCCGCATAAGTTGGTCACGAGAGAGTCCTGCTGCTGACCGGCTTTAGGAGGATGCGCGCCAATCCTCCACGCCAGGAATTGTACGAGGACCGTGGTAGTCGCGCTCACATGTTGCACGCGTCGACGCTGCCGCTGCATCTCAGCGAGCTGGCGCGCTACGACGGCGGTGTCGTCCCCCAGGTCTATGGATCGCTCAGGTAGCGAGCGGAACCGGCCCGTCGGTCAGTGTGTCACGGTTACCCCGGTTATCCGGGAACTTGCGGGTCCACGGGCGAGGCGGTCGTCGACCAGCTCCTTGGCATTACGCGGACGGGCGATGGATTCGTCGATGGGCGGCGTCATGGGCGCGGTGAGCGGACCGGGGACGTCGACGGCGGGGGTTCCCTGTCGATCCGCCGACAGTGCGGGGAGAATCGACCCATGACTCAGCGCAAGCCCCCTGGGGTCAGCTTCGAGACGTGGATCGATATGCAGATCCGCCAGGCGATGGAGCGGGGCGAGTTCGACAACCTGCCCGGCGCGGGAAAGCCCATCCCCGACCTCGACCGGCCCTATGACGAACTGTGGTGGGTCAAGCAGAAGCTACGCCGCGAGAAGCTGTCCTTCCTGCCGCCGACTCTGGCGCTGCGCAAGGAGGCCGAGGACGCCGCCGCCTCGGTCGCGCACGCCAGGTCCGAGGCGCAGGTGCGCAAGATCATCACAGACATCAACGAAAAGATCCGCGAGGCGATCAGGAAGCCGACGTCGGGCCCGGCGCTCAACCTGATGCCCTTCGACGTGGAGCGCGTCGTCGCGGACTGGCACGCAGCGGTCGCGGAGGTCGCCGCGGAGAAGGCGGCAGCCGCCCGGGCGGCGGAGCCGGCGGTCGAGGCGTCGCCGCGGCCGCCCCGGTGGTGGAGTCGTCTTGTCGGCCGGCACCGGGTGCTGGACTGAGCCGACCGCGGCGGCGGCCTACCGGTTGATGCGGTACTTGATGTGGGTGACGGTCGGTGAGGCGACCACCTTCACCGGCTCGAGCGTGGGATCGCCGACGTTCTCGAGCAGGCGCTCGCCGGACCCGAGGACGACCGGGGCGATGTGCAGGTAAAGCTCGTCGAGAAGTCCGGCCGCGAGGAACTGCTGCACGGCGTTCGCTCCGCCGGCGATCGCGACGTTCTGGTCGCCGGCGACGCTGCGGGCCTGTTCCAGCGCCGAGCCGATCCCGTCCGTGACGAACGTGAACGTCGTGCCCCCCTGCATGGGGAGCGGTCCGCGCTTGTGGTGGGTGAGCACGAAGACCGGCGTGTGGAACGGCGGGTCCTCGCCCCACCACCCCCGCCAGGTCTCGTCCCACGGGCCCTCGCCACCGCCGAACATCTTGCGGCCCATGATCACGGCGCCCACGCCGGCGGAGACCTCTTCGATGACCTCGGAGTCGGAGGTTCGCTCGCCGCCGTCCAGATCGTGGTTGCGGCGCCAGCTGTCGGTGTCGAAGGCCCACCGGTGCAGGCGCTCCCCGCCCTGCCCGAGCGGATCCTCGACGCTCTGGTTCGCTCCGGCGACGAAGCCGTCGAGTGATACCGAGATGTGACAGGTGACCAGGCTCATGTGTCTTCGACCTCCGTCGCGACCCGAACTCATCGCCGCCGGCTCGGGGGAATCACGATTCCTAGCCTGCACCCGTCCCCGCGACATCTGGTGACGGTGTGCGACGACAACGCTGGGGGGTTGCATCTGTGCCTGAGAGGCATACCGTCATCAGTGCAGGCGGCCTGGATGCAGCGATGCAAGGGGGGTGTTCGGTCCGCTTGACGGCGAGTTCGTTGCTTGCATATTTGCGGGGCAACCATCACGCGACTGGTGAGTAGGGGCGCTGGCCGTGCGCATCGTTGGGCAGACAGCGGATGCTGCAGTAAGGCGCCCCGGTCGGGCGAGGAGGGGTTCCCCTCGGACCGGCCGGGGCCTCGTCGTGCGCGACGGCTACCGACCGTAGACGGACACGTGCCGGACGCTCCGGCCGGCGAACGGCTCACGCCGCCACGCACAACTGCATTTGCCCCTACCGCCCGCCGCCACGCAGCGGATGGTCGGTGGTGATCAGCGGGCCGAGGTGGCCGAGCTTGTCGGGGTTGATGATCGAGCGGACGGTCTGGATGGTGCCGTCGAGGATGTCGACGGTCAGGACGTTCAACAGCCGCCCGTCCGCGTCGCGGACCAGTGCCCCGGGCTGGCCGTTGACCGATGCAGGGTCGAAGTGCAGGTCGTGCTCGCGGCCCACCTGGCTCATCGCGGCCAGCAGCCGCAGGACCTTGTCGCGACCGTTGATCGGACGGGGGAACGACGGGCCCATCCCGCCACCGTCGCCGTAGAGGACGACGTCGTCGGCGAGCATCGAGACGAGGGGGTCGAGGTCGCCGTCCCGGATCGCGGTGAAGAACCGGTCGGCGAGTTGGTCGCGCTGCCGATCGCGGCCGTCGAAGCGCGGCTTGCGGGCCTCGACGTGCTGCCGCGCGCGGCGCATCAACTGCCGGCAGTGCGCCTCCGTCCGGTCGACGATGCCGGCGATCTGCGGGTAGTCGAACTCGAACACCTCGCGGAGCAGGAAGACCGCCCGTTCGGTCGGGCTGAGTGTCTCCATGAGCACGAGGAAGGCCATCGAGAGGGTGTCGGCCATCTCGACCTGCTCGAACTCCGGCGTGCTGTCGGTCTGCACGAGCGGCTCGGGCAGCCAGGGCCCGACGTAGGTCTCGCGCCGTACCCGGGCCGAGCGGAGATGGTCGATGCTCAGCCGGGTGACGACCGAGGACAGGTAGGTCTTGAGCGACCCGATCTGCGTACCGCTCTCCTGCGCCCGACGCAGGCGCAGGTAGGCGTCGGAGACGATGTCCTCGGCGTCGGCCACACTGCCGGTCATCCGGTAGGCGATGGAGAACAGCAACGGACGCAGGGCCACGAACTCGTCGGTGCCGGCCGTGCCGTTCCCGGTCATCGCCATCCTCCGTTCGGGGCCGTCCTCCTGGAGACGAGACGGCTCCACCCCCCGTGACACCGCAGGGTGTCACAGCCTGACGGGCCAGCCTCGTCTACGGGAGGAGACCACGATCCATCACCAGCGAGGGACGGACGACATGCACCACCACGTAGTGATCATCGGAGCGGGGTACGCCGGTGTGCCGGCGGCCAGGCGACTGGCGCGCCAGGTGCGCCCGGACGAGGTCACGATCACGATGATCAGCGCGTTCGGCGACTTCCTCGAGCGCCCCCGGCTGCACCAGTTGGCCGTCGGGGAGGACATCGACCAGGTGCCCGTGACCCGGTACCTGCAGGGCTCGGGGGTGGATCTCGTCACCGCGTCGGTGACGGGAATCGACCTGGATGCACGGCAGGTGCACACCACCGACCGGACGGGTCGGCGGGGCGTGGTGCGCTACGACACCCTGGTGTACGCGCTGGGCAGCAACATCGACGTCACATCGGTGCCGGGCGTCGCCGAGCACTGCGTCACCCTGGTCGGCGTGACCGCGGCGGCCGACCTGCGCGCCCGGCTGACCGGTCTGGCGGACGCTGGCGGCAGGGTGACCGTCTGCGGCGGCGGGCTGACCGCCATCGAGGCCGTCACCGAGATCGCGACCGCCTTCCCCGGTATCCGCACCCGACTGGTCAGTGCGAGCACCCCCGGCGGATGGCTGTCGGACAAGGGCCGCCGCTACCTGGACGACACCTTCGCCGACCTCGGCGTGTCTGTCGTCGAGCACGCCCGCGTCGTACGCGTCGAATCCACGCACCTGGTGCTCGCCGACGGCACACGCATGCCGTACGAGCTCTGCGTGTGGGCCGGCGGCTTCACCGTGCCGACGCTGGCGCGCACGGCGGGACTGGCGGTCAACGCCACGGACCGCGCGCTCGTCGACGCGACGCTCCGGTCGGTCAGCCACCCGGACGTGTACGTCATCGGCGATGCCGCCGCGGTGCCCGGTGCCTGGGGGGAGCAGCTGGCGATGGGCTGCCGCACCGGTGGCTTCACCGGCCCGAAGGTGGCCGACGTGATCGCCGCCCGCCTGACCGGTCGCGAGCCGAAAGCCTTCTCCTACCGATACATCCACGAGTGCATCAGCCTCGGCCGCCGGCGCGGTCTGGTGCAGTTCCTCAACGCGGACGAGTCGCCCAAGGACCGCATCCTGACCGGACGCAAGGCGATCCTGTACAAGAACGCGACCCTCAACGGAGCCCGGCTGCTCTTCCGGCACTCCGGCCCGATGCTGCCGCGGCGCGGGCACCTTGCCCCGGCCGCGGTGTCCCGGATCGGCCCACGAACGCCCGCCCGGCGATGACACCGCGGCGGCGGGGCGCTCAGCCGGCGCGCTTCAGGAGCACACTGGCCCCGTTGTCGTGCGCACCGGCCGAGTCGCCGCTGGCGGCGTTGGTGACCAGGAACTGCATGAAGCTGAACGTCGCCCGGCCCGGGTGGAACGATCCGGTGCTGTCACCGAGAGTGAACGGAACCCGATGCCACTGGCTGTCACAGGGCACCGTGACGACCGCGACCCCGCTCGCCGATGACTCCCCCTGCACCAGGGTCGCGGACACCTCTTCGGAAACCCATCCGGGCTTGCACCGCACCCGCGGCGCGACGGTCACCGACCCGTCCGCATGGAGGCGGGCGACAGCACCTGCCTTGATCGCCGCCACGTGGGTCGGCCGATCCCCGGTCGCCGCCGTCGCCGATGACCCCATAGCAACGACTGACATCGCGACGGCTGCACCGAGCACGACCGCGAAAATGCGTCTCGCCCACATGTGACCCCCTCTTGGTCAAAGGATCCTTGGTGCGCATCGACGCGATGACCGCCGACGGGCAGCACAAGTGGGCAGCCGTCGAGCGCAGTGCGCCGGGCCGGATGGCGCAGGTCACGGACTTTCCGACCTCACGGACGTCACAGGTGCTCTCCGGCATCCAGCTGCACTCCTGCCTGGCCGCGCTCAAGCACCCGTCCCGTTAGCGCGCACTGCGCGCAGGAAATTACCTCATGAGCGTCGGCCGGCTAGCCGGTTGGGGCGCCCTGCCGGTAGGAAGCGCAGGGTTCCCGGGTGCAGCTCGCGCGCCCACACCCGACCTTCTCCGAGAGATGGGTCACGAAAGCCTGGGTTGTCCGGGCGACACGCCGCCGATGGCGGAACACGGCGTACCGGACGAGCCAGGCAGACATGCCGAGGATGATCGCGCCGCCGAACACCAGCTGAGCCTGCCAGCGACCGTCGTGCGGTGCCTGCTGGGCCGCCGCGATGAAGATCCCACCGACCACCGCAACCCAGAAGAACGTGCGCCAGCCCGGACTGCCCGCCGTCTCGTCGCGGCCGGCCGCGGCCTGGTGGGCCCGCATCCGGTCGGCCAGCTCGTGTCCGGGTCCGTGCCGGAGGTGATTCTCCGCGACCCGAATCTCGTGCGCGATGCGGCTGGCGGCCACCGCCCTCTCGCCCGCGTGCCTGCGGGCCCGAGCAATCAGTCGTTGCTGATGCGTCAAGACGCTGGTGGTCACGGCTCCCCCATGTCTGGCTAGGGCTCAACCAGAGGCTGTGGCTACGCCACACGACGGCCTCGTCCGAGGTAACGCCGTGTATTTACACAGCTACAGCTAGTAGTATCCGTCGCCGTTCTTCGGCTGTCAATCGATGCGGTGATCAGACGATCAGAGCGCCGAGCCGTTCACCCGTCGACCGCGCCGCGAACGCACCAGCCCTAGCCTCGCTCGACCAACGGGAGACCGAGCTGGGGCCGCGGCGTCCCCGGCGCACTCCTCCGACGACCTGGCCGTCGTGTCGATCTCAGCTGCGTAATCCATCCCGTCGTGGATGTCCATGGACTGGCGGACGGCCCACCCGCTGGGCCGCACCTCGGCAAAGACCTCGATGCACGCGGCGCGAAGCCGTCGGTCCTCGTAGGGCAGCGAGCCGTCGACGATCACGTTGAACCCGGCCTCTGCCCAGATGCGACCGATCGATGGAATGCCAGCACGACGTCGGCGTGCGACCGCCCATACGTCAGCCTGCAGCGGCGGCCTCCGCCAACAGCGCCGCGCGGTTGGCCAGGATGAACTCCTTCAACGCCGTCGGCCGCAAGTCGATCGACGCGAGGTCGTCCCCTCGCAGGTCTATCCGATCCGGGTCGTAGCCGCCCCGCGACGAGTCCTCGAACTCCGGGCCACTGCGGACTGTCGCATCAAGCTTCGTGAGCCGGGCCACGAAGAAGTGCTGCACGGACACGCCGGCACCGGACGGGGAGCTGAACAGGAATACCCGAGCAGCGCCGGATGCCTCGGCGCCCAACTCCTCGGCCAGTTCCCGACGCAGGGCATCCTCAACCGAGGCGTCGGTGTCCTCGACGCCACCACCCGGCGCCGTCCAGTACGTGGCCTGCCCCGGCTTGGTTCGTCTGATCAGCACCAGGCGATCGTGTTCGTCGATCAAGATCGCGCGTGCCCGTCGTCCCACCACTGCCGGTTGCTCAGCCACGGCGGATCAGCCTACGACGCGGTGGCATCCAGCATCACCGATGCACCGCTACCGAAGATAGCGGTGCATATTGCGCGGGTCAGGGCGGAGGGCGTGGGATTCGAACCCACGAGGAGCTTGCGCTCCTAGCGGTTTTCAAGACCGCCGCACTAGGCCACTATGCGAGCCCTCCTGACCTGCGGCCCCGCGCAAGAACAGGGTCCGTCCGGCCCATGGTCCCGCGACGGTCCCGCAGGGTCGGCGTTGACCCCTCCGTAGGGGTGCCACATCAAGATCGGAGTGAAGTCTATTCGTCGGTCCCAGCGGCTGGGACGGCCTCCCGCAGGATGCGACTCACCAAGGCCGAGGTCGGCTGACGCCCATCGAGGACCACCGCTCCTACGGACCTCATCTCGTGCTCGAACAGCGGTCGACCCTCGAGGATCTGGGCTCGTAGGGCAGCGTTCCGGTGAGCGTTGGCAGCGGTGTCGAGTCTCTCCAGTTGGGTTTCGTGGTCCAGCGAGAGGAGGAAGACCATCTCGAAGAGGTCGAGCATGTCTCGTTGATTCATCGCGATCCCGCAGAAGAAGATGTGCCGTCCCGCGAGCGTCTGCGCGCGGATGACTTCCTCGATGCGCGCGCGACTCCACACCCATCGATGGCTGAGCAGCCACTCGTTCGTGGCATGCTCCGGCTGGCTGACCTGAGCGCCCGCAGCGGTTTCCCACCCCGCGATCCGGTCGGTATCCATCGCCGTGAACCCCCGGCGCGTCAACTCCATAGCGATCGAGGTCTTTCCGGACCCGGGGTTACCGGTGATCAGAAAAGCAGACATCGACAGGCCGCGTCGTTTTCAGCGGACCACGGTGGCGGTCGCCCCGAGTTGCACCCAGTCGTAGAGCCACCTCATGGTCGCCGTCGGCAGGTGCACGCACCCATGGGATCCCCGGGTCCGGTATTGCGGACTCCCGAACGGCATCTTCTGCCAGGTCGCGTCGTGGAAGCCGAAGTCACCGAAGAACGGCACCCAGTAGTGCACGAAGTCGGAGTAGTCGGCGCCGTTCAGATAGCGGTCGGTCTCCTTGCCGTAGACCTGCCACGTACCGGTCGGAGTGCCACTGCCGTCGCTCAGCTTGCCGGTCGTGACGGCCGTGGTCCGCAGTTGGCGGGTCCGCTCACACATCCATGCCCGCTGCTTGCTGAGGCTGACCAGGACGAGTTGCGGATCCTTGTTCCGCGCGCAGACGGCGACCTCGGGTTTCGGCGACCGGGACCGGGCGGCCGTCGAGGCCGATCCGAGCCGCGGGGGCGTCGGCCGCTCCTCGATCGCCGACCTCGACTTCAGACCGGAGGTCGTCGACGACCGCCCGTGCGCCGTTCGGTCGGAGGCATCGACACGGTGGCCCGGACCGGTGTGCAGCAGGGCAAACACCATGATCGCCGCGAGGACGGGTACGGCGACGACCCGCCAGCCGAAGGCCACGAGTAGCCGGCGAAGTGCGCCCATTCGATCCCCCCGTGACGACCCGCAACCGATGCCGACGTCGAGCCGCGGCTAACTCTCTCACGGCGCTGTCCCGCCTGGCGACGCAGCGGCAAAAGTCGGTCGGGACAACATCGGCGCCGGGTCTACGATCTGCCGATGCCGGGCTATGAACCGCTCGATCTCGACGCACAGTGCAACGCCGGTGTGGAAGCCCTCGGTGACCCCGACGTCGAACCCGCGATCGGCCGGGTGGAGCTTCGCGGGCTGCCGTTTCTGATCGGCTCCGACCCGCCGGCGAGGGACCGCTGCTTCGTGGTGCCCCGGTCGCCGGTGTCGGTGGACGTCGGTCGGGCGGCGCGCCGGGTGGTCGTGGCGCACCGCCTGCTCGAGCCGGCTGGACCCGCCGGGCACGGGGTCGGGTCGACCGTCGCCGACTACGTCTTCCACCTTGCCGGCGGCCGGGCCGTGACCGTTCCGATCCGGGAGCGCTTCGAGATCCAGGTCGTCCCTGCGGAGTGGGGGCGCGACCCGTTCCTGGCCGTCAGCGACACCCATGACAGCAACCGCGCCCGGTTCCAGGGCAGCTTTGACGCGGCCGGGTACCGACTCACCGAGCATCGCAAGGGCTCGGCCTCCGCCTACTACCTGTGGTGCTGGGAGAACCCCGATCCGCAGACCCCGATCGACCACATCGACCTCGTCCCCGCGGGCTCGCCGTTCCTGGTGGCGGGCATCACCCTCGGTCATCTCGACGAGCACCCGTTCGTCCGTACGCCGGGGCGCCCCGTGCTGCTGACGGTCACCGACCCGGACGGCGCCGACCGCGCCGGGCCGCTCGACATCACCGTCGATCGCGGGGTCGCGACCTACCCTCAGCGACTGCCCGCCGAGGACGATCGGGTCGGATGGGGTGCCGCCGCCGGCGACCCCGGCACCAGCCCGGCGTACGCGTCCATCGCGGCCGTCCCGTCCGCCACCGTCGTCGTACGCCGGGAGGGCGAGGACCTCGGGCAGGTGGAGTGGGGCGAGCTGGACCGCCAGGGCCGCGTGGACGGCGGGCGGGTGCGGTTCGAGCTGGCCGATCCGGGCCGCAACTGGGTGCACGTCCGGGTGCTCGACGACGCCACCGGCCGTCCGGTGCCGTGCCGGGTGCACTTCCGCTCCCCGGACGGCATCCCCTACCAGCCGCACGGGCACCACAACCACGTCGCTTCCAACCTCGGCAGCTGGCACTACGACGTCGGCGGCGACGTACGCCTGGGCCAGCAGACCTACGCCTACATCGACGGCACCTGCCAGGGATGGCTTCCGCGCGGGGACGTCGTCGTCGACGTCGCCCGCGGCTTCGAATACGAGCCGCTCCGCCAGACGGTGCGGGTCGAGCCCGGTCAGCGTGACCTCACCCTGCGGATCGGCCGGATGACCGACCTCGCGGCCCGCGGATGGTGGTCGGGCGACTCCCACGTCCACTTCCTGTCCACGCCCGGCGCCCAACTCGAACAACTCGGCGAGGACCTGCGCGTGGTGAACCTGCTCCAGTCGCAATGGGGTGTGCTGTTCACCAACACCGAGGACTTCACCGGGCGGCCGAGCGTCGTGGACGGCGGCGGCTACTTCACCTATGTCGGCCAGGAGAACCGCCAGCACGCTCTCGGGCACCTCATCCTCTGGGGCCTCAAGGAACCGGTCATGCCGTGGTGCACCGACGGCCCGGACGAGGCCGAGCTGGGCGGCGCGCTCGACGCGACACTCAGCGACTGGGCCGACCGGGCCCACGGCCAGGGCGGCACCGTCGTCGCGGCCCATTTCCCCAATCCCAACGGTGAACCCGCAGTGCTCGTGTCGACCGGCCGGGCGGACGCGGTCGAGATGCTCGCCCAGTCCGGCGACGCACTCCTGGAGTACTACCGATACCTCAACTGCGGATACCGGCTGCCACTCGTCGGGGGCACGGACAAGATGTCCAGCGAGGTGCCGGTCGGGCTCTACCGCACCTACGCCAAGGTCGACGGCGAGCTGACCTACGACGGCTGGTGCCGCGCGGTGCGGGAGGGGCGGACCTTCCTCTCCGGCGGCCCGCTGCTCACCCTCACGGTCGACGGCCGGGAGCCCGGCGACACCGTCGAGCTCAGCGGCCCGGGCACGGTCACCGTCGACGCCACGGTCACCAGCATCTTCCCGCTGCGCTCGCTCGAAGTCGTGTGCAACGGAGAGGTGATCGCCGCGGCCACGTCCGACGGGGGGCGGGAGCTTGCGCTCAGCGAGCAGGTCCGCGTGGACGGCCACTCCTGGATCGCGCTGCGCGCGTTCGGCGTCGACCACCACCTCGACGAGTGGGGCCGGCGGGTCTTCGCGCACACCTCCCCGGTCTACCTCGCGTGCGGCGGGGAGTGGGGCATGGCCGACCCCGACGGGCTGCACTACATGCGGACGCTCGTCGAGGGCGCCAGGGAATACGTCCGCCACACCGCGACCCGTCGGGACGACCGCCGTACCACCCACCACCACGGTGACGCGGACCATCTCGGCTGGCTGGAACGGCCGTTCGGCGAGGCCCTCGACGCCCTCGCGGCCCGGACCCGCAGGCTGCGTTAGGCGGGGCTGATCTCGATCAGCACGGCGCCCGGCATCGGGAGTTCGAAGGTGAACGACAGCTCCGTCGGGCAGTGGGTCATCTTGCGCGCCGGTTCGTCCTCGGCGAGCCCCTCGCCCTCGCGGATCCGGGCGAGCTGCGCCTCGGTCGGGTCCTGCGGCGCGCCCTCCCGCAGCCAGCGGGTGTGGGTGTTGCTGTGGTCACTGTCGATGCGGTGCCGGCTGATCGTCACGGCCCGGTCGGCGGTCGGAAGGCCGGTGACGGTGACTGCGACCGGCGCGGCGGCGGTCCGGTACTGGTCGTCGTCATGCCGCCAGACGATCAGGCTGACCCGTCCGTCCCCGGCGACCGATGCCAGCCCACCCACCTCGCCGGGGCCGGGGCCGGTCACCTCGACCGGGAGCCGGGTCTCGCCGAGCCGATCGAGCATCCGGTAGCCGTTGACGACCGGCGCGGTCAGGTCACCTGCGGTGAAGAAGCTTCGGGTGCCCTCGAAGTAGCGGTCACCCTCGAGGTACCAGGTCCAGGCGGTCGCGCGGGTGATGCCGCGACGGCGCGGGGCATCGAGGTCCAGGAGCTTCGTCATCATCTGGATCTGGAAGACCGGGTAGTAGGCGGTGTTGCGGAAGGCGTAGTCGGGGTTGTCGAAGACCCCGTAGTGCGCCGGCACCCCCGGGTCGCACTCGTCGACCAGGACCGGTACGCCGGCGAGATCGGGGAACGACCGGACGACGTCGAGACTTCCCTCGACCTCATCCAGCATTGTGGCGCTGCTCGGCGACTTCCGCTCGCCGCCGGCCGCACCGGTCGGGCCCACCGGCGTGAAGAGGCGGGGGAAGCCCGGCGCACCCTTGGTGTGGAAGGAGACGAAGTCCACCGGCGTACCGGCCTCGGTGCAGTGCTGGAGGAAGGCCCGCAGGAACTCCCGGCCACCGCCGGTGGTGGCCGGTCCGCCGACCATCGCCTCCGGCAGCACGGACCTGACCGCCGCCGCGGTGACGTCGTACAGCACGCAGTACTCCTCGAGCGTGCCCTGCCAGTAGAGGATGTCCGGTTCGTTCCACAGCTCCCAGTACCAGCCGGCGACCTCGGACCGGCCGTAGCGCTCGGCGTAGTGCCGGACGGTCGCCGAGACCAGGCCGCCCCAGCGGGCGAAGTCCTTCGGCGGCGACGCCCACAGCCCGGACTCGTAGCGGCCGTACAGCGACGGCATGGGGACGAAGCCGGAGCCGGGCAGGTCACGGGTCAGCGCGAACGGGCAGAAACCCAACTCAACGATCGGCCGGAGCCCGGCGGCCAGCCAGGCGTCGAACGCCTCGTCGGCGATGCGCCAGTCGTAGTACGGATTGCCCGACCCGTCCTCGTGATAGACGTTGCCGCTGCTCCAGTGCGGCACCGCACGGCCGTTTCCACTGGTGAAGATGTTGTGCGCCCGGACGAGGGCCCCCGTGCCGAGTACGTCGCGCAGTCGCGAGAGGTTCCTCTTGCCGCGAGGGGTCGCGGTCCAGTTCAGCTCGTCGTAGCCGAAGCTGGCCCACACCCGCTCCAGCGGCCCGATCGGAGCCGAGCAGTCCACGGTGACGTCCGCGCGATCAGCCACCGCACCAGTCTGGTCCCCTCACGCCCGCCCTCCCGAGACACCCCCGTCCGGCCCCCGAATCCCCTCCACGCCCCCCGCTCCATTTGGCTTGAACGTCACGTTCAAGCCTTCTAGTGGCATCAACGTCACGTTGATGCCGAACCGGGGCGCATTCGGAACGCAATCGGGGCGTCCGGCGCAGGTCACGCCGGCCACGCCGGTCACACCGGACCCACCGAGCCCCCATTCCGACCGAGCCCCCCATTCCGCGTGAACGTCACGTTCACGCGCTCTAGCCGCATCAACGTCACGTTGACGCGGAATGGAGGAGGGAGGGATGCGGAATGGAGGGTGGATGAGGGCACCCAAATGGGGGACGGAGGGACGCGGGATGGGGGACGGAGGGGCGCGGGATGGGGGACGGGTGAGACGCGGAATGGACAACGCGGAATGGCGGCGCGGAACGGGCGCCGGGGCGGGAATTGTGCGACGGACGTGACGCGAGAGGCGTGCTGCGAGCGCGCGTGGACCGCCACCCGCGGCAACGTGCTCGGGCCTGATGACAGCGCCTCCGGGTCCGCGTAGCGTCTGAGATGAGCCGCGCCTCGGCCGGACGGTGCGCTCAGCCGTTCCGGCCGACTGGCCGGCTGGGGGATTTGGATTTCATGGATCGCGTCGAGGAGCCTGGGCAACCCCGGGTGCAGGGCCCCGAATCCGGAGTCACGGATCTGGGCCTGCTCGACGCACTCCACCTTCCGGTGATCGCCGCCGACCTCGAGCAGCGGATCATCTACTGGAATCACGCGGCCGAGGACTTCTACGGCTTCACCCAGGAACACCTCAGCGAGTCGAGCATGCTCGACCTGCACGTCGGCGCGGACGCCCGGGAGCGGGCCCACGAGATCATGACGACGGTGCGCTCCGGCGAGCGATGGGTCGGTGAGCTCTCCGTCCGCTGCAAGGGCGACGTCGTACGCCGCCTGCGGGTCACCGACACCCCCCTCGTCGTGGACGGCCGGGTCGCCGGCGTCGTCGAGGTCGCCGAGGACGTCACCGACAGCGCCGGTGCGCACGCCGCGGCCGAGATCTATGCCGCCCGACTCGGTCAGCTGGCCCGAGCCACTGCCGAGCTGGCAGCCGCCCGGGACACCCGGTCGGTCACCGACGTGGTGGTCACCCACGCGGCGGATGCCGTCGGGGCCGCGGTCGCGACCGTCTCCCTGCTCTCGGACGGCGAGATCCTCGACCTGATCGCCATCCGGGGCGGTCGACCGGAAATCACCGACCGGTGGGGCAGCTATCCGATCACCGAGGAGAACCCGGCCACCGACTCCCTCCGGACAGGGATGCCCGTCGTCCTGGTCGGCCGGAAGGCGATTCTCGACGCCTATCCCGACCTCGCCGACCTGATCCCCGACGAGCGTTCCCTCGTCTGCCTGCCCCTGCAGGTTGCCGAGCGCCCCCTCGGAGTGATCGGGCTGGTCTTCCCGGGCCGGCGCACACTCGACGAGCGGGAGCTGGAGTTCCTCACCACCTTCGCCGACACCTGTGCGCAGGCGCTCGACCGGGTCGACGCCCTGACCGAGGCACGCGCGGCGGCCACCCGGTTGTCCTTCCTCGCCGGCGCGTCGGGTGAGCTCGCCTCCAGCCTGGACTACCGGGCCACCCTGGCCAATGTCGCGCGACTGGCCGTCCCGACACTCGCCGACTGGGCCGCGGTCGACATCGTCGAGGACGGCCGGTTGCACACCCTCGCCGTGGCCCACGTCGACCCGGCGAAGGTCGAGCTGGCCAACGAGCTGCAGGACCGCTACCCCACCGACCCCGACTCGCCCACCGGGGCGCCGAACGTGGTGCGGACCGGCGTCAGCGAGCTGTATCCGGAGATCACCGACGAGATGCTGGTCGCCGGTGCGCGCGACGACGAGCACCTGCGCATCTCCCGCGCCCTGCATCTGCGGAGCGCGCTCGTCGTTCCGCTCGCAGCACCGGGCCCGCGGATCCTCGGAGCCATCACCTTCATCCATGCCGAGTCGGGACGGTCTTACGATCGAGCCGACCTGGCCATGGCCGAGGACCTGGCCCACCGCGCGGCGGTCGCGATCGACAACTCCGAGTTGCACAGCCAGACCCGGGACGCCGCGATGCTGCTGCAGCGTGCCGTGCTGCCGGACCGGCTCGTCGACGTACCGGGCTGGGACATCGCCGCGCACTACCAGCCGGCCGGCCGCACCGAGGTGGGCGGCGACTTCTACGACGCCATCTCCCTCGGCGCGGACCGGGTGGGTGTCGTCATCGGCGACGTGATGGGACGGGGGGTCACCGCCGCGGCGGCGATGGCGCACATCCGCTCGGCACTGCGGGCCTACATCGCGGTGGACTCCGACCCGGCCAACGTCCTGACCAGACTCGACCGCATGTTCGCGACCTACGACATCGCCCAGCTGGTCACCCTGCTCTACCTCGTGGCCGACCCGCACAGCACGCGGGTCGCCGTCGGCAACGCCGGACACCTGCCACCGCTTCTGATCCGCCCGGACGGCACCGCCGAATTCCTCGAGGTTCCGCCGTCCGTTCCGCTCGGCGCACGCCCGGAGAGGCGGGTCGACGCGGAGGTCACCCTGCTGCCCGGTCAGACCCTGTTGATCTATACCGACGGACTGGTCGAACGCCGCGACGAAGACATCGACATCGGCCTGCGCCGCCTCGCCGAGCACGCCGCGGCGTTGGCCACCGGGTCACTCTCGGAGGGCCTGACCCGGCTCGCCGACATCGTCCACGACGGCCGTCGGGAGGACGACATCACCGCGGTCGCGATCCGCTTCGACGGCGAGGCGCACGTCTCGACGGCCACGAACAACCCGACGCCCCGGCACACCTAGGCCGATCGGACGCAGCTCAACAGACTGCGGCGAGCGCCTCCCGGACCTCATCCAGCCGGCCCCCGTCGGTATCGAGGTGCGGGCTGATCCGGAGCACCGGCCGGCGGAGCTCGCCCGGTGCGCGTTCGACGCCGCAGACGGTCGTCACGACGGCGTGCTCGTCGAGCAGTCTCGAGCGTAGACCGGGGACATCCACCTCGTCCGGAGGCACCAGCGTCGTGACGGCGGTGGGCTCGTCGACCGGCTCGACCATCTGCCAGCCGGGAACGCCGGCGAGCACGGTGCGGGTGAGCCGACCGACCGCGGCGAGCCGGGCGATCACCCGGTCCGGTCCGGCCTGGCACAACGCACGTACCGCAGCCGCGAGGCCCAACCGGCCGGCGACCGAACCTTCCGCCGCCTCCAGCCCCGGCGCGGTCGGGAGGGCCCCGCCCGTCCCGGGATCGCGCAGCAGGGTCGCCAGTCCCGGTGCCACGGCGAGTACGCCGACACCGCGCGGCCCGGTCAGCCACTTGCGCGACGGTGCATAGATCGCGTCGACGTCCAGCCGGCAGTCGACGTGGCCGAGCGCCTGGGCCGCGTCGACGACCAGCGGCACCTCCGCGGCCCGGCACGCCGCGGCCAGGTCCGCCGCCGGCTGGAGCAGCCCGCGGTGGCTGGCCACGAGGGTGAGGTGCACGAAGTCCGGGCGGTGCCGGCGCAGGGATCGCCCGGCTGCGGCGACATCGAGCCGGCCCGCCCCGTCCGCGGGGAGTGGCACGACCCGCAGGCGATGGGCGGCGAAGGCGGCGAGGTTGGGCCCGTACTCCCCCGGCAGCGTCGCGACCGTCGCACCGTCGGCGAGCCGCCACGCGAGCAGCAGCCGGTGCAACGCCAACGTGGCGCTCTCCACGAAGCACACGTCCGCGGCGTTCCGGCCGACCAGCACGCCGAGCCGGGCACGGGCCTCGTCCAGCACCGGCTCGGCCTGCGCCTCGGCGACGTAGCCTCCGATCTCGGCCTCCAGGCGCAGATGGCGCGCCACGGCGTCGATGCCGGCCAGACTCTGCCGGCCGCAGGCCGCGGAGTCCACGTGCACACCACGGGACGGCGGCCGGGCCTCCCGCCACTCCTTGGCGAGGTCGTCGTGCGGAAGGGTCATACCGCGGCTGAGAGGGCGAGGGCGAAGTCGTCCTGCGGGTCGGTCCACCAGCGGCGCGGCTCGAAGCCCGCTGCGGTGAGTTCGTCGAGGACCCGCTGCCGCCGGAACTTCGCGGAGATCTCGGTGCGCATCTGCTCACCGGCACCGAAGTGGACGTCGAGATCGAGGGCGTCGACGCGCACGGTCTGGTCGCGCAGTGACCGGAGCCGCATCTCGACCCACTCGTTGTCCGCATCCCAGATCGCGACGTGGGCGAACGCGGCGGGGTCGAAGTCGGCATCCAGCTCACGGTTGACCACGGCGAGGACGTTCTTGTTGAACTCCGCGGTGACGCCCGCCGCGTCGTCGTAGGCCGCGACCAACCGGTCGGCATCCTTGACCAGGTCGACGCCGAGCAGGAACGTCTCGCCGGCACGCAGCGTGGCCCGGACCGCGGTGAGGAACTCCCGCCGTGCGGCCGGCTCGAGATTGCCGATCGTCGATCCGAGGAACGCGACGAGCCGTCGACCCTCGCGGGGCAGCAGGCCCAGGTGGTGCTCGAAGTCGCCGACGACCGCATGCACCCGCACTCCGGGATACGCGCACGCGATGGTCTCCCCCGCCTCCTCGAGGACGTTGCTGTCCACGTCGAACGGCACGAAGGTGCGCAGCGTGCCCGCGTCGTGCAGCGCGGTGAGCAGCAGCCGGGTCTTCTCCGACGTACCGCTGCCGACCTCGACGAGGGTCTCGGCCGCGGTGATCGACGCGACCTCCCCGGCGTGGCGGTCGAGGATGCCGCGCTCGGTGCGCGTGGGGTAGTACTCGGGCAGGCGGGTGATCTCGTCGAAGAGCTGACTCCCCCGCTGGTCGTAGAACCACTTGGGGGGAAGGGATTTCGGCCTGGCCGTGAGACCGGCGAGGACGTCGGCCCGCAGCGCGTCGCGGTAGGACGAGGGGCGCAGATGCGTGTCGAGTACGACCGTCACGCGTTCACTCCAATGCGGTGAGGGTGATCCCGTCAGGGGTCACCTCGAGCAGGTGGTGATCAGGGACGTCGACCCAGCGCGGATCGTCGTCGTGCGGCTCGCTGGCGACCGTGATCCCGGACCCGTCGGCGAGGTAGGACAGCGTGTCGCCCCAGGTGGTGGCGAGGGCCCGTTCGCCGTCGGTGAGCAGCAGGTTGAGCCGGGCCGACGGATCGCGCCCGGCGACCGAGACCACCACGTCGCCGGTCGCCTCGACGCCGCGGGCGAAGAGGTGGGCGGCGAGGACGGCCGAGTCCACCCGCGACTCGGCGCCCTCGACGTCGGGGAGTACGCCGCGATCGACCCGCCCGTTGTGCGAGAGCAGCCATCGTCCGTCGGTGAACGGCGCCGTCCCGCTCTCCTCCACCGGCATCCCCGCCGTCGCCGATCGCACCGCCGCCAGCATGGCCGGCGCGGAGAGGGCGGGCGCGACCGAGGCGAACGACTCGTCCGACCACAGCGGCCGGGACGACCGCCAGCGGGCCGGCGTCGCCCTGCCGGCGGACCAGAAGCCGACTCCCCAGCCGTCGGCGTTGACCCGCCCGTGCCGCTGCCGGCGTGGTGCGTAGGACTGGGTCAGCAGGCCGTGCGGCGGCTCGAGCACCAGCGAGGCGAGGGTGCGCGGCTCGCCGATCCAGACGGTGTGACGGCACACGTCAGACATCCCAGACCAGGCGGACGCCGGAGAAGATCTGCCGCCGGATGGGCAGGTCCCAGTTGCGGAACGACGGCCGGACGGTGCTCGCCGCCACCCCCCACGACCCGCCGCGCAGCACCCGGTAGTCGTCGCCGAAGAACGGCGCGCTGTAGGTGCCGTAGAGCATCGGCGTGAATCCCGGCCACGGCTGCAGCGAGGACGACGTCCACTCCCAGACGTCGCCGATCAGCTGCTCGACGCCGTAGGCCGACGCGCCGGCCGGATAGGCGCCGATCGGCGCCGGCCGCAGCGCATCGCCACCGACATTGGCCCGGGCCGGGTCCGGCGGTTCCTCGCCCCACGGCCAGCGACGCCGCCGGCCCGCGGCCGGATCCCAGGCGCACGCCTTCTCCCACTCGGTCTCGGTGGGCAGCCGGCCCCCGGCCCACGACGCGTAGGCCTCGGCTTCGTAGTAGCTGATGTGCTGGACCGGTTCGTCCGGCGGAATGTGCTCGTCCAGGCCGAACCGGCGACGCGTGCCGTCCGCCGACCAGAACAGCGGCCGGTCCAGCCCGGCCTCGACGCGGTGCTGCCACCCGCGGGCCGACCACCAGCGCTGCTCGGCGTAGCCGCCGTCGGCGACGAACTGCGCCCACTCACCGTTGCTGACCGGCGTACGGCCGATCCGGAAGGCGGGAACGTCCACGACGTGTGCGGGCCGCTCGTTGTCGAGCGAATACGGCTCGTCCGCGGCGTCGACCCCGAGCACGAACTCGCCGGCGGGCACCAGCACGCTCCTGGGCGTGACCTCCCGACCCTGAGGCAACGCGGAACCGCTGCCGAGCAGCGGCGGCCCGTCCCGCAACTGGTGCGTCGCGAGCATGGTCTCGTCGTGCTGCTGCTCGTGTTGCTCGACCATCGCGAACGGGAACGGGTCCTCGGCACGCTCGAGCCGGTCGAGCACCCGGCCGCGGACGTCGGAGATGAACCGGCGGGACTGGGCGGGGGAGAGCAGGCCCAGGGCCGGCCGTTCCGCGCGCGGATGCAGGAACGCGTCGTAGAGCTGGTCGACCGCCGCCGGCAGCAGTCCCTCCCGGCGGCTGTCCCCAGCGCGCAGCAGCCACAGGTCCTCCTGCTGCCCGACGTGCGCCAGATCCCAGACGAGCGGGCTCATCAGCGGCGACACCTGCGCGGTCAACTCGGTCTCGTCGATGTCGGTCAGCGCGAGGGTGCGCGTCCGGGCACGCTCCAGTCCTCGCGCGAGGTCCTCACGCATGGACTTCCTCCTCGAGTGCACGCAGCGGACTGGTCTGCGCAGCCCGCCCGGCCAGTTCGTCCCCCGGGCTCCGTCCGGCGGCCACCAGTTCGGCGTAGTCCCCGACCCGGTCCCGCAGACCGGACGGGCAGCGTGCCGCAGCGACCTCGGCGCACCGGGTCGCGGCGCGGGCGAGGGCCGGATCCTGCAGGCCGTCGCGTGCGGCGGTCGTCCAGGCGCCGGCGACCGGCTGGCACGCCTCCTCCGCGACGGCGGCGGCCTGCGGGTCGTCGAGCAGTGTCACCACCAGGCCCGCGAGCCCCGGCCACCACCGCGCCGGTACGGCGTCGAGGCAGCGCAACTCCAGGAACCCGCGCAACCGCACCGGCGGAAACAGCGTGGTGAGGTGCAGATCGAGGTCGGCCGCGCCGGGTCGCCGCCCGGCGAGCGGGGCGGCGCCGGTCACCCACGCCGCGAACGGCACCCGGCGGGTCACCGGATGCACCGACCCCGAGCCGGGGTCGCGGGTCAGCATCACCGGCGCGACGAGCGCGTAGCGGGCCCACTGCGCGGCCGGCTCACCGCGGTCGAGCAGCGGCCCGCACCGGGCCCGGTCGATCTGTCCCCAGACCTGTTGCCGCATCGACCGCCATCCCGGAGGCCTGCCCGGCCACCAGCGGCGAGCAGGCCGACATCGCCACCAGCACCGGACCCAGCCGGTGCAGCAGACCCACCCGCGCGGGCCAGCCCGCCTCCGGTCCGGCATCGAGGTTGATCTGCAGCGCGGCGGTGGCACACATCATCGCCAGGCCCGGCTCGCCGGCGCCGATCGAGGCGAAGTGACGCTCCATCGCAACATAGCGGCCACCCGGACTCATCCGGCGGACCTCCCGGGCCGGGTCGGCGCCGAGGGCGGCCATCCCCAGGCCCGCGTCGGCCAGCGCACCGGCCAGGGCGGCTGCGTCCTGCTCCAGCGCGCGCACCGCGGCGTCGACGCCGTCGTACGGCGCTGTCGACAGCTCGACCTGCCCGCCCGGCTCCACGGTGACCCGACTGCCCGCGGGAAGGGGGCGCAGCGCCCCCAGCAGATCCATCAGTCGCGCCCAGGCCACGCGGACCGCCGGTCGGGCGCTGTCCACGACGTGGAACTCCAGCTCCAGGCCCACCGTCCCGGTCGCGGACGACCTCAGCGCACGCGACATCACATGCTCACGTGCCGAGTCGAGGGAATCGAGGCACGGCTCCACCGCGGTGATCGATTGAGCGGACATCCGCCCCCTCCAGGTCCGGACCGGTCTCCCTTGTCCGGAAGACCGCGGGTCGGTGCGGGGGCGGCTCAGCCTCGAACCGTCCTCACCTCCACCCTTACCCGCGGCGGCCCCAATCGCAAGTGAAACCGGCATACCCTCGAAGTGAACGGCCGGCGTCTCGGCAGGATCGGGGGCGGACGCGGTGGCTGAGGTGGTGGCACCCGACCTGCATCGGGTCCGACTCGGCACCGGCTATGCGACCGCCGTCGCGGACGAGGGCAGCGGCCCCGCGATCGTTCTCATCCACGGAACCCCGCTCGACCTTCGTGCGTGGGCCGGCCTGCGGCCGTTGCTGACCGGCCATTTCCGGGTCATCAGCTACGACCTGCGCGGGCACGGCAGCGCGCGCGACTCGCCCGCCCGCGGCTACCCGGCCCTGAGCCGCGACGTCATCGCCCTCCTCGACCGGCTCGGCATCGACCGGGCGCACCTGGTCGGGCACTCCTACGGCGGCCAGGTCGCCCAGACGGCTGCGCTGGCGTATCCGGAGCGCGTCAACGCGCTTACGCTGCTCTGCACCCGCGCGAGCCCGGTGGCGGCAATGCATGACGTGGCCGAGCAGGTCGAGCGCCTCGACGGAGCGGGCGCCGTGCCGGGAACCCTCACCCGGTGGTTCAGCCCGGCCGCGATCGCCGAGGACCGGCCGGCCGTCCGCTATGCACGGTCCTGCATCACCGACATCGACGACCGGGTGTGGGCCAGCGCACTGCGCACCATCGCGGCGTTCGACGTCCTGCACCGGCTGGGTGACATCGATGCGCCGGTGCACCTGGTCGCCGCCGAGCACGACGCGATCTCCACGCCGGCGGTCATGCGGGACATGACCGCCCGACTGCGGGACGGACGGCTGGATGTCCTGCCGGGAGCCTGGCACATGGCACCCGTCGAGTTTCCCGAGCGGGTCGCCGCGCTCCTACGCCCCTACTGAGGCCAGCCTTGAGAGGCCAGTTTGGGAGGCACAGACTTGCCGTTGCCGCGGGGGTCCGCGGCTCGCTCCACCGCATCGACCACCTCCTCTCCGAAGGACACCTCGTCATGACCCTGACCGAACCCGAGGAATCCTCCCGACCGACCGATCCCACCGACCCGCGCCGGCTGCCGGCCACCCTGTACAACGCGGTCTGGGAGCTGATGGAGAAGGAGGACCGCACCCGCGACGAGGACGACCGGATGATCCACATGGCGCACGCCTCCCGGTACCACTGGGAAGCCGTCGGCACCGCCGCAAACCTCGCCCGCGGTGAGTGGCAGTGCTCCCGGGTGTACGCCGTACTCGGACGCGGCGAACCCAGCCTCCACCACGCCCGGCGGGTCCTCGACATCTGCCGGGAGAACCAGATCGGCGACTGGGACCTGGCGTTCGCCTACGAGGCGATCGCCCGCGCGTACGCCGTGTCCGGCGATGCCGAGGACGCCCGCGACTACACCGAACAGGCGCTCGCCGCCGCCGAGGACATCGCCGAGGACGAGGAGCGCGCGCTCGTCATGGCCGACCTGGAGACGATCCCCGGTCAGCCGCGCTTCTGGTGATCATCCGACCAGGTGCCCGACGTCGGTCAGGCTGGCGATCGACGGGCCGGTCCAGGTCACCGGGTCGATGACGTATCCGGCCGCGTGGTCGGGCGCGAGCAGCCGACGAGGTGTCATCCCGACCGCCTCGGCACCGGTGAGTTCGTTGCTGTCGCCGTCCCCGACGTAGAGACAGTGCGTCGGCTCGACGCCGAGGCGCTCGCACGCGAGCAGGTAGATCGCCGGATCCGGCTTCTTGAGGCCGGCCTCGACCGAGAAGACGGGTGCATCGACGTACGCCGCGATGGCAAGCTCCGGCCACAGCTCGGGCAGTTCGTGGGTGCAGTCGCTCACGACCCCGATCCGAAGGCCACCCGCCGTGAGCCCGCGCAGCACCGGCTCGGCTTCCGGACGGATCCGGACGAGGTCCCGCTGGGTCCTGCGGCGGGCGGCGCAGGCGGCCGCGCAGGTCTCGTCGTCGATCTCCCGGCCACATTCCCCCGCGAGCCGGCGCATCGACGCCGCGAAGTCACCCACGCGTCCCCGGGACCGCTCCGGCCAGGTCCGGACGATCGCGTCGGCGTAGGCCTCGACCGGCACGCCGAGGGTCGCGGCCACTTCCGCGTGCCCGGCCAGCCGCTCCTGCCTGGTCGCACTCGCCGAGAGGGTGCCGAAGAAGTCGAAGATCACCGCCCGCACCGCCGCCACCGGACGATCGTATCGCCCCCCGGCATTTGGCTTGAACGTCACGTTCAAGCCTTCTAGCGGCATCAACGTCACGTTGATGCCAAACGTGGGGTCGCACCCATTCCGCGTGAACGTCACGTTCAGGCGCTCTAGCCGCATCAACGTCACGTTGACGCGGAATGGGGGAGGTGACCGGGCCGGGGTTGCCCGCTGCGAAACAGGTGCTGAACGCAACGTAAGTGGGTAGGTAACGACGCGATGATGGACATGGCCTCGACCGCGCTCGCCGCCGGTCACGGACAGACCTGGCGGCAGGTCGGGGAGTTGCTGCTGGCGTTCGGCCTGTCCTCGGTCGTGGGTCTGGAGCGCCAGATCCGCGGCAAGAGCGCCGGCCTGCGCACCCAGACGATCGTCGGCACCGCCTCCGCCCTCATCCTGCTGGTGAGCAAGTACGGCTTCGCCGACGTACTGAGCTCCGGGTCGGTCGTGCTGGACCCGTCCCGGGTCGCCGCCCAGGTCGTGTCCGGGATCGGCTTCCTCGGCGCCGGCCTGATCATCACGCGGCGCGGCGCGATCCGGGGCCTGACGACGGCGGCTGCCGTCTGGGAGACCGCCGCGATCGGTATGGCCGCCGGGGCCGGCCTGCCGCTACTCGCGCTGACCGTGACCGCGCTGCACTTCGTCATCGTGCTCGGCTACACGCCGCTGCTCAAGCGCCTGCCCAACCATGGCCGGGGCACGTCCACGCTCCGGATCACCTACGAAGACGGCCAGGGCGTGCTTCGGCACCTCCTCGCCGCGTGCACCGAACATTCCTGGACGGTCACCGACCTCGCGGTCGAGAGATCGCCGTCGCTGGAGGACGTCGACGACTTCGACGCCCTCGCCGCGGAGGGGAGTCCGCGGCCGGTCAGCGTCGTGATGGGCGTAGCCGGCAACGGCGTGCCGCATGACCTGCATGCGCTCGCGACCGTCGACGGCGTGATCGGCGTCGACCAGGTCGAGGACGAGGACGAATAGTCAGGCAGGTGCCTGGACGTGGTCCCGCCAGCTGTGGGCCGGCTCGAACCCCAGTACGGCGCGGGCGCGGTCGATCGCGAGAAGGGTCTCGAACCCGTCCACCGGCCGGGTGAGCTGGACGTCCGGGTAGACCGCGGCGAGCAGCTGGGCGGACGGCGTCGCCATGACCGTGTCGGCCGCGGCGATGATGTAGCTCGACGCGCCCTGGACCGGCGCCTCGAGGGCCAGGCGGCAGGCCGCGGCCGCGTCCCGGCCGTCGATGTAGCCCCAGAGGTTCCACCGGCGCAACTGCGGGTCCGCCCAGTACTCCGGGAATCTCCGGTAGTCGTCCGGTCCGAGGATGTTGGAGAACCGCAGTCCGACGAACGGGATCCCCGACCAGCGGGTGATCTGCTCGGCGACCGCCTCGCTGGCCACCTTGGACAAGGCGTAGGTCGTGGTCGGGTGCGGGTAGTGGTCCTCGTCGACCGGTGCGTAGAGCGGCGGCTCGTCGAACGGCAGGCCGAGCGTCGTCTCGCTGGACGCCCACACCACGCGGCTCAGACCCGTCTTCGTCGCGGCATGGAAGATGTTGAAGTTCATGACCGTGTTGGCCTTGAACGTCTCGGCCGGCGTGTGCCGGTCCGGCGCCGGGATGTTGGCGAGGTGGACGACCGCGTCGACACCCTCGAGCACCTCGATCGCCTGACCGTAGTCGGTCAGGTCGGCGTCGAGCAGCGGTACGCCGAGGTCGGCCGGGGGCGGCGCGACGTCGGTCGCCCGCACCTGCATGCCGTGCTCGAGCAGGTCGCGGACCACCATCCGGCCGGCCTTGCCGCTGGCACCGGTCACCGCGATACGGGTCATCGGGTCTCCTTCGTCGTCGTACCCCGGCGAAAACCCTATCCGTCGGTCCGCCGCCGGTAGCATGACGCCCGCCCACGCTGACCCGACCTGCCATGGAAGCGGCGATGAGTGGCACCAGCAACGGAGCGCCCGTCCCTCCTGAGGAGATCCGCGCCTCCGACGCCGAACGCGAAGCCGTCGTCGCGCGGCTGAACTCGGCGACCAGCGAGGGGCGGCTGGCGCTCGACGAGTTCAGCGAGCGGGTCGAGCGGGCCTACCAGGCCCGGACGCGGCGCGACCTCGAGGACCTGGTCGTCGACCTGCCGCCCGCCGCCACGCCCGGCACCGCGCCGGCCATCGCCGGCGGATCGGGCCAACCGGCCCGGACCGCGTGGCAGGTCCTGCCGATGGGCGGCGTCAAGCGGAGCGGGCGCTGGCGTTCCCGAGGCAGCCTCTCGGTCACGCTGCTCGGCGGGGTGAGCCTGGACCTGCGCGAGGCCGAACTCGCCTCCCGCGAGGTGACGGTGACGGCGGTGACCGTGGTCGGCGGTGTCGATGTCGTCGTGCCGTCCGGCATGCGTGTCGAGATCGAGGGCATCAGCCTGCTCGGCGGACGCAGGCTCGACGTCGACGAGCGCGCCGCCCCCGGTGCCCCGACCCTCCGGCTCCGGGTCTTCTCGGTCCTCGGCGGCGTCCGGGTACGCAGCAAACGGCCGTTCGACCGGTGGCGCAACGCGGCCCGCAGCGGTCGGCTCTGACGGCGGGGCGGTTCGCATCGAGGGGTCGGCGGGAAAGCGCGCCCGACATCGTGCGTCCTCTCGCAGGAACGACCCCGAATTGCGGGTACGGCGCACGATGTCGCCCGCCGGGCGCCGTCCGCGCGGCCGGCACCGGGCCCCTTCGCCTCTGCTGACCTACCGCGGCTAGCCAGCCGGATCACCCGCCGGACTGATGGACGGCCTCCAGCCGGGCCACCTCGTCCTCGGACAGTTGTAACGCGCGGGCGGCCAGATTGTCGACCAGGTGACGGGGGTTACCGGTTCCCGGGATGGCCAGCACGTTCGGTCCGCGCTGCAGCGTCCAGGCCAACCGGACCTGTGCGGTCGACGCCTGGTGCGCCTGCGCGACCTCGACCACCTCGTCGAGATCGGTACCACGTGCCCCCGCCTCACGCCCCTCACCGGCGATCGCGAAGTAGGGTTCGCCGACCGCAGGGGCGACGGTCAGCTCGAGACGTCCTTGGTGGTGAACCGCGACCAGGCGAGCGCCAGGAAGAGGGCGGCGTAGGCCAGCGCGACGATCAGCCCGTGTAGGACGTCGCCGGCGGCCATCGGCGTGCGCAACAGGTCACCGAAGGAGAGCCACCAGTGGCTGAAGAGGTAGGGCTGGATCGCGTGCAGCTGCGGCACGTTGTCGAGGATCTGGACCGTGATCGCGACGCCGGCGGTGCTGGCCATCGCGGCGACCGGCGACTCGACCAGGGTCGAGATGAACAGCCCGATCGCGCCGAGCGCGGCCATGCAGCCGGCCACGTAGAGGGCGGCGAGGAAGAGCCGCCAGACCGCGGCGCCGAAGCTGACCGCAGTACCGGAGAGAAGTGTCGCGGCACCGGAGGGGAAGAGGATCAGCCCGATCAGCACGCCGACGGCGGCAACGATCAGGGTGGCGGTCAGGCAGTAGACGATCACCGCGGCGTATTTCACCGCGAGCAGGCGGGTGCGGCTGACCGGAACCACGAGCAGGTAGCGCAGGGTGCCGGACCCGGCCTCGCCGGACACGGCGTCCCCGGAGACCACCGCGATCGCCAGCGGCAGGAAGAACGGGATGACGACGGTGAGCGCGGTGAACGCGACGAACACGCCGTTCTGGGTGATCTGGCTGAGGAACTGCGGGCCGTCACCGTTGCGCGGCGCCGAGATCTTGACCGCGATGGCGATGAGGATCGGCGCCGCCGCGAGGATGGCCAGGATCACCTGGTTGCGCCGGCGACGGTAGATCATCCCGAGCTCGGACCGGAAGAACCTGCTGCTCACCCGCCGGTGCGGCGTCGTCGCCGCGGTCGCCCGGACCGGCGCATCAACCGCTGACATTGAAGCCCTCCCCCGTCAACGAGACGAAGACGTCCTCGAGCGTCGGTGCCTCGACGACGAACCCACGCACCGGTACGCCGCCGCGGACCAGCTCCGCGCAGATGTCCTCCGGAGCGCGACCGTCGAGAACCGCGGTGACGTCGTTGCCCTGCCGGTGTACGCCGGCCATCCCCAGGCGGCCGAGCAACTCGGCGGCGTCGGCGGCATGCGCGCTGACCACCCGGATCTGCGCCGACTGCTGGGACCTCAGGTCGTCGAGCGATCCCTGCCACACCAGCCGTCCGGTGTGCATGACGCCGACGTGCGAACACACCTGGTCGACCTCCGACAGCAGATGCGAGGAGAGCAGCACGGTGGTGCCCTCGTCGGCCACCCGGTCGACCAGCGAACGCACCTCCCTGGTCCCCTGCGGATCGAGCCCGTTGGTGGGCTCGTCGAGCACCAACAGGTCCCGCGGCTGCAGCAGGGCCGCGGCGATGCCCAGCCGCTGCTTCATGCCGAGGGAGTAGGCGCGCACCTTCTTGCCGGCCGCGGCGGACAGTCCGACCTTGTCCAGCGCTTCGCCGATACGGGCCCGCGCGGTCGCCGGGTCGGCGGTCCGGTCGGCGGCGTCGAGCCGCTCGAGGTTGGCCTGGCCGGACAGGTGCAGGTGGAACGCCGGGCCCTCCACGAGGGCACCGATCCGGGGCAGCACGTCGGCGGCATGACCGGGCATCGCCCGGTCGAAGAGCCGGTGCGTCCCGGCGGTCGGCGCGATCAGGCCGAGCAGCATCCGGATCGTGGTGGTCTTGCCGGACCCGTTCGGGCCGAGGAAGCCGTAGACGCTTCCGTGCGGAACGACGAGGTCGATGTGGTCGACCGCGACCTGCCCGCCCCGGAACTGTTTGGTGAGCCCGATGCTGGTGACCGCCGGGGCGGCCGTACCCGGGGGACGGTCGTCGAGACCGTCCCCCGGGTTCGCCGCCAACTGGCTGATCGTGCTCACCGATGTCCTGCTGCCGCGAAGAGCTGGTCAGGGGCGACCGCGCCGATGATCAACCGGCCGTCGTTGGTGAACAGCGCGCTGAACAGCGAGGACTTGAGCAGCGTGCCGCTCCCCCAGGTGCCGCTCACCCTGGGCAGCGAGCCGATGACCGCGGCCAGCTCGCCGTTCCCGCGGCCCGCGGACAGGTGTACGCCGGGGATGACCGCGACCTGGGTCCAGCCGGTGCCGACGACCGTCGGCTTTCCGTGCGTCGTGGCGCCCTTGGGGTGCTTCAGGACCGGACCGTTCCCGCCGGGCGCCATCCGGTGCCCGCCGACCCGGGGACCCATGGGGCCCATTCCGAGGTCACCGGGCCGGGCCTGGTGCACGGTGGCGCCCTTCGGCGGCGCGAACCGGAACTGGCTGGCGTCGGGCGTCGCGAAGCTGACGTGCGTGAACCCGACCTCCAGGGCCGGCTTGGCGCTCGACCCGGAGGAGTAGATCTGCACCCGGAGCGGCACGTGCGTCGCGGAGTCGATCGCGATGCGCACCGAGCCGATCAGCGACCTGCTGTCGCGCGGGGCGAGGGTGATCTCGTAGGACGGCCGACCGGCGACCGTGGCCGTCCCGGCCGTCGATACCTTGGTGGACGGACTGATCGCGGCCAGCGCCTTGTCAGCGGCCTGCTGCGGGGTCAGCGCACCGTGCTGGGCGGGCATGCTGTCGGGGTGGTGGCCCGGCGTGCCGGCCGGCACCCGCATGTGAGTCGCCGAGTTGTTGGTACTCGACCACACCCACAGGTCGCGGCCGGAGTGGATGACGTCGGACTCGCCGAGCGTCCCCAGCAGCGCGAGCCGCATCTTGTCCGGCCCGGCGTACCAGACCCGCAGCGTGTGCGAGCCGGTGATGAGCGAGGACAGGTTGGAACTGCCCTGGCCGCCGTTCTGGGTCGGCAGGGACGGCAGGCCGAGATCGGCGTTCTGGACGATCGTCCCCGACATTCCGGCCACGTGCGCCTTCTCGACATCGGTCAGCAGCTGCGCCGCGGACCTGTGCGGCAGCGGCGGGGAGGCGCCCGCAGACAGCGCACCGCCGATACCGACCCCCGCGCCGATGGCGACCGCCACTGCCACGGGGGCAGCCCATCGCCGAGATCGGGCAGACAACACCCAAACCACCCTCTTCGTGAGATTCGCCTGTTCGGTGTTCGTGAGGCCATGCTGCCCGTTGCATGCTGTGAGGAGGCTGAGAGGTCGGCCCGCGCGGGTCGGCCGGGGAGGGAGACACGGTGCGGCTGTTGGTCGTGGACGACGAGGTACGGCTGGTCGACGCGCTCCGCCGCGGGCTGGAGGCGGAAGGGTTCGTCGTCGACGTCGCCCATACCGGTCCGGACGGTCTGCACCTCGCCCGCGAGCACACCTACGACGCCATCGTGCTCGACGTGATGCTGCCCGGGCTCTCCGGCTACCGGATCGCCCGCGCCCTGCGCGCCGACGGCAACTGGGTGCCGGTGCTCATGCTCACCGCGAAGGACGGCGAGTACGACGAGGCCGACGGGCTCGACGTCGGCGCCGACGACTACCTGACCAAGCCGTTCTCCTTCGTCGTGCTCATCGCCCGGCTGCGCGCCCTGCTGCGCCGGGCGGCGCCGCCCCGGCCGGCGGTGCTCGCCGCCGGCGACCTCACCCTCGACCCGGCGAGCCGGCAGGTGTCCCGCGACGGGACCGACGTACCGCTGACCCCCAAGGAGTTCGCGCTGCTGGAGTATCTCCTGCGACACGCCGGGGACGTCGTGTCCAAGACCGACATCCTCACCCACGTCTGGGACGCCCACTACGACGGCGACCCCAACATCGTCGAGGTCTACATCGGATATCTGCGCCGCAAGCTCGACACGCCGTTCGGCCGACGCGCGCTGCAGACCGTGCGGGGCGCCGGTTACCGGCTGGCGGTCGACGGTGGCTGACCGGCGCGACGATGGCTGAGACCTCCGCTGCGGAGCGGTCGGTCGGGCACCGGTCGGTCGGGCGTTCGGCCTGGTGGCAGACCCGCAGCCTGCGGGCGCGGCTCACCGTGCTCGCCACGTCAGTGCTGGCCATCGGCCTCGGTGCGGGCGCCCTGCTGCTCGTCATCTCGCTCGGCCACAGCCTGACCGCGGCGCTGGACAGCAGTGCCCGGCGTACCGCCCGTGACGTCGCCGTCCTGGTCAACAACGGCGAGGCGCTGCCCGAACCGCTGCCGGTCGGCGACGGCAACACCGTCGTCGTCCAGGTGATCGACTCCGCCGGGCGGGTGGATGCCGCGTCGGCCGGCGCCGACCATCTCGTGCCGCTGCTTCCCCCACCGGCCCTGGCCGAGGTGCGCGCCGGGCACATCGTGGAGATATCCGGCGACCGGGCCGGGGTGACCGGCTCGCTGCGGGTGCTCGGGGTCGCAGCCGGGCCGCGCGCCGCCCGCCGGACCGTCGTGGTGGCCGTCGACGCGAGCCAGACCGGCGAGAGCGTGCGGGTGCTGCGTACGGCGCTGTTCATCGGCGTACCGATCCTGCTGGCGCTGCTGGCCCTGCTGTCGTGGTACGTCGTGGGCCGGGCGCTGCGGCCGGTGGAAGAACTGCGTCGCGGTGCCGAGGAGATCACCGGCGCGGGCGGAGCGCGCCAGCTACCGGTCGCGGCGAGCGACGACGAGGTGCACCGGCTCGCCTTGACGCTCAACGACATGCTCGGCCGGCTGGACACGGCGAGCGCACAGCAGCGGGCGTTCGTCGCCGACGCGGCGCACGAGCTGCGCAGCCCGCTGGCCAGCCTGCGCACCCAGCTCGAGGTGGCCCAGCATCTCGGCGACCGGGCCGACTGGCCGCGGACGGCGGACGGCGCGCTCGTCGACGTGGCCCGGCTGTCCCGGCTCGTCGACGACCTGCTGATGCTGGCCCGGATGGACGGCGGCGGATCCGCGCAGCAGCTGCGGCGTACCCCGGTCGACATCGCCGGGCTCGCGGCCGAGGTCGCTGCGACGTACGCCGGCTCGCGGGTGCCGGTCGAGCTGGTCCCGGCGGGGCGGACCGGGCCGGACGGGCCGGCGCCTCCGGGGCCGACCGCGCCGGACGGGCTGGCCCCTCCGGGGCCGACCGTGGCCGACTGCGATCCGGACGCGATGCGCCGGGTGGTCGTCAACCTGGTGGACAACGCCGTACGGCACGCGTCCTCCCAGGTCACCGTCTCGGTCGCGCGCGCCGACGGCGGCGTCACGATCACCGTCGTCGACGACGGCCCCGGGATCCCGACCACCGACCGCGACCGGGTCTTCGACCGCTTCACCCGGCTCGACGACGCCCGCGGCCGCGACGGCGGCGGCACCGGGCTGGGCCTGGCGATCGTCCGTGAAGTCGTGCAGGCGCACGGCGGGACCATCGAACTCGCCGACGCCGGCCCCGGCCTGCGGGCCGTCGTCCACCTCCCGCCCGGCCTCCCGACCTGAGCGCCCCCGGATTTCATGATCGTGATCGGAAAGAGCCGCGAAACGCCGTACGGATCCGATCACGATCATGAAGCGGGAAGCGGGAAGCGGGAAGCGGGGCAGGGAGCCGGGAGCGGGGGCGGGGAGCGGGGAGCAGGGAGCGCCCGATCCCTGATCAAGAGGGGAATTCCGTGCGAAACGCCGAGCGGATCCCCTCTTGATCATGGCGCGTACGCGAGAGCTGCGGCAGCACCTCCGGCCCGCTGCCGCCCGGCCCGGTCGCCCCTCCCGGGCCCTCCTAGTCTGGCGGGATGCATGCGATCACGCTGCCGTCGTTCGGCGGGCCCGAGGTCCTGACCTGGGCCGAGGTGCCCGACCCGAAGCCGGATACCGGTGAGGTGCTGATCGACGTCGTCGCGACCGCGGTCAACCGCGCCGACATCCAGCAGCGGGAGGGCCGCTATCCCCCGCCGGCCGGGGCACCGCCGTACCCCGGGCTGGAGTGCAGCGGGCGGATCGCGGCCCTGGGCGACGGTGTCACCGGGTGGGACGTCGGCGACGAGGTGTGTGCGCTGCTGTCCGGGGGCGGTTACGCCGAGCAGGTCGCGGCACCGGCGGGCCAGCTGCTCCCGGTGCCGGCCGGCGTGTCATTGGTGGAGGCCGCCGGCCTGCCCGAGGTGACCTGCACGGTCTGGTCCAACGTCTTCATGGCCGCCCGGCTGCAGCCCGGCGAGGTCTTCTGCGTCCACGGCGGTGCCAGTGGCATCGGCACGATGGCGATCCAACTCGCCGCACGGCACGGCGCCCGGGTCTTCTGCACCGCGGGTACGGCGGAGAAGCGCGCCCGCTGCCGGGAACTGGGGGCCGACGTCGCCATCGACTACCACGACGAGGACTTCGTCGCGCGGATCGCCGAGGAGACCGGCGGGCACGGCGCCGACGTGATCCTGGACAACATGGGGGCGTCCTACCTGCGGCGCAACGTCGAGGCGCTCGCCGCCGACGGCCGGCTGGCGGTGATCGGCATGCAGGGCGGCCGGGTCGGCGAGCTGGATCTCGCGACGCTGATGGCCCGGCGCGGCACCGTCACCTCGACCGGACTGCGCGCCCGGTCCCGGGAGAGCAAGGCCGAGATCGTGTCGGCGGTGCTCGGCGGCGTCTGGCCGGCGCTGGAGAGCGGCGACGTACACCCCGTGGTCGATCGGGCGCTGCCGCTGACCGAGGCCGCCGAGGCGCATCGGATCGTCGAGTCCGGCGGTCACGTCGGCAAGGTGCTGCTCACGGTCTGACGACCGCCGGCGTCACCCGCCGGCCGGCGGCTTGACGACGACCGTCTGGTTCCAGTCGGTGAAGGTCACCGCTCCGGTGTTGCCGCTCGACTTGCTCGCCGTGATCTTCAGCGGGTAGGGGTGGGACGTGCTGTTCGCGACGAACAGCGACCCGTTGCCCTGGCTGTCCTTGAGCTGGATCGCGTCCTGACCGTTGACGGTCGACGTCCCGACCTTGCTGATGGTGCCCTTGGGCTTGAGCGCCTGCGTGATCAATGCGCTCTTGTCGGCGATGGTGGTGAGCTGGCTGGCGCTGCTGCTGCCGATCGGAATCTTGATGTACGGCGAGCTGCTCTGCTTGACCCAGAGCTGCTTTCCGACCTTCACGATCTTGATCGTCTGACCGCGGGCCTGCACGCTTCCGATCGAGTCACCCTGCTTGTTCAGCTGCAGGTCGATGCTCACGGTCTGGCCGGACCCCCCGACGGTTCCCTTGATGTGCACCGAGGACGCGGATTGGGCAGCGGCCTTCGCGTCGGACAGAATCGTCGAAGGCGACTTCGCGGCCTCGCCGGAGTTGGCCGACGCCGTCGTACCGCTGCTGCAGCCGGCGGCGATCAGTGCCCCGAGGAGCGCCAAGGCAAGGAGCGGCTTCCGGGACATGGGCACCTCCGCGGGCCGGGAAACCGAGGCCCCGCGCCGCCGGGCGGCGAGACGGGGTGTCGGATTCGGCCCCTAGAACGACAAATTGGACACTACCCGCGCTTTACCTGCACGTCAGGGAGATGCGCAAACTGCCGTCGCCGCCGCCGCCCGAACAAACGCACTAGTAGTGCGTTTTGGTCCGCGACACGCCGTACGCCGCCCCCACAACGCACTACTAGTGCGTTTGTTCGGGGGGAGGTGTGGGTCGGTGTACGGGGAGAGACGGCGTGCGTGAGGATGAAGGTATGAGCGAACAGCAGGGACACCAGGTGATCGTGGTCGGCCCGGACGGGCAGCCCATGAGCCAGATGCCGTTCGGCCAGGCCCCCGGTGAGGCGGCGGCGGCCGCCGCCGAGAGCGGCGAGCACCCCGAGGTCAGCGACCTGGTCGAGCAGCCGGCCAAGGTGATGCGGATCGGCACGATGATCAAGCAGCTGCTCGAAGAGGTGCGCGCCGCCCCGCTGGACGAGGCAAGTCGGGCCCGCCTGAAAGAGATCCACGCCTCCTCGGTACGCGAGCTGGAGCAGGGCCTCGCTCCCGAACTGCGCGAGGAGCTCGAGCGACTGTCCCTCCCGTTCTCCGAGGATAAGACGCCGTCCGACGCCGAGTTGCGGATCGCCCAGGCGCAGTTGGTGGGCTGGCTCGAGGGCGTCTTCCACGGGATCCAGACCGCGCTGTTCGCCCAGCAGATGGCGGCCCGCGTGCAGCTCGAGGAGATGCGCCGCCGCGCGCTGCCGGGCGGGCAGCAGTCCGGCCCGCAGATGCCGCCGCCCGGCTCGACCGGGCAGTACCTCTAGCCCGCGTCACCCGCCGACATCGTCAGCCGCCAGGACCCGTCCCGCGCGGGGCGGCGTACGGCGAGGGTCGCGCGGTAGAGCACCGGTCCCCATACCGGAGTCAGGCGCCCGTCGTCGACGGTGATCGGCTCGACCGTCACGCCGAGTGCGTCCGGGTCGTAGCCGAGCACCAGCGCGCGGGCGGCCTCCGGAGGCTGTACGACGATCCGGCCGGCGGTCGTGGTATCCGCCGGCCCGGCGCACATCAGGTGCACGACCACCGACTCAGGGTCGTGGTCCAGCCGCCAGCTCTCGGCCATCGTGATCTGTGCGCCGGGCCGGTCGAGGGTCACCTCGCGAAGCCACGATCCGATCCCGGCCTCCGCCGGATAGGCGTCGGCGAGATCGAGCCGGACCGCGCTCGCGGCACCTTCGGCGGTGTGGACCACGTCGCGCGCGGTCCGGTCGCGGCCCGGTGTCTGCTCGACGCCGTCCACCTCGGGCACGTTGTGGTAGCTGCTGCGCATCGTCCAGATGCGGTAGCGGTCCGGCCCGAAGGTCGCCCGGGTGTATTCGCCCACGCCGACGTCGACGAGTGCCGGGCGCCCGTCGAGAGCGACCAGGACGCTGCCGACGTCGTTGTGGTTGTGGCACTCGGCGTTGTGGCCGCCCTTCACCGCCACGAACAGCCCGGCCGCCTCGCCCGCCCGCTCCCGCGCCACCCACAGCTCGGTCTGCGGCCACCACGCGTCCCCGACCAACGGGGCCGGCCGGGCCGGCTCGGCCGCCCACTGCCGGTCGGTCAGCGCCCGCAACTGGCGCATCGCGGAGAGGACGCCGCCGACGCTCATCGCCGGCCCGTCACCGCGCATCGCCCGTGCGTGCGCCCGCATCTCCTCGTCACCGACCCGCCGGCCGAAGGCGTAGAGCAGGTGCGGTTCGTTGGCCCCGTCGGAGCGCGCGGACCCGTCGGCGACGTTGACGTACCAGGTGCCGTCGATGTGGATCCGGTGCGGATAGCGGCCGATCTCGCGGACCAGGGGCAGCTCGAAGCCGTCCAGGGCCCCGCCGCTGCTCTGCAGCAACAGCTCCAGGCAATCGAAGAGCGAGGCCCCGGCGCGCCACCAGTAGCTCTGCCCCTCGTCGCAGCCACCGTCGTCGGCATAGCTGTCGAGGAAGACGTCGAGGCCCTCGAGGACCCGTTGCACCGTGGTACGGAGGCCCTCCTGGTCGTCCTCGACCAGCAGCGCGCAGGCCAGCACATTGGAGTGGATCCACGGGTTCCAGTTGTTGACCGGGTGTCCGGCCACCCGACCGGACCAGTGCCAGTCCGTGGTGCGGAACGGCACCAGGACCCGCTGCTCCACCTCGTCCCGCAGTCGCTGCACCGACCCCGGTGCGCGGGCAGCCAGCTCGTCTCCCAGCACCTCGTGCACCCAGGCCAGCAGGGCCGCCGTCTCGGCTGCGAACAGGTCGACGAAGGATCGAGCCGGGTCGGGCAGGCCGGGGCCGTCATGGGCGAACCGATCGTGCGCCGGGACCGACCAGGACGTCTCCTCGCAGACCAGCCACACGCCGTCGAGTACGTCGTCGATCCACCTCGGGTCGCCCGTGATGCAGGCCGCCTGCAGCGCCGCCGAAATGCGGTGCCGGCGGCCGAAGTAGCGTGCCTCGTAGCCCGACCGGTTCCCCGAACGCAGGAACGCCAACCACTGCGCCGCCGGAAGCACGGGCCACTCCCCGGACGACAAGTCCTCTGCCCGCTTTACCACCGCGCTCGTGGAGGCCGCGTCGACCTCCCAGGCCGCACGGTCGGACAGCGGCGGTAGCGGCCGCCACGTCCCGGAGGCCGGCAGCTTGGCGAGCGCCGGCCCGCCGAGCATCTCGGCCAGCCGGGGCCGGGTCGCCGCCGCTCCCGACGGCACCTGCTCGATCGCCACGATGTGAGCCTCCTCGACATGCCGGGCGGGTCCGACGGGGAAAGCGTTTGCCATTTCGGCGTCCCAATCGTTGTCGTCCGGCGTGCACCCGTCAACGGGGTCTTGACAACGATTGGGGCGGTGCCCAGACTGCTCGGCACGCCGCAGCACGAGTGTGTCAGGCGACGCCGCCCAACTCTCGGACCAGACCGCACACCGACGTTCAGGCTCCGTCGGGTAAACCTTTTCCAGGACGAGTAGTTGGCGACCAACGCCGAGGTACGGACGAGGTCCGAGCACCGGGTCGACGCGCATCCCGATCCCTCTGGGCACGGCCCGGCCTGGACCTGGCGCCGACGGCTGCGGAGGGACCGGCTCCTGGTCCTGCTCGGAGTCCCCGGAATCACCCTGTTGCTGCTCTTCCACTATCTGCCGCTGCTCGGCAACATCATTGCATTCCAGGACTACCAGCCCTATCTGGGAATCATGCACAGCCCGTGGAACGGCGTCACCAACTTCGACGTCATCTTCAACGGCGACCCGGAATTCCTCAATGCGCTCAAGAACACGCTGATCATCACGATCCTGCAGGTCGTGTTCGTGTTCCCGGCGCCGATCGTTCTCGCCCTGATGCTGAACAGCCTGCTCTCCGAGCGGCTCAAGCAGGTGGTGCAGAGCATCCTCTACCTGCCACACTTCCTGTCCTGGGTGATCGTGGTCGCGATCTTCCAACAGATGCTCGGCGGCAGCGGCCTGCTCAACGACTACCTCCGTTCGCACGGCCACGGCACGTTCAGCTTCATCGGCAACTCCGGGCTCTTCAAGGAGTTGCTCACCAGCCAGGTGATCTGGAAGGACACCGGGTGGGCAACGATTCTCTTCCTCGCCGCTCTCTCACAGATCGATGCGGCGCTCTACGAGGCGTCGAGTGTGGACGGCGCGAGCCGGTGGCGGCAGATGTGGCACGTGACGCTGCCGGGCCTGCGGAGCATCATCATCCTGCTCTTCATTCTCCGCCTCGGGAACATCCTCACCGTCGGTTTCGAGCAGATCGTGTTGCAGCAGGCTCCCGTCGGGATCCCCGCGAGCGAGGTGTTAGACACCTACGTCTACAACAACGGCATCCTGCACGGCGATTGGGGCGTGGCCGCTGCGGTCGGTCTGGTGAAGGGCGTTGTCGGAGTGGTCCTTGTCGTGGTCGCGAACAAGGTCGCCCATGTATTCGGCGAACAAGGGATCTACCAGTCATGAGCCGACCCACCCCCGCCGGTGTGGCGCCGCCGTCCCCGGTGAGCCGCGGCGTGAAGGCCGTGGTGCTCGTCGTCATCTGCGCGGTCGTCGTACTTCCGTTCGTCGGGATCCTGTCCACCAGCATCGCGAGCCGGGCGCAGATCACCAATGCCGGCGGTTTCGTCCTCCTCCCCGACTCGGCCAGTCTGGCCGCCTACCGGGCCATCTTCGCCGGGGGCGTCGTGACACGGGCACTTCTGGTGAGTGTGTCGATCACGGTCGTCGGCACGGCGCTGAGCCTGGCCTGCACCGCTCTGCTCGCCTATTCACTCAGTCGGCCGGGTTCCTTCGCGCACAAGCCGATGCTGATGATCGTGCTGTTCACCCTCCTTTTCGGTCCGGGAATCATCCCGAGCTATCTGGTGGTCAAGCAACTCGGGTTGCTCAACAGCTACTGGTCACTCGTCCTGCCGACCGCGATCAACGCCTTCAACGTCATCGTGATGCGCGCCTTCTTCATGGGTCTTCCGCGCGAGCTGCTCGAGAGCGCACGCATCGACGGCGCCGGGGAACTGACGATTCTGCGCAGGCTGGTGTTGCCGCTCTCCCGCGCGGTGCTCGCGGTGATCGGGTTGTTCTACGCCGTCAGTTACTGGAACGCGTTCTTCAATGCCCTGCTCTACATGAACGACACCACGAAGTGGCCGCTTCAGCTCGTCCTGCGCACCTACGTGGTCAACAACGCCCCGATCGGCGTCGACCAGCTCACGGCAAGCGGCGAGGCGCTTCCGCCGCAGCAGTCGATACAGATGGCGATTCTGGTGATCTCCATCGTTCCGATCCTGCTGGTCTATCCGTTCATCCAGCGTCATTTCGCCAAGGGTGTGCTCACCGGAGCGGTCAAGGGATGACCACCCCGCCGGACATCAGCGCGCCATACCTCCCAAGGAGCTCAACGCCATGACCCACCGCACCTTCGATCGGCGGCTCTTCCTGCGCGGCGCGCTCGGCACCGCGGCCCTCTCCGCCGGCCCGGCCCTGCTCAGCGGCTGCGGCGACGGCGGAAAGAGCAACACCGACGCAGTCAACTCGAAGGTAAAACTCCCGACGTACACCGCCTACAAGGGCCCGCAGCCGGACCTGCAGGGCACGTCGGAGGGGGTCCTCGACGGGTTCCTGAAGTACCCGGCGAACCCGGTGCGGGCCACCAAGGGCCCGCCCGGCGACGGCAGCACGGTCACCGCGTTCGTCGAGACCTACAGCCCCATCCCGCCGGGCCTGAGCCAGAACCAGTACTGGCAGCAGATCAACAAGCGGCTCGGCCTCGATCTCAAGATGACCGTGATCACGGCCAGCGACTACGCCGACAAGCTCGCGACCACGACGGCCGGCGGTGACCTGCCCGACCTGCTTCAGCTCGCCGGCCTCGTGCCCCAGCTTCCACAGATGCTGGCGGCGAAGTACGAGGACCTGACGCCCCACCTGTCCGGCGACGCCGTCAAGAAGTACCCGTTCCTCGCCAACATTCCGGAGGTCTACTGGAAGACGTCGTGCATCTACAACGGCGGGATCTACGGCGTGCCGATCCCGCGGTCCAAGATGGGCGCCGTCTTCTACCTGCGGTCGGACATCCTCGCCGCCCGGGGTCTCGACCCGCAGCCGGCGAGCTTCGCCGAGTTCAAGAAGCTGTGCACGGACCTCACCGAGTCGCGGAAGAACAAGTGGGCGATCGCCAACCCGACCGGCGCGGTGAGCTTCGTCCAGCAGATGCTCGGCGTGGCCAACTCCTGGAAGGAGGAGGGCGGCAAGCTCACCAACGCCTGGGAGATGGAGGAGACCAAGCAGGCGATCGCCGCGGTCGCCCAGCTGGCGAAGGCCGGCACCGTCCACCCGGACGGCTTCGACCCCACGCTCACGACCGACTTCAAGCAGTGGTTCAACGCCGGGAGCGCCGCGCTGGACTACGACAACTACACGGCCTGGCCGCAGTTCTACGTGCAGAACGTCGCCGGCCCGTCGTTCAAGATCGCGGGGATGCTCCCGCCGGCCTTCGACAGCGGCTCCAAACCGGTGACCTGGCAGGGCAACCCGGACCTCAGCTTCACCGCGATCAAGAAGGGCGACAAGAAGCGGATCACGATGCTGCTCGAGGTCTGCAACTGGCTCGCGACGCCGTTCGGCACCGAGGAGTATCTCTTCCGCACCTACGGCATCGCCGGCCGCGACTACGTCATCAAGAACGGCGACCCGGTGGTCACCTCGACCGGCGAGGCGGAGGTGCCGGGGCTGTCGATCGGCTACCTCGCGAACGCCCCGACGGTGCTCTACTTCCCGGGATTCCCGCAGGCGACCAAGGGTGGCTACGAGTTCCAGCGGAAGTTCCTGCCGATGTCGGTCGCGAACCCGACCCTCGGCATCTACTCCAACACCAACTTCACCAAGGGCTCGGAGCTCAACCTGAAGATCACCGACGCGCAGAGCGCGATCCTGCAGGGACGGGAGCCGCTGTCGTCCTGGGACGACGCGGTCAAGACCTGGCGGAACTCGGGCGGGGACACGATCCGGAAGGAATACCAGGACGCGCTGCAGAAGAACACGTCCTGACCCTCGATCCCTACCCTCGATCTCTCCCCTCAGGCCTCCCGGCTGGCCCGCAGCCAGTCCTCCGCCTCGCGGCGTGCCTCACGGTCGCCGCGGTGTCTGAGGAGCACGGCGAGGTTGTGCATGGCGTCGGGGTGGTCGGCCGCCGCCGCCCGGCGGAACCACTCCTCGGCCTCGGCCCGGGAGTCCCGGTCGCCCCGGTCGTAGAGCAGGATGCCGAGGTTGTTCATCGCGTTCACGTGGTCGGCCGCCGCCGCCCGGCGAAACCACTCCTCGGCTTCCTGCACCGATCCCCGGTCGCCGCGGTCGTAGAGCAGCAGTCCCAGGTTGTCCATGGCGTCGGCGTGGTCGGCGGACGCGGCCTTGCGGAACCAGTCCTCGGCCTCCCTCCGGTCGTCGAGGTCCCAGCGCCGGACCAGCAGCAGGCCGAGGTTGTTCATCGCGTTCAGGTGATCGGCCGCCGCCGCCCGGCGATACCACGCCTCGGCCTCGTGCAGCGAGCGCCGGTCGCCGTTGCGGTTGAGCAGCACCCCGAGGTTGTTCATCGCGCCGGGATGGCCGCTGCCGGCCGCCTCCCGGAACCATCTTTCGGCCTCCCGGACCGACTGCTCGTCGCCGCGGTCCACGAGGAGCAGTCCCCGGGTGTTCTTGTTCTCCTCGCCACCGCTGCGGACCCGCCACTCGTTGACGCCGAGCCCGACCAGGGCCGCGAGGACTATCAGGCCGATCTGCACCCAGACCGGCGCACCGGCAAACCGTGCAATCAGGGCGAAGAAGAGCCCGGCGATGATGAGGGCGGCCAGCATGGCCCACGACCGTCCCTGGTCGCGGCCAGCCCTCTTACCGGCTCGGTCGGCCATTCGGCAATCCTGCCCTGAACTGCGGGGTCGGCGCGGGCAGTCGAGGAGATCGCGGCCAGGGCTCGGCGATCTCCTGCCCTGATCTGGGCCGGGTTGTCCTGCTCCGACCGGGATGCCGGGCCGCAGCGGGCCTGGTCAGAGCTTCCCCAGCCGTTCGAGGACGAGCGCGACGCCGTCCTCGTCGTTGCTCGCGGTGACCTCGTCGGCCGCCTCGCGCACGCTCGGGTGGGCGTTGGCGACCGCGACCGAGTGCCCAGCCCACTCGAGCATGGCGAGGTCGTTGGGCATGTCGCCGAATGCCAGGACCTCGGCTGCGGGGATCCCGCGCTCAGCGGCCAGCTCCGCCAGGCCGGAGGCCTTGGTCACGCCGTACGCCGAGATCTCCAGCAGGCCGTCCGCGGCCGTCGCGGAGTGGGTGAAGGTGGCGAGGTCACCGGCCGCCTCGACCGCCAGCGCGAGCAGCTCGTCGGGGTGGAGCTCGCGGTGCCGGGCCAGCATCTTCGCGGCCGTGAGCTCCACGATCTGCTCCACCTCACCGATGACGGCGTCCACTCCGAGGTCGTAGGTGTGGTGGTAGGTGGGCTCGTGGGCGAAGGCGTCGCCGTACTCGACCGCAAAGGCCAGCCCGGGGATGGCCGCGCGCAGCCGGGCCGCGACCTTCGCCATCGTGGCAGGATCCAGGGGCGAGCCGCCGACGACCTGCTCGGTGTGCAGGTCGTAGCGCAGTGCCCCGTTGGCGCAGATCGCGAGACCCGTGTGGCCGGTCGCCTCGGCGACCTCGTGCATCCACCGCGGCGGGCGGCCGGTGACGAAGACGACGGTCCGGCCGCTGCGTTCGGTCGCCTGCAGGGCCCGGCGACTGCGGTCGGAGATCGTGCCGTCGGTGCGGACCAGCGTCCCGTCGAGGTCGGTCGCGACCAGAGTGATGGGCCCCGCTGTCGCGTCGTGAGTGGATGCCCGCTTCTCGGCGCTCACGGGGTCAGGGGCTCGATGCGGTCACGCCCGCCGAGGTGCGGACGCAGCGCCTTGGGGACGTAGACCGACCCGTCCGCACGCTGGTGCGCCTCGAGCAGGCAGGCGATGGTGCGGGTGATCGCGCAGAGGGTGCCGTTGAGCGTGGCGACCGGCTGCGGCTTGCCGTTGGCGTCGCGGTAGCGCACCCCGAGTCGCCGGGCCTGGAAGGTGGTGCAGTTGGAGGCCGAGGTCAGTTCGCGGTACCGCTGCTCCGCCGGGAACCACGCCTCGCAGTCGTACTTGCGGGCCGCACTCGACCCGAGGTCTCCCGCGGCGACGTCGATGACGCGGTAGCTGAGCTCGAGCTTGTCGAGGAACTCCTTCTCCCAGGCGAGCAGGCGGGCGTGCTCGTCCTCGGCATCCTCCGGGCGGACGAAGCTGAACATCTCGACCTTGTCGAACCAGTGCACCCGGAAGATGCCCCGGGTGTCCTTGCCGTAGGAGCCGGCCTCCCGCCGGAAGCAGGCCGAGTAGCCGGCGTATCGCCGCGGTCCGGCCGAGAGGTCGAGGATCTCGTTGGAGTGGTAGGCGGCGAGCGGCACCTCCGACGTACCGACGAGGTAGAGGTCGTCCCGCTCGATCCGGTAGACCTCCTCGGCGTGCGCGCCCAGGAAGCCGGTGCCCTCCATCGCCTCCGGCCGTACGAGCGCCGGCGCGACCACGGGGGTCAGCCCGGCCGCGGTCGCCTGCTCCATCGCGAGGTTGAGCAGGGCGAACTCCAGCAGCGCCCCGGGGCCGGTCAGGTAGTAGAACCGCGCGCCGGCGACCTTCGCGCCCCGCTCGGTGTCGAAGGCCCCGACCCGTTCGCCCACCGCGACGTGATCGCTCGGCTCGAAGTCGTAGGCCTGCGGTTCGCCGACCGTCTCCAGCAGTACGAAGTCGTCCTCGCCGCCGGCCGGTACGCCGTCGATCACCACATTGGACACCGCCCGGTGCGCGACCCGCAGCGCCTCGTCGGCGAGGCCCTGCTCAGCCTCCGCGGCCTTCACCTCGTCGGCGAAATGCTTGGCGTGCTCGAGCAGGTGGGGTCGCTCCTCGGGAGCGGCCCGGCCGACCTTGCGTCCCAGCGTCTTCTGCTCGGCCCGCAGGTCGTCGGCAGTGGCGACCGCCGCGCGTCGGCGTTCGTCCGCCTCGAGGAGCGCGTCGACCGTCGCCGGATCCTCGCCGCGGGCGCGCTGGGACGCCCGGACACGGTCCGGGTCGTCACGGACGAGGCGCAGGTCGATCACGGTGATTCAGCCTACCGGGGCGTGGCGCCGGTCCCCTCATGCTTACCTGGTCGGGCAGCGACTCCACGCCTTGGCCGGCCGGCCGCTCCGGTCCATGATCAGGAGGGGATCCGTACGGCGTGTCGCACGCAAATCCCCTCTTGATCATGGACCGGGGGGATCGGGATCGAGGGGGGCACCGTGGTCGAGATGAGCCCGGACCGGTTCGAGGAGCTGGTCGCCACGGCTCTCGACGAGGTCCCGCCCGCCCTGACCCGGCTGATGGACAACGTCGTCGTCCTGGTCGAGGACGCCGATCCGGACGACGCCCGGCTGCTCGGCCTCTACGAGGGCATCGCGTTGACCGAACGCGGCCACGACTACGGCGGGGCGCTGCCGGACCGGATCACCATCTTCCGGCTGCCGATCCTGGCGATGTGTGTCGACGACGAGGACGTGGTCGACGAGGTCGCCACCACGGTGGTCCACGAGATCGCCCACCACTTCGGCATCGGCGAGCCCCGCCTGCACGAACTGGGTTGGGGCTGACCGGCGGCGGGCGGCGCGGCAGAGGTAGCGTGCCGTGGCGTGACCGAGCCCGACACCGGCCTGCCGATCAAGATGCTGCACGACCGCGTACTGGCGAAGTACAGCCGGGAGGACGGGGAGCGGCGGTCGACCGGCGGGATCGTGATCCCGGCGACGGCCCAGGTGGCCAAACGGCTGTCCTGGGGGGAGGTCCTCGCGGTCGGCAACCACGTCCGCGCGATCAAGCCCGGGGATCGGGTGCTGTTCAGCCCCGAGGACCAGTTCGAGGTCGAGCTGCAGGGGAAGGACTACGTGATCCTGCGCGAGCGGGACATCCACGCCATCGCCGCCGAGCGGGTGGAGCCGGCGACCGGGCTCTACCTCTAACCCGTCCCGCGTGCCGGAGGGTCAGGCCCGGGCTCGGTAGAGGTCGCGGAGCAGCGCGACCTCGGCACCGTGGTGGGACACCTCGTCCTGCGCGTGCAGGACCAGGGACCCCCACGAGTCCTTCGCATACGGCCCCCAGTCGTCGCCGAGCTCCCGCCACATGCCGTCCTCGCCGAGGCCGTCCAGCCCGGACCGGAAGGCGGCCCAGGCCTTGTCGAGCGCGTCCAGTGCGTCATCGACGTGCTCGTACCAGTCGGGCCCGGCGACCTCGAGCGGCCAGTCGCCCAGTCCGTTGGAGGTGTAGCCGGCGAGACACTCGGAACCGATATGCCACAGCCGCCACGCCATGCTGGTCACCGGGGCCGGATCGGGGTTGGGGCTCACCCAATCCACCCGCCACACGCCGTGCTCGGCAGGCCGCACCGACCAGCAGCCGACGACCGGCTCGAAGAGGTACTCGTCCTGGCTCAGGCCCTCGATCCGGCCGCGGACGCGGGACCAGACGTAGTCGATGCTCCCGAGCAGCATCGGTGCGAGCAGTCGGGCGGAGGCGGGTTCGGCTGGCATGCCGGTGACGCTAACGCAGGCATCCGACAGAATCCCGGCCCCGATCGGCGAGAACACCCGGTGTCGCCCGGGCGGCACGAGGATTCCTCGGGGCCGATGTCGGGTATGGTGCTCGACGAAGGGGAGTAGTCCCCAATCGGTGATCGACATGCTGGCGTGATCCTGCGCCCGGTCACCGGGCCCGCGACACCGCGGGCGGACGAGACCTTCGACCTCGACGCTTGCGCCGGGTCGATCGGTCGCCCCCGACCCTCCGGCCCGGCCCCGATGAGAGACCGGAGCCCTCCTCGTGGATCTCCTACTGATCCTGCCTGTGTTCGCGCTCGTGCTGATCGCCGAGCTGCCGGACAAGTCGATGTTCGCCTCGCTGGTGCTGGGCACCAGGTTCCGGCCGCGCTGGGTGTTCGCCGGCGTCGCCACCGCATTCCTCGTGCATGTCGTCATCGCCGTGGTGGCCGGACACCTGTTGACGCTGTTGCCGCACCGGGTGCTGGAGATCGTCGTGGCACTGCTGTTCCTGTCCGGGGCCGCCTACATGTGGCGGTCGGCGCGCGCGGGCGCGGACGAGGACCTGGAGTGGCAGGATCCCGACCGCGCAGCACGCTCGGGCTCGGCGTGGGCGGCGTTCGGGGCGTCGTTCGGTGTGGTCTTCGTCGGTGAGTGGGGCGACATCACCCAGATCCTGACCGCCAACCTCGCAGCGAAGTACGGTCAACCCTTCGCGGTCGGCATCGGCGCGGTCCTCGGTCTGTGGACCGCGGCGCTCCTGGCGATCACCGCAGGCCGCACGCTGGTCCGCTATGTCTCGATGGCCCTGCTGCAACGGGTCGGGGCCCTCATCCTGGTCGGTTTCGCGGCGTACACCCTCGTGCAGATCGTCCGGTCCTGACCGGGAAGATCAGCTCAAAGATCCATTCGCCGGGCGGGCGCGGCTAATCTGGACACGGAGTGGACTTTCGTCCCCGGCTCCGAGTCACCGCCCGCCATGTCGCCCGCACGAGTGTCCGGAAAGAGGCCGCAGGCCGTGTCCGACCCCCAGGAACCAGCGCCGCGAGGCGGCTCCGGACGACGGCGGGTGGCGTTCGCGGGCAAGCTTCTCGCGGCCGTGATTTCGCTGCTGGTCCTGGTGGCCAGCGGCAGCGCCTGGGCCCTCTACAGCCGGTTCACCGGTCAGGTCACCCACCTGGGCGGTGGGGTCATCCGATCCGCCAAGCAGAACGGTCGCACCCACGACGTCGACGGTGTCGACCAGAACATCCTGCTGGTCGGCAACGACAGCCGGGGCGGGCTGACCAACGGCCAGCTCGCCGAGGTCGGCACGCAGGCCAACGCCGGCTTCAACACCGACTCGATCCTGCTGGTGCACATTCCGGCCAACGGCCGCAAGGCCACCGTGGTGTCCTTCCCCCGCGACTCCTACGTCACGATCCCCGGGTTCCGGAGCAACAAGATCAACGCGGCGTACCCGGACGGCGCCTGCGGCGACGGCGGCTGCGGCACCACGCTGACCCCGGCCCAGAAGACGGCGGGGGCGGCGGAGCTGGTCAAGACGGTGAGCGCGCTCACCGGGCTGCACATCGACCACTACGTCGAGGTCGGGCTGCTCGGCTTCTACCAGATCAGCAAGGTCCTCGGCGGCGTCGAGGTCTGCCTCAAAGCACCCGCCAAAGACCACTACTCCGGCATCGACCTGCCCGCCGGAAAACAGAAGATCGAAGGCACCCAGGCCCTGGCCTTCGTCCGCCAACGACACGGCGTCCCCGGCGGCGACCTCGGCCGCATCAAACGCCAACAGGCCTTCCTCGGCGCCGTCGCCAACCAGATCCTCAGCGCCGACACCCTGCTCAACCCGATCCGGCTCAACCGCCTGCTCGACGCCATCTCCACATCCCTGACCACCGACGACTCCCTCGACCCGCTGCAACTGGCCAGCCAGCTCCGCGACATCGCCGCCGGCAACGTCGTCTTCAAGACCGTGCCGATCGCCAGCCTGAGCTATTCCGCCGGCGGGATCAGCGACGCCGTGGAGTTGGACAGGGCCAAGCTGCCGGCGTTCTTCGCCTCCATCGCCAGCGGCCACGCCAGCCACCGCTCGGCCCACCGGTCGGCGTCAGTCACCCGGCCGGCCCGGACGGCGGCCAGCAAGAGTTGCGTGTATTAGCTGGTGGGCTACCGGCGGCCGGCTACTAGCTGCTCGGGGACGTCGACGGTCTCGGTGACCAGGTGTTGGCACCCCGCTGGGTCCCGATGCACGCCGCCACGGCGAAGCCGGCCGCCACGGCGGTGAGCACGCCGAACGCGGTGCCGGCGACGACCAGGGCAAGGTTGCCGATCGTCACCCCGGTGATCAGCAGCGCCTCGACGACGATCAGGACCAACACCGTCGCCACCGCCCACCGGCGGCTGATCGGGACGCGCCCCCTGCCGACCGGGAGGAGGAAGGTGCCGCGGGAATGCGGGGCACCCGCTCGCCGACCGCCGGAGAACGCCGCGAACCGGGCGGCGAGACGTGGATCGGCCGCGGCGAGCCCTCGTTCGATCCCCTGCAGGGTCCGGTACTCGTGAGGGGACAGCTCCATGGTGTTCCTCCGGCGCGCCGCGACCGTCATGTGGTTGCTACCTCCCTACCCCATGCCGGTCGGAGCTATGCAACGGGGTGGTACCCGCGCCGGAAGGGCGGGCGGGCCGTCAGCGCCCACCCTCCCGGCGATGCTCACCAGTAGTGCCGACGGCCCGCGATCTCGCGGCCGGTGGCGCCGACGATGAAGAGGACGGCGCCGATGGCCAGGACGACGATGCCGAGTGTCCACAGGATGGCGACGTGGGCCAGGAAGCCGATCGCCAGCAGAATGATGCCGAGAATGATCATGGTGAACCCCTTGCGGTGACGGATGTCGGCCGCACCGGTCAGGAGGGGCATCCCCGAATCGGATGCGCGGGAACCGGTGCGTCGCGACGAAGGGCCGCAGGGTCCGGGCGGCGTTCGTGTGACGGCGAGGGAAGTATGCGCACCGTCACGACGGTCGCGCAACTTGGGCGGATCGGGTGACGACTTCGGCCGATACGACGGCGAGGGGGCGACGGCTGGATCGGGCCTGTGCCCGCAACCGTTCGTAGGCCGCCCGCGCATCCACGCCGTTCTGCGCCATCAGGACACCCTTGGCCTGCTCGATCAGCGTGCGCGAGTCCAGTGCACGTTGGAGCTGACCGGAGAGCTCGGTCTGACTCGACGCCTGCATCATGCTCGCGATGAGAAGTGCGGCCAGATCGGTGAACGCCATCACCGCGAGCTCCCCTTCCGGCGTCCACGGATGGGTACGCTCCGACACCACCGCCACGACGCCGGCCGGTTGCTGGTTGTACGGGATGGGACTGGCCATGACCGCTCGCACGCCACGCCCGATCGCCTCGGCGGAGAACAACGGCCACCGGTGCTGGGCGCTGAGATCCTCGACGCAGACCAGCCGCCGCGAGTCGAAGGCCTCGATACATGGGCCTTCGTAGTGCGTGACCTGAAGCTCCTCGAGGTGGGCGAGCCGATCGTCGGACACCGCGACGTTGCGCAGGTGGTGCTCGTCGTCGGTCAGCATCAAGGCGGCGCCGTCGACATCGAAGAGGGCATGGGTGGTGCGCACGATTTCGTCCATACCGTCGTGCACGTTCATCTCGCCGAAGCGCAGTCGGCCGAGTTGCTCGAGAGCGCTCCGTACGTCGTAGATGGAGACCGTCATCGTCGTTCCGCTCGAGCCTTGGGGGTGGTCCGGACTATAGGGGAACCCTGCGGGTCGGTCGATGCGCCTATGGCGCATGCAAGGAGGGTGGCGTGAGCGCGCGGGTCCGCTCGGCCACCGGAGACTCCGGCCCGGCCGCGAGGAGGAGGACCTCCGACTGATCGAGCGTCCAACCGAGGGAACGCTCCCGCCGCCAGGCCTGCTCGCCCAGCATCTCGCGGGCCGGGCCGAGCGCGCGTTCGAGCAGGACCACGTCGGGCGCCGGCGCCGGTATCCCGGCCTCGTCCCGCATCGCCTCCGCGGCTGCGGAAAGGCGAGCCGCGTTCGGCGGAGCACCGAGCCGGGCGGCAATCACCGCGGCGAGTTCCACGGCGGTCGCGGTGAGCTCGAGATCGCCGAGCTCGACGATGCCGGAGAGGATCAGCCGCAGCAGCGCCTGCGCCGCCTCGGGCCGCCCGCCGAAGGCCAGGCCGCCGACCAGGTTGGTCTTGTCGATCAGCACGTCGGACGGATCCCCCCGCCGCTCGTCGATCTCGAGGCACTCCTCGAGCAGGGCGATCGCGTGCTCGGACCGCCCCGCGTCGACCTCGACCACGGCGAGGTTCGACAGACCGGTGGTGAGGCGCTCCTCCGCGCCGATCTCGCGGGCGATGACGATGCTCTCCTCCAGCAGCGATCGGGCCGCGTCCAGGTCACCGACCATCCGGTGCGCCACCCCGAGGCTGCTGAGCACCCGGGCGACCTGCTCCGGGTCGTCGGTCGCGCGCCACAGCTGCAGCGCCCGCTCCAGGGCGGTCCGGGCCGCCTCGTGCTCCCCCTGCTGGATCAGCAGGATGCCCAGCCCGTGAACGGCGCGGGCGAGATCGGGACCGGATCCCTCGGCGGTCTGGTCGACCGCGCGCTCCAACCACCGGCGGCCCTCGGCCGCATGCCCGTGGCCGTACCAGAACCAGGTCAGCGGCCCGACCAGCCGCAACCCGATCGAGACACGGTCGTCGTCCGGCCCGGTCGGCGGCGTCGACAGCGCCCACGACAGCGCGGCGCGCAGGTTGTCGTGCTCCGCTTCCAGCCGGTCGAGCCAGCGGAGCCGGTCGCTGCCGCTGAGCCGCGCGACGGCCTGGTCGGCGAACCGCCGGTAGTACTCCGCGTGCCGGCGTCGTACGGCATCGGCCCCGCCGGCCGCACCGAGACGCTCGGCGGCGAATTCCCGGATCGTCACCAGCATCCCGGCCCGCGGCTCACCGTCGACGCCCTCGCGCACCGTCGCGAGGTTGAGGTCGACCAGCGACGCGAGCACGTCCAACGGATCGTGCCCCGCCAGACCACCCTCGTCGAGGGCGACCGCGGCGAACCCGTCGAGGTCGCAGCCCCGGGAGAAGACGGACAGGGCACGGAACGCCCCGCGCAGGTCGTCGTCGAGCAGGTCGTAGCTCCACCCGATGGTCTCGCGCAGCGTGTGGTGCCGGTCCGGGCGCCCGCTCGGACCGGCGGTCAGGCCCAGGCTGCGATCGAGCCGGCCGCGCAGCGCGCGGGGCGAGAGCAGCTTGATCCGTGCCGCGGCGAGCTCGATGGCCAGCGGCAGCCCGTCCAACCGCTCGCAGATCGCGACGAGGTCGGCCTCGTTGTCCTCGGTGACCGCGAAACCGGGTTTGACCATCGCCGCATGCAGCGCGAACAGTGTCACCGCCCCGGATCGGCGGATCTCGGCGAACGTCGCCCGCGGCTGCGGCAGATCGAGCGGGGGGACCGGCAGCTCGTGCTCACCCGGCAGGTGCAGGGCCCGGCGGGAGGTGGCGATGACCGTCGCCCGGGGTGCCGCCGTGAGGAGCGCGTCCACGACCTCTCCGGCCCCGTCGAGTTGCTCGAGGTTGTCGAGCACGACGAGAACCGGGCGCTCGGCGATCGCCGTCGCGACGAGATCCGCGGGTGCCCCGTCCTCGATGGCACCGACCACCCCGGCGATGGTCTGCCACGCCACGGCGGCGTCGGTCGCCGCGGCGAGCGGCACGAAATAGACGCCCTGGTTGAACATGTCGTCGAGGTGGCGGGCGGCGGCCAGCGCGAGACGGGTCTTGCCGCTGCCGCCCGGGCCGGTGAGCGTCACCAGGCGGACGTCCCCGCCGGCCAGCAGGTCGTGGACGACGGCCAGCTCGTGATCCCGGCCGACGAGGCGGGTCGCCGGCGCCGGCAGCCGCGTTGGGGCGCCGAGGCTCTTCAGCGGGGGGAAATCGGTCGCCAGACCCATGGCGAGCAGTTGGTGCACCCGCATCGGGTCGGGCAGGTCCTTGAACCGGTGCCAGCCGAGATCATGCAACTCGACCCCGGGCGGCAGGACGTCGGCCACCTCGGCCCGGGTCCGGCCGGACACCAGGACCTGGCCGCCGTGAGCGGCGGCGGCGAGCCGGGCCGCACGGTGCACGTCCATCCCGACGTAGCCGTCCTCGTGCCGGGTCGGTTCGCCGGTGTGCAGCGCCATCCGCACCCGCACGGTGACGCCGTCCGGCCATTCGCACCGGCCCAGTGCGCGCTGCGCCTCCAGACATGCCGCGAGCGCCTCACCGGCGTGCTGGAAGACGACGAAGAAGCTGTCGCCCTCCGTGCCCATCTCGTGACCATGGCATCGGTGGAACGACTCGCGCAGAGCCAGTCGCTGGAGGGACAGCGCATCGGCGTACCGGCTGCCGAGTCGGCGCAGCAGCGCCGTGGACCCTTCGATGTCGGAGAACAACATCGTCACGGTCCCCGTCGGGAGTGCCGTCGGGAGCGCCGTCGGGAGCGCGTCCATGCTGACCGATTGTGCTGCCCTGGTGGGGATCGGGCGGTCGATTCCGCCAAACACATCCGGACAAACACCGAGTCACCGGACGCTCACCGGAGCCGACCTCGCCGAACCGGTGGACGGAACCGCGCGGAACTTCGAAGATCAGGCCAGTTCTCGGGCTGCTGCCGGTGGGGGTCAGGATGCGCCATTCCAGTTCCGTGACCACGGTCTCGTGGATTCCCAGCGAGGCGGTGACCGGCGCCGTCCTGAAGATGCCGTTCGACACCGGCATGGCCCAGTACGACGTCCCGCCCCCGGACACCATCGTCGACCTCGCCGCCTTCGTGGCCGGCGGAGGTTGCCGGTTCGCCAACCGCCTGTCCGCCTCGATCGACGTGGAGGACGGCGTCGTAGTGGGCTACGAGCAGTCCGGCGGCGGCCACATCGGGGCCACGACGCTGCGGGTGGCCCACCGGGCTCTCACCTTCGCCGCCGTCGCCCTGCCCGACCGGTGCAGTGCCCGCCGGATCGGGGACACGGCGGTGCGGTTCGAGCAGACGGCCGGCGGCCGGACCGGCGTGCCCGCACCCCGGCGGGTCTCCCATCCGCCCTATGTCCAGATGAGTGCTCCGCTGGCCTGGACGACGTTGGCGCTCACCCTGCACGCCGACGGCTCCACGGAGTGGGAACTCGTGGGCGCCAGCCCCTTTCCGCGGCACTGGATCTATGACCCCGCGGGCCGGCTGCACAGCAAGTCCTCGACCATCGACTACCGCACCTGGAGCACCCGAGCTTTCGGCCGGCACACCCCGTGGGGCGATCAGGACTCGGCCGCGCTCGTGAACGAGGTCGAGTCGGCGCTCGAACGACAGCTGTCCACCCAGATCATGAGCGGGGACGTCGACATCCGCCGGATCCCGGCCGGGCAGACCCTGACCGAGCAGGGCGCTCCGGCGCGCGAGCTCTATCTTCTCCTCGACGGACTGCTGCGCGTGGAGGTCGACGGTGCGCCGGTCGCCGACATCGGACCCGGGGCGATCCTGGGCGAGCGGGCGGCTCTCGAGGATGGCCGGCGTACGGCGACGCTGCGGGCGATCAGCCGCTGCACGGTTGCCGCGACCGATCCGCGGGCCGTGGACGGCGACCTGCTGATGCAGGTCGCGGGCGGGCACCACCAGGAGGACGCTCCCCGGTCGTAGCGGCACATCCGGCTTGAATCTGACCTATCGGAAAACAGGGTCGCGACGAGCACAAAGAACGGTCGGCATACCCGCCCTCGGTACGCTAACGTACAGCCTGCCTCGGGCGACCCGGTCCCAGTGGCAAGGGGGAGGTTGGGCCCGGGTCGCCCGACGGCCTCGCCCGGCTCCCGGCTCAGGGGGTCGGCTCAGGGGGTCGTGGTCGACTCCACCAGCTCCCGGGCGACGTCGCGCAGTCGGATGTTGCGGCGCTGCGACGCGGCCCGGAGTACGGCGAAGGCTTCCTCCGCGGTGCACCGGCGCTGGCCCATGATGATGCCCATGGCCTGGTCGATGACCGACCGGGAGGTCAGCGCGGTGCGCAACTGCTCGGTGAGGGTGACCTGCTCGGAGTAGCGCAGCGCCATCACGATCGCGGCCGCCGCCTGGGCGGCGAACACGGCCACGTGCTGGCGCACATCCGCGTCGAACGGCGACGACTTCGAATAGAGGTTCAGCGCGCCGACCGCGCCGTCACCGGCCCGGAGCGGCATCGAGAACGACGCCCGCACGCCCTGGGACAGCGCGTGCTTGCAGTAGGTCGGCCACCGGTCCTCGACGCTCAGGTCGGCGATGGAGTTGATCCGGTCGTTACGCATTGCGTCCAGGCACGGCCCCGCATCGACGCCGTACTGCACCTCGTCCAACTCCGCGGCGAGCTCGTCGCTGCTGGCCACCGTCAGCGGCCGTCGCTCCCCTTGCACCGTAATTCCGCAGGAGCCGTCGACCGGCAGGCTCTCCGCAGCAAGCCGGGACACCTGAACCAGAAAGTCGTGCAGGCTCTCGGTCGCCAGCATCGCGTCCGCCAACTCGGCGAGCCCGGCGGCGATCGGCACGCCCGGCGGTTCCATGACGTTGCTCATCGTGATTCGGGACCCAAGTTTTGGAGGTACGTCGGATCACCGCGGACGAGCATCGGCTCCCCGCGGCGGAGGCGGCACAGGTCCCGACCACCCCCTACCGCACTGGCACGGTCCGGAGAATCGGGCTCGTGCGGGTACGGCGGGCACAACAGCCACCATCCTGACAGCTGTGCTTGGCTATGTTGCCAGAATCATAATGCATCCGGTGAAGCGCCGGCCTGTTCCTCCTCCGCGCGGAGCAGCCGGTAGCAGGAACAGACCCGGGCGGTCAGCCCAGCCCGGTCGGCGATCGTGATGACCCCGCGCCGGTAACTGATCAGTCCCTGCTCCTGCATCTCGCGGGCGATGTCGCTGACGGTCGCCCGGCGCACCCCCAGCATCGCCGCGACGTACTCCTGGGTCAGCTCGATCCGGTCTCTGCCGGAGCGATCGGCGGTCGTCAGCAGCCACCGCGCGGCCCGCTGCGTCGCCGGATGGCGGCCGTTGCAGGCGGCGTTCTGGCCGAGCTGCACCATGCTGAGGTGGGTGTAGCGGGCGATCCGCGCCTGCAGCACCGGCGCCGACCGGAGGACGTCGGTCACGACGTCGGCAGTCATTTCTACGGCTCTGCCCGGAACCTGGCAAATCGCCGCGTGCGGGGTGCTCTCGGCGCCGAGAACCACTGGGAGACCGGCCATTCCGTCCCGGCCGACCGTATTGACCTCGACCAGGTGATTGCGGCCGTCGAAGCGCGCGACCTGGGAGATCACCGAATCCAGCGGGAACCACACCGACTTGATGGCCTCGCCGGCGTCGTACAACTGCTGGTGCAACGACAGCTGGGCCGGCCGCAGGTGCGGCCCGACGGCGCCGGCGTCGTCGGCGGGAAGGTCGCGCAGCAGGACGTTGCCGCAGATGTCCTCCGCGCGCAGTGTCGACCGAGGGCCGCTCACGACCGACCACCGGCCCCGGCCCGGCGACCGACCGGCGGTTCGCCTTGTCCGACAGGGAGCAGAGGAACGCGCACGTCAGGTCCTTCGCGCCGTGGGCAGAATCCCGTGAGCCCCTTCTGCCTAAGGACCGAGGCGCCGACGCTACCTGTACCGGCACTGCTTGGGAATCCGGCCCTACTCGGCCCGGCCCTCCCGCAGGCGGGTCAGCCACGCCGCGGCGTCGGCGAAATCGGTGTCCTCACGGCCGGGTGGAAGGGGTTTCGGTGCTCCGTCCGCGCGCGGGTAGGAGCCCAGATAGCGGACGTCGGCGCAGATCCGCCGGAGCGCGCCGAGCGCGTCGCCGACCCGGGCCTCGGCGATGTGGCCCTCGCAGTCGATCGAGAAGCAGTAGCGGCCGAGCCGTTCCTTGGTGGGCCTGGACTCGATGCGGGTCAGGTTGACGCCGCGGACCGCGAACTCGGTGAGCACCTCGAGCAGCGCGCCGGTGTGGTCCTCCCGGATGAAGGCGACCAGGGAGGTCTTGTCGCGGCCGGTCGGTTCCGGCGGCGGCCCGGACCGGGCGACCAGGACGAATCGGGTCACCGCATCCGCCGTGTCGGCGATATCGGCGGCGAGCTCGACCAGCCGGTAGCGCTGACCGGCGATGGGCGCGCTGATCGCCGCGTCGTACTTCCCGTCGGCGACCGCCCGGGCGGCGTCGGCCGTCGAGGACACCAGCTCGACCCGGGCCGACGGCAGGTTCGTGCGCAGCCAGCTCCGGCACTGGGCCTCGGCATGCGGATGGGTGGCGACCGTCGTCACCTGCTCCCGGGTGGTGCCCGCCCTCGCCAGCAGGGAGAAGCCGACCGGCACGAACACCTCGCGGATGACGACCAGCGGGTCACCGCTCGCGAGCGCGTCCAGCGTCGCCGGGACGGAGCCCTCGACGGAGTTCTCCAGCGGTACGACCGCGGCGTCCGCACTGCCCTCACGGACGGCGTCGATCGCCGCGACCACACTCGACTCCGGCAGCAGAACGCCGTTGATCGCGGCGGGGATGCTGCGCAACGCAGCTTCGGCGAACGTACCCTCTGGTCCGAGGTAGGCGTAGCGGGTCGGCGGCACACCGGGCATGGGGCGAGCGTATCGGTGCTCCCACCGGTGCCGTGTCGCGCGGCGCCACCAGCAGGCACCCACGAACCATCGACAGGAGCCGACATGACCGAGCCCGACGACCGGCCCGCCGACACCGACAGGGATTCCGCCGAGCACCGGGAACCAGGGACCGAACATCCGCAGCAGGACTCGGAGAGCCGGCTCGACCATGTCGATCCCGACTCGCAGATCACCCCCGACGAGGTGAAGCGCGAACAGGGCAGCGACTGACCGCTCTGCCCGCAGGGGCCCGAAACACCGCCCAGCTCACCTCCGGCGCCGGGCCCGGCGCACCGACACCGCCTCGCGGGTCGCCTCGAGAGCGGCCCGGGTGTCGGCGAACGTCTGCTGCGCGACGCCGACGAACACGCAGTCGACCACGGTGAGCTGCGCCAGCCGGCTCGCGGTCGCGCCGGACCGGTAGGTCGTCTCGCGGGCGGCGGTGGTGAGGGTGAGGTCGGCGAGCCGGGCGATCGCCGACCGCGGCGCATTGGTGAGCGCCACGGTGACCGCGTCATGCCGGGCGGCCTCGGCCAGCGCGTCGATCGTCTCCTGGGTCGACCCGGTGTGCGAGATGCCGATCGCCACATCACCGGGCCCGAGTACGGCGGCGCTGGTCAGCGCGACGTGCACGTCGGACCAGGCGAAGGCGACCCGCCCGATGCGGTGCAGCTTCTGCTGGAAGTCGGCGGCGACGAAGGCGCTGGCGCCGACGCCGTAGATGTCGATCCGGGAGGCGCCGACGATCGCGTCGACGACCTGACCGAGCACCGCCACGTCCAGCTGCGCGGCGGTCTCCTCGACCGCGCGGGCGTCGGCGAACGCGATCTTCTCCACCACGCTGGCCAAGTCGTCGTCCGGGCCGATGTCGCTGCCGACCACGCGGGCCGGGTCACCGCCCTGCAGCCGCCCGGCCTCGGTGGCCAGGGCGATGCGCAGCTGCGGGTAGCCGGGGAATCCCAGCTGCCGGCAGAACCGGACGACCGTGGTCTGCGACGTACCGGCGCGGTCGGCGAGCTCACCGATGGTCAATGCCGCGGCAGCGGCGTCGTCGAGCACGACCTGTCCGACCCGGCGCTCGGCCGGGGCGAGCGCCGGAAGCAGGGCCCGGATCCGCACGACGACCCGGTCGGGGCCGCCGGTCAGTTCGCGCTCGGCGTCCATCCGACCGCCTGGAACGCCGCCGGTTCCTTCTCGCCGTCGAAGAGGACCCGGTCGGCCGAGGAGACCTCGACGTCGTCGACGTAGACGCCGCGGCCGTGGTAGAGCGGGTCGGTCGCGTAGCGCCAACGCAGCTGCACCGGCCCGGACCACCCGGTCAGGTCGGCCGACGCGCGCAGCCACTCGTGCCCGTCATACCCGGAGACGGAGCCGTCGGTGGTGGTGTCGAGACCAGGGCCGCGCAGCGCGAACGGGATCGCCGTCCATGTCGCGCCGCCGTCGCGCGAGCCCTCCAGGTGGAGGAAGTCCGACGCGGGCTCGGTGTCGTACCAAAGGTCGAAGCGCAGCTGCGCCGGCCGGTCGGTCGGCAGACTGACCGGCGCGGTCAGCGTCGCCGTGGCGGCGTCGGCCATCCCGCCGTACCACGCATCGCGGCCGCGCGCCGGATGCACCGCGATCGCCCGGGCGAGGTCGTCGGCGACGGCGCGGCGCGGCGGGTTGGTCGATCCCCAGTTGCGGTTGGGGTGCACACGGTTGGTGAGCAGGATGACGAAGGAGTCGGTGGTCGGATCGATGACCAGCGACGTCCCGGTGAATCCGGTGTGCCCGACGGTGTACGGCGTCGCGAGCGCGCCCATGTACCAATGCTGGTAGAGCTCGAAGCCCAGGCCGTGGTCGTCGCCCGGGAAGGCCTGGTTGAGGTTGGTCATCATCGCCGCGACCGATCCGGTGGACAGGATCCGGGTGTGCCCGTAGGCGCCGCCGTTGAGGATGGTCTGGCACAGGATGGCCAGGTCGTGCGCGGTGGAGAAGACGCCGGCGTGGCCGGCGACGCCGTTCATGGCCCAGGCGTTCTCGTCGTGCACCTGCCCCCACACCAGCCCGCGGTCGGGGGTGAGCTCGTATTCCTCCGCCGCGATCCGGGGCCTCAGCGACGCGGGCGGGGCGTACATGGTGTCGTGCATCCCGAGCGGCGTCGTGATGCCGTTGCGCACCGCCACGTCCAGTGGCGTCCCGGTGACGTGCTCGACGAGCAGCCCGAGGGTCAGCATGTTGAGGTCGGAGTAGATGTAGGCCGTCCCCGGTGCGGCGGCGGGTTTGCTCGCCAGGATGGCGGCGACGCGCTCGTCGTAGGTCGGATAGGTCCACAGCGCCGGGCTCGGGTCCGGCGGCAGCCCGGAGGTGTGGGTCATCAGCTGCCGGATGGTGATGTCGCCCTTGCCATTGGCCGCGAAGTCAGGCAGATAGGAGGCGACGGTGCGGTCGAGATCGAGCCGGCCGGCCTGCACCTGCTGCATCGCGACGATCGAGGTGAACAGCTTGGACAGCGACGCCAGGTCGTAGATAGTGTCGGTGCGGGCCGGGATCCACTGGTCGCGCGGCAGTTCGGTGCCGGCCTGGTCGGCGTAGCGCAGCGCATAGCCGGCTGCCGACTCCTCGGCGATCACGCCGTGCCGGGCGGCGAGCACCACCTCGCCCGGGTAGAGCGGGTGCCCGTCGGCGCCGGTACCGGCGGCGAGACCGGCCGCGGCGTCGCCGGGGATCCGGTCGGCGTACTGCGGGAGCAGGCCGGCCTGCTGCGGCGAGCCGCCGCGCAAGGTCCGCGGCGGGTGGTCGAACATGCCCGGCAAGGACTCGGCCGCGGCCGGCGAGCCGTGACCGCGGGTGCGCTCGGACTCGACCGCGCCGCTGGCACCGCCCGGCACGGCCGCGAGGGCGAGAGCGGCGGCGAGCACGAAGACCACGGGGAGCAGCATCCCCGGTCGGGTACGGCGCATCGTCAGCGGCCTCCGTAGATGAGGTACTTCGCCCGCATCCGGGCGAACGCCCGGAGCTCGTCCTGCCAGCCGGCGACCACGGCGTCGGTCTCCTTGCCGGCGTCGATCGCCGTACGCAGGTGGTCCGACCCGGACAGCTTGTCGATCCAGTACGGGTCGAGCGGGTCGCCGGTGTCGTAGCGCGAGGCGAAGTCGGAGGGGTAGAGACGCCTCGCCGTGACGAGCATCGCGACCGCCGCCCGGATCGCGTCGAACGCCGTCCGGTCGGTGACGAACGCCTGCACCCCGGCGCAGGTCTCGTTGACGAACTTGGAGAACGTCGGCACGAAGTAGGCCTCGCGCCACTCGACGCCGGGGAGCCGTTCGGCGGTGAGCGCCTCCGCCCAGTGGTAGTCGGCGTACGGCGCCCCGATCAGCTCGAACGGCCGGGTGGTGCCGCGTCCCTCGGAGAGGTTGGTCCCTTCGAACAGGCACAGCCCCGGATAGACGAACGCCGTGTCGACGGTCGGCATGTTCGGCGACGGCACCACCCAGGGCAGGCCGGTGTGGTCGTAGTCCATCCCGCGCCGCCAGCCGCGGATGGCCACGACCGTCAGGTCGACCCGCGATCCGCCGGTCTCGGCCGGGATGAACTCCGCGGCGAAGAGCCGGTCGAGGACGACGAAGCGCGTGCCGGTCGTGGCGGCCGCCTTCATCGCCGTGTACATCGTCCAGATGTAGGTGTAGAAGCGGGCGCTGACGTCCTGGATGTCGAAGAGCAGGGTGTCGACGCCGGACCTGGTGACGGCGTCGGCCATCTCCTCGGCGGTCTTGGCGTAGAAGTCGTAGACCGGCAGGCCGGTCTTCTCGTCGGTGTAGAAGCCCTGCGAGCCACCGGCCTGCGCGGTGCCGCGGAAGCCGTGCTCGGGACCGAAGACGGCCACCAGGTCGATGTCGGGGGATCCGTGCATCACGTCGACCTCGTGCCGCAGGTCAGCGGTGACGCTGGTGGGGTTGGCGATGATGCCGACCTTCTCGCCGGCCAGCGACCGGTACCCGTCGGCGGCGAGGACGGCGAACCCGGTCGCGACGGTGCCGCGACCGAAGGCGGTGGTGGCCGGGATGCCAGCGGCCGGGGTCGTGGTGGCCGCGTCGGCGGCCCGGGTCGTGGTGGCCGCGTCGGCGGCCCGGGTCGTGGTGGCCGCGTCAGCGGCCCGGGGGCCGACGGCGACGGTGGCCGCCGCGGCTGCGGAAGCGGACAGGAACTGGCGGCGCTTCATGGTCGCTCCTCGGAGTCCGTGCGGTCGACGTACGCGGGTCGGACGACAGCTGGTAACTCAGAAACGAGCCAGATCTTGCGGGCCGCAAGTTACCCACGACCGGACGCCGCGTCAACGGACCGCCGTCCCGGCGCGACGGGGCCGGATGGCTCGGCGTTAGGGTTCGCGGGTGCCCGGCGACACCCCTTCCTCAGACCCTGCCGGCGAGACCGGTTTTGCCGACCTCGGCTTCGCCCGCCTCGACACCGACCGACTCAGCCGCACCGGCGATCCGGAGGTCGTCTACGGCGCGGGCAAGACCGCGGCGCAGACGCTCGACCTGATCGCCGAACTTCGCCGGGCGCACCCCGACCGGCCGGCTCTCGTCACCCGGGCCGACGAGGACATGCAGCAGGTGATCGCCCAGCACTACGCCGAGGCGGTGATCGTCGACCCGCAGGCCCGCGCGGTCGCCGTCGGAGCGCTGCCGCCGAGCCGCGGGACGGTCTGCGTGGTCACGGCCGGCACCTCCGACCTCCCGGTCGCCGCCGAGGCGGCCTTCACCGCCCGGGCGTTCGGAGCCGGCGTCACCCGGGTGACCGACGTCGGCGTCGCCGGGATCCACCGGCTGCTGGCCTCGCGCGACGCGTTGGAGGACGCCGACGCGCTCGTCGTCGTCGCAGGCATGGACGGCGCGCTGCCCAGCGTGGTCGGCGGCTTGTCCGGGGTGCCCCTGGTCGCGGTGCCGACCAGCGTGGGCTACGGCGCGTCGTTCGGGGGGGTCGCCGCCCTCCTCACGATGCTGAACTCCTGCGCGCCGGGCGTCGTCGTGACGAACATCGACAACGGCTTCGGGGCCGGCGTCTTCGCCTCGCGGGTCGCCCGCCGCAGCGCCCGGGCCGCCGGGTCGCAAGCGCCGTGATCGGCTGGCTGGACTGCGTCGCCGGCGCCAGCGGCGACATGTTCCTCGGCGCGCTCGTCGACGCGGGCGCGCCGGTGGAGGCGATCCGCTCGGCGATCGCCGCACTGGCGGTCGAGCCCATCGAGCTCGAACTGTCGACGGTGGAGCGGCACGGTCTCGGTGCGACCAAGGTCGACGTCATCGCGCCCCACACGGTGGTGACCCGCACCTGGGGAAACATCCGGGGGCGTCTCACGGCCGCGGACCTACCCGATCGGGTCAAGGCCACGGCACTGGAGGCGTTCGAGCGACTGGCGCGCGCCGAGGCCGACGTGCACCGCACCAGCCCCGAGCAGGTGCATTTCCACGAGGTCGGCGGCCTCGACGCGATCGCCGACGTCGTCGGGGCGGCCGCCGGCCTCGCCGCGCTCGACATCGACCCGCTCACCGCGAGCACCGTGACGCTGGGCTCGGGCATGGCCCGCGGCGAGCACGGCATGGTCCCGGTCCCGGGCCCGGCCGTGCTCGCCCTCCTGCGGGACGCCGATGCCCCGGTGTGGTCGGGGCCGGCGCCGTACGAGATGTGCACGCCGACCGGCGCCGCGCTGCTCGCCACCACCGTGACCTCGTGGGGGCCGATGCCGCCGATGCAGATCCGCGCGGTCGGCATGGGTGCGGGAGGCCGCGACCTCGACGAACTTCCCAACCTGCTGCGCCTGGTGGTCGGCGTACCCGTCGATCGGCGGGCCGACCCGGTCGAGTCGGCCGTCGTCATCGAGGCCAACGTCGACGACCTCGACCCGCGGCTGTGGCCGGCGGTGCTCGAACGGCTGCTCGATGCCGGCGCCTCGGACGCCTGGTTGACCCCGATCCTGATGAAGAAGGGACGGCCGGCGCACACCCTGCAGGTGCTGTGCCCGCCCGCCCTCACCGAGCGGATGCGCGAGGTCGTCTTCACGCACACCTCCACCATCGGGCTGCGCTCCCACCTGGTCGACAAGGTGGCGCTGCGCCGGGAGGAGTTGTCGGTCGAGGTCCACGGCCACCGCATCGGGGTCAAGACGGCCCGCCGGGACGGGCTGATCGTCAACGTCAGCGTGGAGTACGACGACGTGCGCCGGGTGGCCGAGGAGACCGGACGACCCGTCGCGGAGGTGCTGCGGACGGCCACCGCCGCCGCCGACGACGCGGTCCGGGGGCACTGACCCCCCTTCATGATCGTGATCGGATAAAGCCGCGACACGCCGAACCGATCCGATCACGATCATGGAAGGCCTAGAGTTGGCCGTGTGCGTACCGGCGGACCGGCCGCTCGTCGGTGGTCCGTCGTCGCCACCGTCCTCGGTACGGTGCTCCTCATCGGCGGGCTGCTGGCCGGGCTGATCAACCGCAATGTGCTCGACGGCCCGCGGTTCGCACAGCACGTCGACGCCGTACGCCGCGATCCCGCGGTCGCGCGCCAGGTCGGCCTGGCGATCACCGGGCGGGTGATCGCGGCCCAACCGGATCTCGTCGCGGTGCGTCCGCTCGTCGAGTCGGTGTCGACGTCGCTGGTCGCCAGCCCCACCTTCAGTCCCGTGGTGCAGCTCGCGGCCCGTCAGCTGCACGAGGCGTTCACTAACGAGAACTCCGGCCAGGTCCTGCTCCGCCTGGCCGACGTCGGCGCGGTCCTGGCCGGGGTGTTACCGGCGATCGCCCCGCAGGTGGCGAACCGCCTGCCGGCCGACCTCAACGTGACCCTGGCGCGGGCGGGCGAGCAGAGCTTCGCTGCCGGGACCATCCATCTGGCCCGACTGTGTGCCCTGCTGGGCTGGCTGCTTCCGCTCCTCGCGGTGCTGGCCTTCGCCGCCGGACTCCTGCTCGCGCCGGACCGGGCCCGGGCGACGGTCCGGACCGGGTGGGGGGTGACGGCGGCCGGTGCTGCCGTGGGCGTGGTGGCCGTGATCGGCACCGTCGTGGCGTCCGTCGCCGACGAGAACACCCTGCGCGGAGCGCTCGTCGCGGCCGGCTGGCGCGAGTTCGGCGGGGCGCTCTGGTGGGTCGCCGCACTCACCGTCGCGGCAGGGGTCGTACTCGTCGCGGCGGCGAGTGCCCGCATCCCGACGGTCGATCTCGCCTACCAGTCCCGGCGGGCCCTGTCGTGGATCGCACACCCACCGCGCGGCCGGTGGGCACGGGTCGCGCACGGAACGGTCCTGGTCGTGGTCGGTCTCGGTGCCGTGCTGCGGCCCCGGATCGTCTTGGGCGTCCTGGCCGCGCTCCTCGGCCTGCTGCTCCTCGTCGCGGGCGCCGGGGAGATCGCCGCCGCGGCAGGGGCGCGCCGGGCAGCGACCCGGCCCGGCCGGACCCGACGGCGCCGGGGACCCGTGGTCGCCCTCGGCACGGCGGTCGCCCTCCTGGTGGCGGTCGTGGTCGTCGACGGGGTTCCGGCCGACCAACGGGTCGAGACGGCGGCCGCCGCCGACGGTACGGCGTGCAACGGCCACGTCGAGCTGTGCGGCCGCCGGTACGACGACGTGGCCTTCCCCGCCACCCACAACGCGATGTCCGCCGCCGACGAACCCGGCTGGTTCATTCCCGAGCAGCCCACCGGGCTGGTGGGCCAGCTGCAAGCGGGGATCCGGGTGCTGCTGATCGACAGCTGGTACGGCCAGACGACGGAGCGTCCCGGGGTGATTTCGACGTCGGCCGGGTCGTACGCGGCGGCCCTGGACCAGGTGAAGGCGGACTACGGACCCGAGATCGTCGCGAGCGCGCTGCGGCTGCGCAACGCCGTGACCTCGAAGCCCACCGGCCCGGTCCGTCCCTACCTCTGCCACGGGCTGTGCGAGATCGGCGCGACCGAATGGGAACCGGTGATGGCGCAGGTCCGGGCCTGGATCACCGCTCACCCGCGCGAGGTCGTGACCTTCTTCATCCAGGACGAGGTGTCCCCGGCGGACACGGCCAAGGTGTTCGACGAGGCGGGGCTCCTCCCCTACGTGCACACCCAGCGACCCGGCCGGCCCTGGCCCACGCTCGGCGAGATGATCGACTCCGGGCGCCGGGTGGTCGTGCTGATGGAGAAGCACGGTGGCGGCGAGAAGTACCCGTGGATACTGCAGGGATTCGACTGGGTGCAGGACACTCCCTTCACCAACCCGACGGCGGCGGACCTCACGTGCACGCTCAATCGCGGGACGCGCACGCACCCCCTCTTCCTGGTCAACTATTGGCTGAGCAATTTCCAGTCGCTCGTCACCGATTCCCGCAGGATCAACGCCTTCGACACGCTGTCGCCGTACCTGACGAAATGCCGCCGGCAACGAGGCCAGATCCCGAACTACGTTGCGGTCAACTTCTACAACGAGGGCGGGCTCTTCCGGGCGGTCGACCGGCTCAACGGGGTGCGCTGAGCCCCGGCGGCGCGGTGCTGTCGCGTTCGATCAGCGAGGTGGCCAACTCGATCCGCCTGGTCCGCGGCATCTGCCCGCGCATCGCCGCGACCAGAAGCCCCACCGCGGCCGCCCCCATCTCGTCCAACGGTTGGTGCACCGTGGTCAGGCGCGGACTCGTCCAGCGCGACTCCGGCCGGTCGTCGAAGCCGACGACGCTCATGTCGGCGGGCACCGACACCCGCCGTTCCCGCAGCGCACGGTAGGCACCGAGGGCGATCGGATCCGAGCCCGCGAAGATCGCCGTCGGTCGGGGCGACAGATCGAGCAGTTCCAGCGTCGCCTGTCTGCCGTGGTGGGTGTCCGAGCCGCAGTAGCGGACATAGCCGGCCGGGACGTCGATACCGGCCCGCGCCATCGCGGCCCGGTATCCGTCGGCCCGCGCCCGGCTGTAGAGCAACGACGCCGGGCCGCCGATGACGGCGATCCGGGTGTGCCCCAGGCCGATCAGGTGCTCGGTCGCCGCCAGGCCGCCGGCCCAGTTGGTGGCGCCGACCGACGGGATGTCCGCCGTCGGCAAGGTCATCGGATCCACGACGACGTACGGGATGCCCACCCGGCGCAGCGCCGCCTGATGACCGGACAGGAGTTCGACCAGGCAGAGCAGCACGCCCTGCGACGACCGGGAGACGGCCTGCTCGAGCCACCTCGGCTTCGCCAGCCGGCGGTCCTCGGCGCGCGCCACCGACACCACGACGCCCAGCCCGGCATCATGACAGGCCGCCTCGACACCGCCGAGCATGGACGCGGCCCAGGAATTGGCCAGCGAGTCGATGATCACGTCGATCACCGGAGCGGTGGTGGCGCGGTCGGACCTCGGTGTGCGGACGTAGCCGTGCTTGTCGAGCAACTCTTCGATCCGCCGCCGGGTGGCGGGCGCGACGTCGGCGCGACCGTTGAGCGTCTTCGACACCGTCGGCACCGAGACACCGGCCTCGCGGGCGATGGTGGCCAGTGTCGGTCGCATATCTGGACTCATCCGCGGTCCCCCACTCCGCCGCCTTTCTCGAAACTTTTCGACCAGATCCCGAGGAATCAAGCCTTGACGACCGAAATGGGCGTGCCTAGCGTGTCGGGCCGATGGGCTTGGGGCGTCACCGTAAACCGATGTCGCAAGTTTCGGTAGCACCAATTTCGGCTGTGGGGAACTCCGCCGCGCGCAGCGATCCGCTGACGCCCGGGAGAGCGCTTCCCGCGTACGGAAAGGGGCACCAGTGACCCAGCTGTCACGACGCGGCTTCCTGCGCGCGGCCGGCACCGCGGCCGTCGCCGCGGAGCTCAGCGGATGCGCACGGTCCGGATCGGCCACGGTGGCCCGCCGGTCGGACACCTTCAGCGTCCTCAACAAGGACGTGCAGGCCGTGCGGAACTACAACGCGTTCTCGCCGTCCAACCACGCCACCCCGTCCTTGGGGCTGATCTACGAGCAGCTCGTGCGGATCGACGCGCTGCACGGCGCCCGGGTGCGGCCCTGGCTGGCGAGTGGGTGGAAGTTCAGCGACGGCGGCCGGAAGCTGACCTTCACGGTACGACGCGGCGTGACGTTCTCCGACGGCACGCCGATGACCGCCGCAGACCTCCTCTACACCCTCCAGCTACCGCTGAAGCATCCCGAGCTGACCGCCTCCGGTGTCGACTACACCGGAGTGCACCTGGCCGGCCCCGACAAGGTCGCCCTGACGTTCGACGAGCCGTCGTACCAGAATCTGGTCGAGTGTGTGAACGTGCAGGTGGTCCCCCGCCACATCTGGCAGCACCAGGACCCGGTGAAGTGGACCAACCCCGACCCGGTCGGCACCGGGCCGATGGTCCTGCAGAGCTTCTCGTCGCAGCAGAGCACCTTCCGTCGGCGGAAGGGCTACTGGGGCGGTGACCTGCCGATGCAATACGTGCGCTTCCCCTGCGCGACCGAGGACGCGGCGAAGCTGATGCTCATCGACGGCGACCTCGACCTCGCGACGATCGCCTGGCCCGGCGCGAGGCAACACTACGTGCCGCGCGATCCGCACAAGTACCGCTACAACCCGCCACCCGCCGGCGGGAGCGAGGGGGTCGCCTTCAACATGACCGCACCGCCCTGGAACGACGTGCACGTGCGCCGGGCGATGTCGCTGGCGATCGACCGCAACGTCGTGTCGAAGGTCATGAACGACGGACAGCTGCCGATGTACGTCACCAACCTCGACGACCACATCTACCGCGACTGGATCGCCCCGGAGTACCGCGGCAAGGTCCAGCAGCTCGACGTCGCGGGCGCCCGCCGCGAGCTCCGGCAGGCGGGCTGGTCGGTGCGGGACGGCAGGCTCGTCAAGGACGGCCGCTCGCACCGGGTGAGCATGCGGTTCTGCAACGACTACCCGGCCTGGCACATCGAGTCGGCGGTCCTCGTCGATCAGTGGCGCAAGCACCTCGGACTGGACGTGGAGCTGATCGCCCAACCCGGGGCGACGTTCTTCGACCAGGTGAACGCCGGCCACTTCGACATCGCCTTGTGGTTCTGCGGCAACGGCACGAGTGTCTACCAGAGCTACCACAGCATCATGGACCCCGCGCTGTCGGTGCCGGCGGGAAAGGTCGCGACCGGTAACCCCGGGCGGTGGAACGATCCCACGACCAAGCGGCTGCTCGCCGCCATGCGGCAGACCGACCACGAGCCGACGCTGCACAAGCTCGGACACCAGCTGCAGAAGATCGTGGTCGAGCAGGTGCCGTTCGTCCCCAACGTCAGCGGCAACATGTGGTGCGTCATCAACCAGACCTACTGGTCGAACTGGCCGGACGACCGCACGTCGAAGATGGTCGCCGCCGACCACGGTCCCGACCTCGTTCTCATGCTGCAACAACTCGAGCAGGTGAATCAGGCATGACCCAGGCGAGTGCGGATCTGATCCTTGCCGAGCAGGACTCTCCATCGAGAACGCCGGTACGGCGGCGGTGGGGGTTCTTCGGCCGCCGGGTCGGTTTCTACCTGATCGCCGCATGGTCGGCGGTGACGATCAACTTCCTGATCCCCCGGTTCATGCCCGGATCGCCGGCCGACGCGGTCATCGCGTCGCTGCAGCAGCACAGCGGCGGCCCGCTCTCGTCCCAGACGATCGGGGCGATCGAGAAGATCTTCGGTGACCCCAAAGAGGGCCTCATCCACCAGTACGGCAGCTATCTCGCCCAGCTGGCGCACGGCAACCTGGGTCTGTCCACCAGCGCATATCCGACCCCGGTCGGATCACTGATCGCGCAGGCGCTGCCGTGGACGCTCCTGCTGCTCGGCGTCACGACGGTGCTCGCCTTCCTGATCGGCACCGCGGCCGGCGTCATCTGCGGCTGGCGGGCCGGTGGGCGGCTGGACGGCGGGCTGAGCCCGCTGTCCACCTTCATGTCGGCGGTTCCGTACTTCTGGGTCGCCCTGCTGGCGCTGTGGTTCTTCGGCTTCCGGTTGGGGTGGTTCCCGCTCGCCGGCGGATACAACCCAGACTCGGCATTCGGCTCCAGCCCGGGGTTCTGGCTGTCCACCCTGCGCTACGGCTTCCTGCCCGCGGTGACCATCATCTTCTCCTCCTGCGGCGGGTGGCTGCTCGGAATGCGCAACATGACGATCACGACGGCCGGCGAGGACTACGTGCTGCTCGCCCGCGCGAAGGGCCTCTCGCCGGGCCGGATCATCTTCCGCTATGCGGCGCGCAACGCGATCCTGCCGCAGTTCACCGGCTTCGCCCTTGCGCTCGGCAGCATTCTCGGCGGCGCGCTGCTGACCGAGACGGTCTTCACCTACCCCGGCGTCGGGCACCTGCTCTACCAGGCCGTATCCAACCGCGACTACCCGCTGATGCAGGGGATTCTGCTGATCACGACCTTGGCCGTGCTGCTCGCCAATTTCATCGCCGACTCGGTCTACGTATTGCTGGATCCACGCACCCGGGAGCAGGGAGAGTAGCCGATGCGAGCCGCCGTTCTCCGCAGCTGGAAGGTCCGGATCGGACTCGCCATCTTCCTCGTCTTCGCCTTCGCGGCGATCTTCGGACCCTGGATCGACCACAGTCTCCTCGGCCGGGACGCCAAGGCGCTCAACTACCTCGCCGTCAGTCAGTCGCCCAACGGCCAGCACCTGCTCGGCACCACCTCGACCGGGCAGGACGTGCTCGCGCAGGTGATCGTCGGCGCCCGCGACTCGCTGCTCGTCGGGCTGCTCGCCGCCGTGATCGGGACGGCGCTCGCGATCCTGTTCGGCGTGACCGCCGGCTTCTTCGGCAAGGGTGTCGACACGATCCTGAACTTCGTCACCAATCTCTTCATCGTGCTGCCCATCTTCCCGCTCACCCTGGTGGTGGCCGGATACCTGCAGGGCACGGGCCCGGTGACGATCGCGCTGATCATCGGCGTCTTCGGCTGGGCGGGCGGTGCCCGGACCTTGCGGGCGCAGACGATGACCTTGCGCAACCGGGACTTCACGGTCGCCATGAAGATGCTCGGCGAGAGCAAGCGCCGGCTCATTTTCGTCGAGGTGTTTCCGCAACTCTCCGGCTGGGTGTCGGCGATGTTCCTGCACGGGATCATCGGCGGTGTCCTCGCCGAGGCCGGGTTGGCGTTCCTCGGGATCTCCAACCCGGACACGGTGAGCTGGGGCACGATGATCCAGAACGCCCAGCAGCAGAACGCGATCCTCAACGGCCAGTGGTGGTGGTTCGTGCCGCCCGGGCTGTGCATCGCCGCGATTGGCACCGCCGTCGGGCTGATCAACTTCGGTATCGATGAGGTCGCCAGTCCGCGGCTCCGGTCCGCGCGTCGAGTGGTGCGCAAACGCGCCAGCCGAGCCCAGCGACGATCGGCCGCCCGCACCGAGACGGAGGTAACGGCGTGACCACAACGACGGCAGCAGGGGTGCCGGCACCGGCCACTTCGGCCGCGGACGACGTCCTGCTCGACGTGCGGGATCTGTGCGTCGAATACGCGACGGGCGGGGAACCGGTGAAGGCATGCGCCGAGATCTCGGTGCAACTCCGCCGCGGCGAGATCCTCGGCGTGGCGGGCGAATCCGGCTCCGGGAAGTCGACGCTGATCACGGCGCTCACCCGCCTGCAGCGACCGCCCGCGGTGACCTCCGCAGGTCAGATCGTGCTCCGCCACAGAGGCGAGGAGATCGACCTCGTGCCCCTGACCGACAAGGAGTTGCGCCGGCTGCGCTGGCGGGAGATGTCCATCGTGCTGCAGAGCGCGATGGACGCATTGAACCCCGTCATGCGACTGGGTATGCAGTTCGCCGACACGCTGCGCGAGCACGAGCCGGACATGTCTTCGACGCGGGTGGCCGAACGCACCCGGGAACTGCTCGGCATGGTCGGGATCCCGGCCGACCGGGTCCGCAGCTATCCGCACGAGCTCTCCGGCGGGATGCGGCAACGGGCGATGATCGCACTGGCGCTCGCCTGCGACCCCGCTCTTGTGGTCATGGACGAGCCGACCACCGCGGTCGATGTCGTGATGCAGCGGCAGATCCTCGGCCAGATCCTGCGGCTGCGCGACGAACTCGGCTTCGCCGTCGTCTTCGTCACCCACGACCTGTCGCTGCTGCTCGAACTCGCCGACCGGATCGCGATCATGTACGCCGGGCGCATCGTCGAGATCGGCTCGGCCCAGGACATCTACGCGACGCCGAGGCATCCGTACACCCGCGGGCTGCGCGACTCCTTCCCGCCGCTGCATGCGCCGCTGACCGAGCTGACCGGAATTCCCGGCACGCCGCCCGACCTGGGCAACCTGCCGCCCGGGTGCGCCTTCCACCCGCGCTGCGGCGACCGGTTCGAACGGTGCGACCGGGACCGGCCGGAGCTGCTCCCGGTCGCCGGCCAGCATGCCGCCTGCCTGCTCTACGACCCGGCCGCGAAGCCCGCCCCGGTGCGAGAGAGCGTGTCCCGGTGAGGCGCGCCGACGCCGTCGCCGGCAAGGGCCGGGCCGACCGCGGCGGACCCGTCCTCGAGGCCGTCGACGTCACGAAGCACTTCCATGTCCGGGACTCGGTCGGGCACGGGGCGACCGTTCGTGCCGTCGAGCAGGCCACCGTGCGGCTCTTCCCGGGCCGGATCGTCGCGCTGGTCGGCGAGTCCGGCAGCGGGAAGACGACCCTGGCCCGGCTGCTCGCGCAGTTCTATCCGCCGACCGGCGGCGAGATCCGCCTCAACGGCGACCCGGTCCCCAAGCGGGGCGCGGACAAGTCCTACTACCGCCAGGTCCAGTTGATCTTCCAGGACCCGTTCGGGTCGCTGCATCCCGGCCACAAGGTGCGCTACAACCTCGAACGCGCGCTGCGCATCCACGGCCACGCCGCCAGCCGGGCCGACGCCCGGGAGCAGGCCGAGGAGCTCTGCGAGCGAGTCAGCCTGACCCCGTCCTCGGAGTTCCTCGACAAGCTGCCGCACGAGCTGTCCGGCGGCCAGCGCCAGCGCGTGGTCATCGCCCGGGCGCTCGCCGTACACCCGTCCGTCCTGCTCGGCGACGAGCCGATCTCCATGCTCGACGTCTCGATCCGCCTCGACATGCTCAACCTGCTCGCGAAGCTGCGGGACGAGGAGGGCCTCGCGCTGCTCTACATCACCCACGACATCGCCAGCGCCCGTTACCTCAGCGACGACATCCAGGTCATGTACGCCGGGCAGATGGTCGAGGGCGGGCCGAAGGACGCGGTCATCCACGAGCCCATGCACCCGTACACCACCCTGCTCACCGGTGCCTCCCCGGACCCGGAGCGGCGTACGGCGGAGCGCCCGACGGCCCTCTTCGACGAGGCCGCTATGCTCGGGGAACCGCCGAATCTGACCGACCCGCCCGGCGGATGCCGGTTCCACCCGCGCTGCCCGTTCGCCATGGACGAGTGCCGTACGACGTTCCCGGAGCGGACGCAGTTCCCGGACGGGCATTGGGCACACTGTTGGATGCACCAGAAGGGCCGTACCGACGAGTTGCGCGCCGGTGCCGGTGCCGACCGCCGTTGATCGAGGAGGAATCCCCGTGCCAGCAGACTTCGCCGCCGACAGAAGTCGTCGTGCTCTCGTCGTGCGCGGCGGCTGGGACGGGCACGTCCCGGTCGAAGCGACCGACGCATTCCTGCCGTTCCTCAAGGAGAGCGGGTTCGAGGTCGAGATCAGCGACTCGCTCGACGTCTACACCGACGCGCAGCTGCTGGCCGACACCGACCTGATCCTGCAGTGCTGGACCATGGGTGAGGCCAGCCGGGAGCAGGTCGAGGGGCTCGTCACCGCGGTGCGGGCGGGCACCGGGCTGGCCGGCTGGCACGGCGGGATCGTCGACTCCTTCCACAACTCCCCGGCGTACCAGTGGCTGACCGGCGGGCAGTTCATGCAGCACCCCGGCGGCTTCATCGACTACGAGGTGGAGATCACCCCGGAGCGGGCGGACCACCCGATCGTGGCCGGCGTCGGCCCGCGGATCGCGCTGCACACCGAGCAGTACTGGGTGCTCTCCGACATGCTCAACGACGTCCTGGCCACGACCACCTTCGAGCCCGGCGCCGACACCGATTGGCACGCCACGGTCACGGTCCCGGCCGTGTGGACCCGGCAGTGGGGCGCCGGCCGGATCTTCGTCTCGACGGTCGGCCACAAGATGGACGACTTCGAGGTGCCCGAGATCCGCACCATCACCGAGAGGGGACTGCTGTGGGCAAGCCGCTGAGGGTCGGCATCGTCGGCGCCGGCGCGATCAGCGGCGCCTACCTGGGCAGCCTGCCGCGCCTTCCCGGCCTGCAGCTCACCGCGGTCGCGGACCTCGACCACCAGCGGGCGCAGGCGGTCGCCGACACCCAGACCGACGTCGCCGCGCTCTCCGTCGACGAGCTGATGGCCGGCGACGCGGTCGACGTCGTCCTCAACCTGACGATCCCGGCGGCGCACGCGAGCGTGGCCCTTGCCGCCCTCTCCGCCGGCAAGCACGTCTACGGCGAGAAGCCGCTCGCCGCCACCGGCGCCGAGGCCACCCGGGTCGTGGACGCGGCCGCGGAGGCGGGACTGCGGGTCGGCTGCGCCCCCGACACCGTCCTGGGTCGCGGCACCCAGACCGCCCGCAAGGCCGTCGACGACGGCCTGATCGGCGCCCCGGTGGCCGCGACGGCGTTCATGGTCACGCCCGGCCACGAGCGCTGGCACCCGGATCCGGAGTTCTACTACCGGCCCGGCGGCGGTCCGCTGCTCGACATGGGCCCCTATTACCTGAGCGCGCTGGTGCACCTGCTGGGCCCGGTGCGCCGGGTCGTCGGCGCGTCGTCCCGGCCCCGCGGCTCACGGACGATCGGGAGCGGCCCCAAGGCGGGCGCCGAGTTCGACGTCGAGGTCGACACCCACGTGACCGGCGTTCTCGAACACGCCTCGGGTGCGCTGACCACCATGGTGATGAGCTTCGACATCTGGGCGGGTCAGCTGCCGCGGATCGAGGTCTACGGAAGCGACGGCTCGTTGTCGGTGCCCGACCCCAATGGCTTCGACGGCCAGGTGCAGGTCTACCGGCGGGACGCGGGAGAGTGGACGGACCTGCCGGCGTCCGCCGGCTACACCGACGCCGCTCGCGGCTACGGCCTCGCCGACATGGCCCGCGCCCTCGAGACCGGTCGCCCGCACCGCGCCTCACTCGAGTTGGCGGCCCATGTCCTCGACGTCATGGAGTCGCTGCTGCAGGCGGCGACGACCCGCTCGTCGATCGACGTGACCAGCACCTGCGAACGTCCGGACCTCGTGCCGCTCGACGTACCCCCCGACCTGGCCTGACCGCCGACTGAACCGCACCGCCGAGCCGGCCGCCCCCGAACAAACGCACTAGTAGTGCGTTGCGGGGTCGTCGTACGGCGAGTCGCGGACCCAAACGCACTACTAGTGCGTTTGTTGCGGGCCACCAGGGGCGGGCAGCGTGCCGAGGTTCAGCGAGGGACTGCCACCGAGACCAGAAGCGCGCGGTGGTCCGAGCCGGCGATGCGCACGGTGTCCGCGCTCGTCGCGACGGCGTGCCGGGTCAGCACGTGGTCGATGCCGATCAACGGCGGATACCAGGTGTCGGCGGGGTAGGTCCGCTTCATGCCCGCGCCCGCTTGCTGCGTGCCGTCGGCGTAACCATCGACGAGAAGCGCGCGGAACTGCGCGATGTCGGACGTGGCGTTGAAATCGCCGCCGACCACTACCGGCCCATCGGCCGGCAGGCTCCGCAGTACGCCGGGCAGGTGCCGGATGTCGCGCTGCCAGCGCGTGCTGCTCGGGACGGGACCGGCCAGGTGCAGCGTGACCGCGGTGACCGGCGCCGCCGCACCCGGTACCGTCACTCGCGCCGTGATGAATGCGAACGTGAAGTCCGTCCGCCGGTCGATCGACGTGAGGGGATGGCGACTCCACATTCCGCTACCGATGGCGCTCTCGTCGGCGTGGGCCGCGTGGTAGGGCAACACGTCGTCAAGTCCGGCCTGCTCGAGACGAGCCTGCTCCGGCCCGGTCAGCTCCTGCAGCATCAGAACGTCGACCCGATGGTCGCGCACGGCGCGCACGACGGAGGCCGGGTCCGCTTCCCCGAGCCGCAGATTGCAGGTCATCGTGACCAACCGCTCCGAATCGGCCGGGGCGCGGGCCGAGCCGAAGAGTCCGCTCTGCGTGCTGGCGCAGCCGACCACGACAACCAGGACGACGGCCGCAGGGACCCACTGCCTCGCGGCGAGGAGCAGCACCGCGGCCACCGGGGCGGCGAGCATCAGGTACGGCGCGAACGCGGAGACTCCGAGCTCCCACGACCGTCCGGGCGCACGGAAGTGCGCAAGCAGACCGACGAGAGCGACCAGGAGCAGGGCCGCCGCGATGATGCTCAGCACCATGCGCCGACCGTGTCCCGGATGGGCCGTGGGCGAGGCATCATGGCTCCGTGTGAACGTCGGGCATCGTCGTCACTCCGGTGCCAAGATCTGGACCTCCATCGGGCGCAGCGCGACCTCCACGGTGCAGATCGGTCCGGAGGTGTGGCCGCTGCCGTCGTCGACCGAGACCGCACCGGCGGGCCGGCGGACGGCGGGGGCGGGGGTCGCTGCGGATGGTTGGTTGCTAGAGCTGACGGTCATCTTCGTGCCGGGTGGAAACCGCTCCACGGCGCACTCCAGGGGTTGGTCGGTGGCCGGGCCGGAGTGTGATCGTCACGCGTTCCTCCCCGTCCGGCCATTGCCGGTTGATCGGCGCCTCGCCGAACGACGGGACCCTCCAGATGGGGGGGCCGCCCGGCACCAATTGGGCGCAGTTCTACCACGGCGGGATGGCCCGCCCGGCCGGACTACGCAGGACCGGCGAGGTGATTCTCCGCGGTCGGTCGACCGGTACTCGGCGACCTCAAGCCACTCCCGAGATTTCCAATGGTCGTCGAGTCTCTCGTCGAGGTCATCGTGGCTCCGGTCGTCGTGCCTCCGGTTCATCGTGGCTCCGGGGATCACCGCGCCACCATGTGCTGATCGTGCCCTCCGCGGAACGCCGCTCACCGCAGGATCGGAGTCTTCGATCCTAGACCGCGGCGACTCCCGTGCCGGAGCAGGTACGGTGGTGTTTATCGCATGACCGAAGGAATTCTGTGAGCCGTCGCCGTACACGGACACTCGTCGCCCTCGCTCTCGCGGCGATGGTGGCGACGATCGTGTCCGTGACAGGTACCGCCAACGCATCGTTCCCGCTGGTGCGGACCTACACGTTCGCCGGGTCCACACTCAGCCCGAACTGGGCGGTCTACGACACGACCCACTCGACGTCTCCGGTCGCCCGCGTGCCGTCTCTCGTGACGACGTCGGGCGGCGTCCTGCACGTCGCCACCGTCGGCGCGAAGGGAAGCGGGCTCTGCCTGTGCCGCAAGCCGGCCATGCCGACGAAGCCCTACGGCCGGTGGGACATCCGGGCCAGGGTCTCGAAGAACACCGATCACGGCTTCGCGATGCTGCTCTGGCCGAACGCCGAGAACTGGCCGATCGGCGGGGAGATCGACCTGGCCGAGTTCCCCGGGGCGGCACGGTCGAGGGTGCAGGCCGCCGTCCACTACGGCGCCGACAACCGCAAGCACGTGGGGTTCGTGTCGGGATCGTTCACGACCTGGCACACCTATTCCGTGGTCTGGACGGCGACGTCGATCACCTATTCGATCGACGGCCGGCCCTTCTTCACCGTGCGGGACCGCGTCGCGATTCCGAAGGGCCCCATGCACCTCGTGCTGCAGGCGGGTGTCAACAGCGGCGTCCGGGCGGCGACCAATACGAGGGCGGCGCTCGACGTCGATTGGGTGAAGGTCTACCGCTAGCCGACCCGCGTCACAGCTCCGCACGTGCGGCCGCAGCCAGCCGGATGAGGGCGAGAGCGACCAGCACACCGGTGACGAACAGCCGGCCGACGAGCCACGGGCCCGACGACACCGTGATCACGGCACCCGCTCCCGCCACACCGATCGCACCCGCACCGAGCATTGCCGATCGCCGGTCGGGTAGCGACAGCGGATGTTCGCGGGCGACGTAGCGACGGGCGACCACCGCCTGGACGGTGAACGCGACCAGCGTCGCCAGCGCAGCCCCGTCGACGTGCAGCAGCGGGATCAGGACGATGTTGAGTACGACGTTGACGGCGGCGGCGATGCCGGTGCACAGGGCGACCGGAACCGTCCGGCGCAGGGCGAGCAGGGCGCGGGTCGACGCCGCGCAGTCGGCGACGGCGAACGCCGCGACCGCTACCAGGAACACCACCGGCACCAGTGACGCGGGGCGGTACGACACCGGCGCGAGGATGCTGAGCGCGATCGGTGAACCGACGACGAGGGCGGCGACGGCCGGTGCCAGGATGCCCAGCAGGCGGTCGCGGGACACCGCGAGGATGCGCCACTGCTCGCTGCGGTCGGGGATCTCGAGTATCCGGGGCAGCCAGGCCTGGTTGAGGAAGGTGAGCAACAGGATCGGGACCGATCCCACGACGTAGGCGATCTGGTAGCGCCCGACCGACGTCGCACCGTCGAGGCGTTGCAGCAACACGCGATCCCCGCTGTTGAGCAGGAAGAGGGCGAGCGCGCTGGCGGTCATCGACGCACCGACCCGCATCACCCGGGAACCCCACGCCCGATCGAGGGTGCCCCGCAGCCGCGGACGGATCAGGACGAGGCCGATGGCGAGCGCCGCGTACTGCGCGACGACGCCGGCCCACCCGTACGCCGTCGACGTGCGCGCTCCCACGCCGATCACGACGACGCCGCCGAGTTGCCCGCCGATCGAGGTCAGCAGGTTCATCGTGACGAAGGCGCCGAGCCGGTCCTCTGCCCGCAACAGCGCCAACATGATCAGGTTGACGGCGCCCGGCCCGGACCAGAGCACGGCGAGCACGACGATGCCGCGGAAGTGCGGGAATCCGGCGGCGCCGCTCCACACCCCTCCGGTGAGCAACAGCACCGCGGTCAGCACGACCGCGACCGCGACGCCGAGCCACACGATGCGCGCCGCGCCGGCCCGGCGGACCGAGCCTTCGCTGTGCTCCATGATCAGGGCCTGGTCGAGGCCGAACACCATGAGCACCGAGAACACCTGGTACAGCGCGATCGACGTCGCCAGGTGACCGAAGTCCGACGGCCCGAGCAGGTGCGCCAGTACCGGCGAGACGGCCGACGACACGACGAGTTGCAGCGACCACACCAGCACGTAGATCATGCCGCGGCCGAACAGGCCGTTGGCGGTTCGTGCCAGTCGCCGGTGCTTCGCCCGGTGCGGCGTCGCGGCGTGCCGCGGGGACGGGGCCGACGCGACCCTGCCGTACGCAACGGGGCCGTACGCAACGGGGCCGTACGCAACGGGGCCGTACGCGACCGGGGCGGACGCGAGGGGCTCCGCGCGACGGGCCCGCCCGTTCGGGAGCGAGAAGGTCAGGCGGCACGGAGCTCCCCGTCGATGAAGTCCAGCAGCGGACTACTGCGCGCACTGGAGAACTTGCGGGCGAACAGCGCCGCCGTCTGGGGGCCGCGGGCCGCACGCGTCACGTCGTCACGGTGCCAGTCGGTGAGCCATTCGGGGCTCCGCCGGCCCCCGGCGCCCCAGTCGGTGAACCAGCGCGACTCGGCCACGACCTCGTCCCCGCCGCGCACCGTGGCGAGCAGGCTGTGCACGTAGGTCTCATCGAGGTTCCAGGCCCGCCGCCAGAACCGGGCGAGGTCGGTCGCTGCGCATCGAGGTCGAGTATCCGCCGGGCGTGCTCGCGGCTCAGGACCTTGTTCACGCTGCCGCCGGCCGGGACGATGCCGCGCGGGATCCGGCGCGGCACCGGCAGCCGGACCATGTGCCGGCGCACGACCCAGTGGGGATAGCGCAGCCAGTCCAACCCGCCGTGTCCGCTCCACGCCGCGCGGGGCAGGCGCTGCTCGGCGTGATCGAGCGGCCGACGAGGTCGCCGAGCGTACGTTCGATGACCTCACTGCTCTGCACCGGATAGTCGCTGCCCTGCAGGATCGCCACGTGGTCGCAGTCGGTCTCCCAGAGAGCCGTCCGAAGCCCGTCGAGCTCAGCCGCCACAGCACCCCAACTCCCCCACAGCGTCGAGATGCGGCGTATAGCGATCACCCAGTCATGTCCCGCGAGCATCGCGTCGTACACAGCGCCGTCCGTGCGACGTCGCAGTGCAGCACTACCAGCGCGAGTCCACAGCGGCGATCAATCGCTGCACGTGCTCAGCGTCCGTGTGAGCGAGGATCAGGTAGGCGACACGTGCGGTCACCAGTGCCCCGCCCCAAGTGCGGTTTTCCGATAGATTGCCACCCGGAACGCCAACGTCGAGCCGGTAGAGAGTGGACGACGCGCTGCGTACTCCGTTTCCAGTAACCGCTTTTCTGCATCGCCCAGCGCATAGCGAGGAAGTCCTATACCGCTGTATTCCGTACAGGTCGTCGTACGCGCCGATCGACGTCGTCACCAGAGCGTAGTACGCCGACAAGTTGCCGCTCCTAGTCAATGTCCGCGTCATCGAGTACACCGTCGGCGGCGGTAGTGGACCAGTTTCGGGAATCGTGCAGCGTGTCGCGAGCCACGTAGTCGACTCGCAGCGAGCGCGCCGTCAGGCAGCCGAGAATAGCGTTCCCCGAACCAGTCATCAGCACCACCGATTTCGCCGAAGCGTGCAGCTCGAACTTCTCCACCGCCTGCACAGTCCCAAGCCAGATCACGCAGTACCAGTCCATGCCGTCCGTACCGAGGCAGAAGACGCCCGCGCCGACGAGCAGCGCAACACCCAGCAGCAGCAGCCAAACACGCAACTGCCACCAACCACTCACCAACAACGTCACGATCCAGGCAGGCTGAACAGTACCGCGCGGAACAGCGCCTCGTTACCGTAGTTGTTACCATCGAAGAGCAAAGTAAAACTAACCTCACAAACTAACAACACCCATCACAACCAACCTCAATATCACAGCGCTATAAACATCTCAACCTCACCGATAATCAAAAACAAAGTCATCAACTAGTAGATATCGAAATCAATCAAACCCCAATAACCTAGCGTACCACCGTATCTCAACAACGAAACGTTAACAGTAACCTTCCCGATAACATCTAAGTTGAAAAAAGGCCCAAAAACTAAAATTCACCAACACCCAACCAACAACCAAAACACCAACTAACAACAAAACGTACCAAAACCAAATAAACCAAAAAACACCAACACTAACAGCACCAACAATATCAATACAACGTGAGCTATTAAGTAACAGTGATCTCTAACACCAACACAATCAAACCCTATAATCACAACACCTTCTCTCAACTCATCACCTAAAACTCCGTAAAAATATCTAAAACCAAAACAACTAGCACCAAAAAAAACAATCTACTACAACTAGAAATAAACGTTCCCTAGAACATTATCTATTCCTAAATCATCTCACCTATCCAAAACCAATACACCATACCAATCCAACTCTAATAACCACCAATATCCGTTCAACTAGCACTCTCACCCCTAGCACAACTACCATATTAACCAACACCAACCAACAACACACCCACACAACAAATTCATCACATTACCAACATCCCAATCATCACCTAACTCTCTAAGAGCACCAACCAACGTAATATATACCCTACGCAATATCAACAACACCTATCTGTGCGATAACCTAAGCACTCCGACGTACCAAACAACCGAATAACATCTCTTATTCATATAACACCACCACGGAGAGCAGTACATAACTAACACACACACAAAAACCAATCACCCAACAACCCTCTCAGCACCAACCACCGCACACCGACACACTAGCGCCACCCCAACGTACCACCACAACCCTACTCTAGAGAACATCCCAGCGAACCCAACGTACGAACCCTATTGAGCGAAACAGCTCCCAACTACCAAAACAAACCCGAGAACTCTCGTCTCGAGAACCAATAGCACCGTAAACCCTCGCCATGACCTCAGAGAAATCCGTCTATCCACAACGTCCCAGTCACTCATCCGCTCTAGTGCTACCCCGTACAGAACTACCTCAGCGACGTGAGTACGACGAACACACCTACCTCGTGCCAGAAGTGCGCCTCCGCGATCGCTAATCCGCTCAGCAGCGTGACGTCAGTCTCGTCGCCACCGAGAAGAGCAGTAAGTTCCGCACCGACACGCCGCGCAGCACCGACGTCGCCGCCTACCCTATCCCTAACAGTAAGAAGATCCACGCGCCGAGCTCCTGGACCGTGCCGAAGCCCGCCGCCGCGCCGAGCACTACCATCGCCACCGAGACCTCTTGACTCATCTACCTCCCCTCTTAGCTCTGCCCCCTCATCGCTCTATTCATCTGCTACCAGCTGCGTCTAGCCCTACCTCCCTCTTACTAGTCTCGTCTCGTGTGACTGCGAGCGTCTCGTGCAAGCCTATTCCTTCCTTCCAATGTCCTATCTTCAGTCAGCTAAATATCTCCTCTCTGTGTCTACCTAACTCTTCAGAGAGCTGTCTGTCCGCTCTTCTTCTCTACCTCACTTATGCGCTTGAGCTCTCCTTTCAGCGCTGCGCTGTAATACTTCACCGCAAAAGTGATCTGCTCTACGCTCTCTAACCTATATGCGTCTAAGCTCTCTATCTCTTCCGTGAGCAGATCCGTGCTCACCAATTCACACCTCAGCTACAGATCCTCCTCTCCTATCTACGCCATGAAGTCTCCGCATTTCCGCTATTACTCCAGCGCTATCACCTTTACCCCTGCTACCTCTGCCAGTACTGCGCCTTGCAATCTCTGCGCTACTAGCTTGTTACACCCTTCCAGAGCTGCTAATAATTCTTCCCCCTTGCTCACTCCGTGTTTCTCTACCTAGCCTTCGTGTCTCTCGTCGGCCGCGTCTACGATGTGCTGTGCCGCCGCGTCTTCTTCTTCGTTCATCACCAGCAGTCTTACCTCTCTGCCATACTCTTCATATCTCACTGCCTTCTCTGTCACCTCTTCTAGTACCCAGCGCCTCGCGTATCCCCACAGTTCTTCACCTAAGCCTAGACAGATGCCTAGCTCTCCTCTGTTCTCCTCTTCCCTATCCTCTCCCTCTCTCTCTAGCAGCAGAGCCATATCTCCTACCACTCTTTCCTCTACCCCTACTTCTTCTAGCAGCTCTACCTAGCTCTTACCTCTCACTTTCACCCTGTCTAATCGGCCCAACGTACGCGCCAGCGCGCAGCTCATCCCGTCCGAGAAGCTGTTCCTGCCTTAGAAGCTCTATTCCTCTACCCCATCCCCTATCATGAACCAGAGCCGCCATCTCTCCTATGTGACGCCATCTACGTTGAGCACCTTACTCCAGTTGCTGCTCCCTATCTCCTTCCCTCCGCCTAGCAGCAATTGCCTTTCTCCTTCTCCTCCCCTTCCTATCTCACTCCTCAGTTCCTTCATCTTGTGCTCTTCTTATACCACCTCTTCCTCTCTCAACTCACCTAGCAACTCCTCTGCTATCTCTTCTTCTCCTAGGTTACCTAAGCCTACCCAGCCTACATAATCTAATCTCATGCGGCCGCCTTCCTGCTGCGGTGCAGCGCTACCTAGCCCCGAGCTAATCCGTGAGCTCCGCGCTGCGCACCGACAGCAGCGCGCTACCTAGGTGTCAACCTACTTCTGCCGCTACTACCCTATGAGCCTGCATAGACCTTAACCTACCCATCTCAGCACCTATACTATCTCTCTCTGCTCGTCGACGACGAGCTTAGTCAGCATCTCTTACAGCCCTATCCCTTATCCGTGTACCTATTCTACGAGCTCCTCATCCTCCCACCCTTGCTCTTGCCATATCAACTCTTGCCTCTTGTAAGCTATCACCCTACCAGCTAGCAGTTATCTTAGTAACAGATCTAGATCCTCTCCTTAGCTAACCATCTTTCCCTATCCCAGTGCTTGCTCATCCCTCCTAGCCCTTTCCATACCTCTCTTCTCAGGCCATGTTGTTGCCATACCCTAACATCCCATAGTTGTAGTAGAAGAGATCGTATACATCCTTGTCTGAGCTTAATCGACGCCGCGCTAAACCCTTGCCTAAGTCTCCTATGCCCTCTAACCATACCTGCGCGCTCGTGTCTAGCACTTGCGGTGCGATCAGCCCAGTATCTATTCCCACACCTTATTCACCTAACTCTCTCAGCAATTTTTACATCCACCAGTAATCTACTACTACTTCTTCTTCCTTGAACTCTATGATATTATTTTATACCGTCTCAACACCTCTATTTCTATCATCTCTCTCTCCTAACCTTATCTCTCTCACTTACCATACTATATCTTATTTCTCATCCATTTCTCTCATCACCACCTCTTTTATCTCTATATATATATCTTTATCTACCAATATTATCTCTTCTCTTATCCTCTCACCTAACAATATTCTCTCTATACACCTCTTCTCCTTCTCATCTCTACCATCTATCTCTATAACTACACACTCTTTCATATCTATATCTTCTACCAACATCTCCTCCTTCATTCCGTCAGTTCCATCTTCCAACCTTGCTACCTCTTCTCTTATCTCCCCATCCCTTACTACATTACCATCTACTCTCACATCTATCTCTCCTATCACCCATCTATAATCCCATACTACCAATCTCTCCTCTCTTTATCATCTCTCCTATATTCTTATCACTTCTATATCTTTACCTATCTCTCTTATATCTACCTCTCCTACTTATATCTTATATAACTCCTACACCATCTCCTTATTCCTTCATAACCTTCCCTCATCTTAACCTACCTCTAACTTACCCATATTTTTGGTACAACCCCTACCTCCTACCCTTCTTATCTTCGCCACCTAGCCACCATCTATCTTCTCTATCTATCATCTCAATCATCACCTTCCTATCTTAATCTATCTCTTTATCCATATCTTCTTTCCCTACTTCTTCTTAGATCAGCCTTGGACAGACCCTCGGCGTATCCCCGCCGGAGCAGGTAGCGCCAGCTCAGCCGGTCCGCGCTCACCCTGTGCTCCACGATCGCGTCTGGCTCGAAGAGAATCTCGTCCTCGGGTCTTGCCCGGCGATCCGGATGCACAGCTCCGTCTCCTCGCAGCCCAGCGGCGTCGTGCCCACCCGGCCGAGCTCTTCGGAGAAACCGCCGGCCATGTCGAACACCTCGCCGTCGCATCGACATGTTGCAGCCCATGAGGTTGCGCATCGCCGCGCGGGTGGGCTGCTTGCCCTCGTACGTGCAGCCCACGACCCAGTCGAGTACGCCGCGATCCGGGCCGGTCGATCCCGCGTGCGGCCAGGCCGGGCTGGCCCAGCCGCCCACACCGAGGACGCCGGCGTCCTCGTACGGGGCCTTGAGCGCGGCGAGCCAGCCGTGCCGCGTGACCGCGTCGTCGTCGAGGAACACCACGACGTCGCCGGACGACGTGCTCCAGCGCGGTGTTGCGCGCGCCGGACAGGCCCTCGGCTACGGTCGTTCTCGAGCACCTCGAGGCGGCCGGGCGAGCTCGGCCTCGGCGCTGTCTAGCAGCGCCGGGTTGTGGTCGATGACCAGCACGAGCTCGGTCGGCGGCCTCGAGTTGTCGCTCGGCGGCAGCAGATTGGCGACGAGTTCGTCCCATCGGTCGTTCGGTGTACGCGCACACGACCACAGCTCGCGACTGCGCGTTCTTCGGTCATCCGGTAGCTCCTCTCGACGGCTGTCTGAACGGGGCCGGTGACGTCACGCGATGTCGCGCTGCGGACTGCGGCTCGATGTACTCGTCGGCCCGTCGCCCGGGCGGCGTTGCGCGCGGTGCTCGCTTGAGCTTCGGTGACGCCGGCGGCGTTCGCTCGCCGATCGTCTTCAGCACGCGCAGCCCGTCGCGACATTGCGTTGAGGTTGCTCTCGCCGTAGACGCGCTGCAGCTCGAAGCTCGGCACCTCGACGACGCGACAGCTCCGCGGCGGCGACGCGGCAGTTGATCATCGGTCTCGATCTCGAAGCCGTCGCCCCAGAGCATCGCGGCCGTCGACGGGCCGCGAGCTGCCGGTGACGGCAGGTCGAGGCGCGGGAGCACGTCGCGCCCAGAAGGCGTTGTAGCCGTAGCAGAGGTCGGTGTAGCGGGTGCCGAACAGCACGTTGGCCAGCCAGGTTCAGGCCGCGGTTGCCGACGGCGCGGAGCCGGGTGATGTCGTCGCTGCCGCCACCCGGCTGGAAGCGCGATGCCCTTGGCGAAGTCGGCGCCGCGCGACGAGGGCGTCGACGAAGCGCGGGGATCTCGGCGGGGTCGGCCGAGCCGTCGGCGTCGATCATGACGATGATGTCGCCGGTCGCGGCCTCGAAGCCGCAGGCGAGGGCGTTGCCCTTGCCGCGTGCGGGTCTGCTGCGACGACTCTGATGTCGGGCAGCACGCGCGCGGGCGACCTCGACGGTGCCGTCGACCGAGTCGCCGTCGACGAGGATGACCTCGTGGACCGGCGGCAGCTCGGGCAGGAGGACTTCGAGGTTGGTGGCCTCGTTGCGCGCCGGGATGACGATGCTGGTACGGGGGTCAGCGGGGCGGTGCTCGGACAAGCGGATGCTCCGTTCGCGTGATCGGATCCCGCCCCACCCGCATGGGGCGGCGGGATGCTGATGACAGCGGGCGGTGGTGAGGGTGCTCGAAGATTCAGGGACGGCGCGCCTGCCGGGCAGGACGCGGGGTCGGGCTGGTGGGACGGTCGCCGACGCGGTTCACCGCTGGCCGCAGATCGTCAGCCGCAGCAACCCCGTGTCTACCTCGCACCCACCAGGGGAACCTATCCACGCTACACGGTGTAAACAGACTGCTACGCCGCTGTGGCGGCGATCACCGGGGCGCGTGATCTCTGTCATAGACTGCTCGGACAAGACCTGGATCTCGGATGCAGACGTCGGGCCGGCCATGCCACCTGATGACCTGTGTCGGTGTGGCAATCCCCGTGCCGCCCAGCAACACTATCGTGACGGGTCGGACTGCGGCGTGTGCGGGGGGACGCGCCGTATCAGCTGTGGAAGTACCTGACCGCCTTCACATCCATCTCGCTGGTACCGCTGGTGGGCGTCGATGTGCTGTAGATGCCGGCCTGCAGGACCAGGTGCATCGGGTCTACCCGTGAGTAGCTCGGGTCGGCGTCCCACACCTTGTTGTCGTCCACCCAGAACGAGATCTACGACTTCGTCCAGATCACGGAGTACTTGTGGAACGTCGAGTACGCGCCGTTGGTGAAGTGCGTGTGCTTGTCGTCACCCGGCCCGTCGTGGATGGTGTTCATCAGCACCGTCTTGTCTGGTCCCGGGAACTCCGCGATGTCGATCTCCTGCCCGGCGACGCGTTTGTCGTCATTGGGCCACAGCAGGATGCCGAAGTTGTGATGGGCGTCGACGGGCATGCGGCGTAGATGCCCAGCGTCCGTACGCCGACGTGGGCTTCGCGCTCCCCGTGCACAGGCACAGCCCGCTGCCCTGATCCCCGCTCGCCTTCACGTGCAGGTAGCCGCCGGAGACGTGACGTAGGAGGCACCCGCGAGTCGGATGTGCTCGTGCCGGCGCTGTTGTACACCGCCCACGGCGACGGCACCGTGGTGCCGGGGAAGGTGTAGACCTGCTGCGAGGTGAAGCCGTCGGCATTCGTGGTGGCGCTGATCTGGGACGTGGTGCCCGACGCCGAACCCGACCCTGCGAAGATCAGGCCGACCACGGCGCCCGCGACTATCGGCAGGGCCAGCAACCCGTGCGCCTGCTCTTGCGCCGATGGCTTCCGCTGCGTGACTTATCATTGGCGGTCGATCCTTCGGTCTCGGCTCATCACGTCTCGGCCAATCACGTCTCTGCTAGCCACGTCCCGGCTGGCCGCCGTCAGGTCAAATCGCGCAATCACCACGAGGCAGGCCCATGTTTCGACACTACCCGGCCGGACCGCTGAGCCGGCTCTATCACAATGCGCGCGGCGCGCACGTCGCACGCTCCGCCCACCTCCCGATCAGGTCCCGGCTCAGCCGGCGCACCCGGATCTGCCGAACACCTGGATCAACGTCCCGCGACCTGCAAGGTGGCGGCACGATCTCGATAGGCGCGCACTGCGCCATCGGACAGTACCTGCTGGTCAGCACCACCAACCACGACACCCGTTCGCTAACATGATGCTACGCATGCACTGGGAGCAGAGATTTCTCTATCTCGAAGGATCGGACGACGTCGCCATCTGCCCGGCGTGCTGGATCGGCGACCGCGTCACTGTCCTGCCGGGCGCACAGATCGGACCGGCGTCGTCGTCGCCGCGGCTCGGTCGTCACCCGCCGCGCTATCCCGACTACGCCGTCCTCGCCGGCACGCCTGCCCGCGTACTGAGGATGCGCGCAGCGCCCGAGTCGTCCGCGTGCTCGTCGACGCGCAATGGTGGACGTGGCCGAGCGAGCGGGTAGCGCGCAACCGTGCGTTCTTCGAGACCGACATCAGCACTGCCGACGCTGCAACCCTGCGTTCGCGCATCCTCGACTGACACACTCTCGTCGCACCGGTCAGTGACCCCCCTGCACGGCTCGGTCGAGGGCTTTCCCGGAGTCGGCGCGTATCCGTGCACGGCGGGCTCCCGCTTCGACCGCCTTCGCGGCGTTCTCCAGCGAGCCACGCTGGGGATCGAGCCTCCGAACCAGCCGGCTCCACATCGGAGCGAATATCACGTTCGCCAGCATTGCGACTCCCCCGAGAGCCGGTTGCGCTCGAACAGCCCGGCGGTGCCCGGAGCAGACCGTCACCTTCCGGACGGAGGGACAATGCCAATCTGGCAGCGAATTCCGAGGAGTGTCAACCGACCCCTTCTGAACGGACGGCAAACACGCCTATGGGCGTCGGGCGCTTCGAACGTCCGTCATCGCACTATCCGAGGTCGTCGTCGGTTGCGCGCGAAACAAACGCACTACTAGTGCGTTTGGGTCCGCGACACGCCGTACGACGCCCCCGAAACGCACTAGTAGTGCGATTGTTGGGACGCGCGGCGCTCAGCGCAGGCCCGAGGCGATGTCGGCCGCGGCGGCGGCCACCCGCGGCCCCACCTCCTCGGCCCGCAACTCGCGCAACGCCACCACGCCGACGCTCGCCTGCAGACCGGGTACGCCGCGAATCGGCGCGGCGACGCCGTACGCCCCGTCCTGCAGCTCGCCGACGGTCGCGGCATAGCGCTCGGTCGCGGCCGGGTCGCGCGCCAGCAGAATCGCCCGCCCCGCGGCGCCCTGACCGAGCGGATGACGCGATCCGACCCGGTAGGCGACGTGCAGATCGGTCCAGCTCGGTTCGGCGACGGCCAGCGCCAGCCCCTCGCCGCCGTCGGCGACGGTCAGGTGCGCGGTCGCCCCGACATCCTCGGCGAGCGCCCGCAACGGCGGGTAGGCGATGTCCCGCAGGTGCGGCTGCACGTCGTGCGCCAGGTCCAGCAATCCGAGCCAGAGCCGGATCCGGCCGTCGGCGTCCCGGCGCACCAGGCTGTGCCGTTCCAGCGTCGCGACGAGCCGGTAGACGACCGCGCGCCCGACCCCGATCTCGGTCGCCAACTCGGCGACGCTGAGACCGTGCGGTGCCGCGCCGAGCAGCCGCAGGATCCGGATCCCCCGGTCCAGCGTCTGTGCGGTCTCGGGCATCGGTCTACGCCGGCAACCGGATCGCCGGAGCGACGGTCCCCGTCACCGGCCCGAACCCGATCCGGCGGCCGCCGGTCCCCGGCGCGGTCGCACGGATCGACACGGTGTCGCCGTCGTCGAGGAAGGTCCGCGTCGAGCCGTCGGCCAGGGTCAGCGGCTCGGCGCCGTTCCAGGTCAGCTCGATCAGCGACCCACGCTCCTGCGGCGCAGCACCGGACACGGTGCCCGAGGCGAAGAGGTCACCGGCCCGCAGCGACGCGCCGTTGGCGGTCAGGTGGGCGAGCTGCTGGTCGGCGGTCCAGTACATCCCGGCGTACGGCGGCCGCGAGATCACCGATCCGTTGACCGACACCTCGAGGGTGAGGTCCAGCCCCCACGGCCCGGCCGGCCGCAGGTAGTCCAGCGGCTCCCGGTCCCGCGCCGGCGCCGGCACGCGGGCCGCCTCGAGGGCGTCGAGCGGGACGACCCACGGGGAGATCGACGTGGCGAAGGACTTACCGAGGAACGGCCCCAGCGGCACCGTCTCCCAGGACTGGATGTCGCGCGCGCTCCAGTCGTTGAGCAGCACCACACCGAACACGTGCTCGCGGAACGACGCGGTCGGCACCGGACGTCCGAGATCGGTCGGTACGCCGACGACGAACCCGACCTCCGCTTCGATGTCGAGTCGGGCGCTCGGCCGGTAGACCGGCCCCGAGGCGGTGCGGCACTGACCGTGCGGGCGGACGACCGGGGTCCCGGAGACGACCACCGTGCCGGCCCGGCCGTGGTAGCCCACCGGGAGGTGCTTCCAGTTCTGCGACAACGGCGGCTGGCCGGGCCGGAAGATCCGGCCGATGTTGATCGCGTGGTGCTCGGAGGAGTAGAAGTCGACGTAGTCGCCGACCGTGAACGGCAACAGCGGGGTGATCTCCCGCTGGTCGAGGAGGAGGGTGCCGACCCGGTCGGCGTAGCGCGGGTCGGTGAGCAGTTCGGTGACCCGGGCCCGGACCGCGGTCCACTGCGGCCGGCCGGCGGCGAGGAACGGGTTGAGGGTGGGCCCGGCGAGCAGCCGGTGCGGGTCGCGGACGAGGCCGGCCTCCGCGGCGGCGGTCAGGTCGAGCGCCCGGGTCCCGATCGCCACCACGACGTGCGGGCCGGCTCCGGTCCGGGCGACGCCGTACGGGAGGTTGTCGACCGGGAACGGCGAGTCGTCCGGCACCGGCACCCAGGACGTGGTTGACACATCCGAGACGGTAGCCCACCCTACAAATATAGGACAGAGCTGTCCGATAATCGGGCACACGAGAGCCGGGCCACCAGCACCGGCCGCACGGAGGTCGTCATGCCCTACTACCGCGCCGTCGGCGCGATCCCGCGCAAGCGGCACACCGCCTTCCGCAAGCCGGACGGCACCCTCTACCCCGAGGAGTTGATGGGGGTCGAAGGCTTCTCCGCCGACTCGGCGCTGCTCTACCACGAGGGCCTGCCGACGGCGATCGTCGACAGTCAGCTGCACCCCGCCCCGCCGGCCCACCGCAGCGCCAACCTGCCGCTGCTCCCCCGCCACCTCAAGACCCACAAGCTCGACACCACCGGCGCCGACGCGATCACCGGCCGGCAGTACCTGCTGGCCAACGACGACTGCCGCATCTCCTACGCCGTCGCCGACCGGCCGAGCCCGCTCTACCGCAACGCCGTCGGCGACGAGTGCGTCTACATCGAGGCCGGAGCGGGCCGGTTCGAGTCGGTCTTCGGCGGCTTCGACATCGGCCAGGGCGACTACATCATCGTGCCGACGTCGACGACCTACCGGCTGGTTCCGACCGGCGCACCGCCGCTGCGGACCTACGTCGTCGAGGCCAGCGGGCACATCTCGCCGCCCAAGCGCTACCTGACCGCCAAGGGTCAGTTCAACGAGTTCTCGCCGTACTGCGAGCGCGACCTGCGCGCGCCCACCGAACCGCTCCGGGTCGAGGGCGAGGAGGTCGACGTACTGGTGCAGCACCGGCAGGGCTGGACCAGGCTGACCTACGCGCACCACCCCTTCGACGTAGTCGGCTGGGACGGCTGCCTCTACCCCTACGCCTTCAACGTCGCCGACTTCGAGCCCATCACCGGCCGGGTGCACCAGCCGCCACCCGTGCATCAGGTGTTCGAGGGCTCCAACTTCGTCATCTGCAACTTCGTCCCCCGCAAGGTCGATTACCACGAGGGATCCATCCCGGTCCCCTACAACCACGCCAACGTAGACTCCGACGAAGTCATGTTCTACTGCGGCGGCAACTACGAGGCGCGCAAGGGCGCAGGCATCGAGCAGGGCTCGATCTCCCTGCACCCCAGCGGCTTCACCCACGGCCCGCAGCCCGGCTCGCCGGAGCGGGCCATCGGCGCCACCTTCTTCGACGAGCTCGCGGTCATGGTCGACACCTTCCGCCCGCTCGACATCTGCGACGCCGGCTTCGGCTGTGAAGACCCGACCTACGCCTGGACCTGGTCCGGCACCCACCGCCGCTGATGGCCATCCGTCGACCGCGCGACCGGCGGGGTTCGGTGCACCCGATCCGGCTGCTGGGCGACCCCGTGCTGCGCACGGCCACCGACCCGGTCACGTCGTTCGACCAGGACCTGGAGCGGCTGATCGACGACATGTTCGCGTCGATGTACGCCGCCGAGGGCGCGGGGCTCGCGGCCAACCAGATCGGCGTCGGCCTGTCCCTCTTCGTCTACGACTGCGCGGACGAGTCCGGCCGCAAGCACGTCGGCCATGTCGTCAATCCGAGCCTGGTCGCCGCGGACGGCGGCCCGCGCACCGACCAGGAGGGATGCCTCTCCGTTCCGCACCTGTTCTTCGACGCCGAGCGTCAGTCCCACGCCGCTGTCGAAGGTGTCGACCTGCACGGCGAACCGGTGCGGGTGCAGGGCGACGGCTACCTCGCACGGTGCCTGCAGCACGAGACCGACCACCTGCGCGGCAGCGTCTTCCTCGACCGGCTGACCGGCGACGAGCGCAAGGCGGCGCTCCGCGAGGTCCGCAGCGCCGACTGGTCGCACTGACCGGGCTTGCCACTGCTCAGTCCCGCGAGCGTCCGGCGATCCGCTCAGCCCGTCGCGATCATCGTCACGGCGACGACGGCGCACAGCATGCCGAGCACCTGCACCGGGGTGCTGCGCTCGCGCAACAGCACCGCGGCGAGGATGACGGTCACCGCGGGATAGAGCGAGGTGAGCACGGCGACGACCGAGAGCAGGCCGTGGGCGGTCGCGAAGATGTACAGCGTCGTCGCGAGGACACCGAGCGCACCGACCGTGGCGATGCCGGGTATGACCGCGGCACTCGGCCGCAACGAATAGCCGCGCGGGATCGCGATCGCCAACACCACCACGATCGACACGCCCTCCGACGGGAGCAGCGGCCACGCTCCCGCCGCGTGGCCGGCCCGCTGCAGCGCGACGAACAGCACCGCGAAACCCACGCCGGCGGTGATTCCCTCGATGACACCGGACGGCCGGTCCGACTCCACCGGCGACGACGAGAGCGACACCAGCACGATGGCGGCCAGCGCGATGACGATGCCGGTCAGGGCGAGCGCCGACGGCCGCTCCCCGGTGATGAGCCCGAAGACGACCGGCAGCGCCGCGGCGATCACCCCCGAGAGCGGCGCGACGACGTTCATCCGGGCGTGGGCGAGCCCGCGGTAGAGAGCCAGCGTTCCGACCGTCGTACCGACCCCGGACACCGCGCCCCAGGCCATGCCGCGGGCGGTCGGCGAACCGGGCAGGAACGGCAGCGCGATGAGCAGGAAGATCACCGCGGAGGCCTGCGCGAACGCCACCACCGCCCAGGTGCCGGCGCGCCGGGACGTGAGACCGCCGACGAAGTCGGATGCCCCGTAGGCGACGGCGCCGATCAGCGCAAGTACGACCGCCATCGCCCACCTCTCCTCGCCCGCGAGGGTAGGGGCGGCCACCGACCGCGGGTGACGGCGGGATGCGGCACGACGTCATGGTCAGGTCACGGGTGGAGCATTCCGCCCTTCTGGTATTCGGCCCAGGAGAGGTTCCAGTCGCCGTAGCCGTCCCAGACCGGGAGCACCTGGGAGGTGCCGGTGTGGGTCCAGGTCACGGGGTCACCGATCTGGGACCAGTTGTAGTACCACTCGGCGTCAGCCGGCGCCATGTTGGTGCAGCCGTGGGAGAGGTTCGCCTGCCCGAGCTCGCCGTTCCAGTAGGCGTCGTGCAGGAATTCGCCGTCATAGGTCATACGGACCGACCAGGGCACCTCGATGCTGTAGTACGGCTCGCCCGGCGAGCTGGTCATGAGCTCCGGGTTGGACTTGGCCATGGCGACGGCGGTACCGAGGTAGGTCGGCGTCGAGGGGGCGCCGAGCGAGATGCTGAACGTGCGGATGAGCTTTCCGGCGTCGTAGACCCACATCTTGTCGACGCCGGGTTTGCCGTTGATCTGCACGATGTGGGCGGCGCCGGTCCGGATCGAGAGGCTCGGGCTGCTGTCGAACACGAGCCCGCGCCCGGCCCACAGACCCTTGATCGGCATGGTCACCTTGATGGCGGCGTGCGCGGGCCAGTAGTGCCGCGGCCGGTAGTGGGCCTCCAGCGCCTGCGCCGCCTGGGACGAGTGCTCGAAATACCAGGCGCCGTGCGCCGGTGCCCCGTTCACGGTGACCCTGACCACCTTGTCGAACACGGATGCGTCGGTGGGCTTGCGTGAGAAATAGGCGATGATCGGCATCGCGATCCCGTAGGTCTGCCCGTCGCTCTCGAGGAAGGTCACGTGCACCGGGCTTCCCGAGCCCCGTCGTGGCCCGGGCGGTGCGGTGCGGGTCGGGTGCGGCGAGGGCGTCGGATGCGCCGCGGCACCGACATCGCGTGCGGGACGGCCGGTGGCGCTCTGCGAGTGGGCCACCGCTGTCGAGCACCCGGCCAGCAGCAATCCGGCGACGACGGCCACGGCAGTGGCCGATGATCTCCTTCTCATTCTCACCAGGTCACGTTAGGTCGCGGCCGGGGCGTTCCGCACGGTAATGCGCTGGAAAACACCCACGGCTCGATTCGACGAGGGCTCAATGTCAAACGGCCGAGAAACGACGGCCGGGCCGAATACCGGGAAACGGCAAAGGCCGGGCCAAGAATCCGCCGGGCCTCAGGTCTTCACGGTCTCGGCGAGGTAGTCGTGGTCGTCGTCGACGACCTCCACCCGGGTCGTGAGTCCGTCGCAGTCGAAGGCGGGTACGGCGGCCTTCGGCACCCGGATGCTCATCCCGGGCAGGTAGGACGGGCGGCAATGGATCATGCCGATCATGTGCCTGGCCGCCGCGCTGTGGTTCGGTACGCCGCGGTGCCAGAGCCGGATGTCGCGGAGTACGGCGTCGCCCTTCCTGGTGATGGCCCGGGCCGGTGGGCGGATCGCACGGCGTTCGGCCTCGGCCTCCGCAGTCACGGCGCTCGGCCCGGGGATCCGGTGGGTGCCGGGCCAGATCTCGGTTGCCCCGTTGGTCTCGTCGACGTCGACCGGGGAGATGTTGATGACGACGGCTGTGCTGACGGGCAGCTTGTTCAGTTCGAGATCTCCGCTGTCACGGTGCAGCGGCTGCTCCACGCTGCCGGGCATGTTCGTGTTGCCGTTGTAGAAGGCGCTGTGCACGTCCTTTCCCAGGATGGCCGCGGTGACCTGGACGAGGAGGGGGTTGGTGATGATCTCGGGATAAAGGTGCTCCGGGTCGCGCGGCATCGACTGCTGGAGATGGCCGGGCCGTCGGCCGGCGCCACCCCAGCTGCCCCGGCGGAGCAGCTCCGCGGTGTCCGCGTCGAGCTTCGGCTTGAGGGCGTCGAGGGCGCGGGGGTCGACCGCACCGCCCAGGATGACGAAGCCGTCCTCCTCCATCGCCGCCACGGCGGCCGCCAGACTCTCGTCGCTCAGCCGCCCGGACCCGTACTCGGCGGTGCTGATCTCGACCCGCATGTGCGCGACCCTCCCGACCTCGGTGACTCGGCCCGGTTACCAGGAATCGAGACCGAGCAGGCGACGGGTGAGCGGGCTCATCGCGGCGCGCTGCAGGTCGTTGTAGCGCGCCGGGTCGTCCGGCTCGCCGGCCCCGTGCGGGTGGTCGGTGCGGACGTAGCGCTGGAACTGCGCCACCCGGGCCTGCGGGCGCCGGTTGTGCGACGCGCCGTGCGGCATCAGGTGGTGCACGAGGGCGAAGTCACCCGCCTCGCCGGTGACCTCGACGCTGTCCATGTGGGTGATCTTCTTCCAGTCCATGTGCAGGTGCCGGCCCTCGGCGTGGGCACGGGCCTCCTGCTCGACGAGCCGGGGGCCGCCCGGGACGACGTGGATGCCGCCGCCGTCGGGCAGGACGTCGGTGAAGTAGAAGCACCCGCCCAGCTGCACCTCTTCGAGGCTGAACAGGAAGTTGTCCTCGGTCGCGGGAACCGACGCGTCGAGGTGGAGCGTCTGGCTCAGCGCCCGGTCCCGGGAGGCGTCGTTGCGCAGGGTGACCCCGAGCGAGCCGTCGAAGACCCGCAGCCGCGGGCTCTCCAGCAACTGCGCGGCGACCGCGTAGAGCCGCTCGTTGCCGAAGAGCGGCAGCAGCTCCGGGGTGTCGTACGTCTGGTCCTCGGCCGTGCGCATCGGCTTGATCCGGCCGTCGGCGACGTGCCAGTGCGGCGGGATGGACAGGTCGCGGGGGATCAGGTCGGTGATCACCCGGCGGTAGTGCTCGGCCTCGTCCCGGGACAGGACGCCGCGGACCAGGAGATAGCCCTGCTCCCAGAACTGGTCGACCTCCTTGTCGTCGAGGACGCGAGGGACGTCGAGCGCGCGGGTCACGATGGCCTCCAGGCGGTTCACAGTATGTGGACGACGCGACTGGGTGACGAGTCTAGGCACCTTGGGCGAGGACGGCGGGAACGATTCAGCGGGTCGGCCATTCCTCGCCGACACCGTCGTCGTCCGACGCGGCCGGTGTCGGGGCGGTATCGGCGGCGGCATGGACGGCGGCGGCGACGGCCGCGCTGACCTGGGGGTCGAAGACGCTCGGCACGATGTAGTAGGGGTTCAGCTGCTCGTCGGTGACGACGTGGGCGAGCGCATCCGCCGCGCCGATCATCATCTCGGGGGTGATGTCGTGGGCGCGCGCGTCGAGCAGACCGCGGAAGACCCCGGGGAATGCGAGCACGTTGTTGATCTGGTTGGGGTAGTCGCTGCGACCGGTGGCGACGACGGCGGCGGCCTCGCCGGCGGCGTCGATGTTCACCTCGGGGTCGGGATTGGCCAGGGCGAACACGATCGCGTCCGCGGCCATCCGGTCGAGGTACTCCGCCGGCAGGACGTCGGCGGCGCTCACCCCGATGAAGACGTCGGCACCGTCCAGCGCGACGTCGAGCCCGCCGCGCCGCTTCTCGGGGTTGGTCGCCTCGGCGAGCGCGCGCTTGTCCGGCGAGAGCCGCTCGTCGTCCGGGGACAGGATGCCCTCGCGGTCCCAGACCAACAGGTGCCGGGCTCCGGCGGCGAGCAGCAGGGTGACGATCGCCGTACCGGCGGCGCCGGCACCGGCCACCACGATCGACAGGTCCGGCAGCCGCTTGCCCACACAGCGCAGCGCGTTGGTCAGGGCGGCCAACACCACGATCGCCGTACCGTGCTGGTCGTCGTGGAAGACGGGGATGTCCAGGCTGGCCCGCAGCCGGCGCTCGATCTCGAAGCAGCGCGGCGCGGAGATGTCCTCGAGGTTGACCCCGCCAAAGCCCGGCGAGATCAGCTCCACCGCCCGCACGATCTCGTCGACGTCGGTGCTGTCGAGGCAGATCGGCCACGCGTCGATCCCGGCGAACCGCTTGAACAGCGCCGCCTTGCCCTCCATGACCGGCAGTGCCGCACCCGGCCCGATGTCGCCCAGCCCGAGCACCGCGGTGCCGTCGGTCACCACCGCGACGCTGTTGCCCTTCACAGTCAGCCGCGGCACGTCCTCGGGGTGGGCGGCCAGCGCCAGTGCGACCCGGGCCACGCCCGGGGTGTAGGCCATCGACATGTCGTCGCGGGTCCGCAGCGGCACCTTGGAGGCCACCTCGATCTTCCCGCCGATGTGCAGCAGGAAGGTGCGGTCGCTGACCTTGTGCACGGTGGCGCCGGAGACCCCGCGCAACGCGGCGACGATCTCCTCGGCGTGCTCGCCGTTGGTCGCCGAACAGGTCACGTCGATGACGAGCCGGTCGTGGCGCGACTCGGCCACGTCGATCGCGGTGACCACGCCGCCGGCGTGACCGATCGCCGTCGCGACCCGGCCGACGACCGACGGATCGGTCTCGGTGACCAGCCGCACGGTGATGGAGTACGACGCGCTCGTCGGCAGCGCGCGGCCGTTCCCGGGCTGGGGCGCGGCCGGTGGTGTGCTCATGGCGCGGACAGCGTACGGCGACCCCTCGGGCCGCCGACCGCAGGGCCGAAAAACTGTTTGACGCCGAACTGTTCTTGGTCGAACAATGTCGGGGTGGATCTCGACCCGGACCAGCTCGAGCGCCTGAACGCCTCGCCGTTGCCGCGGCTGGTCGCCATCGCCGGGGGCCTGCTGAGCAACGGCTGGCGCCGGGTGCTCGAGCAGCACGGGCTGGCCACCTCGGGCCTGGTCCTGCTCTTCACACTGTCCGGCGAGAACGAGCTGACCCACCGCGAGGCCGCCCGGCGCTGCTGGGTGTCCGCCGGAACCCTGACGGGCGTCGTCGACGCGCTGGAGGAGGAGGGCCTGGTCACCCGGCACCCCGACCGCAGCGACCGGCGGATCGTGCGGCTCGCCCTCACCCCTGCCGGCAAGGAGCGGGTCAGCGCGGCGGGGGCGGCGTTGTCCCGCGAGTTCGGTCCGGTCGACGGCGGCCTGACCGACGACGAGGCGGCCGTCGTACGGCGGTATCTCGTCGGCCTGATCACCACTCTGGAGAGCGCCGGGCGCAGCAATGCCGATCAGCGCCTCTCCCCCACCACTGCGGAGGGATCGTGACCACAGAGCTCGCCCCGGTGATCGACCACACGACGACCGTCCCGGCCGTCGAGGTCACCGAGCTCGTCAAGCGGTACCCGAAAGCCACGACCAACGCGGTCGACGGGGTGTCGTTCACCGTCATGCCCGGCGAGATCTTCGGTCTGCTCGGTCCCAACGGCGCCGGCAAGACGACCACGGTCGGCGTCCTGACCACCCGGGTGCGGCTGACCAGCGGGGCCGCGCGGGTCTCCGGCATCGACGTCAGCCGCGACCCGGTCGGCGCGCGCCGGCGGCTCGCCGTCGTCCCGCAGCGCAACAACCTCGACCGGTCGGTCTCGATCCGGCAGAACCTGCTCTTCCATGCCGCCTACCACGGCACGCCGGCCCGCGACCGCGGGCCGCGGGCCGACGAATTGCTGGCGGAGTTCGGCCTGTCCGAGCGCGCGAACGACAAGCCGGCGCGGTTCTCCGGCGGCCAGGAGCAGCGGGTGATGATCGCCCGGGCCCTGATGCACGCTCCGGACGTGCTCTTCCTCGACGAGCCGTCGACCGGCCTCGACCCGGCCGCCCGGCTCTTCGTCTGGGACCGGATCCGCGCCCTCAAGGCCCGCGGCGTCACGATCGTGCTCACGACCCACGACATGGACGAGGCCGACGCCCTGGCCGACCGCGTCGGCATCATGGACCACGGCACGCTGCTGGCCCTGGACAGCCCGGCGGCCCTCACCCGCTCCCTGCCCGGGAGCACGACCCTCGACGTCACGCTCCGGCCGCCTGCGGGGGTGCCGCCGGACGAGCTGATCGGTGCGCTCACCGGGCTGACCGACGTCGAGCGCGTGGAGCCGGTGCAGGAGGCCACGGGTGCGCCCGGTGGCGAGGACCTGCGGCTCCGGCTCTACGTCAACGGCGAGGCACCGCCGCTGGTCGCACCGGTGGCCACGCTGCTCCGCGAGCACGCGGCGACCCTGGTCGACGTGACGATCGGGACGCCGAGCCTCGAAGACGTGTTCATCCACTTCACCGGAAGGATGCTCCGATGAGCGGGTCCGCGACGACGGCGACCCCGCAGACACGACCGGATGAGACGCACCTCGAGCCGCCGCCGGTGCGGTCCAACTCCGCCGCCTCACTCCGGGCGCTGTGGGCGATCCTGCGGCGCGATCTCTACGTGACCTCGCGCGAGCTGCCGGTCTTCTTCGCGCAGGTCGTGCTGCAGCCGCTGTTCATGCTCTTCGTCTTCGGCAAGATCCTGACCAGCATCGGCTACGCCCGGGGCAATTTCGCCGAGTTGCTGTTCCCCGGCATCGTCGCGCTGACCGCGGTGCTCACGGCCCTGCAGTCCACGTCGTTCCCGCTGGTGCTCGACTTCAGCTTCACGAAGGAGATCGAGGACCGGCTGCTGGCCCCGCTGCCGGTGGGCCTGGTCGCCATCGAGAAGATCATCTTCGCGACCGCGCGCGCCCTGGTGGCGGCCGTCATCATGTTCCCGATCGGCGTGCTCGTCCTCGGGTCGATCCCCTGGCGGTCGTCGGGCATCGCGCTGCTCATCGTGAGCCTGGTCCTCGGCGCGCTGACCGGGTCGGCGCTGGGGATGTGTCTCGGCACCCTGGTGCCGCCCGAGCGCATCAACATCATCTTTGCGGTGATCCTCACCCCGCTGCTGTTCACCGGATGCACGCAGTACCCGTGGCCGTCGTTGCACAAGCTGGAGTGGTTCCAGTGGATCACCGCGCTCAATCCGCTGACTTACGTCAGCGAGAGCATGCGGGCCGCGCTGGTCCCGTCGATCCCGCACATCCGACCGTGGATCTGTGTCGTCGTCCTCGTCGGATTCCTCGTCCTCTTCACGATGATCGGCGTCCGCGGCTTCCTGCGGCGGGCGGTCGACTAGGGGCGAGATGCGGGTTGCGTACGACGGTGCGAGACTGCCGGGCGACCGTTAGTCCTGCGAAGGAGTGCGCATGCCCCGCCGTCGTGCCTGGCTCGCCGTCCCCCTGACGCTCGCGCTTGCGACGGCCGGCGTCGCGACCGGGCTGCCCGCCTCGGCGCATTCGCCGGCAACGACCCCGGTGCAGCACATGGCCACGGGTACCGGCGGCGCGGTCGTGTCCGACAGCCCCGACGCCACGGACGCCGGGCTCGCCGTTCTCCGCCACGGCGGCAACGCGGCCGACGCCGCCGTCGCGGTGGCGTCGACGCTCGGCGTGACCGACCCCTTCGTCGCGGGCATCGGCGGCGGCGGCTACTTCGTCTACTACGACGCGCGCACGCACCAGGTGTCGACCATCGACGGCCGGGAAACCACGCCGATGCGCGCCACGTCGCAGCTGTTCGTCGACCCGTCGACCGGCAAGCCGATGACCTTCCCCGACGCCGTGACCAGCGGGCTGTCGGTCGGCGTGCCGGGCACGCTGATGACCTGGCAGCAGGCGCTGCGCCGCTGGGGCACCCGCAGCCTCGCCGACCTGCTCCGCCCGGCCGAGCGGGTGGCCGAGCGCGGCTTCACGGTCACCCCGACCCTGCGGGAGCAGGCCCGGGAGAACGCCGCCCGCTTCGCGCAGTTCACCCCGACCAGCCGACTGTTCCTCCCCGGCGGCAATCTTCCCGAGGTCGGGTCGACCTTCCGCAATCCCCAGCTCGCCGCGACCTACCGGCAGATCGGCCGCGACGGCGTGCGCTCCTTCTACGGCGGCGCACTGGGCGCCGACATCGTCAACACCGTGCACCACCTGCCACTTGCCCCCGACGCCACGATCCATCCGCGCACCGGGCTCATGCGGCTTCCCGACCTGGCCCGCTACGGCGCGCCGTACCAGGCTCCGACCCACGTGAACTACCGCGGCCTGGACGTCTACGGCATGGCGCCGTCCTCCAGCGGCGGCTCCACCACCGGCGAGGCGCTCAACATCCTGGGCACCTTCGACCTCCGCGGAATGAGCCGGGTCGAGGCGCTGCACCATTACCTGGAAGCGAGCCGGCTCGCCTTCGCCGACCGCAACCGCTACGTCGGTGATTCCGCCTACGTGCACGTCCCGCTCACGCAGCTGCTGTCCAAGCGGTACGCCGCCCGGCGTGCCTGCCTGATCGACCCCGCCCACGCGCTCGCCAGCCCGGTGGCTCCCGGCGACCCCTATGCCACCGGCGGCGGATGCGCTGCCGGCACCAGCCATGCCCGGCAGCCGGACGAGGGCACCAACACCAACCACTTCGTGGTGTCGGACAAGTGGGGCGACGTGGTCTCCTACACCAACACCATCGAGGAGCTCGGCGGCAGCGGCATCGTCGTACCCGGTCGCGGATTCCTGTTGAACAACGAGCTGACCGACTACGACTTCGCCCCGCTGCAGCCCGGCGTGCCCGACCCCAACCTGCCGGCGCCCGGCAAGCGGCCCCGCTCCAGCATGTCGCCGACGATCGTGCTCAAGCACGGGCAGCCCTTCCTTGCGGTCGGCTCGCCCGGCGGCGCCTCGATCATCACCACGGTGCTGCAGATCCTGGTCAACCGGGTGGACCTCGGCATGACCCTGCCGGAGGCCATCGCCGCGCCGCGGGCGTCCCAGCGCAACTCGGCGACGACCCAGGCGGAGCCGGCGTTCATCGCCCTGCCCACCACCCCGGGCCTGGAGAAGCTCGGCCAGTCCTTCGCGATCAGCGACACGTCGCCGCTGGACCCGTCGATCAAGATCCCGCCGACGATCGGCGCCGCCTCGGGATTGGAGTTCCTCGGGCACGGCGACGTGCTGGCGGCCGGCGAGACGGTGCGCCGCGGCGGCAGCGCGGCGGGGGTCGTGCACCCGGCCCACTGAGTCTTCCTGAGAGCGCGCTGAAACGCCGTTCTGCACGCGGGTCGCGGCCAGCTACCTTGTCGATCATGAACACTGTGCTGACGACCGAGCCGCGGCTCTCCGCCCGGTCGGATCACCCACGGCGCCGCCGGCTGGTCGCCGCGGCGCTGGGGGTGTGGGCGTTCGGCTACGCCTGCTACCGCGCCTACTACGCCTTCGGCGGGCGGGCCGGGATGATCGGTCGCCCGGTGTCGTCGGCGCAATGGCAGGCCGTCAATGGTCTCGGAACGGCCATCCTGGTGGGGGCGGCAGTGCTTCCGGTGCTCGCCGTGGCCAACCGGCACCGCCCCTGGGTAGGCCGGCTACTGCCGATCGTGTGCTGGGTGGGCGCCGTCGGGTGCTGGATGCATGCCCTGATCGACGCCGGCCTGCGGGTGTTGAGCCTCACCGGAGTGCACGCGCAGTCATACCCGCCGGGCGTGTGGCTGTCCATCGACCGCCATGCCGCCGACCTGCAGGACCTGCTCTTCAACGAGCCGTGGTTCTTCCTCGAGGGTTGCCTGTGGGCCGTCCTGGGCCTGGCGTGCCTCGGCGTCGCCGCACACCGGCGGTGGTGGCGATCCGCGGTGGTCGCCTGCCTCGTCCTCGTGGCGGTCGGGCTGCTCAGCGGACTCGGCGTCATCGGCTCGCTGCGCCTAGGGTGAGCGCAACCTTGCCCCGCTGCGGTTGCACCTCGCTCCGCCGAGAGTGAGGACACCACCGATGAGCACCATCTACGACCGAAGAGATCATGCGCCAGGTCTGGGACGACACCGAGGGCAAGGCGTCGAAGACACTCGACATGCACGTTTCGTGGCTGCGCCGCAAGCTCGGTGACGATCCGCAGAAGACCGGCTGCTGTCGACGGTGCGGGGCGTCGGGTTCCGCTTCGAACGCGGCTGAGCATCGACGCTACCCGCTGGCCCGATCCACGGGCCGCAGACCACCGCCCGCGTCCACATCACCCGCGGCAGTCTCGTGGGTACTTCGGACGGACTACCCGACCGTGGGAGCGAGGCCGGGGACGGTGCGGCCGAGCCAGTCCAACGCACGGTTGAGCAGCGCTTCCCAAACACTGGGCCGATGCCCGGCGCGGGCGAGGATGTCGGCGTCGCTCGACGTTGGCGCCCGCGCCGTTTGGAGCAGGGCACGCGTCGACGGGTAGGACAAGGTGTCCCGTCGGGAGGACTCCAGCCAGATCGCGACCCGTGGTGGGACGCGTTTGGCGAGTGCGGGCAGGTCGTAGTGGCGGCTGTACCAGCCCGCCGGCGGGCTTACCGATGGGGTCGAGACCAATCCGATCGGTGTGGTGATCACGAACAACTGTCGGTGAACGCTCGATCTGCTCGGGGTCGTCCCAGCAGGTATGACGAGGAGGGCAAAGGATTTATGAAGAAGTCACTACGGTGGGCGATGCCAGTTGCTGCGCTGGGGGTCGCCGGTCTCGGGCTGGCGCTCCTAACTCCACGTCGGTCACCGCGACTCCTTCACCACGGCGCCCGTGGCACTGACACTACGTTCGGTCGGTCGGGTCGTTCCGCGGTCCCATACTGACCTTACCTCGGTCGACCACCTGATCGGCTGTTCGCACAGCCGAAACAACAATACCCTGAAAGCATTGAGGATCCCGACCGCGTTGCCTTCTAACCGTTTCCCCGTCCAGCAATCCACATCAACGTGATGGCCAGTGCCCGTCCGCCTTCGATGACCACGACCCAACGGGACAGTTCGAGGGCGCGCCCCTCTACGGTTCGGTCGAACCACTGTCGGTGTCGGGCAGCACGACCCCGTCTGCGGGCGACGATGTGACGATCGCGCCGGGCGGTGGCAGCTTCACCTACCAGCGGACGATCACCCTCGATCGGGCCACCCTGGCGTCGATCAAGGCCAACAAGGCAGTGATCGTCGTGCACGGTCTCAATCCGACCAACGCGCCGAAGGCCTCGCTGACCGACGACAACCAGGACAAGATCAAGCTGCCCGGAGAAACCAAGCTGGTCAAGCTGGTCGCGACCGCGCCGGCACTGTGCGGCGCGCTGAACGTCTCGCAGATGTCAGCCACCCCCGTGGGTAGCAGCCCGACCGGCGGCGGCAGCACCTCCGGCTTCGGACGGCGTGCTCGGCCAGGGCGGCGCTATCCTGGTCGCCCTCGGCGTGTCGCCCCGGCGCGCTGCGCCCGACGGAGCTGAGCGGACAGCCGACTGTTTAGGACGACACGATGAGTAGCCGCACCCGCCACTCCCTCCGCGCCCGCGTGTTGAGCGTGGCGGGTGCGGTACTGCTCGTCGCCGGCGTGATCGCGGTAATCATCGCGGTTCGGGCGCAGACCTCCGCGCCGCAGCCACCCGCCGCCGCGGCCAGCCCGGTCAACGTCATCCCCACACCCACGACGACACCAACGCCGACACCAACCGCGACATCAGGCACGGTGCCTGGCCCGAGCGGGAGGCCAGGCAGCAGTAGCGCTGCTGGTCCGAGGACGCGCGGGCCGATCCTCACCAGGTCAACCCCGACCCGGCTGCAAATTCCCGCGATCACCGTCGACAGCACACTCAAGCAGATCGGTCTGAACAGCAAGGGCGAAATCTCGACCCCACCGCTGGTCAAGGACTCCCACGCCTACTGGCTGACCGTGTCACCCGCCCCAGGCCAACTCGGCCCGGCCACAATCATCGGCCACGTCGACTCCGCCGCCTACGGACCCGGCGTGTTCTTCAAACTCGGTGACCTGCGCCAACGCGACAAGATCTACGTCACCCGCGCCGACGCCACCAAAGCGACGTTCGAGGTCGAGCGTGTCGTCAAGTACACCAAGGCCAACTTCCCCACCCGCCAGGTCTACGGCAACATCGACCGCGCCGGGCTCAGGTTGATCACCTGCGGCGGAACCTTCAACCGGGCCATCCACAGCTACGAATCCAATATCGTCGTCTACGCCGCCCTCGTCTCCGCACACCACGCGTGAGGGCTCCGATAGCAGGAGCCGGACGCTCGGACCGCCCATCTCCACAGAGGGATCGGCTTGCGCCCTGGATCTCGTTGAGCGGCGAGCCGGCCATGTTGCGCGCCTGGACCTACTATCACCCCTCGCCGCTCGTTCGACATCAAGATCGCGGCCTCGCGCGAGGTCGTGTTCGATGTGCTCTCCGAGCCGTACTTGGGCCGGCAGACCCGCACCGTCGCCGAGAAGATCACCGTGCTCGAACGCGGGCAGCGACATGGTGCTGGTCGCGCACCACACCACCGTGCGGGGTCGGCTGGTCACCACGACGGTCGAGACGGTGCGCTTCGCCCGTCCAGAGCGCGTCGATTTCCGGCTCACTCGCGGTCCGGTCCCGCACGTCGTCGAGCAATTCATGCTTGAACAACAACCGCACGGTACCCGGGTTACTTGTGGTTAACCGGAACGTGGGTGTGACGTGGGAAAAGGTTCACGTGGACAGGAAAATAGAAAGGGGGAAGGACACGAAGGACAGCCCACCCGTTAGGGTGTCCTTCTAGTTTTTGACTGTCTTCCCAGTTCAGGGCATGTTCGTGAACACGGAAAACACAAAGGATAGTTTCTATATAGCCCCGGCCGGTCGAGGCTTCGCCGGTCGGTGCGCTCTACGTCATCTATCAGATATGATAGGTTTATGGGAAACCTCATCATCGTAGGCGGCACGGCGGGCGTTGGCAAAACTACAACGTGCCGCGAATTGCAGAAAATAATCCCGCGGAACGTATTCCTTGACGGCGACTGGTGTTGGGACATGCGTCCATTCTTGGTCACCGGCGAAACAAAAAGGATGGTGGAGAGCAATATCGCTCATCTACTCAACAACTTTCTCGATTGCTCGGAGTTTGAGAACGTCATCTTCTGCTGGGTGCTTCATGAGCAAAAAATATTGGACGACCTTATTGCCAGGCTAAACCATAGCGATTGCACAATACATTGCTTTTCGCTCATCAGTAATGAACAGGCCTTGTTGGAAAGATTGAACCGCGACATTGCAGAAGGAAAACCGCACGACATAGAGCGTAGCGTAGCAGCGATACCGCTATACGATGCGCTTGACACTGTCAAGATTGATGTGAGTACTATTTCGGCGACAGATGCGGAAAGCGGATCAGGAATTGCCTGGAAAAGGTTTAGCCGGGCAGGGAATCACGGAATCTGGCCCCCGCTGCTGCTCCAGAGTTCGCATCAGCCGTCATGGCCGAGTACCGTTCTAGCAGTGTGGGTGTCTAGCTGGGCGACAACAGCGCAGCGCCTACTTTGCGCTTGGCGTTCGTGACGACGTGCCCGCGCTCGCATTCGGCGATGGCTTCGCGGCAGGCGCTCGCCCAGTGCGAGGACGCGGGTAGCCGCAACGGGTACGTCGGGCCGAGCGGACTACCCGGGCGGCAAGAAAGAGGAGTTGGCGGCGGATGGTCGCGGTGGTCGCCTTGGTGTGGAAGGCAGAGGCGAGCGCCCCGGCGGCGCGGGTGAGGTTGAACGCCTTCGCGGCGAGCCGAGCAGGCGCTTCGCGGCGAAGTCGCCCGAGGGTAGGTGCGCCAGCTGACCGTCTTTCAGGTCGGCGACGACCTGCTCGATGATCGAGTGACGGCGGTGATCGGCCTCGGCGTCGAGCATCGGCAGCGGCGAGTCGGTGAAAATCGCGTGGTGGCGCCAGACGCGGAACAGTTCCCCCTGGGCGTTGACCGTGACGTGGTCGGGGTTGGTGTCGCGCACCCGGCGCACGATCAACCGCGCTGTGACCCGCTGGGCTTTCGGTTTTGAGGTGAACGCGGTGAAGGGCGCCCCGGCGACTTCAGCGTCGGAGACGAACTGGCCCAACTGCTCGTCAAAGACGGGACGCAGGGTCCGAGGTGGTGCTCGGGTGAGTGGCTTCGTCCCCATGCCCGCCGTCCTGGAGGGTCACGTCACCACGCTATAGCGGCGGCTGCCGCACCGCGTGGACGGTTCGGTCAGTACGGTGGCGCTCAAGATGAAGCTCTTGCGGCTGTTGTCGACTTCGCACCTACGGGCGCGTGCCCGGCAGGCGTTCTGGCTGATTCCGGCCGCGTGCGTCACCGCGTCGGTCCTGGTGGCGGTGGGCCTGCCGCACCTGGATGCGCGGATCCACAGCACGCTGTTGTTCCCGGGCGGCCCGGACTCCGCCCGTAGCTTCTTGTCCTCGGTCACCACGGCGATGATCGCCATGACGGGGCTCGTCTTCTCGATCACCATCGTCGCGCTTCAGCTGGCGGCCGGGCAGTTCTCGCCCCGGGTGATGCGGGACTTCCTGCGGGACCGGGTGATACAACTTACCTTCGGCATCTTCGTCGCGACGTTCAGCTACGCGATGGTGCTTCAACGTTCGGTGCGTGGCGGCTCGAGCGGCGTGCAGGCCTTCGTCCCGCAACTTGCCGTGTCGCTGGCGTTCCTGCTGGTACTCGCCAGCGTCGGGCTGTTCATCGTCTACATCAATCGGATCGCCAACACGATCCGGGTGGCGAACATCCTCGACCGGATCGGTGTCAGCACCCGGGCTACGCTTGAGACCCGCTACCCGACCGAACGCGAGTTCGAACCCCGCCAGCTGCCCGGTGGTTCTCCGGATCGCTACGTGACCTGCCCGGGTCCGGGGGTAATCGTCTCGCTGAACGAGCCTGCCTTGGTTTCTGTCGCCGAGCAGGGTGATTCCACCATCGTGGTGATACCGCGGATCGGTGAGTACTTGCCCGCCGGCACGCCCGTGTTCGCTGTACACGGCACGGGGATCGACACCGATCAGCAACTACTCCGGCACGTGAGTTTCGACACCGAACGTACCTACGAGCAGGATGTCGCGTTCGGGTTCCGGGAGCTGGTGGACATTGCCGAGCGCGCTCTGTCTCCGGGCGTCAACGATCCAACGACCGCGGCCCAGGCCATTGACATCCTGCACGACCTGCTCCGGCGACTCGCGGCCCGGCCGGCACCGTCGGGGCAGCACCTCGACGCGCGCGGGACCGTGCGGCTGATCGTGCCCAGGTACGAGTTCGCCGACCTGCTCGACCTCGCGATCGAGGAGATCGCCCACTACGGCGCGGACGACGTCCAGATTCCCCGGCACCTGCGGGGGATGCTGGCCGACCTGCACGCGAAGGCCCGGCGCGAGAACACGCCGTCCATCCGGAGATGGCAGCGGGCAGTCGCTGAGCTCGGGCCGAGCGGAGGCGATCGCCGGGCGGCAGGTCGGTAGCCGACTGTGGCCTGCAGCGACGGGCAGCGTGACCGGGTGATGGGCGGTATGGCGTTCGATTGCGGGGGCTGTGGCTGGCGTCCAGGCTGTGCCCGCGCTGACCCGGCGGGGCCCGTGGCGGCCGACAGCCCGGCGGCGGCGGCGCCGACCGGCCGGACAGGTCGCCGACGGTCAGCGGCGCCGCGGTCTCGAGAAGGGAACGCCGCACTCGTTCCAGCCGATCGTGTACCTCGCGGCGAAGCCGGTCGCGAACCCAAATCAGGGCGCTGGCCGCGACGTTCGCCGGTGCTCATCGACATACGTCTTCGGGTCCTTGTCCTCCGCCGCGACTCCGTTGGGGTGCCGCGCCGCATAGTCGACGAACTCGACGGCGATGTCGTGGCGGGTTTGCAGGTCCGCGTGGCGGCGGACGTCGGGTAGGTCCTCGCGTTCCTCCTCGGCCATGTGATCCCCGTTGGCCCTGCGCGCGGCCGACACGGCGTCCCACCAGCGGTCGCTGCCCGCCGGATGCTCGCTGGCCTTGGCGATTGCGTCCCGGATCTCATTGTGATCTTTGATGGCGTCGCGGGTCTCCGCGCCCGCGCTCTCCTGCCCGCCGCCGCCGGTGCCGATCTCGAGCAGTCGGGGATAGAAGAACATCTCCTCCGCTCGGGCGTGCACGTGGAGAAGGATCGTCAGCCGCGACCAGATCGCGGTCAGTGTGTCGATGTCGCTGGGATCGACGTCGTCGAGCTCGGCGAACATCCGCCGCTGCTCGTGATGCTCGGACAAGATCACTTCGGCAATGTCCATTACGGTGCTCCTCGCTCCTTGTCGACATCAGCACCCAGCCCGCGACCTCGGCGGACGGGGTCGTTTGATTGCCGTGTCCCCGCGACCGGCAGTCTTAGGACTCGCGGCGCGTATAGCGGAGAATGCCCTGGATGCGCGTGCGGTCGACTGTGGCCAGCCCGAGCGCGGTGGCGGCGTGTACACAGTCTATCCAGATGCCCAGGGCCAGGATCTCGGCGCTTGGCTGCAGTCCGGACAACGCGGCCTGGATCAGATGGCGGGCACCGAGGGCGCGGGCGACCCGGTTAACCTTGCCGGGTGAACCCCTCGGCGTACGTCGACAGCGAGGTCGGCCGGCTACGGAGCGTCCTGCTGCACCGGCCCGGCGCCGAGCTCAAGCGGCTCACCCCGCGCAACAACGATCAGCTGCTCTTCGACGGGATCCCCTGGGTCGACCGGGCGCAGGCCGAGCACGACGCATTCGCCGCAGCGCTGCGGGACCGGGACGTCGAGGTGCTCTACGTCGCCCAGCTGCTCGAACGGACGCTGCAACTGCCCGCCGCCCGGCAGGAGATCGTCGCGGCGGTGGCCGACGACATCCGGTTCGGGCAGCGGCTCAGGGGCATCGTCGGCGCCTACCTCGCCGACCTGCACCCGGCCGACCTCGCCGACGTCCTGATCGCCGGGCTGGCCAAGTGTGAGCTCAAGACCGGCCGGGGCCTGACCTACCGGCTGATGGACGACCACGACTTCGTCATCGACCCCCTGCCCAACCTGCTCTTCACCCGGGACTCCAGCGTCTGGATCCGGGATCGCGTCGCGGTGACGAGCCCGTCGATGGCGGTCCGGCAGCGCGAGGCGCTGCTGCTGCAAAGCATCTACCGGCACCACCCCCGGTTCGCCGGAGTGCAGTCGCTGTACGCCCCCGGCCGGGAGTGGCTCGAGGGGGGCGACGTCCTGCTGCTCGGTCCGGGGGCGATCGCGGTCGGGGTGGGACAGCGGACCACGGCGGCGGGCGTCGAGACCCTCGCCAGGCACGCGTTCGACGCCGGCGTCGCGCACACCGTCCTCGTGGTCCCGATCGCGCAGGAGCGCGCCACCATGCACCTCGACACGGTCTGCACGATGGTCGACGTCGACGGGGTCGTGATGTATCCGCCGCTGGCCGACACCCTGACCGCCTTCACCGTCACCGCGACCGACGGCGGGGAACTCGATCTCCGCGGCCCCACGCCGTTCCTCGCCGCGGCCGCGAGCGCCATGGGCATCGAGGCACTGCGGGTGATCGACACCGGCCTCGACCCGGTCACCGCCGAACGCGAGCAGTGGGACGACGGCAACAACACCCTCGCCATCGCTCCGCGCCTCGCTGTCGCCTACGAGCGCAACATCGAGACCAACGCGCGGCTCGAGGCGGCCGGGATCGAGGTCGTGCGGATCGCCGGGAGCGAGTTGGGCAGCGGCCGCGGCGGGCCGCGGTGCATGTCCTGCCCGGTTCTGCGGGACCCGCCGACCCTCTGATCACGTTCCGCGGGCGTCCCTCGCCCCCCGCGCCACGCCGCCCGCCGGCCCGCCTCACCCTTCATGATCGTGATCGGATCCGTACGGCGTTTCGCGGCTATTTCCGATCACGATCATGGAGGTGCGCGGGCGGGGGTCGGGCCGGGAGATCCGGCGCGGGACCGGTCAGCCGGCGGAGCGGGCGCCGTCGGCGGCCGCGTCGACCGTCGCCGGTTCCTCGCACGGCGTGATGATCCGGGCCCAGACGGTCGTCCCCTCGTCGCCCCGCTCGACGCCCCACGCGTCGGCGAGGGTCCGGACGACGGCGAGTCCGCGGCCCGTGGTGTCGGAGGGCGCAGCGTTGCGGGGATGCGGGGACTTGGGGCTGCCACCGTCGGTCACCCGCAGCTGAACGGCGTCGTCGGCGCACTCCCAGCCGATGCTGACGCCGGCCCCGGGGACAGCACGGGCATGGCGTACGGCGTTGCTGACCAGCTCGCTCACGACCAGGGCCACGTCATCCAGCGCGGTCGGCTCGACATGGTGACTGGACAGGTCGCTCACGACGCGGTGGCGGGCCAGGGCGGCGCTCGCGGCCGCGTGCGGAACGGTCATCGTGCCCACGAGCGGCCTCCTTCCGACTGCGCCGACCCGCCTTTCACCCCCGTCAACGGTGATCTCCCCGCATACGGGGCGGATAACCCTCCCGGCGACGATGTCACCGTCGGTGCGACACCCGGCGCAGGACCTCCCGGGGGCGGTTCGTGGCGATCATGTCGGCACCGAGGGCGAGGGAGAGCTCCAGATCGGCCGGTTTGTCGACCGTCCAGACGTAGACCCGGTGCCCCGCCTCGTGCACCCGCCGGGCGTACTCGGGGTGCTCGCGCAGCACCCGGATACCGGGGCCGGCGATGGTGACGCCGGGCGGCAGCGAGCCGTCCCGGCGGATCTTCGGCACCTGGTTCAGCAGCAGGATCTTGGGCAGACCGGGCGCCAGCAGCCGCATCCGACGTACCCCCATCGGGGCGAAACTCATCACCGTGACCGGCGAATCGTCCGGATCGGGCGGGTCGGCGAGGCCGAACCGGCGGAGGACGCCGACCAGCTCCTGCTCCACGAGGCCGGCGTAGCGGTTGGGATGTTTGGTCTCCACGAACAGCTGCACCGGGCGGCCGGCGTCGACGACCAGCGCGAGGAGCTGCTCGAGGGTCAGGACCGCCACCGGAGACGGGGGCGCCGGTTCGGGGCCGATCAATTCATCGGCGGACGAGGGCAGCTCGTCGTGCCACCCGCCGAAGTCGAGGTCGCCCAGCTCACCGAGGGCGAACTCCGAGACGACACCGCGCCCGTTGGACGTCCGCTCGACCCGGCGGTCATGCACACACACGAGATGACCGTCCCGGGTCAGCCGCACGTCACACTCGAGCGCGTCCGCACCGTCGTCGATCGCCTGCTCGTACGCCGCGAGGGTGTGCTCGGCCACCGCGTGGGAGGACCCGCGGTGCGCCACGACCAACGGCGTCGGCACCTCTTCATGCTCTCCTATCCCACCGCCGGGCGGGCAAGAGGGCTCGCCGACCGGTAGCGGGCTAATGTCCACCGACGAGGGCACCACCGAGGAGGCGCTGATGCACGGGCTCATGCAGCGGTATCCACTCACCCTGCCGCCGGTCTTCGACCGGGCCGAACGCCTCTACGCCGACAAACGGATCGTCACCGCCACCCACCAGGGGATCGAGCGGACGACGTACGGCGAATGGGCCGACGAGACGCGCCGGCTCGGCGGCGCCCTCGACGCCCTCGGAGTCTCCGCCGACGGCCGGGTCGGGACCTTCGCCTGGAACACCGCCCGTCACCTCGCCCTCTACTGGGCGGCGCCGTGCACCGGCCGGATCCTGCACACCCTCAACATCCGGCTCTTTCCGGACCAGCTGAGCTACGTCGTCAACCACGCCGAGGACGAAGTGATCTTCGTCGACCGCTCGCTGCTGGGCCTGCTCTGGCCGTTGGTGCCGACGTTCGAGACCGTGAAGCAGATCGTGGTGATGGACGACGGCGCCGACACCGAGATCCCCGGCGACCCGCGGATCGTCGACTACAGCGAGCTGGTGGGGGCTGCCGATCCGGTGGCGTTCCACGTCGAGGACGAGGACCAGGCCGCCGCGATGTGCTACACGAGCGGCACGACGGGCAACCCCAAGGGCGTGCTCTACTCGCACCGGTCCAACTACCTGCACGCGCTGGCCGGCATGACCACCGCCACCACCGCGACCAGCGAGCGCGACACCGTGCTGCCGGTGGTGCCGCTCTTCCACGCCAATGCCTGGGGCTTCGCCCAGACGCCGATCTTCGCCGGCGCGAACATCGTCATGCCCGGACCGGACCTGTCCCCCGGCGCCATCCTCCGGCTGCTCGAACAGGAGCGGGTGACGATCACCGCCGGCGTGCCCACGATCTGGCGGGGCATGCTTCCGCTCATCGACGGCCAGGATCTGTCCTCGCTCCGGCTGGTGATCGGCGGCGGCTCGGCCGTGCCGAAGGCACTGTCGGAGGCCTACCGGGCCAAGCTGGGCTTCCCGCTCGCCCACGCCTGGGGGATGACCGAGACCAGCCCGGTCGCCTCGTTCAACCACGCCCGCAGCTCCGACATCGGCCGGCCCGAGGAGGAACTGGCGGAGATCCGGGCCCGGCAGGGCACGTCGTTCGTCGGCGTGGACTGCCGGATCGTCGAGCCCGGGAGCACGGACGAGCTGCCCTGGGACGACACAGCGACCGGCGAGCTGCAGGTCCGGGGCCCGTGGATCGCCGGCTCCTACTACCGCGACGACCGATCGGACGAGTCGTTCACGCCGGACGGCTGGTTGCGCACCGGCGACGTGGCCGCGGTCGACCCGCACGGCAACATCCGGCTCGTCGACCGCACCAAGGACCTGGTCAAGTCCGGCGGTGAGTGGATCAGCTCGGTCGAGCTGGAGAACCTCCTGATGTCCCACCCCGCCGTCGCCGAAGCCGCGGTCATCGGCGTACCGCACGACAAGTGGCAGGAACGGCCGCTCGCCTGCGTCGTCCTGCGTCCGGACCACCGGGCCACCAAGGAGGAGCTGCTCGAGCACCTCCGGCCGCGGGTCGCGAAATGGTGGCTGCCCGACGACGTGGTCTTCATCGATGAGGTGCCGAAGACGAGCGTCGGCAAGTTCTCGAAGAAGGACCTCCGCACCCGGTTCGCCGACTACCACCTCCCCGCCGCCGACTGACCCCGCCGCCGACTGACCCCGCCGCCGACTGACCCCTCCGCCGACTGGCCCCTCCGTCCTTGATCAAGAGGGGATTCCGGTGCGAAACGCCGTGCGGATCCCCTCTTGATCATGAAATCGAGGGCGGGAGCTCGCCCGGTGGTGCGGTCCGAAACCCGCTAGTGCGGCCGGGCGGCGGCGGGCAGACTCGGGCTGTGAACGACGACTTCGACCGGCTCTACCGGGCGATCGAGAGCCGCGATCGCCGGTTCGACGGCCGGTTCGTCATCGCGGTCACCTCGACCGGCATCTACTGCCGCCCGAGCTGTCCGGCCCAGACGCCCAAGCGCGCCAACGTCCGCTTCTATCCGGTGCCGGCCGCGGCCCAGGCGGCCGGGTTCCGGGCGTGCAAGCGGTGCCGGCCGCAGGCCAGTCCGGGCTCGCCGGACTGGGACGTGCGCGCCGACCTCACCGCCCGCGCGCTGCGGTTGATCGCCGACGGCGCGGTGGACACGGACGGCGTCGGCGGGCTGGCCCGGCGGCTCGCCGTCAGCGAGCGGCACCTGCACCGCCAGCTGGTCGGCGAGGTGGGGGCCGGGCCGCTGATGCTGGCCCGGACCCGGCGGGCCCAGACCGCCCGGCTGCTCATCGAGTCGACCGCCCTGCCGCTCACCGACATCGCCTTCACCGCGGGCTACTCCAGCGTGCGCCAGTTCAACGACAGCATGCGGGAGGCGTTCGGCTGTACGCCGAGCGACCTGCGCTCCGGCCGCCCCCGGCAGTCCGGGCCACCGGGCACCGGGGCGATCGTGCTGCGGCTCGCCCTGCGCCCGCCGTACGACGCCGGGGCGCTGCTCGGCTGGCTGGCCTCGCGCGCCGTCGCGGGCATCGAGCAGGTCGACGGGACCAGCTACCGCCGGACGATCCGGTTGCCGCGCACGAGCGGCATGCTCGAACTCGTTCCCGACGGCGACCACCTGACGATGCGGCTGGCCGTCGACGACCTCATCGACCTTGCGTCCGCCGTCGCCCGCACCCGGGCGCTCGCCGACCTCGACGCCGACCCCGATGCGGTCGGCGGGGTGCTCCGCGCCGATCCGCTGCTCCGACCGCTGGTCGCCGCCCGGCCGGGGCTGCGGGTGCCCGGCCACGTCGACGGGTTCGAGCTGGCCTGCCGCGCCGTGCTCGGCCAACAGGTCTCGGTGGCCGGCGCGCGGACCCTGTGCGGCCGGCTGGTGGCCGCGGTCGGCGAGCCGCTCAATCCGCTCGACGAGCCGTCCGGGCCGCTCGACGAGCCGTCCGGGCCGCTCGACGAACCGTCCGGGCCGCTCACCCACCTCTTCCCCACGGCCGCCGCCGTGGCGGAGGCGGATCTCACGGGCCTCGGGCTCACCGGGGCGCGGCAGCGGACGTTGCAGGCGCTCGGCCGCGCAGTCGCGTCCGGAGCCCTGCGGCTGGACCGCGGCGCCGACCGGGGTCGGACCGGCGTAGCGCTGCTCGACCTGCCCGGGATCGGCCCGTGGACCGCGTCCTACATCGCGATGCGCGCGCTCGGCGACCCGGACGCCTTCCCGGCCGGCGACCTCGGGCTGCGCCGGTCGAGCGCCGCGCTCGGCGGGCCCACCGACGCCGACGGGCTGGAACGGCGCTCCCGGCGTTGGCGACCGTGGCGCGCCTACGCCGCCCAGCATCTGTGGGCCTACACCGGGCAGGCGCCGTGACGACGGCGTACCGCTCAGATCACCTCGGGCGGCTCGCCGGAGTCGCTGACCATCGGCCGGCCACTGGCCGCCCAGGCCTGCATCCCGCCGGTGAGGTTGACGGCCCGGTAGCCGAGCCCGGTGAGATAGGAGGTGACCCGCGCGGACCGGCCGCCCATCCGGCAGACGACCACGACCTCGCGGTCGGAGGGGATCTCGGCCAGCCGGTCCGGGACGGTGTGCATCGGGACGTGCGACGCGCCGCCGACGTGGCCGGCGCTCCACTCGTCGTCCTCGCGGACGTCGACGATCGCGGCGTCGGCCGGGACGGCGGCGACGTCGATGCTCGGGACGTGTCGGGGCTTCATGACCGTCACCAGCTCCCGACCGAGCCGTCGACCTTCCGGCTGACCGGGAGGTAGGCGCGTTCGTAGGGATGCTTCTCGGCGAGCTTCTCGTCGATGTCGACGCCCAGACCGGGCCGGTCGCCGGGGCGGAGATAACCGTCGGAGAAGTGCCAGCCGTGCGGGAACACCTCGTGCTGCAACTCCGAGTGGTGCGCGTGCTCCTGGATCGCCGCGTTGTGCGTCGCGACGCCGAAGTGCACCGCGGCCGCCATGGTCACCGGCGACAGGTCGGCGGCACCGTGGCAGCCGGTCCGGACGTGATAGGGCTCGGCCAGCGCGGCGATCTTGCGCATCGAGGTGATGCCGCCGGCGTGCAGGATCGCGGCCCGGATGTAGTCGATCAGCTGCTCGGTGATCAACTGCTCGCAGTCGTAGAGGCTGTTGAACACCTCGCCGACGGCCAGCGGCGTGGTCGTGTGCTGGCGGATCAGGCGGTAGGAGTCCTGCAGCTCGGCCGGTACGGCGTCCTCCAGCCAGAACAGCTGGTGGTCCTCGAGCCGCTTGCCCAGCCAGCCCGCCTCGCTCGGCGTCAGCCGGTGGTGCACGTCGTGCAGCAGGTGGACGTCGAAGCCGAGCGCGTCGCGGGCCTGGGCGAAGAGCTGCGGGGTGAAGCGCAGGTACTTCTCGGTCGACCAGCCCGGCTCCTCGTAGGGCAGGCCGCCGCCGTCGCGGCCCTGCTGGGCACGGGGCACGCCGTACATCTCCTCGATGCCGGGTACGGCGCACTGCAGGCGGATGGCCTGGTAACCGTCCTCGCGCAGCTTGCGGGCCTGGTCGATGGTGTCCTCGACGTCCCGCCCGGAGGCGTGCGCGTAGGCGAGGATGCCGGGCCGGCACTTGCCGCCGAGCAGGTTCCACACCGGGGTGTCGAGCGCCTTGCCCTTGATGTCCCATAGCGCCATGTCGACCGCGGCGATGGCGGCCATCGTGACCGGGCCGCGCCGCCAGTAGGCGCCCTTGTAGAGCAGCTGCCAGGTGTCCTCGATGTTGGCCGGGTCGCGGTCGAGCAGCATCGGCACGAGATGCTCGGACAGGTACGCCGCCACGGCGAGCTCGCGCCCGTTGAGGGTCGCGTCGCCGATGCCGTAGATGCCGTCGCTGGTCTCGATCTTCAGGGTGACGAAGTTGCGCCCGGGGCTGGTGACGATGACCCGGGCCGCCGTGATCTTCACGGGTGGTATGACCTTCCGGTGGGAGACGGATGGTGGTGACCGGCGAGCTCCGGCAGCCGGTCGCGCCAGCTGTGCACGGCGGTGAAGCCCACCAGTGCGGCGGCGCGGGCGGTGGACCAGGCCGGCGTACTGCCCGGCAGCGGTTCCCGGAGCTCGGTCGTGGGGTGGTAGGTCGCGATCAGCTCCTCGGTGGGGATCTCCGACAGGGTGTCGGGGGCGACGACGTTGAGGACGTCGAAGCCGAGCCCGGGCGTCTCGATGACGAGTGCGGCCGCCGTCGCGACATCCTCGGGCAGGGCGTAGCTCCACAGGTCACGCATCGGCGTCCGCTGCGCCGGGTCGCCCCGGACCGCCGCGACGGCCTCGGCCAGCCTCGGCCCGTACGGAAGCCACGGGAAGCGCAGCGCGGTGACGGCCATGCCGGACTGCCGGTGCATCGACGCGCCGATCCGCTCGGCCACCTCCTTGGACAGGCCGTAGTGGTCGGCCGGGCGCAGCGGATGATCCTCGTCGATCGGGGCGTAGAGCGGCGAGAACGTCGGCTCCGCCCAGGCCATGCCGAGCGCCGACGCGCTCGAGGCGATGACCGCGCGCCCGATCCCGACGTCCGCGGCGGCCTGCAAGGCGGCGAAGGTGGACCGGACGTTGTTGCCGAAGACCACGTCCGGTTCGGAGCGGCGGGGGCTCGGGATCGCCGCGAGATGGATGAGCGCGTCACACCCGGCGCAGGCCGCCCGCATCTGGGCCAGGTCGGTGACGTCGGCGACCACGGTCGGTTCCCCGTCGTCGGTGCCCCGCCGGTCGACCGCGATCACGTCATGCCCGCGCCGGGTGAGCTCGGCGACGACGTACCGCCCGAGACCACCCGCGGCTCCGGTCACGACCGCTTTCATGCCGGCCATCCTGTCAGGGCCCGGGACGCGGCCGCGACCCGCTCCCGCCCGCGCGCGATGATCGCAGCGTGAGATCCGGGATGCTTGCGGCAGGTGACGCGAAGGGCGACACCCCGGCGCTGCGCGCCGACGGGCTGGGCAAGCGGATCGGCGACCGGGTCGCGTTCGACGATGTGTCGTTCGAGATCGGATACGGCGAGGTGTTCGGGTTCCTCGGTCCCAACGGCGCGGGGAAGACGACGACCGTGCGCACCCTCGGCACGTTGATCGCTCCGACGTCCGGGTCGGCGACGGTGGCCGGGCTGCCGCTCACGCCGGCGAACGGCGTCGAGATCCGTCGGCGGATCTCGATCATGCCCGAGTCACCCGGCCTGTACCTGCGCCTGAGCGCGGCCGAGAACCTCGCCTGTTTCGCCGATCTCTACGAGGTGCCCGACCCGGCGCAGCGCATCACCCGCGCGCTGGAGGCGGTCAAGCTCGCCGACCGCGCCGCCGACGCCTGCGGCACCCTGTCCAAGGGCCTTCGGCAGCGGGTCGCCCTGGCCAGGGCACTGCTCAACGATCCCGAGGTGCTCTTCCTGGACGAGCCGACCTCGGGCCTCGACCCGGTCGCGGCCCGCGACGTCCACGAGCTGATCGGCGGGCTGCGGCAACGCGGCGTCACGATCTTCCTCACGACGCACCGGCTCGACGAGGCCGAGCGCCTCTGTGACCGGGTCGCCATCCTGAACACCACACTGCGCACGATCGGCCGCCCCGACGAGCTGCGCGGCCATCTGTTCGCCAAGACGTTGACGGTGGGCACGCGTGTCCCGTTGCCGGACCCTGATGAGGTGTTCACCGGGATTCCCGCGGTCGACAGCTGGCGCAGCGACGGCGACGGCCGCTACGTCCTGACCGTGTCCGACCCGGCGACGGCGGCGCCGCCACTCACCCGCGCCCTCGTGGCGGCCGGCGCGGACGTGCTGTCGATCTCCGAGTCCCGCCACACACTGGAGGACGTCTACCTGGAGCTCATCGACACCGACGGCGGGGCGGGACGGGCATGAGCCGGCGCCGGGTACGAGCGATCTTCGACAAGGAGCTACGGGAGTACCGGCGCAACGGCAACATCGTCTACGCGATGGTGATCCTCCCGCTCGTCTTCCTCATCCAGCCGCTGATCCAGATCTTCACCCTGCCGAGCTCGGCGTCGGTGCCGCTGCACCACGAGCACTCGCTGGTCTACATGTTGGCCATCCCGGCGCTCGTCCCGGCCACCCTGGCGTCGTTCGCCGTGGTCGGCGAGCGCCTGCAGGGCACGCTCGAACCGGTGCTCGCGACACCGGTGCGCCAGGAAGAGTTGCTGCTCGGCAAGGCCCTCGCCGCCTTCGTGCCGTCCCTGGTCGTGTCCTACGGCGTCTACGCGTTCTTCATCGCCGCGGTCGAGGTCTTCGCTCAACCCGGCGTGGCCGCAGCACTGATCCAGTGGCCCGCACTGATCGCCCAGCTGTTGTTCACTCCGCTTCTTGCGGCGTGGTCCATCTGGGTCGGCATCTCGGTCTCGGCCCGGTGCCGGGACCCGCGCACGGCGGGCCAGCTGGCCGTGCTCGTCAGTCTCCCGTCGGTGGCGGTGACCTCACTCATCGCGTTCAACGTGATCCCGGCGACCCGGCCCGTGGCGATCGCATTCGCGGTTGCGCTGCTGGTTCTCGTCCGGGTGGGCTGGCGGGTCGCGTCCGCGGTCTTCGACCGCGAGCGGCTCATCATCAGCATCACGTAGCTGCGGACATCCCCCGCCCGTGTCGGCGGGTCAGCTGTCCGAGCGGGCGTGCGCGACCAGCCCGCCCAGGCACACCACGCCACAGGTGAGTGCGGCCGCACCCGGCCACGTCCACCCGGCGATCAGCAGCACCCCACCGGCCAGGAGCAGAACGGCCGCGAGCCACCCGGCCCACGCACTCACCGCGGACACATGCTCATCCGACCCGGTCCGGTTGCCCATACCTCGAGACGTACCCGGACGGCGGGCCGACAACCGTTGTCCCGCCATGATCAGGAGCGGATCCGTACGGCGTTTCGCACGCAGATCCCCTCTCGATCATCGCGGCGGGCGGGACGACGGGAGCGGCGCGACGGTCCACAGGCCTTCGGCCCGGCGGTCGTCCTGTGGACGCGCGGCACGCGACGGGGCGGTGCGCCTAGCGTCGCGAGCGAACGTCAGCGGGAGGGGCACGTGTCCGACCATGCAGGCACCATCCACGTCGTGCCGGGCCACCTGCGGGCGCTCGGCGAGTCCGTGTCCCGGTGCGCCGGGCCGGTGGCGTCCGCGGCCCGGACCGTGCACGGCATGGGCGCGCTGTCGGCGGCGACACCGGTCGGACCGGCGCTCGCCGACTTCCGGGCCGGCTGGTCGGGGCTGCTCGCGCTCGTGGCGGAGGACGTGGCCCGCTGCGGGCTGGCGCTCCTCGCCGCCGCCGAGGCGTGGGAGACCCGGGAGGCCGACCTGGCCCGCAGCATCGCCGGGTCCGCCGGCCGGGCCCCGGCCAGCGGGTCCGGTCGCCGGGCCCCGGCCTGAGCCGCCGACGATGGACGACGACGCGGCCGCCGCCTTCCCCTATCCGCCGGACGACCCGGGCCTCGTCGGCGTGATCGCGGCCGCGGCCGCCGCCGGGACGCAACTCGCCGAGCCGGCCCATCTGCTGCGGATCGTGCGTGCTCTCGCCCGGCCGGCCTGGGACAGCCGGGACGGCGACGCGGCGGTCGCGGAACTGGTCCGGCTCGGCACGCTGGCCGACGACGCGGGCGCGGCGATGCAGGCCGCCGTGGCCGCCCTGCTCGGTTACCAGCGCGCCATCCTCGCCGCCCGCGGCGAGATCCGGCGGCTGCGCGGGTGCTACACGGCGGCCGTGGCCGATCACGACACCGCGGCGATCGGTGCCCTGCACGGTGCGCGGCGCTGGATCGACGTCGACCTCGCCACCGCAGCCGCCCGGACGGCGGTGGCGTTGCGCGAGACGCTGGGTCGGCTCGGGATCGCCCACCCGGTCGGGATCACGCCGGCCACCGTCCGCAGCCTGGCGATCGAACGGCTCCCCGGTTGGGCGGCCGACACCGCGCGGGCGCGGGCGTTGCGGGCCGCCCATCGCCTCGATCCCGACCGGCACCCGCCGCTGCGCCCGGAGCAGCGCGCCGCGGTGATGTCGGGATACCGCGACGGGGCCGGCGATCCGGCGTTCGCCGCGGCACTGCTCACCGGTCTCGGCCCGGACCGGGTCCGCGCGCTGCTCGTCGACGACGTACCCGGCGTCTACGACGACCGGGAGCGGCCGACGCTGGACCGCGTGTTCGGGTTTCTCGGCTCGGTCCTCGCGGCCGGCACCCGCGACCCGGCGGCGCTGCCTGCCGGCTGGCTCGACCGGCTCGTCGCCGGAGTCGACCGGCCGGAGGAGCACGCCCTCCGGATGGGGTTGGGACTCGCTCTGCGGCACGGCCGCTACGGGAGCGCTCTGCTCGAGGCCGTCGTTCCCGCCGTGCTCGCGGCCCGCGCCGACCACGGCTACAGCATCCAGCAACCGCGCGACGATCCCGCGGCCGGCGCGTTGCGTGCGCTGGCGACGAATGGCGTCGTCGCGCGGCGGCTGCTCGACCGACCGGGTGTCGTCGCCGATCTGCTCGCCCGCGACTGGCCGGACGACGACGGCGCGGCACTCGGCGCGGCCCTCGCGGCGACCTATGCCCCGCAGGACGCGACGGCCGCCCGCATCGTCGACGCGACGGTGGCCGCGCTCGGCGCGGCCGCCCGGCCGGCGCCGCTCGGCATCTCGCCGGGTCTCGGCCGGCTGCTCGGCGGGTTCATCGACGACGTCAACCAGGGCCTGGTCGACCGCCGGGGTGACGCCGCCGTCGAAATCGACGAGGCACCGCCCCGGCTCTCCCCCGGCCCACATCCGCACTTCGGCCGGACCGCGCTCGCCCGCGCGCTCGTCGTCGCAATGAGCTCTGAGCGGGGTACGGCGACCCTCTTCGCGCACCAGATCGGCTACGCGCAGGCACTGCTGTCCGACGCCCGGGCAACGACGGCCCGGCTCCGCCCGGTCGCCAAGAACTACGGCCGGCTCTCCGCGCTGCACCAGATGGCGCTCGACGAGGCGGCCCGACGGGCCGATGCCGACGAGCGGGACCGGATGCGCAACCGCGACGTGTGGATCCAGCTCGCCCGGATCGCCGTCGGGATGATCCCGTTCCGCGATCTCGGTGTCGTCGTCGGAGCGGCTCGCGGCTTCACAATCTCGCGCGTCGCCGACGGGATCCTGGCCCGCTACTACACCCGGCCGCTCGCCCGGGACGCCGCGGCCCGGCAGGCCGCGAGCTCCGTCGCCGGAACCGCGGAGGAACGGGCGTCCAAGCTGCTCGTCCAGCGTCTGCTGGCCAGGCTGGCCACCGGCATTGCGGCAGGACGGGAGCCGAGCCCGGCCGAGGTCAGTGACGCGTTCCAGGCCGGCCAGCGCGACGCCGACGAATACCTGCTTCCGCGGTGAAGCGCCGGCAGTGACGACTCGGCCCGGGAGGCGGCAGGCTGACGGTCACCCCGATTCGCAACTGCTCCGGAAGATCTCGTCCGAATCCCGGAAGACTCCGGCTGTCCGGCGACCATAGGATTCGGTCGATGCTCATCGGCCGACGGGTCACCGTTGCCGACGAGCGTGCGAGCGCCGGTCCAGTAATGGGAGTGCGTCATCCTCGAGCCCGTCCGTGTCCCTCGGGCACCGCGCGCCGCCAGTCCGCGAGTCGAGCCGCAACCCGGCCCTCGTTCACTCCCCCGGCAAAACCAGTCATGACCACACCGGACCCGGGCCACGGGCCGCAGAGGAGGAACCCGACATGACCGAGCGCAGACTAGGTGTGGGCGTGATCGGTGCCGGCGGCATCTCGCGTTTCGCACACATCCCCAACCTGAAGCGCAACCCCCGCGTCGACCTCGTGGCGGTCGCGGACATCGACGCGTCGAAGGCCAAGGCGGCGGCCGAGGACTTCGGCATCGAGCGCCACTACGACAACTACCAGGATCTCCTCGACGACCCGAAGGTCGAGGCGGTGACGGTCACCACCTGGCCGACGGCGCACGCCGAGCCCGTCATCGCCGCCGCGAAGGCCGGCAAACACATCCTGTGCGAGAAGCCGATCGCGCCGACGCTCGCCGAGGCCAACGCCATGGTGGACGCCGCGGACCAGGCGGGCGTGAAGTTCGCGATGGGCTACCAGCACCGGTTCGGTACCGGCCTCCCGCTCGTCCGGCGGCTGCTGGACGAGGGCGTCGTCGGACGCCCGATGGGCATGACGCAGGTCGGCCTCGGACCGTCCGCCCACCGGGTGCCGTGGTTCCTGCAGAAGGAGCTCTCCGGCGGCGGCGTCCTCATGGACTGGGGGATCTACACGGCGCACACGATCCTCTGGCTGATGGGACCGGTCGAGAGCGTCTACGCGACCAGCGCCATCTTCCGGCCGGACGTCCAGGTCGGCGACGAGCTGCTCGCCGACGTCGACGTCGAGGACACGGTGATGGCGACCATGCGGTTCCGCAGCGGGGCGATGGGGTCGTGGTACGCCGCCTGGGCGGTGGCGGCCGCGCACAGCTCCATGTCGATCGACGGCTCCGAGGGGTCGATCGTGACCCGCCGGGAGTCGCCGGGGATCGACGTCTTCAGCAAGACCTTCGACGAACCGGCCCACCTGCGCGGGTGGCGGCACATCAACACGGTCGAGCCGCCCCTGGGCGAGATCCACTACCGCAAGCTCGCCCATCTCGTGGACGCGGTGCTCGACGACCAGCCGCTGCAGCTGACCGGCGCCGACGGCCGCGACGCGCTCGAACTCGTCGACGCCGTCTACCGCTCGGCTGAGAGCGGTCAGCCGGTGACCCTGTCCCGGGAACGGTCCGACACCGGCATCAGCGCCGCCTAGCCACCCATCTGCAAGGAGAACCCGATCATGGCGACATCATCGAATCGCATCCGGCTGGCGTTCGTCGGCGGCGAGCACCTGCACTTTCGCGGGCTGCTCGAATCGGCGCTGAAGAGCCCGACCGCCGAGGTGGCCGGCATCTCGATCGCGGATCAGGAACTCCGCGAATTCTTCCTGAAGGAATACCCGGACGTGCCCGCGTTCGCCACGTCGGACGAGCTCTATGACAAGGCGCGTCCCGAGGCCATCGTCACCTGCGCCGACAACCGGCGGGCCGCCGAGGTCGTGGCCGAGGCCGCGATGCGCGGCGTACACGTCATGAAAGAGAAGCCGATGGCGGCCGACGTCGCCCTGGCCGAGACCATGGCGACGACCGCCGCGCGCCACGGCGTACGCCTGATGGTCAACTGGCCGACCAACTGGCGCGGCGGCATCCATACCGCCAAGCGGCTGGTCGACCAGGGCGAGATCGGCCGGGTGCTCGGGATCTACAACCGCGCCGGGCACGGCGGTCCCCCGCAGGACTTCGCGTCCCGCGGTCCGATCAGCCGGGTCGGCTGGGGCTGGCTCATCGACCGCGAGACCAACGGCGGGGGCGCCGCGGTGGACTTCTGCTCCTACGGCGCCGCGATGTCGCGGTGGTTCATGGGTCAGCCCAGCCACGTGGTCGCCCACGGCGGGCGGTACGCCAAGGAGTTCTTCACCGTCGAGGACACCGGAACCATGATCCTCGGCTACCCCCGCGGCCACACCGTCGTGGAGGGCAGCTGGACGCAACCGGCCGTTCCCGTGCGTATGCCGACCATCGTCTACGGCGAGAACGGCGCCATCGCCCTCACCGGGCCCGACGAGGTCAGCGTGGCCAACACCGGGGAATCCGGCGAGCGGGTGTCCACCGAGGCGCAGACGATCCAGGCGGACCCGTTGCCCGCGCACTACGCCTCGGGCCCCGACTACTTCACCTACTGCCTGCTGCACGACGAGCCGTTCGAGGGGATGGTCTCGCCGCAGCTCGCACGTGACACCCAGGAGATACTCGACGCCGGCCTGCAGTCGATGGCCACCGGTCGCCAGATCGACCTCCCCCTCCCCACCTTCGCCAACTAACCCACCGAGCAGGAGCAGTTGATGCTGAACCCCGAGGTCAGACCGGGACCGTTCACCGAACTCGACAAGTTCGTCTTCGAGTCCTGGGGCTACGTCGTGATCCCCGATGTGCTCTCGCCCGACGAGGCAGCCGAGTGTTACGACGCGTCCGAGCGCCTGCACAAGGCACGCGACCGCGCATTCGGCCAGCTGGGCCGGGGCTACGAGACCGAGCCGAGCCTCGAGCGCCTCATGGACCACCCCGCCGTCCTGCCCAAGGTGCGGGGCCTGTACGGCGACCGCTTCGTGCTGCAGGCCAGCTGGAACACGATGCAGCCGGCGCACGCCGGCGTCGGCGGATGGCACCAGGACGGCTCGAGCGCCTACAACTTCAACCAGGTCGGCTATCCCGTCCCGCTCATCCAGCTACGGGCATCGTTCCTCCTGACCGACCAGACCGAGCACGGCATGGGCAACATGGAGCTGATCCCCGGCAGCCACCGCAGCCAGGTGGCGCTCCCGGAGGAGATCCGCAGCCAGAAGGGTGAGACGCCGATCGGGCACGTGATCTGCGCGACGGCCGGGTCGGTGCTCCTCTTCCACAACGGCGTCTGGCACCGCACCTACCGCCATGACGGCGACCGGGACCGCTACACCGCGCACTACGTCTACAGCCCGCCCTGGGTCCGGCCGGCGGACCGGTTCGACAACTCCGACGATTTCCTGAAGCGCACGACGCCGATGCGGCGCGCGTTGATGGGGCAGTTCGAGCGGCCGGACGCGCCGTTCGGCGCGAGCTACGAGCCGCTGCCCTTCGGGTAGGGGCCCGCGGGACGGCCCGTCGTTCACATGCCGTAGTGCTCGTCGATCTCGGCCTGGTAGCCGGCGACGGCTCCGGACAGCACGTCGTCGACCCGTACCGCGCTTCCGGAGAACGCCGATTCGAGGATGGCGTAGGACATGGCGAGGTCTGCGACGCCTTCGTCGGCGCTGGCCTCCATCTGCGTACCGGCCCGGATCGCGCGGGTGAAGTCGAGCAGCTCGAGCCCGAACGCGTCGGTGAGGCCCTGGGGGAAGAACTGTTCGCGCAGCGGGTCGGGCGCCTTGGCCGACAGCAGGTCCTCCGCGGCGCCGAGGGGTGCGCTGTCGCCGAACACCTCCGCGCCCCGGATGCACCCGGCGTCGCCGTAGATGACCGGGCTGGCGTCGAGGCCGGACCGCGCCCCGTGCCCGCCCCAGCTCGAGAAGGCGCTGCCGACGGCTCCGCTGGTGAAGCGGAACTGCGCCAGATAGAGGTCCTCCAGCTCGTTCCCGACCGAGGCGCCGGTGTCCCGATCCCGCCGGACCGGCTCCAGCGTCTTGGTGAGGGCGCTGACCTCCTCGATCGGCCCCATCAGATAGCGGATCTGGTGCATGAGGTGCACGCCGTGGTCGATGGCGGGGCCGCCGCCGCCGTCGAGCTTGCGGTGCCGCCATGCGGTGTGCGCGACGATCCGGTCCGGCGCCCACTCCCCGCCGACGTTTCCCGACAGCCACAGCTGGGGCGTGCCGACCAGGCCCTCGTCGAGGACCCAGCGCAGGGCGCGGGATCTGCTCGTGTAGCGGACGTTCTCCGCGACGCCGGCGACCAGCCCACGGCGCGTCGCCTCGGCGGCGATGGCGCGTCCGGCCCGCACCGAGATGGCCAGCGGCTTCTCGAGGAGCACGTGCTTGCCGGCGGCGAGCGCGGCGAGGGCGATCTCGTGGTGCAGGCCGACCGGCGCCAGCACCAGAACGGCGTCGACGACGTCGGCGTCGAGCATCGCGCGCCAGTCGTCGAAGACCTCCGGGAGCACATCCGGGTGCAGGTCGCTCACGTAACGGTGCGGTGCGCCCAGCGGATCGAGCTCGTTGCCCGATGCCGGCGGGCGCGGCGGGGGGCCCGCACCCCGCAGGCGGAACATGACGGCATCGTCGATCCGCCGGGCGCACAACGCCGTGATCCGGACGGGATCGATCCCGACGGCCTGCAGGTTGGCGATCCCGCGCAGGTGCGCGGGGAGGATGCGCGCGCATCCCACGACTCCCAGCCTGATCGGACTATCCGCTGTCGATGTCACGAGCTTCGTACGCTCCTGCCGTGTCGACGGTCGGGCACCTGCGATGGGGTTCTGTATACCGCAACGCGAACGATGTCCGGATGCCTGCTCAGGTCCGAGAATCGGAAAAGAATCCGGCCCGATGATGTAGAGCGGGGGTGGCCGGTTCCGACAGCTGGTAACGGGCCCCGGCACCGGGGCACCGACCGTGAGGAGAGGGACATGAAGTACCTGCTATCGATCTACGGCAACCAGCAGACGTGGGCGAACTTCGGCCCCGAGTTGGAGAAACTGATCGCCGAACAGGATGCGTTCAACAAGGAGTTCTTCGCGACGGGCGAGCTGCTCGGCGCGTACGGGCTCGCCGACGCCGCCAACGCCAAGGTCGTCCGGGTGCGCGAAGGCGCGCCCGCGGTGACCGACGGGCCCTTCGTCGAGGCCAAGGAGCACATCGCGAGCTTCTACCTCCTCGACTGTGAGAACGAGGAACGGGCGCTCGAGATCGGTGCCCGCATGCCGTTCGCGGCGTTCCCGGGCGTGGAGGTGTGGCCGGTCCTGCACGGGGCCGGAGCCGAGATGTGAGCGTCGACCACGGCATCGAGGACCTGCTGCGCCCGCTGGCGCCGCAGGTCCTCGGCGCGCTGGTCCGCCGGTACGGGCACTTCGACGCCTGCGAGGACGCCACCCAGGAGGCACTGCTCGCCGCGGCCACCCAGTGGCCGACCGAGGGGCTGCCGCGCAACCCGCGCGGGTGGTTGATCACGGTCGCCGCGCGCCGGCTGACCGACGAGCTCCGCAGCGACCAGGCACGGTGGACCCGCGAGATGGCGCTGGTCGGCCGGCTGCGTCCCGCCGACGTCGCCACGCCCGCACCGGGCGAGGAACTGGTCGGCGAGCAGGACGACAGCCTGACGCTGCTCTTCCTGTGCTGTCATCCGGCGCTGACGCCGGCATCACAGATCGCCCTCACGTTGCGCAGCGTCGGTGGCCTCACGACGGCGGAGATCGCGCACGCGTTCTTCGTCCCGGAGGCGACCATCGCCCAGCGGATCAGCCGCGCCAAGCAGAAGATCCGGGAGGACGGCAGCCGGTTCCGGCCCCCGCCTCCGGCCGAGCGGGCCGCCCGGCTGGCCGCCGTCCTGCACGTGCTGTACCTGATCTTCAACGAGGGCTACACCACGTCGTCCGGCGACGACCTGAACCGTCCCGAGCTCACCGTCGAGGCCGTCCGCCTGGTCCGGGGCCTGCACACGCTCCTCCCGGACGACGGTGAGGTGACCGGCCTGCTCGCGCTGATGCTGCTCACCGAGGCCCGCCGCCCCGCGCGGACCCGCCCGGACGGCGCGCTGGTCCCGCTCGCCGAGCAGGACCGCGGCCGGTGGGACGCGGATCTCATCGCCGAGGGCGTCGGCCTGATCACCGGTGCCCTGGCCGCGACGGCCCTCGGCCCCTACCAACTGCAGGCCGCGATCGCCGCGATCCACGACGAGTCGCCGCGGGCGCAGGACACCGACTGGGTGCAGATCCTCGCCCTCTACCGCCTGCTCGACCGGGTCTCGCCCAACCCGATGGTCACCCTGAACTGCGCGATCGCCGTCGCCGAGGTGCACGGCCCCCGCGCCGGACTGGCCGCCTTGGAGCCGCTCGACACCGACCCGAGGATGGCGCGGCACCACCGCCTGCACGCCGTCCGCGCGCACCTGCTCGACCTGGCCGGCGAACGGGACGCCGCGCGGACCTCCTACCTCGCCGCCGCGCAGGCCACGACGAGCGGGCCCGAGAAGCGTTACCTGCTCGGCAAGGCCGCCACGCTCGGACCGGCCGGCGGCTGAGCCCTACTTCAGCAGGCGGGACAGTCGCCGGTCGGCGAGCAGTTGGCCGCCGGTCTGGCAGGTCGGGCAGTACTGCATCGACTTGTCGGCGTAGGACACCTCGCGGACGGTGTCGCCGCACACCGGGCAGGGCAGGCCGGTGCGGGCGTGGACCGCGAGCCCCGAACGCTTCTCGGCCTTCAAGGTCGCCGCGCCCTGTCCGGCCGACCGCGCGACGGCGTCCCGCAGCGTGCTCGAGATCGCGTCGGCCAGCACGACCGTTTCGTGCTCGCTGAGCTTCCCGGCCGGCTTGAACGGCGACAGCCGGGCGGTGTGCAGGATCTCGTCGGAGTAGGCGTTGCCGATGCCCGCGATCAACGACTGGTCGGTGAGCACGCCCTTGAGCTGACCCCGCTGGCCGGTGAGCAGCGCGGTCAACCGTTCCGTGGTCAGCTCCAGCGCGTCGATGCCGAGCCGGGCGACGCCGGGCACCTCCGCCGGGTTGCGCACGACGTAGGCGGCCAGGCCCTTCTTCGTCCCCTGCTCGGTCAGGTCGAAGCCCGAGTCGTCGTCCAGCCGGATCCGCACCGCCAACGGGCCCCTCCCCGGGCGGGGCGGGGCCGGGGGCAGCTTCTCCCGCCAGTGCAGCCAGCCGCCCCGGGCGAGATGCACGACCAGGTGTACGCCGCTCACGTCCAGGTCGAGGAACTTCCCGTGCCGGCCGGCGCCGGTCACCTCGAGACCGGGGAGCGCGGACAGCGGCGGGTCGAACGTCTTGAGGGCGCTGACCGCGACCAGATCGGCGCGGGCGACGACCCGGCCGACCGCGCGCTCACGCAGGAAGCCGGCCAGCGCTTCGACCTCGGGGAGCTCGGGCACCCGACCAGTGTGGCATTCCCCACGCCGTTCCGCCGTCGCGAAAATCCGCCGCGTCCTCCACCCACGCCCGGGTCCGGGGTGGGCGGCCGCTACAGGTCGGCCAGCGTGGCCAGCGCGGCCGTGGACAGCTCGATTTCGGCCGCGGCGACGTTCTCCTCGAGGTGCTCGATCGAGGCGGTACCGGGGATCGGGAGCATCGTCGGCGACCGGGCGAGCAGCCACGCGAGCGCGAGCTGGCCGGGTGTCGCGCCGTACTGCCGCGCGACGTCCGCCAGCGGGCCGTCCGGCGCGGCGAGCGACCCCACCTCGAGCGGGAACCACGGGATGAACGCGATCTTCTCGTCGGCGCAGTAGTCGACCACCGGGTCGTGCGTCCGGTGGGCGAGGTTGTAGCGGTTCTGCACGCTGACCACGTCGACGAGGTTGCGGGCCTGCTCGATCTGGGCGACGGTCACCTCCGAGAGGCCGATGCGGCCGATCTTGCCCTCGCCCTGCATCTCCTTGAGCACGCCGAGCTGGTCGGCCAGGGGCACGGTCTGGTCGATGCGGTGCAGCTGGTAGAGGTCGATCCGCTCCACCCCGAGCCGGCGCAGGCTCATCTCCACGCACTGGCGCAGGTATTCCGGCCGGCCCAGCGGATGCCACTCCTCGGGCCCGGTCCGCACCAGGCCGCCCTTGGTGGCGATGGTCACCCCGTCATAGGGGTGCAGCGCCTCCCGGATCAGGTCCTCGGCGACGGCCGGCCCGTAGGAGTCGGCGGTGTCGATGAAGTCGACGCCGCACTCGACGGCCCGGCGCAGCACGGCCCGGGCCGCGTCCGGGTCATCCGGAGCACCCCAGATCCCTGGTCCGGTCAACCGCATCGAGCCGTATCCGAGCCGGGTGACCGGCAGATCGCCGCCGATGTCGAAGGTGCCGCTGGCCGCGGCCGGCCGGGCGGGCGTCGGAACGTTGTCCGTGCTCACGCAGGTTCCTCTCTTCGCGCGGGGGGAGCCGGGATCAGCCGGCCGGTAGCACGTCGACGTCGTCCGCCTTGACGACGCCGATGCGGTGGCCGGGCTGGATCTGCAGGTACCTGTCACGGCCGACGACGTCGGTGTGGTCGGCCGGCAGGCTCGAGTCGATGGTCTTCGCGTAGTAGTAGTCGGTGGGCACCGGGATCTCGGGTGGGTACGCCGACGCCTCAGGATAGGCCCGACGCCGGAGGGGACGGACACCACGAGTGCTCCCGGGGCGGCCAGCAACGGGAGCGAGGCCGGAACCCCGGCGGTGCGGCACGCTTCCTCCCTCTCGCCGGACCCCCGGAGATCCCCTGGATGGGTCGCTGTGGTGTCGCCCGGACGGCTCAACAATCTACGCCTGATCGGGGTGATCGGAGCTCACCGCGGCAACGGAATCGCGGGTCGGGGGACGGGCGGATCGGCCGAACAGGCGCCGCCCCGTGCCTAGCCGGCGACGGCGGCGGCCCGGCGCGCCGACGAGGACCGGATGTCCAGTTCGCCGTCCAGTCCGGTGAGGCGGAACAGCCGTCGGGCGGCCGCCGTGGGACGGATCAGGGTCAGCTGGCCCCCCGCGGACCGGAGGGCCCGATGGGCCCGCACCAGGACGCTCAGCACCGCGCAGTCGAGGAAGGTGAGCGCGCCGAGGTCGAGCGTGATGTGCCGGTGACCGTCGCGGCGGAGCCATTCGACCGTTTCGTCGAGCAGTCGCGCACTGGAGAGGTCGAGCTCACCGTTGACGGATATGTGGCTCCGCCCGGGGTCGTTGCGGATCTGCAGGTCGACGAGCGAGCCGTCGTCCGACTCTCGCGCAGACGTCGCTTCACACTGCATGCCGTGATTTCCCCCGAAGGCCGTCGCATCGTTGTGGCGGCTGCGTATCCAACCGACACCGAGGTTACCGGCTGGCAGCCCATTCGTGGCCGGTCGAGCCGGAAACCCGACGGAACATGGGTCAGGAGTCACACCACGGGGATCACACCGAGGGTCTCCCCTGGGGTGCGGCCCGGGTGCCGCCGCGACGATCCGGTCAGCGTCGCGCGACCCGCAGCCGGATCACGTTTCCGGTGGCCGAGGACCGGGTCTCGACGAGATCGCAGAGTTGGTTGACCAGCCACAGGCCGCGGCCGCTCTCGTGGTCGAGCGTCGGGCGAACCCGCCCGACGAGGGGCTCGTCGATCCATCCGGCGTCGCGGATCTCACAGACGAGGGACCAGCCGTCCGGCCAGATGCGCATCGTCCCGGAGCCGCCGCCGTGCCGGACGCTGTTGGTCGCCAACTCGTCGACGGCCAGGACGAACTCGCCCGCGCGGGTGTCCGAGAGCCCGAACCCGGCAGCTCGCTCCGCCGCGATCGATCGGAGTGACCGGAGCCCGTCGAGGTCGAAGCCGAACTCCTCGGGCACCACGGGCGGCTCGGGCAACGGATCCGAGGCGACGGCCCGCCAGCCGTCGAGGCCCGCGTAGGCCGTGCTGGCCGTCTGCCGGCCCCGCTCGGTGACCACCGGGTGGCTGGCGCGGGCCTCGGCGATGACCGCCGGGTCGAGGGCGTCCACGTCGTAGGGACACATCAGCGTCATCGCCCGGTCGTGGGCGAAAGCGAGGTTGAGCAGTGCTTCGTGGCGTTGGCACTCGGCGAACTCGGCCGGCGTGCGACCGGGCCAGATCGGCTCACCGACGGCCCGCGCCCGCCGCCCATCAGCCGCGCATCGGCCGACGAACGCGCGCCAGGCAGGAATGATGCGAGCCGGGTTGCGTCCCACCTCGGTCATGTCGGCGAAGGTGACCCGGAAGCCGTCGCGACCGAGGGCCGAGCGGACCAGATCGACCTTGGCGCCCGGAACCATCACCAGGACGTCTTCGTCCGCGGTCAACCCGGTGCGGATGAAGGAGATCGCCGCGTCGCGGAACTGATCGGCTCCGGCATAGAAGAATGCCTCGTGCGCGAAGCCCGTGTCCGCATGCAGCCGTGCGTCAGGCTGCCCAACCATGCTCATGCCGGCCCCCCTTGTTGTGGCTCCGTCGTCGTCGACGAGCCAACCGGCCCCACCGTCCGTGCGTGATCTGTCCGTCCTGCAGCGCCTTCTCCGTTCTGCCCAAATCGGCGGGGGAATAAACACCCACCGAAAAAGGAGCGATCAGAGAATATGCCATAACCGCACAAGAGTGCTCAGGTCGGATCAAACGCCAAGGTGGCGGGCAAGGCGCCCTCGAGCTCGAGCAACCACCGCTTCACCTCCAGCCCCCCGCCGAAGCCGCCCAGGCCGTCGGCGGCGAGAACGCGATGGCACGGCACGACCACCGGGACCGGATTGGACCCCATGATCGAGCCGACCCCGCGGGCACCCGTCGCCCGGAGTTCGGCGCCGTAGGCACCGCTGCGGGCGGCCAGCTCACCGTAGGTGATCGTCGCGCCGTATCCGACCGACTCGTACAGGGTGGTCAGGACCGTGCGCTGCACCCCGGAGGTCAGGGACCAGTCGACCGGCACGGTGAAGGCGGTGCGCCGGCCGGAGAGGTAGTCCGCGATCTCGGCGACGAACGACCGGGGCCGACCGCGATCCTCGACGAGGTCGGCGCCGACCCGCCGGGCAGCCGCCCGCAGCGACCGCAGGCCGTCACCGAAGGCGACGTAGGCGGCACCGACCCCGGTCACCCCGACGGTCAGCCGGCCGATCGGCGCGGGAGCGGGAACCGTCGTCCATGCGATAGCCACCGGGCCATCATGGCGGCAGCCACCGACAAGAACCGTGGCGGCAGCCACCGACAAATTCGAGGGGACAGAGCCGAGCGGGATCGCTCAGCCCGCGGCGGTCCCCGGGATGGGACAGGACACCCCGGTGGAGTGCACCGGGCAGTAGCCGTTGGGCACCTTGTAGAGGTACTGCTGGTGGTAGTCCTCGGCGTAGTAGAACGGCCCGGCCGGGGCGATCTCGGTCGTGATCGCGTCATAGCCCGCATCGGCAAGGCGCTTACCGAAGGTGTCCCGGGACCGCTCCGCGGCGCGGTGCTGCTCCTCGTCGGAGTAGTAGATCGCCGAGCGGTACTGGGTGCCGACGTCGTTGCCCTGGCGGAAGCCCTGGGTGGGGTCGTGGTTCTCCCAGAAGACGGCGAGCAGCGAGTCGTAGGACACCGCATCGGGGTCGAACACGACCAGGACGGCCTCGGCGTGGCCGGTGCGACCGCTGCACACCTCTTCGTAGGTGGGGTTGGGGGTGTGGCCACCGGCGTACCCCGCCGCCGTGCTGTAGACGCCCGGGGTCTGCCAGAACAGTTTTTCGGCGCCCCAGAAACAGCCGAGCGCGAACTGGGCCGTCTGCATGCCGTCCGGGAACGGCGGGACGATCCGATGCCCCGAGACCGCGTGCTCGGCCGGCACGACGATCGGCTCGGGCCGGCCCGGCAGCGCCGCGTCGGGGCTCGGGATGTCCTGCGTGCGATGGAAGAAACCCATGCGGACCAGGTTAGGTCGCGGGCTCGCGGGCCGCAGCGTGCCTCGGCTCACCCGGGCCACCTCCGCGAAGTCCACTTGATTACGGGGAGTGATGATATGGTCGCTGTGGGGAACTTCGCCTAAGTCTGCCCGGGCGAACCTCTGCTCCTGCCGGGTCCGGGAGGGCACCGATGCGAGTCGCCGTGCGCCGCGCCATTCCCCTCATCGTCATCGCTGCCGTCATCGTCGCGGCCGCGGCGACCGCTGCCAATGCCACCTCGCCGACGGCGCCGCCGACCGGGGCGCCGATGAAGACCATCAGCTACCTGGGCTACCACGTCCGGGTGCCCCCGTCCTGGCCGGTCTACAACTTGGCCCGGTGGCCGACGACCTGCGTCCGGGTCGACGTGCACGCCGTCTACCTGGGCCATCCCGGGACGGACCAGCGCTGCCCCTCCCACCTGGTCGGGCGGACGGAGACCCTTCTCCTCGAACCGTACGACGCGACCGCGCGGCAGCACGTGTCGCGGGACGCGAGCGACATCCAGGTCCTCTCGCCCGGTCGGCGTGTGCTCGTCACCGCGACCTACGGCAGCCATTCCCAGGCGGCCCGCGCGCTCCTCGCCAGCGGCTCGCGGCCGGACGCCGCCCTACCGCTGGCCGAACCGATCCCGAAGGCGCTCGGGCCCGCCGTACCGAACCGCCGGACGTCGCTCGTGCCACGGACCGGCGTCACTCCCTCGATGCTCACGACGGCCGGATCCGGATTCGACACCTGCGCCGCCCCCGACACGGCGTCGATGAGGGCCTGGGCCGGGTCGCGTTACCGCTCGGTCGGCATCTACATCGGCGGGATCAACCGGGCCTGCGACTACGGCAACCTGACCGCCGACTGGGTCAGGATCGTGCACGGCTACGGCTATACGTTCATGCCGTCCTACGTCGGGCTTCAGGCGCCCTGCACCTTCGCCCGTGGCACCGCGACGATGTCCGCGGACCCGGCGACGGCGGCGGCCCAGGGAAAGACCAACGCCCTCGGTGCCGTCCTCGACATGCAGGCGCTCGGTATGGGGACGGGAAACCCGGTCTACCTCGACATCGAGCACTACGAGGGTGACAGCGCATGCTCGCTCGCCGTCCTGAACTACGTCAGCGCGTGGACGACCGAGTTGCACCGCAACGGCTATGTATCGGGCTTCTACGGCAGTGCCGTCACCGACATCAACGACAACTACGGGTCGACGAGGTTCGCCGGCCCGGATGCGCTCTGGATCGCGCGGTGGAACGGCGAGGCCTCGACGACCGGAGACCCGGTCGTGCCCGATTCGCACTGGGCGGGGCGTCGCCTGCACCAGTACGCCGGCGGCCACTGGGCGACGTACGGCGGGGTCAGTATCGACATCGACAGCGACTACCTGACGGGCCCGGTCGGCGCCCCGGGCAAGTTGGGCGCCATCACCGGCTCCAGCGGTGTGAGCAACCTCGGCGGCGCCCTCCGCGGCGGACCCGATGTGACGTCGCAGGCCCCGAGGCGACTCGACACCGCGGTCCGCGGCCCGGGCGATCATCTCTACGTCAAGTCGTTCGACGGCACGACGTGGTCCGGCTTCCATCCACTTCCCGGAACGATCACGTCCGACCCGGCCATCGTCTCGTGGGCGCCCGGCCGGCTCGACGTCTTCGCCCGCGGCGGGAGCGGCGACCTGGTGCACGCCTGGTCGGTGAACGGCCACTGGTTCGGCTGGCAGCACCTCGGGGGCCGCATCATCGGCGGGCCGGGAGCCGCGAGCCAGGGAGTCCGTCGGCTCGACGTCTTCGTCCGCGGCAGCGACTCGCAGCTCTACACCGACTCCTTCCATGACAACCGGTGGACCGGGTTCCACGCCCATGGCGGGATACTGCGGTCCGACCCGGCCGGCGTCTCGCGGAGTCCGGGGCGGCTCGACGTCGTGGCGCAGGGCGGCGGGGGCATCCTCGTGCACCGGTCCTGGCTGCGGGGTAGGTGGTCGAACTGGGAGCACATCCGCGCGGCGCTCACCGGCGGACCCGGGATCGCCTCGGCGAGCCCGGCTTCGCTCGACGTCTACGCACGCGGGGCCTCCCGGCAGTTGCTGCAGCTCAGCTGGAACGGCCGGTGGGGGTCCTGGCGGTCGCTGGACGGTGGCCCCACGTCCGATCCGGCGGTGACGTCGGTGCCGGGACGCACCGACGTCTTCTTCCGGGACGTCGCCGGCAACCTCGCCCACCGGTGGTACGCCGGGCCGTAGCCCGAACCAACACCGGCGGGCACGAGGTCGGCGGGATAGCTTTGCCCGTGTGCACCCACCCGAGCGGGCCGCGTCGATCCGCGTCCACCTTCCGGACGGCCCGGTTCGAGGGGTGGCGATCGTTTTGCACGGCGGGCGCGAGCGCAGCGTGCGGGCGGCCGAGCCGTGGCAGCTGGCCGCGCTGCGGATGCGGCCCTTCGTCCGGACGCTGGTCTCGGCCGGCCGGGGCGACGGTCTGGCGGTCTGGACACTCGGCTACCGCTACCGGGGGTGGAACGGCGACGCGGCGCACCCGGTGGCCGACGCCCGCTGGGCCCTCGACCAGATCGCCGGCCGGTACGGCGAGGTCCCGGCGGCCCTGGTGGGTCATTCGATGGGGGGCCGGGCCGCGCTGCGCGTCGCCGGTCATCCCCGGGTGGTCAGCATGGCCGCGCTGGCTCCGTGGCTGCCCGAGGACGAGCCGGTCGACCAGCTCGCCGGCCGCACCGTCCTGATCGCGCATGGTGATCATGAGCGGATGACCGATCCGCGGCTCTCGTACGCCTACGCCCTGCGTGCCCGCAAGGTGACGAATCGGGTCTGCCGGTTCGACGTACGCGGGGACGGGCACGCCATGCTCGGCCGGGCCCGGGACTGGCACGACCTGACGCGCCGATTCGTACTGGGAACGCTCGGGATGAAACCACTCGACCCCGAGATTGCGAATGCTTTACAGGACCCGACGCCCGAGGGGCTCCGGGTCCCGCTGTCCCGTACGCGATGAGAGGGAACGTCATGCGCCCTGCGCCATCCGGCACCCAAACGGACCGCCCGGCGATCGGGCGGCCGCGGCTGGCCGTCGTCGGCAGCGGCGTCTCGGGCCTCACCGCGGCGTACGTCCTGCAGCGGTCCTATGACGTCACGCTCTTCGAGTCCGAGCCGCGGCTCGGCGGGCATGCCCACACCCACGACGTGCCGACGGCGGACGGCCGTCTCATCCCGATCGACACCGGGTTCATCGTGCACAACGAGCGGACCTATCCCCACCTGCTCCGGCTCTTCCGGGAACTCGGGGTGTCCACTCAGGACAGTGACATGAGCATGAGCGTGCGTTGCGACGGCTGTGGGCTGGAGTACGCGGGCGCGCGGGGGCTGCGCGGGTTCGCGGCCCAGCCCGGCGCCCTGCTGCGGCCGGAGTACCTCCGACTGCTGGCCGAGGTGCGGAAGTTCCACCGTCAGGCGCGCCGGGTGCTCGACTCCGACGAGTGCGACGGGCTCAGCCTGGGCGGATTCCTCGTCCAGGGTGGCTATTCGACCTTCTTCGCCCAGCACTTCATGATGCCGTTCGTGTCCGCGGTCTGGTCGGCCGGGCTGGGGCAGGCCCGCAGGTATCCGGCCCGGTACCTGTTCGAGTTCTTCGCCCACCACGGGATGCTGACCGTCTCCGGTGCACCGGTGTGGAAGACGGTCGTGGGTGGTTCGCGCACCTATGTCGACCGTGCCGTCAAGGGTCTGTCCGCGGTCGAGATGTCGACGTCGGTCCGCTCGATCCGCCGGTACGCCGACGGGGTCGAGATCCGGGACGACATGGACCAGGTACGCAATTTCGGCCACGTCGTGGTCGCGACCCACGCGGACCATGCCCTGTCGATGCTCGAGAACCCCACCGACGACGAGAGCGCCGTACTCGGAGCGATCCGCTACTCCCGCAACGAGACCGCCTTCCACACCGACTCGTCCGTGCTGCCGCGCAGTAGCGGTGCCCGGGCGTCGTGGAACTATCTCCTCGACACCTGCGCGCCGAGGGACGACAAGGTCCACGTCAGCTACCACATGAACCGCCTGCACCAGATCGACGAGCCGACCGACTACCTGGTGACACTCAACGAGGCGGGGCTGGTGCGGCCCGGGTCGGTGCTCGACCGGATGGTCTACGAGCACCCGATCTACACCAGTGAGTCGCTCGCGGCGCAGCGTCGGCTGCCGTCGCTCAATCTCGGCCGCACGGCGTATGCCGGTGCCTACCACGGGTGGGGTTTCCACGAGGACGGCTGCCTCGCCGGGGTCCGCGCCGCACAGTCCTTCGGCGTCGAATGGTGACGCTCTCGTCGGATCGGCTCCCGGCACCGGCGGTCTACCGATCCCGGGTGACCCATGGTCGCCGGCAGCCGACGGCCCACGATTTCAGCTACGACCACACCATGTGGCTGGTCGACCTCGATGACCTGCCCCGGCTTCCGTGGTGGCTGCGGACGTTCGCCCGGTTCGAGTCCCGCGACCATCTCGGCGACCCGGGCCGGTCCATCCGGTCCAACCTCGACCGCTGGCTGACCGCCCAGGGAGTGGCGGGCGTCGACGGCCGGGTGGTGATGCTGACGAATGCCCGCTCGCTCGGCTACGTGTTCAATCCCGTCACGGTCTACTGGTGCCATGACGCCCGCGGCGCGCAGGTCTGCGTCGTCGCGGAGGTGCACAACACCTACGGGGAGCGGCACTGCTACCTGCTCCGGCCGGACGAGGCCGGTCGGGCCAGCACGGACAAGGAGTTCTACGTCTCGCCGTTCCTCGAGATGGGTGGGCACTACCTGATCCGGGTCGCGCCGCCCGGGGACACCCTGCACGTGACCATGACGCTGCGCCAGGGCGGCGTCACCCGGTTCACGGCGACCCTGACCGGGCGGCGGCGGCCGGCCACGACGGGCACCGTCGTCCGGTCGATCCTCCGTCATCCGCTGGGGACGTACCGCGTGAGTGCGTTGATCCGGTATCAAGGAGTAAAGCTGTTTTTGCGGAAGGTGCCGGTGGTGCGGCGCCGACCGCGCATCCCTCAGGAGGGTGTGTAGTGAGTTCGGATACGGCCCGCAGCGGTCCTGTCGCGCCACGCGAGGTCTCGGCCCCGTCCGCCGACCGGTGGCCGGGGCTGGCGACCCCGCCGGCCGCGCGGATCCGGGCGCGGATCGCCGGGGTGGTGTTCGCGCGGGCGACCGGCCGGGTGGGTGTGCGCGCCACACTCCCGGACGGCCGAGCGGTCGGCTGCGCCGACCCCGCCGCGCCGACGATGCGGATCGTCGACCCGGACGCGTTCTTCCGCCGGCTCGGGGCCGACGGGAAGATCGGCTTCGGCGAGTCGTACATGACCGGGGACTGGGACGCCGATGACCTGCCCGGCGTGCTCACGGCGTTCGCGTCCCATGTGACGACGCTCATTCCGCCGCAGCTGCAGTTCCTCCGCCGGTGGTACGACGCGCGGCAGCCGGACGACGAGGACAACACGATCGAAGGCGCCCGGGCGAACATCCAGCGCCACTACGACCTGTCCAACGAGCTGTTCGCGCTCTTCCTCGACGAGACGATGACCTACTCCGGGGCGTGGTTCGAACCCGGCGACAGCCTGGCCGAGGCGCAGATGCGCAAGGTCGACGGGATCCTCGACATGGCGCACGTCCGCGCCGACAGCCATGTGCTCGAGATCGGCACCGGTTGGGGCGCGCTGGCGATCCGCGCGGCGACGGTGCGCGGGGCGCGGGTGACCTCGCTGACGATCTCGGCCGAGCAGAAAGCCCTGGCCGAAGAGCGGATCCGGGCGGCCGGCGTCGCCGACCGGGTGCAGGTACTGCTACGCGACTACCGCGAAGCGCAGGGCCGGTACGACGCGGTCGTCAGCGTCGAGATGATCGAGGCGGTCGGCGAACGCTACTGGGCGACGTACTTCAGCGCGCTCGATCGGCTGGTCAAGCCGGACGGGCGGGTGGCCCTGCAGTCGATCACGATGCCGCACGACCGGCTGATGGTGTCACGCCATTCCTACACCTGGATGCACAAGTACATTTTCCCCGGCGGCCTGCTGCCCTCGATCACGGCGATCGAGGACAACCTCGCCGACCACACCGCGCTCCGCCTCGTCGAACGGCGCGAGCTCGGCCGGGACTACGCCGAGACGCTGCGGCAGTGGCGGGAACGGTTCCTGGCCCGGCGGTCCGACGTACTCGCGCTCGGGTTCGATGAGACCTTCGTCCGGATGTGGGAGTTCTACCTCGCCTACTGCGAGGCGGGTTTCCGGGTCGGTTACCTCGGCCTGAGCCAACTCGGTCTCGCCCGCTGAATCAGCCCCGGCGTCCGGGGACGAGGACGGTGTGCGCAGCCACGAGCCGGATCTGCTGCGCGGGGCCGTCGGTGAACATGTCGCCCGGGATGTCCTGCCAGCCGCCACCGGCGACCCGGAACTGCACCGCCCACACCAGCCGAGGCGACACCGCCACCGTTCCGGTCCGCTCGTACGGGTGCTGCACGTAACCGGCGCAGTCGTCCCTGCTGCACGGCTCCCCGGCCGTGTAGTCCCGGCCCGGCCAGGTGTAGTCCGCACTCGACCCGTCGCCGAACGTCCAGTGGTAGGTGCGGACATGCGCCCGCGCGGTCACCATCTGCCCGAGCAACGGGAACGGCCGGAACACCTCATCCTGCGGGGTGGCCACCGAGTAGATCACCGGCATGTGCACGAGAGCGTCGCCGCCCGGTGGTTGGTGATGCCAGACAGCTCGCGGGAGCAGCTTCTGCACCTGCTGCCGCACCATCGCCGGCGACACCTGCGGCTTCGGGTCGATCACCGCATAGTTCAGGCACTCCCCGCTCGGCGTCAACGGGGTCCCCCACGCCACGGTTCCCACGCGACGGCGCCACACCTTCGACAACCGCCAATCGTCTTGCGGCGTCCGGTTCCGGACCTTGCACGCATCCACCCGACCGGGAACACACCCACCCCATGTGGGATCGTCAAATGCGCATTGGTCCTCTCGCAAAACGCGGAATTCGAAGGCCGAGCCGTCCCCGTCTGCTACATCTGCCCCACCGCCGCTAGCGACGTATGTCGAGCCGGTGATGCGGTATGAGTGGCCCGCACCAGTACCAAAGATTTCAGCATTTGCACGGGAAGTGCTCACGCTCAGAACCACAGCAACGGCACATACAACAAGGACGCGCGCCACCAGCCCTGAACGGCCGGTGGCCCGGGCGATCATGATGCTTCGTTCTCCGCGTCAAACCCCTGCACTAGCCACTTTGAGCCATCCCATACGAGCAACCACGAGATTTTCGCTCGCGGATCTCCCGGTCCGCTCCCAGCCGGATCCTGTGCACTCACATAGAGCTTTCCACTGGGATCTGTAACCCGAAGCGGCCCGACGGCGACTCGTGTGTTCACGGCAGCGGTCTTAGTGCTCTTCTGGAAGCCGCTGTAAGTGGGCCTACCTCGCAGGGTGATCTTGCCGCCGGAGAAGTGGTACCCCTGCGACTTCTTGGTAGTGATCGAGTGGAAGAACCGCTCACACTCCCCACAAGACACGTTGCTTACGGTCCGAAGCGCGCGGCCATCTTGCTCGGCGTAGAGCGTATTCATTGCAGCGATGGCGCGGTTCGCGGTCGCGATCGCGCTCTTAGCGGTGGGCTTGGGCGGTGCCTGCGTGTGGGACTTGGTCGGGGTCGGACTGGCGGAGGGCTTCTTCGGTAGTGACCCGGCGTAGGGCTTGTCGGCATGGCTGCATGCGGCCGCCGCGCCCATCACGAGGGCTAGACAGGCGACCGCCAGGGGCACGGGTCGACGAAGCACCCGGGCATGGTGCCATATGCATCAGCGGGTGAATACCCGTCTGTCCACAGGCTTTGAAGGTGACGATCATCAACGTGGCCGGAGGCGAAGAAACTCGCCGAAAGTCCGATTCCACAAGGCTTGTAGCAAGATCACAAGTGCCGCAGCGACCCGGTCATGGTGGGCGTTGGACGGTGTATCGGCCGTCGGGGGTGCGGGTGATGGTCCAGTGGTTTTCGTGGACGAGTCGGTGGTGGTGTCGGCAGAGTAGGGCGAGGTTGTCGAGGTTGGTGGGTCCGCCGTCGGCCCAGTGGGTGATGTGGTGGGCGTCGGTCCAGGGTGGTGGTCGGTCGCAGCCGGGGTGGATGCAGCCGTGGTCGCGGGCGGCCAGGGCCCGGCGTAGTGCGGGGCTGATGGTGCGGGTGGTGCGGCCGACGTCGAGGATCACGCTGGGTCCGGCCATCAGGATGCGGCTGATGCCGGCGTCGCAGGCGATGCGGCGGGCGGTGTCGGCGGGGATAGGCCCGGTCCATGCCAGGTCGGCGACGGGTGCGCCGGGGTGGCGTTGCAGGGTGGTGAGGTCGACGGTGACGGTGAGGTGCGGTTTCTCCCCGGAGTGGTCGCCCAGGTCGCCGTGGTCGAGGGTGTGGCGGGCGAGGTCGGTGAGGGCGTCGGCGCGGGCCTGGCCGGCGGTGCGGGTGTCCTCGGGTCGCCGGTCGGCGGCCCGCAGCGCGTCGACGGCGGCGATCACCGTCGCGCCGGCTTCGGGGTCGAGCATCCCGTCGATGGCGACCATGCCGGCGAAGGTGGTGGACAGCGACAGCCAGCGCCGGTCGTAGCGGGCCTGCGCGTCGGCGGCCGCACCGTCCGGGTCGAGGAGGTAGGTCAGCCGGTTCGCGAGGACGGCGAACCGGCCGGCGTCCAGGTCCCGGGCGGCCGGGGCCAGGATCGCCTCGGCGGCCGGCACCTTTCCGGCGGGCAGGTCCCGCACCGCCCGGGCCGCCACCGCGGCGTGCCGGTAGCTGAGCTGCCCGTCGGCCAGGCCGGCCGCCACCGCGGGCAGGGACCGGTCCAGCGCCCGGGCCACCGCCACCCGGGCCGCGGCGTCGCGCGGGGCGAGCCGGCACCGCCACCGCAGCCACGCCTGGGTGGACGCCGCCCCGTCGGCGCCGCACTCCCCGCGCCGGTCGAACTCGGCGACCCGGCGCAGCCACTCGGCGTCGAGCCGGGCCGCGACCCGGGTCAACTCGGCCAGCTGATCACCCAACGCCGCGCCCGGCACGTCGCCGAGCTGCCGGTCGGCGAGCACGTCGATCGCCGCGTCCAGGCCGGTCACCACCGACCCGACCATCATCGAACTCATGTTCGAATACTAGCCGCCGCCACCGACGAAAACCCTTACCCGACAGGCCCTGTGGACAACTCGACCACCGCTGTGATTCCCGTAATCGTCTGCGGTACGCGGTTGCCTTCGCGCGACCCCCCACAACCCTTCATCCCGCACCAACAACGTCGCCCGCCGCGTGACTTGTCGAGGATTATCCGAGTGCACGTCCGGTGATGGCCGTCGCCGCCCCTCGGTGTTGACATCGAAAGTGCGTTGGGTTGAATCGGTCCCGACCGACTAAGGAGACTGACCGTGCGTGCTGTCGTCATCGACAAGCCCGGCTCCATCAGCATCGCCGATGTTCCCGACCCGGCGCCCCGCGCCGACGAGGTCGTCGTCGCCGTCCGCTCCTGCGGGATCTGCGGCACGGACCTGCATATCGTCGACGGCGAACTGCCCCCCACGCCGTACCCGATCATCCCCGGGCACGAGTTCGCCGGCGAGGTCGTCGCGGTGGGCGATGAGGTGACCGACCTGCGCTCCGGCGAGCGGGTCGCGATCGAGCCCTCGCTGCCCTGCGGGCAGTGCGACTTCTGCCGGGACGGACGGGGAAACATCTGCGCGACCTGGGTCGCGATCGGTGTCACCGAGCCGGGCGGCTCCGCGGAATACGTCGCCGTCCAAGCGGCCAAGGCCTACCGGATCCCCGACGACATGTCCTGGTCCGCGGCCGCGCTGATCGAGCCGCTGTCCTGCGCGGTGCACGGCTACGACCGGCTGCCGCGGCGGCTCGACTCCCGGTACCTGATCTACGGCGCGGGCACCATGGGACTGTTCATGCTGCAACTGGCCCGCGGCGCGGGGGCGTCGTCGGTCGAGGTCGTCGACACGAACCCGGGGCGGCTCGAGCTGGCCGCCCAGCTCGGGGCCACCGCGACGGCCACTACCGCCGACGCACTCGACCGACCGGCCGGCTGGGAGGTCGTCATCGACGCCACCGGCGTCATCGCCGCGATCGAGGACGGGCTGACCCGGGTACGCCGGGGCGGGACGTTCCTGCAGTTCGGGGTCGCGCCGACCGAGGCGACCGCGCGGTTCTCGCCGTACCGCGTCTACAACGAGGAGATCGACATCATCGGGTCGATGGCGGTGCACAACAGCTACCGGCGCGCGGTCGACCTGATGGCAGCCGGTGTCATCGACGCCAAGAAGATGGTCAGTGACGAATTCCCGATCGCCGAATACGCCCGGGCGATCGAGACCTTCCGCGCCGGCTCCGGCCGCAAGCTGCAGGTCCTCCCCAAGGGCTGACCGGCACCGCTCGCACAGACGCCCCGCGCCGCGGGAACGGAGGATGAACCACGGCGCAGGGCGCTGGCGACGGCCCTTTCGGACCATCGATCGCATCTTCCGTGGAACCCAGATCCACGTCGGACGCGCTCCGATCTGGGGGGTACCCGACCGCGTCGCCGACCAAACGAGCGCGTCCCGGAACCGTCCGGAGACAACCCGAATGGGCGACAGGCGGCCGTGGCCGGACGCCGGTCAGCCGCGGTGACGCAGCACGCCGAGCGCCCGCTGGTACTCCTTCTCGTCGATCTCGCCGCGGGCGTACCGCTGGGCCAGAACGCTCTCGGCCGACGCACCCGAACGCCACGGTCCCTGCCTCCGTCGGCCGTGCGTGACCACGCGGAAGATCAGGAACCCGAGCAACAACACCGGCCAGGGAAAGTGGACGCCGGAGTGCCAGTGGTCGCCGGAGTGCCACGACGCGAGGATGAGCAGGGCGGAGATCACCGCGACGACAGCCGCATACCGGGCCAGCCGCGGGTCCACCCGTCGCCATGCCGGTGACGGTGCGGACGCGACCGGTGTCGGGCCGGGGTCGACCGGAAGGTCAGCGGTCAGCGGCACCAATTCGTCCCGGTAGCGGGCGTCGTAGGCGGCGGCCAGCCGCTCGTCGGCCTCCTCCAAGGTGAGCAGCCCGTCCGCGGTGGCGGTGGAAAGGATCTGGGCGATCCGCTCGCGCTCGGCGTTGGACGCACGAACACGCTGCGGCCCAGCGGCTGGGGATTCCGACGACATGATGACTCCTCGACGGCCTCGGACCGGGCCGCGAGAGCGACCCTGCATCCAGCATCCGCCCGCCGAGACGGTGCGTCATCGGGTCGGCGAAGGCTCCCCGGCTACGTCAGGCGGCGGCCGGTCGGACCGGGCTCCTACCGCACGCGACGTACGCCGGTGCGACGGCCTCAGCAGCCGGCGGCAGAGCTCACCGGCCGGCCGCAGAGCTCACCGGCCGGCCGCATAGCCCTGCATGCCGCGCGCATTGGCGGCCGCCCGCAGGATCCCGCTCGCCGGGTCACGGGAGACCGCCGAGAGCCGGCCCAGGGTCCACGGCCCGGACACCGTGACCTGGTGGCCCCGCCGACTGAGGTCGTCGATCACGTCCTCGCCGAGCCCGGGCTCGACGACGACCTCACCGGGGACGGAGTTGCGGGGGAAGAACGACGACGGGAACGACGTGATGTGCCAGGACGGGGCGTCGATAGCGGCCTGCATGTCGAGCCCTCCGGCGATGTGGGCGAGCAGGAAAACCAGCTGCCACTGGTCCTGCTGGTCGCCGCCGGGAGTCCCGCAGGCCATTACCGGTGTGCCGTCGCGCTCCACCAGGGTCGGGGACAGCGTCGTACGCGGCCGCTTGCCCGGGGCGAGGGAATTCGGCAACCCCTCCTCGAGCCAGAACATCTGCGCCCGGGTGCCGAGCGGGAACCCCAGCCCCGGCACGACGGGCGAGCTCTGCAGCCAGCCGCCGCTGGGCGTCGCGGCGATGATGTTGCCGTCCCGGTCGACCACGTCGACGTGGCAGGTGTCGCCGCGGGTGACGCCGGTCCGCACGACGGTGGGCTCGCCGAGCCCGTCCCCCACGACCCGGTCGCCGTCGGCGCTGCCGATGACGGCCGGCAGCCGCGGCGTACGACCGTCCGGTGACCCGGGACGGAGCTCGTAGGACGCGTGGTCGCCGATCAGTGCCCGCCGTTCGGCGGCATAGGCCGACGACAACAGTGTCTGGAGCGGGACGTCCGGCACGTCGCCGTACCACGCCTCGCGGTCGGCGAACGCGAGCTTGGCGGCCTCCACCGCCGCGTGCACCAGGTCGGCCGACCCGTAGGGCGCGTCGACGCCGTCGAGGAGCGCGAGCTGCTGCAGCAGGACCGGCGCCTGGCTCCACGCACCGGCCTTGCACACCGACAGCCCACGCCAGTCGACCGAGACGGCCGACTCGTAGGTCGCCCGCCAGGTCGCCATGTCCTGACCGGTCAGTACGCCGGCGTGGCGGCTCCCGGAGTTGTCCATCACCTCGGTGCGGACGAACGCGTCGATCGCCTCGGCCACGAAGCCGCTGTACCAGGCGCGGCGGGCCGCCTCGATCTGCGCCTCGCGTCCGGCGCCGGCGGCCTCCGCCTCGTCGAGGAGGCGCCGGTAGGTGGCGGCCAGCGCCTTGTTGACGAACCGCTCGCCGGGCTCGGGCCGGTGGCCGCCGGGCATCCATGCCTCGGCCGAGGTCGGCCAGTGGGTCTGGAACATGTCGCCGACCTGGGCGATCGTGCCGGAGACGCGGGCCGCCAACGGGTGTCCCTGCTCGGCGTACTCGATCGCGAAACGCAGTACGTCGGCCAGCCGCTTGGTGCCGTGGTCGCGAAGCAGCGCCAGCCAGCCGCCGACGGCGCCGGGGACCGTGGCGGCGAGGAATCCCGTGCCGGGGATGAGGTCGAGTCCGAGGCCGCGGTAGTGCTCGATCGTGGCGCCGGCCGGAGCAACCCCCTGACCGCTGAGCACCCGCGGTGTGGGGTCGGCCGCGGTCGCGAAGATGGCCGGCACCTCACCACCCGGGCCGTTCAGGTGCGGCTCGACGACGTGCAGGGTGAAGCCGGCCGCCACCGCCGCGTCGAAAGCGTTGCCGCCGTCCTCCAGCACCGCCATTCCGGCCGCGGTCGCCAACCAGTGGGTCGAGGCGACCATGCCGTAGGTCCCGGCGAGCTCCGGTCTGGTGGTGAACACAGCCGCATCTCCTCGTCGTCCCCACGGCGCGCGGGACCACTCGTCTCCGTCTCGACCTGCCTTCGAGCAGGCTACGTCAGCATCGCGGCCGGGCTCACGCGCCGGGTAGAGATGCGGTTCTATCCGTGGGTTGACGCGCCGGCACGGCGATTACCGAAGGATCGTCGCCATGACCAACTCCACCGGCGAAGCCATAGTCATGGTCCGCGGCCTGAGCAAGACCTACGGGGAAAGGGTCGTCGTCGACGGTCTCGACCTCGATGTCCACGCCGGCGAGATCGTCGGCCTCATCGGCGCCAACGGCGCCGGCAAGACCACCACCGTCGAGTGCATCCAGGGTCTGCGCAGACCTGACGCGGGCGTCCTGCGCGTACTCGGCTGCGACCCACTGCGCGACGCCGAGCGACTGCGCCCCATGCTCGGCAGCCAGCTGCAGGATTCGGCACTGCCCGACCGGTTGCGGGTCGGCGAGGCGATGGAGCTCTTCGCGACGGCGCGGGCGAGAGACGGGGACGATCTGCTCGCCCAGTTCGATCTCACCGAGCGCCGCAAGAGTGCGTTCGCGTCGATGAGCGGCGGAGAGCGGCAGCGGCTGTTCCTGGTGCTGGCGCTCCTCAACCGGCCCCGCCTCGTGATCCTCGACGAGCTCACCCAGGGCCTTGACCCCGCGGCCCGCCGCGACGTGTGGGCCGCGGTCGAACAGCTGCGCAGCTCGGGCACCACCGTCCTGCTGGTGACCCACGAACTCGACGAGGCCGAGGCGCTGTGCGACCGGGTGGTGATGATGCGGGGCGGGCGGGTGCTCGACCAGGGACGGCCGTCCGAGCTCGTTGCCCGCTACGCGCCGAACGCCACGGTCCGGTTCAGCGCACGGGAACGCGAGGACCCCGAGGTGCTGCGCCGGCTGCCCGGCGTGCAGAGCGTGGAGCTGGTCCGCGGACGGGTTCACCTCCGCGGCACCCGCGAGGCGATCGCGCAGGTCGGCGGCGAACTGATCAGGCGCGGGCCCGTTCCGGACGACCTGGACGTCGACGTGCCCGACCTCGAGGCCGCGCTCCTGCACCTGCTCGACGAGGCCGCCGCGCCCACCGGATCTCCCGCACCCACCCCGTCGTCGCACCCTTCACCGACCGGAGCCCTCCGATGACCGCGCCCACCGTCCCGACCCGAGCCAGCCGCGCACCCGCACACGCCAGCTCACCCACCATGCGTCTGCTCCGTGCCGAATTCCGGCTCACGATGCGCGACCCGCTCGTCCTGACCTTCGTGCTCGTCTTCCCCATCATCACGATGCTGATCATCGGCGGCGCGTTCGGCACGACACCGGACCCGGGCTTCGCCGGCACCAACCCGTCACACTGGTACGTCGCGTCCTACTTCACCGTGGTGATCGCCGCGACCGGTCTCGTCATGCTGCCGGTGCACCTCGCCTCCTACCGCGAGCGCGGCGTGCTGCGGCGCTTCGCCACCGCCGGATTCCCCCGCTGGTCGTTCCCCGTCGCCCAATTGGTGCTCGGCCTCATCACGATCCTCGTGGCGGGCGTGGCGCTGCTCGCCGTCGCCGCACCGGTCTACGGCATCCCGCCGGTCCACGACCTCGGCCGCGTGCTCGCCGGCGTCACACTCGGCGCCGTCGGGTTCGTCAGCATCGGCGTGCTGCTCGGCACCCTGCTCCCCTCCGCACGTGCCGCGCAGGCGGTCGGGCTCATGCTCTTCTTCCCCTCGTTCCTGCTCGGGGCCGGTGGTCCGCCCCCCAACGTCATGGGATCGGTCCTCAAACAGGTGGCCGACTATCTCCCGCTGACCTGGGTGACGACCGCCGTCCGGGAGCCGTGGCTCGGCATCGGCACCCCGACCGCCGACCTCGTCAAGGTCGCGGTCCTCGCCCTCGTCGCGACGATCGTCGCGGTGCGCCGCAGCGCGCTCTGACTGCCGGCCCGATGATCCGTAGCATCCGGGACATGCACCTCGTGCAGGACCGACCGGCACCCCTGCCCCGCCTGGCGGGGCAGGCGGTGTTCGGGGTCTTCGTGGTCTTCGTGGCAGTGGGCATCGCGCGGCGCGCATCCGACGACCCGGCCGCGGCGGTCACCGGCGGCGCCATGGCGATCGCCTTCGGCGCGCTCGCCGTGCTCGGCCCGCGGCGGCTGCTGCTGCCGGCGGCGTTCGCCGCCACGGCCGGGGTCGTGCTGATCGCGCACGGGGAAGCATCCAACATCGGCTGGTTCGGACTCGTCGCGCTGGCCGGGTGGTGCGCGCTGTCCGCGCCGGCCGTGATCATCGGCACCTACTGGCTCGCGGCGATGCTCCTCCTCGCCGGCGAGGCGATCTTCGTCTCCCACGACCCCGGGTGGGCGGCCTGGATCGGAGGCACCTGTTTCAGTGTCGTCGGATGCCTGTTCGGACGGCGCCAGCGCGAGCTCGCGGTCGAACTGCGCGAGGCGCAGGCCGGGCTCGTCCAGCACGCGCAGGAGCAGGAACGCAGCCGCATCGCCCGCGAGCTGCACGACGTGATCGCGCACAGCCTGACCGTCTCGCTGCTGCACGTCAGCTCGGCCCGGCTGAGCCTGCGTGACGATCCCGACGACGCGGCCCGGGCGCTCGCCGAGGCGGAACGGCTGGGGCGGGCCAGCCTCGACGAGGTCCGGCATGCCGTCGGCCTGCTGCACCCGGCCGGTGGCGCCCACCCGACTTCTCCGCTGCCCGGCAGCAGCGACGTGCCACGGCTGATCGAGGGCTTCCGCGCAGCCGGGGCCGACGTACGGGCGAGCATCGACGGCGACCTGCAGACGCTGCCCGCAACCGTCGGACTGGCCACCTACCGGATCATGCAGGAGGCACTGACCAACGCCGTCAAGCACGCCCCGCAGACTCCGATCACCGTCCATCTCGCTGCGACCGATCCGACGGTTCGCCTCGACATCGACAGCGCCGGACGACCGGGCAGCGGGCACGGACTCGGCCTGATCGGCATGCGCGAACGGGCCGAGGCCCTCGGCGGCCGGCTCGAGGCAGGCCCAGGAGGTAGCGGATGGCGTGTCCACGCCGAGCTTCCCGCCCGTACGAACCCCCAAGCACACGAACCACCGAGCACCGGACCGAGCGGCGGATGACCGAAACTGACGCACCGGTCCGCCTGCTCATCGTCGACGACCAGGAACTCGTCCGCGCGGGGCTGCGTGGCCTGCTGCATCCGCGTTACGGCTTCGACATCGTCGGCGAATGCGGCGACGGAGCGCCGGTGGCCCGGGCCGTCGCGGAGCTGCATCCCGACGTCGTTCTGATGGACGTCCGTATGCCCGGCGTCGACGGCGTCGCCGCGACCACCGCACTGCGCAACACGCCCGACGGCCCACCCGTGCTCGTTCTCACCACCTTCGACGACGACGAGACACTCGCCGCGGCCCTGCGCGCGGGAGCATCCGGCTTCCTCCTCAAAGGCGTGCCGGCCGACGACCTGCAACGAGCCGTCCGCGCCGTCGCCGCAGGGGATTCGTGGCTCGACCCGGCCGTCACCGGCCGGGTGCTCACCACCTACCGCAACGCCCCCACCGCCGTCCCCGACGACCGACGCCTCGCCGTGCTGACCGCGCGCGAACGCGAGGTCCTCAAGCTCATCGCCCAGGGCCTGACCAACGCCGAGATCGCGGCGCAGATCGTGCTCGGCGAGGGAACGGTGAAGACCCACATCAACCACGTCTTCACCAAGCTCGATCTCCGCGACCGGGCCGCCGCCATCGTGTTCGCCTTCGACAGCGGCATCGTCACACCCCGCCCCGGGGTCAGCTGATCGCGGCCCGGCGCACCCGGCCGACCGGCCCAGCGTCGTCGACTTCCGTTCACAGCCCCGGCAGCCGCCGGTCTTGCGCCGGAAACCTTGCCGCGCCATGCTGCCTTCCGACCATGATCATTCCTGCGGCGAGAGGACCACGCATGCGGCACAACCCGTCGGACGGCCTAACGAGGCGCCGCTTCCTCGGCACGGCTGGTGCGGTCGCCGCCGGAGCCGCCGGCCTCTCCGTCCTGCCGGGCTCGATGCGCAAGGCGCTCGCGGCCACGCCGGAACACTCGCTGCGCTCGCTGGACCAGATCGAGCACGTCATCATCCTGATGCAGGAGAACCGCTCGTTCGACCACTACTTCGGCACTCTCCCCGGCGTCCGCGGCTTCGACGACCCGCACGCGGTCAGCCTGCCCGACGGACGCTCGGTCTTCCATCAGCCGGACCCGCAGAACCCGGACGGCTACCTGCTGCCCTTCCACAACGACACCAAGACCACCAGCGCCGCGATCGCCTACGGCACCAGTCACTCGTGGCAGTCGCAGCATTTGTCGTGGAACAACGGCCGGATGGACAACTGGGTGCCGACGCACCGCGCGGCGGACGGCCAGGCACATGGCCCCTTCACCATGGGCTATTACCGGCGCGCCGACCTGCCGTTCCACTACGCGCTGGCCGATGCCTTCACGGTGTGCGACAACTACTTCTGCTCGGTCATGGGTCCGACGCACCCCAACCGGGTGATGGCGATCAGCGGCACCGTCGACCCCGATGGCGCGCTCGGGGGACCGGTCGTCGACAACTCGCTGACCGGTTTCCTGTGGACCACCTACCCCGAGCGACTGCAGGCGGCCGGGGTCAGCTGGCGCTACTGCACCGCCTACCCGCCGGACACCGACCTGGGCTGGTTCAAGGCGTTCCAGGACGCCAAGCCGGGCGATGCCCTGTACGACAACGCGATGGTGCCCTACTCGCCGTCGCAGGTGGCCGATGTCATCCGCAAGGACGAATTGCCGTCGGTGACCTGGCTGGACGCGCAGTACCTTCCGTCGGTCTACGGCCTGCCCGAGTCGGCCGAGGGTCCTGGCCACTTCTCCGCGGCCGGCGCCGAATACATGTACACGATGCTCGACGCACTGGGCTCGCGTCCCGACGTGTGGGCCAAGACGGTGTTCATCATCAACTACGACGAGAACGACGGCCGTTTCGACCATGTGCCGCCACCGACTGCGCCCGAAGGAACGCCCGGAGAATGGGTCACGGTCTCGCCGTTGCCCAGCACCGCGTCCGGGATCGCCGGTCCGGTCGGGCCGGGCTTCCGGGTCCCGGCCCTGGTGATCTCGCCGTGGAGCAGGGGTGGGTGGGTGTGCAGCGAGGTCTTCGACCACACCTCGACGCTCAAGTTCCTCGAACGACGGTTCGGCGTCCATGAGCCGAACATCAGCGCTTGGCGCCGCAAGACCGTTGGCGACATGACGTCGGCGCTGCGTCTCGGGCACGGCAACCGGCATTTCCCGAAGCTGTTCGACCCGGCGCCGTTGCTCGCGCTCGAGGAGCAGGAGGCGGCGACGCTGCCACCCCCGACAGTTCCCACGGTGCAGAAGGTGCCGCATCAGGAGCCCGGCCGGCGGCCGCACACCGGGTGAGTGAGCCGGTGGGTCAGCTGATCGCGGCCCGGTCGACGATCGCCTTGCTGTCCGCCGCGGAGGACAGCGTGCCGAAGACGTGACCCCAGTCGCCGTTCAGCCGGCTCGCGCAGAAGGCGTCGGCGACATAGGCCGGCGCGTGCCGCACCAGCAGTGATCCCTGCAGGCACAAGCCCATCAGCTCCGCCACCCGGCGTGCCCGCGACTCCACCATGTCCGACGTCGCGATCTCGTCGCGGAGCAGCTTGACCGCTGTGTCCAGCCGACGGTCGGCGCCCGCCGCCGCGTCGACCTCCGCCAGGAACGACTCGACCGACTCCGGGTGGCGGGACATCGCACGCATCAGGTCGAGCGCGATGACGTTGCCCGAGCCTTCCCAGATCGAGTTCAACGGAGCCTCGCGATACAGCCGCGGCATCCCGCTCTCCTCGACGTAGCCGTTGCCACCCAGGCACTCCAATGCCTCGGCCGTGACCATCGGCACCCGCTTGCAGACCCAGAACTTGCCCACCGCAGTGGCGATCCGGCCGAAGGCCTGGTCGTTGGTGTCGAACGCGGCCGCGAGCCGGATGAAGGTCGCGGTCGCGGCCTCCGCCTCGATGGCGAGATCGGCCAGTACCGCGCGCATCAGCGACTGCTCGCGGAGAGCCATACCGAAGGCCCGCCGGTACGTCGCGTGGTGCACCGCCTGGGTGACAGCCTGGCGCATCGTCGCGGCAGCTCCGGTGACGCAGTCGAGGCGGGTCATCGCCACCATCTCGATGATGGCCCGGACGCCGCGGCCCTCCTCCCCGACGCGCCATCCGACGGTGCCGTCGAACTCGACCTCGCTGGAGGCGTTGGACCGGTTGCCGAGCTTGTCCTTCAGCCGTTGCAGCCGGAAGACGTTGCGGGTGCCGTCGGGGAGCACCCGTGGCACCAGGAAACAGGTCGGTCCCGCCGAGGTCCGGGCGAGCACGAGGAAGAGGTCGCACATCGGCGCAGAGCAGAACCATTTGTGTCCGGTGAGCCGCCAGCTGCCGTCCGGCACCTCCGTCGCGACCGTCGTGTTGGCGCGTACGTCGGACCCGCCCTGCTTCTCGGTCATGGCCATGCCGGCCAGCAGTCCCGCCTTCTCGCCGGGCGGGCGGAGCACGGGGTCATAGTCCGTCGCCGCCAGGCCGGGCTGGTAGGCGGCGGCCAGTGCAGGTGCGGCCCGCAACGCGGGTATCGCCGCGTAGGTCATCGAGATCGGGCAGCCGTGGCCGGCCTCGACCTGCGTCCAGACATAGAAGCCGGCGGCACGGCGGGCATGCGCATGGCGGTCGGAGGTCACCCACGGAGCGCCCTGCAGGCCGTGGGTGACGGCGACCTCCATCAACCGGTGCCACGACGGATGGAAGTCGACCTCGTCGATGCGATGACCGAACCGGTCGTGGGTGCGCAGGACAGGGGGGAAGGCATTGGCCTCGACGCCCCAGCGCTGCGCCTCCTCGGTGCCGGCCAGCCGACCGAGTTCCTCGACCCGCACGTCGGATCCGCCGTGCCGGCCGAGGCATTCCACGAGGGCGTCGTCGCCGCCGTAGACGTCGTATCCGACAAGGGGCGGCGGTTGGTTGGTCACCTCATGGGTGTCCGGCACGGCCCCTCCTCGTCGGATGTGCAGCAATCCGAACCCGAACCCGAATGCTGGACACGCACCGACCCCTCCGACGGTGCGGGCCCCGTGTCAGATCTGCTCGCCGGCGAAACAGGTGCGGTCGCGGCCGGCACCCTTCGCGCGGTACAGGGCGACATCGGCGCTGGCGAGCAACTCCGTCAGGTCGGTGCCGTCGGAGTCGAACATGGACACACCGATCGATACCGTCACCCGGACCGGGTCGACACCGGCAGGAGCCACGACCAGAGCGGCGATGCGATCGCGCAACCGCTCGGCGACGACGTGGGCGCGGACGCTGTCGGCGTCGGTGAGGAAGAGCACGAACTCCTCGCCGCCGAACCTCCCGGCGACGTCGTAGGTCCGCACCTCCTCCTGGATGGCCGAGGCGATCGCCCGGAGCATCTGGTCACCGACGAGGTGGCCGTAGGTGTCGTTGACCAGCTTGAAGTGGTCGATGTCGAGCAGCAGCACCGCCAGTGGCCGCTGGGTCCTCGTGGACTGCGCGATCTGGCGCTCCGCCTCGCGGTTCCACGCCGCCGCGTTGAGCAGTCCGGTCTTGGCGTCGGTGCGCGCCTCGGAGCGGAGCTGCTCATGCAACAGGCTCCGCTGCAGGAGCAGGAACGGCGGCAGCGCGACCGGGATCACCGCGGCGCTGAGGGCGGCCAGGATGGAGACGACCACCCCGGAGGTGGTCTCGACGAGCTCCAACTTGCGGGTCTCGCGGTCGAAGAGGAATTCCCGCAGCGTCATCTCCGGCGACCGCAACCGCATGGCGACGACGACCAGCAGCGTATTTACGAAGGAATAGACGGCGCCGCCGAGCAGCATGATTCCGACCGTTGCCGCCGGATGCAGGGAAAGCATCGACCAGGACAACGGCCCGTGCGCCATCTGCTGGAAAAGCACCGCCGCGCACGCGTAGGAAAGCCCAATCGCGGCTGCGCTGAACAGCCGCCGATACGGCTCGGTGCGGCGAATCAGCAATTGTTGCGCAATCGTCAGCGGGATTGGTGCCAACAATGCATACAGCGGCGGAAGCAGGAAGGCCATGGGCAGCGCCCAGGCGGCTTCCATGTCGTTCATCATTCCGGTCGGCTCGCCACTTCGGCGCAGCGCCTCGAGGGTCAGAACGGCACAGCCGAGCAGGGTGACGTACAAAGCGACGTCGTGGAGGGCGAGCGAGGTGTGCATCGCATAGTGGGCCACCACCAGGACCGCCACGACCTCGACGGCGAGGAGGTATGCCCGCAAGGTGCGCGGAAACTGCCAGATGGCCCAGCCCGTCGTCCGCCGGAAGGCGCTGATCCGCGCCACCGACAGGACTGAACCGTCCGACACCTGTAGTCCCCACTCCTCGAAGCGATCACACTGGTAGTAGAGCCGCTGTGGCTACAGCCAGTAGTAGCACTGTCAAGTCTAGGTCACAACGGCCCGAGGACGGCCATGTCTCCGTACAAACGCAGCATTCCATGGGGGAATCCGTTGTTTGACCGATAGCTCTCAACTGTATCCGAAGCAAAGTGGCCTCACCTCGCCCACCTTCACGACATCAATGGGAAGAACATTCCTAATGTCGCGATCATCCCGATCCATCGCAGAGAACAAGGAGGAGCCATCATGCGCGGTTGGCACTGGACTCGCTAGACAGATCGATGACGCTGTGTGCCTGATACATCAGAGGAGGAAATCCCATGCGCGGCTGGCACTGGACCCGCTGATCTACCCGATAATCCGAAATCGGCACCACCCAGACAGGAGGACCACCATGCGCGGCTGGCACTGGACCCGCTGATCCACCCCGAGAGCCCGAAATCGGCACCACCCAGACAGGAGGACCACCATGCGCGGCTGGCACTGGACCCGCTGATCCACCCCGAGAGCCCGAAATCGGCACCACCCAGACAGGAGGACCACCATGCGCGGCTGGCACTGGACCCGCTGACCGGCGTCGTACGCCCCTAGATCCGGGCCAGCTCCGTACGGAGCAGGTCCAATCCCATCGACCCGAGATCGAGCGCGGCGGCGTGAAACGCCCGGAGATCGAACCGGTCCCCGTGCCGACGCCGGGCATCGTCTCGGGCGTCGAGCCACATCCGTTCGCCGACCTTGTAGCACGGCGCCTGGCCGGGCCAGCCGAGGTAGCGGTCCCGCTCATCACGCAGGTAAGCGTCGTCCATGCTGCAGTGGGCCCGGAGGAACTCCAGCCCCAGCTCGGGCGTCCACCGCTCCCCGTCGTGGAAACCGACGCCGGCGGGGATCGGCAGCTCCAGATGCATGCCGATGTCGACGATCACCCGAGCCGCCCGAAATGCCTGGGCGTCGAGCATCCCCAACCGGTCCCCCGGATCCTCGAGGAAGCCGAGCTCGGCCATCAACCGCTCCGCGTAGAGCGCCCACCCCTCGCCGTGGGCAGGCACCCAGCACAGGATCCGGCGGTAACGATTGAGCTTCTCCGCGCGGTAGGCCGTCTGGGCCACCTGCAGATGGTGGCCGGGGACGCCCTCGTGGAAGACCGTGGTCGTCTCCCGCCAGGTCGTGAAGGACTCGACGCCCTCCGGCACCGCCCACCACATCCGGCCCGGCCGGGTGAAGTCCTCGTTGGGGCCGGTGTAGTAGATGCCGCCGTCGTGGGTGGGCGCGATCCGGCATTCCAGCCGCCGTACCGGCTCGGGGATGTCGAAATGTGTGTCGGCGAGCTCGGCCACGACCCGGTCGGAAAGCTGCTGCATCCAGTCCCGGAGGGCGTCCGGGCTCGCCATCTGCCGGGCCGGGTCGGCATCGAGCGCCGCCACCGCCCCGGTGACCCCCGCGCCCGGCGCGATCTTCTCGGCGACCTCGGCCATCTCGGCGTCGATCCGGGCGAGTTCCCCCCAGCCCCACGCGTAGGTCTCGTCGAGGTCGATCCGGCCGCCGGTGAAATACCCGAACCACAGGGCGTAGCGGTCACGGCCGACCGCGTCCCGCTCCGGGGCGTGGCGGATCAGGGACTCGCTGAGAAACCGGCCGAAGTCCTCCATCGCCCGCGTCGCCTCCCGCGCGGCGTCCTCCAGTGCCGAGCGCAGGGGGCCGTCGATGCCCGAGCGGGCCACCAGGCCGGCGAAGAAGCCGGACCCCCCCGCCCCGGCCCAGTCGCGGCACAACGCCGCGCAGCGCTCCACCTGCCGGCGGGCCGACACCCGCCCGTCCGCGGCAGCGGACTCGAGGCTGGCCCGGTAGCCCTGCAACGCCGACGGAACGGCCGCCAGCCGGGTCGCGATCGCCGCCCACGCATCGGCACCGTCGGTGTCCATCACGTCGAAGACCTGCCGGACCATCTGCAGCGGACTCGCGACGACGTTGAGGTCACTGGTGAACAGCCCCGCCTCGGCCAGCTCCACCTCCCGGCCCACCCGCTCGGCGAGCAACGCCCGGGCGACGCGGCCGTCCTCGTCCGAGTCCCGAACAGCCGGATCCGGAACGGCGGCCACCTCGCGCAGGACCGTCCGGGCCAGGTCGGCGCGGGCTTCGAACCCGTCCGGGCTGTAGTCGGTCATCTCGGCGTCGTGCCCGGGGATCCCGAGATAGGTGGCGGCACAGGGGTCGAGCGCAGCGAAGGCGTCGACGTACCGGTCGGCGATCTGGTCGGACGGGGCGGGTACGCGCGGAGTCATCCCGCGAACCTACCTGGACGGCGGGTCGGCCCGGCAGCTCAGAACGACGGCATCACCAGTGGACCGCCGGCCGGGAGCCCGATCCCGGCGGCGAGGTCGGCGAAGGGCCCCCACGCCTCGAGTCGTACGGCGGCCGCGGACGGATCCTCGCTGGACTGCGCCGGGCGGACCCGGTCGACCGGCGAGAGGTGCGGGAAGACCCGCACGTCGGCGGTGTCGTCGCGCGGCGCGAGGCCGGCCCGGCGGCGCGCCAGCTCCACCGCGGCGGAGAGCCCACCGAGGTCGTCGACCAGCTTGTGCTCACGCGCATCGGCGCCGGTCCACACCCGGCCCCGGGCGACCTCGTGCACCCGCTCCCGGGACAGACCCCGGTCGGCCGCGACCTTGGCGGTGAAGTCGTCGTAGACCCGGTCGAGCCATCGCTCGAGCAGTGCCCGCTGGCTCTCGTCGTACCCCCGCCGGGCGGAGAACATCAGTGCGTTGGCGCCCTCGGCCACGGCATCGGTGCCGACCCCGATCCGGGTCAGCAGCCCCGCCACGACGCCCTTGCCGCCGAAGACGCCGATCGAGCCGGTCAGCGTCGCCGGCTGGGCGAGGATGGTGTCGGCGGCCATCGACACGAAGTAGCCGCCGGACCCGGCCACCTCGCCCATGGACACGACGACCGGCTTGCCGGCCCGGCGCGCCAGCACCACCTCGCGCCGGATCGTGTCCGAGGCGACGTAGGAGCCACCCCGGCTGTCCACCCGGAAGACGATCGCTTTGACATCGGCGTCGGCGACGGCTGCCCGCAGCGCTGCACTGACGGTGTTCGACCCCATCGACGGACCGGCCAGCGGGCTCCGCGCGCTGCGCCCGACCCGGATGCCGCCGGTGCCGTAGACGAGCGCGACCTTGCCGCCGCCTCTCGCCGCGACCCGGTTGCTCAGCGCGAAGCTCGCGGAGTGCAGGTAGCGACTCACGTAGCGCAGCCGCATCGTCCCGCCGACCTGCCGGCGTAGCGCGTCGTAGACCTCGTCCCGGTAGCCGACGTGATCGACGAGCCCCGCGTCCTTGGCCTCCGCGGCCGACAGCGGGCTGGCGTCGACCAGTTCGCGCACCCGCTCGGGCGCGAGGCCGCGGCCTCGCGCGACACCGTCCACCAGTTGCTCCGCCGTCGAGGCGACCAGCCGACCGGCGGCCTCGCGGTGGGCCGGCGTCATCGTCTGCTCGGTGAAGGCGTTGGCGGCGTTCTTGTACTCGTAGCGCTGGCCCAGCTGGACCTCGATGCCCGCCCGGTCGAGCGCGTCCCGCAGGAAGGTCGCCTGACTGGCCACCCCGGTGAGGCACAGGTCCCCGGACTCCTGCAGCCAGACCTCGTCGCATGCCGAGGCGAGGTAGTAACCCACGCTGCCGGGGCCGAACTCGCCGAAGGTCTCGGCCCACGCGACGGCGGGCTTGCCGGTGCGGGAGAACCGCTGCACGGCGTCGCGCAGCTCCTGGGCGAGCGCCAGCCCGAACGGCGACCCGCCGAGCTTGACCACGACCCCGGCGACCTCCGGATCGGTTTCGGCCCGGCGCAGTCCGTCGACGACGTCGCCGAGCCGGGGGCGGCGGCGGCTCCGCGCGGCGGTGAGCGGGTCCCGCGGCGGCTCCACGAGCAGCGGCTCGGTCAGATCGAGCTCGAGCACGAGCGGTTCGCTGGGACGCATGCGATGGACGAGGACGCGCGGGTCACGCTGCATGCCGCCAGCCTGCCACTGGCCCGGCGCCCCGCGCACTCCCGCTCCCTCCTCGACACCGAGCCGCTCGCCCGCTCCCCGGCCCCGATTCCATGATCGTGATCGGATTCGTACGGCGTGTCGCGGTTGTTTCCGATCACGGTCACGAGGGTGGGGGGCGGGGGCGCTCGTGGTCGGGGCGGTGGCGAAGACGATCTAGGCTGATGAAGTGTCACCGCACGCGACCAGTCCGGCAGATCTGGAGCGCCGCCGTGCGCTGATCCGGATGAAGGCGGTCGCGGCCGGACTCCTGCTGTTCGCCGCGGTGGTATGGCTGCTCTGCGTCCTGCTCGGGTCGGGGCACGGTGCCTGGGTCGGCTACGTCCAGGCCACCGCCGAGGCCTCGATGGTCGGTGCGCTCGCCGACTGGTTCGCGGTGACCGCGTTGTTCCGGCGCCCGCTCGGGCTGCCGATCCCGCACACCGCGATCCTGCCCCGGAAGAAGGACCAGCTCGGTGCCGGGCTCGGGGAGTTCGTCCAGTCGAACTTCCTGTCCGCGGACGTGGTCTCGGAAAAGCTGCGCTCGATCGGTCCCGCGCAGCGGCTCGGCGACTGGCTCGCGGATCCCGAGCACGCGCGACGGATCGGGGACGCGGTCGGCGCGACGGTGGGCGGCGCGGCCGAGGTGCTGCGCGACGACGACGTCCAGGCCGGGTTCGAGCAGGTGCTGCTCGCCCGGCTCCGTGCCGCCCCCAAGGCGCCGTTCCTCGGCCGGCTCATCGACATCGCGGCGGAGGGCGGGCACGACCAGCGCCTGCTCGTCACCGGGGTGGAAGGGCTGCGCCGTTTCCTCGACGACAACCGCGCCGTTTTGCGCGACCGGCTCGGCCGCGAGTCACCGGCCTGGGTGCCGGAGAAGTTGGACGACGTGGTGTTCGGCCGGGCGTTCGCGGCGTTGCAGCACTTCCTCGAGGAGATCACCACCGACCCGGACCACCCGCTGCGCAAGGACGCGACGGTCAAGATCCGCGACCTGGCCGAGCGGCTGCGCACCGACCCGGACATGGAGAAGCGGGTCGACAAGGCGATCGGGCAGGTCCTGGACAGCACCGCCGTACGCGCCCTGGCGGCGTCGCTGTGGTCGACGGCCAAGAAGAACCTGATCGCGATGTCCGCCGATCCCGACTCCGAGCTGCGGCACCGCCTGGAAGCGACGATCGTCTCGCTGGGGCGGTCGATCCGCGACGACCCGTCGCTGCGGGACAAGGTGGACCGCTGGATCGACGAGGCGGTGCGCTACGTCGTCCACACCTACCAGGCCGACATCGCCGACCTCGTGACCGGCACCGTGGCCCGGTGGGACGCCGAGGAGGCGAGCCACCGGATCGAGCTGCAGGTGGGCCGCGACCTGCAGTTCATCCGCGTCAACGGCACCGTCGTCGGCGGTCTCGCCGGACTGCTCATCTACACGGTCGCGCACCTGATCCACTGATCCTGATCCCCCGGCCCTGAACCACCGGCCCTGATCCCCCGGCCCTGAACCACTGCCGCGACCCGGTGCCGCTACGGCTACCAGCCCGACTCGGCCACCGGTGCCCGGTCCCGCAGCGGCTCCCACCACGAGCGGTGGTCGACGTACCACTCCACGGTCTGGTCGATGCCCTGCGCGAAGGACACCTCGGGCGCCCACCCGAGGGCGCGCAGCTTGCTGCTGTCGAGCAGGTAGCGGCGGTCGTGGCCGGGTCGGTCGGGCACGATCTGGCGCAGGTCGGCCGGCTTGTCGAGCAGGGAGAGGACCGTATCGGCGAGTTGGGTGATGGTGCGCTCCTCGCCGGAGCCGATGTTGTAGGTGCCGCCGACCTCGCCGCGTCGCAGCACCGTCTCGATGGCCGCGCAGTGGTCGGAGACGTGCAACCACTCGCGCCGGTGGTCGGCGCTCGCGTAGATCGGCAGTGGCTGATCGTCGAGGGCGCGGGTGATGAAGAGCGGCAGCACCTTCTCGGGGAACTGGTACGGGCCGTAGTTGTTGCTGCAGATGCTGATGGTGACCGGCAGCCCGTAGGTCTCGTGGTAGGCCCGCGCGATGTGGTCGGCTCCGGCCTTCGAGGCGTTGTACGGCGTGCGCGGGCGGTACGGCGAATCCTCGGTGAAGGCGCCCGGATCGTCCAGCGCGAGGTCTCCGAAGACCTCGCAGGTGGACACGTGGTGGAAGCGGGCCACCCCCACCCGCCGGCTCGCCTCCAGGATCGCCTGGGTGCCGAGCACGTTGGTGCGCAGGAACCGGGCCGGATCGATGACCGCGAGACTGTTGTGGGATTCGGCGGCGAAGTTGACGACGACGTCGATCCGGTGCGTGCGCAGCGTCTCCTCGACGGTGGGCAGGTCCCCGATGTCGGCACGCACGAACGGGACCCGGTCGCTCACCGGCTCCAGATTGGCCTCGCACCCGGCGTAGGTCAGCGCATCGAGCGCGACCACGGAGTCGTCGGGGTGGGTGGCCAGCCAGCGGCGGACGAAGTTGGTGCCGATGAACCCGGCCGCGCCGGTGACCAGGATCCTCACAAGCTGCCACGGTACCGGTGCGGAGCCGACGCCTCCGGACCGCTGCGGTGTCGGCATGCGCGGCGCCGTACCGTCAAGGCGTGTTGCGCACGCTCCGCACCCGCCGCTACGCGGTGCTGCTGATCATCGCCGTCGTCGTGGCCGGCGGGTGCTTCGCGGCGGGCGTGTGGCAGGTCCACCGCTACGGGTGGAAGCACTCGGCCAACACCGCCCTGGACCGGGACGCCGCCGACGCCGTGACCCCCGCGGCCGACCTCCTCGCCCCGGGGCGGCCGGTGGGCAAGGATCTCCAGTTCCGGAAGGTGCGGGCGCGGGGCCACTACCAGCCGGCCGGGCAGTTGCTCGTCCGGCAGCGTGAGGTCAACGATCAGCCGGCGTTCCTGGTCCTGACCCCGCTGCGCACCGACGCCGGGCCCACGCTGCTGGTGGTCCGGGGATGGGTGCCGATGTCGGGTGCGGCCGCCCGCACCCCCGCCGTTCCGGCGCCGCCGTCCGGCCCGGTCACGGTGACCGCCCGGATCTATCCGAGCGAGCCGGCCGGCCGCACCCGCGGAATGCCGGCCGGGCAGGTCGAGCGGATCGACACGGCCGCGATCGCGGGCCGGCTCGGCGTGCCCACCTACGGCGGTTACGCGGAGCTGATCTCCCAGACGCCGCCGACGGCCAGGCTCGCCGTCCTCCCCGGCCCGGACCTGTCCAACCCGGCCGGCGGCGCGAGCGAACCCCAGCACCTCGCCTACGTCTTCCAGTGGTTCGTCTTCGGGCTGATCGCCCTCGCGGCGCCGTTCCTGCTGGCCCGGCTCGAAGACCGCCGCGGCGAGCAGGAACCCCGCACGATCTCGGCGCCGGTCGCCAACCACACCCCGACGCCCTGATCCCCACTCATTCGCCGCCCCCATTCCGCGTGAACGTCACGTTCAGGCGCTCTAGCCGCCTCAACGTCACGTTGACGCGGAATGGCGGGGGCAGCGGCGGGGTGTGCGCGGTTACCCGTCCTCGCGGTGTACGGCGGCTTCCTCGGCGGATGCCGCGCCGCCGTCGATGCCGACGTCCCCGGCGAAGAGGTCCTGCTGGCGGCCGTCCCCGGTGTCCGGCCCGTCGGCGACGAGCCGTCCGGACCGATCCGGGTCGCCGGCCGGGGCGTCGTCCGGTTCCTCCTCGGCCAGCCGCTGGTCGAGCGACTCGCCCTCGCGCTGCTCGTCGGCGGTCGTCCCGGTGTGCTCGGCCCCGTAGGGGCGGTCCGGCGGCACGTACCCGGAGTCCAACGGCTCGTCGGTGGGGTCCCCGTCGAGGGTGTCACCCGGGTCGAGCTGGATGGCCTCACCCAGCTCCGAGGACTGTGAATGCTCTGGCCTGCCCGTCATGTCCCTCCCTCACGCTCCACCGGCGGGAGCGTTCCCCTGTCTGATCCCCGTCGAGTGAGTGCCCATGCGTACCGCGGAGGAGAAATCCGGGCGATCTTGACCGACACACAGTCGCGATATATCGTGAGCGCACGTAAGAAGAACTCTACTCAAGGAGTGAGCACGATGAGTTCCAGTTACTCGATGCCCGGCACGTGGCCGGGCGAATGGCATGGCGGTCGTCCCCCCTGGCTCGAGCATGTGCTCGAGATGGCCGCGATGGCCCAGCACCACATGACCACCGGCTCCGGGCCCGGACCCGATGACCACGGGCATCACCCGCACGAGCACGGCGGTCCCGAGCGCGGACGGCGCGGCGGGCACGGTGACCACCCCCGCGGTGGGCGTGGCCGGCCGGGCCGGGGCGGGCGGCGCGGCGGCCGGCGCGGTTTCGGGCCGGGCGGGGACTTCCCGTTCGGCGGCTTTCCCGGCCCGATGTTCGGCCGGGGCGGCCCGCGGGTCGGCCGGGGGGACGTCCGCGCGGCACTGCTCGCCCTGCTGGCCGAGGAGCCGATGCACGGCTACCAGATGATCCGCGAGCTCGGCGAGCGCAGCGGCGGTGCCTGGCGGCCCAGCCCCGGGTCGGTCTACCCGACTTTGCAACAGCTCGAGGACGAGGGTCTGGTCCGGGTCGAGACGACCGACGGCCGGCGGATCTTCCACCTCACCGAGGCCGGACGGGCCGTAGCGGCGGAGCGCGACGCGGACGAACCGGCGCCGTGGGACACCGTGAGCCACGGTGTCGACGACGGCGTGCGGGGGCTCTACGACGTGGTGATGCAGGTCGGGGCCGCGGCAATCCAGGTCGCCCGCGCGGGAACGCCGGACCAGGTCGAGCAGGCCCGGGCGGCACTCGCCGACGTACGGCGCGGCCTCTACCGGATCCTGGCCGAGGGCGAGCCCGAGGCCACGGGTGACAGGGCCGAGGGCGAGCCCGAGGCCGGCGACGGACCCGGGGAGGGCTGAGCGCTCCCGAAGGACCGCGGCGACGGAACCGTCGGACCGCGGTGTCACGATGCACACGTGCACGAGAGCGCGGAGCGGACCGCTGGCTCAACCGGCACCTGATCGGAGTGACCAACCCCTCCGGTCGGGTCGGCTACGTCGCCAACATCTGCACCGACCGCGAGTTCCGGCTACGGGGATACAGCCGCGCGACGCTGACGGCGTTGCTGGACTGGATGCGGTCGACCGGCATCCAGCTGGTCAACCTGCACGCGAGCGCCGATGGCGATCATCTCTACCGGTCGCTGGGCTTCACCGACCCGGAGGAGACCAGTCTCACGCTCCGCCTGCACTGACAGCCGACAAGGGCGGCCGGGCCCGCGTCGGCCGACGACTCACCGTGCGGGAGGGATGAGCTTTCCCGGGTTGAGGATGCCGACCGGATCCAGCGTCGCCTTCACCGCGCGCAGGACCTCGACGCCGAGTTCGCCCACCTCGTCGACCATGCCGCCGCGGTGGTCGAGCCCGACCGCGTGATGGTGCGTGATCGTCCCGCCCGCCCGCACGATCGCCGCGTTGGCCGCGGCCTTGGCCTGCTGCCACTGGGCGACGGGGTCGTCGGACTGGGCGACCGCGACGGTGAAGTACAGGGACGACCCGGCCGGATAGACATGCGACACGTGACACCACACGAGCGCCGGGGTGCCCGATGGGGCCAGTGCCCCGGCGAGCGCGTCGCCCACCGCGGTGTGCAGTGCCTCCACGGACGACCAGTACGTCGCGGTCTCGACCGTCTCGACGAGCACACCGGCGTCGAGGACGGCGTCGCGCAGGTGCGGTCCGCGGAACCGGCCGGCCCGCCACCGTTCTCCGGCCGGGGGAGCCTGCCGGGTGCCGCCGGCGGCGGCCAGTACCGCGCTCGCCGCGGCGCGGCGCCCCTCGACCTCCGGTGCGACGCCCTCGTAGCCGACGACCGCCGCGCATCCGCCGGTCTCCCCCGCACCGCCCATCAGCCGGTCGACGGCGGTTTCCGTCTCGTCCGAGAGCCGGGTGACGGTGGGCAGGAGGCCCGCCTGCGCGAGCCGGCGGAACGCGAGTACTCCGGAGCCGAAGTCGGGGAAGACCCAGGCGTCATCGACCACGACCTCGGGAACAGGGCGGACCGTCGCGGTGACCTCGGTGATCACGCCGAGGGTGCCCTCCGACCCCAGCATCAACTGCCGGAGGTCGGGCCCGGCCGCCGAAGCGGGTGCCCGGCCGAGCCGCAGCGAACCGCGCGGGGTCGCGACCCGCATCCCGAGCACCAGGTCGTCGAACCGCCCGTAGCCGGAGGACGCCTGGCCGGTCGATCGGGTCGCGGCGTATCCGCCGATGCTGGCGTGGGCGTAGCTCTCCGGGACGTGCCCCAGGGTCAGCCCGTGGCCGCCGAGCAGCTCCTCTGCCTGCGGCGTACGCAGACCTGCCTCGAGGGTCGCGGTCATCGACACCCCGTCGACCGCGACGAGGTGGTCGAGCCGCCGGAGGTCGAGCGCCAGCACGGCGGTGAAGTCGCCCCGGATCGGCTCCACGCCGCCGACCACGCTGGTGCCGCCGCCGAACGGCACGACCGCGATCCGCCGCTCCGCGCAGGTCCGGAGCACGTCGACCACCTGGTCGTGGCCGGCGGGCAGCACCACCGCGTCCGGCGCGGCTCGACCGTCACCGGACCGCCGGCGCAGCAGGTCGGTGGTGCTCTTGCCGCCGGCATGCCGCAGCCGCGTCGCCGGATCGTCGCGGACGGCGTCGCCGCCCACCACCGCGGTCAACGCCCGCCGGGCGGCCTCCGGCAGCCGGGTCGGAGACAGAACGACGGCGCTCTCGGCCACCGCGGGGGTGTGCGGCCGGGTCACCTGCAGGGCCCGGGCCAGGAGCTGCCGCAATTCGTCGGAGAGCGGCTCGTGCCGCTCGTCCCAGCCGGACCAGATCATCTCGTCGGCCCGTCGACGCGGCGACTCCACGGTATAGTTTTACATATTGTGTCAATTCGTAAGGACGATCGGGTGCTGGACGCGGCCCGCGAGTGCGTCCTGGCCTTCGGCGTACGGCGTACGACGATGAGCGAGGTCGCCCGCCGCAGCGGGTTCAGCCGGCCGACCGTCTACCGGAGCTGGCCCGACGTCACGACGTTGGTCGCGGATCTGATGACCCGGGAGATGGCGTCCATCGTCGCGGCGACGGCACCGGCACCGGGGCGGACCGGCAGCGCACGGGAGGGCATGGTCGAGCACATCGTCGCCATCGTCGACGCGCTGACCGGCAACCCGCTGTTCGGGAAGATCCTCGATGTCGACCCCGAGCTGGTGACCCCCTACCTCCTCGACCGGCTGGGGGCCAGTCAGCACGCCGCGCTCGACTTCCTCGAGGGACAGATCCGCGCCGGCCGGGCCGACGGGTCGATCCGGTCCGGCGACCCGGCCGAGCTCGCCCCGATGATCATGCTGGTGGTGCAGTCGGTGGCGCTCTCCGGCCGGCTGGTGAGCGCCCGGCTCCCGCCCCGTCGCATGGACGCCGAACTCCGCCATCTCCTGAACGGCTACCTCGCACCCGGCGGGCCCTGATGACCCGCCCCGACGTCTCCCGCGGGGCATCGCTGTCGGCCGACCGCCGGGCGCGCGACCTCGAGCAGCTCGCGGCCCGCCCGGAGACCGACCTGCTGGTGGTCGGCGGCGGGATCGTCGGCGTCGGCGTCGCGCTCGACGCCGCCAGCCGGGGGCTGCGGGTCGTCCTCGCCGAACGGCACGACCTGGCGTTCGGGACCAGCCGGTGGAGCTCGAAACTCGTGCACGGCGGGCTGCGCTATCTCGCCCACGGCCAGGTAGGGGTGGCCTACGAGAGCGCGGTCGAGCGCGACATCCTGCTCCGGACGACGGCACCCCACCTCGTCCGCGCACTGCCGATGGTCCTGCCCCTGCTGCCCGGCGTGACGAGCCGGCAGTACGCCGTCGCCCGGTTCGGTTTCGCCGCCGGCGACCTGCTCCGGGTCGGTGCCCGCACGCCGTCCTCGACGCTCCCCCGGGCCCGCCGGATCGGCCCCACCGAGACCCGCCACCTCGCCCCGGCCACCCGCGCGGACGGGCTGCGCGGCGCGCTGCTCGGCTGGGACGGCGTACTCGACGACGACGCGCACCTCGTGGTGACCGTCGCGCGGACCGCCGCGGCGTACGGCGCACGGATCCTCACCCGCACCTGCGCCGAGGCGGTGCACGGGCACGGCGGCGTGCTCCGGGACGAGCTCACCGGCGTGCGGTTCCCGATCCGCGCGGCCGCAGTGGTCAACGCGACCGGCGTCTGGGCCGGGCAACTCGTCGACGGCATCGCCCTGCGGCCGAGCCGGGGCAGCCACCTGCTGCTCCCCGCGGCCGCACTCGGCGACCTCCGGGTCGGGTTGACGATCTCGGTGCCCGGTCAGAGCAGCCGCTTCGTACTGGCCGTGCCGCACGGCGACGGCCGGATCTGTGTCGGCCCGACCGACGTCCCGCTCGACCGCCCGGTCGGCGGGGTGGCCCAAGACGTGGTCGAGGCGACCGAGGCGGAGATCTGCTGGCTGCTCGAAACCCTCAACTCGACGCTGCAGACGCCGGTACGCCGCGAGCAGGTCGTCGGCACGTTCGCCGGGCTGCGTCCGCTGCTCGACACGGGCGGTCAGGCCACTGCCGACCTGTCCCGGCGGCACGCGGTTCTGGTGTCCCCCACCGGGGTCGTCACGGTCGTCGGCGGCAAGCTGACCACGTATCGCCGGATGGCGCAGGACGCGGTCGACGCCGCGGTCGCCCGGACCGGGCTCACCGCCGGGCCGTGCCGCACCCGAGCGCTCCCCCTGGTGGGCGCCGGCGGACCGGCTGATCCCGCCGCTCCGGCCGGGATCGCCGCCCGCTACGGCAGCGAGGCGTCCCGGGTGGTGGCCGAGGCCGCCGGCAATCCGGCGCTCCTGAGGCCGATCGCGCCCGGGGTGGCGACGACGATGGCCGAGTTGCTCTTCGCCGTGCGGCATGAGGGCGCGCTCGACGTCGGCGACCTGCTGGACCGCCGTACCCGGATCGGGCTGGTGCCGGCCTACCGGGACCAGGCGACCCGGCCGGCCCGCGAGGCGCTGGCCCGCGCCGCCGTGCCGGTCACAGCCGGCTCCATGCCTCGGTGAGCACCGATCGCAGGATCTGCTCCATCTCGTCGAAATGCGACTGGTCGCAGACGAGGGGCGGTGCGAGCTGCACGACCGGATCGCCACGGTCGTCGGCGCGGCAGTAGAGCCCGGCGTCGAAGAGCGCCTTGGACAGGAACCCCCGCAGCAGCCGTTCGGACTCGTCCTCGTCGAACGTCTCCTTGGTCGTCTTGTCCTTGACCAGTTCGATGCCGTAGAAGTAGCCGTCGCCGCGGACGTCGCCCACGATCGGCAGGTCGGTGAGCTTCTCCAGCGTGGCGCGGAATCCGGCCTCGTTGCGGCGGACGTGCCCGGTCAGGTCCTCACGCTCGAAGATGTCGAGGTTGGCCAGCCCGACGGCCGCCGACACCGGGTGCCCGCCGAAGGTGAAGCCGTGGGAGAAGGTCGTGTCACCGTGCAGGAAGGGCTCGACCAGGCGGTCGCTCGCGATCATCGCGCCGATCGGCGAGTAGCCCGAGGTCATGCCCTTGGCACAGGTGATCATGTCGGGCTGGTAGCCGTAGCGGGCCGAGCCGAAGTATTCACCGAGCCGGCCGAAGGCGCAGATCACCTCGTCGGAGACCAGCAGCACGTCGTAGCGGTCGCAGATCTCGCGGACGCGGGCGAAGTACCCGGGCGGCGGCGGGAAGCACCCGCCGGAGTTCTGGACGGGCTCGAGGACGACGGCGGCGACCGAGTCCGGGCCTTCGTACTCGATCATCTGCGCGATGGAGTCGGCGGCCCAGCGACCGAACGCCTCGAGGTCGTCGCCGTGCTCCGGCGCGCGGTAGAAGTTGGTGTTGGGCACCTTGAACGCACCGGGGACGAGCGGCTCGAAGTCCTCCCGGGCAGCGGGGATCCCGGTGATGGACAGCGCGCCCATCGTCGTGCCGTGATAGGCGATGGACCGGCTGATCACCTTGTGCTTGGTCGGCTTGCCCTGGGTCTTGAAGTACTTGCGGGCCAGCTTCCAGGCGCTCTCCACCGCCTCACCGCCGCCGGTGGTGAAGAAGACCCGGTTGAGATCGCCCGGGGTGAGCGAGGCCAGCCGGTGGGCGAGCTCGATGGCCTTGGGGTGCGCGTAGGACCACAGCGGGAAGAAGGCGAGCTCATTGGCCTGCTTGTAGGCCGCCTCGGCGAGTTCGGTGCGGCCGTGCCCGGCCTGGACGACGAAGAGGCCGGCCAGTCCGTCGAGGTAGCGGCGGCCCTGCTCGTCCCAGATGTAGGGTCCCTCGCCGCGCACGATCACCGGTACCGGACTGTCCGCGTGGGACGACATCCGGGTGAAGTGCATCCACAGGTGCTCGCGGGCGGTGTCCGACAGCGCAAGGTCCGATGGTGTCGTGGTCATCTGGTGCCCCAGGAGTAGGTCTGCTTGGCCAGCCGGAGATAGACGAACGTCTCGGTCGCCTTGACCTCCGGGATGGCACGGATGGTGTGGTTGAGCAGGTGCAGAAGATGGTCGTCGTCCGGTACGACCAGTTCGACCAGCAGGTCGAAGGAGCCCGCGGTGACGACGACGTAGTCGATCTCCGGGGCGGCACTGAGCTTGTCGGCGACGGCCTGCAGGTCACCCTCGGCCTTGATCCCGATCATCGCCTGCCGGTGGAATCCGACGGTGAGCGGATCGGTCACCGCCACGATCTGCATCACGCCTGCATCGAGCAGACGCTGGACCCGCTGCCGCACCGCCGCCTCGGACAGCCCCACGGCCTTGGCGATGGCCGCATAGGAACGACGGCCGTCCTCCTGCAGTTCGGTGATGATCTTCCGGGAGACGTCGTCCAGTCCGGCGTCGCCGACGGCGGTCCGGCCGCTCATCGCCGGCCTGGCCGGCTCGGACCGGGCATGATCGAAGGCCTCCCCCAGCGGCTGTCCTCCGACCGCTGTGCCGTCATCGTGTCATTTCTCCCGGCTCTGTCAAGTGAATCAGTCGTCAACTATACCTGAAACGACGGAATCCCTTGTCAGCGGCGGTGAGATCTGCGAGGGTCGAGGAGCCCCCGCAGCGCGAACAGCCCGTCACCTGTATGCCTCGCCCGCGAGAGCCCGTCGAGCTGGAGGTCGCCGTGAGCAACAGCGCGTCAGACGTCACACCGCGCCGCCTGCAGAACTTCGTCGGTGGCCGCTACGTCGACGCCGCGGACGGGCGCAGCATGCCGCTGGTCGACCCGAGCACCGGCGAGGTGTTCGCGCACTCGCCGATCTCCGCCCCGGTCGACGTCGACGCGGCCCTGGACACCGCGTCGAAGGCGTTCCCGGGCTGGCGCGATGCGACCCCCGGCGAACGCAGCCTCGCGCTCTTCCGGATCGCCGACGCCTTCGAGTCGCGCGCCGAGGAGCTGGTGGCCGCCGAGACCGAGAACACCGGCAAGCCGGTCGCGTTGACGATGTCCGAGGAAATCCCGCCGATGGTCGACCAGATCCGGTTCTTCGCCGGCGCGGCCCGGATGCTCGAGGGGCGCTCGGCCGGCGAATACCTGGCCGGCCACACCTCGATGATCCGCCGCGAGCCGATCGGGGTCTGCGCACAGGTCACGCCGTGGAACTACCCGATGATGATGGCGGTCTGGAAATACGCGCCGGCCATCGCGGCCGGAAACACCGTTGTCCTGAAGCCGTCGGACACGACACCGGTGTCGACGCTGCTGATGGCCGAGATCGCCGCCGAGTTCCTTCCGCCCGGCGTCTTCAACGTGATCTGCGGCGACCGGGAGACCGGGCGCGCCCTGGTGTCGCACCCGGCGCCGGCGATGGTGTCGATCACCGGCAGCGTGCGCGCCGGGATGGAGGTCGCGCAGGCGGCCAGCCAGGACCTGAAACGAGTGCACCTCGAGCTGGGGGGGAAGGCCCCGGTGATCGTCTTCGACGACGCCGACATCGCGTCGGCGGCCGAAGGGATCGCCGGGGCCGGTTACTTCAACGCCGGCCAGGACTGCACGGCGGCGACCCGGGTGCTCGCCGGGCCCCGGGTGCACGACGACTTCCTCGCCGCGCTCACCGAACAGGCGGGCAAGACCGTGGCCGGGGGTCTCGACGTCCCCGACGCCGACCTCGGCCCGCTGAACAACGTCGACCAGCTCGGGCGGGTGACCGGCTTCCTCGACCGCACGCCCGCCCACGCGACCGTCGCGGCCGGCGGGCACCGGATCGGCGATCGCGGTTATCTCTTCGAGCCCACCGTCGTTTCGGGGCTCCGGCAGGACGACGAGATGAGCCAGAACGAGATCTTCGGCCCGGTCATCACCGTCCAGCCGTTCTCCGACGAGGAGCAGGCGCTCGCCTGGGCCAACGGCGTCCAGTACGGCCTGGCCTCGAGCGTCTGGACCAGGGACCACGGCCGGGCGATGCGGATGGCCAAGGGGCTGGACTTCGGCTGCGTCTGGATCAACACGCACATCCCGCTGGTCGCCGAGATGCCGCACGGCGGCTTCAAGCACTCCGGCTACGGCAAGGACCTCTCGATCTACGGCTTCGAGGACTACACCCGGATCAAGCACGTGATGAGCAACATCGAGGCATGACCCCCGGCACCGCCCGCCGTACATCGGCACGAGCGGCCGCCGAACAAACGCACTACTAGTGCGTTTGTGTGGGCGACACGCCGGTCGCGGCCCACCGTTTCGCACTAGTAGTGCGTTTGTTTGTGAGGGAGTGAGGGGAGGGAGGGGCGGCGGATGAGTCGGTACGGCGCGATGTTCGGGCCGGACGTGACGTTCCTCGGCGTCCCGCGGTGCGACCTCGCCGACCCGTCGTCCTACGCCGGCGCGGACGTGGTCGTCGTCGGTGCGCCGTTCGACGGCGGTACGTCGCACCGGCCGGGCACCCGGTTCGGCCCGATGGCGATCCGCACCACCGACTACCTCCCGCAGGACGCCTCCCGCCCGCACATCGCCCTGCACGTCGACCCGCTGGTCGACCTGCGGGTGCTCGACGCGGGCGACGTCGAGATGCCGCCGGGCGACATCGAGCAGAGCCTGGCCGCGCTCGCCGATGCCGTCACCGCGGTCTCGGCCGCCGGCGCGGTCGCGGTGGTGCTCGGCGGCGATCACTCCATCGCGCTGCCGGACGTCACCGGCGTCGCCCGGCACGTCGGGTGGGGCCGCGTGTCGGTGGTGCATTTCGACGCGCACGCCGACACCGGCGACGTGCAGTTCGGCTCGCTCTACGGGCACGGGCAACCGATGCGCCGGCTGGTCGAGTCCGGCGCCGTGCGCGGCGACCGGTTCCTGCAGATCGGGTTGCGCGGCTACTGGCCCGATCCCGAGGTCTTCGCGTGGATGGACGAGCAGGGCTTCCGCTCCTACGAGATGAGCGAGGTGGTCGGCCGGGGCCTGGACGCCTGCCTCACCGAGGCGTTCGGCATCGCCACCGACGACTGCAACGGGGTCTTCCTGTCCGTCGACATCGACGTGGTCGACCCGGGCATGGCGCCGGGCACCGGGACGCCGGAGCCCGGCGGGCTCACCGGCCGGCAACTGCTCGACGCGGTACGCCGGTGCGCACTCGAGTTGCCGGTCGTCGGCCTGGACGTGGTCGAGGTGTCCCCGCCGTACGACAGCTCCGAGGTCACGGCGTTCCTGGCCAACCGCGTGGTCCTCGAGGCGCTGTCCGGGATCTGTGTCCGCCGGAAGACCTCCGCCGGGAATCCTTAGCCGCGGACGAGGAGCACGATCGCGACCGTCGTGCCGACGCCGACGACGGTCCAGCGCAGCACCTGGGCCGGGATCCGCCGGCCGTAGTGCGCCCCCACCTGAGCACCGACGATCGACCCGACCGCGAGCAGCCCGGCGGCACCCCACGCGACGTGCGTGACCGAGATGAACAGCAGCGCCGCGACGACGTTGGCCAGCCCGGCGAGCACGTTCTTCAGCGCGTTGATCCGCTGCAGGTGATCCTCGAGCACGATGCCGAGCAGCGCGATCAGGATGACGCCCTGCGCCGCCCCGAAGTACCCGCCGTAGATGCCGGTCAGCAGGACCCCGGCCAACCCGACGATCCCGAGCCCGTGACCGTGCTCGCGGCTGACCCGGCGTACCAGCACCGGCTGTACGGCGATCAGGGCACACGAGGCCAGGATCAGCGCCGGGACGACGGCCGCGAAGACGCTGCCCGGCAGGGTGAGCAGCAGCACGCCGCCGATCACGGCGCCGATGGTGGTCGCCGTACCGAAGGTCAGGCAGCGGCGGAGCTGGCCCGACAGCTCGCGCCGGTAGCCGACCACCCCGCTGCCCGCGCCGAGGGCCAGCCCCACCGTGTTGGAGACGTTGGCGACCACCGGCGGGTAGCCGAAGGCGAGCAGCGTCGGGAAGGTGATCAACGAGCCCGAGCCGACGACGGTGTTGATGCCCCCGGCCGCGAACCCGGCGGCCAGAATGCCGATCACCTCGAGCGGGCTCAGCACGCACCTCCGGTGACCGCGACGGACACCGGAAGCCTACGTGGGAGGGATCAGTGGCCGGCGAAGGCCTTCTCGAGCACGGTCAGGCCCTCGTCGAGCAGATGCTCGGGAATGACCATCGGTGGCAGGAAGCGCAGCACGTTGCCGAACGTCCCGGCGGTCAGCACCACGACGCCTTGCTCGTGGCAGGCCCGGGCGATCGCCGCGGTCGCGGCCTTGTCCGGCTCGGTCGTCCCCGGGCGCACCAGCTCGACGGCCATCATCGCACCGCGGCCCCGCACGTCGCCGATCACGTCGAACCGTTCGGCCATCGACCGCAGCCGGGGCTCCATCAGCTCGCCGATCCGACGGGCCCGGGAGACCAAATCCTCCGCCTCGATCGTCTCGATCGCGCCGAGGGCGGCCGCGCAGGCCACCGGGTTACCGCCGTAGGTCCCGCCGAGCCCGCCGACGTGCGGGCCCTGCATGATCTCCGCCCGGCCGGTGACGCCGGCCAGCGGAAGTCCGCCGGCGATTCCCTTGGCGGTCGTGATCAGGTCGGGCACCACGCCCTCGTGCTCGCAGGCGAACCAGTCACCGGTGCGGGCGAATCCGGTCTGCACCTCGTCGGCGACGAAGAGGATCCCGTTGGCCCGGCAGTAGTCGGCCAGCCGCCGCAGGAACCCCTCGGGCGGTACGACGAAGCCGCCCTCACCCTGGATCGGCTCGATCACCACGCAGGCGACCTGATCCGCCCCGACCTGCGCGTCGATCTGGCCGATGACGACGTCGGCCGCCTCGTCCGCGCAGCGCTGCGCGCCGCCCGGCCAGCGGAACGGGTAGGCCATCGGGGCCCGGTAGATCTCCGGCGCGAACGGACCGAACGAATGCTTGTAGGGCATGGCCTTGGCGGTCAGCGCCATCGTGAGGTTGGTGCGCCCGTGGTAGCCGTGGTCGAAGGCCACCACAGCCTGCCGCCCGGTGTAGGACCGGGCGATCTTGACGGCGTTCTCCACCGCCTCCGCGCCGGAGTTGAACAGCGCGGACCGCTTGTCGTGGTCCCCCGGCGTCAGCCGGTTGAGCGCCTCGCAGACCGCGACGTAGCCCTCGTACGGCGCGATCATGAAGCAGGTGTGGGTGAAGCGCTCCACCTGGTCCTGCACCCCCGCGACGACCCGCGGCGCGGCGTTGCCGACCCCGGTCACGGCGATCCCGGAGCCGAGGTCGATCAGCGAGTTGCCGTCGACGTCGACGAGTACGCCGCCGCCGGCCGCCGCGGCGAAGACCGGCAGCGCCGCAGACACCCCGCGCGCGACCGCCGCCTCGCGGCGCGCGAAGAGCTCGCGCGACCGCGGGCCCGGGATCTCGGTGACCAGCCTGCGGACCTGCTCGAGCCGCGGCCCACCGGCCGGTCCGCTGCCGTGCTGTGATGCGCCCGAGGTCACTGCCTTGCCGTCGGATGCTCGGGGTCGACCGGAGCCGTCGGCACCTCGGCCGTGAGTGCTCCGTCCTCGGGCACGAGTGTCGGGGTCGCCCGGGTGAGCACCTCACCCTTGAAGAACGGCGGTCTCACGATCATGTACGCGATCATAAGCACGACGCCGAGGACCGCCGACACGAACGCGATCAGGAAGACGCCGCCGATCCGCCAGTGCGGCGAGAACGGGATCAGCCAGGTCGTGTAGCTGTTCGAGTTGTCCGTGGTGATCCAGTCGAGCCAGATGCTCCAGCCCATCGCGAAGAAGAGGATCAACCCGCCCAGTGTCGGCAGGATGCCCTGCATCCACAGGTCGCGGGCGTTGTGGGTCAGCGTCTTGCGGTAGTACCAGGTGCAGGCGAAGCCCGTGAGGCCGTAGTAGAAGGCAATCATCAAGCCGATCGCGGTCACCGAGTCGGCGATGATGAAGCCGCCGGCCTGGTAGTTCATCGCGGCGTAGACGATGATCGACACACCACCCATGACCAGCGTGGACACCGACGGGGTCAGGTACTTGCGGTGCATCTTGGCGAACGCGCGCGGGATGGCGCGGTAGACCGCCATCGACAGGGTGGTGCGGGCGGTCGGCAGGATCGTGGTCTGCGTCGACGCGGCCGCCGAGCTCAGCACCATCAGGATCAACAGGTGGGTGAAGACCGACCCGACCGTGGAACTGCCGAAGACCGCGGTGCCGAGCACGGACAGCACGTCACCCTGGTTGTCGGGGTTGCCGAGCCCGATGCCCTTGGCGCCGATGCCGGCGAAGGACTGGGCGGCGAGAGTGACGACGACATAGGTGACCAGCAGGACGACGGTGGAGATGATCGCCGCCTTACCCGGCGTGCGCTTGCTGTCCTTGGTCTCCTCGTTGATCGCGACGGTGGTGTCCCAGCCCCAGTAGATGAACAGCATCAGCAGGATGCCGCCGATGAAGGTGGAGAACGACCCGATGTTGAATGGGTTGAACCAACTCCACGACGGCGTCAGGTGCACCGCCGGGGCGTTGCCGGTGCCGACCTTGATGAGGGCGACCGCCGAGAAGACGAGCAGCATCACGATCTCGATGCTGAGCAGGATCTTCTGGAACATCGCCGAGACCTCGATGCCGCGATAACAGATGTAGGTCATCACGACGATCCAGAGCACGCCGACGAGCAGCACCCAGCCGCTCGTCGGGTTGTGCCCGATCCCGTTGGCGTTGAAGAGCAGGAAGCCGTACTGGCCGGCGATCTGGGCCAGGCTCGCCATGACCAGGACGTCGGCGGCGACGATCGCCCAACCACCGAGCCAGCCGGTCTTCGGGCCGAACGCTCTGGTGGCCCAGGTGAAGGTCGTCCCACAGTCGGGGTCGGCCTTGTTGAGCTCGCTGTAACCGATGGCGACGAACAACATCGGGATGAACGCGAGGATGACGATCGTCGGGGTCTGCAGTCCGATCGCGACCACGATGAAGCCGAGGGTCGCCGCGAGGCTGTACGCGGGTGCGGTGGATGCGACACCGATGACGACGCTGGAGAGCAGGCCGAGCGCGCCGCCCTTGAGGCCCTTCTCGGCTACCTGTTCCCCGGCTGGCTGCTCCGGAGTGACCGTCGTGGACATTGACAACTCCTCGCATCACGGCTGGTGATTGCGTTTATCGCAGCCTCACTGCCGAAGCGCAAGCGTTTCAGTAGATTCCAACGTCGCCTTCTACGCTTTCAGTAGACTATCGGACGGAGCCGGAGGAGGCGCGGTCATGCGAATTCTTGTGGTCGGTGCGGGTGGGGTGGGGTCGGCTGCGGGTCTGATCGCGGCCCGCCGGGACTTCGTCGAGCACATGGTGCTCGCCGACTACGACCTGGCCCGGGCCGAGCGGGCGGTCACCGCGGTCGGCGATCCGCGGTTCGTCGCCGAACGGGTCGACGCCACCGACGGAGCCGCGGTGGCCGCCCTCCTTGCTACTCACCGTTGCGACGCGTTGCTCAACGCGACCGATCCCCGGTTCGTCATGCCGCTGTTCCGCGCGGCACTCGGGGCCGGCGTCCACTACCTCGACATGGCGATGTCCCTGTCCCACCCGCATCCCACCGAGCCCTACTCCCAGACCGGTGTGAAGCTCGGTGATGAGCAGTTCGCGATGGACGGGGCGTGGAAGGACGCCGGGAAGCTGGCCCTGGCCGGCATCGGCGTGGAGCCGGGCCTGTCCGACGTCTTCGCCCGCTACGCCGCCGACCACCTGTTCAGCACCATCGACGAGGTCGGGGTGCGCGACGGCGCCAACCTCGAGGTCGCGGGCTACGACTTCGCGCCGTCGTTCTCGATCTGGACGACCATCGAGGAGTGCCTCAACCCGCCGGTGATCTACGAACGCGGCCGCGGCTGGTTCACCACCGAGCCGTTCAGCGAGCCGGAGACCTTCGACTTCCCCGAGGGCATCGGGCCGGTCGAGTGCGTGAACGTCGAGCACGAAGAGGTGCTGCTCATTCCGCGTTGGGTCGACACGGCCCGGGCGACCTTCAAGTACGGCCTGGGGGAAGAGTTCATCGGCGTACTCAAGACGCTGCACAAGCTCGGCCTGGACTCGACCGAGCCGGTGTCGGTCGGCGGTGCCTCGGTGTCCCCGCGCGACGTCGTCGCAGCCTGTCTGCCCGACCCCGCGACCCTGGGCGACCGGATGAGCGGCAAGACCTGCGCCGGCACGTGGGTGCGCGGCACCGGGAAGGACGGCAAGCCGCGGTCGACGTACCTCTACCACGTCGTCGACAACGAATGGACGATGACGGAGTACGGCGCCCAGGCGGTCGTCTGGCAGACCGCGATCAACCCGATCGTGGCCCTGGAACTCATCGCGGCCGGCACCTGGACCGGCGCCGGGCTGCTCGGCCCGGAGGCGTTCGACGCCGTGCCGTTCCTGGAGCTCCTGACGGCCTACGGCTCCCCGTGGGGAATGCGCGAGCAGTAGATCACCGCGACTCCGGGCTGCTCTGCATGGCCGCCGCGCGGGGTGGGCTGCCCATCATCGGACGTCGTACTCGCATGTCGGGGCCGTGGATGCGGGTAGCGCGTCCAATGTTCGGCCGGTGCCGACGGTCGGTCGCCTGCGAGTGCGGGGTGGGCATCATCGTGCGCCGTACTCGCGTCTTCGGGGTGGTTGTGCGGGTAGGACGCACGATGTCGCCCGGGGCAGCTCACCCCCGGCCGGTGCCCAGGCTGCGGGCGTCGGCCTCGGCGACCAGCCGCAACGACGCCGCGAACAACCGCCGCGCCTGGCACTCCACCACCCGCATCAGGTCGAGGACCTCATCATCCCCGAGCCGCCACACATCGCCGCCGGCCAACCCGTCCACCGCGGCGGTGAGCCCGCCGGCGTGACCCCACACCGGATGCTCACCGCAGCCATCGACCATGCAGCAACGATAAAGGCGACCACCGACAATTCACCGGGCCCGGAAACCCCTACCACACAAGAACTTTCCGTCACCCGTCGACTGCTCGACGTATGGGGTGATCGTCATCTCGGCGAACAGAACGCACTAGCCTTTGACCCATGCATCAACCTCCGGATCTGCGTGGAGCAGTCGTCGTGGTCACCGGCATCATGGCCTCGGGAAAGTCGACGGTCGCGCAACTCCTCGCCACCCGGCTCACCCGGGCCGTCCACATCCGGGGCGACGTCTTCCGGCGGATGATCGTCGCCGGGCGGGCCGAGATGACCCCTGACGAGTCGGCCGAGGCGGCGGCGCAGCTGCAGCTGCGCTACCGGCTGTCCGCGCTCACCGCCGACGAGTACGCCGCAGCCGGGTTCACGGCGGTGGTGCAGGACATCATCGTCGGGCCGGCCCTCGCGGACTACGTCACCCAACTACGGAGCCGGCCCCGTCATGTCGTCGTCCTTGCGCCCCGGCCGGAGGTGGTCGAGGCACGGGAGGCGGCGCGACCCAAGACCGGGTACGGCGACTGGGCGGTCGCCGAGCTCGACGACTCACTCCGCAAGACTCCCCGCCTCGGCCTGTGGCTGGACACGTCGGCGCAGACACCGGACCAGACGGTCGACGAGGTACTCACCCGCCTCCCCGAGGCCCTGGTTCCCTGATCGGCCACCACAACCGTGGTGCGGCGGGGAAGATGGGTTGGAGAGCGTCGGGAGGTCCGATGACGACCGGATACGGACAACAGGTGGCGCCGAGCGGTCCGCCGCCGCCGAGACCGAAGAATCAGGGCTGGACGGCCGGACGCACGGTGCTCGTGGTCCTCGGCTCGCTGCTGACCCTGATCTCGCTGGGTCTCTTCGCCGCCGGCGGGGCGGCGCTCTGGGCGGATCAGACACAACGGGATCAGGGCTACATCTCGACGAATTCCGCGGTCTTCACGACCAGCGGGTACGCCCTGGCGAGTAACAACGTCCACCTGTGGGGCGTCGGCCACTCGCTGCTCGGCACCGTCCGCATCCGCGTCAGCGATGCCAACGGCGGCCCGCCGATCTTCGTCGGGATCGCGCCGACCAACCGGCTGGACGGTTATCTGGGCAGCGTGCAGTACACCCGGCTCAAAGACTTCACCAACAACAACGGGACTGTGACCGTCCACTCCGGTTCGGCCCCGACGACGACCCCGGCCGCCGCAACGATCTGGACCACGAAGGCCAGTGGCACGGGCACGCAGACCCTGGTCTGGAAGGTCCAGAGCGGCGAGTGGACGATCGTGGCGATGAACGCCGACGGTTCGCGCGGCGTCTCGATCCGCGCGGACGTCGGCGTGACGGTGCCGTGGCTGATCTGGGCGGCCACCGGCCTGCTCATCGGCGGCGCCGTGCTCCTCATCGGAGGGATCGTGCTGATCGTGATCAGCGTCCGCCACGCCTCCCGCCGGCCGGCGAAGACCGCACCCACCTATCCGGCCTCCTAGCAGGAGGACTTCCGGCGGGGACGGCCGGTCAGGACGACGCGAGCACCTGCTCGGCGTGATCGGGGACATAGGTCTGCTCGGCCCGCGGTGGCCGCACGTAGCCGTTGGACGGCAGGCGCGGCGGCAGCTCCAGCCGGGGCCGGTCCACCTCGACGTAGGGGATCGTCGAGAGCAGGTGGGCGATCATGTTGATCCGGGCCCGGCGCTTGTCGTCGCTCTCGACGACGAACCACGGCGACTCGGGGATGTCGGTGTGGATGAACATGTCGTCCTTCGCCCGGGAGTAGTCCTCCCACCGGCTGATCGACTCGAGATCCATCGGCGAGAGCTTCCACCGGCGCATGGGATCTTCGAGCCGGGACTCGAACCGCCGCTCCTGCTCGGCGTCGCTGACCGAGAACCAGTACTTTCGCAGCAGGATGCCGTCCTCGACGAGCATGCGCTCGAAGATCGGGCACTGGTAGAGGAAGCGGCTGTACTCGTCACGGGTGCAGAACCCCATCACCCGCTCGACGCCGGCCCGGTTGTACCAGCTGCGGTCGAAGAGCACGATCTCGCCGGCGGCCGGCAGGTTCTCGACGTAGCGCTGGAAGTACCACTGGCTGCGCGCGCGCTCGGTCGGTGCCGGCAGCGCGACGATGCGGGCGACGCGGGGGTTGAGGTACTGCGTGACCCGCTTGATGGTGCTTCCCTTGCCCGCCGCGTCGCGGCCTTCGAAGACCACCACCATGCGGATGCCTTCTTCGCGCACCCACTCCTGGAGCTTGACCAGCTCCAGTTGCAGCCGGGCGAGCTCCTTCTCATAGATCTTGCGCGGCATCCGGTCGGTCACGGTCGTCGCGGCGTTCTTCCCCTTGCCCGCCTTGCCCGCCTTGCCGGCCACCGGCCTCGCCTCCTCGGCCTCGACTAGGCAACCGTAGGCCGGGTGGCGGGCGCTGTCCCGTCTTCGGCGCAGACTCAGGCGGTCCGCCCGGCGGCGACCAGCACGCCGTCGCCGACGTCCGGCGTCTCCCGGTCGGCGGATCCGGCTGCCGGCACCGGCTGGTGGGCGGCCGTCATGAGGCGGGAGCGGTCGAGCACCGCGATGCCGGCCACGACCGCCACGGCGCCCATCGCCTCCAGCAGGTAGGCCGCGGGGTGGTGGCTGATGCGCTCCCCGAGGACCGTGACGGCGATCCCCACGGCCACCAGCGGCTCGACCACGTCGAGCAGGGGCAGGGCGACGGACAGCGGTCCGGCCTGGAACGCGCTCTGCGACAGGACCAGGCCGACGAGGGCGGCGATCGCCATGGCCCAGGGCTGCCAGGCGGCCAACATGCCCACGCCGTGGTCGACCAGCAGGCCGGTGACGGACTTGATCAGCGCCGACATCAGGCCGAACGACGCCCCCGCAGCGAGGGCCAGCAAGCTGGTCCGGCGTACGCCGGGCCGGGACCCGGCGGACAGGACGCCCGCCACGACGACCGCGGCGACGACGACGATCCCGACCAGCCAGTGCCCGGTGCCGGGCTGACCGGCTCCGGCGCGGGGTGACGCCGCGGTCAGGAAGGTCGCCAGCCCGGTGACGACCAGGGCTGCACCGGCCCATTCCCGCGCTCCGAGCCGGGTCCCCGTCAGCCGGGCGGCGAGTGGCAGCGCGAACAGCAGGTCGGTGACGATCAGCGGCTGGACGAGCGTGATCGGTCCCAGCGCGAGTGCCAGGGCCTGCAGGCCGAACGACCCGGCGGCAGCGAGGATGCCGGCCACCCAGATCGGGGTCCGGGCCAGGTCGACCAGGAGGCGCGGGCGCAGCGTGTGCTCGTCCGGGGCCGCCTGGGCCCCGCGCTGCTGCAGCACGGTGGCGACGGCGAAGCAGGCACCCGCGGCGAGCCCGACGAGGACGGCCGCGATGCTGATCGACGAACCGGCCATGGTCCTGCCCCCCTCGCGTGCTGCTCGACGAATAGAGCCCTGACCCCCTTCATCTGATGCACGAACGGGCCCGGATACTTCCCGGGTGTTCCCGTGTTCTCGGTCACTCCTCGACCCGGACGCCCTGCTCGCCCAGCTGCGAAGGGACTACCGGCTGGCCGGTCTCGACCGGGTCGTGCTGGTGCGGTCACTGGTCAACGACGTCTACCGGGTCGAGACGACCGGGGCGGCGTACGTGCTCAAGGTCTACCGGCACGGCTGGCGCTCACCGGACGAGGTGGGCTGGGAGGGCGACCTGATCGCCCATCTGGTCGGGCGGCGGGTGCCGGTCAGCCCGCTGGTCACCCGGTCCGACGGGAGCCTGGTCGGTGTCCTTCCGGCACCGGAGGGGCCACGGCCGACCACGCTCGCGGTCTTCACCGAGGGGAAGGACCCGGTGCCGCCGTTCACCGGGCCGCTCTACCGGGACTTCGGCCGCCTCATCGGGCGGCTGCACGCCGCCGCGGCCGGCTTCTCGAGCCGGCACCGCCGACGCCCGGCTGACCTGACGCAGCTGCTCGACCGGCCCCTGGCGGCGGTCCTTCCCCGGCTGGCCGACCGCCCGGCGGACCGGACGGCGATCGGCACCCTGGCCGGCGAAGCCCGCCGGCACCTCACCGAACTGGCCGCCGACGGTCTGACCCGCGGGATCTGTCACGGTGACGTCAGCATGGACAACGTCCGGGTGACCCCCGACGGCGGGCTCGTTCTGCACGACTTCGACCTGAGCGGCGAGGGGTGGACGGCGATGGACCTGTGCGGCGTGCGGGCGACGCCCTGGTGGGACGACTTCGCGGCCGGCTACACCGAGGTGCGGCCGCTGCACCCGGTCGACCTGCGCGCCCTCCCCTGGCTCGACGTCGTCGGCCGGATCCACAACCTGCGGTTCCACCTGGTGGACAAGCCGGCCTGGCGGGGGACCGAGTCCTGGGGCGAGGGCTACCTGGACCGCGAGCTCGACGCGCTACGGGATGCTGCGCGCGACCTGAGGTGAGCCGGCGCGCATCCGGGCGCGGTAGCCGGCCGGGCTGTCCGCGAAGAACTGCCGGAAGCGCCGGCTGGCGTAGTTGGGGTCGTGCCACCCCACGAGGCGGCCGATCTCGGCAACCGGCAGGTCGGTCTCGAGGAGCAGTCCGGCCGCCCGCTCGGCCCGGAGCCGGCCGAGGTAGGTCATCGGCGACATCCCCACCTGCGCGGCGAAGAGCCGGACCAGATAGCTCACCGACAGGTGCACGCAGCCGGCCAGCTCCTCGAGGGACCATCGGTCCGCGACGTGCTCACCGAGCAGCCGGGTGGCTGCCGCGACGGCGGGGTGCCGGGCCGGCTCGACCCGCTCGACCGTCCCGCCGAGCGCGGTCGCCAGCTCGCTGAGGACGCACAGCAGCATGCCGACCCGCCGGACGTGGTCGGACGCGGACCGGCTCGGTCGGCCGGCGAGTTGCGGGAGCCACTCCTCGACCCGGCGCAGAGCCGGCGGCTCGAGGTAGCTGGTGCGGTCGGCACCCCGACCGCCGTCCAGGTGGTGGTCCGCGGGCCAGAGCACCGGCCCGAGCCGCGGGTCGGCCCGGATCCAGGACAACTCCCGCTCGAAGATCTCGCCGCCGACGTAGATGTTGTACATGCACAGGTCGTGGTTGTCGTCGTAGCCGTGCCAGTCACCGGGACGCAGCGCCACCACCGACCCGCGGGCGAGCCGGCGGCGTCCGGCGGCGCAGACGTGGGTCGTCGACCCGGTCGTCACGACGACCAGTTCGGCGAAGTCGTGGCTGTGCGGGCGGGCTCCCGGCGCCGCGTCCATCCGCTCCCCGGCCACCAGCGGCCCCGGTGACGTGGTCACGTCACGCCGGTGCACCCGGTCCACGACTCGCCCCTCACTTCGGTGGCAGCACGCACATCCTGCTACGAGTGGCGCATTCCGTGCTAGTCGGGATGCGCCGATCCTGCCAGCCTGAGCGGCGTACCGCTGGAGCCAGGTCGACCGGAGTCACGTTGACGGGAGTTAAGGGGTAGTGACAGCCATGAAGCTCGGATGCAACACCGTCGTCTTCGGCGGGTTCGACCTGCCGACCGCGCTGGAGCACGTCGCGTTCGCGGGCTACGCGCACGTGGAGCTGGCGGCGATCAGCGGCATGTGCGAGCACGTCGATCCGACCGCCGACGTCGGCGAGATGCACCGCATCAGCGAACTGGTCGCCGGGCACGGGCTCACGGCCACCGCGATCGAGGCCGGGGCGGCGGACCGGGAACGGCTCGAACTGATATTCGGGGCGGCCGAGCGGCTCGGGGTGTCGATCGTCAACATCGGGTCGGGCGGCGCCTCCGACGACGAGGAGTCCACGGTCCGCGCGATCGCCAACATTGCCGACCTGGCGAAACTGGCCGGCGGGCACGGCGTGCGGCTGGCCGTGAAGCCGCACGTCGGGCAGGCCATCTACGACTCCCGGACCGCGCTGCGGTTGATGTCCGAGGTGGACGAGGAGGCGCTCGGGCTCAACTTCGACCCCAGCCACCTGTTCCGCGCGGGCGAGGACCCGCAGGACGTCGCCCTCGCCTGGGGCGGTCACATCGTGACGAGCCACATCCGCGACTGCGCCAGCCGGGAGCGGGCGGTCGGCCCGCCGGAGACGCAGATCCCCGGACGCGGTGCGGTCGACCTCCCCGCGGTCCTGCGGGCGCTGCGCACGGTGGGCTTCTCCGGACCGCTGAACCTCGAGGTGATCGGAACGACGAAATACCCCCTGCCCAGGGCGATGGGCGTAGCGGCGGAGAGCCGCGGATATCTGCACCGCTGTCTGGCCGAGCTCGGCTGACCGACCCGGCCGGACCGCAATCGCCAGACCGAAAATCGCCAGACCGAAATCGATGACGACCGGAAGAAATGCGAGGCAGCGATGCTGCGAGTAGCAATCGTGGGGCTCGGCGGGATCGGGCGCACCCATGCCCGCTGGTACACCGCAAACCCCGACGCCGAACTGGTCGCGGTGTGCGACCAGTTGTCGGAGCGGGCCGACGCGGTCGCCGAGGAGTACGGCGTCCCGGCGTACAAGAGCGTCGACGACCTGCTGCAGAACGAGGAGATCGACGCGGTCAGTGTGGCGACCGCGGGTCCGGAGAACGGCGGCCACCACTTCGAGCCGACGATGCGGCTGATCGAGGCCGGCAAGCACGTGCTGGTCGAGAAGCCGATCTCCAACGACATCGGCGAGGCACGCCAGATGGTGCGCAGCGCCAAGGACCGCGGGACGCTGCTCGGCGTCGACCTCAACCACCGGTTCACCCCGGCGGCGGACCGGGCGAAGCGGCTCCAGGACGAGGGCCGGCTCGGCGACGTGCTGTTCGTCAACATGGCGCTGTGGATCAACAACCCCAACGAGAGCTCGCCATGGTTCCATCTGCGGGCGCTGCATCCGCACTCGATCGACGTCATGCGGTTCTTCGCCGGGCCCATCACCAAGGTGCAGGCCTTCCTGCACAAGGGACCGGGACGGGCGATCTGGTCCAACGCCTCGATCAACGTGCAGTTCGCCAGCGGAGCCGTGGGCCACCTGACCGGGAGTTACGACGCCAGCCGGTACCACCCGATCGAGCGGTGCGAGGTCGGCGGCAGCGCGGGCCGGTTCGTCATCGACGACGTCTTCCAACGACTCGAGTTCCTCCCCCGCGACTCTGCGGAGAAGATGGTCGTCGACAACCCGATCATGGGGGGCATGGACGGGTTCGGGCAGACCTTCAAGAACCGCATCGACGCATTCGTGCGGCAGGTGGCCGCGGGCGGCCCGCTCGACGCGTCCGGTGACGACGGTCTCGCCGCCCAGGAGGTCATCGAGGCCGCGATCCGCTCGTTCGAAGGCGGGTCGGTCGAGGAGGTCGCCGGATGAACATCGTGCTGATCGCGCTGGACACCCAACGGGCCGACCATCTCGGCTGCTACGGCTACGGCCGGGACACGAGCCCGAACATCGACGCCATCGCCCGCGACGGCGTCGTCTTCGAGTCGTGCTTCGCCCCCAACATCCCGACGCACCCGAGCTTCACGACGCTCTTCTCCGGCAAGGAGGCGATCACCCACGACATCGTGAACATCGGCGGCGGCGTGCCGATCCGGGACGGCGTACGGCTGCTGCCGGAGATCCTCTCCGACAACGGCTACGCGACCGCGGCCGTGGACAACATGGGCCGGCACTTCTCCCGGGGATTCGAGAAGTACCACGAATACCAGTGGGACAAGTCCGACCCGACCGTGCTGCGCAAGGCCGAGGCGGTCACCGACGTCGCACTCCCCACCATCGAGGACCTGAAGGCCGACGAGCGGCCGTTCTTCCTCTTCCTGCACTACTGGGATCCGCACACCCCGCTGCTCCCCCCGCCCGGCTACCAGGACCTCTACTACGACGGCGACCCCTACCGGCCGGACAACCACAGCATGGACGAGGCGTGGAGCTGGGAGCCGTTCAAGTGGTACTTCCATGACTGGATGCCGGGTGTCACCGACTCGGACTACGTCGTCAACCTCTACGACGGCGAGATCCGCTACATGGACCACCACCTGTCGCGGGTCTTCGAGGCGCTCGAGTCGGTGCGCGACGACACCCTCGTGCTGATCACCGCCGATCACGGCGAGATCCTCGACGACCAGCTCGGCTACTTCGACCACCACGGCCTCTACGACCCGACCGTGCGGGTGCCGTTGATCATGTCCCACCCGAGCCTGCCGGCCGGCCGCCGGGTGCCCGGCATGGTGCAGAACGTCGACGTCGCCCAGACCCTGCTCGAACTGGTCGGGATCCCGCAGACCGAGGGGATGGAGGGGCTGAGCCTGCTCCCGTCGATGTACGGCGTACGCGACGGCAACTACGACGAGATCTACCTGTCCGAGGCGACGTGGGAGGTCAAGCGCGCGATCCGCACCCAGCAGTGGAAGCTGATCCGCTCGATCGAGGCCGACCCGCACGGTCGTCCGATGGCCGAGCTCTTCGACCTCGCCGCCGATCCCGGTGAGCAGGTCAACGTCGCGGACGCCCACCCGGAGCAGGTGCGCGCCCTCGCGGGACGGCTCGACGAGTGGCTGGACCGCCGGCTCGCCGAAACCGGCCGCAGCCGTGACCCGGTGGCCGAGCAGGGCGCCTGCGCGACGGGCATCGGCTCGCCCCGGGACGGCGAGGTCGTGGGCCCTGGCGCCGTACCGCTGCGGCAGCGGACCGGGCAGGCCGCCGGGATCCCGGACCCGAGTCAACTGCGAGCGGCCGGGGGCTGACCGCCATTACCGACCGACCGCCGAACATCGTCGTGGTCGGGGTGGACACCCTCCGCCCCGACCATCTCGGGTGTTACGGCTACCACCGGAACACCTCGCCGAACATCGACGCCCTCGCCGGGCGTTCGGTGGTGTTCGACCGCGCCGTCGCCGCCGGGATCCCCACCACGCCGTCGTTCACGACGCTGCTCACCGGCCTGCACCCCTACCGCACCTCGGTCGTCACCCACCCCGGCCGGGACCGGCTGCCGGAGGACGTCGTCCTGCTCCCCCAGCTGGCGCAGGACGCCGGCTACGTCACCGCCGCGGTGGACAACCTCGTGGTCCAGGGCTCGGGACGCGGCAGCTGGTTCGCCCGCGGCTACCACCACTACTCGGGCTTCCTCTACGCGCCGTTCGGTCGGCAGAGCGCGCAGCTCACCGACAGCGCGCTCGCCTTTGTGCAGGGCGCCCGCGACCGACCGCTCTTCCTCTTCGTGCACTACTGGGACCCGCACACGCCGTACGGGCCGCTGCCGCCGTACGACACGATGCACTACGAGGCGGGCTCGGGCCCGTTCGACATCGACGCGGTCCGCGCGATCCAGCCGGAGTACTACGAGGCGTTCCTCTCCGACATGCAGCTGGCGCAGCCCGACGATTACGCCTACATCGTGGCCCAGTACGACGGGGAGATCAGCCAGGTCGACGCCCAGATCGGTCGACTCGTCTCCGGCCTGGAGTCGATGGGGGCCTGGGAGGACACGGTCTTCCTGCTCGTGTCCGATCATGGCGAGTGCTTCGGCGAGGGTGGGCTGCACTTCGACCACCACGGGCTCTACGACGCGGTCACCCGGCTGGCGATGATGCTGCGCCTGCCGGGCCGGTCACCGGGCCGGCTCGGCGCGCTGGTCTCGCACGAGGACGTGCTGCCCACGCTGTGCGAGGCGGCCGGCCTGCGGGTGCCCGACTATCCGCTCACCGGGCAGAGCCTGCTGCCGCTGCTGGACGGGGCGGCCTCCGGGCGATCCCGGGTGATCTCGACGGAGTGCACCAGACAGGCCTCCGTGGCGCTGCGGACGAACGACGAGAAGCTCATCGTGCCGATCACCGAGACCGCCGACGGGCAGCCGTTGCCCGACGTCTACGGCCGGCCGCGCAACCCGGCCCCGCTGCTGTTCGACCTGCGTACCGATCCCGGGGAGGCGCACGACCTGTCCGCCGCCCGTCCGGACCGGGTCGCCGCCCTGTCCGGTGAGCTGACCGCCTGGCGGGCCGCCCACCTCGTCGGCACGGACCGCGCCGATCCGATGACCAGCCAGGGCCTGAGCCTGCCCTACCAGCACTTCGTCGACCGGACCCGCTCGCGCGTCCCCCGCCGCCGGCCCCTCGCCCGCGCCCGCGCCCGCGAACAAACGCACTAGTAGTGCGTTGTGGTCGGCGACACGCCGTACCAGGTGCCCAAAACCCACTAGTAGTGCGTTGTGGTCGGCGACACGCCGTACGCAGTGCCCAAAACCCACTAGTAGTGGGTTTTGTCGGAGGGGCCCGGTCGGTCAGCGGCGGGAGACGTGCATGCGGACGACGGTCCCGGCCGAGGAGGAGGACCGGATCTGCACCAGGTCGCAGAGCTGGTGCGCCAGCCAGAGGCCGCGGCCCTCGGTGGCGTCGGGCGCCGGGCGTTCCCAGCCGGCCAGCGGATCGACGATGTGGCCACGGTCGCGGACCTCGCTGACGAGTACGTCGTCGGCCTGCCACAGCCGCAGGGTGCCCTCGCCGCCGCCGTGCCGCACGCTGTTGGCCGCGATCTCGTTCACCGCGAGCACGAACTCGGCGACCCAGTCATGGCCCAGGCCGAACGTCGCCGCCCGGGATTCGATCAGGGCACGGACGCCGTGCAGCCCGTCCGGGCCGAAGGACAGCTCGTCCAGCACGCTGGCCGGTTCGGACAGCCGATGGCCCGCGTCGAGCGCGGCCATCCGCGTGCCGAGGTCGCCGAGTCGGTGTTCGGTGTCGGATGAGTGCCGCGCCTCGGCCTGCCCGAGCACGGCGGGGTGCATGGTCTCGACGTCGTACACGCACAGCAGCGACCAGCCCCGGCCCTGGTCCGAGGCCAGGTCGAGCAGCGATTCGTGCCGCTGGGACTCGGTCAACGACGATTGGTCGCGGGGAGCCCAGACCGGCTCACCGATCCCACGCGCCCGCTGGGCGGGCTTCGAACGCTCGGCAAGGAATACCCGCCAGGCCGGGATGATCGCGCCGGGGTCGCGCCCGAGCCCGGTGGGGTCGACGTAGCAGACGCCGTCGACCCGGCCGAGAGCACGGCGCAGCATCGCCGCCTTCGCAGCGCTGAGCACGACGAGCGCCGGCTCGTCGGCCGCGAGCCCGTCCCGGATGAACGAGGCGGTGCGCTCGACGAAGTCCGACCAGCCGGCATGCATCAACGCCTGGTGACGCAACGGCTCCTCACCCGCTGACTCACCCGCAGCTGGGACGCAACACACAACACGCTCCCCCGACGCCTCGCCAATCGTCCGGACCCTACCGCGCTCCTTCTCGTCGCTGTGACGAGCCTGCCGCCCTACGCCCGTCCGGCTCGTCATGGTTCACGCTCATACCGGCGGGCGGTTCACCCCGATGGGGTGAGGCCACCGGGCCGCCGCCGCTGTTCAGTAGGGGTGAGCGCCAGGCCCGGCGCGCGCTGATGAGCGTGTCCGGGTACAGCGGCCGGCGACGCTCGCCGGGGCCGAGGAGGACCGGATGTCCGCACCTACGGAGAACACCGGGGCCCACGGCACCGGGGCGCAGGACGCGCACGACGCGGCAGCGCATGTCCCGGACTCCCGCAGCACGGCGGCGCAGAGCCCGGAACAACTGCAGGCCGAGATCACCCGGCTTCAGACGGAGCGCGACTCACTCGCCGCACGACTCGACCGCAAGCAGGCCCGGCGGGAGCGCGGGGGGATGTTCCGGCGGATCGGGGTGACCGTGCTCATCGTGCTCACCGCGATCCTGATCCCGGTCGCGGCGACCCTGACATGGGCACATCAGACGGTGCTCAACACCGACCGCTACGTCGCCACCGTGGCACCGCTGGGCAGCAACCCGGTGATCACGAACACCCTCGCCACCCAGTTGACCAACCAGATCTACACGGCGGTCAACCCGCAGCCGAGGATCGCGGCGATCCTGCCGCCGAAGGCGTCCGTGCTGGCCGGACCCATCGCGAGCGGGTTCAAGACCGTGCTCGGCGACGGTGTGCGCAAGGTGGTGACCAGCCCGCACTTCGCGCAGCTGTGGACCGCGGCCAACCGGTTCGCCTCGGCCAAGCTCATCGCCGTACTCCGTAACAAGGCGCCGGCCATCCAGACCCAGGGCAACAACGTCGTGCTCAACCTGGTGCCGTTACTCAACGACGCGATCAGACAGGTGTCGACGCAGATCAGCGGCCTGGTCGGCAAGAAGATCAACATTCCGACGATCTCGGGCAACGAGCTGCCCTCGGCGGCGTGCAAGAAGATCTCCACGGCCCTCAACCGGCCGGTGCCGGCGACCTGCGGGCAGATCGTGCTCTTCCCGGCGTCGAAGCTGAAGGCCGCCCAGCAGGCCGTGGGCCGGTTCGACAACCTCACCCTGCTGATGCTCATCCTGGCCCCGGTGCTGTTCCTCCTGACCCTGATCCTGACCCGCACCCGGCGGCGCACCCTGCTGCAGCTCACCTTCGCGAGCGCCTTCACCCTGGTCGTCGTACGACGCCTCACCTACTACATGCAGGGACGGCTGGCCGACGCGGCCAAACCGGCGAACCGCCCCGCGGTCCGCGAGATCCTCAGCACCGTGCTCAGCGGCTACTTCACCCTCACCGCCTGGCTGCTCGCCGGCGCGCTGATCATCGCCCTCATCGCCCTGGTCACCGGCCCCTACCGGTGGGCCCGCACCCTCCGGCACTGGATCTACGTCGCCGGCGCCGCCATCGGCCACGCCGTCGCCAGCGCCACCCGCACCGTCGCCGGCCGCACCCAGGACGACGGCACCCTCCGCTGGGTCGCCGAGCACAAGGGCTGGCTCTACGCCGGCGGCGCCGTCCTCGGCGTGATCCTGCTGCTCGCGATCGACATGACGCCGGTGTGGATCCTCGTCACCGTCGTACTCATCGCCGCCTACGAACTCGGGGTGTACTGGCTGGCCCGGAACGCACCGGAAGTACCCGCCACCCACGACGACACCCACAACCACTCCCACGACGGCCACGGCGATCCGCCGACCGTCGGGGTCGGCAGTCGCTCGGGCGGCGCCCCCTCGGGCGACGGCCATGCCGGCAACGGACACGCCACCGGCGGGCAGGACTAGTCGCGATCAGCCCTCGATGCCGAGCACCAGCGGGTAGACCGCTCCGGCGCCGGCCAGGCGCAGCTGCCGGGCGATCACGGCCAGTGTCCAGCCGGTGGACCGGTAGTCGTCGACGAGCAGGACGGGCGCGCCGTCGAGCGCGGCGACCGCCCGGGAAAGGTCGTCCGCGAGCGGGTAGGCGTCGTGGACGGCGCGCAGCCGCTGGGCGCTGTTGGACCGGGTCGCCGCCGAGGCCCCCGCGTGCGCGACGACGCCGAGGTGGGGCAGCCGGCCGATCTCGGCGATGCGGGCCGCCAGACTCCCGACGAGCTGCGGCCGGGTGCGGGAGCCGACGCTGACGACCGCGGCCGGGCGCTGCTCCCATCCCCACGCGGTCAACACCTGCACGGTCGCCGCGAGCAGGTCGGCGGGCAGGTCGCCGTCGGGGCGATCCGCGGCGAGGACGTCGCGGACCCGCGGGCCGTAGCCGAGGTCGGTGAACCGGGCGACCGCCCGGCCGGGCTCGGCGGCCTGCTCGATCGGGATCTTGCCCTTGAGGTCGATGCCGAGCGCGGCCATCGCGGTCGGCCACTGCCGGCGCGGATCGATCGTGACGCCGGGACGGGCCAGCCGGTCGGCCGCCTCCTGGACCGTCGCACCGCTCACCCCGGCCGGGAGCGTGATCCCGCCGCAGTTGTCGCACCGGCCGCACGCCTGCGCGTACGGGTCGTCCAGTTGCTCGCGCAGGAAGTGCATCCGGCAGGTGTCGGTGCGGAGGTAGGCGCGCATGGCCGCCTGCTCGTCCCGGCGCACCTGGGCGACCCGGGCGTAGCGGTCGGCGTCGTAGTGCCAGGGCCGGTGCGTCGTCTCCCACCCGCTGCGGACCCGGCGGACCGCACCGTCGACGTCGAGGACCTTGAGCATGCTGTCCAGCCGGGACCTCGACAGGTCCACCCGGGTCTCCAGGGCCGCCGTCGACAGCGGGCCGTCCTCGAGTGCTGCGAGCGCGACCCGGACCTGCGACTCCTGCGGAAAACCTGACGACGCGAAGTAGTCCCAGATCGCCTGGTCCTCGTGACCCGGCAGCAGGATCACGTCGGCGCTCGCCACGCCCCGGCCGGCCCGGCCGACCTGCTGGTAATAGGCGATCGGCGAAGCAGGCGCCCCGAGGTGCAACACGAACCCGAGGTCCGGCTTGTCGAACCCCATCCCCAGCGCGGACGTCGCCACCAGCGCCTTGACCCGGTTGTGGATCAGGTCGTCCTCGGCGGCCAGCCGCTCGGTCTGCTCGGTCTTGCCGGAGTAGGCCGCCACGTCGTAGCCGTGGCCGCGCAGGTGGTCGGCGACCTCCTCCGCGGCGGCGACGGTCAGCGTGTAGATGATCCCCGATCCCGGCAGGTCGCCGAGGTGGTCGGCCAGCCACGCCAGCCGGGTCGGCTCGTCCGGCAGGTCGAGGACCGCCAGCCGCAGCGACTCCCGGTCGAGGGCGCCGCGCAGCACCAGCACGTCGGAGTCCTGGTGCCCGAGCCCGAGCACGTCGGCGACGTCGTCGACGACCCGGGAATTGGCGGTCGCGGTCGTCGCCAGCACCGGGATGCCGGCCGGAAGCTCGGTCAGCAGGGTCCGGAGCCGCCGGAAGTCGGGGCGGAAATCGTGGCCCCAGTCGCTGATGCAGTGCGCCTCGTCGACGACGAGCAGCCCGCACGTCGCCGCCAGCTGCGGGAGGACGTGGTCGCGGAAGTCGGGGTTGTTCAACCGCTCCGGCGACAGGAGCAGGACGTCGATGTCCCCGCGGCGTACGGCGTCATAGGTCTCCTGCCACTGCTCCACGTTGGACGAGTTGATCGTCGCCGCGCGGATGCCGGCCCGCTCCGCGGCGGCGATCTGGTTGCGCATCAGCGAGAGCAACGGACTGATGATCACGGTGGGTCCGGACCCGGCCTCCCGCAGCACACCGGTCGCCACGAAATAGACCGCGCTCTTGCCCCACCCGGTCCGCTGCACGACCAGGGCCCGGCGCCGATCGGCGACCAGCGCCTCGATGGCGGTCCACTGGTCCGCGCGCAGCGTCGCCCCGTCGCCGGCGAGCGCCCGCAGGAGCGCCTCCGCGCGGCCCCGCACCGTCGACCTGCTCTGGACCGTCGACCTGTTCTGGACCGTCGACCTGCTCTGCACCGGCATGCGGCCATCGTCGCAGTCGACCCTGACAACGACCCGGGCCGCACCTCTGTGCGCAGGATCCCGGTGCGCCCCGTCGACGCGCGATCCGAGGAGCAGCGGCCCTACAGCGGCAATCCCAGAGGATTCTGAAGTGGGCGAGGGGGGAGTTGAACCCCCACGTCCTTGCGGACACACGGACCTGAACCGTGCGCGTCTGCCATTCCGCCACTCGCCCGAGCGGTCACCGACACTAGCACGCAGTACGCGGTAGTCCGGACGCGGAACCGGCCCCGGACCGACGGTCCCACGGGCCCGCGGACCGGGGACCGGGGACCGGACGGAGTCCACTCCGGGCCGGTAGCGGACGGCCGGTCGGGGGTAGGGATGACGCGCGAAGGGCCCGCACAGACCGGCCCGGATACGATCAGGGCGACGAAACGGAGGACACCGTGGGCGTGCTGCAGCGCTTCGAGCATCGGCTCGAAGACCTCGTGGGCGGCACCTTCGCGCGGCTGTTCAAAGGCCAGGTCGAGCCGGTCGAGGTCGCGAAGGCGCTCCAGCGGGAGGCCGAGGACAAAAAGGCCATCCTCGGCGCCCACCGGGTGCTCGTGCCCAACCGCTACACCGTGGAGCTCGGCCCGGCCGACCACGACCGGCTCTCACCCTGGGCCGGGCAACTGACCCGGACCCTGGCCGAGATGGTCCAGGAATACGTCGACGACGAGGGCTGGTCGGCCTACGGCGACATCGAGGTGGCCTTCGCCCGCAACGACGGCCTGCGGACCGGGGTCTTCCGGATCGCGAGCGACGTCGATGTCGACGTCGCTCCGCGCCGGCGCCCGCACGACTCGCTCTCGATGCCGGTTGTGCCGAGCGAGCCCACCCCGGGCGAACCCCGCAGCGATCCGGCGCCGACCCGCGCAGCCCCGCCGGCCACGGCCCAGGCACGGGCGGCACGCACGGCCGCTCCGCGTCGGCCCACGCCCGTACCGATGCTGATCGTCGACGACAGTGGCCGCCGGATCCCGGTCAAGGCGGGCACGACCCTCATCGGACGCGGCCAGGACGCCGACGTCCGGCTCGCCGACACGGGCGTGTCGCGGCGGCACGCGGTGGTCCGCTACGACGGGCGGGCGGTACTCATCGAGGATCTCGGCTCCACCAACGGCACGCTGGTCAACGGCCAGCGGATCCACACGTCCCGGCTCCAGCAGGGGGATGTGATCCGGGCCGGGCACAGTGTCATCGTCTTCCGGATGGAGACGCAGTGACCCCGGAAGACACAGTGACCCCGGAAGACACAGTGATGCGGGAGATACCGACCCGACCATCCCAGGCGCCGCGATGAACGCCCCGATCGTCATCCAGGCCATGCGGTTCGGCTTCCTCGTGCTGCTCTGGCTCTTCGTCTTCGCGGCGCTGCGGGTCGTCCGTTCCGATGTCTTCGGCCACAACCGGCCACGGGCGGCGCCGAGCACCGCGCGTGCCCCGAAGAGCACGACGCAGAAGGCCAAGCCCAAGAAGCACGGCAGGGCGGCCCGTCAGCTGTTGGTGACCGCCGGCTCGCTGTCCGGCACCAAGATCCGGCTGGACGACCAGCCCGTGACGATCGGGCGGGCCACCGACTCGACTCTCGTGCTCACCGATGACTACACCAGCTCCCGGCACGCCCGTCTGACGGCGCGGGACAACGACTGGTACGTCGAGGATCTCGGCTCGACCAACGGCACCTACCTCGACCGGACCAAGGTCGCCGGACCGACCCTGGTGCGCCCCGGCGTCCCGATCCGGATCGGGAAGACCGTGCTCGAGCTCCGCTCATGACCTCGGCGACCCCGTCGTCTGATCGGCCCGGGAGCGCGCGGTGAGCCTCGCCCTGCGCTACGCCGTGCGCTCCGATCGCGGTCTGACCCGGAGCAACAACGAGGACTCGGTCTACGCCGGCCCCCGGCTGCTGGCCGTCGCCGACGGGATGGGCGGGCACGTCGGCGGCGCGGAGGCCAGCCGCACGGTCATCGCGGCGATCACCCCGCTCGACGACGACAACCCGCACGGCGACCTCATCTCCCAGCTGCGGGAGGCCGTCGAGGGAGCCAACGCCGACCTGCGGCAGGTCGTCGCGGAGAAGCCCGAACTCGACGGCATGGGCACCACCCTGACCGCGATCCTGTTCGCCGGCAGCAGGCTCGGGCTGGTGCACGTCGGCGACTCCCGCGGATACATGGTGCGGGGCGACCAGCTCTCCCCGATCACCCGCGACCACACGTTCGTGCAGGCCCTGGTCGACGAGGGCCGGCTCACCGCCGAGGAGGCGAGCACCCACCCGCAGCGCTCGCTCATCCTGCAGGCCCTCACCGGCCGCGAGGTCGAGCCGGACATCTCGATCCGGGAGGCGCGCCTCGGCGACCGCTACCTCATCTGCAGCGACGGACTGTCCGACGTGGTCTCCGCCGACACGCTGCTGGAGGCGCTGCGGATCGAGGACCCGCAGCAGGCCGCCGACCGGCTCGTCGAGCTCGCCCTGCGCGGCGGCGGGCCCGACAACATCACCTGCATCGTGGCCGACGTCATCGACGTGGAGTACGGCGATGACGCCCCGGTGGTCGACGGTGCCGCCGGCTCCGGTGATCCGCGGCGCGGCCAGCTGGGCCGCGACAGCGCGGCCGCCCGGGCCGCCGCTGCGGCGCCCTCCTCCGAGGCGGACGACGAGGACGGGGACGACGGCGACGACGGCGACGCGGACGGGGATGAGGACGACAACGGCCCCTCCCCCCGGCGTCGCGTCCGGCGCCGGGTCGTGATCGGGTTGGTCGTGCTTGTCGTCCTGCTCGGCGGTCTCTACGGCTTCTACCGCTGGACCCAGACCCAGTACTTCGTGGGCGTGCAGGGCGACCGGGTCGCGGTCTACCGCGGCCTGCACGTCTCGCTCGCCGGGCTGCGGCTCTATCACCGGGTGGACACCAGCTCGCTGAAGCGCCAGGACCTCGTGCCGGTCGCCCGCAACCAGGTGGAGAGCGGCATCAGCGCGGACAGCCGCAGCCAGGCCGACGCGATCCTGGCCAATCTGGTGAGCAACCAGACACTGCCGCCGTGCCCCACCGCCACGCCCACCGCGACCCCCAGCCCGACGCCGAGCGGGCGGGCCACCCGTACCGGGCGTTCGGGGAGATCGCGGCCGAAGTCCACCCCCACCCCGTCGCCGAGTCCTTCTGTGCCGCTGCCCACCCAGGTGCGCGGAAGGGACTGCCGATGACCGCCGCGATCCGGCAGGCACCCAAACGCCGCGGCGTCGAGCTGGCGATGTTGCTCTTCGCCGTCCTCGCCGTGATCGCCGCGGATGCGATCGTCGACGAGAACACCCAGGGCCACCTCGCGAAGGACATCGCGTACTACGGTGCCGGCTTCGCCCTGATCTGGCTGATCGCCCACCTCGTGGTCCGCCTGGTCGCGCCCTACGCCGATCCGCTGCTGCTCCCGGCCGTGGCCCTGCTCAACGGCCTGGGCCTGGTGCTCATCCACCGGCTCGACTACGCCGCGGCCACGCAGGCGCGGCAGAGCGGCCAGCCGGTGCCGTCGTCGGACGCCCGACTGCAGATCGTCTGGACCTGCATCGGGTTGGCGCTGTTCATCGTCGTACTGGTGGTCGTCCGCAACCACCGGGTGCTCTCCCGCTACGCCTACACGCTGGCCCTGGCCGGACTCTTCCTGCTGGTGCTGCCGGCCGTGCTGCCGGCCCGCTTCAGCGAGGTCAACGGTGCGCGGGTGTGGATCCGGGTGGCCGGCTTCTCGATCCAGCCCGGCGAGTTCGCCAAACTGACCTTGATCATCTTCTTCGCGAGCTACCTCGTGGCAAAGCGGGACGTGCTCTCCCTCGCCAGCCGCCGGGTGCTCGGCATCGACCTGCCGCGCGGCCGTGACCTCGGCCCGGTGCTCCTGGGCTGGGTGATCAGCTTGCTGATCCTGGTCCGGGAGAACGACCTGGGACAGTCGCTGCTGCTCTTCGGCATCTTCGTGGTGATGCTCTACGTCGCCACCGAGCGCACCTCCTGGTTGCTGATCGGTATCGTGCTCTTCGTCGGCGGCGCCTACTCGGCGTACATCGCGTTCGCACACGTCCGTGAGCGGGTCGAGATCTGGCTGCACCCGTTCAAGTACCAGGCCGACCAGGGCTACCAGATCGTGCAGGCGCTGTTCGGGTTGGGAACCGGTGGGCTCTTCGGTACCGGTTTGGGCGCCGGGCGCCCGGAGACCGTGCCGTTCGCGGCGACCGACTTCATCGTGTCCACGGTCGGGGAGGAGCTCGGGATGTTCGGCCTGGTCGCGATCCTGGTGCTCTACGCCGTGATCTCGATCCGCGGCTTCCGGATCGGCCTCGCCGTCCGCGACCCGTTCGGCAAGCTGCTCGCGACCGGCCTCGCCTTCTCCTTCGGCCTGCAGGTCTTCATCATCGTCGGCGGGGTGACGAAGCTGATCCCGCTGACCGGGCTGACGACGCCCTTCCTCTCCTACGGCGGGTCGTCGCTGGTGGCCAACTTCGCCCTGATCGCGCTGCTGCTGCGCATCTCCGACGCCGCCCGCCGGCCCGGCTCCGAGCCGGCGCCGCGGGCCCCGATCGCCGAGGCGGCGACCGAGGTGGTGCGCCGATGAACCGGCCGATCCGCCGCATCGTCGTCGCCGTCATCGTGTTGTTCGGCGCCCTGATCGCCAACCTCACCTACGTGCAGTTCGTCGAGGCCGACTCCCTGGCCACGAACCCGGCCAACTCCCGGGTGCTGCTCGGCGAGTACGAGCACCCGCGCGGCAACATCGTCGCCGACCAGGTCGCGATCGCCTCCTCCAAGGCGACCAGCGACCGGCTGAAATACCTCCGCACCTACTCACAGGGCAAGGTCTTCGCGCCGGTGACCGGCTTCTACTCCCTGGTCTACGGCCCGGCCGGCATGGAGCGGGCCGAGAACAGCGTGCTCGCCGGCACCGACGACCGGCTCGCGCTGCGCCGGCTCTCCGACCTCTTCACCGGTCGCGACCCCAAGGGCGGCAACGTCGACCTGACGATCTCCCGCAAGGCGCAGGAGACTGCCTACGCCGCGATGGCCAAGCAGACCGGCGCTGTGGTGGCGCTCGACCCGCGCACCGGTGCGATCCTGGCGATGGTGAGTACGCCGTCCTACGACCCCAACGTGCTCTCCTCCCACGACCCGGACAAGATCCGGGCGGCGTACAACAGGCTGATCAATGCGCCCGGCGACCCGCTGCTGGACAAGGCGATCTCGCAGACCTATCCCCCCGGCTCGACCTTCAAGCCCGTGGTCGCCGCCGCGGCCCTCAACGCCGGGCGCACCCCGCAGACCCAGCTCGACGCTCCCACCGCGCTGACCCTCCCGCAGACCACCCATCAGCTGCACAACTTCGACGGCGAGCAGTGCGGCAACGGTCGGACCGACAGCATGATCGACGCGCTGACGATCTCCTGCAACACGGCGTTCGCCAAGCTCGGCATGGACCTCGGCGAGCACGCCGTGCGCGACCAGGCGACGAAATTCGGGATCGACGACCAGAGCTTCACGATGCCGCTCACGGTCGCCGGCAGCAGCCTCGGCGACATCCCCAGCGCCGCCGCACTGGCGCTCTCCTCGATCGGCCAGCAGGACGTCCGGCTCACCCCGCTGCAGGCGGCGATGATCGCGTCGGCCATCGCCAACCATGGCGAGCTGATGGCTCCCTACCTCGTCAAGCAGATCCAGGCGCCGGACCTCACCGTCGTCGACACGACCAAGCCCCAGTCGAAGGGCCAGGCGGTGTCCCCGAAGGTGGCCGGCGAACTGACCACGATGATGCGCAGCGTGGTCGACAACGGCACCGGCAAGCCGGCGCAGATCCCGGGCGTGCAGGTCGCCGGCAAGACCGGCACCGCCGACAACGCCCCCGGCAAGGCACCGCACGCCTGGTTCATCGGCTTCGCCCCGGCCAACAACCCCAAGGTGGCGGTCGCGGTCATCATCGAGCACGGCGGCGTCGCCGGCAACGAGACCACCGGCGGCCTCGCCGCCGCACCGGTGGGCAAGGCCGTCATGCAGGCAGTGCTCTCCCAGCAGGGTGGCCACTGATGACCGGCCCACGTCTGCTCGGTGCGCGTTATGAGCTCGGCGACCCGCTCGGCCACGGCGGCATGGCGGAGGTCCTGCGCGGCCGCGACGTGCGGCTCGGCCGGGAGGTCGCCGTCAAGGTGCTGCGCCCCGACCTCGCCCGTGACCCGTCGTTCCAGACCCGCTTCCGGCGTGAGGCGCAGGCGTCGGCGGCGCTGAACCACCCCTCCATCGTCGCCGTCTACGACACCGGCGAGGACCTCGACGGGCCCAACGGCGCCACGCCGTTCATCGTGATGGAGTTCATCGACGGGCGGACGCTGCGCGAGATCCTCAGCGACGAGGGCCGGCTCATGCCGGAGCGGGCGATGGAGGTGACCGCCGACATCTGCGCGGCGCTCGACTTCAGCCACCGCAACGGCATCGTGCACCGCGACGTCAAGCCGGGCAACGTGATGATCACCCGCACCGGCACGGTCAAGGTGATGGACTTCGGCATCGCCCGGGCCCTCACCGACAGCGCGGCGACCGTGACGGCCACCGCCCAGGTGATCGGGACGGCGCAGTACCTCTCGCCCGAGCAGGCCCGCGGCGAGAACGTCGATGCCCGCTCGGACGTCTACTCCACCGGCTGTCTGCTCTACGAACTGCTCACCGGCACGCCGCCGTTCACCGGCGACTCGCCGGTCGCGCTCGCCTACCAGCATGTCCGGGAGAACCCGGCCCCGCCCAGCTCGATCAATCCGGACGTGTCCCCTGCGGCCGACGCGATCGTCCTCAAGGCGATGGCCAAGAACCCGGCGAACCGCTACCAGAGCGCCGGCGAGATGCGCTCGGACCTGCTGCGCGCCGTGTCCGGGCGTCCGGTCCTCGCCGAGCCGGTGCTCTCCGACGACGACCGCACCACGGTGCTCGGCGACACCGAGGGCGAGACGGCGGCCGCGGAGGCCGCCCGTCGCCGGCGGCGCACCACCGGCTGGGTTTTGCTCGGGCTGCTGCTGTTGGGGCTGATCGTCGCCGGTGCGCTGCTCATCCCGAGGCTGCTCGGCGACAGCGCGGACCAGGTCACCGTCCCCTCCCTGACGTCGCTCACCCGCAGCCAGGCACAGGACAGACTGAAGTCCGACGGCCTCAAGCTCGGCAAGGTTTCACCGCTCGCCTCGGACCCGACGCAGAAGGGCAAGGTCCTGACACAGAGCGTCTCGCCGGGCTCCAAGGTGAAGCGCGGCAGCGCGGTCAACGTGCAGATCGGCAGCGGTCCGGCGACCACCACCGTCCCACCGCTGAAGGGCCTCTCCCTGTCCGCCGCGAGGAAGGCGCTGGCGAACGCCCATCTCAAGGTCGGCGGCCCGATCTCGCAGGCCAGCACCCAGGCCGCCGGCACGGTGCTGGACAGTCAGCCGCCGCAGGGTCAGCACGTCGCTCCCCAGAGCACCGTGACGCTGATCGTCTCCAGCGGCAAGGTGACGGTACCCAGCGTGCTCGGCAAGACCGACGCCCAGGCGCACCAGATCCTCGCCACCAAGGGCTTCACCAACGTCACCAGTGTCACCCGGGTCGGCACCGGCACCCCGGGGACGGTGATCGACCAGAACCCGGGCGGCGGCACGGTGGCGAGCCCGGGGTCGGCGATCACGCTGGTCATCGACCGGGCGGCGCCGAGCCCGAGCCCGAGCCCCAGCCCGAACCCGAGCCCGAGTTCGCCACCGAGCCCGAGCACTAATCCCAGCCCGAGCCAGTCGGCACCACCCACGAGCGCGCCGCCGAGTCAGTCGGCCCCCCCGAGCGCGAGCGCCTCGCCCAGCCAGGGCGCAGGTGGAGGCGGGGGCCAGGGCGGCGGAGGCGGCTGACCGGCCGGGTCAGGCGGGGCGTAGCGACGCGAGCCGCAGCCGCTCGACCGACGCGACCAGATCGGGGGCCCGGTCCAGGGCCGGGGCCAGCCCGCAGCCGGCGAGCCAGGTCCCGAGCAGCAGGTGCCCGCCCTGGGTGAGGACCGATTCGGGATGGAACTGCACCCCCTCGATCGGGAGCTCCCGGTGCCGCAGCGCCATGACGACGCCGGACTCGGAGCGCGCCGTGACGGTGAGCTCGGGCGGCAGCGTCGGCTCGACCGCGGCGAGCGAGTGGTAGCGGGTGGCCGTGAAGGGGTCGGGCAGCCCGGCCAGAACGCCGGTCCCGCAGTGCCGCACGGCGCTGGTCTTGCCGTGCAGCAGTTCGGGCGCCCGGGTCACGGTCCCGCCGTAGGCGACGGCGATCGCCTGGTGGCCCAGGCAGACGCCGAGCAGCGGCGTTCCGCGCCCCGCGCAGGCGTGCACCATCGGCACGCTCACCCCGGCCCGTTCCGGGACGCCGGGTCCCGGACTGAGCAGCACGGCGTCCACCCCGAGCTCGTCCAGCTCGCCCGGGTCGACCTCGTCGTTACGGCGTACGACGCACTCCGCACCCAGCTGCGCCAGGTAGTGGACGAGGTTGTAGACGAAGCTGTCGTAGTTGTCGACGACGAGGACCCGGGTCACGTGACCACCGTAGCGAGGGTCAGGCGTCGGCGGGGCGCACCGAGGATCCGGACGCCGCCGAGGCGTTGGCGGCCTCCATCAACCGGGTCAGGTCCGCGCCGATGTCGACGTTGTGGTCCGCCCAGCTCCCGTCGGCGGCGTGCTGCACCCACTGCGAGAACGCCATCGGCCGGTCGTCGGGGATCGGGACCTCGGACCAGCCGGGGTCGTCGCCGGCGCGGACCTTGAGGGTCGAGGCGGAAGTGTCGAAGAGCAGGGTGCCCTCGGTGCCGTAGATCTCGATCGTGAACGGCGAATGCGCGGCGGCGAAGCCGGCCTCCACCACGGCGAGCTTGCCGCCGGGGTAACGCAGCACGGCCACGGCGTTGTCCTCGACCGCGCGGCCGGAGACGCTGCCGTAGCTCGCGGTGACACTCTCCGGCATGCCGCCGGCGAACAGCCGGGCGAGATACATCGGGTGACACCCCAGGTCGACCATCGCGCCCCCGCCGCACGCCGTCGGGTCGAAGAAGTGCTCGGGCAGCCACGCCGTGCCGACCGCCCCGTTGTGCGCAAGCCGGGTGCGGACCAGCGTGACCTCACCCAGTCGCCCGCTCGCCAGCACGTCGCTGATCGCCTGCGTGTAGCCGTGGTAGAGCCGGGGCAGCGACAGCACGAGGGCCACCTTGGCGTCCCGGGCCGCCGCGATGAGCGCGTCGGCGTCGGCCGAGGTGAGCGCGAGGACCTTCTCGGTGAAGACGTGCTTGCCGGCCCGGATCGCCGCGCCGATGACCTCGGGGTGGATGTTGGTCGGCGTATCCACGATCACGCCGTCCAGGTCGGGGTTCGCCAGCAGTTCGGCGAGGTCGTCGGAGAACTTGACCCCGAGCTTCTCGGCACCGGCCCGGCCCCGCTCCGCGTCGTCGTCCCAGGCGCCGATGATCTCGACATCGGGATGCTCGGTGGCCTGGCGGGCGTAGTCGCCGGCGTGGACGTGCCAGAAACTGAGCATTGCGACGCGCAACATGCGGGAGCCTTCCGTCGGGGAGCCGTTGTCGGCGCATCGACCCTACCCAGCCGTCGGCGCGCCGTTTTCGGGGACCGACCCGGCCACATGCGCCAGAGTGTCGGTATGGACAGCCCGCTGACGTTCGTGCACGACCTGGTCGAGCCCCTCCGGGTGCCTGCGGGGCGCAAGGTCCGGCTCCGCCGGGACCACGACCCGGGATCCACCGGCGGGCTCCGGAACAAGTCCGCGGCCAAGGACCGCCTGGCCCAGGGTGTCGCGCTCATCGCCGACCACCAGGACAGGTTGGCCGCCCAGGACGCTTACGGCGTGCTCCTGGTCATCCAGGGCCTCGACGCGTCCGGCAAGGACTCCACGATCAAACACGCGATGAGCGGGGTCAACCCGCAGGGCGTCGAGGTCCGCAGCTTCAAAGAGCCATCCGCAGAAGAGCGCGACCACGACTTCCTCTGGCGCTACCAGCGGTCCCTTCCTGAGCGCGGCCGGATCGGCATCTACAACCGGTCCCACTACGAGGAGGTGCTCGTGGTCCGCGTCCACCCGCAGCTGCTGGCCGCCGAGCATCTCCCGGAACCGGCCGGATCGTCGCGTGTCTGGACGCGGCGCTACCGGGAGATCAACGACTGGGAGCACTACCTCGCCGACAACGGCATCCGGGTCCTCAAGGTGCTCCTCAACCTCTCCCGTGAGGAACAGGCCCGGCGATTCCTCAAGCGGATCGACCGCCCCGAGAAGAACTGGAAGTTCTCCCCGAGCGACGTCCGCGAACGCCGCTTCTGGGACGACTACCAGGTCGCCTTCGACGAGATGCTCAGCAATACCAGCACGCCGTGGGCGCCCTGGTACGTCGTCCCGGCGGACCACAAGTGGTTCGCCCGCCTGGCGACCACCGCGGTCCTCGTCCGGGCCCTCGCCGAGATCGATCCGCAGTACCCCAGGCCCGCTGCCGAGACGGTCGAACAGATGAGGGAGGCCCGGGCGGAGCTGGCCGCGGAGACCGGATAGCGGCCGACTAGCGGGCCACCCTGGCGTAGCCGAGCTGGACGGGGCCGTCGTAGCCGGGCAGGGTGAGCCGACGGGCGGTGGTGACCTGGTAACCGAGGCCGAACGCGGCCGCAGCCTCCTGGTAGACGACCACGCCCGGCTCCTGCCCGAGCGCCCGGGTCATGCCCGGCACGTCGCCGACCGCGGTGATCCGGTACGGCGGGGAGTAGGTGCGCCCGTAGAGGAGCAGCACGTTGCCGACACACCGGACGGCACCGGTGGTGATCAGCCGCTGCCCCATGATGGTCATGGCTTCGGCGCCGCCGGCCCACAGGGCGTTGACGACCGACTGCACGTCCTGCTGGTGGACGACGACGTCGTCGGGACTGCGGGCGCCCGGCGGAAGCCCGCCCCCGGCCGGCCGCGGGGCGTCGTCGAGAGTGACGGTGAGCGCGGGGCCGCGCACCGCGCGCAGACCCACGGGCAGCCCCAGCGCGTCGGCGGCGGTACGGGCCCGGGTGGCCCGGCGGTCACCGCGCCCGTCGCTGGCCTCCAGCCGGCCCACCTGGCGCTGCAGCCGCCCCACCTGCGCGGACAGGCCCGCGACGGTGCTCTCCTCGGCGGGGATGAGCTGGGCCAGTTCGAGCCGGCGGCCCGCACGCAGGTCGGTTCCCCGCGCGGTCTCGGCGCTGGTGGCGAACAGCGCCCCGGCCAGCAGGCAGGCAACGGGCACCAGCGCCCGCCAGGCCCGCGAGCGCCGCGCCGGCCCTCCGCCGCCCGAGCCGGGTCGCCCGACCCCCGCCCAGAGCAGCGTCGAGAGCCCGGCGCGGAGCCGGGGCGGCAGCCGGGGCCGCCGGCTCCGCGCGATGTCGCCCACAGGTCCCACGCTTCCCACTCGACGGCCGGCGGTCGGTCACGGGCCTGCGCGACCCGCGGTTGCCGTCTACGCTAACCGGCAAGGAGCACAGGAGGAGAGTCGTGCCGAAGTCTCGAGTTCGCAAGAAGAACGTCTACACGCCGCCGTCAGACGTCCTGCCCTCTGCTGCGACCCGGGAGAAGCGCAAGGGCCCCAGCCCGTCGTGGTACCCGGTCGTGATGGTCACGCTGATGCTCGTCGGCCTGATCTACATCGTGATCAACTACCTGGCTCCCGACGCTCTCTTCTTCTCCGCCCTGGGCAACTGGAACTTCGCGGTCGGCTTCGGGCTGATGGTCGGCGGGCTGGTGATGGCGGTCCGCTGGCGCTGACCGACGGACAGCTCACCGGCGGGTGACCCACCGCCCCGGCCGGCCTAACGACACCGGTGTGATTCGTCCCCAGGGGTTATGCACATTGTGGACAACCCACCGGGCCGACGGCGGGGCCCGCCCGAAAGCGGCGCCGGATATGCCCGGCTCTGTCATGCTGCGGACATGCGGTGGGCCTGGGCACCCCGGATCTCGGAGGCCGTCGCCCTCGCGGCCCTGGGCGCGATCGCGCTGGCGGTGGCCTCGACGACCGACGCCGCCGGCGCGCTGCTGGGCGTCGTCGCCGGGGTAGGGCTGTTCGCCCTGGCCGCGGTGGATGCCGTCGTACGTCCCCGGCTGGCCGCCGACGAGTCCGGTCTGGCCGTGCGCTCACCCAGCTACCGGCTCGAATTGGCCTGGGCCGACGTCGACGAGGTGCGGATCGACGACCGGAGCAGGTTCGGCGTCCGGGTGCGGACGCTGGAGATCGACGCGGGGGAGACGTTGCTCGTCCTGGGCCGGCACGCGCTGGGCACCGACCCCCGCGAGGTGTTCGCCGCCCTGACCAGCCTGCGCGGCGCCACCGATCCGGACGCTCGCGACGCCGCTAGCTGAGCATCCGGTCGATCATCCCGGTGCGCCAGACGGTCAGCCCGACCATGATCGCCAGCATGAGGACCACGCCGCCCACCTGGTAGTAGACCCGGTGCGGGCGGGGGGCGTAGACGAAGACCGCCGCCGTGACCGCGCCGACGGCCAGTCCGCCGAGGTGGCCGAGCCAGGAGATACCCGGCACGCTCAGCGTGATGTAGACGTTGATCAGGATCGTCGGGATGAGCGCCCAGATGTTGAGACCCATCTTGCGGTAGACGACGATCAGCGCGCCGAACAGCCCGAAGATCGCCCCGGACGCGCCGGCGACGTTGTTGAACCGGTTGTCGAAGAGGTAGACCGCCAGCGCGCCACCGAGCGCCCCGAGCAGGTAGATCGCGAGATAGCGCCATGCCCCGAACACCCGCTCCAGGGCCGGGCCGAGCACGAACAGCGAGAACATGTTGACGGCCAGGTGCAGGACCCCGTAGTGCAGGAACGCCGAGCCGAGGAACCGCCAGAACTCGTCGTTCTCGGCGACGATCGTGGGGTTGAGCACCAGCCGACCGAAGATCCGCGACGACTCGTTGTGACTGAAGCCCGCCGGCGCCGTCACCGCGGTCGCGACGAAGGCGACGACGTTGAGCCCGATCAGCGCCATCGTCATCAGCCCGGTCCGCGCCGCGATCCGGCCGCCGTAGGGCAGGGAGGGAGTCCGTGCGCGGGAGCGCCGGCCGACGCACTCGGGGCACTGGAACCCGACCGGCGCATCCCGCAGACAGGCAGGACATATCGGTCGATCACACCGGGTGCAGCTGACGAATGTCTCCCGGTCGGGGTGGCGGTAGCAGCGGGGCGCGAAGTCGGCGTCTGCGGGCTGCGGGTGCGGCTGGCTCATCGCACCCGCTCCGGTCGCCTGTTCCGCGTCGTGCCCGTCATGCCGCTCGTACTCGCCCGGCTGCGCCGGGCGTTAGCCCTCCGGCCGTTCGATCGTCACCGACTCGACCACGACGTCGGTGGTGGGCCGGTCGTTGCGTCCGGTCGGGGTGGCGGCGATGGTGTCGACCACCTGCCGGCTGGCGGCATCGGCCACCTCGCCGAAGATGGTGTGCTTGCCGGTCAGCCAGGTCGTCGGGGCGACGGTGATGAAGAACTGCGACCCGTTGGTCCCCGGTCCGGCGTTGGCCATCGCCAGCAGGTAGGGCCTGGTGAAGCTCAGGTCCGGATGGATCTCGTCGCCGAACTCGTAGCCGGGACCGCCGGTACCGGTGCCGAGCGGGTCGCCGCCCTGCACCATGAAGCCCGGGATCACCCGGTGGAACAGGGTGCCGTCGTAGAGCGGGTTCTTGCTCGTGGCTCCGGTGCCGGGATCGGTCCACTCACGGCTGCCCTCGGCCAGCTCCACGAAGTTGCGGACCGTCTTGGGAGCATGGTCGGGAAAAAGCTCCAGCCGGACATCTCCGGCGCTGGTGTGCAGGGTCGCGTAGCTGGTGGCCACCAGGACGGCTCCTTCGACGGGGACGGCGGTGAGTTCATGCTCTCACGCGCGGGTTACCGTTCCCTCTGAAGGGTACGAGCGTCCACAGATCACCACGACCCAGCTTTTCTGGCCGATCTCGACAGTGCGTCCGGGAGGGACCCGATGTCAGGTTCAAAGGTGAGTGCACGCGTGGCTCCGGCGGTTCGCACTGCGGGCGACGCGACCGGGACCGCGGCCGCCGAGGTGGCTCGCGCCGCCGAGCTGCTGCGCGAGCAGGCCGGCCCAGCCGTCTGCAGTGCCGTCGAGACCGTGCGGGAGAAGGCCGGCCCGGCGGCCGTGATCGCCGTTGAGGCGGTGCGGGAGAAGGCCGGTCCGGCCGCGCTGGTCGCCGTCGAGACCGTGCGGGAAAAGGGCCGGCCGGCCGCTTCCGCAGCCGCCGACACGGTCCGTCACCGGGCGGTCCCCGCGGCGGTGGCCGCAGCCGGCTCGGTCCGGGAGCACGCGTCGCCGGCACTGTCCGGTGCGGTGGACTCGGTCCGGGAGCACGCTCCGGCGGTCGCCGCGGCCGCCGACACGGTGCTCGCCCGGGCCCGGACCGTGGAGAAGCAGACCCGCGGCCAGCGCCGGGAGGCCCGCCGCCGGGCCCGGCGGATGGGTGCCGCCGCCCGCGGCGAGCAGCCGCGCCGCTGGCCGTTCATCGCCGCGGCGTTCGTGCTCGGCGCCGCGCTGGGTGCGGCGGCCGGATTGGCCCGTCGGCGGGCGACCCAGTCGAGCGAGCCGGCGTACGGCGAGGGCCTCAACGGGTCGAGCAGCGAGGGGACCGCGGCGGTCACCGAGGAGACGCCGAGCGCCGACCCGGGTACCGCCTGACCCGGTACACCGCCGACCCGGGTGACGGCGGGGCCGGTCAACGACGCGACGAGGCCGCCCGCCGCGGGGCGCGGGAGTGCCCCCGGCGGGACGGCGGCCGGGCGGTGCTGTCCCGCTCGATGAGCTGCGCTGCGACCCGGACGGTGCGCGCGGGACCGGGCTTGTCGAGCACCAGATCCATCGCCCGCTCCCCGATCTCGCGCAGCGGGAGCCGGACCGTGGTCAGCGTCGGCGTGATGTCCCGCGCCAGTTCGATGTCGTCGTAGCCGACGACGGAGACGTCATCGGGGACCCGGTGGCCCGCCTTCCGCAGGTAGGTGATCGCCCCGGTGGCCATCAGGTCGTTGGCGGCGAAGATAGCCGTGAGTTGGGGGCACCGGGCGAGCAGCGCCGCCGTCGCGGCTGCTCCGCCCTCCCGGCTGAAGTCGCCCTCTTCGATCGCATCCTCGGGAATGGCGGCGCCGAGCCGGGTCATCTCGCTGCTGAACCCGGTCAGCCGCTCGCGCACCGTGGTGAGCCCGAGCGGGCCGCACACGACCCCGACCGACCGGTGTCCGAGCCGGCGCAGATACCGGGCGGCGTCCCGGGCGCCGGCCCGGTGCGCGGGCGCAACCGTGTCGCCCGACATGCCATGCCGGCCGATGCCCACGACCCGGCCGCCCGTGCCGATGTAGGACTCCACGGCGCGCGCCACCCGGCCGGACTGGCCGCGATCGGTGAAGCCGCTCCCGGCGAGGACGATCGCCCGGGCGCGCTGGGCCCGCAACCGATTGACGTACTCGACCTCGAGTTCGGGGTCCCGCGACGTACTGGTGACGAGCAGGAGCAACCCGTTGGCGCGGGCGACGGCCATCGCCCCGGAGGCGATCGCGGCGAAGTACGGGTCGTCGACGTCGTGGATGACCAGCCCGACGATGTCGGTCGCCGCCCGGGCCAGCGCCTGGGCCGGACCGTTGGACACGTAGCCGACCTGCCCGGCGACCGCGAGGACCTTCTCCCGCAGCGCCTCGCCCACGACCCGCTCGCTGCCGTTGAGCACGCGGGACGCGGTCGCCAGGGACACCCCGGCCAGGTCGGCGACGTCCTTCAACGTGGCCGATGCGGAGTGCACCGGCGTCGAGGACCGTGTTGACGAGGAGGCGCGCACGCAGCGACTATATGGTGTCAGAGGTGGGCAAGCGTTTTCCCACGCTAGGCCGGGCGATCTTCCCGGGTGTCACGGACCACGCACGGAGGGCCATAGATGAGCCGCAGGACCATCGGTATCGCGATGAACGGCGTCACCGGGCGGATGGGCTACCGGCAGCACCTGCTGCGCTCGATCCTGGCGATCCGGGACCAGGGCGGCCTCACCCTGCCCGACGGCACCGTGGTGTGGCCGGAACCGCTGCTCATCGGCCGCAACGCCGAGCGGCTCGCGCCGATCGCCGAGCGGCACGGCCTGACCCGGTGGACGACCTCGCTGGACGAGGCGCTCGGCGACCCCGAGATCGAGGTGTACTTCGACTCGCAGGTGACGGCGGCGCGCGAGAAGGCGATGCTGCAGGCGATCGACGCGGGAAAACACATCTACACCGAGAAGCCGGTCGCCGACGCTCTCGACGGCGCCCTCCGGCTGGTCCGCGCCGCGAACGACGCCGGAATCCGGCACGGGGTGGTGCAGGACAAGCTGTTCCTGCCGGGACTCATCAAACTGCGTCGCCTGGTGGAGAGCGGCTTCTTCGGCCGGATCCTGTCGGTGCGGGGTGAGTTCGGCTACTGGGTCTTCGAGGGCGACTGGCAGCCCGCCCAGCGACCGTCCTGGAACTACCGCGCGGAGGACGGCGGCGGCATCGTGGCGGACATGTTCTGCCACTGGCGCTACGTGCTCGACCAGGTCATCGCTCCGGTGCAGGCGGTCACCGCCCGGGCGGTGACCCACATTCCCGAGCGCTGGGACGAGCACGGCGACGCCTACAAGGCCACCGCCGACGACGCGGCGTACGCCATCTTCGAGCTGGCCGGCGGTGTGGTCGCCCAGGTCAACTCCTCCTGGGCGACCCGGGTGCACCGTGACGAGTTGGTGGAGTTCCACGTCGACGGGACCGAGGGCAGCGCCGTCGCCGGGCTGCGGTCATGCATCGTGCAGCACCGCGCGGGAACACCCCTGGCGGAGTGGAACCCCGACCTGCCGGTCGCGGTCGACTTCCGGTCGCAATGGCAGGACGTTCCGGACAACGCCTCGCTCGACAACGGCTTCAAGCGGCAGTGGGAGCTCTTCCTCTCGCACGTCGTCGCCGACACGCCGTTCCCGTGGGACCTGCTCGAGGGCGCCAAGGGGGTGCAGCTCGCCGAGCTCGGGCTGCGCTCCTCGGCCGAGGGCCGCCGGCTGGAGGTCCCGGAGTTGCGGCCGTGAGCGTCGCACTGCGGCTGCCCGGCCCCGCCGGGGTCGTGCGCACCGTCCTGCTCGAGGAACCGCCGGCGTGGCCGACCGGCGGCACCCTCACCTCCCGCGCCGTCTACGCCGCGGCGCACGTCGTCGCCGACCCCCTGGCCGACAACGTGCCGGGCGCGCCCGCGGCGGTGGACTGGGAGGCCACGCTCGCCTTCCGGCGACACCTGTGGTCGGCGGGGCTGGGGGTGGCCGACGCGATGGACACCGCACAGCGTGGCGCCGGGCTGGACTGGCCCGCCGTGCAGGAGCTGATCCGGCGCTCCGGCAAGGAGGCGCGCGCGGTCGGCGGCCGGCTGGTCTGCGGTGCCGGCACCGACCAGCTCACCCGGCCGGCGCGCTCCCTCGATGAGGTCCGGGCGGCGTACGAGGAGCAGCTCACGCTCGTCGAGGACGTCGATTCCGGCGTCGTACTGATGTGCTCGCGGGAGCTCGCCGCCCTCGCCCGGTCGGCCGAGGACTACCACGCGGTCTATGCACCGCTGCTCCGGCAGGCCCGGGCGCCGGTGATCCTGCACTGGCTCGGTCCCATGTTCGACCCGGCGCTGACCGGCTACTGGGGATCGACCGACCTCGACGCAGCGATCGAGTCGCTGCTCGCGCTCGTCGGGGCTCACCGCGACAAGGTCGACGGCATCAAGCTCTCGCTGCTCGACGCCGACCGGGAGATCGCCCTGCGCCGGGCGCTGCCCGACGGCGTCCGGCTCTACACCGGCGACGACTACCACTATCCCGAGCTGATGGCGGGCGACCGCCACGGGCACAGCGACGCCCTGCTCGGCATCTTCGATCCCATCGCCCCGGCCGCGGCGGCCGCGGTGCACGCGCTGGACGGCGGGGACACGGTCGCGTTCCGGGAGATCCTCGACCCGACCGTGCCCCTGGCCCGGCACCTGTTCGGCGCGCCGACCTTCCACTACAAGACCGGCGTGGTGTTCCTGGCCTGGCTCGCGGGGCACCAGGACCATCCGCTGATGGTGGGCGGCGCGCAGTCCGCGCGGTCGGTCCCGCACCTCGCCGAACTGGTCGCCCGGGCCGCGGCCGCTCGCATCCTCCCCGACCCGGAGCTCGCCGCGGACCGGATGCGGCGCTTTCTCGCGGTCGCCGGGTTCGGGCCGTGACCGCGCACCCCCGGCTGTCGCTCAACCAGGCGACGACGAAGCGGTGGACCCTCTCCGAGGCCGTCGCCGGCTGCGCCGCGGCCGGCGTCGGCGGCATCGGGCTCTGGCGCGACCGGGTCGCCGAGGTCGGCGCCGGGCGCGCCGCCCGGATCGTGGCCGACGCCGGGCTCACCGTGACCAGCCTGTGCCGGGGCGGCTTCCTCAGTGACGCCGAGCCCGCCGCCCGGAAGGCGGCCTACGACGACAACCGGCGGGCGGTCGACGAGGCCGCCCTCGTCGGCGCGCCGGAACTCCTGCTCGTGGTCGGCGGGCTGCCCGCCGGCAGCCGGGACCTGGCCGGTGCACGGGCGGCGGTCGAGGACGCGTTGGCGGCGTTGGTGCCGCACGCGCAGGCCGCCGGCGTGCGCCTCGTGCTCGAACCGCTGCACCCCATGTTCTGCGCCGACCGGGCGGTCCTGTCGACGCTGGGGCACGCGCTGGACATGGCGTCGGCGTACACCGCCGAGCAGGTCGGGGTGTGCGTCGACACCTACCACGTGTGGTGGGATCCCACGTTGCCCGACCAGCTCGTCCGGGCGGCCGGGCGGATCGCCCTCTACCAGGTCTCCGACTGGGTGCTTCCGCTCGCGGCCGACGCGCTGCTTTCCCGCGGTCATCTCGGCGACGGCTGCATCGACTTCGCCGCGATCACCGGCCAGGTCAGCGCCGCGGGTTACTCGGGGTGGGTCGAGGTCGAGATCTTCCGTCAGGACGTCTGGGAGGCACCGGGGCGGGAGACGGTGGCCCGGGTCGCGTCGACGTTCGACCAGCTGGTGGCCGGGGCCCTCGCCGGTCGGCGCTAGCCGCCCCGGCGACGACCGGACAGTTCCGGGTCGCGGGGTCGACCGGCCCCGACATCGTGCGCCGTACTCGCATCGTTGGGCCGGAGATGCGAGTAGGACGCACGGTGTCGGCGGCCGGGCGGGGTGGTGAGGCGGCCAGCGGTGGTCGCCGGTAAATCGCCCGCTAATTCGCCCCGTGTAATTCCTGACAACGCTGTCATCTGTTGTGTGTCAAGGAATCCGAAGGTGTGCCGATTTGCGCGCTGGACTAGGGTCGATGTCATGGATTACAGAGTGCTTGGGAAAACAGGTGTAAAGGTCAGCCCGTTGTGTCTGGGCGCGATGATGTTCGGCGCCAACGGCAACCGGGACCACGACGACTCGGTGCGGATCATCCGGCGCGCCCTCGACGCCGGGATCAACTTCATCGACACCGCCGACGTCTATTCGCACGGGGAATCCGAAGAGATCGTCGGGAAGGCGCTCTCCGGCGGCCGTCGCGACGACGTCGTGCTGGCGACGAAGGCGCACGGCAGCATGGGTGACGACCCCAACGCGCAGGGCAACTCCCGGCGGTGGATCGTCCGGGAGGTCGAGAACAGCCTCCGGCGGCTCGGGACCGAGTGGATCGACCTCTACCAGATCCACCGGCCCGACGCGACGGCCGACATCGACGAGACGCTCGGCGCGCTGACGGACCTGGTCCGGGCCGGCAAGATCCGCTACTTCGGCTCGTCCACGTTCCCGGCGTACCAGATCGTCGAAGCGCAGTGGGTGGCGGAGAAGCGCGGTCGCGAGCGGTTCATGTGCGAGCAGCCGCCCTACTCGATCCTGGTCCGCGGCATCGAGTCCGACGTGCTCCCGGTCTGCGAGAACTACGGGATGGGCGTCATTCCGTGGAGCCCGCTGGCCGGCGGATGGCTCAGCGGCCGCTACCGCAAGGGTCAGGACCACCCCAACACGCACCGCGCGCAGCGGCTGCCCGAGCGCTTCGACCTCTCGGTGCCGGTCAACCAGCGCAAGCTGGACGCCGTCGAGGAGCTCGCGCAGCTCGCGGAGAAGGCCGGCATCACGATGGTCGAGCTCGCGGTCGCGTTCGTCATCCGGCACCCGGCGATCACCTCGGCGATCATCGGGCCGCGCACGATGGAGCAGCTGGAGACGCAGCTGAGCGCGGCCGACGTGACGCTGAGCACCGAGGTGCTCGACGCCATCGACGAGATCGTGCCGCCCGGCACCAACGTCAACCCCGGGGACGCCGGCTGGAAGCCACCGGCGCTCACCGAGCCGGGCCTGCGGCGCCGCTGATCTCCCTGCCGGGGCGATCACGCTGAGACGGCCCGGCGGCGAGGGGTTTGGCATGCTGTCCGCGTGCCGATGATGACCCTCGCCGCCGCGCCGTACCCGGTCCTCCGCCGGTCGGCGCTGGCGACCGGACTCGTCTTCGCGCTGTCCGGGTTGGTGCAGGCCAGCTGGGTGTCCCGGATCCCCGAGGTCCGCGACCGGTTGCACGCCGACCCGGGGTCGCTCGGCCTGGCTCTGCTCGGGGTCGCCGTCGGCTCGATCCTGGCGACGCCGATGACCGGCCGGCTGGTCCGCCGCTACGGGAGCCGCACGGTGGTCGCGGCAAGCTGCGCGGTGTCCATCGTCGCGCTCGTGGGCACCTCCCTGGTCGGGTCGGTCGTCGAACTCGGGTTGGTGCTGTTCGTCTTCGGTGTCGGCTACGGGTCGTGGGACGTCGCGATGAACATCCACGGGCACGGCGTCGAGACGTCCGCCGGCAAGGCGTGGATGCCGCGCTACCACGCCGCCTGGAGCGTCGGCAGCTTCGTGGGCGCCGGGCTCGGCGCCCTGGCCGTCGCGATCGGGCTCCCGGTCGCCGCGCACTTCTCGGTGGCCGCCGCGGCCGTACTGGGCGCCGTGCTCGGCCTGCTGATGCTCTTCCTCGCCGACGACGACGCGACGAGCGACTCCGAACTCGACGAGGACGCCACCTCGGCTCGGCACGAGCAACGCGCGGGCCGGCTCTTCAGCCTGTCCCTGCTCCTGCTCGGCGTCGTCCTCGGCTGCTCGACGCTCGTCGAGGGCGCGGCGTCGGACTGGCTGGCGATCTACTTCGACGACGTCCGCCATGTCACCCCGGCGGCCGGTGCGGCGGCGTTCACGACGTTCGCGGTGGCCATGGCCGCCAGTCGCGGCGCGGGCACGTGGACCATCACCTGGCTCGGCCGGGCCGGGGCGGTGCGGGCGAGTTCGGCGTTGGCGCTCGTCGGTGTCGGCCTGCTGCTTCTCTCCCCGGACGTCGCCGGCGCCTACATCGGCGCGGCGCTGTGGGGCCTCGGGACGGCGATCGTGTTCCCCGCGGTGATCAGCGCCGCGGGCGACACCCCCGGCCGGTCGGCCGAGGCGATCTCGATGGTCGCGCCGATCGGCTACAGCGGGTTCCTCCTCGGACCGCCGCTGATCGGCCTGCTCGCCCGGTCGATCGGCATCGGCAACGCGCTGTGGGTGGTGGGCGCACTCGCGGCGATCATGCTGGCCTTCGCCGGGGCGACCCGGGAACGGCGACGGGACGAGGCGATCCCGTAGCACCGGCGCCGAAGCGTTTCCCGCGGCGGACCTAATCGACGGCGAGCATGACCTCGGTGGCCTTGATCAGCGCCGCGGCCTTCTTTCCCGGCGCCAGCTGCAGGTCGTCAGCGGCGTCGCGGGTGATCGCGGCCGTGATCGTCTGCCCGCCGTCCAGGGCGATCTTCACCACCGCCATGGCCTCGCCGTAGGTGATCGACTCGACCGTGCCGGCGAGCTGATTGCGGGTGGACAGGCGCATGCGGACCTCCACGGAGACGATGACCGCGTCGGCTGTCGAGACTAGTCACGTTCCGCACCTTGCGGCGGACGATGACGAGCGGATGGCGCATCTTCGGCTCCCAGCCGCTCATACACCCGCAACTACAGCGGGATTCTCGCCGTCCCGCCGCGCCTGCGGATAGAGTCTGGACGTGTCCACGTTCCGCATCCGGCAGGCCGCCGCGCTGCTCGGGGTCAGCGACGACACCATGCGCCGGTGGGCCGACGCCGGGCGGGTGGACGTCACCGCGGACCCCACCGGACGCCGGGTCATCGAGGGGGCGGCGCTCGCCCGGCTGGCCGAGGAGGTGGCCGCCGCCGGCGACCGCCCGGCCCCGGCCCCGGTCGTGGGCGAGTCGGCGCGCAACCGGTTCCAGGGCCTGGTCACCAACGTCGTGCGCGACACCGTGATGGCACAGGTCGAGATCCAGGCGGGCCCGCACCGGGTGGTCTCGCTCATGAGCCGCGAGGCCGCGGACGAGCTCGGACTCGCACCTGGGGTGCTGGCCGTCGCGGCCGTCAAGGCGACCAACGTCGTCGTCGAAGTCCCCGCTCAGCGCTGACCGCCCGAAGGAGACATCCGTGCGCCGCACTCTCCCCGCACTCGCCGCGCTCGCCGTCGCGCTGCTCGCCGCGGGCTGCGGGTCATCGGGGGGGTCCCCCTCCTCCGCGCCCGGCCACCCGGCCGGCTCGCCGACGGGGCGACTGACCGTGTTCGCGGCTGCCTCGCTGCAGGAGGCGTTCACCACGCTCGGCCACAGCTTCGAAGCGGCGCACTCCGGGGTGCGGGTGCGGTTCAGCTTCGGGCCGAGCTCCGGGCTCGCCGAGCAGATCACCCAGGGCGCGCCGGCGGACGTGTTCGCCTCGGCCAGCCCGACGAACATGACGCAGGTGGTCAGCGCCGGCGACGCCGCGAAGCCCACCGACTTCGCCAGGAACGTGATGGAGATCGCGGTGCCGCCGAAGAACCCGGCCGGCATCAGGACCGTCGCCGATCTGGCGCCGAAGAGCGTGCAGGTCGCGCTCTGCCAGCCGCAGGTCCCGTGCGGTGCGGTCGCGCGCGCCGTCCTGACCAACGCCGGCGTCACGGTCACCCCCGTCACGCTGGAGACCGACGTGAAGGCGACCCTGACCAAGGTCGAGCTCGGTGAGGTGGACGCCGGCATGGTCTACGTCACCGATGTCCGGGCGGCCGGCGCGAAGGTCACCGGTGTCCCGATCCCGGCGAAGATCAACGCGTCGACCGACTACCCGATCGCCGGGCTGAAGAAATCCAGCAACGCCGCGACGGCCGCGGCGTTCGTCAAGTACGTGTTGTCACCGGCCGGCGCCCGGGTGCTCACCGCGGACGGATTCGAGCAGCCCTGACCGGATCCCCGCCACCGGACCTGATCGGCCGACCGGGCGCCGGCCGCGGGCCGGGCCGGGTGGGCTTCCTCGGCCGCCGATCCGTGTTCCACCGGAACGGGAGGTCGCGCCGGGCGGCACCGGCCGGGCGCGGGGCGCCGGGTCTGCTCGCCGTACCGGCGGTGCTCGGGGTCCTCTTCCTCGTGGTGCCGTTGGCCGCGCTGCTGGTCCGCGCCCCGTGGCCCGGGCTGGGCCGGATCCTGCTCGACTCCCAGGTGCTCACCGCGCTGCGGCTCTCCCTGGTGACGTCGACGTGCGCCACCGCGGTGTCGCTGCTGCTCGGCGTCCCGCTGGCGTATGTGCTGGCGCGGGTGCGGGTCCGCGGTATCGGTCTGCTGCGGGCGCTGGTCACGCTGCCGTTGGTGCTACCGCCGGTGGTGGGCGGGGTGGCGCTGCTGCTGGCGTTCGGTCGGCAGGGCATCGTCGGCCGGGACCTCGCCGCATGGTTCGGGATCTCGCTGCCGTTCACGACCGCCGGGGTCGTCGTGGCCGAGGCGTTCGTCGCGATGCCGTTCCTGGTGATCACCGTCGAGGGGGCGCTGCGCTCCGCCGATCTCGGCCTCGAGGAGGCCGCGGCGACGCTGGGCGCGTCCCGGCTCACCGTCTTCCGCCGGATCACACTGCCGCTGATCGGCCCGTCGCTGCTGGCCGGGTCGGTGCTGTGCTGGGCCCGCGCGCTGGGGGAATTCGGGGCGACCATCACCTTCGCCGGCAACTTTCCCGGCACCACGCAGACGATGCCGCTGGCGGTCTACCTCGCGTTGGAGACCGACCCGCAGGCGGCGATCGCGCTCAGCCTCGTGCTGTTGCTCGTGTCGGTGGCCGTCCTGGTCCTGCTGCGGGACCGGTGGCTGCGGGCCGGGGTCGGCCGGTGACGCCGGCCGGCCTGACGGTGCGCGCCGTGGTCGACCGCGGCGACTTCACGCTGGACGTTGCCTTCGAGGCGCAACCCGGGCAGGTGCTCGGCGTACTCGGCCCGAACGGGGCCGGCAAGACCACCCTGCTGCGCACCCTGGCCGGGCTGACCGCCCTGACCGACGGCCGGATCGCGCTCGCCGGGACGCCGCTGGACGACACCGACACCGGCGGATTCGTCCCGGCCGAGGAACGCCCGGTCGGGCTGGTCTTCCAGAACTACCGGCTCTTCCCGCACCTGACCGTGCGCGACAACGTGGCCTTCTCCGCGCGCGCCCGGCGGATCCCGCGGCGGGAGGCCCGGCGGCAGGCCGACGGCTGGCTGGGCCGGCTCGGCCTGGCCGGCCTTGCCGACCGCAAACCGGACCAGCTCTCCGGCGGGCAGGCGCAGCGGGTGGCGCTGGCCCGGGCCCTGGCCGCCGATCCCGGGCTGTTGCTGCTCGACGAGCCGCTCGCCGCCCTGGACGCCGGCAGCCGGCTGGAGGTCCGCGGTGAACTGCGCCGACACCTGGCGGACTTCCCCGGCCCGACCCTGGTGGTCACCCACGACCCGCTCGACGCGATGATCCTGGCCGACCGGCTGCTGGTCATCGAGGACGGGCGCATCGTCCAGCACGACACCCCGGTCGCCGTCGCCCGCCGGCCGGCGACGGCGTACGTCGCCGGGCTGGTCGGGCTCAACCTCTACGCCGGCACCGTGCAGGCCGAGGGGGCCGGCCCGTCCGCGCCGGTCGCGGTGCGGCTGGACGCCGGTCCGGTGTTCACCGCCTACGCCGACCCGCGCCCGTGCGGCGGGCGGACCCTGGTCGCCGTACGACCGGCGGCGATCACCGTGCACACCGAGCCGCCCGGGCACGCCAGCTCGCGCAACGTCTGGCGGGGAACGGTGGCCGGCCTCGAGCAGCTCGCCGACCGGGTCCGCGTGCAGGTCGACGGCGCGCCGCCGGCCGTGGTCGACGTGACCGCGGACGCGGTGGCCGACCTCGCGCTGGGACCGGGCATGCCGGTGTGGCTCTCGGCGAAGGCCACCGACCTGGCGAGCTACCCCGCCCCGACCACCCCCGGCGATCCGGGGGGATGACCCATCGCCCCTGGCGCGTGAGCCGCCGCCGTGCCAGCATGTGCGCCGGTCGGGGCGTTACGGAGGGGTGGCTCGATGAAGCTCAGAGTGATCGCGTCCTGTCTCGCGGCGGCCGTCACGGTCGTCGGAGGCGCCCTGGCCGGGACCGCGTCGGCAGCGGTTCCGCACGCCGGGCTGACGGTGCTGCACGTCGGGCAGATCGCCCGGCAGGACGTGGCGTCCCAGCCCAAGTCGGAGCCGGACACCCTGGTCGAGCCCGACATCGCGGTCGACCCGTACAACGCGCGGGTGGCGGTGGCGGTCGCGCACGACAGCCGGTTCCCCGACGGCGGTGCCGTCGACATCAGCTACGCCTGGACGCACGACGGGGGAGCCACCTGGCACCACGCCCCGGTGCCCGGGCTGACGACCGCCGCCGGCGGCACCTGGCCGCGGGCCTCCGATCCGGTCCTCGCGTGGGGCCCGGACGGCAGCGTCTACCTGTCGATCCTCGCGGTGAACACGACCGCCTGCCCGTCCGGGGTCGCCGTACTGCGCTCCACCGACGGGGGCCGGACCTGGAGCAAGCCGGTCCTCGCCGACAGCCGGACCAGTTGCGGCTTTTCCGACGACAAGAACTGGATCGTGGTCGACCGCAGCCCGGACAGCCCGTTCTACGACCGGGTCTACCAGTTCTGGACGCCGTTCCTGTACGACGCGAAGGGCAACTACACCGGCAGCCCGCAGGCGGTGCGGTGGTCCGACGACCACGGCCGGACCTGGAGCGGCATCCACTTCCTCACCCCGAAGACCGAACCGACCCAGAACTCGCAGCCGATGATCCGGTCGGACGGCACCGTCGTGGACATGTACGACACCTACACCGACGGCGGCGGCGAGGGCCCCGAGACACCGATTGGCCCCGAGACGCCGATGGGTGAGGCACAGGGCGGTGTGCAGTCGCGCCGGGTGGCGGCAGCGGTGAGCGGGGACGACCTCGTGACGCGGACCAGCAGGAACGGCGGGGCGACGTGGAGCGCCGAGCACGTGGTCGCCACCAACATCGGCGAGGGACCGAAGGGCGTCCGGTGCTGCCTCGCGTCGGCGACCATCGACCCGACGAACGACCGGCTCTACGCCGCATGGCTGGGTGACGGGGCCGGCGAGCCGATCAGGGTGTCGACCTCGACCGACGGCGCGACCTGGTCCGCCGCGAAGACGGTGAGCCGGGACGGCACGGCGGCCACCATGACCCACGTCAACGTCGACGTCGCGGCGTACCGGCACCGGGCGATCGTCAGCTACGGCACCAGGGACACGGCGGTCGCCGGCGGTCGCTACGTGCGGCAGAAGGTCGTCTCCTCGGCCGACGACGGCGCGCGCTTCGGGGTGCCCCGCGCGATCGGTCCCCGCTCGGACCTGACGTACGCCGCGCAGGCCGATGGCGCCTTCCCGGGTGACTACATCGGGACGTCGGCTGCTGCGGGCCGCTTCTCCGTCGCCTGGTGCGTGTCCGCACACATCCGGGGGATGTTGGGGCCCTACCACCAGACGCTCTACGCCGCCGTACTCGCTCCCTGACCCCGGTACGCCCGCGGCGCCGGCGGAGGGCGGCCGGCGGCGCGGGCTACCGTGAGGGCATCTCCGAGTCGCGGGAGCCGGGATGCGGGGCGGTGACTGGCGGGCGACGCTGGCTTCGGTCGAGTCGGCGTCCCGTGCGCGGATGGACCACCTCCGCCGGCGCGGCCGCACGCCGGGTCTGCGGACCGCGAAGACCACCCTCGCCGCGGTCCTGTCCTACGTCATCGCCAAGCAGCTGGGCACCAGCGCCCAACCGGTACTCGCGCCGCTGACCGCGCTGCTCGTCGTCCAACTGACCATGTACGAGACGGTGACCCACGGCCTGGGCCGGGTCGCCAGCGTCCTCGCCGGGGTGCTCGTCGCCGTCGCTCTTGCCGTCTTCGTCGGGCTGACCTGGTGGAGTCTGGGCGTCGTCGTCGCGGTGTCCCTGATCGTCGGGCGGCTGTTGCGGCTGGGTCCGCACCTGTTGGAGGTGCCGATCTCGGCGATGCTGGTGCTCGCCGTCGGCGCTTCGGAGACGGTGGCGGCGGGCCGGGTCTATGAGACGATGATCGGTGCCGTGGTCGGGGTCACCGTCAACGTCGTCATCGCCCCGCCGCTCTACGTCCAGCCGGCCGGCGACGCGGTGAGCGAGCTGGCCGACCGGATGGCGGCGTTCATCCGCGGCCTGGCGGCGGAACTGCGGGCCGGCTGGTCGCGGGCCGCCGCCGACCGGTGGCTGACCGCCGCCCGGTCCCTCGACACCGAGGTCGCCCACGCGGACCGGACGCTGGCCCGCTCCGAGGAGAGCGCCCGGCTCAACCCGCGGGGCGGCCGGGCCCGCGAGGCCCAGCCGCCGTTGCGCACCGCGCTGAACGGGCTGGAGCTCACCCAGGCCGGGCTGCGCAGCCTGGCGCGGGCGCTGCTGGACCGGACCTACTTCGTCCCCGACGACGAGGAGGGGACGGCGTACGGCGAGGAGGTCCGGGCCGCGCTCGCCGATGTCCTGGACGCCGCCGCGGACGCGGTCGAGCACGTCACCGGGGTCACCTCGCTGAGCGGGTCACCGGACGAGGCGCGACGGCAGGTCGACGCCGCGCTGGCCGAGCTGCAACGGCGCCGGGACGTGCTGGCCGACCTGCTGCTCGTCGACCCGCACGCCGACCAGGGCGCCTGGCAGCAGCACGGTGCCCTGCTCGCCGCCGTCGACCGCATGCGCATCGACATCGAGGCCGCGGTCCGGCCGCCGACGGCCCCCTGGCGGCCCACGCCGGTCACCGACCGGCAGCGGCAGGCGGTACGCCGGATGTTCGATGCCCGCGCCGCCCGCCAGAAGGACCGCCGCAAGCGCAACCCGTGAGCCCGGCCCCCGGCGGCGGGCGGGTGGGAGCGGGGACAACGCGGCATCAGCGGGCGGCGTTGGGTACCTTCGGATGGATGGAAGAGAACCGGGCCCGGCATGTGGTCGACGCGCTGCGGGAACGAGGCGTCGACGCGGACATCGCGAAGCAGGGCGTCTACCAGTTCGGCATCAGCGTGTCCCTGTCCGGCGGACGCGAGGCGATCTGGGACTCCGACGACACCGCCGGACTCGAGGCCCAGGTCATGCGGGACGGGATGCTGGTCGGCTACGTGCCGGTGATCGACGGCTCCGAGGACTTCGACGAGAGCCAGGTCGTCGATGCGATCGTGCGGACGGATTACGACCAGCCGATTGCCCGCCGCCGGAGCACGGCACCTCCCCCGGCGCCGGCGCTGCCGCGCAAGGGCGGGGTCTTCCGCCGGTTCCTGGACGGATTCCGCTACCGCTGACCGGTCAGGTGGCCCGGACGACGTTGATGTTGAAGTCGCCGTTGCCGACCACGCCCATCAGGGAGAGCCACAGCGGCATGTACATCTCCAGGCCGCGGGCGGCGCGGATCCCGCCGAGGTCGATGACGCTGCCCGCGGGCCAGCCGAAGGTCTGCACCAGCTCGGTCACGTCGCGCTTCGCCGACTCGTCCTCGCCGGCGACGAAGATCTGGTGGTCGCCGGGCAGCCGGGACGGGTCGACCATCACCAGGCAGTTGACGGTGTTGAGGCACTTCACCACCCGGGCGGCGGGAAAGGCCGCCTGGATCTGCTCGCCCAGGCTGTCGGTGTTGGCCACCGTCAGGGTCGGCGGGAAGCCGGCCGAGAAGTCCAGCGCGTTGGCGACATCGAGGACCACCTTGCCGTCGAGGCGGTCCGCGCCCGCAGCCTGGAGCGCAGCGAGCGACGCCGACCCGGACGTGGCGTTGACGACCAGGTCGGCGCCCGCCGCCGCGTCGGCATAGGTCTCCAGCCCGACCGACCCGTGCTCGGTGCGCCACTGGGCGAACGGCGGGTTACCCATCCGATCGGGTTCGGCGCGGGCGAGGGTGGCCTGCGGGTCCCGCGTCCCGACGGTGACGTCGTGCCCCAGGTCGGCGAGCTTCGCCGCGAGGACCCGCCCGACCATGCCGGTACCGAATACCGCGATCCTCATGACGGCACCCTCCTCGGCATTCCCGGCAGTCCGTCGACACTGACGGCGTTCTTCTCGGCGCGGTAGTCCGCCATCCATTCGGGCCCGCGTCGTCCCGCCTGCTGCGCGAGCAGGTCGCGCTCGCCCACCATCTCCATCACCGGTACGCCGAACCCGCACGAGTCACTCACCCTGGCGACCTCGACGACGACGGCCGCGCGGGTCCCCGGATGGGCCGGATGCCGAGCCACCAGGTCGGCGAAGTCGGGGTGGCCGTCGAGGGCGACCGAGCCACGCCCGTGCAACCGCACGATCCGCGGCCGGGGCCCGAACGAACAGAACATCAGGCAGATGCGGCCGTTCTCGCGCAGGTGCGCGATGGTCTCGATCCCGCTCCCGGTGTAGTCGACCCAGCCCACGCGGTGCGGGCCGAGCACCGAGAAGGCGTCGTGACCGCGCGGGCTGACGTTGACCAGACCGTCGGCGGCGAGTGGGGCGGTGCCGACGAAGAACATCGGCTGCTCGGCAAGCCACGCCGTCAGCGTGTCGTCGATCCCGTCGTAGACCTTGGCCATCTTCGCAGGCTATCGCCGCCGGCCATTCTCCTCACGCGCGAGGAGCGGTCCGTCGACGTCCTCCGGGGCGGTCGCGACGCTTCGGCAGGCGAGCAGAGCCGTGTCATCACCGGCCCGGCCGCCGGAGAACTCCAGCACCCGGGCGAAGAGCTGACTCATCGACTCCTCGAGCGGCTCGTCGGGACCGGCGCCGGACAGTGCGGTGAGCAGGCGGTCGAGCCCGAACAGCTCGCCGCCGTCGTTGCGGGCCTCGACCAGCCCGTCGGTGTAGGTGAGCAGCGTGTCCCCGGGCACGAACCGCTGGTCCAGGGTGCTCCAGCTCCACGTGCTCACCACCGGCGACAGGAGCGGTCCGGTCGCCGGGAGCTCGATGACCTCACGGCCGGACCGGATCGTCCGGCGGGGCCGCTCGCCACGTCGCGGCTGCGGCACGGGGCCGAGCGGATCGGCGAAGATCAGCCCCGCGGGATGCCCGGCGTTGGCGTAGCTGAGCATCCGGGCGCCGACGTCGACGACGGCGATGAACACCGTCGCGAACCGGTCCTCGGGAACGTCGACGAGGTGATGGTGCGCGGCCCAGGACAGCGCGTCGCCGGGGCTGCGGCCCGCTTCGAGGCCGGCGACGAGCAACTCCTTGAGCTGCAGCGCGAACACCGCAGGAACCGGGCCGTGACCGGACACGTCGCCGAGAAGCAGGCCGAGGCGACCGCCCCCGAGATCCACCGTGTCGTAGAAGTCGCCCGCCAGGACGCCCTCCGCGGGGTCGAGCCGCCCGGCCACCTCCAATCCCGGCACGGCCGTCAGCGTCGGGGTGAGGGCGGTACGCAGGGCCGCGACCGCGGGTCCACGCTGCTCCAGCCCCTCCACCGCCGCCCGGGCGCTCTCGATCTCGGCGACGAGTTGGCGACGCATGCCCTCGACGTCGCGACCGAGCTCGCGGAACTCCGGCGGGCCGGTCGTCGCCACCGGACGGTTGAGTTCACCGTCGGCGACGGCGCGCGCGTATCGGCCGATCGCCGCCAACGGCGCGAGCACGTCCCGCTGCAGGGTCGCCCACAGCACGCCGACCACCGCCGCCAGCAGCACAAGGGAGACGATCACGAGGATGGTGAGCCGATTGGTCAACATCCGGACGTCGTGCGTCGCGGCCGCGTCCATCCGGCTCAGGCTGGCCTGCGCCGTCGCAACCTTGCTGCGCAGCGTGTCGAAGAGAGTCTTCCCTCGTCCCGTGGCCACCGTCGCCCGGGCCTGGGCGAGACGACCCGCTGCGGTGGCCGCCACCGCCGGGCCGATGCCGTAGCGCAGCCAGTTGTCGTGGGCGAGGCTGACCTGGCCGATCTCCTTCGGCAGCGGCGGCAACGCGGCCACCTGCCGCTCCAGAGACCTCGTCACTGCGGAAAGTGTCCTGGACGCGGCCCGGTAGGGCTCCAGGAAGGCCGGGTTGCCGGTGATGACGTAGCCGCGCCCGCCGGTTTCCTCGTCGGTGTAGAGGGTGAGCGCACGCCCGAGTTCGGTGGTCGCCGGGCTCAGCTGGTGCTGCTGGCGATCTTCGATGTCGCGTAGCGAGATCACCGTCAGCGACAGCGCGATTGCGGCACCGAGGACGACCACCACGACGACGGAGAGCAACGCCTGGACACGTCGGCGCAGGGACCATCCGGCCACCGGCGGCCGCCCGGAGGTGCTCCGCTCGCCCCGGCTCACCATCTCCCGATCCTTCCGGTCACGGGGTCCGGCGGCAAGGCACCGCCTACACGAGCCGGTACTGCTCGATCACCTCGATGGGCACGCGCCCGCGCGCGCTGACATCGATTCCGTTTTCCGCCGCCCACTGTCGAACGAGTCTAGGGTCCACGTCGCCGTGGTGCTTGCGCTTGCCGACATGCATCCGGTGATCGCGTCGGCTCACCTTGATGTATTTGGCGAGGGCCCGGCGGAGCGCCGCGGCGTTCTTGTCCGAGAGATCGACCTCGTAATGCTTGCCGTCCAGGCCGAAACGGACAGTCTCCGTAGCGATACCACCACTGAGATCATCGGTGAGAACGACCTCGGTACGTCGTGCCATGGCCAGCCCCTTAAATCGACCGTTTCGCTGGATCATAGAGCGAAATGTCGACGGAGACTCGACAATTCACCATTGCCATGACGTCAATAATGCCGCCGCCACCGGTCGCGGCCGTCGGGCGCCTCCTCGCAAATCATCGGCGTACCGCGGACGGTGACTCCCGTTTCTCCTTCCGTGGAACGGAATGCCCCCGGGTGGACGACTCCGGCGCCAGGAGAAGGTTGCTCGCCTGGCTCTTGGATGCTGGCGTCGACAATGGTTCCGCCGGAGACGGTATAGGTGCCGGTGTAATGCTGGACCGACCCGTCGGATTGATACGCCGTGAGGTCGCCCTGTACGGTCTCTCCGCTAACTCCGGCAATCCGCAGAATGTCGTGGTCGGTGCCCTGGAATCCCTGCACGAAGGCGGCGTACGACGTTGCGAAATGTCGCCCGCCGAGCTGCCATGCATGCGAGTAATCATGCGCGTTGATCGGCGTAATACGATCCGATCACGGTCGCCGGATTCGTAGCCTGATTCGGAGTCCGGGTCGCTCGAGGTGCGGGCGCGGATGCCGATTCGTAGCGGTACCAGGCGGTCACCCAGTTCGCGGCGATCGCCTGCTGCGCCGTCCGCAGCGGGAGCCGACCTGAGCAGACCAGCGCATGCAGGTGGTTTTCCAGGGCGTCCTTGTCCGGGCCGCTCGAGTCGTTCTCGGTCTGCGGTTCGGGCCAGAGGTTGGTCGTGCTGTTGTCGCCGCCGACCTCCAGCGACACAAGGTGATCGAGCTCGTACAGAGAGTGCCTGGCATAGGGAATCCCGTACGCCGCGAAGACCGCATAACGCTCACTCGAGGTGACATCGCGGTGCGCCTCGGACCAGCCCGGAGTACACACGGCCGCGGCGGTGGCGCCGGCGCCGTAGGTCTGGGGCGCGATCGGGTTGCGCACCATCCGCAGGCTCTACGCGCTACGCGGCACGCCCGCCGAGCACCGGCAGAAGATGTCGACCCGTGGAAACGCAACCCGCCGCGGCTCGAGCCCGATGCCGGCGGCCCCATCGCGGCGTTCTGGGATCTCTACGACCGCAGCAAGGTCGAGCCGGACGAGCAGAAGCGGAGGAGCTGGTCTGGGAGATGATCAAGATCCACGTCGACCAGGGGCCGTTCTTCATGGGTACCGTCGCGGGCTATCCGCAGGTCGTCGTGGCGAAGACCGATCTGCAGAACGTCCCGGGGAGGGAGAACCTCGCCCAGGGCGGGTTCACCAACACCTGGGGACTCCCGACCCCGGGTGTCTACGACCCGGAGGTCTTCCACTGGCGGAACCCCGCACAGCACACCAACTGACCGAGACGCCCACTCACCGGAAGCACCTGCCTGATGCCCACTGTCGATGACCAACGCCTCGGCGTGCTGCAGATCGGCGCCGGCGGCGCCGGGATGGCGCACCTGCGCGTCGTCGAAAGCCATCCCCGCTGCCGGCTGGTCGCGGCCGCCGACGTGTCGCCACAGGCCCGCGAGGCCGCTGCGGCGGAGTTCGGCGTCCCGGCGTACGCCGACTACCGGGACCTGCTGGACCGCCACGCGGGAGAGGCGCAGATCGCCCAGGTCGTGGTCCCCCACCACGTCTATCCCGAGGTGATCGACGCGCTGGCCGCCACGGACCTGCACATCCTGAAGGAGAAGCCGTTCGCCCGGAACCTTGCCGACGCCCGTCGGATGGCCGGGGCCCTCCGCGGCCGCGACCGCGTCTCTGACCCGGCCTGGAATCCGGACGGGCAGAACTGGGGTTGGCGGGGGACCGACTTCGAGTGCTCTCGCCGGTACGCCGGGTCGAGCAGGCTCGGCGCACTGACCGCGTGCAAGGGCCTGCCGGAGCGGGTCTACGCGGTGATCGGAGCGATGCGGGCCTGCCCCGGCGACTGGACCTCCGACGACAAGGGGGTGCTGACCCTGGAGTACGCCGACGGGTCGGTCGCCACGGTGGTGACGAGCCACGTCGCCCTCCCGAACCGGTTCGAGTTGCTGCTGCACGGCACGCTGGGAAACCTCGAGGTGGACCTGTCCCGCCTGGCCCGCTATGACCGCCTTGCCGGCACGGACACCCGGGAATGGCCCACCGGGAATCACCTCGCCACGCAGCTCGACCATTTCCTCGCCTGCATCGACGGCCGGGAGACCCCGGAATCCGGCCTGGCCGAATCCCTCGACGTGCAACGCATCGTCGACGCCGCCTATCGTTCGGCGTCGACCCGTCAACCGGTCGACCTGCAGGACACGGAGGTAGCGGTATGAGTAGCGACAGTCGTCGTTCCGTGGCGGAACCCGAGTTGGACGGCGAGTTCGCCGTATCGGAGGAGGACGTCAGCACCTTCCAACGGGACGGGCAGGTCATCCTCCGCGGTCTGGCCTCCCCGGCCGAGGTGGCGGCGTACCGGTCGGTGATCGAGGAGGCCGCCAGCGCCACCCCGAAGCACGCGGCGTCGGCCGATGAGGGCGAGGCCTACGCCCGGGCCTTCGACCAGTACATCAACCTGTGGCGACGCGACGCCCGGGTCGCGGCATTCACCCTGTCCCGTCGGTTCGCCCGCGCCGCCGCCGCACTGCTGGCCGCATCCGGGGTGCGGCTCTACCACGACCAGGCGCTGTTCAAGCAGGCCGGCGGCGGCCGGACGCCCTGGCACCAGGACATGCACTACTGGCCGCTGTCCACCGACCATGCGCTGACGATGTGGATGCCGCTCGTCGACCTGACCCCGGACATGGGAGAGCTGATCTTCGCGTCGGGATCACACCGGGACGGGGCGATGGCCGACGTGCCGATCTCCGGCTCGTCCGACGCGATCCTGGAGAAGGAGCTGGCGACGCGCGGCTACCCGCTGAAGTCCACCGGCGCGATGGCCGCCGGAGACGCCTCCTTCCACGCCTCGTGGACGCTGCACTCGGCGAGCGCCAACCAGACCGGCACCCGGCGCGAAGTGATGACCGTCATCTGGTTCGAGGACGGTGCCCGGGTGATCGAGCCGACGAACGACGGCCAGCGGGCCGACCTCAGCAACTGGCTACCCGGTCTGCGCCCCGGCGACCTCGCCGCCAGCCCGCTGAACCCGAACCCGCTCGGCTGACGCCCGGCCGGTCACGGCCGCCGGGCGACGAGGTCGACCGCGGGGGTGTTGTGGCGCCGGGGCCGCACGTCGAGGTCGACGTCGGCGAAACCGGCGGCGATGGCGTCGTGGGCCAACTCGTCGGGCGGACAGCCGAGGACGTGCCGGTGCACGGTGATCACCAGCCGTCCGTCCGGGCGCAGCACCCGGACGAGCTCGGCGAACCCGGCCGGGCGGTCCCAGAGCATGACGTTGTTGACCGAGATCGCGGCGTCCATCGACGCGTCGGCGCAGCCGGTCCCGTCGGCGGTGCCCTCGTGCAGGTCGATCAGGCCGGAGTTGATCTGCGCGGCGCACCGCGTCGCGGCCATCGCCCGCATGTCGCCGGACGGGTCCACTCCGACGACGTGCCCGTCGGCGGTGACGGCGGAGGCCGCCAGCTCCAGCCCGATCCCCGGGCCGGGTCCGATGACGAGCACCCGATCGCCCGCCGAGAGCCGGGCCCGGCGTACCGCCCAGCGCTCGTGCTCGGCGTTTCCCCGCGCCATGATCGCACCGCCGACCCGGCCGAGGATCCCGTGCGGATGACCGAATCCGGCGTCGAGTACGCGCTCGCCGACTGACCGAATGCTCATCGTCGCTCCCCTGGCGTCTCGGGTCCGCGCGCCTGCGCGGCTGATCAGCGCCCCCACGGTACGACCATCGGATGACCCGGACTATCCGCGCTTGGCGCGCAGCCACGACACCCCGGCCTTGATACCCAGCCCCAGGGCGACGACCACCAGCACACCGAGCACCGCCTTCGTGCCGACGTCACCGATGCGCTCGGCAATCTCGGCGCCGAGGAAATAGGAAAGCCCGACGTACATCCCGACGAAGCCGACCCCGGCGACGAGCGCGCCGAGGGTGAAGACCCGCAGTCCCACCCGGAAGATCCCGGACACGACGGCCGGCATCGTCACCGCCGCCAGGAACGTGTGCCGGCCGAAGGAACGATCGCCCTTGGCGAGCAGCTTGCGGCGTCTCTTCTCGAATCGTCCCGGGTGGTCGAGCAGTCCGCGCCCCTGGTGGAGACCGATCTCGTATCCGGCCACTGAACCGAGCAACCAGCCGGCCATACCGATGGCGAGCACGACGAAGACGTTGAGTCGGCCCTCGCCCGCCAGCGTGCCGGCCGCGATCAGCGAGGCATCGCCCACGGCCGGCACGCCCATCCCCATCGTCAGGACGAGCACGAAGAGGAGGATGTATTCGAGCAGGCTCATGATCGCGCCAGGCTAGCGGCACCCGTCCCTGGAGGACCCGATCCCGCCGGACGGCGCGCTCAGCTGAACAGCACCACGGCCACGATCGTGCCGACCACCAGGCCGCTGACCACCGGGATGAAGCACCGGCGGGCGAGGTCGATGACCGGCACCCGCGCGAACCCGGCGACCGCGATCAGCGACGACCAGGCGACGAGCGTGCCGCCCCCGGACCAGATGTTGCCCATCTGACCGACCGCCGCGAGCGACCCCGCACTGATGCCGGCCGTCGGGCCGAGGCTGCCGGCCAGCGAACCGGTGAGCGGCAGCCCGGAGAAGCCGGACCCTTCCAGACCGGCGATCATCCCGATGACGAGGATGCCGAACGCCGCGATGAACGGGTTGTGCGGGATGTGATGCTGCGCCGAGTTCACCAGGTCGTAGAGGAACGCCGGGCCCTTCGTCGGATCCGCCGTACCGAGGATCTGGCCGGAGAAGTCGCCGTTGCCGATGAAGAAGAAGCCCGCGATCGGCAGCACGACACCCATCGCCTTGAAGGCGAACACCAGGCCGTCGACGACGTGCTCGGCTGAGGCCTCCATGAAGGTCTTGCCGTCGTAGGCGAACGACGCCAGGAAGACGATCAGCGCCGCGATGCCACCCACCAGGGCGGCCGCGTCGCCGCCGGCGAGGTCGGGCACGCTGCTGGACACCTTCGCCACCACCAGGTAGACGATCAGCGCGAGGTAGGCCAGCGGCACGAAGAGGGCGAAGAACGTCGATACCCGCGACGACGAAAACGTCGATACCCGCGACGACCCGCCGGTCGCCTGCCCCGGGTCCTCGCCGTCCCGCCGTCCGCCGGTGTATTCCGGCCCGAGCGCCACGCCGTGTCCGATCGTCGGGGCGCCCCCGCGCAGCGACGGGGTGTCGGTGCCGCCCCCAGTGCCGCCCCCAGTGCCTCCCCCGGTGCGCCCGCCGGCGCCGGCCTCGATCAGCTCACGGTCGTCCTCGATGATCGCGAGGTCCTCGACCAGTTCGGCGTCGGCGGTGGCGGCCCCGCGATCGCTGGTCGACTCCCATTCGGCCAGCAGCGCCGGCGACGGCTGGCGCATCTTGCGGAACTCCATGAGGTAGCCGACGGCCAGAGCCACTCCGCCGACGACCAGCGACAGCACCATGGCCCGGTCGGCGACGACGTTGGGGTCGACGCCGGCGGCCTTGGCCGACAGCCCCGGCGCGACCCGGATGACGTAGTCGGAGGAGAGCGCCATGCCCTGGCCGGCGATCGCGATCACCAGGCCGACCGCCATGGGCCGCAGCCCGGCGCGGATCGCCACCGGCACGAGGACGGCGCCGATCAGCGGCACCGCCGGGGTCGGCCAGAAGAACAGCGAGATGAAGTAGGTGACGACGACCAGGGTCCAGAACGCGAGGTGGCCGTTGCGCATGACCCGCCGGAAGGGCGCGACCATCTTGCGGTCGGCGCCGATCGCCTGCAGCGAGTGCAGCATCGCCGTCACCAGCGCGATGATCAGGAAGATGTTGAAGAGGTTCGTCGCCGCGACCAGGCTCGCGTTGAAGACCGACGACAGCCCGCGGATCAGGCTGTGGGAGAAGACGAGCGCGGTGACGAAGGTCGCCACGACCGCCGGCACCACGATGTTCTTGCGCGCGATCATGGTGGCGATGATCACGACCACACCGGCCAGGTAGACCCAGTGCGCGGCTGTTAGATGCATCTGTTACCTCACTGCCCGACCCCGAGGACGTTGGATAAGGATGAAGAGTCCGCGCTACGGGGTACGTCGTCTACTGCCGATCTGCACAGTGCCTGGGCCCAGGATTGTGCAGGCTGCCATAGCACCCGCCGTATGTGACACCGGAGGCTCAGGGTCGTGACGACCGTGTTACGGCGCCCCGCGGCGACCCGACGCCTGACCCTGCCGACGCTGCTCGCGGTGACGTTGATGGGCACCCTGATCAACAACATCCTCAACGTCCCGCTGCGCGCGATCAGCCGCGACTTCCACGTCGCCCCGTCCTCGGGTGTGCTGGTGGTGAGCAGCTTCGTGCTGGTCCTGGCGGCCGCCATGCCGCTGTCCGGTTGGGTGGGCGACCGCTTCGGCCGCCGCCGTACGGTGATCGCGGCCCTCGCGCTCATGACGGCGGCGATGGTGGGCGCGGCCCTCGCACCGTCGCTGCCGGTGCTGATCGGGTTGCGCGCCGTGCAGGGACTGGCCTGTGCCGCGTTCCCGCCGGCCGTGATGGGCATGTTGGCCACCATCTACGGCCCCGGTCAGCGCGCCCGGATGATGAGCGCCTGGGCGGGCGCCAACGGCGTCGGGCAGGCGATCGGCCCCCCGGTGGGCGGGCTGCTCGCCGGTCTCGCCGGGTGGCGGTCGATCTTCTGGCTGCTGGCCCCGCTGACCGCCGGTGTCCTGGTGGCGACGGTGCGGGCCGTCCCGGACGACCGCGGCCGGCCGACTCCGCTGCACCTGCCGGGGGCGGTGTCGCTGACCGCCGGCGGCGCGCTGCTGATGACCGCGGCCACCGCCGTGCCGCAGGATGTCGTGCCGCGCTGGCTCGTCGTCGCCCTGGCCGTCCTCGGTCTCGGCTTCGTCGCCGTGTTCGTCGCCCTGTCCTCCCGGGCCGCGCACCCGATCATCCGGCCCGGGCTGATCATCGAGTCGCGGTTCATGCGCAGCGCGGTGGCGGCGCTCGCGCAGATGTTCTGCCTCGCGACCGTGCTCGTCGGCGTTCCGCTCTATGTCACCGGGACCCTGGGCCGTACCACCGCCGTGACCGGGCTGCTGGTCTTCGCGCTGCCCGCGACCATGGCGGTGTGCGCGCCGGGGGTCGGCGTACTCAGTGAGCGACTGCACCCCCGGCGGGTGCTCCGCGGCGGACTCGTCCTGCTCGCTGCGGTCGAACTCGTGCTCGGGTGGTACGTCGAAGCGGGCCACCGCAGCCTGCCGGGCCTCGTGGCGCTGCTCATCGCGGCCGGAGCCGGCGTCGCTCTGGTGCAGACGCCGTCGGCGACCGGGGCCACCCGCTCACCGGCCGGCCGGGCCGGGGCGGCGCTCGGGCTGTTCAACATGATGCGGTTCGGCGGCTCCGCGCTCGGCGCGGCGTGGGTCGCCGTCGTCTATCCCCGCGGCGACCTCTTCGTGCTGTTCGCCGGCTGCAGCGTGGTCGCCGCGGTCGGACTGCTGGTCAGCTTCGCCGGCCCCGACCCGGCCGACCCCCGGATCGCGCAGCCCGACCAGGCGGTCATGTCGGGCTGACGTCTTGTGGGCTCGACGTCAGGTGGGGCCGACGTCAGGTGGGGTTGACGTCGCGGTCGACGGCGGCGGCCGTCTCGGCGAGCAGATCCAGCTTGTAGGCGAGCCACACGGCGAACTGGTGCTCGGCCTTGCGCAGGTCCAGGTGCAGCGACCGCGACGCCCGGTCCAGCTTGTAGAGCATCGTGTTGCGGTGGATGTGCAGCTCGCGCGCGGCGGCGTTGAGGTTGCCGCCGGACTCGATGTAGGTGATCACCGACTGTTCGACGTCGCCCGCCCCGGCCCGCGGGCCGCGCAGCGGGGCGAGCATGTCGCGGGCGAAGGCCTTGCCCTGCTCGCTGGCCGCCAGTTCGGCGAGCGTCGCGTAGACCCGCAGGTCGTCGAAGCCGCAGGCCCGCTCGAGGCCCAGCCGGCCGCGCAGTCCCAGGGCCAGCCGGGCCTCGCGATAGCTGCCGGCGATGCCGGACGCCGCGGCCGCCGGCCTTCCGTAAGCGAGCGCGACCGGATGGCGGACCCGGCGGGCCAGCTCCTGTTCCAGCGCGATCGCGTAGTCGGCCAGCGCGCGTCCGGCGGCGTCCGGCGACCCGTCCCGATCGTCGACCGCGAGCCACCGGATCACGGCGAGGACGTCACCGACCACGGTGGCGAGAGTGTGGCTGCCCGGCCGGGGAACCAGCCGGGTGGCCTCGCGGGCGAGCTGGAAGAGCGCCGTGACCGACTCCGCACCGCCGGCCCCGGTGAGGTTGCCCACCACGATGACGCCGTAGCGCCCTTCGGTCGGGAAGTCGTAGTGCGCCGCGCGCGCCTCCAGGTCGCGCGCGGTGGCGAACCTCCCGTGCAGCAGGGCATGGACGAAATCCCCGCGGGCCCGCTCCTCGGCCTGCTCGACGCTGCGCACCCGCAGCATCTCGGTGCCGACGATGGTGGCGCCCTGCTCGACCACCACCCGGTGCTCGGCGATGTCGTGCGGATGCGGCGAATCGTCCGCCTCCACGACCACCACCCAGCCGTCGTGCCGGCCGGCGAGCAGGATCGGGTTGACGACGCAGGTCGCGTCGGAACCGTCGAGCCGCAGCGGCCACACCCTCGGGTTGCCGTGCTCCGGCTCGGCACCGATCGGTGAGATCTCGGCTTCCGTGCGGACGGCCGCGGCGACCGCCCCCGGCTCGAGCACCCGGTCGCGGCTCTGCTCGAAGGCGAGCACCCGGTAGTGCGGGTCGAGGATCGCCACCGCGCAGCCGGACAGCCGCGCCATCTGGTGACAGAGCGCGGCGAGGCCGGACCCGCGGTAGAGCAGCTCGACCAGCGAGCGGTGCACGGTGAGGCCGTAGCGCAGCACGTGGGTCTCGCGGGCCAGCGCGAGATCGGCGACGAGGTGGCTCAGCTCCCGGAAGGTGACCCGGCCGCCGACCAACACCACCGGCAGGCCGAGCTCGGGCGGTGGGGTGTCCTCGGGCAGGCCGGCGACGATGACCGCCGCGGCGTCGCGCGCACCCAGCGACTTGAGCTCGGTGTCACCGAGCTGGTCGACCCGGGCATAGACCAGGACGCCGTCGAGTGGATCGTCGGTCGCGGCCGCCTGGTCCCAGGGCAGGCACCAGGCGACCGGGGTCGGCAGCAGATCGGCGTCGACCGTCGTACGGGCGCTGCGTAACAGCCGCTCCTGCAACAGTCGACCGAGCGTGAGCTGGTCGTCCGCGGACCCACCGGACCCGTCCCCGGGCCCGTGATCAGGCCCGTCGTCGTGCACGACCCCCGTGCTGTCTTCCATGGCGCCTCCTTGGACACCGTGCACAACTCTTGCGCGTGTGCCACTGCAGCCTGGCCATTGTTGCGGCGCCACGCTCCCGGCAGGCTGGGAATCGGTCAAAAAAGCCGCGGACGCGGCCCGAGGAGGATGACGTGCACAAGGTCTACCGGATCACGCTCGACGACGCACTGCCGATCTTGGCGGCGGCGCGCGAGAAGGCCGAGGAGATCGGCGTCAAGCAGACGATCTGCGTCTGCGACGACGGCGGCCACCTGCTCGCGCTGCACCGACTGCCCGGGGCGCGGCTCACGGGAGTGGAGATCGCGATGGCCAAGGCCTTCACCGCCGCGGGCCACGAACGGCCGACCCACAAGTTCAACGAGCCCCCGAACGGCCCGGCGCTGCCCGGCAACGAGGCGTTCGGGATCAGCCACATGTATCCGGGCAAGTTCGCGATCTTCGTCGGCGGCTTCCCGATCGAGTACGACGGCCAGGTCGTCGGCGCGGTCGGCGTCAGCGGCGGCAACGGCGAGCAGGACAAGGCGGTGGGCGCCGCCGCCCTCGACGCCTTCGCCAAGCACGCCGCGGCTCTCGGCCTGGGCACCTGATCCCGAGCCGCCCACGCGGCCCGACCCGCCTGCCGCCATGATCGTGATCGGATTCGTACGGCGTTTCGCGGCCTTTCCCGATCACGATCATGGTCGCGCGCGCCGCCTTTTTCCATGATCAAGAGGGGAATCGCTCGGCGTTTCGCACGCAGACCCCCTCTTGATCATGGCGAGGGGCCGCGGGTGCAGGAGTCGCGCGGCTAGCCGGTGCGTTTGCGGCGGCGGGGGCCGCCGCTGGCGACGTCCTCGCTCGTGACGCCGACGTAGATCTCGCCGTCGTCCTCGCGGACCGGATAGGTCCTGATCGGCTCCGTGGCGGGGGGGTAGATGGCGTCGCCGGTCTCGAGGTCGAAGACACTCCCGTGACACGAGCAGCCGATGCCGTCGTCGACCAGCTTGCCGGAGGAGAGCAGGCAGTCCAGGTGCGTGCAGTAGTTGGACGTCGCGTAGGCCTTGCCCTGGAACCGGGCGAGACACATCTCCAGGTCGCCGGCGTAGAACCGGCGGACGTAGCCGTCCGGTACCTGGCCCGACCGGGCCACCCGCACGAACTCCATCGCACTCTCCTCGGCCGGGCCGGTCATGGGCTCAGGTAGACGGTCTTGTCGACCGTGTAGAAGTGCATCATCGACGCTCCGGCCTGCTCCTTGAAGGTCTGTGTGCTGGAGTGCTTCACCCCGCCGAACGGCGCGTTCATCGCCATTCCGGTGGTCGGCTGGTTGATCTTGACCAGGCCGCTGTCGACGGCCTCGGCGAAGCGCAGCGCCCGGCCGACGTCGGCGGTGACGATGCCCGCCGACAGGCCGTACTCGGTGTCGTTGGCGACCGCGACCGCCTCGTCGAACGAGCCGACCCGCAGTACGGCGAGCACCGGGCCGAAGAGCTCCTCCTGCGCCAGCCGGGAGCCCGGCTCGACATCGGTGACGACGGCCGGGCGGACGAACAGGCCGTGCTCGTGCTCCGCCCCGAGCGGTTCGTCGCCGGTGCGCAGCGCCGCGCCCGCGACCGGCCCGAGCGCGTCGCGCACCCGGTCCACCTGCACGCGGGTGGCGAGCGGCCCCATGTCGACCCCGTCCGCCAGCCCGTCGCCGATCCGGCGGCCGCGGGCGGCGGCGACCAGCCGCTCGACGAGCGCGTCGTGCACGGCCTCGTGCACGATCACCCGGCTCGTTCCGGTGCACGCCTGCCCGCTGAGCCCGAACGCGCCGCGGGCCACGATGCCCGCGGCGCGTTCGAGGTCGGCGTCCTCGAGAACGACGACCGGGTTCTTGCCGCCCATCTCGAGCTGGCACCGCTGACTCGGGCCGACCGCCCGGTGGATCGCCGTACCCACGGCGTAGGAGCCGGTGAACGTCACCGCACCGACCCGCTCGTCGGCCACCAGCGCCGTACCCGCCTCGGCCCCGCCGTGCACCAGCGCGATCGCGCCGGCCGGCAGCCCGGCCTCGAGCAGCGCCTCGACCAGCCGCTGGCCGAGCAGCGGGCTGACCTCACTGGGCTTGAAGACCACGCCGTTGCCGGCCGCCAGCGCGGGGCCGAGCTTGCGGGACGGGATGTTGAGCGGGAAGTTCCACGGGGTGATCGCGACGACCACGCCGACCGGCGCGCGCGACGTGTAGACCAGCCCGCCGTCGCCTGCGGCGAAGGTCTCGCCGGAGAGCCGCAGCGCCTCGCCGGCGTAGAAGCGCAGGTTGGCCGGCGTACGGCGGGTCTCGGTCAGCGCCTCGGTGAGGGTCTTGCCCTCCTCACGGACCAGCTCACGGGCGAGCTCGTCGGCGCGGCCGGCGAGAACGTCGGCCGCGCGCTGCAGCACGGCGGCCCGCGCCTCGGGTCCCTGCGCGGCCCACTCGCGGTAGCCCGCGGCGACGGAGGTGACCGCGTCGTAGGCGTCCTTGGCGTCGGAGTCGGGCAGCACCGCGACGACCTCGCGCTGGTCGGCGGGGTTGCGGCGCTCCAGCGTGCGCCCGCTCGCCGAGCCGGCCCACTCTCCGCCGATGAAGTTGCCTCTCACGGTGGTCACAGCCGTTCCTCCAGCACAGTCAGCTCGGCGAGGTCGACGTCCTCGTCCCGCAGGGTCCACGGATCCACGCTCACCTGGCCCGCGATCAGCTCCTTGGCGAGCAGCACGTCCCCACCGCGGTCGACGCCGAACGCCGCGCGGATCACGCCACCACGCAGGTAGAACGCGGAGAAGTCGAGCTCCTCCACGGAGCCGCGGATCACCAGGTCGTCCCACTCCCGGGCGTGCCCGGCGTACTGCAGGTTGACGTCGTACTGATCGGACCAGAACCAGTGCGGGTCGTCGAAGACGGTGTCCCGGCCGAGCATGTTCCCCGCCGCGGCCGCGCCCTGCCGGCTCGCGTTGTCGAAATGCTCGACCCGGATCCGTTCACCGAACAGCGGATGCTGGTGGTTGGCGACGTCGCCCGCGGCGTAGACGTGGGGCACGCTGGTGCGGCAGTACTCGTCGACGAGTACGCCGTTGTCCACCGCGAGGCCGGACCGGCTGGCGACCTGCACGTTGGGGGTGATGCCGATCCCGACCACGACGTGGTCGCCCTCGATCCGCCCGCCGCTCGTCGTGACGACGACGCCACCGGCGGTCTCGACCACCGACTCGACGGTCTCCCCCAGCCGCAGGTCGACGCCGTGGCGGCGGTGGATCTCCGCGCAGGCGGCACCCATCTCCCGGCCGAGCGCACGCTGCAGCGGCACCTCGAACGTCTCGATCACCGTCACCTCGGCACCGGCGCCGCGCGCGGTCGCCGCGACCTCCGAGCCGATGAAGCCCGCGCCGATGACGATCAGCCGGGTGCCCGGATGCAGCTGCCGGCGCAGCCGGTCCGCGTCGTGCAGGGTGCGCAGGTAGTGCACCCGGTCGCCTTCGACGCCGGGCAGCCGACGGGCCCTGCCTCCGGTCGCGATGAGGACGGCGTCGGCGGCGATCTCCGACCCGTCTGCGAGCTCGACCGCCGACCGGCCGGGGTCGATCCGCGCCGCCCGACTACCGAGCCTGACCCGGACGTCGTTGTCGGCGCACCACTTCTCGGTCAGCAGGAAGAGCCCGTCGTCGTCGCCGTCGGCGAGATAGTCCTTGGACAGCGGCGGCCGCTGGTAGGGCGGCAGGGCCTCGTCGCCGATCAGCTCGATGTGCCCGTCGTACCCGCGGCGCCGCAGCGTGCGCGCGGCGACCGCGGCCGTTTGACCGGCCCCGATGGTGACGATGGTGCCGGTCATCGCCGGCCCGCATCCACCGGTGCCGCGCCGGTCACCCGCACCCGGCGTTCCGGGTCGACATAGACCTTGCCGTCCTCGATCCGTACGTCGTAGGTCGGCTGGCACCGGTCCTGCTCGGCGACGTAGCCGGTCTCCGGGTCGAAGGACCACTGGTGGCCGGGGCAGATGATCTGCCCCTGCAGCAGCACGCCCTTGCTGAGGGAACGCTCCTTGTGCATGCAGGTGTCGTGCAGCGCGAACACCCGGTCCCCGACCAGGAACAGCGCGACGGGATCGTCGCCGACCATCACCTGCTTCTTCTTGCGCCGCGTGACCTCGGACAGCTCGGCGGCCAGCACCCACTCACTCACCAACACACTCCTGCCGTCTGCGTCGGCGGCGATCAGGCGGCCACCAGGTCGGGGGCGACATAGGTGTCATAGAGCGACCTGGTGTAGGAGAAGCGCATCTCCGCGCCCCAGCGGACGTACTGCAGGCAGCGCTGTTGCAGCTCCGGGGTGTCGGCGTGGTCCAGCACGATCTGGTAGCCGCGCTCGCCGTGCACGACATCGGAGGTGATGTGCAGGTCGAAGAACTCGATCTCGTCCTCGTTGAAGCCGTAGACCCCGCGCAGCGGCACGATCTGCTTCTTGTAGATGCTCGGGACCTGCGACTCGAGTCCGACCACCATCGCCGCGGTCGCCACCGCGAAGTGCTCCCGCATCGAGGTCGCGTAGCACCACGCCTGCAGCCCGCGGGTGACGGCGTTCATGTTGTTGGGGTCCTCGACCCGCTCGCGGGTCGTGCCGCAGGCCTCGGCGAACCGGATGAGCAGGTCGGTGTGCCGGATGTCGGCCAGCTCCTCCTCGTACATGTTCTGCAGCAGGAAGTCCTTGGCGTCGGTGAAGCGGTCCGGCGTGTTGCCGTAGATGTAGCCGAGGTAGTCGGCGAACGGGCCGACGTAGTGGAAGTGGTTCTCCGCCCACCGGGCGAAGTGGTGCCGCTGCAGCTTGCCGTCGGCCCAGGCCTGGCTGAACGACGCGTTCTTCGCCTCGCGGCCCTTGATCGCACCCTCGAGTGCGGCGCGGAAGTCGTCTCGCGAGAGAAGCTCGGTCATGGTGAGGTCACCCTTCCGTCGTCTGGTGGGCCCCACGCTAGGCAGCCGACGGCAGGCACCCCACGGACATGGTGCACAGCGTTCGCGGCGATTTCCTGTGCAGATCGCGCGCCGTGCCCAGCGCGGCATCGCCCCATCCGGAGCCGTCGTGCGGCGTACCGTTCAGGCAGGGACGGGAGGGGAAGCATGACCACGGCAGACTCGAACACCACCCGGTGGAACGGCGACCACTGGGAGGGCTGGAACGGCGAGGAGTGGGTCCGGTGGACCGGCACCGAGTGGGTCTCGCCGGCACCGCGACCGACACCGGCCGCGCCGGCACCGGGCCAGCAACCTCCGGGCCAGCAACCTCCCCGCCAGCAACCTCCCCGCCGGCAACCCCCCGGGCAGCGTCCCTTCGTCCCGCAGCCGGCATACGGCTATCCGGGATACGGCTACCCGGGATACGTCACCGACCGGTCGGACAAGTCGGTGCAGGCGGTCTTCGCCTGGGTGTTCACCGCCCTCACGGTGCTCTATTTCCTCCCCTGGGCGATTGCGGCGACGAGAGGAAAATCGAATTCCGGTCTTCTCGGCCTGCTGACGCTACTGCTCGGCTGGACCGTCATCGGCTGGATCGTGCTCATCGTGATGGCCTGCCAACCGCATCAGATCATCGCGCAGACCGGCCCGATCGCCAGCTATCCCGGTAACTACGGGTCGGGCGGCCAACCGCCTTCACGCTACTGACGGTCATCGCCCCGGAGCATTTCGATCAAAGGTCCACCGGTTGACGCCTTTGTGCGCCTATGCTCATCTGCTGAGGACCGACGATGTCCTCGGGGGGTCCGCAATGTCTATTGCGTCGGCGGTAATTTCAGCCCCAGTTAACCTCAATCATCCTGGTCATTACCTGCACTGGGGAGTAATCCAGATCTCGGTCGCCAACCTCGTCGTGATCGGGATCATGCTCCTGCTCTTCGTCCTCGCCCTGGTGCTGCCCTTCCCCAAGGGGCGTGACCCGCGATGAGCGCGCCTGGGCACCCCGCGACCTGGACCGGGCGACTGCGGGGCCGGGCCACCCGGAGCCTGCCGCCCGAGCAGCTGCTGCCGGACAAGCAGCCGGTCTACGTCGCCTCCTGGATCTACGTGTTCGGGGTGCTGACCGTGGCCGCGCTGCTCGTGGTGCTGGTGACCGGCGGCATCCTCGCGCTCGCGGGCCCGCAGTGGTGGCACACCTCGACCGCCGGGCACTACATCAACAGCCTGCACCTGTGGAGCGTCGAGCTGTTCATGGCATTCATGGTCATCCACCTGTGGGGGAAGTTCTGGATGGCGGCCTGGCGGGGACGCCGTGCCATGACCTGGATCACCGGCGCGGTGTGCTTCCTCGGCTCGATCGGGGCGGCGTTCACCGGTTACGTCGTGCAGTCCAACTTCGACTCGCAGTGGATCAGCAGCGAAGCCAAGGACGGCCTCAACTCGGTCGGCATCGGATCGGTCTTCAACGTGCTCAACTTCGGCCAGATGCTGATGTGGCACATTGTGCTGCTGCCGCTGGTCGTCGGGGTCATCGCCGTCCTCCACATCCTGCAGGTACGCCGGCGGGGCGTGGTTCCCCCGTTCGAGGTCCATCCCGAGGACCAGCCCGAGGACCAGCCCGAGGACCATCTCGGGGACCATCACGGGGACCGGGCGCACTCATGACCACCGCCCCGACGCCCACACCGGCGTCGACCCCGACGCCACCGCCCACACCCGCGGCCCCACCCCGCCTCACGGGCAAGCGGGTCAACGCGCGGACCTGGAGCGGCCGCTACCGCGAGTACGACCTCGTCAAGGAGTTCGTGATCGCCCTCGTCGTCGTCGCGGTGCTGACCGCGGCGCTGGCCGCGGTCTTCTCCTCACCGGACGAGAAGCAGGTAACTCTGGCGACGTGGAGCCGTACGGCACCGAATGACTTCGTCGCCACGGCCGCGACCGAGCTCGACGGCACCAGCGGCACGGCGGCGTACGGCGCGCCGTACAACAACACCGCGGACGCGGCACAGAAGATCGGACCGGTCTCCCTGCAGCACATTGCCGGCGTCACCCAGCCCGTCAACACCGCCAACGACTTCGTCGTGACGCCACTCTCCGGCATCCCCGGCGACCCGCAGCTCACCGCCGCGCTCGCCCGGTGGCGAGGCGCGACCCACACCCAGCAGCTTTCCTGGGCGTCCGCCTACGACACCGCGCTGCAGAAGGCGCCGGACAACGATCCCGCGAAGGTCCCCGCCGGCGACTACGGTCCGGTGCCCACGATGCTCAACCGGCTCGAGGGCATGGCCAGGGCCGGTGGCCTCGATGGGGCGCTGCTGCTCCAGCGCGACTTCTACCAGACCAACTACACCAAACCGCTGCTGTTCATCGCGGACGGCACGTTCCTCGAGGACCGGGCCACCGCACAACACCTCGCCGGCGAGCAGTGGGGGATGATGAACGAGACCGGGAACTTCCCGGGCCAGGCCTGGTTGTGGCTCTACACCTTCTGGTACCAGATCAGCCCGTTCTCGACCTCCGGGAACGCCGACGCCTTGATCTGGGGGATCATGGCGATCCTCAGCCTCGGACTGATCCTCGTCCCCTTCATTCCGGGGGTACGGTCGATCCCCCGCTGGATCCCGGTGCACAAGTTGATCTGGCGGAACTACTACCGCAACCCGGGCTCGTAGCCGACCGTCGGTCAGCGACCCCCGAACGACGTGAACGCCAGTCCCTTCACGAGGTACTTCTGGAGCAGGATCACGAGGATGACGGTCGGCAGGATCGCAATCGTCGACGCCGCCATCATGTAGCTCCAGTAATTTCCGAATTCACCCTGGAACGTGCTGAGCCCGAGTTCCAGCGTGGACATGTTCTGGCTCTGCGTGACGATCAGCGGCCAGAGGAAATTGCCCCAGTCGGAGATGAAGGTGAACACCGCGAGCACGGCCACCGCCGGCCTGACCAGCGGCATCATGATGGTGAAGAAGATGCGGAACTCCGAGGCTCCGTCGATCTTCGCCGAGTCGCTGAGCTCCTCCGGCAGGGTCCGGAAGAACTGGCGGAGCAGGAAGGTGCCGAAGGCGCTGAACGAGATCGGCAGGATCAGGCCCAGGTAGCTGTCATAGATGTTCAGGTAGCGGGAGATCAGGAAGAGCGGGATCACCGTCACGGTGGCAGGCACGAGCAGTGTGGCGATATAGGCCAGGAATATCTTGTCCCGTCCCGGGAACGCCAGCCGGGCAAAGGCGTAGCCGCCGGTGGTCGAGACGACGATCACGACGATCACCCCGCCGACGGACATGATCGCGCTGTTGAGCATGAAGCGTCCGAACGGGAAGAAGTCCCACGCGGTCGAGAAGTTACTCCAGGTCAGTGTGTAGCCGACGAAGAAGTTGTTGGTGAGCGCGTTGTCCTCCGGCTTCAGCGCCGTTGAGATCATCCACAGGAAGGGGAAGAGGCATAGGGCGGCCGCGGCGTAGAGGGCGACGTTCAGTGCCACCCGACCGGTGAGCCGCAGCAGCCATTGCTCCGGGCGTCTCTTGCGCGCGTGGACCATAGCCATGTCAGGACCGCACGTCTCCTTCGTAGAACACCCAGCGCTTCTGCAGGAGGTGGAATGCGCCGGTGACGATGAGGATGAGGATGAACAGCAGCCAGGCGATCGCCGACGCATAGCCGAGCCGGAAGTACTTGAATGCCTCCTGGTAGATCTCCAGCACCAGCGTCGTCGAGGAGTCTCCCGGGCCGCCCGAGGTGAGGACGTATGCCTGGGTGAACACCTGGAACGACGTGATGAGCGTCAGGAGGGTCCCGAAGAAGACCACCGGCGACAGCATGGGCAGCGTGACCGAGAAGAACTGCCGGATGGGCCCGGCGCCGTCGATGGACGCGGCGTCGTACAGGGCATCCGGGATGTTGCTGACGCCGGCGATGAACAGCATCATGTTGTACCCGAAGCCCAGCCACAACGACATGATGATGATTGCCGGCATCGAGAACGTCGTGGAGCTGAGCCAGGGCACGGCGCCGACGTGAAGAAACTTCAACACTGCGTTGAAGATGCCGCCCTGACCGTAGATCAGCGCCCACACCAGCGAACTGGCGACGAGCGGGGTCACTACCGGAAGGAAGAAGAGCACCCGCAGCAGCGGCTTTCCTTTGACGATGCGTGACCGCGGGCCCAGCAGACCCGCCAATGTGAGCGAGATGATGAGGTTCAGCGGCACATACGTACCCACGAAGTAGAGCACGTTGATGACGACATGCCAGAAGCCGAAGCTCTCGACCGCGTTGATGAAGTTGCGGACACCGACGAACGACGTCTTCCCGCCGCTCAACGGCCAGTCGAAGAACGCCAGGTACAGCGAGAAGAACACCGGAATGACGGTGAAGAGGATGAAGCCGATCAGATTGAAGGAAAGGAACCCGTAGGCGACTCGGTTCTGTCGTCTACGCCGGGAGCGGACCCTCTCCTTGTAAGGGTCCGCTCCCCGCAAGCCGTTCTGTGCACCCGGCGCCACGGTGCGGCCGGTGGCGGCACTTTGCAACGCTTACTCCTTCGTCGGGGCTCTCCGTGCGGCCTGGCAGATCAACCGGCGGCCAGCAGATCGGAGATGTCACCCGGCGAGACACCCGTGCCGGCGCCGGACTTGTTCTGCACATCCTGCGCGAACTGCTCGGCAGTGATCTTGCCCGACAACAGAAGTGGCTCGTAGTTGGTGAGGGCAGTCTGGAACTGGCTCCAGTTGGTGGTGACCTCCATGGCCTGTGCGGGCTTCAATGCGGTCTGCATGGTCTTCCCGGCGTCCTGGCCCGCGAAGGATGTCCACGAGCCCACATCAGCCAGCCTCGCCGGGAAAGCGCGGCCCTTCGACGCGAGGTACTTCAGAGCATCGTCGCTGGTGAGCGCGGTGATGGCCTTGAAGGCCTCGTTGGGAGTCTTGCAGTCCTTCGTTATGCCGTATCCAGATCCCTCGTTGTAGGTGTGCATCCCCTTCGGTCCCTGCGGGAATTCGACCCAACCGACGTCGAACTTCGCCTGCTCCTTGAAGGAGATCAGTCCCCAGGGGCCGTTGGCCTCCATCCCGACGTTGCCGCTGTCGAATTCCTGCGTGGCCCAGTTGGGTGACGTGGAGAAGGTCGGGGTGACGTGGTACTTGTAGGAGAGTTCGGCCTGCTTCTGCATCCCTTGTACCCATGCCGGGTTCGTCGCATCGAACTTGCCGTTCTTGAGGTATGCATTGGGCACACCGGTCAAATCGTAGGCGAGCTCGTTGCTCAGCCCCGGAAGCCATCCGTACGTGCCGTTCCCCGTCAGTTTCTTCGCGGTGTCGAGGAACTGCTGCCAGGTCCAGCCGCTCTTCGGCAGAGGAACGTGCTTCTTCGCGAAGAGGTCCTTGTTGTAGGCGATTACCACGGGGCCGAAGTCATAGGGCAGAGCCAGCAACTTCCCGTTGTGGGACAGCTCGTGGATCATCGCCGGTTCGAACGGCTTCAGGCTGAAGTGGTTCTTCTTGATGAATGAGTTCAGCGGGATGAAGTTGTCGCCGACCGCACCGACGTATCCGAACTGCAGTCCAGCGATGCAGGGCATCGAGTGGGTCGATGCCTCTGCCGGAAGCTTCTGCCAGTAGCTGGTCCAACTCGTACTGCTGAAGTCGACATGGATGTTCGGGTACTTGTCCGTCACGAGCTGCGCGTTGTGCTGGGCGGCCTCGACCTCGGCGGGGCTACCGACCCAGAAGAACCAGCTCACGCTGGAGGTGGACCCGCTGCCGGAGGAACAGGCCGCGGCCACGATAGCGGTGGCGAGGACGACTCCCAACGATCTACAGATGCCACGCCAGGGGACCCGATGCTTGCTGATCATCTTCCGTCGTTCCTCTCTGCCGCTGCGCGAGGCGGGAGTCCTGCGAGATGCTCGCACCCGGTGAACCGAGAGCCTTGCTCGCTACCTCAGGACATCGGATGTTTGCGCGGACGCTAATCACAACAACAGGGGGTGTCAATACCGCGTTGCGGGTTTGTTACGGCGGCGCGTTGTCGCTGCGGCAGGTCCGCCCGTTTCCTGTGTGGACGGTGAGCGGAACCGACGGGGCTTTCGGCGGCATGGACGAACGCCACCGCCGGGACGCTCACCGGTCGGATGCGGCGATTGGCGATGACCCCGCCGAAGTCGTTGGATGATGTGAAGCAGATACCGGTCGATTCGAGAGCCCAACCATCATCCGGCGCCGGCCTCCCGCGCCTGTCCGATTCTGTTTCGGCGACTGAGCAGCGACCGTGGGCCCTTGTCCTCCGCGACTTGGGGCCACACCATCGCGATCCGCTGTCCTGGGAGACGAGGAATCTTGTCCCGACGACCAGAACCATCGGATGTTTGCGCGGATTTTAGGGTGGGCTTCCGGCTCTGTCAACAGGTGAAGGGTGATTCCGTCGGTCCATTCTCCGGTGCGCGCCTGCGTGGCGATCGGGGTCCGCGAAGACGACGCCACACGGCGTGTGAGCCGGTCTGGTGGCGTCGTCATCGGCCGGAACGTCGGGTGGTCCGGGTGACCCCGCGGTGCGCCGCCTGCCGACGTCGGTCTACCGGGTCACCGGGTGGACCGTGACACCGCGTCCTCGTCGAGGGTCTTCTCCATCGCGTTCCAGTGCCATTTCTGGCGCGTCAGCTCTTGAGCCACCTCATGCGGCGGAACGACGAGCACCGGGCAGGTGGCGTGTGCCATGCAGTAACGACCGACCGACGGGTGAAATGGCCGCCGCAGGCGGGGTCGGGACGCACCCACGACGAGCAGGTCGTCATCCTTTCCGGCGAAGCCCACCAGAGCGCGGGCCGGACGTCCGTCGAGCGTCACCATTCGCAGAAACACGTCGTCCGGTGGCCCGCCCATCGCGTCGTCGAGAGCGCCGTCGATCGTGCGCTGCGCCTCCTCGCGCCTGCCCTCCCACACCTCGTTGGCGGTGGAGTGCGCCCATGGCCGTTCAGTGCCGGGGCCAAGCCCGAAATGGTCGGATCCGAATGTCATGTGCCGCGTCGAATACGCACGCAGGAGGCAGAGCTCTCGCCCCCGCGTTCGAGCCTCGCCGGTCGCCTCGCGCAATGCGCGCAAACCGGCCAGCGAGTCGCTTACTCCGACGATGATTCGGCCCGATCGTGGCGAATTCATCACTAACCCACCCCCCCAAGGGTCTCCTACCTTCCACCGTCGCCCCGCGCCCACCGTCGCCGCCAGAGCACTCAGCCCGAGAGGAGAGTGACCTTTGCCTCCACGCCCGGTGGCGGATCGTTGGTCCCAGCGCCACCCGCTGCGGGTCCATCTCGCTCAGAGCGAGGAACGCGGCCCCGGTCGCGGCACAGCCGGGTCGGGTCTTGCCAACGAGGCCCGCCGTCCTGCGTGCACACGCAGCAGCGCGGGGTCTCCGCTGTTGTCACCGATGTCGATCCCGGGGTATCGACGGGGCCGCGGTCGCCCGGCGCGGCCCCATCATCGTGCGTCGTACTCGCCTGTCGGGGCCGAGATTGCGGGTAGCCCGTCCGATGTCGACGCCTTGGGCTGTCGGCTGATGCGGGGTGGGCATCATCGTGCGTCGTCTGTCGGCGTGGGGTGCGCATCATCGTGCGCCGTACTCGCACGCGGGATCGGGTTATGCGAGTAGGACGCACGATGTCGCCGGTCGCCTTTCGCCGCCGGGGGTGGACTGGCATCATCGTGCGCCGTACTCGCATGCGGGATCGGGTTATGCGAGTAGCGCGCACGATGTCGCCCGGTGCTCTGTGAGCCGCGGCCGCGCCCGACCATCATGGTGCGTCGTCCTCTCGTCGGGCCGGATTGTGCGGGTGGGCGCGCGGGGTCGGCCGTGTGCCCGCCGGTCGGTCGTCCGCCGGTGTGAGGTGGGCATCATCGTGCGTCGTACTCGCATCCGGGGGCCGATTGTGCGGGTAGGGCGCACGATGTCGCCGCTGATGGCCGGTCGGTGGTGCTGCGGCGTGGTCAGCGGTTGCCGGCCGGTTCGGGTTGCAGACGCGGGTCGGCTCGGTCGCGCGGGCCGGGTGGGTCGGTGTCGTCGGGTGGGTCGGGGAGGGCGGGGAGGTGGTGGTGCCGGTTGCGGCGGGGGGTTTGTGCCGGGTCGATCCAGGGTGGGGGCAGGAACTCGGGTTGGCCGTGGTGGATGCGGGCGGTCCAGCCGTGGTGGTGGATGCTGCGGTGGTGGTGCCCGCACAGCAGCACCAGGTTGGTGATGGCGGTGGGCCCGCCGTCGGCCCAATGTTGGATGTGGTGGCCGTCGCACCAGGCGGCCGGGCGGTCGCAGCCGGGGAACGCACACCCGCGGTCCCGGGCGACCACGGCGCGGCGGAGGCCGGTGGGGATGGTGTGGCTGGCTCGGCCGACGTCCAGCGGCTGGCCGGCGCCGCCGAGCAGGACGGGGATGATCCCGGCGTCACACGCGATCCGGCGGGCGGTGCCGGCGGTGACCGGCCCACCCCAGTCCAGCTGCCCGGTCCCGGTCTGGCCGCGCAGGTCGGACAGGGTCATGGTGAGCGTGACCTGCGGGCGCAGCCCGCCGGCATCGGGCAGGTCCCCGGCGGTTAGCGCCCGGCGGGCCAGCTCGACCAGCGCGTCGGCGGCCCGCCGTGCCGGCGAGCGCGGGTCCGGCCCGTCCGCCGTGGACGGGGCCGGGGCGGTGAACGGGTCCAGGGCGGTGCGCAGCACCGCCGCCCCCTCCGGGTCGAGCCGGCCCCGCAGCAGCGTCATCCCGTCGGCGCTCCGGCCGAAGGTCAGTTCCCGGTAGGCGACCGCTTCCTCGTCCTCGACCGCCGTCCCGTCCGGGTCCAGGGTGGCCACCAACCGGCGGGCGATCCCGGCCAAGGCGGTGGCGTCGAAGTCGCGGGCCTCCCGGGCCAGGAACCCCTCCGCCCGGGCCCGGGTCTTGCTGTCGACGGAGGCGGGCAGCCGCCGGATCGTCGCCTCGATCAGCCGGGCCTGCCCCGACTCGATCCCGCCGCCGGCCAGCGCCGCCCCGGTGGCCGGCAGGCAGGCGGGCACGGTCTGTCCGCACGGGCTGTTCCGGTCGAGGAGCTTCGCCGCGGCCGTGACCCGCCAACCCGCCTCGCCCGGGGCCAGGTTCAACACCTGCCGCAGCAGCGCCGGCGTCGAACACGCCCCCCGGTCCGTGCCCAGGCTGCGGGCGTCGGCCTCGGCGACCAGCCGCAACGACGCCGCGAACAACCGCCGCGCCTGGCACTCCACCACCCGCATCAGGTCGAGGACCTCATCATCCCCGAGCCGCCACACATCGCCGCCGGCCAACCCGTCCACCGCGGCGGTGAGCCCGCCGGCGTGACCCCACACCGGATGCTCACCGCAGCCATCGACCATGCAGCAACGATAAAGGCGACCACCGACAATTCACCGGGCCCGGAAACCCCTACCACCCAAGAACTTTAGGTCATCGATCGACGCTCGGAGCGACCGAGCGCAGTCCACACCGGCATCGTCGCTGACGACCTAGTCCACAGCCTCGGCATACACCCGCTGCTGCTCGGCGGTGATGAAGACCGGCGTGGTCGACACGTCCACCCGGAGCTCACTACCGCAGATCGATACGGCGTGTGCTTCTCCGAATGCGTCGACGGACGTCGCTTCCGTCGCGTCCCATGGCACACTGACCGGCACCGCGGGTTCGTTGTCCCCGGCGATCTGATCTCGCTGATCCCACAGCACGAGCAGGGGTGCGCGTTCGGTACGCAGCACCTCGAAGGCGAATACCGATGGCCGGTCGGCGATCTCCATCTGCGTCACCAGTTCCACTCCCGAGAGTTGATCGACGAGGAGCTCGAAGGTGTCCGCGGCCGGGTGCCGTCGACCGAGAACCCGGCCGTCGTACGCCAGCAGCGGCAGCTTGCCGAACATCAGATGCATCATCTGGCGAGGGTCGACCGGCTCGGGGACCTCGGGCGCGAGATTCCAGTACGCCGTCCGCGGTCACGGCCTCCCAGGGCGAGCACATTGCGCATGACCACCTGACGACTGGCAATCCGGTGCCGCCGAGCTTCCAGTTCGGGTGAGCAGCCCTGCATGAACATCTGCACAGTCGCTCTGGAAGCTCGGCCAGGCGCGCGTACAGTGTCCGCATCGCGCGCCGCTCGGGCGTCTCCTGCGTGCAGCCCGGCTAGCAACGCCTCGGTGCTCTGGGCCCCCGGCGCCTCAGCGAATGCAACTTCACGAGTACCTGTTGCAACGCCGCTTCGACGTCGCGGAATTCAAACAGCAATGGACCGAGTATTCCCCGGCGAGGAACGGCTGTTCATAGCCATGCGCGCGCATGAACTGACGCGCGGTCTCGACGTAGTCCGGGATGGCAGTTACGGATCGCCGTACAGGTGCACATCGAAACAATCGAATGCATCGCGTCCGGTGTCGGCCAATCGACTGGGTCGAAGAATCGACGAGGCTCGCGGACCGTTGCCTCGCTGCTGAAGACGTCGTAGCCGCAGCCGCCGAGCACCACCTGTGCATTTGGATCGGACGGCTCATTGACGACCCGATACATGGCCTCGAGCTGGCGGACATAGTCGTCGGCGGTGGCGGCCCACAGCAGCCGGCCGTTGCTCGGTTCGTTGTCGCACTGCCAGTACCTGACGCGCCCAGCGCCGCGGGAGACGACCCGGCGGACGAACTCCGCATATGCGGCGATATCGTGGGCGGGCGATGCGGGCAGAAAGTCGGTCGGCTGACGGGTGGCCCACGGCGAGCTGGAGCACAACGTCAGCCACACCTCCTCGTCGCCGTCGAGCTGGTCGAGCAGGGTGTCGAAGGTGTCGAAGACGAACCGCCCGGGCGGGGCTCGATCTGGCTCCAGTAGGCGTACCACGCGGACCAGCTAGCGCGCCGAGGGCGCGGGCCTGGGGAACGAACGGTTCTGGGCTGGACCAACAGGCCGTAGGTGAATGCCGCGAACGATGCCGAACCGCACCCCCTCGAGTTCGAACGACGTGGCGCGCTGGATCGACGTGGTCACGGCGAGACTCCTGACAAGAGGTTTACTATGTACACGTAAGTTTATAACGTATACTTCCCGAGTGAGCCAAGCGATATCCCGTCCCGCCCCGCTGATCTGGACCCAGGCTGCGCCGCCCCCGCGGCAGCAGTCACTCGGCCGGGACGCGATCGTCGCCGCGGCGGTCGCCCTCGCCGACGAGGCCGGGACCGGAGCGCTGACCATGAAGAAGGTCGCCGGCCGGCTCGGTCCCTACTCCCCCATGGCGCTGTACCGCTACGTCCACAGCAAGGACGGGCTCGTCGACCTGATGCTCGACGCGGCCACCGCCGAGATCGACGTCCCGACGCGGCCCGGTCGCGACTGGCGGAGCGACCTCCGTGCGTTGGCGCTCGAGACCAGGCAGATGACGAAGCGACACCCGTGGTTCGCAATGCTCATCCACACCCGCCCACCCGTCGGCCCACAGCTGATGAAGCGGCTGGAGTTCATGCTGACCGTGCTCACCGACCGCGGCGCCACCGTCGCCGAGGCGATGACCTATTCAGCGTTGATCGACCGGCACATCTTCGGAAGCGGACTGCAGGAGGCCGAAGAAGCCGAGATGACCCGGCGCCACGGCCTGGACGACGACTCGACCCTCGCCGCGGAGATGGCGGCCGTGCACCAGCTCGCGGCCGCCGACCACCCCCGGCTGGCGAGCTGGCTGGCGGAGCCGAGCGGGCCCACCGTCGATGAACAGTTCGACCTCGGACTCGACTTCCTGCTCGACGGGATCGCCGGTCGGCTACCCCGGCGACGGGCGACCAAGGAATCGCGGGTCACCCCTTCACGGCGGTGAGG
>CAWINQ010000001.1:1047500-1322699 GCA_963837545.1 uncultured Actinomycetota bacterium | reverse complement strand
GGCCAGTCGGCCGGACTGGTCACCCGCACGCAGCCGGCCGCGGAGATCGTCGAGGAGACAGCCCGGGACGCCGCCGCCATCTTGGGTTGTCAGTCCGCGAGTTCGAGGCAGTCGCTGAAGAGGACCTGCCGGGCGTAGGCGGTGTCGAAGTACTCGGTGACCGCCGCGATGTGGCCCTCGACCACCCGGAAGACGCCGGCGTAGTCGTTGTCGTAGCTGCGGCCGTTCCGGGTCCGGGCATGGCTGGTCCACTCCGCGACGGCGTACTCGCCGTCGGCGATGATCCGGTGCAGGTCCTGCCGGACCGGAGCATCGGTGTCGAGACGCTCGAGCATCTGCGCGAGGAAGCCGTCCAGGATCGCGTCCGGGCCGGTCCACGTTCCCGACACCGGGAGCCCGCCGCGCAGGCTCCAGGTGGCGTCGGGAGCGAAGCTGTTCCGCAGGGCGTCGATGTCGCCGGACCCGAGAGCGTCGAAGTAGCGGGCGACGACGCGACGGCTTGCCTCTGTGGTGCTCTCTGTCATGGGATCTCCACTGGTCGGATGTCGACCTCGAGTCCACTGCACGGCCGTCGGGCCATCAAGCGCCATAGCGCGAGCGGAGCGATCACGAGACGTGATCGATGGTTGTTCAGGTGCCGACGGCCGTCCCAAAGGCCCGCAGCGGGTGGGAGGGCCGCCGTACGATGATCTGCGCGAGCCCGGCGGTCGGGTCGGGCGCCTCTGGATGGAGAGCCCGTGATCTTCATTACTGTCCGGTTCCGGGTCAAGCCTGCCGACGCCGAGCGTGTGGCCCCAGATCGTCGACGAGTTCACGCAGGCCACCCGCAGCGAGCCGGGCTGCCTCTGGTTCGACTGGTCGCGCAGCCTCGAGGACCGGAACGAGTACGTGCTGCTCGAGGCCTTCGCGGACGACGACGCCGGAGCCGCGCACGTGCAGTCCGACCATTTCAAGAAGGCCACCGAGACGATGCCGCCGCATCTGGTCGAGACACCGCGCATCGTCAACGTGAAGCTGCCCCAGGACGACTGGTCCGAACTCGGTGAGATGACCGTCCCCGCGCAGGGCTAGCTTCGCATCCCATCTGCGGCCACCTCGAAGATCGTCTCCAGGCCGTCCTCGTCGTCCCACTGCTCGCCGACCTCGACGAATCCGTACTGCGCCACCAGCCGCCGTGACGCATCGTTCGCCGGGCTGATGGTCGCCCGCACCGTGCGGACGTCGGGCTCCTGGCCTGCACGGTCCAGCAGCGCCTCCACCGCCGCCCGCGCATACCCGCGCCTGCGGTGGGCGGGGTCGATGGCGTAACCGATCTCCACCATGCCGGCGGCGTCCGGCGGTCCGTGAAAGCCGGCCCGTCCGACGACCAGCGCCCGGTCGGGGTCGACGACGATCCGGGTGATCCACCCGGCGCTGGGCGGATCGAGCGCGAGCTGCCTGCTCCGCCGCGCCCAGACGCCGCGGCATTCCGGCCCGACGAGGTACGGCGTCAGCGCGATCGGCGCCGCGCGGTTGGCCGCGCCCAGGTCGCCGGCGGCCAGGGCGTCGATGACCGCGCGGTCCAGCTGGACGAGCTGCACCGCCTTGGGCGTGGTCACGCGGCACCCCGCATCCGATTCGGCGACGGCTCTACGCCGCGCAGCATATTTCCCTCGAAATGCGATACAAGCGCCCGGCAAGCCCCGCACCACCCGCTGTCATCCGCATCGGATGATGTGCCCGGGCACGCCCCGTGGGGAGGGTGGGAGAAACCAACGCGCGATGACGACGCAGGATGACAGGGGATCCCACCATGGCCAAGCAGGACAAAGATGTGCTGTACGTACTCGCGGCGGCGTACGACGACGTCGATCAGGCGATCGTCGACTACGAAGCGGTGAAGGCGCTCTACCACGCCGTCAAGACATCCCATGACTTCGACGCTGCCGTCGTCGCCAAGAGCGTGGACGGCAAGGTCAAGATCGTCAAGAAGCACGAGCAGCCCACCCGTCATGGTGCCGCGGTCGGACTCGGCTGGGGTCTCGCGGTCGGGGTGGCCTCCGTGCTGTTCCCGCCGGTCGGTATCGGGGTGGCCGCGGGCGCGGCGGGCGGCGCGGCGATCGGTGGCGTGGCCGGGCACGTGAGTGGCGGTATGTCGCGCGGCGACCTCAAGGAGCTCGGCGACACGCTCGACGCCGGCGAGGCCGGCCTCATCGTGATCTACGAGACGAACCTCGCCGACCAGATCGCGGCGAACATCAAGGCCGCCAACCGCATCGTGTCGAAGGCCAGCGAGATGGAGGGTGACAAGCTCGCCGCGGAGATGAAGCAGGACGCGAACGGCGCCAAGGCCACGACGACGTCGTAACCGGCGGCGGCACACCCGCCCAGGCATGATCAAGAGGGGATTCCGGCGCGAAACGCCGAGCGGATCCCCTCTTGATCATGTAACTGGGCCGCCTGCTCAGGGGGAGCGGACGGTGAGGTCGCGGAACCTCATCCGCGCGGCGTCGGCGAGCAGCGCGAAGGCACCGCGTCCGTGCTCGCGGTCGTGCTCGCCGAGCCTGCGGGTCAGGCAGGTGCCGTCACCGAGGAACGCCTCGACGAGGTCGTTCCGCACGCTGACCGTCAGCTCGATGCTGCCGGTCGCGTCCGCGGCGAGCCGTTGCTCGGCGACCGGGGCGTACGCGACCTGCCCGGTGGCGGCCTGGCCGTCGGCCGGGGTCGAGAGGTCGACGATCCGGGCGACCTGCTCCGGCCGGCAGACGAGGACAGCCAGCCCGCAGGAGAGCCGGTCGGTGTCGCCGAGGACGATCCCCGCGGTGTCGAAGTCCCCGTCGAGGGTGCAGGAGACGACGAAGTCCTGCGGCACCCCGTCGAGCGCGACGACGAGTCGCGCCGGGCCGGTCCGGGTGTCGACGATGAGGTCGCCGCCGTCCCGGATCCACGAGCGTGATCGGCTGGCCAGCTTCCAGTTCGCGGACGACCCCAGGGCGGCGGCGACCGGTTCCGGGATCCGTCCGGCGATCTGCCCGTCGGCGCCGGCGTAGAGCTCGCGGGGCAGCGCCAGGTCGCCGCCCCACTGCCATTCCGTCGACGGCGGGACCGGGCGGTCGGGGACCCATCCGAAGGCGATCCGCCGCCCTTGGTCGTCGCGCAGGGACTTCGCGGCGTACCACTGCTCGCCGTCGAGTGCCTCGCGGGACGGCTTGCGCCACGGCCCGCGCGGATTGTCGGCGACGCGGACGACGGTCTGCCGCCGATCGCTGTAGCGGGAGTAGGCCAGCCACACCCGGTCCCCGAGGCCGAACATCTCCGGGCACTCGGGACAGTGGGTGAACAGCGTGGAGTACAGCGGCTCCGGCGCGGTCCATCCCGACAGCGTCCCCGACCGGCTCACCGCCAGGCAGCCCTTGGCCGGCTCGGCGCCACCGGCCGTCCGGGCCGAGATCAGCATCCAGTAGCAGTGCTCGTCGTCGTTCCAGAAGACGAACGGGTCGCGCCAGTCGGTCGTCTCGAAGGTCCCGGCGTCGGGCCGCAGGAGCGGGTTGCGCGGATCCTTCTCGAAGGTCACCAGATCCTCGCTGGTGGCATGGCAGATCGTCTGCGGCACGGCCGCTCCGACGGCGTGGCCGGTGTAGAACACGTGGTAGCGGCCGTCGGCCTTGACCACCGAGCCGGTCCAGACCCCGTCGCGATCGGGCTCGTCCGGGCCGCCGGGGGAGAGCGCTGTGGGGAGTTCCTGCCAGGTGACCAGGTCGGTGGACGCCAGGTGCCGCCAGCTGGTCCGCAGCCGGTCGGCCGGGTCCACCGCGTCGGGCGGGGTGACCAGGCAGAAGAGGTGATACGTCCCGTCGCTGGAGAAGGGAATGACGTCCCCGACCGCTCCGCCGTCGGCGAACCGGCGGAACGGCCGGGACTTTGTCGCCATACCGTCCGACATCGGCGTCACCCTCTCCGTGAACCGCGAGAGGGAAGCCTAGCCGAGCACGTCGGCGATGCGCCCCTAGCCGAGCACGTCGGCGATGCGCGTCATCTGCGAATCCGTCAGCGGACCGGACGCGAGCGCCCCGACGTTCTCCTCGACCTGCGCGGTGGTCTTGAAGCCGGGGATCGGGATCGTCGCCGGGCTCCGCGCCCACAGCCAGGCCAGCGCACCCTGCGCCAGGGTGCGCCCGTCCTCGGTGAGTACGGCGCGCACCTTCTCGAGCCGGTCGAGCCGGTCGGCCTGCGCCCCGCTGCGCAGGTCCCACCCCGAGCGCACGTCGTCGTCGGGCAGGGTGCTGTCCCGCGAGAACTTGCCGGTCAGCAGACCCATGCCCAGGGGTCCGCGGATGATGCTGGCCAGGTCGTACTTCTCACAGACCGCCAGCGTCTCCTCGTTGCCCTGGAACAGGTTGAACGACTGCTGAATGGCGGTGCAGTGCGCGTTCTGGGCGAAGAACTCCGCGCGGGCGGGGTCGTCGGTGCTCCAGCCGATCGCCCGCACCTTCCCCTGGGTCACCAGCTCGTCGAACACGGCGAGGACCTCGGGGGCCTTGGCCATGTCGTATCCGCCGAGGTGGAACTGGTAGAGGTCGAGGTGAGCGGTGCGCAGTCGCCGCAGGCTCTGCTCGCACGCCCAGCGGATGTAGTCCGGCGTGCCGTCCTCGCCCGGCGCCTCCCGGGTCTCCTCGACGTAGGTGCAGCCGGCCTTCGTCGCGATGACGATGTCGTCGCGCCTGCCGTCGAACGCCTTGGCGAGCAGCCGTTCACTGTGACCGCAGCCGTAGACGTCGGCCGTGTCGAAGAACGTCACACCGAGGTCATGGGCGCGGCGCAGTGCCCGGACCGCCCGAGCCGGCGGGTCAGGACCCCACCGGCCCGGGCGGAATTGCCGGTCGTCACGCGGAGGCGGCGTCGAGGCGGCGCTTGGCCTCGTTGTAGGTCTTCTCCGGCAGCGGTCCGCGCGCGGCCACCTCGATGTTCTCCCGCAGGTGCTCCGGGTTGTTGGTCCCGACGATGTTGGTGGCCATCCCGGGGTGGCTGTTGGTGAAGCGCAGGAGGAAGCCGGTCCGGCTCTCGCCCTCGTCGAGCAGTTCGTCGAGGTTGGCCTTCTCCCACACCGCCCAGCGGTCCTGCGTGCCCAGGCCGGCGCCAGGCTCACCGCGGGCGACACCGCCGCGGACGATGACGCCCGCTCCGGCGTCGGCGGCCTGCCCGATCAGCGTCTCGTGCTCGCGCTCCAGGGCGGAGTAGGGGATCTGGAAGGTGTCGAAGACGCCCCAGCCGATGTAGGTAGCGAGGTGCGGGTTGGTCGCCGAGATGCCGATCCAGCGGGTCTTGCCCTGCTCCTTCATCTCCTGCAGCGCGGCGACGAGGTCACCCTTCTCGGCCTCTTCCACGCTCGGGTTGTGCAACTGGATCACGTCGACGTGGTCGGTCTTCATCCGCTGGAGGCTCTCGTGCAGGCCCCGGAAAAGGTTGTCGCGGGTCCAGACGTGCGGGGTGTCGTCGGTCTCGTCGTCACGGTGGACGACGGTGCAGCCGCACTTGGTGGCGAGCACGTACTCGTCGCGCCGGTGCGACAGGTAGCGACCGATGTACTCCTCGCTGCGGCCGTAGTCGTTGGCCGTGTCGACGAAGTTGATCCCCGAGTCGAGAACGGCGTTGAGGATGGTCTCCGCGTCCTTGTCCTCGATCGGACGGCCGCCCCAGATGCGGGAGCCGCGGACCTCCATGGCGCCGTACCCGAGGGTGGTCACCCCGAGTCCGGTGCGACCGAGAGTGCGCTTCGGAAGTGCTGTGCTGCTCATCAAATCTCCCTGGTCAATCGATCGGGCAGTGCGGGTGCACGGTCAGGCGGCGTCCTCGGGGCTGTGCTCCTCCAGCCAGCCGCGCAGCGGAACGTCGTCCTCCGAGGGCGAGTAATGGCCGTTGCAATTGACGCCATACCCCAGTAGCTGCTTGCGAATCGGATCGCTCTGCGGCCAGAGCTCATTCACCGTCATGTCGTCCTTGGTCCGGATCCACCGGTAGCCGTAGCCGTAGAAGAGCACCTTGCGGGTCACGTCGGACCAGTTGGGGCTCGCGGCGTGCCACAGCCGCCGGTCGAAGAACACGGCGGTGCCCGGCTTGGCGAGCACCGGCACCGCTCCGGCCGGCTGGCCGCTGCCCTCGGTGGGTACGGCGAGATCGTCCTTGAGGTGGCTGCCGGGGACGACCCAGAAGTTACCGCGGCCCTCCTCGCCGACGTCGGAGAGGAAGTAGGCGACCTTGATCGACAGCCGCGGCCGGGGATGGGTCTCCATGTCGCGGTTGACCCGGCCGGAGTCCTGGTGCCAGCCGAAGGTGGCGTCCGAGCGGGGCTTGCCCGACGGCGGGGTCACGATGAGGTGGGCGTGGTAGAGGTAGATGTTCCAGCCGAGCATGCCCCAGACCTTGGGCAGGATGCGGTCGTAGTCGACGAGGTCGGTGAACGACGGGTGCTCGGGGATGAAGTTCGGGAAGAACATCGCCTGGTCGGGTTTCGCCGCACCGGCGTCGAGCTGGCGCTTGTGCAGGCTGTCGGCCGCGGCGGTCAGCTCACCGACCTGCTGCGGCGAGAGCGCGTCCTCGACCTGCAGGAAGCCCCTCTCCTCGAAGGTGGCCCGCTCCGGTCCGGTCAACCGGTGTTGCAGGCAGGACGGATCCATGACAGCTCTCCTCGGTGGTGGGTGCGGTGGGGACGCGTCGTCGGATCGCACCGGCAGGGCGAGCGGAAGGCAGCTCACCGCGGCGACCAGATCCACGATGCGGAATTGAAATTCACCGTGGTAGAAACTAGTCCGCGTCGGTGTGAGGGTCAACCAGGTGATGTACTCCTCGGGCGTGGCAACGGCGGGGGTGACCTCGAGGAGGACGGACGTGCGGATCCTGCTCACCGGCGCGGGCGGCAACGTGGGTCGCGGGATCGCGCCCCGGCTGCGCGCCCGGGGCCACACGGTCGTCTGCAGCGACCTCGATCCGCCTCCCGACGGCGAGCCGGGCGAGGAGTTCGTCCAGTGCGACGTCCAGGTCGGCGTCGGACTCGAGCGGGCGGCGCAGGGTTGCGACCTGCTGCTACACACCCCGGCCTGGCACGGCATCCACTCCCGGGTGAAGACCGAGATCGACTTCTGGCGGCTCAACGTCGACGGCTTCTTCTGGGCGCTGCAGGCCGCGCGCGAGGCCGGCGTACGCCGCCTGGTGTTCCTCTCGTCGATGTCGTGGCACGGACACTACGAGAAGTACGGTTTCACCAAGCGGATCGGTGAGGAACTGTGCGAGTACCACCGTCGCAACCACGGCCTGCGTTACGTGATCGTCCGGCCGGCGGACTTCACACCGTGGGGGAGTGACTACGTCAACCGCTACGGCGCGCGGCTGCTCTACGGCGGTGTCGACCGCGAGGACGTGCTCGACTGCGTCGAGCGCTCGGTGCGTCATCTGGAGACCGGGCTCTCGCCGTCCGCGGATCCGGAGGGGGTCGTCGTCAACGCCGTACGCGCGAACGCCTACACCGCAGCGGATACGGAGTCGTGGGAGCAGGACCCGCAGGCCGCGTGCGAGCGGGTCTTCCCCGGGTCGCGCGCGCTGATCGAGCGGTACGGCGTCGACATTACCCGGCGGCCGTCGTTGCCGGACGCCTCCGGTGCCGCCGAGATCGGCTTCCGGCCCCGCCGGCACTTCGGCACCTTCCTCGACGAGCTCCGGTCCCTCGACGCCCAGGACGAGCAGGCCGTGCGCTCGATGCGCTGCCCCTACTGACGCCCGTCGCGGGCACCGACCCGCCCCTCCTCGTTTTGCTTGAACGTCACGTTCAAGCAGCTAGATGGCTTGAACGTGACGTTCAAGCAAAACGGAGAGGGCCGCTTCGACGTCACGTTGATGCGGAAAGTGAGTGGGAACGACGGCCGTCAGGGGAGGGGGCGCAGGTACCGCACTTCGGTGAGCGTGAAACCCCACCGGTCGTCGCGCTTGGTGGTGCCGTCGGAGCGCCAGCCGCCGTGCTCGTAGAACCGCCGGGCCCGCTTGTTGCCGTCGAGCACCCAGAGCGTCGCGCGTCCGAAACCGGCGGCGTCGAGATGTCCGAGCCCGGCGGTCATGAGTGCCCGGCCGGCGCCGGTGCCCCATGACGAGGGATGCAGGTAGATCGACGTCACCTCACCGACGTCGTCGGGGTGTCGAGGTCATCGTCCCGGCTCGCGCAGACATGGGCGAACCCGACGATCACGTCCGCCTCCGCGACGAAGGCTCCCGCACGCCGGTCGTCCAGGTCGCCCAGGATGCGTTCCCAGGCCGCGGTACGGCGGCCGACGTCCAGGCCGTCGAGAAAGTCCTGCGGCACCAGCCCGCGGTACGCCGACTGCCAGGACTGCACATGTACGGCGGCCAGGTCGGCGGCGTCCTCGGCTCGTGCCGGCCGGATGATCACCAGGCCATTGTGCAGGTGGCCGCGGACCGTTTCAACCATGCTGGTGCGGCTCGATCGGTCGGCGATCCCGCACGTCCAACTTCCGGAGAGGAAGCCTGTATTTGTCCGACAGCACGCCCACACCACGGCCACAGGTGGTCATCGGCGGACCGGCGCTGCCGTGGGCGGACCGGCGCTGTACGCCGAGACCATGCTGAGCTGGGAGATCCGGACCTACCGGGACGCCGAACGGCACCCCGCTCCGGTGGTGTTCTTCGACCGCGGGGTCCCCGACCTGGCCGGGCATCCTCACCGATTGCTGACGACAGGTGCCGAGGATCAGCTGCGCTCGTCCCGATCGAAGAGCGAGCCGTGATCCTTCCGCGCGGCAGACGAATCCCGGCCACGCCGCCCCCGGTCGGCGAAGCGGGAGTACCACATGTCCGCGGTCTGCCGGCCGGTGCCGCGGGTGCGGTACTCGCCCACCCCGCCGAGCACGTAGATACCGAGACCGACAATCACCACCACTGCCAAGACGGTGATCAGGATGCCCACCGCAATCGCCTCCGCCGCTGAGTCTACGTCCGATTTGCGCCGGACGACCTTCCCGAAAGGGACACGTCCGGGGGCAATCCCTGGTGAGATCGGGCGCATGGCCAGCACAGCCCGGCCGCAGGGGGCGCCGGTCGTCGTACGCATCCAACTGCTGGGCGGCTTCGCCGTCTCCGCCGGGAACCGCCACGTCGCCCACAACGCGTGGCGCCTGCGCAAGGCCAAGACGCTCGTCAAGCTTCTCGCGCTCGAGCCCGGACATCGGATGCACCGGGACCGGGTGATCGAGCAGTTGTGGCCCGACCTAGATCCCGACGCGGCCCGCAACAACCTGCACCAGGTCTTGCACGCCGCCCGCCGCGCACTGTCGACCATCGGTGTCGACGGCCCCGCGATCCTCGGGCTCCGGGACGACGTCGTCGTGCTGGGTCCGGATCAGCCGGTCGTCACGGACCTCGAGGAGCTCCAACGCGCGGTGCGTGAGGCACGCACGGAATCCGCCGACGCCTCGACGACGGCTGGTCTGCTGGAGCGCTGGCGCGGCGGGCTCCTGCCCGAGGACGCCTACGAGGCGTGGGCGCAGGTGCATGTGGCGGGCGCCCGCGAGTGGCACCTGCAGGCGGTGCTGGATCTCGTCGACAACGGTCTCGCCGGAACGGACCCGGCCGGCGCGGTCGCCGTCCTGACCCCCCTGGTCGGCGAGAATCCGCTGCACGAACCGGCTCACCGCGCCCTGATGCGCGCCCTCGCCGATGCCGGTCGCCGTTCGGAGGCGTTGACGGTCTTCGAGCAGCTCCGCGGAGTGCTCCAGCGCGACCTCGCCGCCGACCCCGAACGGCAGACCCGACAGCTCTACCGCGAGCTGCTGGCCGGCGGCACCGATTCCGCCGGTCAGCAGACGCCGGGAACCGCCGCACCCGGCGGTCTCCCGGTCCGGGTGACGGCCCTGATCGGCCGCGACCGGGACCTTCGGGAGACCGACGGGATCCTCGCCCGCACCCGCCTGCTCACCCTGACCGGACCGGGCGGTGTCGGGAAGACGGCGCTCGGGGTGGAGCTCGCGCGCCGACGCAGTAGCCACTACCCGGACGGCGCGTTCCTGGTCGAGCTGGGCGCGCTGACCAGCGGCGAGCTGCTCGTGTCCGAGATCGCCCGGGCACTGCATCTCGAGCTTCCGTCCCATCGGGCGTCCGCGGACTCGTTGGCCACGCAGTTGCACGATCGCGAGCTGCTCATCGTGCTGGACAACTGCGAGCACCTGCTCGACGAATGCGCGCGGATCGCGACGCACCTGCTGCACCGGTGCCCGCGGGTGTCGGTTCTGGCGACGAGCAGGGAACCGCTCCGCGTCGACAGCGAGGTCACGTGGCGGACACCGTCACTCGCACTGCCCGATCCGGCGTGCATGCCGGCGCTCGAGGCGCTCGCCGGCATCGCCTCGGTGGAGCTGTTCCTCCGCCGGGCGTCGGCCGCCGCCGCCGGATTCACGCTCACCGACGACAACGCCGATGCCGTCGCCGAGATCTGCTTCCGCCTCGACGGCGTACCCCTGGCGTTGGAGCTCGCGGCGGCCTGCGCCCCGATCCTGTCGGCGCGACAGATCGCCGACCGGCTCGGTGACGCCCTCACCCTCCTCGACCGGGGCGACCGCAGCAGGGTGACGAGACAACAGACCCTCGCGGCGACCCTGGCCTGGAGCCACGATCTGCTGACCGGGGAGGAGCAGCGGCTGTTCCGGCGGCTGGCGGTGTTCGCCGGGTCCTTCAGCCTGACCGCCGTCGAGGCGATCTGTGCCGCCGACGATCCGGCCCGGGTGCTCCCGATGCTGGCCCGTCTCGTCGACACGTCGCTCGTGCTCACCGAGCCGGCTGGGGAGGTCAACCGTTACCGGCTGCTCGAGACGGTCCGGCAGTACGCCGCCGAGCGACTGCGTGCGGCCGGCGAGCGGGACGAACTGGCCGCCCGCCACTGCGGCTGGTACGTCGAGTTCGCCGAGACCCGTGACGCCGAGCAGTCGACGAGCCTCCCCGCCGTCGCGCCCGCCGACCTCGATGCCGAGCACGAGAATGTGCGGCTGGCCATGGAGTGGGGGCTGCGTCGGGATCCCGCGAGTGCCCTGCGTCTCGCCGTCGCGTCGTGGCGGCCCTGGCTGGCCCGTGGGCTGTTCGCCGAGGGCTGCACCTGGCTGGAGGCCGTGCTGGCAGCGGCACCGGAACCGTCGCCGTTGCGCAGCCGCGCCCTGTACGGGCTGGCCGTCTTCGACGTACGGCGGGGGAGCGCCCAACGACTCGAGCAGATCGCCGCCGAGGGCGTAGCGGTGGGCCGCCGGGAGGACGATCCCGCGGGGCTCGCCCGGGCGCTGGATGCAAGTTCCGTGCTCGCCTACATGAGAGGCGCATGGGCGGACTGCCGGCGGACCAGCATGCTGGCCCGTGACGTGGCCGCCGAGTGCGGAGCCGAGCGGATCGCGATGTCGGCCCTGCATCCGCTCGCGGTGGTGCACCTCGGCCGGGGCGAGCTGTCGGCGGCGCGGAAGCTGTTCGGCGAGATCCGCCTCGGTCTGCCGGCCTTCGACGAAGGCCCTCCGTTCTTCGCGCCGATGATGCTGGGCTTCGCCGTCGAGGGTGCTGGAACCGCGAGTCCCCGCCTGCATTTCGAAGAGACGGTCCTGCTCGGTCGGCGGGTCGGGGCGGTCCAGGCGGGAGCCTACGTGCTGTGCAACCTGGCGTACCTTGCGCGGCTCGACGGCGATCTCGATGAGGCGCAGTCGCTGGTGGAGGACGCCGTCGCGGTGTTCCGCGGTCTCGGCGACCGGGACGGTGAGGCGCTGGCGGTGAACCATCTCGGCTGCCTGCACCGTGTGCGCGGTGAGTACGGGGCGGCCCGCGCGGCCTTCGATCTCAGTCTCCAGATCCGATACGACCTCGGCGACCGGCGTGCCACCGGCCTCACGCTGTGCAGCCTGGGCGTCCTCACCGCGTCCGAAGGAGACGTCGACCGGGGGATCGGCCTGCTGCAGGAAGCCCTGGCCGGGTTCAGCGAAACCGAGGACGTGCCGGCGCTCGTCGCTGTGCGACTCACGATGGCGAGCGTCCATGCGGCCGCCGGTGACGACGACGAGGCAGGCCGGCTCCTGCCGGACACCCTGCGGGACTCGCGTCACATCCCCGGAAATCACCGGGCCACCGCCTGGGGCTACGCGATGCTCGGTGCCGTGCAGCGCCGGAGGGGCCGGTCGGACCAGGCGAGCCAGGCATTGCAGCAGGCCGAGGACCTGTTCGGGCGCCTGGGTGCGGTCGACGGCGCCGCGCACGTCCGCATCGCCCGAGGGTCCCGCTGATCGATCGCTAAGCGGGTGCAAAGCGCCGGCTCGTAGCGTCGCCGGTGATCACCAACGGACCACCGAGGACTGCATGCTGCGGTCCGACCGAATTCACGGCGGAGGACGCCATGACAAGCACGAGACACGAACAGGTCGTCGGAGACGCGACGCTGGGGGAGCTCCGGGACTCCGTACGCGGACAGGTCATCCGACCCGGTGACCCCGACTACGACCAGGCCAGGGCGGTCTGGAACGCCTCCCACGACAAGCGCCCGGCGGTGATCATCCGCTGTGCGGGCACCGCCGACGTGATGAAGGCCGTGGAGTTCGCCCGGAGCCAGGGGCTGATCTGCGCCGTGCGCGGCGGCTCGCACAGCATCGCCGGGTTCTCGACCTGCGACGGCGGTGTGGTCATCGACCTGTCGCCGATGAGAAGCGTCACGGTCGACACCGAACGCCGCCGCGCGGTCGCGCAGGGCGGCGCCACCTGGGCCGACTTCGACCATGAGACGCAGGCCTTCGGGCTGGCGGTCACCGGTGGGCTGGTCTCCACGACGGGACTCGGCGGGTTCACCCTGGGCGGCGGCATCGGCTGGCTGTTGCGCAGCCACGGCCTGGCCTGCGACAGCCTCGTCGGCGCGGACGTCGTCACGGCCGACGGGCGGCTGGTGCATGCCAGCAAGGACGAGAACTCCGATCTGTTCTGGGCGCTGCGCGGTGGTGGCGGCAACTTCGGCGTCGCCACCTCGCTGGAGTATGAACTGCACCGGGTCGGGCCCACGGTCCTCGGCGGGCTGCTGTTCTTCCCGGGCGACGCGGCCAGGGACGTGGTGACCGGATGGCGGGACCTGACCGACTCGATGCCCGACGAGCTCACCACCCTCGTCGACCTGACCACCGCACCGCCGGTCCCGTTCCTGCCCGAGGAGGTCCACGGAACGCCGATCGTCGCGGTCGGCGCCGTGTACTCCGGGCCCATGGACCGGGCGGAGGAGGCGGTCGGGCCGCTGCGGACCCTGGCCGACCCGATCCTCGACCACGTCGGTGCCGTTCCCTACACCGCGATGCAGCAGGCCCTCGACCCGCTCTGGCAGGCCGGCGCGCACAACTACTTCACGTCGGCGATGCTCGACGCCCTGCCCGACGCCGCGATCGAGGAGGCGCTGGCCGGGTGGCGGGCCAAACCGACTCCGCAGTCCGAGGTGCACATCCACCACGCGGGCGGTGCCATGGCCCGGGTGCCGCAGGCTGCGACGGCCTTCGCGCAACGCACCTCGCCGTACATCCTCAACGTCATCGCCCGCGCCCCGGACGGCACGGCGTTCGCCGACCACACGGATTGGGCCCGGCGGACCCGCGACACGCTGGCCAAGCACGGGTCGGGATCGATGTACGTCAACTTCACCGGCGACGCCGGGGAGGACAAGGTGCGCGCGTCGTACCCGCCGGACACCTACGCCAGGCTGGTCGCGGTCAAGGACCGGTATGACCCGACGAACCTGTTCCGGCTCAACCAGAACATCCCGCCGACATCGCGCCCGAGCATGAACTAGCCCGGACGCGACGCCCCCGGGGGGGTCAGCCCGCCGTCGTCGCCGGTTCGACCTGGACCGGGGACGGCGGCTCGCTGCTGTTCGGGGCCACCACGAAGTCCCGCTGCCGGATCAGCCCGAAGGAGGGAAGGGCGGCGGCGAACGCAACGATCGCGCCGACGAGCAGGATGACGTTGAGGCCGTTGACGAATCCGACCTGGGCGGAGTGCACGAGCGTTCCGCGCACGGCGGGAGGAGCAGCCGAGACCGCCCGCCCGACCTGGCCGCCGCTCACCGCGGTCGCGATCTGGTGGGCGTGGGCGGCGAGTGGCGTGCCGGCGAGGGAGTCGGTGATCGAGCTGCGCAGGTGGCTGGTGAAGATGGCGCCGAGTCCCGCGACACCGGTGGCGATCCCCACCTGCCGGAACGTCGAGTTGATGCCGGAGGCCATCCCGGCGCGGCTCGGGTCGACGACGCCGACGGCGGTGGACGCGAGGGGTACGTTGACCAGCCCGGCGCCGACCCCCGCGATGATCATGCCCGGAAGCAGGTGGGTCCACTGCGACGAGGCCGTGAGGCCTCGCATCAGCAGCAGGCCGACACCGATGAGGACGAAGCCGGGGCCGATGAGCCACCGGATCGGGACGCCGGCGGTCAGCCGGCCGGCCACACCGGCGGTGAGGAAGATCGCGCCGGTGAGCGGCAGGAAGCGCACGCCGGTCTGCAGCGCGGACAGCCCCAGGGTGTCCTGCAGGTAGAGGACCAGGTAGGTGAGCAGAGCGAACAGCGACGCCGAGATCCCCCACGCGGCCGCCAGGCCGCCGTCGAAGGTCGGCACGCGGAGCAGCTTGAGGTCGAACATCGGCTGACGCTGCACCAGCTCGACGACGACGAACGCCGCCAGGAACACCCCCGCCGCGACCAGGGAGCTGATGACCGTGGTCGAGCCCCAGCCGTCGACGTTGCTGCGGATCATCCCGAAGACCAGCGCGGCGAGCCCCGCACTGAAGGTCAGGAAGCCCAGCCAGTCCGGCCGGTGCGCATTGGGGTCGCGCGACTCGTCGATGCGGATCAACGTCACGATGAGGGCGGCGACGCCGATCGGGATGTTGACGAAGAAGATCCACCGCCAGGACAGGCCGCTGGTGATCGCACCACCGAGCACCGGCCCGACCGCGACCGCGATACCGGTGACGGCGCCGAACGCCCCGAAGGCGATGCCGCGTTCGCGGCCACGGAACGCCTGGGCCAGCAGCGCCAGTGACGTGGCGAACATGATCGCGCCACCCACACCCTGCAGCCCCCGGGCCAGGGTCAGGAACAGCGAGCTCGTCGCCGTACCGCACAGCAGCGACCCCACGGTGAAGACCATGACGCCGATCGCGAAGACCCGCCGGCGGCCGATGAGGTCGGCGATCGACCCGGCGGTGAGCAGGAAGGCGGCGAGGGTCAGGGCGTAGGCGTCGATCACCCACTGCAGGTCCGACAGTGAGGCGTTGAACGCCCGTTGGATGTCGGGCAGTGCGACGTTCACGATCGTGATGTCGAGCAGCAGCATGAACACGCCGGTGCATACGGCGATGAGGGTCCACCACTTGCGGTCCACGTCGATCTCCTCGAGCGATACGGCAATACTGAATGTAGACTCAGTCTGTCGGCTCGTTCCTGAGTCTGTCAACAGTTTATCGTCGAGGGGGTTGGTCTGCCGCCATGGTTGAACTGCCGGGCAAGCGACGCGGTCGGCCCTCAGCCGGGATCCGGGACGCGATCCTGTCCGCGACGCTGTCCCTCGTCGAGGAGGAGGGACTGCGCCGGCTGACCACGAAGGAGATCGCCGAGCGGGCCGGCGCGTCCGAGGCCAGCGTCTACTACCACTTCAAGGACAAGGTCGGTCTCGTCCAGGCGGTCTTCGAAACCGGACTGAACCCGCTGAACAAGCTCGATATCGGCGACTTCGGCCGGTTCGACGGCGTCCCCCTCGCCGATGCGCTGCTCGAGATCTCTGCAGGATTCGAGGCATTCTTCGCGCGGGTGCTTCCCGTGCTGGCGGCGATCCAGTCCGACGCCGACTTGCGCGAGGAGTTCGGCGAGCGGATGGACGCGCAGGGGATGGGCCCGCACCGGGGCGTCGAACTGCTCGCCGGCTGGCTGGACGACCAGAAGCGACGAGGTCGGATCGCCGCGGAGGCGGACACCGAGGGGATGGCCGTGATGCTGATCGGCGCGTCGTTCATGCGGGTGTTCGCGTGCCGCTCCCTCGCCAACAAGGACAAGCTGCCCTCCCGCGCGCAGACCGTGACCGCTCTCGCGACGCTGCTGGCGCCCCGCGGCTGATCACGGCCTGCCCGGCGGTCGGTTCGGCGCGGCCTACCGGAAGCCGGCGTTCTCCCGCGGCGTGTAGGGCTTCTCGAGCTGTGCTATCTCGTCGGCGGTGAGTGTCAGGTCGACCGCCGCGATGGCGTCTTCGAGGTGTGCCATCTTGGTGGCTCCGACGATGGGCGCGGTGATCACCGGGTTGTGCAGCATCCAGGCGAGCGCGACCTGGGCGCGCGACACGCCACGGTCGTGCGGCGATCCCGGCGACCGCCTCGACGATGATCCGGTCGTCCTCCGAGTAAAGGGTCTTGCCGAATTCGTCCGTCTCCGCGCGGGCGGTGCTCTCGTCCCAGTCCCGGGTGAGCTTCCCGCGCGCGAGCGGGCTCCACGGGATCACGCCGACGCCCTGGTCGGCGCACAGCGGCAGCATCTCCCGCTCCTCCTCGCGGTAGAGCAGGTTGTAGTGGTTCTGCATGGAGACGAACCGGGTCCAGCCGTGCCGGTCGGCGAGGTAGAGCGCCTTGGAGAACTGCCACGCCCACATGGACGAGGCGCCGATGTAGCGGGCCTTGCCGGCCTTGACCACGTCGTGCAGCGCCTCGAGGGTCTCCTCGATCGGCACGGTCGGATCCCAGCGGTGGATCTGGTAGAGGTCGACGTAATCGACGCCGAGCCGGGTCAGGCTGGCGTCGATCTCGGCCATGATCGCCTTGCGGGACAGCCCGGCGCCGTTCGGGCCGGGATGCATCCGGCCGTGGACCTTGGTGGCGAGCACGATCTCGTCGCGGCGGGCGAAGTCATGAAGCGCGCGGCCGACGATCTCCTCGCTGGAGCCGTCGGAGTAGACGTTCGCCGTGTCGAAGAAGTTGATCCCGGCTTCCACCGCACGCTTGATGAAGGGCCTACTGGACTGCTCGTCCAGGGACCACAGGTGGTTGCCGCGCTCCGGCTCCCCGTAGCTCATGCAGCCCAGGCAGATGCGCGAGACGTCGAGGCCGGTCGAGCCCAGTTTCGTGTACTCCATCACGTCACTCCTCGAGATTCGATCTCCGCCAACTCTGCACCCGCGTGCCGTACGGCGTGCAACCGGCCCTCGGTCCCGGCTCAGCCGGCCGGCTCCGACGGGCGCACGGGCACGAACCCGGTGCCGGAGCGGTAGTTGGGGGACTGGTGCCGGAAGTAGGCGTTGTAGACCTCGCAGTATTCGCCGCCCCGGCTCATCAGGTCGCCGTGGGTGCCCTGCTCCACGATGCGGCCCTTGCGCAGCACGACGATCCGGTCGGCGTGCTCGATGGTGGAGAGCCGGTGCGCGATCACGATCGAGGTGCGGTCGGCGAGGACCACGTCGAGGCCTTCCTGGATCTGGGCCTCGGTGAGCGGATCGACGCTCGCGGTGGCCTCGTCCAGGATCACGACGGCGGGGTCCTGCACGAGCATCCGGGCGAGGGCGACGAGCTGGCGCTGGCCCATCGACAGGGCCCGGCCGTATTCGCCCACCTCGGTCGCCAGGCCGTCGGGGAGCGAGTCGAGCCAGTCACCGCCGCCGACCTTCCACGCCGCGACCCGGATCTCGTCGTCGGAGGCGTCCGGGCGCGGATAGCGGATGTTGTCGGCGACGGTGCCGGAGAAGAGGAACGGCGACTGCGGCACCGCGCCGAGCTGGCGGCGGTAGTCGGCGAGGTCGAAGGACCGGATGTCGCGCCCGTCGAGCAGGATCTGGCCGTCGGAGAACTCGTAGAAGCGGGTGATGAGCTTGCTCAGGGTCGACTTGCCCGCGCCGGTGTGCCCGACGAGCGCGACGGTCTCACCCGCGGCGACGGTGAGGTTGAAGTGGTCGAGCACCCGCTCACCCTGGTTGTAGCTGAACACGACGTCGCGGAACTCGATCGCCCCGGAGAGCCGGGCGACCGGCTGCGAGTCGTGCTGCACGACCTGCGGCTCGGCGTCGATCAGGGCGAAGACCCGCTCGGACGCGGCGAGTCCCTGCTGGAACTGGGACCAGAACGACGCGATGCTCGTCAGCGGGAACCAGAAGAGCGCCACGCTCTGCAGGAAGAGGTACCAGTCGCCGGCCGACAGACCGCCGGACAGGACCCGGTGCCCGCCGACCTCGACGAGCAGCACCGTCGCGAGACCGGCCACGAAGAACAGCAGCGGGAAGATCGAGTTGAAGATGAATCCCTGGCGGAGGGTGACCTGGTAGTTCTGCTCGTTGATCGGCACGAACTCGTCGTAGAGGGTGCCCTCCTGACGGAAGCTCTTGGCGACCGCGATGCCCCCCATCGTCTCCTGGACGGTCGCGTTGACCCGGGCGAGTGACCGCTGGGAGCGACGGGTGCTCTCGCGGGCGAGCCGCCGGAACAGCAGGGCCATCGCGACGATGACCGGCGTGATCGCCAGGGTGACCAGCGCCAGCCCGACGTCGCGGGCGAAGAGCAGGGCGGTGATCAGAACGACGAGCAGCACCTGGCTGAGCAGGTTCATGGTGAGCGTGACGACGGTGGCGAAGTCGTCGGTGTCGGACGTCACCCGGCTCACGACCCGGCCGGTCGGCGTCTCGTCGTAGAACGCCAGGTCACGCCGGAGTACGGCGGCGAAGGCGTCCTCGCGCAGCTTGAGGACGACGTCACCGACGACGCGTGCGCTGTGCACCTGGCGGACGTAGTTGAAGACCCAGCCGAGGACACCCGCGGCGAAGATGGCGATGGTGAGCAGCGCGATGCTGCCCGCCGAGGAATTGTCGACGATCTGATCGAGTCCCCAACTCGTGATCACCGGGATCGCCGACTGCATCAGCGAGGTGAGCACGATGGTGACGGCGACCAGCGCCATCGGGCGCGCCTTGGGCCGGAAGTAGCCGAGGATGCGGTCGAAGAGCGCGCGGTCGCTGTAGGTGCGGTCGTAGTCCTCGGCGTCGAGGCCCTCCATGATGAAGCCCATCTCAGCCGTCCTCTCCCACCGTCGGACCGCGTCCGGCGACCTCGTCAGCCAAGGCGCCGCCGGCCGCGACGAACGCCGCCCGGTCGGCATCGGAGCCGATGACCTCGTCGTAGTGGGCGAAGATGCGGCGGTAGAGGCGGCACCGGCCGAGGAGCTCGTCATGGGTGCCGGTGTCGACGAGCTCGCCGCGGCGCAGGAGCAGCACCTTGTCCGCCCAGCGGATCTGGGACAGCCGATGGGTGATGAGCAACGTGGTGCGTCCTTCGAGCACCCGGTGGATGGCCTGCTGGATCCGGTCCTCGGTCGAGCTGTCGATCGCACTCGTCGAGTCGTCGAGCATGAGGATGCCGGGATCGGTCAGCAGCGCGCGGGCGATGGCCAGCCGCTGCCGTTGGCCGCCGGACAGCGTGACGCCGCGTTCGCCGATCACGGTGTCGTAGCCGAGGTCGAGCTCCCGGATGAACTCGTCGGCCTGCGCGTCGCGGGCCGCCCGGATCACCGCGTCGCGGTCGACCTGCTGACCCAGGGAGAAGCCGATGTTCTCCGCGACCGACCGGGAGAACAGGACGACGTCCTGCTCGATGGTGGAGATCTGCGAGCGCAGCGCGTCGAGGTTCCAGTCGCGGACGTCGACGCCGTCGACGAGGATCCGGCCGGAGTCGACGTCGTTGATCCGGTTGACCAGGTGCGTGAGGGTGGTCTTGCCCGAACCCGTCTCGCCGACGATCGCCACCGTCTGACCCGGCTCGACCCGGAACGACAGGTCGCGCAGCACCGGCCGGTCACCGTGACCGAACGTCACGTGGTCGAAGACGATCTCGCCCCGGACCTGACCCTGATGTCCGGCCTGGTTCTGGTCGAGCTCGGTCCGCTCCTGCATCAGCCGGAGGATGCGGCCGGCACTCACCACCCCGAGCTGGACCATCGAGAAGCTGAAACTGGACATCCCCATCGGGAAGCCGAGCATCGACATCAGGCCCAGGTAGGCGACCAGCTGGCCGATCGTGAGCTGGCCGTGGGAGTGCAGGTAGAGCCCGTGCAGCAGGGCGCCGGCGGTCGCGACGGCCAGCAGCAGGGTGGGCAGGTAGCGGGCCTGGATGACTCCCTGCCGGACGAAGAAGTCGCGGTAGCGGCGGGCGTCGGCGGCGAAGCGCGCCAGCTCCTGCGGCTCCTGTGCGGTCACCTTGACCACCTCGATGCCGCGGACCGCTTCGTTGAGCCCGGCGTTGAGCCGGCCGAACTGCTCCCGCATGTCGACCGACACCGGTCCCAGCTGCCGCATGTAGAGCTTGAGCGTCAGGACGAAGCCGACGGCGAGCAGCCCGGGGGCGAGGAGCAGCTGCGGGTCGATGAAGCCGATGAACACGAGCGGGACGATGCCCTGCAGCATCGAGTCCACGACGAGGTCGACGCCGGGCAGGATCATGTAGTTGAGCTGGCGTACGTCGTTGGCGGCCCGGGCCATCAGGTCGCCGACCCGCTGCCGGTTGTGGAAGGTCTGGCTCTTGCCCAGCAGGCTCACGTAGAGCTCGTCCCGGGCCGCCCGCTCCATCCGCTGGGCCAGCACCGCGACGCAGCCCCGGGCGACCAGGTCGGTCGCTCCGCGCAGCAGCACGATGACGAGGAGCAGCACCGCGATCGTCGTGAGCCTGCCCGCGCGGTCGCCCGGCCGGAGCACCACGTCGAACGCCGCGCCGGTCAGCCCCGGGATCGAGGTGTTGAGCGCGACCATCGCGAGGGAGCCGCCGAGGAACCCGACGAGATAGCCCTTGTGCCGCACCTGGTGGGAGAGGATCCAGCGCACCGGGCCGGTCCGGGTGGACCGGAACTGGCTGTCGACGGTGAACTCCGATCCCGCGGTGACCACGGAGGGCTCCTCCCGGGGGAACGCTGCGGCGGCATCCGGACGGTCGTCCGGGGCCGCAGATCGTTCTAACACGGGGCTCCGACAATCTGCGAACGACTTGTTGGCCCGCGCTAGGGTGCGGGGCGTCGTTCACGGGACGCGCGATCACCACGCCGGAGAGAGCACCACATGACACGACAGGTTCGGGCAGCGGTCGTCGAGGCTCCCGGCGGCTCGCCGGAGCTCGCCACGGTCGAGCTCCCCGCGCCCGGCCCGGACGAGGTGGAGATCGATATTGCGGCCGTCGGCATCTGCCACACCGACGTGGCGTGGGCGGCCGGCGACCTCGGTGCGGGCTATGACTTTCCGGTCGTCCTCGGTCACGAGGTCAGCGCGGTGGTCCGGAAGGTGGGGTCGGAGGTGTCCCGGGTTCGCCCCGGTGACCACGTGGTGCTGTCGCTGACCCACCACTGCGGGCACTGCGGCTTCTGCGAGGCCGGCACGCCGATGCTGTGCCCGCAGCGGACGCGCAGCCGGCCGCGGCTGACCAGGGGCGGCGATCCGCTCGTCCAGGGTTACGGAACCGGCGGGTTCGCCGAGGCGACCGTCGTCGCGGCCGACTCCGTGGTGCGCATCCCCGACGGGGTGCCCCTCGCCGGTGCCGCCCTCCTGGGCTGCGCGATCGCGACCGGTGTCGGCGCGGTGATGAACATCGCCCGGGTAGAAGTCGGGTCGACGTGCGCGGTGGTCGGACTGGGTGGGATCGGGCTCAGCGCCGTCGCCGGCGCGCGCCTGGCCGGCGCCGCACGGATCGGTGTGGCCGACCCGCACGCGGAGCGGCGGGAGGCGGCGCGCAGGTTCGGGGCGACCGACGTCTACGAGCATGCCGGCAGCCTGCTCGCCGCCCGGCCCGGTCCCGGTTACGACTTCACCTTCGAGGCGACCGGCCGTCCGGAGGCGATGGCGCAGGCCGTCGCGGCCGCCCGGCCGGGCGGGACCGTCACGGTCGTGGGTGCGCCGCACCATGACGCCACGCTGCACCTTCCCGCGCTCGACTTCGTCACGAGCCAGAAGCGGTTGCTCGGGTGCCTCACCGGCAATCTGCGCCCCGACATCGACTTCGAGCGGCTGGTCCGCCTCGTCGAGGCCGGCCGCCTGGATCTGGAGGCATTCGTCTCCCGTCGGATCCCGCTGGAGCGCGTCGCCGAGGGGTTCGAGCTGGTGGAGCGAGGAGAAGGCATACGCACGGTCATCGAGATGGAGACGTCGCCGGGCAGCGGCCGGTGACCTCCACCGGATGTGGGTAAGGAGCGGGCATGGAGCCGACCAGACACGATCCGCCGTACGATGCCGACGAGCCGACCGTCGGGCTCGATCCGGAGGAGCTCGGGACCCGACGGGCCGGCGCGGAGACCCGACCGGGGACCGGCGCGGGCAACGTCACGGTGAACGTCCCTGGAGCGGACGCTCTCCCGGAGGGTGCGGAGCAGCGCGCAGCCCACCTTCCCCACCTGCCCACGGTGGCCGAGGAGCGGACGGTCGCCCGCTCGGCGGCGCAGACCAAGGCCAACGTCAACCGGCAGATCATCGGTGTCGTCGGCATCATCGCGGGGGCCGTCATCTGGGCGTTCGGCAGCCCGGCGCCGGGCATCACCGTCATCGTCGCGACCTTCGCCCTCACCATCGCCATGGTGATGGTCGGGCGCTGAGGGCGACCGGCGACTCATCCGCGGTGCCGGCGCGGCTCATCCCCGTCCGCGTCGGAGGTCGCCGCACCTGTACGGGCGGTGACGTCGGCGGCGACGCCCGCCGCCGGGCCGGTGGCCGCGGTGTAGACGTCACCGGTGTCCAACCGCCGGGCGGTGAAGGCACGCTCGCGGCGGGAATTGCGGCTGAAGGCCAGCGCCCAGGACAGCACGGCACCCACCCTGTTGCGGTACCCGGTGAGGAAGGCGATGTGGATGAACAGCCACGTCAGCCAGCCGACGAAGCCGTCGTAGTGCAGTGGGCCGGCGGAGATCACCGCGCGGCCCCGGCAGATGTAGGCCGCGGACCCGAGGTCGCGGTAGCGGAACGGCTTTCCCGGCGGGTGGCCTCCGATCCGCCGGTGGATGCGGCGCCCGGCGTACAGGCCGGACTGCATGGCGACCTCGGCCAGCCCGGGGAGGTCGTCCAGGCTCATCACGTCTCCGACCACGGAGATCTCCGGGTGTCCGGGCAGGGTGAGGTCGGGGTTGACGTGGATGCGGCCGGCCCGGTCGCGTTCCGCCCCGGTGGCCCGGGCGAGCGCCGCGGCGAACGCCGGGGCTTCGACGCCGGCCGTCCAGAGCACGGTCCCGGTCGTGAACCGGGTGTCGGCACCCGACTCGTCCCGCACGGTCAGCCCGCCCCGGCGTACGTCGGTGACGCGGGAGTGCATGTGCAACTCGACACCGAGCCGCTGCAGCGACGCCGCCGCGGTGGCCGAGAGCTTCGGCCCGAACGAGGCCAGGGGGGCGGCCCCGCCGTCGAAGAGGAGCACCCGGGCGTCCTCGGGCGCCAGGTGCCGGAACTGCGACCGCAGCGTGCGGGTGGCCAGTTCGCGGATCTGGCCGGCCAGCTCCACGCCGGTCGGCCCGGCGCCGACCAGGCAGAACGTGAGCCAGCCCCGCCGCTCGTCGGGGTTGGTCGCGGTCTCGGCCATCTCGAACGCGCCGAACACCCGCCGCCGGATCACGAGCGCGTCGTCGAGCGTCTTCATCCCGGGTGCCCACGGGGCGAACTCGTCGTGGCCGAAGTAGGACTGCTCGACGCCCGCAGCGACGATCAGGTCGTCGTAGGGGAGTTCCAGCCGCTCGTCGCCCACCCGCGCCGCGATCACCCGCCGCCGTTCGGTGTCGATGTCGACGGCCTCGGTCAGCAGGCAGTCGACGTTGTGATGTCGCTTGAGCACCCCGCGCAGCGGGGCGGCGATCTGGCCCTCGGACAGGATTCCGGTGGCGCACTGGTAGAGCAGCGGCTGGAAGAGGTGATGCGCGGCGCGGTCGACCAGGGTGACGTCCACCGGGGTACGGCGCAGCGCACGGGCGGCGAAGAGCCCGGCGAAGCCGCCGCCGATGATCACCACCCGGCGTCGTTCGGTGCCCTGGTCCATGGTGCCGCTCCGGTGCCTCGTCAGCCCGCTGGGTCGTGCCAGACCTCCCCCTTGGGGAGGAGCCGGTCGGCCTCCTTCGGTCCCCAGGTCGCCTTGTCATAGGGGTGCACCGGAACGGCGTCATCGAGTACCGGGTCCACGACCCGCCACGCCGCCTCGACGGTGTCCTGCCGGGCGAACAGCCACCGCTGGCCGGCGAGTGCGGCGCCGATGAGCCGGTCGTAGGGCCGCATGTCCTCGCCGGGATGCTGCGCGAAGGTGAGGTCGTCCAACTGCGGTTCCCAGCCCGAGCCGGGCTTCTTGGCGGTGAGGGTGAGCCCGACCGCGGCCTCCGGCCAGATCCGGAACCGCAGGGCGTTGCGGATCGACGGGGACATGACCCCGAAGTGGTCGTACGGCGGCTGCCGGAAGCGGATGCTCACCTCGGTGGCGGTCACCGGCATGCACTTGCCGGCCCGGATGAGGATCGGGACGTCGGCCCACCGCCACGAGTCGACGCAGAGCCGTACGGCGACGAAGGTCTCCACGGTCGACTTCTGACTGACTCCGTCGACCTTGCGGTAGCCCTGGTACTGGCCGCGCACGGCGTTGTCCGCGGACAGGGGACGCAGCGCGCCGATCAGGCTCGCCTTGGAGGTCCGCCACGTGTCGAGGTCATGACCGCTGGGTGGGTCGGCGAGCACGGTGGCGAGCACCTGCAGCATGTGGTTCTGCACCACGTCGCGGATCGCCCCGGTGCGGTCGTAGAACCGGCCGCGGTCGGAGACGTCGAACGCCTCGGCCATGGTGATCTGGATGCTGTCGACATGCGTCCGGTTGAGCAGTGGCTCGAGCATCGAGTTCGAGAACCGGGTGAAGAGCACATTGTCCACCGGGTCGAGTCCCAGCCAGTGGTCCACGCGGTAGATGGCGTCCTCGGAGAACGCCTCGTGCATCGTCGCGTTCAGCGTCCGGGCGCTGGCCAGATCATTGCCGAACGGCTTCTCGACCATGACCCGGGCGCCGTCCGCCCGCCCTGCGGTGGCGATGCCGCGCGCGATGCGGTCGAAGAGGACCGGCGGGACCTCGAGGTAGAAGAGCGCCCGCTTGCCGGGCCCCATCTCCTTGGCCATCGCCGTGTAGGTGGCGTCGTCGTCGAGGTCGCCGTCGACATAGCGGAGCAGGCCGAGCATCTTCGCCGCCGCCGGGCTCTTGGGATCGATCGCGTTGTTCGTCAGCGAGGTCGCGGCGTAGTCGCGGAACTGCTCGAGACCCCAGCCGCTCTTCGCGACCCCGATCACCGGTACGTCGAGCACACCGCGCTCCACCAGGCCGACCAGGGCCGGGAACGTCTCCAGCTTGGCCAGATCTCCGGTCGCCCCGAAGATGACCAGAGCGTCCACCTGATCTCTTGCCATGGGTCCCGCCCTTTCGATGTCGGTGACTCAACCGCGCGGTGTGGCGCCGGAGACCTGCCGGACGCACCCGCCGTTCAATGATCTCAGCCGAGCCGTTCGGCGATATGGTCGCCGACCCGCAATGCGTTCGCGATGGCGGTCAGAGACGGGTTCACGGCGCCGATGCTCGGGAAGAAGCTGGTGTCCACGACATAGAGGTTGTCCACGTCGTGCGCCTTACAGGTCGGGTCCAGCGCCGAGCTCGCCGGGTCGGTGCCGAAGCGCACGGTCCCGGCCTGGTGCGCGGTCGCCCCGATCGGCAGGCCCTTGTGCAGGTAGATGCTGTGGTCGAGCAGCTTGTGCCGGCGCATTCCGAGATCGCCGAGCATTCCCTCGAGCTTGTGCCGGAGCCGGTTCACGCCGGCGACGTTGTTCTTCGGGTCGAGGGCGAGATGGATCCGGCCGTCGCGGTCGACGGTGACCCGGTTTCCCGGCCGCGGCAGGTCCTCGCCGCAGAGCCAGAAGTCCACCGCGTGGTGGGCGAGCACCTCGAACGGCATCTCCGGGGAGGTGGCCGCCGCCCACCGGGGCGCGCCGGCCTTGATCTGCGGGGCGTCGGACTTGCCCAGCATCTGGATCCCGCCCAGCGGGTAGTCCCAGTCGTCGGCGCCGAGGTACCAGTCGTTGAGGGCGAGCGTCTTCTGGAACCGGGTCGGATTGGGCTCCTTCGACACCGCGATGACCGCCACGTTGTTGTGCCGCATGTAGTGCCGGCCGACCACGTCGGAGCTGTTCGCCAGGCCCTTCGGATGCTGGTCGTTGGCCGAGCGCAGGAGCAGCGCCGCCGAGTTCACCGCGCCGCAGGAGACGACCACCACGTCCGCGCCGAGTCGCACCGTCGACCCGTCGCCCTCGCCGACCCTGGCGACGACCGTGGTCACGGTGCGACCGGACGGGTCGGTCTCGAGGCGTTCGACGTAGGCGTGGGTGAGCAGCGTGACGTTGTCGTGCTGCAGGGCCGGATCGACGCAGATCACCTGGGCATCGGACTTTCCCTGGACCAGACAGGGGAATCCGTCCACCCGGTCGCAGCGGATGCAGATGCTCTCGTGCGTGGCCAGCCCGTGCTCGTCCTGGAGCAGGTTGACGCCGATCGGGAGGTGGAAGGGGTGCAACCCCTGCTTCGTCAGGTCGTCGCTGAGCTGCTGGATGCGGGCCTCGTGCTCGACCGGCCCGAAGGCGTACGGCGCGCCGGCCGGCCCCTCGGTGGGGTCCTCCCCGTGCCGACCGTGGACCAGGTACAGGTGCTCGGCCTGGGTGTAGTAGGGCTCGAGGTCGTCGTATCCGATGGGCCAGGCCGGCGAGATGCCGTCGTGGTGGGCCAGGTCGCCGAAGTCCTGCGGCCGCAGCCGGAACAGAGCCGCGCCGTAGAACTTCGTGTTGCCCCCGACGTAGTAGTTGACCTCGGGCGGGAACTCGTTGCCGTGGTCGTCGATCCAGTACTCCGGTGCGCGGTACTTGCCCTGGACGAAGACCGCCTCGGACTCCCAGTTGTCCCGCTCGCGGGGCAGGTAGTCGCCGCGCTCGAGCAGCAGGATCTGCTTTCCGGTCGGGGCGAGCCGGTGCGCCAGGGTGCCCCCTCCCGCGCCGGACCCGATCACGATGACGTCGTAGTGCTGGTCGTCGGCCACCCGTCCACGGTGCGGCCCGGTCTGCCCGGACACATCACCCGGTCCGGATGAAGAGAAGATCTCATCCTTTTTGCGTGATGTCCGTGGGAGCATGGCGGAGCACGCTCAGGCAAGGCAGTCTGCGTTCACCGCCGTCGTGAGGAGAGCCGCAGATGAGTCAGCTCGACCTTGCGCGCATCCAGTTCGGGATGACCTCGATCTACCACTTCCTTTTCGTCCCGGTAACGATCGGTTTGGCCTTCCTCACCGCACTGCTGCAGACCTCCTGGCACCGCACCGGACGGTCGGAATACCTGCGGCTCACCCGGTTCTTCGGCGTCCTCCTGCTGATCAACGTGGCCGTCGGGGTGGTGACCGGGCTGGTGCAGGAATTCCAGTTCGGCATGGACTGGTCCGCGTACTCGCGCACCGTCGGCGGGGTGTTCGGCGCGCCGCTGGCGATGGAGGGGCTGGCCGCATTCTTCCTCGAGTCGACCTTCCTCGGGTTGTGGGTGTTCGGCTGGAACAAGCTGTCCCGCCGGGTGCACCTGGCCACGATCTGGGCGGTGGCATTCGGGTCGGTGCTGTCCGCCGCGTTCATCATGGCGGCGAACTCCTGGATGCAGCATCCGGTCGGCTACAAGATCAACCCGGTCAACGGGCGGGCCGAGTTGACCGACATCTGGGCGGTGCTGACCAATCCCGTCTTTCTGTGGGGATACGTCCATGTGGTGCTCGCGTCGCTGGTCACGGCCTCGGTCGTCATGCTGGCCGTGGCCGCCTGGCAACTGCGGCGGGGCGCCCAGAAGGCGGTGTTCCGGCCGGCCGCCCGACTGGCCCTCATCGTGCTCGCGCCGGCCATCGTGCTGTCGACATTCGTCGGCAGCGAGCTCGGAGTGGTCGAGGCCAAGTACCAGCCGATGAAGATCGCCGCCGCCGAGGCACAGTGGACGACCTGCCAACCCTGCTCGTTCTCGCTGTTCCAGATCGGCGGCGGCAACAACGACAAGACACCGACCGAGATCATCGCGATCCCGCACCTGCTGTCGCTCTTGGCGACCAACCACTGGAACGGCAAGGTGCAGGGCCTGACCCCGTTGCAGAACCAGTACCAGCAGAGGTACGGGCCGGGCTACTACGTGCCCAACGTGTTCATCCAGTACTGGGCGATGCGGGTCATGGCGTATGCCGCCGTACTGATCCTCGGCCTCGCGTTGTGGGGGTTGTGGCTGCTCTGGCGCAAGAAGATGGACCGCGGGCGATGGTTCCTGCGGGCGGCGGCGTGGTCGGCGGTGTTGCCGTTCCTCATGAACACGGCGGGCTGGTTGCTCACCGAGAGCGGTCGGCAGCCGTGGATCGTGCAGGGCGTCCAGCTGACCCGCAACGGCGTGTCTCCGTCGATCAGCACGACGGAGGTCGCGATCAGCCTGATCGTCTTCCTGCTGCTCTACGGCGCACTGGCCGTCGTCGACGTCGTGCTGATGATGCGTTACGCGCGACGGGAGATCGCCCCCGAGCCGGCCACCGGTGACGAACCCGATGCCCGGGTCCCGGCCATGACGTACTGAGAGCGGGATCTCCGATGACCCTTGTCGCCACGTGGTTCATCCTCATCGCCGTGCTCTGGACCGGATTCTTCGTCCTGGAGGGGTTCGACCTCGGCGTCGGCATCCTGCACGACGTCGCCGGTCAGGACGAGGCCGAGCGCCGCGCGGCCATCAACACCATCGGCCCGCTGTGGGACGGCAACGAGGTCTGGCTGATCGTCGCCGGAGCAGCGATGTTCGCCGCCTACCCCGGCTGGTACGCGACGATGTTCTCCGGCTTCTACCTCGCTCTTGTTCTGCTGTTGGTCGCCCTGATCATCCGCGGGGTGTCGTTCGAGTTCCGGGGCAAGGTCGACAGCATTCGCTGGCGTCGCACCTGGGACATCACCCTCACCGTCGGCAGCCTCCTCGTCCCCTTGGTCGCGGGAATCGCGCTCGGGGACCTGCTGCAGGGCGTTCCGATCGGCCGGGGTCAGGAATACACCGGATCGTTCTGGAACCTCTTCACCCCCTACGGCGTGTTCGTCGGGATCACCCTTGTGCTGCTGTGCCTGTTGCACGGCGCGAGCTTCCTCGGGCTGAAGACGACCGGCGCGCTGAAGGCACGGGCAAAGCGGCTGGGCGGTCAGGTTGCACCGGTCACCTTCCTCGCCGTACTCGCCTTCGCGATCTGGACGCACGTGACGGCCGGCCGGGGCGTGCTGCCCAACCTGATGGAGATCATCGCCGTCATCGCGGTGATCGGCGGGGTCTGGCTGATCCGGGACGGACACGAGGGGTGGGCGTTCACCGCCACCACCATTGCGATGGCGGCGACGGTGCTGTCCATCTTCGTCGAGCTGTATCCGAACGTCATGGTGTCCAGCACCAGTTCGGCGTTCAACCTCACGGTGCACAACACCGCAGCCGGATCCTATTCACTGAAGGTGATGACGGTCGTCGCGCTCGTCCTGCTGCCGGTGGTATTGACCTATCAGGGCTGGACCTACCACGTGTTCCGCCAGCGGGTGCGTACCGAGGACTTCCGTCCCGGACCGCATGTGCACGGGACCCCACCGGGTGACGGTGTTTCCGATTCGGACGGTGCACGGAAGGCCCCGCCGGCTGCGACCACGCCGCCGGCATGATGCGCAGCCGCGCCGATCCGCGGTGTCGGGGATGACCTCGTGGGCGGCGCGGTTCCGCCGGCGCCAGTACGTCAAGGGCAGCCTGTGGGTGCTGCCGTTGCTGGGCGCCGTCTTCGGCATTCTGCTCGCGCAGTTCGTGTTGTGGCTCGACGGCACCGCACACGTGCCGGCAGGCTGGCACTACTCGGCGACGACGGCCAGCGGCGTCCTCTCCTCGATCACCGGCGCGATGGTCGCCCTCCTCGGGTTCGTGGTCACCATCGGGGTGCTGGTGATCCAGCAGGCGACCGGCACGCTGTCGCCGCGGTTCATGCGGCTGTGGTACCGCGACCGGCTGCAGAAGGTGGTACTGGCGACCTTCACCGGCACCCTGACGTTCGCTTTTTCCCTCCTGCGGCGGGTGGAGGAGAATTCAGTTCCCGACCTCGGGGTCACCATTGCCGGCGCCGCCGTCGTCATCAGCGTCATCATGCTGTTGGTTTACCTCGACCGGTTCACCCACACCCTGCGTCCGGTCGCGGTCGCCGCGCTGGTGGGTGAAACCGGCCGGGAGGTGCTCGCGGAGTGGTCCGGTCCCATCCTCGCCAGCAGTCTGCGCGTCCGGGACGCGGACACCGTCGTCCCGACCGGCCCGATGCTCGCCGTCACCGCGAGCCGGCCCGGTGCGATCCAGGCGATCGACGCCAAGGGTCTGATCGCGGCAGCGGTCCGCCTCGACTGCGTGCTGGTCCTGGTGCGCACGGTCGGGGACTTCGTGCCCCCGGGAACCCCGTTCATCGAGGTGCCCAGCGCGGCGGTCGACGGCGCCCTCACCGACGACGAGGCCGCCTCGCTGCGCGATCTGGTCGCACAAGGGGACGAGCGGACCATCGAGCAGGATCCGGCGTTCGCCCTGCGGATCATGGTGGACATCGCCGTCCGGGCGCTCTCCGCAGCGGTCAACGACCCGACGACCGCGGTCCAGGTGCTCGACCACATCGAGACCTTTCTGCAGCGTTTGGGCCGCACGGACCTGCGGCATCGGTACGTTGTCGCTGACGCCCACGGCGTCCCCCGTGTGGTCATCCCGGGCCGGGGCTGGGACGACTTTCTCCGGCTGGGGGTGACCGAGATCCGGGTCTACGGCGCGAACTCCGTGCAGGTCTGCCGGCGGCTGCGTGCGGTTTTCGAGGGACTTCTGGCCACGCTCCCGTCCGATCATCACGCGGTGGTCCGGCGGGAGCTGTCCCGGCTGGACACCGCGATCGACCGCGCGTTCCTTGATGCGGCGGACCGGGCGACGGCCCGCACCAGCGACCGGCAGGGCTTCGGCGCACCCGCTGAGCCGGGGGAGGACGGTCCGCCGGCCGTGGCGCCCGACGGGGGCCGGGTGCGGTGAACACCGACCAGATCCTGTTCGGGGTGGGACTGATCCTCGTTCTCGCGGTCGGGTCCCAGATCCTGGCCGGGCGGCTGCGGATCCCGGCGCTGATCGTGCTGCTGCCGGCCGGCTTCATCGCCGGCGCGCTCACCGACGACGTCGACCCCAACCGCCTGCTGGGGGCGGCGTTCCAGCCCCTGGTCTCCCTCTCGGTCGCCCTGATCCTCTACGAGGCCGGGCTCGGGCTCGACCTCCGCACGTTGCACGGACACACGCGGCGGGTGGTGATCCGGCTCATCCTGCTCGGCGTGCCGATCACCTGGGTGGTCGTCGCCGTGGTCTCCGATCCGCTGCTCGGAATGTCCAAGCGCGCCGCCGTGATGCTCGGAGCGATCCTCGTCGTCTCCGGTCCGACGGTCGTCGGTCCGATCCTGAGCTTCGTCCGGCCGGGGGAGCGGCTGCAACGTCTGCTGACCTGGGAGGGGTCACTGATCGATCCGGTCGGCGCCATCCTCGGAGTGGTCGTGTTCAACGCGATCGTCGCCAGCACCCGGCGCCGGCCGGGGGACCAGATCGCGCAGTTCTTCCTCAGTTTCGGCGTCGGCCTGCTCGGTGGTGCCGTGGGCGCCGTGGCGTTGTGGCTGCTGCTGCGCAAACTCGGGCTCGGTGAGGTGCTCGGGGCCACGGCGCAGCTCGCCGTCGTGATCGCGGTCGCCGCCGGGTGCGACATCGTCCGCGACGACTCCGGGCTGATCGCCGCGATCGTCATCGGCCTGGCGATGGCCAGTTCCCGCGCGTACGACGTCCCCGTCCGCCGGCCGTTCGCCGAGACCCTGATCGACCTGATCCTCGGCGTGCTCTTCGTCTCGATCGCGGCGACCGTCACCCCGGCATCACTGCGGCACCTGGTCCTGCCGACCCTGGTCCTCGTCGCCGTCCTGGTGCTCGCGACCAGACCACTCATCGCCGTCCTTGCGACATTCGGGACCGACCTCACGGCCGGGGAACGGGGGTTCGTGGGCTGGATGGCGCCGCGGGGGATCGTCGCCGCGGCGACCGCGTCGACGTTCGCCGTCACCCTGACGACCAAGGGAATCGACGGGGCCGGAAAGATCCTGCCCGCCACCTTCCTGGTCATCGTCGCGACCGTCACCGTCTACGGCCTGACCGCCGCACCGGTCGCCCGTCGGCTGCGGGTCAATCGGCCGGCCCGTACCCGGCCGCTGCTCGTCGGCGGCGACCCGTGGGTGACCGAGTTGGGGACGGCCCTGCAGTCGGCCGGACTGCAGGTGCTGATGTGGGCACCGCTGGAGCGGCAACGCGACCACATCCGGACCGCGGGCCTGGAGCTCGCGTCCGGCGAGCTGCTCGCGGCCGCGACCGGCCGGGGCGCGCAGCTGGCCGGCGTGACCGCCGTACTCCTGCTCACCACCGAGGACGACTTCAACGCGCTCGCGGCCACCGTGCTCGCCGACACCGTCGGCGGCGCGGTCTACCGGCTCGCTCCGCCGCGGCGCAGCAGCGGTGTCGTCGCGCCGTACATGGGCGGCGAGATCCTCTTCGACCGGCTCACCGGCGCCACCCTGCTTCAGCGGCACCGCGGCGGTGCCCAGATCTCGGCCCAGGTGGTGGACGGCGAGATCCCCTCCGGCCACGATCTGATGTTCGTGGTCCGCGCGTCGGGACTGCTGGAACCGGTGACCAGCCGAGGTGCTCCCCCGTCCCGGCCCGGTGATCTCGCGGTCCTGCTCGGGCCGCCCACCGCTCATCCCGCTCCGGCTCGGCGACGCTATTCGGTGTGGGGGATGGGGTGAGACCACTGGACCCGCGGCTGGTGCGCCAGGCACGGTCGGCGCGCGGTTACGTCGCCGCGAGCACCGGCCTCGGCGTGCTCGCCGCGGTCGCGGTCATTGCCCAGGCCTGGGTGCTGGCCCATCTGATCGCGGCGGCATTCCTCCGCGGCGCGGACCTCGCCGCGCTGCGCGGCTCGCTGGTGCTGCTGCTCGTCGTGGTCGGGGTTCGGGCCGTGCTGGCATGGGGCCAGGAGGCCACCGCAAGCCGGGCCGCCGCGCGGGTCAAGCAGCAGCTGCGGTCCCGGCTGCTCCGGCACATCCTCGACCTAGGCCCGGGGTGGCTCGCCGGGAACCGCACCGGCGAGCTCACCCAGCTCGCCACCCGGGGAATCGACGCGCTCGACCCCTACGTCGGGCGCTACCTGCCGCAGCTCGTCCTGGCCTGCATCATCCCGCCGCTGGTGATCGTGGCGATGGGCCTCGCCGACGTCCTGTCCGCGGTGATCGTGCTCGTGACCCTTCCGGTGATCCCGGTCTTCATGATCCTGGTCGGGTGGACGACCCGGATCCGCACCGAGCGGCAGTGGTCGGCCCTGCAGCGGCTCTCCCACCATTTCCTCGACGTCCTGGACGGAATGCCCACGCTGCGCGTCTACGGCCGGGGCAGGGCGCAGGCCGCCACCGTGCGCGCGGTGACCGACGACTACCGGCGCACGACCCTGTCGGTACTGCGGGTGTCGTTCCTGTCGTCGTTCGTCCTGGAACTGGCCGCGACGCTGTCGGTCGCGCTGGTCGCCGTGTCCGTCGGGCTGCGGCTGCTCGGCGGCTCGGTCGGGCTGCAGACCGCGTTGCTCGTGCTGATCCTCGCTCCGGAGGCCTACCTGCCGCTGCGCCAGCTGGGCAGCGGCTACCACGCGGCTGCGGAGGGGGTCACGACGGCGGAGCGGGTGCTCGACGTCCTCGACGAGCCGCCGCCCGTGCGCGGTGTCCGGCGTGCGCCGTCGGTCGCCCACGCCGGTCTGGACGTCGAGGGCCTGCGGGTGCATTACCCGGGCCGGCCCGGGGCGGCGCCGGCCGGGGCGACCCTGCGGGTCGGGCCCGGCGAGCTGGTCGCGGTGGTCGGCCCGTCCGGCGCGGGCAAGTCGAGCCTGCTTTCCGCCGTACTCGGCTTCACGACACCGAGCGCGGGTCGGATCCAGGTCGGCGGCGCCGACCTGGCCGACTGCGATCCGGTGGCCTGGCGCGAACAGATCGGCTGGGTGCCGCAGCGCCCGGGGCTGGTCGCGGGATCGGTGCGGGACAACGTCGCTCTCGGCGTACCCGGGGCGAGCGACGGCGAGGTCGCCGCCGCGCTGGCCGCGGCCGCCGCCGACGATCTGGATCCGGGGCTCGTGCTGGGGGAGGACGGCGCCGGCGTCTCCGCCGGGCAACGGCAGCGGGTGGCGCTGGCGCGGGCGTTGCTGCGCAGCGCGCGTGGTGCCGGGCTGCTGCTGCTCGACGAGCCCACCGAGCACCTCGACCTGGCGACCGAGGAGCGGGTGGTCGCCGCCCTGCGGCGCATCGCGCACGACCCGGCGCACCGGACGTGTGTCCTCGTCGTGGTCCACCGGGAGGCGGTGACCCGTGGCGCCGACCGGGTGGTACGGCTTCCCGCCCCCGCGCCCCCGGTGGCCGCGGACCCCGCGGTGGGGGTGCCCGCATGACGCGGGCCGGCGTGGGCCGGGTGGACCGGTCGGTCGCCCGGATCCTCGAGCTGGCGCCCTGGCCGCGACGACGGTTCGCCGCCGCCGTCGCGCTGGGCACGCTGGCGTTGGGCAGCGCGGTCGGTCTCATGGCCGTCTCGGCCTGGCTGATCTCCCGCGCCGCGCAGCACCCGCCGGTGCTCGCCCTCGGGATCGCCGTGGTGGCCGTGCGCGGGCTGGCCATCGGCCGGGCCGTGTTCCGCTACCTGGAGCGGCTGGTGTCCCACGACGTGGCCTTCCGGCAGCTCGGTGACCTGCGGGTGGTGGTGGCCGCCCGGCTCGAGCCGCTCGCACCGGGCGGGCTGGCGGCGTTCCGCCGGGGCGGCCTGCTCGCCCGGCTCGTCGCCGACGTCGACAGCCAGCAGGACCTGCCGCTGCGGGTCGTCGAGCCGGTGGCGGTCGGCGCTCTCGTCGGTGCGCTGTCCGCGGGCGCGGTGGCCTGGCTGCTGCCCCCGGCCGGACTGGTGCTCGCGGCCGCGGTCGTCGTGGCCGCGACGGTGGTGCCGGTCACGACGGCCGTCGCGGGGCGGCGTTCGGACCGGCTGCTGGCCCCGGCCCGGGACCGGATGTCCACCGTCGTCATCGAGACGTTGCGGGCCGCCCCCGACCTGGTGGCGGCCGGCGCCGACCGGGGGTGGCTGGCCGAGGCGGAGGCGGCCGACGCGGAGCTGGCCCGGGTCGCCCGCGCGACCGGCCGGGTGGAGGGGATCGGGGCCGGTCTCGCCGCCCTCGTCGGAGGGCTCGCCGTGTGGGGGATGGTGGTGGTCGGAATTCCCGCGGTCCGGTCCGGGACGCTGCGCGGCGTCGACCTGGCCGTGGTGGTCCTGCTGCCGCTGGCGACCTGGGAGGCGGTCTCCACGATCGCGCCGGCCCTGTCGGTGTGGGCGCGGGTGCGGACGTCGGCCGGGCGGCTGGCCGACGTCCTGGACGCACCGCCCCCGGTCGCCGAGCCGGCCGCCCCGGCGCCGGTCCCCGACGGACCCGGCCGGATCGCCGTACGCGGGATGCACGCCCGGTGGCCGATCGACCCGGACGCGCCGGGCGATGAGCGGCCGCGGGGGGTGGCCGGCGTCGACCTCGACCTGAGCCCGGGCCGGCGGGTCGCCGTCGTGGGACGCACCGGGGCGGGGAAGACCACGCTCGCGGCGGCGCTGCTGCGGTTCGTCGACATCGCCGGCGGGGACTACGTGCTCGACGGTGCCGACGTCCGCGGTGCGGCGACCGACGCCGTCCGGGCCCGGCTCGGGCACGTCGCCGGTGATGCGCACATCTTCGACTCGACCGTGCGGGAGAACCTCCGGCTGGCCCGGCCCGACGCGACGGAGGAGGACCTCTGGGACGCGCTGCAGCGGGCCCGGCTGGCCGACTGGGTGCGCGGGCTTCCGGAGGGCCTCGACACGGACGTGGGCGAGCGTGGCGGCCGGATGTCCGGCGGCGAGCGGACCCGGCTGGCGCTCGCCCGCGCACTGCTCGCCCGCCGGCCGGTGCTGCTGCTCGACGAACCCACCACGGCCCTCGATCCGGTCACCGCCGAGGCGGTGACCGCCGACCTGCTGGCCGCCGGGCGGGACCGAGCGGTGCTGCTGGTGACGCACAGCCTGGCCGGCCTCGACGACGTGGACGAGGTGGTGGTGCTGGACTCCGGCCGGGTGGTGCAGCGCGGCCGGCCGGCGGACCTCGCCGCTACCGCCGGGCCCTACGCCGACCTGCTGGCCCGCTCCACGTAGCCGCCGCCGTCGCCGACCTCGTTGCCTTTGTCAACGCGGCCGTCGCGGCCGCCGTCGCCGACAAAACCCACTAGTAGTGGGTTTTGGACACCCGGCCCGGCGTGTCGTTGACCAAACGCACTAGTAGTGGGTTTTGTCGAGCGAACGACGTCTGGCGGCGAAACAAACGCACTAGTAGTGCGTTTGGGTCCGCGACACGCCGTACGGGCGCTCCGTAACGCACTACTAGTGCGTTTGTTCAGGCCGCGACACGCCGTACGGGCGCTCCGCAACGCACTACGAGCGCGTGTGTTTCGGGCCGTCAGGCGACCGGGGGCGCACCGGGGGTGGCGGACGGCTGGCTCAGCTGCTGCTGCTGTTCCAGCTGCGCGATCCGGGCGTTCTGCTCCTCCTCGGTCTCCTTGCGCTGCTGGTGCTTCTTGCCCGCGTAGTGCGCCGTTCCGCCGACCGCGGCGGCCCGCAGCAGCCGGCGGCGCCGGCGCAGCACTACCGTGCTCCACCCTTGGGCGACGCGGTCCCGCCGTCCTCGTCCGGCAGGGTCAGGCCGAGCGCCACCATGATCTCCGGCGCCGCGGCGACGACCTTCGGCATGCCGATCTGCGGGGCGATCGCCCGCATGACGCCGAGGATGTCTTCGGGCGTCGCGCCGTCGGCGAGGGCATTGGCGACCTGCCACATGTAGGAGGCCGGTGGCGCGTCCAGGGCGATCAGGGCCGCGATCTTCACCAGCGCGAAGGTACGGGCGTCCAGGCCGGTGCGCTCCTGCTGCACCTCCCGCATCTCGAGCGCCTCGAGTACGGCGACGTCGCCGATCGACACGCCCATCAGGGCGTCCTCGGTGGCCTTGCTCACCGGCGTGCGACCGCCTGAGTCAGCCGTCATGGTGTGCCTCCAGATTGAGGGGTTTCTCCCGACCCTGCCCGCCCGCCGACCAGCGGCACATCATCCCGTGTGGATGAGCCGTTGGGGTGACCCACGGTCGCCGGCGCCGGCGGCGAGGAGTCACCGGCCGGGGCCGGGACCGCGGTGTCGGCGACCGGGTTGATGTGGGCGGAGGCCACGTGGGCGACGACCACCGCGACGATCACCAGCGGCATCGCCGCGACCCCGTCCGAGTAGAGCAGCAGCGTCGCCAGCAGGACCGAGGTCAGCGGCAGCCGCAGCATCGACACACACATGGCGCCGATGCCCATCGCGACCGCCGGTACCAGCGGAAGCCCGGGCAGATGTGACATCGCGATGCCACCGGCCGCGCCGATGAACATCGACGGGAAGATCGGGCCGCCGCGGAAGCTGCCCAGGGAGACTCCGTAGGCCAGGCTCTTGCACGCGAAGAGGAGCACCATCGCGCCCGCGGTGTAGGTGGCGCTGTTGTGTATCAGCGGCCCCAGGTCGGCCTGCCCGGAGAAGAGCACGTCGGCGGTCGGCTTGCCGCTCCACTCGGCGTAACCGATCGCCAGGCCGGCGACGACGAGGCCGGCCACCGGCGTGAGCACCAGCATTCGCCGTTGCACGGGCTTACGGGTCAGCAGACCGAGCCGGTGGATCCCGAGACCGACGACGGCGGCGGCCAGCCCGATCACCAGCGCCCAGCCGAATTCGGCGACATCGGGCCGGGCGAACGCCGGGAGATTGGGGATCACCAGCGACTGGGTCCCGAGCCCGGTGAGGGTCCCCAGACCGACGAAGCACAGGGCGCCCACCCCGGACGCCAGCAGCCCGGGCACGAGCACGAGCGTGGCGGTCGCGCCACCCAGCCCCGAGGCCTCCATCAGCAGGAACGCCCCGAGCAGCGGCGAGCCGAGCAGCGTGCTGATGGCCGCGAAGCTGCCGGCCGCCCCGATCACGGCGACCGCCTGATGCTCGGCGCCGCGCCGGATCAACCGGATCGCCCAGGCGCCGAGCCCCCCGCCGATGGCGATCAGGGGAGCCTCCGGGCCGAGCACGGCGCCCGAGCCGAGGGTGATCAGCGCGGCGATCGCCACGCCCGGGATCTGCCAGGCGGTCGGCGCCCCGTGCACCTTGAAGCCGTCGGCCGGGGAGGCGCCGCCCCGCCCCGGCAGGTAGCGGATGGTCAACGCGATGAGCACTCCGGCGAGCGCGAGGATCGGCGCGGGCCACCAGGTCGGCTGGCCGTGGAAGCCGATGGCCTTGGGCAGGTCGGTGTAGGTCCACGTCTGCAGGTTGGTCGCCAGCCGGAGGAAGTAGTAGGCCACCACGGAGATCGGCACGCCGAGGATGGCGGAGAACAGAAGCAGTACCAGGTAGCTGCGCGACCGCAGCAGGGCGAGCGGGTGCGCCACCTGCGGCATCGCCCCCGACGAGCCGGTCATCGCTCAGCCTCCCGTCGCAGCGTCGCCGTCCCGCAGTACGCCGAAGGCCCGCGCCTGCTCGACCGCGCCGGCCCGCGAGCTCACCCCGAGCTTGCGGTAGGCGGAGATCGCCTGGGTCTTGACCGTGTTGCGGGACAGGAAGAGCCGACGTCCGATCTCTTCGAACGACAGGTGGGTCGGCAGGAACTGCACCACCCGCAGCTCGGCCGCGGTCAGCGCCGAGGGGCCCAGTGCAGTGGTCACCGGCATCCGCTGCACCATGCGCCAGCCCTCGTCCAGCCACTCCTGCAGGACCGTTCCGTCGGGCACCGCCGTGACGAGGTTCTGGCCTTCGGACAGCAGCACCCGGGCGGCGGCCGGGTCGCCCAGCAGCAGGTAGGTGCGGGCCAGCACGACCCGCGCCTCGATGGCGAACCATGGCGCCACCTGGGCGATGACCGCGACCTGGCGCCGGGCCCGGCGTACCTGGGCCCGGGCCAGGTCGAGGTCGCCGCCGTGCGCCAGCATCAGCGCGGACACGCAGGACACCGGGCCCATCGACGCCATCTCACGCAGCCCGTAGTCCGCGACCACCTCGGCCGCGCGCGCCGCGAGCTCCTCGGCCTCGGTCCACGCACCGCGGTCCAGCGCGAGCAGGGACAGCTGGGCCAGGCTCAGGGCGCGCGGCGGACCGACGTCGAGGGCGGTCGCGAGCTGCTCGGCCTGCTCGAGCAGTTCGCGGGCGGACCCGGGCTCCCCGCAGAGCTGCTCCGCCGCGCCCCGGTAGTACAGCGCGAGACTGCGCCACGGGTCCTCGGGGGCCTGCAGTCGCTCCGCGAGTTCGGCGTCCGCGCGCATCTGCGCCATGCCCCCGGCGGCCACGGTGGCGCGCAGCAGCGCGACGGCCGAGATGAGCGACCTGTCCTCCTCGGCTGCGCCCGGGACACGGGGACGGTCGGCGGCCGCGAGCCACGGCTCGACCTCCCGCCCGGCCGGGACCGCGCACCAGGCTGCGGCCAGGGCCAGTCGCGGTTCGGCGAGCACTTCGTCGGCGGCGAACCCGGCGACCCAGCGTTCCAGCCGGAGCCACTGGCCGTGCCCGAGCAGCCACGGCACCTGCGACCACACCAATGTCGCCGCCCCGGTGAGATCGCCGGCCGCGCGGGCGTGGGCGATCGCCTCGTCCAGGTCGCCGTGCGCGGCCAGCCAGCGACTGGCCCGGGCGTGCAGGCCCGGCTCGGCCTCCGGCTCCCGCTGGCGCAGTTCGCTGCGCAGCATCCGGGCGAAGAGCCCGTGGTAGCGAAACCGGTTCTGGTGCTGATCCATCGGGGCGAGGAACAGGTCGGACTCGGCCAGCGCGCGCAGCATCACCCCCGACCCGTGCGTGTCGAGGACGGCGTCGCACAGCTCGGGCGAGACGGCGCGCAGGATCGACGTCCGGGTGAGGAACTCCTGCTCGGCAGGCGACGTGCGGGACAGCAGGTCGTCGCGCAGATAGTCCGCAAGCAGCGCCTCGTCGCCGAGGAAGCGGGCCACGGCGTCCTCACCTCCGCCGTCCGCGCGGATGGCGAGGGCGGCCAGCTGCAGTCCGGCGGGCCACCCCTCGGTACGCCGCATCAATGCGACGGCGTCGTCGGTGTGCAGGTCCAGGCCGGCGGCGGCGAGCAGCGCCCGGCCCTCGTCCAAGGACAGCGTCAGCTCGAGGATCCCGACCTGGCGCAGCCGGCCCTGCGCGCGCAGCCGGCCCCACGGCAGCGCGGGGCGGCCGCGCGCGGCAAGCACCACCTGCGACCCGGGCGGCAGGTGTCGAAACAACATGGTCAGGACGTCCAGGCAGACCGGATCGGTCAGCCGGTGCGCGTCGTCGAGCATCAGCACGAACGGCGGCATCCCCATCAGGGACCGGCCGAGGCGAGGAAGTGCGGTCGAGAAGACCGCCGTCCCGCCGGTGCGCAGCGCGGCCGCGACGGCCGGGTCGACCGGGTGCACGCCTTCGAGCGCGAGCAGGAGATAGGCCAGGAACACACCGGGATCGTTGTCGGAATCCTCCAACGTCACCCAGGCGACCGGGCGTGGGTCGCTCGACGCCCACTGGGTCAGCAGCGTCGTCTTGCCGTAGCCGGGCGGGCCGGTCACCAGGACAACGGCGTGATCGGCGGAGGTCGCGAGGACCCGGGTCGGCGTACGGCGGAGCACCAGGCCGTCGCGCATCGAGGGGATGCGCAGCTTCGCCGCGACCGGCACGAAGCCGACCGCCGGCGCCGGGGCGGGTGCACGCACCGCGACGCCCTGCGCGGTTCTCCCGGTCAGGCGGCCGGACAGGTCGGTCATCGACTGGCCCCCTCGGCGCGGTGGGACCTCGCCATGTCGAGGCTCGCACCCCGGGTCGAGCGGCGCAGCGATTTCGCCGAGCTCGGGCCCTTGGTCATACCTGGCCGGGCGGTTCATGCGGCTGGGATGAGGACACCAGCCACGCTCGGGAGCACCGTGGTCGCCATCGCGTTGACCCCCACGACGTCTGACGAGGTAGGCAGTTATGTCGACTCTGATCGCCATCGGATATCCGGACGAAACGACCGCAACCCAGGCGGGTGACGAGGCACAGCGGCTCGCGAAGGAACTCATCATCGAGCCCGATGCGATCGCGGTCATCCGCCGCGACCGCGAGGGCAAGTTCCACGTCACCACCAACCACCACGCGGTCGGCGGAGGCGCGACCTGGGGCATGTTCTGGGGGTTCCTGTTCGGGTTGCTCTTCTTCATCCCGGTGTTCGGCATGGCGGTCGGTGCGGGACTCGGTGCGCTCATGGGGAAGGTGGAGAAGACCGGCATCGACAAGGCGTTCCAGGACCAGGTCCGGGACATGCTGCAGCCCGGCACGTCGGCGCTCTTCCTCGTCGTCGAACAGGCCACGCCGGACAAGGCGGTCGAGGCGATGAGCAAGTTCGGCGGGACCGTGCTCAAGTCCTCGCTGTCCAAGGAGCAAGAGGCGGAGCTGCAGAAGGACCTGCACGGCACCGGCACCACCTCCTGAGGCCGCGGCAGCGGGTGTGGTGCGGGCCACCCCGACGCACCGACTAATCTCGGGCGGCCGATCACCCGGTCCGCGCCGGTGCACCCGCCGCGCGGCAGCGGTGCCGCCACGACCCGAACGGAGACCGCAGCACCGTTGAGCGTCGGCACGATCGCCCAGCCCGGACCAGGACGGCCGTTGCGTGCGTGGCAGCGCGCGGCACTTACGGCGTACGACGACGCGGACCGGCCGGACTTCCTGGTCACCGCGACGCCCGGATCGGGCAAGACGACGTTCGCGCTGACCGCGGCCGCGCGCCTGCTGGCGAGCCGCCGGGTCGCGCGGGTCGTCGTCGTCTGCCCCACCGACCACCTGCGCCTGCAGTGGGCGCAGGCAGCGGCGGCCGCCGGGATCACGCTGGACCCGCACCTGTCCAACGCGACCGGGCCGGTGCGCGCCGACTCGACCGGCTACGTCGCGACCTACGCGCAGGTCGCGGCCAAGCCGATGCTGCACCGGCGGCGGGTCGAGGCCCGGGGCACCCTCGTGATCCTCGACGAGATCCACCACGCCGGTGACGGCCTGTCCTGGGGGGACGCCGTCCTCGAGGCGTTCGACCCCGCACGACAACGCCTGGCCCTCACCGGTACGCCGTTCCGGACCAGGGCCGACGAGCGGATCCCGTTCGTGCGCTACACCGACGACGGCGAGGGCGGGTTGGCGAGTGTCGCCGACTACAGCTACGGCTACCGTGACGCGCTCGCCGACGGGGTGGTGCGCCCGGTCGTCTTCGCGGCGTACACCGGCGTCTCCCGGTGGCGGAACTCCGCCGGCGAGGTCGTCGCGGCGTCCCTCACCGAGCCGCTGACCAAGGACACCGAGGCCGCGGCCTGGCGGACCGCCCTCGATCCCCGCGGGCAGTGGGTGCCGCACGTCGTCGCGGCGATGGACGACCGCATCACCCACCTGCGCGAGGCCGGCATGCAGGATGCCGCCGGGCTGGTCCTTGCCAGCGACCACGAGGACGCCCGGGCCTACGCCAAGATCGTGGCGCAGGTGACGGGGGAACGGCCCACGCTGATCCTCAGCGACGACCCCAAGGCCAGCGCGAAGATCGCGGCGTTCACCGAGTCCACCCAGCGGATCGCCGTCTGCGTGCGGATGATCAGCGAGGGCGTCGACCTGCCGCGGGCGGCCTGCCTGGCGTGGCTGACCTCCTACCGCACGCCGCTGTTCTTCGCCCAGGCCGTCGGGCGCGTGGTCCGGGCACGTCGGGCGGGGGAGTCGGCGACGGTGTTCCTGCCCGCGGTGCGGCCGCTGCTGACGCTGGCCGCAGACCTCGAGTCCGAGCGCAACAACGTCACGCCCGGGCCGAAGCCCGACAGCGACGACCTGCTCGACCCGGTGCCGGAGAGCGAGGCCGAGCGGGGTACGCGCGGGGATTGGGAGGCGCTGCACGCCGAGGCCGAGTTCGCCCACGTGCTGCACGGTGGGCAGGCCGTGGTGGCCGGCGCCGACCCCCTCACCGACGAGGACGAGGACTTTCTCGGCCTGCCCGGCCTGCTCTCACCCGAACAGACCGCCGCGCTGCTCGCGCGGCGCGACCGGGAGCTGCGCCGACGCGTCGTTCCGCCGCCCGGTGGCGAGGAACCCGCCGACGCCGGGGCGACCTCCTGGGAGGCCGCGGCCGCCCTGCGGCGCGAGGTCAACCACCTGGTGGCGCAGGTCGCCGCCCGGACGGGTACGCCGCACGCCGCGGTCCACAACCGGCTGCGGATCGCCGTACCCGGGCCGCCGTCGGCCTCCGCGACGGTCGACCTGCTCGCCCGGCGCCGCGATCACCTGCTCGCCCAACTCTGAGCTGCCCTACGACGTCGCCCGGCCGGCTGCCCGGACGCCCGGCCTCACCCGGCCGCGGGGTTCGCAACTCCTGGGAACGGGTCCAGATGGCCGACGACTGCCAGACTGTCCGGCATGATCGATGAGTTTGCCAAGGCCTACCTGCACGACGACCTGCACGGGGCGCGCAGGTCCCTGGTCGGGAAACTCGAGGGCCTCCCGGAGTACGAGATTCGTCGCCCGCTCACCCGGACCGGCACGAACCTGCTCGGTCTGGTCAAACACCTGACTCTGGCAGAGGCTCGATACTTCGGGGGATCTTCGGGCGTCCCTACCCGCGGCCGATCCCGAGCTTCGACGATCCGGGCTTCCACAACCGCGACTACCTGTGGGTTGCGGAGTCCGAGTCCCGCACCGAGATCGTCAACGGGTACCAGCACGCGTGCGAGCACGCGGACGCGACGATCGAGGCGCTGCCGATCGATGCGCCGGGACACGTGCCATGGTGCCGCTGCCCGTTTGGAGGCCGACTTCGTGCGCCGTACTCGCAGGAATGGCGCCGGGATGCGAGTAGCGCGCACGATGTCGCCGGCCGGTGCGTCTGCGTCGCCCGCCGGCCCGCCGCAGTCGACATTGGACGCCGTACTCGCATTTCGGGGCCATTTGTGCGAGTAGTGCGTCCAATGTCGCCGGGGATGACCTGCGTCGCCCCTGGGCCACCCCCGGGCGGCGCTGGTCGATACCACCTAGGGGTATAGAGTACTGTCCCGATCATGTGGTTCCTCGATGCCATCGGCCACGCTCTCGCCATCGCCGGGTCGATGACGTGGGAGATCCTGTGGGCGTTGATCCTCGGTTTCGCGCTCTCGGCCGTGGTGCAGGCCGTCGTCCGCAAGAACGAGATCGTGCGTCTCCTCCCTGACGACGGCCCCAGGACGCTGGTCACCGCGACCGGGCTGGGTGTCGCCTCGTCGTCGTGCTCCTACGCCGCGGTCGCACTGGCCCGCTCGCTGTTCCGCAAGGGCGCGAACTTCACTGCCGCGATGGCCTTCGAGATCGCCAGCACCAACATGGTCATCGAGCTGGGGATCATCCTGGCGCTGCTCATGGGGTGGCAGTTCACCCTCGCCGAGTTCGTCGGCGGGCCCGTCATGATCGTGCTGCTGGCAGTGCTGTTCCGGCTGTTCGTGCACCGCCGCGTCGTCGAGGCCGCCCGCCGGCAGGCCGAGCGGGGGGTGGCCGGATCCATGGAGGGCCACGCGGCGATGGACATGTCCGTCGACGCGACCGGCCCGATCTGGCGGCGGCTGCGCACCCCGGCCGGTGCCACCAGCACCTCGCACATCTTCGTGATGGAGTGGGCCGCGGTCTACCGCGACATCGTCGTCGGGCTCCTCATCGCCGGGGCGTTCGCCGCCTGGGTGCCGGCGTCGTGGCTGCGCGACGTCTTCCTCAGCGGCGACCCGACGCTGGCCAGGATCTGGGGACCGCTGGTCGGCCCGCTCGTCGCGGTCATCTCGTTCGTCTGCTCGATCGGCAACGTGCCGCTGGCCGCGGTTCTCTGGAACGGCGGGATCAGCTTCGGCGGAGTGGTGGCGTTCATCTTCGCCGACCTGATCATCCTTCCGATCCTGGTGATCTACCGGAAGTACTACGGCACGGCGATGATGCTGCGCATCCTCGTGCTCTTCTACGTCACGATGGTCGCCGCGGGCTATGTCGTGGAGCTGGTGTTCACCCCACTCGGCCTCGTGCCGGCCACCCGCGCGGCGAAGGTGGTCGACTCGGGCATCAGCTGGAACTACACGACCTGGCTGAACATCGCCTTCCTGATCCTGGCGGCGGCGCTGGTATGGCGGTTCTGGCGGACCGGGGGAGTCCCGATGCTCCGGATGATGGGCGGGGACCCCGAGGATGCCGGCCACGGCGGACACGCGCACGACCCGCGCCGTCCGGGGTCACACACCTAGGTACTCGATGCCGTTATCGTGCGGCGGTATCGCGGATCGTCCGCTCCGCCCCGGGGGCCGGGCCCGTCCGCGTGGGGAGGTGCGCATGGCGCTCGACTCCCCGCACGCCGGCACCGACCGCCGATCGGTCCTCCGCTGCGCGGGTCTCGCCGCTCTCGGCGCGCTCGCTGCGGGGTGCGCGTCCCCCGCCGGCCGGACCGGCTCCCGCAAGCCGGTCCTGGCGCAGTGGTACCGCGCCGACGGCGGTGCGGGCGCCGGACGGGCCGCCGCCCGCTACGCCGCGGCCTACCGCAAGGCCCGGATCGCCGTGCGGTGGACCTCCGGCGACTACTCCGCGACGCTGGCGGCCGCCCTGCTGTCGAGACAGCCGCCGGACATCTTCGAGAACCAGCTCAACGACGACCTGGTGCGGTCCGGTCAGATCGTGCCGCTCGACGACCTGCTCGGTGGCGTGCGGAGCGACTTCGCGGCGGTCGATCTCGCCGCCACCACCGTCGGCGGTTCGGTATACGGGATCCCGATGGTCGAGGACGTGCAACTGCTCTACTACCGCCGGAGCATGCTCGACAAGGCGGGAGTGGCGCCGCCCGCGACCGTCGACGAACTGATCGACGCCGCCAAGACGCTCACGACCCCGAAGCGCAAGGGCCTGTTCGTCGGGAACGACGGCGGTGTCGCCGCCCTGGGCGGACCCGCGTTGTGGTCAGCCGGACTGTCCTACGTCACACCGGAGCGGGCGGTCGGTTTCGACGACCCGCGGGCGGCGACGTCGGTCGCCAAGCTACGCACGCTCTACACCAGCAACGCCCTGCTGCTCGGCGCGTCGGCCGACTGGACGGACCCCACGGCGTTCATCGCGGGACAGGTGGCGATGCAGTGGACCGGGCTGTCGGCGATGCCCGTGATCACTGCCGCCCTGGGGGACGACGTCGCCGTGGCCGCGTTCCCGCCGCTCGACCGGCGGGGGGCGCCGTCGGTGCCGGTCAGTACGTCTGCGGCGATGGTCGATGCCAAGGGTCAGGACACCGACGCGGCCAAGGCCTTCGTCAAGTGGCTCTGGATCGACCAGACCGCCTACCAGGAGGACTTCGCCCTGGGCCACGGGCTGCGGCTGCCGCCGCGCAAGAGTGTGGCGGGGCGGTCGGCCGCCCTGGCGAGCGGGCCACCGGCCGACGCGCTGCGGCTGTCCCGGACCTACGGCGTCCCCGCGGCGCCGCCGGAATGGTCGCCCGCCATGAGCGTGGCCTACGCGGACGCGCTCACCAACGTGGTCCAGCACGGCGCCGACGCGAGGTCGGAGCTGGCCACGGTCGCCGCCACGGTGCGCCGCGGGCTCACCCGGGCGTCCGGCTAGCCGAGGCGAGCTCAGACGCCGGCCGGCGCCTCGTTCTTCAGCGAGCCGCGGATCTGGGTGCGCAGCTGCGGTGAGTCGGTTTCTCCGTGGACGGACGCGGCATGCTCGGCGGCGGCGCGGACGACCTCGTCCTCGTCGCCGGAGATCGTGAGGGTGCAGCCGGACTCACTCGGCATGTCGCGGCAGTCGGCGGTCTTACGCATGATGTCCTCCCCGACATCGGCGGACCGGCCCGCTCGGCTGGTCCTGCCTCATCCTCACCCACCCCCGGCGCTGGGGCGCTCGATCGGGGAATCGGGCCGATCGGTCGGGCGGGATCCGGCCAATGCTGGCGCATCAGGGGTCACAACGGGCACAATGGTCACGACAACGTCACAGCGTCACCGTGTGCCCCTGGTTCGAGGTCGTCGGGGAAGGCGTCCCTCGTCCAACCGGAGGTCACCGTGGCCACACGTGGTGTCGTCTACGTCCATTCGTGCGCGCCGGCGATCTGCCCGCACGTCGAGTGGTCGATCTCGGCCGTCCTCGGCATGCGGGTCACCCTGTCGTGGACCGGCCAGCCCGCCGCGCCCGGGGCCCTGCGCGCCGAATGCGGGTGGAGCGGCCGGGCAGGCACCGGCAGCCGCCTCGCCGCCGCCCTACGGGACTGGCCGATGCTCCGGTTCGAGGTCACCGAGGACGCCAGTCCGGGCTGCGACGGCGAGCGGATCGTGCACGTGCCGGGACGCGGCACCCACCGAGCCGCGACGAGCGCCAACGGCGACATGGTGATCGGCGAACAGCAGCTGCGTGCGGCGCGGGCCGGCTGCGTCACCGCGGCCGACTTCGCGCACGCCATCGACACCCTGCTCGGGGCGTCCTGGGACGCCGAGCTCGAGCCCTACCGGCAGGGCGGCGACGGCGCCCCGGTCACCTGGCTGCACCAGGTGGGCTGATCAGGTCGGCTGACCGTCGACGGCCCGGCTACAGCGGGATGTTGCCGTGCGCGCCGCGACCGGCCGGCGCCGCGGCGAGCGCCTCGGCGAGCCGCCGTCGGGTGGTGCGTGGCTCGATGACCTCGTCGACGACGCCGATGTCCAGGGCCCGGTTGACGCCCCCGGCGATCTTCTCGTGCTCGGCGGTCAGCCGGGCGTGCAGCGCCTGGCGTTCATCACTCGGCACCGCGGCGAGCTTCTTGCGGTGCAGGATGTTGACCGCGGCGGACGCGCCGGTGACGGCGATCTCGGCGGTCGGCCAGGCCAGCACGGCGTCGGCCCCGAGCGCCCGCGAGTTCATCGCGATGTAGGCGCCGCCGTAGGCCTTGCGGGTGACCAGCGTGACCCGCGGCACCACGGCCTCGGAGAAGGCGTGCAGCAGCTTCGCGCCGCGGCGTACCACGCCGTCCCACTCCTGCCCCACGCCGGGCAGGTAGCCGGGGACGTCGACGATGACCACCAGCGGAACCCCGAAGGCGTCGCACATCCGGACGAACCTGGCCGCCTTCTCCGCGGACGCCGAGTCGAGGCATCCGCCGAGGCGCAGCGGGTTGTTGGCGATCACACCGACGGTCCGGCCGGCCAGCCGACCCAGCGCCGTCACGACGTTGGGTGCCCACTTGGGGTGCAGCTCCACCGGTCCGCCGGCGTCGTCGTCGAGGATCGCGGCGACCACCGGGTGGACGTCGTAGGCCCGCTGCGGAGCGTCCGGGAGCAGCTCGGAGATGTCGACGTCCTCGGTGATCGCCGAGGGGGCCAGCCGGCCCGGTACGGCGAGCAGTTCGGTCAGCGCGCGGGCCCGCTCCATGGCCTCCTCGTCGGAGGCGGTGACCACGTGGACCACGCCGCTGCGCCGGCCGTGCGTGTCGGGGCCGCCGAGCCGCTCCATGTCGACCTTCTCGCCGGTGACGCTGCGCACGACCTCGGGGCCGGTCACGAAGACCCGGCCGGCCGGACCCATGATCACGATGTCGGTGAGGGCCGGGCCGTAGGCCGCACCGCCGGCCGCGGGACCGAGCACCACCGAGATCTGCGGTATCCGGCCCGAGGCCCGCACCATCGCGGCGAACACCTGACCGACCGCGTCGAGTGCCTCCACGCCCTCGGCCAGCCGGGCGCCGCCGCAGTGCCACAGCCCGATGACCGGCACGCGTTCGCGGACGGCGGCGTCGATCGCGTCGACGACCCGCCGGCAGCCCTCCAGGCCCATCGCGCCGCCCATGACGGTGGCGTCGGTCGCGTAGGCGATCACCGGACCGCCGTCGACCGTGCCCCGGGCGGTGAGCACGCCGCAGCCGTCGTGCTCGGTCAGCAGGCTGACCGAGTCGGCGTCGAGCAGCGCGGCGAGCCGCACCTCGGGATCCCGGATGTCGCGGGTCTCCTCGGCGGCCGGGGCGGACGCGAGAGTGGTCACTGGATGCTCCCTTTCCGGGTGGGCGATCGATCGGCTCGTCGACATGGCCTGGCTGCTAGGCCCGGCAGAACGCGAGCGCGACGTTGTGCCCGCCGAATCCGAACGAGTCGCTGACGGCCGCATCGAGCGGGACGTGCCGCGCGGCCACCCGCACCAGATCGAGGTCGATCTCGTCGTCGGGATCGTCGAGGTTGCGGGTCGCCGGGATGAGGCCCTCCCGGATCGCCAGCACGGTCGCGATGGCCTCGACCGCGCCGGCGGCGCCGAGCAGGTGTCCGGTCATCGACTTCGTGGACGTGACCACCGGATGGCTGCCGAGAGCCGCACGGATCGCCTGGGCCTCGGCGACGTCGCCCACGGAGGTGGACGTGGCGTGGGCGTTGACGTGACCGATGTCGGCCGCGGTCAACCCGCCCCGCTCCAGAGCCAGCCCGATCGCCCGGGCGGCTCCCGACCCGACCGGGTCGGGCGCGGTGATGTGGTAGGCGTCGGAGGTGATGCCGCCGCCGGCGAGGACGCCGTAGACCTGGGCGCCCCGGGCCCGGGCGTGGTCGGCCCGCTCCAGGACGAGGACGCCGGCCCCTTCACCGAGGACGAACCCGTCCCGCGCCTTGTCGAACGGCCGCGAGGCCGCCTCGGGATCGTCGTTGCGGGTGGACAGCGCCCGCATCTGGCCGAACCCGGCCATCGGCAGCGGGTGGATGCACGCCTCGGTACCGCCGCTGACGACCACGTCGGCCCGGCCGGCGCGGATCACGTCGATCGCCCAGGCCAGCGCCTCCGCGCCGGACGCGCAGGCGCTGACGGGGGCGTGTACGCCGGCGCGCGCCCCCACCTCGAGACCGACGGCCGCGGCGGGGGAGTTGGGCATGAGCATCGGCACGGTCAGCGGGGAGACCCGCCGCGGACCGCTGGCCTCGAGGATGTCGTCCTGCCCGAGCAGGGTCAGCGCGCCGCCGATCCCGGTGCCGAGCACCACGGCGAGGCGCTCCGGGTCGACCCCGGCGTCGCCCTCGCCGCCGGCCAGGCCGCTGTCCGACCAGGCCTCCCGGGCCGCGACCAGTGCCAGTTGCTGGCACCGGTCAAGCCGGCGTGCCTCGACCCGGGACAGGACCTCGGTGGGCTCCACCGCGACCCGGGCGACCAGGCGGGCGGTGAGCTCCCTCGCCCAGTCGTCCTCGAGCGCGGTCACCCCGGAGCGGCCCTCGACCATGGCCGACCAGGTCGACGCGACGTCCCCGCCGAGCGGGGTCGTCGCGCCCATTCCGGTCACATAGATGTCGTGCTCTGCGGTCATGACTTCGGTTCCGCCTCCGTAGCGCGGCTGACTTCTCGGTGCGCCGTCGCGGTGGTGGTCAGGACTGGTTCTTGTCGATGTAGGCGATCGCGTCGCCCACCGTCTTGAGGTTGGACAGCTCGTCGTCGGGGATCTTGACGCCGAACTTCTCCTCGGCGGCGAGGGCGACCTCGACCATCGACAGCGAGTCCACGTCGAGGTCGTCGACGAAGGACTTCTCGGGGGCCACGTCGGCCGGCTGGACCCCGGCGACCTCTTCCAGGATGTCGGCGAGGCCGGAGCGGATCTCCTCGGTCGTCACGATGTGCGGTCCTTTCATCGGGTGGACGGGGCGGACGGTGTGTCCGACCCGGGTGTGTCACGGGCAGGTGATGACCTGCCCGGCGTAGGTGAGCCCGGCGCCGAAGGCGATCAGCAACGCGTGGTCGCCGGTGCGGATCTCGCCGCGCTCGCGCATCCGGGCGAGGGCGAGGGGAACGGAGGCCGACGAGGTGTTGCCGGTGTCGACGATGTCGCGGGCGACGACGGCGTCGGTGGGGCCTAGCTGCTTGACGATCGCGTCGACGATGCGCAGGTTGGCCTGGTGCGGGACGACCACCGCCAGGTCGGCGGGGGAGATCCCGGCCCGGGTGCAGGCCTCGATGGCGACCGCACCCATCTTGGTGGTCGCCCACCGGAAGACGGCGCGCCCGTCCATCTGGATGTAGCGCTCCTCCGTGGTGCTGATCGCCTCGGCCTGCTCGCCGTCGCTGCCCCACACCACCGGGCCGATGCCCGGCTCGTCCGCGGGACCGATCACCGCAGCCCCGGCTCCGTCGCCGAAGATGATGCAGGTCGAACGGTCGGTCCAGTCCAGCCAGGCCGACAGCTTCTCGGCACCGATGAGCAGCACGTGCCGCGCCGATCCGGCCCGGATCGCGTCGCTGGCCATCGACAGGCCGTAGCAGAAGCCGGCGCACGCCCCGTTGAGGTCGTAGGCGCCCGGGGTGGGGATCCCCAGCCGGGCCGCGATGCTCGGTGCGGCGCTGGGCAGGGCGGTCGGCATGGTGCACGTCGCCGTGACCACCAGGTCGATCTTCTCCGGCGCGATCCCGCTGGCGGCGAGGGCCTTGCCGGCGGCCGCCGTACCCATGTCGACCACGGTCTCGCCGTCGGCGGCGATGTGCCGGGAGCCGACACCGACCCGGCTGCGGATCCACTGGTCGTTGGTGTCGATGCGCTGCGCGAGGTCGTCGTTGGTCACCACCTGTGCGGGCCGGTAGTCGCCGATGGCGAGGATCCGCGCTCCGGGTGCTCCAGAGGCTGAGTTCACCGGGCGCCTGCCTTTCCTGTGGACGGGACGTCGAGGGTGGGGTCGGGGTAGAGCCGGGCGAGCGGCTCGCCGGCGTCGACCATGTCGGCGTCCTGGGCCAGCCATTCGACGAGGACGCCGTCGTAGCTCGCGCTGACGTGCTGCTCGTCCCGCCGGGTCCGGATGATGCCCAGGGCGGTGCCGGCGGGCAGTTGCGCACCCTCCTCCAGTGGCGCCGGATGGAAGGTTCCGCCGACCGGCGACACCACCACCCGCCAGTCCGGGGTGTGCACGACCTGTCCGCTCGGCGCGGCGTGGACGATGAGCTGGCGGGCCGCAGGGAGGTCGTCCGGGGTCTTCAGGGCGATCATCTCCACGCCGCGCAGCTCGCGCTTGCCGAGCCCGGTGAGGGTCCCGGCGGGTGGCAGCTCGATGGCCGCGGTGACGTCGAGGTCGCGCAGGGTCGCCTGGCACAGGTCCCACCGGACGGGGGACCGGACCTGGCGGACCAGCCGCTTCATCATCTCCCGGCCGCTCGAGACGGCGGTCCCGTCGGCATTGGAGAGAAGGAGCCGCTCCGGGACGGTGACCGGGATGCCGTCGGCGACGTCCGCCAGGGCCGCCTCGGCCGGGGCCATGTAGTCGGTGTGGAACGCGCCGGCCACCGGGAGCGGGACGACCCGCGCGCGCGCCGGGGGAGTCTGCTCGAGGTCGGCGAGGCCGTCGAGCGCGCCGGCGGCGACGACCTGCCCGGCGCCGTTGCGGTTGGCCGGCACCAGGCCGCATTCCTCGATCCGGGCGAGGACCTCGGCCGGGTCCCCGCCGAGCACCGCCGACATCCCGGTCTCGGCGAGGCCGCAGGCGGCGGCCATCTCCCGGCCGCGCAGCGCCGCGAGGGCCGCCGCGCTCTCCGGCGTGAGTACGCCGGCCAGCGCGGCCGCGGTGAGTTCGCCGACGCTGTGGCCGGCTGTGACGGTGACGTCGTCCAGCGAGAGCTCCGCGGCCGCGATCAGGCCGAGGGCGACGATGAGCGGTTGGGTGACCGCCGTGTCGCGGATCTCCTCGGCGTCGGCGGTCGTGCCGAGCCGGGCGAGGTCGAGCCCGGTGACCTCGGAGAGCCACTGGACCCGGGCGGCCGCACCCGGCAGCTCCAGCCACGGCGTGAGCATCCCGGGTGCCTGCGACCCCTGACCAGGGGCGAGTAGTGCGATCACGCCATGAGCCTCCCGCGTCGGCACGGCCCGCGGCGATGACGGTGCGCACGAAGTCCACCGGGGCAGATTTAGAGGTTTCCTCCAAACCCTACCCCGTGCATCGGCCCTCTCAGCGCTCGGCGAGGCGTCCCAGGCTCAGCGCGATCTGGAGGACGAACGCGTGCCGGGGGTCGGTGGGCGGGTGTCCGCAGACCTCGGCGATCCGCCGCAACCGGTAACGAACGGTGTTGGGATGCACGAAAAGCTCCCGGGCGGTCGCCTCCAGCCCGCCGCCGCGCTGCAGGTAGATCGAGGCGGTCTCGAGCAGTGGGCCACCGGCGGCGGCGAGCGGCCCGTAGACCTCGTCGACCAGCTCGCGCCGGGCCTCCTCGTCGCCGATCAGCGCCCGTTCGGGGAGCAGGTCGACCGCGAGCACCGGGCGGGGTGCGCCCGGCCAGCCGGGCGCCGCCCGTACCCCGGCGAGGGCGGCGGTCGCGGACCGCCCGGCCATGCCGAGGTCGCGCACGGTCGGGCCGAGGACCACCGGGCCGGGGCCGAAGTGGGGGAGCAGCGCGACGATCGCCGCCCGCGGGTCGTCGCTGCCGCCGACCGCCACGAGCAGCCGGTCGGCATGCACGCCGGCCAGTACGGGGCCGCCGGCCGGACGGTGGGCGTGCTGGATCCCGTCCAGCACGGACTCGGGATCTGCGGCCGGAGCGGCTCCCACCGCGACGGCCACCCCGGTCACGGACGCCCAGCCCAACGCGGCGGCGCGCCCGGGCAGCGCCTCGTCCGGCTCCCCGCGCAGCAGGGCGTCGACCACCAGCGCCTCCAGGCGCGCGTCCCAGGCGCCGCGGGTCTCCGCGACGCCCGCGTAGACCTGGGCGGCGGCGAAGGCGATCTCGCGGCTGTAGCGGAGCACCGCCTCCCGCAACGCCGCCTCCTCGCCCGGGGCGGCCAGGTTCGCCACCCGGGACTCGACCACCTCGACCGTGATCCGCACCATCTCCACCGTCTGCTGCAGCGACACCCGGCGGGCCAGGTCCGGCGGCGCGGTGTTGAAGACGTCGCCGATCGGGGACGGCGAGACCCCGGGGCGGCGCAGCCATTCGACGAACGACGCCACACCGGCCTGCGCGACCAGCGTGATCCACGAGCGCTGCGCGGGCGGCATCGCCCGGAACCAGGCAAGTTGTTCGTCCATGCGCGCCACGCTCTGGGTCGCCAGGGCCCCGGACGCGCGTTCGACCCGCACCAGGGTCGCGGCGAGGGGAGCGGGCACGGGACGAGCCTGCCACGCCGCCCGGCCGCCCGGGCCGGACCCGGTCCCGAGCTGCGGCCATCCGGATCAGGGAGAATCCGGCCATGTCCGGCGCCCGCGATCCCCGCGAAGACCTCCGACGCATCGCGTTCCTCCTCGAACGCGCCCAGGAGCAGACCTACCGGGTCCGCGCCTTCCGGCGGGCGGCCGCGGCGCTCGACCGCATCGACGGGCCCGAGCTCGCGGCCCGGGCCCGCGACGGGACGCTCGGCGATCTCCCCGGGGTCGGGGACGTCACCGCGCGGTGCGTCGCCGAGTCCCTCGCCGGCGAGGAGCCGGTCTATCTGCGCCGGCTCGAGGCGACGGCGGGTACGTCGGTGGCCGAGGCGGGAGAGGAGCTCCGCCGCAGCCTCCGGGGGGACCTGCACACCCACAGCGACTGGTCGGACGGCGGATCGCCGATCGAGGAGATGGCTCGGGCCGCGCAGGCGCTCGGGCACGACTACATCGCCCTGACGGACCACTCGCCGCGGCTGACCGTCGCCCGCGGCCTGTCGCCGGACCGGCTGCGCGCGCAGCTCGACGTCGTCGAGGAGGTCAACGACCGGCTCGCGCCGTTCCGGCTGCTGAGCGGGATCGAGGTCGACATCCTCGACGACGGCGCACTCGACCAGCAGGACGACCTGCTCGACCGGCTCGACGTGGTCGTCGCGAGCGTCCACAGTGGACTGAGAATGGAGCGCGAGGCGATGACGGCGCGCATGGTCGCGGCCGTCGCCAACCGGCACACCGACGTTCTCGGCCACTGCACCGGGCGGATGGTGCGCGGAAAGCGGCACCGACCCGAATCGGACTTCGATCCGGAGATCGTCTTCGCCGCCTGCAAGAAGTTCGGCGTGGCGGTCGAGGTCAACTCCCGCCCCGAGCGGCTCGATCCGCCCAAGCGGCTGCTGCGGCTCGCCGTCGAGGTAGGTTGTCTGGTGTCGATCGACTCCGACGCCCACGCTCCCGGGCAGCTCGACTGGCTTCCCTACGGGTGCGAACGCGCGAGTGCGTGCGGCGTACCGGACCAGTCGATCGTCAACACCTGGTCGGCCGATCGGCTGCTCGCATGGAGCCGATCGACGGATCGGTGAGACTGCGGCGCGAAAGGCGCGCCGGCGCCGGTAGGGTCGGCGCCCGTGAGAGCACTGCGCCGATTCACCGTCCGGCCCACCCTGCCCCCCGAGCTCGCCGTTCTGGACGAGCTCGTGATGAACCTGCGGTGGTGCTGGCACACCGAGTCGCTGGACCTGCTGGAGTCGGTCGACCCGGAACTGTGGCGGGAGTGCGAGGGCGACCCCGTGCGGCTGCTCGGAGCGGTGTCGGCCGAGCGGCTGGCGGCGCTGGCCCGGGACCGGCGGTTCCGTCGTCGGCTCTCCGACGCGGCCGACGACCTGGAGAGCTACCTGACCGGCGACCGCTGGTACCAGACGCTGTCCGACGCACCGGAATCGATCGCCTACTTCTCCCCGGAGTTCGGTGTCGCCGAGGTGCTGCCGCAGTATTCCGGCGGGCTCGGCATCCTGGCCGGCGACCACCTCAAGGCGGCCTCCGACCTCGGGGTGCCGATCATCGGCGTCGGCCTGCTCTACCGGGCCGGCTACTTCGCCCAGTCGCTCTCCCCGGACGGGTGGCAGCTCGAGCAGTACCCGTCGGTCGACCCGCACGGCCTCCCGCTCGCCCTGCTGCGTGATCCCGACGGCACCGAACTCCGGGTCCGGGTCGGCCTGCTCGACGGCCGGTCGGTGGCCGCCCAGGTATGGAAGGCGCAGGTCGGCCGGGTGCCGCTGCTCCTGCTCGACTCCGACATCGAGGAGAACGACGCCCCCGAACGGCAGGTGACCGACAAGCTCTACGGCGGGAACACCGACCACCGGCTCCAGCAGGAGATGCTGCTCGGGATCGGCGGCGTACGGGCCGTGCGGGCCTACTGCCGCATCAGCGGAACACCCCAGCCCGAGGTCTTCCACACCAACGAGGGCCATGCCGGGTTCCTCGGGGTGGAGCGCATCCGCGAGCTCACCGAGGGCCGCGGCCTGTCCTTCAACGACGCGGTGCAGGCCGTGCGGGCGGGGACCGTCTTCACCACGCACACGCCGGTGCCGGCGGGAATCGACCGGTTCACCCGCGACCTCGTGCGCTGCTACTTCGGCGGCGCGAACGAATCGCCGCAGACGCCGACCGAGCGGATCGTGGCACTCGGCGCCGAGGACGACCCGGCGCTGTTCAACATGGCGCACATGGGGCTGCGGCTGGCGCAACGGGCCAACGGGGTGAGCCGGCTGCACGGGCGGGTCAGCCGGGAGATGTTCGGGCGGCTGTGGCCCGGATTCGACACCGACGAGGTGCCGATCACCTCGGTGACCAACGGCGTCCACGCCCCGACCTGGACGGGCCGGGAGATGCTCGACCTCATCGAGCGTGAGATCGACCCCGCGGAGCTTGCGCAGGGCCAGGGCTGGGACGTGGTCGACCGGCTGCCGGCCGACACGATCTGGTCGGTACGCCGGGTGATGCGCGAGCGGCTCATCGACGAGGTACGCCGCCGCGTGCGCGCGTCCTGCCTGCAGCGCGGCATGCCCGCCGCCGAGCTCGGCTGGACCGCGCAGGTCTTCGACCCCGACGTACTCACCATCGGCTTCGCCCGGCGGGTGCCGTCCTACAAGCGACTGACCCTCATGCTGCGCGACCCGGAGCGGCTGCGCCGGCTCCTGCTCGACCCGCACCGGCCGGTCCAGCTGGTCATCGCCGGCAAGTCGCACCCCAACGACGACCCGGGCAAGTCACTGATCCAGCAGATGGTGCGCTTCGCCGACGACCCGGCCGTGCGGCAGCGCATCGTCTTCCTGCCGAACTACGACATGGACATGGCGAAGGTGCTCTACGCCGGGTGCGACGTGTGGCTCAACAACCCGCTCCGGCCGCTCGAGGCCTGCGGGACCTCGGGAATGAAGGCCGCGCTCAACGGCGGCCTGAACCTCTCGATCCGGGACGGCTGGTGGGACGAGATGTACGACGGCGCCAACGGGTGGGCGATCCCGACCGCCGACGGCATCGTCGACGGCGACCGCCGGGACACCCTCGAGGCCGCCGCGCTCTACGACATGGTGGAGAACCAGGTGACGCCGCGGTTCTACGACCGCGACCTGGCCGGCGTACCCACCCGGTGGGTGGAGATGGTGCGGCACACCCTGAAGTCGCTCGGGCCGAAGGTGCAGGCGACCCGCATGGTCCGCGACTACGTCGAGACCCTCTACGCCCCGGCCGCCGCGACGTCGGCGCGCCTGGCCGCCGACGACTACGCCGGTGCCAAGGAGCTGGCTGCGTGGCGGTCCCGGGTGCTCGACCGCTGGCCCGGCGTCCGGGTGCGGCACGTGGACTCCGGTGGGGCCGGCGACACCCCGGCACTGGGGGCGAAGTTGTCGCTGCGCGCGGAGATCGACCTGGCCGGCCTGTCCCCGGACGACGTCGACGTCCAGGCGGTCTACGGCCGGGTCGACGACGTCAACCGTCTGCACGACGTCGCGACCACCTCGATGAACCATGGCGGCGACGGGGACGGCCTGCAGCACTTCAACGTCGACGTCCCGCTGGCGCGCACCGGTGCGTTCGGCTACACCGTCCGGGTGGTGCCCCGCCACGAGCTGCTCGCCGACCCGGCGGATCTTGGCGTCATCACCCTGGCCTGAGTCGCCCAAGACCGCCCGACGACTCTGCTCGCCGGCCCCACGGTCGACGTATTGCGTGCTACTCGCAAATATTGGCCGGGGATGCGAGTACGGCGTCCGATGTCGCCGCCCGCTGCCCCCCGCCCGTCGGTCTCAGGCTCGCGGGAACGGCGCCCGTCCGCGCACCTGCGTGCGGAACCGCTCGACGGTCCCGCCGTCGGCGACCGTCACGTGCAGCGTGCGGGCGTCCGCGCCGCCGAAGGCCACGTTGGTGCACAGCCGCCCGCTGACCAGGACGATCTCGCGGAGGACCTCGCCGTCGGGGGACAGGGCCACGATCGTTCCCTTGCCGTGCCGGGCGACCCACAAGGTCCCCGTCGCGTCGCACCGCATCCCGTCGAGGCCGTGGTCGGGGAAGCGCATGAGCAGCCGCTTGTTGCCGATCGTCCCGTCCGCGGCGAGGTCGTAGGCCCACACGGTGCGCTGCACGGACTCGTTGACGTAGAGCGTGGCCGCATCCGGTGACACCTCGATGCCGTTCGTCGTGCCCATGCTGTCCTCGAGCAGGGTCGTCGAGCCGTCGTGGTCGACCCGCCACAGCTGCCCGGTGCCGGCGGACCAGTTCGGGTCGCTGGCGAAGATGACACCGTCCGGCCGGATCGCGAGGTCGTTCGGCTGGTTCATCCGCGGCTGATGGGCGTGCACGGTCACGTCGCGGGTCGCCGGGTCGATCCGGAGCACGTTGTGCGCGGTGTAGTCGGCGACGAACATCGCACCGCCCGGGCTGATCACGATGCCGTTGCCGACGCTTCCCTCGGGCAATCGCGCCCAGACCTCGGCCTTCCCGTCGGCGGTGACCCGGCCGATCGTGCCCTCCTCGCCGTAGTTGACCGCGTAGAGGACGCCGTCGGCGTCGCAGGACGGGCCTTCGATGCCCGCGGTGAAGCCGTCGCAGAGGACGGACGGGGTGAACAGGTCGGAATCGGTGCTCACGGGCGGCTCCTTCGGTCGGGTGACGTCACCGGCGGGCGCGGCACAGCAGCAGACTGTGCGGCGCCATCTCCGTCGGGGTACCGGGTTCCATTGTGGCCGGCGACGCCGGGGTCCCGGCCTCCCGGACGGTGTCGACGACGACGTCGTACGACGATGCCCAGGGCAGGCCCGGGAGCGTGATCGCGGTCGGTCCGGCGCCGGCGTGCATGACGAGCAGATAGCTCTCGTCGACCACCGTCTCGCCGCGCGGTCCGCGTTGCCGGATGCCGTGCCCGTCGAGGTACATGCCGAGCGTGGTGGTCGTGCCGGACATCCAGTCCGCGGTCGTCATCTCCGCCCCGTCCACCCGGAACCAGGCGAGATCGCGGCGACCGTCGCCGTCGGCGATCGGGTGACCGCCCAGGAAGCGCCGCTGGCGCAGCACCGGGGACCGACGTCGCAGCGCGGTCAGTTCGGCCACGAACGCGGCGAGGCGCCGCGCGTCGTCGTCGGGGAACCAGTCCAGCCAGTTGACCGGCGAGTCGAGGCAGTAGGCGTTGTTGTTGCCGACCTGGGTGTGCCGGTATTCGTCGCCGGCCAGCAGCATCGGCACGCCGGTGGACAGCAGCACCGTCGCCAGGAGATTGCGCGTCTGCCGGCGGCGCAGCCGGTTCACCTCGGGATCGTCGGTCTCGCCCTCGACGCCGCAGTTCCACGCGTGGTTGTCGTCGGTACCGTCGCGGTTGTCCTCGCCGTTGGGTTCGTTGTGCTTGTGCGCATACGTCGTCAGGTCGCGCATGGTGAATCCGTCGTGGCAGGTGACGAAGTTGACCGACGCGAACGGCCGGCGGCCGTCGTCGGCGTAGAGGTCGGACGAGCCGGTCAGCCGGTAGCCGAGATCGCCGACGGCGTGGGGGCTTCCGGTCCAGAAACGACGCACGGTGTCGCGGTAGCGGCCGTTCCATTCCGTCCACAGCGGCGGGAACTCCCCGACCTGGTAGCCGCCTTCGCCGATGTCCCAGGGCTCGGCGATCAGCTTCGCCGCCGAGACCACCGGATCCTGGTGCACGACGTCGAAGAACGCCGAGAGCTTGTCGACGTCGTGCATCGAGCGGGCCAGCGCCGACGCGAGATCGAAACGGAAACCGTCGACACCCATCTCGGTGACCCAGTAACGCAGGGAGTCCATCAGCATCTGCAGGACGTAGGGATGGCGGACGTCGAGCGTGTTGCCGCAGCCGGTGTAGTCGGCGTATCTGCTGCGGTCGCCGTGCAGGAGGCGGTAGTAGCCGACGTTGTCGATTCCGCGGAAGGACAGGGTCGGCCCGGACTCGTCGCCTTCGGCCGTGTGGTTGTAGACGACGTCGAGGATCACTTCGATTCCGGCGGCGTGCAGCGTACGCACCATCGACCGGAACTCCGTGACCTGCTCGCCGGCCGAACCGGACGAGGAGTAGGCGGCGTGCGGTGCGAAGAACCCGATCGTGTTGTAGCCCCAGTAGTTGGTCAGACCGCGGGCGGTGACCGACGGCTCGGTCACGAAGTGGTGCACCGGCTGCAGCTCGACCGCCGTCACGCCCAGGCCGGTGAGATGGTCCACCACGGCCGGGTGGGCCAGACCGGCGAACGTCCCGCGTTGGCGTTCCGGAACCTCCGGGTGCGCCTTGGTGAAGCCGCGGACGTGCATCTCGTAGATGACCGTGTCCTCCCACGGTACGGCCGGCCGGTTCCAGGTGCCCCGCCGGTCCCGGCGGGCGACCACGACCGACCGGGGCACGTGCGGGGCGGAGTCGCGCAGGTCGGGCGGGCCCGACCGCGGATCGCCCGCGTAGCCGCGGACGGAGTCATCGGGGACGAATTCCCCGTCGATGGCCCGGGCGTAGGGGTCGAGCAGGAGCTTCGCCGGGTTGTAGCGCAGCCCGCGGGCCGGGTCGTAGGGCCCGTGCACGCGGAAGCCGTAGCGCTGGCCCGGACCGACCTTCGGCAGGTAGCCGTGCCAGACGTGGTACGTCGACTCCTCCAGCTCCACGCGCGTCTCGACCCCGGCCTCGTCGAACAGGCAGAGGTCGACGCCGAGCGCGCCACCGCTCCACAGCGCGAAGTTGGTGCCCGCCCCGTCATAGGTCGCCCCGAGCGGGGTGGGGCGCCCCGGCCACGGGACGTCGCGCGCGGTCGTCACCGGAGACAACCTAGCCGTCGCCCGGAAACGGCGGTGCTGTTGGATGGTTGTCGTGGACGAGGAGGAGCGGTCGGGGGTGCCCGACGACGTCGTGGTGGCATTCGACCGGGTCGGCGTACGCCGGGGTGAGACCCATCTCGTCCATGACCTCAGCTGGTCGATGGAGTTGGACGAGCGCTGGGTCGTTCTCGGCGCGAACGGCGCCGGCAAGACCACGCTGCTCCAGCTCGCCGCCGCACAGCTGCATCCCACCACCGGGACGGTGCATCTGCTCGGGGAACGGCTCGGCCGGGTCGATGTGTTCGAGCTCCGCCCCCGGATCGGGCTCACCAGCGCGGCGCTCGGGCAGCGGTTTCCGCCGGGCGAGCGCGTCGACGACCTCGTCGTCAGCGCCGGCTATGCGGTGCTCGGGCGGTGGCGGGAGGACTATGACCGGGCCGACCATGCCCGGGCCGCCCGGCTGCTCGGCCAGGTGGGTGCCGAGCACCTCTCCGCCCGGCTCTTCGGGACCCTGTCCGAAGGCGAGCGCAAGCGGGTGCAGATCGCCCGTGCCCTGATGACCGACCCGGAGCTGATGTTGCTCGACGAGCCCGCGGCCGGCCTCGACCTCGGCGGTCGGGAGGACCTGGTGAGCCGACTCACCACTCTGGCCGAGGACCCTGACGCACCGGCCATGGTCCTGGTCACCCATCACGTCGAGGAGATCCCGCCGGGCTTCACCCACGCCATGCTGATGCGTGAGGGCGGGATCATCGCCCAGGGACTGCTCGACGAGGTGATCACGGCGGACAACCTGTCCAAGACCTTCGGCCTGCCACTGGCGCTGGACCGGGTCGGCGGCCGGTTCTTCGCCCGGGCGTCCTCGCGGGCCGACGCCGCAAGTCTCCCGGCTACCGGCCGGTAGGCTCGCGCCAACCGCCGGGAGGAGTGACCGTGTCGGAGTTCGTCACGCTGCAGGTCGAGGACGGTGTCGGCACGATCCGGCTGGACCGGCCGCCGATGAACGCCCTCGACATCGCGGTGCAGGAGGAGATCCGCGCCGCCGCCACCGAGGCCGCCGGGCGCACCGACGTGCGGGCGGTCGTCGTCTACGGCGGCCCCGACGTCTTCGCCGCCGGGGCGGACATCAAGGAGATGGTCGAGATGACCTACTCCGAGATGGCGGAGCGCGCCGGCGCGCTGTCCAGCGCCTTCGACGCGGTGGCCCGGATTCCCAAACCCGTCGTGGCCGCGGTCACCGGCTACGCGCTCGGCGGCGGGTGCGAGCTCGCGCTCACCGCCGACTTCCGTGTCTGCGGCGAAGGGGCCCGGCTCGGCCAGCCGGAGATCCTGCTCGGGGTCATCCCGGGTGCCGGGGGGACCCAGCGCCTGGCCCGGCTGATCGGTCCGGCCCGGGCCAAGGATCTGGTGTTCACCGGCCGGTTCGTCGGCGCGGCGGAGGCGGCATCGATCGGTCTGGCCGACCGGGTGGTGCCCGACGCGGACGTCTACGACGCGGCGGTCGCGATGGCCCGCCGTTACGCCGCCGGCCCGGCCCAGGCGTTGCGGGCGGCGAAGGCCGCGATCGACGGAGGCCTCGACACCGACCTCGCCTCCGGCCTGCGGCTGGAGAGTTACCTGTTCGCCGGGCTGTTCGCCACGGAGGACCGGGCGATCGGGATGCGGTCGTTCGTCGAGAACGGCCCCGGCAAGGCCGAGTTCGTGGGCCGGTGATGGCCGCGACTCCCGAGGAGGTCGCGGCGGCGTACGCCGATCCGAAGCTCGCCAACGTCCTCTACCACGACTGGGAAGCGCAGACCTACGACGAGAAGTGGTCGATCTCCTACGACGAGCGGTGCATCGACTACGCGCGCGACCGGTTCACCACTCTCGCCGGCACGTCGGGCTGGCCCTATCCCGAGGTTCTCGAGGTCGGCTGCGGCACCGGCTTCTTCCTGCTCAACCTCAAGCAGGCCGGCGTCGTGGGGGAGGGCCACGTCACCGACATCAGCCCGAAGATGGTCGAGACCGCCCGGCGCAACGGACGGGCATTGGGGTTCGACATCGAGGGTCGGGTCGCCGACGCCGAATCGATCCCCTATCCGGACCAGACCTTCGACCTCGTCGTCGGCCACGCGGTCCTGCACCACATCCCGGACGTCGAGCAATGCCTGCGTGAGGTGCTGCGCGTGCTCCGTCCGGGCGGCCGGTTCCTCTTCGCCGGCGAGCCGACCCGGTACGGCGACGCCGTCGCCCGCCGCCTGTCCCATCTGACCTGGTCGGCGACGACCCGGATCACCAGGCTGCCGGGGCTGGCGGCGTGGCGCCGACCGCAGCAGGAGCTGGACGAGTCGTCGCGGGCGGCCGCCCTCGAGGCGGTCGTCGACCTGCACACCTTCGCCCCGCAGCGGCTGCGCCGAATGGCACTCGCGGCCGGTGCCGTCGACGTCGAGGTGGCCACCGAAGAGCTCACCGCGGCGTGGTTCGGATGGCCCGCCCGGACCTTCGAGTACGCCGTGCCCCGGGACCGGCTGGGGACGTCCTGGGCGATGTTCACGTATCGCGCCTGGCAGCGGTTGTCGGCCGTCGACCGGCGATTTCTTGCCCGGGTCATCCCCCAAAGTCTCTTTTATAATGCTTTGGTAACCGGCATTCGGCCGTAGTCGGACGCGCCCATAAAGGTGCTAATTGGGCGACGACGTGCTAACGTCCCCGGTAGTCGTTCGACGTTCCTCAATCGTGTGATCACGCTGCGGGACTGCGGCGCGGGATTGACCGCCACTACGGGCGGGCACCGCAGCGACTCGACGTCCGCGAGGTGCGGGCGTCGCATCATCCCCAGGGGAGAGCACGGCATGGCACAAGGCACGGTCAAGTGGTTCAACGCCGAGAAGGGCTTCGGCTTCATCGCGGTTGACGGGGGCGGCGCTGACGTCTTCGTGCACTATTCGGCGATTGCAGCCGACGGCTACCGCAGCCTCGACGAGGGGCAGCGCGTCGAGTTCGACGTCACGCAGGGCCAGAAGGGCCCGCAGGCGGAGAACGTCCGCGGCGCCTGAGCGACGGACTTCACGCTCAGCAGCACCGGCCCGCCGGGTCGCGACCACGGTCGCGACCCGGCGGGTTCGTCATCTCCGCCCGAGGGTCCGGAATCGTCCGCGCAGGGGGGCGTCCTGGCGCGCACCGCATTCGGCCGCTACGGCACCCGGTCCGATCCGCGGCAGGTGTCGATCCTGCGCTGGTCGTCACTGCGCTGGGTGCTCCGGCACCGGGCATGGACCTGGTGGTACCTCGTCCGCTACTGGCGGTTCTTCGTGCTGAAGCTCCGCCATCCGCACGTCGTCACCGAGGGGATGGTCTTCCTCGGCCGCGGCGTCGAGCTCTACGCCCGACGCGGACACGGCCGGCTCATTCTCGGCCGGTGGGTGCACATCGGTGACGGGACGGCGATCCGGTGTCACGAGGGCACCCTGCGGATCGGCGAGAAGTCCGTCCTCGGGCGGCACAACACGCTCAACTGCTACCTCGACCTCGAGTTCGGGGCGGCGACGCTCGTCGCCGACTGGGTGTACGTCTGCGATTTCGACCACGCCTTCTCTGACCTCACCGTCCCGATCAAGGACCAGGGGATCGTCAAGGCTCCCGTCCGCGTCGGCCCGGACGTGTGGATCGGGACCCGGGTGACGATCCTGCGCGGCAGCCGGGTCGGTCGCGGCTGTGTGCTCGCCGCGCACAGCGTCGTGCGGGGAGAACTTCCGGACTACTCCGTCGCGGCGGGGGCGCCGGCGCGCCCGGTCCGCAGCAGGATTCCCGCCCCGGTCGAGCGCCCGCACCCGGCCCGGGCCGGTTCCGCGGCGGTGCCCGCCCCGCCGCCGGATGGTTCGGACCCGCCACGGGGGTCCGCCACCAGCGGATAGCCTCGGCACCGTGACCGTCCGTCAGCCCGCACATGTCACCGACCGGGCCGACGTCGAGGTCGTGCTGGACCGGTCCCGGCCGGGCGACCGCGACTGGGTGAGCGAGGCGATCGCCAAGGTCGAGGCCGACGCCAACCGGTCGGCCGACACCCACCTGATGGTCTTCCCGTTACCGGCGGGCTGGGGCATCGACCTCTACCTCAAGGACGAGTCGACCCACCCGACCGGCAGCCTCAAGCACCGGTTGGCCCGGTCCCTGTTCCTCTATGCGCTCTGCAACGGCTGGATCGGCGAGGGAAGCACCGTCGTGGAGGCGTCGAGCGGCTCGACGGCGGTCTCCGAGGCGTATTTCGCCGGGATGCTCGGTCTCCCGTTCATCGCGGTCATGCCGGCCTCGACCAGTCCGGAAAAGATCGACCTGATCGAGTTCCGGGGCGGTCGGTGCCACCTCGTCGACGACCCGTCGACGGTCTACGACGAATCCCGACGACTCGCCGCCGAGACGGGCGGCCATTTCATGGACCAGTTCACCTTCGCCGAGCGGGCCACCGACTGGCGGGGGAACAACAACATCGCCGAGTCGATCTTCGAGCAGATGGCCGCGGAGCGGCACCCGATCCCGGCCTGGGTCGTCGTCGGTGCCGGAACCGGTGGCACCAGCGCCACCATCGGGCGTTACCTGCGCTACCGGCGATTCGCGAGCCGGTTGTGTGTGGTCGATCCGGAGCACTCGGCATTCTTCGACGGCTGGGCGAACGACGATGCCGGCTGGACCGTTTCGAGCAGCTCTCGGATCGAGGGGATCGGCCGACCCCGGGTCGAGTCCAGCTTCGTCGGTCAGGTCATCGACCGGATGGTCCGTGTGCCCGACGCGGCGTCGTTCGCGGCGATGCGACACCTTGCCGACGTGACCGGGAGGCGGGCCGGCGGCTCGACGGGGACCAGCCTGTGGGAGGCGCTGCGGTTGGTGGGTGAGATGCGCGCCGCCGGCCGGACCGGCAGCATCGTCACCCTGCTCTGCGACGGCGGCGAGCGCTACGCCCATACCTACTACTCGGACGCGTGGCTCGCCGAGCACGGCATCGACATCGCCCCCTACGCCGGAGCACTGGAGGCGTTCCGAGCGACCGGACGGTGGCCGGCGCTGCCGTCCTGAGCCATTGCATCGCACGTCGGCGCAGTTCACCGTTGCTGCGCGTCAGGTCGGCGCGCGATCGAATGGCAATGGTGATTTCCGATGGTGCGGAAGAAGTCCGCCGACCCTTCCGGAGGACCATCTGGTCGCCGAGGAATGACACGCTTCACGGCCGTATTTCCGCACCACGTATAGCGGCGACCGAGACGAAGTCCCGGACGGTTCGGTGGCAGTGCACCAACTCATTTGCATAACACGGAGCGCCATGCATTTACCCATTGTCGTCGCGCCGCGTAACCAGATCCCTGTCGCGTCGGCGCATTCCTTCGAGGCGCTGTCGTCAATCGACCCCGGGATATCTCCGCGATCCCCATGAAGGCGGTGCTCGCGGGCTTCACACGGTGCTGGTCATTGTGGTGCGGCGGCGCTACCTTGTCCACGGTGTTGCACGGGAAGGCATAGAGGTCTGCGCCTTGTCAGTGGTCGTTTCGTTGCGAGTCCAGGGGAGTGGGACATGGCCGAAAACGTCGCCCGTCGGGACGTGTTGCGTGGCGCCGCCGCGCTCGGAGTGGGAACGGTCGCGGCATCCGTGATCGGAGGTGGCACCGCTGCCGCGTCGGGTTCGGCAGCGGCGAAGGCGGCCGGGATGGCCAAGGGTCTGTGGATAAAGAAGGAGTCGTTCGGGACGACGACCGGCGGCGACGCGGTCGACCGCTATTCCTTCGGGAACGGCAGGGGCTTCGAAGTTCAAATGATCACCTTCGGCGCCACCGTGCAGAAGATCTGGGCCCCGGACGGCCACGGCAAGCGGGCCAATGTCGTGCTCGGGTTCCCGACCCTCGAGGACTACGAAGTCGTCGACGGACGTCCGTATTTCGGCGCGACCATCGGGCGTTACGGCAACCGGATCAAGGACGGCACATTCACCCTTGACGGCACCACCTACCACCTTCCCATCAACAACCCGCCCAACTCGCTGCACGGTGGCACGACCGGCTTCGACCAGCGGGTGTGGAACGCCACCGAGGTGTGGAACGGAAACGGCGTCGGGGTGAAGTTCGTCTACGTCAGCCCGGACGGCGAGATGGGCTATCCCGGCACCCTCACCACCGTCGTCACCTACACCGTCAACCACCACGACGAGCTGACGATCGAATACGCCGCGACGACCGATGCGCCGACGATCCTCAACCTCACCAACCACGCCTACTTCAATCTCCGCGGTGAGGGGACGGGGGAGATCTACGACCACGTCGTCCGGATCAACGCCGACCGCTACACACCCATCGACTCGACCTCGATCCCGCTGGGCCCGCTGGTCAAGGTGTTCGGGACGCCGTTCGACTTCACGAAACCGCGCACGATCGGGTCCGGGATCCACGACGCGGTGCAGCAGATCCTCTTCGCCAAGGGATACGACCACAACTGGGTGCTCAACCGCGGACACGGCCACGGGCTCACGCTCTGCGCGCGGGTCTACGAGCCCAGCACCGGCCGCATGCTGGAATGCCGGACCGACCAGCCGGGCGTGCAGTTCTACACCAGCAACTTCCTCGACGGCACGCTCGTCGGTCCCAGCGGCAAGACCTACCGGCAGGGCGACGGTTTCACCCTGGAGACGCAGCACTACCCGGACTCGCCGAACGAGCCGAGCTACCCGTCGACCGTCCTCCGTCCCGGAGAGCAGTTCGCGTCGACGACCAAGTTCCGGTTCTCGACGGTCTGAGCGCACGCTCCGGCACCTCCGGTCAGCGCCCGTGGCCGGGGGTGCCGGTCTGTCCGGCTCCGGTTCGCTGTGCCGGTAACGCCAACGACGGAACCTGTCACCGCGGGTCGGCGACGGCGATGGCGATCAGATCGAGGCTGCTGTCGACGTCGCGGTCGGTCACGGTGAAGTCGGCGGCGCGCACCGAAGCGACGTCCCGGCACAGGCGCGGGTGCCAGGCCGCGGGCGGACCGGCGAGTTGGGCAGCCGTGAACGATCCGCCGTGCCGGCGGTCCAGCCGACGCAGGCGCCGGCCGTGGCGGAGCCCGAGCAGGCGGGTGACGGTGCATCCCGCCGCGCGCAGCAGGCCGACGAGCTCGGGCGGCGCGAGTTCACGGGTGTGGAACGGGTTGGCCGTCGCGCCGGCCGGGGAGAACGTGAGCCGGTTGGGTGTGCTGATCACGAGCGTCCCGGCCGGGCGGAGTACGCGGACGGCATCGGCGAGGAACTCGCCCTGATTCCACAGGTGCTCGATGACCTGCAGGGAGACGACGACGTCGATGGCCTCGGGTCGCACGGGGAGCCGGGCGAGGTTCGCCCGTACGGCGTCGACCCGCGGGTAGGTCCGGGCGACATGGGCGGCGGCCGCCTCGTCGTAGTCGAGTCCGATCACCCGATGCGCGGTCCCGGCGACCCGGTCCGCCCCGTAGCCCTCGCCGCACCCCGCCTCGAGCACGACCGCACCCCGGCACCAGGGCGCCACGACGTCGTACGCCGCCTCGTGGCGACGGAACCAGTAGTTCTCGACGGTGATGCCGGGAAGCGTTCGTTCCCCGGTCAGCGTCAGCGGCACGGGTCGGAGGGACACGGGTCGTAGGCTAGTGGCCATGACTCCCGTTGATCTGCTCGTCGATGCGTTCGGCCGGGTCCACGATGTCGTCCACCAGGCGGTGGACGGCCTGTCGGCCGACCACCTCACCTACCGGCCCGACGCCGAGGCCAACTCGATCGGGTGGCTGGTCTGGCATCTCACCCGGGTCCAGGACGACCACATCGCCGACGCGGCACAGTCCGACCAGGTGTGGACCACCGGCGACTGGGTCGAGCGATTCGGTCTGCCGTTCGATCCGACTGCGACCGGATACGGTCACAGCGCGCAGGACGTCGCCGCACTGCGGATCGACTCCGCGGAGCTGCTCACCGCCTACCACGATGCCGTCTACCAGCGGTCCCTCGACTACCTGCGGGGTCTGACGGCGGCCGATCTCGACCGGGTGGTCGACGAGCGCTGGGACCCCCCGGTCACCCTGGCCGTACGCCTCGTCAGCGTCGTGTCCGACGACCTGCAGCACGGCGGTCAGGCCGCCTACGTCCGCGGGCTCGCCGAACGACGCTAGCCCGTGCCACGAGTCCGTGACGAGCCTCACACCGCAGGGCCATCGCGACCGGCCCGGATGCGGTCGGTAGCTACGATCGACCGATGGACATCGTCGTACTGGTCAAGCAGGTGCCCGACACCTGGTCCGAGCGCACGCTGCGCGCCGACGACAAGAACGTCGATCGGGACGCCGCGGACGCGGTCTTCAACGAGATGGACGAGCACGGTGTCGAGGAGGCGCTGAAGCTCAAGGAGGCCCACGGCGGCGAGGTCACGGTCGTCTGCATGGGGCCGGCGCGGGCCGCGGAGACCATCCGCAAGGCGCTGGCGATGGGCGCCGACAAGGCCGTCCACCTCTGCGACGACGCCCTGCAGGGCTCCTGCGCGGTCGGTACGTCGGCCGCGCTGGCGACGGCGATCCGCACGCTGGACTACGACATCGTGATCGCCGGCACCGAGTCCAGCGATGCCCGCGTCGGCGCCATGGGTGCGATGCTCGCCGAACGGCTCGGCGTCCCGCAGCTCACCGCGGCCCGGAACGTGCAGATCGACGGGGGCACGGTGCGGATCGAACGGCAGCTGGACGCCGGCTACGAGGTGGTGGAGGCCGACCTGCCGGTCGTCGTCAGCGTCATCGAGAAGATCAACGAACCGCGATACCCGTCGTTCAAGGGGATCATGGCGGCGAAGAAGAAGGAGTTGACGACCGTCACCGTCGCCGACCTCGGCCTCGACCCGGCGCAGGTCGGCGCCGCGGGCGCGACGAGCGAGGTCGTCGAATTCGCTCCGCGCCCGCCGCGGACCAAGGGTCAGCTCGTCACCGACGAGGGCGACGGCGGCGTCAAGCTCGCCGAGTTCCTCGCCGCCGCGAAGATCGTCTGAGGGGTTTCCGTCATGGCAGAGGTTCTGGTTCTGGTCGAGCACGGCGACGGGGCGCCCAAGAAGGTGACGTCGGAGTTGCTGACCGCCGCCCGCCGGCTCGGCGAGCCGGCCGCGGTCGTCGTCGGCGGCCCGGGGTCGGCTGGGGCCTGCGCGCAGGAACTGGCCGAGTTCGGTGCGCAGAAGGTCTATGTCGCCGAGTCCGAGGACGTCGACGCCTATCTCGTCGTGCCCAAGGTCGACGTCCTCGCCGGCCTGGTCGAATCGGTGCACCCGGCCGCGGTCCTCGTCGCGGCCACCGGGGAGGGCAAGGAGATCGCCGGCCGGCTCGCGGTCCGCACCGGCAGCGGCTTCCTCTCCGACGTCGTGGACCTCACCGCCGACGGGGTCGCCACCCAGTCGATCTTCGGCGGGTCGACCGTGGTGTCGGCGAAGGTCTCGACCGGTACCCCGATTTTCGCGATCCGCCCCAACGCCGTCACCGCCGAGCAGCAGACCGGACCGGCCACCGAGGAGACGGTCGAGGTGACACTGTCCGACCGGGCCCGGTCGGCCCGCATCGTCGACCGCAAGATCGAGGAGGCCGGCGACCGGCCGGAGCTCTCCGAGGCCTCCGTCGTCGTGTCCGGCGGACGCGGGATGGGCGGTGCCGACAACTTCGCCCTGGTCGAGAAGCTGGCCGACCTCCTCGGTGGCGCCGTCGGTGCCTCCCGGGCGGCGACCGACGCCGGCTGGTACCCGCACCAGAACCAGGTCGGGCAGACCGGTGTCACCGTCTCCCCCCAGCTCTACGTCGCGGTCGGGATCTCCGGCGCCATCCAGCACCGGGCCGGGATGCAGACCTCCAAGACGATCGTGGCGATCAACAAGGACCCCGAGGCGCCGATTTTCGAGCTGGCCGACTTCGGCGTCGTGGGGGACCTGTTCTCCGTCGTCCCGCAGCTGATCGAGCAGATCTCCGCACGGTCGTCCTAGGACCTGCGGCGGAGGGCATCCGGCCCGTCGACCGAGCCGGATGTCGCCGCGACGCCGTACGGTCGGACTCGTGACGACGACGAGCACCCCCCGCGACGCCACACCGCCGACCGCGGCGCTGATCCGGCCCGCCTACCGCGCGACGACCATCGGGCTGCTCCTCGTCGTCACCGTCATCGCGTTCGAGGCGATGGCGGTCGCGACGGCGATGCCCCGGGCGGTCGCCGCGCTGCACGGACTGGCCTACTACGGCTGGCCGTTCACCGCCTTCCTGGTCAGCAACGTCGTCGGCATCGTGACCGGCGGCGAGCTGGCCGACCGCCGCGGCCCGGCCCGGCCGCTGGTCGCCGGCCTCGTCATCTTCACCGCGGGGCTGCTGCTCGCCGGACTCGCGCCGACGATGACGCTCTTCGTGGGCGGCCGCGCGGTGCAGGGGCTGGGCAGCGGGCTGGTAATCGTCGCGGTCTACGTCGTGATCGCCGAGGTCTACGACGAGACGCTCCGGCCGCGGATGTTCGCCGCACTGTCGGCGGCCTGGGTGCTGCCGTCCCTCATCGGGCCGGTCGTGTCCGGTGCACTCACCCAGCACCTGACCTGGCGGCTGGTCTTCCTCACCATCCCGCCGTTCATCGTGGTCGGTCTCGCCCTCATCCGGCCGGCACTGCGCGGGCTGCCCGAGCACCGGCTCGGCCCGGAGACCGACCGGATGGGCCGGTGGCGGTTCGCGGTGCTCGCTGCCGCGGGGATCGCCGTGATGCAGTACGCCGGCCAGCACCTGCGCTGGTGGTCACTCGCGCTGCTGGTCGCCGGGGCGGCGCTGCTCGCGCCGGCCCTGCGGGTGCTGTTCCCGGCCGGCACCCTGCGGGTCCGGCGCGGCCTGCCGGCCGTGGTGGCCTTCCGCGGCATGGTCGCCGGCGCGTTCTTCGCCGTCGATTCCTACGTCCCGCTGACCCTGACCGACCTGCACCACTACGGCGCGACCGCCGCCGGGCTGCCGTTGATGATCGGCGCGCTCGGCTGGTCGGCGGGGTCGTGGTGGCAGGGCCGGCGGCCCGACGTCGCGCGCTCCCTGATCATCCGGGTCGGCTTCGCCTTCGTCGCGACCGCCGCGCTCGGCATGACCCTGCTGACGGTGCCGCACCTGCCGGGCTGGATCAGTTATCCGACCTGGCTGGTGGGTGGCACCGGGATGGGCCTGGTGATGCCGTCACTGTCGATCCTGCTGCTCGAGATGTCGCCGGCGGCCGAGCGCGGGCAGAACTCCGCGGCGCTGCAGATCTGCGACGTCATGACCAGCGCGGTGTGCATCGGCCTCGGCGGGGTCCTCGTCGCGGCCGCCGAGCACGGGGCCCTCTCGCTGCGCGGGGCGGTGGCCGCGATCGACGTCGCGATGGCCTTCGTCGCCGTCACCGGCGCCGTCCTCGCCGGACGGGTGGTCACCCGGCGGGCGGCGGGCACGAGGGCCGGCTGAGCGCGCCGGCCCCGCCGTTATCCTGATGCGGATGGCCTACCTCGATCACGCCGCCACCACACCGATGCGCCCCGCCGCCGCTGCGGCGGTGGGTGCGCAGCTCGGTCGGGTCGGCAACGCCTCGTCGCTGCACGCCTCCGGGCGGGCCGCGCGGCGGGTGGTCGAGGAGGCACGGGAGGCGCTCGCGGCGACCTACCACGCCCAGCCGGTCGACGTGGTCTTCACCTCCGGCGGCACCGAGGGCGACAACCTGGCGGTGAAGGGACTCTACTGGGCTCGCCGGGCCGAGGACCCGGCCCGGCGCCGGCTGCTGGTCGGGGCCACCGAGCACCACGCGGTCCTCGACACCGTGCTGTGGCTGGCGCAGACCCAGGGTGCGGAGCTCGAGTGGCTGCCGGTCGACCGGGACGGCCTGCTCGCACCCGCGACCCTCGAGGCGGCGCTCGCCGAGCACTCCGGTTCGGCCGCGCTCGTCACCGCGATGTGGGCCAACAACGAGGTGGGCACCGTCGCGCCGATCGCCGAACTCGTCGCGGTCGCGCACGCCCACGGCGTGCCCTTCCACACCGACGCCGTCCAGGCCGCCGGGATCCTGCCCGTCGACTTCGCGGCGAGCGGCGTCGACGCGCTCACCCTGACCGGGCACAAGTTGGGCGGACCGGTCGGGGCGGGCGCGCTGCTTCTGCGGCGCGACGCCACCGTCGTACCCGTGCTGCACGGCGGGGGACAGGAGCGCGACGTGCGGTCCGGAACCCTCGACGTCGCCGGGGTGGCCGGGCTCGCCGCGGCCGTGATCGACGCCGCCGCCGGACGAGCGGCGGCCGTGGACCGGTTGACGGCGCTGCGCGACGCGCTGGTCGACGGCGTACGCCGTGCCGTCCCCGACGTCGTCGTCAGCGCCGAGGAGGCGTCGCGCCTGCCCGGGATCGCCCACCTGGCCTTCCCCGGCTGCGAGGGCGACTCCCTGCTGATGCTGCTCGATGCGGCGGGCGTCGAATGCTCCACCGGCTCGGCCTGCTCGGCCGGCGTGTCCCGCCCGAGCCATGTGCTTGCCGCGATGGGGGTGGGCGAGGAGCTGGCCCGGGGATCGCTGCGGATGTCGCTCGGGCATACCTCGAGCGCCGACGACGTGGCCGCCGCCGTGGCCGCGATCGGGCCGGCCGTCGACCGGGCCCGCCGGGCGCGGCTCGCCGGGAGCGCCCGGTGAGTGGTCCGGTGAAGGTCCTCGCCGCGATGTCCGGCGGGGTCGATTCGGCCGTCGCGGCCGCCCGCGCGGTCGACGCCGGCCACGACGTGACCGGGGTCCACCTGGCCCTGTCCCGGGCGCCGGCGTCGGTGCGTACCGGCGCCCGCGGATGCTGCACGCTGGAGGACGCCCGCGACGCCCGCCGGACCGCCGACGTCCTCGGCATCCCCTTCTACGTCTGGGATCTTGCCGAGCGGTTCCACGCCGACGTCGTCGAGGACTTCGTCGCGGAGTACGCCGCCGGGCGCACCCCCAATCCCTGTCTGCGATGCAACGAGCGGATCAAGTTCGCCGCCGTGCTCGACCGGGCGCTCGCGCTCGGGTTCGACGCCGTGGTGACCGGCCACCACGCCCGGCTGGAGCACGGCGTGCTGCGGCGCAGCGTCGACCCGGCCAAGGACCAGTCCTACGTTCTTGCCGTGTGCCGGAAGGAGCAGCTCGCCCACGCGCTGTTCCCGCTGGGGGACTCCACCAAGGCGCAGGTGCGCACCGAGGCCGCCGAGCGGGGGCTGGCCGTCGCGGAGAAGCCCGACAGCCACGACGTGTGTTTCATCGCCGACGGCGACACCCGGGGATTCCTGCGTTCGCGCCTCGGCGAGCGGCCCGGCGACGTGGTCGACGCGGACACCCGGGAGGTCGTCGGCGCTCACGCCGGGGCGTTCGGCTTCACCGTGGGCCAGCGCCGCGGCCTGCACCTCGACCGGTCCGCCACCGACGGCGCGCCGCGGTATGTCCTGGCGATCGAGCCGGTGGCCAACACCGTGACGGTCGGGACTGCCGATCGGCTGTCGGTGACCGATGTCGTCGGCGTCGACCCGGTATGGACGGCCGGCCGCCCGCCCGGTCCCGCGTTCGACGCCACGGCGCAACTGCGCGCGCACGGCCAGGTGTCCCGTGCCCACGCCGTGCTGGATCCCGACGGCGCCCGGCTGTCGGTCCGCCTCGACCCGCCGCAGCGGGGGATCGCCGCCGGCCAGGCCGTGGTGCTCTACGACGGCGACGTGGTGCTCGGCTCGGCGACCATCGAGAGGGTGTCCGGGTGAGCCGGATCGACGTCCCTGCCGGCACGGCGACGGGCCTGGGGTCGATGCCCGGCACCGACCCGCGTGAGGCGGCCCGGGTCGTCCTCGGCGAGGTCCCGGACCTTCCCTACCTGCCCGAGTTGCCCGGTCGCGGCCCCGGAGCCGACATGATCGGCCGTACCGCCGGCCTGCTCGTCGACCTCGCCGTAGACCTGCAGCCCTCGGGGTGGCGGCTGGTGCCCCGCCCGGGGATGGACCTCCGCCGGGCGTGGGACTTCCTCGCCCGCGACCTCGACGCCCTGGAGGAGGTCGCCGAGGGCTTCGCCGGCGTGCTGAAGGTGCAGGCCGCCGGACCCTGGACCCTCGCGTCCTCCGTCGAACTGCACCGCGGCGACAAGGCGCTGGCCGACCCGGGCGCGGTCCGGGACCTGGCCGCGTCGCTGGCCGAGGGGCTGCGCCGGCAGCTCGACGACCTGCGGCGCCGGCTGCCCGCCGCCCACCCGGTCGTCCAGCTCGACGAGCCGTCGTTGCCGCGGGTTCTCGCCGGGAAGGTGCCGACCGCGAGCGGGTACGGCGCCCTCGACGCGGTCGAGGAGAGCCGCGCCCGGGCCGTGCTGGCGGCGCTCGTCGATGCCGTCGACGCGCCGGTGCTCGTGCACTGCTGCGCGGCCGACGCGCCGATCGACCTGCTGCGGACCGCGGGCGTCGCGGGGGTGTCCCTCGACGCCGGCCGGCTCCGGCAGCGCGACGACGAGTCGCTCGGAGTGGCGGTCGAGGCCGGCCTGCTCCTGGTGCTGGGAGTGGTGCCGGGCGTGGACGCCGACCTCGCCGGCGCGGAAACCTTTGCCGACCCGGCCCGCCGGCTGTGGCAGCGCCTCGGGTTCCCGGCCGGGGACCTCGCCGGTCGGGTCGCGCTCAGTCCCACCTGCGGGCTGGCCGGGGCGTCGCCCGACTACGCCCGACGCGCACTGGATCGATGCCGCGCAGCCGCCGCCCGCCTCGTCGAGGCCCCCGAGGCCCGGGCCATGTCCGGCCGGTCGTCCGCGCCGGCAGACGCAGCCGAACGGGACCGTCCCTCGCGCGGCGGTCCCGCATGAGAGCGACGGCGCCGCCCGGCGTCGTCTGGTCGGTGCTCTGCGCCGAACTCGGCGACGACGGACGCGGCCAGCGGGTCCTCGACGTGGGCGGCGGGAGCGGCGTCCTCGCCGTGCCGCTCGCCGAGCGCGGCTGCTCGGTGACAGTCATCGACGCGAGCGCCGACGCGCTGGCCACGCTGCGCCGGCGAGCCGGAGACGCCGGCGTCGACACCCGGGTCCGGGCGGTGCAGGGCGATCTCGACACCCTGCTCGACGTCGTCCCCGCCGATGATCACGACCTGGTGCTCTGCCACAGCGTGCTCGAGGTCGTCGACGACCCGGCCGCGGCAGTGGTCACCCTCGCACGGACCCTGCGGCCCGGTGGCGCGCTGAGCCTCGTGGTCGCCAACCGGGCGGCGACCGTCCTGGCCCGCGCGCTTGCGGGTCAGCCGGCCCAGGCCCAGCGGGCGCTCACCGATCCGGACGGCCGATGGGGGGAGGGCGACGCGGTGCGGCGCCGGTTCGACGTCGAGCGGATCGCGGAGCTGCTCGAGGTGGCCGAGCTCACGGTCGAGCAGGTGCACGGGATCCGGGTCTTCGCCGACCTCGTGCCGGGATCGGTCGCCGAAGGCCACCCGGGGGCCGGGGAGGAACTCCACCGGCTCGAGCTTGCCGCCTGCGCCCTCCCGCCCTACCGCGACATCGCCGCCCACGTGCACGTGCTGGCCCGTCGCGGGGGCCGCCGGAAAAGGTAGTGTCCGCGGCATAAGGCACCGTGTGGTGAAGGCGTGTGGTGCAGGCACCGTGTGGTGAAGGAGGTCACCGGCCGGTCATGGGACGCAGCCAGCAGCTGCCACGCACCGGTCCGCCACCGGGACCGCCTGGCGACGACACCGGGTGCCCGATCCTGCACATCGACATGGACGCGTTCTACGCGAGCGTCGAGGTACGCCGTCGTCCTGAGCTCGCCGGCCGGCCGGTCATCGTCGGAGGAGTGGGACCGCGCGGCGTGGTCAGTTCGGCGAGCTACGAAGCGCGCCGCTACGGCGTACGCAGCGCGATGCCGATGACCCGGGCCCGGCGGCTGTGCCCGCACGGAGTGGTTCTGCCGCCGGACATCGCGGCCTACGTCGAGGTGTCCCGTGCCGTGATGGACGTCTTCCGCGCGGTCACGCCGCTGGTCGAGCCGCTGTCTCTCGACGAGGCCTTCCTCGACGTCGGCGGCGCCCGGCGCCGGCTCGGGTCGCCGGCCGCGATCGGCGCGATGGTCCGCGACCGGATCGCCCGGGAGCAGGGCCTGACCGCGTCCGTCGGCGTCGCGCCGACGAAGTTCGTCGCGAAGGTCGCCTCCGCCCGGTGCAAGCCGGACGGCCTGCTCGTGGTCCCGGCCGCAGCGGTGACCGACTTCCTGCACCCGTTGCCGGTCGCCGCCCTGTGGGGCGTTGGCGAGCGCACGGAGGAGCAACTGCGCCGGATCGGGGTACGGCTGATCGGCGACGTCGCGGCCACCTCTACGGCCCGGCTGCGCGGGGTGGTCGGCGTCGCCGGCGCCGCCCACCTGTCCGCCCTGGCGCACGGGCACGATCCCCGTCAGGTGGTCCCGCACGAGCCGGAGAAGTCGATCGGCGCCGAGCGGACGTTCGACGACGATGTCGCCGACCCGGAGCGGATCCACCGCGAACTGCTCCGGCTGGCGGCCCACACGGCGGCCCGGTTGCGTGCGGCGCAGCAGTGCGGTCGCACGGTGTCGGTCAAGGTGCGGCTGGCCGACTTCACCACCCTGACCCGCGCCCGCACCCTCGACCGCCCGACCGACGTGGGGCACGAGGTCTATGCCGTCGCCCGGGCACTTTTCGATGCGCTCGACCGGGCCGGGGCGCCGGTCCGCCTGATCGGCGTGCGGGTCGAGGGTCTCCGCGGTGATGGGGCCGAGGCCGAGCAGCTGACCCTGGGGGCGGGCGGCCCCGGCTGGCGGGATGCCGACCGGGCCGTCGACGCGGCCGCCCGGCGGTTCGGTGCCGACGCGGTCCGACCCGCCTCACTGGTCCACGAACCACCGCGAGGAGGGGATGAGTCGTGATATCGGCACGTCATCCGGGGACTCCGCCTTTCGCGCGTGCCGTTGTACTCGTATCCTCAAAGGTGGTAGGCGGAAAGTCGACCTGCCGTTGTCACGACCGCCGCGAGGTTCCCCCGCAGCGGCTGCACTGCTGGGAGGAGCGCCGTGCCGCTCTCGGAGCATGAGCAGCGTCTGCTCGAGCAGATCGAGCAGGCACTGTATGCCGAGGACCCGAAGTTCGCGTCCACGGTGCGCGCCACCGACCTGCGGACCGTGGCCCGGCGGCGGATCCGGCGCGCCGCGGCCCTCTTCGTCGTCGGGCTCGGAGTCCTCCTCGCCGGAGTGATCTTCAACCGGCTGGTTGCCGGTGTGCCTGTGCTCGGCGTGCTCGGGTTCTGCATCATGCTCGGCTCGGCGCTCTATGGCTGGTCGCAGTACAAGCGGCTCACCGGCAAGCCCGACCTGCGGGTCGCCGACTCCAAGCAGAGCGCGGAGCGCCGGGGCACCGAGCGCCCCACCACCGAGCGTCGGGCCACCGAGCGCCCGACCGCCGACCGTCGCAGCGCCGATCGGTCGAGCGCCAAACGGCCGCGCAAGCGCGGATCGATGGTCCAGCGGATGGAAGAGCGCTTCCGCCGCCGCTTCGACGAGCGCTGACGGCCGCCGGTTCTGCTCGCCCGATTCCCGCGCTGCCCGATTCCCGCGCTGCCCGATTCTGTGCTGGCCGGTCCTGTGCGGCCCTGGGGTCAGCGCTGGGCGTCCCGTAGCCGTCCGGGCCCGATCCGGTGCGGTAGGTCGATGACGGTCCGGGCGACCCGCTCCGCCGTGCGGCGGGCCGATTCGGCGGCATCGGACGCCGCATGCAGGGCGGACGGCGGCGCCAGCACCGCCCGAGTCCGGCGACGCCATCCGACCGTGCCGGCGAATCCGCGGCGTACCGCGGTCACGGCCCCGGGCAGGTCGCCGTCGACGCCGGCGGTGCGGGCGTAGCGCGCCCGCTCCTCGGCGAGCGCAACCAGGCGCAGACCGGCCAGCGCGGGTTCGGGGAGGTCCTGCTCTGCCATCAGCCGGTCGGCGGCGGTGCGCGGGGAATGCGCGTCCGAGATCGGGACCCCGTAGTCGAGCGAATCGGCGACGACCTCGTCCCACGCCGAGCCGGCCGCGGCAGCCGCATCCGGTCCGGCCGCGACCCGCAACCGGCGCCGTCGGCGGAACCTCCTGCTGATGGCGGGGGTCGCGAGCAGACCGATCGCCGCGGCGATCCCCAGCCACAGTCCGAACGTGGCCGGTGCGACGCCACCCGTCGACGCGGTGCCACCCGCACCCGGGGTCTGGTTGCCGGACAGCGCGCCGGCCGGAGCGTGCGCGGTCCGTCCCGGGACCGGCGTGGCCCCGGAGGTCCCGCCCCGGGCACTGCCGGGCGGGATCTGGTTGGGCGGCGTGGGCAGGTAGGTGCCGGTCTGGCTGCGACCGTCGCTCAGCGGGGTGGGATCGAACGGCACCCAGCCGACCCGGTCGAAGTAGGCCTCGACCCAGGCGTGCGCGTCGTGGTTGGTGACGGTCCAGCTGCCGTCGGCGTTGTGGGTGCCCGCGGTGTAGCCGAGCACGACGCGGGCGGGCAGGCCCGCGATCCGCAGCATGACCGCCATCGCCGAGGCGTACTGCTCGCAGAAGCCCTGCTTGTTGGTGAGGAAGTTCAGCAGCGGGTCGCTGGTCGGGCCCTTCTTGGTCTGCAGGCTGTACTGGAAACCGTGGGTGCCGTCGGTGAAGTAGCGGTAGAGCGCGACGGCGCGGTCGAACGGCGAACGCGCGGCCGCGATGACATCGGCCGTCGTACGGCGAACCTCCGGACGCACCCCGTCGGGTGCCCCGCCCCACTGCAGTTGCACGGGGTTGTCGATGGAGAGCTGGGTCGCGCGTTCCAGGAGCGCCTTGGACGGCTCGGGCTCGATCGAGGTCACCGCGTAGGTCATCCCCGGGCGGGTCGATCCGTGCTCGGTATGGATGTCGGAGCGGTCGTTCTCGTAGTGCCAGTCCGGTCCGGCACCGGTGACCGACAGCGGCGCGTAGTAGACCGGCAGGTAGTTGTCGCCGTAACGCTCGATCGTGATGCGTGCCTTGACCGTCCGGGTCTGGTCGGTGCCGCGCAGGGCGTCGACCTGGACCGGCAGCGGGAGGTGCGGCCCGAGGCCGACCGAGTCGCGGTCGCCGGACCCGATCTGCCAGCCTTTGGAGGTGTAGCGGTCCAGCGTGATGGTGCGCAGATAGTAGGGCTGGTCGACGTTCGCCGACACCTTCATCAACCGGAACGTCGAGTCCTGGGAGAGCTGTCCCTGCAGACTGGCGAACGGGTCGATCTGGGTCCCCGTCTGACCGGAGCCCGGTCCCGATCCGCCACCGCCGCGGCCGATCTTGCTCAACATGTTGCTGGTGAAGCCAGGGACGAACGGCGGGACGAGGAGCGCGGCCACCAGGGCGACCATGCCGATGCGCCCGGCCGAGCTGTGCCGCGGGACCCGGACCGCGATCGGCGGGTCACCCGAGGTGGATTCGTCGTCGTCGTCGATCACGAGACGTCCCCACCGCACCAGCCGTTCCCGGCCTTCGACGGCCAGGAGCAGCAGGAAGCCGAGCCCGGCGAGCAGGAACTCCAGCCACAGCACCCCGCCGCCGATGGAGGTCGCCACCGCGAAGAGGGCCAGCAGCGCGAGCCCGGCGACGGCGGGCCGACGGAGGGTCACGGCAAGGATGTCGATGACGATGGCGACCAGACCGACGGACAGCGCCGTGAGCACGATCAGCTCGACCCGGGACGGCACCGGTGCGGCGAGGAACTGGATGTCGTGCATCGCCGCGGAGAGCGTCGAATTCAGCTCGGTGAAGGTGCCCGGCGTCGGCACGACGCCGAGGAACGAGCTGTCCCCGGCGAAGACGACCGTGTAGTAGACGAGCAGCCCGAGCACCTGGACCACCGGGATGACCGCGGCCGGGAGGTGGAATCGGCGAGCCAGGATGCCCAGGCCGACCACTGCCGCCACCGCGGCGGCGGCGTACCACAGCCAGTTCTGCGTCGCGAAGCCGGCGGCGAGCGGAATCGCGCCGAGCACCGTGGCCAGTCCGGCGGCGAGGGTCAGCCGGGTCGGGGTGGTCATCGCGAGCCCGCCACCACAGGAGCCGCAAAGGACGTGGTGCCCACCTGCGACCACACGTCGGGCAGCGAGGACCCGCGGCCGGCGGCGATGACGTGCCAGCCGGCGTGCGCGAAGACGGCGATCGCCTCGCGCCGTGCGGCGTCGATGCGGGTCCTCGCCTCGGAGCCCAGGGTCAGCCAGGAGGTCGGGTCGAGCAGGATCACGATGTTGGAGGAGATGCTGGGCCGCGCATTGGTGAGCACCCGGGCCTGGTCGGCGTTGGTTGAGCCCAGGATCGCCACGAGCGTCCCGTCCCGCTCCGCCCCCCGGATCGCCTCGCACGCGTCGTCGAGGTTGCGCCCGCGCGACGGACGGATGTCGGCGAAGTGGTCGAGCAGCGCGTCGGCCGAGGCCGCGCCGCGGTCGAGCATGCCGCCGTCGGTGAGCATCTGCAGGGCGAATCCGCGCCCGATGAGATGGACGCCGATGCTCGCGGCCGCCGTGACGGCCCATTCGAAGCTCGAGTCCGGCGCGTCGCCGCGGTGCGCCACACCGCGGGTGTCGAGCAGCACGCTCGCCCGGGCCTGCCACGGCTGCTCCTCACGGCGGACCATGAGCTTGCCGACCCGGGCCGTCGAGCGCCAGTGCACCTTGCGCAGGTCGTCGCCGTGGCGGTATTCGCGGGTGGCCGCGTCGTCCTCGCCGCGGGACGCTACGGAGCGGGCGGTGATCGCGCCTCCGGTCGACCAGACGCCGCCGATGCGGACGACGGGGAGCGGGATCGTGACCGGAACGACGGTCAGCCGGTCGACGGCGCTGAAGCTGCGGGTCAGCTCGACCAGGCCGAACGGGTCGGTCAGTCGCAGCCGGAGCGGGCCGATCCGGAACCGCCCGCGCAGGTCGGAGCGCACCGGGTAGCGGACCACCCGATGCTGGCGCGGGGCGAGCCGTTCGGCGGTGAACCGCGGTCGCCCGCCGAGGCTGAACGGCAGTTCGTCCTCGAGCATCAACAGCGACGTCGTCAGCAGCGAGACGTTTTCCAGCCGCAGCCGCACGTGCGTCGTCTGACCGACCGCGACGCGCTCGGGGTTGACGCTGCGGACGCAGGCCAACCGGAAGCGGGCCCGGGCGACGACGACCACCGAGGCGATCGGCAGCGCCAGGAGCAGGATCGCCACCCGGAGCAGGTCCTTCTCGCCGAGCAGCAGGGCGCATACGACGGCGGCGAGTCCGGCGGCGAGTAGGCATCGGCCTCGGGTGGTCAACCCCCGGAAAGCCGACATTAGGAGTGTCCCGCGGTCCGATGCACGGTGCGTCCGGGCCCCCGGTCGCCGGGAAGCGGTACCGGGGTCCGTCGGACCAGGTCGGCGACGATCCCGTCCGCGGTGCGGCGGGCGATCTGGGCCTCGGCGGTGGGGATCACCCGGTGGGCGAGCACCGGGATCGCCAGCTGCTGGATGTCGTCGGGGAGGACGTAGTCACGTCCCTGCAGGGCGCTGTTGGCCTTCGCCGCCCGGAGCAGTTGCAGGGTCGAGCGCGGCGAGCCGCCGAGCCGCAGGTCCGGGGACTTGCGGGTCGCGTTGACCAGGTCGACGGCGTAGCGGCGGACGGCCGGCGAGACGTGGATGGCGTGCACCGCCTCGATCAGGTTGCGGATCTCGGCGGCGTCGGAGACCGGCGACAGCGCCGCGAGGGGATCGGTGCCGGCGTGGTCGGCGAGCATGGCGACCTCGGCCTCGGCGTCCGGGTAACCCATCGACAGGCGGGCCATGAACCGGTCGCGCTGCGCCTCCGGCAGCGGATAGGTGCCCTCCATCTCGATCGGATTCTGCGTGGCGATGACCATGAAGGGGCTCTCGAGGAGGTACGTCGTCCCGTCGACGGTGACCTGGCGCTCCTCCATGCATTCCAACAACGCCGACTGGGTCTTCGGGGAGGCCCGGTTGATCTCGTCGCCGACGACGAGGTGCGCGAACACCGCACCCGGCTTGAACTCGAAGTCTCGGGTCTCCTGGTTGTAGACGCTGACCCCGGTGACGTCGCTGGGCAGCAGGTCGGGGGTGAACTGCACCCGGCGTACCGAGCAGTCGATCGACCGGGCCAACGCCTTGGCCAGCTTGGTCTTCCCGACGCCGGGGACGTCCTCGATCAGCAGGTGCCCCTCGGCGAGCATCACCACGACGGCGAGCCGCACCGCCTCGGGCTTGCCGTCGATGACGCGCTCGATACTGTCGCGGACCCGGTGGATGACCTCGCCGAGCTCGGCGAGGCTCGCAGGTCCTACGCCGTCCAGCCGGAACCGATCGTCGCTGCCGCGACGGAACTGACCGCCGTCGCCCCGATCGACCGGATCGTCGCCGTCGCCGCGGGATGGATCGTCCACCGCACTGTGCACCGCCACCCGTGTGCCCTCCTCGTCCCGAGCGGTCGCGCCGGGACTGGCGGTTCCGCGTCACCCGCGGTACCCGCGATCGCCATTGCTCTGGACCCGCTTCTCGCAGTCTGTCAAATCGCCACCGGATCCGCCTGTCCGTCCGGCCCGATCGAGTATCTCTGCCCGCGGGCGTCGTGGCGACCCTCGGGCCTGAAACGAGATCAGCTGTTGACCTGACCGCGGCTGCGTGGCGGCCACGTCCGGCCTGGGGCGGAGGTGGCGCGCCGACCCCCGGGATAGGCCCGGGATCCGTTGACTGTGGGGGGAGGTGGGGTAGGGTGGTGCGCGGTGGAGGAGGGCCACTCCATCGTCGGGAGGTGGGGATGTTTCTCGGTACCCACCACCCCCGGCTCGATGACAAAGGCCGGCTCTTCCTGCCGGCGAAGTTCCGGGAGGAACTGGCGGAAGGGGTCGTGGTGACGAAGGGTCAGGAACGCTGCCTGTTCGTCTTCCCCGTCCCGGAGTTCGCCCGCGTCACCGAGGCGCTGTCCCAGGCGCCGGTGACCCAGCGGGCGGTGCGCGACTACGGCCGCGTCTTCTTCGCCAGCGCCTCCGACGAGGTGCCGGACAAGCAGGGCCGCATCACGATCCCGGCCGGGCTGCGCGAGTACGCCGGCCTGTCCAAGGACTGCGTCGTGATCGGAGCCAACACCCGGGTGGAGATCTGGGACACGGCCAGCTGGGAGCGCTACCTCGCCGATCGTGAGCAGACCTTCGCCGACCTCGAGACGGAGGTGCTGCCCGGCGTGCTGTGACCCGTCATCCTGCCGACTACCCACCCCGCGGCCCCGCGCCGCGGCCAGCGAGCCCGTACGACGAGGCCTCCCCCCGCCGGGAGCCCCTGGCGCACCTTCCCCGGTGCCAGGTCACCAGGCGGGCGGGGACCCCGACGTACGACCCGAGGACGGACCCCATCCACCCACCGAACCCGCCCCGCGCCCGACAGCCACGAGCCGTTCATCTCTCCGCACAGGGCAGGCGCCCCGAATGACAGTCAGCGACTCGGCCCGAGCAGTACGCGATCTGAGCACACCGGAACACCACGGGGGGAGCGGGATGGGGCAGGCCAGCACCGCAGACCGGTGGGTCACCGTCGCCGGGAAGGCCACGGTCGACCGGAAGGCCACGGTCGACCGGAAGGCCGTTCCCGCCCGGCGCGGAACGCTGCACCGGCCGGGAACGGCGAGCACCGATCCGCCGCGGTCTCCCGCAGCCCGGCCCGCTCCGTCGCTCGGGGCGGAGCTGCGCTCCAGCCTGCTGCTCCTCGCCCTCGTGGTGCTCGTCGTCGTGGGCACCGTGCTGATCGTCGACCTGCTCACCGCCGGGGCCCGGTTGTGACCGGGGACCGCCACGTCCCGGTGCTGCTCGACCGGGTACTGGCGCTGTTCGCGCCGGCGATCCGGGAACGCCCGGCCGTCGTGGTCGACGCCACCGTCGGCCTCGGCGGGCACGCCGAGGCACTGTTGGCCCGTCATCCGCAGCTCGTCCTGGTCGGGCTTGATCGGGATCCCGAGGCGCTGGAGAGCAGCCGCAGCCGGCTCGCGCCGTACCGCACCCGGGTGCACCTCGTCCACGCCGTCTACGACGCGATGCCCGCGGTACTCGCCGACCTCGGCCGGCCCCGGGTCGACGGCGTCCTCTTCGACCTGGGCGTGTCGTCGCTGCAGCTGGACGACGCCCGCCGCGGCTTCGCCTACGCCCAGGACGCCCCACTGGACATGCGCATGGATCCCGAGGACCCGCTCACCGCCGCCGAGGTCGTCAACACCTATCCGGTGGACCGGCTCCGGCGGGTGATCCAGGAGTACGGCGAGGAGCGCTTCGCCGGCCGGATCGCCGCGGCCATCGCCCGGGAACGCACCCGTGCGCCGCTGCAGAGCAGCGCCGCCCTCGCCGAGCTGGTGCGCAGCGCTGTGCCGGCGGCGGCCCGCCGCACCGGCGGGCATCCGGCGAAGCGCACGTTCCAGGCGCTGCGGATCGAGGTCAACCACGAATTGGACGCCCTCCGGGACGCGCTTCCGGGGGCCATCGAGGCGCTGTCGATGAAGGGGCGGATCGTTGTGCTGAGCTACCAGTCGCTCGAGGACCGGTTGGTCAAACGCGCCCTCTCCGCCCGCGCGAAGGGGACCACACCCGCCGGGTTGCCGGTCGAGCTGCCGGAAGCCGGACCGACGCTGCGGCTGCTCACCCGCGGCGCGGAGCGGCCCGACGAGGCCGAGATCGCGGTCAATCCGAGGTCGGCCTCGGCCCGGCTGCGGGCCGCCGAGCGCATCGCCGAGGCGGCGTGAAGACCCCGGCGGCCGGCGCCCGGTCGGCCCGCGTCCGGCCGTCCGCCGACACCCCTCCCGTGGCGGGACGCCGATCATTCGCGAGCGCGCTGCCTCCGTCCTCGGGGGCACCGCGCAAACCGTTCGCCGTGCTCGTCGTCGCACTGCTGGTCGCCGGCCTCGTGCTGGTGCTCCTGATCAATACGGCGAACGCCGGCGCGTCGTTCCGGCAGAGCTCCCTGCAGCAGCGCAACGACGAGCTGACCCTCCGGCAGCAGCAGCTCTCCCAGGAGGTCGATGCGCTGGACACCCCGCAATCCCTGTCGAGCGCGGCGCGCCGGCTCGGCATGGTGCCCGGCGGTGATCCCGCCTTCCTGGTCCTCCTGCCGGGCGGTTCGGCCAAGGTGCTCGGCACGCCGGCCCCGGCGACCGAGCCCCCGCCCCCACCCCCGCCGCCGGCCACGAGCACGCCGAAGCCGAAGCAGCACCAGACGCACCGGGGGACGGGCACACCCGCCCACCCGGCCGGCGCCCCGCACCCGACCGCGCACGCCACCCGTGGAGGCCATCGGTGACACCGGAACCGCCCCGCCGTCCCCGCTCGTCCGGTGGGCGCGCCGGCACAACCCGGGCCGCCACCCCGCCGCGGGGTCGCGCGGCAGGCGCCCGGACGTCGCAACCGGCCCGGACGGGCCGGACGGCCCGGACGAGCCAGCCGACCCGCACCGGCCGGCCGACCCGGACGAGCCGGCCGGCCCGGCGCCGGCGCACGCTCCGGCTCGGCAGCAGCCGTCGCCGGCTCACCGTCGGGTTCGCCGCCGTCGCGACCGTGGTGCTCATCCTCGGTGGCCGGCTGGTGCAGTTGCAGGGGCTCGACGGCACCGGTCTCGCGGCCGCCGCCGAGCAGCGGCGCACGATGACCACCGACCTGGAGCCCGAGCGCGGCCGCATCGTCGACGCGAACGGCGGGGTCCTCGCCTACAGCGTCGACGCACGAGCGATCTACGCCGACCCCAGCGAGGTGACGTCGCCCCTGCTCACGGCGCAGGCACTGGCTCCGCTGCTGAAGCAGCGCGTCGGCGATCTGCAGGACAAGCTCAGCCACAAGGGGCGGTTTGTCTACCTCGCCCGGTCGCAGACTCCGCAGACCGCGACCAAGGTCATGGACCTCGCCCTGCCCGGGATCAATGTGCTCCCCGAGTCGCAACGGCTGCACCCGGCGCACGACATCGCCGCGAACGTCGTCGGATTCACCGACCGCGACGGGCACGGACAGGCCGGCATCGAAAGCAGTCTGGACGGCAAGCTCGCCGGCACACCGGGCCGGCTGACCGTGATGAAGGGCGCGGGCGGCGAGGTCATCCCCTCCGGCGTGCACAAGGACGACCCGGCGGTGCCCGGGTCCACCGTGCAACTGACGATCTCGCAGGATCTGCAGTACGTCGCCCAGAAGGCGCTCGACCAGGCGGTGCACTCGACCGGCGCCAAGGACGGACAGATCACCATCCTCGACGCCAAGACCGGTGCGATCAAGGCGATGGCCGCCGACCCGACCTACGACGCGTCCGACCCCGGCCGCACCCCGCAGGACCTGTCCAACCCCAACGTCTCAAGCGTGTTCGAGCCGGGCTCGGCCAACAAGGTGATCACCTTCGCCGCGGCACTCCAGCGCGGTCTCATCACGCCGAAAACCCCGATGACCGTGCCCGGGACCATCCAGGTCGCCGACCGCACCATCCACGACGACTGGGTGCACGACCCGGTCGGCTGGACCGCGACCGGAGTCCTGGCCAAGTCGAGCAACGTCGGCACCCTGATGATCGCCAACAAGCTCGGCCCGAAGGTCTGGGACTCCTATGCGAAGAAGTTCGGTGAGGGATCGACCACCGGGGTTGCCCTGCCCGCCGAGAGTGCCGGCATCCTCCCCCCGATGAAGGACTGGTCGGGCAGCACGTTCGGCAACCTGCCGATCGGGCAGGGGGTCGCGGTGACCAGCCTGCAGCTCGCCGGGATGTACCAGGCCATCGCCAACGACGGCGTCCGGATCCCGCCGCACGTCGTCGAAAAGGTGATCGGGCCGACCGGGTCGGTGACGAAGTCCGTGCCGGGCAAGCCGGTGCGGGTCGTCAGTGCCCGGACCGCACGGACGCTGCGACAGATGCTGCAGATGGTCACCCAGGACGGCGGCACCGCACCGAAGGCCGCGATCGCGGGCTACACCACCGCCGGCAAGACCGGAACCGGACAGAAGCCGAACCCGGCCTGCAACTGCTACGAGGGCGGCGGCTACTGGTCGACGTTCGCCGGAATGGCCCCGGCAGATCACCCCCGCTACGTCATGTCGATCATGGTCGACAGCCCGCAGACGGACTACCTCGGTGGGGACGTGGCCGCGCCGCTGTTCCACGAGGTGATGAGCTACGCGCTGAAGCAGGGCGACGTACCGCCGACCGGGGCGGCACCTGCACAGCTGCCCCTGTTCGCGCCCTGACCGGTAGCCTTGCCTGTCGTGTCCGCGTCCCACCCGCCGCGGCCCGCACATCCGCGGGCGCACCTGCTTGCGGATCTTGCCGCCCTCCTGGGGGTCGAGGCGGAGATCGGGACCGGGGTCGACCCGACGTCGCCGGAGCCGGTCCGACTCACCGGCGTCGCGCACGCCGCGCAGACGGTGCGTCCCGGCGATCTCTACGTCGCCCGGGCCGGCGCCAGCGCGCACGGAGCCGACTTCGCCGCCGAGGCGGTCGCCCGGGGTGCGGTCGCCGTGCTCACCGACCCGGCCGGCCGCGACCGGGCGCGGGCGGCCGGTGTCGCGACCCTCGTGGTCGACGACCCGCGGGCGGTTCTCGGCACCGTCGCCGTCTGGATCTACGACGACCCGGCGGAGTCGATCGCCCTCATCGGGATCACAGGGACCAACGGGAAGACGACCACCGCCTACCTCGTCGAGGCGGGGCTTCGCGCCGCGGGGGAGTCCACCGGACTCCTGGGGACGGTGGAGACCCGGATCGGCGGCGACGTCGTCAAGAGCATCCGCACCACCCCCGAGGCGCCCGAGCTGCAGGCGCTGTTCGCCACCATGCGCGAACGCGGGGTGACCGCCGCGGTGATGGAGGTCTCCAGCCACGCGCTGGCCCTCGGCCGGGTGGACGGCACCCGGTTCGCGGTCGGCGTCTTCACCAACCTCAGCCAAGACCATCTCGACTTCCATGCCGACATGGAGGACTACTTCGCGGCCAAGGCGCGGTTGTTCGACGGCCGGTGCGCGGCCGAGGTGGTCAACACCGACGACCCGTGGGGCCGGCGTCTGGTCCGGGACACGACCGTCACGGCGTCTCCCGGCGGGGATCCCGGTGCCGCCTGGCGGGCCGTGCAGGTGCAGTCGACCGCCGGCCGGGGCACCACGTTCACCGCCGAGGGCCCCGGCGGAGTCCGGGTCGACGTCGCGCTGGACCTGCCCGGAGCGTTCAACGTCGCCAACGCCCTGCTCGCACTGGCCGCCGTCGCCGCGGCCGGCGTCGACCCGGCCCGGGCGGCTCCGGGGTTGCGGCACGTCACCGTTCCGGGCCGGCTGGAGCGGGTGGACGCCGGCCAGACGTACCTGGCGTTCGTCGACTACGCCCACAAACCCGGCGCCGTCGCCGCGATCCTCGAGGCGGTGCGTCCCCTGACCACCGGCCGGTTGATCATCGTGCTCGGTTGCGGCGGCGACCGCGACCGCGGCAAGCGCCCGCTCATGGGGGAGGCGGCCGCGCGCGGTGCCGACCTGGTGATCGTGACCGACGACAACCCGCGCTCGGAGGATCCGGCGACGATCCGTGCCGCGATGGAGGACGGCGTACGCCGGGTTCCCGGTGCGCACTGGCTCACCATCGCCGGGCGCGCCGACGCGATCGCCGAGGCGGTCCGGCAGGCCGGACCCGGCGACACCGTCGTCGTCGCCGGGAAGGGCCATGAGCAGGGCCAGGAGATCGCCGGCGAGATCCGGCCCTTCGACGATCGCTGCGTGCTCCGGGACGCTATCCGGGCGGACGCCCGATGATCGCGCTCACCCTCGCCGAGATCGCCGACGCGGTCGGCGGGACGCTCGTCGACGTACCCGACGACCAGGTCGAAGTCACCGGATCCGTCGAGTTCGACTCCCGCGAGATCGGCCCCGGCGGCCTGTTCGTCGCGCTCGCCGGAGAGCGCGTGGACGGCCACGACTTCGCCGCAACGGCGGTGGAACGCGGCGCGGTGGGCGTGCTGGCGACCCGGGCGGTCGGCGTCCCGACCGTCCTCGTCACCGAGCCCTTCGCGGCCCTCGCGGCGCTCGCGAAGACCGTCCTGGACCGGCTCCCCGAAGTGACGGTGGTCGGCATCACCGGCTCGGCCGGCAAGACGACGACGAAGGACGTCGTCGCCGCACTGCTGCGGCGTCTCGGCCCGACCGTCGCGCCACCCGGGTCGTTCAACAACGAACTCGGGCACCCTTACACCGTCCTCCGGTCCACTGTGGACACCCGGTTCCTGGTGCTGGAGAACAGCGCCCGCGGCCGCGGCCACATCGCCGCGCTCTGCCGCATCGCCCGGCCCGGCATCGGCGTCGTGCTCAACGTCGGCAGCGCCCACCTCGGCGAGTTCGGGTCCCGGGCGGCCATCGCGCAGGCCAAGGGCGAGCTCGTCGAGGCACTACCCGAGGCGAGCAAGGGTGGCGTGGCCGTCCTGAACGCCGACGATCCGCTCGTCGCCGGCATGCGCGACCGGACCGCCGCGCGCGTCGTCACCGTCGGGGAGTCGCCGCAGGCCGACCTCCGTGCCGTCGACGTGCAGGTCGATGCCGGCGGCCGGGTGAGCTACCAGCTGATCAGCGGGAACGACAGGGTCGCCATCCGGCTGGCGCTCGTCGGGCGGCACCAGGTCGCCAACAGTCTCGCCGCCGCCGCGGTCGCCCGCGAGCTCGGTCTCGGCTGGCCGGAGATCGCCGAGGTGCTCGCCGAAACCGGTCCGGCGAGTCACTGGCGGATGGAGGTGATCGAGCGTCCCGACGGGGTGACTATCGTCAACGACGCCTACAACGCCAACCCGGAGTCGATGCGGGTGGCGTTGGAAACACTCGCCACGCTCTCCCGGGGACGCCGCGGGTGGGCTGTGCTCGGTCCGATGGCCGAGCTCGGGGAGGAGGCGCCGGCCGCGCACGACACGGTCGGGCGGCTCGTGGCACGGCTCGGGATCGAGCGCCTGCTCGTCGTCGGCGCGGAGGCCGCGCCGATGCACGACGGGGCGGTCCAGGACGGATCGTGGAGAGGGGAGTCGGTGCTCGTGCCGGATGTCGGCGCTGCCATCGCGCTGCTCGGCCGGGAGTCGCGGCCGGGTGACGTCGTGTTGGTGAAGGCCTCGCGATCGGCCCGGCTCGAACGCGTCGCCCTGGCGATGGCCGATTCCGCCGCGGCCCAGGCGGGCCCGAGCGATGCGGAGGAGCGTCGGTGAAGTCGGTGCTCGTCGCCGCTCTGGTGTCGCTCGTGGTCTCGATCCTGTGCACCCCGGGTGCCATCAAGCTCTTCCGGCGCCGCGGCTTCGGCCAGGAGATCCGCGACGACGGCCCGCAGACCCACCTTGCCAAGCGCGGCACGCCCACCATGGGCGGCGCCGTGATCATCCTCGGCACGGTCCTGGGCTACACCGTGTCGCACCTCGTCGTCGCCACCCAGTCCGGTCGCGGGCCCACCGCGTCGGGACTGCTCGTGCTCTACCTCATGGTCGTGCTCGGCCTGGTCGGGTTCCTCGACGACTTCATCAAGGTGCGCAAACAGCGCAGCCTGGGCCTGAACACCACGACGAAACTCGTCGGCCAGCTCTTCGCGGCGGTGAGCTTCGCCGTCCTGGCCCTGCAGTTCCACAGCCACGGCCATATCGCCCCGGCCTCGGTGCATCTCTCGTTCGTCCGCGACATCGCCGTGATCAGCTTCGGCTCGGTCGGTTTCGTCGTGTTCGCCGTCCTGCTGATCAGCGGCTTCTCCAACGCGGTCAACCTCACCGACGGACTCGACGGGCTGGCGGCTGGCTCCTCGGTGATGGTGCTCGGTGCCTACGTCGTCATCAGCTTCTACCAGTTCCGCAACGCCTGCGGAGTCGTCGGCGCCAAGGCGGGCTGTTACGTCGTCCGCGACCCGCTCGACATCGCCCTGGTCGCGGCGGCCGCGATGGGTGCGTGCTTCGGCTTCCTGTGGTGGAACGCCTACCCGGCCCGGATCATCATGGGTGACACCGGTTCGCTGGCGCTCGGCGGACTGCTGGCCGGGATCGCCGTGCTGTCCCGTACCGAACTGCTGCTCGTCGTCCTCGGCGGGCTCTTCGTCGTCGAGACGCTGTCCGTGGCACTGCAGGTCGCGGTGTTCAAGGCGACCCGAAGACGGGTGTTCAACATGGCGCCCATCCACCACCACTTCGAGCTCGCCGGGTGGCAGGAGATGACGGTCATCGTGCGGTTCTGGATCATCACCGGACTGGCCGTGGCCTTCGGGATGGGGCTCTTCTACGCCGAGTTCATCTCCTACGGGTTGCCCGGATGAGCGGCCCGACGGACTACGTCGGGACACCGGTGCTGGTCGCCGGAGCGGGGGTGTCGGGGGCGGCGGCCGCCGTTGCCCTGGCCCGGGCCGGGGCGGATGTCACCGTCGTCGACCGGCGGGGCACGGACCCCACCGGACGGCTCGGGGCCGCCGGAATCGCCGTACTCCCGGAGCCGCCCGCGCCGCCCGACGGAACCAAGCTCGTCGTGACCTCGCCGGGCCTGCGGCCGGACCACCCGATGCTGCGTGCGGCCGCCGACGCCGGCATCGAGGTGATCGGGGACGTCGAGCTCGCCTGGCGGATGCGATCGGCCGACGCCGCGCCCTGGCTCGCGCTGACCGGGACGAACGGCAAGACCACCACCGTCGGCATGCTCGAGGCGATCCTGCGGGCCGCCGGCCTGCGTGCGGTCGCGACCGGCAATGTCGGCTTCCCGGTGGTCGACGCCGTCCTGGCCGACCCGCCGTACGACGTCCTGGCCGTCGAGCTGTCCAGCGCCCAGCTGCACTGGAGTTCGTCCCTGCGGCCGCGGGCCGCCGCGGTGCTCAACCTCGCCCCGGACCACGTCGACTGGCATGGCTCGTTCGAGGCCTACGTGGCCGACAAGGCGCGGATCCTGCGCCACGACGCGACCAACGTGGTGAATGCCGACGACCCGTCGGTGCTCCGGCTCGCCGCCGGGCTCCCCGACGCCGTCGGCTTCACCCTCGGCGAGCCCGGCCCGGGGCAGGTGGGGATCGTCGCCGGTGAGCTGGTCGACCGGGCCTTCGGGATCGACCGCGGCACCGAGCAGAGCGTGGTGCTCGCCGGGGTTGCGGACGTGCGCCCGATCGGCCCGCACAACGTGGCCAACGCGCTGGCCGCCGCGTGCCTGGCCCGTGCCTACGGCGTGACCGCGGTCGACGTCCGCAACGGCCTGCGTGGCTTCGTTCCCGGAGCGCACCGCAACACGCAGGTCGCGGTGGTCGGCGGAACCGCCTACGTCGACGACAGCAAGGCGACCAACCCGCACGCCGCTGCCGCGTCGCTGTCCGCCTACGACCGGGTGGTGTGGATCGCCGGCGGTCAGCTGAAGGGCGCGCCGGTCGACGATCTCGTCGCGGCGGTGCACCCGCGACTGACCGCCGTCGTCGTGCTCGGCGCGGACCGCCGGCAGTTCGTCGAGGCATTCGCGCGACACGCGCCAGATCTCCCCGTCGTCGAGGTCGGCGCAGACGACGATGGAGCGATGACGGAGGTCGTGACCAGAGCCGCCCTGCTCGCCCGGCCGGGCGACACGGTGTTGCTCGCCCCGGCCGCGGCCTCGCTGGACATGTTCGCCGACTACGCCGCCCGTGGCGAGGCGTTCGCCGCCGCGGTCCGCCGCCTGGAGGCACCATGACGGCGGGCAGGTCGGATCGGACGACCATCCGCAGCCGGTTGACCTTCCTCGACCGGCCGTTGACCTCCCTGCACCTGATCCTCGTCATCACCGGCCTGTTGACCGTGATCGGACTGGTGATGGTGCTCTCGGCGTCCAGTGTGGACTCCTACGCCGCCACGGGGTCGGCGTTCGACGTCTTCAAGAAGCAGCTGATGTGGGTGGGCATCGGTGCCCCGATCTTCTGGCTGGGCCTGCGGCTGTCCCCGAAGGCCTATCGGAGACTGGCTTATCCGGCGCTGCTGCTGTCCTTCGTCGCTCTGCTGGCGGTCCTCGTGCCGGGCGTCGGAAACCTGGTGAGCGGCTCACGCCGGTGGATCGAGCTCGGTCCGCTGCAGCTGCAGCCGTCCGAGCCGGCCAAGTTGGCGCTCGCACTGTGGGGCGCAGACCTCCTGGTACGCAAGCAGAAGTTGCTCGACCAGTGGCGCCATCTGCTCGTGCCCCTCGTGCCGGTGGCCGTCGCCGCCTGCGCACTCGTCATGCTCGAGCCGGACCTCGGGACGACGATATGTGTCGTCCTCGTGCTGTTCGGTCTACTGTGGACAGTCGGTGCACCGGGTCGGTTGTTCGTCCTGCTCGCGAGTTCGGCCATCGGTGCCGTCGTGGTGCTGATCCTCATCGAGCCCTACCGCATGACCCGGTTCACCAGCTTTCTCAACCCCTTCAAGGACCAGACCGACAAGGGCTATCAGGCGGCCGAGGGCCTGTACTCGCTGTCCAGCGGTGGGTGGTTCGGCGTCGGGCTGGGACAGAGCCGGTTCAAATGGGGCCTGCTCCCCAACGCGCACACCGACTACATCTTCGCGATCGTGGGGGAGGAGCTGGGACTTGTCGGGAGCCTGCTCGTGCTCGCCCTGTTCGCCGTACTCGCCTACGCCGGCCTGCGGATCGCACGTCGCTCGACGGATCCGTTCATCCGGCTCGCCAGCGCCGCAGTGACGGTGTGGCTGGTCGGGCAGGCCCTGATCAACATCGGCTACGTCACGGGCCTGCTCCCCGTCACCGGGATCCCGCTGCCGTTGATCTCCTTCGGCGGCACCTCGCTGATCGTCACCCTCTTCGCCCTGGGCATGCTGGCCTCCTTCGCCCGGCACGAGCCGGCCGCCGCCGCGGCACTGCGGGCGAAGGGTCGCAGCCGCACGGCCCGGCTGCTCTGGCTGCCCGCGCCGGCGGCACCGCGTGGCAAGACCCCCGGGGTCACCCGCATCCACCGCGACCGCCCGGCCCGCACCACGGCGCCGGCGGGTCGCGCGGCGGCGCCCGCCCGGGCCGCCGCCGGGCCGCAGCGGCAGCCGGCCGCGGCGCGGCGCCGGGGGAGCACCCGGGCCGGAGCCGTGCTGCCGGCGACGGGAACCGAAGGACGCCGGACCCGGTGAGCGGCCCGCTGTCCGTCGTACTCGCCGGGGGAGGCACGGCGGGACACATCTCGCCCGCGCTCGCCCTCGCCGACCGCCTCGTCGCGGACGACCCCGCCGTGCGGATCACCGCTCTCGGCACCGCGCGCGGGCTGGAGGTCGAGATGATCCCGGCCCACGGCTACGACCTGGAACTGATCCCGTCGGTACCGCTGCCGCGCAAGCCCACCCCCGACCTGCTGCGCGTCCCCGGCCGGGTCACCGCCGCGGTGCGCGCCGCCGGCGACGTGCTGGAGCGGGCCAAGGCCGACGTGCTGGTGGGGTTCGGCTCCTACGTCGCGCTGCCCGCCTATCTCGCCGCCCGTCGGCGCCGGCTGCCGTTCATCGTGCACGAAGCCAACATCAAACCCGGCGTCGGCAACCGGATCGGCGCGCGGCTCACGCCGCACGTCGCGGTGGCCACCGAGGCGATCGCGCTGCCGCACGCCCGGGTGGTCGGGCTCCCGCTGCGCGCGGCGATCCGCAACCTGGACCGGCCGGCCCGGCGGGCCGAGGCCCGCGCCCACTTCGGGCTCGACCCGGACCGGCCGACACTGCTCGTCACCGGCGGCTCGCAGGGGGCCCGGTCGCTCAACCTGGCCGCGGCGGGAGCTGCCGCGGCGTTCCGCGAGGCAGGCGTGCAGGTCGTGCACGTCGCCGGCCCGAAGAACGTCGTGTCGGTCGACGACGCGGCCGGCCGCCCGCGCTACGTCGTCCTGCCCTTCCTCGACGCGATGGACCTCGGCTACGCCGCCGCCGACATGGTGCTGTGCCGGTCCGGCATGAACACCGTCGCCGAGCTGACCGCCGTCGGCCTCCCGGCCGCCTATGTCCCGCTGCCCATCGGCAACGGTGAGCAGCGGCTCAACGCGCTCCCGGTGGTGCAGGCCGGCGGCGGCCTGCTCGTGGACGACGCCGACCTGTCGCCGGGCTGGATCGAATCGGCGCTGATCCCGGTCCTGCGCGATCCCGGGCGGCTTGCGAGTATGGGTCGAGCCGCGGCGGCACTGGGCCACCGCGACGCTGACGTCGCGCTCGCGCGGTTCGTCGTGGAGGTGGCAGGCCGGTGACCGGCCCGGAGAATCCAGGCGGTTCCGACCTGGGGGCGGTGCACTTCGTCGGGATCGGCGGGGTGGGGATGAGCGGGATCGCCCGCATCATGCTGGCCCGCGGATACACGGTGTCCGGGAGTGACGCCAAGGAGTCCACGATCCTGGCGGCCCTGCGCGCCCTCGGGGCGACGGTCCATGTGGGGCACCGCGCGGCCAACGTCGGCACGGCCGACACGGTCGTCGTCTCCACCGCGATACGCCCGAACAACCCCGAGCTGCTCGAGGCCCGGCGGCGTGAGCTGCTGGTGATCCCCCGGGCCGCGGCGCTCGCCGCCGTGATGGCCGGGAGGCGAGGCGTGGCCGTCGCCGGGACGGCGGGCAAGACGACCACCACCTCGATGCTCACCGTCGCCGCGCAGCACTGCGGCGTCGATCCGTCGTTCGCGATCGGAGGCGACCTCAACGAGTCCGGGTCCAACGCCCACCACGGCTCGGGGGACCTGTTCATCGCCGAGGCGGACGAGAGCGACGGCTCCTTCCTGCTGCTCTCACCGGCTGCCGCCGTGGTCACCAACGTCGAGGTCGACCACCTCGACCAGCACGGCACCCCGGTGGCGTACGTGCGGGCGTTCGAGGAGTTCCTGGATCGGATCGATCCCGCCGGCTTCCTGACGGTCTGCGTGGACGACCCGGGCGGGCGGCGGCTGGCCGACACCGCCCGGGCCGGCGGGCTCACCGTGCGCACCTACGGCGAGGCCGACGACGCGGACCTGCGGCTGGTCGATGTGTCGGTGATGCCCGACGCGACGAGCTACGACGCCGTGCTCGACGACGCCGCGCCCGTCGCGGTCCGGATCGGTGTCGCGGGCCGGCACATGGCGCTCAACTCCGCCGCCGCGCTGCTCACCGGCCGGCAGCTGGGGCTGCCGCTCGACGCCCTCGTGGCAGGTCTCGCGGCCTACACCGGCGTACGCCGGCGGTTCGAGTTCAAGGGGATGGCCGGCGGCGTCCGCGTCTACGACGACTACGCCCACGCCCCGTCCAAGATCGCCGCACAGCTGCGCGCCGCACGGGTGGTGACCGGCTCCGGCCGGTTGGTCGTGGCCTTCCAGCCGCACCTCTACAGCCGCACGCAGGCCTTCGGAGCGGAGCTCGGCGCCGCGCTCGGGCTGGCCGACGAGGTCGTGGTGATGGCGGTCTACGGCGCCCGGGAAGACCCGATCCCGGGGGTCACCGGTGCGTCGGTGGCGGCCGCCGTACCGCTGCCGGCCGAGCGGGTGCGGTTCGAGCCGTCGTGGTCGGCGGTCGCGCCCACCCTGGCGGCGACCGCCCGGCCGGGCGACGTGATCGTCACCATGGGCGCCGGTGACGTCACGATGGTCGGTCCGGAGGTACTCGCCGAGCTGGGCGGGCGGGCGACATGAGGGCACTGGTCGACCGCTCGTCCCGGGAGATCGGCCGACCCGAGGCGACTGGTCGGCGCGGGCCCCGCCGTCGGTTCGTGATCGCCGGCGCGCTACTGCTGGTCCTGGTCGCGGGGTGCTACGTCGTCTTCTTCACCGCTGTGTTCAGCGTCCGGTCCGTCACGGTGACGGGCCTGTCCCGACTCACCCGGGCCCAGGTGCTCACCGCGGCGGCGGTGCCCAGCGGCGTTCCGATGGCGCGGTTCGATCCGGCGCCGGTGCGGCAGCGGGTGGCGGCACTGCCCCGGGTCGCTCGGGTCGAGGTGAGCCGGCACTGGCCGTCCGGGCTCGTGATCGCCGTCCACGAACGGGTCGGCGTGGCTTACGTCGTCCAGGACGGGCGGAAATGGCTGGTGGACGCCTCGGGAATGCGGTTCGCCCCGGCCGTCCATGCGACCGGGCTCCCGCAACTTGCGACCGCGGACGCGACCCGTGCGGCGCGGCGGGCGGCGGTCGACGTCGCGGCTCACCTACCGGTGGCGCTGCGGGCGATCACGACGAGCGTGTCGGCCACCGACCGCACCCATGTCACCCTCAACCTGACCCACAGCCGGACCGCGCTCTGGGGCGGCACTTCCGATGGGGTGGTCAAGGCGCGTGCGCTGCTGGCACTGCTCAAGCGGCCCGGGACGACGTACGACGTGTCGACCCCTCCGGTCGTCGTCGTCCACTGACCGTCGATCCCGCAAGATCACGAGCGGATTTGCGGGCGACACGCCGTACGAAACCGATCACGATCATGGGTTGCGGGCCGGTTGCGGGCCGGTTCGGCCGCTCGCCGGACGGTGCGGGCGACACGCGGATCCCGATATTTCCGCGACACGCGGCGTGGTGCTTGAACGGCCCGCAGGTGCTCTTTACTGTCCGACCTATCGCTCAGGTTGACATAACTATAAGGGTCTACTTGAGGATGAGAGTCCAGCCCATCGAACCCCAGACACGCTGCCCCAGACGCGGCAACAGGAAGGCAGTCGGATGACCCCTCCGCAGAACTACCTCGCGATCATCAAGGTCGTCGGAATCGGCGGTGGCGGTGTCAACGCCGTCAACCGGATGATCGAGGTCGGGCTCAAGGGTGTCGAGTTCATCGCGATCAACACCGACGCGCAGGCGCTGCTGATGAGCGACGCCGACGTCAAGCTGGACGTGGGCCGGGAGCTGACCCGGGGCCTCGGTGCGGGCGCCGACCCCGACGTGGGCCGGCAGGCCGCCGAGGACCACAGCGAGGAGATCGAGGAGGTGCTCAAGGGCGCCGACATGGTCTTCGTGACCGCGGGCGAAGGCGGCGGCACCGGGACCGGCGGGGCGCCGGTCGTGGCCAGCATCGCCCGCAAGCTCGGCGCACTCACGATCGGCGTCGTGACCCGTCCGTTCACCTTCGAGGGCAAGCGGCGGGCGACCGCCGCCGAGGACGGCATCGACGGCCTGCGTAACGAGTGCGACACGCTGATCGTGATCCCCAACGACCGGCTGCTGCAGATCAGCGACGCGTCCGTCAGCGTCATGGACGCGTTCAAGAGCGCCGACCAGGTGCTGCTCTCCGGTGTCCAGGGCATCACCGATCTCATCACGACACCTGGCCTGATCAACCTCGACTTCGCCGACGTCAAGTCGGTGATGAGCGGTGCCGGATCGGCCCTGATGGGCATCGGCAACGCGCGCGGCGACAACCGCGCCGTCACCGCGGCGGAGATGGCGGTCGCCAGCCCGCTGCTCGAAGCCAGCATGGACGGGGCGCACGGTGTGCTGCTGTCCATCTCCGGCGGTTCCGACCTCGGACTGTTCGAGATCAACGAGTCCGCATCGCTGGTCGCCAATGCGGCGCATCCCGACGCCAACATCATCTTCGGTGCCGTGATCGACGACGCCCTCGGCGACGAGGTGCGGGTCACCGTGATCGCGGCCGGCTTCGACGGCGGTGCGCCGACCTACAAGAAGGCCGAGCCCGCGCGCCGCGCCCGCCCGGACAACGCCGCGCCGGCCGCGGCACCGGCGACCGGGTCGGTGGGCCGCCCGGACAACGCCCCCCCGACGCCGCAACCGGCTCCGGCTCAAGGATCGACGGCGTCCGCACCGGCTCCGCATCCGGCGCCGGCATCGCATCCGGCACCGGCGTCACGTCCGGCGCCGGCGTCGAACCCGGCACCGGTTCCTGCCGGTACCGGCACCCGGCCGGCGGGCCGTCGGCCGGTCGAGTTCGAGGACGAGCTCGACGTCCCCGACTTCCTCAAGTCCTGACCGCGCGGTAGGGATGCCGGTCCGCCGCGTCGTCAGTACCCGCGCGGGCGGCGTGAGCGCGCCGCCGTACGACACGTTCAACCTCGGCCGGGGGGTCGGCGACGACCCGGCCGCGGTCACCCGCAACCGGGCTCGGCTGAGCGCCGAGCTCGGTGTGCCGGGCGATCGGCTCGTCTGGATGGAGCAGGTGCACGGCGCGACGGTCGCGGTGGTCGACGGGCCGCAGGAGGGCCCGCTGCCCGCGACCGACGGCGTGGTCACCGCGAGCCGCGGCCTCGCGCTGGTCGTGCTGGTCGCGGACTGCGTGCCGATGCTGCTCGCCGACCCCGATGCCGGGGTCGTCGCGGCGATCCACGCGGGCCGGCCGGGCGCCCGGTTGGGCATCGCCCGGCGGGCGATCGAGGCGATGGTGGCGACCGGCGCGCGGCCGGACCGGATCGACGCGCTGCTGGGACCGGCGATCTGCGGCCGCTGCTACGAGGTTCCCGAGGCGATGCAGGCCGACGTGGAGGGTGCCCTTCCCGGAAGCGCCTGCCGCACCGCGGCCGGTACCCCCGGGCTCGACCTGCGGGCCGGGCTGGGGCGGCAGCTCACGATGTGCGGCGTCGGCCGGGTGGTGCTCGATCCGCGGTGCACGGCGGAAGATCCGACGCTGTTCAGCTACCGGCGGGACGGCGTCACCGGGCGCCAGGCGGGGATCGCATGGCGCAGTTGAACGACGACCCGCGCAGCCGCGAGCTGGCGGCCAACCTCACCGGGCTCCGGGCCCGGATCGAGCGGGCGGCCCGCGCCGCCGGCCGCGACCCGGTCGAGGTGGGGCTGGTTGCGGTGACCAAGACCTTCGGCGCCGACGACGTACGCCGGCTGGCCGCGCTCGGGATCACCGACGTCGGGGAAAACCGGGATCAGGAGGCGGCACCCAAGGCCGCCGCCGTCCCCGAGGTCAGGTGGCACTTCATCGGACGGATCCAACGCAACAAGATCCGGTCGATCGCCGGCTATGCCGCCAGCGTCGACAGTCTCGACCGCGCCGTGCTCGTCGACCCGCTCGACCGGGCCGCCGCCGACCGGGTCGTCGCTGATCGGGTTGCGCCGCTCGACGTCCTCCTGCAGGTCAGCCTGGACGGCGATCCGGCGCGTGGGGGAGCGCTCGCCGCGGACCTCCCGGCCCTGGCCGACCGGGTGGAGGCAGCACCGCACCTTCGGCTGGCCGGGCTGATGGCCGTTGCTCCGCTCGGTGCCGATCCCGACCTCGCGTACGCTGAACTCGCCGGGCATGCCGCTCGGCTGCGGGCGGGGCATCCCCAGGCGACGGCGCTGTCCGCGGGGATGAGCGGCGACCTGGAGGCCGCCGTACGCCACGGCACGACGCAGGTGCGTGTCGGGACGGCGTTGCTGGGAGGCAGGCCGCCCGTCGTCGGGTAACCTCGCCCAAGGTGATGGACAGCTCTACCGAGGAAGGACGCCCGATGGCCGGCGCCATGCGCAAGATGGGAATCTACCTCGGGCTTGTCGAGGACGACGAGCGTCCGGGTGACGCGGCGGACTACGACGAGTACGACGAATACGCCGACGAGTCCGGTGCCGTCGCCGCCCGCCGCGACCGCAGCGACCGCGGCGCGGTGCGGTCCTGGTCGGAGGAGGCGCCCGCGGTGACCGATGTCGGCTACGACGACATTCCGCTCTCGCGGATCACCACGCTGCACCCCCGTACCTACAACGAGGCGCGCACGATCGGCGAGCACTTCCGTGACGGGGTACCGGTCATCATCAATCTCACCGAGATGGACGACGCGGACGCCAAGCGTCTCGTCGACTTCGCCGCCGGGCTCATCTTCGGCCTGCGGGGCAGCATCGAGCGTGTGACGAACAAGGTCTTCCTGCTGTCGCCGCAGAACGTCCGTGTCACCGCCGAGGACAAGGCCCGCATCGCCGAGGGTGGCTTTTTCAACCAGAGTTGATCTCGGTGAGCAGCTTCTGGCAGGTCCTCCATTTCCTTCTTCTCGTCTTCCTTCTGCTGCTCGTCGCGCGTTTTGTCGTGGAATGGGTCATGCAGCTGGCCCGGCACTGGCGGCCGGGTGGATTGGTGGCGGCGGGCCTCGAGGTGGTCTACTCGGCCACAGACCCACCGCTGAAACTCCTCCGCCGGCTGATCCCCCCGCTCCGGCTGGGCGGGATCAGCATCGACCTGGGGTTTATTGTTCTGTTTTTCGTCGTCTACATCCTGTTGGGCGTGGTAGGCAGTCGTGCCGCGTGACGAGTCGTACCAGTGGCCGGTCCCTGCGCCGGCCACGTCCCCTTCCTGAGGTGATCCCATGCCGCTAACTCCCGCTGACGTGCACAATGTCGCGTTCAAGAAGCCGCCGATCGGCAAGCGCGGTTATGACGAGGACGAGGTCGACGAGTTCCTCGACCTCGTTGAGTCCGAGCTCTCCCGGCTGATCGAGGAGAACAACGACCTCAAGGCCCGGCCCCAGGCCGACCAGCCGCAGGCCGCCGAGGGGGAACCGCCCGCCACTCCCGTGGAGCCCGCAACCGGAGCGTCGGGAACCGGCCAGGCCGCTGCCGCTGCCGCGGCGGGAGCCGCCGCGGCCGCGAACGAGGGCGACCAGGTCAAGGCCGTCCGCATGCTCGCGTTGGCCCAGGAGACCGCCGACAAGCACGTCGCCGAGGCCAAGGCCGAGGCCGACCGAACCCTCGGTGCAGCGCGGTCGGAGGCCCAGCGGCTGGTCGCCGATGCCCGGTCGAAGGCCGACGGGCTCAGCGGTGAGGCACGCACCCGTGCCGAGTCGATCGAACGGGACGCCCGGAACAAGGCGGCCGCCCTGACCGACGAGGCCGAGCGGCGCCATCAGGAGGTCATGGGCAGCCTGGGCACCCAGAAGGGCGAGCTGGAGAAGGCGGTCGAGCACCTGCGTACTTTCGAGCGGGAGTACCGCAGCCGGCTCACGACCTACTTCGAGTCCCAGCTGCAGGACCTGCGCGGGTCGGACACGCTGGAGCCGGCCGGCGGTCCGGCGCGCAGCTCGGGTGTCCGGCAGCACTCGGCCGACGGCGGCGCGCCCGGCAGGTCCGACCGGTCGATCGGGTGACCGCGGCCGGACCGAGACCGGCCCGGGCTCCTGAGGTCCCGGCAACCGGACACCGGGGCCGCGTGTGATCATCATCAGTCTGCTGCTGGTGCTCGGCTCCGCGGCGCTGCTGGCGACCGGCGTGGTCGAGGACAACCACCAGCTGGTGTGGGCCTCGATCGGGGCGAGCGTGGTCGCGGCCGCTGCCCTGACGGCGTCGGTCTTCTACCGGCGTGTCCGGATCCCCGGCACCAGGTCGGTCGGTTCCGCGAGCGGGGGCGGTGACCCGCACCAGCCTCCGGCCGCACCGCCGTCGACGGCGCCACCGTCGACGGCGCCGTTCGCCGCGTCCGAACCGGTCAACGTCGAGGCGGCCGAGCCACCGGCCGGCGCCGTATCGGACGCGGCGGATTACCCGGATCCCCCGGACGAGCCGCTGGAGGAGGACGTCTCCGCCCCGGACGCGCTGCGGGTCGTCGACGTCGAGGACGAGGTGATGGTCGTCGACGGCCGGCCGCGTTACCACCTCGCCGGCTGCCCGCACCTGTCCGGCAAGGAAGCCGTGCCGCTCCCTCGGCTCGAAGCGCGCGAGGCCGGATTCACGCCCTGCTCCCGGTGCGCTCCCGACGCGACGTTCGCCGACGCCATCCGCCGCCGTGCCGCCGGGGGATGAGCGGCAGCTGATCGCGCCTCAGCGAGGCGCTGACGCGGACCGGTCTGCACGATGAGCGGGTCGGTCGATCTGGCCGTCCTGCTCGGCGCCGCGGTGGTGCTCGTCGCCGTCCTCGCGGTGCGGGTGTCCGACCGCTTCGGGTTGCCGACGCTGCTGATCTACCTCGGGCTCGGCCTGGCCGTCGGCGAGTCCGGCCTGGGGGTGCAGTTCGACGACGCGTCGCTGACCCGCACCCTGGGCCTGTCCGCGCTGGTCCTGATCCTCGCCGAGGGTGGCCTGTCGACCCGCTGGCTGACGGTGCGCCCGGCCATGCCCCTCGGCGTCGTGCTCGCCACCGTCGGATTCGGGATCACGGTGGCCGTCACCGCCGGCGCGGCGGTCGTGATCCTCGGCTTCGACGTGCGGGACGGCCTGCTGCTCGGGGCCATCGTCTCCTCGACCGACGCCGCCGCCGTCTTCGCCACCCTGCGACGGCTGCCGCTGCGCGGGCGGTTGGCCGCCGTCCTCGAGGTGGAATCGGGGGTCAACGACGCCCCGGCGGTGATTCTGGTCGTCTTGCTGACCGCGGCCCACGGGCGGACGGTGCTGGCCACCACCGGGCTCATTGCCTACGAGTTGCTCGCCGGCGCCGTCATCGGGCTGGCGGTCGGGTTCGCGGGAGCGGTCGTCCTGCGGCGCAGCGCGCTGCCGTCGGCCGGGCTCTATCCGCTCGCCGCGGTCACCTTCGCCGTCCTCGGCTACGCCGTTGCCTCGGTGGCCCACGCGTCCGGCTTCCTGGCCGTCTACCTCGCCGGACTGGTGCTCGGCAACTCCGAGCTGCCGCACCGACGGGCCACCCTCGGGTTCGCCGAAGGGCTCGGTTCCCTGGCCCAGATCGGGTTGTTCGTGCTGCTCGGACTTCTCGTCAGCCCGGATGGCCTTCCGCCGGCCATCCTGCCCGCCCTGGCGGTGGGCGCGGTCCTGCTGGTGGTCGCCCGCCCGCTCTCCGTCTTCCTCAGCGCCGTCTGGTTCCGGTTCGGTCTGCGGGAGCAGGCCTTCCTGTCCTGGGCCGCGCTGCGCGGCGCCGTACCCATCGTGCTGGCCACGATCCCGATCAGCGCCGGCCGACCACACGCGGATCGCCTGTTCAACACGGTGGTGGTTCTGGTCATCGTCTTCACGGTGATCCAGGGCACCTCCCTGCCCTGGGTCGCGGTGAAGCTCGACGTCCTCGAGCGGGCGGCCCCCCGGGAGGTGACCGTCGAGGCCGCCCCTCTCGAGGAGCTCCACGCCGACCTGCTCCAGGTGCAGGTTCCGGTCGGCTCGCGCCTGCACGGCGTCTACGTCGACGAACTCCGCCTGCCCCCGGGCGCGGCGTTGTCGCTGGTCGTGCGGTCCGGCGCGAGCTTCGTCCCGGACGGGCAGACCCGGCTGGCCCGCGGCGACGCGCTGCTCATCGTGGCGACCTCGGCGGCGCGCCGGGAGACCGAACGCCGGCTGCGCGCGGTCAGCCGGGCCGGCCGGCTCGCCCGCTGGTGGGGCGAGCGGGGTGATCCCGATATGCCCGGTTGAGCCGCGCAACGGCGGTTGTCCCGCCCGTCGGCCGCGCGGCACGTTGTCGCGTTCGGCACGGACTCGTATCCTGATCGGTCACTTGGGATCGTTCCGGCTGTCGGCAGGCACCGACCGGTGCCTGCCGAGCGATGTGAAGGCGGTGTCACCCGACCGTGGCGAAGAACACTGGTAGTTCGCCGGCCCGCAGGCCGGCTCCGGGGGGCGCTACGAGGGTCGCCGCGCCGGGCCGTGCCGCCGCGTCCCGGGGGTCCCGGGCGTCGGGGGCGGCTGCGGGCACGGGGCCCGCCACGAAGAAGGCCGCCGCCAAGACGGCCCAGAAGGCGGCCCCAAAGACGGCCCAGAAGACGGCCCAGAAGACGGCCCAGAAGACGGCCCAGAAGGCGCCCCGGAACGCGACGCAGCGACCGCCGGCCAAGAAGAAGCCCGTCACGAAGGCCCAGAAGACGGCCGCCCAGAAGACGGCTGCCCCGAAGACGGCCGCCCAGAAGACGTCCGCATCCGCGAAGAGGGTCCGGCCCAGAAGACGGCTGCTCAGAAGACGGCCGCGAAGAAGAGTCCGGCCCAGAGACCGGCAGAAGGTCCGCCCAGAAGAGTCCGGCGCAGAAGAGTCCGGCCGCGAGAAGAGTCCGGCCCAGAAGAGTCCGGCCGCAGAAGAGTCCGGCCCAGAAGAGTCCGGCCCAGAAGAGTCCGGCCCAGAAGAGTCCGGCCCGGAAGAGCCCGGCGCGGGCGGTCAAGCCGGCGAAGAAGGCGGGCGGATCCGGACAGGCGGCAACGTCGCTTCCGTTGCCACCGGTGCCGGCCGGCGACGCCTGGACCGAGGCCGAGCTCGTCGAGGTGCGCTCGGACCTCGCCACCCAGCTCGACGAGCTGCGTGCGGAGTACACCGTCTCGATCGCCGAACTCGAGGATCTGCAGTCCCAGGCCAACGACGGGGCCGGCGACGACCAGGCGGATGCCGGCACCAAGACATTCGAGCGCGAACAGGAGATGTCGATCGCCAACAACCGGTTCGAACTGCTCCTGCAGACCGAACGGGCGATCGACCGGATCGACGCGGGCACCTACGGCCGCTGTGAGTCGTGCGGCAACCCGATCGCGAAGGCCCGGCTGCAGGCGTTCCCGAGCGCGACGTTGTGCGTGACGTGCAAGCAGCGTGAAGAGCGCCGCTGAGCCGGCCGACCGGCCGGGCTCCGCGTCCGCGCGGCACCCGGCCGGTCCCGCCCGGGACGACTCATCCGGTCCCGCTCGGGACGACTCATCCGGTCCCGCCCGGGACGACTCATCCGGTCCCGCCCGGGACAATGGGCCTGTGACCGACAGCGACGAGCGGCCGGCCGAACGGCCGACGGGGGAGCCGAGCCCGGTTCCGCAGCGCCGGACGCCGTGGGTCTTCGTGATCGCCGCGACCGTGCTCGCTCTCGACGCGATCAGCAAGGCCGTGGTGGTCGCCACGCTCGCCGACCACGCGCCGGTACGGGTCCTCGGGGGGCTGGTCTACCTGGTCGAGGCCCGCAACACCGGAGCGGCGTTCTCCCTCGCCGCGGGTGCGACGATCATCTTCACCGTGATCGCCGCCGCCGTGGTCGTGATCATCGTCCGGGCCGCGTCCCGGCTCCGCTCGACCGGCTGGGCGGTGGCCCTCGGGCTGGTCCTGGGCGGGGCGGCCGGCAACCTCGTGGACCGTCTGGCGCGGGCGCCGGGCCCGCTGCGCGGTGCGGTCGTCGACTGGATCAGCTTGCTGGATCCCTACGGGCGGGTCTGGCCGATCTTCAACCTCGCCGACTCGGCGATCGTCATCGGCGGCATCTGCGCGGTCGTGCTGGTCCTGTTCGGCTTCGACATCGACGGCGGACGGCGCACCGGGCCCCGCCGCCGCTGATCGCCCACCGGCGGACGTGCCACCATGGGTGATCGTGAGTGGTCCGGAGACGCAGCAGCGCGGGCTTCCCGTCCCCGAGGGCCTGGACGGGTTGCGCGCCGACGCGGCGCTGGCCCGCCTGTTCGGGTTTTCCCGCACCCGGGCCGCGGCCCTCGTCGATGCGGGGCAGGTCTCGGTCGACGGGCGCCCGTCCCGCCGGTCGGACCGGCTCCCGGCCGGGGCGTGGCTCGAGGTGAGCCTGCCGGTGCCGGAGACGGCGCCGCCGAGCCGGCCCGAACCGGTGCCCGGTCTGCGGGTGATCTACGCCGACGACGACATCGCCGTGGTCGACAAGCCCGTGGGTGTCGCGGCGCATCCGAGCCCCGGCTGGGACGGGCCGACCGTCGTCGGGGCCGTGGCCGCCATGGGGCACCGCATCTCGACGAGCGGCGCGGCCGAGCGGCAGGGCGTCGTCCACCGCCTGGACGCCGGCACCACCGGGCTGATGGTGCTCGCCAAGAGCGAGCGTGCCTACCGGGTGCTCAAGGACGCGTTCCGTGACCGGACGGTCGACAAGGGCTACCACGCTCTGGTCCAGGGCCATCCCGACCCGACCCGGGGAACCATCGACGCACCGATCGACCGGCACCCCGGCCAGGACTGGCGGTTCGCGGTCGTTGCGGGCGGCCGGCCCAGCGTGACCCACTACGACACGATCGAGGCGTTCCGGGCGGCGACGCTGCTCGACGTCCGGCTGGAGACCGGCCGCACGCACCAGATCCGGGTGCACATGGCCGCCGTGCGCCACCCCTGCGTCGGGGACACCGCCTACGGCGCGGACCCGACCCTCGCCGCCCGGCTGGGACTGTCCCGCCAGTGGCTGCACGCCCGCCGGCTCGGCTTCGCCCACCCGACCGACGGCCGGTGGGTGGAGTTCGACAGCCCCTATCCGGCCGACCTCGCGGCCGCGCTGGACGCCGTGCGGGAGCAGTCGTGACCCGGGCCGCCCCGGCCGGGGTCGTCGTCCGTCCCGCCTGGCCCGGTGATCTGGCCGCCGCCCGGGCGTTGCGGCACGACGTCTTCGTCCGGGGCCAGGGTGTGCCGGCCGACCTGGAACAGGACGGCCGCGACGACCACGCGACCCACGTGGTCGCGGTGCGGGACGGGACACTCATCGGCACCGGTCGGCTGCTCGAGTCCGACGGGGTCGCGCTCGTCGGGCGGATGGCCGTCGCGAAGCCGGACCGGCGCGCGGGGGTCGGGGCCGCCATGCTGGCCGAACTGGAGCGGATGGCCGGACGGCAGGGCCTGGCGGCCGTCGAGCTGCACGCCCAACTGCACGCCCAGGACTTCTACCGGCGGGCGGGGTACCGGCCGGAGGGGGAGCCGTTCCGCGAGGCGGGCATCGAGCATCTGCGGATGCGCAAGCCCCTTCCCGTCGTCCGGCCTGCCGTCGACGGGGACTCCGCCGCCCTGATCGGGCTGCTCGGCGCCTGTTTCGCCGAGTACCCGGGGTGCGTCCTCGACGTCGACGGGGAGGAGCCCTGGCTGCGGGCCCCCGCGACCGCGTACGCCGGCTGGGGCGGGCGGCTGTGGGTGGTGACCCTCGACGACGTCGTCGTGGCCTGCATCGGCCACAAGCCGCACGGGGAGACCAGCGAGCTGAAGAACCTCTACGTCGCCGCGGCGGCCCGCCGCGGCGGGTTGGGCGCCCGGCTGACCGGCATCGTCGAGGAGGCCGCCCGCGCCGGCGGTGCGCACCGTATGGAGCTCTGGTCGGACACCCGGTTCCTCGACGCCCACCGGCTCTACGAGCGGCTCGGCTACCGCCGTACCGGCCGGTCGCGGCACCTGCACGACCTCTCCGACACGGCCGAGTACGAGTTCGCGAAGGCACTGCCGCCCGACCCGGGCGGGACCCGCGAGCCGCTGCGCGGAACTGACAGACCCGCGTAGTAGAAAGAGAGTCCGACCGCCCGCCGCCGCCAGAAGGAGATCGACGCTCGTGCCGCAGCCCGGCCGCCCGTCAGCCGCAGGAGATTCGTTCGCCCACCTGCACGTACACACCGAGTACTCCATGCTCGACGGAGCGGCGCGGGTCGGCGACCTGCTCTCCGAGACGGCGCGGATGGGCATGCCGGCCCTGGCGATGACCGACCACGGCAACGTGTTCGGCGCCTACGACTTCCACAACCAGGCGACCGCGGCCGGGATCAAGCCCATCATCGGCATGGAGGCCTACCTCGCGCCCGGGAGCCGCTTCGAGCGGCGCCGCGCCGCAGTGGGCCGCGGCACCGTCGGGGCCGACAACCCGGGTGAGATGTACACCCACATGACCCTGCTGGCCGAGTCGGCCGAGGGCCTGCACAACCTGTTCCGGCTGGCCTCGCTGGCCAGCCTCGAGGGCTACTACTACAAGCCCCGGCTGGACCGGGAGCTGCTCGCCGAATACGGCGCCGGGATCATCGGGACCACCGGCTGCCCGTCCGGCGAGGTCAACCGGCTGCTCCAGCAGGACCGCTACGACGAGGCCCGGCAGGCCGCCGCCGACTACCGCGACATCCTCGGCGAGGGCAACTTCTTCTGCGAGCTCATGGACCACGGCCTGGGCATCGAGGGCGCCACCCGCGACGACCTGCTCAAGATCGCCCGCGACCTGTCCCTCCCGCTGCTCGCCACCAACGACCTGCACTACACCTTCGCCGACGACGCCCGGGCGCACGAGGTGCTGCTCTGCGTGCAGACCGGCAAGACCCTCGCCGACCCCGGCCGGTTCAAGCTCGACGGACAGGACTACTACCTCAAGTCGCCGGAGGAGATGCGCCACCTGTGGCGCGAGATGCCCGAGGCGTGCGACAACACCCTCGCCATCGCCGAGCGGGTCGGGTCCTACGACGCGGTCTTCGCCGCACGCGACCTGATGCCCCGCTTCCCGGTGCCCGACGGGGAGACCGAGGCGACCTGGCTGCGCACGGAGGTCGAGCGGGGACTGGCCCGCCGCTACCCCGGCGGGGTGCCGGCCGACCGGCAGGAGCGGGCGGCGTTCGAGCTGGACATGATCCTGCGGATGGGGTTCCCCGGCTACTTCCTGGTGGTCGCCGACCTGATCCGATACGCGAAGGAGAACCGCATCCGGGTCGGTCCCGGCCGGGGCTCGGCGACCGGCTCGCTGGTCGGCTACGCCCTGGGCATCACCGAGCTCGACCCGATCGAGCACTCGCTGCTCTTCGAGCGGTTCCTCAACCCCGAGCGGGTGTCGATGCCCGACATCGACATGGACTTCGACGAGCGCCGCCGCGGCGACATGATCCGCTACGCCACCCAGCAGTACGGCGAGGACCGGGTCTCGCAGATCATCACCTACGGCACCATCAAGGCCAAACAGGCGATCAAGGACTCCGCGCGGGTGCTGCTCGGCCAGCCCGGATACTCCGTCGCCGACCGGATCACCAAGGCGCTGCCGGCGCCGGTGATGGGCAAGGACATCGCGCTGTCCGGGATCTTCGACGCCGACCATCCGCGGCACGGCGAGGCCGGCGAGGTGCGCGCCCTCTACGCCGCCGACCCGCAGGTGCAGCAGATCCTCGACACCGCCCGGGGGCTGGAAAACCTCAAGCGCCAGTGGGGGGTGCACGCCGCCGGCGTGATCCTGTCCGCCGAGCCGCTGCTCGACGTCATCCCGATCCAGCGCCGCGAGGCCGACGGCGCCATCATCACCCAGTTCGACGCCGGTGCCTGTGAGGCGCTGGGCATGCTGAAGATGGACTTCCTCGGCCTGCGCAACCTCACCGTCCTCGACGACTGCATCCTGCACGTCGCGGCCAACCGCGGGCAGGAGATCCTGCTCGAGGATCTGCCGCTGGACGACGGGCCCACCTACGAGCTGCTGGCCCGCGGCGACACGCTCGGCGTCTTCCAACTCGACGGCGGACAGATCCGGGCGCTGCTCCGGCTCATGCGTCCGGACAAGTTCGAGGACATCTCCGCCGTCCTCGCGCTCTACCGGCCCGGACCGCTCGCCGCCAACGCGCACATCGAGTACGCCGACCGCAAGAACGGCCGCAAGCCGGTCGGGGCGATCCACCCGGAGCTGGCCGAGCCGCTGGCCGAGATCCTCGACGAGACCTACGGCCTGCTCGTCTACCAGGAGCAGGTGCAGGCGCTCGCCCGCAAGGTCGCCGGTTACTCCCTGGGACAGGCCGACCTGCTGCGTCGGGCGATGGGCAAGAAGAAGAAGGCGGAGCTGGAGAAGCACCACGAGGCGTTCTCGGCCGGCATGGCCGAGCGCGGCTTCTCCCGCGCCGCGATCGACGCGCTGTGGGGCGTCCTGCTGCCGTTCTGCGACTACGGCTTCAACAAGTCCCACACCGCCGGCTACGCCCTCGTGTCCTACTGGACCGCCTACCTCAAGGCCAACTACCCGGCCGAATACATGGCGGCGCTGCTCACCAGCGTCAAGGACGACAAGGACAAGAGCGCGATCTACCTCGGCGAGTGCCGCCGGATGGGCATCACCGTCCTGCCGCCGGACGTCAACGAGTCCGACTCCGACTTCACCCCGCGCGGCGGGGACATTCGCTTCGGGCTGTCGGCCGTCCGCAACGTCGGGGAAAACGTCGTCGCCTCGATCGTGCGCACCCGGACGTCGGCGGGCCGGTTCGTCGACTTCTCCGACTTCCTGCGCAAGGTCGAACAGGTCGCCTGCAACAAGAAGGTCGTCGAGTCCCTGGTCAAGGCCGGTGCCTTCGACTCGCTCGGCCACGCCCGGCGCGGGCTCGCGCAGGTGCACATCGAGGCGATCGACGCCTGCCTGGAGACCAAGCGGGCCGAGGCGATCGGGCAGTTCGACCTGTTCAGCACCGGGGGCCCGCAGCCCGACGGCGGGTCGGCGTTCGACGTCGTCGTCCCGACCGAGGAGTGGGACAAGCGCGAGCTGCTGACCTTCGAGCGCGAGATGCTCGGGCTCTACGTCTCCGACCACCCGCTGCTGGGCCTCGAGCACGTGCTGGCCGGTGCCGCCGACGTCGGCATCGCCGCGCTGCAGACCGACCAGATCGGTGACGGGCAGTCGGTGACGGTCGCCGGGATCCTCTCGTCGGTGACCCGGCGGGTCACCCGGGCCGGCGCGCCCTGGGCGCAGGCGGTGCTCGAAGACCTCGAGGGCTCCATCGAGGTGCTGTTCTTCCCGGCCACCTATGCCCAGGTCGGCATCAACATCGCCGAGGACGCCATCGTCGTCGTCCGCGGACGGCTGGACCGGCGGGACGACACCCCGAAGTTGATCGCCAGCGAGCTGTCGACGCCGGACCTGTCCCAGGGCCCTCGCGGACCGGTCGTCCTCTCGATGCCCGCCGCCCGGTGCACGCCGCCGGTCGTCGCCCGGCTCAAAGAGGTGCTCTCCACCCACCCCGGAACCACCGAAGTGCAGCTGGAGCTGGTCAACGGGACCCGCACCACGACCCTCCGGCTCGACGACGGGCTGCGGGTCGCAGCGACCATCGCCCTGATGGGCGACCTCAAGGCGCTTCTCGGCCCCGCCTGCGTCGCGAGCTGAGGGCCGGCCGTCGGCAGGCGGGGCGAAGCGGGCGATCCCGGCACTCCGCCGGCACCGGGCCTGCAACACTGGGCGTCGTGGCCGATACCTCCCGTCCCGGCGGCGACCCGGGCAGCGGCGCCGCGACCCGGCCGGAGCTGCCGGGCATGGCACCGCTCCCGGCGGCGGAGCAGGGGCGCCCGCCATGGTCGGAGCGGCTGCGGCCCACCCGCGACGAGCTACGTACGGCGGCGATCCTGGTGATCGCCCTCGCCGTGGTCGGGGTGCTCGCCGGCCTGATCTGGAGCGCCCTGGCGCCGCGGCTGGGGTTCACCGTGGTGCGGGGTACCGGCGGGCCGGTCGGCATCCAGACCGATCCCGAGTCCGAGGCGTTGATCGCCGCAGACGGCTGGTTCGCGATCATCGGCGCCGTCATCGGGGTGGTTTCCGGCCTGGCGGTGTGGAGCCGCCGGCGCTCCCGCGGGCCGGTGATCGTGATCGCGCTGGCCGTCGCTTCGCTGGTCGGTGCGGTCGTCGCGTGGCGGTTCGGCCTGTGGCTGGGTCGCCATCCGACCTCCGGCCAGGTCCACGCGGCGTTGCGCCACGTCGGCTCCGCGCTGCACGCGCGGCTGACGCTGCGGGCCAAGGGTGCGCTGTTCTTCCAGCCGTTCTTCGCCGTACTCACCGTCGTCGTCGCGTCCGGCTTCTCCCGGCACGACGACCTCCGGCGGCCGGAGCACCGGCCGCCGCCGGTCAGTTCGTCCCGGCCTGCAGGGTGATCTCGGCCAGCGACGTCGGCACCACCCGCAGCTCGCGGACCAATGCCGTCTCGCGGCGCAGCAGCCGGAGCTCCTCCCGGAGCCGCTCGCGGGTGCCGTTGCGCTCCAGGAGGGCCTGCCGGTCGTCGAGCGTGAGCAGCGCCGCGGAGGCGACCAGGTAGGACAGGACCGTCGGGTCCTCCGGCAGGTCGAACGCCGCGACCTCGGCGCCCCCGGTGCCCGCCACCGCGGCGACGTACTCCTCGAACAGGGTTCCGGCCCGCTGGGCCAGCAGCGTGGTCTCCGGGCCGGGGTCGGGCTCGTCGGGCAGCCACTCGACCGAGCCGACGAGATAGGGCTCGCTGTCCGCGTCGATCCCCAGCAGCCGGAACCGCCGGCCGCCGGCGGAGACCACCTCGTAGGTCCCGTCCTTCTTGTCGTCGACCCGGCGCAGCAGGGCACTGCAGCCGACCGGGTGCAGCGAGCGCGCGGCATCGGGACCGACCTCCCAGCCCTGCCGGATGGCGATCACCCCGAACTCCCGTGCCGACTCCTCGGCGGTGCCGACCAGTCGCTCCACGAGCAGCCGGTAGCGGTCCTCGAAGACGTGCAGCGGAAGGAGCACGCCGGGGAAGAGCACCGACTGCAGCGGGAAGAGCGGAAGGGACTCGGGCATCCGTCAAGCCTAGGTCCTACGCTGGAGGGCACATCCAACCGAGGGACTTACCGTGCTGAACCGCACCGATCTGCGCACCGTGCCGGCCGACGACCGCGCCGTCGACCATGCGCTGCCGCGCGCGGCCGTCGATGTGGAATCGGTCCTTGACGCGGTGCGGGTCGTGCTCGACGACGTACGCCGCCGGGGCGCCGAGGCGGTCCGGGAGCTCACCCGCCGGTTCGACCGGGTGGACCTGGCGGCGTTGCGGGTGCCGGCCGGGGAACTGGCCGCCGCGCTCGACGGGCTCGACCCGGCGGTGCGGGCCGGCCTGGAGGAGTCGATCCGCCGGGCCCGGCAGGTGCACGAGGCGCAACGGCGGACCGACGTCACGACCCAGGTCGTGCCCGGCGGCACCGTCACCGAGCGCTGGGTGCCGGTCGCCCGGGTCGGCCTCTACGTGCCCGGCGGCCTGGCCGTCTACCCGTCCAGCGTCGTGATGAACGTCGTCCCCGCGCAGGTCGCCGGGGTCGGCTCGCTCGCCGTCGCCTCGCCACCGCAGCGGGAGTACGGCGGCCGCCCGCACCCGGTGATCCTCGCCGCCTGCGCGCTGCTCGGCGTCGACGAGGTCTACGCCGTGGGCGGCGCCCAGGCCGTGGCGATGTTCGCCTACGGCACGGACGAGTGCCGGCGGGTGGACATGGTCACCGGACCCGGCAACGTCTACGTCGCCGCCGCAAAGCGGCTGCTGCGCGGCGTGGTCGGCATCGACTCCGAGGCGGGACCGACCGAGATCGCGGTCCTGGCCGACGACTCCGCCGACCCGGCCTACGTCGCCGCCGACCTGATCAGCCAGGCCGAGCACGACACCCTGGCCGCCTCGGTGCTGGTCACCGACAGCGAGGCGCTCGCCGACGCGGTCGACGCCGAGGTGACGGCGCAGGTCGCGGCCACCAAGCACGTCGAGCGGGTCACCGCCGCGCTCACCGGGGTGCAGTCCGGGACCGTCCTCGTCCGCGACCTCGACCAGGGGGTCGACGTCGTCAACGCCTACGCCGCCGAGCACCTCGAGGTGATCACCCGTGACGCGGGCGCGGTGGCGGCGCGGGTCGTCAACGCCGGCTGCGTCTTCGTCGGCCCGCACTCGCCGGTGTCCCTCGGCGACTACTGCGCCGGCTCCAACCACGTGCTGCCCACCGGCTGCACCGCCCGGCACGCGAGTGGGCTGTCGGTGCAGACGTTCCTCAAGGGCGTGCACGTCGTCGAGTACGACGAGGCCGCCCTGGCCGGTGTCGCCCGGCACGTCGTGGCACTGGCGCACGCCGAGGACCTCCCGGCGCACGCCGCCGCCGTGCAGGTGCGCGACGGGCGGACCGCCCGGTGACGTCGCTCGACGAGTTGCCGCTGCGCGAGGACCTGCGGGGCAGATCTCCCTACGGCGCGCCCCAGGTCGACGTCCCGGTGCGGCTGAACACCAACGAGAACTCCTATCCGCCGCCGCCCGAGCTCGTCGCGGCGATCGCCGAGGTCGCCGGACCGGTGGCCGCCGGGCTCAACCGTTACCCCGACCGCGACGCCGTGGCGCTGCGCACCGACCTGACCCGCTACCTCGGCCACGACCTGTCACCCGATCAGGTGTGGGCGGCCAACGGGTCCAACGAGGTGCTGCAGCAGCTGCTGCAGGCTTTCGGCGGCCCGGGTCGCACCGCGCTCGGTTTCACCCCGTCGTACTCGATGCACCCGATCATCGCCGCGGGCACCGGTACCGCGTGGATCGACGTGTCGCGGGCCGGGGACTTCTCGGTCGCCCCGGACTACGCCGCCGCGCAGGTGCGTGCGCGCCGGCCCGACGTGGTGTTCCTCTGCTCGCCCAACAACCCGACCGGCACCGCGCTCGGGCTCGACGTCGTGGACGCGGTGCTCGCCGAGGCGCCCGGGATGGTCGTCGTCGACGAGGCCTACCACGAGTTCGCCCGGCCGGGTACGCCGAGCGCGCTGACCCGGCTGCCCGGGCATCCCCGGCTCGCGGTGACCCGCACGATGTCGAAGGCGTTCGCGATGGCCGGGTTGCGGGTGGGCTACGTCGTCGCCGACCCGGCCGTCATCGACGCCGTCCAGTTGGTGCGGCTGCCCTACCACCTTTCGGCGCTGACCCAGGCCGTGGCCCGGGTCGCGGTGGCCCACGCCGACGCGCTGCTGTCCACCGTGGAGCAGGTGAAGGCGCAGCGGGACCGGCTCGAGTCGGCGCTGCGGGAGCGGGGGTTCGACGTGGTCGAGTCCGACGCCAACTTCGTGCTCTTCGGCGGTTCCGGCGACTCGGCCACGCTCTGGCGCCACCTGCTGGACCGGGGCGTGCTCGTCCGCGACGTCGGCCTCCCGGGCTGGCTGCGGGTGACCGCAGGGACACCCACGGAGGTGGACCGGTTCCTTTCGGCCGTCGACGACATCGCGCGCTCACCTAGGATTGGCCGATGAGCCGCAGCGCGCAGATCAAGCGGGACACCGCCGAGACACGGGTCCTGGTCGAGCTGGAGCTCGACGGCGCGGGCGTCACCGACGTCACCACCGGCGTCGGTTTCTACGACCACCTGCTCAGCCAGCTCGGCCGGCACGCCGGGTTCGACCTGACCGTGCGCACCGACGGCGACGTACACATCGACGCCCACCACACCGTCGAGGACACCGCGATCGCGCTCGGGCAGGCACTGACCACCGCGCTCGGGGACAAGGCCGGCATCCGGCGGTTCGGTGACGCGCTGGTGCCGCTCGACGAATGCCTCGTCCAGGTCGCGGTCGACCTGTCCGGGCGGCCCTACCTCGTGCACGACGAGCCCGCAGTGATGGACACCGTGGTGATCGGCGGCGACTTCCCGGGCACGCTCGTCCGGCACATGTGGGAGTCCTTCGCCCAGAACGCGCGGATCGCGCTGCACGTGCGGGTGCTCTCCGGCCGCGACGCCCACCACATCGCCGAGGCACAGTGCAAGGCCGTCGCCCGCGCCCTGCGCGACGCCGCGGCAGCCGATCCCAAGGTCGTCGGCGTCCCGAGTACCAAGGGGACGCTGTAGGTGGGACCGCTGCTGATCGTGGTCGGCGGCTTCCTGCTGGGCGGCTCCTACAGCGTCTGGCAGCAGGCGGGCGGTGACGGCCGGTCCCGGCGCGGTCGGGTGGTCGCCGTGGTGCTGGCGGTGTGTGCGGTCCTCGCCGTCGCCGGCGGGATCCTCCGCCTGGTCTGAGACGCGTCGGGAACGCCGCCCGGCCGCCGGTAACCTGACCGCGTGACGCAGGTGGTGGTATTCGACTACGGCTCCGGCAACCTCCGGTCGGCGGAGCGCGCGCTCGCGCGCGCCGGCGCCCAGGTCGAGGTCACCGCCGACCACGCCGCCGCGCGCGACGCCGACGGACTGGTGGTGCCCGGGGTCGGGGCGTTCGCCGCCTGCGCCGCGGGACTCGACGCGGTGGGCGGCGGCAAGATCGTCCGCGCGCGGCTGGACGAGGGCCGGCCGGTGCTGGGCATCTGCGTCGGCATGCAGGTGCTCTTCGACCAGGGCGACGAGCACGGGGTGCGCACGCCGGGGCTCGGCGTACTGCCCGGAGTGGTCCGCCGACTGCACGCCGACGTCCTGCCGCACATGGGCTGGAACACCGTCGATGCGCCGCCGGAGAGCCGGCTGTTCACCGGGATCGCCCCCGGGACCCGCTTCTACTTCGTGCACTCCTACGCCGCGACCGACACCGACGGCATCGTGACCACGGCCGACCACGGCGAGCGGTTCGTCGCCGCCGTCGAGCGCGGACCGCTGGCGGCGACCCAGTTCCACCCGGAGAAGTCCGGCGACGCCGGTGCGCTGCTGCTCGCGAACTGGGTCCGCGACCTCGCCGGTCCCGGCCTTGGTTAGCCTGCTTGGGCGAGCCTGTCCTGCACGTGCGACCCGGGAGTCACGTCGTGGCCTTCACCCTGCTCCCTGCGGTCGATGTCGCCGGCGGCAAGGCCGTGCGCCTGGTGCGCGGCGAGGCCGGCACGGAGACCTCCTACGGTGACCCGGTCGAGGCGGCGCTGGCGTGGCAGCGGGCCGGGGCCGAGTGGATCCATCTCGTCGACCTGGACGCGGCGTTCGGGCGGGGTTCCAACCGCGACCTGCTGGCCGAGGTCGTGGGCCGGGTCGACGTGGCGGTCGAGCTCTCCGGCGGGATCCGCGACGACGAGTCGCTGGCCGCGGCGCTGGGCACCGGCTGCACCCGGGTCAACGTCGGCACCGCGGCCCTGGAGGACCCCTCCTGGTGCGCCCGGGTGATCGGCGAGTTCGCCGACCGGATCGCCGTCGGCCTCGACGTGCGCGGCCACACCCTGGCCGGACGGGGCTGGACCCGCGAGGGTGGCGACCTGTTCGAGGTCCTCGCCCGGCTCGACGCGGAGGGGTGCGCCCGCTACGTCGTCACCGACGTACGCCGCGACGGCACGCTGACCGGGCCGAACGTCGAGCTGCTGCGCGAGGTGTGCGCCGCGACGCCCCGCCCGGTGGTGGCCAGCGGGGGAGTGGCGGCGCTCGACGACCTGCGCACCCTCGCCGGGCTCGAGCCGCTGGGCGTCGAGGGCGCGATCATCGGCAAGGCCCTCTACTCCGGCGCCTTCACGCTCACCGACGCACTCGCCGCGGTCGGGCCGGGCGGTGCCCGGTGAGCGTCGCGGTGCGGGTGATCCCCTGCCTCGACGTGGATGCCGGCCGGGTGACCAAGGGCGTCCGTTTCCTGTCCAACGTCGACGTCGGCGACCCGGTGGACCTGGCCCGCCACTACGACCGCGAGGGCGCCGACGAGCTCGTCTTCTACGACATCACGGCGTCCTCGGGTGCCCGCGAGACCACCTACGACGTCGTACGGCGTACCGCAGAGCAGGTCTTCATTCCGCTGACCGTGGGCGGCGGGGTACGCACCGTCGAGGACGTCGACCGGCTGCTACGGGCCGGTGCGGACAAGGTGTCGCTCAACACCGCGGCGGTCGCCCGGCCGGACGTGCTGCAGGAGGCGGCGCTGCGCTTCGGTGCGCAGTGCACGGTGCTGTCCGTGGACGCCCGGCGGGCGGGTAGCACAGCGAGCGGCTTCGAGGTCACCACGCACGGCGGGCGGCAGTCGGCCGGCCTCGACCTGCTGGACTGGGTCCGCCGCGGGGTGCGGCTCGGCGCCGGGGAGATCGTGGTCAACTCGATGGACGCCGACGGCACCCGCGACGGGTTCGACCTGGACATGATCAGCGCGGTCCGGGCGGCGGTCGACGTCCCGGTGGTGGCCAGCGGCGGTGCGGGTGCCGTGGAGCATTTCGCCCCGGCCGTGCGGTCCGGTGCCGACGCGGTGCTGGCGGCGAGCGTCTTCCACTTCGGCGAGATCTCGGTCGCGACGGTCAAGTCGGCGCTGCGGGCGGACGGCGTCGAGGTGCGCTGACCCGCCCGGTTGCGCTGGTCAATCGACTACCAGCGCAACTAGACTGGGGTCGTGACCGCATTGACCGACCGGCTTCCGGAGCTCGCCGGGTTGCTCGACAACCTCGCCGACACCGAGCGCCGGGAGCTCGAGGACGCGTTCCTGCGGGTGCTGGCACTGTCCCAGCGGGCCCGGCCCTCGGCGCTGCCTGCAGAGGTGCCGACGGCCGAGCCCGAGCAGGTGGCCGCCGCCCGCGCCCGCAACCTGGCCCGGGCGGCCGAGGTGCGCGCGGGCCTGGTCCGTGACTCGCTGTCGACGGCGGAGGTGGCCGCCCGGTTGGGCATCAGCCCGGCGGCGGTGACCAAGCGGCGGGGCAAGGACGACCTCGTCGCCTTCCGGCACCGCGGTGACTGGCGCTACCCGCAGTGGCAGTTCGCCGGCGACGCCCCGATCGACGGGATCCTCGACGCCTGGCGGGCGCTGCCCGAGCGGTCACTCGTCGGGCGGGTGCGCTGGTTCACGCTCCCGTCCCGGCAGCTCGACGGCGAGACACCGTTGGCGCTGCTCGGCCGCGGCCGCATCGACGCGGTGGTCGAGGCCGCGTCCGCCGTCGGCTCCCGGTGACCTTCCCGGGCACTCCGCGGCTGGTCGACGTAGCCCCGGGCAGCCGGTGGGTGCGGATCTATGACTCCCGCTTCTACGCCGACGGGTCGAAGTTCCGGTACTTCGGGCCGCACCGCGCCGGGCGGTTCGACCACCACCCGGCCGGACCGCCGCGGCGGCATCCGCACCATGGCGTCCTCTACGTCACCGGGAGCCTGCGCTGCGCGGTGGCCGAGGCGTTCGGCGACGACCGGTGGGTCGATCCGCTGCCGAGCCAGCGGTGCGCGGTCTTGGAGCCGACCCGGGCGCTGCGATTGGCCGACACCCGCGGGGACGCCGCGGTCGAGCTCGGCCGGCCGGCCGGAGCACTGCGCAGCCGGGACCGGGCCCTTACCCAGCAGGTCGCCCGCGCGCTGTACGACGCGACGCCCGCCGACGGGATCTACTACGAGGGCTGGTTCACCGGCGACACCTGCGTGGCGCTGTGGGAGCGGGCGTCGGACGCGGTCCGGCTGGTCGACGACCGGTCGCTGACCGATCCGTGGGTCGCCGACGCGGTCGAGGTCGCCGCCGACGCCCTGCACTACGCCCGCCCCTAACCCCGCGCGTCCCGCCGACAAAACCCACTACTAGTGCGTTTTGGTCAGCGACACGCCGTACGGGGTGCCCAAAACCCACTACTAGTGGGTTTTGTCGCAGTGGTGGGGGCGCCGGAGCGATGGCGGCCGCCGCGAACAAACGCACTGCTAGTGCGCTTGTTGGACGGCGTTTGTCGGACGGGCGGCCGGGCGGCCGGGCGACCGGGCCGTCAGACGCCGAGGCGGGCGCCGGCGAGGGCGGCCACCGAGGCGTCGTCGCCGTCGACGTCGACCTTCGCGGCGCGTTGCCGGCCGGAGGCGTACATCGTGAGTTCGGCGGCGGTCCCGGCCACGGTGACGGTGGGGGTGCCCGACTTGCCCTGCGCGAGCGTCCCGTCCGGGAGCCGGAACCGTACGCCGACCGGCGCGCGGCGGGTCATCAGCCGGGCACCCGAGGCGAGCCGTCGGGCCAGTACCGCCGACAGGCCCGGATCGAGGTCGCGCGGTTGCCAGGACGGCTGCGCGCGGCGGACGTCCTCGTGGTGGATGAACATCTCGCTGGTGTTGGCCGCCGCCTCGACCCCGGAGGTGACGCCCATCGGCGCCCAGCGCGGGGGGCCCTGCCGCACGCGTTCGACGAGCGCGTCGTAGGTCAGCGACGTCCGCAGCCGGTCCATCGCCCGCGCCGTGGCGCCCGACAAGGGAGGTACGACGATGCCGAGCCCGGCGAGCGGGGACCGCTCCCGGACGACGAGGTGGGCGGCGAGGTCGGACGTCGTCCAGCCTTCGCACAGGGTGGGCGCGTGCGGCCCGAGCTCCAGGAGCAGGTCGCAGAGCGCCTCGCGTTCACGGCGGGAGTGGGTGGTCACCGCGCGATCGTAGGCATGCCTGGCGATCGGGGCGAATGACTGACCGGCACAATGGGTGCATGACCGCCGCCCGCCCGTCCCGCCTCGACCCCGCCGTCGCCCGCCGCCTCAAGCGCGACGAGCACGGACTGTTCCCCGCCGTCGCGCAGCAGCACGACACCGGCGAGGTGCTGATGGTCGGCTGGATGGACGACGAGGCCCTGCACCGCACCCTGACCACGGGCCGGTGCACCTACTGGAGCCGCAGCCGGTCCGAGTACTGGGTCAAGGGGGAGACGTCCGGCCACCAGCAGTGGGTCAAGTCCGTCGCCCTCGACTGCGACGGCGACACCGTGCTGGTGCAGGTCGACCAGATCGGCGCGGCCTGCCACACCGGCGACCGGACCTGTTTCGACGCCGCCGTCCTGCCGTGCCGGGTCGGCGAGTCGGTCGCCGCGCAGCCGTGACCGCGCCCGCGGCCCCGGCCCGGGACGAGTTCCGGGAGCTCGCCGCAACCCACCGGGTGATCCCGGTGACCCGCCGCCTGCTCGCCGACAGCGAGACGCCGATCGGGGTCTACCGCAAGCTCGCCGGCGGCCCCGGCACCTTCCTGCTCGAGTCGGCCGAGCACGGCCGGTCCTGGTCGCGCTACTCCTTCGTCGGCGTCCGTTGCCCCTCCGTCCTCACCGAGCGCCACGGCCGGACCGCCTGGCTGGGCGAGCCGGTCTTCGCCGACCTGCCCGCCGACCCGCTCCAGGCGCTTCGCCTCACCGTCGAACGGCTCCGGACGCCGCGGCTGCCCGACCTGCCGCCGTTGACCGGCGGCCTGGTCGGCTACGTCGGGTACGACGCGGTCCGGCGGCTGGAGCGCCTGCCCGAGTTCGCCAAGGACGACCTCGGCCTCCCCGAGCTGGCCATGATGCTCTCGACCGATCTCGCGGTGCTCGACCACGACGACGGGTCGATTCTCCTGGTCGCCAATGCGTTCCCGGGCGCGGACGGCCCCGACGGCGCAGCGCCGGACCCCGACTGGTGCTACGACGACGCGGTGGCCCGGCTCGACGCGATGGGTCGCGCGCTCACCGCGCCGACGCCGGCCGGGGTCGCCGTCCTGGAGCCGGCCGAGCCGAGCTACACCTCCAACTCGCCGGAGGGGATCGGCCCCGCCGTACGCCGGATCATCGAGGAGATCCGGGCCGGCGAGGCGTTCCAGGTCGTGGTGTCGCAGCGGTTCGAGATGCGGACGACGGCCGAGCCGCTGGACGTCTACCGCGTGCTGCGGACCACCAACCCGAGCCCGTACATGTACCTCGTGCGGCTGCCGGACGGCACCGACGTGGTCGGGTCCTCGCCCGAGGCGCTGGTGACGGTCACCGGGGATCGGGCGATGCTGCACCCGATCGCCGGCACCCGGTGGCGGGGCGATACACCGGAGGAGGATGCCCGGCTCGCCGCCGAGCTGATGGCCGACCCCAAGGAGCGCGCCGAGCACGTGATGCTGGTCGACCTCGGCCGCAACGACCTCGGCCGGGCCTGCGTGCCGGGCAGCATCGACGTCATCGACTTCATGGGCATCGAGCGCTACAGCCATGTCATGCACATCGTGTCGACGATCGTCGGCGAGGTCGCACCGGGCCGCAGCGCGTACGACGTGTTCGCCTCCTGCTTCCCGGCCGGCACCCTCTCCGGGGCCCCCAAGCCGCGGGCGATGGCGATCATCGACGAGCTCGAACCGGTACGGCGCGGGGTCTACGGCGGGACCGTCGGTTACCTCGACTTCGCCGGCGACCTCGACATGGCGATCGCGATCCGCACCGCCGTGATGCGCGACGGGGTCGCCTACGTGCAGGCCGGGGGCGGGATCGTCGCCGACTCCGACCCGGACGCGGAGGAGCGCGAGTCGCAGAACAAGGCCCGGGCGGTGCTCCGCGCGATCGCGACCGCGCAGAAGCTGCGCCCACCGTTGTGACCACGCGTCCGGCCGGACGCCGGGAGCTGTCGGCGGCGATCGGCGCCGCCGTGGTCGGGGCCGCGCTGATGCTGGTGCTGGCCGGTCGGCCGTGGGTCACCGTGACGGCGACCCGCACCCCGCCGTTGCCGCCGCTGGTCCACACGATCAGCGGGTCGACCGCGGAGCCCCTGCTGACGGCGCTGGGCATCGTCGGGCTGGCCGGCGTCGTCGCCCTGCTGGCCACCCGGGCGCTCGGCCGGGCCGTGGTCGGCGTCCTGCTCACCGCCGCCGGGGCGCTCGCCGCGGTCCGGGCCGCCTCGGCGCTCGGCGGCGTCTCCGCCGCGCGCGCCGAGGCACTGCTCGCCGAAGCGGGGCCGATGGTCGGGGTGCCGGCCGACGCGCGGATCTCGGCCACCGCCCACGGCGGGACCGTGGTCGTCGTGCTGATCGGTGCGCTGCTGCTCGCCGCCGCGGGGGCGCTGACGGTGCTGCGCGGCTCGCGCTGGCCGGCGATGGGCGCCCGCTACGACGCCCCGGTCGAGCACGCCGCCGTCGGCGCCGCCCCCGGCGCCGCCCCCGGCCCCTCCACCGACGGCCCCTCCACCGACGGACCCTCCACCGACGGCCAGCCCACCGACGGACCCTCCACCGACGCCGGCAATTCCTCCGACCCCGCCGACCGGGCGGTGCCGGACCGGCAGCTGTGGGACGCGCTCGACCGCGGGGATGATCCGACCGCCGGCTGACCGGCCGGGCCGATCATGCTCGAACACTGCTCGTACCTCCCGCTGACCTCGGTCGACGGCGGAGGGTTCACCGTGACGCCGTACGGTCTGAGCGAGAAGGCGGAGGGTGACGAGCCCATGACGAACCCCATGACGAACCCCATGACGAACCCCATGACGAGTGGCGAGCACACCGCGAAAGGGCTGGTCCTCGTCGTGGAGGACGAGCAGGCGATCGCCGATCTCGAGCGGCTCTACCTGACCCGGGAGGGGTTCGGGGTCCAGATCGAGACCGACGGCGAGGCCGCGCTGTCCACGGTACGCCGGCTGCGCCCGGTCGCCGTCGTCCTCGACGTCGCCCTGCCCGGTCTCGACGGCACCGAGGTCTGCCGCCGGATGCGGGCCGCCGGCGACTGGACCCCGGTGCTCTTCGTCACCGCCCGCGACGACGAGGTCGACCGGGTGGTGGGGCTCGAGCTCGGCGGCGACGACTACGTGACCAAGCCGTTCTCCCCGCGGGAACTGGTCGCGCGGGTCAAGACGGTGCTGCGGCGTACGCGCGGCGAGTCCGAGGACAGCCCCACGCTCACCGTCGGGCCGGTCCGCATCGACCCGGCGCGCCGGAAGGCCTGGGTCGAGCAGGACGAGCTCGCTCCGGAGGTGGTGCGTACCGAGGTGGCGCTGACCACGACCGAGTTCGACCTGCTCGCCTTCCTCATGCGCCGGCCCGGGCGGGTCTACAGCCGGGAACAGCTGCTGTCGCAGGTCTGGGGTTACGCCGCGGTCGCCGGCACCCGCACGGTCGACGTGCACGTCGCCCAGCTGCGCGGCAAGCTCGGGCCCGCCAGCCCGATCCGCACGGTGCGCGGCGTCGGCTACGCCGCCGAGCCCGCGCAGGGTGGACCGGAACGATGACCGAACGATGACCCCGCGATGACCCGGCGGACCTTGGCGTTCCGGGTTGCCCTGGTGACCACCGTGGTGGCCGTGGTCACCGTCGTGGTGGCCGGCCTGGTGTCGTTCAGCCTGGTGCGGTCGGCCGCGCTCGGGCAGGCCCGCCGCAGCCTCGCCGCGCTCGCCACCACCGTCGCGGTGCAGCGGGCGGAGAAGGGCGAAGTGCTGCGGCTGCACCGCCAGGTCCGGCTGCTCACCGCCGAGAAGATCCGGCTCGCGGCGATCACCCGTTCCGGCGTCGTGGTCGGCGACCCGCTGGCCAAGCAGATCCTCACCGCCCAGGACCGCAACACCGTCCTCGCCGGACGCGACCTGTCGGTGACCCGGCGGGTCTCCGGCAGCACCGTACTGGTCGAGGCCCGACCGACCGGTCCGGGCGGCGTCGTGCTGGTGCAGCGCCAGAACGACGCGGCCGGCCTGGCCGCCCCGGTGCTCCGGCGCACCCTGCTCGCGTTGTTGATCGGGCTCGTGGTCGCGGTCATCGCCGGTCTGCTGCTCGCCCGGCGGCTCGCCCGGCCGCTGCAGAAGGCCGCGGGTGCTGCGCACGATCTCGCCGCCGGCGCCCGGGACGTGCGGCTGGTGCCCGAGGGCCCGGCGGAGGTCGCCGAGGTCGCCGACTCGCTGAACTCGCTCGCCGCCGCGCTGCAGCGCAGCGAGGGCCGGCAGCGGGAGTTCCTGCTCTCGGTGTCGCACGAGCTCCGTACCCCGCTCACCGCGATCAGCGGGTTCGCCGAGTCGCTGGCCGACGGCGTGACGACCGGCCCGGACGTCGCCCCGGTCGGTGCCACGATGCTGGGCGAGTCACGCCGCCTCGAGCGGCTGGTCAGCGACCTGCTGGATCTGGCCCGGCTCGGCGCCGAGGACTTCCGGATCGACCTCGCGCCCGTCGACCTCACCGAGCTGGCCCGACACGCCGGCGCGGTGTGGCGGGCCCGGTGCGGGTCCGAGGGCGTCCGGTTCGCCCTGGAGGTCCCGGACCACCAGGTGGTCACCATGACCGACCCGACCCGGGTCCGGCAGGTCATCGACGGGCTCGCCGAGAACGCGCTGCGGGTGACGCCGCCCGGTGCGCCGATCGTCCTCGCGCTCGCCGTCGACCGCGGTGCGGCGGTTCTGGCCGTACGCGATGGTGGGCCGGGGCTGACCGAGCAGGACCTTCCGGTGGCCTTCGACCGATCGGTGCTCTATGACCGGTATCGGGGGGTCCGCCGGGTGGGTACCGGTGTGGGCCTGGCTCTCGTGCACGGTCTCGCGACCCGTCTCGGCGGCACCGCGCAGGCCGGGCGGGCCCCGGAGGGCGGAGCCGGCTTCGTCGTCCGGCTGCCGCTGCGGCCGGTCGAGCCGGCGGGGGACCTGGAGATCACGTCCCCGTTGCCGCCGATCGGCGCCGGGGGAATGACGGCCGCTCGGCGGTCGAGGGACCGAGGGGTGCAGGACGGTTGGCTCGGCAGACCTGGCTAGCATGGGACACCCGTTCAGCCTCAGGGAAAGACGAGACATCGTGAGCGTGCTCGACGAGATCCTCGTAGGAGTCCGCGAAGACGTCGCTGCTCGGGAGGCCGCCCGACCCCTGGCGGAGCTGAAGCGGATCGCGGCCGCGCGGCCGGTGCCGCGCGATGCGATGGCCGTGCTGCGGGCTCCGGGTGTCGGGGTCATCGCCGAGGTGAAGCGGTCCAGCCCCTCGCGGGGTGCGCTGGCGCCGATCGAAGACCCGTCCGCGCTCGCCTGCGAATACGCCGCCGGCGGCGCCCGGGTGATCAGCGTGCTCACCGAAGGGCGGCGGTTCCACGGGTCGCTCGCGGACTTCGACGCGGTCCGCCGGGCGGTCACCGTGCCGTTGCTCCGCAAGGACTTCGTCATCTCCTCCTACCAGGTGCACGAGGCTCGCGCGCACGGCGCCGACCTGGTGCTGCTGATCGTTGCCGCGCTGCCTCAGAACGCCCTCGTCGGCCTCGTCGAGCGGGTCGAGTCCCTCGGGATGACCGCGCTCGTCGAGGTGCACGACGAGTCCGAGGCCGACCGCGCGTTGGAGGCGGGCGCCCGGGTCATCGGGGTCAACGCCCGCGACCTGCGCACCCTGGAGGTCGACCGCGGGGTGTTCGAGCGCATCGCCCCCGGCCTGCCCACCCGGATCGTCAAGATCGCCGAGTCCGGCGTACGCGGCCCGCACGACCTGATCGGCTACGCCGCCGCCGGCGCCGACGCGGTCCTGGTCGGAGAGGGCCTGGTCACCAACGCCAGCCCCCGGCAGGCGGTTGCCGACCTCGTGACCGCGGGATCGCACCCCGCGACACCCCGCCCGACGAGATGAGCCCGACGAGATGACCGACCGCCCGTCCGCCGTGCAGGCGCCGGACCTGACCGGCCATTTCGGGCCGTACGGCGGCCGGTTCGTGCCCGAGGCCCTGATCGCCGCCCTCGACGAGTTGGGCACCGCCTACCGCGAGGCGCAGGCCGACCCGGAGTTCACCCGCCGGCTCGAGCACCTGCTGCGCACCTACGCCGGGCGTCCCAGCATGCTCACCGAGGCCCGGCGGTTCGCCGCACACGCCGGCGGCGGCACCGTCCTGCTCAAGCGGGAGGACCTCAACCACACCGGTGCGCACAAGATCAACAACGTCCTCGGCCAGGCGCTGCTGACCCAGCGGATGGGCAAGCACCGGGTCATCGCCGAGACCGGCGCCGGTCAGCACGGCGTCGCCACCGCCACCGCGTGCGCCCTGCTCGATCTGGAGTGCGTCATCTACATGGGTGAGGAGGACACCAGGCGGCAGGCCCTCAACGTCGCCCGGATGGAGCTCCTCGGTGCGACCGTCATCCCGGTCACCAGCGGCTCGCGCACCCTCAAGGACGCGATGAACGAGGCGTTCCGCGACTGGGTGACCAACGTGGACACCACCCACTACCTGATCGGGTCGGTCGGCGGGCCGCACCCGTTCCCGATGATCGTCCGCGACTTCCAGCGGGTGATCGGCGCCGAGGCCCGCCGGCAGGTCCTCGACCAGGTCGGCCGGCTGCCCGACGCCGTCTGCGCCTGCGTCGGCGGCGGGTCCAACGCGATCGGCATCTTCTACGACTTCCTCGGCGACGAGTCGGTCCGCCTCTTCGGTTTCGAGGCCGGCGGCGAGGGCGTGGAGGGCAACCGACACGCCGCGACCCTGACCGGCGGATCGCCGGGTGTCCTGCACGGCGCGGCGTCCTACCTGCTGCAGGACGAGGACGGCCAGACCATCGAGAGCCACTCCATCTCGGCCGGGCTGGACTACCCCGGTGTCGGGCCCGAGCACGCGTTCCTGCACGACAGCGGCCGGGTCGACTACCGTGCGGTGACCGACGCCCAGGCGATGGAGGCCTTCCGGCTGCTCTGCCGCACCGAGGGGATCATCCCGGCGATCGAGTCGGCGCACGCACTCGCCGGTGCACTCGAGGTCGGCCGGGAACTCGGCCCGGACGGGCTGATCATCGTCAACCTGTCCGGCCGCGGCGACAAGGACGTCGACACCGCGGCCCACTGGTTCGGGTTGCTGGACGGGTGAGCGGGCTCACCGAGGCGTTCGCGCGGGCCCGGCGCGAGCACCGGGCGCTGCTCGTCGGCTACCTGCCGGCCGGGTTCCCGACGGTGGCGGGCGGTATCGAGGCGATCACCGCCATGGTCGATGCGGGTGTCGACGTCGTCGAGGTCGGCCTGCCCTACAGCGACCCGGTCATGGACGGCCCGACGATCCAGGCCGCGGCCGAGCAGGCGCTACGCGCGGGCACCCGGACCCGGGACGTGCTGCGCACCGTCGAGGCGGTCGCGGCGACCGGGGTCCCGACGTTGATCATGACCTACTGGAACCCGGTGGTCCGCTACGGTGTGGACCGGTTCGCCGCGGAGCTGGCGAAGGCCGGGGGTGCCGGTCTGATCACGCCCGACCTGATCCCGGACGAGGCCGGTTCCTGGCTCGCGGCCAGCGACGCGCACGACCTCGACCGGGTCTTCCTGGTCTCGCCGAGTTCGACCGACGCGCGGATCACCGCCGCGGCCGCCGCCAGCCGCGGCTTCCTCTATGCGACCTCGGTGATGGGCGTGACCGGTGCCCGCGAGCAGACCAGCACCCGCGCGCCGGATCTGGTCGGGCGGATCCGGGCGGTCGACGTCGGCCTGCCGGTCGGAGTCGGACTCGGGGTGAAGAACGGCGAACAGGCCGCCGAGGTGGCCTCCTTCGCCGACGCGGTGATCGTCGGATCGGCGTTCGTCCGGTGCCTGCTCGACGCCCCCGACCCGGCCTCGGGGCTCGCCGCGTTGCGCGACCTCACCGCCGATCTCGCCGCCGGCGTACGCCGGGCGGCGCCGGCCGGGCGCGCCTGACCTCGCCGTCCAGCCGGTCAGCGGGACAGTTCGCCGACCACGCCCGACCGCCCCGCGGCGGCGTCGCGCACGGCGGCCAGCGCGGTCGCCGTGGCCGGCGTCGGCACGTCGGTGAGGTCGTACCACCCGAGCCGGGCGATCCGTCCCACCTCGTTGAGCACCGGCTCGCCGCTCTCCAGCGTGCAGCCGAAGACGTAGGTCAGCAGGTCGGGCAGCCCATCGTGGCCCTCGGCATCGTGACCGGACAGGTGGTAGAGACCGACGAGGTCGACGACCTTGATCTCCAGCGCCGTCTCCTTGCGGACCTCGCGGACCACGGCCCGCACGGGGAGGTCGCCGGGCCGGATGCCGGCGCCGGGCAGCCCCCATCTGCGCTGGCCGTAGTTCTGCTGCACCAGCAGCACCCGGTGGTGTCCGTCGGTCAGCAGCGCGGCTGCCGCCCGGACCACCTGGTTCATGCCGGGACCATATCCGCTGCGGCGCGTCAGAGGTAGCGCCGATCGGCGTGGGCCGACACCGTACGGTGGGCGGGTGAACCTGGCGTATCTGCCGAGCCCCACGCGCAACGCGTGGCAGCTCGGGCCGTTCCCGATCCGGGCCTACGCCATCTGCATCATCGTCGGCGTCATCCTGGGGATCGTCATCCTGGAGCGGCGCTGGGTGGCCCGCGGCGGCCGGCCCGGTACGGCGACCGACATCGCGGTCTGGGCGGTGCCGTTCGGCCTGGTCGGGGCGCGGATCTACCACGTGATCACCGACCCCGAGCTCTACTTCGGCGCCGGCCGGCACCCGATCGACGCGTTCAAGGTGTGGGACGGTGGTCTCGGCATCTGGGGAGCCGTCATCTTCGGCGCGCTAGGTGCCTGGATCGGGCTGCACCGGCGCGGCATCAGGCTGGCGCCGTTCGCCGACGCCGCTGCACCGGCGCTCGCGGTGGCCCAGGCCCTCGGCCGGTTCGGCAACTGGTTCAACAACGAGCTCTACGGCACCAGGACGACACAGCCGTGGGGCCTGACGATCTACAACATCGACCCGGCCACCCATAGTGCGGTCACGGTCGACGGCAAACCCGAGGTGCTGGGCCACTTCCAGCCGACGTTCCTCTACGAGAGCCTCTGGGATCTCGGGACCGCAGGTCTGGTGGTCTGGGCCGACCGGCGTTTCCAGCTCGGCCGGGGCAGGGCGTTCGCCCTCTACGTGATGGCCTACACGGCGGGCCGGGGGTGGATCGAATACCTGCGCGTCGACCACGCCAACCACATCGCCGGGCTCCGGCTCAACGACTGGGTTTCGCTGCTGTGCTTCCTGGCCGCGCTGGCGTGGTTCCTCACCCACCGCGGGCCGCGGGAGCAGCCCGCAGAGCTGGTCGGGAACCGTGGTGGCGGATCCGGTCGGCCGCCCGACGATGCGCCGGGTGGGTCAGGCGAGGACTCCGCCGCGGGCGTCCGGCGTGGACCCGACGTACCCTCCTCGCGTGTCGATGACCCATGACCCGGGTGGCCCGGACGAGGTGACGCAGGGGAGCGATCCGGATCCGGTCGGTGCCGAGATCCACCATTCCCACCGCGATGTCACCGGCGGCTGGCTGCGCCCGGCCGTCTTCGGTGTCATGGACGGTCTGGTCTCCAACGTCTCGTTGATCGCCGGGGTCGCCGGCGGCGGGGTGTCCACCCACACGATCACCCTCACCGGGCTCGCCGGACTGGTCGCCGGCGCGGTCTCGATGGCGACCGGCGAATACACGTCGGTGTCCTCGCAGACCGAGCTGACCCGGGCGGAGATCTCGGTGGAGCAGCACGAGATCCGCCGTCGGCCCGAGGCCGAGATGCGCGAGCTCGCCGAGCTCTACGAGTCCCGCGGAGTCGAGCGCGAGCTGGCCCGCGCGGTCGCCGAACAGCTGTCCGCCAACCCGGACGAGGCGTGGCGGGTGCATGCCCGCGAGGAGCTCGGTGTCGACCCCGACGACCTGCCTTCGCCGTGGACCGCCGCGTTCTCGTCGTTCTGCGCGTTCACCGTGGGGGCTTTCATCCCGTTGCTGCCCTATCTGCTCGGTGCGTCCTCGTTCCTCGCGGCGGCGATCCTGTCCGCGGTCGGGCTGTTCGCCACCGGCGCGCTGACCGCGCGATTCACCAACCGCAGCTGGCTATACAGTGGTGCCCGCCAGCTTCTGCTCGGCGGATTTGCCGCCGCGGTCACCTATGGGATAGGACGGGCCGTCGGAGCAGGCGTAGGGTAGCGCGCTCACCTGCCCCTGTACTCTGAATAGACCGCGCTCGGGCCGATGTCGTCCCACGTCAGCACCACTCCAACCCGACGACGGGAGGCCCTCGTGTCGCGTTTCTCCGCCGTACCCGCTGCCCGGGGTCTGTACGACCCGGCGGCCGAGCACGACGCCTGCGGCGTCGCCTTCGTCGTCGACGCCCGCGGGCGTCGCTCCCACCGGATCGTCGAGCAGGGCCTGACCGCGCTGCACAACCTCGACCACCGCGGCGCCGCCGGCGCGGAGCAGTCCTCCGGCGACGGAGCGGGGCTGCTGCTGCAGGTGCCGGACGAGTTCCTGCGCGCCGTCGTCGACCTGCCATTGCCGGCGCCCGCCGCGGACGGCAGCCCGGCATACGCCGTGGGGATGGCCTTCCTGCCCGGCGACGCCGCCGAGCGGTCGGCGGTCGTCGCCACCGTGGAGCGGATCGCCCGGGACGAGGGGATGACGGTCCTCGGCTGGCGTGAGGTCCCGACCGAGCCGGCCGGCCTGGGCCGCACCGCGCGGTCGGTGATGCCGTCGTTCGCCCATCTCTTCCTGGCCGGACCGGACGGCGAGTGCGGGCTTGCGCTGGAACGCCGCGCGTTCTGCGTCCGCAAGCGGGTCGAGCACGAGGCCGACGTCTACTTCCCGTCGCTGTCGGCGCGCACCCTGGTCTACAAGGGAATGCTGACCACCGACCAGCTGCCGACGTTCTTCCCCGACCTGGCCGACCCGAGGCTGACCTCGGCGATCGCCCTGGTGCACAGCCGGTTCTCGACCAACACGTTCCCGTCGTGGCCGCTCGCGCACCCCTACCGCTACGTCGCGCACAACGGTGAGATCAACACCATCAAGGGAAACCGCAACTGGATGCGCGCCCGCGAGGCGCTGCTCGTCAGCGACGTGCTCCCCGGAGATCTGTCCCGGTTGTCGCCGATCTGCACGCCCGGCGCGAGCGACTCGGCGACGTTCGACGAGGTGCTCGAGTTGCTGCAGCTCGCCGGCCGGTCGCTGCCGCACGCGGTGCTGATGATGATCCCCGAGGCGTGGGAGAACCACGCCGAGATGGACCCGGCCCGGCGGGCGTTCTACGAGTTCCACTCGACGATGATGGAGCCCTGGGACGGCCCCGCCTGCGTGGCGTTCACCGACGGCACGGTGATCGGCGCGGTGCTCGACCGCAACGGGCTGCGGCCCTCGCGGTGGTGGCGCACGGACGACGATCTCGTCGTCCTCGCCAGCGAGGTCGGCGTACTCGACATCGCCCCGGAACACGTCGTGGCCAAGGGCCGGTTGCAGCCGGGCCGGATGTTCCTCGTCGACACGGGCAAGGGACGCATCGTCGACGACGACGAGATCAAGGCCGAGCTCGCCGCCGAGCATCCCTACGACGAGTGGCTGCACGCCGGCCTGATGCACCTTCCGGACCTGCCCGACCGGGAGCACCGGGTGGTCAGTCATGACGCGGTCGTCCGCCGCCAGCAGATCTTCGGCTACACCGAGGAGGAGCTGCGGATCCTGCTCGCTCCCATGGCGACCAAAGGTGTCGAGCCGATCGGCTCGATGGGCACCGACACCCCGGTGGCGGCGCTCTCGGAGCCGGCGCGGCTGCTCTACGACTACTTCAGCCAGCTCTTCGCCCAGGTCACCAACCCGCCGCTGGACGCGATCCGTGAGGAGTTGGTCACCTCGCTCGCCGGGACGATCGGGCCGGAGCAGAACCTGCTGCAGCCGACGCCGGCGTCGTGCCGCCAGGTCGTGGTGCCCTATCCCGTCATCGACAACGACGAGCTCGCGAAGATCATCCGCATCAACGCCGACGGCGACCTGCCGGGCTTCGAGGCGGTGACCGTTTCCGGTCTGTACGACGTCGCGGGTGGCGGTGCCGCGTTGCGCGAGGCGATCGAGCGGGTGCGCGGCGAGGTCACCGAGTCGATCCGCCGCGGCGCGCGCATCGTCGTGCTCTCCGACCGCGGCAGCAACGAGAAGCTGGCGCCGATCCCGTCGCTGCTGCTCACCGCCGCCGTCCACCATCACCTCGTGCGGGCGCGCACCCGCACCCGGGTCGGCCTCGTCGTCGAGTCCGGCGACTGCCGCGAGGTGCACCACGTGGCGCTGCTCATGGGGTTCGGTGCCGCGGCGGTCAATCCTTATCTCGCCTTCGAGACGATCGACGACCTCACGGCCGCGGGCGTCATCCCCGGCGATGCCCGCAGCGCGGTGCGCAACTACGTCAGGGCGCTGGGCAAGGGCGTGCTGAAGGTGATGTCCAAGATGGGCATCAGCACCGCCGGGTCCTACACCGGGGCGCAGGTCTTCGAAGCACTCGGCCTGTCCCGCGAGGTGGTCGACGACTACTTCACCGGGACGTCGTCGAAGCTCGGTGGGGTCGGCCTCGACGTGCTCGCCGAGGAGGTGGCCGGCCGGCACCGCCGCGCCTACCCGCACAACACCACCGCGACCGCGCACCGGCGGCTCGACATCGGGGGTGAATACCAGTGGCGGCGCGAGGGCCCGATCCACCTGTTCAACCCCGAGACCGTGTTCCTGCTGCAGCACGCGACCCGCAGCCGGCAGTTCGAGATCTTCAAGCGCTACACCTCGACGGTCGACGGGCTCTCCCGCAAGGCCGCCACACTGCGCGGCATGTTCGCGCTGCGCGACGGCGTCCGCCCGCCGGTGCCGATCGAGGAGGTCGAGCCGGTCAGCGAGATCGTGAAACGGTTCTCGACCGGCGCGATGTCCTACGGGTCGATCTCCAAGGAGGCGCACGAGACCCTGGCGATCGCGATGAACCGGCTCGGCGGCAAGTCCAACACCGGCGAGGGCGGCGAGGACGCGGACCGGTTCGTCGCCGACGACAACGGCGACCTGCGGCGCAGCGCGATCAAGCAGGTGGCGAGCGGCCGGTTCGGCGTGACGAGCGAATATCTCGTCAACGCCGACGACCTGCAGATCAAGATGGCCCAGGGCGCCAAGCCCGGCGAGGGCGGTCAGCTGCCGGGCGGCAAGATCTATCCGTGGATCGCGCGGACCCGGCACTCCACGCCGGGCGTCGGCCTGATCAGCCCGCCGCCGCACCACGACATCTACTCGATCGAGGATCTCGCCCAGCTGATCCACGACCTGAAGAACGCCAACCCCGACGCGCGGGTGCACGTGAAGCTCGTGGCCGAGGTCGGCGTGGGCACGGTGGCCGCGGGCGTCTCCAAGGCGCACGCCGACGTCGTTCTCATCTCCGGCCACGACGGAGGCACCGGCGCGGCGCCGCTGACCAGCCTCAAGCACGGCGGAGCGCCGTGGGAGCTCGGGTTGGCCGAGACCCAGCAGACCCTGCTGCTCAACGGGTTGCGGGACCGGATCGTGGTGCAGACCGACGGCCAGCTCAAGACCGGCCGCGACGTGATCGTGGCGGCGCTGCTCGGGGCCGAGGAGTTCGGTTTCGCCACCGCACCGCTGGTCGTCTCCGGCTGCGTGATGATGCGCGTCTGCCACCTCGACACCTGCCCGGTCGGCGTCGCGACGCAGAACCCGCAGCTGCGGAAGAAGTTCAGCGGCAAGCCGGAGTTCGTCGTCACGTTCTTCGAGTACATCGCCGAAGAGGTGCGCGAACACCTTGCCGCGCTGGGATTCCGCAGCATCGACGAGGCGATCGGCCACGCCGAACTGCTCGACACCCGTGACGCGATCGACCACTGGAAGGCGTCCGGGCTGGACCTGACGCCCCTCTTCGAGACGCCGGAGCTGCCGGCCGGCGGCGCGCGCCACCGCGTCACCGAGCAGGACCACGCGCTGGACCGGGCCCTGGACAACACCCTGATCCAGCTGTGCGAGGGCGCCCTGCTCGACGGCGCCCCGGTGAAGCTCGACCTGCCGGTCCGCAACGTCAACCGCACGGTCGGCACGATGCTCGGCTCGCTGGTCACCCGCCGCTACGGCGCCGGCGGCCTGCCCGACGACACCATCGACCTGACCTTCACCGGGTCGGCGGGTCAGTCGTTCGGCGCGTTCGTTCCCCGCGGCATGACCATGCGGCTGTTCGGCGACGCCAACGACTACCTCGCCAAGGGCCTGTCCGGCGGCCGGGTCATCGTCCGCCCGTCGGAGCGGGCGCGGTTCGCCGCCGAGGAGCACGTCATCGCCGGCAACGTCATCGGCTACGGCGCGACCGGTGGCGAGCTGTTCGTGCGCGGCCTGGTCGGGGAGCGGTTCTGCGTGCGCAACTCCGGCGTGACCGCCGTCGTGGAGGGCGTCGGCGACCACGGCTGCGAATACATGACCGGCGGCAGCGTCGTCGTCCTCGGTCCGACCGGACGCAACTTCGCCGCCGGGATGTCCGGCGGGGCGGCGTTCGTCCTCGGCCTGGCCGAGGGCCGGGTCAACGGCGAGATGGTCGACATCGAGGAGCTGTCCGACCCCGACCGGGAGTGGCTGCACGACATCGTCGAGCGGCACACCACCGAGACCGGCTCGGCGGTCGGTGCCGCGCTGCTGGCCGACTGGTCGAGCCGGGTGGACGACTTCCGCAAGATCATGCCGCGGGACTTCAAGCGGGTGCTCGAGGCGACGAGGGAGGCCGAGGCGATGGGCCGGTCCGTCGACGAAGTGATCATGGAGGCCGCTCGTGGCTGACCCGACCGGATTCATGAACCATGACCGCGAGCTGCCGACCCGCCGCCCGGTCGACGTACGCATCCAGGACTGGCGCGAGGTCTACGAGGACTTCCCGCTGGGCACGCTGCGCACGCAGGCCAGCAGATGCATGGACTGCGGCATCCCGTTCTGCCACCACGGTTGCCCGCTGGGCAACCTGATCCCGGAGTGGAACGATCTGGTCCGCCGCGGCGACTGGAGGGAAGCCGGCGAGCGCCTGCACGCGACGAACAACTTCCCGGAGTTCACCGGCCGGCTGTGCCCGGCGCCGTGCGAGTCGTCGTGCGTGCTCGGCATCAACTCCGACCCGGTGACGATCAAGCAGGTCGAGGTCGAGATCGCCGACAAGATCTGGGACGAGGGCTGGGCGACCCCGGCCCCGCCCGAGCGGCTCACCGGCCGCCGGGTCGCGGTGGTGGGGTCCGGTCCGGCCGGGCTCGCCGCCGCACAGCAGCTCACCCGCGCCGGCCACGCGGTGACGGTCTACGAGCGGGCGGACCGGATCGGCGGCCTGCTCCGCTACGGCATCCCCGAGTTCAAGATGGAGAAGCGGCACCTCGACCGGCGACTGGCACAGATGTCGGCCGAGGGCACCGAGTTCGTGACTTCCTGCAACGTCGGGATCGACATCACCGCGGACGAGCTGCGGTCGACCTACGACGCGATCGTGCTCGCCGGTGGCGCCACGATTCCCCGTGACCTGCCGGTGCCCGGCCGGGAGTTCGACGGGGTGCACTTCGCGATGGACTACCTCCCCGGCTCCAACCGGGTGCAGGAGGGCGACATCGACGAGCCGCCGATCAGCGCGGCCGGCAAGCACGTCGTCATCATCGGAGGCGGCGACACCGGCGCGGACTGCCTCGGCACCGCGCACCGGCAGGGCGCGGCCAGCGTGCACCAACTCGAGATCCTGCCCCGCCCGCCGGAGAGCCGGATCGCGACCATGCCGTGGCCGACGTACCCGATGATCTTCCGGGTCTCCAGCGCGCACGAGGAGGGCGGCGAGCGGGTCTACGCCGTCAGCACCGAGAAGTTCCTCGGCGACGAGCAGGGCCGCCTGCGGGCGATCCGGCTGCACGAGGTGCGCATGGAGGACGGGAAGTTCGCCAAGGTCGAGGGCACCGAGCGCGAGTTGCCGTGCGAGCTGGTGCTGCTCGCGATGGGATTCACCGGCGCGCAGCGGGAAGGTCTGCTGACCGACCTCGGCGTCGAGTTCGACGCTCGCGGCAACGTCGGCCGCGACGGGTCCTTCGCCACCGCCGTACCGGGAGTGTTCGTCGCCGGCGACATGGGCCGCGGCCAATCGCTCATCGTGTGGGCGATCGCCGAAGGCCGGGCCGCCGCGTCGGCGACCGACGCGTTCCTCTCCGGCGAGACCTCCCTCCCGGCGCCGATCGAACCGACCACGCTCGCGCTGCGCTGATCCCGATCGCCCCGACCTGGTCATGGTGGGCGTTGGACGGTGTATCGGCCGTCGGGGGTGCGGGTGATGGTCCAGTGGTTTTCGTGGACGAGTCGGTGGTGGTGGCGGCAGAGTAGGGCGAGGTTGTCGAGGTTGGTGGGTCCGCCGTCGGCCCAGTGGGTGATGTGGTGGGCGTCGGTCCAGGGTGGTGGTCGGTCGCAGCCGGGGTGGATGCAGCCGTGGTCGCGGGCGGCCAGGGCCCGGCGTAGTGCGGGGCTGATGGTGCGGGTGGTGCGGCCGACGTCGAGGATCACGCTGGGTCCGGCCATCAGGATGCGGCTGATGCCGGCGTCGCAGGCGATGCGGCGGGCGGTGTCGGCGGGGATGGGCCCGGTCCATGCCAGGTCGGCGACGGGTGCGCCGGGGTGGCGTTGCAGGGTGGTGAGGTCGACGGTGACGGTGAGGTGCGGTTTCTCCCCGGAGTGGTCGCCCGGGTCGCCGTGGTCGAGGGTGTGGCGGGCGAGGTCGGTGAGGGCGTCGGCGCGGGCCTGGCCGGCGGTGCGGGTGTCCTCGGGTCGCCGGTCGGCGGCCCGCAGCGCGTCGACGGCGGCGATCAGGGTGGCGCCGGCTTCGGGGTCGAGCATCCCGTCGATGGCGACCATGCCGGCGAAGGTGGTGGACAGCGACAGCCAGCGCCGGTCGTAGCGGGCCTGCGCGTCGGCGGCGGCACCGTCCGGGTCGAGGAGGTAGGTCAGCCGGTTCGCGAGGACGGCGAACCGGCCGGCGTCCAGGTCCCGGGCGGCCGGGGCCAGGATCGCCTCGGCGGCCGGCACCTTTCCGGCGGGCAGGTCCCGCACCGCCCGGGCCGCCACCGCGGCGTGCCGGTAGCTGAGCTGCCCGTCGGCCAGGCCGGCCGCCACCGCGGGCAGGGACCGGTCCAGCGCCCGGGCCACCGCCACCCGGGCCGCGGCGTCGCGCGGGGCGAGCCGGCACCGCCACCGCAGCCACGCCTGGGTGGACGCCGCCCCGTCGGCGCCGCACTCCCCGCGCCGGTCGAACTCGGCGACCCGGCGCAGCCACTCGGCGTCGAGCCGGGCCGCGACCCGGGTCAACTCGGCCAGCTGATCACCCAACGCCGCGCCCGGCACGTCGCCGAGCTGCCGGTCGGCGAGCACGTCGATCGCCGCGTCCAGGCCGGTCACCACCGACCCGACCATCATCGAACTCATGTTCGAATACTAGCCGCCGCCACCGACGAAACCCCTACCCGACAGGCGCTGTGGACAACTCGACCACGGTCAGAGAACCGGGGGCGCATCGCGACACGAGAGGCCAGGATCGATCGCGACCCGGCACCCCGATCGGTGTCGTCAGCGTGTCATCCGCACAATCTGATCCGCGACCTCATCGATGGGCCTGGTCGCATCGATGACGATCGACCCGGTGCGCCGCGCGTCCTCCACGGCCCGCGTGTTCAGCTCGAGCTGCTCGGCGAGGTCTTCCGGATCCTTACCGAAATCATTGGTGGTTCGGGTGAGAGGTCTCTCTCGCATGGTGTCGTTGTCGATGCACACCGTGAATCGCTTCGTGAACAGGTCCGGTAACTCATTCTGGTTCATCGCCACACCGCACCGGAAACACGCGAGCACCATGAGACATGCGGGCGAATGCTCGTAGCCTTCGGCCGTCCCACATCCAGTTCTGCCTGCGCCCGACGTCAATCGGCGCGCCGGTCACCGGATCGGCAAAGTAACCAAATGCCGCGTCGGAGTCGACGGCGCGATGACCTCGCCTCGTCAGGTCCGCGGACAGCGTCGACTTTCCCGTTCCGGAAAGGCCGTCCATCTGGAACAAGACCACGTCGATCGAGAATAGCCGAGACGGGCGAGTGCCGGAACAACCCGAGCAGCCGGTGCGCGGGAGAGCCGCCCGGGCAGGTATCGACTCGGTGGCCGGCTTGATCGCACTCCGCCGGGGCACGTAATGTGGTCGCCATCGAGTTTTCCTAGACCTGCCCCTGGTCTTCTCCACCCGCCGGCAGCGGAAAGGTTCTTCCGTGCCGGCTCTCCTTGGTCGACGTTCGTCCGCCGCTACCGTTCACGGCCGTCGATCGCGCCCCCGACCCGACCGGTATCGCGTCGTCCTGCAGACGCCCGGCGCCGCGAAGTTCTTTCTCGGTGCGGCACCTGGCCGGGTCGGCGTCGCCATGATGAGTCTCGGCGTCGTATGGACGGTCCACTGGAGCAGCGGGTCCTTCGGCGCGGCCGGCGTCGTCGCCGGTGCTCTCGCTGCCGCGGAGGCGGTGGTCGGGCCGCAGGTCGCCCGCCTGATCGACCGCTACGGTCAGGTGCGGATCCTGCCGTTCCCGCTCACGCTGTGCGGCATCTCGGTCGCCGTTCTGGTGACGTTAGCCATCCACCACTGTCCACTGTGGACACTCACGATGACCGGGGCCGTCGTCGGCGGGTCGATTCCGCAACTCGGCGCCCTGACCTCAGCCCGGTGGACCTGGTTGCTGGGCGGTTCCACCACACTGTCCAGCGCGTTCGCGCTGGAATCGTTGACCAACGGCGTCGCCTACTTCGTCGGGCCGACGCTCGTCGGGCTCGTCAGCGTCACCATCAGCCCGGTCGCGGGCCCGATCCTGGCGGTGGTCCTGGTGATCTGCGGCGGTTGCGCGCTCACCGTTCAGCGCCGCACGGCGCCCCCGCCGGCGGAGCGTTCGCGCACATCGGCCGGACCGTCGACGCTGCGGCACCGGCGGTTCGGCGTTCTCGTCGCCGTGAGTGTGTGTATCGGGGTGTTCTTCGGGGCGATACAGGTCTCGGTGACCGCGTTCGCCATCGACCATGCCGTGCCTGAGGCCGCCGGGCCGCTCCTCAGCGTCGGCAGCGGTGTCGGCCTCGCCGCCGGATTGGCCTACGGGCTACGGCATTGGCGGGCGCTGCCGTCGACCCAACTCGCCCGCACGCTGCTGCTGCTGACCGTCGGATGCGCACCGCTGCTCGTCGTGACCGACGTCGCCGCTCTGGCAGGGGCTCTCGTGGTGCCCGGGCTGCTGATCCCGCCGGTGCTCATCCTGACCGCGATTCTCACCGAGGCGCTGGTGGATCGATCGGTGCTCACGCAGGCCTTCGCCTGGCAGGCGTCGGCCAGTGCCGGCGGCACGGCCGTCGCCGCTGCGTTCACCGGCCATGTCATCGATGCGTACGGAGCGCGCTACGGCTTCCTGGTCATGATGGCTGCGGTCATGGCGGCGACCGTGGTGGTCGCCCTCATGCGCATCGACCTCCGCCGGCCGGCGCCGGCCGGTTGACGACCGTCCGGCTTGGTATCGCCGTCAGAGGCCGCCGGTGGCGTTGACGATCTGGCCGGTGAGCCAGCGGCCTTCATGGCTCGCCAGTACGGCGACGACATCGGCGATGTCTGCCGGCTGCCCGAGCCGACCCAGCGGCGTGATCTGCGCGATCCGCTCGATGGCGGCCTCGGGGTTGGCGTGCCGGAGGAGGTCGGTGTCGGTCGGCCCGGGACAGACCGCGTTGGCCGTGATGCCGCGGCTGCCGAGCTCCATCGCGGCGACCTTGGTCAGCTGTTCGATGGCGCCTTTGCTGGCGGCGTACGGCGCGGCACCCGGCGCCGGCCGGGTGGTGTTGAGGCTCGAGATGTTGATGATCCGCCCGCCATCGCGCATGACCCGCGCGGCGTGCCGAACGGTCAGGAACGTCGACTTGGCGTTGACCGTCATGGAGTCGTCCCAGACCTTTTCGTCGGTCTCGGCGATCGGCTGGGGGGTGCCGTCCAGCGCCGCGTTGTTCACCAGCACATCGAGACCGTCGAGACGCTTCTCGGCCGCGGCCATCAGATCGTCGACCGCCCCGATGCGGGCCAGGTCCACCTGGACCCCGTAAGCCTGCCCGCCGGCGTCCCGGACGGTCGACTCGATGTCGGCCGCCGCGCCGACGCTGCGGGCGTAATTGAAGACGACCGTGGCGCCGTCGCGCGCCAGCCGCTCGACGATCGCCCGGCCGATTCCCCGCGACCCGCCGGTCACCACTGCGCCCTTGCCGTCCAGCCAGCCCACCACGGCCTCCCCGGTCGTCGACGAGCCACCAACCTATTGCGGCCTAGCCGCCGGCGCTGATCCGGGTGAACCGTCGCGCGTCGCGAATTGCCGCACCGCCCGGATCGTTGTTGAAGTAGACGAAGACGTCGTCGTCCGGCGCGAACTCGGCCGTGACCCGGTGCGCCCAGCTGCGCAGGGACCGGTCTCCGTAGCCGGGCCGCGGCCGCGCCCGTCCTTCGTGGAACCGCAGATAGCCCCAGGACGCGGTGCGCCACAGCGGGGTCAGCGGACGACCCAACCGGTCCGCCCAGCACAACGCCGCGTCGTATTCGACCAGGACCTGCCGGGTCTCCTCGGTCCACCACGACGGGTGCCGCGGCTCCACCGCGAGGCGCACGCCGGCCGGGAAGCGCCGCAGGCAGTCGGCCAAGCGGGGTGGGTCCGCCTGCAGGGTCGGCGGCAGCTGCAGCAGCACGGGCCCGAGCCGGTCGCCGAGCCCCGTCGCCGCCGCCATCAGCCGGGCGACCGGCTCGGCCGGGTCGCGCAGCCGCCGGATGTGAGTGAGATAGCGGCTGGCCTTGACCGCTACCAGGAACCCCTCCGGCAGCCGGTTCCGCCACGCCACGAACGCCTCGTGGGACGGCAGCCGGTAGAAGGAATTGTTCAGCTCGACCGTGTCGAAGTGCCCGGCGTACTCCTCCAGCCAGAGTCGCTGTGGCAGCTTGGGCGGGTAGAGCACCCCGCGCCAGTCGGCATACTGCCAGCCCGAGGTGCCGATACGGATCGGCATGGATCCAGTGTCCAGTACCGCGGGCCACCCGGCCGGGAGGGAGCCGTCGGTGATCACGCTCTCCGACGAGGTACGCCGAGCGCTCGACGACGGCCGGCCGGTCGTGGCGTTGGAGTCGACGATGATCGCGCACGGGCTCCCGCGGCCGCGTAACCGCGAGGTCGCCGGGCTGCTCGCCGGCGAGCTCGTCGGCGCGGGAGTCGTCCCGGCCCTGATCGCGGTGGTCGACGGCGTACCGACGGTCGGTGTCAGCGAGTCGACGCTCGACCGGCTGGTCGACGGCACCGAGGTGGCGAAGTTGTCGATCCGCGATCTGCCCATGGCCGCGGCGTTGCGGCGTACCGGCGCGACCACCGTCTCGGCGACGGCCCACCTCGCGCATCTGGCCGGCATCCGGGTCTTCGCCACCGGTGGTCTCGGCGGGGTGCACCGCGACGTCGCGGACAGCTTCGACGAGTCGGCCGACCTGACCGCCCTTTCCCGGACGCCCGTCGCGGTCGTCGCGTCCGGGGTGAAGTCGATCCTGCATGTGGCCGCGACATTGGAGCGGCTCGAGACCCTCGGGATCTCCGTGGTCGGCTACCGCACCGACTGGTTTCCGGGCTTTTATCTGCGCGACTCCGGCTATCCGATCGACTGGCGGGTCGAGTCGGCCGACGAGGTGGCCCGGGTGTTGCAGGCGGCCGAGGAGCTGGGCCTCTCCGGTGCGACGGTGGTCGCCAATCCCATCGCGGCCGGCGAGCAGATCGATCCGGTGCTGCACGAGCGCGCACTCACCGGCGGGCTGGCCGCCGCGGCGGCTGCCGGGATCCGGGGCAAGGCGCTCACGCCGTTCCTTCTCGACCACATGCACCGCGCCACCGACGGAGCCAGCCTCGAGGCGAACATCGCCCTGGCGCTGGGCAATACGCGGGTCGCCGCCGGGATCGCGGCCGCGTGGTCACGTCAGTGACCCCGGCCGGCGACGTCGTCGTCGTCATCGGCGACGTGATGAACGATGTCGTCGTGGGCCCGCTCGGGCCGGTGGCCCCGGACAGCGACACGGTGTCGCGCATTCTGCAGGTGGCCGGGGGATCCGGGGCGAATCAGGCCGCGTGGCTAGCCCACCTCGGGCCGGCCGACCTGCCGGAATCCGTCCTCGACGGGGTCGGCCTGCTGCACCTGTCCGCCTACGCAGTCTTCGCCGAGCCGGCGCGCTCCGCGGTGCTGGCGGTCCGGGACCGGCTGGTACGGCGGGGCTGCGCCGTGTCGGTCGACCCGGCGTCCGAGTCGATGCTGCGCTCGGTCGGGGTGGAGTCCTTCCTGGCCGCGACCTCGGGTGCCCGGCTGTGCTTTCCCAACCTCGACGAGGCCCGCACCTTGAGCGGGCGGGACGATCCGGCCGCCGCGGCCCGGGCCCTGACCGCGCATTTCGGCACCGTCGTCGTGACCGCGGGCCCGGCCGGGTGTGTCGTGGCCGAGCAGGACGCCGAGCCGTTCGCCGTCGGCGCGCCGGTGGCCGCGGCGATCGACCCGACCGGCGCCGGCGACGCGTTCTGTGCGGCGTACCTGTGGCACTGGCTCCGTGGCGAAGGGTCCCGCTCGTGCGCGCGCGCCGCGGTCGAGGCAGGCGCCCGGTGCGCCGGCCGGGTCGGCGGCCGGCCCCCGGTCGATAGGGTCGACGGGTGAGTGCGCCCGAGTCCGACCCCCGAACCGGGTCCGACCCGCCCGGGTCCGGGCCGGCGGACGCCGGCCAGCATCTGGTCGACCAGCTGGTGGAGCTGCTCGACCTGGAGACCATCGAGGTCGACATCTTCCGCGGCGTGAGCCCCAAGGTGTCGATGCAGCGGGTGTTCGGCGGCCAGGTCGCAGGCCAGGCGTTGGTGGCGGCCGGCCGGACGGTGCCGGCCGAGCGCTCCGTGCACTCCCTGCACGCCTACTTCCTGCGGCCCGGCGACCCCACGGTGCCGATCGTCTACACCGTCGACCGGATCCGGGACGGCCGGTCGTTCACCTCCCGCCGGGTGGTCGCCGTCCAGCACGGCAAGGCGATCTTCAGCCTGTCCGCGTCGTTCCACCGGGCGGAGGAGGGGCTCGATCACCTCGGTGGGATGCCGCAGGTCCCGCCGCCGGAGTCGCTCCCGACGCTCTCCGAGCGGGTCGCGCCGTTCGCCGACGAACTCGGGCAGTGGGCCCGGCTGCCCCGCCCGTTCGACCTGCGGTACGTCGACGACCCCCCATGGGTGCAGCGTGCCGGCGGGCCGCGCGAGCCGCGGAGCCGGGTGTGGATGCGGGCCACCGGCGTACTGCCCGACGACCCCCTGCTGCACGTGTGCGCGATGACCTTCGCCAGCGACCTGACGCTGCTCGACTCCGTCCTGGTCCGGCACGGGCTGGCGTGGGGGCTCGACGAGGTCGTCGGCGCCAGCCTCGACCATGCGATGTGGTTCCACCGGTCGTTCCGGGCGGACGAATGGCTGCTCTACGAATCGGAGAGCCCGTCGGCCAGCGGCGGGCGCGGGCTGGCCACCGGCCGGATCTGGACCCGGGACGGCCGGCACGTCGTCTCGGTGGTCCAAGAAGGCCTGCTCCGCACGACGGCGAAGTAACCGCCGGCCCCACCTCCCGAGCGCACGTCCCGCGACGTTCCGCCCTCCTCATTCCGCGTCAACGTGACGTTGATGCGGCTAGACCGCGTGAACGTGACGTTCAAGCGGAATGAGGGCGCGCGACCTCGGGCCGGGCGGCGGCCGATCGCCGGCAGTCCGACATCGTGCGCCGTACTCGCATCCATGGCGCGAATCGGCGAGTAGCACGCACGATGTCGGCCCGCACCCGCGGCGTACGCCGACGGCGGCCGCACCCGCGGCGTATGCCGACGGCGGCCGCACCCGCGGCGTACGCCGCGGCCGCCCACCCGCCGGCCCGATCCCGCGCGACATTCCGCGTCAACGTGACGTTGATGCGGCTAGAGCGCTTGAACGTGACGTTCAAGCGGAATGGGGGGGTGGAAGGCGGGGGCATCGGAACGGGGTCGGGTCACGCGGTGCGGGAGATGAGGTCCCACGCCGCCTCGACGTGGCGGCGCTCCGTGCGGGTGCCGCCGATCGCCAGGCGCAGCGCGACCCGACCGGCCACCCGCGTGTGCGTGAGAAAGACCTCGCCGGAGGCGTTGAGCGCCTCCTGCAGCGTCGTGGTGCGTGCGTCACCACGGTCCCCGTCATCGTCGCGCAGGCGGAAGCAGACCAGCGACAGCGGGTGCGGCGCGACGACCTCGAACCGCGGGTCCGTCCGCAGCCACCCGGCGAACTCCTGGGCGAGCGCGACATGGCCCCGGATGTGCTCGCGCAGCCCCTCGGCGCCGTACCAGCGGATGACCGACCACAGCTTGAGCGCGCGGAACCGCCTGCCGAGCTGCACCTGCCAGTCGCGGTAGTCCACGACCGCGCCGGACTCGGTGGCCGCGTTGCGCAGGAACTCGGGGAGGATCGACAGCGCCCCCAGCAACGGCGCCCGGTCGGCGACCCAGAACGCGTCACAGTCGAAGTTGGTCAGCAGCCACTTGTGCGGGTTGGTGCAGAACGAATCGGCGTAGTCACCGACGCCGTCGACGATCCAGCGCAGTTCGGGGCAGATGGCCGCGACCCCGGCGTACGCCGCGTCGACGTGCAGCCACGCGCCGGACTCCCGGGCGACCGCCCCGACGTCGGACACGGGGTCGATCGCGGTGGTCGACGTCGTGCCGACGGTGGCCACGACCATCGCGGGGGTGAACCCGGCCGCCCGGTCGGCGGCGAGCCGCGTCCGCAGTGCGGCGGGGTCCATCGCGTAGGTGGTCGGGTCGACCGGGACCATCCGCAGCGCCGCCGTGCCGAGCCCGGCCATGCGCACCGACTTCTCGAGCGCCGAGTGGGTCTCGCTCGAGCCGTAGACGGTGTAGCGGCCGGCACCCACGCCGTCGCGGGTGGTGGCCCCGCCGCTCACCCGGTGCAGGGCGGCGAGCAGCGCGACGAGTTGCGCCGTCGACGCCGTGTCCTGGATCACACCGCCGCCGGGACCGTCCGACCGGTACGCCGCGGGTAGCCCGAGCAGCTCGGCGAGCCAGTCGAGGGTGAGCTGCTCGACCTCCGTGCATGCCGGGCCGGTCGCCCACAGCATCCCCTGCACGCCCAGCCCCGCGCAGATCAGATCGGCGAGGATCGCCGGGCCGGAGGAGTTGGCCGGGAAGTAGCCGAAGAAGCTGGGGTGCTGCCAGTGCGTCGTCCCGGGTACGACGACGCGGTCGAGGTCGGCGAGCAGCGCGTCGAACGGCTCGCCCTCCTCGGGCGGGTGCGCCGGCAGCGCCGCGCGGACCTCGCCCGGTGTCACCGGCGAGCCGACCGGTCGCTGCTCGACCGTCTCCAGGTAGTCGGCGACCCAGTCGACCGCCGCCCGGCCGTTGCGCCGGAACTCCTCGGATGTCATATGCCTCGGCACCCGCACACCCTACGGCCGCGCTCCCGATGAGTGCCCCCGGTGGGATTCGAACCCACATGGCCTTTCAGCCAACCGGTTTTGAGCCGATCTCCTGTGCCAGTTCGGATACGGGGGCCGGCAATGGCCTGCGCGCTGCAACAGCCTATCCCGGTAGGGTATGAGTCGCTGCCCAGCCACACCCGGGCCCAGGACCTCAGGAGTCACCGTGGCCGACGCCGTTGTCTCCCGCCGCGTGCTGATCGCGGAGGACGAGGCACTCATCCGGCTGGATCTCAAGGAGATGCTCGAGGAGGAGGGCTACGTCGTCGTCGGAGAGGCTGCCGACGGCGAGCAGGCCGTCTCCCTCGCCTTCGATCTCCGGCCGGACCTGGTCATCCTCGACGTGAAGATGCCCAAGCTCGACGGCATCGCGGCCGCCGAGCGGATCGCCGCCGAGCGGATCGCGCCGGTGGTGATCCTCACGGCCTTCAGTCAGCGGGACCTGGTCGAGCGGGCCCGCGAGGCCGGCGCCATGGCCTACCTGGTCAAACCGTTCGGGAGCACCGACCTGCTGCCCACGATCGAGATGGCCGTCTCCCGGCACGCCCAGATCGTCGGGCTGGAGAAGGAGGTCGGCGGGCTCCAGGAGCAGCTCGAGGCGCGCAAGGTCGTCGACCGGGCCAAGGGCGTGCTGATGACCGAGCACGGCATGAGCGAGCCCGAGGCATTCCGGTGGATCCAGCGCACCGCGATGGACCGCCGGACGACGATGCGGACGGTCGCCGAAGCCGTCATCTCGGTCGGGACCGACCTTCCGCTGTCCTAGTCCGCAGCCGCGCCTCCAGCAGTTACGTCGCAACCCGATACAAGCCACGTGTAACAAACGCGCGTCGATCCTGCGGAGCGGGTCCGCCGGAGATTACTGTCCGGCCATCTTCCGGTCGCGGTGCGGCCAGAACGGCCGCACGGTCCGGGGGACGGGGAGCCACGTTCCGGCAATCGCCGGAGGATGGAAGGGCACGGTCATGTCGAAGCAGATCAGGCGCTCCCTCGGAGTGCTGGCTGCGGCCGGAACGGTCGTCGCGGTCGTGGCGGGGTGCGGCAGCAGCAACAGCAGCGGAAGCAGCGGCAGCGGCGGGAGCGGCGGCAGCGGGTCACTCTCGCTGGCCTTCATGGGTGCCCAGACCGGCCCCAACGCCCAGCTCGGAATCAACATCTCCGACGGGGCCAAGCTGGCGGTCAACCAGCACAACGCCAAGAGTGGGGTCAAGAAGGTCACACTCAAGATCTACGACACCCAGGGCGACCCGACCCAGGCATCGACCCAGGCCAAGAAGGTCGTCCAGGACAAGGACATCGGAGTGATCGGCCCGGCGTTCTCCGGCGAGTCGAAGACGGCCCTGCCCATTCTCGAGGCCGCCGGGATCCCCAATATCTCCCCGTCGGCGACCGCGGTCTCGCTCGCCCAGAACGGCTACAAGTACTGGCACCGGGTCCTGGCCAACGACGACGTGCAGGGACCCGGCGACGCCGACTTCATGGCCAACACGCTGCACGCCAAGAAGGTCGCGGTCATCGACGACCAGAGCGAATACGGCAAGGGTCTTGCCGACAGCGTCCGCGCGCAGCTGAAGAAGGACAACGTCACCGTCAGCCCGAGCGGCACTCTCGACCCGAACGGGTCGGACTACTCCAGCACCGTCAACAGCATCAAGGCGGCCACCCCCGACGTGATCTTCTTCTCCGGCTACTACTCCGCGGCCGCCAAGCTGGTCAAGCAGCTGCGCGACGCCGGTGTCACGGCCACGTTCATGTCCGGTGACGGCTCGCTCGACCAGAAGCTCGTCGCCGGCGCCGGCGCCGCAGCCAACGGGACGCTGCTCTCGTGCACCTGCAGCTCGGCGGTGGGTTCGACCGACCCGACGGTGCAGAAGTTCGCCAAGGACTACCAGGCGGCCTACCACGCCGCCCCGGCGACCTATTCCGCCGAGGGCTACGACTCCGCCAACATCTTCCTGATGGCGATCGACGCCGGAAAGACCACACCGGCGGCGATCAACGACTACCTGAAGACGGTGGACTACAACGGGGTATCCAAGCACATCAAGTTCGCGCCCAACGGCGAGCTGCAAGACAACGTGTTGTTCGTCACCCAGGTCGAGAATCAGAAGCTGAAGTTCCTGGGGAGCACGAAGACAGCCAAGCCGCAGAAGTAATCGTCGGTGCACGCATTCGTCACTCAGTTCTGGGCGTCAACGATCGATGGTGTGACCATCGGGTCGATCTATGGCCTGATCGCACTCGGCTACACCTTGGTCTACGGCGTCCTGCGGTTGATCAACTTCGCGCACTCCGAGATCTTCATGATCGGGACGTTCGCGAGTCTGTTCACCCTGCACGCCATCGGGATCAACGGGGCGCAGACCGGGTTCGCGCTGGTCGGCGTGATCGCGGTCTGCGCCCTGGCGGCGATGGCGGCCTCCGGGGCGACGGCAGTTGTGCTCGAGCGGGTGGCCTACCGGCCGCTGCGTAAGCGCGGCGCCTCCCGGCTGGCCGCGTTGATCTCGGCGATCGGCGCGTCGTTCTTCCTGCAGGAGGTGTTCGCACTCCGGTACGGCCGCGACCAGCTCAGTGTGCCGCGGATCATGCACAAGACCGTGCTGGTCACCATCGGCTCGGGGGAGATCCGGGCCGACAAGGTGCTGGTCGTCGCGGCCGCCGTCGTCATGGCGGTCGCCCTCGACCTGTTCGTCAACGGCAGCCGGCTCGGGCGCGGGATCCGGGCGACGGCGCAGGACCCCGACACCGCCGTCCTGATGGGGGTCAACATCGACCGGGTGGTGATGGTGACCTTCCTGGTCGGCGGGTTGATGGCCGGTGTGGCGGCGATGCTCTACGACACGTTCTTCGAGATCACCCAGTACAACGTCGGGTTCCTCCTCGGGATCAAGGCGTTCACGGCCGCCGTGCTCGGCGGCATCGGCAACATCCGGGGAGCACTGCTGGGCGGTGTCGTCCTCGGCCTGATCGAGAGCTACGGAGCCAGCATCCTCGGCGCGCAGTGGAAGGACGTCATCGCGTTCGTCGTCCTGATCGTCGTTCTGATGTTCCGTCCGACCGGGTTGCTGGGGGAGAAGCTGCTGAGGGCGCGGGCATGAAACGTCCCCAGTTTCCCGACGTCCTCGGAGGCGCCAGCGACCTGTGGGCGCGCACTCCGGGCTGGCAGCGCCTGATCGTCTACCTGCTGCTCATCGTCGGGGCGCTCCTGCTGCCTGCGCAGTCGATCGGCGCGTTCATGACGCCGGAGAGCGACTGGTCGGCCGTGCTCTTCTACCCGATCGGGATCTACATCCTGCTCGCGATCGGCCTCAACGTCGTCGTCGGCCAGGCCGGGCTGCTCGACCTCGGCTACGTCGCGTTCTTCGCCATCGGCGGTTACGCGATGGCCAAGATCGGCATCTCCCTGAAGTGGGACTTCTGGTTCATCGTCCCGGTCGGCATCATCATCGCGCTCGCCGCCGGCGTCATCCTCGGTGCGCCGACCCTGCGGCTGCGCGGCGACTACCTCGCGATCGTGACGCTCGGATTCGGCGAGATCATCCGGATCACCGCCAACAACCTCGCCTTCACCGGAGGGCCACGCGGTCTCGCGCCGATCCCCAACCCGCCCAGCGTCAAGGGCGTCCCGCAGCTGCAGTTCGGGGTGATCGACACCCGGCCCTACTACTACCTGTGCGTGTTCGCGATCGTGATCGCGATCGTGCTGGTCAAGCGGCTCGAGCACAGCCGGGTGGGCCGGGCCTGGGCGGCGATCCGCGAGGACGAGGACGCCGCCGAGGTGATGGGCGTGCCGACGTTCCGCTACAAGCTGTGGGCCTTCGCCATCGGTGCCTCCATCGGCGGCGGGGCCGGGGTGCTCTTCGCCGCCCAGACGATCTCGATCACGCCGGACAACTTCCCGTTCCTGCTGTCGATCTACATCATCTGCGCGGTGGTGCTCGGCGGGTCGGGAAACCTCCCCGGCGTCATGGTGGGTGCCTTTCTGGTGGCGTGGCTCCCCGAACGCTTCCGGGCCTTCGCCGACTACCGGGTGCTGATCTTCGGCGCCTCACTGGTGATCATGATGATCCTGCGGCCGGAGGGCCTGCTCCCGTCCCGCCGGCGGCGCGCCGAACTGGCGGAGGGCACCGGCGGCATGGGTGCCCTCGGTGGCGAGGTCGGCGCGGTCGAGACGCAGAACGTCGAGGTCGGCCCGTGACGGCCGCCGCCGGGTCGCCCCAGGCGGCCGGCGAGCCCGGCGCCCTGCTCGAACTGCGCAGTGTCACCCAGCGCTTCGGCGGCGTCGTCGCGGTCGCCGATCTCGACCTGACGGTGCAGCAGGGCAGCATCTTCGCCCTGATCGGGCCCAACGGGGCCGGCAAGACCACCGTCTTCAACCTGGTCACCGGGGTCTACCGGCCGACCGCCGGATCGCTGTGGTTCGACGGTGCCGACATCTCCGGTCGCAAGCCGCACGAGGTCACCCGCGCCGGGATCGCCCGCACGTTCCAGAACATCCGGCTCTTCGACAACATGAGCGTGCTCGAGAACGTGCAGGTCGGAGCCGATGCCCGGCACTTCTCCAGCGTCGTCGGCGCCGCGCTCGGGCTACCGCGCTACCGCCGGGAGGAGCGCGACGGCCGCGATCGCGGGTTGGAACTGCTGGACTTCGTCGGCGTCCGCGGGGTTGCCGGCGAAGCGGCCAAGGCGTTGCCCTACGGCGACCAGCGGCGGCTGGAGATCGCCCGCGCACTGGCGACCCGTCCACGGCTGCTCCTGCTCGACGAGCCGGCCGCCGGCATGAACCCGAGCGAGAAGGCCGCGTTGATGGCCCTCATCCGCCGGATCCGCGACACCGGTGTGACCGTGTTCCTCATCGACCACGACATGGGGATCGTCATGCAGATCAGCGACCGCATCGCCGTTCTGGACTTCGGGCAGAAGATCGCCGACGGCCTCCCCCGCGAGGTGCAGCGCGATCCGAAGGTGATCGAGGCCTACCTGGGGGCGTCGGAAGATGCTTCTTGAGGTCGAGGACCTGCATGTCTCCTACGGCAAGGTCGAGGCGCTCAGGGGCGTCTCCTTGCAGGTCGAGGCCGGCGAGGTCGTCACACTGATCGGGGCCAACGGGGCCGGGAAGACCACGACTCTCAAGACGATCTCCGGGCTGCGCCGGCCGTCGGCGGGGCGCGTGCGCTTCGACGGCCAGGACATCACCGGGATGGCCGGCCACCGCCGGGTCGTGCTCGGCCTGTGCCAGGCACCGGAGGGCCGCGGGATCTTCCCCGGCATGACGGTGCAGGAAAACCTCGAGATGGGCACCTACGCCCGCGGCCGGGGCACGAAGGGGAGCCTCGACCGGGTCCTGAATCTCTTCCCGCGGTTGGCCGAACGGCGCAAGCAATCCGGCGGGACGCTTTCCGGCGGCGAGCAGCAGATGCTCGCGATCGGCCGGGCCCTGATGTCCGACCCCAAGCTGCTGCTGCTGGACGAGCCGTCGATGGGTCTCGCCCCGATGATCGTGCAGCAGATCTTCGCCATTCTCCGGGAGATCAACGAGGCGGGGACGACGATCCTGCTGGTCGAGCAGAACGCCAACCAGGCGCTGCGGATCTCCAAGCGCGGCTACGTGCTGGAGACCGGCCGGATGGTCAAGACCGCCGAGGCGGCCAGTCTGCGCGACGACCCGGCCGTACGTGCGGCGTACCTCGGCGGAGACCTCGACGTCAGGTAGACCGGGACGACCTCACCACGCCGGGTGTCGACACGCAGCGTGGCCCCCCGAGTCGCGGGACGCGCGGCACTCGCCTAGTCTGCCTCTTCGGTGTACGCGGAGAGTCCAGCCTGCACTGCTCCACGTAGCGGTTCTCACTGTCGAGAAGGAGTCACATGTCCGCCAGCCCTGAGGCACGTGGCGGGACCACGACGGCCGAGCAGTCCTATTCGCATGAAGACGCCTCGAGCGGCCTCAAGCGGCACATCGGCCCGGTCGGTCTGCTGTTCGCCGGAGTCGGGTCGATCATCGGATCCGGCTGGTTGTTCGGGGCGTTCAACGCCTCGGTGATCGCCGGCCCGGTGGCGATCTTCGCCTGGGTGCTCGGCGCCGTGATGATCATGCTGATCGGCCTGGTCTACTCCGAGCTCGGCGCGATGTTTCCCGTCGCCGGCGGGGTGGTCCGCTTCCCCCACTTCGCCTTCGGCGGTTTCGCCAGCTACACCATGGGGTGGGTCACGTGGCTGGCCGCCGCGGTGGTGGCGCCGATCGAGGTCGAGGGCGCGATCCAGTACGCCTCCAGCTACCTGCCTTCGCTCATCAAGACCTCGGGCGGGACACCTGTCCTGAGCTGGCCCGGCGGCTACCTGGTCGCCGTGGCGGGGATGCTGCTGTTCTCCTTCATCAATCTGGTCGGCATCCGCTGGTTCGCCCGGCTGAACAACGTCATCGTGTGGTGGAAGCTCGCCATCATCACGATCGCGATCCTGGCGTTCTTCGTGACGACGTTCCACAGCTCGAACTTCACCCGCTACGGGTTCGCGCCGGCCGGGATGAAGGGCATGTTCCACGCCGTCGTCGTCGCCGGGATCGTCTTCTCCTTCCTCGGTTTCCGGCAGGGGGTCGAACTCGGTGGGGAGAGCGACAACCCGCGACGCAACATCCCGCTCGCGGTGGTCGGATCGGTTGCGCTCACGGCGGTCATCTACATCGCCCTGCAGATCGCGTTCCTCGGCGCGGTGTCCCCGGCCGACCTCGCCAAGGGCCACGGGTGGGCGAATCTCGCCTTCACCAACGACGCCGGGCCGCTCGCCGCGATCGCCGGGCTGATCGGGCTGGGCTGGCTGGCCAAGGTGCTGCTCATCGACGCCGTGGTCTCGCCGGCGGACACCGGCCTGATCTACACCACCGTGACGGCGCGCCTGTCCTACGCGATGGCACGCAACGAGAACGCCCCCACCTCGCTGTCCCGGACCAGCTCGCGCGGGGTGCCGTGGCTCAGCGTCTTCCTGGCCTTCGTCGTGGGGTTGATCATCTTTCTGCCGTTCCCCGGGTGGGCCAAGCTGGTCGGGTTCGTGACGTCGGCGACGGTGCTGTCCTTCGGGTCCGGCTCGCTGGTGCTGGCGGCCATGCGCAAGCAGCTGCCCGACCACCATCGCCCGTTCCGGCTGCCCGGCGGTCACGTGATCCCGTTCCTCGCCTTCTACGCCTCGAACCTGATGGTCTACTGGGCCGGCTGGGACGTCGACTGGAAGCTGTTCGCCACGGTCGGCCTCGGTCTGGTGCTGCTGGTCATCCAGCTGATCGCCCGCCCGGAACTGCGGTCGCAGCTGAACTGGGCGAGCGGCTGGTGGGTGCTGCCCTGGTTCGCCGGCCTGGCGCTGATCTCCTGGCAGGGCATCTACAGCTCGGACGACACCCCGCAGGGCCAGCAGAACAACATCGGCTTCGGCTGGGCGTTCCTCGTGATCGCGGTGCTCTCGGCACTGGTCTACGTCGCGGCGCTGCGCAGCAGGCTGCATCCCGACGAGGTCAAGAAGGTCCTGTCCGGCCACTCGGCCGACGAGGACGCGGGCGTCTCGGCCACCGGCTGAGGGCCGGGGGACGCCGCGGGTACGGCGCTCGGCCCAGTGCGCGGGGCCATCGGCTCGCCCGTTCGGGTGCTGTCAGGGCGGCGTACAAGGGGGATAGTTTCCCGGGCCGAAGGAATGTGCTTGTCGGGGGGTGACCACAGAGGTCGAGTTTCGGGAGGCGCGGTGGCACGCGGCAATGTACGTGTGCGAGCAGCCGGACTGCTCGACCTCGACGCGTTTCTCGACCTGTCCCGCGAGCTCGACCGGATCACCGCGGGTTGTCGCGGCACCTACCCGAGACTGCCGCTGCCGTGCACCGAGGGGACGGTCGCGGAGCGTTACTCCCATCTGCTCGAGGACCCCGACTGGCGGCTGGTCTTCGCCGTCGACGACGAGACCGACCAGCCGCTGGGCATGGCCGTGCTGGCCCGGGACAACATCAGTGCCCTGCTCGGGTCCCCGGCGGTCTACCTGAGCCACGTCGTGGTCTCGCCGGTCCATCGGCGTCGCGGAGCCGGCCGAGCGCTGGTGCGTGCCGCGACGGCCTACGCCGACGAACTGGACTGCGACCACGTGGTCGTCGGGGTGACCACCGACGGCCGGGAGGCCCACCGGTTCTTCGCCCGGCTCGGGTTCGCCCCGTTGGTCACCCGGCGGGTGGCCTCGGTCTCCACCCTGCGGCGCAAACTCGGCCTCGCGCAGCACCCGATGGAGATGTCGTCGCAGGTCATCCGGCGTCGCATCCCGCGGGCACCCCGGGCCACCCGCCTGCGCCGCCTGCGCGGCGGCGGCGTGGCCTAGCCGGAGGCCGCCCGCCGCAGGACGCAGGTGAGCCGGGCGGTGCAGGTCGGCCGGCCCTGCTCGTCGCTGATCTCGATCGCGTACGTCGCCACCGACCCGCCCTGGTGCACCGGGGTGCACACGCCGGTCACGACGCCGTCGCGGACCGCCCGGTGGTGGCTGGCGTTGAGCTCGATGCCGAGCGCCTGCCGGTCGTCGCCGGCTCCCAACGCCGCCGCGATCGAGCCGAGCGTCTCGGCGAGCACGCAGGAGGCGCCGCCGTGCAGCAGCCCGTAGGGCTGGCGGTTGCCGGCGACCGGCATCGTCGCGACCATCCGGGCCGGATCCCATTCGGTGATCACGATGCCCATCCGGGTGGTGAGCTGCTCGGCCGCCTCGGTCAGCGCGCGGGCCATCGTGGCGGGATCGGGCATCGGGACTCCTTGTCGCTGCACCAGGGTCGGCCCGGTCGGCTGCGGCCGAGAGATCGTCGTACCGCGACCCTAGACTCACGACCATGACCGACACCCCCCGACTGCTGCTGCTCGACGGGCACTCGTTGGCCTACCGCGCCTTCTTCGCGCTCCCGGTGGAGAATTTCTCGACCACCACGGGCCAGCCGACCAACGCGGTCTACGGGTTCACCTCCATGTTGATCAATGTGCTGCGGGACGAGCAGCCGACCCACATCGGCGTCGCCTTCGACGTGTCCCGGGCGACGTTCCGGTCCGAGGCCTACGCCGACTACAAGGCCGGCCGGTCGCAGACCCCTGCCGACTTCAAGGGCCAGATCAGCCTGATCCGCGAGGTGCTCGACGCGCTGCGCATCCCGGTGGCGGCGGTCGAGGGTTTCGAAGCCGACGACGTCATCGCCACCCTGGCCACGCAGGCGACGGCGGCCGGGATGGACACCCTGATCTGCACCGGCGACCGCGACGCATTGCAGCTGGTCGACGAGCACGTCACGGTGCTCTACCCGCGGCGCGGTGTCTCCGACCTGACCCGGTTCACCCCGGAGGCGGTCCAGGAGAAGTACGGCCTGTCGCCGACGCAGTATCCGGACTTCGCCGCCCTGCGCGGCGACCCCAGTGACAACCTGCCGGGGATTCCCGGAGTGGGGGAGAAGACGGCAGCCAAGTGGATTCGCGAGTTCGGCTCGCTCGACGCGCTCGTCGACCGGGTCGACGAGGTGCGGGGCAAGGCCGGCGACAACCTGCGGGCCCACCTGTCGGCGGTGCTGCGCAACCGGCAGCTCACCGAGCTGGTCCGCGAGGTCGACGTCCCCGTCACTCCCGCCGATCTGGTGCGCGCGCCGTGGGACCGCGACGAGGTTCACGTGCTCTTCGACAACATCCAGTTCCGGGTGCTGCGCGACCGGCTGTTCGCGACGCTCACCTCCGCGGAGCCCGAGGCCGACGAGGGTTTCGACGTCGAAGGCCGGCGGCTGGGCCCGGACGAGGTCGCCGGGTGGCTCGACGAATACGCCCGCTCCGGCCGGCGGGTCGGCGTGGCGGTCCGCGGCACGTGGGGTCGGGGCGTCGGGGTCGTCACCGGTGTCGCGCTGGCCGTCGAGGGCGGCGACGGCGCCTTCCTCGACCCCGAGCAGCTGACCGACTCCGACGAGCGGGCTCTCGGCCAGTGGCTCGCCGACCCGGCTCTGCCCAAGGCCGCGCACGACCTGAAGGGGCCACTGCTGGCCCTGCACACCCGCGGCTGGGACGTGCACGGCGTCACCAGCGACACCGCCCTGGCCGCCTACCTCGCTCTTCCGGGCCAGCGCAGCTTCGACCTCGCCGATCTGTCCCTGCGCTACCTCCACCGTGAGCTCCGGGCCGACGACGACGCGGCCGAGTCCGGTCAGCTGTCGCTCGAGGGCGGCGAGGAGGAGGCCGACGCCGCTGCCGCGCAGATCGAGGTCGTCCGGGCCCGGGCCGTCGCCGACCTCGCCCGCGCGCTCGACGACGACCTGGGCACCCGCGGCGCCACGCGGCTGCTGGCCGACCTGGAGCTGCCGTTGCTCGGCGTGCTCGCCGGAATGGAGGAGACGGGGATCGGCGCCGACGCCGACAAGCTGAGCGACCTGCAGTCCGAGCTCGCCGGGCGGGTCAAGGGGGTCGAGCAGGAGGCGTTCGCCGCTGTCGGCCACGAGTTCAATCTGGGCTCGCCCAAGCAGCTGCAGCAGGTCCTCTTCGACGAGCTCAAGCTGCCCAAGACCAAGCGGATCAAGTCCGGCTACACCACCGACGCCGACGCGCTCGGCTGGCTCGCCGAGCAGACGCCCGACGTCGAGCTGCCCGCGATCCTGCTGCGCCACCGCGACGCGTCCCGGCTGAAGTCGGTCGTCGAGTCACTGATCCCGATGGTCGATGACGCCGGCCGGATCCACACCACGTTCCAGCAGACCGTGGCCGCCACCGGCCGGCTGTCCTCGACCGACCCCAACCTGCAAAACATCCCGATCCGCACCGCAGAGGGTCGCCGGATCCGGCAGGCGTTCGTCGTCGGCGCCGGCTACGAGTCCCTGCTCACCGCCGACTACAGCCAGATCGAGATGCGGATCATGGCCACGCTGTCGGAGGACGCCGGGCTGATCGAGGCGTTCACGTCCGGGGAGGACCTGCACACGTTCGTCGCCTCGCACGCCTTCGGCCTGCCGATCGACGCGATCGACCCCGAGCTGCGGCGCCGGGTCAAGGCGATGTCCTACGGCCTCGCCTACGGCCTGTCCGCCTACGGGCTGGCCCAGCAGCTGCGGATCACCCCGGACGAGGCGCGGGAGCAGATGGCCGCCTACTTCGAGCGCTTCGGCGGGGTCCGCGACTACCTGCACAACGTGGTCGACGAGGCCCGCCGGGTCGGCTACACCGAGACGATCCTGGGCCGCCGGCGCTACCTGCCCGATCTCACCAGCGACAACCGGCAGCGCCGCGAGATGGCCGAGCGGATGGCACTCAACGCGCCGATCCAGGGGTCGGCCGCCGACATCATCAAGGTCGCGATGCTCGGCGTCGACCGGGCGCTGCGGGACAGCGGGCTGCACTCGCGGATGCTGCTGCAGGTGCACGACGAGCTGGTCTTCGAGGTCGCCCCGGGCGAACGCGAGCCGCTGGAGACGCTGGTGCGGGACGAGATGGGCGCGGCCTACCGGCTCGCCGTGCCGCTCGACGTCTCGGTCGGCGTCGGGTCCACGTGGGACGACGCCGGGCACTGAAGCCGGCCCGTCCGGACGGGGTTCAGCCGAGATCGGGCGGCCGCCACGCACTGATCCCGGCCAGCTGCTTCATCGTGACCGCCGGCGGGGTGAGCCGGAGCAGGGCGTTGCGGACACCGACCGCGGCCGGGTTCTGCAGCTGGGCGAACCGGCCGGTCCGCCGCGAGGCCCGGACGATGCTCTGCGTGCGCGGGCGCCGGCTCGCGTCGTAGCGGTTGAGAGCGCCGGGCACGTCGTCCTCGCGCAGGCTTGCGGCGAGCACCGCCGCATCTTCGATCGCCTGGCAGCCGCCCTGACCCATGTCAGGCGTCATGGCGTGCGCGGCGTCGCCGAGCAGGGCGACCGGACCGGTCACGTAGCTCGGCAGTGCCGGCAGGTCGCAGACGTCCAGGTGCAGCACCGAGTCGGCGGGGGTGGCGTCGAGCAGCCGGGGGATCGGGTCGTGCCACCCGCCCATGCGCCGCCGTACCGAGGCCAACCCGTCGCCGTGCGACCCGGCGGCGGTCGCCTCGGAGCCGCCCGATCCGTCCGCCGCGGCGTTGGCCACCGCGAACCAGTAGACCCGGCCGTCGCGGAGCGGGAGGTAGCCGAACCGCTCGCCGGAGCCCCAGGTCTCGCCGCCTCCGGTGACCCGGACCGCGTCCGGCGGCGTGACGGCGCGCCAGGTCGTGTAGCCGCGGTAGACCGGAGGGCGCGCGTCCGGCCAGAGCTGCCGCCGGATGCCGCTGCGCAGACCGTCGGCGGCGACGACGACGTCCGCGGCGAGCTGCCGCGGTCCGCCGGCGCCGTCGTAGTCCACCGCCGTTCCCGGCCCAGCGGCATCGATGTGCACCGCGGTCGCGGTCGCGCCGGTGTGCAGGATCCCGTCGGGCAGCGCCTCGCGCAGGATCCGGTGCAGGTCGGCCCGGTGCAGCGCGACCACCTCGACCAGTGGGGCGTCTGCGCCGGCCCGCACGACCCATCGGCCGGACGGCACCCGCAGGCCGCCCTCGCCGTGCAGCGGCGCGGCCGCCGCCCGGACGCGCTCGCCGACGGCGAGCAGGTCGAGGACCCGCATCGCGTTGGGCCAGAGCGAGATCCCGGCTCCGATCTCGGTGGGCAACGTCGTCCGCTCGAGAACGGTGACCCGCCATCCGGTCTTCCCCAGCGCCAGCGCGGCCGTGAGGCCCCCGATACCGGCGCCGACCACGACGGCGTGCCGCCCCTGGTCATCGGTCATGAGTCCGCACCACCCGGCTTCCCGCACACGTAGATCGCCGTACCCGGCAGCAACGCCCCGCGCAGCGGGCTCCACTGGCCCCACACCCGGTCGTGCCCGGCCGGCCATTCCGGCTCGATCAGGTCGATCAACAGCAGCCCGGCCCCGACGATCTCACGGACCCGGTCGCCGACCGTGCGGTGGTGCTCGACGTACGTCGGCCGCCCGGCGGCGTCGACCTCGACGTAGGGGCTGCGGTCGAAGTACGGCGTCTGCGCGACGAGCCCGGCCGGACCCGGGTCGTCGGCGAAGACCCAGCGCACCGGGTGCGAGGTGGCGAAGACCCAGCGCCCGCCCGGCACGAGCACCCGGGCTACCTCGCGCATCACCGTCGCCGAGGCGGCGCAGAACGGGACCGCCCCGAACGCCGAGCAGGCGATCTGGAAGCTGTCCGCGGCGAACGGCAGTGCCTCGGCGTCCGCCTGCACCAACGGGACCTCCAGCCCCGTGCGTGCGGCCGCCTCGCGGGCATGGCGGAGCATCCCCGCGGACAGGTCGAACGCCGCGACGACTGCGCCCTGCCCGCGCAACCAGCGCGCGCACGGCGCCGAACCGCACCCCACCTCGAGCACCCGGCGCCCGGCCACCTCGCCGAGCAGCCCGGCGTCGGCCTCGCGCAGCCCTTCCGGGCACCACAGGAAGTCCGCGTCACCCAGGAAGGCTCCGTGCCGGGCGTGGTAGTCGTCCGCGTCGGCGTCCCACCACCGCCGGTTGGCGCGCCGGGAGTCCTCGGACGACGCGTCCCGACGGGCCACACCGCTCACCCCGAGCGCCTCGGTGGCGGTCGCCCGCGACGAGGGGGACGGGTCTCCCGAATCGGACACCAGGAGAGATTGCCACCTCCCCGGCGCGCCGGGCAAACTGGATCGGATTGACCCGCGCTCGGTCGGGCTCGTATCCTCACTGGTGCGCTGTGGGCCTGTGCTGCCTCGGTATGGAGCAGGCCGCTTTTCGTCAGCACGTTCTCCGGTGCGCTTTCGCGCATCGTCCACGTCACCGACGACTCCGGGCCCCGGCGTCCTGCCGATCAACCGTCCCTCCGGAGCCACCCACCACATGACGTCCACCACCGAGTCCACCACCCTCGCGCCCGCCGGCGAGCAGCCGGCACACGAAACCCCGCACGTCGCCGTCAACGACGTCGGCTCGGCCGAGGACTTCCTCGCCGCCGTCGATCAGACCATCAAGTACTTCAACGATGGCGACATCGTCGAGGGCACCATCGTCAAGGTCGACCGGGACGAGGTGCTGCTGGACATCGGATACAAGACCGAGGGCGTCATCCCCTCGCGGGAACTGTCGATCAAGCACGACGTCGACCCGCACGAGGTCGTCAACGTCGGCGACGAGGTCGAGGCCCTGGTCCTGCAGAAGGAGGACAAGGAAGGTCGGCTGATCCTGTCCAAGAAGCGCGCCCAGTACGAGCGCGCCTGGGGCACGATCGAGAAGATCAAGGACGAGGACGGCATCGTCACCGGCACGGTGATCGAGGTCGTCAAGGGTGGCCTGATCCTCGACATCGGGCTGCGCGGCTTCCTGCCGGCCTCCCTGGTCGAGATGCGCCGGGTCCGCGACCTGCAGCCCTACGTCACCCGCGAGCTCGAGGCCAAGATCATCGAGCTGGACAAGAACCGCAACAACGTGGTGCTGTCCCGGCGCGCGTGGCTCGAGCAGACGCAGTCCGAGGTGCGCACCGAGTTCCTCAACAAGCTCGAGAAGGGCCAGGTCCGCAAGGGCGTCGTCTCCTCGATCGTCAACTTCGGTGCGTTCGTCGACCTCGGCGGCGTCGACGGCCTGGTGCACGTCTCCGAGCTGTCCTGGAAGCACATCGACCACCCGAGCGAGGTCGTCGAGGTCGGCCAGGAGGTCACCGTCGAGGTGCTCGACGTCGACCTGGACCGGGAGCGGGTCTCGCTGTCGCTGAAGGCGACGCAGGAAGACCCGTGGCGGCAGTTCGCCCGCACCCACCAGATCGGGCAGGTCGTGCCGGGCAAGGTCACGAAGCTGGTGCCCTTCGGCGCGTTCGTCCGCGTCCACGAGGGCATCGAGGGCCTGGTGCACATCTCCGAACTCGCCGAGCGGCACGTCGAGATCCCCGAGCAGGTCGTGCAGGTCAACGACGACATCATGGTCAAGGTCATCGACATCGACCTCGAGCGTCGCCGCATCAGCCTGTCGCTCAAGCAGGCCAACGAGGGCACCATCGGCGAGGCGACCGGGTTCGACCCGGCGGCCTACGGCATGGAGGCCCAGTACGACCAGCAGGGCAACTACATCTACCCCGAGGGCTTCGACCCGGAGACCGGTGAGTGGCTCGAGGGTTACGACACCCAGCGCGAGCAGTGGGAGAAGCAGTACGCCGAGGCCCACACCCGCTTCGAGGCGCACATGCGTCAGGTCGAGGAGGCCAAGAAGGCCGAGGCCGAAGCGGCCGGCGGTGGCGACACGTCGTTCTCCTCCAACCAGCCCGTGGCCGAGGACGACTCGGGCACGCTCGCCTCCGATGAGGCACTCGCAGCGCTGCGCGAAAAGCTCGCCGGTGGCAAGGACGACTGACACGCCGCGGTAATTCTCGCAATCGCACGGCGGACAGGCCTTTGGGCCGTACGCTCCACCCGTGCGAATCCTTGTGGCGGTACTCGGGGCGGCAGTACTCACGTTCGGGTTGGCGGCGTGCAACACGGCCAGCAATGGTCCGCAGTTGGTCTCCGCACCCCAGACGACGGCGTCGAAACCGTCGCCGACCCACGCACGCCACAAACCGGCGCATCCGAAGAAGCAGAAGGTCGTCCTGCCCGCCGATTGTGACGGCGTGCTGAGCGTCGCCAACGTCTCGCACGCGCTGGGCAAGCCGGTCAAGGGCAAGACGGTCTTCCTACGCAACGTCCCGCTGCCGAAGATCAAGCGCACCGGACGGGTGACCTGCTACTACGGCGTGAAGACGACGATCTCCAAGTCGCCGGTGCAGGCCGGGCTGTCGGCGTACAGCACGGCCGAGGCCGCGACGTCGCGGGTCGCCATCACGGTGGCCGCCGAGCAGGCCGCCGGCGCGACCGTGCGGACCACCAAGATCGGCGACGTCCCCGCCACCGTCCTGGTCGGCAAGACCGGCTCGCTGCTGGTGATCGCGCAGGGACAGCGCACGCTCGCGGTCAGCCTGGCGAAGGGCATCGGCGGCACCCACCCGGACAACATCCTCACCATGCTGGGCGGAGACGTTCTCGCGCAGGCGCAGTGATCCCGGCGCCCCGCAGTCAGGCGCGGTAGGTCAGAGCGCGGCGAGCAGGGCCAGCACCGGGCGGGGCCGGGCACCCTGGCGGGTCAGCGTCACGAACGAGTGCCGCGCCGACCGCCTGAACCAGCGGCGGAGCGCGAACCGGTCCGGCCGGCCGTCGCGTTCGGCGAAGTGCGCGTGACAGTGCACCAGGTCGGCGGTGCCCCACCGGTGCCGGCCGACGGAGGGCCGACGGGCGTGCTTGGCCATGAGCGTCACCCTTCGCCGGCCGGAGATGATCGGGATCACCGTACGATTCACGACACTCGCGCGGCCGGAGGCGCGCCGGAGAACGGGACAGGGGTGAGCGGTGTGCTGCGGGTCGGGCTGACCGGGGGGATCGGTGCGGGGAAGAGCACCGTCGCCCGGCTGCTCGCCGACCGCGGCGCGGTGGTGGTGGACGCCGACGTCCTGGCCCGGGAGGTGGTCGCCCCGGGTACGCCGGGACACGCCGCCGTCCTCGCGGAGTTCGGTGACCAGGTGCTCGCCGGTGACGGCAGCCTCGACCGGGCCGGGCTCGGTCGGCTGGTGTTCGCCGACCCGGCGGCGCGCGAGCGGCTCAACGCGATCGTGCACCCGCTCGTCGCGCAGCGGTTCGCCGAACTGGTCGGCGAGGCGCCGCCCGACGCGGTCGTGGTGCACGACGTCCCGCTGCTGGCCGAGAACGGGCTGGCCGGCCGGTACGACCTGGTGATCGTGGTCGAGGCGCCGCCGCAGGTGCGGGTGGACCGGCTCGCCGAGTCCCGCGGGATGAGCGAGGACGAGGTGCGGTCCCGGATGGCCGCACAGGCCACCGACGACGAGCGCCGCGCCGTCGCCGACGTCGTCCTCGTCAACGACGGGGACCGCGACCGGCTCGCCGAGCAGGTCGAGGCGTTCTGGCGCGAACGGGTCGAGCCCGCGCGGTGAGCCGGCGCGCTAGGGCCGGTGCCGCGGCGGCCGGAAGGCGCGCATCGCGGGCAGGGCGACTCCGTCCCAGTCGAACATGCCCGGGTCGGCCCAGAAGTCCGCGTAGTGCAGGTCGAGCAGCACCCGCAGGCCTGCCCGGCGGGCGCGCCAGGCGAGGGCGGCGGACGACCGTCTCACCCCGGCGGTACGTCGTTCCCACCGCCGCCTCCGGCAGGGCGAAGGAGATGTCCGCACCGCGTACCGACAGGCCCCCGGCCGATCCGGCACCCCTGCTGGTCGCGGCGGCCGCGCCCGGCGATCCGGCCGCCCACGCGGCGCCGCCCACCACCGTCGGCGCGGCGGCAAGCACGGCCCGGCGCGATATCCGCGCGATTGCCAAGGGCCGGACGGGGCGGTCCCGCGGCCCGCTCTGCGGCCGCGACGCGCCGGGCCGGGAAGAAATGCCCCCGAACAGGCTCCGGAGGCGGACGATCGGCTCTGTGTTGATCGGTTTCGGTCGAGAGACCGGGGTGGGGGAGAGGCGGGTCGCGCTCGTCCCGGACGCGGTGGACCGGTTGCGGGCGATCGGGCTCGACGTGCTCGTCGAATCCGGTGCCGGTGCCGCGGCGTGGTTCCCGGACCAGGCCTATGCCGCCGCCGGCGCGCGTGTCGTCGACCTGGCGACGGTGTACAAGGACTCCGACGTCCTGGTCTGCCTCCACCCGCCGGCCCCGTCCGAGCGGGAACTCCTGCGGGCCGGGCAGGCGCTCGTCGGCCTGCTGGCGCCCCTCTTCGATCCGCAGCTCGTGCACGACCTGGTCGCGGCGAAGGTCACCGCGATCAGCCTCGACGGCCTGCCCCGCAGACTGAGCCGGGCACAGGCGATGGATGCACTGACCTCGCAGTCCAACGTCGCCGGATACAAGGCGGCACTGGTCGCCGCCGACGCCTACGACGGCTACCTCCCGATGCTCATGACCGCGGCCGGCACGATCCGTCCGGCGAGCGTGCTGGTCGTCGGAGCCGGGGTCGCCGGCCTGCAGGCGATCAGCACCGCCCGACGGCTCGGTGCGGTCGTCACCGGCTACGACGTCCGGGACGAGGCACGCGCCGACGTCGCCTCGACCGGCGCGGCGTTCCTCGAGCTCGGTCCACAGCTGTCGGCGGGCGGCGCGGACGGTTACGCCCGGGTGCTCACCGCGCCCGAGCGGGACGAGCAGCGGGCCGCGATGGTCCGGGCCGTCGGCCGATTCGACATCGTCATCACGACCGCGCAGGTGCCCGGGGGAATACCGCCGATGGTGGTCTCCGCCGATGCGGTCGCCGCGATGGCTCCGGGGGCGGTCGTGGTGGACATCTCGGCGAGTTCGCTCGGCGGCAACGTCGAAGGAGCGGTGCCCGACGCCCGCGTGGTGACCGACAACGGCGTGACGATCATCGGCGCCGGCAACCTGCCCGCCGAGATGCCCCGCCCGGCGTCCACCGCCTACTCCCGCAACATCGCCGCACTGCTCGGCTACCTCGTCCACGACGGCGAGCTCGGCCTGGACACCGCTGACGAGATCATCGCCGGACTGCTCGTCACCCGCGACGGCGAGGTCGTCCGTCCCGACGTCCGCATCCAGCAAGGACAACACCGATGACACCACTGCTCTTCGCCGACATCACCGTCTTCGTCCTCAGCCTGCTGGTCGGGTTCGAGGTCATCACCAAGGTCCCGGCGACGCTGCACACCCCACTGATGTCCGGCTCCAACGCCATCCACGGCGTCGTGGTGATCGGCGTCATGCTCCTCGCCGCAACCGCCGACACCGCGCTCGGCTACGTCGTCGTGGCCGTCGCGGCGGCGTTCGCGGCCATGAACGTCGTCGGCGGTTACGTCGTGACCGACCGGATGCTGGAGATGTTCCGGGCCCGCCCGGCGCCGGCCCGGACCACCGCGCAGCCGACGCCCGGGTCGGACCGCCCGTGAGCGGCTTCGACACCACTGTTCACGTCCTCTACCTCGCCGGTGCGGTGTGCTTCGTCCTGGGCCTGCACCTGATGACCTCGCCCGGGACGGCGCGGCGCGGCAACCAGCTGTCCGCCGCGGGGATGGCGCTCGCCGTCGCGACGACCGTCGCGGTGCTCATCCACGACCACGTGATCACGGCGATCGGCACGACGGTCCTGGCGGTCGGCCTGATCTGCGGGGGTGCCGCGGGGCTCCTCACCGCGCGGCGGGTCCAGATCACCGCCATGCCGCAACTGGTCAGCCTGTTCAACGCCGTCGGCGGCGGGGCGGCGGCGCTCATCGCGTTCGGCGACGCCATCCACCACGCCGGGTCGCTGGGCCTGGCCGACCTGCCGATCCGCACGACCCTGACCACGTCGTTGGACCTGCTGATCGGCGGGATCACGTTCTCCGGGTCGCTCGTGGCCACCGGCAAGCTCGCCGGGGGTCTCCCCGGGCGGCCCCTCACCTTCCCCGGCGGCCGCGTCCTCAACCTGCTGCTCGCCGTGGTCGCGGCCGCCGCCGGGGTCAGCTACACGGCCGGGTACGGCGGCGTCCCGGTCCTCTGCGTGCTGACGGTGGCCGCCCTCGGGCTGGGGGTGCTCGGCACGCTGCCGATCGGCGGCGCCGACATGCCGGTCGTCATCTCGCTGCTCAACGCCTTCACCGGCACCGCGGTCGCGATGGCGGGCTTCGTCATCGACAGCACGCCGCTGATCATCGCCGGAGCGCTGGTCGGCGCGGCCGGCAGCATCCTGACCAAGCTGATGGCCGACGCGATGAACCGCTCGCTGGTCAGCATCCTGGCCGGGGGGTTCGGCACCGGCGACGAGCAGCACGGTGCCGTGGTGTCCTCGAGCGGGGCTTCGGTGCGGGAGGTCGGCGTCGGCGACGCGGCGCTGCAGCTCGCCTATGCCAGGAAGGTCGTGATCGTTCCCGGCTACGGCCTGGCCGCCGCACAGGCCCAGAACGAGCTGGTGCAGCTCGCCCGGGCGCTGATCGAGCACGGGGTCGACGTCAGCTACGGCATCCACCCGGTCGCCGGCCGCATGCCGGGACACATGAACGTCCTCCTCGCCGAGGCCGACGCGCCGTACCCCCTGCTCAAGGACCTCGAGGAGATCAACCCGCAGTTCCCCGGCACCGACATCGTGCTCGTCGTCGGAGCCAACGACGTCACCAACCCGGCGGCCCGCCGCCCCGGCAACGCGGTGTCGGGCATGCCCATCCTCGACGTCGACAAGGCGAAGAACGCCATCGTCATCAAGCGCTCGCTCGGATACGGGTACGCCGGCATCGACAACGAGCTCTACACGCTGCCGAAGACGGCGATGCTCTTCGACGACGCCAAGAGCGCGCTCACCGCGCTGCGGGCCGAGCTCCGGGACTTCGTGCACTAGCGCCGCGGAACGGCCTCCAGGGGAGGCCTTCCGGCGGGGTGGGACACCTGGGTGGGCGACGCTGGGATCGAACCAGCGACCTCTACCGTGTCAAGGTAGCGCTCTCCCACTGAGCTAGCCGCCCAGGCTGATGCGAGGTGGAGACGGGATTCGAACCCGTGTACACGGCTTTGCAGGCCGTTGCCTCGCCTCTCGGCCACTCCACCGCGAGGCGCAGGGGCCTCTCCGAGCGGACGACGGGACTCGAACCCGCGACCCTCACCTTGGCAAGGTGATGCGCTACCAACTGCGCTACGTCCGCACTCCTGCGCCACCGGTCGACGCGGGAATTGACTCTATCCGACCGTACCCGGCCGCTTCAAACCACCACCACACCGCCCGTGCGGACCGTGCGGGTCACCCGGACGGGGCGGCGGCCAGGCCGGTGCAGCCGCGCAGCCCCGCCCAGGACCGCACCTTGCCGGTCGCCGCGGCACCGGTCACGGGCATCGGCAGCCCCCGCGGATCGATGAACGCCGGGGCGAGCCGGGCGCGGATCACCCGGCCGTGGCGGAAGGTCATCGTGAGGATGCCGGTGTCGTTGGAGTACGCGTTGTCCCGCCACCAGACGTAGTTGCCCATCCCGTAGTCGACGTAGGTGCGGTGCAGCCACCCGGCCCCGAGCATCAGGTGGGCGTGCGTGCCCACGACCGCGCTCGCGCCTGCGGCGGCGAGCCGTGCGGCCAGATCCTGCTGCACCTGCAGCGGGCAGCCGTCCCCCTCCTGGCCCCAGTGCACGTAGACGAGCACGATCTCGGCACGCCGCCGGGCCTGGCGGACCGCCTCCACCAGCCGGTCGGAGAACGCCGACGCGATGCCCGGGCCGTCCGCGCTCGCCGTCCACGCCTGCAGGGTGCGGTCCTGGATCTGGCTCGCCGCCAGAATCGCCACCCGGTGCCCGCGGACGGTGGTGTAGTACGGCGCGTAGGCGGCGGCCGCGTCGGCCCCGATCCCGACGACCGGAAAATGGCTGGCGCGGATGGCCGCCAGCGAGTCGGCGAGGCCCTGCGGGCCGTAGTCGACGGCGTGGTTGTTGGCCATCGTCGCCACGTCGACACCCGCCGTGCGCAACGCGACGAGAGCGGACGCCGGCGCCCGGAAGTGGAATTCCTTGGGCTCGGGGACGCCACGGTCGGTGATCGCGGTCTCCAGGTTGACCATCGTGAGGTCCGCCGCGGACAGGCCGGGGGCGATCGGGGCAAGCGCGGTCGCGGGGTGGGCGAGGCGGCCGGCGACCCGGCCGGCGAAGTGCACGTCCCCGGCCACCGCGATCCGGACATCGGCGGGCGGGCGCGGGACCCGCGTGGCCGGCGGCGAGCTTCGGGGCGGGGACGGCGCAGCGCGGGCGTGCCGGGTGGGGCCCGACGTACCGGCGGACCGGGGGGCCGGGGGGCCGGGAGCCGGCGCGGAGCACGCCGCGACGACTGCGCCGGCGGCCAGTGCGGCGAGCCAGCGACGCAGTACGGCGGTCCGGGCGGCGCCGGCGTGACCTCGACCCACGCCGGCCAGGCTAGCGGTCGACCCGCCGGTGGTGACCCATCGTGGCGACGACGCGCGGATCGCATCGGGTCACGCCGACGGGCGCGCCCGCTAGCGTGTGCGGTGAACCGGCATCCGGTCGAGGTCGAATACGGTACGTGAGGACTGCACTGGTGACTGAGCCGCCCACGAGCGGGCCCGGCGTCGGCGACGACGACCTGGTCGCGCGCGTCCGCGGCGGTGACCAGGACGCGCTTGCCGCCCTCTACGACCGCTACGGTCGTCCCTGTTTCGCGCTGGCCAGGCGGGTGACGGCCGACTCCAGCTTTGCCGAGGACGTCGTGCAGGAGGTCTTCCTTGCCGTCTGGCGGGCTCCGGCGAAGTTCGATCCCGGCCGCGGGACGTTCGGGTCGTGGCTCTTGGCGATGACCCACCACAAGGCGGTCGACGCCGTACGCCGGGAGGAGACGCTGCGGCGCCGGCGGGCGGAGATGACCGACAACGCCGCCACCGGAACGGGGACCTCGGGCGAGGACCCGCCGGTCGACGAGCAGGTCTGGACGGGCGTGCGGGGTGACCGGGTGCGGGCAGCGCTGCGCGACCTGCCGGGCGCCCAGCGGGAGGCGCTGGGACTTGCCTACTTCGGCGGCTACACCCAGCGTGAGGTGGCGGCCCTGACCGGCGCACCGCTGGGCACCGTGAAAACCCGGATGCTGGCCGGGATGCGCCGGTTGGCCACGGCTCTCGGCGACGTCGCGGACGCCGCCGGGGCGGCCGATGACGAGGGGGCGCTGTCGTGACCGCCGGCCGGGATGCCCACGCCGAGTTCGACGAACTGGCCGTCGGTTGGGCTCTGCGCTCGCTCGAGCCGGACGACGAGGAGCGATTCGCCGCGCACCTCCCCGGGTGCGCCCGCTGCGGCGCGACCGTCGACAGCACCACCGCGGCGCTCGGCGAGATCGCCGGTACGGTGCCCGAGGAGGATCCGCCGCCGGCGCTGCGGGACCGGATCATGGCCGCCGTGGCCGACGAGCCGCAGGACCAGCCGGAGCCACCGGCGGCGCAGGAGCCGCAACAGGCGCCACGACCGCAAGAACCGAGGACGCGTCGCGGGCCCGCGGCGCCGCCGCCCGACGGCGATCCTCGGCCGGCGACGGTACGGCGCCGCCGGCAGCTGCTGGCGGCCGCGGCCGCGGCGCTCGCGCTCATCGTCGGCCTCGGGGTGTGGAACGTCGTCCTGCGCTCGGACCGCGACCACCAGGCGAACCTGGCGCAGATCTACTCCCGGGCCGTCCACGACGTGACCAGCCCGGGTGCCCGCAAGGCCGAGCTCACCACCCCGGCGGGCACCCCGATGGCGACCGTCGTCAACCGCGACGGGAAGGTCACCGTGGTGACCGTCCGGATGCCGGAGAACGACACCCGGCGGTCGGTCTACGTGCTGTGGGGGGTACCCAAGCATGGTGCGCCCGCGGCGATCGGGACCTTCGACGTGACGCGCGACGGCATCAACGACACCGTCGTACGCTCGACGGGAACCGGTGCCCGTTTCCCCGTCTACGCGGTGAGTCACGAGCCCGGCCGGCAGGCGCCGACCCGGCCGTCTGCGGTCCTTGCGAGCGGAACTGTGAGCGGTTGAGCTGAGCGACACACGACGTGCCGGCGGAATTCGGGCCTGGCGGGACGGGATACGGGCACGCCCGGTGCTGCGGCAGGTCTACCGGGTCGGGGTCGCCGTCGTCGGGGTGGCGGTCATCGCGGGCGGGATCCTGCTGCTCCCGTTGCCCGGCCCCGGCTGGGTGATCATCTTCCTCGGCCTGGCGGTCCTCGGCAGCGAGTTCACGTGGGCGAAGCGGCTGCTGCAGTTCGCCCGGGACAAGGTCACCGCGTGGACCCGGTGGGCCGCGCGCCAGTCGCTTCCGGTGCGGGTGCTGCTCGGCGCCGGGGCGCTGGTGATCGTCGCCGGCGTCGTGGTCGGCTACTTCGCCTGGCAAGGGGTGCCCTCGTGGGTGCCGGTCATCGGGTAAGGTCGGCACGCTGATCCGGCCGGGGGAGACCGCACGCGCCGGGGCGATTAGCTCAGCGGGAGAGCGCCTCGTTCACACCGAGGAGGTCACTGGTTCGATCCCAGTATCGCCCACCGGGTTCCCTCCGTCCCGAGGCGATGCGAGCCATCTCTCCCGAGGAGCAGACAGTGTCCAGCCCCGAGTCGTCCTCTGGTCGCGCCGCCTCCGTCGTGGTCCCGGCCGGGACGACCGCCGGGGATGCGCTGACCTCGGCGGGCATCGCCGACGCCGTCGTCGTCCGCGACCCCGAGGGCCGGCTGCACGACCTGGACTGGACCCCGACGAGGCCGGCCGAGGTCGAGCCGGTGCCGATCGCCAGCCCGGACGGGCGGGCGGTGCTCCGGCACTCGACGGCGCACGTCATGGCCCAGGCCGTGCAGGAGCTCTTCCCCGACGCCAAGCTCGGTATCGGCCCGCCGATCCAGGACGGCTTCTACTACGACTTCGGTGTTGCGGAGCCCTTCCACCCCGAGGACCTCGAGCGCATCGAGAAGCGGATGCGCGCGATCGTCAAGGAAGGACAGCTCTTCGTCCGCCGGGCCGTCGGCGACGAGCAGGCGCGCGAGGAGCTGGCCGACGAGCCGTTCAAGCAGGAGCTGATCGGGCTCAAGGCACACGCCGCCGACGCGGCCGAAGGCGCCTCGGTCGAGGTCGGGGCCGGCGAACTGACCATCTACGACAACCTGCGCCGGGACGGCTCGGTCGCCTGGAAGGACCTCTGCCGCGGCCCGCATCTGCCGACCACCAAGGCGATCCCGGCGTTCACCCTGACCCGCAGCGCGGCGGCGTACTGGCGGGGGAGCGAGGCCAATCCGCAGCTGCAGCGGATCTACGGCACCGCGTGGGAGTCCCGGGACGCGCTCAAGGAGCACCTGCGCGTGGTCGCGGAGGCCGAGCGGCGCGACCACCGGCGGCTCGGCGCCGAGCTCGACCTCTTCAGCTTCCCGAGCGAGATCGGGTCGGGGTTGGCCGTGTGGCACCCCCGGGGCGGCACGATCCGGCGGATCATGGAGGAGTACTCCCGGCAGCGCCACGAGGACGCCGGCTACGACTTCGTCTACACCCCGCACCTGGCCAAGTCGACGTTGTTCGAGACGTCCGGGCACCTGCAGTGGTACGCCGAGGGCATGTACCCGCCCATGCACATGGAGGGCGCGGACTACTACCCCAAGCCGATGAACTGCCCGATGCACCTCATGATCTTCAAGGCCCGTGGCCGGTCCTACCGCGACCTGCCGTTGCGGCTGTTCGAGTTCGGCGCGGTCTACCGCAACGAGAAGTCCGGCGTGGTGCACGGCCTGACCCGCGCCCGGGGCTTCACCCAGGACGACGCGCACATCTTCTGCACCCCGGAGCAGTTGCCGGGCGAGCTGGCCAGCCTGCTGCAGTTCGTGCTCGACCTGCTCCGCGAATTCGGTCTGACCGAGTTCACCGCCGACCTGTCCACCCGGCCGGAGAAGTTCGTCGGCGAGATCGCCCAGTGGGACGAGGCCGAGGCGGCGCTGGAGGACGCGCTCAAGGCGGCGGGAGTCCCCTACCACGTCGCGGCGGGTGAGGGCGCCTTCTACGCCCCGAAGATCGACGTGCACGTCGCCGACGCGATCGGCCGGAAATGGCAGCTGTCGACCCTGCAGGTCGACCTGCAGTTGCCCGCCCGGTTCGACGTCGAGTACCAGGACGCGGACGGCACCCGCCGGCGGCCGTACATGATCCACCGGGCCCTCTTCGGGTCCGAGGAACGGTTCTTCGGCATCCTGCTCGAGCACTACGCCGGTGCGTTCCCGGTCTGGCTCGCCCCGGTGCAGGCCGTCGGCATCCCGGTCTCCGACTCGCACGTCGACTACCTCACCGGTGTCGTCGACAAGCTGCGGGCCCGGGGGATCCGGGCCGAGGTCGACGCCTCCGACGACCGGATGCAGAAGAAGATCCGCACCCAGACCAAGCAGAAGGTGCCCTACCTGCTGATCGCCGGCGACGACGACGTCGCGGCCGGTGCGGTCTCCTTCCGGTACCGCGACGGGTCGCAGCGCAACGGCATCACGGTCGACGAGGCGGTCGAGGAGATCGTGCGCGCCGCGGCGAGCCGGGACAACACCTCGCCGAGCGCCGCCGCCTCGCCGTGACCGATCCCGGCGGGCCGGACGCCTTCGAGCGGCTGTGGACCCCGCACCGGATGGCCTACATCCGCGGTGAGGGCAAGCCCGGCGCCGACCCGGACGCCTGTCCGTTCTGCGAGGCCCACCGGGGCCCGGACGAGGACGGGCTGGTGGTCGCGCGCGGCGACACGGTCTACGCCGTCCTGAATCTCTACCCGTACAACTCCGGGCACCTGCTCGTGGTGCCCTACCGCCACATCGCCGACTACACCGACCTCTCCGCCGAGGAGTGCGCCGAGGTGGCGATGTTCACGCAGCAGGCGATGCGGACCATCCGTGCGGTGAGCGGTGCGCACGGCTTCAACATCGGCATGAACCAGGGGAGCATCGCCGGCGCGGGCATCGCCGCGCACCTGCACCAGCACGTCGTGCCGCGGTGGGGCGGCGACACCAACTTCATGCCGGTCGTGGGGCTCACCCGGGTGCTGCCGGAGCTGCTGGCCGAGACCCGCGTCCTGCTCGCCGAGGCATGGCCGGCGGAGACCAACTAGGCCGACGCGGTCTCCTTCAGCAGGTGGGACGCCTCGTGGTCGGGCATCGGGTCGTGCCGGAGGAACGTCCGGGAGAAGCGGCCGGTGCCGGCGGTGATCGAGCGGAGGTCCACGGCGTAGCGCATCAACTCCGCCTCGGGGACCTCGGCGCTGACCTGTGACCGGTCGTTGCCGACCGGCTCGGTCCCGGTGACGCGGCCGCGCCGGCCCGACAGGTCGCTGAGCACCGCACCGACGTAGTCGTCCGGCACGGTCACGGCCACCGCGTCCACCGGCTCCAGCAGCTGGATGCGGCCCTGTCCCGCGGCCTCCCGCAGCGCCAGCGCACCGGCCGTCTGGAACGCCGCGTCGGAGGAGTCGACGCTGTGCGTCTTGCCGTCGACCAGGGTGACCCGCACGTCGACCAGCGGGAACCCGGCGGCCACGCCGCGGTCCATCTGCGCCCGTACGCCCTTCTCGACCGACTGGACGAACTGGTTGGGGATCGCCCCTCCGACGATCCTGTCGACGAACTCGAACCCGGTGCCGCGGTCCAGCGGCTCGACCTCGATGTCGCAGATCGCGTACTGCCCGTGGCCCCCGGACTGCTTGACGTGCCGGCCCCGGCCGGTGGCCCGGGCGCCGAAGGTCTCGCGCAGCGGCGTGATCACCGGGACCGTCTTCAGGTCGACCCCCTGGTCCCGCAGCCGGTCGAGCAGGACGTCGGCGTGCGCCTCGCCCATGCACCAGAGGACCAGCTGATGGGTCTCGGCGTTGCGCTCCAGGCGCATGGTCGGGTCGCCGGCGGTGAGCTTGACCAGTCCCTTGGCGAGGGCGTCCTCGTCGCTTCGGGACTTGGCCTGCACGGCGACCGGGAGCAGCGGCTCGGGCATGTCCCACGCGGCGATGAGCATCGGGTCGTCCTTCGCCGACACCGTGTCACCGGTCTCGGCGCTGGTCAGCTTGGTCACGGCGCAGATGTCCCCGGCCACGCAGCGCGCCACCGGACGCAGGGTGGCGCCCAGCGGCGAGTGCAGGTGCCCGAGGCGTTCGTCCTCGTCGTGGTCGTCGTGTCCGCGCGCCGACAGTCCGTGCCCGGAGATGTGCACCGGGGCGTCGGCCTGCAGCGTGCCGGAGAAGACGCGCACCAGCGAGACCCGCCCGACGTAGGCGTCGACGGTCGTCTTGACGACCTCGGCGACCAACGGGCCCGCGGGGTCGCAGGTGAGCGGGGCGTGCGGGCTGCCGTCCACCCCGGTGATCGGCGGCAGGTCGCGCTCGAGCGGGGACGGGAACGCGCTGGTCAGCAGCTCGAGCAGCTCGGCGAGGCCGACCCCGGTCGTCGCCGACGCACCCAGGACCGGGAAGAACGACCCGCGGGCCACGGCGGTCTCGAGATCGTCGACGAGGATGTCCATGTCGATGTCCTCGCCGTCGAGGTAACGCTCCATGAGGGTCTCGTCCTCGCTCTCGGCGATGACCCCCTCGATGAGGGCGTTGCGGGCCTCCTCGATCAGCTGCACGTGTTCGGGGTCGGGTTCCCGCTCGGCGGGCGGGTAACCGCCGGCCGAGTAGTCGAAGACGCGGCGGGAGAGCAGGCCGATGAGCCCGGCGACCGTCCCGTCGTCACCGTGCATCGGGAGGTAGAGCGGCAGGACACCGTCGCCGAAGACCCGCTGGCACTCGGCGACGCTGGCGTCGAAGTCGGCCCGCTGGTGGTCGAGCCGGGTGATGACGACCGCTCGCGGCATGCCGACCGATGCGCACTCGTCCCACAGGGTGACGGTGGTGGCGTCGATGCTGTCGACGGCCGAGACGACGAACAGGGCGGCGTCGGCGGCGCGCAGTCCGGCGCGCAGCTCGCCGGTGAAGTCGGCGTATCCCGGGGTGTCGAGCAGGTTGACCCGGACGTCGTCGTGCTCGAACGGCGCGACCGCCAGCGCCACCGACCGCTGCTGGCGGACCTCGGCCGGGTCGGCATCGCTCACGGTCGTGCCGTCGAGCACCGATCCCATCCGCGGGATGGTCCCGGTGGCGGCGAGCAGGGCCTCGACGAGCGTCGTCTTGCCGGCACCGGAGTGACCGACGAGCGCCACGTTGCGTACCTTTTCCGGGCGGTCGACCGGCTCGACCGCGGCGACCGCCCCACGATCCGAGCCCCGTCCGGCGCCTCCTGATGACCTTGTCGCCATGACCGCCTCCCAGTTCACCGCTACGCCAGCCGACCGCCGGAGCCTGTTCGGCGATTCGACACCCAACCCGCGACGGCAGCAAGGGGTCGGCGCCTGGCGGCCGCGGCCCGAGGCAAGCATCTCGCGGCGCTATCGTGGCGGCACCGATATCCCATGATTTTCAGCCGAACGGACCGCGATGCTCAACCTGTTCGCCCGCGCCTCGATCTCCAAGGCGCTGACCCCGCTCGGGGCCCGACTGGCCAAGGCCGGGGTGACACCGGACGCCGTGACGGTTGTCGGGACGATCGGGGCGGTCGCCGGGGCACTCGTCTTCTTCCCGCGCGGCGAGTTCTTCGTGGGCACGTTGGTCATCTGGTTCTTCGTGATGCTCGACATGGTCGACGGTGCGGTGGCCCGGGCGGGGCGCGGGTCGTCGCCGTTCGGCGCGGTGCTCGACTCGACGTGCGACCGGGTGGCCGACGCCGCGGTGTTCGGGTCGCTCGCCTGGTGGTTCGCCGGTCGCGGCCACAGCGGCGCGCTGGAGCTCGCGGCGCTGCTGTGCCTCGTCTTCTCCACGGTCACCTCCTACGTCAAGGCTCGGGCCGAGGGCCTCGGGATGACCTGCAACGTCGGGATCGCCGAGCGGGCCGAGCGGCTGATCGTGGTGCTCGTCGGCACCGGGCTGGCGGGACTCGGTGTGCCGTACGTTCAGGCCATTGCCCTGTGGCTGCTGGTCGTGGCCAGCGCGGTGACGGTCGTGCAGCGCCTGGCCGAGGTGCGCCGGCAGAGCAACGAGGCGTCGACGGGGGCAGGGTCGCCGCGGTGAGTCGGGTAAGGGTGGGAGACGGCGTGCGGGGACGACTGCTCGACCTGGCCTATGCCGCCGGGTGGTGGGCCGTGAAGATCCTTCCGGGTCGGGTGGCCGCGCGGGGCTTCCGGGCGGCCGCCGACATCGCCTTCCGCCGGCGCGGGCCGGGTGTCCGGCAGCTGGCGGTGAACCTGCGCCGGGTGGTGGGCCCCGACGTCGACGAGGCATCCCACGACGACCTGCTGCACCGCGCGGTGCGCTCCTACGCCCGTTATTGGCTGGAGACGTTCCGGCTGCCCGTCATGGACCAGGCGGCTGTGGCGGCGCGGACCTCGATCGCGCGGCTCGACCTCTTCGAGGCGGCACGTGCGGAGGGGCGCGGCGTCATCCTCGCCCTCCCGCACATCGGCAACTGGGACGTCAGCGGGGTCTGGCTGGTCCAGCACGACGTCCCGTTCACCACGGTCGCCGAGCGGCTCCGGCCGGAGTCCCTCTACCAGCGTTTCCTGGACTACCGCGAGGGTCTCGGGATGGAGGTGCTGCCGCTGGAGGGCGGCGAGCGCAGCCCCGCGGAGGTGCTCGCCGACCGGCTGCGGGCGCACGGCGTGGTCTGCCTGCTCGCCGACCGGGACCTGTCCGCCGCCGGTGTGCCGGTGACCTTCTTCGGGGAGGCGACCCGGATGCCGGCGGGCCCGGCGCTGCTGGCCGCCCGCACCGGCGCGGCGCTGATTCCGGTCGGGCAGTGGTTCGACGGCGACGACTGGAGGGTCGCCTTCCACCCGCGGATCCCGGTGGACGAGGGGCTCCGGCTCCGGGACCGGGTGGCGGTGGCGACCCAGCACCTGGCCGAGGCCTTCGAGCGGGACATCGCGGCTCATCCGCAGGACTGGCACATGCTGCAGCGGCTGTGGGTCGCAGACTTCGGCGGTGACCGGGCGCTCGCGCCCAGCGTCGTCGCGCGGCGGTGACCGGGATGCGGGTCGGTCTCGTCTGCCCCTACCCGTGGGACGTCCCCGGCGGTGTCCAGGCGCACGTGCGCGACCTCGCCGAGACGCTCCTCGACCTGGGCCACTACGTCTCGGTGCTGTCGCCGGCCAACGACGAGACGACCCTGCCGCCCTACGTCGTCGGTGTCGGCCGGGCGGTGCCGGTCCGCTACAACGGCTCGGTGGCCCGCCTGCAGTTCGGCCCGGTCTCGGCCGCGCGGGTCCGCCGATGGCTGCGCGAGGGCCACTTCGACGTGCTGCACCTGCACGAACCGGTGGCCCCGAGCGTCTCCCTGCTGGCCTGCATGCTGGCCACCGGCCCGATGGTCGCGACGTTCCACACCTCCAACCCCCGGTCCCGCTCGCTGTCGGCCGCGCAGGGGATGCTGCAGCCGTTCCTGGAGAAGATCCGCGGCCGGATCGCGGTGTCCGACGCGGCCCGCCAGGTGCAGGTCGAGCATCTCGGCGGCGACGCGGTCGAGATCCCCAACGGCGTGTCGGTCGCCCGGTTCGCCTCCGCCGTGCCGCTGCCGGGCTACCCGCGGGCCGGGGGGACGGTCGGGTTCATCGGCCGCTACGACGAACCCCGCAAGGGCATGACGGTGCTGCTCGACGCGCTGGCCCGGCTCGCGCCGGCCCGGCCGGACCTGCGCCTGGTGGTCGCCGGCGGGGGGGATGCCCAGGAGCTGCGGATGGCCGCGCCGCGGGCGGTGGCCGACCGGATCGACCTGCTCGGCGTGGTCAGCGAGGCCGACAAGGCCCGGCTGTTGGCGTCCGTCGACGTCTACTGCGCGCCCAATCTCGGCAAGGAGAGCTTCGGGGTCATCCTGCTGGAGGCGATGGCGGCCGGAACGGCGATCGCGGCCAGCGACCTCGACGCCTTCCGCAAGGTGCTGCACGGCGGGTCGGCCGCGGCGCTGTTCCCGGCCGGCGACGCCGGCGCCCTCGCCGCCGCGCTCGCGGGGCTGCTCGACTCACCCGGTCGCCGGGCCGAGCTCGCCGGCATCGGCCGGCGGGTGGTGCAGGAGTACGACTGGCCGGTGGTGGCGGCTCAGATCCTGCGGGTCTACGAAACCGTGGTCGCGGTCGACCCGGAGGAGGTGACTGCCGAGGGTGGCTGAGCACGGCCGCTTACCATCGTGGGATGGAGATCGCCGTTCTGGTCGTCGCCTTCCTGGCCGTGCTGACGACCTGGGTGACCTGGACCACGACCCGCCTCGACCGGCTGGACACCCGGGTCGATGCCGCCCAGGCGTCGCTGGACGCCCAGCTCGTCCGGCGGGCGGCCGCCGTGCAGGCCCTGGCCGACCAGGCGCCGGACCGGCTCGGCCCGGGCCGCACGGAGCGGCTCCGGACGGCGTGCCGGGCCGCGCTGGAGGCCGACGTGAGTGTGCGTGAGGCGGCGGAGAACGACCTCGGCCGGGCGCTCGCCGACCTGCCGCCCGACCTGGATCCGGCATCGATGCAGGACCTGGCCGACGCCTCGACCCGGGTGGTGCTGGCGCGCCGCTTCTACAACGACGCGGTGCGCGACACGCGGGCGCTGCGCTCGCGGCGGCTGCCGCGGATGCTGGCGCCGGCCGGCCGGCGGCCGCTGCCGGCCTTCTTCGAGATCGCCGACACCTCGATCCCGCCACGCCGGGTGATCGACCCGGCCCAGGCCGCGACCGAGCCGGAGGCGCCCGCCTCCCCACTCCGCCGTTGATCTGGACTAGTCTCCCCCCGTGTTCTGCAACCGCCGGGGTCGGCTCGTGGCCGTTCTCCTCGCCGCGGGCGTCGCCGCGCTGAGCGCCTGCACCTCCGGCAGTGATCACCCGACCGCGGCGCCCAAGTCGTCCTCGGCCGCGCCCACGTCGGCCAGCCCGTCGCCGACCCCGAAGCCGACGCACAAGCCCACGAAGAAGCACAAGCCGAAGCCCAAGCCGAAGCCCAAGCCGCCCGCGGTCAACCCCCTGACCGGCGTCGGGCCGGTGCCCAAGGGACCGGTGATCGGGGTCAAGGTCGACAACACCTCGGCGGCCTACCCGCAGATCGGGCTGGGCTACGCCGACGTGGTCTACGTCGAGCAGGTCGAGGGCGGTCTGACCCGGCTGCTCGCCGTCTTCGCCAGCCACCGGCCGAGCCAGGTCGGGCCGGTCCGCAGCGTCCGCAACAGCGACCCCACCCTGCTCAAGCAGTACGGGCGTCCCGCCCTGGCCTTCTCCGGCGGGGCCAGTGCGGTCGTGAACCACTTCGACCAGAGCGGCCTGGTGAACGCCTCGTACAACTCCTTCCCGAGCGCCTACAGCCGCGCCGGAGACCGGCCGAACCCCTACAACCTGATCGGCAACCTGCAGGCCATCAGCGGCGACCTGCACAAGGCCACCGGGGTGAAGGACATCGGGATGCGCTGGGCGGCCAAGGATCCGGACCAGGTCCAGAAGTCCCCGACGGTGCACGGCCTGACCGCGACGATCGGCGGCACCCCCGTGTCGTTCCGGTGGGGCACGACGCTGCACCGCTGGATCCGGACGGTCGACGGTGCCGACCTGAAGACGTCGAGCGGCGCGCTCGTGAGCACCCCCAACGTGATCGTGCAGATGTGCCAGGTCACCGTCGACCGCGGCGACATCGACGCTGCGGGCAACCCGTCCGCCGACACCAAGACGGTGGGCAACGGCGCGGCCTACGTTTTCCGTGACGGGCACATGCTGCGCGGGCACTGGACCCGGCCGAACGCCGCCGCGCCCACCCTGTTCCGCTCCAAGTACGGCAAGGACCTGCTGCTGCATCCGGGCGGCACCTGGGTCCTCCTGGTCGGCAACGGCCACGGCCTGTCGACCCACTGACCGGCCGGCAGGCGCTGAGGTGCCGGTCACACCCGCCGGTCGCCGTACGATGGTCGCGACGGCTCCCACGCGCACCGAAAGGCACCGACTTGTCCAGCCCTGAGAGTCCCGAGACGACCCCGGCCGCCGCGTCCTCGCCCACCCCCCGGGCCGGTACCGCCCGCGTGAAGCGGGGCATGGCGGAGATGCTCAAGGGCGGGGTGATCATGGACGTGGTCACCGCCGAGCAGGCCAAGATCGCCGAGGACGCCGGTGCGGTCGCCGTCATGGCTCTGGAGCGGGTTCCGGCCGACATCCGCGCGCAGGGCGGCGTCGCCCGGGCGAGCGACCCGGACATGATCGACGAGATCATCAGCGCGGTCTCCATCCCGGTGATGGCCAAGGCCCGGATCGGCCACTTCGTCGAGGCGCAGGTGCTGCAGTCCCTGGGGGTCGACTACGTCGACGAGTCCGAGGTGCTCACCCCGGCCGACGAGACCCATCACATCGACAAGTGGGCGTTCACCGTGCCGTTCGTGTGCGGCGCCACCAACCTCGGCGAGGCATTGCGCCGGATCTCCGAGGGCGCAGCGATGATCCGGTCCAAAGGCGAGGCCGGCACCGGCAATGTGGTCGAGGCGACCCGGCACATGCGGTCGATCCGGGCCGAGATCGGCCGGCTGACCACGCTGGACAGCGCCGAGCTCTACGGCGCCGCGAAGCAACTGGGCGCCCCCTACGAACTGGTCGCCGAGGTGGCCGGGGCGGGCAAGCTGCCGGTCGTGCTCTTCACCGCCGGCGGGATCGCCACCCCGGCCGATGCGGCGATGATGATGCAGCTCGGGGCCGAGGGCGTCTTCGTGGGCTCGGGGATCTTCAAGGCCGGCGATCCGGGCCGGCGCGCGTCGGCGATCGTGGCCGCGACCACCTTCCACGACGACCCCGACGTCGTCGCCAAGGTCTCCCGCGGGCTCGGCGAGGCGATGGTCGGCATCAACGTCGACACGCTCCCGCAGGAGCAGCGCTACGCCGATCGCGGCTGGTGAGCTCGGCCGCCTACCCTGAAGCGGTGTCCAGTACCTCGCCATTGATCGGCGTCCTCGCCCTGCAGGGTGACGTGCGCGAGCACCTGCGGATGCTCATCGAATGCGGCGCGCAGGCGCGCCCGGTGCGCCGGCCCGAGGAGATCGACGACCTCGACGGAATCGTGATCCCTGGCGGGGAGTCCACCACGATCGCCAACCTGGCCGAGGTGTTCGGGCTCGCCGAACCGCTCGGCAAGCGCGTCGCCGACGGCCTGCCGACCCTGGGCACCTGCGCCGGGATGATCATGCTGGCCGACCGGATCCTCGACGGGACCGCAGGCCAGCGCACGTTCGGCGGGATCGACATGCTCGTACGCCGCAACGCCTTCGGCCGCCAGGTCGACTCCTTCGAGGCCGACGTCCACCTGACCGGACTGGACGGACCGCCCTATCACGCCGTGTTCATCCGGGCCCCCTGGGTCGAGTCCGTCGGGGACGGCGTCCAGCCCCTCGGAACGGTCGAGGCCGGTCCGGCCGCGGGTAGAATCGTCGCTGTCCGGCAGGGGAACCGTCTGGCGACGTCGTTCCATCCGGAGCTCACCGGCGACGCACGCGTACACGGGCTGTTCGTCCAGATCGTGAGAGGACAAGCATGAGCGGCCATTCCAAGTGGGCCACGACCAAGCACAAGAAGGCTGTCGTCGACGCCAAGCGCGGCAAGATGTTCGCCAAGCTGATCAAGAACATCGAGGTCGCCGCGCGCACCGGCGGCGCCGACCCGGCCGGCAATCCGACGCTCTATGACGCCATCCAGAAGGCGAAGAAGAGTTCGGTCCCCAACGACAACATCGAACGTGCCACCAAGCGCGGTGCCGGCCTGGAGGCCGGGGGCGCCACCTGGGAGACGATCACCTACGAGGGTTACGGCCCCGGCGGGGTGGCCCTCCTGATCGAGTGCCTGACCGACAACCGCAACCGGGCCGCGTCCGACGTCCGTACCGCGATGACCCGTAACGGCGGCTCGATGGCCGACCCGGGCTCGGTTTCGTACCTGTTCAACCGCAAGGGCGTGGTCATCGTCCCGACGGTCGGCCTGGGGGAGGACGACGTGCTCGCCGCGGTTCTCGACGCCGGCGCCGAGGAGGTCAACAACCTCGGTGAGTCCTACGAGGTGGTCAGCGAGGCGACCGATCTGGTCGCCGTACGCACCGCCCTGCAGGACGCCGGGATCGAGTACGAGTCGGCCGAGGCCAGCTTCCTGCCGAGCGTGTCGGTGCCGCTCGACGAAGAGGGTGCGCGCAAGGTGTTCCGCCTGATCGACGCGCTCGAGGACAGCGACGACGTGCAGAACGTCTACGCCAACTTCGACGTCCCCGACTCCGTGATGGAGACGGTCGGCTGAGCCCACCGCGTGGCGGAGACCCGCTCCCCGGTGCGGGACCGCTACCGTGTCGAACGGGTGTTCGGTCGACAGGGTGGAGGGACGCGGCGTGCGGGTGCTGGGCGTCGACCCGGGCTTGACCCGGTGCGGGTTCGCGGTCGTCGACGGCGCGCCGGGCCGGGCCCTCACCGCGCGCTGCTACGACGTGATCCGCACCCCGTCCGGCGACGATCTGGGCGCGCGGCTGGTGCTTCTCGCCGACCGGTTGGCGGAGGAGACGGACCGCTACCGCCCCGACGTCGTGGCCGTCGAGCGGGTCTTCAGCCAGCACAACGTCCGCACGGTCATGGGTACGGCGCAGGCCTCCGCGATGGCGATCCTGGTCGCCACCCGCGCCGGCGTCCCGGTGGCGATGCACACCCCGAGCGAGGTGAAGGCCGCGGTGACCGGATCCGGCCGGGCCGACAAGGCGCAGATCGCGATCATGGTCACCCGGCTGCTGCGGTTGCCCGTCCGGCCGGCACCCGCGGACGTGTCCGACGCCCTCGCGCTGGCGATCTGCCAGATCTGGCGCGGCTCGGCACAGGCGGCCCTGGCCGCCGCGGCCGCTACGGTGTCGCGATGATCGCCAGTGTGCGCGGACCGGTCGTGGCCCTCGGCCCGGACGGCGCCGTCGTCGAGGTGGGGGGCATCGGCCTGACCGTGCAGTGCGCGCCGGGGACGCTCGCGCGGCTGCGGGTCGGTCAGGGCGCCCGGCTCGCGACCAGCCTGGTGGTGCGGGAGGACTCGCTCACCCTCTACGGCTTCGCCGACGACGACGAGCGGTCCCTGTTCGAGCTGCTGCAGACGGCGAGCGGCGTCGGTCCGCGGCTCGCCCAGGCGGTGCTGGCCGTGCTGTCGCCGCACGAGGTGCGCCGGGCGATCGCCACCCGCGACCTGGCTGTGCTGACCTCCGTGCCCGGCATCGGCAAAAAGGGGGCCGAGCGGCTGGTCCTCGAGCTGCGCGACCGGATCGGCGCGGTGGGCGGCCCGGCATCGGCCGGCGTCGAAGCGGGCGCCGTCGCCCCCGTGGCGCCGTGGCGCGACCAGCTGCAGCACGCGCTGGTCGGGCTCGGCTGGACGTCCCGTGAGGCCGACCAGGCCGTCGAGGCCGTCGCACCGGAGGCCGCGGACGGTGCCGACGTCCCGACCCTGCTCCGCTCGGCGCTGCGCCTCCTGGGCCGGGCATGACCTCCGGCGGCGAGGAGGCGCTCGACCAGACCGTCCGCGACGACGACGTCGTGTCGCCCTACGCCGAGGTCGGCGAGCGGGACGTCGAGGCCTCCCTGCGGCCGCGCCGGCTCGAGGAATTCGTCGGGCAGGCGCGGGTCCGCGAGCAGCTCGGCCTGGTGCTGGAGTCCGCGCGCCGGCGCGGTCACCCGCCCGACCACGTCCTGCTCTCCGGGCCCCCCGGGCTGGGCAAGACCAGCCTGGCGATGATCATCGCCGCGGAGCTGGGCACCGCGATCCGGGTGACCAGCGGGCCGGCCATCGAGCGGGCCGGTGACCTGGCCGCACTGCTGTCCAACCTGACCGAGGGCGACGTGCTGTTCATCGACGAGATCCACCGGGTCGCCCGCCCGGCCGAGGAACTTCTCTACGTCGCGATGGAGGACTTCCGGGTCGACGTGGTGGTGGGGAAGGGACCGGGGGCGACCGCGATCCCGCTCGACGTGGCGCCGTTCACGCTCGTCGGTGCGACCACCCGGTCCGGGCTGCTCACCGGCCCGCTGCGGGACCGGTTCGGCTTCGTCGGGCACATGGACTTCTACGACGCCGACGACCTGGCCCGGGTGCTGCACCGCAGTGCCGCGCTGCTGGGCATCGCGCTGGACGGCGACGGCGCGGAGGAGATCGCGGGCCGCTCCCGCGGCACGCCCCGGATCGCCAACCGGCTGCTGCGCCGGGTCCGGGACTACGCCGAGGTCCGGGCCGACGGGGTCGTCACCCGGCCGGTGGCCCGGGCCGCGCTGGAGGTCTACGACGTCGACGAGATCGGCCTCGACCGGCTGGACAAGGCGGTGCTCGACGCCCTGGTACGCCGGTTCGGGGGCGGCCCGGTCGGGGTGAGCACGCTCGCCGTCGCGGTCGGTGAGGAGTCACAGACCGTCGAAGAGGTCGCCGAGCCGTTCCTGGTGCGCGCCGGTCTGCTCGCCCGCACCCCGCGCGGCCGGGTCGCCACGCCCGCCGCCTGGTCGCACCTGGGGCTCGCCGAGCCGCGGGCGCGGCCGGATGCGCCGATGCTCTTCGACGAGTGAGGGGCCGGTCGGTGCGGAACCCCACCCGTGCGCCACGCGTTGCCCCCGCAAGGCGTGCCATGGTGCTGGGTGACCGATGGCTTTTGCCCGCGGGGCTTTCCGACACCTAGACTCCCGCGGGCCGGTCACCGATGGTGAGCGTGCCGGCTGAGATGGACAAAAGGAGCGAACCGTACCGTGAATGCCCTGTTGCCGCTGATCCTGCTGGCCGTCGTGTTCCTGCTGCTCGTCGTCGTCCCGGCGCGACGTCAGATGCGGACCGCCCGGGCGGCACAGGCGATGCGCGCCGCCCTCACGGTCGACACCGACGTCATGACCACGTCCGGCCTCTACGGCCGGGTAGTGGCGCTGGACGAGCGGACCGTCGACCTCGAGATCGCGCCGGGGGCCGTGGTCCGCTTCGCCCGCGCCGCGATCGGCGAGGTGGTGAGCCCGACCACTCCGGCGCTGGGCGAGGGCGAGGTCCCGGGTGCGGGAGAGCCGCAGGCCGGGGGCGAGGTGGCCGGCGGAAGCTACGAGGCCGGCGGGGACTACGAGGAGGGTGGCCGGGCCTACGGCGACCCGGACACCAAACCGGACAACGGGCGGGACTGACACCGGGGCGGTCGCCGCCCGGCGGGCCGGACCGCTCGGCCATACTGGCCACAGCGGGCAGGTCACCGCACCAGCCGGGTCACCGGGCCAGCCGGGTCACCGGGCCAGCCGGGTCACCGGGCCAGCCAGGTCACCGGACCGTCGGCGCACGCTAGACAACGGGACGAGGAGACGACTACTCCGTGGCAGCACCGTCACCCCACCTGCGGGCCGGACGCTACTTCGCGACGCTCGCGGGGCTCCTCGCCATCCTCTACGTGCTGGTCTTCTTCACCGGCTCCAGCCCGACGCCGAAGCTCGGCCTGGATCTGGAGGGCGGGACGACGGTCACCCTGCAGGCCCGCACGACCAACGGCAAGCCGCCCAACCAGGCGGACCTGAACGTCGCGCGCAACATCATCGAGGACCGGGTCAACGGTCTCGGTGTCGCCAACTCCGAGGTCGTCGTGCAGGGCAGCGACCGGATCGTCATCTCCGTGCCCGGCAAGAACGGCGAACAGGCGAAGCAGCTCGGCAGCACCGCCCAGCTCTACTTCCGTCCCGTCGTGACCGGGCCGCTGCAGCCCAACCCGCCCGCCGCCAAGCCGTCGGGGACCCCGACCCCGACCCCGACGAAGCCGAAGGCCACGTCGACCAAGCCGAAGGCGAAGGCCGGCAAGCCGAAGGCGACATCCACCAAGACCTCCAAGCCGCGTGGCGACGTCATCCCGCCGTTCGCCCGGGCGCCGAAGAATCCCGCCACCAAGACCAAGAGTCCGGCCAAGCCCAGCCCGACCCCGACGAGCGTGGCCACCGCCCCCAACTCCCCGACCGGCCAGCTGCCGGCCGGCATCACCGCCGCGGACGTCAACAAGCCGTGCTCGGAGCTGGCGAAGGCGGCCGCCACCGCGCCGCCGACCAAGGCGATCGTCGCCTGCACCACCGACGGCAAGCAGAAATACGTGCTCGGCCCGGCGATCATCTCCGGCACCCAGGTGTCCAGCGCGCAGGCCCAGTTCGGCGCCGGCGGCAACTCCCTGGGTGGCTGGACGATCCTCATCGACCTGAAGAGCAAGGGCCAGGCGGTCTGGGCGGACTACACCAGCAAGCACAACAAGACCGCGACCCCCAACGACCCGGCCAACCTGGTCGCCTTCGTCCTCGACGGCAAGGTGCTCTCCGCGCCCGAGATCCAGGGCACGATCAACGGCTCGACCCAGGTGACCGGGCAGTTCGACCAGAAGAGCGCGACCACGCTGGCCAACGACCTCAAGTACGGCGCCCTGCCGCTGTCGTTCACCATCTCCGAGGCGCAGACCATCTCGCCCACCCTGGGATCCGACCAGCTGCGGGCCGGCCTGCTCGCGGGCGGCATCGGGCTGCTCCTGGTCGTCATCTATTCGCTCATCTACTACCGGGCCCTCGGCCTGGTGACCATCGCCAGCCTCATCGTGTCCGGGCTGTTGGTCTACGCCTGCATCGTGCTGCTCGGCCGCCAGATCGGTTTCACCCTGACGCTGGCGGGCATCGCCGGCTTCATCGTGGCGGTCGGTATCACCGCCGACTCCTTCGTCGTGTTCTTCGAACGATTGAAGGAAGAGGTCCATGAGGGCCGCTCCATGCGGTCCGGCGTACCCCGGGCGTGGGTCCGGGCGCGGCGGACGATCCTGACCGCCGACGCGGTGTCGTTCCTCGCGGCGGCGATCCTCTACTACCTGGCCGCGGGAGAGGTGAAGGGCTTCGCCTTCACCCTCGGCCTGTCCACGATCCTCGACCTGGTCGTCGTGTTCCTGTTCACCCATCCGCTGATCTCGGTCGCGTCCCTGTCCAAGACGTTCTCCTCGCCCCGGTTCTCCGGTCTCGGTGCGGTGCAGGCCGCCCGGACCGCGGAGGTGGCTGCAGCCCACGCCGAGGGGCCGAGCGCCGCCGAGCGTGCCGCGGCCCGGCGCCGCGAACGCGTCACGAAGGAGTCCTGACGTGTCCGTGATCAGCCGGCTCTACCGTGGCGAGACCAACTACGGCTTCGTTGCGCACCGCAAGCGCTGGTACACGATCTCGGCGATCCTGATGGTGATCTGCGCGCTGTCGATAGGGTTGCGCGGGTTCAACTTCGGGATCGACTTCAAGGGCGGCAACTCGCTGCAGTTCCCGACCGGGCACGCGACCATCTCCCAGGTCCAGTCCGCGGTGAACCGTTCCGGCGTCCCGACCGAGTCGATCCAGCAGGCCGGCACGGGCTCGAGCGCGAACTTCGTCGTCAAGACCGACATCCTGCCCGCCGGCGAGATCGCCAAGCTCAAGAACACCCTCGCGACCGGCCTCGGCAAAGAGATCCCGGTCAACGGCGCGCCGATGCAGGCCAGCGACATCAGCCAGAACCAGGTCAGCGCCTCCTGGGGCCGGGACGTCACCAACAAGGCGCTCGTCGCGCTCGTCGTGTTCCTCGTCGCGGTCACGATCTTCATCTCGGCGTTCTTCGAGTGGCGGCTGTCGGTGGGCGCGATCATCGGCGTGCTGCACGACCTCGTGCTGTCCGCCGGGATCTACTCGCTGGTCGGGTTCGAGGTCACGCCCTCGACGGTCGTCGGCCTGCTGACCATCCTGGGTTATTCGCTCTACGACAACATCGTCGTCTACGACAAGGTGCGCGAGAACACCCGCGGAATCCTCGGCAGCACCCGGCAGACCTACTCAGAGGCGGCGAACAAGGCCGTCAACCAGACCCTGGCCCGTTCGATCAACACCTCGCTGATCGCCCTGCTGCCGGTCGCCGGTCTGCTCTTCGTCGGCGCCGGACTGCTGGGTGTCGGGACGATCAAGGACCTGGCCCTGGTGCTCTTCGTCGGACTGGCCACCGGCGCCTATTCGTCGCTGTTCCTCGCCACGCCGATCGCCTGCGACCTCAAGGAGCGGCAGCCGCAGTACATCGCGCTCGCCAAGCGGGTCGCGGCCCGCCGCGCCTCGGCCGCGGCGAAGGCCGAGGCGGGTGCCCGGTCCGGGAGCCCCGGCGGGTCCGGGACCGCGACGGCGGTGCTGGAGCGGGAGGACGGCCCGACGGAGGGGCCGGACACCCCGCCGCCCGGGGAGGCGCCCCGACCCGGAGCGCGGCCGCAGAGCAAGCGGCGGCCCCAGCAGAAGCAGCCGCAGAAACGGGGCGGGCGGCCGCAGCAGAAGCGGCGCCGATGAGCGCCGGAGACGCCGTACCCGACGACCCGGCCGGCGCCGAGCGGCTCGCGGAGCTGGTGGCGAGTCACATCCGCGACGTACCGGACTTCCCGTCCCCAGGGGTGCTCTTCCGGGACATCATGCCCCTCCTGGCCGACGGGCCGGCGTTCGCGGCGGCGATCGACGGCATCATCGCGCACCACCAGCCGGACGGGTTCGACGTCGTCGTGGGGATCGAGGCCCGCGGCTTCCTGCTCGCCGCCGCCATCGCCTACGCCACCGGGGTCGGCGTGGTCCCGGTCCGCAAGGCCGGCAAGCTGCCGCCCAACACCGTGTCGATCGCCTACACCCTCGAGTACGGCGAGGCCGTGATCGAGATGCACCCGCACACCCTCCATCCCGCAGAGCGGGTGCTCGTCGTCGACGACGTGCTGGCCACCGGCGGCACGCTCGCCGCCACCCTGCGCCTGCTGGAGCAGGTGGGCGCGACCGTCGTCGGCGTGTCGGTGATCCTCGAGTTGGCTGCCCTCGGCGGCCGGGAGCGGCTCGCGCCGTACGACGTGCAGACCCTGCTGACCGTCTGATCGCGCGCTCGACGCGGGCTGGGCCGTAGACTCGGGAGACGTAGCGCGACCGAGGGGAGCAGCTCTGAGTTCTGACGTCGCTCCGTCCACCCAGCAGGACCAGCCGGCGGTCGAGGCCGAACCCTCGGTGCCCGCCGTCGTCGAGGCGAGTGCCGACGCGGCCGAACCGGACGATTCCGTCGACGGCGCGGTGCCCGCCCCGCCGGGCGAGACCCACCGCAGACGCCGGGTCCGGGCCCGCATCGCCCGCCGGATCACCGCAGGCCAGAGCCCGTCCGGGGTCGGCGCGGTCCTCGAACCGCTCGTCGCCACCCACCGGGCCGCCCATGCCAAGGCCGACCTGAAACTGCTCCAGCGGGCCTACGACGTCGCCGACCTGCACCACCGCGGTCAGCTCCGCAAGAGCGGTGACCCCTACATCACCCACCCGCTCGCGGTCGCCACGATCCTCGCCGAGCTGGGCATGGACACCACGACGCTGGTCGCGGCGTTGCTGCACGACACGGTGGAGGACACCGGCTACACGCTTGCCGAACTCGAGTCGGACTTCGGCGAGGAGGTCGCCCATCTGGTCGACGGGGTCACCAAGCTCGACAAGGTGCAGTACGGCGACGCGGCGCAGGCCGAGACGATCCGCAAGATGATCGTCGCGATGGCCCGCGACCCCCGGGTGCTGGTCATCAAGCTCTCCGACCGGTTGCACAACATGCGCACCCTGCGCTTCCTCTCGCCGGAGAAGCAGGAACGCACCGCCCGCGAGACGATCGAGGTGCTCGCCCCGCTGGCCCACCGGCTGGGAATGAACACCGTCAAGTGGGAGCTCGAGGACCTCGCGTTCGCGACCCTCTATCCCAAGCGCTACGACGAGATCGTGCGGCTGGTCGCCGAGCGCGCCCCCTCGCGCGACGTCCACCTGACGGCGGTCTCGGAGCGGATGACCGGCGACCTGCGGGCCGCCAAGGTCAAGGCCACGGTCAACGGCCGGCCGAAGCACTACTACTCGATCTACCAGAAGATGATCGTGCGCGGCCGGGACTTCGCCGACATCTACGACCTGGTGGGCATCCGGATCCTCGTCGACAGCGTCCGCGACTGCTACGCGACGCTCGGCGTCATCCACGCGACCTGGCAGCCGGTCCCGGGCCGGTTCAAGGACTTCATCGCGATGCCGAAGTTCAACATGTACCAGTCGCTGCACACCACGGTCATCGGGCCGGAGGGCAAGCCGGTCGAGTTCCAGATCCGGACCCACGCGATGCACCGCACCGCCGAATACGGCATCGCCGCGCACTGGAAGTACAAGGAAGCCAAGGGTGTCGAGGTCGCCGTACCCGGCGGCAACGACGACATGCTGTGGCTGCGGCAACTGCTCGACTGGCAGCGCGAGACCAAGGAGCCCGGCGAGTTCCTCGACTCGCTGCGCTTCGACCTCGCCTCCAACGAGGTCTACGTCTTCACCCCCAAGGGCGACGTGATGTCGCTGCCGGCGGGGTCCACGCCGGTCGACTTCGCCTACGCCGTACACACCGAGGTGGGGCACCGCTGCATCGGCGCCCGGGTCAACGGCCGGCTGGTCGCGCTGGAGAGCGAGCTCGACAACGGCGACGTCGTGGAGATCTTCACCTCGAAGTCGGAGAACGCCGGCCCGTCCCGTGACTGGCGGACGTTCGTGGCCAGCCCGCGCGCCAAGACCAAGATCCGGCAGTGGTTCGCCAAGGAGCGGCGGGAGGACGCGATCGAGTCCGGCAAGGACGCGATCAGCCGGGCGATGCGCAAGGAGGGACTGCCGCTGCAGCGGTTGACCGGCGGGGAGGCGCTCACCACGCTCGCCAGCGACCTGCACTATCCCGACATCTCGGCGCTCTACGCCGCCGTGGGGGAGAACCACGTCTCGGCGCAGTCCGTGGTGCACAAGCTGGTCGCCTCGCTGGGCGGACCCGAGGGTGCCACCGAGGACATCGCCGAGACCGCGATGCCGAGTCACACCCGGCGCCCGGCCCCGGGCGACCCGGGAATCGTCGTCAAGGACACCGCCGGCGGCACCGGCGACGTGTGGGTGAAGCTGGCCAAGTGCTGCACCCCGGTGCCCGGCGACGACGTACTCGGGTTCGTCACCCGCGGCGGCGGCGTGTCCGTGCACCGGCGCAGCTGCACCAACGCCGCGGCGCTGCACGCGCAGCCCGAGCGGCTCGTCGACGTCGAGTGGGCGCCGTCCTCCGGGTCGCTGTTCCTGGTCGCCATCCAGGTCGAGGCGCTCGACCGGCACCGGTTGCTCTCCGACGTGACCCGGGTGCTCTCCGACGAGCGGGTCAACATCCTGTCCGCGTCGGTGACCACCACCCGCGACCGGGTGGCGGTCAGCCGGTTCACCTTCGAGCTCGGCGACCCGAAGCACCTGGGCCACCTGTTGCGCACGGTGCGCGGCGTCGAGGGCGTCTACGACGTCTACCGGGTGACCTCCGGCACCTGACCCCCCGCCCCACTGGCGGAGCAGGGCGGAGCGGGCCCGGGTCAGCTGGCGGTGGTCGCGGAGGTGATGGTCATGCCGAGCACCGGCTTGCCGTCCCCCGCGCTCTGGCCGCCGGCGGCACCGGCCTTGGCCACCTTGGCGACCGCCGCCATGCCCTTGCTGACGGTCCCGACCACCGAATAGCTCTTCTGCAGCCCGCCGTTGCTGTTCTTGTAGATGATGAAGAACTGGCTGCCGGTCGAGTTCGGCTGGCCGGTGTTGGCCATCGCCACCACGCCGGGGGAGTAGTCGGTGGTCTTCGTCGCCTCCGCCTTGTACTCGTACGTCGGCCCGCCCTGCTGGCTGTTGGAGGGATCCCCGCACTGCAGGACGTAGATGCCGGTGGTGGTGACCCGCGGGCAGGTCGACCCGTCGTAGAGCCCCTTCTTCACCAGATAGACGAAGCTCTGTACGGCGCACGGCGCCTTCGCCCGGTCGAGCGTGAGGGTCATCGGGCCGTCGGTCGTCGACATCGACACCGTGACGGTGCCGCTCCTGGGGGTGGGACTGGGATCCGGCGGCAGCCCGACGTCCTTGGTGTAGGGCGACTTGAGCAGGGCGCTCGTCTCCGCGTACCCGCACGGCCCGCTGGTCCGGTGCACGGTCTGCGACGCCTTGGTGAAGGTGCGGGTGGGGAACGGCGACGGGGTCGCGCTCGGCCGGGCCGACGCCGTGGCCGTCGGAGTGTGGCCGGCGACCGCCGCCTTCTTGCTCGAGCCGCCGCCGAAGACGTCGGTCGTGAGCAGCAGGACGACCACCGCCACGACGACCACCCCGGCGACCGAGCACGCGATCGCGGTCCGCCGGCGGCGCCTGGCCGCGGCCTCCTCCCGGCGCTGGAGCTGACGCCGGAGATGGCGCTCGGCGGCCTCCCGGCGTTGCCTGCTGGTCGGCACGGGCGGGCCTCCTCCGGACGTCGTCGATCGGGCCTGTCGATCGCGCCGAGAGTCTACGAGTCGAAGCTGAGAGAAGGCTGTACGGCGCGGTCGGTAGGCTCGAAGCCGTCCCCGCCACCTCGACCGAAGGGCGTCGCCGTGCTTGTCGCCGGGTTCCCGGCCGGACCGCCCGGCACCAACTGCTGGGTCCTCGCCCCCGGACCCGGTGAGCAGTGCGTGATCATCGACCCGGGGATGGAGGCCGTCGGCCCGCTCGACGACCTGCTCGCCGAGCACCGGCTGCACCCGGTCGCGGTGGCGCTGACCCACGGCCACATCGACCACACCTTCTCGGTCGTCCCGGTCTGTCAGGCCCGCGACGTGCCCGCCTACGTCCACCCGTCCGACCGCGGGCAGATCAGCGACCCGTGGAGCGGGCTCGGTGCGCCGGCCGGGTCGCCGATCCTCGGCCGGCTGACCTTCGCCGAGCCCGACGACGTCCGGGAGCTGGCCGACGGCGCGACCCTGGCGCTGGGCGGGATCGAACTCGGCGTGCAGCACGCCCCGGGCCACACGCCGGGCTCGGTGGTCTTCTCCGCGGTCACCCCGGACGCGCCGCTGGTCTTCGGCGGCGACGTGCTCTTCGCCGGCTCGATCGGGCGGGTCGACCTGCCGGGGGGCAGCGAGGAGGCGATGTTCGACTCGCTCCGCCGCGTCGTACTCCCCATGGACGACGCGACCGTCGTGCATCCCGGGCACGGCCCGTCGACCACCGTCGGCCGCGAGCGGGAGACCAACCCCTACCTGCAGATGGCCTCCGGCGCGATCCCGCGGACCGCGATATGACCCGGCCGCAGCCGCTCAGCGGCTTCCCGGAGTGGTTGCCGCCGCAGCGCATGATCGAGCAGCGGGTCATCGACAGCATCCGTGCCACCTTCGAGCTGCACGGCTTCGCCCCGATCGAGACGCGGGCCGTCGAGCCGGTCGAGCAGCTGGTGCACCAGGGCGAGACCGACAAGGAGATCTACCTGCTCCGCCGGCTGCAGGCCGGCGAGGACGACGACCCGACCCGCGCGGGCCTCGGCCTGCACTTCGACCTGACCGTGCCGTTCGCGCGCTACGTGCTCGAGAACGCCGGCAAGCTGAACTTCCCGCTGCGCCGCTACCAGATCCAGAAGGCCTGGCGGGGCGAGCGCCCGCAGGAGGGCCGCTACCGCGAGTTCTGCCAGGCCGACATCGACGTGGTCGGCGTCGACTCCCTCCCCGACCACTACGAAGCCGAGCTGCCGCTGGTCGTCCTGGACGCGTTGTCGGCCCTGCCGATTCCGCCGATCCGGGTGCACGCCAACAACCGGCGGCTGGCCGAGGGTTTCTACCGCGGGCTCGGCATCGCCGACCCGGCGCCGGTGCTGCGTGCGGTCGACAAGCTGGACAAGGTCGGGCCGGCGGCGGTCGGGGAGATGCTCATCGGGTCCGGACTGAGCGCGGCCCAGGCGGCGGCCTGCCTGCAGCTCGCCCAGATCGCCACCGAGGACGCGTCCTTCGCCGACCGGGTCCGCGCCCTCGGCGTCACCGACCCGCTGCTCGACACCGGCATCGAGGAGCTCACCCGGGTGGTGGAGACCGCACGCGGGCACGCGCCCGGTCTGCTGCTGGCCGACCTGCGGATCGCGCGGGGTCTCGACTACTACACCGGCACCGTCTACGAGAGCTTCCTCACCGGGCACGAGAGCGTCGGCTCCATCTGCTCCGGCGGCCGCTACGACACGCTGGCCCGCGCCGGCGAGACGACGTACCCCGGGGTGGGCATGTCGATCGGGATCACCCGCCTGATGGGGCGGCTGTTCGGCGCGAACGCGCTCACCGTCGACCGCAAGGTGCCCACGTGCGTCCTGGTCGCGGTGCCCGACGAGCCGGCCCGGTCGGCGTGCAACCGCACCGCGGCGGCGCTCCGCCGGCGCGGCATCGCCACCGAAGTGGCCCCGGAGCCGGCCAAGTACGGCAAGCAGATCCGGTTCGCCGACCGGCGCGGGATCCCCTACGTGTGGTTCCCGCACGGCGAGTCCGGCGGCGACGAGGTGCGCGACATCCGCTCCGGTGAGCAGCAGCCGGCCGATCCGAACACCTGGGCGCCGCCCGAGTCCGACCTGCACCCCACGGTGTCCGCCGCGAAGGAGACAGAGACATGATCCGCACCCACCCCGCCGGCTCGGTCAACGCCGGGCACGTGGGTGAGACCGTCACCCTCTCCGGCTGGGTCGCGCGCCGGCGCGACCACGGCGGCGTCATCTTCGTCGACCTGCGCGACGCGAGCGGGGTCGTCCAGGTCGTCTTCCGCGAGGAGGACGCCCACCACCTGCGGGCCGAGTACTGCGTCCAGGTCGTCGGCACCGTCGGACGACGTCCGGAGGGCAACGAGAACCCCAACCTGCCCACCGGCGCGGTCGAGGTCACCGCGACCGGGCTCGAGGTCCTGTCGGAGTCGGCGCCGCTTCCGTTCCCGCTCGACGAACACGTCGACGTCGGTGAGGAGATCCGGCTGCGCTACCGCTATCTGGACCTGCGGCGCACCGGACCCGCCGCCGCGATCCGGCTGCGCTCGGAGGTCAACCGGGTCGCCCGTGCCGTCCTGGCCGCGCAGAACTTCGTCGAGGTCGAGACGCCGACGATGACCCGGTCCACGCCGGAGGGCGCGCGCGACTTCCTGGTGCCCGCCCGGCTGCGCCCGGGCTCGTGGTACGCGCTGCCGCAGTCGCCACAGCTGTTCAAGCAGCTGCTCATGGTCGCCGGGCTCGAGCGCTACTACCAGATCGCCCGCTGCTACCGCGACGAGGACTTCCGCGCCGACCGGCAACCGGAGTTCACCCAGCTCGACATCGAGATGTCCTTCGTCGACGAGGACGACGTCATGGCACTGGGGGAGGCGGTCGTCGCGGCGTTGTGGTCGGAGTTGGCCGACTACGAGATCCCGCTGCCGGTCCCGCGGCTCACCTACGCCGACGCCGTGGCCCGCTACGGCACGGACAAGCCGGATCTGCGCTTCGGCCTCGAGCTCACCGACCTGACCAAGTACTTCAGCCAGACCCCGTTCCGGGTGTTCCAGGCCGCCTACGTCGGCGCCGTGGTGCAGCCGGGCGGCGCAGCCCAGCCCCGCAAGCAGCTGGACGGGTGGCAGGACTTCGCCAAGCAGCACGGGGCACCGGGCCTGGCCTACGTCCTCGTCGGCGACGACGGGACGCTGGGCGGCCCGGTCGCGAAGAACCTCGCCGAGCACGAACGTGACGGACTGGCCGAGGCCGTCGGCGCCGAGCCGGGCGACGCCGTCTTCTTCGCCGCCGGCGACCCGGCCGACGCCCGCGCACTGCTCGGCGCCGCCCGGCTGGAGATCGGCCGCCGGGGCGGGCTGATCGACGAGAGCCGCTGGTCCTTCGTGTGGGTGAAGGACGCGCCCCTGTTCGAGCTGGCGGACAGGACCACCGACGTCGCGGTCGGCTCCGGGCGTTGGACGGCGGTCCACCACCCGTTCACGTCGCCCAACGCCGACTGGCTCGACCGGTTCGAGGAGTCGCCGGGCGAGGCCCTGGCCTACGCCTACGACATGGTCTGCAACGGCAACGAGATCGGCGGCGGCTCCATCCGTATCCACCGGGCCGACGTCCAGCAGCGGGTCTTCTCGATCCTGGGGATCACCCCGGAGCAGGCGCAGGACAAGTTCGGGTTCCTGCTCGAGGCGTTCAAGTACGGCCCGCCGCCGCACGGCGGCATCGCCTTCGGGTGGGACCGGGTGTGCATGCTGCTCTCCGACGGGACGTCGCTGCGCGACGTCATCGCCTTCCCCAAGTCCGGGGGCGGCTACGACCCGCTGACCGGGGCGCCGACCCCGATCACCCCGGAGCAGCGCAAGGAAGCCGGGATCGACGCCCGGCCCCCGAAGACCCCGGGCGACTAGCGGTTCGTGGTGCCGGTGCTTTCGTGCCGGTCGACCTCCATGAGCGAACCGGTCTCGCTGTCGACGTAGCCGGTGATCTGCAGCGCCCGGGTGCCCTCGGCCGGCTCCGCGCCCATCAGCAGGGTGAGCGCGTGACCGAGCGCCTGCGGCAGGTTGGCGGCCGACACGGTGGCGGTGGCCGCGACGTCGCCGAGTCGGCCGCGGAGGACGACCGAGCCGCCGCCGACCGCGAAGTCCTCGGTGTAGGCGCCGCCGACGATCGAGTAGCTGTCGACCTCGTACTCGAAGCCGTCGATGGACAGTGGTCGGGCGGCCTGCACGTCGGTGAGCCTAACCGACCGGTTGAGCGGTTTCGGGGGCGCCGGCTGCCACACTTCCGGGGTGCTGCGCATGCGTGTGATCACCCCGGCCGAGCTCACCGACCGCGTGCTCGGGGTGCTCGACGCCGAGCCCGGCGCGACCAACGTGGTCGTGCTCGAATCGGCGGCCCGTGAGCCGGCCGGTGACGTGGTCAGCACCGACGTGGCCCGGGAGGCCGCCAACGTGGTGCTGAGCGAGCTGACCGACCTCGGCCTCCGGGAGCGGGGCTCGATCACGCTCGAGGAGATCGACACGACCCTGTCGGTGGCGGCCGACCGGGCCGAGGAGAAGGCCCCGGGACACGGCCAGGACGCGGTGGTCTGGGAGCAGGTCGAATCGACCATCAGCGAGGAATCGGCGCTCTCCTGGTCGTTTCTCACCTTCCTCACCATCGCCACCATGATCGCCGGCATCGGCGTCCTGCTGGACGAGCCGATCCTCATCGTCGGTGCCATGGTCGTCGGGCCCGAGTTCGGCCCGCTGGCCGGGATCTGCGTCGCCGTCGTCCAGCGGCAGTGGAACCAGCTGCGGAGGTCGCTGCGGGCGCTGGTCGTCGGCTTCCCGACGGCGATCGCGGTGACGATCCTCGCGACCCTGATCGGGCGAGCGGTGGGCCTGGTCGATGTGGAAATGCTCGACCGCAACCGGCCGTTCACCGACTTCATCTCCCATCCGGACTGGTTCTCCTTCATCGTCGCGTTCCTGGCCGCCATCGCCGGGATGATCTCGCTGACCTCGGCGAAGTCCGGTGCCCTGATCGGGGTGCTGATCTCGGTGACCACGGTGCCCGCGGCGGGCAACATCGCGGTCGCGCTGGCGCTGGGCAATCCCGGACTGGCCGGGGGTTCGGCGCTGCAGCTGTTGATCAACCTGTCCGGGATCGTCTTCTCCGGCACGCTGACGCTCCAGGTTCAGCGTTGGGCGTGGCGGCGTACCGATCCCGCGCCGGGACCGTAACGTCGATCCGCCCATCCGGGCGCTGTGCCGGCCCCTGGGGCGTGGCACACTGCCCGCGGTGCCCTTGCTCGTCCGCTCGGAACTCCCCAGCGACCGCGTCGATGTCCGCGCCGTCCACACCGCCGCCTTCGGGAGATCGGCCGAAGCCGATCTCGTCGACTCGCTGCGAGCGACCGACGGGTGGCTCCCCTCGCTGTCCCTGGTCGCCGAGCAGGACGGCCGGCTGGTCGGCCACGTGCTGTTCAGCGACGTCGTGCTGGCCGGGCGGCCGGTGCTGTCGCTGGCGCCGCTCGGCGTACACCCCGACCACCAGCGCATCGGGATCGGATCTGCCCTGGTGCGGACCGGCCTGGCGATCGCGGAGCGGACCGACCGCGGCCTGGTCGTCGTTCTCGGCAACCCGGCGTACTACGCGCGGTTCGGGTTCCTGGCCGGCGGCGCGCACGGCGTGATCGACCCGTTCCAGGCCCCGGAGGGCTACTTCCAGCTGCGGCGGCTACCCGGTTACAAGCCGGGCCTGATCGGCGAGGTGATCTACCCGCCGGTCTTCGCCTCGCTGTAGCGGACGCCGGTCACGGGCTGGCCGGTCGGCCCGGCTACTGTCGGGAACCATGACCATGGTGGAACGCACCCTGCTCGGCCCGGGCCCGTCCAACCCCTACCCCGAGGCCACGTCGGCCCTCGCGGCGCCGCTCCTCGGACACCTCGATCCCACCTTTCTCGGCATTCTGGACGAGACCTGCGACCGGCTGCGCACCGTCTTCGGCACGGCCAACCCGCGGACCCTGCCGCTCTCCGGCACGGGCAGCGCGGGCATGGAGGCCGCCTTCGTCAACACCGTCCGCCCCGGCGACGTCGTCGTGGTCGCGGCCAACGGCCAGTTCGGCGAGCGGATGATCGACGTCGCCACCCGCTGCGGCGCCCAGGTCGTGCCGGTCCGCTTCCCCTGGGGCACACCGGTCGTCGTCGACGACGTGCTGGCGGCCCATCCCGCTCCCGCCGTGGTGGCGGTCGTGCACGCCGAGACCTCGACCGGGGTGCGCAACGACGTCGCCGCGCTCGGCGCGGCGGTCCGCGCCCGCACCGACGCGCTGCTGCTGGCCGACTGCGTCACCTCGCTCGCCGGCATCGAGGTGCAGCTGGACGACTGGGGCGTCGACCTCGCCTACGCCGGCACCCAGAAGTGCCTGGGCGTCGCGCCCGGTCTCGCGCCGTTCTCGATCGGCGAGCGGGCCTGGTCCCGACGGGTGATCGACCCGCGGTCGTGGTATCTCGACCTCGGGATGATCGGCGACTACGTCGGCGCCGGGGGCGGTGCGGGGCGCAAATACCACCACACCGCGCCGGTGGCGATGGTCGCGTCGCTGCACGCGGCGCTGGGCCGGATCCTCGAGGAGGGCCTCGACGCCGTTCAGGCGCGGCACCGGGAGTGCGGCGCGGCGCTGCAGGACGGCCTGGTCAAGATGGGCCTGGATCTCTTCGCCCAGGAAGGCTCGCGGCTCCCCGAGCTCACCACGGTCCGGGTGCCCGATGGCGTCGACGGGGCGCGGGTACGCCGCCGGCTGCTGGACGAATACGGCATCGAGATCGGCGCCGGGGCGGGCGAGTTCGCGAGCACCGTGTGGCGGATCGGCCTGATGGGCAACAACGCCCGTCCCGACCGGGTCACCCTGCTGCTCGGAGCCTTGCGCGACGTACTCGGCTAGAAGAGCGTGTAGCCGCCGTCGATGACCAGGATCGTTCCGGTCATGAACGACGACGCGTCGCTGGCGAGGAACACCACGCTGGGCGCGATCTCCTCCGGCGAGGCGTAGCGCCGCTGCGGCGCGTCCTCGATCCAGTGCTGGCGGAATTCCGGGCGGTCCACCGGCGCCATCTCGGTCTTCACGTAGCCGGGCGCGACGGCGTTGACCCGGATCCCCAGCGGTGCCCACTCCGCGGCGAGGGACTTCGTGAGCTGGTGCACGGCCGCCTTCGACGCGTTGTAGTGCGGCTGCCACTGCGGTCGGTTGACGATCATGGCGGAGATCGAGCCGATGTTGACGATCGACCCGCCGCCGTGCTCGGCCATGTGCCGGCCCGCCGCGACGCTGCATTTCCAGAGCGCACGCAGGTTGACGTCGAGGACGTGGGACCACTCCTCGTCGCTCACGCTGAACGCGTCGCGGTGGTAGCCGACGCCGGCGTTGTTGACGAGGATGTCCAGGCCGCCCAGCCGGTCGGTCGCCTCGGTGATCATCGCCTCGACCTGGGCGTCGTCGGTGATGTCGGCCCGGATCGGATGCACGGTGTGCCCGGCCGCGGCCAGTTCGGCGGCCACCTCCTTGTTGAGAGCGGCGTCGCGGGCGGCGAAGGCGACCTGGGCGCCGGCCTGGGCCAGTCCCGCGGTGAACGCCTTGCCCAGCCCCCGGTTGCCGCCGGTCACCAGCGCCCGGCGCCCGGTCAGCGCGAAGCTGTCGAGTACGTCCACGCCCGTCTTCTCCTCGCCCCGGCATCAGATCCGGTGCAGGTTACCGCCCTGCTAGGTTTCTTCGAGCGAGAGCCACATCGATTCGGGGCGCGGGAGAGGCGCATGGTCACCGATCCTGCGACGCAGGTCGCCGAGCACCAGGTGCTGGTGGACAAGGTCGACCAGCTCATACCGCGGCTGCGGGAGGTGGCCGACCGGTTGATCGCCGTCTACGAGGGGGGCGGGCGGCTGTTCACCTTCGGCAACGGCGGCAGCGCCGCCGACGCGCAGCACCTCGCCGCCGAGATGGTCGGGCGCTACCTGCGGGAGCGCCGTCCGCTTCCGGCGGTCGCCCTGACCGTGGACCCGTCCGTGCTCAGCTGCATCGGGAACGACTACGCCTTCGACGACGTCTTCGACCGCCAGGTGCGTGCGTTCGCCGGTCCGGGGGACATGGTGATCGGCTTCACCACCAGCGGCCGGTCGCCGAACGTCGTCCGCGGTCTCGCCGCGGCTCGAGAGGTCGGCGCGGTCGCAGTGCTCTTCGGTGGTGGTGGCGGCGGGCCGGCCGCGGACCATTCCGACTTCGCGGTGATCGTCCCGTCGGCCAGCACGGCCCGGGTCCAGGAGATGCATCTGCTGCTGCTGCACCTGCTCAGCGAGCAGGTCGACGGCTGGGCGGCAGGGGAGGACAGGGAATGACGTCGAGCGGACCGGACCGCACGCTGCACATGATCGGCAACGCGCACATCGACCCGGTATGGCTGTGGCAATGGCCGGAGGGCTACCAGGAGGTGCGGGCGACCTTCCAGTCGGCCATCGACCGGATGGAGGAGTACCCCGACTTCGTCTTCACCTGTGACTCGGTGCTCTACCTGCAGTGGGTGGAGGAGACCGATGCGGCGCTGTTCGAGTCGATCCGCAAGCGGATCGCCGACGGGCGGTGGCAGATGGTCGGGGGCTGGTGGATCGAGCCGGACTGCAACATCCCGGCCGGAGAATCCTTCGTGCGGCAGGCGCTCTACGCGCAGCGCTACCTCGCCGACCGGTTCGGCGTCACCGCGACGGTCGGGTGCAACGTCGACCCGTTCGGTCACGCCGGCTCGCTGCCCCAGATCCTGCGCAAGAGCGGCATCGACTCCTACATGTTCCTGCGGCCCGGCCCGCACGAGATGGCCCTGCCGGGGCAGTACTTCTGGTGGGAGTCGGCGGACGGTTCGCGGGTCCTCGCCTACCGCATCCCCAACGAGTACTGCACGCCCGGTCGTGATGTCGGCCACCACATCGACAAGGCGCTGGCGATGCTGCCGCCCGACGCACGTGAGGCAATGGTCTTCTACGGGGTGGGCAATCACGGCGGCGGGCCGACCCGCGCCAACCTCGACAGCATCCGACGACTGGACTCCGTCAACGGGCTGCCGCATCTGGAGCTCAGCTCACCGCGGCGGTTCTTCGATGCCCTGACGGGCAGCGGTGCGCAGATTCCCACCCACGGCGGGGAGTTGCAGCATCACGCGGTCGGCTGCTACTCCGCGCACTCCGGCGTCAAGCAGTGGAACCGGCGGGCCGAGAACCTGCTTCAGCGGGCGGAGAAATGGGCGGCGATCGCCGATGTCGTCGCCGGCCTGCCCTATCCGCGGCAGGAGTTGACCGAGGCGTGGAAGTTGGTGCTGTTCAACCAGTTCCACGACACCCTGGGCGGTACGGCGATCGCCCCGGCCTACGAGGACAGCCGCGACCAGTTCGGGCACGCCAATTCCCTCGCCGCCCAGGTGTTCAACCGTGCGGTGCAGTCGATCAGCCGCCGCATCGCCATTCCCGCCGAGCCGGACATGATCCCGGTCGTCGTCTTCAATCCGCATCCCTGGCGGCTGCAGGTCGACGCCGAATTCGAGTTCGCCGGCTTCCCGGCCGAGGCGCGGATGGTCGATGACCGCGGTGCCGACGTACCGGTCCAGCGGACGCGGTCCTTTGTCACGATGGCAGGCCAACGCCGCCGGCTCGTCTTCCCCGCCGACGTCCCGCCGCTCGGTTACCGCGTCTACCGGATTTCTCCGGCCGAGGCACCGGCCGAGCCCGCGCCGCGGCCGCGGGTGACGACGCTGGAGAACGATCACCTGGTGGTCGAGGTCGACCCGCGCACCGGATGGCTGTCGCGGTTGCAGGACAAGGCGACCGGGGCCGACCTGCTGCCCGCCGAGCCGGCGCCGCACGCCGTGGTGGTGGACGACCCGTCCGACACCTGGTCGCACCGGGTCCGGGCGTTCGACGACGTGGTCGGGTCGTTCCGGTGTACGGCGGTGCGGTTGATCGAGGATGGACCGGTCCGCTCCGTGCTGCGGGTCGAGAGCAGCTTCGATGCGTCGACGCTGGTGGAGGAGATCTCCCTCGGTGCCCGGTCCCGGCATATCGACGTCAAGGTGACCGTCGACTGGCACGAACGGCTGCGGCTGCTCAAGCTCCGGTTCCCGACCGCGATCGCCGCGGAGTCGGCGACGTACGAAGTGCCCTATGGCCAGCTGGACCGGCCCACCGACGGGGCGGAGGAACCGACGCAGGCATGGGTCGACGTGAGCGGTCCGCTGCCCGATGGGCGCCGCGCCGGGCTGTCGGTGCTCAACGACGGGAAGTACGGCCACAGCGTGCTCGGCGGCGAGATCGGCATGACGGCACTGCGCAGCCCGGTCTTCGCCTGGCACGAGCCGGCGACGCTCGACCCGAACGGCGCCTACGACTACCTCGACCAGGGACGGCAGGAGTTCCGCTACCGCATGGTCTCGCACGGCGGGGACTGGCGACAGGCCGGCACGGTACGGCTCGCCGCGGAGCTCAACCAGCCGGTGTTCAGCCTGCTCGAATCCTTCCATGACGGGGACCTCGCCCAGCAGGCGTCGTACGCCGCGCTCGACGACGGTCCGGTGCTGGTGACCGTGATCAAGGGCGACGAGGACGATCACGGCGACCTGATCGTGCGGGCCTACGAGAGTTCAGGGCGGCCGGCGCACGCGAGCATCGATCTGCCGGTGGTCGGGCGCCGGGTCGAGGCGGACTTCGGTCCGGCGGAGATCAAGACGTTCCGGGTACCCCGTGACCCGGCCGCGCCGGTCGTCGAGACCGACCTGCTGGAGTGGCCGGCCGCGGCACCGTCGCCCGTCGGGGAGCCGGCCGCAGCGCCGTCGGCAACGCCGGAGGAGCCGGTGGCGGAGCCGGAGTGACCGGGTGAGCGAGCGGGCACCGCACGGGTTCAGCCTCGACAAGGACGAGCACCTGCTGCTCCGGGGCCGGCCGCCGGCAGCCGCGCTGGACTGGGTGGGGGCCGCCATCGGTCCCGGCGCCCGGGTGGTCTCGGTGCGGGCGCAGGCAGGCGGAACCTCCTCGGCCGTGCACCGCGTCATCGTCGAAGATTCACACGGCACCGCCCATCGCGTCGTGCTGCGTCGCTACGTCCGGGCGGACTGGCTCGCCGAGGAGCCGGACCTCGCCGCACGCGAGGCGGAGGCGCTGAGCGCGCTCGACGGTGGCGCCGTCCCCGCGCCGCGGCTGATCGCGGTGGATCCGACCGGCGAGCAGGCCGGCGTGCCCGCCGTGTTGATGAGCACCCTGCCGGGACGGATCGACTGGGCACCACAGGATTTCGACCGGTGGATCGACGGCCTCGTCGACATCCTGCCGGTCATCCACGCCACGCACGTTCCGGCGCAGCTGCGCCTGCGCCCCTACCGGCCGTACGAACTCGGGAATCCGCTCGCGCCGCCGCCGTGGACCGGGCGCCGCAAGGCCTGGGAGCGGGCCATCGAGGTCTATCTCGGCCCACCGCCGACCGAGGAGAAGACGTTCATCCACCGCGACTATCACCCGGGCAACGTGCTCTGGTCCCGCCGACGGGTCAGCGGAGTCGTGGATTGGGCGAACACCAGCCTCGGCGCACCCGAGGTCGACGTCGGTCATTGCCGGGCCAACCTCGCCGGTTACCTCGGTCAGTCCATAGCCGACCGGTTTCTGGCCCGGTACCAGGCGGTGACCGGCCGAACCGACTACCACCCCTACTGGGATATCGCCGTCGTCGTCGTCCCACCCGAAGCCTGCCCCGAACCCGATCCGAACCTGGACGACTTCCTCGCCCGCGCCGTGGCGCGCCTGTAGGCCGGCCGCCCGCTCTCGGGCGCCGGCGCTGTTGCGGGAGGAAGGTCGTCGGTCTCGGTGCCGCGCACGGAGACACCCACTACCGGGTGGTTAGTCGTAGCGGGGTGGTGTCACCCGGTAGGTCTTGTCGGCGGGGCTGGTCCAGGTGGGGGTGCCGTCGGGGTGGCGGGTGAGTTGCCAGGGCGTTTCGTGTTTGAGGCGGTGGTGGCGTCGGCAGAGGGCGCCGAGGTTGGCCGGGGTGGTGGGTCCGGTGGGCCAGGGGGTGGTGTGGTCGAGGTCGCAGCGGTGGGCGGGGATGTTGCAGCCGGGGAAGCCGCAGACGCGGTCGCGGGCGTGCAGGTGGCGGGTGAGGCCGGGGGTGGGCCGGTAGCGGCCGGCGGCGTGGTCCGCTGCCCGGCCGGCGGGCTGGCCCGGTGTCCGGCCGGTGCCGGTGCCGGTGGCGGTGCCGGGGTCGGGCAGTGGCTGGCCGGTGGCGGGGTCGACCGGGTGGAGCCGGCCGGTGGCGGGGTCGATCGGTAGGAGCCGGTGGCGGGTGGCTGCGGCGGCGAGTTGGCGGGCGGTGGCGGCGGTGATGGGGCCGTAGCCGGCCAGCTCACCTGGTTGGTCGTCGTGCCCGGCGAGGGTGGCGGCGGCGACGGTGACCTGCACCAGCACCCCACCACCCCGACCGCCGCCGTCTCGCCCGCCGCCGTCGCGCCCGCCGCCCCGGCCGCCGCCGCGGCGTTCCGGCCCGCCCCGGTCGGCGAGGTGGATCAGGGCGTCGGCGCGGCGGGCGTCGATGTCGCGGGGGTCGCCGGCGGTGTGCTGGGCGGCGAGGGTGTCGAGGGTGGCCATCAGCCGGGTGGCGTCGCCGGCGGGCAGGTGCGCGTACAGGTCGGCCATGCCGTCCTCGGCCGGGTACAGGCGCACGTACCGGCCGGCCCGGGCGGTCTGGTGCCGGGTCTCGGCGGCGGCCGGGTCGGCGGCCAGCACCGCCCGGCGCACCGCCCGTTTCAGTTCGGCCAGGGTCTGCGCCCCGGCCTCGGGCAGCACCAGGGATTCCACTCCCGCCGCGGTCGCCGGATCCAAGGGCTCGGTGGCCTCGGCGATCGCGGTGGCCTTGCGGGAATCGACCCGGCCGGCGGCCAACGCCTCCCTCGTGCCGGGCAGCCGGTGGGCCAGGGCGCGGGCCACCTGCAGCCGCCGGTGGGCGGTCACCCCCGACAGATGCAGCGCGGCCGCCACCTCCTCGCGGACCCAGTCCTCATCCCCGGGCCCGGGCAGCCCGTCCGGGGCGTCCATCCCGGCCAACGCCCGGGCCTGCGCGGCGGCCAGCCAGGCGGCCTGCGCCTCCCAGCAGGCCAGCAGATCCACCCGCGCCCCGCACGACAGCCCGGCCGGATCCAACCCGGCCAGCCAGCCCATCGCCACCGGACCCGGCCCCACCGCCGCGCACCACCCGAGCACCGCCTCCACCGACAGGCCACCCGACCCAGCCGGACCACCCTCGAACATGTGTTCGATTATGGACCTGCCCACCGACAATTCGCGCCGGCGAAACTCTCGCGGAGAGCGGCTGGTCGCCCGCTCATCCCCAGAAGAGTGCCGTCGGATCGCGGTCGACCTCCGCATCCGTGTAGTCGTAGGCGCCGTCCGGGTCGAGCTCCGGCAAACCCGACACGTCCGCAAGTCTGCCTTCCTGGCGGTCCCGAGGCCACCCACGTTGCGACGTTCGCCGGAATCAGTCGCGCCTATCCGGCCGATGCGGAACCCGGATCGAGGAGCCGCCGCAGAGTGGCGGTGTAGCGCTCCAGCGCGGCGCGTCCCGCATGGGTCAGATTGACCGAGGTTCTCGCCGTCCCGCCCTGCCGGGACTTCACGTTGGCGACGTAGCCGGCGTCCTCGAGCCTGCGCAGGTGGGTGATGAGGTTCCCGGCGGTGAGATCGAGCAGCTGTTGCAGGCGCGAGAACGACAGGCTGTCGCCCTCGGGCAGGGCCGCCAGCGTCACGACGATGCGCAGCCGGGCCGGCACGTGGATGACCGGATCTAGGTCGGCCTCCGGGGTCCTCATGGGGTGTGCCGGCGGGACACCACCGCGGCCGCCACCAGGAAACCACCGCCGCCGGCCAGCGCTTCGACCAGCAGCACCGTGACCGGGCCCGTCTGCACACCGACGCCGGTTACGACCGCCAGCCACCCGCCCAGCGCGAACATCGACCGATCGAGCCAGATGGCCGACGCGACCAGATAGATCACCGCGGTGATCAGCAGCGGGCCGGCCGCGCCGATCAGACCCATGACCGCGTCGCTCGCGCCGTGCGATGCGAGCGACGCCTCGATCGCGAAGAGCGCCGCGAACCCGATCGGCCAGGACAGTCCGTAGAGCCGCCCCTGCATTTCGGAGGTCCCCTCGATGCCCCGGGTCGCCCGCACCACGACGACCATCGTGACGACGATTGCCGCGACGATGAGGATTCCCAGCAGTACGGCGGATGCCGTCGATGGCCCATGGAAGTGCTTCTGGCCACGCACCGACAGCCACATCGCCCCGAGGCCGACCAGCCACGCGGCGCCCCACGCTGCGTAGACCCACGGCAGCCTGATCCGCAACGCGTCGCGGGTGTGCTGTCGGGTCTGCTGCATCAACGACGCGGCCGCCCGCGCGTCGAGCACCTCGTCGTCAGGCATCGCGGCGATACGCCCGAAGCAGGTACGCCGCGCCGCAGACGAGGCAGGCCAGTCCGCCGCCCAGGCCGGCCAGCGCACTCGGCGCGGCAGATCCGGTCATCCCGACGACGGCCGCGCCGATCGCGACGGCCATGAGTACGACGCCGGCGGCTCCGATGCCGGGCATCCTGAACACCCGTGCCATCGGCAGGAAATGCGCACCGACCACGAACAGGGTCCACGCGGCCGCGTACTCCGGCCGTCCGCTGGTCCCGAGCAGGACGTTGCCGAGAACGATCAGGACCACCTCGAGCCCGACGATCTGCCGCCAGCGGCGACGGATCCGCGCGTCTTCCATCGCCGACCTGCCGGAGCGGAGCCGCCACACGAGCAGACCGCCGACGACGGCGACGCACAGCCCGGCGAGGGAGCCGACCAGCAAAGGGACCGACCAGCCGGACGGCGGGTCCTCCCGGCCCCACCCGAACCACATCGAGCCGGCGACACCCAGGATCAGACCGGTGATCGCCAGATCCCGGGCAGGCGTGCCCACCGTCGAGATATCGGTTCGTTCGGCCGGAACCGGAACGACGTCGACCCCACCCATCGCGTCCCCTTCCTTCGACCGCAGCGTCGCGGCCATGACTTTGTACCGCAAAGCTAGCCAACTTTGCCACACAAAGTCAAGCTGAAGCAGAGTTGTCCTCGCGGTGTCGGACGGGTCCGGGCGCCATCTCCGCGGTTAACTGCCCAGATGATCACGCTGCTGGCCAGGGTGCTTCCGCTGGCACTCGGGGCGGCGATCAGCCCGACTCTCCTCGTCGGCGTCGTCCTCCTGTTGTCGTCGCCGGGCCGTCCGAGAGCTCGGGCGGCGGCGTTCGGCGTCGGCGCCGCCATTCCTCTTGTGGTCATCGCCGTCGTGGGGCTGATCGTCTTCCGGCACGCGACCGCCGGCGGCCACCTTCGCATCTCACCGATAGTCGACGTGGTCTTCGGCGCGATCCTGCTGCTGCTGGCCGTACGCATCGCGCTCAAGCCGTCCTCGACCACCACGAAGCAATCCCACCCGGTCGGTGCGGGACCGATGAAATGCATGCTCCTGGGCCTCGGCCTGATGGTCGCCAACTTCTCGAGCCTCGTGCTGTTCATCCCGGCGGTGAAGGACATCGCCACGTCGACCTCGGTCGGACTGGGCGGCCAGCTCGTGGTGCTGCTCGTCGTGATCCTCATCGTCCTGCTGGCCGTCATCGTGCCTGTGCTGCTCTACACGCTTGCACCGGACCGGGCGCAGGCGATCCTGGTGCCCCTGGTCATCACGACGAAGAGTCACACCCGGGACATCAGTCTCGCGATCTGCCTGATCTTCGGGATCTATCTCGAAGTCAAAGGCATCACTGCGCTCTGACCGGATGAGCCCCGACACAACTCGGGCGGCGCCGCGAACGGCGCCGCCCGGGCAGTGGGCATGCGGAGGATCAGGCGGCGTCGAGCCGGCCCAGCTCCTCCTCGGACAGGACGAGGTCGGCAGCCTTCGCCGAGTCGATGATCGTCTCGGGCCGCGACGCACCCGGGATCGGGATCACGACCGGCGCCTTGGCCAGCTCCCACGCGAGCGCGACCTGTTGGGGGCTCACCCCGTGCGCGTCGGCGACCTCCTGGAAAGCCGCATGCGCGGATCCGAGCCCGCCGGCGTTGCCGATGCCGCCGAGCGGGCTCCACGGCAGGAACGCCAGGTTCTGGGTCGCGCAGTAGTCGAGCTCGGCCTCCGACGAGCGGAAGTTGGGCGCGAACTGGTTCTGCACGCTGACCAGCGCCGAGCCCAGGATCTCCTGGGCCTGCCCGATCTGCGCCACCGTCGCGTTGGAGATTCCGGCGTAGCGGATCTTGCCGGCGTCGTAGAGCTCCTTGATCGTGCCGATGGCGTCGGCGTAGTCGACCTTGGGGTCGGGACGGTGGTGCTGGTAGAGCCCGATCGCGTCCACCCCGAGCGCCGTGAGGCTGGCGTCGCAGGCTTTGCGCAGGTGGTCCGGGGAGCTGTCGACCTGCCAGGAGCCGTCACCGGGCCGCAGATGACCGCCCTTGGTGGCGACGAGCACCTGGGAGGTGTCCCCGCCGTAGGTCGCGAGCGCCTTGGCGATCAGCCGCTCGCCGTGACCGGTGTCCTCCGTCGAGACGCAGTACGCGTCGGCGGTGTCGATGAACGTGATGCCGGCGTCGAGGGCGGCGTGGATGGTACGGAGGGAACGCTCCTCGTCGGGGCGGTTCTCCAGGGACATCGGCATCTCGCCGAGTCCGATCGCACCCACCTTGACGTCGCCGATTGTCCGGATCTGCATAGATCTCCTTCGGTCAGGGTTCTCCAGAGCACTACCCGGTGGCCGGGTCCGATATTCCCGGGTGGTCGGGACCGCCGGGTAATGTCGCTGTCCGTGGCAGGCGACAGCCTTTTCGACGACGCCGCGGAGCAGGCGTCGGCCGAGCACGCCCCGCTGGCGGTGCGCATGCGCCCGCGCACGCTCGACGAGATGGTCGGGCAGCGCCATCTGCTCGGCCCCGGGACGCCGCTCCGCCGCCTGGTCGAGGGCGATGCGCCGATGTCGCTGATCCTCTGGGGCCCGCCCGGTACCGGCAAGACGACGATCGCCCATGTGGTCTCCCACGCCACCCAGCGCCGGTTCGTGCCGCTGTCCGCGCTCAACGCGGGGGTGAAGGACGTGCGGGCGGTCATCGAAGAGGCCCGCCGCGAGCTCGGCTTCTCCGGGCGGCAGACCGTGCTCTTCATCGACGAGGTCCACCGGTTCTCCAAGACCCAGCAGGACTCGCTGCTCGGGGCGGTCGAGGACCGGGTCGTCACCCTGGTCGCGGCCACGACGGAGAACCCGTTCTTCTCGATCGTCAGCCCGTTGCTGTCCCGCTCCCTGCTGCTCACCCTGGAGCCGCTCACCGACGAGGACATCCGCCAACTCGTCCGCCGCGCGCTGGCCGATGAACGCGGCCTGCGCGGCGCGGTCACCGTCGACGACGACGCCTTCGACCACCTGGTCCGACTCGCCGCGGGCGACGCCCGCCGCGCCCTGACCGCACTGGAGGCGGGCGCGGGCGCCGCCGTCGCGGCAGGGGACGACCACGTCGACCTCGCCACGCTCGAGAAGGCCGTCGACACCGCCGCGGTGCGCTACGACCGCGACGGCGATCAGCACTACGACGTCATCAGCGCCTTCATCAAGTCGATCCGCGGTTCCGACGTCGATGCCGCACTGCACTACCTCGCCCGGATGATCGTGGCCGGCGAGGATCCGCGCTTCATCGCCCGGCGGCTGGTCATCCTGGCGAGCGAGGACATCGGCATGGCCGACCCGACGGCGATCCAGACCGCCTCCGCGGCCGCCCAGATCGTGGCGTTGATCGGCATGCCGGAGGGCCGGATCACGCTCGCCCACGCAGTGGTCCATCTGGCGCTGGCGCCCAAATCCAACGCCGTCATCACCGCGGTGGACCAGGCACTCGCCGACGTCCGGCAGGGGCTGGCCGGTCCGGTGCCGGCGCCGCTGCGGGACGCCCACTACGCCGGCGCCCGCCGGCTCGAACACGGGTCCGGCTACGGCTACTCACATGACGACCCGGCCGGCGTCGTCACCCAGCAGTACCCGCCGGACGCCCTGGTCGGGCGGGACTACTACACCCCGTCCACGCACGGCGCCGAACGGGCCCTGGAGCAGCGGGTCCGCGACCTGCGGCGCATCGTCCGCGGCGAGGACGCCGGCTCGAGCACCGAGCAGGGCCGGGCCTGACCGACCCGGAACGGCTTCGGTCCGCCGACGGGCCAGGCGGTAGTCTCGCGCGGGTAATGTCGCCTCGGCTGGGAGTGACGCGTGTCCGGTGGACAGATCGCCGCCTTGATTGCGGCTGTCGCCTTTGTGCTGTTGGTCGGGCTGCTCGCGGTCCCGCTACTGAAGCTCGGCCGCACCCTGGACGAGGCGACGCTGGCGATCCGCAAGGCGCACGAGGACGCCGGACCGATCCTGATCAACGCGCAGACGACCGTCGAGCGGGTCAACAGCCAACTCGAGCGGGTGGACGGCATCACCGCCAATGCCCAGTCGGTGACGAGCAACACCGCCGCGCTCACCTCGCTGTTCGCCTCGACGCTCGGCGGGCCGGTGGTGAAGGTGGCGGCGTTCTCCTACGGAATCCGTCGTGCCGCCTCCAACCGTCGTAAGGCGCAGGTGGAGAAGGACGTGAAGACGGCCCGCCGCGCCGAGCGGCGGATGCGCAAGGCCAACAGGGGGGCGGCGTGATGCGGCGGCTGTTCTGGCTCGCGATGGGCATCACGATCGGGGCGTTGGTGGTCCGCAAGGTCACCCGCACCGCCGAGCAGTTCACTCCGAGCGGGATGACCCGCTCGCTGTCGGAGTCGACCGGACGGCTGGTCGAGTCGGTGCGGGAGTTCGTCGACGACGCGCGCGCGGCGAGCAAGGCACGTGAGGTCGAGCTGAAGGAGAGCAGCGGGCTCGACGGGGAGCTCGGCGCGCGGCCGGAGGATTTCCGGGCCTGATGAGAACAGCCGATATCCGCCGTCGTTACCTCGACTTCTTCCAGCGCAACGGCCACACCCTGGTGCCGAGCGCCAGCCTGATCGTCGACGACCCCAACCTGCTCTTCGTCAGCGCCGGCATGGTGCCGTTCGTGCCGTATTTCGTCGGCCAACTGCCGGCGCCGTTCCCGCGTGCGGTCAGCACGCAGAAGTGCGTGCGCACCACCGACATCGAGGAGGTGGGCCGGACCAGCCGGCACTGCACCTTCTTCCAGATGAACGGCAACTTCTCCTTCGGCGACTACTTCAAGGAAGGGGCCATGAAGTTCGCCTGGGAGCTGCTCACCTCCTCCCAGAGCGCAGGCGGTCTCGGGTTCGACGGATCCCGGCTGTGGGCCAGCGTGTACGAGGACGACGACGAGGCGGCCGATCTGTGGCACCGCGTCATCGGTCTGCCCCGCGACCGGATCCAGCGCCGGGGCCGCGAGCACAACTTCTGGGACATGGGCATCCCCGGCCCGTGCGGGCCCGACTCGGAGCTCTTCTTCGACCGGGGGGCCGAGTACGGGCGGGACGGCGGTCCCGCCGTCGACGAGGACCGGTTCGTAGAGCTGTGGAACCTCGTCTTCATGCAGTACGAACGCGGTCCGTCCGGCCCGGACGGTGACTTCGAGATCCTGGGCGATCTGCCCGCCAAGAACATCGACACCGGCATGGGCCTCGAGCGGGTCGCGGCCCAGATGCAGGGTGTCGACAACATCTACGAGATCGACGAGATCTACCCCGTCATCGAACGGGCCGCGGAGCTGACCGGGAAGCGCTACGGTGCCGCGCACGAGGACGACGTGCGGTTCCGGATCATCGCCGACCACGTCCGCTCCGCGCTGATGCTCATCGCCGACGGTGTGACGCCCTCCAACGAGGCCCGCGGCTACGTGCTGCGCCGGATCATCCGCCGCGCGGTGCGGTCGATCCGCCTGCTCGGCGTCGAGGACCCGGTCATGCCGGAGCTGCTGCCGGTGTCCCGCGACTGCATGAAGGCGTCCTACCCCGAGGTGGAGTCCGACTTCGGCCGGATCTCCACCTACGCCAACGGCGAGGAGGAGGCGTTCCTGTCGACCCTCCGGTCCGGAACGACGATCTTCGACACGGCGGTCCGCCAGACGAGGGCGGCCGGGCGCGGCCAGCTGTCCGGCGACGAGGCCTTCACCCTCCACGACACGTACGGCTTCCCGATCGACCTCACCCTGGAGATGGCCTCCGAGCAGGGCCTCTCCGTCGACGAGCCGGAGTTCCGCCGGCTGATGACCGAGCAGCGCGAACGGGCCAAGGCCGACGCGCAGGCGCGCAAGTCCGGCCAGGCCGACCTGTCGGCCTACCGCGCGGTGCTCGACGACAGCGGCCCGACCCGGTTCACCGGCTACGCCGAGGCCGCCCGCGAGTCGCGGGTCACCGCGCTGCTGCGGGCCGACGGCGGGTCGGTGGCGGCTGCCGGCGAGGGCGACGAGATCTCGGTCGTGCTCGACGCGACCCCGTTCTACGCCGAGGGCGGGGGCCAGCAAGCGGACACCGGCACCATCGTCGTTGATGGCGGCGAGCTCGAGGTGGTCGACGTCCAGACCCCGCTGCCGGGCGTCATCGTGCACCGCGCGCGGGTCCGGCGCGGCGAGGTGCGGCCCGGTGTTCCGGCCTACGCGACCATCGACATCGAGCGCCGCAAGGCGGTCTCCCGTGCGCACACCGCGACCCACCTGGTGCACCGGGCGATGCGCGGGGCGCTGGGGGAGTCGGCGACGCAGGCCGGCTCGCTGAACGCGCCGGGACGGCTCCGCTTCGACTTCAACACCCCGCAGGCGGTCCCGCCCGGGGTCCTGGCCGACGTCGAGGCCGAGGTCAACGCGACGCTGGCCGACGACCTCGAGGTACGGGCGTTCCTCACCGACCAGGCCGAGGCCCGGCGGATCGGTGCCATCGCGCTGTTCGGCGAGAAGTACGGCGACGAGGTCCGCGTGGTCGAGGTCGGCGACTACGCCCGCGAGCTGTGCGGCGGTACGCACGCCATCCGGTCCGGGCAGCTCGGCCTGGTGAAGCTGCTGGGCGAGTCCTCGATCGGGTCCGGCGTACGCCGGGTCGAGGCGCTGGTCGGTCTGGACGCGTTCCGGTTCCTCGCCCGCGAGCACCTGCTCGTCTCGCAGCTCGCCGAGACGTTCAAGGCGCCTGCCGAGCAGGTACCCGAGCGGGTGCAGTCGCTGCTCGACCGGCTCCGGTCCGTCGAACGCGACCTCACCAGACTGCGGGCGGAGTCGGCCCTGGCCGGCGCGGCGCAGCTCGCCGCCGGAGCCCGGGACGTCTTCGGCGTCGCCTTCGTCGGAGCGTCCGCGCCGGAGGGCTTGGGCGGCAACGAGTTGCGGGCTCTGGCCAACGACGTCCGGGGCCGCCTGGACCACGGCCGGCCGGGCGTGGTCGTCCTCGTCGGTGCCGCGGGCGGCAAGGTGTCCTTCGTCGCGGCGACCAACGAGACCGCCCGCTCGTGGCGGCTCTCGGCCGGCGACGTCGTGCGGGCCCTCGCCCCCGCCGTCGGTGGTCGCGGTGGCGGTCGGGAGGACATGGCGCAAGGTGGGGGCAACGACCCGACCGGGCTCGACGAGGCCTTGCGCCGCGCCGAGCACTTCGTCGGGCAACGCGTCACCGGGTCGGCATGAGGGCCCTGCTCATGGGGGTTCTGCGCACGGGAACCATGGTGATGAGGTCCGCGTGATCGGCACGGAAGGCTCGGGGGAGCGCGGCGTACGGCTCGGCGTCGATGTCGGGACGGTCCGCGTGGGTGTCGCCGTCAGCGATCCGGCGGGTGTGCTGGCCACCCCGCTGGTCACGCTGGCCCGGGACGCCGACGGCGCTCGAGACCTCGACGAGCTCGCCTCCCTGGTCGCCGAGCGGCGTGTCGTCGAGGTCGTCGTGGGTCATCCGCGCACCCTCGCGGGCCGATCCGGCACGGCGGCGCAGGCCGCCGAGGACTACGCCGCTGCGCTGCGCACCAGGATCGCCCCGGTCCCGGTGCAGCTGGTCGATGAGCGGCTGACCACGGTGACCGCCAGCCGCACCCTCTCCCAGCACGGCGTGTCCACCCGCAAGCAACGGCCGCGGATCGACCAGGCCGCCGCGGTGCTCATCCTCCAGGGCTGGCTGGACCGGACCATCCAGGACCGGCCGGGGCAGGACCGATGAGCGACCTCTCCATCCTCGGCCCCGGCGACGAGGACGGGCACCAGCCTCGTCCGCGGCGGAGCCGGCGCCGTCGTCGCCGGATGCTCGGACCGGCCCTCTCCCTGCTGGTGATCGTGGTGCTGGCGCTCGGAGCCTTCTACGGCGGGCGGCTGATCCTGCACCGGGTCGGTTCCGCGCCGGACTACTCCGGCCAGGTCGGTGCCTGGGTCTACGTCCAGGTCGACGAGGGCGACACCGCCGGCGACATCGGCGCGGCACTGGTCACCTCCGGCGTGGTCAAGAGCTCCCGGGCCTTCCGGACCGCCGCCGAGAAGGACCAGCGGTCCCGGGCGATCCAGCCCGGCACCTACCGCCTGCACAAGCACATGAGCGGGGCCGCCGCGCTGTCGCTCATCCTCGACCCCACCTCGCGCGTCGGCCGGGTCACGGTGCCGGAGGGCCTCACCGTCAAGCAGACCCTCGCGCTGCTGGCCAGGCGCACCAAGATCCCGCTCGCGAAGCTCACCGCCGCCGCCGACTCGCCGGGATCGCTCGGGCTCCCGCCGTTCGCCCACGGTCATCTCGAAGGGTTTCTCTACCCGACGACCTACGACGTCCCGCGGGCGGCGTCACCCCGCGCGGTGCTGCGCATGATGGTGGCGACCGGTGCCCGCAAGTTCGACCCCGCTGCCCTCGACCAGGGTGGGGGCGCCGCGCATGCGTCGCCGTACCAGATCGTCGTCATCGCCTCGCTGCTCGAGGAGGAGGGCATCACCCCCGACTTCGCCAAGGTCGCCCGGGTGATCGACAACCGGCTGGCCGCCGACAAGCCATTGCAGCTGGACTCGACCATCAACTACGCGCTCGGTCGCAACGACGCCCGGGTCACCTCGCAGCAGACCCAGGTCGATTCGCCGTACAACACCTACCGGCACAAGGGCCTGCCCCCCACGCCGATCTGCAACCCCGGGATGGCGGCGATCGATGCGGCACTGCACCCGGCGCGCGGGCCGTGGCTGTACTTCGTCAAGAAGGACCGGGCAGGCAACTCGTTCTTCACCGACGACGACAAGGCCTTCGAGCGGCAGAAGAAGAAGTCGCAGGCCGAGGGGGTCTACTGACCGCCATGCCCTACGCAGTATTGGTCGGTAGCCCGATCGGGCACTCCCTGTCTCCGGTGCTCCACCGCGCCGCCTACGCCGCGCTCGGCCTGAACGACTGGTCCTACGAGCCCATCGACTGCACCGAGGAGCGGCTGCCCGCCCTGCTGGCCGGGTTCGGAATCGACTGCGCCGGGCTGTCGGTGACCATGCCGCTCAAGCGGGTCGCGCTGGCCGAGGCGACCTCGCGCAGCGACCTCGCGGATGCGGTCGGCGCCGCCAACACCCTCGTCCGCCGCGGCGACGGATGGTACGCCGACAACACCGACGTCGCCGGAATCGTCGGCGCGCTGGCCGAAGCGGGGCTCGACTCGGCGAAGGGCGCCGTGCTGCTCGGCGCCGGCGGCACGGCGCAGGCGGCGCTCGCGGCCCTGCGAGACCTCGGCGAGCACGCGCCGACGGTCCTGGTGCGCGAGCCGCGCCGGGCCGGCGCGCTGCGGGACGCGGCGGCGCGGCTCGGTGTCCGTCCACAGGTGCGGCGCGGTATCGACGACGCGGAAGTGGGCGACGCACCGGTCGTCATCTCCGCGCTGCCGCGCGGCGCCGCCGACCAGCTCGGCCGCAAGACCCGATGGAGCCCCGGCGGCGTCCTGCTCGACGTGATCTACAACCCGTGGCCGACGGTGCTCGCGGAGTCGGCCGGGCGCGCCGGGCGGGCGGTGATCAGCGGCCGGTCCATGCTCCTGCACCAGGCGGTCCGGCAGATCGAGCTCATGACCGGACAACAGGCGCCGATCGACGCGATGCGGGCCGCGCTTGTGGAGGTTACTGGCCGCGGGTGAGTGAGCTGTGCCAAGCTCGGTTGGTCGGACCACGTCAGCTTCACCGACCCGCGGAGATGCCATGACCGTCACGCACGACGACCACGACACGCCGTCCGACCCGACGTTCTACCGCACGCCGCAGGACGCGATCGCCGCGCCGGCGGAGCGGCTGGCCTATGTCGTCGGCTTCGACCGCTCGGGAGGTCAGCCCGATGCGCTGACCGTCATCGACACCGATCCCGCGTCGTCGACGTACGGCGAGGTGGTCGGCTTCCGCGAGCTGCCGACCCGCGGCGACGAGCTGCACCACTTCGGCTGGAACGCGTGCAGCAGTTCGCTGTGCCACACCGGTCACGGCGGCCACGAGGGCCCGCAGCGTCGCTACCTGCTCGTACCGGGTCTGCGCTCGTCGCGGCTGCACGTCTTCGACACCCAGCCCAACCCGGCCGATCCGCAGCTGGTCAAGGTGATCGACGCGGACGAGCTCGCCCGCAAGGCCGGCTACTCCCGTCCGCACACCCTGCACTGCGGCCCCAACGGTCTCTACATGTCGTGCCTCGGCGGGGCCGACGGGGCCGACGGCCCGGGTGGCATCGCCCTGCTCGACCACGACAGCTTCGACGTCCTGGGCACCTGGGAGACCGACCGCGGTCCGCAGTACTTCGCCTACGACATGTGGTGGCACCTCAACGAGAACACGATGGTGACCAGCGAGTGGGGCACCCCCTCGATGATCGAGGAGGGCATCAACCCGGAGCTGCTCCTGGGCCGCAAATACGGGCATTCGATGCACTTCTGGGATCTCGCCACGGGTCGCCATCAGCAGGAGATCGACCTCGGGGACGCCAACCAGATGGTCCTGGAACTGCGGCCCGCCCACGACCCGGACAAGTCGTGGGGTTTCGTCGGCGTCGTCACCAACGTCGAGGATCTGTCCGCCTCGATCTGGCGCTGGCACCGTGCGGGCGACCGGTGGACGGCCGACAAGGTGATCACCATCCCGGCGGAGCCGGCCGATCCCGCCGACCTGCCGCCGCTGCTGCAGGGCTTCGGCGCCGTTCCTCCGTTGGTCACCGACATCGACCTCTCGGTCGACGACCAGTGGCTCTACGTCTCGTGCTGGGGGACGGGCGAGCTCCAGCAGTACGACGTGAGCGACCCCGCGCACCCGCGCCTCGCCGGGTCGGTGCATCTCGGCGGCATCGTGCGGCGGAGTCCGCATCCGACCGCGCCGCACAACCCGCTCACCGGCGGCCCGCAGATGGTCGAGATCAGCCGCGACGGGCGCCGGATCTATCTCACCAACTCCCTTTACGGCTCGTGGGACGACCAGTTCTACCCCGGCGGGCTGGACCCCTGGCTGGTCAAGCTCGACGCCGACCTCGACGGTGGAGGCATGACCGTCGACGAGCGGTTCTTCCCGCACGGCGGCGATTTCCGCGGCCTGCGGGTGCACCAGACCCGGCTGCAGGGCGGCGATGCGTCCTCCGATTCCTACTGCTTCCGCTGACCTACGGCGGAACAACCCACGAAGGGGGAGGTCCTCATGCCGAAGGTCCTGCTGCTCACCGGTGACGCGGCCGAGTCCTTGGAGGTCATGTATCCCTACCAGCGGCTGCTGGAGGAGGGCTACGAGGTCGACATCGCCGCGCCGACGAAGAAGAAGCTGCAGTTCGTCGTGCACGACTTCGTCGACGGCTTCGACACCTACACCGAGAAGCCGGGCTACACCTGGCCGGCCGACCTCGCCTTCGCCGACGTCCGGCCCGCCGACTACGTCGCGGTCGTCATCCCCGGCGGGCGGGCCCCGGAGTACATCCGCAACGACCCCGACGCACAGCGCATCGTCCGGCACTTCCGGGACGAGGACGCGCCGGTCGCGGCGCTCTGTCACGGACCGCTGCTGCTGGCGGCGGCCGGCACCCTCACCGGCCGGCGCTCGGCGGCGTACCCGGCGCTCGAGCCCGACGTCCGCGCGGCCGGCGCGAGTTTCGTCGACGGGGAGGCCGTGGTCGACGGCCAGCTCGTCACCGGCCGAGCATGGCCCGATCACCCAGCGTGGATGCGGGCTTTCCTCGAGATCTTGCGGAAGTCCCACCCTGCCGTGTGATCGGCGGTCGTGGTTGGATCATGCGTCCGCGCGGGCGCACATGTTCGAGATGTACCTGATCGACGCGTGGAGGAGGGGAAACCGCCAGGATCGCGCGAGATGGGAAGTGTCATGGCAGACCCAGGTGAATGGCTGCTCGGTCGGATCTCCGAGGACGAGGAGGCCTACTGGATGTCGATGCAGACGGCGGGGGACTTCACCGGCAAGACCGGACCGGCCGATCCGGGCCGGTTGCTGCGCGACTGCGAGGCGAAGCGGCGGGTGGTCAATCTGCACCGCGCCGTCGGGCCCACCGGGAGCTGCCTCACCTGCGACGCCGCGTTCCCCTGGCCGTGCCCCACGTTGACCGCGCTGTCGGTCGCCTACGACTGGCACGACGAGTACGACGCGCTGTGGCGGGCCTGACGAGCTAGCCGCGGCCGTTCCGTGCATCTCGTCTCCGGCCTGGCCGGCGCCACCCTCGGGGTGGCGGTCGGCCCGGTCCTCGGCGGTCTGACGGTCCGGTTCGCCGGGTACGGCACGAGCGAGATCGCGAACCGTGTCCCGGCGTGGTCGGCCGGCTGGTGGCGGGGCGATCCGGCCGGAGCGCGGCGCCGGGTCCTGGTCACCGCGCTCGCGGTCGTCGTCCTCGGTCTCGTGGCCGGTGCGCTCGGCCCGCAGCCGGCGCTGCCCGCCTATCTGTGGCTGGGGATCGCCGGGATCGCGCTGGCCGTGATCGACGTGGACCACCATCGGCTGCCCGATGCGTGGACGCTTCCCACGTACGGCGTGGGCCTGCTGCTCCTCGGCGTCGCGGCCGCCACGGGCCGGGACGGTGCGAGTTATCTGCGTGCCCTGCTCGCGATGGCGGCAGTGTTCGCGGTGTTCTTCGTGTTGGCGTTCCTCGGCGGTGTCGGCTTCGGGGACACGAAGCTCGCCGGTGCGCTCGGGCTCTACCTCGGCTGGATGGGCTGGGACATCGTGCTGCTCGGGCTGGCGGTCGGGCTTCTGGTGGGGGCCGGGGTGGCCGTCGTCCAGCTGGTGCGGCGCCTCGCGGGATGGCGGAGCGACATCGCATTCGGGCCGGCGTTGCTGCTCGGCGCACTGGTCGCCGTCGTCGTCGGCGGCCCGATCGTCGATGCCTACGTCTCGGGCGTCGCCGGGTGAGCGCAGCCTCGCCCATGACAGACTTGCGGCCGTGCTGCGCTGGATCACTGCGGGTGAGTCGCACGGGCGGGCGCTGGTCGCGGTCCTGGAGGGGCTTCCGGCGGGCGTCGAGGTGACGACGGCCGACATCGCCGACGAGCTCTCCCGTCGCCGGGCCGGTTACGGCCGCGGGGCCCGGATGAGTTTCGAGCGCGACGAGGTCGAGCTGACCGGCGGCGTTCGGCACGGGCTGACGATGGGCGGGCCGGTCGCGATCCGCATCGCCAACACCGAATGGCCCAAGTGGGAGACGGTGATGGCGCCGGACCCGGTCGGGGAGGAGGAACTCGCCGGCCTCGCCCGCAACGCTCCGCTGACCCGGCCGCGGCCGGGGCACGCCGACCTGGTCGGCATGCAGAAGTACGCCTTCACCGACGCCCGGCCGGTGCTCGAGCGGGCCAGTGCGCGTGAGACCGCGGCCCGGGTCGCCCTGGGCACGGTGGTGCGGGCATTTCTCCGGCAGGTCCTCGACGTCGAGGTGCAGAGCCACGTGGTCGCGCTGGGCACCGTGTCCGCACCGGCCGGTGTGGTCCCGTCGCCGGCCGACCGGGGGACGGTGGAGGCGAGCCCGGTGCGCTGCTTCGACGCCGCTGCCGGCGAAGCCATGGTCACCGAGATCGATACCGCCAAGAAGGAGGGCGACACCCTCGGCGGCGTCGTCGAGGTCGTCGTGCACGGTCTGCCGCCCGGGCTCGGCAGCCACGTGCACTGGGACCGCCGCCTCGACTCCCGGCTCGCCGGTGCGTTGATGGGCATCCAGGCCATCAAGGGCGTCGAGGTCGGTGACGGGTTCGAAGGCGCGCGCCGGCGGGGCTCGCAGGCGCACGACGAGATCGAGTCGGGGCCCGGCGGCGTACGCCGCAGAACCGGTCGCTCCGGCGGCACCGAGGGCGGGATGTCGACCGGCGACGTGCTGCGGGTGCGCGCGGCGATGAAGCCGATCTCGACCGTGCCCCGCGCACTGTCCACTGTGGACGTCGCGACCGGTGAACCCGCCGTGGCGATCAACCAGCGCAGTGACGTCTGCGCCGTCCCTGCCGCCGGTGTCGTCGCGGAGGCGATGGTCGCACTGGTCCTCGCCGACGCCGCGATGGAGAAGTTCGGGGGCGACGCGGTGGCCGAGACCCGGCGCAACGCGCGCGCCTACCTCGACAGCATGACGGTGCGCTGATGGGCGCCGTGCGGCTGGTCATCGTCGGACCTCCGGGCGCTGGGAAGACCAGCGTCGGGGAGCTCGTCGCCGCCCGGCTCGGCGTGCCGTTCCGCGACACCGATGCCGACATCGAGGCCGCGGCGGGCAAGCCGATCTCCGACATCTTCATCGACGACGGCGAGGAGGCGTTCCGGTCGCTGGAGCGCGCGGCCGTGGTCGACGCCCTGGCCGGGCACGAGGGCGTCCTCGCGGTGGGTGGCGGCGCCGTGCTCGACGAGGCGACCCGGGCCGATCTCGCCGACCGCACGGTCGCCTTCCTCTCGGTCCGGCTCGCCGACGCCGCCAAGCGCGTGGGGCTGGCCCGCGACCGGCCGGTACTGACCCTCAATCCGCGCGGCCGGCTGCGGGTGCTGCTGGAGGAGCGGCGGCCGTTCTACGAGCAGGTCGCGACGTTCGAGGTCAACACCGACGGCCGCGCGGTCGACGATGTGGCCGACGAGGTCATGGCGGCGCTGCGGTGACCGCCGGGCCGACGCGGATCACGGTCGGCGGCGCGGCGCCGTACGACGTGATCATCGGTACCGGCACCGCCGCCGAACTGGCCGGACCGGTGGCCGGCGCCGCACAGGTGGCCGTCGTGCACGCGCCGTCGCTGGCCGGCCTGGCCGAGCGGGCGCGGGCCGACCTCGCCGCCGCCGGGCACCGGGTGACGCTCCTCGAGGTGCCCGACGGCGAGGCGGCCAAGCGCCTCGACGTGGCCGGCCGGTGCTGGGACGCCCTCGGGGAGGCGGGGTTCACCCGCTCCGACGCCGTGGTCGGCCTCGGCGGTGGCGCGGTCACCGACCTCGCCGGATGGGTCGCGGCGGCATGGCTCCGCGGCGTACGCCTGGTGCAGGTGCCGACCACGCTGCTCGGCATGGTCGACGCCGCGATCGGCGGGAAGACGGCGATCAACACCGACGCCGGGAAGAACCTGGTCGGCGCCTTCCATCCGCCTGCCGCGGTGATCTGCGACCTCGCGACCCTGGACACGCTGCCGGCCATCGACTACGTGTGCGGGCTGGCCGAGGTGGTCAAGGCCGGCTTCATCGCCGACCCGGTGATCCTCGACCTCATCGAGGCCGACCCGGCCGCGGCCGCCGGGCCGTCCGGGGGCCGGACCGCCGAACTGGTCGAGCGGGCCGTCCGGGTCAAGGCCGACGTCGTCGGGCGCGACCTGACCGAGGCCGGGCCGCGCGAGATGCTCAACTACGGCCACACCCTGGCCCACGCTGTGGAGCGGACCGAGGGCTACCGGTGGCGGCACGGTGCGGCGGTCTCCGTCGGCCTGGTCTACGCCGCCGCGCTCGGCCGGGCGTCCGGGCGGCTGGACGACGCCACCGCCGACCGGCACCGCCGGGTGCTCACGGCACTCGGCCTCCCGACGACCTACGACAAGGACGCCTGGCCGCGGCTCTACGCCGCGATGCGGGTCGACAAGAAGGCGCGCGGCAGCATGCTGCGCTTCATCGTTCTCGACGGACTGGCGCGCCCGGCGGTCCTGGAGGGCCCCGGTGAGGACCTGCTCACCGCGGCCTATGCGGAGGTGGCGGCATGATCTGGGTCCTCAACGGCGCGAACCTCGGCCGGCTCGGCACCCGCCAGCCGGAGATCTACGGCGCGACGTCCTACGCCGACCTGGTCGCGCTGTGCCGGCGTACCGGGGACGAACTGGGCGTCGAGGTGGAGGTCCGGCAGACCGACTCCGAGGCCGAGCTGCTCGGCTGGCTGCACGAGGCGGCCGACCGGTCGCTGCCGGTGGTGCTCAACCCGGCCGCCTGGTCGCACTACTCGGTCGCGCTGCGCGACGCCTGCGCGATGCTCACCGCCCCGCTGGTCGAGGTGCACCTGTCCAACATCCACGCCCGCGAGGAGTTCCGGCACCGTTCGCTGGTGTCCCCGGTCGCGACCGGGGTGATCTGCGGCCTCGGCGTCGACGGCTACCCCCTGGCCCTGCGCTGGCTCGCGTCGCACGCACCTCCGTCCGGCGAACGAACGCACTAGTAGTGCGTTTGGGTCGGCGACACGCCGTGCCGGCCCCCCATATCGCACTAGTAGTGCGTTTGTTTCGGACCAGCGGCGACTCGATACGGTCGGGGCATGCCTGCTTCCCACGCCGAACGCCGAGAGCGGCTCCGCGCCGCCGCCGCCGAGGACGGCCTGGACGCCGTCCTGGTCAGCTCGCTGGTCAACGTCCGCTACCTGACCGGCTTCACCGGCTCGAACGGCGCCCTGCTGCTCACCGCCCGCGCCGACGTGCTCGCCACGGACGGCCGCTACACCACCCAGTCCGCCCAGCAGGCCCCCGACGTCGAGCGGCTGATCGACCGGGCCGTGGGGCCGGCCCTGGCCGCCCGGGCGGCCGCCGACGGGATCGGCCGGCTCGGCTACGAGTCACACGTGGTGACCGTCGACGGGCGGGAGTCGCTCGCCGCCGCCGGCGACGGGCTCGAGCTGGTGAGCCTGGGCCGCGCGGTGGAGAAGCTGCGCGCCGTCAAGGACGAGGACGAGATCGCGCTGCTGCGGGAGGCCTGCGCGATCGGCGACCGGGCGCTCGCCGACCTGCTGGCCGCCGGCGGCCTGGCGCTCGGCCGGACCGAGCGCGAGGTGGGCCGCGACCTCGACGCCCGGATGCTCGACCACGGCGCCGAGGCCCCGTCGTTCGAGACGATCGTGGCCAGCGGGCCGCACTCCGCGATCCCGCACCACCGGCCGGCCGACCGGCGGCTGCAGGCCGGCGACTTCGTCAAGCTCGACTTCGGCGCCGAGTACGACGGCTACCACTCGGACATGACCCGCACCCTGGTGCTGGGCCGCCCGGCGGACTGGCAGCGCGAGATCTACGCCCTGGTGGCCGAGTCACAGCGGGTCGGGCGGGACGCCCTCGCGATCGGCGCCGACGTGCAGGACATCGACAAGGCCGCCCGGGAGGTCATCGCCGCGGCCGGGCACGGCGAGCATTTCGGGCATGGCCTCGGCCACGGCGTCGGTCTGGAGATCCACGAGGCGCCCAGCCTGGGGCCGACCGGCACGGGTAAACTGGTCGACCGGATGCCGGTGACCGTGGAGCCGGGGGTGTATCTCGAGGGCCGGGGCGGTGTCCGCATCGAGGACACGCTCGTCGTCCGGCCGTCCGGACCCGAGCTGCTCACCATGACGACCAAGGACCTGCTCGTCCAGTAGGAGACGCATCACCTGTGGCCACCACGAACGACCTGAAGAACGGCATGACCCTCGATCTCGACGGGGCGTTGTGGAACGTCGTCGCGTTCCAGCACGTCAAGCCGGGTAAGGGCGGTGCGTTCGTCCGGACCACGCTCAAGAACGTCCTCACCGGCAAGGTGGTCGACAAGACGTTCAACGCCGGCGTCCGGGTCGACGTCGCGACCGTCGACAAGCGCGCGATGACCTACCTCTACCGCGACGGCGAGGACTTCGTCTTCATGGACGCCGAGACCTACGACCAGGTCCACGTCTCCGACGAGACCGTGGCCGGCGGCGCGGACTACCTGCTGGACAACGCCGAGGTCGTCGTCGCGGTGCACGACTCGACCCCGCTCTACGTCGAGCTGCCGACCAGCGTCGAGCTCACGATCTCCCAGACCGACCCCGGGCTGCAGGGGGACCGGTCCACCGGGGGCACGAAGCCCGCGACGCTGGAGACCGGCGCGACGATCCAGGTGCCGCTGTTCGTCGGGTCGGGCGAGAAGGTCAAGGTCGACACCCGCGACGGGCGTTACCTCGGCAGGGTGTCCAACTAGATGACAGCCCGCCGTAAGGCCCGCAAGCGGGCGCTGGACCTGCTCTACGAATCCGACCTGCGCGGCACCGACCCGCTCGCCACCACCGCCGAACGAGTCGCGGCGGCGGATCCGCCGGTGTCGGACTACGCGGTCACCCTGGTGGAGGGCGTTGTCCGGGAGCGTGAGCGGATCGACGAGACCATCGCGACCTACGCCGAGGGCTGGAGCCTGGCCCGGATGCCCGCCGTCGACCGCACCCTGCTGCGGCTGGCCGTCTACGAGCTGATGTGGTGCGACGACGTGCCGGACGGGGTCGCCGTGGACGAGGCCGTCGAGCTCGCCAAGGCCCTGTCGACCGACGACTCACCGCGGTTCGTCAACGGCGTGCTGGGCCGGATCGCCCGGGCCAAGCCGCAGCCCGGCCCCGTCAGCGGCTGACCCGTCGGCGGCTGGCCCGGTCGGCTACTCCGAAACGGCGTCGCGGGCGTCGGAGGTCAGGACGCCCCAGGCGATCAACCGCTCGGTGAGCTCCCCCGGAGACAGGTCGTAGATGATCGCCAGCGAGCGCACGTCCTCGGCCCGGATCGAGAGGACCCGGCCGTTGTAGTCGCCGCGCTGGCTCTGGATGGCCGCGGCGTAGCGCGCCAGCGGTCCCACGTGCGCGGCCGGCAGATGCCCGAGCCGCTCCAGGTCGATCACCACGCGCTCCGACGGCCCGGCGGCCGACGCCTGCCGTGCCTCGGGCAGCAGCTCGCTGACCGGGACGCCGTAGAAGTCGGCCAGCTCGGCGAGCTTCTGGACCGTCACGGCCCGGTCGCCACGTTCGTAGGACCCGACGACGACCGCCTTCCACCGGCCCTCGGACTTGTTCTCCACCCCGTGCAGGGACAACCCCTGCTGCGTACGGATGGCCCGCAGGCGCGCCCCGAGCGACCTCGCGTATTCACTGCTCATCCTCGGTTGCTCCCGTCGCGTACGTCGTGGACCCCTCGGGCCCACTCGTGTCCCGATATCTTATCGCTCACTGACTACGGAGCGTGACCGTACGGCGAAAAGGTCCCCCCGGTCAAGAGCAGACCCGCTCAGGCTGGGAGAAGACGTGCGCGGACTGCTACGGTTCATTCGATCGACATCCTTTAACGACCCGTCCCGTGAGGCGGGGAAGGAGGTCCGTAATGCCCCCTGCCTACCCTGCTGGTCGCAGCGGAGAGGGCCCATCCGGCTCAGCTCCCCGTGAGCTGCTCGACGCGGCCGACGTCGGCCGCATCATCGATCGGATCGCCCACCAGATCCTGGAGAAGACCAGCGGCGCCCAGGACACGGCCCTGGTCGGCATCCCCACCCGCGGTGCGCCGCTCGCCCGCCGCCTCGCCGCCCGCATCGCGGCGTTCACCGGCATCGTGGTCCCGGTCGGCTCCCTCGACGTCACGCTCTACCGCGACGACCTCCGGCTGCGCGGTGTCCGGCCGCTGGAGCCGACCAGCGAGCCGCCCGGCGGGGTGGACAACAGGCTGGTGGTCCTGGTCGACGACGTGCTCTTCTCCGGCCGCACCGTCCGGGCCGCGCTCGACGCCCTCGGGGAGCTCGGCCGGCCACGCGTGGTGCAGCTCGCCGTCCTCGTCGATCGCGGCCACCGGGAGCTCCCGATCCGCGCCGACTACGTCGGCAAGAACATCCCCACCGCGATCGACGAGACCGTGCAGGTGCGCCTGTCCGAGATTGACGGCGTCGACGGCGTCCTGCTCGGCGGGGCGCCGCAGGACGGTGCCCGATGAAGCACCTGCTCTCCGCCGGCGACCTCGACCGCGACGCCGCCCTGCTGGTGCTCGACACGGCCGAGGAGCTCGCCCGGGTCGCCGACCGTCCGGTGAAGAAGCTCCCGACGCTGCGCGGGCGCACCGTCGTCAACCTGTTCTTCGAGGACTCGACCCGGACCCGGATCTCCTTCGAGGCGGCCGCCAAGCGGCTCTCCGCCGACGTCATCAACTTCTCCGCCAAGGGGTCGAGCGTCTCCAAGGGGGAGAGCCTCAAGGACACCGCGATGACGCTGGAGGCGATGGGCGCCGACGCGGTCGTCGTCCGGCACAGCGCCTCGGGCGCGCCGCACCGCCTGGCCACCAGCGGTTGGATCGGCGGGCACGTCATCAACGCCGGGGACGGCACCCACGAACATCCCACCCAGGCCCTGCTCGACGCCTTCACGATGCGCCGCCGGCTCAACGCCGGGCGCGGCGACCTGACCGGCCGCCGGGTCGCCGTGGTCGGTGACGTGCTGCACAGCCGGGTGGCCCGGTCCAACGTGCTGCTGCTGCACACCCTCGGCGCCGAGGTGACGCTGGTCGCACCGCCGACGCTGCTGCCGCTGGGTGTCGAGTCGTGGCCCTGCGCGACGGCCTACGATCTGGACGGCGTGCTGCCCAAGTGCGATGTGGTGATGATGCTGCGTGTGCAGCGGGAGCGGATGAACGACGCGTTCTTCCCCACGGCGCGGGAGTACTCGCGGCGCTACGGCATGGACGGCACGAGGATGGCGATGCTTCCCGAGCACGCGATCGTCATGCACCCCGGGCCGATGATCCGCGGCATGGAGATCACCCCGGCGGTCGCGGACTCGCCCCGGTCGACGATTGTGGAGCAGGTGACGAACGGCGTGAGCGTGCGGATGGCGGTGCTCTACCTGCTGCTCGGCGGCGGTCGCACCGCGGTGGAGCAGGCATGAGCGGGACGGTGACCGGGCCGGCGCAGGAGTGGCTGCTGCGCGGCGTACGGCCCTACGGTGAGGAGCCGACCGACCTGCTGCTGCGCGACGGCGTGATCGCCGGGATCGGTCGGGGACTGTCCGCCGGCGGCGCGCAGGTGATCGACGGCGGCGGGCTCGTCGCGCTGCCCGGCCTGGTCGACCTGCACACCCACCTGCGCGAGCCCGGCCGGGAGGACGCGGAGACCGTCGAGACGGGCAGCCGGGCCGCCGCGCTGGGCGGTTACACCGCCGTGCACGCCATGGCCAACACCGAGCCGGTGGCCGACACCGCCGGCGTCGTGGAGCAGGTCTGGCGGCTCGGCCACGAGGCCGGTCTCGTCGACGTGCGGCCGGTCGGAGCGGTCACCGTCGGGCTCGGGGGCGAACGACTGGCCGAGCTCGGGGCGATGGCGGACTCCGCGGCGCGGGTACGGGTCTTCTCCGACGACGGCCAGTGCGTCTCCGACGCGGTCCTCATGCGCCGGGCGCTGGAATACGTCAAGGCGTTCGACGGGGTCATCGCCCAGCACGCCCAGGAGCCCCGGCTCACCGAGGGCGCCCAGATGAACGAGGGCGAGCTGTCCGGCGTCCTCGGCCTGCAGGGGTGGCCGGCCATGGCGGAGGAGACCATCATCGCGCGGGACGCGCTGCTCGCCGCCCATGTCGGATCCCGGCTGCACGTCTGCCACGTCTCGACCGCCGGCTCGGTGGAGATCATCCGGGCGGCCAAGGCCAACGGCGCCCAGGTGACCGCCGAGGTGACCCCGCACCACCTGCTGCTCACCGACCAGCTGGCGACGAGTTACGACCCGGTCTTCAAGGTCAACCCGCCGCTGCGCACGCCCGCCGACGTCCAGGCGGTACGGGCCGGGCTCGCCGACGGCACGATCGACGTGGTCGCGACCGACCATGCGCCGCACACCCCCGAGGTCAAGGACTGCGAATGGAACGAGGCGTCCCCCGGGATGCTCGGGCTGCAGACCGCCCTGTCGGTGGTGCTGGCGTCGATGGTCGAGACCGGCGCGCTGGACTGGCGCGGCGTGGCCGACCGGATGTCGGCGCGGCCGGCGGCGATCGCCCGGCTCGACGGTCACGGGGACGCGCTCGGCGAGGGCGTCGCGGCCAATGTGCTGCTGGTCGACCCCGCCGTCCGCGCGGCGGTCGACCCGACCGAGCTCGCCAGCGTGAGCCGCAACACGCCCTACGCCGGGATGACGTTGCCGGGCCGGGTGGTCGCGACGTTCCTGCGCGGTACGGCGACGGTGCTCGACGGAAAGGCGGTCCGGTGAGCGATCCCGCGATCCTGGTGCTTGAGGACGGCCGGAGCTTCACCGGCGAGAGCTACGGCGCGCCGGGGGAGACCTTCGGCGAGGCGGTCTTCGCGACCGGCATGACCGGCTACCAGGAGACGCTCACCGACCCGTCCTACCACCGGCAGGTCGTCGTCCAGACGGCACCGCACATCGGCAACACCGGCGTCAACGACGAGGACCCCGAGTCCGCCCGGATCTGGGTGGCCGGCTACGTCGTGCGCGACCCCGCCCGCCGGGCGTCCTCGTGGCGGGCCCGCCGTGGCCTCGACGAAGAGCTCGCGGCGCAGCGGATCGTCGGGATCGCCGGCGTGGACACCCGGGCGCTCACCCGGCATCTGCGCGAACGCGGCGCGATGCGGGTCGGCATCTCGACGGTCGAGCGCGACCCGGCGGCGCTGCTGGAGCGGGTGCGGTCGAGCCCGGGGATGCTCGGCGCCGACCTCACCGACGAGGTCACCACCCCCCGGTCCTACGTCGTGGCCGCCGTCGGCGACACGCGGTTCCGGGTCGCGGCGATCGACCTCGGCATCAAGGCCATGACCCCACGCCGGCTCGCCGAGCGGGGGATCGAGACGCACGTGCTCCCGGCGGCGTCCTCGATCGACGACGTGGTCGCGGTCGCGCCGGACGGGGTCTTCCTGGCCAACGGCCCCGGTGACCCGGCGGCCGCCGAACGTGCGGTGCGGCTGACCCGCGAGGTGCTCGACCGCCGGATCCCGCTCTTCGGCATCTGCTTCGGCAACCAGGTCCTCGGCCGGGCCCTGGGCTTCGGCACCTACAAGCTGCGCTACGGCCACCGCGGGATCAACCAGCCGGTCGCCGACCGGTCCACCGGCCGGGTCGAGATCACCGCGCACAACCACGGATTCGCCGTCGACGCACCGCTGGACGGGCCTACGGACACGCCCTACGGCCGGGCCGAGGTGAGCCACGTGTGCCTCAACGACCAGGTCGTCGAAGGGCTGCGCTGCCTCGACCTGCCCGCCTTCTCGGTGCAGTACCACCCGGAGGCGGCGGCCGGGCCGCACGACGCCGGGCACCTCTTCGACCGGTTCGCCGAGCTGATGGGAGGGGGCCGCTGATGCCCCGCCGTACCGACATCGGGCACGTGCTGGTGATCGGCTCCGGCCCGATCGTCATCGGCCAGGCGTGCGAGTTCGACTACTCGGGCACCCAGGCCTGCCGGGTGCTGCGCGCCGAGGGGCTGCGGGTCAGCCTCGTCAACAGCAACCCGGCGACGATCATGACCGACCCCGAGTTCGCCGACGCGACCTACGTCGAGCCGCTCACCCCGGACTTCGTCGAGCAGGTCATCGCCAAGGAACGCCCCGACGCCCTGCTCGCGACGCTGGGCGGGCAGACCGCGCTCAACATCGCGGTCACGCTGCACGAGCGCGGCGTGCTCGAGAAGTACGGCGTGGAACTGATCGGCGCCGACGTGGACGCGATCCAGCGCGGCGAGGACCGGCAGCGCTTCAAGGACATCGTGCGGTCGGTGGGCGGCGACGTCCCCGACTCGGCGGTGTGCCGCAGCCTCGAGGAGGTCCTGACGGCCGCGGGGACGTTCGGCTACCCGCTGGTGGTGCGGCCGTCCTACACGATGGGCGGGGCGGGCGGGGGCATGGCCCACGACGAGGCCGACCTCCGGCGGATCGCGTCGGCGGGGCTGGCCGCGAGCCCGGTGCACGAGGTGCTGATCGAGGCGAGCGTGCTCGGGTGGAAGGAGTTCGAGCTCGAACTGATGCGCGACCGGCACGACAACGTCGTGGTGGTGTGCTCGATCGAGAACGTCGACCCGATGGGCGTGCACACCGGTGACTCGGTGACCGTCGCCCCGGCGCTGACGCTGACCGACCGGGAGTACCAGCGGATGCGCGACCTCGGCATCGAGGTGCTGCGGGCCGTCGGCGTCGAGACCGGCGGGTGCAACATCCAGTTCGCCGTCCACCCGCGGACCGGCCGGCTGATCGTCATCGAGATGAACCCGCGGGTCTCCCGGTCGAGTGCGCTGGCCTCCAAGGCCACCGGTTTCCCGATCGCCAAGATCGCCGCGAAGCTGGCGATCGGCTACACGCTGGACGAGATCCGCAACGACATCACCGGCGAGACCCCGGCGTCGTTCGAGCCGACCCTCGACTACGTCGTGGTGAAGGTGCCGCGGTTCGCGTTCGAGAAGTTCCCCGGTGCCGACCCGGAGCTCACCACGACGATGAAGTCCGTGGGCGAGGCGATGGCGCTGGGCCGCAACTTCACCGAGGCCCTCGGCAAGGCGCTGCGCTCGCTGGAGACGACGGCGGCGGGCTTCTGGACCAGCCCCGATCCGGAGGGCAGCACGCGGCAGTCGACCCTCGACGCGCTGCGGACCCCGCACGACGGTCGGCTCTACACCGTGGAGCGGGCGTTGCGCCTCGGCGCGGGTATCGAGGAGGTCAGCGAGGCCAGCGGGATCGACCCGTGGTTCGTCGACCAGGTGGCCTCGCTGGTCGAACTGCGTGCGGACATCGAGGGTGCGCCGGCGCTGACCCCCGACCTGCTGCACCGGGCCAAGCGGGCCGGGTGCTCCGACCGGCAGATCGCGGCCCTGCGCCAAGAGCTCGCCGGTGAGGCAGGGGTCCGGACGTTGCGCCACCGCCTCGGTGTCCGCCCGGTCTACAAGACCGTCGACACCTGCGCGGCCGAGTTCGCCGCGCGGACGCCGTACCACTACTCCTCCTACGACGAGGAGACCGAGGTCGAGCCGGGCGACCGGCCCAAGGTGCTGATCCTCGGCAGCGGGCCCAACCGGATCGGTCAGGGCATCGAGTTCGACTACTCCTGCGTGCACGCCGCGATGGAACTGCGCAGCGCGGGCTTCGAGTCGGTGATGGTCAACTGCAACCCCGAGACCGTCTCCACCGACTACGACACCTCCGACCGGCTCTACTTCGAACCGCTGACGCTGGAGGACGTGCTCGAGATCGTGCACGCCGAGCAGGAATCGGGCACCGTGGCCGGGGTGATCTGCCAGCTCGGCGGGCAGACCCCGCTCGGGCTCGCGCAGCGGCTCAAGGACGCCGGCGTGCCGATCGTCGGGACCCCGCCCGAGGCGATCCACCTGGCCGAGGACCGCGGGTCCTTCGGCCGGGTCCTCGAGCGGGCCGGGCTGCCCGCGCCGAAGTTCGGCACGGCGACGTCCTACGCCGAGGCCAAGGCGATCGCCGACGGGATCGGCTACCCCGTGCTCGTCCGCCCCTCCTACGTGCTGGGCGGGCGGGGCATGGAGATCGTCTACGACGACGAGACCCTGCAGTCCTACATCGCCCGGGCCACCGAGGTCTCGCCCGAGCATCCGGTGCTGGTCGACCGGTTCCTCGAGGACGCGATCGAGATCGACGTCGACGCGCTCTACGACGGCGCCGAGCTCTACCTCGGCGGGATCATGGAGCACATCGAGGAGGCCGGCATCCACTCCGGCGACTCGGCGTGCGCGCTGCCGCCGATCACCCTGGGGGAGAGCGACGTCGCGCTGGTGCGCCGGTCGACCGCCGCGATCGCCGCCGGGGTCGGGGTGCGCGGCCTGCTCAACGTGCAGTACGCGCTCAAGGACGACGTGCTCTACGTGCTGGAGGCCAACCCGCGGGCATCGCGGACCGTGCCGTTCGTGTCCAAGGCGACCGCCGTCCCGCTGGCCAAGGCGGCCGCCCGGATCGCGTTGGGTGCCGGCATCGCGCAGCTGCGCGAGGAAGGGCTGTTGCCCGTCACGGGCGACGGCGGCGACCCGCCCGACGACGCGCCGATCGCGGTCAAGGAGGCGGTGCTGCCGTTCCACCGGTTCCACACCGTCGAGGGCCACGGCATCGATACGATCCTCGGCCCGGAGATGAAGTCCACCGGCGAGGTGATGGGCATCGACGCGGTGTTCGGTACGGCGTTCGCGAAGTCGCAGGCGGCCGCCTACGGCTCGCTTCCCACCAAGGGACGGCTCTTCGTCAGCGTCGCCAACCGGGACAAGCGGGCCGTGATCTTCCCGGTGAAGCGGCTGGCCGACCTCGGCTTCGACGTGATCGCCACCGCCGGGACGGCCCGGGTGCTGCGCCGGCACGGCATCGACGCGCAGATCGTCGGCAAGTACAGCGACGGCCCCGGCAACTGCGTGGAGCGGATCCTCGCCGGCGAGGTCGACCTCGTCGTCAACACGCCGTTCGGCAGCCCGGGCAACGCCGGACCCCGCCTGGACGGCTACGAGATCCGCACCGCGGCGGTCAATACCGCGATTCCCTGTATCACCACGGTGCAGGGTGCGGCAGCATGCGTGCAGGGCATCGAGGCGCTGCTGCGGGGGGACGTCGGCGTCCGGTCACTGCAGGAGATGCACGACGACATGCGGGCCCGACGTGCGGAAGGGGGGATCTGATGGCACCGGTGCAGGTCCATGGCGAGGTGCTCTCGCGCAAGCGGGTCGGCGCCTACCACCTGATGACCCTCATCGCGCCGGGCATCGCCGAGGCGTCCCGACCCGGGCAGTTCGTCTCCCTGGCGGTGGGCGGTGCGACGAGCGGGATGATGCTGCGCCGCGCGTTCGCGATCTACTCCGCGACACCGGCCGGTGTCTACGGCGGCACGGTGCAGTTCGTCGTGGCAGTCCGCGGTGCGGGCACCGACTGGCTGGCCGGGCTCCGGCAGGGCGACAAGGTCGACGTGGTCGGGCCGCTGGGTACGCCGTTCCGGCTGCCGGCCCGCCCGGTGGCGGCGGTGCTGGTCGGCGGCGGCTACGGCAGCGCGTCGCTGTTCCCGCTGGCCGAGAGCCTGCGGGCCCGGGAGTGCCGGGTCGACTTCGTGCTCGGGGCGTCGACCGCCGAGCGCCTCTTCGGCGAACTGGAGGCCAAGCGGGCGGCGACCAGTATCGAGGTGACGACCGACGACGGCAGCTCCGGCCGGCAGGGCATCGTCTCCGACGTGCTGCCGGAGGTGATCGAGCGTTCCGGCGCCGGCGTGGTCTACGCCTGCGGCCCGATGCCGATGCTGCGGGCGTGCGGCGAGATCGCGACGTCCTACGACGTCCCGTGCCAGGCGGCGGTGGAGGAGTCGATGGCCTGTGGGATCGGGGTGTGCATGACCTGCGTCCTGCCGGTCGTCGGGGACGACCAGGTGACCCGGATGGTGCGGGCCTGCGTGGAGGGCCCGGTCTTCCCCGCGGACCGGGTCCGCTGGGACGACGTCGGGACGGTGCCGGTCGACGCCCTGGGCGCCGGCTCCTCCGACGTCACCGCGACGGGGGCCCGCTGATGGCGGCGCCGGTCGCCGCCGCAGCCGAGGTCGACATGTCGACCCGCCTCGGCCCACTGCGCGTGCCCAACCCGGTGTTGACCGCGTCCGGGTGCGCCGCCGCGGGCCGTGAGCTCGACCAGTTCTTCGACGTCGCCGACCTCGGCGCCGTGGTGACCAAGTCCGTCATGCTGCGGCCGCGGGCCGGTCGACCGACACCCCGGATGGCCGAGACCCCGTCCGGGATGCTGAACTCGATCGGGCTGCAGGGCCCGGGGATCGAGGCGTTCTGCGACTCCGACCTACCGTGGCTGGTCGAGCGCGGCGCCCGGGCCGCGGTGAGCATCGCCGGCACCAGCGTCGAGGAATACGCCGAGCTGGCCCGGCGGCTGCGCTGGAAGCAGGGCGTGGCGATGGTCGAGGTCAACATCTCCTGCCCCAACCTCGAGGACCGGGGTCACGTCTTCGCCTGCGACCCCGGCGCCGCGTCCGCCGTCATCCGGGCCGTCCGCGCGGAGACCAACCGCGGCGTACCGGTATTCGCGAAGCTCTCGCCCGACGTCACCGACATCGTGTCGATCGCGCGGGCGTGCGTGGAGTCCGGCGCCGACGGGGTCTCCCTGATCAACACCCTGCTCGGTGCGGCGATCGACACCGGGACCATGCGCCCGGTGCTGGCCGGCGTCACCGGCGGGCTGTCCGGCCCGGCGATCAGACCGATCGCCGTGCGCTGCGTCTGGCAGGTCCACGAGGCCCTGCCCGACGTCCCGATCCTGGGCATGGGCGGGATCCTCACCGGCCTCGACGCCCTGCAGTTCGTGCTCGCCGGCGCATCCGCGGTGTCGGTCGGCACCGCGGTGTTCCACGACCCGCACGCCCCGGTGCGGGTCCTCGGCGAGCTGCGCACCGCGCTGGCCGAGCGCGGATTCGCCCGGTTCGCGGACGCGGTCGGGTACGCCCACCGTCCCCCCGATCCGGCGGACCGGCCGGTGACCCAGGCGGCGACGGCGACCGAGCCGGACGTGGAGACCGGGCCGGAGCGCGGGTGAGCTCGTTCGGGTCCCGGTTGCTCGCGGCGATCCAGGCGCGGGGGCCGCTGTGCGTCGGAATCGATCCGCATCCCGGGCTGCTGCGGTCCTGGGACCTCGGCGACGACGTCGACGGGCTGGAGCGCTTCAGCCGCGGCGTGGTCGAGGCGGTCGCCGCCGACGTCGCCGTGCTCAAGCCGCAGTCGGCCTTCTTCGAGCGGTTCGGCTCGCGCGGGATCGCCGTACTCGAGCGGACCGTCGCCGACGCCCGGGCGGCCGGAGCGCTGGTGCTCCTCGACGTCAAGCGTGGCGACATCGGCAGCACCGTCGCGGCCTATGCCGCCGCCTATCTGGACCCGGCGAGTCCGCTGGCTGCCGACGCGATGACCGCGAGCCCCTATCTCGGCTACGGATCGCTCGCGCCTCTGGTCGGGGCCGCCCGCGAGCACGACCGCGGTGTGTTCGTGCTGGCCGTGACGTCCAATCCGGAGGGCGCGTCGGTGCAGCGCGCGGTCGCCGGCGACTCCACCGTCGCGCAGCAGGTGGTGGCCGCGGCCGCCGCGGACAACAACGCGGACAACGCCGACGCCGGCGCCGAGGCGCCGCTCGGGCCGGTCGGCCTGGTGGTCGGCGCGACGATCGGCTCGCTCGGGCTCGACCTGTCCGGGCTGCGCGGGCCGGTGCTCGTCCCCGGACTCGGCGCGCAGGGCGGCACTCCGGCCGACCTGCGACGGCTGTTCGGCGCCATGCCGGGGGTGCTGCCCTCGGCGTCGCGGTCCGTCCTGGGCGCCGGACCCGACCCGATCGCGCTGCGGACCGCGGTTCGCGTGCAGGTCGACGAACTGCGCGCTGCCGGCGTGGGCACCGCCGTCCGCTGACCCGGCCACGACACGCCCTACACCGGTCGCGAACAAACGCACTACTAGTGCGAAACGGTGGCCGGCAACGGCGTGTCGCGGTACCAAACGCACTAGTAGTGCGTTTGTTCGCGGGGGCACCCGGCCGTACCGCGCCCGTGCGGTGCGGCACGTTGCCGGTCCACGACGTTCCTCGCTAGGTTGCCATCAACGCATCCGTACGAGCCGAAGCGAGGTGACCTGTGGCTCTGCCGCCCCTGACCGCCGAGCAGCGGGCGGCCGCCCTGCAGAAGGCCGCGGCCGTACGCCGGGCCCGCGCCGAGCTCAAGGACCGGCTCAAACGCAACGGCACCTCCCTCGACAGCGTGCTCGCCGCCGGGGAGTCCGACGAGGTCGTCGGCAAGATGCGGGTGTCGGAGGTGCTGGAGTCCCTGCCCGGGGTCGGCAAGGTCCGGGCACAGCAGATCATGCAGCGGCTCGACATCGCCCCCACCCGGCGGCTGCGCGGCCTGGGCGCCAACCAGCGCCGCGCGCTGCAGCGCGAGTTCGCCCCGGACCGGGCATGAACGACCCCGGACGGTGACCCCGCCGCTCACCGTGCTCTCCGGACCTTCCGCCGTCGGCAAGGGGACGGTCATCGCCGCCGTACTCCGCCGCCATCCCCAGTTCTGGGTGTCGGTGTCGGCAACCACCCGCCGACCCCGGCCGCACGAGACCGAAGGGGTCGAGTACACCTTCGTCGACCGGGACCGGTTCGCGCAGATGGTCGCCGCCGGTGACCTGCTCGAACACGCGGAGTACGACGGCAACCTCTACGGCACCCCGCGCCGCCCCGTCGAGCAGCGGCTCGCGACCGGAGTGCCGGTGCTGTTGGAGATCGATCTGCAGGGCGCGCGACAGGTTCGGGCCGCGATGCCCGACGCCCGGTTCGTCTTCCTGGTGCCGCCGTCGTGGGAGGAGTTGGAACGCCGGCTGATCGGCCGGGGCACCGAGCCGGACGACGTCCAACGCTCCCGACTCGAGCAGGCCCGCCGCGAGTTGGCCGCCGAGGGGGAGTTCGACGCGGTGATCGTCAACCGCGACGTCGAGCGTGCGGCCGACGAGTTGGTAGCATTGATGGCGAATCCCGTTTGTTGACCCGGTCGCGCCCGCGCGGTGGCGACCGAAACCGCGAGAAGGCTGGTCCGAGTTGTCCGGAATCGTCGCCACGCCCGAGGGCATCACCAAGCCGCCGATCGACGAGCTGCTCACCCACGCCAGCTCGAAGTACGGCCTGGTGATCTACGCCGCCAAGCGGGCCCGGCAGATCAACTCCTACTACAGCCAGCTCGGCGAGGGCCTGCTCGAGTACGTCGGCCCGCTGGTCGAGACCGCTCCGCAGGAGAAGGCGCTGTCCATCGCCCTGCGTGAGATCGACGCCGGCCTGCTCACCTACGAGCAGGCGGAGGCCTGAGCGAGCCCCGGTGACGCCACCGCGGGTCGTCCTGGGGGTGGCCGGCGGCATCGCGGCGTACAAGGCCGCCGAGCTCTGCCGACGGCTCACCGAGGACGGCATGACCGTCCGGGTCGTCCCCACCGAGGGCGCACTGCGCTTCGTCGGCGAGGCGACCTGGGCGGCGCTGTCCGGCAACCCCGTCACGACCGAGGTCTGGGCCGATGCGCACGAGGTGCCGCACGTCCGGATCGGCCGTGACGCCGACCTCGTCGTCGTCGCCCCCGCCACCGCTGACCTGATCGCCCGGGCCGCCGCCGGCCGGGCCGACGACCTGCTCACCGCCACGCTGCTCACCGCCCGCTGCCCGGTGCTCTACGCCCCGGCGATGCACACCGAGATGTGGGAACACCCGGCGACCGTGGCCAACGTCGCCACCCTGCGGGCCCGCGGCGCCGTGGTGCTCGACCCCGCCGTGGGTCGGCTCACCGGACCGGACACCGGCCGGGGCCGGCTGCCCGACCCCGACGCGATCGCCGCGGTGGCCCGCCGGCTGCTCGTCCGCGGCCCGCGGGAGCCCGATCTCACCGGCCGCCGGGTGGTCGTCACCGCCGGCGGCACCCGCGAGCACCTCGACCCGGTGCGTTTCCTCGGCAACAACTCCTCCGGCAAGCAGGGCTACGCCTTCGCCGAGACGGCGGCCGCCCGCGGCGCTGCGGTGACGCTGATCGCGGCCAACGTCGCGCTTCCCGATCCCGCTGGCGCCGAGGTGATCCGGGTGGAGAGCACCGAGGACCTGCGCACCGCCGTACTGGCCGCGGCCGAGGGCGCCGACGCGGTGGTGATGGCCGCCGCCCCGGCCGACTTCCGCCCGGCGTCGTACTCGCCGTCGAAGATCACGAAGTCCGGCTCGGACGATCCCGCCCCGGTGGTCCTGACCCGCACCCCGGACGTCGCGGCCGAGCTCGGGCGCAAGGCCGAGCCCGGCCGGCTGCTGGTCGTCTTCGCCGCCGAGACCCATGACGCGCTGGCCCATGCCCAGGCGAAGCTGGCGGCCAAGAACGCCGACCTGATCGTCGTCAACGACGTGTCCGGCGGCGCCGTCTTCGGTGCGGACCGCAACACCGTGACGGTGCTCGACGCCGACGGGGTGGTGGCCGAGATCGGTGCCCGGCCCAAGGCGGAGATCGCCGACGCGGTGTGGGACCTGCTCGGGCCGCGCTGGGCGTCCGCCCGCCGACCAGACCGGTAGACTTTCGCGCGACGTTGCCCCCGCCCTCTTCGGCCCAGACCACCAGGAGTCCCGTGTCCCGGCGTCTGTTCACCTCCGAGTCCGTCACCGAAGGTCATCCGGACAAGATCGCCGACGCGATCTCGGACTCCATCCTCGACGCGCTGCTGGAGCAGGACCCCCGTAGCCGCGTCGCCGTCGAGACACTGATCACCACCGGCCAGGTGCACGTCGCCGGCGAGGTCACGACCGAGGCCTACGCCGACATCCCGGCGATCGTGCGCAACCGGATCCTCGACGTGGGCTACGACTCGTCCAAGAAGGGCTTCGACGGCTCGTCGTGCGGGGTCAGCGTCTCGATCGGGTCGCAGTCCCCGGACATCGCCCAGGGCGTCGACGCCGCCTACGAGGCGCGCCGCGGGGAGAGCGTCGAGGACGTGCTCGACCGGCAGGGTGCCGGCGACCAGGGCCTGATGTTCGGCTACGCCTGCGAGGACACGCCGGAGCTCATGCCGCTTCCGATCGCCCTGGCGCACCGGCTGGCGCAGCGGCTCACCGCGGTCCGCAAGGGCGGCACCGTCCCCTACCTGCGCCCGGACGGCAAGACCCAGGTGACGATCGAGTACGACGGGCACCGTCCCGTCCGGCTCGACACCGTGGTCGTCTCCAGCCAGCACGCCGCCGACATCGACCTCGACACGCTGCTCTCACCCGACCTCGTCGAGCACGTGATCGAGCCGGAGATCGCCAACCTCGAGATCGACACCACCGGTTACCGGCTCCTGGTCAACCCGACCGGCCGGTTCGAGATCGGCGGCCCGATGGGCGACGCCGGGCTCACCGGCCGCAAGATCATCGTCGACACCTACGGCGGCATGGCGCGCCACGGCGGCGGTGCGTTCTCGGGCAAGGACCCGTCCAAGGTCGACCGGTCCGCGTGCTACGCGATGCGCTGGGTGGCGAAGAACGTCGTCGCGGCGGGCCTCGCCGCCCGGTGCGAGGTGCAGGTCGCCTACGCGATCGGCAAGGCGCAGCCGGTCGGGCTGTTCGTCGAGACGTTCGGCACCGAGCGGGTCGCCGCGGACCGGATCGCCGACGCCGTCGGCGAGGTCTTCGACCTGCGCCCGGCCGCGCTGATCCGCGACCTCGACCTGCTCCGGCCGATCTACGCCAAGACCGCCGCCTACGGGCACTTCGGTCGCGAGCTGCCCGAGTTCACCTGGGAGCGCACCGACCGCGCCGAGCAGCTGAAGAAGCTCGCGCACCGCTGAGCCGGCCCGCGACGACCGGACCAGCACTGTCCGGCCGCTCTGGTAGACCCGGATGGTGACGACCCGGCGTCCCCGAGCGCAGTCCCGGGAGCCGGCCGAGCACGACCCGATCGCCCGGCTCTGCGTCGACGTTCCGCTGGCCCACCTCGACCGGCCGTTCGACTATCTGGTCCCGGCCGACCTCGACGAGTCGGTGGTGCCCGGCTCGCGGGTCCGGGTGCGCTTCGCCGGAGCGCTGGTCGACGCCGTGGTGCTCGAGCGCACCGCATCCACCGACCATGGCGGCCGGCTGTCGTTCGTCGAGCGTTCGGTGTCCGCCGAGCCGGTCCTCGCCCCGGAGATCGCCCGGCTCGCCCGTGCGGTGGCCGACCGCTACGCCGGCTCCCTGACCGACGTCCTGCGGCTCGCCCTGCCGCCCCGGCACGCCCGGGTCGAGGCCGAGCCGGGGGCCGAGCCCGCGTCCGCCCCGGCCCGCCCGGATCCCGGGGGGTGGGCCCGCTACGGCGCGGGGGCGGCGTTCCTGCGGGCCATCGGCGAACGCCGGCCCGCCCGCGCGGTCTGGTCGGCGCTGCCCGGTGAGGACTGGCCGGTGCGGGTCGCCGAGGCCGTCGGCACCGCGTTGGCGGTCGGACGGGGCGCCGTCGTGGTCGTTCCCGACCACCGCGACCTCGACCGGGTCGATGCGGCCCTGCGCGGCGTCCTCGGCCCGGGGCGGCACGTCGCGCTGTCCGCGGACCTCGGACCGGCCGAGCGCTACCGGCGGTGGCTGTCGGTACGCCGGGGCGCCGTCCGTGCGGTCGTCGGCACCCGGGCCGCGTCCTTCGCCCCGGTCGCCGACCTCGGACTGGTGGCCATCTGGGACGACGGCGACGACCTGCACGACGAGCCGCGGGCGCCGTACCCGCACGCCCGCGAGGTGCTGGTGGCGCGGTCCCATCAGTCCGGCGCGTGCGCGCTGCTCGCCGGCGTGGCCCGCACGGCCGAAGCGGCGCTGCTGGTCGAGACCGGGTGGGCGCACGAGATCCTGCCGGCCCGCGCCGAGGTGCGGCGCAGCGCGCCGCGGGTGGTGCCGGCCGGCGACGACGTCGAGATGCTGCGCGACGCGGCCGCGCGCAGCGCCCGGCTGCCGGCGGTGGCGCTGCGGGCCGCCCGGGCGGCGCTCGATGACGGTGCCCCGGTGCTCGTCCAGGTGCCCCGCCGCGGCTACGCGCCGGCACTGGCCTGCGACACCTGCCGGGCGCCCGCCCGCTGCACGACCTGCCGTGGTCCGCTCGCGACGGCCTCCGGCCCGGCGATGCCCGCCTGCCGGTGGTGCGGCGCCCTCGCCGGCGGGTGGCGCTGTCCGACCTGCGACGGCACCCGGTTGCGTGCCACCGTCGTGGGCGCCCGGCGGACCGCCGAGGAGCTCGGCCGGACGTTCCCCGGGGTTCCGGTGCGCACCTCCGGCCGGGACGGGATCCTCGACACCGTTCCGGGCGGTGCGGCGCTGGTCGTCGCCACCCCGGGCGCCGAACCGCTCGCCGCCGGCGGCTACGGTGCGGCGCTGTTGCTGGACGCCTGGGCGATGCTGACCCGGCCGGATCTGCGCGCGGCCGAGGAGACCCTGCGCCGGTGGGCCAACGCCGCGGCCCTGGTGCGGCCGAGTCCGGATGGCGGCAGCGTCGTGGTGATGGCCGACGGCGGGCTGCGGGTCGTGCAGGCGCTGCTGCGCTGGGACATGGCCGGCTACGCCGCCCGCGAGCTCGCCGAGCGCGCCGACCTCGGCTTCCCCCCGACGGCGCGGATGGCCGCGGTCACCGGCCGTGCCGACGCGGTTGCCGATCTGATCGCCGCGGCACACCTCCCGGAGTCCGCCGAGCTGCTCGGGCCGGTGCCTGTCGACCGGCCCGGCACCGACGTTCCCGATCAGGAGCGCCTGCTGGTGCGCGTGCCCCGGCGCGACGGTGCCGCGCTCGCCGCCGCGCTGCACGCCGCCGCCGGGGTGCGCAGCGCGCGCAAGGCGCCCGACCCGGTCCGCCTCCGGCTGGACCCGGCCGAGCTCGGTTGACGGCCTGCGCTGCGCTGACCCGCCCCGCGGTCGCGCGCGGTGCTGCTGGCACAGTGAGGATGCGCCGGACCGGCCGGCGTTCTCGGCTGCTGCCCGGTCTGACGGAACGGAGCGTGGTGATCCTCGTCGGCATCGACGTCGGGACCACCGGGCTCAAGGCGGTGGCCCTGAGCCCGGCCGGGCGGCTGCTGCGGGAACGGACCGAGCGTTATCCCACCCGGTTCGCCGGCGCCGCGGCCGAGCAGGACGCCGACGACTGGTGGAGCGCCGCGTGCGCGGTGCTGCCCGAGGTCGTGGCCGGTGACGACGTGCTCGCCCTCGCCGTCACCTGCCAGGCTCCGACCCTGGTCGCGGTCGACGACGCGGGCGGCCCATGCGGGCCCGCCCTCACCTGGATCGACCGGCGGGCCGTCGCCGAAGCAGCGGAGATCGCCGCCCTCGCCGGGCCCGGACGCAACGGGGCGGACCCGTTCTTCGGAACGGCGAAGCTGCTGTGGTGGGCGCGGCACCGCCGCGACCTCGACCGCGCCGCCGCGGTGCTCGGTGCCAACGGGTTCCTCGTCCGCAGGCTGACCGGGGCGGACAGCCTGGACGAGAGCACCGCCGGAATGCTGCAGGGATGGGACGGCGGCTTCCCGCCGGCCCTGGCCGCCGCGGTGCCGGTCGGGCTGCTGCCGGCCCCGGTGCCCTGCACCCGGGTCGTCGGCGAGGTGACCGCCGCCGCGGCGGCGCTCACCGGGGTGCCCGCCGGCACCCCCGTCGCCGCCGGCGGGATCGACTCCATCGGCGCCGCCCTGGAGGCCGGCGTCCTCTCCCCGGCCGACCCGCCGGTGGAAATGACCGGCTTCTCCACCGTGACCATGCGGGCCACCGGCCGCGGCCGTCAGGTCCCTGGGATGATCCACACCCGGCACGCGGTCGCCGGCACCGACCTCGTCCTGTCCGCGCAGACCTCGACCGGGTCCGTCGTCGACTGGGCGCACGCGCTGACCGGGACGACGTACGGCGACGCGGCGACCCGGATCCCCGGTGCCCGGCCGGGCCGGCTGCTGCTCGTCCCGTCCTTCGCCGGCGAGCGGACACCGACCTGGACGCCCCGCGCCCGCGGCGCGCTGCTTGGGCTGGACCTCAACTGCGGTCCCGGCGACCTGCTGCTCGCGGTCTACGAGGGGACCGCGCTGGCACTGCGCGACAACCTCGAACGGCTCGACTCCGCAGGCGATGCAGCACCGGTGCTGCGGTCGAGCGGCGGCGGGGTCAAGAACCGCGAATGGATGCAGGTCAAGGCCGACGTCCTCGGCCGGCCGGTGCAGGTCCCCGTCGCCGGGCACGGCGCCGCCGTCGGCGCCGGGCTGCTCGCCGGCCTCGCGGTCGGTATCTGGTCCGCTCCGCAGGAGTTGCGGGGACTCTCCGACCCGGTCCGCGAGACGTACCATCCCGATCCGGCGCGCCATCGTGCCTACACCCGGCGGCTGGAGCTCTTCCGGGCACTGCAGGACCGGCTGCCGACGTTCGACGAGCTCGCCGATACCGGCGGGGACATCGAGCTCGCCGATACCGGCGGGGACATCGAGCTCGCCGATACCGGCGGGGACAAGGAGACAGCATCGTGAGCACCGACACCATCGCCGACCTCATCGCGCTGTCCCGCTGGCTCGGCGACCCCGACCGCGCCCTGGCGATCCTCGGCGAGGGCAACACCTCCGCGGTCGTCGCGCCCGGACGGATCCGGGTCAAGGCCAGCGGAGCGAGCCTGGGCAGCAGCGGTCCCGAGGACTTCGTCGAGATCGACGTCGCCGGCGCGCTGTCGCTGCTGGAGAAGGCGTCGCTGTCGGACGCCGAACTCGCCGCCGGACTGGAGGCCGCGCGTACGGCGGGCGACCGGCGCCCCTCGATCGAGGCGATCCTGCACGCGCTCGCCGTCGACACCGCCGGTGCGGCGTTCGTCGGCCACACGCACCCGGTCGCGCTGAACGAGCTGCTGTGCAGCGACCGGGCCGAGGCGCTGGTCGCCGGTCCGCTGTTCCCCGACCAGATCGTGGTCTGCGGCCGGCACCCGCTGCTCGTGCCCTACGCCGACCCCGGGCTGCCGCTGGCCCGCGCCGTACGCGACGGTCTGACCGGTCATCTGGAGCGCCACGGCGCCCCGCCGCGGGTGGTCTACCTGCGCAACCACGGCATGCTGGCGCTGGGCCGCAGCGCCGTCGACGTCCGGCAGATCACCGAGATGACCGTGAAGGTCGCCCGGGTCCTGGCCGGTGCGCTCGCCGTCGGTGAGCCGCGTTACCTCACCGACGAGCAGGCGGACCGCATCGACGGCCGGGAGGACGAGCACCACCGGCAGCAGGTCCTCGCCCGGCAACGCTGATGACGAAAGGGGATGCGGTGCGCACCGACCGGCTCGGTCCCGAACAGCGGGCCGCGGCCCTGGCCACGCTGCCCGACGGCGAGGTCGACGTGCTGGTGATCGGCGGCGGTGTGACCGGCTGCGGGGTGGCCCTGGACGCCGCTGCGCGCGGGCTGTCGGTCGCCCTGCTGGAGGCCGGTGACCTTGCCGGCGGTACGTCGTCCCGGTCCGGCAAGACCTTCCACGGCGGCCTGCGCTACCTGCAGCGGCTGGACATCCCGCTGGTGCGCACCGCGCTGCACGAGCGCGACCTCATGGTCTCCACGCTGTGCCCGCACCTTGCCCGGCCGCAGCCGTTCCTCTATCCGCTGGTCCGCCCGGCGTGGGAACGCGCCTACGTCGGTGCCGGCGTCGCGCTCTACGACCTGCTCGGCGGCCGGCTGCGACCGGGGGCCGGCACCGACGGCGGCGTACCGCGGCACCGCCACCTCACCCGGGCGGGCGCCCTGCGGGAGATGCCGGCGCTGCGGCCGGACGCCCTCACCGGCGCCGTGCAGTACTGGGACGTCCGGGTCGACGACGCGCGGCACACCATGACCGTCGCCCGGACCGCGGCCGGCTACGGCGCCCGGATCGTGACGCGGACCGAGGTGACCGGCGTGCTCCGGGACGGGGACCGGGTGGTCGGCGTACGTGCCCGCGACCGGGACGGCGATGCGGAAATCTCGGTGCGTGCGCGGGTGGTCGTCAACGCCGCCGGGGTCTGGGCCGACCGGGTGGCCGGCCTGGCCGGCCCCGCCGGTCTGCGGGTGGCGCCGGCGAAGGGTATCCATGTCGTCGTACCGGCCGACCGGATCGCGTCGCACACGGGACTGCTGGCCCGCACCGCGGACAGCGTCCTGGTCGTGCGACCGTGGTGGCGGCACTGGATCATCGGCACGACCGACACGTCGTGGTCCGGGTCGCGCGATGACCCGGTCGCGAGCGGGGCGGACGTCGACTACGTGCTCGGCGAGACCAACCGGTGGCTCGCCCGGCCGCTCACCCACGACGACGTCGTGGGTGTCTACGCCGGGTTGCGGCCGCTGCTGTCGCCGTCAGGCCCGGCCGATGCGGCGCGGACCGCGGCGCTGTCGCGGGACCACACGGTGGTGGAGACCGCGCCCGGGATGGTCACGGTCACCGGGGGGAAGTACACGACGTACCGGGTGATGGCCGCCGACGCGGTGGACCTCGCCGCCCGCCGGCTCGGCGACGGCGTCCCGGCCTCGCCGACGGCGACGCTGCCGCTGGTCGGAGCGTCGGGGTGGGCGGTGTGGCGCAACCAGCGGGACGGCCTGGCGGGCGAGTCGGCACTCCCGGCGGCGGCGGTCGACCACCTGCTCGACCGCTACGGCTCACGGACCGGCGACCTGCTCGGCCTCGTCGCCGACGACCCGGACCTCGCCCGGCCGGTCGACCCGGGCGCCGACTACCTCGCCGCCGAAATCGTCTACGCGGCGAGCCACGAAGGTGCCCGGCACCTCGACGATGTCCTGGCCCGGCGTACCCACCTGGCGATCGAGACACCCGACCGGGGCACCCGGGCCGCGCCGGTCGTCGCCGCGCTGATGGGCCGGGTGCTCGGCTGGAACGACGCCCGGCTGACGGCCGAGGTCGCCGGCTGGTCGGCCGCCGTCGCGGCCGACCGTCGCGCGGAGTCCGCCCCCGACGACGTCACCGCCATCGCCGTGCACGGTGCCGACGCCCCGAAACAAACGCACTAGTAGTGCGTTTGGGTCCGCGACACGCCGGTCGGAGCGTCCAAAACGCACTAGTAGTGCGTTTGTTGGCGGCGGTGGTGGGGCGGCGCGCGGGAGCGGGCGGGGCGGACGGTCCCTAGACTGGCGGTCGAGCCAGTCCGCGACAGAGGAGCACGTTCGTGTCCGTCCAGCCGATCCGTCTCTTCGGCGATCCGGTGCTGCGTACGCCGGCCGATCCCGTGGTCGATTTCGACAAGGAGCTGCGGCGGTTGGTCCGCGATCTCGCCGAGACGATGCTCGACGCGCCGGGCACCGGTCTGGCCGCTCCGCAGATCGGCGTCGGGCTGCGGGTCTTCACCTACCACGTCGACGACGATGAGCAGGGTCACCTGATCAACCCCGTGCTCTCCTTCCCGAGCGAGGAGGAGCAGGACGGGCCCGAGGGGTGCCTGTCGATTCCCGGGCTGTCCTGGGACTGCCGTCGGCACATGCACGTCGTCGCGACCGGATTCAACGCCTACGGCGACCCGGTCACGATCGAGGGCAGCGAGGTGTTGGCCCGGTGCGTGCAGCACGAGACCGACCATCTCGACGGCGTGCTGTTCGTCGACCGGCTCGATCCGCAGACCAAGCGGGAGGCGATGAAGGCGATCCGCGAGGCGGAGTGGGCCGGTCAGCCGGCCCCGCAGGTCAAGGCGAGCCCGCACCGGCTGTTCGGGGTGGCACGCTGAGGCTGGTCTTCGCCGGTACGCCGGAGCCCGCGATCCCCTCGCTGCGCGCGCTGCACGCGTCCCGGCACGAGGTCGTCGCGGTCGTCACCCGGCCCGCCGCCCCGGCCGGCCGCGGTCGCCGGGTGCGCCCGTCGCCGGTCGCCGAATTCGCCGGGGAGCACGGCATCGAGGTGCTCACCCCCCGCCGGCCGGCCGAGCCGGACTTCCTCGACCGGCTCCGCGACCTCGCACCCGACTGCTGTCCGGTCGTCGCCTACGGCGCGCTCGTGCCGCCCACCGCGCTGGAGATCCCGCCGCACGGCTGGGTCAACCTGCACTTCTCCCTGCTGCCGGCCTGGCGCGGCGCCGCCCCGGTCCAGCGGGCGGTGATGGCCGGCGACGACGTCACCGGCGCGACCACGTTCCTGCTCGAGCAGGGGATGGACACCGGCCCGGTCTACGGCGTGCTCACCGAGACGGTCCGCCCGCGCGACACGGCCGGCGACCTGCTCGACCGGCTGGCCACCGCCGGAGCCGACCTGCTGGTGGCCACGATCGACGGCATCGAATCCGGCGACCTGCTGTCCCGTCCGCAGCGCGAGGCCGGTGTCTCGCTCGCGCCGAAGGTCACCGCCGAGGACGCCCGGGTCGACTGGTCGGCGCCGGCGACCGCGGTCGACCGGCGGATCCGCGGTACCACGCCCGCACCGGGCGCCTGGACCACCTTCCGCGGGCAGCGGATCAAGCTGGCGCCGGTGACACCGGAACCCGACACCGCCGGCCTGGGCCTGGGGGAGGTCCGGGTCGGCGACGGTGCGGTGCGGGTCGGTACGGCGACGCAGGCGGTCCGGCTCGGGCAGGTCCAGCCGTCCGGGAAGCGGGCCATGCCGGCGCAGGACTGGGCCCGCGGTGTCCGACCCGGACCGGGCGAGCGGCTGCAGTGAGCCAGGATCGCGGTCCCGGCCGACCCCGGCGCCCCGCCGGCTCCGGTCGTCCCCGGCAGGCCCGTGGCACCGGTCGTTCGCGGGGTCCGGCCGCCGCACCGGGACGGGCGCAGCACCCACCGCCCCAGCCGCAGCCGCCGCAGCCGCCTCAGTCGCCGCCGGACCGCACCCGCGCGACGGCGTACGACGCGCTGCGGGCGGTCACCGACCGCGGCGCCTACGCCAACCTCGTGCTGCCGTCCCTCCTGCGCGAACGCGGCCTGTCCGGCCGGGACGCCGCGTTGGCGACCGAACTCACCTACGGCACCCTGCGCGCGCAGGGGACCCTCGACGCCGTACTCGCGCAGTGCTCGGACCGTCCACTGTCCACTGTGGACGACGGCGTCCTCGATGTACTGCGGCTCGGCGCCTACCAGCTGCTCTACACCCGGGTGCTGGCCCACGCTGCGGTGAGCACGACCGTCGATCTCGCCCCCCGGCGGGCCGCCGGCTTCGTCAACGCCGTGCTGCGCCGGGTCGCGCGCAGCGACCTCGACAGCTGGATCGGCTCCCTCGCCCCGGCCGCCGAGACCGATCCGATCGGCAACCTCGCCGTCCGGCACTCCCATCCGGCCTGGATCGTGACCGCGTTGCGGGACGCGCTCGGGGGCGACCTCGCCGAGACCGAGGCGGCGTTGCGCGCCGACGACGCCCGGCCGACCGTGCACCTGGCCGCCCGCCCCGGCCGCGTCGACCGCGACGCCCTGGCCACCGAGGTCGGCGGTACGCCGGGCCCGTGGTCGCCCTACGCCGTACACCTTGCCTCCGGTGATCCCGGGGCGCTGCCCGCGGTCCGGGACGGCCGGGCCGGCGTGCAGGACGAGGGCAGCCAGCTCGCCGCGCTGGCTCTCGCCGCCGCGCCCCTCGACGGACCCGAAGGACGCGCCGGACCCGGCGGACCCGGCGGACCCGGCGGTCGCTGGCTCGACCTGTGCGCCGGGCCGGGCGGCAAGGCGGCGCTGCTCGGCGGGCTCGCTGCCGGTCGCGCCGCCCGGGTCCTCGCGGTCGAGCCGCGCGCCCACCGGGCCCGGCTGACCGCCCAGACCACCGCCGGGCTGCCCGTCCTGGTCGTGCAGGCCGACGGCCGGGCGCCGGCATGGGCGGACGGGTCCTTCGACCGGGTCCTCGTCGACGCCCCGTGCTCCGGCCTCGGTGCGTTGCGCCGCCGGCCCGAGGCCCGCTGGCGGCGGCAACCGAGCGACCTGCCCGCCCTCACCCGGCTGCAGCGGGACCTGCTGACCGCGGCGCTGGCGGCGGTCCGCCCGGGCGGGGTGGTCGGCTACGTCACCTGTTCGCCGCACGCCGCCGAGACCCGGGCCGTCGTCGCCGAGGTCACCCGCGCGGTCCCGGCGGAGCCGATCGACGCCCGACCCCTGATGCCCGGCCTGCCCGATCTCGGACCGGGACCGACGGTGCAGCTGTGGCCGCACCGGCACGGCACGGACGCGATGTTCATCGCCCTGCTCGCCCGTCCGGGCGGCTGAGCCCGCCCGTAGACTCGCCGGCAATGGAACATCTGGTGGCCCCGAGCGTGCTGGCGGCGGACTTCGCCCGGCTGGCCGACGAGGCGGCGTCGGTCGGCAACGCCGACTGGCTGCACGTCGACGTGATGGACAACCACTTCGTGCCCAACATGACGATCGGCCCGCCGGTGGTCGAGGCCCTGCGCAAGTCGACCGCGCTGCCGCTCGACTGCCACCTGATGATCGACGACCCGGACCGCTGGGCACCGCCGTACGCCGAGCTGGGCGCGCGCAACGTCACCTTCCACGTCGAGGCCGCCGCCGACGCGGCACGGACGGCGCGGGCGATCCGCTCGGCCGGTTCGCTGGCCGGCCTCGCGCTGAAGCCCGCGACCCCGCTGGATCCCTACCTCGACCTGCTGCGGGAGTTCGACACGCTGCTGGTGATGACCGTGGAGCCGGGTTTCGGCGGCCAGGAGTTCATGGCCGAGGTACTTCCCAAGGTCCGGGAGGCGCGACGGCGGGTGCAATCGGGGCACCTGACGCTCTTCATCGAGGTCGACGGCGGGATCAACGACGACACGATCGTCGCGGCCGCCGAGGCCGGCGCCGACGTCTTCGTGGCCGGCTCGGCCGTCTACGGCAGGGACGACCGCCCGGCGGCGGTCGACGCACTCCGGGCCCGGGCCCACGCCGCTGCCCCGAGCTGACGCCGTCCCCGCTCTTCCATGATCGGGATCGGATTTCGCCGCGAAACGCCGTACGAATCCGATCATGATCATGAATGGGGAGCCGCCGAGGCCGGTGGGTCAGAGCAGGCCGCGGCGGCGGCACTCGGCCACGGCCCCCCGCCCATCCGGGACGAACCGCCAGCCGGGGTCGGCGAGCCGGTCCAGCAGCTCCGGCACCGGCATCCAGCCGCCGTCCGCGACCTCCTCGGGCTGGTGTACGACGGGCCCGTCCCAGCGCGTCCCGTAGACGAACGCGAGGTAGTGCGTCCGGTCGTCGGCGTACCAGAACCGGAACCACGGGTCGATCGGGACACCGGTGATCCCCAGCTCCTCGGCGAGTTCCCGTGCCGCGGCGTCGTCCGGGCGCTCACCGGCGAGCACCACCCCGCCGGCGAAGCAGTCGTGCCGGCCCGGGTAGATGTCCTTGCTGTCGGTACGCCGGTGCACATAGACCCGTCCGGCGGGGTCGCGGACGAGGACCGCGGTCGCGGCGTGCGGGAGGTTGCGGGCCCGCACCTGCGAGCGGGGCGCGGCCCCGACCACCCGGCCGTCGGAATCGTCCGGGTCGTAGCGGGCGACCATCTCCTCCATTCCGGCAGCTTGGCACGAGATCACACCGGTCGTCCTCGCACGCCCGCCGGCGGAGTGACACACTGGAGGGCGACAGTGCAGTTCGCGCGCTCCGGGATCGGTGAAAGTCCGAACCGGCGGTAACAGTCCGCGACCCGCCCGTCGCCCTGATCCGGGGTTGGCGTGCGGTGGACCCGGTGGAATTCCGGGACCGACGGTGAGAGTCCGGATGGGAGGCAGCGCGCGGGCCGGCGCGGGCCCGCCCGCGTCGTGGCACGCGGCCCGACGTCCGCGTGCGCCCGCGTCTTCCCCCACCACCCCCTGGTCCGTGCATCGGCACGCCAGGGAGGTGACGAGGTGGGTGCCCCGGAGGAAGCCGCCATGCGCCGCGCGGTGGCGCTCGGGCAGACCGTGCTGGGCAGCACCAGCCCCAACCCGCCGGTCGGCTGCGTGGTCCTCGACGCCTCCGGGGAGACCGTCGGCGAGGGCGCAACCGCGCCGGCCGGCGGCCCGCACGCCGAGATCGTGGCGCTGCAGCAGGCCGGCCCGCGGGCGCGCGGCGGCACCGCCGTGGTCACCCTCGAACCCTGCCGGCACGTCGGGCGGACCGGCCCGTGCACCTCGGCCCTCGTGGCCGCCGGCGTCACCCGCGTCGTCTACGCCGTCGACGATCCCGATCCGGTGGCCGGTGGCGGAGCGCGCGACCTGCGCGACGCGGCCATCGACGTCGACACCGGGCTGCTGGCCGAGGAGGCCGGGCAGGGTGCGCTCGAAGCGTGGCTGTTCGCCGTACGCCACGGCCGGGTCTTCCTCACCTGGAAGTACGCCGCCACCCTCGACGGGCGCACCGCCGCCCGGGACGGCACCAGCAGATGGATCACCGGCCCGCAGGCGCGCGAGCAGGTGCACCGACTGCGCGCCGACAGCGACGCGGTGATCGTCGGCGTCGGCACGGTACTCGCCGACGACCCGCAATTGACCGTCCGTACCCCCGAGGGAGAGCCGGCCGCGCGGCAGCCGCTGCGGGTCGTCTTCGACCGCACCGGGCGCACCCCCGACGACGCCAGGGTGCGCGACGACGCAGCGCCAACGCTGCTCACCACCGACTCCCCGGCCGGGGTGCTCGCCACCCTCTACCAACGCGGCGCCCGCAGCGCACTGCTCGAGGGCGGTGCCACCCTCGCCGGCGCGTTCGTCGCCGCCGGACTCGTCGACCGGGTCGTCGGCTACGTCGCCCCCCGGATGCTGGGCGCCGGGCCGCCGGTGCTGGCCGGCGCCGGGATCGACACGCTCACGGCGGCGTTCGGGCTGCACATCGACTCCATGGCCCGGGTCGGGCCGGACATCCGGATCACCGCGCGACCGATCAGGGAGGCATAGCCCCGTGTTCACCGGCATCGTGGAGGAACTCGGCGAGGTCACCGGCCTGGCCCGGTCCGGGGGCGCCGGCGTGCTCGCCGTGCGCGCGCCGACCGTGACCGAGGACGTCAAGGACGGCGATTCGATCTCGGTCAACGGCGTGTGCCTCACCGTCATCGGTGTCGACGGGGACACCTTCCGGGCCGACGTGATGGCCGAGACCTTCACCCGGTCCGCGCTGGCCGCGCTCGCACCCGGCGACCCGGTCAACCTCGAACGGTCGGTGCCGGTGCACGGCCGGCTCGGCGGCCACATCGTGCAGGGTCACGTCGACGGCACCGGCCGGATCGCTTCCCGCACCCCCGGCGACGCGTGGGAGACGGTCCGGATCACCCTTCCCGACGGCCTGGCCCGCTACGTCGTCGAGAAGGGTTCGGTCGCCGTCGACGGCGTCAGCCTGACCGTCGTCGAGGTCACCGACGAGGACTTCACCGTCGGGTTGATCCCGACCACGCTCGCCCGGACGACGCTCGGGCACAAACAGCCCGGTGATCCGGTCAACCTGGAGGTCGACGTGCTCGCGAAATATGTCGAACGGCTGCTCGCGGGGAGGCCCGCATGACCGGCTGGTTCGGCTGGGCCAACGCGGTGGCCTTCACCGTCGGATCGCAGGCGGTGAAGTGGTCCGACCTGCTCGGCAACATCCTCGCGCTGGCGACCGTCGGTTTCGCCGTACGCCGCCACATGCTGACCTGGCCGGTGCAGATCGCGAGTTGCGTGCTGCTCTTCGGCGCCAACGTCAGCGTGCACCTCGGGGGCAACGCGGCCCGGCAGGTCGCGCTCGGCGTCATGGCCGGCTACGGCTGGTGGCGGTGGCGCCGTGGGGCGGTGGGCAGACCCGACGTGCCGGTGCGCTTCGCGACGGGACGGGAACGTCTCCTCCTGGTCGGCGCGCTCGGGCTGGGCACCGTGGCGTTCGCCTCGCTGCTGTCGGCGACGCATGCGTCCTGGGCGCCGTGGCCCGACGCCTACATCTTCATCGGGAGCCTGGCCGCGACGTTCGCCCAGGCCCGCGGCTGGGTGGAGTTCTGGTTCGTATGGGTGCTCGTCGACGTCGTCGGCGTACCGCTCGCCGTCAGCCACGGTCTGGTGGTGAGCGGAGCGGTCTACGCCGTCTTCTTCGGCATGTGCCTGCTGGGTATCCGCGACTGGACGATCCGGTCGCGACATCCGATCGGGGTGAGTGCGTGATGACCGAGGAAGCTGCGGCCCGCGTGGAGCGGGCGATCGCCGAGATCGCCGCCGGACGCGCGGTGGTCGTCGTCGACGACGCCGATCGGGAGAACGAGGGCGATCTGATCTTCGCCGCCGAAAAGGCGACCGCCCCCCTGCTCGCGTTCACGATCCGGCACACCAGCGGGGTCGTGTGCGTGCCGATGGCGGGCGAGGACTGCGACCGGCTCGAGCTGCCGCCGATGTACCACACCAACCAGGACCGGAAGAAGACGGCGTACACCGTCTCCGTCGACGCGCGGGAGGGCACGACGACCGGGATCTCCGCGGCCGAGCGGGCGCACACGATCCGGACTCTCGCCGACCCGGCCACCGGATCCGGCGACCTGTCCCGGCCCGGGCACGTCTTCCCGCTGCGGGCGATGGAGGGTGGCGTGCTGCGCCGCGCCGGGCACACCGAGGCCGCGGTCGACCTGGCCCGGCTGGCCGGCCTGCGTCCGGCGGGCGTGGTGTGCGAGCTGGTCAACGACGACGGCACCATGCAGCGGATGCCGGCGCTGACCGAGTTCGCCGCCCGTTACGACCTCGTCCTGGTCACCGTGGCGGACCTGATCGCCTACCGGCGGCGGTTCGAGAAGCAGGTGCAGGCCGTCGCGGTGGCCCGGATCCCGACCCGGCACGGCGCGTTTCAGGCCACCGGATACGTCAGCACGGTCGACGGGCGCGAGCACATCGCGCTCACCCGGGGCGACATCGGCGACGGCGAGGACGTGCTGGTGCGGGTCCACTCCGAGTGCCTGACCGGCGACGTGTTCGGCTCCCTGCGCTGCGACTGCGGGCCGCAGCTCGACGCCGCGCTGGCGACGGTGGCGGCCGAGGGCCGCGGAGTGGTGCTCTACGTCCGCGGTCACGAGGGCCGGGGCATCGGCCTGATGCACAAGCTGCAGGCCTACCAGCTGCAGGACTCCGGGAGCGACACGGTCGACGCCAACGTCGAGCTCGGGCTGCCGGCCGACGCCCGCGACTACGGCACCGGGGCGCAGATCCTCATCGACCTCGGCGTACGCACGATGCGCCTGCTGACCAACAACCCGGAGAAGCGGGCCGGGCTGGAGGGTTACGGGCTGGCGATCGTCGGCCGGGTGAGCCTGCCGGTGCACCACAACCCGGAGAACCTGCGCTACCTCACCACCAAGCGGGACCGGATGGGCCACGACCTGCCCGGCCTGCCCCACCCCGAGGTGACCGGATGACGCCGTACCCGGCGCGCGGATGCACCCTCCCGTCCGGCCCCCCATTCCGCTTGAACGTCACGTTCAAGCCTCTAGCCGCATCGAACGTCACGTTCAAGCGAATGGAACGAGTGGGGACGGGCGGGGGTGGGGGGCGATGAGCGGGGAAGGGCGGCCCGGACTGTCCACTGTGGACGCCGCCGGGCTCACGCTGGGCATCGCCGCCACCCGGTGGCACCACGAGATCGTCGACCAGCTGCTGGACCGGGCACTGGACTGCGCCGCCAAATGCGGCGCCGCCGCCCCGGTCGTCGTCCGCGTTCCCGGCTCGGTCGAGCTGTCGGTGGTCGCCCAGCAGCTGGCCCGGCAGTGCGACGCGGTCGTGGCTCTCGGTGTGGTGATCCGGGGCGGCACACCGCATTTCGACTACGTCTGCCAGGCCGTCACCGACGGGCTGACCCGGGTGGCGCTGGACGAGTCGACCCCGATCGGTAACGGCGTCCTCACGTGTGACACGGTGGAGCAGGCCCTCGACCGGTACGGCGGGCCGGACAGCAGCGAGGACAAGGGCTGGGAGGCCACGGTGGCTGCGCTCGAGACCGCGGGCACGCTGCGCGAGCTCCGACATCGCGGCTGAACCCACCGTCCCGCCCGTCTCACCGAGAGGAATCTCGCGCGTGCTCTCGCTCGTGCTGCCCAAGGGGTCGCTGGAGAAGGCGACCCTCGAACTCTTCGCCGCCGCCGACCTCACCGTCCGCCGCGGCACCGACCGCGACTACCACGCCTCCATCGACGACCCCCGGGTCGACCGGGTCCGATTCCTGCGGCCGCAGGAGATCCCGGTCTACGTCGAGCAGGGGCTCTTCGACCTCGGCATCACCGGCCGGGACTGGATCGCCGAGACCGGATCGGACGTCGTCAGCCTCGGCGAGCTGCAGTACAGCCGGGCGACCGCCAAGCCGGTCAAGATCGTCGTCGCCGTTCCGGAGGGACACCCGGCGCAGCACGCGGCGGAGCTGCCTGACGGTGTCCGGGTCTCGACAGAGTTCCCGGAGCTGACCCGGCGCTACTTCGCCGACGTCGGCGTCAAGGCGGTCGTCGTGCCGTCGCACGGCGCGACCGAGGCCAAGGTGCCCGATATCGTCGACGCCATCGTCGATCTCACCGAGACCGGTTCCTCCCTCCGCCGCGCCGGCCTGAAGATCATCGACACGCTGCTGACCAGCTACACCGAGCTCGTCGCCAACAAGGCGGCGTACGCCGACCCCGGCAAGCGTGCCGCGATGGAAGACGTCGCGCTGCTGCTGCGCAGCGCGATCCGGGCCCGCGGCCGGGTGCTGCTCAAGCTCAACGTCGCCGAAGCCGACCTGCCCAAGGTGCTCGAGATCATCCCGTCCGCCGGGTCGCCGACGCTGATGCCGCTGGCGTCCGGCGTGCACTCCGCGGTCGAGGCCGTGGTGCCCAAGGCGGGGATCAACGAGCTGATCCCCGCGCTGAAGGCCGCCGGCGCGTTCGACATTCTCGAGCTGCCGATCGGCAAGATCGTCGACTGAGGCCGTGACCGACACCGCACCCACCACATGACCAAGAGGGTCTCCGAACGGCGGGTCGGGTCCGAGTCCACCCCCGACGCTCCGGGCCGGGCGGGGGAGCGCGCCGACATCGCGGCGCCGATCGCGCTCGGCCTTGCCCTGCTCGGCGGCGTGTTGATCGCGACGCAGTCGCGGATCAACGCGCAGCTCGGCGCCGACCTCGGGCAGCCGCTGGTCGCCGCCCTCGTCTCCAACTCGGTCGGGCTGACCGCGCTCACCCTGGTGTTCGTCCTGCGCCGGGGCACCCGGGCCGCGCTGCGCCGCACGTTGCGGTCCGGCCTGCCGTGGTGGCGCTATCTCGGCGGTCTGTGCGGGTCGGTCCTCGTCGGGGGCGCCACCCTGATCGTGCCCACGTTGGGTGTTGCGGTGTTCACCGTCGGCATCGTCGCCGGGCAGACCAGCGGCGGGCTGGCGGTCGACCGGGTCGGTCTGGGCCCGGGCGGGCGCCGGCCGGTCACCGCGCTGCGCGTCGTCGGCGCGCTGCTCGCTCTCGTCGCCGTCGCGGTGAGCGAGCTGTCGCACGGGGTCGGCGACGTGGCAGCGCCGTGGTTGGTCGTGGCTGCGGCCGGCATCGGCGTCCTCAGTGCGATCCAGCAGGCGCTCAACGGCTCGCTGCAGCGGGTCGCGGGCGACCCGTTCGCCCCCGCCGGGGTCAACTTCGTCGTCGGCACGATCGGACTGCTGGCGGCGGTGACGGTCGTCGTGATCGTCGACGGCGCCCCGTTGAATGCGTGGCCGGGGCACTGGTGGCTCTACATCGGTGGGCTGCTCGGCGTGGGGACCGTCGTGACCGCGGTGCTGGCGGTCCGCCGGCTCGGCGTGCTCCGGCTCGGGCTCGGCACGATCGCCGGACAGCTCACCACGGCCGTCATCCTCGACGTGGTGACCCCGGCGTCGGGGCGCGCGGTGACCGTGAGCGTCATCCTCGGTGTGCTGCTGACCTTCGTCGCGGTCGCGATCGCGGGGTGGGCGCCCCGGCGGGCCGCCGTCCCGACCCGGGACGGCACACTGGAGCCGTGACCGACGGGCCTACGGTGCTGCGGGTGCGGCCGGAGCGGCTGCTCCGGTGGTGCGTGATCTGCGCGGCCGTCGTCATCGTCGTCGGCGCCGTCGCGGCGGTGCTGCTGCGCACCGTGCCCGACGGGCACCCGTTCCGGACCTCCGACCAGGTCGCCGTGTTCCTGATCGGCGTGCTGATCGCGGCCGGGATCATGGTCTTCGCCCGCCCCCGGGTCCGCGCCGACCGGGACGGTGTCTGGGTGCGCAACATCTTCGGCACGCACACCGTCCCCTGGTCGCTGGTGGCGGCCGTCCGGTTCGAGGACAAGTCCTGGTGGGCGACCTTGGAGTTCCTCGACGGAGACGTGCTCGCCCTCCTCGCGGTGCAGGCCATCGACGGCACCCGGGCGGTGCGGGCGGTGACCGGGTTGCGCGCGCTGCACGCCCAGGCGGCCGCCGACCATGGGCAGCCCTCCTCGTGAACTGGTAGCCTTGGGCTGCGACCGCTTCCACCTCGGTGGAGGGAAGCAAGTGGAGCCCCGCTCCCACCCGAGCCGCTTCTGGTGGCCGGGTCCGGTTCGCCCCGGGTGTTCCCGGGGTGCTCGTCGTCAGTTCGATGTGGCGACGGCCGGTCGAGAGCGGGCCCTGCGAGCTCACGTTCGCGGGGCCTTCGTCGTCATCGACGTACGACGCGGGTTCCGCGGATGTCCGGACGCCCCGGTACATACCGTCTCGAGGAGGCCCCATCAGCGTCGAACCCCGTATCAACGACCGCATCCGTGTGCCCGAGGTCCGTCTTGTCGGACCCGAGGGCGAACAGGTCGGCATCGTCCGTATCGACGACGCCCTGCGGTTGGCGCGTGAATCCGATCTCGACCTGGTCGAGGTTGCCCCGATGGCCCGGCCGCCGGTCTGCAAGCTCATGGACTACGGAAAGTTCAAGTACGAGAGCGCGCAGAAGGCCCGGGAGACTCGCCGCAACCAGAGCCTCACGGTCATCAAGGAAATGAAGCTCCGCCCCAAGATCGATCCGCACGACTACGCCACCAAGAAGGGCCATGTCGAGCGGTTCCTCAAGGCGGGGGACAAGGTCAAGATCACGATCATGTTCCGCGGACGTGAGCAGTCCCGGCCCGAGCTGGGCTTCCGGCTGCTGCAGCGCCTCGCCGAGGACGTCGACGAGCTCGGTTTCGTCGAGTCCGCGCCGAAGCAGGACGGCCGCAACATGATCATGGTGATGGCGCCGCACAAGAACGCCCCCAAGACGACGCGCGTCAGATCGGCCCCGAACGCGGACACGCCCGCGACGACCCGAGCCTGACCGCCGAACGACCGACCGGCCGACCTCCCCCCGGGGACGGCCGGTACCGACCCGAGCCCATGCCGCTCGGCCGACGAGAGAGCGAAGCATGCCCAAGAACAAGACCCACAGCGGCGCGGCCAAGCGGGTCAAGGTCAGCGGCCGCGGCAAGCTGCTGCGCCAGCAGGCCGGACTCCGGCACAAGCTGGAGAAGAAGCCGTCCCGGCACACCCGGCGCCTGACCGGCGTCGTCGAGGTGGCCCCGTCCGACCGCCGCACGATGCGCCGACTGCTCGGCCGCTGAGCCAGACCCCCGGTCCGTTCCCCCCGCCGGCCCCGTCGGCGCGAGATGAGAAACAGGTGCACCCGTGGCACGCGTGAAGCGGGCGATCAACGCCCAGAAGAAGCGCCGTACGACGCTCGAGGCGGCCAGCGGTTACCGCGGCCAGCGTTCGCGCCTCTACCGCAAGGCGAAGGAGCAGCTGCTCCACTCCTCGACGTACTCCTACCGTGACCGCAAGCTGCGTAAGGGCGACTTCCGCCGGCTGTGGATCACCCGGATCAACGCCGCGAGCCGCGCCAACGGCATGACCTACAACCGGTTCATGCAGGGCCTGCGGGCCGCCGGCGTCGAGGTGGACCGCAAGGTGCTCGCCGACCTGGCCGTCACCGACGAGACGGCGTTCGCGGCCCTGGTCGAGACCGCCCGCGCCGCGCTGCCGGCGACCGCCGCCGACCCCGCCGCCTGAGCCACCGGCGACAGCCGCGCGATCGGCCCCGGCGCTCGTGGTGAACGACGATCCGCCGGTCACCGAGCGGACCGCGCGGGTCGCCGCCGCCCGGCGGCTGACCCGGCGGGTCGCCCGCGCGCGGTCGGGACAGTTCCTGGCCGAGGGCCCGCAGGCGGTACGCGAGGCCGTGGGACTGGCCGCCGGGCGTCCCGGGGTGGTCCGGGAGATCTTCGGCACGAGTGCCGCGATCGACCGCCACGACGACATCGTCCGGGCGGCCCGCGAGCGTGGGATCCGGGTCACCCGGGCCACCGGACGGGCCGTCGCCGGCCTGTCCGACACCGCGCACCCGCAGGGACTGGTCGCGCTGTGCGCCGCGGTCGACGTGCCGCTCGCCGACGCGTTGTCCGGCACGCCGCGGCTGGTCGTGCTGCTGGCCGAGGTCCGCGACCCGGGCAATGCCGGCACCGTGCTGCGCTGCGCGGACGCCGCGGGTGCGGACGCGGTGGTCTTCGCCGGCGACGCGGTCGACCCCTACAACGGCAAGTGCGTCCGGTCCTGCGCCGGCAGCCTGTTCCATCTCCCGGTGGTGCGGGACGTCCCGGCACCGGACGCGATCGGGACGGCCCGGACGCACGGGCTGCAGGTGCTCGCCGCAGACGCGTCCGGCGGGTGCGATCTCGACGACCTCGCCGACGCCGGCGACCTGTCGGCGCCCACCGCGTGGCTGTTCGGCAACGAGGCGCACGGCCTGCCCGACGAGCTGACCGCGGCCGCCGACCGGACGGTCCGGGTTCCGATCCACGGCCGGGCCGAGAGCCTGAACCTGGCCGCGGCCGCCGCCGTCTGCCTCTACGCCTCTGCGCGGGCACACCGCGGCCCAATCCCGGCGACAACCCCATCAACCACGGCATAGGCTGCAGCCATGACTGCGACCCGGCGATTCTGCCGGCCCGCCGGGGCCGGTCGCTGACGCGCCGGCCGCCCCGTCGGGCTGCGGCCAAGCCGCTCGGGCCCAGTCAATAGACTCCGGGGGAGGGCGCCGTGGGCGCCGTACCGGAGTCAGCCCACGGGAGCGACGCATCCATGTCAGGTGTCAACGACCCATACGACCCCAAACAGGTCGCCGCGCTCGAGCCTGCCGCGCTGGCCGCCGCCGTGGCCACGGCCGAGAAGGCCTTCGCTGATGCCGCGGACCTCGACGAGCTCACCGCGCTGAAGGCGCCGCACCTCGGTGACCGGTCGCCGATCCTGCTCGCCCGCCGCGAGATCGGCGCGCTGCCGCCGCAGGCCCGCGCCGACGCCGGCCGGCACGTCAACGAGGCGCGTACGGCGGTGCAGACCGCCTTCGACGCCCGCCGCGGCGCCCTCACCGCCGAGCGGGAGGAGCGGGTGCTCCGCGAGGAGGCCGTCGACGTCACCCTGCCCACCGACCGGCGGCCGGTGGGGGCCCGGCACCCGGTGACGACCGGCGCCGAACGGATGGCCGACATCTTCGTCGCGATGGGCTACGAGGTCGCCGAAGGCCCGGAGGCCGAGACCGAGTGGTTCAACTTCGACGGACTGAACTTCCTGCGCGACCACCCCGCCCGCGGCCTGCACGACACCCTCTTCCTCGACCCGCCCGAGAACGGCGTGGTGCTGCGCACCCACACCTCACCGGTGCAGCTGCGCACCCTGCTCACCCGCACGCCGCCGGTCTACGTCGTCGTGCCGGGCCGGGCCTACCGCGACGACCCGTTCGACGCCACGCACCTGCCGGTCTTCGCGCAGCTCGAGGGACTCGCGGTCGACCGGGGCCTGACGATGGGGCATCTGCGCGGCACGCTGGACCGGCTCGCCCAGGGGATGTTCGGCGACGACGCGCGGACCCGGCTGCGACCGCACTACTTCCCGTTCACCGAACCGAGCGCGGAGGCCGACCTCTGGCATCCGCAGGCCAAGGGCGGCCCGCGCTGGGTGGAATGGGGTGGCTGCGGCATGGTGCACCCCAACGTGCTGCGCGCCGCCGGCATCGACCCCGAGGTCTACACCGGGTTCGCGTTCGGGATGGGCATCGACCGCACGATGATGGGCCGGTACGGCGTGGCCGACCTGCGCGAGTTCGCCGAGGGCGACGTCCGGTTCACCCGCCACTTCGGGCTGGAGGCGTAATGCGGGTCCCGCTGTCCTGGCTGGTCGAGGCCGTGCCGTCGCTGCACGGCGAATCCGCGGCCGACGTCGCCGACCGGCTGACCCGTGCCGGCGTCGAGGTCGAGGAGTTCCACGTGACCGGGCCCGCCGACGTCGACGGTCTCGTCGTCGGCGAGGTGGAGCAGAGCGAGGACCTCACCGGCTTCGCGAAGCCGATCCGCTACTGCCAGGTGCGGCTATCCACCGCGGACTCGCCGGAGGCCGTACGCGGGATCGTCTGCGGTGCCACCAACTTCGCCGTCGGCGACCGCGTCGTGGTCGCGACGCCCGGCGCCGTGCTCCCCGGCGACTTCCGGATCGCCGCCCGCAAGACCTACGGGCACCTCTCGGACGGGATGATCTGCTCCGCGCGCGAGCTCGGGCTCGGCGAGGAGCACAGCGGGATCCTCGTGCTCCCGCCGGACGCGCCGGTCGGCGGTGACGCCGTCGCGCTGCTCGGCCTGCACGACGCGGTGCTGCTCACCGAGCCGACCCCCGATCGCGGCTACCAGCTGTCGGTCCGCGGGCTCGGCCGCGAGCTGGCCGCGGTGAAGGACCAGGCTTTCGACGACCCCGCCGACGTCCGGATCGACGCCGCGGTCGGCGCCGAGAGCGGCTTCCCGGTGCGGTTGGCCGACGACGTCCTCGCCGACGGGGCTTGCGACCGCTTTTGCGCCCGGGTGATCCGCGGCTTCGACCCGACGGCGCCGAGCCCGCTGTGGCTGCAGTCGCGGCTGGCCAAGTGCGGCATGCGGCCGATCTCGCTGGCGGTCGACGTCACCAACTACGTGATGCTGCTGCTCGGGCAGCCGATGCACGCCTACGACCGGGCCAAGCTGGCCGAGCCGATCACCGTTCGCCGGGCGGTCGCGGGCGACACGCTGACCACGCTCGACGGGGTGTCCCGCGACCTCGCGGTCGGTGACGACCTGCTGATCACCGACGCCAAGCGGGTACAGGGCATCGCCGGGGTGATGGGCGGCGCCGACAGCGAGGTCTCCGCGGCCACCACCGAGCTGCTGCTCGAGGCCGCACACTTCGACCCACGGACGACGAGCCGTTCGGTACGCCGGCACGCGCTGCTGTCCGAGGCCGGCCGGCGGTTCGAGCGCGGCGTTGACCCGCAGCTGGGACCGGCGGCCATCGAGCTCGCCTCCCGGCTGCTCGTCGAGTACGGCGGCGGCACCGCCGAGGACGTGGTCACCGACGTCGGGGCGGTCCGCCCGCCCGAGCCGGTCCGGGTCGATCCGGCCGCGATCGGCCGGCTGGTCGGCGTCCCCTATCCGACCGACACGGTCACCCGCCGGCTCGGCCAGGTCGGCTGCGCCGTCCGGGACGACCTCGAGGTCCTCGAGGTCACGCCCCCGTCGTGGCGGGCGGACCTGCTCGAGGCGCCCGACCTCGCCGAGGAGGTGGCCCGGCTCGAGGGCTACGACGCGATCCCGCCGGTGCTGCCGGCCGCGAACGCCGGCCACGGGCTGACTGCTCGGCAACGCCGACGCCGCGCGGTGTCCCGCGTCGTCGCCGACCACGGCTTCGTCGAGACGCCGTCGATGTCGTTCCAGTCCGCCGAGGTGCTGGACGCGATGGGCATTCCCGCGGACGACCCGCGGCGCCGGCTGGTGCGGCTGGCCAACCCCATCTCGGCCGAGCAGCCCTACCTGCGCTCGGCGCTGCTGCCCGGACTGCTGGCCACCCTGGTCCGCAACCTCGGCCGAGGCGCGGAGGACCTCGCCCTCTACGAGACCGGCACGGTCTTCACCGAGCCGGCCGGCGGGCGTCCGCCGGCCCCGGTGCTGCCCGGCGCCCGGCGGCCCGACCCGGTCCAACTCGCCGGGCTCGACGCGGCGCTGCCGGTCCAGCGGGAGCACCTCGCGGTGGCCCTGGCCGGCCGGGTGGAGCCGGCCGGATGGTGGGGCCCCGGCCGGGCGGCGTCCTGGGCCGACGCGGTCGAGGTGGCTCGCCTGGCGATCGCCGCGGCCGGCGCGCAGAGCGACGTCCGCGCCCGACGGCGACCGCCGTGGCACCCCGGCCGGTGCGCCGAGCTCGTGGTGGCGGGCCCGGACGGCGACCTCGTCGTGGGACATGCCGGGGAACTGCACCCGGGCGTTTGCGAGGCCCTCGAACTCCCGACCCGGACCGCCGCGGCCGAGATCGACCTCGGCGCCGTTCTCGACGCCGCCGGCGCCGAGCCGTCCGCGCCCCGGGTGTCGCCGTACCCGCCGGCCACCCGCGACGTGGCCCTCGTCGTCGACGCCGGCGTCCCGGCGGCGCAGGTCGAGGCCGCGCTGCGGGCCGGCGCCGGCGACCTGCTTGAGGACGTGCGGCTCTTCGACGTGTTCTCCGGGCCGCAGGTGGGGGAGGGGCGCCGGAGCCTCGCCTACACGCTGCGGTTCCGGGCGCCGGACCGCACCCTCACCGCGGATGAGGCGACCGCGCTGCGTGACGCCGCCGTCGCCGAGGCCGCCCGGCGTACCGGGGCGGTGCTGCGCGCCTGACCGGCCGCCGGCGGCGCGCGCACCCGTGCTCGCCCCCGCCGTCGTTTTGCTTGAACGTCACGTTCAAGTCGCTAGATGGCTTGAACGTGACGTTCAAGCAAAACGAGGGGGGCGCGGGGGAACTCGTTTTGCATAGGATCCCGTCTGCCTGAATAATCATCCGCATGGGTGTCACGGTCGCGGTCGCCGGTGCCAGCGGGTACGCCGGTGGTGAGCTGCTCCGGCTCGTCGAGGCGCACCCCGAGCTCGAGCTCGGTGCGGTGACCGCGCACGGCAGCGCGGGGCAGCCCCTCGGCGCGGTCCATCCACAGCTGCCCGGGCTCGCCGACCGGGTGCTGGCCGACACCACGCCGGAGGCGCTGTCGCCGGCCGATCTCGTCTTCCTGGCCCTGCCGCACGGCCAGTCGGCCGGGCTGGCCGCCACACTGCCCCCGGGCGTCGCGATCGTCGACCTCGGCGCCGACCACCGGTTGACCGACGCCGCGGCCTGGGCCGCGTACTACGGCGGGGAGTACGCCGGGGCGTGGACCTACGGGTGCCCGGAGCTGCCCGGTCAGCGGTCCCGCATCGCCACGCAGTCCCGGATCGCCAACACCGGCTGCTACGCGGTCTCGGTCATCCTGGCGCTCGCCCCACTGATCTCCGGTGGTCTCGTCGAGCCGGACGACGTCGTGGTCGTCGCCGCATCCGGGACGTCGGGCGCCGGCCGGGGGAGCAAGCCCACCCTGCTCGGCAGCGAGGTGATGGGCGACCTGTCGCCGTACAAGGTCGGGGGCCACCAGCACGTGCCGGAGATCAAGCAGGCGAGCGGTGCCCGCTCGCTGTCGCTGACCCCGGTCCTCGCACCGATGCCGCGCGGCATCCTCGCCACCGTCACCGCCCGCCCGCGGCCCGGCGTCGGCGCCGCGCAGGTGCGCGAGGCGCTGCAGGAGAGCTACGCGGCCGAGCCGTTCGTGCACGTGCTCGCCGAGGGCCTGTGGCCGCACACCGCGGGGACGTCGGGCTCCAACTCCTGCCAAATGCAGTCCACTGTGGACCTCGATTCGGGCCGGGTCGTCGTCGTCTCCGCGATCGACAACCTCGGCAAGGGGGCCGCGGGCCAGGCGGTGCAGAACGCCAACCTGGTGCTCGGCCTGCCCGAGACCGCGGGGCTGTCCGCCAACGGTGTCGCCCCGTGAGAACCGGAGCATCCGAATGAGTGTCACCGCCGCGGCCGGGTTCCGCGCCGCCGGAGTCGCCGCGGGGTTGAAGCCCTCAGGTGCGCTGGATGTCGCGCTCGTCGTCAACGACGGGCCGTCCGATGCGGCGGCCGGCGTCTTCACGACCAACCGGGTGCAGGCCGCGCCGGTGGTGTGGTCGCAGCAGGTTCTCACCACCGGCCGGCTGCGCGCGGTGGTCCTCAACTCCGGGGGAGCCAACGCCTGCACCGGCCCGGACGGTTTCGCCGACACCCACGCCACCGCCGAGCAGACCGCCGACGCGCTCGGCATCGGCGCGCTCGACGTCGCCGTCTGCTCGACCGGGCTGATCGGCGTCCGGTTGCCGACCGAGGCACTCCTGGCCGGTGTCGGCAAGGCGGCCGGCGCCCTGTCCCGGGAGGGCGCCGACGACGCCGCCCACGCGATCATGACCACCGACACCGTGGCCAAGACGGCGCAGGCCGGCGGCGACGGCTGGACCGTCGGCGGGATGGCCAAGGGCGCCGGGATGCTGGCGCCGGCGCTGGCCACGATGCTGTGCGTGCTGACCACCGACGCCGACGTCGATCCGTCCACAGTGGACAGAGCCCTGCGGGAGGCGACGGCGGCCACGTTCGACCGGCTCGACGCCGACGGCTGCCTGTCCACCAACGACACCGTGCTGCTCCTGGCCAGTGGCGCATCCGGCCGCACCCCGTCGTACGACGAATTCGCCGCCGCCGTGCACGACGTCTGCCGGGCGTTGACCATGGCGCTGCTCGCCGACGTCGAAGGGTCGACGAAGAAGATCGCGATCACGGTGGCCGGTGCGGCCACCGAGGACGACGCGGTCGAGGTCGGGCGCGCCGTGGCCCGCAGCGCGCTGCTCAAGTGCGCCCTCTACGGCAACGACCCCAACTGGGGCCGCGTGCTGGCGGCTGCCGGGACCACCACCGCGGCCTTCGAGCCGGACGCGATCGACGTGGCGATGAACGGCGTCCAGGTGTGCCGGTCCGGCGCGGCCGGCGACGACCGCGATCTGGTGGACCTCAGCGGACCCGACGTCACGGTCCTGATCGACCTGCACGCCGGTACGGCGCAGGCGACGGTATGGACCACCGACCTCACGGAGGGCTACGTGCGCGAGAACTCGGCGTACAGCTCATGACCCGGCATGCCGGCGCGCTGGCGAAGGCCGCCACCCTGGTCGAGGCGCTGCCGTGGCTGGAGCGGTTCCACGGCGCGGTGGTCGTCGTGAAGTACGGCGGGCACGCGATGGCCGACGACTCGTTGCGCCAGGCCTTCGCCCAGGACATCGTCTTCCTCCGTTACGCCGGCCTCCGGCCGGTCGTGGTCCACGGCGGCGGCCCGCAGATCACCGCGCACCTGGACCGGCTGGGCATCCCGTCGGAGTTCCGCGCCGGGCTGCGGGTCACCACCCCCGAGGCCATGGAGGTGGTGCGGATGGTGCTGGTCGGCCAGGTCAACCGCGAGGTCGTCGGCGGGATGAACGAGCACGGCACCTTCGGCGTCGGCCTGTCCGGCGAGGACGCGGGACTGCTGACCGCGGAACGCCGTACCGCGGTCGTGGACGGCCAACCGGTCGACCTCGGCTCGGTCGGCGACGTCGTCGAGGTCGACCCCGGTGCGGTGCACAGCCTGCTCGACGACGGGCGGATCCCGGTCGTCGCGACGGTCGCCCGCGGCCGCGACGGCGAGCTCTACAACGTCAACGCCGACACCGCCGCGGCGGCGCTCGCGGTGGCGCTGCAGGCGCAGAAGCTCGTCGTCCTCACCGACGTCGAGGGTCTCTACGCCGACTGGCCGGCCACCGACGAGATCATCAGCGACATCCGGGCGAAGGTGCTCGCCGACCTGCTGCCGACGCTGTCGGCCGGGATGGTGCCCAAGATGGAGGCCTGCCTGCGCGCGGTCCAGGGCGGTGTGCCCCAGGCGCACGTGCTCGACGGCCGCGTGCCGCATGCCCTGTTGCTCGAGGTCTTCACCGACGAGGGAGTGGGAACGATGGTCCTGCCCGACGAGGAGACGGCGGAATGAGTGAGGCGGAGCTGCAGGCCCGCTGGCAGGCGGCGTTCATGGACAACTACGGCACGCCGCCACTGGCGCTCGAACGCGGCAAGGGCGCCCGGGTGTGGGACGTCGACGGCACCGAGTACGTCGACCTCTACGCCGGCATCGCGGTGAGCGCGCTCGGGCACGCCCATCCGGCCGTCGTCGAGGCCGTCAGCCGGCAGGTCGGCGAGCTGGCGCACACGTCCAACCTCGTCCTCAATCTGCCGGCGCTGCAGCTGGGTGAGCGGCTCAGCGCGCTGCTCGCCCCCGACGCCCGGGTGTTCCTGTGCAACTCCGGCGCCGAGGCGGTCGAGGCGGCGATCAAGGTCGTCCGCCGGCACCACCCCGACCGGGTGCGGATCGTGGCCGCCGAGGGCGGCTTCCACGGCCGCACCCTGGGTGCGCTCTCCGTGACCGGCCAGCCGGCCAAGCGGGCGCCGTTCGCCCCGCTGCTCCCGGACGTCACCTTCGTGCCCTACGGCGACGCCGACGCGCTCGCGCGCGCCGTGACCGACGACACGGCGGCGGTGATCCTCGAACCGGTGCTGGGCGAGGCCGGGGTCATCCCGGCACCGGAGGGATATCTGGAGGCCGCGCGCGCCGCCTGCGACCGGACCGGCGCGCTGCTGGTCCTCGACGAGGTGCAGGGCGGCGTCGGACGGGCCGGTGCGTGGTTCAGCCACCAGGTGGTCGCACCGGGCGTCGAGGCCGACGTGGTGACGCTGGCCAAGGGTCTCGGCGGCGGACTGCCGATCGGCGCCTGCGTCGCCCGCGGCGCGGCCGGCCGGGCGCTGCAGCCGGGCGACCACGGCACGACGTTCGGCGGCAACCCGGTGTCCTGCGCCGCCGCGCTCGCCGTACTCGACACCATCGAAGAAGAGGGCCTGCTCGACAGCGCCCGCGTGCGCGGCGACCACCTCGCCGGCGCCGTCGCCGCGCTGGACGACCCGCTCGTCGACCACGTGCGCGGCATCGGCATGTGGCGCGCGGTGGTGCTGACCGCACCGGTGGCCAAGCAGGTCGAGGCGGCGGCAGCCCCTCACGGCGCGTTGGTCAACGCGGTCGCGCCGGACGTCGTCCGGCTGGCGCCCGCACTGGTCATCAGCCGCGAGGAGATCGACACCGGTGTCGCGGCGCTGGGTGCCGCGCTGACGGAGGTGGCCGCCTGATGCCCCGCCATTTCCTGCGCGACGACGACCTGAGCCCGGACCAGCTCACCGAGGTCCTCGACCTCGCCGACCTGATGAAGCGGGAGCGCTTCGACCACCATCCGCTGGCTGGGCCGCGGTCGGTCGCGGTCATCTTCGACAAGCCGTCCACCCGGACCCGGGTGTCGTTCTCCAACGGCATCGCGGAACTGGGCGGCTACCCGCTGGTCATCGACGCGCAGTCGACCCAGCTCGGCCGGGGCGAGCCGGTCGAGGACGTCGCCCGGGTGCTCGACCGGCAGTGCGCCGCGATCGTGTGGCGAACCTTCGGCCAGGACCGCATCGAGGCGATGGCGCGGGTCAGCCGGGTGCCGGTGGTCAACGCCCTGACCGACACGTTCCACCCGTGCCAGTTGCTCGCCGACCTGCAGACCGTGCGGGAGCGGTTCGGGCGGCTGGCCGGACTCACCCTGACCTATCTCGGTGACGGCGCCAACAACATGGCGCACAGCTACCTGCTCGCCGGTGCAGCGGCCGGGATGCACATCCGGATCGGCTCCCCCGAGGGCTACGAGCCGGATCCGGCGATCGTCGCCGTCGCGCAGAAGATCGGCGCGGCGACGGGCGGCACGGTGTTGCCGGTGCGCGATCCGCAGGCCGCCGTCGACGGCGCCGACGTACTTGCCACCGACTGCTGGGTGTCGATGGGCCAGGAGGGCGAGGCCGACGCGCGGTCCGCCCCGTTCGTGCCCTACGCCGTCGACGAGGCGGCCCTGGCCCGGGCCGCCGACACGGCGATCGTGCTGCACTGTCTGCCGGCGTACCGGGGCAAGGAGATCGCGGCGAGTGTGATCGACGGCCCGGCGAGCGCGGTGTGGGACGAGGCGGAGAACCGCCTGCATGCCCAGAAGGCCCTGCTGGCCTGGCTCCTGGAGCGCTCATGACCACGTCCTCCGCCGCCGCGAACAAACGCACTACTAGTGCGTTTGGGTGCGCGACACGCCGGTCCGGCCCACCGTTTCGCACTACTAGTGCGTTTGTTGCGGGGGTTGCGGGGGTTGCGGCGGGCACGGCGGGGGGTGCGCGCTCATGACCACCAAGACCGCGGCGTCGGTGCTGACCAAGGCGGCCCGGCACGCCCGCATCGTCGACGTCGTGGCGCGCCGGCCGGTGCGCTCGCAGTCCGAGCTGGTCCGGCTGCTCGCCGAGGACGGTGTCGCCGTCACCCAGGCGACGCTCTCCCGCGACCTGGAGGAGCTCGGCGCGGTGAAGCTGCGCGGGCCGGACGGCGGTGCGCCGGCCTACGTCGTACCCGAGGACGGCGTGCCGGTGCCGATCCGGGCGCTGACCGGGCCGGACCCGGCGTTGCTGGCCCGCCGGCTGGCCGAGCTGCTGGTCGCCGTCGACTCCAGCGGAAACCTCGCCGTCCTGCGCACGCCGCCCGGCGCGGCGCACTTCCTCGCCTCGGCGCTCGACCGCGCCGGGCTTCCCGACGTCGTGGGCACCGTGGCCGGGGACGACACCGTCCTCGTCATCGCCCGCGAGCGACTCGGCGGCGCCGGGCTCGCCGACCTGTTGCGCCGCCTTTCCCAAGGACCGGAAACCACGAAGGAGCACACGTGAGCACGAGCAAGCGGGTCGTCCTCGCCTATTCAGGCGGGCTGGACACCTCGGTCGCGATCGGCTGGATCACCGCCGAGACCGGGGCCGAGGTGATCGCCGTCGCCGGCGACGTCGGGCAGGGCGGCGAGGAGCTCGACGCGATCCGCGACCGCGCCCTGAAGTGCGGCGCCGTCGAGGCGGTCGTCGCCGACATGCGCGACGAGTACGCCGACGAGTACTGCCTGCCGGCGTTGAAGGCGAACGCCCTCTACATGGACCGCTACCCGCTGTTGTCCGCGCTGTCCCGGCCGGTCATCGTCAAGCACATGGTGGTGGCCGCGCGTCGGTACGGCGCCGGCGCGATCGCCCACGGCTGCACCGGCAAGGGCAACGACCAGGTGCGGTTCGAGGTCGGCATCGGCGCGCTGGCGCCGGATCTCGAGGTGCTGGCGCCGGTGCGCGACTCCGGCATGACCCGGGACAAGGCGATCGCCTTCGCCGAGGAAAAGGGGCTACCCGTCGACGTCACGAAGAAGTCGCCGTACTCGATCGACCAGAACGTATGGGGTCGCGCGGTCGAGACCGGGTTCCTGGAGGACATCTGGAACGCCCCGACCGAGGACGTCTACTCCTACACCGCCGATCCCTCGGTGCCCCGCGAGGCCGACGAGGTCGTGATCACCTTCGAGCAGGGTCGCCCGGTGGCGATCGACGGCCATCCGGTCACGGTGCTGCAGGCGATCGAGGAGCTCAACCGGCGGGCCGGCGCGCAGGGGGTCGGTCGCATCGACATGGTCGAGGACCGGCTCGTCGGCATCAAGAGCCGCGAGGTCTACGAGTGCCCCGGCGCGGTCGCGCTGATCACCGCGCACCAGGAGCTGGAGAACGTCACCGTCGAGCGTGACCTCGCCCGGTTCAAGCGCACCGTCGACCAGCGCTGGGCCGAGCTGGTCTACGACGGGCTGTGGTTCTCGCCGCTGAAGCGGGCGCTGGACGCCGTGATCGACTCGGCCAACGAGCAGGTCCACGGCGACGTGCGGTTGACGCTGCACGGCGGCCGCGCGGTGGTCACCGGCCGGCGCAGTGAGCGCTCGCTCTACGACTACAGCCTGGCGACCTACGACTCCGGCGACACGTTCGACCAGCGGCTGGCCAAGGGTTTCGTGGAGCTGTGGGGGCTGCCCAGCAAGATCGCCGCCCGGCGGGAGCAGCGCCTCACCGCTCCGGGCGGGGGCGACGTGGGAGGGCCCGAGGTTGTCTGACGCACCCGTCGACTCCGCGAGCTCGCCCGGAACCGGTGGCTCCGCCCGGCTGTGGGGCGGTCGATTCACCGGCGGGCCGGCCGATGCGCTGGCCCAGCTGTCCCTGTCGGTGCAGTTCGACTGGCGGCTGGCGCCGTACGACCTGGCGGCGTCCAAGGCGCATGCCCGGGTGCTACACCGCGCCGGCCTGCTCGACGACGACGAGCTGGCCCGGATGCTCGACGCGCTCGACGACCTCGGCGCGGCGGTGCGCGGCGGCGAGTTCCGGCCGACCGTCGAGGACGAGGACGTGCACACCGCCCTCGAACGCGGCCTGCTGGAGCGTCTCGGGGCCCTCGGCGGAAAGCTGCGGGCCGGGCGCAGCCGCAACGACCAGGTGGCCACCGATCTCCGGCTCTACCTGCGCGACGCGGCCCGCCGGATCGCCGCGCAGGTCGCCGAGCTGGAGACCGCCCTGGTGGCGAAGGCCGAGCTGCACCGGACCGTGCCCGCGCCGGGCATGACGCACCTGCAGCACGCCCAGCCGGTGCTCTTCGCCCACCACCTGCTCGCCCACGTCCACTCCCTGGCCCGCGACGTGGACCGGCTGGTCGACTGGGACCGCCGCGCCGCGATCTCGCCCCTCGGCGCCGGCGCGCTCGCCGGGTCCTCGCTGCCGCTCGACCCGGCCGCCACGGCCGCCGAGCTGGGGTTCACCGGCTCGGCCGGCAACTCGATCGACGCGGTCTCCGATCGTGACTTCGTCGCCGAGTTCCTCTTCGCCGGCGCCCTGCTCGGTGTGCATCTCTCCCGGATCGGGGAGGAGATCTGCCTGTGGGCCAGTCGGGAGTTCCGTTGGATCGAGCTGGACGACGCCTACGCGACCGGCTCCTCGATCATGCCGCAGAAGAAGAACCCCGACGTCGGCGAACTGGCCCGCGGCAAGTCGGGCCGGCTCATCGGCAACCTCACCGGCCTGCTCGCCACGCTGAAGGGCCTGCCGCTCGCCTACGACCGCGACCTGCAGGAGGACAAGGAGCCGGCGTTCGACACCGTCGAGCAGTTGCTGCTCGTCCTGCCGGCCCTCGCCGGTCTCATCTCGACGATGACCGTCGACGCCGACCGGCTCGCCGCGTCCGCCCCGGAGGGTCACGCCCTCGCCACCGACGTGGCCGAATGGCTCGTCCGGCAGCGGGTGCCGTTCCGGGACGCCCACGAGATCGCCGGTGCGCTGGTCCGCTGGTGCGACCAGCATGGGTGCGAGCTGTGGGAGGCCGACGACGACCAGCTGGCCGGGGTCGACCCGAGGCTCACCCCGCAGGTGCGGTCCGTGCTCAGTGTCGGCGGCGCGCTGCGGGCCCGGTCCGCGGTGGGCGGTACGGCGCCGGAGCGGGTCGCCGAGCAGCTGGCCGAGCTGGCCGACACGGCCCACCGGCACGCCTCCTGGGCGCGGGGTGAGCGGACCTGACGCGATGGGGGAGGCGCCGGCTCGCCCGGCCGGTGCTCGCGGTCGCGCGCGACCTGCTGGGAGCGGTGGTCACCGCGCAGTCGGCGGACGGCACCGTCGCGGTGCGGCTCACCGAGGTCGAGGCCTACGCCGGCCGCCGTGACCCCGCATCGCACGCCTACCGGGGCCCGACCACCCGCACGGCGGTGATGTTCGGACCGCCCGGCCACCTCTATGTCTACTTCACCTACGGGATGCACTGGTGCGCCAACATCGTCTGCGACGCCGACGGGGTCGCGGCGGCCGTGTTGCTGCGGGCCGGTGAGGTCGTCGCCGGGCGTGAGCTCGCGCGGGTCCGGCGCCCGGCCGCCCGCACGGACCGCGACCTGGCCCGCGGTCCCGCGCGGCTCGCCGGCGTACTCGGCCTGACCGGCGCCGACTCGGGACTCGACCTGATCGCCCCGGGGGTCCCGATCCGGCTGCAGCACCGCGGACGGGGCGCGGACGGACTCGTCCGGACCGGACCGCGGGTCGGTATCCGGGCCGCGGCGGACTGGCCGTGGCGGTTCTGGATCTCCGGTGAGCCGACCGTCACCGACTACCGGCCGGCCCCCCGCCCGCGGTCCCGCCGCGGCCGGCCGGCTGATGTGATGGGGCAGACTGTCCGTCGCCTGGCAGCCGGCGGCGGAACGACCGAGGAGGACCCGTGAGCGACCCGACCCCAGGGCCGTCCCTGCCGAGCCGTCTCGAGGAGGCCCACCGCCGGCTCGCCGCCGGTGCCGCGCAGATCCTCCCGGACGGCGGGCTGGCGGAGAAGCTGGCCGTCGCCGACCGCGACGGCCGGCCGCTGCGGGTGAAGCACGGCATCGACCCGTCCGGGACGGAGCTGACGATCGGGCACGCCGTGGTGCTGCGCAAGCTGCGGCAGTTCCAGGATCTCGGGCACGTCGTCGTCCTGGTCGTCGGCGACTTCACCGGGATGGTCGGCGACCCGAGCGGTCAGTCGGCCACCCGCAAGCAGCTGACCGCAGCGCAGACCGAGGCCAACGCGGCGACCTACCTCGACCAGCTGATGCGGGTCCTGGATCCGGACCGCATCGAGGTACGGCGCAACAGCGAGTGGCTGGCCGGCATGACCCTGGCCGACGTGGTCCGGGAGACCTCGGTGCTCACGGTGGCGCAGCTGCTCGAGCGGGACGACTTCGCCAAACGGTTCGCCGCGCACCAGCCGATCTCGCTGTCGGAGTTCCTCTACCCGTTCCTGCAGGGGTACGACTCCGTCGCGATCGAGGCCGATCTCGAACTGGGCGGCACCGACCAGACCTACAACCTGCTCGTCGGGCGGGACCTGCAACGCGCACACGGCCAGGTGCAGCAGGTGGTGCTGACGCTGCCGCTGCTCGAGGGTCTGGACGGCGTGCAGAAGATGAGCAAGTCGCTCGGCAACTACGTGGCCATCACCGAACCGGCGGGCGAGCAGTTCGGGAAGCTCATGTCGATCCCGGACTCGCTGGTCACGCGCTACGCGACCCTGGGCACCGACCTCCCGCCGGACGACGTCGCCGAGATCGGACGGGCGGTCGCCGAGGGCGGACCAGCGGCGAACGCCGCGAAACGGCGGGTCGCGCGCGCCATCGTCGCGCTCTACCACCCCGACCCGGCCGCCGAACGGGCCGAGGCCGCCTTCGACCGGGTGTTCCGCCGCCGGGAGGTCCCGAGCGACGTGCCGGAGGTGCGCCTGCCGGACGGCGACCCGGTGCACCTGCCGGCCGTGCTGCGCGCCGCCGGGCTCGTCTCCTCGACCTCCCAGGCCCGGCGCCAGCTGGCCGACGGTGCGGTGCGCCTGGACGGGGAGCGGGTCGACCCGCACACCCTCGACCTGCCCCGTGCCGACCTGATCGGACGCGTGGTCCAGGTCGGTCGGCGGCAGGCCGCCCGGCTCACCGCCTGAGGGCCGCGCGGCCGGCCGAACGGATCGGGCCTCGGACAGCGATCCACCGGCCGGACCGACGGCAACAGGCCCGTCCGACCGGCGATTTGACTGGCGGGCCACGGGACCGTAATGTTCTGTTCGTCGCCGGGAACACCGCCCGGAGCACCTGCGGGAAGGCACTCAGGCGACATGCACTAGGCTGAAGGCAGCACGAAAGTGTTGGTCGATCGCTACCAATATGGATCGACTGGGCCGGGTTTGACACCCTGCGCCCGACCAACTAGCCTGAAACAGTTGCCCCGGAGACGGCCGAAAGGCTGTTGATGGTGCGCGTCCGTCCCTTGAGAACTCAACAGCGTGCCGAAAGTTAGTGCCAGCACAACAACCCCGTCATAGGGGTGACCGGACGCAGTCCGGCCACACTTACTGACGGTTCCTTTGAAATGCCGGCGAGCAGAAGTTTTGCTCGGCGGTGCAGATCATGCTGCTCATTG
>CAWINQ010000001.1:0-1045000 GCA_963837545.1 uncultured Actinomycetota bacterium | reverse complement strand
AAATAGTACCTGAAACCGTGTGCCTACAAGCCGTGGAAGCGTAGCCAGTCCTTGTGACTGGTCGTAACTGCGTGCCTTTTGAAGAATGAGCCTGCGAGTTAGCGGTACGTGGCGAGGTTAACCCGTGAGGGGCAGCCGTAGCGAAAGCGAGTCCAAATAGGGCGACACAGTCGCGTGCTCTAGACCCGAAGCCGAGTGATCTACCCATGGCCAGGTTGAAGCGCGGGTAAGACCGCGTGGAGGACCGAACCCACCAGGGTTGAAAACCTGGGGGATGAGCTGTGGGTAGGGGTGAAAGGCCAATCAAACTCGGTGATAGCTGGTTCTCCCCGAAATGCATTTAGGTGCAGCGTCGCGCGTTTCTTGCCGGAGGTAGAGCACTGGATGGCCTAGGGGGCCCACAAGCTTACCAAAGTCAACCAAACTCCGAATGCCGGTAAGTGAGAGCGCGGCAGTGAGACTGCGGGGGATAAGCTTCGTAGTCGAGAGGGAAACAGCCCAGATCACCAGCTAAGGCCCCTAAGCGTGTGCTAAGTGGAAAAGGATGTGGAGTCGCCGAGACAACCAGGAGGTTGGCTTAGAAGCAGCCACCCTTGAAAGAGTGCGTAATAGCTCACTGGTCAAGTGATTCCGCGCCGACAATGTAGCGGGGCTCAAGCACACCGCCGAAGCTGTGACATTCGCGCATCAGCCTGTCGTACACCTCGTGTGTCCGGCCAGGCGCGTGGATGGGTAGGGGAGCGTCGTACGGCGAGCGAAGCGGCAGGGTGACCTAGCCGTGGATGCCGTACGAGTGAGAATGCAGGCATGAGTAGCGAAAGGGGAGTGAGAAACTCCCCCGCCGAATGACCAAGGGTTCCTGGGCCAGGCTAATCCGCCCAGGGTAAGTCGGGACCTAAGGCGAGGCCGACAGGCGTAGTCGATGGACAACGGGTTGATATTCCCGTACCCGCAAAAGAGCGCCCATACCGAACCTAGCGATGCTAAGTGCCCGAAGTGCTGGTCTCCTTTCGAGGAGGCACGGCGCGGAACGCGCGACCCAGACTGGTATTAGGTAAGCGATGGGGTGACGCAGGAAGGCAGTCCCGCCGGTGAGTGGTAGTACCGGTGTAAGGGTGTAGGGCGTGGTGTAGGCAAATCCGCACCACACGTGCCTGAGACCTGATGCATAGCCGAATGAGGCGAAATGGGATGATCCTATGCTGTCAAGAAAAGCCTCTAGCGAGCTCTGAGCGGCCCGTACCCCAAACCGACTCAGGTGGTCAGGTAGAGAATACCAAGGCGATCGAGTGAACTGTGGTTAAGGAACTCGGCAAAATGCCCCCGTAACTTTGGGAGAAGGGGGGCCAGAGTGCGTGAAGGAGTTTTCCTCCGGAGCGTGAGCTGGCCGCAGAGACCAGGGAGAAGCGACTGTTTACTAAAAACACAGGTCCGTGCGAAGTCGCAAGACGATGTATACGGACTGACGCCTGCCCGGTGCTGGAACGTTAAGGGGACGGGTTAGTCCTTCGGGGCGAAGCTCAGAACTCAAGCGCCAGTAAACGGCGGTGGTAACTATAACCATCCTAAGGTAGCGAAATTCCTTGTCGGGTAAGTTCCGACCTGCACGAATGGCGTAACGACTTCTCCACTGTCTCAACCACAGACTCGGCGAAATTGCACTACGAGTAAAGATGCTCGTTACGCGCGGCAGGACGGAAAGACCCCGGGACCTTCACTACAGCTTGATATTGGTGTTCGGTTCGGCTTGTGTAGGATAGGTGGGAGACTATGAAATCGGCACGCTAGTGTCGGTGGAGTCAACGTTGAAATACCACTCTGGTCGAACTGGATGTCTAACCTCGGTCCGTGATCCGGATCAGGGACAGTGTCAGGTGGGTAGTTTAACTGGGGCGGTTGCCTCCTAAAGAGTAACGGAGGCGCCCAAAGGTTCCCTCAGCCTGGTCGGCAACCAGGTGTTGAGTGCAAGTGCACAAGGGAGCTTGACTGTGAGACTGACACGTCGAGCAGGAGCGAAAGCTGGGACTAGTGATCCGGCACCGGCAAGTGGAAGCGGTGTCGCTCAACGGATAAAAGGTACCCCGGGGATAACAGGCTGATCTTCCCCAAGAGTCCATATCGACGGGATGGTTTGGCACCTCGATGTCGGCTCGTCGCATCCTGGGGCTGGAGTAGGTCCCAAGGGTTGGGCTGTTCGCCCATTAAAGCGGTACGCGAGCTGGGTTTAGAACGTCGTGAGACAGTTCGGTCCCTATCCGCCGCGCGCGCAGGAGACTTGAGAAGGGCTGTCCCTAGTACGAGAGGACCGGGACGGACGAACCTCTGGTGTGCCAGTTGTCGTGCCAACGGCACTGCTGGTTAGCTACGTTCGGTAGGGATAACCGCTGAAAGCATCTAAGCGGGAAGCCTGCTTCAAGATGAGGTCTCCCATCCCTTTGTGGAGTAAGGCCCCCGACTAGACCATCGGGTTGATAGGCCGGATGTGGAAGTGCGGCAACGCATGGAGCTGACCGGTACTAATAGGCCGAGGACTTGCCACATAACAATTCTTTGCTACGCGTCCACTGTGCGGTTCCCGAGGTGCGGTTGTATGACCACATCTCCATAGAGTTACGGCGGCCATGGCGAAAGGGAAACGCCCGGTCCCATTCCGAACCCGGAAGCTAAGCCTTTCTGCGCCGATGGTACTGCGAGGGGGACCTCGTGGGAGAGTAGGGCGCCGCCGGACAACTTCCCAATGGGGGTCACTCATTCGTGAGTGACCCCCATTGTTGTCTGTAGCGGAGGAGCACATGCCCGACAGAGGATCGCCCGGGCAGGGGCGTCGTGGACCCGGCGGGAACCCGCGTCGCGGAAACGGGCGCGGCCGGCCGGACCCCGGCCGCAACGACCGCCGGCGGAGCGGCGGACCGCCCGGCTCGGGCCAGGCGCCGTCCGGCCGGTCCGGTGGGTTCGCCGCTCCGGGCGGCGGTGATCGCCGTGCCGGGCGTGGCGCGGGCGGGTCCGCAGGGCGTTCCGGGCAGAGCGGCGCCCGTCACCACGGGTCCGGGGAGCGCGACCGGGAGGCGCCGGCCCGCGGCGGAAGCCGCCGGGGAGCGACGGTGCCGGATCCGCCGGTCCCGGGCGATGTGGATGCTCGCGAACTCGACAAAGAGGTCCGTCAGGAGCTGCGGAGCCTGTCGCCGCCGGTCGCCGACCGGGTCGGTGCCCAGTTGGCCGCGGCCGCCCGGTTGATCGACGACGACCCCGCTGCGGCTCTGCTCCACGCCCGCGCGGCGCGGCGGATCGGCGGCCGGCTTCCTGTGGTACGGGAGGCCGTGGGGGTCGCGGCGTACCTGTCCGGGGAGTGGGCGGAGGCGCTCACCGAGCTGCGCGCGGCGCGGCGCATGAACGGCGACGTGAGCGTGGTTCCCATGATCGCGGACTGCGAGCGGGCGCTCGGCCGGCCCGAGCGCGCGCTGGAGCTGGCCCGGGAGCCCGCACTGCGCACACTCCCCACGGCGGTCCGGGTGGAGATGATGATCGTCGAGGCCGGCGCGCGGCACGATCTGGGCCAGTCCGACGCGGCCCTCCTGGCCCTGCAGGGACCCGAACTCGACTCGACCGCGGTCGACGAGTGGACTCCGCGGCTCTGGTACGCCTACGCAGACGCACTCGAGCGGGCCGGCCGCACCGAAGAGGCGCTGCGGTGGTTCGGCGCCGTGCGTGACGTCGACGAGGACGAGAGCACCGACGCAGAGCAGCGTTACCTCGATCTGGCCGGACCCTCGACGACGGGTTGAGCCGGCCGCTGCGCTCACGGGCGGCTCGCCCCCCGCTCGGCGGGCTGTCAAGCTGCCGTCCCCAGGGAGCGCGCGCTCTCCACAGGCCGGTGTCACCGGGTCGCCGGGGAGCGCGCCGGCGGCCAGGATTTCTGCATGACCACCAAAGACGTCACCACCGACGATCTGGCAACGCCCCGGGTTCGGAAGGTGCCTACCGCCGACTCGGGGTTCGAGCACCGCAACGACGTCCGGCTCGTCGGCCGGCTCTCCGCGGCGGCCGTCGAGCGCGAGATGCCCAGCGGGGACGTCTGCGCGACCTGGCGACTGGTCGTCCGCCGCCCGACGAGCACCCGGGCGGGCCCCGGCATCGACACGATCGACTGCCTCACCTGGGTCGGCGGCGTCCGGCGGCAATCCCTACGGTGGCGGCCCGGCGACCTCATCGAGCTCGAGGGTGCGCTGCGACGCCGGTTCTGGCGTTCCGCCGGCGGTCCGGTCAGCCGGTGCGAGGTCGAGGTCCGCCGGGCCCGACGGATGCGTGCGGCGGGGGCCGCCTATGACTCGTCGTAACTGCGCACGACGAGGCCGCTTCGCGGCTTGGGCGTGAACAACGTCGACTTGCGGGGCATCCGCTCCCCGGCGGCCGCAACCGCGGCCACCTGGTCCACCGGGGTGGGGCGGAGGATCAGGGCGGTCCCTCCGGCGGCGCGGGCCTGGGCCACCGCGGCGCGCAGGTCGTGCTCGAAGTCGACGATCCCCTCCCGGTCGTCGAGCTTCCACAGCCGGCCGATCAGTAGCCGGTGGGCGACCGTCACGTCGAGCTGCCGCCAGGCTGCGGCATGGTCCTCGGGGACGGCGGCCCGGACCTGGGCATCGTCGGGTCGGCTGAGCAGATGCCAGCTCGTCCCGTCGGTGAGGACGAATGCGCTGTCCTCGGGGTCGGCCGCGGCGAGCGCCTGGAGCGCGGAGTCCGGGCCGGGCGGCAGGTCGGTGACCGTGAAGGCGGCGGACGCCTGAGACACCGCCTGGTCGAGCGGTAGGCCGGCGATGACCCGATGGATCGCCTCGACCTGCGGACCGAAAGCGGTCGCGTCCACCAGGTAGCTGAGCCCGAAGTCCCACGGTCCCCGTCCGGCACCGCGGGCGTGCCGGTCGCTCTGGTGCGCCAGATACGTGGCGTATCGGTGGTGCCCGTCGGCGATGAGCGCGTGCCGCGGCAGCAGGTCGGTGGCGACCGCCTGAAGCTCCTCCGCGTCGGTCACCGACCACAGCCGGTGGCGGACCCCGTCCGGCGTCGTGGCCTCGCTCAGCGGCTCACGGGAGCCGGCGCCGGCCACGATCGTGGACGCCGCGCCGCCGCCGTCGTAGACGAGGTAGATCGGCTCGAGATTGGCCTCGGTCGCCTCGGTGAGCGCCAGCCGGTCGCTGACCGTGCCGGTCATCGTGTTCTCGTGCGGCAGGATGATGCCGGCCTCCGGGGCCGCCAGGGCGACCGCTCCGAGCAGCCCGCGGGTGATCCGGTCACCGACGGACATCTCGTAGACGTACAGCCCTTGCTCACGATCTGTGACCAGTACACCGGCTGATTGCCACTCCGCCAGGGTCCGCGCGGCGCGCTGATAGCGGCTGAGTCCGCCGGACCGGTCCTCGCGTGGGAGTATGAGGCGAACAAAGTTGTTCGGATCGGCCTCCTCGAGCGCGGTGCGCGAATCGGGGTCGATGACGTCGTAAGGCGGGCTGAGCAGCCGCGCGAGTAGTCGAGGATCGGCCGTCGCGTAGCGCAGCGCGCGGAACGGGGCCAACACCAGGCCGCCGGGAGAGGGGATGGACGGGTCGGACGGCACGTGATCGACGGCGGTCATTGCCGCATCGTAGGTGTCCGGTGAACAGCGTCGACCCCGGCGCTGCGGCCGGGCGGGGAGGAGTGATCGCCGGTGGCCGAATACAGCCGAAACGGGTACGACGAGGAGCCGGTCCGGCGCCCCTACGACGACCTACCCCCGCCTCCGCCCGACGTGGTTCCGCAGGGCGAGGTCTATGACTGGTACATCCGCGGCGTCGAGCTTCTCGAAGGGGGTAACCCCGCGGCTGCGGTCACCCTCATCGAGCACGCCGCGGAGGCTGAGCCGGAGTCGCGGAGCGTCCGCGAGGCGCTGGCCCGGGCGCAGTTCGATTCCGGACAATTCGCGGAGGCCGCCGGGAGTTTCGCCTGGATCGTCTCGGTCAACCCCGCCGACGACTATGCGCAGTTCGGGCTCGGATTGGCCGACGCCAAGATCGGCGACCTGCCGGGCGCCGTCGAGCATCTCGCACTGGCCGCGGCGATGCGCCCGGACATCACCCACTACGCGACCGCGCTGCGCGGTGCCCGGGCGGCCCTGTCGGCAACCCGCAAATAGCCCGGCCGGGGTGCCCAGGCTCCCTATCACCGGCTCCGGGACCCTTGATCAAGAGGGGATTTGTGTGCGACACGCCGTACGGATCCGCTCGTGATCAAGGGGCGACCGTCCCCCGGGCTGCGTCGGGACCGGTCGACCGCGCCCCTTACGGTAGGGCTGGCCAATCCGCCGGCCATCCGACATACGTGGGGAACAGCGTGCCGCAGCCGCTTCAGGGATCCACCGTCCCGCTCGTCGAGCGGTACGACGTCGCGCTGCTCGACCTCGACGGCGTGGTCTACGTGGGGCACGATCCGGTGCCCGGTGCGGCGGCCGCCCTCTCGGACGCGCGGGCGCGCGGGATGCGGCTGGCCTTCGTCACCAACAACGCCTCCCGGACGCCTGCGGCGGTGGCCGGGCTGCTGGCCGACGTCGGTGTCCGTGCCGACGAGAACGAGATCGTCACCTCGGCGCAGGCCGCGGCGCGCGTCCTGGCCGAGAAGCTTCCGGGGGGCGCCCGGGTCCTGGTCGTGGGCGCGGATGCGTTGCGGGAGGAGGTCGGCGCGCGCGGGTTGACCGTCGTGGCGAGCGCCGACGAGGAACCCGACGCCGTGGTGCAGGGCTACGCGCCCGACACCGGCTGGCGTGAGCTCGCCGAGGCGACCGTCGCGGTACGCCGCGGCGCCTGGTGGGTCGCGACCAACATCGACACCACCCTGCCGTCCGCGCGCGGCCCGCTGCCCGGCAACGGCGCCCTCGTCGGGGTCGTGGCCGCGGCGACGGGAGCCCGGCCGTTGGTCACCGGAAAGCCCGAGCCGGCCCTGCACCGCGAGTCCGTCGACCGGACCGCCGCGCGGGACCCGCTCGTCGTCGGGGACCGCCTTGACACCGACATCGAGGGCGCCAGCGCCGCCGGGTGCGCCAGCATGCTCGTGCTCACCGGGGTGACCGGAGCGGACGAACTGCTCGCCGCCGAGGCGGTCCACCGCCCTACCTATCTGGCTGCCGACCTCGCCGGGCTGCTCGTCCCGCACCCGGCCCCGCAGCGCGGAGCCCGGGGAGGGTGGCGGTGCGGCGGATGGCAAGTGTCCGCAGCCGATGACGACGTCGCGGTGTTGAGCGGCAAAGGGGCCGATCCGTTGGACTCCCTCCGGGCCCTGTGCGCGGCGGCCTGGGAGGCCGGACAACCGGCACCGGTGCGCACCGAGGGTGCCGCCGCCGCGACGGCAGCGGCCCGGTACGGACTGGCCGACGGCTGACCCGCACCGATGGCCGGAAGAAGCGGGCCGGAAGAAGCGGGCCGGAAGAAGCGGGTCAGAAAGAAGCGGGTCAGAAGAAGCTGCGCAGCCGGATCAGGTCGAGGACCCCGGCGTCGATCCGCACCCGGCCGTTCGCCCATGCGGCCGGGAGGGCCAGGGTGCCCTCGCTGAGGGCCACCAGGTCGTCGCTGGTCATGCTGAGCGTGATCTGCGCCTTCGACGACGTGGCCGGCGCGATGTCGTGGAGCCCGCCGTCGCGCAGAGTTCCGCTGAAGGCGACATCGAGATCGGTGATGCGGCAGGCGACGGTCCGTCGGTCGATCCGGCCGCGGGTGCCCCGGTCGGCGGCCTGCAGCCGACCGGCGAGCCGGTGCAGTGCCTGCTCGCACGCGTCGACGTTGGCCATGACCGCATTTCCTCGGCGACCCGATCACCGGGCGGGCGGTCGTGACGGTATCGCATCGGCCATCGCCTCCGGAGGGCCGGGCGGCGGGGCGGGTAGCGTGGTGGTTCATCGGTTCCCGGAGGAGTGGCATGGTTCCAGACGCGGTGCAGAGCGATGCGGAGGCTCCGGGTCCGGAGGTGTCAAACTCCGTGGCGCCCGACCCGGCGGTCGCCCGGCTGCGGGCGCTCACCGGACGTCTCGACGCACTCGCCGACCTTCCCGTGGGCGAGCACGCCGCGGTCTACGACGAGCTGCACACAGCCCTGGTCGAGTGCCTCGAGTCCCTCGATGAGGGCTAGCCGGCGGTGGCACGTCGGGCACGTCTGGATGCCGAGCTGGTACGCCGCGGCCTGGCCCGGTCCCGCGAGCATGCCGCGACCCTGGTCGCGGCCGGGCGGGTCAGCGTGAACGGCCAGGTCGCGACCAAACCGGCCACCGCCGTGGAGCGGGCGACGCCGGTGCAGGTCGCCGCACCGGTCGACGGCGCCGACTACGTGTCCCGCGGCGGGCACAAGCTGGCCGGCGCGCTGGACACCTTCGGGACCCTCGCCGTCGCCGGGCGCCGTTGCCTCGACGCGGGCGCATCGACCGGCGGCTTCACCGACGTCCTGCTCCGCCGCGGCGCGGCGGGGGTCGTCGCACTCGACGTCGGATACGGGCAGCTGGCGTGGTCGCTGCAGACCGACACCCGGGTCCGGGTCGTCGACCGCGCCAACGCGCGGTCGGTGACCGTCGACCTGATCGGCGGGCCGGTCGATCTCGTCGTCGCCGACCTGTCCTTCATCTCGCTGCGCCTGGTACTGCCGGCGCTGGTCGCCGTGACCCGCCCGGGCGCCGACCTGCTGCCGATGGTCAAGCCGCAGTTCGAGGTGGGCCGGGATCATGTCGGGTCCGGGGGCGTCGTCCGCGATCCGGGGTTGCGTGCTCAGGCGGTGATGTCGGTCGCCGCCGTCGCGGCCGAGCACGGCTACGGCGTGGCCGGTGTCGTGGCGAGCCCGCTGCCGGGCCCGTCGGGCAACGTCGAGTACTTCCTGTGGCTGCGGTCCGACGCTCCGGCCGCGTCCCCCGCCGCGGTGACGGCGGCGGTCGCCGCGGGCCCCGCATGACCGGCCACGGCGCGGGCCCGGTGCGGACCGCTCTGCTCGTCACCCACACCGGCCGGTCCGACATCGTGGACCTGGCCCGGCTGGTGATCGGACAGCTCGGCGCGGCCGGGTTCGAGGTGCGGGTGCTCGCCGAGGAGGCCGGCGACCTGCACGTGGAGGGTGTCCGGGTCGTGGCCTCGGACGACTGCGCGGCCGACGATGCGGAGATCGTGCTGGTCCTCGGCGGCGACGGGACATTCCTGCGGGCCGCCGAGCTGGCCCGCCCCACCGGCGCCGGTCTGCTCGGGGTCAACCTCGGCCGGGTGGGCTTCCTGGCCGAGGCCGAACCCGAAGCGCTCGGCGACACGGTCACCCGGGTCGTCGACAAGCGGTACGACGTCGAGGAACGCCTCACCCTCGAGGTGACCCTGCAACCCCCGGACGGTCCTCCGGTCACCGCGTGGGCGCTGAACGAGGCGTCGGTGGAGAAGTCCGCTCCGGAACGGATGATCGAGGTGTCGATCGAGGTCGACGACCACCCGCTGACCAGCTACGGCTGCGACGGGGTGCTGTTCGCGACGCCGACCGGGTCGACGGCCTACGCCTTCTCCGCGGGGGGCCCGGTCGCCTGGCCGTCGGTGGAGGCCATGCTCGTCGTCCCCAACAACGCCCACGCCCTCTTCGCCCGGCCGCTGGTCACGGCCGCGGACTCGGTGCTCGCGGTCCGGCTGCTCGCCGACGGCCACGACGCGGTGCTCTGTTGCGACGGCCGCCGGACCCTCCCGGTCCCGCCGGGTTCCCGCGTCGAAGTGCGCCGGGGCACCCAGTCGGTCCGGATCGTGCGGGTCCATCCGCGGGTGTTCACCGATCGGCTGGTGGCGAAGTTCGCCCTTCCGGTGAAGGGTTTCCGCGACCGTCGGCGTTAGGCCGTGGCGGACGCCCGGCGGCACCGCCCGGTGGATTAGGGTCGGGCGACGTCGCCGTCCGGACCGGAGGTCGCGCGCCCGTGCTGGAGGAGATGCGCATCCGCGGTCTCGGGGTCATCGAGGACGCGACCCTGCAGTTCGGCCCCGGCCTGACCGTGCTCACCGGCGAGACCGGGGCCGGCAAGACCATGGTCGTCTCCGGACTGACCCTGCTGCTCGGCGCCCGCGCCGACACCGGTCTGGTCCGTGCCGGCAACGCCCGGGCGTCGGTCGAGGGCCGGCTGGCGCTGCCGCCCGATGCGCCGGTGCTGGCCCGCGCGGTGGATGCCGGCGCCGAGGTCGACGAGGACGGCACCCTCATCCTGGCCCGTACGGTGCTCCCCGAGGGCCGGTCGCGGGCCCACGTCGGCGGGCGGTCGGTGCCGGTCGGGGTGCTGGCGCAGCTGTGCGATCCGGTCCTCGCCGTCCACGGTCAGTCCGACCAGATGGCGCTGCTTCGGCCCGCCGAACAACGGGCGGCCCTCGACCGCTACGCCGGCGCGGCGGTCGGCGAGCTGCGGGACCGCTATCGGGACCGCTTCACCCGCTGGCAGGAGTCCGCGCGCAGCCTCGCCGACCGGGCCGGCCGGGTCCGGGAGCTGCGGGCCGAGGCCGACCTGCTGCGCCGGGGCCTGACCGAGATCGGCGACGTCGACCCCCGACCCGGTGAGGACGACGACCTCGACGCGGAGGCCGCCCGGCTGGCCAACGCGGACTCGCTGCGGATCGCGGCGCAGACCGCCCACGAGAGCCTGACCGCCGACCCGGCCGCCGGGGCCGTCGACGGCGTCGACGCGACCGTGCTGATCGCCGCCGCCCGGCGCGCGCTCGAGCAGGCCGAGGATCCGGAGCTGGCGGCGCTCGCCGGCCGGCTGGCCGAGGTCGACCGGCTGGTCACCGACCTGGCCGCCGACCTCGCCGCCTTCCTCGACGGGCTCGACGCCGACCCGGGCCGGCTGGCCGCCATCGAGCAGCGCCGCGCCGAGCTGCGCTCCCTGACCCGCAGCTACGCCGACCCGGCCACCGGCGCCGGCGGCGTCGCCGGCGTTCTCGCCTGGGCCGACGACGCGCAGCGGCGGCTGGCCGAGCTGGACCCCTCCGATGACGCCCTGGCCGCCCTCGCCGCCGAGCGCGACACCGCCCGGACGGAGGCCGCCGACCTGGCCGGCCGGCTGTCCCGGGCGCGCGCGGAGGCGGGGGAGAAGTTCGCCGCCGCGGTGACCGCCGAGCTCGCCGGCCTCGCGATGCCCGACGCCGGGCTGCAGGTGCAGGTCCGCGCCCGGCCGGTCGAGGCCGGAGCTCCGACGCTCACCGTCCACGGCCAGGAAGTGAGCGCCGGGCCGGACGGCGTCGACGAGGTCACCCTGCAGTTCCGCGCGCACCGCGGCGCGCCGGCCCGTCCCATCCAGCGGGCGGCGTCCGGCGGGGAGCTGTCCCGGGTGATGCTCGCGGTGGAGGTCGTGTTCGCCGACTCCGATCCGGTGACCACGATGGTCTTCGACGAGGTCGACGCCGGCGTCGGCGGGCAGGCGGCCACCGAGGTCGGCCGGCGGCTCGCCCGGCTGGCGGCGAGCCACCAGGTCATCGTGGTGACCCATCTGCCCCAGGTGGCGGCCTTCGCCGACCAGCACCTGGTCGTGGACAAGGACGGATCGGGAAACATCACCCGCAGCGGGGTGCGTGCCCTGGCCGCCGGCGAGCGGACCCGGGAGCTGGCCCGTATGCTCGCCGGACTGGCCGACAGCGAATTGGGGCAGGCGCACGCCGAGGAACTGCTCGACACCGCGGCACGCGGAAAGGCACAGCGATGACCGGGGCACAGCGATGACCGAGGTCCGGGAACTCACCGACGACGAGTTGGAGATCGCCGGGCGGCTGACCGCCCTGGCCTTCGGCACCGCCGCCGACATCACACCCGCCCGGCTCCGGCAATGGCGGGACCAGCACGTCGTGGCCCCTCGACTCGGCGGCTTCGAGGACGACCGGCTGGTCGCGACCGCCCAGATCCGGCCCTACCGGCAGTGGTACCTCGGCCGGGAGGTCGCGGTCGGCGGCATCGGCGGCGTGGCCGTCGCCCCGGCCGACCGTGGGCGTGGGGTCGCCAGCGACCTGATGCGGGCGCTCCTGCCGCGCATGCGGGCGGCCGGGCAGGCGGTCTCGGTGCTCTACCCGAGCCTGCCGGGGTTCTACCGGCGTCTGGGCTACGAGAGCGCCGGCACGCTGACGGAGTTCGAGCTCTCCCCGTCGGCCTTCGGCGGCACACCGAGGCCGGACCCGTCGGTGCGGGTCCGGGAGGCCGGCAAGGACGACCGGGAGGCCCTCGTCGCCGTCTACCGCCGGGTCGGCGAGCAGGGCACCGGGCTCTTCACCCGGGAAGGCCCGATGTTCTCCGACGTCGACCATCTCGCCCTCGACGGAGTGGTGATCGCGGAGCGTGACGGGCAGGTCGGCGCCTACACGACCTATACCAAGAAACCCGACGGTCTCGTCGTCCACGACCTCATCGGCGACGATCCGCAGGCCGGGGCCGCACTGCTGCGCCACCTGAGCACCTGGGCGCCGGTGGCGAAGACGCTCCGGCTGCGGGTGCTCGACGCCGACCAACTGGTCTTCGCCGTCCCGATGCCCCTGGGGGCCCCGGTCGTCGTCGACCGCTGGATGGCCCGGATCGTCGACGCGGGTCCCGCGATGGAGGCCCGCGGCTGGCCCGTCGGGCTGCGGGCCACCCTCGATCTGGACATCACCGACCCGGATGCGCCGTGGAACTCCGGCCGGCACCGGCTGGTCGTCGCCGACGGCGACGCGCACTGGGAGCCTGGTGGGACGGGCTCGGTCGCGCTGCACATCCGGGCCCTGGCGTCGCTGTACTCCTCCTACTCGACCGCCCCGGCGCTGCGCCGGGCCGGGCTCCTCACCGCCGATCCGGCGGATCTCGCCGCGGTGGACGCGGCCTTCGCCGGCCCGCGTCCGCAGCTGCTCGACGCCTTTTAGGGAGCGGCCTTCTCATGGATCTGGCGCGCTCGTGACCGGCCGCCGGCGGGGGCGGTGTCACCCGGGTGCCAGGGCGTGGCAACCGCGGGCATCGCAGGGCCCGATGGGAGGATCGGGGCCATGAGAGTTGCCACCCTGCGCCGTGGCCGCGGCAACCCGGCCCTGCCCGGCGTGGTCGGCGTGGCCCGGCTGGACCGGCGTACGAAGACCCTCACCTCCCGGCTCAACCCCGGTGACGTGGCGATCATCGATCACGTCGACCTCGACCGGGTCAGCGCCGACGCCCTGGTCGGCGCCAAGGTGGCCGCGGTCGTCAACGCCTCGCCGAGCATCTCGGGGCGCTACCCCAACCTCGGCCCGGAGATCATCGTTTCGGCCGGTATCCCGCTCGTCGACGGCGTCGGGCCGCAGGTGTTCTCCGCGATCAAGGAGGGCACCCGGGTGCGGGTCGCCGACAATGTGGTCTACGTCGGCGAGGAACGCGTCGCCGAGGGCGTCGCGCAGGACCCGCGCATGATCGCCGAGCAGCTCGGCGAGGCGCGGGCGGGCCTTTCCTCGCAGCTCGAGGCGTTCGCCGCCAACACCATGGAGTACATGAAGCGCGAGCGGGCACTGCTGCTCGACGGCGTCGGCGTCCCGGCGATCCGGACGAGGTTCGAGGGACGCCACGCCCTGGTCGTCGTCCGCGGCTACGACTACAAGGAGGATCTTGCGGCGCTGCGGCCCTACATCCGTGAGTACCGGCCACTGCTGGTCGGCGTGGACGGCGGGGCCGACGCCCTGCGCGAGGCCGGCTACACGCCGGACCTGATCGTCGGCGACATGGACTCGGTCAGCGACGACGTGCTCCGCTGCGGCGCGGAGGTCGTCGTACACGCCTACCCCGACGGCCGGGCCCCCGGCCTGTCCCGGGTGCAGGATCTCGGGGTCGAGGCGGTCACCTTCCCTGCTGCCGGCACCAGCGAGGACGTCGCGCTGCTACTGGCAGACGAGAAGGACGCCGCGCTCATCGTCGCCGTCGGCACCCACGCGACTTTGGTCGAGTTCCTCGACAAGGGCCGCGGCGGCATGGCGTCGACGTTCCTCACCCGGTTGCGGGTCGGCGGCAAACTGGTCGACGCCAAGGGCGTCAGCCGGCTCTACCGCAGCCGGATCTCCACCCGGGCCCTGATGCTGCTGATCGTCGCGGCGCTGATTGCGATCGGTGCCGCATTGGCGGTCTCCACGGCGGGCCGCACCTACCTCGACCTCCTGGTCGACAAGTGGGACAGTCTCGTGTTCTGGATCCAAGGCTTGTTCAAATGATCGATTTCCGCTACCACCTCGTGTCCCTGATCTCGGTGTTCCTCGCACTCGCACTGGGCATCGTGGTCGGGACGACCCAACTCAACGGCGCCGTACTCACCGACCTGCACCACCAGGTCACCGGGCTGAAGGCGGACAAGCAGGGGCTGCAGCAGACCACCCAGAGGCTGCAGAGCCAGCTCAAGGCGGACGACGAGTTCGCGACCGGCGTCGGCCCGAGCGTGCTGTCCGGCCGGCTCAAGGGCGCCAACGTCCTGGTCGTGGCCGCGCCGCAGGCCGACGGCGCGATGGTCGACGGCATCTCCGCCGCGCTGAAGAACGCCGGGGCCACGGTCTCCGGCACGGTCCAGCTCACGTCCGACTACGTCGATCCGCGGGTCGCGACCGGGCTGCACGACTTCGTGACCTCGCCGGGGGTGCTCCCCGCCGGGTCCCGCCTGCCGGCGAGCAACGACGCCGGGGCACTGGCCGGTTCGCTGCTCGCCGACGTGCTGATGGCCCCGGCCAAAGGTCACGCGCCGAGCAACACCGAGCGCCAGCGGGTGCTGGCCGGATTCAGCCAGCTGGGGGTGCTCCGGCTGATCAGCACGCAGGTCTCCCCGTCCGACTACGCCGTGCTGGTGGCGAGCGACGCGCAGAGCGGCGCCAACCCGACGGCGCAGGCGCGGGCGCTCTCCGATCTGGCCGGGGCGTTGCACGCCCGCGGCAAGGGCGTGGTGGTCGCCGGCAGCGGGACCGTCGCCGGGGACAACGGCGTGATCGGCAGCATCCGCCAGAACAAGACGCTCTCGGCCGAAGTGTCCACAGTGGACGACGCGGACCGCCCGTCCGGACAGGTGACGACCGTCCTCGCGCTCGCCGACGAGGGCAAGGGAAAGACCGGGCAGTACGGCATCGCCGGCAACGCCGACTCGGCCTTCCCCTCGCCGGGGCAGTGAACCCGCTGCGGTCCTCCGCGCTGGCCCTGCTGGGCGCCGGCCTCGCCCGGGCGCTCGTCGCCGTACCGCCCGATCGGCTCCCGGGCCGCCGCGAGTCCTGGATCCGGCTCAACTACCGTGGCCGGCCGGTCAGCCTGCTCGCCGGACCCGTGGTCGCCCTGGCGGGGTCGGGCTCGGCGGCCGCCGGTGCTCCGTCGGCGGCGTTGCGCCGCAGCGTCGCGCTTGCCGGCCTGACCGCCGGGGCCGTCGGCCGTTACGACGACTGCCGACCGGACGGGCCGGTGGACAAGGGGTTTCGCGGTCACCTGCGGGCGTTGGCGTCCGGCCGGGTGACCAGCGGGCTGGGAAAGGTCGTCGGGATCGGCGCGGCCGGGATCGCCGCCGCCGGTCCGGTCGCCCGCGGGCCCGTCGACCGGTTGGTCGCCGGTGGCGTCGTCGCCGGCACCGCCAACCTCGTCAACCTGCTCGATCTGCGGCCGGGGCGCGCTCTGAAGGCCGCACTTCTCATCGGTACGCCCCTGCTGCGCGGCCGCAACGGTGGCCTGGTGGCCGGCCCGCTGGGCGTCGCTGCGGCGCTCCTGGGTGGCGACCTGGGCGAGCGCACGATGCTCGGCGACGCCGGTGCGAACGCGGTCGGCGCGATCCTCGGTGTTCGCCTCGCGGCCGGCGTGTCCGGCCGCGGCCGGTGGGCGCTGCTCGCCGGTCTCACCGCACTCACCGCGCTCAGCGAGGTCACCAGTTTCGGCCGCGTGATCGCCACGACTCCGGGGCTGCGTGAGCTGGACGCGCTCGGTCGCGCCGACGATCGACGATGAGTACGACGGTCCAGCCCGGCGGCCGCGCACCGAGCTCGAGCGCCGCCCGCGTCGCCGCCCGAGGGATCGCGCACGGCGCCCTGCTCATCGCGGGGCTCACCGTCTGCGCGCGGGTCGCCGGGTTCGGCCGGCAGCTGGTCTTCGCCCGGACCGTCGGGCCGACCTGCGTCGGCAGCACCTACCAGACCGCCAACACCGTGCCCAACATCCTCTACGAGATCGTCGCCGGCGGGGCGTTGGCCAGCCTCGTGGTGCCGTTGCTCGCCGCCGGGGTGAGCGCCGGCGACCGGGCGGGGGTGCGGCGTACCGCCTCGGCGCTGCTGACCTGGACCGTGCTCGTCCTGACACCGTTGGCCGTGGCGGTGGCGGTTTTCGCCCGGCCGCTGGTCGGCGTCCTGCTGGGTGGCAGCACCTGCGCGGGCGCGGTCGACCTCGGCGCCCGGATGCTCGCGGTGTTCGCGCCGCAGATCGTGCTCTACGGCGTCGGGATCGTGCTGGCCGGCGTGCTGCAGGCCCACGAGCGGTTCGCCGGTCCGGCACTGGCGCCGCTGCTGTCCAGTCTGGTCGTGATCGCGGCCTACCTCACCTACCGGTTCGACGCAGGGTCCTCCTCGTCGATCGCAGGCCTGGATACCGGCGCCGAACTGACCCTGTCGGTCGGCACCACCCTCGGCGTCGCCGTGCTGTCCCTTTCGCTGCTGATCCCGCTGCGCCGGACCGCGCTGCGGCTGACCCCGACGCTGCGTTTCCCGCCCGGTGCGTCCCGGCGGGCCCGGCAGCTGGCCGCCGCCGGCATGGCAGCCCTCGTGGCGCAGCAGGTCTCGGTGGCGGTGGCGTTGCGGCTGGCCAACGACCGCACGCCCGGCGGCACGGTCGTCGTCTACGCACTGGCGCAGACGGTGTTCCTGGTGCCGTGGGCCGTCCTGGCCGTGCCGCTCGCGACAGCGGCGTTTCCGCGGCTCTCGACCGCCGCCCAGGACGGCGACGGCGCCGGCTACCGGCGGACGACCGGGCAGGTGACCCGGGCGGTCGTCGCGGTCTCCGTCCTGGCGATGGCGATGCTGGTGGCCGCCGCCGAGCCGGTAGCCCGGCTGCTGGTGCAGGGTGTCGGCGGGCACGGCGACGTCGACGCGCTCGCCGAGGGGATCGTCGCCTTCGCCCCCGGTCTGGTCGGCTACGGCCTGCTCGCCCTGTTGTCCCGGGCGCTCTACGCCCGGCACGACGCCCGCGTCCCGGCGGTGTGCACCGTGACCGGGTGGCTGGTGGTGGTGGCCGCTGACGTCGTGCTCGCCGACGTGCTGCCGGCCGGCCACCGCGTGCTGGCGCTGGCGCTGGGGAACACGCTCGGCATGACCGTGGCGGCGGCGCTGCTGGGCGCCGGGGTACTGCGCCGGGCCGGCGCCGGGACCCTGTCCGGGCTGCCGCGCACTGCGGTCGTGGCCCTCGCCGCCGCCGCCGTGGGTGGTGCGGTGGGCCGGTGGCTGGCCGACGTTCTGCCCGGCTCCGGTGTCGGGGCCGCGGTCGGTCAGACCGCCGTGGTCATGGGAGTGACCCTGCTCGTGACCGGCGGCCTGTTCGCGCTGCTGGCCCGCGACGACGTCCGCATGGTGCTGCGCTTTCGGCGAGCCGATGCCTGACCGGTCACCGGGGCCGGTCGCGGGCCGCCGGCTGGCGTTGGTGCTCGCGACCAGCACCGGTGGGGTGGGCCAGCACGTCCGGTCGGTGTCGGCAGCCCTGGTCGAGGCCGGGGCGCAGGTCCTGGTGTGCGGGCCGGCCGCGACCGACGAGCTGTTCGACTTCAGTGCCGGCGGTGCGGCGTTCGCGCCGGTCGAGATCGCCGCCGGGGTCCGCCCGCTGGCCGACCTGAGGGCGGCCCGCCGGCTGCGGCGGCGCACCGCCCACTGCGAGCTGGTGCACGCCCACGGCCTGCGGGCCGGGTTGGTCTCCGTACTGGCCGGCACCGGGCGGCCCGTGCCGCTGGTCGTCAGCTGGCACAACCGGGTGCTGGCGAGCGGCCTGCGGGCCCGGATGCTGACCCCGCTGGAGCGCCGGGTGGCCCGCGGCGCCGATGTCGGGCTCGGCGCCTCCGAAGACCTGGTCGCCCGGATCCGGGACCTCGGCGGCCGGGACGCCCGGCTGGGGGAGGTGGCCGCGCCGGCACTCCCGCCGCCCGCGCGCGAGCCCGCCGCGGTCCGCGCCGAGCTCGGCGCGACGGATCGCCCGCTGGTGCTCGCCGTCGGCCGGCTGCACCCGCAGAAGGGGTTCGACGTGCTGGTCCGGGCCGCCGCCGGCTGGCGGGACCGGGCCCCCGTGCCGCTCGTGGCGATCGCCGGGGACGGGCCGCTGCGGCCGCGGCTGGCCGACCAGATCGCCGCAACCGGTGCTCCGGTCCGGCTGCTCGGCCGGCGCGCGGACATCGCCGACCTGCTCGCCGCGGCCGACCTCGTCGTTCTCCCGTCTCGGTGGGAGGCGCGGTCGCTGGTGGCGCAGGAGGCGCTGCGGGCCGGACGCCCGCTCGTGACCACGACCGTCGGCGGGCTGCCGGGACTGGTGGCCGACGGCGCGGTACTCGTCCCGCCCGGCGACCCGGCGGCGCTGGACCTCGCCGTACGCCGCCTCCTCGACCGCCCGGATCTGACGGCCGCGCTGACCCTGCGTGGGCAGGCCCGCGCCCTGACCTGGCCGACCGAAGCGGACACAGCCGCTCACCTCGTCCGGCTCTATGCCGAATTGCTCGGTCGGCGGCGGGTCGGCCCGATCAGCGGTGGGTCCGGCTCCGCCCGCGTGTTACCGTGAGTTTCCGTGGATCGCGGGCCGACCGCCCGCGCCGGCCGACCACGGGAGCCCCTTTTGTCGCAGTCCGATCGGACGACCAAGCACGTATTTGTCACCGGCGGGGTCACCTCCTCGCTCGGTAAGGGCCTGACCGCCAGCAGCCTGGGGAGCCTGCTGACCTCGCGCGGACTTCGGGTCACGATGCAGAAGCTCGACCCCTATCTCAACGTCGATCCCGGGACGATGAACCCGTTCCAGCACGGCGAGGTGTTCGTCACCGAGGACGGCGCGGAGACCGACCTCGATATCGGGCACTACGAACGGTTCCTCGACGTCGAACTGCACGGCTCGGCCAACGTGACCACCGGCCTGGTCTACTCCGCGGTGATCGCCAAGGAACGCCGCGGCGAATACCTCGGTGACACCGTCCAGGTCATCCCGCACATCACGAACGAGATCAAGCGCCGGGTCCTCGAGATGGGCGGGCCGGACGTCGACGTCGTGATCACCGAGGTCGGCGGCACCGTCGGCGACATCGAGTCGCTGCCCTTCCTCGAGGCGGCCCGGCAGGTGCGCCACGACGTCGGCCGGGACAACTGCTTCTTCCTGCACGTCTCCCTCGTGCCCTATCTCGCGCCGAGCGGGGAGATGAAGACCAAGCCCACCCAGCACTCCGTCGCGGCGCTGCGCAGCATCGGTATCCAGCCCGACGCCGTGGTGTGCCGGTCGGACCGGGATCTCCCCGACGGTCTCAAGCGCAAGATCTCGCTGATGTGCGACGTCGACACCGAGGCCGTCATCTCCCTCGCCGACGCCGACTCGATCTACGACATCCCCAAGGTGCTGCACGCCGAGGGTCTCGACGCCTACGTCGTCCGCCGGCTGGACCTGCCGTTCCGCGACGTCGACTGGACGGTGTGGGGCGACCTGCTCGACCGGGTGCACCACCCCAGCCAGGTCGCCCGGATCGCCCTGGTGGGCAAGTACGTCGACCTGCCGGACGCCTACCTGTCGGTGACCGAGGCGCTGCGCGCCGGGGGATTCCCGCACCACGCGCAGGTCTCGATCCGGTGGGTCAAGTCCGACGACTGCATCACCCCGGAGGGCGCCGCCCGCGCGCTCGCCGACGTCGACGGCGTGCTGATCCCCGGCGGCTTCGGCGTACGCGGCATCGAAGGCAAGATCGGTGCGGTGCGGCACGCCCGCACCCGGGCCATCCCCGTCCTCGGGCTGTGCCTGGGCCTGCAGTGCATGGTGATCGACACCGCCCGCGCGCTCGGCGGGATGCCCGAGGCCAACTCCGCGGAGTTCGAGCCGGACACGCCGCACCCCGTGGTCGCGACGATGGCCGACCAGCGGGACGTCGTGGCCGGGGAACGCGACATGGGCGGCACGATGCGGTTGGGTGCCTACCCGGCCCGGCTGGTGCCCGGCTCGATCGTCGAGGCGGCGTACGGCGCGGAGGCCGTCTCCGAACGGCACCGCCACCGCTACGAGGTCAACAACGACTACCGCGGCCGGCTCGAGGAGGCCGGGCTGGTCTTCTCCGGCGCGTCGCCGGACGGGCGGCTGGTCGAGTTCATCGAACTGCCCCGCGAGACCCATCCGTTCTACGTCGGCACCCAGGCGCACCCGGAGTTCAAGTCCCGTCCGACGCGGCCGCACCCGCTGTTCCGGGGATTCATCGCCGCCGCGCTGGACTACTCCGCGGCCGAGCGGCTACCGGTGGACATCCCGGAGCCGACGCCGGCCCGGGTGTGAGGATGGCGCACTCCTTCGACGTACTCCGCTCGGACGAGGTCTACCGCGGGAAGCTCTTCGGACTGCGCCGGGACGAGGTCGCGATGCCCGGCGGCGGGACCGCCGTCCGCGAGGTGCTGATGCATCCCGGCGCGGTCGTCATCGCCGCGGTCGACGACGACGACCGGGTCGCCGTGGTCCGCCAGTACCGTCACCCGCTGCGTCGCCACCTGTGGGAGATCCCGGCCGGGCTGCTCGACGTCGACGGCGAGCCGGCCTGGGAGGCCGCCGGCCGCGAGCTCGCCGAGGAGGCCGGCACCCGGGCGGCGACCTGGCACACCCTGGTCGACCTCGCCACCTCGCCGGGGATCTCCGAGGAGGTCGTCCGGGTGTTCCTGGCCCGCGACTTGACGGCGGTGCCGGCCGCCGAGCGTTATGTCGCGCACGGCGACGAAGAGGCGGAGATGCAGGTCGACTGGGTCCCGCTCGACGAAGTCGTCGCCCGCGCGATGGCCGGCGAACTGGAGAACGCCGCCACCGTCGCCGGCGTACTCGCCGCAGCCCGGGCGCGCGATACCGGCTGGACCGGGTTGCGACCGTACGACGCCCCCTGGCCGGCCCGCCCCCACTGACCCCCCCCGCACTGACGCGACCATCTCCGCCGCCGCGCCGCGCTCCCTTCCTTTGGCTTGAACGTCACGTTCAAGCCTTCTAGCGGCATGAACGTCACGTTGATGCCGAACGGGGTGGCCGCCATTCCGCGTGAACGTCACGTTCAGGCGCTCTAGCCGCGTCAACGTCGCGTTGATGCGGAACGACGGCGCCTCGGGGAGCGGAACGGAGGGGCAGGTTGTCGGGATCGCACCGGCTGGGGCGTTAATGCGACGCGCCGGGTTTGCGGAGTGCTTATGTCAGGTCCCCGCTCGTCCTAGACTCGGCGCCGCGGCACCGGCGCGGATCCGGCCGGGGGGTCGTGACGGCGGGATCGCATCGGCAACGGCGCCGGGTCGGACCGCCCGCGAGGAGGGACGCTCGTGAAGGTCGGTATCCCCAGCGAGGTCAAGAACCACGAATACCGCGTGGCGATCACCCCTGCCGGCGTGCATGAACTGGTCGGCGCCGGGCACGAGGTGGTGGTCGAGAAGGAGGCGGGGACCGGCTCGTCGATCCCCGATGACGACCTCGTGGCGTCCGGTGCCAAGATCCTGCCGACCGCCGACGACGTGTGGGCCGAGTCCGACCTGATCCTGAAGGTCAAGGAGCCGGTGCCGGAGGAGTACCACCGGATGCGCCGGGGTCAGACGCTCTTCACCTACCTGCACCTCGCGGCGTCGTACTCCTGCACCCAGGCCATCCTCGACTCGGGGATCGACGCGGTCGCCTACGAGACCGTGCAGACCCCCGACGGTGCCCTGCCGCTGCTCGCGCCCATGTCCGAGGTGGCCGGCCGGATGGCGCCCCAGGTGGGGGCGCACTGCCTGGAGCGCGCGGCCGGCGGCCGGGGCGTGCTCATGGGCGGCGTGTCCGGCGTCTACGCCGCCAAGGTCGTCGTGCTCGGCGCCGGGGTGTCCGGGATGAACGCGGCAGCTATCGCCCTCGGCATGGAGGCCGAGGTGCTGCTGATGGACAAGAACATCGACAAGCTGCGCGCGGCCGACCGCATCTACCAGGGCCACCTGCAGACCGTCGCCTCCAACACCTACGAGGTGGACCGGGCCTGCACGGACGCCGACCTCGTGATCGGCGCGGTGCTGATCCCCGGCGCGAAGGCGCCGACCCTGGTCACCGACGAGCTCGTCGCCCGGATGAAGCCCGGCAGCGTGTTGGTCGACATCGCGGTCGATCAGGGCGGGTGCTTCGAGTCGAGCCGGCCGACCACCCACGACGCCCCGACCTTCCCGGTCAACGGGTCGGTCTTCTACTGCGTCGCCAACATGCCCGGCGCGGTCCCCAACACCTCGACATACGCGCTGACCAACGTCACGCTGCCCTACGCGATGGAGTTGGCGAACTTCGGGCTGCGGGCGGCCGTGGACCGCGACCCGGCCCTCGCCCTCGGCGTCAACGCCGTCGGCGGCAGGCTGACCTATCCGCCGGTCGCCGCGGCGCACGACCTTCCGGTGACCCCGCTCGCCGAGGCGCTGTCCTGACCCCGGGACAGCCGGCCGCGGTGGCCGCCCGGCCGACCGGAGGGATGCGGCGTACGGCGGCGCAGGTCGTACGGTCCTATCTCGACCATCTCGCGGTGGAGCGGGGACTCGCGACCAACACGCTGGTGTCCTACCGGCGCGACCTGCGCCGGTACACCGAGTATCTGGACGGCCTCGGGGTCGACGATCTGAGTCAGGTGGGAGAAACGACCGTTTCCGGGTTCCTCGCCACCCTGCGCGAGGGGGATGCCGACCACGCCGCGCTGTCCGCGACATCGGCGGCGCGCACCGTCGTCGCGGTCCGCGGGATGCACCGCTTCGCCTCCCGCGAAGGGATCGTGGCACACGACGTGGCCCGGGCCGTGCACCCGCCGGCTCCGCCGCGCCGGCTTCCCAAGGCCATCCCGGTCGACGACGTACAACGCCTGCTGGATGCCGCGGGCGCCGGAGATCCGGTGCTGGCGATGCGCGACCGCGCGCTGATGGAGCTGTTGTACGGGACGGGTGCCCGGATCTCCGAGGCGATCGGGCTCGCGGTCGACGACCTGGACTCGGCCGCCTCCTCGGTGGTGTTGGCCGGAAAGGGCGGAAAGCAGCGCGTGGTGCCGGTCGGTTCCTACGCCCTCCGTGCCGTCGACGACTACCTCGTCCGGTCCCGCCCGACGCTGGCCGAACGGGGACGGGGCTCGGCGATGCTCTTCCTCAACGCCCGCGGCGGCCCGCTGTCGCGGCAGAGCGCGTGGGCGATCATGCGCGCGGCCGCCGGCCGGGCCGGGCTCTCCGGCCGGGTGTCGCCGCACACCCTGCGGCACTCCTTCGCGACTCACCTGATCGACGGCGGGGCCGACGTCCGGGTCGTGCAGGAACTGCTCGGGCACGCGTCGGTGACGACCACGCAGATCTACACCCTGGTGACCGTCGACCGGCTCCGGGAGGTCTATGCGACCGCCCACCCACGAGCCCGTGGCTGACCGGACCAGGCATACTGGCAGCGGTCCGGTTGCGTTGCACCGGGGGTTCCACGCGCTAGAGTCGACCGGACCGCGTAGAGAGCCGAACCCCAGAACCGCCGCACCGCAGCGAGGTCGCAGCGGCGACACCGCAGCCACACGACGTCGAAAGGTCCGGGCCGTATGACGACATTCCCGCCCGGCCCGTCCGGGCCCGAGTGGGAAGAGCGTCCGCTCGTCGACGGCAACGCCGGTGATGATCACCCCGGCGACGGCAACCGCGCCGCGCCCGCTCCGGACCCGGTGATCCCGACCGGAGACGAGGGGCAGGCACCCCCCGCCGAGCAGGCCGGCCCGCCGGCGGCCCCCGACGATGAGCCCACCGCCCGGGTGTCCCGGCGCGCGCCGGACCCGGCGAAGGAGCGACGCGGCCAGATCCCGGAGCCGGCGCCGCTCGACCGGCACGGGCCGGCCCGGGTGGTCGCGCTGTGCAACCAGAAGGGCGGGGTCGGCAAGACGACGACGACGATCAATCTCGGCGCCGCGCTGGCCGAGTTCGGGCGCAAGGTACTGCTGGTGGACTTCGACCCGCAGGGCGCACTGTCGGTGGGCCTCGGGATCGCCCCGCATCAGCTCGACAAGACGATCTACAACCTGATCATGGGCCGGGACGTCTCGGCCGAGGACGTGGTGATGAAGACCAACGTCCCCGACATGGACCTGCTGCCCAGCAACATCGACCTGTCCGCAGCCGAGGTGCAACTCGTCGGCGAGGTGGCCCGCGAGCAGGCGCTGGCCCGGGTGCTGCGTCCGGTCGTGGCCGACTACGACTACGTGCTGGTCGACTGCCAGCCGTCCCTCGGGCTGCTCACCGTCAACGCCCTGACTGCCGCCGACGGCGTACTCATCCCGCTCGAATGCGAGTTCTTCAGCCTGCGCGGGGTCGCCCTGCTGATGGACACGATCGACAAGGTCCGCGACCGGCTCAACCCGTCCCTGCACGTCGACGGGATCCTCGCCACGATGTACGACCCGCGCACCGTGCACGGTCGCGAGGTCTTCAGCCGGGTGGTCGAGGCATTCGGCGACGTCGTCTACCAGACCGTGATCTCGCGCACCGTGCGGTTCCCGGAGACCACGGTGGCCGGCGAGCCGATCACGACCTGGGCCCCGAGCTCGGTCGGTGCGGAGGCGTACCGGGACCTGGCCCGCGAGGTGCTCGCCCGGTGAGGGAGCGCTGACCGCGTGCTGCGCGCACTCGGGCATCCCACGTCGTTCTTCGGTCTGCTGGTCGGGTTTCTCCTCGCGGTCGTCGTCCATCGCGCCGCCCAGCAGCTGACCGCCCGCATGCTGGGTGACCGGTCGGTGCGCCCGAGCGGTCATCCGGTCGCTACCTACCTCGACCCGTTCGGGGCCGTCGCGGCGACGCTCGGCGGTCTCGGCTGGGGCATGTCCGGCGCCGTCAACCTGCGCTCGCGCGGCCGGCGGACCACCGCGCTGCTGGCCGGACCGGTCGCCGTCGGCGTGCTGGCCGCGGTCGCCCTGATCGGATTCCGCGCCGCGGGTGGCGATCGATTCATCGTCGGGCACGTGACCCCGGGCGACGTGATCGGCGGGGTGAGCCTGCCCTCGGCCGGGCAGACGATCCTGCTGTGCATCGGGCTGGAGGCCGCGGGGATGGCGGTGCTGGGCCTGGTGCCGCTCCCACCCCTGACCGGGTGGACCGTGCTGTCGTTGTTCATGCGCCCCACCCACGGCTGGCAGCGCACCCGGATGGCGCTGGAGGACCGCAACATCGGCGTCGCCATCCTGCTCGTCCTGCTCATCCTGCCCATCGGGCCCGCCGGCCCGCTGCTCGTCCGGCTGATCAACGTGATCGTCGGCGCGATTCTGGGCGCGGCATACGCATGAGCGGTGTGCGCCGGCGACGTCCGCGGTCGACTACCGTCGGGCCGTGACCGCCGCGCCGACCCCTGCCGTCCCGGGCGGTCGCGCGGCCTTCGAGGTGCACCTGACCAACTTCGAGGGGCCGTTCGACCTGCTCCTCTCGCTGATCGCCAAGCACAAGCTCGACGTCACCGAGGTCGCGCTCTCCCAGGTCACCGATGAGTTCATCGCCCACATCGGGGCGGCCGGCTCCGCCTGGGACCTCGGACAGGCGACCGAGTTCCTGGTCGTCGCCGCCACCCTGCTCGACCTGAAGACCGCCCGGCTGCTTCCCGCGGCCGACGTGGAGGACGAGGACGACCTGGCCCTGCTGGAGGCCCGCGACCTGCTCTTCGCCCGGCTCCTGCAGTACCGCGCCTACAAGCAGATCGCCGCGGTCTTCGGCGGATGGGAGCGCGCCCAGGCGCGTCGATTCCCGCGCGCCGTGTCGCTCGAGCCGCGCTACGCCGATGCGCTTCCCGACGTCCTCCTGGGGGTCGGGCCGGCGGAGTTCGCCCGGCTGGCCGCCATCGCTCTCACCCCCAAACCCCCGCCGGTCGTCTCCACCGACCACGTGCACGCGCCGCGGGTGAGCGTCCGCGAGCACGCCGGGGTGCTGCGGGCGCGGCTGGCGGACCTGGGCACGGCGACGTTCCAGCAGCTGGTCGCCGACTGCGACCACACCCTGGAGGTGGTCGCCCGGTTCCTCGCGGTGCTCGAACTGCATCGGGAGGGGGCGGTGACCTTCGCACAGCTCTCGCCGTTGGGGGAGCTGGAGGTCCGCTGGACCGGTACGGCGCCGGTGGATCAGTCCGCAGACGAGGCGATAGACGAGGAGTACGAGTGAGTGAGGCCGAGGATCGCTGGCTGCGGGGGGCGCTCGAGGCGGTGCTGCTGGTGGTCGACCAACCGGTGGACGTGATGACGCTCGCCCAGCTGGTCGGCCGGCCCCGGCCGGACGTCGAGGCCGAGCTCGCCGCACTGCGGGCCGAGTACGACGTCGAGGCACGCGGTTTCGAGTTGCGCGAGATCGCCGGTGGCTGGCGGTTGTACTCGCGGGAGGACTTCGCCGACCTGGTCGAGCGGTTCGTGCTCGACGGGCAGCAGACCCGGCTCACCCAGGCGGCCCTGGAGACCCTGGCCGTCATCGCCTACCGGCAGCCGGTCACCCGGGCGCGGGTGTCGGCCATCCGCGGCGTCGGGGTCGACGGGGTGATGCGGACGCTGCTCTCCCGGGGCCTGGTGCAGGAGGTCGGGAGCGACCCCGACACCGGCGGCGGGCTCTACCAGACCACGCCGATGTTCCTGGAGAAGCTCGGACTCACCTCGCTCGAGGAGCTGCCCCCGCTGGCGCCGCTGCTGCCCGACCACTCCGAGCTCGACGACAGCATCGCCGATGCCTGAGCGCGGATCCGGCGAGCCGACCGGTGTCCGGCTGAACAAGCTGCTGGCCTCCGCCGGAGTCGCCTCCCGGCGGGCGGCCGATGACATGATCGCGGCCGGTCGGGTCAGCATCGACGACAAGGTCGTGCGCACCCACGGGCTGCGGGTCGACCCGGAGCGCGCCGTGGTCCGGGTCGATGGGATGCGGGTCAACCTGCGCGACGACCTGATCCACCTGGCGTTGAACAAGCCGCGCGGCGTGCTGTCGACGATGTCCGACGAACGCGGCCGCCCGTGCATCGCCGATTTCGTCTCCGACCGGTTCCGCGGGTCGGCCGGCACCCGCCTCTTCCACGTCGGACGGCTCGACGCCGACAGCGAGGGGCTGCTCCTGGTCACCAACGACGGCGAGCTGGCGCACCGGCTCACCCACCCGTCGTACGAGGTGCCGAAGACCTACCTCGCCGAAGTGCCGGCGCCGGTGGCCCGGGACCTGGGCCGTCGGCTGCGGGACGGGATCGACTTGGAGGACGGCCCGGTGCGGGTCGACAAGTTCCGCGTCGTCGATTCGGCCGCCGGGAAGGCGCAGGTCGAGGTCGTCCTGCACGAGGGGCGCAAGCACGTCGTACGCCGGATGCTCGCCGCCGCGGACCACCCGGTGTCGCGGCTGGTGCGGACCGCGATCGGGCCGGTGCAGCTGGGCAGCCAGCGGGCCGGCAAGGTCCGCCCGCTCACCCGACCGGAGCTCGGCGCGCTCTACCGGCTGGTCGGTCTCTGACGTCCCGACGGTAGAGTTCTGCGCGGCGTCGATCGAGGGAGGACTGTGGTGGCGGTGCGTGCGGTGCGGGGCGCCACCCAGGTCGACGGCAACACCCGCGAGGCGATCCTCGGCGGCGCCGCCGAGATGGTGCAGGCGGTTTTGGACCGCAACGAGTTCTCGGCCGACGACCTCATCAGCATCGTCTTCACCGCCACCCCCGATCTGACGGCGGACTTCCCGGCCTACGCTGCCCGCCAGCTGGGGCTGACCGACGTACCCCTGCTGTGCTCGACGGAGATCGCCGTGCCCGGCGCCATGCCGCGGGTGCTGCGCCTGCTCGCGCACGTGGAGACGCCGCGGACGCGGGACGAGCTACGGCACGTCTACCTGCACGGCGCGGCGGCGCTTCGCACGGATCTGCACCGCTAGTTCGCCGTCGGCCGCCCAGACCCGGCACAATGCCGGGCAAGAGGGTTCGCGCCGCGGTACGGCGTACGGGCCCCGACCAGGAAGGCAGGAAGATCGCTGTGCCGTTCACCGGTGTGCTCGCCCTGGACGGTGCGGCGGGCACCGGCAAATCGACCGTGGCCCGCACCCTTGCCCGGCGGCTGCGGGCCCGCTATCTCGACACCGGCGCGATGTATCGTGCCGCGACCTGGGCCGTGCTGCGTGCCGGTGCGGACCCCGAGGACGGCGCCGCCGTCGAGGGCGTCGTGGCGTCGAGCACGATCGAGATCGGCACCGATCCCGACCATGAGCGGGTGCACGTCGACGGGACCGCGGTGGAGGCCGAGATCCGGGGCCCGGAGGTGACCCGGGCGGTCAGCGCGGTCTCGGCTGTGCCCGCCGTACGCACCCGGCTCGTGGCCCAGCAGCGCGAGCTGATCGGCGACGGCGGGATCGTCGTCGAGGGCAGGGACATCGGCACCGTCGTCGCCCCCTGCGCGCACACCAAGATCTATCTGACCGCCGCGGCGCAGGTTCGGGCCCTGCGCCGGTCCCGGCAGGACGGCCGGGACGAGCCCGCTGCCGTCGCGGCCATTCAGGCGGACATCCACCGGCGGGACAGCTACGACAGCGGTCGGTCGGCCGATCCGCTGCGGCGGGCCGAGGATGCGGTGGAGCTCGACACGACGGAGCTGCCGGTCGATGCGGTCGTCGCCCGCGTGCTCTCGCTGCTGCCCGAGGACGCCGTGCGGTGAGCCGGACGAAGAGCCCTGACCTCACTGCGGGGGAGCGGGCCGCGGGGACGCCGGGGATGCTGCGCGGCCAGGCGTTCGGGCGGTTCCTGGCCTGGCTGTTCACGCGCTGCGAGCTGGTCGGGGTGGAGAACGTCCCGGCCGAGGGCCCGGTCCTGATCGCGGCCAACCACAGCCACATCTTCGACGGCCCCCTGCTGTTCGGTCAGCTGCCGCGACCGGTCGGCTTCTTCGTCAAGGCCGAGGTCTTCGTCGGCCCGGTCGGGCCGTTCCTGCGCCGCATCGGGCAGATCCCGGTGCACCGGGGGATCGCGGAGCGGACGCCGATCGTTGCGGCCCTGGACACCCTGGCCGCCGGCGGGGTGATCGCGGTGTTTCCCGAGGGCACCAGGGGGAGCGGCGACGTGGCCGCCGTCCAGCACGGGGTGGCCTACCTGGCGGTGCGCTCCGGCGCCCCCGTCCTGCCGGTCGCCTGCGTGGGTACCCGGGTGATCTGGCGGCACCGCCGGACGCTGCGCCGGCCGCCGGTGCGGGTGGTGTTCGGGACGCCGTTCAAGGTCGCCTCCAGCGGCCGGGCGTCCCGGCGGGCCATCGCCGACGCCGCCGAGCAGATCCGCTCCGAGCTGGCCGACCTGGTCGCCGGCGCGGGCACCGAGGGGCCACGATGAGCGACGCCTGGCTGCCTTCCGGGGACATGTCCGCCGACGACGTGTCCGACGCCGCGCACGCGACCGACGAGTCCGCGGTCGGCGCGCCGGTGCTGGCAGTGATCGGCCGACCCAACGTCGGGAAGTCGACGCTCGTCAACCGCATCCTGGGACGCCGCGAGGCGGTGGTGCAGGACGTGCCGGGCGTCACCCGGGACCGGGTGGCCTACGACGCGCTGTGGCGGGGACGGCGGTTCACCGTCGTCGACACCGGCGGCTGGGAGCCGGATGCGCGGGGGCTCGCCGCCCGGGTGTCCGAGCAGGCCGCCCGGGCGGTCGAGACCGCCGACGCGGTGCTGCTGGTCATCGACGCGAGCGTGGGGACGACGGCCGCGGACGACGCCGTCGCCCGGGTGCTGCGCCGCGGCGGCGTCCCCGTCGTACTGGCCGCCAACAAGGTGGACGACGAGCGGGTCGAGTCCGACGCGGCCGCGCTGTGGTCGCTCGGTCTGGGCGAGCCGTATGCGGTGAGTGCGCTGCACGGCCGGGGGTCCGGCGACCTGCTCGACGCGATCCTCGACGCGCTGCCGGAGGCGCCGCCGGACCGGGACGTCGAGGGCGGGCCGCGCCGGGTCGCCCTGGTGGGCCGGCCCAACGTGGGCAAGTCCAGCCTGCTCAACCAGCTCGTCGGATCCGAGCGCTCCGTGGTCGACCCCGTCGCCGGCACGACCCGGGACCCGGTCGACAGCCTCGTCACCCTCGACGACGAGGTGTGGCGCTTCGTCGACACCGCGGGCCTGCGGCGGCGGGTCAAGGAGGCCAGCGGCGCCGAGTACTACTCGAGCCTGCGCACGGCGTCGGCCATCGACGCGGCCGAGGTGGCCGTGGTGCTGCTCGACGCGAGCGAGCCGATCAGCGAGCAGGACCAGCGGGTGCTGGCCGCCGTCGTCGACGCCGGCCGGGCGCTGGTGCTCGCCTTCAACAAGTGGGACCTCGTCGACGAGGACCGTCGGGAGCGGCTGGAGCGGGAGGTCGACCGGGACCTGAGCCGGCTGCGCTGGGCCGCCCGGGTCAACGTGTCGGCGAGAACCGGCCGCAGCGTGACCCGGCTCGCCCCAGCCCTGCGTACGGCGCTGGCGTCCTGGGAGCAGCGGATCTCCACGGGTCAGCTGAACTCGTGGCTGTCCGACGTGGTCGCCGCCACCCCGCCGCCCGCCCGCGGCGGGCGGGCGCCCCGGGTGCTCTTCGCCACCCAGGCCGGCACCCGGCCGCCCCGCTTCGTCCTCTTCACGACCGGGCCGCTGGAGCCCGGCTACCGGCGCTTCCTGGAACGCCGGCTGCGCGAGGAGTTCGGCTTCCCCGGCACGCCGATCGACATCGCCGTACGCGTGCGGGAACGCAAACCCCGGAAGCGGTGAGACCCGCCGGTCGGGCGATGCGGTAGCCTGACGGACGTTCCGCAGCGTGGCTGCGGGCATCGGGACGTGGCGCAGCTTGGTAGCGCACTTGACTGGGGGTCAAGGGGTCGCAGGTTCAAATCCTGTCGTCCCGACAGACGAAAGCGCAGGTCAGAGGATTTCCACCGATCCGGCCGGCCGAGATTTCGGCCCCTGACACCTGCGGTGACGCCTACCGGGATCACCACTGCAGGGCCCGAAGCTCCTCGGAGAAACTCAGTGACCGACGAGTGACATGTGACGCTCGTTGTACCGGTTGCCGTGGACGCCGACGCGTTCCGCGAGGGAGTCGAGCCCGGCCTTTTCGTCGGCGGAGAGGGCGAGGTGAGTGGCGGCGGTGTTCTCAACGATGCGATCGGCTCGTCGCGTGCCGGGGATGGGCACGATCCAGGGACGCTGAGCCAGCAGCCAGGCGAGCGCTACCTGGCCGGGGGTGGCGTTCTTGGAGACTGCTAGTGCGCGGACCTGGTCGAGCAGGGACTGGTTGGCGTCGCGGTTGTCGGCGGTGAAGCGGGGGATGGTGGCGCGTATGTCGCCGTCGGTGAACCGTGTCGCGGAGTCGACCGTCCCGGTGAGGAATCCTTTGCCGAGTGGGCTGAACGGGACGAAGCCGATCCCGAGTTCGGCGCAGGTGGGTAGCACGTCGGGTTCGGGGTCGCGGGTCCACAACGAGTACTCGCTCTGCACGGCGGTAACAGGGTGGACTGCGTGAGCTCGGCGGATGGTGGCGGCAGATGCCTCGGAGAGGCCGAAGTGTCGCACCTTGCCAGCCGCGACGAGGTCGGAGACGGCGCCGGCGACGTCTTCGATCGGCACGTCGGGATCGACACGGTGTTGGTAGAACAGGTCGATGGTGTCGGCTCGCAGGCGCCGTAGTGATGCGTCGGCGGCACGGGTGACGTGCTCGGGCCGGCTGTCGAGGCCGACGGACTTGCCACCTTCGATGCGCCAGCCGAATTTGGTGGCGATGACGACGTGCTTACGCAGCGGGGCAAGTGCCTCACCGACGAGTTCCTCGTTGACGTGTGGCCCGTACGACTCGGCGGTGTCGAAGAAGGTGATGCCGGCGTCGACGGCGCCACGCAGTACGGCGATCATGTCGTTACGGTCGCCGGGGTTGGGGCCGTAACTCTGCGACATGCCCATGCAGCCCAGGCCGACGGCGGAGACGCGCAGACCCTGTCCGAGAGTCCGTTCGTGCATGGTGGATCTCCCCTCAGGTTGAGGCGTTCCAGGTGGCGCCGCCGCTCCCGTTGTCGGTGCCTTCAAGCAATGGCCATGTGAGTCATCGTGCAGTCGACGCCCGCGCCCTGCAAATGGTGTTCGCCGGGCGGCGTTCACACGCTGTCACCGGGACCGAGCCCGAGCAGGGAGGGCATGCGCTCATGACCTGCGCCAACCTGTTAGGAGGTCAGCAGCGGCAGCGCCTGGAAGCCGTGTTGGTGCCACAGCCGCCGGGAGGTCTCTTCGGGGTAGGCGGTGACCACCGGGTCGGTGTCGAAGACCTGGGTCAGGCGCTGGTGGGGGTCGTAGGCGGGCGAGCCGGGGTCGCCGGTGGTGGCGAACGCGGTCCAGGCGGTCCGGAAGCGGTCCCCCAGCGCCAGGGCGTCGGGCGGCGGCTCGGGACCGAGGAATGCCGGATTGGGGTTGCCGAACAGCAGTGTCACCTCGAGCGTGTGGCAGGCGCGGTAGGCGCCGCCGCTGCCCGGGGCGGGCCAGGTCAGCTCGTACAGGTGGACGCGGCCGCCGCCCGCGGCCTGGGCGTCGGCAAGGTGCAGGGTGGGCATGCGGTACTGCCAGTCGGACTGGACCAGTTGAAACAGCCCTTCGGCCGAGACGCCCGGGTAGGCCTGCCGGTAGGCGTGTTCGCCGTCTGGGCCGGGGCCGAGCGAGCGCAGTGCCTTTATGGCCTGCTCGTCGCTGACCTTCCCGACCTGCCCGCCGAGGACCATGAAGAACCGGTACTCCTCCCGGTTGTGCCCGACGATCAGCTCTACGTCCCGTGCCGCGCCGTCCGCCAGGGCCCGCCACGAGGTGGTGGGCAGCACCTCGCCGTCGACGACGGGGGCGAAGATCCGGTTCGCTTGTGCGAGCGGCCCGTAGATCCACACCAGCACGGGGCGGCGGGCGGCAGGGCCTGGGTCGGACGTCCACACGTTGACTGTCCGCCAGTCATCGCCCTTCGGCAGGTCCGCAGTCAACTTGGCAACTACCGGGTCCTGCGGAGGCGGCGGGCCGAAGGACAACGCCTTCCGTATCCCGTCCCAGGCCCGCACCGGCCGCGGTGCCGCAAACCGCGCCTCGCCCACCGGCCGCTCGGCAAACGGGATGCCGCGAAAGACCGCAAGGCCGTCCTCCCAGCGGCCACGCACCGCACCGGCAGCGGTACGGACCCTGGCCCGGCAGACTCGGTGGGCTGGGACGACTGCGTCGTGTTCATCGCTGCTCCCCAGAGTCGGGCTGACGGCCCGGTCGCGGTGGTATTCGCGGCACTTATGCCACCGGATCGCGCGGATTGGTCCGGGCGACGATCAGCGGGTCGACAGGGGTGAACGGGAATTGCGGAAGACTGCGTTCGGGGATGTCGAAGCTGGCCGCGAGGACCTCGCGGGAGAAGGCCGATGCGGTTGCCCGGTAGCCGATATCCCCGGGCGTGGGCTGGTCGAAGAAGATCAGGAAGTTGATGTCGTCCTCACCGAGGACCTCGATATGGTGCGGGAAGGCGCGTGGCACGAAATAGAGGTCGCCCGGACTGAGCTCGTACTCATCGAGCGTGCCGTCGGGATCAAGGACGCGCATGCGCGCATGGCCCTGGTCGACGTAGCCCATCTCCGCGGTGATGGGGTGCCAGTGCGGCTCGCGCATCCCGTTCTCCTTGATGCGCAGGCAATACATGGAGATGTCCTCCAGCGCTGCCCAGTACTGCTTGCGGACCAAGCGGGCATCGCCGTAGGCGTAGGACAGCGGCGGATGCTGCCCCGCGGCGTCGAAGAGGTGCGCGTTGGGCAGCCCGGTCGTGGACGGGATGTCTGCGGCGCCCGCACGGCGCACGATCGGCGTGGCCGGTGACCGGTCGAAGGCGGCGAACGCGGAGGAGGGCAGGTCGTAGGTGTTGCCGAGCACGGCGTCGGTCATGGCGTTGAAGCTGGCGTGCAGCGAGAAGTGCTGCGGGCGTTCGCTGCGCAGCGCGAGAATCAGCTCTGCTTTCTCCTCGCCGATGTTCTCGATGTGGTACACCGCACCCGACTCGACGTGGTACATCTGCCCGGCGGTGACGGCGAAGGAGGAGAACGCATCGGCGTTCCCCAGGATCGACACCAGAACCGTGCCGGCGGTGCAGTAGGCGAGCTGGTTGGCGTCGACGTTCCATTGCGGTTCGCGAATAGTGCCGGGCTCCAGGACAACCCGCTTGATCGACAGGCCCTGGAGAATCGGCAGCGAGGCGGCGTCGATGACGGTGACCGACCCCAGTTCGCTCTCGAACTGCGGCTGTGTGGCTGCGACGGATGCAACGTGGGGGGAGTCAGCGGTCAGTGTGGCATTACCCTTGCCGTCAGCCATGGCATCTTCCCCGGTCGGGTTGTCCGTGAACGAGCGTCCACCACCATGTGCGGTTGCAACAGCGCCTGTCTGCAGCGTCGAGACTTCGAGAGAAAACGAACCGTACCTGCGCCATCAATGAATGAAAGATGCGCAGTGAATTTGCCTGTTGCTCGGGATGGTTGTGGCCTTCAGGCGTAATGGCGGCATCTGCAAGTAACTTAAGTCCAGCATAGGCCAAGGCGGACAGTCTTGTGACTTGTTGTCGGTCGCTCCACACGCGTATGGATGATCTGCTCATCAACTATTGTCTTGAGGCTCGCCTCGACGACGAACCGATGGCCGACGCGCGCTTCGCGGACTGCATGCGCCGAAGGCCGTCAGGAGCGATAGCCAAGACCTCTGGACCGGAGTTCAAGTGTCGTGATGCGGCATACCTTTCGCCAAACATCGCGGCTAGCTTTCAAGCGTCAGGGGGACCTCACGTCGGTCCGATGGGGCTTGAGTCAGATACCATTGGGGGGTATCGTCGCGCCGGAGCCACCCTGGAGCTGAAGATGTTCCTCATCGAGATTGCCTGCCCACGTGACGCGCTGACGGATGACGATCGCGGCATGCTCGCCAGCGACGTGTGTGAAGTCCTTGTCGGCGCCGAGGAAGGCGTCGCCGAGAAGACGATGCGCCGTGCCCGGGCGATGACCCATGTCGGCTTCCGCGAGCTCGACGGCTGGACCACCGGCGACGGGCCCTGGTCGCCCGGCGAGGTGCCACCGATGTGGGTCACGCTCACTGTGCCGGAAGCCTGGCGCGCTGAGATGTCGCGGACCGCCATCGGTGCGGTACGCCGAGGCGTTCGCCGACTCGACCGCTTGCATGATTGGCGGCGCGTTGAGGGCGACTTGTGGGTCAACGTCGTCGGCATCGCGGACGGCAGCATCGGCATGGACGGCAAACCGCGCACCGCCGATGAGGTGGTGGTCCACATGACCGCGGAGTTCCGGAAGGCGCATAACGATGCCCAAGGCGCGGACCTGCCCGAGGGGGTCGTGATCGACCCGATGTGCGGCATGCACGTACGGCTGAGCCCACATGCGCTCACCCTCGAACACGACGGCCGGACGGTGGGGTTCTGTGCGTCCGCCTGCCGAGCGGCCTACGCCCGCGAGCACGGGTTGTCCGTCCCTGCCTGACGGGCGCCCGCTCGTACGACGGTGACGGCAAAGGATGGCTCTCCGGCCTCAAACTCCGCGCGTCAAGAGTGTGGTCGCGCCGAGGGTGCTCGTGCCTGCAGGGCTTGACATGGCCCAGCCGATCCGGTCCATTGTGCTAGGAACCTAGATGAATGGGCTGAGAGAGTGATCGACTTCCACCTGGACGGACGCTCGGGCGTCGCCCCCTACAAGCAGCTGATCCAGCAGGTCCGCCAGGCCATGCGGCTCGGCCTGCTGGCCGAAGGAGACCAGTTGCCCACCGTCAAGGATGTGGTGGCGAAGGTGGCGATCAACCCGAACACCGTGCTCAAGGCCTACCGGGAACTCGAGTACGAGGGTCTCGTCTCGCCACGCCCGGGGGTCGGCACCTTCGTCACCCGGACCCTGACCGACGAGTCGCTGGCCGCCCACGGTCCGCTCCGCCGCGAGCTACAAGACTGGCTGGCTCGGGCACGCGCGGCCGGGTTGGACGCCGAAAGCATCGAGGCCCTGTTCCTGACCACGGTCCGCGCCCCGGTAGAGGAGCCCGCATGAGCAGCGCCGTGCTGCAGGCCACCGGCCTGACCAAGCGGTACGGACGACGCCCCGCGCTGTCCGACTGCACCCTGGCCATCCCGCCCGGCCACGTCGTCGGCCTGGTCGGCCCCAACGGCGCCGGCAAGACAACGCTGCTCCAGATCGCCGTGGGTATGCTGCCACCCACGTCCGGGACGATCGAGGTCCTCGGCCGCCGGCCCGCATCCGGGGCCGCACAGCTGGCCCGGGTCGGCTTCGTCGCTCAGGACACCCCCACCTATGCCGGCCTTTCCGTCGCTGACCATCTGCACTTCGGCGCCCACACCAACCCCGGCTGGGATCAGAGCATCGCCGACGACCGAATCGCCAAGCTCGGTCTGGACCCGACGCAGAAGGCCGGGAAACTCTCCGGCGGCCAACGCGCGCAGCTTGCATTGACCCTGGCGATCGCGAAACGCCCTGATCTGCTGATCCTGGACGAGCCGGTATCCAGCCTCGACCCGCTGGCGCGGCGGCAGTTCCTGCAGAGCCTGATGGCGTACGTCGCCGACCACGGCGCCAGCGTGATCCTCTCCTCGCACCTCGTCTCAGATCTGGAACGTGTCTGCGACTATCTGGTCGTCCTGGTCTCCTCCCGGGTCCGGATCGCCGGCGAGGTCGAAGATCTCCTCGCCACCCACTATCGGCTCACCGGCGCCAGTCGCGACCTCGACAGCCTGGCTGCCGGTATCGAGGTGGTCGAGGAGAGCCACACCGACCGACAGTCCACGTTGATCGTGCGCAGTGGCGTCCCGATCGACAATCCACTGTGGATTATCGAACAGCTCACCCTCGAAGACCTGGTGCTGGCCTACATGGCCCAGGCCGCCATCCGTGCCGATCGCAGCCCGGTATTGGAGACACAGCCATGACCTGGTTCACCTGGCGGCAGTTCCGCACCCAAACGTGGATCGCCGTCGGCGGCCTCGCTGTCGTCGCCATCGTCCTCTTGCTGGTCGGTCACACCGTTGCGGATCTGTGGACCTCCAGCGGCGCCGCCGCCTGCCACAGCAACTGCGGTGCTGAAGTCAGCACCTTCCTCGACGAGGTCAAGAGTGGTATCGGCGACAAGGTCTACAACTTCGGCCTCGCGCTGATGTATGTCGTGCCCGCGCTCATCGGCGTCTTCTGGGGCGCACCCCTGATGGCCCGAGAACTCGAAACCGGCACCCACTGCCTGGCCTGGAACCAGTCGATCACCCGCACCCGCTGGCTGGCCACCAAACTCATCATCGTCGGCGGCGCCACGGCGGTGAGCGTTGGCCTGCTCAGCTGGGCGGTCACTTCCTGGGCGCACCACATCGACCAGGCAAACGACAACCGGATCACCCCCTTGGTATACGGGGCACGCGGCATCGTCCCGATCGGCCTCGCCCTGTTCGCCTTCGTCGTCGGCGTCACGATGGGCATGCTCATCCGCCGGACTGTTCCCGCCATGGTTGCCACTCTCGCCACCTACGTGGGTGCGGTCGTCTCGATGCCACTGTGGATCCGGGCGCACCTCGTCCCCGCCGTGCATGCCACGCGGCCGCTGGACCTCAGCCACCTGCAGGCTCTCTCCATCAGGCCGGGTGGCGCGATTGAGGTCGTCAGCGCTGCCCACCCGGCCGGCGCATGGGTCCTGACCAACACCAGCATCACCAACGCCGGTCACCCCTTCACCGGCCCCGCCAACCCGGAGTACTGCGGCGAGAATCAGGGACCCAGAGCCTGTCTGGACTGGGTCGGCAGCCTCCGGCTGCGTCAGGACCTCATCTACCAGCCCGCGAGCCACTTCTGGAACATGCAATTTGCTGAAACCGGCATCTTCATCGCCGCCGCCCTGCTGCTGGCCGGATTCTGCTTCTGGTGGATCCGCCACCGCGTTACCTGACCAGCCTTGTCGCGTGTCGTGGTCAGCACGATCTCGCTGGCGGACGCACCGTAATGCGGGGCATCATCGTGCGCGCTACTCGCATTCGGGGACCGGATCGGCGAGTAGGACGCACGATGTCGCCCGCCGACGTGACGCGCTGGTCGGCCGGCGATCCTCTCACCGATTCGGCACGCCGGTCCCCTGAGGTGAAGACGTGTGATCCAGCGGGCGCGCGCGCCACACCACCCCGAGTGCAGGATCGCCGGTGGGGCTTGGCTCGATTCTTTCGACGCTGAACCCCTCCCGCTCGTAAAACGCACCCGCGCGCTCGTTGGCCACGAAATGCTCTATGTAGAGCCGATCGGCGTCGGCGGGCAGCCTCCGGATAAGAGCATCGAGCAGTCGCGTGCCCAACCCGCGTCCGCGATGCTGAGGGTCGACGTAGAGCTTGTAGACCACGTGGTCAGCTCCTCGACGGCCGCGCTGCCCGACACCGACAAGGTTCCCATCCGCCTCGGCGACGACGACCAGGCCCTCGGCCACGGCTGCATTGACGTGCGTCTTGTTCCACCATGCGCGAACCTGTTCGTCCGCAGCGGCGTCGCCGATCAGCGGGGCGTAGTGCGGCCGGACGTGTTCTTCGCCGAATCGGCAGATCGCCACGACATCGTCGTGCGTTGCGTCCCGTACGCCCGGCTCGGCGCTCGACGCCACCGCATCCTCCCGCAACGAACACATTCGGTCTCGCACCGGTCAGGTTACGACAGGTGGAGGCGCGGGCTCGGCCCCGCCACTACGGGCCCGGGCCGTGGACAAGTCCATGATCAAGAGGGGATTCACTCGGCGTTTCGCGCCGGAATCCCCTCTTGATCATGATTCACCCGCGTCTGGCGGAGCCGACGCAGTGCGCGTCCGCCCATACGGGTCGAGACACGCGGGTCAGGTGATATCGGAGATGACCTGTGTTGCGGCTTCGGCGATCAGAGCGTCGTCGGGCGCGGCGTCGTACCCGGATCGATCGCTCATGATGGCCACCACGATCGGTGCGGTGCCCGGTGGCCACACGATCGCGACATCGTTGGCCCTGCCGTAGTCGCCCGTCCCGGTCTTGTCGGCCACCGCCCACCGCTTGGGAAGCACGGCGCGAATCCGCTGGTCGCCGGTGGTGATGCGTTCGAGCCAGTCTTTGAGCAGGCGGCGTTTGGCGGCGGTCAGGGCGTCGCCGAGCACCAGTTTGCGATAGTCGGTGGCGATCGCGCGGGGAGTGGTGGTGTCGCGCGGGTCGTGCGGAGGATTTCTGTTCAGCTCGGGTTCGTAGTGATCCATGCGGCTGACGGTGTCTCCGAGTCGGCGCAGGTAATCGGTCAACCGTGCCGGACCGCCGATGTCGCGCATCAACAGGTTCCCGGCTGTGCCGTCGCTGTAGCGGATCGCCGCATCACATAGCTGCCTGACGGTCATCCCGGTCGCGACGTGGACCTCGGTGACCGGGGAGATCGAGTCGGCGTCGGCGGCGGTGTAGGAGATGCGCTTGTCCAGGTGACTGAGCGGGTACCGGTGCAGGACCGCAGCCAAGGCGAGCGGCTTGAAGGTCGAGCAGAATCCGAACCTCTCGTCCGCTCGGTAGGTCACCGCGGCGCGGGTACCGGTCGCCACGGCATAAACGCCCAGGCGGGCATCGTGCTTGCGTTCGAGTGCCGCAAACGGTGCTCCGTCCCGACGCTTGGCCCTATGGCGACGCGGCGCCGGGTAGCTGGCAGAAGGACGACCCGTCGCCGGGGACCGTAGGGAACGTGAGGCACCACCGGCCTCGCAAGCCGCCAGCGGCAGGAGAGCCTTCTTGGCGAGGAGCATGCCACCGAAGCTCCTGGTATCGCCGCCGAATTCCGAGCCGCCGGCGGCGATCCAAGGTGCGACAATCTGCCGATGACCGGGATGGCACGCGTCGGCTGCACCGAGGAACCCCTCGGGAGCCTCCTCGAGCACGTGGACGTCGGCAGAATCCAGATTCCTGAGTTCCAGCGGGAGTTGACCCTGCACGACGAGTGGACGAAGAGCCTCCTCGCCAGTGTCTCGCTGGGTTATCCGATCGGCGCGATCACCCTTTTGCAGACGGGTAGCCCCGATCTGCGGTTCGAGGCCCGACCGCTGCCTGGCGTCCCTGCTGCGTCGGCTGAACCGGAGCTACTGCTGATAGACGGGCAGCAGCGCATGAGCTCTCTGTATCAGGTGCTTGCGTCCGCGCGCGTCGTGCAGCTTCACGACGAGGACGGCGAGCCGATTCGGCGCTGGTACTACCTCGACGTCGATGCTGCCCTCGATCCGGCTGCGGATCGCGACGAGGCATTCATCTCCGTCCCCGAGACCCGTCAAGCACCGCATGGTGATGAGATGACGGCTGACCTCAGCGCGACGGAGTGGGAGTGGGGGCACGGGTGGTTTCCACTGCGATTGGTATTCGGCGCTCCCGACGAGATGCGGCGCTGGCAGCGTGGCTTCATCGGACACGGATCTGCGGACGACGCCAAGATCCGCGAGCAGACGATGAGCCGGCTCGACAGGGAAATCGTCACCGCGTTCCACCGGTACCGCCTTCCGACCATCGTGCTGGGTCCGGAGACGACCCGGTGGTCGGTCCGGGTGCACGGAGGTCCCGACGGGCGTCACCTGTCCGACCGCTACCGCACGACCTAGCGCGGAGATCTGTGTTGCGATGTCGCCGGGCGGCGTGACGTGCCGGCCACCGTCGAACAGCATCAAGCAGGCTCGGGGGCGCGGGTGAACTCCCGGATGGCCTGGGCGAACGTCGCCGGCTGATCCAGCGGAATCAGCGTGTAGCTGTCGTCCACCTCGACCAGCCGGCTATGGGGGAGGAGGTCGGCGAGGCGCCGGCCGTGCTCGGGCGGCATGACGCGGTCCCCGCGGGCCCAGACGATGAGGGCCGGTCGGCTGAAGTCCGGCAGATGCGTGGCCGCCTCGTTCATGAGGTCCGCGTCGTCCGCCACCGCCCGAAGGACACGTACGGCGTCGCGGCGGATCGCGGGCTGCGTCAGGACCGGCGTCATCCACCGGGCGGTTGCGGCATCCCCGCGCCGGGTCAGCCACCCGAAGGCGATCGGCAGCCGTCGGACCATACGCAGCCGCATCTGCTGCATGAAAAGGCCGAACATCCGGGGCGAGAGCCGGCCGGCAAGCACCAGCGTCTTTCCGGTCAGGCCGGGCGGGAAGTTGTCGAACGCGTCGCACGAGGCGAGCACGACCTGGCCAACCCGCGGCGCCTCGTCGCGCATGAGCAGTTGGACTACTGCGCCGCCGGTGTCGTTTCCGACGAGGGTGACGTCGTGCAGGTCGAGGCGGTCGAGGAACTCCGCGACCAGCCGCGCGACCCCGGGCAGCGACAGATCGGCGTCGGCGTGCATCGGCCGACGGTGCGCGCCGAGCGGAAGGGTCGGCGCCACGCACCGGTGGTCGACGGACAGATCGGCGATTGACGCGTCCCAGAGCGAGGAGTCCATCATCAGCCCGTGCAGCAGCACGATCACCGGGCCGTCGCCGCCGGTGTCCTCGTAGTCGATCGTCCCGGTGGACAGCTCGATCTCGCTCATGCCCGGCCACCGGCGTTCAGCTCGACCGGGACGGGCCGATCCGTGCGCGACGGGTCGAGCAGCTGCCGCCGCAGGAAGGACAGCTCGGCCTCGACCGCCGCCTCGTGCGCATCGAGGAAGGGTGCGTAGTGGCCGCCGGGAAGGCGGACCAGCTCCGCCCGCGGCGCTCGTCGAGCTACGAGTACGGCGGGTCCGGGAAGAGCGGACTGGTCCTGGTCGCACGCGACCACGAGCATCGGACACCGCACCCGTGACGCGTACCGGCCGGGACGGTAGACGCTGATGCGCAGTGCCGAGCGGGCGGCGATCTCCTGCCGCCACTCCGGATAGGCGTTGCCGGGGTTGAGCGCCCGGTCGGCGTCGAGGCTGTCGGGCGTGCTCAGCATCGCCCGGGTGCCCGGGTCGCCGGCGAGCGGCACCAGCAGGGGCCGGCGGCCGACGAGGCCGCCGAGCGCGTCGAGGATGCCGCGCCCGGTGAGGCGCAGCGCCGCGAGCGGTGTGGTGTGCCGCATCGCTGCCCGCGAGGCCGGCGGTCCGTCGGCGAGTGGGGTCTGGACGATCGCGGCCGCGAGCGCCGGGTTGTGTGCCGCCACGTGGATGACATGGCCGCCGGACAGCGAGAAACCCCACGCTGACAGCTTGGCCGGGTCGACCCCCGGCAGCGTGGCCGCGAGGGTGATCGCGGCCTGCCAGTCGGCGAGTTGCTCCCCGATGCGCACGATCTGGCGCGGCTGACCTCCGCTCTCCCCGAGGCGGCGGTAGTCGAAGGCCAGAACAGCGAACCCCGCGTCCTGGAAACGTCTCGCAAACCGGTCCGTCCCCGGTTCCTTGGTCACCGCGCCGCCGCCCGCCATGATCACGCAGGCGCCGGTGGTCCCCGGATAGTGCCAGGCAGCGCATTCGGTGTCGCCGCTGACGAAATAGACCTTCTGCCGCTCCGCGCGCACCTGCATACCGACCTCCGCTTGGACCAGAATCACGCTCTGGTCAAAGTGAACCACGCGGTTCGCAAAATGTCGAGGCGGCTACTCGGCGGCGGCCTCTTCCCGTTCCAGCGCGCGGATCAGGGCAGCGAAGCCCGCGTCGATCCCGGGGGCATCGCCACTGGTCCGCCAGTCCACCAGGAAGCCGCGGAGCACCGCGAGGATCATCTCCGCGACCTCGAGCTTGCGTCGGTCGGACCAGCCCTCCGGGCAGAGGGAACGCAATGCCGGCAGATACTGCTGCGACGCCTCCCGCGCGAGCTCCGCGTAGTGCCCGGGGTCGTACATCGCCAGGCCGATGGCCTGGTCGAGCACCCGCGCCTCGTCACCCACGAGAACCGGCCAGACCGCGCGCACCCGATCCGCCAACGACCGACCGGCCGGACCCCGGGCGGCAGCGTCCAGCGCCTTCCCGGTGCGCCTCTGGCGTAGTTGCAGGACGGCCTGCACGAGCAGGTCGTCCACTCCGTCGAAGTGGTAGAGCAGCACCTTGTGCGTCGTACCCGCCGCCCGGGCAGCGCGCCGAAGCGAGAAGTCCACCAGGCCGTTGATCGCGAGGTCGTCGGTGACCCGGTCGAGCAGTTCGCGGCGCCGGGCCTCGCCGCGCGGTGATCCCGCCGATCGCCGGTAGCCCGCGCGCTCCCGCGAGTCGGGGTGTCCAGAGGCGTCCACCTCGACAGCATCCATGCTCAGACGCTTTCACACTGCGAATGCGCGAAGTGACACCGTTCGGCCGATGTCGAAGTCATCCCTCGCCGGCCGCCGCCGTAGGGTTCGGCAATGGACTGGCGGACCTGGCACGACGAATACGATCGCCCCGCTTCGACGCTGGCCCGGCGACTGCACGCCGTTCAGGATCTGGTAAGGGCCGCGCTGGACGCCTGCCCGCCAGGTCCGGTGCACGCCGTCAGCCTGTGCGCCGGCCAGGGGCGCGACCTGCTCGAGGTGCTGGTCGACCATCCACGGCGCGAGGACGTCCGGGCGCGTCTGGTGGAGCTGGATGCGACGAATGCCGCGGTCGCGGAGAAGACCGCCCGGGCGGCGGGCCTGGGCCGGGTGGAGGTCCTGACGGCCGACGCCTCCCGCACCGACCATTACCGCGGCATGGTGCCGGCCGACCTCGTCCTGGCCTGCGGGGTGTTCGGCAACATCTCCGACGAGGACATCGAGCGCACCATCGACTGCTGCTCCCAGTTGTGCAGGAACGGCGGCACCGTGATCTGGACCCGTCATCGTCGCGCTCCAGACCGGGTGCCCGTGATCTGTGACTGGTTCCGGGCGCGCGGCTTCGACCTGCTGTGGGTGTCGGAACCGGACGCCGGCTATGGCGTCGGCGCGCACCGATTCACCCGCGAGCCGGATCCGCTGGCGCCCGGCACGCGCATGTTCACGTTCACCCGGACGTCGTAGGCCGGGGACATGGGCGCCCACTCCGACGGTGTGGTCGCCTTCGAGCTCACGCCAGAGGCGTTCGCGGGTGCGGTCGGCCAGTGCGGGGTCGACGTCTCCGATGGAGTGCCAGGTCGGTTCGTCGAGCTGGATGGGGCAGGTGATGGCGTCGCCGAGGAGCAGGGCGCGTTCCTGGCCGGACGCGACCACCACGCACATGTGGCCGGGTGGGTGCCCCGGCGTCGGCAGCGCGGTGACGCCGGGAGCGATGGTGGTTTCGCGGTCGATCGGCCGCACGCACGCGGCGTTTGTCGGAGACCCGCGGACAGCGTCGTACTCGTCGACGCCGGCATGGGCCCTGCGCAGGTCGAAGAGGTCCGGGCGGGCGTCCGGTGCGATGTGGTCGCCGAAGTAGCTCGCCCGCGCGATGAATGTGCCGTCGGAATGGGCTGGACGCCGATGTCACCGATCCGCATCGTGCCATGATCGGTCGCCGGTGCGATCGTTGACAACCGGCGCTGCGTCGTTCATTCCGCGTGAACGTGACGTTCAGGCGCTCTAGCCGCACCAACGTCACGTTGACGCGGAATGGGAGGCGAGATCAGGCCATCCGCCGGCTCGGGTCCGAATCTCCATGGCTACCTCCTCGATCGACCGACTGTCCGTGTCGACGCGCAGGGCGTCGAGGTTTGCGTGCTCGAGGTCAGCGGCAGCGCCGACGGCAGTCTCCGCGAAGCGGTGCAACTGGTCGGCGCTCCGCCCCCGTAGTTCGTCGCCGGGAATCGACGGCCCCTCCCCGCTGCCGCGACGCAGGATCCGCTCCGTGAGCTGGTCGCGTCCGGCGTGCAGACGCACAAGGGTCGGTGCCGTTCCTGGCAGCACGTCGGCGTACCTGTCGACGTCGTCGCGATGGGCGACACCGCCGCAGAGGACGAGGCAGCGGACCCCGGCAGACTGGAACGTCGGCCACATGGCACCCAGATTGCGGGTCTTGATCCGGTGGTTGTGGGGGTCGTCCTCCGGCACGGGACGGCAGAAGCCGATCTGAGCCAGGTCGACGTAGGCAGCCTTGGTCCCCGCCGCCGTGATCTGCGCGAAGATCGCGTACCCGACCGTCGACTTGCCGACACAAGGGGGCCCGCAGAGCCAGAGAACGGGTGTGGGGCGGGCGTTCACGGTGCGATGCCCTGCGGCCAGCTGCCCGCCCGCTCGCGGACGAGGCGGGCCACGTCCGGGATGGGCCTACCGTCGGTGTCGATGCACAGGTCGGCGAAGTCGCTGCGATCCAGTGCCTCCGCGTCGCGCACGACGTCATCCGCCAAGTCGGTGCGCCATCCCCGGGCGATGAACCTGCTCCGCAGCTCGTCCCGGCCGACGCGGAGCCGGCACAGCGTCAGGGCGGATCCCCGAAGCTGGTCGGCGTAGACGCGGGCGAGCTCGCGGGATTCGATGCCGCCGGACAGGACGAGGCAGCGGGCACCGTCGGCCCGGTAGATCGGCCACACCGCACCGAGATTGCGTGCCTTGACCCGGTAGGTCTCCGGATCATCCGCTGCGGCGGGATAGCAGAGCCCGATCTGATCGATGTCGAGATAAGCGGTCTTGATGCCGGCGTGGGTGAGTTGGGAGAAGATCTCGAACCCCACGGTCGACTTGCCGACGCCGGACCGGCCGCAGAGCCAGAGGACAGGAATGGGGCCGCCACCGGTCATCCGTGCGACGGTAGTGGGCCGGGGTGGGCGTCGCGACCGGATATCCGCGGCAGGTCGACGTACGCGTGGAGGATGGATGGACGACCGCCACGGCGATAGGGTGAGCCAACTTCAGGCGAAACAGGGTGGGCATGGCCGCTGGCGAGGTCACGTCGTACGCCGTTCGGCTGCGTGATGCGCTCAGTGCCGGCGCCGACCCACAGCTGCAGGCCGAGCTGACGCAGCTGGTCGCCGCCGCCCAATCGTTGGAGACTGCTCTCGCCGGTGACCCCCTGGCGCTAGCCGGGGCGCAGGCCGCGTGGGAGTCGGCCCGTAACCAGATCGCCGGCCATCTCGCCGACTTCCTGCTCGGCGTGCTGGCGGAGGTGCCCGGGCTCGCCGGGCTTGCCGACGACCTCGGCGACATCGCCACCAGCGGCATCCACGGCGAGGTCGACCTCGGGCCGGTGCACCTGTCGGTGGCGTCGTCGACCCTGGTCGTGCAGCCGCCGACGTTGCCCGACGGGACGGTTCCGGCGCCGATCCCGGTCGGTCCGTTCGAGGTCGGCGAGATCGCGGCGTCCCTGTCCTCGCCGTTCGGTGGCGGCCTGCCCGGCGGTGGTTCGATCGTGCGGTTGCCCGGCGCGGGCGGCTACGGCGGCACCCTCGAGTTGCCGCTCGGCCCGGCGCAGGTCAGCGCGGCGGCGGTGCTGGCCACGATCGACGGCCAGGCGTCGTTCCTGGCGATCCTCGGAATCGCCTTCCTGCCGCCGATCCAGCTGTCCTTCGGCTTCTCCCTCGACCGCGTGGGCGGCATCGTCGGGGTCAATCGCCGCGCCGACACCGACGCGCTGCGCGCGGCCGTGCGCACCGGCACCGCCGGCGACGTGCTGTTCGCCACCCGGCCACCGGCATCGCCGCTGGCGTTGGTCACCGCGGCCGACCATCTCTTTCCGGCCCACCCGGGGACCCATCTCGTCGGCCCGTCGCTGCGGGTGTCGTGGCTGTCGTTCGGTCCCTCCGGCAGCCTGTTGTCGCTCGACCTCGGAGTGGTCGTCGAGATCCCGACCGGCAAGGTCGTCATCCTCGGCGTCGCCCGGGCGGCGATACCCGGCCTGGAGTTCGTGCTCAGCCTGCGCCTCGATCTGCTCGGCGAGATCGATCCCGTGCAGGAGTTGGTGTCGATCGACGCGAGCCTGGTCGACAGCCACGTACTCGGCATCTTCGAGATCTACGGCGACGCCGCGATGCGGTTCTGCTGGGGGTCGAACGGTTACTTCGTCGTGTCGGTCGGCGGCTTCTACCCCGGGTTCAATCCGGAGCCGGCGCGGATACCTGCGATGCGCCGGGTGGGGCTGGCCATCGACAACCCGATCTCGATCATCGACATCCGGGTCGAGGGTTACTTCGCGATCACCTCCAACTCGGTGCAGTTCGGCGGCCGGCTCGAGGTCGGCATCGACCTCGTCATCGAGGCGCACGGGTTCGTCCAGCTCGACGCGATCGTGCAGTTCCGGCCGTTCCACTTCGAGGCGAAGATCTCCGCCGGCTTCGACGTGTCGGTCGAGGGCTTCAGTTTCGCGTCGGTGACGCTGGACGGGTCGATCGCGGGGCCCGGCCCGGTCGTGATCCGAGGGTCGCTCAGCATCGACGTGTTCCTCTTCTCGATCTCCTGGGATCAGACGTTCAGCCTGGGCAGCGGCCCGTCGGACACACTGCCGAGCCCGCCGCGACTGCTGGGCGTGGTGGCCGAGGAGTTCGGCAAGCCCGCCAACGTGCACGCCGGCAGCGTCGGCGATCCGGACGTCGTCCTGGCGCCGCGGCCCGGGCGGGACTCGGTGGCGGCCGTACCGCCGACCGGCACCCTGCGGGTCGAGCAGACCCGGGCACCGCTCGGGCTGCTCATCGAGCGGGTCGACGGCCGACCGTTGGACGCGGCCCAGGGAGTCGTCGTGACCACTTCCGGCACCGACGTGACCGAGCGGTTCAGCCCGGGCAGCTACGTCACCCTCACCGCCGCCGAAGCGGTCAACCGGCCGCCCTTCGACCTGCTGGCGAGCGGCCGGGAACTGTCGCTGCCCGACCCGGGGCCGTTCGACCCGGTGGCCGAGACCCGCAAGGTCCAGCAGATTGTCATCACCGGCGGCCACCGCCACCTCCTCACCGGTGAGGTGCTGGCGCTGGGGGAGATGGCCGCGCTCACCGACGCGGCCCGCCGACCGCCGACGCTGAGCGACCCCACCTCGATGGTCGCGGTGGATCAGGAGCAGTGGAGCACCGTCACGGGTGGAACGTTCACCAGCGCCACTGCCGCGCATCAGTTCGCGCGGTACAACGGCTCGGTCGCGCTGGCCGCCGTCGACGCCGCGGCACCGGTCTCGCTGGCTGGGGTGGTCTGAGTGGCTGCCACCTATTTCTCGCGCGCCGAGAAGGCGTTGCGGATCGGCGCCACCACCGTCGTCGCCGGCCGGCTGCAGAGCACGGTGCCCGTGGGCATCGCCGACCTCGCGAACCCCGCGGACACCCGGTCGATCGACGCCGACTACGAGCTGTTCGGTCCCGGTGACGTCGAACGGCTCGCGGCCGGCGCCATCGTCCGGCGCTTCCCCGCGCCCGGCTCGAGCGACGCCGAGCAGCCCAAGGTGGCGCTGATCGAATTCTCCGCCGTCGACCTGCCGTGGCGCTACACGCCCCGGGCGGCCGCCGGCGCGGTGTTGCGCCCGTGGCTGGTGCTCGTCGTCGGCCGCCGTACGCCGGACGAGATCGTGCTGCGCCCGGACGGGCGGGTCGGCCTCGGCACGGCGACCCAGCAGGTCCATGCGCTGGCCGACTCGTGGCAGTGGGCGCACGTGCACGACGTCGACGGCCGCCGGGTGGCGCGGCTCCTCTCGCCAGCCCCGTTCGCAGCGGAGACCGACTATGTCGCGTGCCTGGTGCCGGCGTTCACACCCGACGGCGCCGACGCCTGGACGGGTACGGCGCCGGTCACCTGCCCGTGCTACGACACCTGGGCGTTCCGGACCGGGCCGCTCGGCGATTTTCCGGAGCTTGCGGCGAAGCTGCACAGGGCCGACCTGGCCGTGATCGACGCGGTCGGCGGGACGCCGTTCGGCAGAGCGGACGTCACCTACCTCCGGCGCGGCCCGGGGGATCCGGACCGCTGGGTGCTCAGCACCGCCGGCGCGCTGCGGCTGCCGGCGGACCCGATCGCGGGGCCGGACCCGGCGGACCGGCCGCCGCCCCCCGACGTGACGACCGAGACGACCCATCTCAGCGACCGCATCCTCACCCCGGACGGCCGCGGCGTGGTGACCGCGCCCCGTTACGACGCGCCGTTCGCGACGCTCGCGGACCAGGAGACGTTCGCCGCCGGCGGGTGGATCGAGGAGCTGCGCGCCGACCCGCGGGCGCGCGGCGCGGCCGGGCTCGGTGTCTGGAACGCGATCGAGTGGCAGGACCGGATCGCCGACGCCGCGACCACCAAGCTGGCCGGGCTGTCCGTCGCCGACGACCGCATCCGTCACGTCGCCCTGGGAGTCGAGGCCAGTCGCTCCGTCTGGCGCCGCCGGGTGCCGACGCCCGCCGCCGCGGCCGATCTGCTCGCCGTCCTCCTCCCCGTGCTCGGCCGGTTGCCCACCGATGGGGGAACCGTCCTCGACGCGGTCACCGGCCACACTCCGGGCCTGTCCCGCGCACTGTTCTCGTCGGCGGCCCGCCGCGCGCTGCGGCCCGGTCCGGCGCGCACCGCCCGCGCGGCCGATCGGGCCGGTGATCTGGGCGCCGTACTCCGCAGCGCCAACCGGTGCCCGGCACCCCCTGACGACCCGGCCGATATCCCGCCGCGGCGTGACGTCGACCCGGGCCGGGTCGAGGAGGCGACGAAGGCCGCCGTCGAGGCCGCCGCCGACGGCGACGAAGAGCTCGCCGATCGCATTCTGGACCAGCTGCTCGGCGGCGGCCGGCTACCCAGTCCTGCGGATCTCACAGCGGCGCTGCTCGCTCTCGCCCCGGGCAAGGACGGCCGGCCCGATCGCGCGGCGGTGCAGGCGTTTCTCAACACCCAGGAGCATCCGGGACCGACGACGCAGGTCTCGGGGTGGACGGGGTGGGTCGACGAGTTCGCGCCGCCGACACCGTGCGATCCGGTCGACCTCACCGGGCTCGCCGGTGCCGTCGCCGGTGCCGTCGACCCGACCGGCGAGCAGCCGCCTGCGGTGGTGCGGGTGCTGGCGACGCTGCCCGGCCGCACCGGCATCGGCCCGGTCGAGGTCGAACCGGAACTCGACCTGCCGCTGTGGAGCTTCCTGTCGGCGTCCGCTCCGGACTGGATGCTGCCCGGCGCCGGTGACCTCATCGAGGGCGACGTGGTCGCCCTGGCGACCAACCCGGCGTTCGTCGAGGCGCTGCTCGCCGGTGCCAACCTGCAGACCAGCGGCGAGCTGCGCTGGCGCAACATCCCGCTCGTCACCCGCTGGTCGCCGCTCCGGAAGTTCTGGCAGCGCAGTTCCGGTCAGGTCGACATCCTCCCGATCAAGAACTGGCCGCAGGCGCAGCCGCTCGGAGCCCCGGCGCTCGTCGACGGCGACCACGCGGCCGAGGCGGTCGTCGCCTTCAAGACGTCGCTCTTCCGGCGCTATCCCTCGACTGTCGTCTACCTCTACGCCGCCGACGCTGCGTTCACCCCACCCGGTGCAGCGGACATGCTCGTCGACGCCAACCGGGTGGAACACGTCTTCACCGGCACCATCGGCTCCGACATCACCTTCTTCGGCTTTCCCATCGACCCGGGCAAGCTGGCCGACTATTGGGTGGTGCTGGAGGAACCGCCGGCCGGCTACCGCTTCTTCGCACAGAGCGCGGCGCTCGTCGCCGACTCGTCCGCGGCCGACTACGCCTTCAACCACTTCGCCCTGCCCGTCCGCGTCCTGATCGGGCCGCTGCTATGACGACCGTCGAGGTGCTTGCCCCGCTGCGGCTCGAGACCCGGTTCGTGTCGCCGGCCGACCGCACGGACGGGGTGCCGCAGTGGATGTTGCGGGTCCGTGTCTACCCCGACGAGTTCTCGGTGCCTCGGACCGTCGCACCACCGTCGCCCGACGAGCTCGACCGGCTCGTCGAGGCGGTCGGGTCCATGTCCGCCGTTCCGCCGATCGATGAAGCGGCCGCGTTCGCCCGGTTCGCGGCCGCGGTGGGCGCCGGACGGGGTCTCGGTCTGTGGCGGCGTTGCGTGGTCGCTGACGGTGCGGGCGGGCTGACGGTCGACCGCACCGACCAGACCGAGCCGTCCGGGCCGCAGGTGCACGGCGTGGTCGGTCTGCCGAACGAACTGCAGGTGTGGTTCGCCTACGCCGACGGCACCCGGCAGCCCGCCGCGACGCTCGCACTCGACCTCGCCGGTGTCGCCGCCGACCTCGACATCACGTCGTTCGCCGGCTCCGCCGAGATCGCCGCCGGAACCCTGCCGAACACCTGGTGGCTGTCCTACCGGCGCGCGGTGGAGGTCGGCCTGGCCGTCGATATCGACATCGGCACCGAGCCGCCCGCGCTCGATGCCCTCGTCGTACTCGGGGTGGGGGAGACCGACGCAGCCGAACTGGTTGATATGCACAACGCCGCCGCGGCGGTGGCCGTCCTGCCACCGGGTACGCCGACCAACACCGTGGAAGGCGAGCCGACCGCCGACCTCGGAGCGGATGCCGACTCGGTCTACCCGTTGCTGCACCTCGATCCGGCGGCGCAAGAGTCCACCGCAGCGGTGTTCACGGCGCTGACCGGCCGGCTCCCCGCGGACGCGCTTCCGGTGCTCGGGGGTGATCTGGATCTCCGCGAGCCCGGATCCCTTGCGGTGCGGGGTTTCTGGCCGATGCTGTGGGGCCGGGCGCTGCGCGATGTCGTCACCGGCGACGAGCCGGACATCGATCTGGCCCGGTGGGCGAGCCGCTACCTCGCCGTCGAGGGTCCGCGACCGGCGATCCGGATCGGCGAGCAGCCATACGGACTGCTGCCGACGTCGGCATTCACGTCGTGGGTGGCTGATCCCGAGGATCCGCACACGCCGGTCGAGGACCGCATCCTGCGATGGGCGCTCGCGTGGTGCGCCGGTGCCGCCGCCGCGGCCGAGGCGGCTCATCCGTGGGTCGACGACGCCGACACCGACGCGTTGCTCGACGTGCTCGGGCTGCACGCACCCAGCCGGCACTGGCAGGTGCGACCGGTGGCCGACCTCGTCGCCGTCCAGGTGGCTCGGATCATGGCAGGCATGGCGCCGATCACGCTGACCGAATGGGACGCCGACACCGCCGTGAGCTGGCGCACCTGGCCGGCCCCCGCGTTCCCGATCGCGGCCGCCGCGCACGCCGGCCCTCTGCCCGGCCCGCCCTTCGACGCGGTCGACGACCCGGAGCGCCTCAAGGAGCTCTGTACGATGGAGCCGGAGCCGCTGTACTTCCAGGGATTCGACAAGCTCGGCCTGGTCGGACACCTTTTCCGGGAATCGCTGATCGCCGCTCGCGCCGTGGTCGGCGAGGCGATCACGCGTTGGGATGACGCCGGTTTCGTCGACCTCGCCCAGCCGCTGCCGCTCGACGACGAGAACGCCTACCGCACCTACGTCATGCGTGGCGGCGAGTCATCGGTGACCCACCTGGAGACGGCCACTGACGGCAACGGCGAGCTGGTCGCCGCACGGTTCCGCGAGGTGCAGAAGGCGCTCGTGGCCGTCGCCGACTTGTGGGCGGACCGGCACGACGCGGTGTTCCGGGCGACGCTCGCGGCACTCGATACGGCGGCATTCCGTGTCGATCCGTGGCTGACCGGGCTCGCCGAGCGCCGCCTGCGGGGCATGATCTCCGACGGCGCGCCGTTCCTGCTCGGCGCCTACGGGTGGGTGGATGCCCCGCAGGCGGCGGGCCCGACGGGTGCGCTCGCCGCGGGACCGACCGTCGCCGGCATGCTGCACGCACCATCGCGCGATCAGGCGTTGACCGCTGCACTGCTGCGCGACGCCGCGGTGCGACACTCTGCCGACAAGCGCTGGGACCTGGCGATCGACTCGGCGAAGGTCCGCGACTCGATCGCGCTCGCCGAGCGGGTGCGCCTGGGCCTGCACCCGTACGAGGCGCTCGGCCTGGAGGTCGAAGCGGTGGCCGGTGATTGGGACGTCGTCCGTGTCCTGCGCGAGAATTATGCGCTGGCCGGCGGGCAGGACACCCGGCGCGTCTGTGACGGCGCGGCGGTGCTGGCTGCGGCGCGTACCGGCGCCCTGGTCGCGGGTCTGCCGGCCGACCTCCCCGGCCGGCTCGCGCCACTGGACGATGTGCTGGACACCTACGCCGATCTCCTGATGGCTGACGGCGTGCATGCCCTCGTCACCGGCCGGGCGGATCTCGCGAACGCCGCCATGGAGGCCGCCGCCGGGCTCGGCCCGCCGCCGGAGCTGCGCGCGATCCGCACCCCGCGCGCCGCGTCGACGGTGCGGGTCGGCGCGTGGGTGCTACTGCCCGAGGGCGACGCCCCGCCGCTCACGGCCGGTACGGCCCCCGCAGACGTCGCCGATCCGGCGTTCGCCGCGCTGGTCGCCGATGAACTCGGCGCCGACGCGACGACCGCGGACCGGCGGCGGCTGGCCGGCGTACTCGGCGGCGGCGATCCTCACGCGCCGGTGCCGACGCTGGTCGGCGGGTCGTACGACGGCCTGCCGCCCAGCGCCGACGATGACCTGCGTGCGGCGATGGGCGCCGACCTCGACGCCCGGCTGGGCCGGCTGCGCGTGCTGACGCAGACGGTGCACGACGCCGTCGCCGCGCTCGACCCCGACGCCGCCGGCAGCGCCGACGTGATCACCGCAGTGGCCGGGCGGTGGAACGTGGAACTCAGTAGCGTGGCACCCGACGACCCCACCCTCGCGGCGCCGGCCGTCGCCGACCTGCAGAGGGCACTGGCCGCGGCGCTTGCCGACCGGCTGACTGCAAACCCCGCGCCGCCGCCCGGGCAGACGACCGATGCCGCGCTGAGCCTGCGGCGAACCGCCGTGCGCGCCCTGGCCGGCGATGCGGCGCTGCCGGTCCTGCCCGTTGTCGCGGCGGAGTTGCTGCCGGCATTGCATGGCGCGCCGGACCTCGACGAGGCTTGGCTGGAGATCGTCGCCGCGGTGCGGCCCAGGCTCGCCGCGCTGGAGGCGCACCAGTTCGGGACGCCGTGGCCGGCGGCCGTAGCGGCGCCCGGCGGTTCCACCGACCCGTGGACACCGGCCGGACCGGTGCTTGCCGCCTACGGTCCGGCCGCCGTGCGGCCACCGGCGCGGGTGGCCGTCGCCGCACTCGACGCCTGGACGGACTCGGTGCCCGGCCGGCGGCACACCACCGCCGTCACCTTCGGGTTCAACTCACCGAAATCCCGTGCCCCTCAGGCGATCCTGCTGGCCGTGCCGCCTGACCCGGCGACGCGGCTGGACACGGCGGGACTGCTCGAGGTGGTGCTGCAGACGCGGCAGCTGGCGCACGCCCGCTCGACTCGCCCGGGTGATCGTGACGGCCTGCCCTACGCGACGCCGATGCCGCTGGTGCACGCGTTCGAGCCCGTGAGCTTTCTCGCCGGGTGGCCGGCATGACCACGCCGCTCTATCTCTGGCTCGAGCCGGGTCGGCCCGACCTCGACGAGGGCCTCCGCGCCCGGGTCGCCGACCCGGTCTGGTTCCTCGCCCGGCAGTGGCAGCTCGGCGAGCAGCACGGCGAGGACGCCTCCAGCCCGGTCGCGATCGACGTGACCTCCCGGCACATCCCGATCAGCTACGACCCTGTGCGGCCCGACCTCGATCCCACCGTCGTACCCGCGGAAGCACTGCTGGAGGCTGAACCCGGCGACTGGTGGACCGTCGGACGGCGGCTCCGCCTCGGCCGGGCGGCGGCGCCGTTGCTCGATGCCGCCAGCCGGTCCCGCTTCGCCTTCGCCACGCTGGCACCGCCGTACGACCGATTCGCCGACGAGGTCGACGGCCGGGCCGTGTTCGACTCCGGTGCGCTGGCCGGCGACGCCATCTGGTCGGAGGTTCCGGTGCCGCTGCCGGACCGTTGGTCGAGCAGTGAACTCGACTACACCGCGTCGTTCGAGGCCGAGGACACGGCGCTGCGGGCGCCGGGACACGACGGCGGTGACGTCGACTGGTTCACCGTCGACGGTGACCCGGGCGCGGTCGTCGTCACACCGGCTGATGCCACTGCCGGGCAGCGCCGGCTCGTCGTCCCGAGCCGGCTGGACTATCCCGGTGCGCCCAACCCGCGCTGGTGGCAACTGGAGGACCGGGCGGTCGATATCGGCGGTTTCGCGCCGGACCGGGCGCACCTGGCCACGATGCTGCTCATCGATGTCGCCGTCGCGCACTCCGACGACTGGTTCACCTTCCACGTCCCGCCACCGCTCGCCGCGGGCGAGGACCCGCCGTCCGTCGGCGTACTCGTCCGGCTCTCCGACGTCACGGTGAGGGACAGCTTCGACCAGATCTGGCCGCTCAGTGCTCCGCCGGCCTCCGGGCCGGACGCCTGGTCGCTCTTCCACACCACCGGTCTCGCCGAGTCCGAACTTTTGCTCTGGCCGGTCGCCGTCGCGCCGAATACCGGCACGGTGCTCGACGACGTACTGATCGGCGTCGACGAGGACGCCAATCTCGCGTGGGCGGTGGAGCTGCGCGCCGACGGGCTCGCACTCCTGCCCGATGCCGCGACCGACGCGGCCGACGCTGAGACCACCCGCACCGCCGCCCGCAACTTCCGTTATCTGCCGTCGACGACCCTGCCCGACCACTGGCATCCCTACCAGCGGGTGCGCGCCGGTGATCCTGCCGACGACCCGACGTCCGACGTCGGCGCGGGCGACGGAAAGTCGGGCTACTGGCGGCAGGCCGTGCTCGCCGATCTCACCGGCCCCGTGCCCGTGCCGCGCCACGGCCCGGTCTCGCGGCTGATCGGCGGCCCGTCCGGCACCGGTCTCGGCCGCGGGCACGAGCTGGCTCCGACGGCGATCCCGAGCGCCGGGGTGCGGCTGCAACGGCGCACCATCCTCGCCCGCGACACCGCCGGGCGGCCCGTGCTCTGGGTCGAGCGCAGCAGCCTCCCGGTCTCCGGGCCGCCCACCTCGCACCTGCGCTTCGACGTCTTCGCCCAAGACATGTGATGCTCGGCTGGCTCGCGGATGGTTCGGTCGACGGCCTGCGACGTGCCCTGCGGTCGCGGGCCCCGGAGTTGGCCGACGGGTCGATAGTGGTGCGGCAAGGGCTGAACGAGAACGATCCGCACTGGTGGTCATCGAGCGCCGTGATCGACGACGCCGTCGTCGTCAAGTTCGCATGGTCCCGGCCGGCCGCTGGACGTCGACATGGTGCGCGCGGCCGACCCGGCCGGCCTTGAGGAGATCGGGGTGGAGCTGGCGTGGTTCCTGGCGAATCTGCATCGACCCGACCTTCTCGAGCGCGTAGGGCGGGCCGTCGGGCCGCTGCCGGTTCCGGAGCCGCAGGCCACCACCGAAGCCCTGCGTAGCCGTTTCGGGTCATGGATCCGACCGGACCAGCGCCGGCTGCTCCCGCCCTGGTGCGACTGGTCGACGGCGTCCTCGCCCGACCCGCCGCCACCGCCCTCGTGCATGGCGACCTGCACGGCCACAACCAGGTATGGCAGCACGATCGGCCCCGGTTGCGGGCGGTGGTCGACTTCGAGACCTGCGGCATCGCCGATCCCGAGTACGACTTCCGCTCATTGCCCGCGGAAGGGCCCGGATGGACGTACTCGGAATCCGGCCCTGACGACCGGGTCAGTCGTCGAAGCTGACGTCCAGCCTGCTCACGAGTCGGCCCTGCCAGGCCAGCCGCATGATGCCCGTGCCGCCGGACGTCCAGGTGAACCGGACCGTGTCTACGGCGCCGTCCGACTCCACGTCGTCGACGGTCATGGTGTCGGTCGGGGGCTGCTCGGCGTAGGCACGGGCGATCGCGGGCCGGCCGACGAAGGGACCGGCCGGCACGTCCGTGAAATGCATGGTGGCATCCGGGGCGAACCGGTCCGCGAAGGCGTGCCATTCTCCTGACCGGACGGCGGCGTTGAATGCGGCAGTGTGCTCGCTCACACGGGTCGGCGGGCTGTCGGTGCTCATCGGCGATCCTTTCACCCGGGGACGGTGTCCATCCTGGCGATCTGGTTCGTCGTCATGATGACGGAGGACCGACCTACGTACCGTCGATGGCCTGGAGGAGGAGGCACGATGAAGTACATGCTGATGATCTGCGCCGAGGAATCCGTGGAACTCACCCCGGACCAACGGGCAGAAATGGGTCCGGCGACCGCGTCCTGGGTGGCGGAGATGGATGGCCGCGGGGTGCGGCTGGATGGCGACCGGCTCCGGCCGGTCAGCGACGCGACGACCGTACGAGTCCGCGACGAGGACGTCCTGATCGTGGACGGGCCGTTCGCGGAGACGAAGGAGCAGATCGCGGGTTACGACATCCTCGAGTGCGTCGACCTCGACGAGGCCATCGAGGTGGCGTCCAAGCATCCGGTCGCCCGATACGGTGCGGTCGAGGTGAGGCCGTTCTGGCCGCTATGACGCAGGACGCCCGGGCGGCGGTGGCCGACGCGTTCCGCGAGGAGTGGGGGCGCGTGGTCGCCACGCTCATCCGGATCACCGGTGACTGGGATCTGGCCGAGGAGTGCGCGCAGGACGCCTTCGCCGAGGCCTTGCAACGCTGGGACGACACCGGCGTCCCGCGCCGCCCTGGTGCGTGGCTGACCACCGTGGCTCGCAACCGCGCGCTCGACCGGCTGCGCCGTACCAAGACCGAATCTCTCAAGCTGCAGGAGGTCGCCATGCTGTCGCCTCCGCCGGACCCGAGCGTGACCGACGATGACGGGAGCGGCATCCGGGACGACCGGCTGCGCCTGATGTTCACCTGCTGCCATCCCGCCCTGCCGCTGGAGGCACGGGTAGCCCTCACGCTGCGCACCCTCGCCGGTCTCACCACGGCCGACATCGCGCGGGCATTCCTCGTGCCGGAGCCGACGATGGCCAAACGCCTGGTGCGGGCCAAGAAGAAGATCGCCAACGCCGCCATTCCTTACCGTGTGCCGCCCGCGCATCTGCTGCCGACGCGGCTCACCGGAGTGCTGGCGGTGCTCTACCTGCTCTTCAACGAGGGCTACTCCGCACCCGTGGGCGCCGAGCCGCGGCGGGACACCCTCTGCGCGGAGGCGATCCGGCTGAGCCGCGCGCTCGTGCGGCTCATGCCGGACGAGCCCGAGGCCACGGGCCTGCTGGCCCTCATGCTCCTGCAGCACTCCCGGCGCGCCGCCCGCACCGACGACGGCGGCGACCTGGTCACCCTCGAGGAGCAGGACCGCAGCCGATGGGACCGCGGTGACATCGACGAGGCCATCCGGCTGCTCGAGGAGACGTTACGCAGCGGGCGCGTCGGGCCCTACCAGTTGCAGGCGGCGATCGCCGCGTGCCACGCGGAGGCGGTCGAGGCGACCGACACGGACTGGGTGGAGGTCGCCGCGCTCTACGGCCGGCTTGCGCAGGTCATCCCGTCGCCGGTCGTGGAACTCAACCGCGCCGTTGCGGTCGGCATGGCCGATGGACCCGCTGCCGGGCTGGCGCTCGTCGAGACCCTGGTGGCGACGTCGGTGCTGGACGGGTACTACCTGCTGCACGCCACCCGTGCCGATCTACTCCGCCGGCTCGGCCGCGCGCCGGAGGCCGCCGACAGCTACCGTCGGGCCCTGGAGCTGACCGGATCGGATGCCGAGCGACGCTTCCTCACCATGCGGCTCGCCGAGGTCACCGACGGGTGAACACCGTCGGGGCAGACCGCAGCGGTCACGACGCGGCGGCGCCGAACGCGCGGGACAGCGGCCGGCTCAGGTCGCCCCGACGCCGTACGGCGACCCGGTCCAACTCCAGCCAGCCCGCCATCAAGCGCAGTTCCTCGGCCAGGTCCGGTACGACGTCCGCAGCCCGCACACCGATCTCGAGGTGGGCCTCCTGCACTGCGAGGGTGGACGCCTGCCGGTCGGCCTTGAGGTCGACCCGGGCGACCAACCGGTCACCGAGCAGAAACGGCAGTACGTAGTAGCCGTGGGTCCGTTTCGCCGCCGGGGTGTAGATCCCGATCCGGTAGTGGAAGTCGAAGAGCCGCAGCGCCCGGTCGCGGCTCCAGATCAGCGAGTCGAACGGCGACAACAGTGCCCGACCCGGCAATTGGTGCGGCTCCTCGGCGTCCGACCACAGGTAGTGCCGCTGCGCGACGTCCTCGATGCTCACGGGCACCAGTTCGCCCGCCTCGACCAGTTCGCTGACGCGCGCCTTGGAGTGCTCGGCGGGGAGGTGGAAGTAGTCCCGCAGGTCCCGCTCGGTGGCGACGCCCTGCGCGCGGGCGGCGATCCGCACCAGCTCCCGCTGCGCGTCAGCCCGGCTCGGTGCCGGAGCGGCGAGAACCGCCGGGGGGAGGACCCGTTCGGTGAGGTCGTAGATCCGCTCGAAGCCCCGCCGGGTCGCCGTCGTCACGGCGCCGCAGTAGAACAACCACTCCAGCGCCACCTTGACGTCGTTCCAGTTCCAGAGCCCGCCCTGCTCCAGGCGTCGCTGCGCGGTCAGCCCGACGTCACCGGCGCTGAGCGGACCGCGGTCGGCGACGACCGCGAGCACCTCCGTGACCAGGTCGGGCCGGTCGGCGGCAAGCCGCCACATGCCCTCGATCACCGCCCACGGCGCCAGCAGCAGGGCAGGGTCCAACAGCGACCGCCAGCGTCCGAGATCACCGCCCCAGACGTGCCGGAGCGCGGCCTCCATCCGCCACCGCAGCAGCGGTTGGGTGTGCAGCGGCAGCAACGACGCCTTGTGGGCCCAGTACTCGAACAGCTCGCGGCGCGGACCGCCCCACGCCATCCGGTCGAGCAGCTCCCGTGGATACGGGCCGAGCCGCGCGAACACCGGAAGGTAGTGCGACCGGCACAGGACGTTGACCGAGTCGAGCTGCAGTACGCCGATCCGGTCGATCACCCGGCGTACGTGCCGCACGTCGACCCGCCCGGTCGGGCGGGGTTCGGCGAAACCCTGTGCCGCAAGAGCGATCCGGCGGGCGTCCTCCCTCGAGAGGCACTCCCGGGCGGGTGCGGACATGGACGGACGGTATCCCGCTCCGGCGGCGCGACCCGGCCCCGGCCGCTCTCCTCTTCATGGTCGTGATCGGTCAAAGCCGCGAAACGCCGTACGGATCCGATCACGATCATGAATGTGGTGGGCCGCCGGACCATGATCGAGAGGGGATTCGCTCGGCGTTTCGCGCGTAGATCCCCTCTTGATCATGGAGGAGAGGTCGGCCGGTCAGTAGTACGGCGCGAGATCGAGGTCGCGGAACTCCGCGGTCGTGGGCAGGTCGACGGCATAGCCGGCGGCCTCGCAGACCTCGACACTTGCCCGGGTGAGCCGGAAGTCGACGACATGGCCGCCTTGACCGTGGTCGTCGGAGAGCCAGTGGTAGTGGCCGCCGACGTGGTCGGTGCCGGTCAGGAAGATCGGGCAGTGGAAGGCGACGAGAGTTCCCGTGGTGTCGATGTGGGTGAGGTTGTGGTACGTCGGCATGACCTCGGCCAGCGGCCGGTACGGCGGGCGTTGCCGCGCGCTGGCACCGGCGGTCACCGCCGAGAAGTGGCCATGGATCCGCAACGCCCAGATCCGGTTGGCCAGCGGGATCAGGCCGGCCAGCCGGCGTTCGAAGGCGGCCCGGTCCAGCGGGTCGTCGATGCCGAAGCTCTGTTCGGCGCGGAACGGGATGACCGTTGCGTAGGGCGTGCCGACCCCGCCGTCGAGTTCGGCGGTGCTGCCGTCCTCGGCGGTGCGGTAGGCGACACCGCGGTCGATGACCAGTTCCCCGTCGTTGCCGTCGAGGGCCCCGAGTCCCGTGTCGCCGTGGGTGAGCACATCGGAAATGCGGTGGGAGCCGGTGTAGTAGCCGCCCTGGTACGCCGAGCGGGTGTTGGCGTTGAACAGCACCGCCACTAGCCCGGCCAGACCTGGGTCCCGGCCGTCGACCCCGACGGGGAGAGCGTCACCTGGCGCGGCGGTTGGTAGCGAGCCGTGGCGCGCGGACCGGGGTAGCCGCTGAGGCTCCACGCGGCGCCCTTGGCGGTGGTGGCGTCGGCGGGGATACGCGGGGAGCCATCGGCCCGCCATAGGTCGAGCAGGCGGGTGAGCACCTCGCCGTGGGTGCACAGGATGCAGCCGTCGGTGCCGGGGTCGGTGACGAGGGCGAGAGTCTCGTCCAGGGAGGCGTCGGGGGCGAGGGCCGTATCAACTTCGATCTCGAGGTCGAAGCTGACGGCGGCCGGCCACAGGGTCTGTCGGCAGCGGATCAGCGGGCTCGAGATCAGCCGGAACGGCGGCTGCGCGCGCAAGGCTGCGGCGACCCCGTGCGCCTCGGACAATCCGCGTTCGGTGAGCAGCCGCTCCTCGTCCGGACCGCTCCACCGCCGCTTGCTTCCGGCGTGCGCGTGGCGCACCAAGGTGAACACCGTGGTCTCCCATGCTGCCGCAGATGGACCATCGTCGACGTCGGGCGTTTCCAGCATATTCGTGCGGACACTGCGCCAACACCTACCCCGTCGAACCAGCTCGACCATCGGGGCGACCCGTCGTCGGCATCACGGACTCCGTCGGGACGCGCTTCGAGTTGCGCAGATCCCGGGACGCTGCCATTCCGCGTCAACGTGACGTTGATGCGGCTAGAGCGCTTGAACGTGACGTTCAAGCGGAATGGGGGACCCGATACGGTCGGCCGGTGGCGGTGCGGGCGAGGCGGTGACGCTCGGCGGTGGTCGTGCCCACGAGGTGTCCCCCCCGCGCGGCCTCGGCAAGGTGATTTGAGAACAGATCCGATCCGACAGTGGGAGGAACCGATGGCCCCTGAGGTCTCTGCTGAGGTCCGGCAGGTACTCGCGAAGCCCATCCACGCCGTGATCGGTCTGAACCGGCCGAACGCCGCACCGCAGCTCACCGTCGTCTGGTTCGAGTGGGACGGCTCGACGTTCCGCTTCTCGACCACCCGGTCCCGGGCGAAGTACGCCAACATCCGGCGCGACCCGGCGATCTCGCTGCTCGTCAACGACCCGGAGACCGCGTCCTACGTCGTCGCCTACGGCCGCGCGGAGATCGAGGAATCCGGCCATGCCGCGCTGTCCCGCCGGCTCTTCGCCAGATATCTCCCCGGGACCGATCCGGGCGAGCGGCCGACCGATCCGGACCGGGTCGTCGTCGCCGTCCCGCCCGACCGCATCCTCGTCGGCCGGTAGGACCACCGGAAACCGGGGCAGACTGGGCGGCGTGCTGATACTGACCGGAGCCGACACGCGGGCGCTGCTCGATCTCGATGAACTGCGCGTCACCCTCGCCGCCGCGATGCGGGACGTGAGCGACGGCCGGGCGTCGATGCCGCCGCGGATCGCGGCCGTGGTGCCCGAGCGCGGCCTGCTGGCCGCGATGCCGGCCTACCTCCCGGTCGGTGGGCTCGCCACGAAGCTGGTGAGCCTGTTCCCGGGCAACGTCGGGACCGCGGTCCCCACCCATCAGGCGGTCGTCGTCATCTTCGATCCGGACACCGGACAGCCGGTCGCCCTGCTCGACGGCACCTGGATCACGACGGCCCGAACCGCCGCCGGGTCGGCGCTCTCGGCCGACCTGCTGGCCCGTCCCGACGCCGGGACACTCGCGATTCTCGGTACCGGGGTGCAGGCCCGCGCCCATGCGCACGCGATGGTCCGGGTGCGGCCGATCCGCCGGATCCGGGTCGCCGGCCGCGATCGCGACCGGACGTCCGCGCTTGCGGCGCAACTCGGCACCGACCTGCACACCGACGTCGAGCCGTGCGCGACATTCGCCGCCGCCTGCGAGGACGCCGATATCGTCTGTGCCGCCACCCACTCGCCCACGCCGGTGGTGTCCCGGGAGTTCCTCGGCGACGGGACCCACGTCACGTCGGTCGGATACAACACCGCCGGGCGCGAGATCGACTCGACGGTCGTCGCCGGCGCCCTCGTCGTCGTCGAGTCCAGGGACGCCGTACTGGCGCCGCCACCGGCCGGATCCCAGGACCTGCTCGTGCCGATCGACGAGGGTCTGATCCGGCCCGGGCAGATCGAGGAAATCGGGGAACTGCTGACCGGGGACCGACCGGGGCGCACGTCCGCCGACCAGATCACGCTCTACAAGTCGGTGGGCGTCGCCGCACAGGACATCGCGGCCGCCGGCCTCGTGCTGGCCGCCGCCCGGTCGGCCGGTGTCGGGCTCGAGGTCGATCTGTAGGTCAGGCGACCAGTCGATCGTGCACCGCCGCGAGCTGCTCCTCGCTGATTCCCGCGGTCCCCAGATAGGCGGGTACGCCGCCGTGCCGCTCACGCAGGTGCGCAAGCGTGTCGATCATGACCTCCGGTGGGGTCGGCTGCAGGCCGGCGAGGACCTCGCGCAGCCTCGGATCGTCGATCGTGTCGAGATAGGCGCGGCTGTCCTCGCGCAACCGCTCCTCGGTGAGTGCGTAGTCCGCGGCGATGATGTCGTCGGCGACGCCGGCGACCGACAATGCGAACGCCGTGATGATGCCGGTGCGGTCCTTGCCGCCGGCGCAGTGCACGACGACCGCGCCCGGCGGCGCGTCGGCCACCGCCGCGAACGCCTGCGCGAAGAGGTCCGGGCGCAGGTCGAGCATGGTGCAGTAGATCTCGGCGAGCGTCAGCCACTCGTGGTCGGGATCCGCGGGGTTCTGGACCGGGATGTTGCGGTAGACCGGATCGCCGGCGAACGGATGGCGTGCGCTGCCCGCCTCGGCCGTACGCCGCAAGTCGATCACCCGGCTCACCCCGGCCGCCCGGGCCGCGGCGACGCCTTCGTCGGTCAACCGGCTCAGCGCGTCCGCGCGGATGAGCGCACCCCGCCGGATCGCGCCCCCGCCGTCGAGCGGCAGCCCGCCGAGATCACGGACATTGAGGCAGTCCGGCCAGTGCAGGTCACGCTCGGCGTGTTCGACGATGGCACGTCCGGTATCCGTCACGGTCGGTCATTCTACGGACGCCGGTCGACGTCCGACCGGAGAGACGGTCACCCGTGCGGTCCGATGAGGAAGCCGGCGGGATACGGGTCGGTCGGGTCCAGCAGGTAGGTCGCGAGGCCGGTGACCCATGCCCGTCCCCGCACGGTCGGTACGACGGCCGCGACACCGCCGATCGTGGTCTCGGCGACGACGCGGCCCTCGAACCGGGATCCGATGAGCGACTCATGCACGAACGGCTCGCCGATGCCGAGCCGGCCGCGTGCGAACAGGGCAGCCATTCGTGCCGATGTCCCTGTGCCGCAGGGCGATCGGTCGATCCAGCCGGGATGGATCGCGACGGCGCCGCGGGCACTCGCACCGTCACCGCCGGGCGCGGTGAAGATCACGTGGCCGCAGTGGGTGACCTCGGGCATCGTGGGGTGTTCGAAGGGGAGCTGGGCGTTCACGGCAGCCATGACGCGGAGACCCTCGGCGATGATGCGGTCGTGCTCGGCCGGTACCACCTCGAGACCGAGCACCGCGCCGGGCAGGATTGCGTAGAAGTTGCCGCCCCACGCGACATCGAGCACGACCCGACCGGCGTCGGGCAGCTCGATCACCGCATCGGCGAGGGCGAGGAAGGACGGGACGTTGCGCAGTTCGACCGCGGTCGCCCGGCCGCCGTCGACGCTCACCCGCGCCTCGACCAGCCCGGCCGGGGTGTCGAGGCGGATCGTGGTCACCGGCTCGACCACCTCGACCATGCCGGTCTCGACGAGCACCGTCGCCACGCCGATCGTCCCGTGCCCGCACATCGGCAGGCAACCGGAGACCTCGATGAACACGACCCCGACGTCGGCGTCGTCCCGCGCCGGGGGCTGAAGGATCGCTCCGGACATCGCGGCATGGCCGCGCGGCTCGTACATCAGTAGCGTGCGCAGGTCGTCGCGCTTCTCGATGACGTGTCGACGCCGTTCGGCCATCGTCGCACCCGGGAGGGTGCCGACCCCGGAGGTGACCACGCGGGTCGGCATGCCCTCCGTGTGGCTGTCGACCGCGGTGTAGGCCAGGCGCGATCTCATCGGCCGACGGTGGCCAGGAAGGCGCGGGTCGCCTGGCGCACGTGCTTGTCGACATCGGGCGCGAGCGGGAGCCTCGGTAGTCGCACCGAGCCCCCCGGCCGGCCGGCCTCCTCCTGCGCGACCTTGACGGCCTGGACGAACGTGGGGAGCGCGTCGTAGCGCAGCATCGGCAGCATCTGCCGATAAAGGGCGACCGCGTCGTCCCATCGACCCTCGACGCACAGTCGGTAGAGGGTCACGGTCTCGGCGGGAACGGCGTTGACGAACCCGGCTATCCAGCCGGTCGCCCCCATCAGCATCGACTCCACGAACACGTCGTCGCAGCCGCAGAGGACCTCCAGTCGTGGCGCAGCCTCCTGGATCGCGGCGACCCGGCGGACGTCCTGGGAAAACTCCTTCACGGCGCCGACGAGCTCGACCTCATCGGCGATCCGCTCGAGCAGCGGCGGTGTCAGGTCGACCCTTGTCGAGAACGGGTTGTTGTAGGCGATGATCGGCAGCCCGGCGCGGGCCACCTCGGCGAAGTGGGCGACGACCTCGGCGTCGGTGGGCGCGTGCGACGTCGGAGGGAGGCACATGACCGCGGCGGCTCCGGCCGCAGCGGCGTGGTCGGCCCAGCGGCGGGCCTCCGCGCCGGACTTGCCCGAGACACCCGGCACCACACCGGCGCTTCCGCCCGCCTGGATCGTGGTCTCGACGACGGCGATCCGCTCCATGTCGGTCATCGCCTCGTATTCGCCGAGGGATCCGCACGGGACGATCCCGGCGACGCCGGAGTCCACCAGCCACCGGCAGTGGGCGGCGTGCGCCTCGAGGTCGAGGTCGCCCCGGGCATCGAAGGTCGTCGTGGTGGCGGCGTAGACGCCACCGAACCGCGGCTCTGGTGCAGGCACCTGAGGCTCCCTCGCTCGATTCGGGCTGATGACAGGTCGGCCGTGCCCTGGTAGAGCTGAAACTACGCCGCCGGATCCGTCCCGTGGGACGCCCGGCTGCGCCCGCACCGACCCGCCGAACAGGGAGCAGATGTGAGCGTCACCGTCTTCGCCGACGCCACCATCATCCCGTGCACGGGAGCGGAGTCGATCGAGGGTTTCGTCGCCGTCGAGGACGGAGTGATCCGGGAGGTCTCCGCCGGCCGTCCCGGCGCGGTGACCGGGGAGCTGATCGAGTGCCGCGGGCGCACTCTGATGCCGGGCCTGATCGACGCACACGTGCACGTGGCGTCGCTCGATGTCGAGATATCGCGTCAGGGAAGGGAATATCCCACCAGCCTGCTGGCCTTCGCGATCGGCCGGGTCATCGAACAGACGCTGGATCAGGGCTACACCACGGTGCGGGACGCCGGCGGCGCCGACTGGGGGATGAAGGAGGCCGTCGCCCGAGGTCTGCTCGCCGGACCCCGGATGTTCGTCAGCGGCCGTCCGCTCTCGCAGACCGGTGGTCACGGCGACGATCGCACCCGGGCGCAGGACGACGAGGCCTGCGGCTGCGGCGCGCACATCGGCATGGTCCATCACATCGCCGACGGCCCCGACGAGGTGCTGCGAGCGGCGCGGGAAGAGCTCCGCCGGGGTGCCGACGCCGTGAAGGTGATGGCCGGTGGTGGCGTCGCCTCACCGACCGACAGCCTCGAATCGATCCAGTACACACCCGAGGAGTTGCGCGCCGCCGTGACCGCGGCGGAAGGTGCGGGGTCCTATGTGCTCGCGCACGCCTACACCTCGGCCGCGATCCGCAACGCCACCGAGGCCGGCGTGCGCTCGATCGAGCACGGCAATTTCCTGGACCCGCCGACGGCCGAGCTCATGGCCCGTCGGGGGACCTACCTCGTCCCGACGTTCGTCGCCTACGAGAAGCTCCACGAGGAGGGTCGACAATACGGCTTCGCCGAGGACAAGCTGGACAAGCTCGACCGGGTGCTCGGTGAGGGGCTCGACAGTCTGCAGCGGGCGCGGGACGCCGGCATCCCTATCGGGTCGGGATCGGACCTGCTCGGCCCGCTCGCCCGGCACAAGACCCGCGAGCTCGTGATCAAGTCGAAGGTTCTCGGCGCCCACGAGACCCTCATCGCGACGACGCGGACCAACGCCGAGCTGATCGGGATCGCCGACGAGGTCGGCACGATCGAGCCCGGCAAGCGGGCCGGTATTCTCCTCGTGGACGGCGATCCACTCGCCGACATCGCGGTGCTGCAGGACCGCGACCGGCTGCACGCGATCGTCATCGATGGCCGATTCCACACCCGCCTGATCTGATCCCGCCCACGTCGCACTGCCGGTCTCTCGTCGATACGACATAGGATTCCGCTGCCAGGGCGTCGGCAGATGCGGTCCGCGGAGTTCGCGGAGTTCTTCACCGGCATCGGCCGGCGCCGTCACGATTCCCGCTAGCCGACGGAGAGATGGCGATGATCGAGGCTCACCGACCGACGGTTCTTCTCGTCGGTCCGCTCCCGCCCGACCGGGTCGCCCGCATCCGATCCGAGGCGCCGGACGGGGTCACGGTCGAGTGTCTCGATGATCCGACGCAACTGCAGGACCGCGTCGCAGAGGCCGACGTGATCGCGGGTCACATCCCGGCCGAGGCGTTGGCCAAGGCCGACCGGCTCACGTGGGTCCACACCTGGGCAGCCGGACCGGATCGGGCGCTGTACCCGGAGATGGTCGCGAGCCCGGTCGTCCTCACCAGCTCGAAGGGCAACGGGGCGGTTCCGCTGGCTGAGCACGCGATGCTGCTTATGCTGATGCTGAACCGGAACGCGCTCAGATGGGTGCGGGCGCAGGAGGAACGCCGCTGGGAGCGGTTCACCCATCCCGAGCTGGCGGGGCTCACCTGCGGCATCATCGGGCTCGGCCACTCGGGCATCGACCTGGCGCACAAGGCGAAGGCCTTCCGCATGCGGGTGCACGGACTGCGCCGGCGGGCACAGGCGGCGCCGTACGTCGACCGGATGTTCCCGCGCGAACGGCTCCATGATTTCCTCGCCGGCTCCGACGTGGTCGTCGTGACCGCGCCGCTCACCGACGAGACCCGCGGGATGCTCGGCGAGGCCGAGTTCCAGGCGATGAAGGAGACCGCGATCTTCATCTGCTTCTCCCGCGGGGGGATCGCGGACGACGACGCACTCCTGCGCGCGCTCGACAAGGGCTGGATCGCGGGAGCCGGCCTCGACGCGCATGGGACCGAACCCCTTCCGGCGGACAGCCCGTTCTGGACGGCGCCGAACACCATCATCACGCCGCACAACGGCGCGACGACCCCGCAGACCGGCGAACGCGGCGTCGACATCTTCCTCGAGAACCTCCGCCGCTTCACGACCGGCCGCGAGCTGGTGAACGTCGTGGACAAGAACTCCGGCTACTGAGGACGGGCAAGTCGACCCCGAATCGGACATCCGGTCGATACGGTGTTGGGGAAGGGGCGGTGGTCCGGGGTGCGGATTGCGGTGTTCACCGGGTCGAGTGAGGGGCCGGAGTCCCATCGGCGGGCGGCCGCGGACTTCGGGCGCCGACTGGCCGAGTCCGGAGTGGGCATCGTCTACGGCGGCGGCCGCGTGGGGCTGATGGGCATCGTGGCCGACGCAGCGCTCGCTGCCGGCGGCGAGGTCATCGGGGTCATGCCCCGCCACCTTGCCGATCAGGAGATCGAGCACCCCGATCTGACCCGGCTCGACATCGTCACCACGATGCACGACCGCAAGGCGCGGATGGCCGAACTCGCGGACGCTTTCGTGGCGCTGCCGGGCGGCGCGGGAACGCTCGAGGAGCTGTTCGAGGTCTGGACGTGGGGGCAGCTCGGCCTGCACAGCAAGCCGACCGCGCTGCTCGACGTCGACGGCTTCTTCCGGCTGCTCATCGACCATCTGCGGTACGCGGGCGAGAGCGGCTACATCGGACCGGAATACCTGAAGTCGCTCGGCGTGGTCGGCGACGCCGAGGAGTTCCTCTGCTTCGTCGCCGGCTACGAGCATCCGGCCCGGAAATGGTCCGACCGGGTCCGCACGAGCTCGTCGGGCGCGGAGCCGGAGCCGGAGCCGGCGAAGGTCGGGTGGATCCAGCTGCGGGGCGGGCGCCTGCTGACGGTCCGGAGTGCGGATGACAGCCGTTTCGCCCTTCCCGGTGGCGACGTCGAGCCGGGCGAAGCGATGGAGCAGGCTCTGGTCCGGGGGGTACAGGAGGATCTCGGCCTCCGGCTGTCGGATCTGCGGCAGGCATTCTCGGTGCGGGACCCCGCCCCCGACGCCGGCCACGGTGCGCGGCTGACCGTGTACTGCTATCACGCCCAGGCCGACGGCAGCGTCCGTCCGGGCCGGGACGTCGCGGAATTCCGCTGGCTCAGCGCAGGGGAGGCCGAGTACGCCACGCCGCCGGTGCAGCAGGTGCTCGCGCGTCTCCAACCCGAGCTCACCGTCCCGCCGGGCCCACCGGCCTAGTCCCCGTCCGGCAGGGCAACAGGAGGGCTCGGCTAACGGTCGCCGACGAGCCTGGCGATGTCGTTCGGCCCGGGCAGGCTGGACCGCGCCCCAGTGTCCTGGGTCGCGAGAGCACCGGCGGCGGCCCCGATGAGGACGGCGCGATCGATCGCCTCTCCACGCGCGAGCGCCCAGGCCAGTCCTCCGCAGAAGGCATCGCCTGCCCCTGTGGTGTCCCGGACTTCCACGGGAAATGCGGCCTGGTGATGCGGTGCCCGGCCGGCCCGCCAGACGTCGGCACCTCGACGGCCCTGCGTCACGACGACGACGCCCGGGCCCGATCGGAGCAGTGTCGCGATGTCGGCCACGCCCAGGCAGTCGACCTCATGCTGGTTGGGAACGAGAACGTTGCAGGCGGCGAGCAGGTCGGCGGCCAGCGGATGCGCCGGCGCAGGGTTGACGACGACCGTGAAGCCGCGCGACGCTGCGCACACGGCAGCGGCGGTCGCGGTATCGGCGGGAATTTCCAGCGAAATGAGGACCACAGCCTGATCGAAGGCCGCGAGCGCCTCGCGGACGTGCGCAGGCGTGAGCAGCGCATTGGCGCCGGGATCGACGATGATGGCGTTCTCACCGTCGTCGGCGACCAGTACCGTGGCCGACCCGGTGCGCCGGTCGCCCACCCGGAGGGCGGAGACGTCGACCCCGGCCGCCCGTAATCCCGCCTCGGCGTCCTTTCCGGCATCGTCGGCGCCGACGCATCCGATCATTGTCGTCGGGGCCCCGAGACGGGACGCGGCACAGGCCTGGTTGCCCCCTTTGCCGCCGTCGCGGATCTCCACCGACGAGGCGAGAACCGTCTCGCCCGGGCGGGGGATGGCCGGCACCCGGCTGACGACGTCGGCGTTGAGCGAGCCGACCACGACCACCGGCACGGCGGTCGTGGTCGGCTCTCCGGCCGCGGGGTTGGTCACCTCTTCGGGGCGGGTTGAGCGCGTACGTAGTCGCAGCCGACCCGGCCCTCGTCGCAGATCAGGGCGATTCCGCCGCCGTCGAGCTGCCGCTCGTCGTCCTCGGCCTCGAGGAGGACGGTGCCGTCGACGGACGCTTGCAGCCGCGACCCGGTGACCTGAAGGGACAGGGTGTAGGTGCGTCCGAGCGTCCACTCGAGGGACGACTCGGCAAGGACCTGCTCGCCATCGAGCGATTTCACCAACTGCGCCGTGCCGTCGCTTCCGACGATCAGCGCGTAGTAACGACGCAGGCCCTGCACGCGGGCGGCCAGTCCGAAGGCTCGTGCCATGTGCGGTGTCACTGTCGCCGTGACCCGGTAGTCATGCCATTCACCCGTCCCGTGGATCAGGAGCCCGCGTCCCTCATTCTGGATGAGGCGGTAGGCCTCGGGCCATCTGGGGCTGAACTGATCCAGGCCGTCCACCCACGCGCGCCGCCACATGGTCCCGCCGTCGGAGGGCCGGGTGAGCGTGATGTCAGGCGCGCCGTCCCAGGTCAGGTGGTCGAGGAAGGCCACGCCCGGTGTGGTGGCGCCGCCGGACAGCACCACGCCGACCGACTGGATCGGCTGTCCGCCCGTGTCGGGCACCCGCCACGTCAACTCGCCCGCCGCGCCGGGCCGCAAGGTCGCCTCCGGCCCGTCGATCGCCACCAGCTCGTCGCCGCCGTCGTAGTGCCGCAGGACCAGGCGGCACACGAGGTCGTCGCCGTTGTCGCCGGCAGCGGACAGGACGGCCCGGACCTGCTGACCGCTGTACAAGGTCGGCGACGCCAGTAGTTGATACCCGGGCATGTCGATCGCGTCCGGCGGGATGAAGGTCGGCGTCGCCACCTCCACCTGGCCGCTGCCGGTCTCGGGCCGGATCCCCAGGCTGCGGGTGCCGCTCGAGGAGTGTCCCTCGACATTCGTGAGGGCGGCACTGCCACGCCCGACGGTGAATCCCTGCACGCTGCCCGGCAGTTCGAAGTGGAATCGGGCGCCGTTCTTGGGTAGCACCGGACGCTGACCCGCCAGAGCGCGGCCGATGTTGGCGATGTGGACGGACTCGGTCGCGACGTCGGTGATCGAACGACCGCCGTCAGCGGTCGGAAGGTAGATCCGATCGGCGACCGGCCCCCGCCAGTCGGGACCGCCGTCGAAGCCGGCGAGTCCGTTGCGGAGCCCGAGCAGGCAGCCCAGATTGCCCGAGTTGCAGTCGGTGTCCCAGCCACAGGTGTTGACGATCATCATCGACCGGCCCCACTCTCCGCCTCCATAGAGCAGCGCGAGAACGATGAGACCGTGATTGGGAATGACGTGGCAGTTGCCGCCGTAGACGTCATAGCCGTACTTCTCGGCCAGCATCTCGCGGGCCCGTCGCCAGTCCGGCTCGCTGGAATGCCAGTCCCGGATGTCCCGGACCATCCCGGAGATGATGCACTCGGCCGGGATGACCGACAGCCCGGTGTCGAGGAGCTTGTCGATGTCGCTCTCGACGAAGGCCTGGGCCTCCATCGCCGCAAGGGCCTGCGCGGCATGGACGGCCTCGCCGTCGTGGCTCACGCTCCCGGCGCGACGGGCCAGCTCGGCTGCGAGCTCGGGTCGGCCGGGCGCGACCATCGCCCATCCGTCGATGAAGATCTGGGCGCCGATCTGCTCCGCGACGACCCGGCCGTTGAGCTCCATCGACCCGCTATGCGGCGCGTCGACCCCGCGTTTGAGGCGCAGGAAGGCGGTGTGCTCGGTCGAATTCCCCAGGCCTCCCCACCACAGGATGGCGCGATTCTCGACGATGTAGTTCAACCATGTCCGGCCGATCTGCGCGGGGGTGATCCCGGCGTCGTTGCCGTAGTCGGGGAGCGCCCGCAGGAAGGTGAACGTCCCGGCGATATCGTCGTCCGTGACGAGCAGGGGGACCCCCACCTTGTCATGGACGTAGTACTCCACGTCGCCGAGCTCGGCCATGATCCGTTCGTAGGACCAGCCTTCGAACGGGCGTCCCAGGTAGACGCCGAGGGACTTGCCGAGTGCGCCGGCATAGACCCGCTCGGCATAGTCGGCGGGCAGAGGAGTCTGGGCCACGCGGTGAGCTCCAATCGCGGTTGGGCCGTCGACAACCGAGCGGAACCGGCCACGTCGACAAAGTATGGTCTACTCGTGTAGCTCACGATTTACGCTAGCCGGTGCGGACTGCCGCCACAAGACCGGCGCGGTGGTCGCGTCAGCGAAACCTGGCCATGACAGCCTCGCGGTAGTCTCCCGTCGGCCGATTGGTCCGGGCCACATCGGTGCGTCGGCAGCGGCGCCATGCCGGAGGAGGCACGGTGATCACTCGGAACGACGTGGCACGGCGCGCCGGCGTGTCGACGGCCGTCGTGAGTTACGTGCTGAACGACGGCCCGCGGCCGGTCGCACCAGCTACCCGGGCGCGGGTCCTCGATGCGATCAGTGAGCTCGGCTACCGGCCCAACGGCGTCGCGAGATCCCTGCGCACCAAGCGGACCCGCGCGATCGGACTCATCCTTCCCGACATCGCCAACTCGTTCTTCGCCCAGCTGTCCCGCGAGGTCGAGCTCGCCGCGTTCTCCCGCGGATTCACCCTCCTGGTGGGCAACGCCATGGACGACAGCGCGCGCGAGCTGCTCTACGCCCACGCGTTCGTGGATCGGCGGGTCGACGGGGTGGTGGTCGTGTCGTCGGGCTCGGACCTCGGGGCGATCAAGGTGCTCGCCGCGGCCGACATGGCGCTGATCACCATCGACCGCAACATCCCCGGCTCGGGTGTTTCCTCCGTGCGTGTCGACAACAGGCACGGAGGTTTCCTGGCCACGAGACACCTTATCGAGCACGGCCACCGTCGGATCGCCTGCCTCGCCGGACCCGACACGGTCAACAACGCCGTCGAACGCCGACGCGGCTGGGAGAGCGCGCTGCAGGAAGCCGGCCTGAACGCGCCCGACGGCCTGGTCATGGCGTCGGAAAGTTTCTCCCGCGAGGCCGCCTATCGATCCACCCGCAAGGTGCTCGGCCGGCGCAATCCGCCGACCGCGATCTTCGCCGGCGCCGACGAACAGGCGCTCGGCGTCTATCGCGCCGCCGCCGCCACCGGACGCCGGGTCCCCGACGACCTGGCTGTGGTCTCCTTCGACAGCGCGGAAACCGCGCCGTATCTGGTGCCCGGGCTGACCGCGGTGCGCCAGCCGGTCGGGTTGATGGCGGGACTGGCGATGGACCGCCTGATCGCCCAGCTCTCGGATCTCTCCGGTCCCGCGACGCTGGACACGCTCTCGGTCGATCTGGTGGTCCGCGGTTCGTGCGGATGCCCGGACTCCGAGCCCCGCACCGGTTGATTTCGATTCGGCATCCCTCTTGCGGCGGGCCGATAGGCCGCCTAATCTACGAAACGATCTACTCGGGTAGAACGCCATACTCGGTCGGGGCGGCTAGCCGAGGTCCTGGTCGAGCGCTCTGATCCGACCTGGCGGACCGGCCCGCAGTACCGCTGTTCTCACAGCTTCACGAACCAATGCGGAGGTACCAAGTGCAGGTGTCATCCGGCATGTCGCGTCGGCGCTTTCTGGCGATCTGCGGTCAGGCATCTGCCGCCGGCGGCCTGCTCGCCGCGTGCGGCAGTGGCGGGCTCGGCGGCGACAGCATCGCGACCTGGGACGCTTTCAGCGACAGCGCCAGCCAGAAGTACTTCCAGACCCACGTGATCGACGCCTACAACAAGTCGGCGAAGGTCAAGATCGAACTGTCGGTCAAGCAGACGGCGACGATCAACCAGCTCATGCAGACCTCGCTCGCTTCCGGCCGCGGGCCGGACGTGATCGGCAGTGACGGTCCGACGATCGTCGTCGACTTCGCCGATGCGGGCTACCTGCTTCCGCTGGACGCCTACAGCAAGAAGTACGACTGGCCGTCGAAGGTCCAGAAATGGGCGCTGCAAACGGGCGTGACCGGTGGGAAGCTCTACGGGCTCCCGACGTCGTACGAGTCGATGGTGCTCCTCTACAACACGAAGACCTTCCAGAAGTACGGCTGGAGCCCGCCACAGACCCGCGCGGACTTCGAGAAGATCGCCACCGAGGCGAAGTCCAAGGGGATGACCCCGGTCGCAGCAGGTAACGCCGAGTTCCGGAAGGCCACCGAGTGGCATGTGACGGCGATGTTCAACAACTACGCCGGCCCGAAGGCGGTCTATTCGGCGCTCAAGGGCCAAACCTCCTGGACCGCTCCGGCGTTCGTCCAGTCGATCACCCTCCTGCAGAAGTACTTCCAGAACAACTGGTACGGCGGCGGCACGGAGAACTACTTCACCTACAAGTTCGCCGACCTCTACAACCAGCTGGCCGACGGCAAGGCGGCCATGATGATCACCGGGTCGTGGGGTTTCGACGAGATCGGCCCGTATTTCGGCAAGGCCGCGGGCAACAACGCCGACTGGAACTGGGCACCCGTGCCGAGGTTCGCGCCGACCGCGCCGACGGACAGCTTCGTGCTGGCCATCGGCGGCGACAACTCGATCAACAAGAAGTCCAAGCACGCCGCCGACGCAGCGGCGTACCTGGACTGGAGGTTGGATCCGAAGCGGGCGACCGCTGCCGTGGCCGCGGTGTCCGCCCAGCTCCCGCCCATCAAGGTCCAGCCGAGTGACTTCCCGGCGAGCGTCGACAAGCGACTCAAGCAGTTCTACCTGGATCTGAACGCCGCCAAGAACGTGGGTTATGCGACCTGGTCGTCCTTCCCGCCGCAGACGGATACCTACATCTACCAGTCGATGGACAAGGTCATCACCGGCAAGATGACCCCGCAGGCCTTCTGCGCCGGTCTCGACAAGGTGTTCAAGCCGGAACTCAAGGCGGGCAAGGTGCCACCGTTGGCGTCGCCCACCTCGGGTGCGTGACGGTGGCGTTTCCGGGAGGCGCGTCGGCGACCGTCGAGCCGGCCGCGGCTGAGCCGGCCCGACCGGACCGTCGGTACGGGTCGAAGAAGGGCGGGTCGCGGAGGGGTCTCGTCGCCTGGCTGTTCATGGTCCCGCTGATCGTCGTCAATCTGCTGGTGATCGCCGGGCCGGGCGTCCTGAGCGTGTATTACTCGTTCACCGACTGGAGCGGGATCGGAGGCGCCCACTTCATCGGTGTCGAGAACTACCGGAAGATGTTCACCGACAGCGCGTTTGCGGAGGCCTTTCTGCACAACGTGTGGTGGACGCTGTTCTTCCTGATCGTGCCCATGTCCATGGGGCTCTTCGGTGCCTACCTGTTGTCGCGGCTGCGCCGTTTCGTCACGCTGTTCCGCGTCGTCTACTTCGTTCCCTATATCGTCGCCAGCGTCGTGAGCGCCAGCATCTGGCAGTCCCTGCTCTCACCCGAGCACGGGATCGGCAAGTTCCTCGGCGTGAACTTCCTGGGGAACGGCAGCACCGCGCTGCCCTCGGTGGCCGTCGTCAACACGTGGTCATGGTGGGGATTCCTCGTCATCGTCTTCCTCGCCGCCATGCAGGGCGTCAACCCGTCCCTCTACGAGGCATCGGGCCTCGACGGCGCGAACTCATGGCAGCAGTTCTGGCACGTCACACTGCCGTCGATCCGGCCGACCCTGATGTTCCTCGGGCTGATGACGATCATCTGGTCGTTCCTGGTCTTCGACTACATCTACATCCTCACCCAGGGCGGCCCGGCGGGCGCGACCGAGGTGCTCAGCACCCTGCAGTACCGGGATGCGTTCGAAAACCAGCAGGCCGGATACGCCGCCTCCATCGGAGTCGTGCTCGCCTTGATCTCCGGAGTGGTCGTCGCGCTGTACCAGGTGCTCCGCCGACGCAGAGGTTGGGACATATGACCATCACGGCACCGTCGATAGCGCGCACCGCCCGGCGCCGTCAGCTCGCCCGGTCGCGGGCGCCGCACCCGGCGTTCTACCTGGTGCTGATCGTGCTGTTCGCCTTCGCGCTCGGCCCGATCGTCATCTTCGTCTTCGACTCGCTCAAGTCGCAGAGCCAGCTGGCGGCCGACCCCCTGGGCCTGCCCACCCATCCGCAGTGGCACAACTTCGTCGACGCGTGGACACAGGCGGCCATGGGCGCCGGCTTCGCCAACAGCGCGGTCATCGTCCTCGGCACCATGGCCGGAGTGTGTGTGATCGCCGGCTCGGGAGCCTATGCGATGTCGCGGCTCGACCTGCCCGGCTCGGGCGGGGTGATGGCCTACCTGCTGGTGAGCAGTTCCCTCCCGATCCAGCTGTTCCTGGTGCCGCTGTTCTTCCTCTGGACGCGGCTCGGCCTCTACGACACGTTGTTCGGCCTGATCATCATCTACTGGGCGATCTTCTCGCCGTTCGCGACCTTGCTGCTGCGCTCGTTCATGATCAGCATCCCGCGCGACTACGACGACGCGGCACGCATCGACGGTGCGGGCGAGGTGGCCGTCCTCTTCCGCATCGTGCTGCCGATCGCCTGGCCCGGGTTCCTCACCGTGGCCCTGGTTTCGGCACTGTCGGCCTACAACGAGTTTCTCCTCGCCGTCACGTTCATCCAGACGAACGGCAAGATGCCGATCTCGACGACCTTCTTCGCCTTCCAGCAGGGCTTCACCCAAAACTATGCTCTGATCAGCGCCGCGGGAGTGATCATGCTTGCGCCGATGGTCGTGCTCTTCCTGCTCCTGCAGCGCCGCTTCGTCGACGGCATCACGGCCGCCGGCCTCGGCGGGTAGCCCGTGCGCGGGTCGGCGGAACTCGTCCCATGCGAACAGGAGGGCCAACGGTGAACGTCAAGTCGCAGGCCGGCACGGAGTCCGGGCACACCACGTCGATCGAGACTGTGGCCGCGGAAGAGTCCGAGTGGGGATCGATCCAATGGCTGTGCAGCGGCGCGGTCCGGCCGGGCGCGCTGCTCACGGTCGGCTACGTGCAGATCAAGCCGGGTATGGCGAACCCGCGGCACTACCACCCCAACACCGAAGAGTTGCTGTTCCTGATCGAGGGCGAGCTCGACCACGCGGTCGGCGACGAGGTCGTCCACCTGACGGCAGGTACGACGGTGCACATCCCCGTGGGCATCGAGCACCAGGGGGTCAACCGGGGAAGCTCGGTTGCGCGGATGGTCGTCTCCTATCCCACCGCCGACCGGGAGACCGTCGCCTGCGGCGGTGGGCACGAGTGACCGGCGTCGCGTTCCGGCTGGGCGGGCGGTTCCGGCCGTGACCTACCAGCGCGAATTCGAGCGCACGATGCGGGTCGGTCTGGTCGGTGTCGGAAGCCATGCCTACCGCAACGTCCTTCCTGCCCTGCACCATCTCCCGGTGACCCTCGCCGCGGTGTGCGACCTCGATCAAGACCTCGCCGACCGGACGGCCGGGGAGTACGGCGTGCCGGCGTTCTCGGACGCCGCCGAGATGTATTCCCGCGCCGACCTCGATGCGGCCCTGATCTGCGCCGGTCCTCGGCACCATCCAGAACTGGCGATTCAGGCGCTGGGCGCCGGACTTCACGTCTGGACGGAGAAGCCGCCGGGCATGGGGGCGGCCGACGTGGAGAGGATCAAGGCTGCGAGGGGCGACCGGGTCTGCGCGGTCGGCTTCAAGAAGGCGCACCAGCCCGCCGTCCGCAAGGCGCATGAGCTGATGGCGCTGCCGGAATTCGGCGCGCTGCGATCGATCCTCGCGGTGTATCCGATGACGATGCCGGCCGACGGCGCAGGGGTGCTGGCCCGGCGGGAGGCCACCAACTGGCTGAATAACGGCTGCCATCCGATCTCCCTGATGGTCGAGCTCGCCGGCGACGTCGAATCGGTGCGTACCGTGGTCGGCCGAGGGGACGGCGCCGTCGGCTCGGTGACCCTCCGGTTCGCCGGCGGAGCGATCGGCACCTTCTTTCTCGCCGGTGGCGCCCCGCACGGTTATCCCATCGAACGGTACGACCTCTACGGCGACGGCCGGTCGATCACGATCGACAACAGCGCCCGGGTCTCCTATCACCGCGGTATTCCCTTCGACTACGCCCGCCAGACGGATTTCACCGGGCCGGGCACGGACACCGGGAGCGTCGTCTGGGAAGCCGAGCACCGGCTCGCGACCCTGGAGAACTCGGGCCTCTTCGTCCAGGGCATGTACGACGAACTCCTCGACTTCTGCGGCGCGGTGCTCGACAAGCGTCCGCTGCGCACCTGCGATCTGGACTTCGCCCTCCAGGTGATGCGGGTCTATGAGGCAGGGCTCCGCAGCGCGGGCGATGAGGTGCTTCTCGGGTGATGTTGCATACGCTCGCGGAGGACATGTGACGGAGATCGGGTTCGCCTACGAAGCCAGGCAGCCCCTGCGCGTCGCCTTCCTCGGCACCTCCGGACACGCCTTCCGCAACTATCTCCCGTCGCTCGCGTACGCCGCCGTCGACCTGGTCGCGCTCTGGGACCCCGATCCCGAGCGCGCGAGGGCGTTCGCGCACCAGTTCGGGGCCGGCTGTTCGTACTCCGACCTCGACGCGCTGTTGCGGGAGGTCGCGCCCGATGCGGTCCTGATCGGGGTCGACGGCTACGACGGCGACGAGCCGCTGAACGCGCGGCTGATGGCACGCTGCCTCGAGGCCGGCTGCCACGTGTGGACGGACAAGCCGGTGGCCGCCGCCCCGGCGACCGTCGACGAGCTCATCGGCCTGCGCGACCGGGCGGGCCGGGTGGCCGCGGTGGGCGCGAAGACGATGTACAACCCGGCGCACCTCAAGGCCCGGCAGATCGTCCGCGGCCCGGACTTCGGCCGGCCGGCGTCCTACACCGGCCGCTATCCGCTGCACGTTCCGCGGCAACGGGGCCTCCCGCATTCCGATCCGCAGGTGCGGAGCTGCCTCAACCACATCTGGCACCCGATCGGTGCCGCGCTGGTCATCGTCGGCCCGGCGCAGACCATCTCCTACGCTCCGGCCTCCGTCGGGCACGGAGGGGTGGCGATCACGACGTTCGCGCACGACACCGTCGGCGCCCTGCATTTCAGCGCGGGACAGGCGGCGACGAGCCCGCTCGAGCGGGTGGAGGTCGTCGGCGAAGGCTCGAACGTCGTGGTCGACAACGGCGCCCGGCTGACCTGGTACCGGCGCGGGGACATCGGACCCTACGGCCGGACGCCGAGCTACTTCACCGACGACGGGGCCGCGCCGCTGCGGTGGGAGCCCGAGATGAGCCTCGGGCAGCTCTACAACGACCACAACTTCGTCCAGGGTTACGCCCAGAGCATCATCGCCTTCGTCGACGCCGCTCTGGGCATCGCGCCGATGGAATTCGGCACGCTCGAGGACGCACTCGCCATACTGCGGGTCTTCGAGATGCTGGTGGCGCCGTCGACCTCGTAGCCGTGCCGGTCCGAACCGCAAGTCGAGCATCGAAAGGGTGAGGTAGCGGTGCCGAACGTGGTACTTCTGGGGACGTTGGACACGAAGGGACAGGAATACGCCTTCGTCCGCGATCAGCTCGCGGCGTCGGGTGTGACGACGACGGTCGTCGATGCCGGCGTCTTCGACAACCCTTATCTCGAACCGGACGTGGGCCGCGCCGAGGTAGCCGGTGCGGCCGGCGCCGACCTGCCGGAGCTTGCGGAGGCGGGTGACCGGGGTAGTGCGGTCGAGCAGATGTCGCGCGGGGCCGAGACCCTGGTCCGGCACCTCTACGACACGGGGAAGCTCGACGGGATCCTCGGCCTCGGCGGTACCGGCGGGACGACTCTGGTCACCCGGGCCATGCGCGCCCTGCCGGTCGGGGTGCCGAAAGTGATGGTGTCCACCGTCGCGTCGGGCGACACCCGGTCCTACGTCGGCGCGCTGGACATCACCATGATGTATTCCGTCGTCGACATCGCGGGGGTCAACAAGATCTCGCGGCGGATCCTCGGTAACGCGGCGGGTGCGATCGCCGGGATGGTGGCCGCCGCGCCGGCCGGGGATTCGATGGGGGAGGACAAGCCGCTGATCGGCGCGACGATGTTCGGCGTGACCACGCCGTGCGTCCAGCGGGCCAGGCAGCGACTCGAGGACAAGGGCTTCGAGGTGCTGGTGTTCCACGCCACGGGCACCGGAGGCCAGTCCATGGAGGCTCTCGCCCGCGCCGGACTGCTCGCCGGTGTCCTGGACATCACGACGACCGAGCTGGCCGACGAGCTCGTCGGCGGCATCTTCTCCGCCGGTCCGGACCGGCTCACGGTGGTCGGCGCCGCCGGAATCCCCCAGGTGGTGAGCCTGGGGGCACTGGACATGGTGAACTTCGGTGCGAGGGAGAGCGTGCCCGCCCGATTCCAGGATCGGAACCTCTATCAGCACAACGCCAGTACGACGTTGATGCGGACGACGCCCGAGGAGTGCGCCGAGCTCGGCCGCCGGCTCGCGACGCGTCTCAACACCGCCTCCGGGCACGTCACGCTCTTCATCCCGCTCCGGGGCATCTCCATGATCGCGACGGAGGGGTCGGCGTTCCACGACGCCGAGGCGGATCGCGCGCTCATCACGGCCGTCAAGGATAACCTGAAGGGCAGCGTCACCGTCCGCGAGATCGACACCGACATCAATGACGAGGCCTTCGCCGTCGCGATGGCCGACGCCCTCGTCGACCAGCTGGCGGCCGCGCCGGCGACGGAAGGAGTCTGAGTGGATGCAGGAACCGCCCGCGACCGGCTGCTCGCCCAGGTCGCGAAGGGCAATGCCATCGTCGGAGCCGGAGCGGGAACGGGCCTGTCGGCCAAGTGCGCGGAGGCCGCCGGCGTCGACCTGATCATCATCTACAACTCCGGCCGCTACCGGATGGCCGGTCTCGGGTCGCTCGCGGGCCTCCTGCCGTATGGCGACGCCAACGCGGTCGTCCTCGACATGGCCCGGGAGGTCCTCCCGATCGTCGAATCGACTCCCGTGCTCGCCGGTGTCTGCGGAACGGACCCTTTCCGCACGATGCCGGTCTTCCTCCGCCAACTGCGCGACCTCGGGTTCACCGGCGCACAGAACTTCCCCACCGTCGGGCTCTACGACGGGCGCTTCCGGCAGAACCTCGAAGAGACCGGGATGGGCTACCACCACGAGGTCGAGATGATCAGGGTCGCCCACGAAATGGGCCTGCTCACCACCCCCTACGTGTTCGACGCCGAACAGGCGGTGGCGATGACCGACGCCGGTGCCGACGTGATCGTCGCACACGTCGGCCTCACCACGTCGGGAACGATCGGGGCACAGACCGCGGTCAGCCTCGACGACGCCGTCGCACTCGTTCAGGAGATCCGGGACGCCGCGGCCACTACCCGCGACGACGTGATCGTGCTCTGCCATGGGGGGCCCATCGCCAGGCCCGATGACGCCGCCTACGTGCTCCGTGAGACCACCGGCGTGGCCGGGTTCTTCGGCGCATCCAGCATGGAGCGGCTCCCCACCGAGGTCGCCATGACCGAGACGATCGCGCAGTTCAAGAGTGTGCCGCTGGACTGACGCCCGCGGTCACAGGCTCTCGCGGAGCCGCACCGTGCGGTCGGCCAGATCACTGATCCGCGAGGAGTCGAAACCGAAAACCGCGGACTGCACCGAGTCGGCCAGCGGCTCGACCCAGTGCGCCGGAAGGTGCCTCGCCCCGGCGAGTACGCCGGCCACCGATCCGGCCGTCGCACCGTTGGAGTCGGTGTCCATGCCCGCCTGCACGGTCAGGCCGATCGCGCTGGTGTAGTCGCCGTCGGCCCACAGCAGTCCCGCGGCGACGGCGGCGGCGTTGTTGATCGTGTGCACCCAGTGGTAGTGGCCGTAGCGCTTGTCGATCTCGGACTGCGCCCGGTCCCACGACAGCCCGTCGGCGTGCCAGCCGAGGACGTCCCGCAGTGCCTCGGCGAGGCGGGACCGTGGCGGGATGTGGTGGAGGGATTCCTCGATCGCCGCCCGGGCGCTGCCAGCCGTGAAGGCCGCGGCGTTGAGAGCCGCCGACCACATCTCGCCGTAGATGCCGTTGCCGACATGGGAGAGAGCCGCATCCGCGTAGGCGAGGGTCGCCGCCCGGCGCGGATCCCCGGGGTTGACCCATCCGAAGATGTCGGCGCGGATCTGGGCACCGATCCACTCGCGGTAGGGGTTGCGGTAGGTGGCCGTCTCGGGGGGCTGCAGGCCGTGGACGAGGTTGCGGATCGCGACCCGCTCCGCGGTGTAGGTCTGCAGGAAGGGGAGCAGCGACAGCCACTCGTGACCGACGTCACGCGCCTCGAATGCGGTCCCGTAGGTCTCGAGCAGGTGCAGGTTGAGGATCGGGTAGTCGATGTCGTCGTCCCGCGCCGACCCGTGGATGTTGCCGCGGGTGGTGTGCGGCCAGTTCGGCCGGAACTCGAAGCCGTCGGGCATCGGGTCCATGACCGGGAAGAAGTCGGTGAGCGGATAGGCGCCGGCCAGCTCCAGATAGTCCCGGATGTGCTCCGCGGTCCAATGGTCGCCGTTCTCGACGGGCTTGCCGAGGTTGCACCCGGCGCAGCGGCCGAGCCAGGCGCCGAGGACACGATTGCGGTAGTCGGCATCGGACAGGGTGGCGGCCGGCCGCACCGGCGGGAGGGTCGCCTCGATATCGGCGAGCGAATCGGGCTCCTCGTAGGACCAGCCGGCGCGGCGGGGGGCGTCGGCGAGCCGGTCGACCAGAGCCCAGAGCCCGGCGGCGTCGTCCGGGTCGGTACGGTCCGCCGCAGCGGCGACTTCGCCGACGTCGTAACCGGTCTCGCGTCGCTGGGCCAACTCGTCGTGCAGCATGTCGAACGCCGACAGCGCGTCGTGCATGGACATCCTCCGAGGTCGCGAAGATCTACGCGAGTAGACACCGGGACCGTAGGCCCTGTCGCGCCGCCGCGTCAACGTGTCGCGTCGTCGATCCCGAGCGGTGGACTGCCTGTTGACGTCCCGCCGCCGACGCTCCTAGGGTGGCGTGGCTCTACTCGTGTAGATTGAGGAGGCGCGGTGTCGGTGACGACGCTTGCGGACCGGGCCGCCGGGTGCCTCGCCGGTGCGGCGGTCGGCGATGCCCTCGGCGGTCCGACGGAGGGATACACCACGGCGCAGATCCGGCAGCGCTACGGCGGTTTCGTCGACGACATCGTGCCGCCGTTCCGCGCCGACTGGCAGGATGCGCGACCCAATTCGCCGTACCACAAGGGCGACGGCCACGTCACCGACGACACCCTCATGACGCAGGCTCTCGCCCGGGCCTACCTGCGCAAGCGCGACCACCTCGACGCCTATGACGTGGAGCGGTTGCTCGTTCCGCAGATGGTCGACGAGACGACCTGGATTCCCGAGCTCGAGGCCGAGGCGCCGCTGCTGCGCCGGGTCTTTCTCGCCGAGAAATGGCTGGTGCTGCGGCTGGCCTACGGTCACGTGGACCCTCGTGAGGCGGGCGTCGGGAACATCGTGAACTGCGGTGCGGCGATGTACATCGCGCCGGTCGGCGTCGTCAATGCCGGCGACCCCGATCGGGCGTACGCCGAGGCCATCGACCTGACCGGTGCGCACCAGGCCAGCTACGGGCGTGAGGCGGCGGGCGTGCTGGCCGCTGCGGTCGCCGCGGCGCTCGACCCCGACGCCACCGTGGACTCGGTGCTCGACACCTGCCTGAGTGTGGCCAAGGACGGCAGCCGCGCAGCGATCGAGGCGGTGCGCAAAGCGGCTGCCCCGATGACCGACTGGGCCGCCGCGCTCGAGCCGCTCAGAGACGCCGTCCGGCCGTTCGACACGGTCGCCGACGACTACCGCGATCCCGGCCTGGCCGCCCGCCGACCGAGTCGGCTGCATGCGATCGAGGAACTGCCGGTGGCTCTCGGCATGCTGATCGTCGCCCGGGGCGAATACGTGCCCACCGTGCTCGGCGGAGTGAACTACGGCCGCGACGCCGACTCGATCGCCTCGATGGGCGGCGCCCTCGCGGGCGCGCTCGGCGGGCTGGCCGCGGTGCCGGAGCGATGGCGCACCGAGGTCTCCGCCGCCAGCCGCCTCGACATCGAGGGCCCCGGCCGGGATCTCGCCCAGCTGGCGGCCGACATCTTCGCCCGCGACGACCGGCGCCACCGGGACCGGGCCGCCCGCCTGGCCCGCCTGAGCTGATCGGGTCGCCCGGTCGGCGTCGGCGGACGGGGGCATCCGGCCGGCCGGTGTCGAGTGGCAAGGTGGACGGGTCTCGCCGGAACCGACCGAAGGAAGCCTATGCAGGTCTCGCTCGCGTACGGGCGGTCCAGGCTCGCGATCGACCTGCCCGATGCCGTCACCACGGTCGTGGAGCCGACGTACCAGCCGGCGACCGGCGATCCTGCCGGGCTGCTCCGGGAGGCCGTGCGCAATCCGGTGGCCGGCAAGCCGCTCCGCGAGGTGGTCCGGCCCGGGCAGACGGTCGCGATCTCGCTGTGCGACGGCACCCGCCCCCAACCGCGGAGCCTGATGATCCCGGCGGTGCTCGACGAGCTCGACGGCATCGTGGACCCGGCGGACGTCGTGCTACTGATCGCGACCGGCACCCACCGGGGCAACACCGACGCGGAGCTGCGGGAGATGCTCGGCGACGACATCGTGGACTCGGTGCGCGTGGTCAATCACGACGCCCGGGACTCCGCCAGCCTGGTGTGGCGCGGTCGCTACGGCGACGGCGTGCCGGTCTGGCTGAACCGGGAGTGGGTGGACGCCGACGTCCGGATCACCACCGGCTTCGTCGAGCCGCACTTCTTCGCCGGTTTCTCGGGCGGACCCAAGCTCGTCGCGCCCGGCCTGGCGGCGCTCGAGACCGTCCTCACTTTGCACAACGCGGCCCGGATCGGCCATCCCGCGGCGACCTGGGGCGTGATCGAGGGCAATCCGGTGCACGACGACGTCCGCGCCATCGCCGCCGGCACGGGAGTCGACTTCTCCGTCGACGTCGTCCTCAACCGCGACCAGCAGATCGTCCAGGCGTTCGCGGGGGAGCTGTTCGCCATGCACGAGTCGGCCTGTGCCGCGGCGAGGCGGGTGGCCATGCGGTCGGTGCCCGCGCCGTACGACGTCGTCGTCACGACCAACTCCGGCTATCCGCTCGACCAGAACCTCTACCAGGCGGTCAAAGGCATGTCGGCCGCCGCCAAGGTCGTCAAACCGGGCGGGTTGATCGTCTGCGCGGCCGAGTGCCGCGACGGGTTTCCGGGGCACGGTTCCTACCGGCAGGTGCTGGCTTCCCGGTCGTCGCCGAGGGAGTTGCTCGATGCGATCGAATCCACCGACACGGTGACCCCCGACCAGTGGCAGGTCCAGATCCAGGCCAAGATCCAGTGCCACGCCGACGTCGTCATGCACACCGGATACCTCTCCGACGCGGAACTGCGCAGCGCGCACCTGACCCGGACCGACGACATCACCGCCACGGTGGCGAAGGCCCTCGCCACGGCCGGTCCGGATGCCCGGGTCTGCGTTCTTCCCGAGGGGCCGCAGACCATTCCCTATCTGGCGAACGGGGAACCGGCGAGGGCCGGGGCATGACAGCGCCCAACATCGTGGCGAACTGCTTCTGGCACTCCCGGATCGCCGACGCCGACATCGTCGGAGCGGGAAGATGAGCCCGTGAGTTCCTGCTGCGCGCCGGGTGCGCCGCGCGCCGCCGGTCCGGAGGAGGAGCGTCCCGTCATCGCCCCTCCGCCACGCGATCCGGCCGCGGTCCGTCGGGGCATGGCGGTCATTCCTGCGGGCAACTTTCTGATGGGTGGCGACGACCCGGACGCTTTCGCCGGCGACGGCGAGGGGCCGGTCCGGTCGGTATGGCTCCCGTCGTACTGCATCGACGCCACCGCGGTCACCAACCGGCAGTTCGCGGCCTTCGTCAGGGACACCGGCTGGGTCACCGACGCCGAGCGCTTCGGCTGGTCTTACGTCTTCCACGCGCTGATTGCGCCGGGGGCCCGGTCGGCGGTCCGCGACGGTGTGGTGCCCGATGCGCCGTGGTGGATTCCGGTCGGAGGCGCCACCTGGAGATGCCCGGACGGGCCCGGGTCGGGGATCGGGGAGCGGCCCAACCACCCCGTCGTGCACGTGTCCTGGAACGACGCCACGGCCTATGCCGCATGGGCGGGCAAGCGGCTGCCCACCGAGGCCGAGTGGGAGCGGGCCGCGCGCGGCGGGCTCGAGCAGGCGCGGTTCCCGTGGGGCGACGACCTGACCCCCAGGGGAGCCCACCGGTGCAACATCTGGCAGGGCCAGTTCCCGCGGGTGAACACCGGCGAGGACGGCTACCTCGGCACCGCGCCGGTGAAGTCCTTCCGCCCCAACGGATTCGGGCTCTACAACACCTCGGGCAACGTCTGGGAATGGTGTTCCGACCACTGGAGCGACAGCTGGCACGCCGAGGACCGGCCCGAGACGCGGACCGATCCGCAGGGGCCGCCGACCGGTGCGGCCAGGGTGACCCGGGGCGGCTCCTACCTGTGCCATGCGTCGTACTGCAACCGCTACCGGGTGGCGGCGCGGACCTCGAATACCCCGGACAGCACCACCGGCCACATGGGCTTCCGCTGCGCCGCCTCGGCCCCCTGACCCGCCCGTCGCCTCCCGTCCCAGGCCGCCCACCCAAACGAAGGGGGTGGCGGGTGGCGCCGTTCCGCGTCAACGTGACGTTGATGCGGCTAGACCGCTTGAACGTGACGTTCACGCGGAATCGGGAGGAAGGGAGGGAGGGAGGGACGCTCCGGGGACGTCGCCCGACGTACTCGCAGTGACTGTTCCTATCGTTTCCGTGAGTTTTCCAGATGCCAGACGTGATCGAGGTCACTCGGTTAGATTCGGCGGTGCCGCAGTACATGGGGGCACGACTCTGGACCTGGGTGTGTTTCCTCCGCCTTGCGATTCAGAGATGGAGGCAGCCGATGTCGGTGACGTTGGGCGCTGGCTAGGACGGTCGGCGGGCACCGGATCGACCGGCGGTCCGCCGACCTGATCACGGCAGCCGATCCTGTGTGGAGGCTCGCATGAGCCGGGCGCGGACCGCTGTCGTCGTCGTCCTGGCGCTCATCGCGTCCGCCTTCGCGCTGCTCCCGACGAGTGCCGCTCAGGCAGTGCAGGCCCCGCAGACGTCGGTGGTGAGCGCGGTTCCGCAGACCAATACCCCGGACGTGAACGACGGGACCGTCTTCTCGATCGGCCAGGTCGGCAACCAGGTCTTCCTGGGGGGCAAATTCACGTCGGTGAGTCCGCATGGTCAGGCGGGTACGACGTTCAGCCGCAACAACATTGTCGCTTTCAACCCGTCGACCGGCGTGGTCGACACCGGGTTCGTGCCGGCGGTCAACGGCGAGGTCGACACCATCATCCCCGGTCCGGTCGCCGGGCAGGTCTACATCGGCGGTTCGTTCACGACCGTCAACGGCGTCGCCATGCGCGTCGCGCTGCTCAACACGACCAACGGACAGGTCGTCTCGACGTGGAAGCCGGCGAGCATCAGCAGCGCCGTGTCGAGGCTCGTGCTGTCGAACGGCAACCTCTTCGTCGGCGGTACCTTCGCCAAGGTGGGCGGTGTCAACCACCACGGCCTGGCTTCGCTCGACCCGACGACCGGCAAGGCGACCAACTACGTCAACCTGTCCTTCACCGGGCACCACAACTTCGGTGTCAACTGCACCGGCGCGGGCTGCGCAAACGCCGGGGTCGGGGTCACAGCCTTCGACATCGACCCCTCCGGGACCAACCTCGTTGCCATCGGCAACTTCACCAGCGTCGGCCCCGAGGGTGGCGGCGCAAGCCCGCGTGACCAGGTGGCACGCATCTCCCTCGGCTCGTCGTCGGCCGGCCTCGACCCCAACTGGAACACCGCCGCCTACACCGCGACATGCTTCAGCAACGCGTTCGACAGCTACATCCGCGATGTGCAGTTCTCTCCGGACGGGAGCTTCTTCGTCATCGCCGCGACCGGCGGCAGCGGCACCAACAGCGACGGCACCAACTCCTCCTGTGACACCGCCAACCGGTTCGAGACCGCCGGCACCGGCTCCAACGTGCGGCCGACCTGGGCCGACTACACCGGCCAGGACAGCTTCTGGACCGTCGCGGTCACCAACTCGGCGGTCTATCTCGGCGGTCACCAGCGCTGGGTCAACAACTCGCACGGCTTCGACTTCGCCGGCCCCGGCGCGGTCCCGCGCCCGGGGATCGTGGCGCTCAGCACGGACGGCGGCCTGCCGCTGGCCTGGAACCCCGGCCGCAACCCCCGCGGCGGCGGGGCCCGCGCCCTGCTCGCGACGTCGACCGGTCTGTGGGTCGGCAGCGACACGAACTACATCGGCAACCGCCAGTACCTGCACAAGAAGGTCGCCTTCTTCCCGCTCGCCGGTGGCCACACGCTGGCCGTGAACACGACACCGACCCTGCCCGGCCGGGTCTACACGGCCGGTGCATATGCCACCCCCGGCAGCTCGAACGTGCTCTACCGCGTCGACGCCGGCGGTCCGACGGTCGGGGCGACGGACAGCGGTCCCGACTGGCAGGGCGACCAGAACGACCCGTCGTCGCTGCACAGCAACGGCACCAATGCCGCGTCGTGGAGCCCCGTCCCCAACGTCGACGGCACCGTCCCGTCGACGACCCCGAATGCGATCTTCGACAGCGAGCGCTGGGACCCGGGCAGTCACGGCGACGGCCAGGAGATGCACTGGGCCTTCCCGGTTCCGGCCGGCGACCAGGTCGACGTGCGGTTGTTCTTCGCCAACCGGTGCGGCTGCACCAGCGGCGTGGGACAACGGGTGTTCGACGTATCCGTCGACGGGCAGGCGTTCCTCAACAACTTCGACATCGTCAAGAGTGCGGGGGACCAGACCGGCACCATGCGCCACGAGACGGTCACCAGCGACGGGCAGGTCGACATCGACTTCAGTCACACGACCGAGAATCCGCTCATCAACGGGATCGAGATCGTCAAGCAGTCCGGGCCGACGAGCTTCCCGGCGTCCATCTACCGGCTCAACGCCGGCGGGCCGCAGCTCAACGCCACCGACGGCAGCCCCGCCAACTGGCTGGCCGACTCGAGCGACACGGTCGGCACCGGCGGCCCGTTCCGGACCGGAGGCAACCTCGCCGGCTGGGCCAACCCGTGGGACGGCACGCGGGGCGGCACGCTTCCGGCGTCCGCACCGTCGGGCCTGTTCTCCACCGAACGCTGGGCTCCGCACAGCTACCGATTCCCGGCCGACCCGGGCACCCCACTGACGGTCAAGCTGTTCTTCGCCAACAACTGCGACTGCACGCAGTCGGCTGGCCAACGGGTCTTCAACGTCGGCATCGACGGGCAGTCGGTCCTGCCCAATTACGACATCGTCGCCGACGTGGGCAATAAGACCGGCGTGATGAAGTCCTACGACATCACCGCCCCGGCGAGTGGCCAGGTCACGGTCGACCTGACCAACGGCAGCGCCGACAATGCCGTGGTCAACGGGCTTCAGGTGGACCAGACCGGGCCGGCTCCGACGCAGCAGGCGGGCAGTGTCGACCGGTTCGCCTATCGGCACTTCGACGGAACGACCGCGGGCGCACCGACCTCACTGTCGACCGGTGTGCCGTGGGGATCGATCCGCGGTGCCTTCACCGTCAACGGCGAGCTGGTGTACGGCAAGTCCGACGGCTACCTCTACGAGCGGACGTTCGACGGCTCGACGGTCGGCTCCGAGGTGAAGCTCGACCCCTACCACGACCCGTACTGGGACAACATCGACACCGGGTCGGGCCAGACCTACACGGGTCAGATGTCGAATTTCTCGTCCGAGATCCCGTCGGTGACATCGATGTTCTTCACGAAGGGAAAGCTCTACTACACGCTCACCGGCAAGTCCGGGATGTTCTGGCGGTGGTTCGAGCCAGACTCGGGCACGGTGGGCTCCGACGAGTTCCAGGCCACCGACAGCCAGGACTGGTCCCATGTGGCGGGTGCCTTCCTGTCGGGCAACACGCTCTACTTCGCCGACAAGTCCAGCGGTCAGCTCTCCGCCGTCGGGTGGGACGGCAGTGCGGCAACGGGCAACCCGAGCGTGGTCAGTAGCGATCCGACCTGGGCCAGCCGGGGCATCTTCATGGTCGATGACGCCACCCAGCCGAACAAGCCCCCGGTGGCGAACTTCAGCACCAACTGCTCCACCACCGACACGTCCTGCACGATCGACGGATCGGCCTCGACCGACCCGGACGGCGCGATCACCGACTTCGCCTGGAATTACGGCGACGGGACCACGACCGACCACCACCCGGACTCGACCGTCTTCTCCCACGACTTCGGGTCCCCGGGCAACTACAACGTGAGCCTGACGGTCACCGACAACGACGGCTCCACCGCCGTCGTGACCAAGCGGGTGACCGTCGGCCAGGCCGCCGCCGTACCCACCTTCAAGGGTGCGACGTCGACGTGCAGCAACGGCATCGCCGCCTGCGGCAAGAGCAAACTGACCAACGCCGGGATACCGTCCGGCACGGCGGCCGGAGACGCGCTGCTGATGTTCGTCTCCTGGCCGAACACCGCGACTGCGGTGTCGGTGCCGGCCGGCTGGCAGCTGCTCGGCAAGGACGTCAGCAGCCCGCTCGAGTCGGACGTCTACTACAAGGTGGCGGCCGCCGGCGACGTGGGGAGCACCGTGCCGGTGAACTTCGCCGCGGCGATCAAGAACTCCGTGACGGTCGCCGACTACTCCGGCGCCGACGGGGCCACGATCGAGAGCTCGGCCAAGTCGGTCGATGCCAACACGGCGTCACACACGTCACCCACCGCAACGGTGACCGTCGACGGCAGCCTGGCCGTCTCGTACTGGACGGACAAGTCCGGGACGACGACGGCGTGGACACCGCCGGCGGGTGTCGTGGCCGATTCGACGTTCTACGACACGGGGACGAGCTTCGTCACCTCGCTGCTCGGCCACTCGTCGTCGCTCGTCAACTCGGGCACGTACGGCGGGAAGACCGCCACGACCAATGCCCCGAGCGGTAGGGGAGCGTCCTGGACGGTCATCCTGGCCCCGGCGTAGTCGGTCCGCATGCCCCGCTGACCAAAACCCACTAGTAGTGCGTTTTGGTCAGCGACACGCCGGGCCGAGTGTCCAAAACCCACTAGTAGTGCGTTTCGGGGGTGGGGGCCGGGGGCGGCGGTCGACGTCAGTACGGGTACTCCGGCAGGGAACCGCGGACGGTGACCCACTGGGTGTCGGTGAAGGCCTCCAGGTTGGCCTGGGTACCGCCGAGCCGGGCGCCGGTGCCGGAGTCCTTGACGCCTCCGAACGGGATCGCGGCCTCGTCGTTGACCGTCTGGTCGTTGATGTGCACGATCCCGGAGGGAATCCGGCCGGCGATCTCCAACCCGCGCATGACGTCCGCGGTGAGGATCCCCAGCGACAGCCCGTACGCCGATCCGGCGGCGAGTTCGACGGCCTCGTCGACCGAGGTGAACGGCACCACCGGAGCCACCGGCCCGAAGATCTCCTCGGTGTAGGCCGGAGCGGTCACCGGCACGTCGGCCAGCACGGTGGGGCGGTAGAAGAGGCGCTCGAAGGTCCCGCCCGCGGCCAACCGGGCGCCGGCATCGACGGTCCCGGTGACGATCCGGTGGATCCGGTCCCGCTGTCCCTCGTCGATCACCGGTCCGAGGGCCACCTCTCCGGCGCTCGGATCGCCGACCGGCAACCGGTCCGCGCGCTCGGCCAGTCCGGCCGCGTAGTCGTCGGCCACCGCCGCGTGCACCAGGTGGCGGCTGGTCGCCATGCACACCTGGCCCTGATGGCCGAAGGAGCCCCAGGCTCCGACCGACGTGGCGGCGTCGACGTCCACGTCGTCGAGGACGATCAGCGCCGAATTGCCGCCGAGTTCGAGATGTACCCGCTTGAGGTGCCGGGCGCCGAGCGCACCGACCTCCCGCCCGACGCGGGTCGATCCGGTGAACGAGATGACCCGGATCTGCGGGTCGACGATCATCGCCTCGCCGACGTCCGCTCCGCCGGGGAGCACCGAGAGGACGCCTTCGGGCAGCCCGGCCTCCTCGAACAGCCGCGCGAGCAGAACGCCACCACTGACCGCCGTACGCGGATCCGGCTTGAGCAGTACGGCGTTGCCCAGGGCCAGCGCCGGGGCCACCGAACGGATGGACAGAATGGTCGGCACGTTGAACGGCGCGATCACGCCGACCAGCCCCACCGGCAGCCGCCGGGCCATGCTCAGCCGCGGCAGTGCGGACCGCAGCAGGTCGCCGTACGGGGCCGAGGCGAGCGCAGCGGCCTCGTAGCACTCCTCCGCCGACGTCATGATCTGGAAGCCGGCGAACGGCGCGATCGCCCCGGTCTCCCGCGTCAACCAGTCCGTGATCTCCGGCGCATGCCGATGCCAGAGGTCCCCGGCCCGGCGCAGGACGGCGGCCCGTTCGACGTAGGGGCGGGCCGCCCAGTCCCGCTGCGCCTGCCGGGCGCGAGCCGAGGCGCGTCCGACATCATCCGGGGCGGCGCCCCCGATGACGCCCAACTCCTCGCCGGTCGACGGTGACACCACGGGGTAGGGTTTTGCGGACCCGGCGGTCCAGCCATCGGAGTAGATCTTCTCGTGCCACACCGACTCGTCGAGCAGTCCCACTGGGGCCCTCCCAGGTCCGCGCCGGTGCCGGTCCACCGGTCGATGTGCCCACATTGATGTGTCTAGTTGACTTGATCCGCGGCGCCGCGTCCAGTGCGGTGCACCCGAAGGAGGACGTCGATGACCGAGCGTTCCACCCCGCCGTTCCGCGGTGACCACGTCGGCAGCCTGCTCCGCCCGCAGTCGCTACTGAAAGCTCGCGCCGACAACGCCCGGGGTGACCTCTCCGGCGACGACCTGCGCGCGGCCGAGGACGACGCCATCCGCGCGGCCGTCGGCATGCAGCAGGACGTCGGTCTGCGGTCGGCGACCGACGGCGAGTTCCGTCGTTCCTCCTGGCACATGGATTTCATCTACGGGCTCGACGGCATCAGCCGCGCCGAAGACAACCTCACTGTCCATTTCCGCAGTGCCTCGGGGTCGATCGAGTTCACCCCGGCAGCCCTGCGCATCGACGGCCGTCTCGGCATCCGCGAGCCGATCTTCGGCGACCACTTCACGTTCCTGCGCGACACCGTGCAGCGCGGCCCCGCCGCGCAGCGGGTCACCCCGAAGCTGACGATCCCGTCCCCGAGCATGGTGCACTTCCGCGGCGGCCGGGCGGCCATCGATCCGGACGTGTACCCCGACGAGGAGGGCTTCTGGGCCGACCTCAGCACCGCGTACGCCGACGAGGTCCGCGGGCTCTACGAGCTCGGCTGCCGTTACCTGCAACTCGACGACACCAGCCTCGCCTACCTCAACGACCCGAAGCAGCGGGCCGAGGCCGAGACCCGCGGCTCGGACGCCGTACACCTGCACGAGCGCTACATCCGGCAGATCAACGCCGCGATCCGGGACCGGCCGGACGACATGGCCGTGACCACCCACATGTGCCGCGGCAACTTCCGCTCGTCCTGGGCGGCCGAGGGCGGATACGACTTCGTCGCCGAGGCGCTCTTCTCGGAGCTGGCCGTCGACGGGTTCTTCCTCGAGTACGACGACGCGCGCTCCGGCGACTTCTCGCCACTGCGGTTCGTCCCGCCCGGCAAGAACGTGGTGCTGGGACTCGTGACGACGAAGCGGGGAGAGCTCGAGAGCAAGGACGAGCTCAAGCGGCGGATCGACGAGGCGAGCCGCTACGTGCCGCTCGAGCAGCTGTGCCTGTCGCCGCAGTGCGGCTTCTCCTCGACCGTCGAGGGCAATGTGCTCAGCTACGACGACGAGGTCGCCAAGCTGCGCCTGGTCGTCGAGACCGCGCAGGAGGTGTGGGGCTGACAACCAGGGTCAGCCCGACGTACGGCGCGCTGCAGAATGGTTAATCAGGTACTTGACTTTCCGGAGATCGCCCTCAATAGTTAAGTACATGCCTAACCAATCTGGGTTGGACGTGGTCGGTCGCGTCTTTCACGCGCTCGCCGACCCGACCCGTCGGACGATCGTGGAGCGGCTTGTCCGTGGCCCGGCGCCGGTCAAGGCGCTGGCCGAGCCGCTCGCGATGTCGCTGCCTGCCGTGATGCAGCACCTGAAGGTGCTGGAAGAGGCGGGCGTCATCGTCACCGAGAAGGTCGGCCGGGTGCGCAGCTGCCGGATCGACCCTCAGGCGCTGCGTGACGCGGAACGCTGGCTTGCCGGTCAACGCACGGAACGGGAACGGCAACTTGATCGACTCGGCGACTACCTGGAGGGAAAGTGACCATGGACGTAACGCACTCGACGTTCACACTGGAACGCCGCTACCCGGCCCCGGTCGAGCGGGTGTTCGAGGCATGGGCGGACCCGGCGGCGCGCAAGCGCTGGATGGCTCAAGGAGCAGAGCACGCTCAGAACTTCGTGGTCGGCGGCCTCGAGACGGTCACGGCGTCCGATGGACAGGGCCGGCCGTTGACCTACGAGGCGCGGTACGCCGAGATCGTGACCAACGAACGGATTCTCACGACATCCACACTGCACACCGGAGACCAGCTGTCGACGGTCTCGGTCACCAGTGTCGAGTTCCGAGCACAGGACACCGGCACCCTGCTGGTGCTGACCGAGCACGGCATGTATCTCCCGGGCCAGGAGCAACCAGCCTGGCGCGAGCAGGGAACCGCCCAGCAACTGGACACCCTGGCCGCGGAGTTCGCCGTGACCGCGCAGACAAAGGAGGACTGACCATGGCGCACGTCGAGCATGTGCTGGCAGTGGTCGCGGTGAGCGACATCGAGGCAGGCCGGTCCTGGTACACGAAACTCTTCGGCCGCGGACCTGACAACAATCCGATGACGAACCTGGTCGAATGGCAGGTCACCGAAAACGGCTGGGTGCAGGTGACCGAGGATCCGCAGCGTGCCGGCAGCGGGATGTTCAACCTGGCCGTGTCCGACATCGAGGAAGGCGCTCGCGAACTCCGCGAGATGGGTATCGACGCGGGTGACATCATCGACGCCAACAAAGGGGTACGACTGTGCCCGATCACCGACCCTGACAACAACGCGATCCACCTGGTCGGCAACTTCCGCGTGAAGTACTGACGAACTGCGCGCCGCCTCATTCCGCGCCGACGTGACGTTGATGCGGCTAGAGCGCCTGAACGTGACGTTCACGCGGAATCGGGGCGGCGTTCTCAAGGCGCCGCCGCCCCTCCCGTTCGGCATGAACGTGACGTTCATGCCGCTAGATGGCTTGAACGTGACGTTCAAGCAATACGACGGGGACGGGATGGGACCCGGGGGGATCGGTCACGGTGCTGTGTCGTCGGCCAGCACCTCCTGGGCGATGCGGAAGGCCTCGTTGGCCGCGGGGACACCCGCATAGACGGCGGTGTGCATCAGGACCTCCCGGATCTCCTCCGGGGAGAGTCCGTTGCGTAGTGCACCCCGCACGTGCATCGCGATCTCGTCGCGGCAGTGCAGTGCGGTCAGGACCGAGAGGGTGATGGCGCTCCGGGTACGCCGGTCGAGGCCCGGCCGGGCCCAGACGTCACCCCACGCGTAGCGGGTGAGCAGGTCCTGGAACGGTGCGGTGAACGGCGTGGTGCCGGCCACTGCCCGGTCGACGTGCTCGTCGCCGAGCACCTCGCGGCGGATCTGCATTCCGTCCTCGTGGCGGTCCTCGCTCATCGGGCTCCTTCGCTCGTGAGGTGCTCCAGCAGCAGTTCGGTGACGGCGTCGGCTCGTTCGATGCTCGCCAGGTGCGCGGCAGGGGAGAGGATCTCGAGGCCGGCGCCCGGGATGAGGTCGGCGATGCGCCGCCCGTGCTCGGGCGGGATGGCCAGGTCCTCGGCGCCGGCGATGACGAGGGTCCGGGCCCGGATCGTCGGGAGCTCGGTGCGCAGATCGAGCTGCTCGATCGCGTCGCAGCACGCCGCATAGCCGTCGTCCGGGGTATCGAGGATCATCTGCCGGACCCCGTCGACGGCCTGCGGGTGGCGGGCCGCCCAGTCCGGGGTGAACCAGCGCCCAACGACGGTCTGGGCGACCGACGTCGTGCCGCCGCCCCGGACGGCCGCGGCGCGCTCGGCCCAGGCCTGCGGATCCAGTCGCGCCGACGTGCAGCACACGACGAGGCTCCGCACCCGCTCCGGTGCATGCGCGGCGAGCCACATGCCGGTCATCCCGCCGAGGGAGAGACCGCCGACGTGCGCCGCACCGATCCCGAGCGTGTCGAGCAGCCGCAGGACGTCGCCGCCGAGGTCGGCGATGGAGTAGGGCCCGGCGGGCACCGGGGACCGTCCGTGGCCGCGGTGGTCGAAACGCACGACCCGGAACCGGTCCCGCAGCCCGGCGGCCTGCGGCTCCCACATATGCAGGGTGGTGCCGAGGCTCGGGCCCAGGATCACGACCGGGGCGGCGGTCGGGCCCTCGACGACGGCGTGCAGGTCGACCGAGCTCACCGGAGCTCCGTGTGCCGGTCGACCGCGCGGTCGATGAAGGCGGATGCGCTGCCGAGGTAGGTGGTGGGATCCATCAGCCGACGCAGCTCGTCCTCGCCGAGATGGTCGCGGACGGGCGGCGTCCGCAGCAGTACGTCGAGCAGGTCACGCTGCTCGTCGCTCGCGCGCCGGGCGGCCGCTTCGACCAGCTCGTGTGCGGCGAGCCGGCCGACCGCCGGTTGCAGGGCGGTCGCGACCCGTTCGGCGAGCACGAGTCCCCGGGTCAGATCCACGCCGGCGCGCATGCGCGCCGGGTCGACCCGCAGGTCGGCCAGGCAGTCGGCGAGCCAGGCCGCCGCCGATCCGGTGGCGACCAGCAGGGCCCGCAACGGCTGCCACTCGGCGTGCCAGGCTCCGGCGGCCCGCTGGTGCTCCTGCTGCATCGACGCCAGCACGGTCGCGACGAGACCGGGCGCCTGCCGGGCCCCGGCCAGCGTCGAGACCGCGGCGACCGGGTTCCGCTTGTGCGGCATGGTCGAGGACCCGCCCCGGACCGGGTTGCCCTCGCTCACCTCGCCGATCTCGGTCTGCGCCAGGAGCACCACGTCGCCGGCGACCTTCGCCGCCGCGCCGGCCGCGATACCGAGCGCCGCGGCCACGCGCGCGACCGGGATGCGCACGGTGTGCCAGGGCACCACCGGCTCGGCCAGGGACAGGTGACCGGCGAACGATTCGAGCACCGCCACCCCGCGCGTCCCCAGGGACGCCGCGGTGCCGGTCGCCCCGCCCAGCTGTGCCGGAAGCTGCGCGGCCGCCGATCCCAGTCCTGCGGCCGCCTCGTCGAGGCCGGCCAGCCAGGTCGCGGCGGCCAGCCCGAACGTCGTGGGGGAGGCGTGTTGCAGCAGCGTGCGCCCGGCCATGGGCGTCGTCCGGTGCTCCCGGGCCAGCCGGGCCGCCGAGTCGGCGGCCCGGCGCAGGTCGTCCTCGATCGCCGCCAGGGCCCGGCGCACGACGATGCAGGTCGCGGTGTCGAGCACGTCCTGGCTGGTGGCGCCGAAGTGCACCCAGCCGGCGGCGTCGTCGCCCGCCGCCGCACGGACCCGCGCGGTCAGCGCCCGGACGGCGGGGACGACCGGATTTCCCACCTCCGCCGCGTCCCGGCCGAGTGCGGCGACGTCGTACCGGTCGGCCCTGCACTGGGCGGCGATCGCCTCGGCGTAGGAGACGGGGAGTACACCGGCCGTCGCCCCGGCGCGGGCGAGCGCGGCCTCGGCGTCGAGCATGGCCTGCAGCCAGGCCGGATCGCCGACCAGGTCACGGACTGGCCCCCGGGCGAGCACGGAGTCGAAGAGACCGGCCGCCTGCGGTTCAGACGGCGAAGAAGACGGTCTCATGCTCACCCTGCAGCCGGATGTCGATGTGGTATCCGTCCTCGGTGCGCTCCGCCAGCAGCGTCTCGCGGCGATGGCCGGGCACCGCGGCGAGGACGGGATCGGTGGCGTTGGCGGTGGTCTCGTCGGCGAAGTAGATCCGCGTGACGAGATGGTTGAGGAGCCCGCGGGCGAAGACCGACACGTCGATGTGCGGTGCCTGCGTCCGGCCGTCCGCTCCCGTCACGACGCCGGGTTTGCGGGTCAGCACCGCCCACTCACCACGCGCCCCGGTCGGGCACCGCCCGAAGCCGCGGAAGCTGTCCGCGGCGCGGTCGTCGGGGCCGTCGATCACGTGGTCGACCCCGCCGTCGGGATCGGCCTGCCACGTCTCGACCATGCCGTCGGCCACCACGGCACCGGTCCCGTCCAGTACCCGCCCGCGCACCCAGATCGCCTCGGCCGACCCTTCCGGTACGACGTAGGGACCGTCCTCCCAACTGAGCGCGATGTGCAGGAACGGCCCCACTGTCTGCGACGGCGTGAGCGGGAGTGGGGTCATCGGTCGTCGACCTCGTTCTCGAACGGCGTCGCCGCCTCGCCCCGGAGCACGATGTCGAAGGTGAAGGCGAGCGCCCACTCCGGCTCGGTCAGGTCGAGGTCGAACCGGCTGACCATGCGGTCCCGGGCCGATTCGGGGACCGAGTTGTAGATCGGGTCCTGGAAGAACAGCGGGTCGTCCGGGAAGTACATCTGGGTGACTAGCCGCTGGGTGAAGGCCCGGCCGAAGAGCGAGAAATGGATGTGGGCCGGGCGCCAGGCGTTGCGGTGGTTGCGCCACGGGTAGGCACCCGGCTTGATCGTGGTGAAGCGGTACCGGCCCTCGGCGTCGGTCAGGGCGCGGCCGACGCCGGAGAAGTTGGGGTCCAGCGGCGCGGGCCAGTCGTCGACGACGTGGCGGTAGCGGCCGGCGGCGTTGGCCTGCCAGATCTCCACCAGAGTATGGGGAACCGGGCGTCCGTCGCCGTCCAGAACCCGGCCGGCGACGATGATCCGCTGACCGATCGGTTCGGCGGCATGCTGTCGGGTGAGGTCGTCGTCGTCCTTCGCCAGCCGACCCTCGCCGAGCACCGGGCCGGAGAGCTCGGTGCGGCCCTGCGGCAGGACCAGGAGAGGCTCGTTCGGGGCCCGCGTCCGCGTCGACACGTAGGACGGGGAGAGGTACGGCGGATGCACTCCGGTCATCGTCGGTCGGTCCTTCCGGTCACGATTCCCACGCCCACGGGGTCGGGAACGGCAAGCCCACATAGTTCTCGGCCAGACTCGTCGCCGCTGCCGTGGAGGACGCCACATAGTCGAGTTGGGAGAGCTGGAGCCGGCGGTCGAAGGCGTCCTGGTCCGGAGGCACGTGCAGCATCGACGTCATCCACGAGGAGAAGTGCTGGACCCGCCACACCCTACCGAGGCAGGTGTCGGTGTAGGCGCGCAGCGGCTCGTCCGTGTGCCCGAGGTAGTGACCGCCTAAGGCGTGCGACAGGACGCTCGCGTCGGCGATGGCGAGGTTCATGCCCTTGGCGCCGGTCGGCGGGACGATGTGCGCCGAGTCCCCGACGAGGAACAACCGGCCGTGCTGCATCGGTTCGGCGACGAAGCACCGCATCGGAGTGACGCCCTTGTCGATGATCCCGCCCTCCTGCAGGCGGAAACCGTCGTCATCGGCGAACCGCCGCTGCAATTCGGCCCAGATGCGCTCGTCCGGCCAGGCGGAGATGTCGGTGTCCGGCGCGACCTGGAGGTACTGCCGGGTGATCTGCGGGGTACGCATGCTGTGCAGCGCGAAGCCGTACTCCGAGTTGGCGTAGATCAGCTCCTCGGTCGAGGGCCGGGTGCGGGCCAGGATCCCCAGCCAGGCATAGGGGAGCACGCGTTCGCGCACCGAGAGGACCCCCGCCGGGATCGCCCCGCGGCTGATTCCGTGGAACCCGTCGCAGCCGGCGACGACGTCGCACTCGACCGTCTGTTCCCGGCCGTCCTGGACGAACCGGATCGTGGGTCGATCACCGTCGATCCCGGCGAGCGACACGTTCCCGACGTCGAAGAGGATCGGCCGGTCCGACGCCCCGCGGGCCGCCACCAGATCCTTGACGACCTCCTGCTGCCCGTAGACGGTGATCACCGAGCCGGTCAGCGCCGCGAAATCGATGCGGTGGGAGCGCCGGGCGAACCGCAGGATCGTCCCGTGGTGGGGGAGGCCTTCGCGGCCCAGCCGGTCGCCGAGACCGATGTCGTGCAACAGGCCGACCGTGGGCGCCTCGAGGACGCCGGCCCGCACCCGGGACTCGATGTGGTCGCGGCTGCGGGTCTCGAGGACGACCGACTCGATGCCCTGCAGGTGCAGCATGTGCGCGAGCGAGAGCCCGGCCGGTCCCGCGCCGACGATGCCGACCTGTGTCCGCACCCGTTCCTCCGTCCAAGGTCAGGGGGACACCGTATCCAGCGCCGGTCGGTGGATGTGGCCGTCGGGCGCGAGCGGCAGGCGGCGCAGGCGCCGCCCGGTCGCGGCGTGGATGGCGTTGGCGATCGCCGGCGCGACGGTGATGATCGGGGTCTCCCCGGCGCCGGCGGAGGGCTGGTCGGGGCGGTCGAGCGGGATGACCTCGATCTCGGGTAGGTCGGAGAAGCGCGGAACGCGGTAGGTGGCCAGGGAGGGGTTGAGGATGCGGCCGCGGTCGAAGTGGGTCGCCTCGAATAGCGCCCCGCCGAGCCCCATGATGGTGGCGCCGGTGACCTGGATGCGCAGGCCTTCCGGGTCGACCACGGCACCGCAGTCGAACGCCGTGACGATGCGGACCACGTGCAGCGCGCCGTCGCCGTCGACGGTGATCTCGGCAGCCGTGGCGACCCGGCCGTCCTTCTCGATCCCGCAGGCGATGCCGAATCCGTGGCCGTCGTGGCTGGTGCGGGGCGGCCGGCCGAGGTGCCCGGCGACTGCGGTGAGTGCATCGGTCAGCCTGGTGTCGCGGAGGTGGCGCAGCCGCAGCTCGACCGGATCGATCTTCAGTTCGGCGGCGATCTCGTCGAGGTGCGATTCCCGGGCGAAATGGTTCGCGGTCGCCGCCAGAGCACGGTAGGAGCCCTGGGGGAGCGGTGATGCGGCGGGCTGGAAGCGTTCCCGCCGGTGCGGCACGTCGTACGGCGTGGTCAATCCGGCCGCGCCGCTGTTGATGTTGGTGAACTCCCAGCCGATCAGGGTGCCGTCGGCACCGGTGGCGCTGCGCACGTCGATGACCGCAGCCGGGCGGAAGTAGGCCCAGGTGAACTCCTCCTCCCTGCTCCATGCCAGCCGCACCGGCCGGCCGGCGGCCCGCGCCAGTCTCGCCGCCTCGACCGCGACGTCGGCGGTGTGCTTGCCCCCGAAACCGCCGCCGAAGTCGGGCACGACGATGCGTACGTCGTCCTCGGGGAGGCCGAGCGCATCGGCCACCGCGGCGCGGGTCGCGAACGGACGCTGGGTGCCGACCCAGACCGTCGCGGTGCCCGGCCCGACCTCGGCCAGGGCGACGCGCGGCTCCATGGGCGTGTGGGCGATGTAGGCGGTGGTGTAGGTCGCCGCGAGGCGGAGTGCGGCGTCGGCACCGGCGGCATCGACGTCGCCGACATCCGTGCCGGCAGCGGGGCCGCGACCGGCGGCGTCGACCGGATGCGTGCGCAGGTGGTGCTCGAGGTCGGCTTCGCGCGGCTGGGGGGTGAGGTCCCAGGTGGGGCGCAGGGACCGCATCGCCGTGGCGGCAGCCGCGGGTGTCGGCGCGGCGACGGCGACGAAGTCGCCGTCCTCGACGACCACCACGCCGGGCAGCTGCCGTGCCTCGGTGGTGTCCACCGCCCGCAGCGCGGCGCCGTACGCCGGTGGGCGGAGCACCCGGCCGTGCAGCATGCCCGGGAGGTCGAGGTCGGAGGGGAACCGCTTCCGGCCGGTGACGGCGGCGACCAGGCCGTCGCGCAGGCTCTCGGCGTCGGCCGCGCGGAGCGCCGGTGGCGCGGTGGGCAGCGGCCCGTCGGGGTCGACGACGATCGTGCGCGGGTGGCCGGTGACACTGTCGCCGCGCAGCTCCCGCCGCGCCGCCGCCGCGAGCAGGCGCAGCGCCCGGCCCGCGTCGGGGGTGGAGCGGCTGCCGACGGTTCCCACGTCGTACGGCGCCGATGCGGTGTCCCCCATCTCGATGGTGACCATCGACGCGGAGGTGCCGATCTCCGCCGCGACCAGGCGCGCCAACGCGGCACGGTTGCCCTGGCCGGCGTCGACCTTGCCGGTGAACGCGGTGATCCGGCCGCCGCCGTCGATGATCAGCCGTGCCCCGCCGGGTGTGGACCACCCCCAGTCCCGACGGGCCCCGTCCTCGGTGGCCGGCAGCACGAACGTCCACACCGCCCTGTCCCGATCCCCGGCTCCGTCGCCGCCGGAGCGGGACGCCGGCCGGACCGTCGGCCCATCGCGGGTGACCGTCGCATCGGGGGTTGTCGGCCGGGTCGCCGAGTCGGCCGCGGACCGGACCGCCTGCACGATCCGCGGGTGACCACCGCAGCGACAGATGTTGCCCTCGAGCGCGCACCGGATCGCCGCGTCGTCCGGTGACGGGTCGCGCGCCAGCAGCGCCACCGCCGACAGCACCATTCCCGGCGTGCAATAGCCGCACTGCAGCGACCTCGACGCGACGAAGGCCTGCTGCACCGGGTGCAGGTCACCGTCGTCGGTCAACCCTTCGACCGTCGTCACCGCGTCGTCGCCGCCGAGCGCGTCGACGCCGAGGGTGCAGGCGTGGGTCGCCACGCCGTTGACGAGGACGGTGCACGCACCGCAACTGCCTTCTCCGCAGCCGTATTTCGCACCGGTCAGGCGCAGGTCCCCGCGCAGGACATCGAGCAGCGTGCCTCCGGATGAGACGTCGACGTCGTACGGGCGGCCGTTGACGGTGAGCTTCACCACCGACCTCTCATCGCCGCACCGTCGAGACGTGCACGTAGTCGAAGGTGGTCGTGAAGCCCGGGCCGCCCATGGAGATGAGGCCGATCCGCGGCTGGGGCCCGAGATCGTGGGTCCAGGTGCCGCCGTGGTCCCAGTGCCGTCCGTCGATGCTGGTGTAGGCGGTGTAGAGGTCGGTGGCATTTCTGCGCCGGTGCACGATCCGCAGGTAGGTCCAGTCGCCGACCGGCCCGGCGACGGTGTTGCCGTAGGCCGGGTAGCCGCCGGGCACCGGGGACATCTCCTTGCCGAACTCGGTCTGCCGGGTGTCCCAGATCGACACGGACGCGAGTTTCACGTAGTTGCCGTCGTCGCGGTAGAGGACGAGTCCGCCCTGGACATAGTTCTGGCAGCACCCCTGGGCGGGGACGTCGACCTTGACCTTCGCGTCGACCATGTAGTCCCCGGCCGGTGCGGGTTCGGTCAGGACGGAGGCCAACGGTGTGTCCGGCGGGTGCAGGTCGGCGTCCTGGGTCGACCACCGCAGCCGGCCACCGGCGATGCCGTAGCTACCGGGATCCGGCGGGCGGACCCAGGTCCACTGCGGGCCGAGCGTCGAGCCGGTGAAGTCGTCCGAGCGGCCGGCGTCGGGGAGCCCCGGCCGGGGAACGGCCACGAAGTGCGGGCGGTAGGCCGTGTGCTGCCCGGGTTGGGCGGCTGGTCCGGGCATCGGCTCGTCGGACGGTCCGGCTCCGCCGCGTACCGTCGGCCATCCGTCCTGCCAGTCGAGCGGATCGATCAGTCCGGGCCGCTTCGTGTAGCCGACGGAGCCGGTGTAATAGGGATCGTTGCGGTCGACGGCGTGATAGACGATCCAGTCCTGGCCGCCGAAGTCGGTGAGCACGGCGTTGTGCCCGGTGCCGACCCACCTGTTGCCGTTCTGGGTCAGCACCGGTGTGCCGCCGACCCTGCTGTCCAGGATCGACCTGCCGTCGCGGTCGCGGAACGGACCGAGTGGGCTGCGCGACCGGGCGGCGAACACGGCGTAGCCGGTCAGCGGTCCGTTGCAGCAGTTCGTCGCCGAGCCCATGAAGTAGTACCAGCCGCCGCGGTGGACGATGTAGGTGCCTTCGTAGCGGTTGTCGATCGCGATCTGCCGTTCACTGGACGCCGTCGACGAGGTGCCGGCGGCATCGAGTTGACGGACGAATACGCCGCCGAAGTAACTGCCGAAATACAGGTACGTCGTCGACCCGTCGTAGACGACCTCCGGGTCGAACTCCCAGCGGCGCTGGCCCGGCGTACTGGGCGAATCGGTCGGAGGCACGACGGGTGCATCGGCGTCCGTCCACGGACCGGTCGGACTGTCGCTGGTCGCGACCCCGACCGCCGAGCCGCCGCCGGGCAGGCTGGTGTCGGACGCCGCGTAGTACAGGAGGTATCGACCGCCGTGGTAGACGACGTCGGGCGCCCACAGGTTTCCGGTGGCCGCGACCCAGGCCGGCTTGGTGGGCAGGGCGTCGCCGGCGTAGGTCCAGTGGACGAGATCGGTGGAGCGGAAGGTCGGGATGTTGTGGGTCACGAGGTCGCCGGCGGGGTCGCGATCATCGGCGGTGAGCGCGTCCGAGGTGCAGTAGAGGTACCACTGCCGGTCACCCCGGGCATGCCCGTGGATGACGCTCGGGTCCGCGCAGCTGGCCGCCTGCCCGCCGCCCGGGAGATGCAGGCTCATCGGGTTGCGGTACGTCGGCGGGACCGAGGGGCCGGGACCGGCCGTTGCCGGGTGCGCCCCGGCGACGCCGGAGACGGCGAGCCCGGCGAGGCAGCAGATCAGCAGCAGGTACGCGAACCGGTGACGCCGGCTCCCCATGTGCGACCCCCAAAGAGGACGACTCGACGTGAGGCGGAGCCCGGAGTCTTCCGCGTTCCCCGCGACGTTGTAAAGATCCGCCGTGGCTCGGCATGATCAGGAGGAGATTCGCGTGCGACCCGCCGAGCGAATCCCCTCGTGATCATGGGTCCGGGCTGGTCCGCGGCCCGGCGCCGCGGTGTCGCCGCCGGAGCACCCCGACGTCGATGATCACGATGACGGCGAGCACCACCAGAATGGTCGCGAGCGCCGGCGGGGTGATCGTGTTGGTAACGACGACGGCACAGCCCGTGCACAGCAGCAGGGCGAGCGCGGCGAGCAGGCGCCGGAGGGTGAGCAGACTGTCGCTGACGGGCCTGCCACGCCGTTCCTCGGTCTCGACGCTCTCGACGACGTCATGCGTGGTGGGCCCGCCCGGTCGGGGGTCAGGCATCGTTCTCCCTGGTCATGGGGCGCGGATCGGCCCGGTTGAGAGCGCACATACCCCCGATCGATGATCGCCACGCCCCGAACCTCGTCAGGGGCCCGTCGCCACCCCGCCACGCGACTTCGCCCCGCGGGTCGGATCCGGGCTACGGGAGCGGCCCGGTGGCTCCGGGCGGCTGGTCGGTACCACCGGTCAGGCCGGTGAGGAGATCGTCGAGCAGCGGTTGTCCCGGAGCCCGACCGCGCTCGACGTACCACTCGTGTCCGAAGACCGCGCGGAAGAGCGGTCGCGGGAGGCGGAGGAAGACCTGCAGGGTGCGGTCGTCGGTCCCGCCGGTCAACTGGGTGCGGTGGGCGGCCATCGCCGCCCGCTTCTGCGCGACGTAGTCGCGTACGTCGACCCGATGCGTGAGCGCCGAGCGCGGCGTGTAGGCGTGCGCGAACCGGCCGGCGTCGAAGTCCGCGGGCAGTGGGAGCCACCGGCACCACCGGAGCGCGCGTCGCAGCAGGTCCCGGTCGACGGTCGCCTCGAGGACGACCGGGGTGCCGGCCAGCGCGGCGGCCCGGACGCCGACGCGGTGCACCTGCACATGGTCGGGATGGCCGTAGCCACCGGCGGCGTCATAGATCGTCAGGACGTCGGCGTGCTCCTCGTCCAGCACTGTGGCCAACCGGCCGGCCGCGGTATCGACATCAGCGTGGGCGAACGCGGCGGTCGTGCCGGTGCGCCGACCGTCCCACCCGGAGTCGTCGTAGCCCAGCAGCACCACCCGGGAGCAACCGAGCAGCCGCGCGGACCGGCGCACTTCGGTGATCCGCCGGGCGGCGAGATCGTCGGAACTCTCGGCCGCGGTGAGGCCGGCCTCGCCGGCGGTGGCGATGACGAGGACCACGCGGTGGCCTTCGGCGGCGAGGCGGGCCATGGTTCCCGCGGTCAGCAGCGCCTCGTCGTCAGGGTGGGCGTGGAACGAGACGACGGTGCGGGCGCCGGCCGGTCGGGTGCTCACCCCGCCGTTCCGGTGACCACCGGCGTCCGCACGACCGGGCGGGTCGTCGCCCGGGCCGCCGAGTACGCGACATCGGCGCGGGACAGGGCGTGCTCCCAGGTGAGTGCGGGGGCGACCTCACGGTTGTGCCGGGTGAGGTCGGCCCGCAGGTCGCGATCGAGGGCGAGCCGCACAGTGGCCGAGACCAGGTCGGCGTCGGTGGAGGCGAGGAGCCCCTCGCGCCCGTGCGCGATGAACTCCCTGATCCCGGTGTGGGCCTTGGCGACGACCGGAAGCCCGGCGCAACGCGCCTCCAACGCCGCGATCCCGAAGGATTCGAGGTTCGCACCGGCAAGGAAGATGTCGGCCCGCCCGAAGAGGTCGCGGATCTGGTCCCGGCGCAGCCGTCCGGGCAGCTCGACCCATTCCGCGGTGTCGCTCCGCCGTAGCGCGCGTTCGAGGTGCCGCCGCTGCGGCCCGTCGCCGACGATCACGGCGCGCAGCCGGGTGGAGCCGGGGAGCCGGTCACGGACCTGCCGGAGCATGCGCAACAACTGACGGGGACGCTTGCGGGGAGCGAGCCGCATGACGCTGACGATGACGACCTCGTCGGGATCACGCGGCGCGGGGTCGACCCGCCAGTGCGCCGGATCCACCGCGTTGGGCAGGACCAGGACGTCGGCGTTCGCGCCGACCGTACGACGGATCGGCTCCGCCGCAGCCTCGCTGACCGCCGACCACACGACCGGCAGCCGGCTCCAGTGCAGCGACGCATCGAGGATCCGGTACGCCGGCGTCAGGTAGGACCACAGCGAGTGGATGGTGACCACCGTCGGGATCGCGGCGCGGGCACAGGTGGTGGCGGCGGCGACGGCGAACGGCGAGACGAGGGCGGAGTGCACGTGCACCACGTCGTAGCCGCCGTCGGCCACCACCCGACGGCCCTGGGGCAGCGCGCCCAGCCCCATGGGGAGGGGGACCGCCGGATGCCCCGATACCCGATGGACCCGGACGCCGCCGCTGGCCTGACGCCCGGCCGTGCCGGGGAGTCCGTCCGCAACGGTCGTGATGACGTCCACCTGATGGCCGGCCGTGCGCTGGCGCACCGCGAGATCGTGCACATGAAGTTCGATCCCGCCGAGCCGGGGGAGGTAGTAGTCGCTGACATGCGCGATCCTCACCCGTGATCAGCTCCCGACACCTGTGCACCCTGGTGCATCCATCATGGCGACGGGAAGGTGGGGGCGCACGCACCGGGTCCCGTCACCGGGGTGTCGAGCGCCGAAGGGCGCTGCGGGGTGCCCGGTCGGGGTGCCTGGCCGGGATGCCTTGCCGTCCCCCGGACGGCGCTAGTCGTCGACCGGATGCGCCTGGTCGTCGGCCTTGATCGCGGCCAACATCTCGGGCAACTCCGCGACCAGCTGCTCCGCTCCGGCGGGGGACAGCTGGAGGACGAGCTGGTGGTAGTTGCCGGCCTCCCCGGCACAGATCTCGATGAACGACGTGCTGTAGCCGCGGCCGGGGTCCTGCGGATCGCCGTACGCCGCCGGGCGCACCGTCACGTGCCATCCCCAGTCGTCGTCGGCCCGGACCAGGCGCGGGACCCCTCGGTGCATCTCATACGGATCGCGCGAGGCCGGACAGTTGTCGGCGTCGCACCAGGTCGGATGGGTGGTTACGGTCGTGGTCGTCACTTGTCGGCATCCCCCGTTGTGGTGGCGCGTCGGACGTCTGTGGCCGCCCGGACGATGGGTCCTTGGTGCAGTGTTACTCGCCGGGCGGTGCCTGATCCGGCGCTTCGTTCGATTCCACCCGCCCGGAACCCCCGAGGGTCCCGATGGTCCCAGGAGCACCATCCACCGCAGCGAGGGTGCCAGCGGGGACCCCCCGGCCTCGACAATCACGAAGGACCATCGAATACCCGCTGGCCTGCGCCAGAGTAGGTCGGATGCCGGTCGCCTTCGGCAGAACCGGGCAACCGGCCGTCAGGTCCCGGCCGGGCACGCGGCCCGGTGGAAGGCGCACGCCGCCGGCTGGCGGGCACGTCCCGGGGCCATGTGCCAGGGAGGTTTGGGCGCCGGCGACCGGCGGTACACAGTAAGCGAGCCTCAGTCCCCGTGCCGCCATCCGGACCGGAAGGCAGAGGACCGGTCCTGCACCTGTCTCCCGCCCGGGACAGGTGCAGGACCATTTCAGCCCGACTCGAAGCATCCGTCGAATTGATACAGCGGGTTCGCGACGGAGCGGCCCCTGGTGTCCCGGAGCGTCTGCTGGCCGATGGCCGCGACCGAACCCTCGGCCGTGTAGCAGCCACCCGGCTGGACCCGGACGTCGAACGCGACGAAAGGCTGTCCGCCGGCCGACGGCAGCGGCACGAGGCACATCCAGTCGTCCCCGGGGCCGCGGTCCGGTGTGCTGGGGCTGCCTTTGGTGCAGGTCGCGGTCGGATCGAAGGACGAGGACTTGAGCCCGGGCCGGCCGATCAGGGATTGCTGGAGGATGTAGAGGTGCACCGCGGTCGGGCCGACCGCGTGTCCCAGTCGCTTTGCGGTGATGGGCTTCGAACCCCACGCCGCGCCGGCCGTCAACAGTGCGACGGCGACGACCGCGAGCGCAACACTCCACCGGTAGGGCCGTTCGGTGATCCAGCCCATCTCAGCCCTCCGTCACGGCGCGACGCCGCAGGATCAGGTAGCCCACGCTCACGCACCCGGCGATGTAGCCGACGCTGGTGAGTGCGCCCTGCAGGAGCGGGCCGTAGTAGGGATGTGCGGACGGAAATCCGTGCCACGCGGTGATCGGCGTACTCAGCAGCAGGAGCCGGATGACCTCGGGGCCGTTGAGGATCGAGTACAGCTGCATCAACAAGCCCACCATCGTGGTGCCCGCGATCCCGACGGCGCTGCTGCGGCTCACGATGGACAACAGCGTCCCGAGGGCGGTGAAACCGAGCACCGGCAGCAGGACCGAGGCCCAGCTCTCCAGCACGATCGCCGCGGCGTGCGCGGGGGCGAGCATCGTGCCGGACAGCCCGACGAGCGGCTGGTGGCCGACAAGCAGTACGCCGGCGGCGAGACTGCTCCCCGCGAGCAGGAACACGGTGAGCACCGAGAATGTCGCGGCCGCGAGCACCTTCCCGATGAAGAGGTCGCTGCGCCGGCAGGACCGGGTCAGGATCATCTTCCAGGTCCCGTAGTGGTCCTCGGAGGAGAAGATGTCACCGGCGACCAGGCTGGTCAGTAACGGAAACACCCAGGACCCGGCGAAGCCGAGGATCACCAGCGGAATGGCGAATCCGGAGGCGTGCACCCACCGGCCGAACAAGGTGTCCTGCGGGACGCTGTCCTGCATGTCCAGCAGGGCGACGAAGAGGAACGGGGCGACGAGGCACACGGCCGCCGCGGTGCGGGTTCTGGCCTGCGCCGCCAGCTTCCGCAATTCCCATGTGTAGACGACCGACGGCCCGGGGCCGGTCGACTTCTGCCGCGCCGGTCGGTCCGGCGACCGCACGACCACGTCCGGCTGGGCCGCCCCCGTCATCGGGTCACCTGCGGAACGCCGGCGACGCGGTCGTTCCCGGCGAGGCGCTCACCGTCCTCGGTGAGCAGGAAGAAGAGTGATTCCAGCGGTGTCTGCTGGAGTTCGAGGGCCCGCACCGCGATGCCGGACCGACCCAGCCCGACCACGTAGGCGTCCAGGTGGTCGCGGCCGGCCGTGACCGCCAGGCCGTCGTCGGCGTGTGGCACCGCACGGATCCCGGGCGCGACCTTCGCCTGGACGAGGGCCCGGTGGTCGTCGCTGGTCCGCAGTCGGTGCGCCGGATCCGGCGCCCGTTCGCGCAGCTCGCTCATCGAACCCTCGAAGACGACCGTTCCGGCGCGCAGGATGGTGACGCTGTCACAGACGACCTCGACCTCGTTCATGTCGTGGCTGCTCAGAAGCACGGTCAGCCCATCCGCCGCCAGCTTCGTGATCAGCGAGCGCATGTCGCGGATCCCGGCCGGGTCCAGGCCGTTGGCCGGCTCGTCCAATACCAGCAGTCGGGGGGAGCGGAGCAGGGATGCGGCGACACCGAGTCGCTGGCGCATTCCGAAGGAATAGCCGCCGACCTTGTCCGCGGCCCGATCGGACAGCGAGACCGCGTCCAGTACCTCGTCGATGCGATCCGTGTCGCCGCTCCCGTCGAGGGCGGACAGCAACTGCAGATTCCGCCGACCCGACAGGTACGGATAGAAACGGGGGCTCTCGACGAATCCGGCCACGCCGTCGAGAACACCCGCGCCACTCTCCTCCTGGGCTTTTCCGAAGATTTGCAGGGAGCCGGAGTCAGGGCGGACGAGACCGAACAGCATCCGCAGCAATGTGGTCTTCCCGGCGCCGTTCGGGCCGAGAACGCCGTGTACCCGGCCGATCTCGACCCGCACGTCGATCCCGTCGACGGCGGCCACCGCGCCGTAACGCTTGACCAATCCCGTAGCGCGCACCGCGAGTGCCGCGTCTCCCACTGAAGCTCCACCCTGCCTCGATAACGCCGCCGGCCGCAGAAGAACCTAGTGGTCCCCGGCGAATGTGCGCCATCTCGAAAGCGAACTATTCGTCATTCGACCGTCCGGCCGGCCACGACGACCTCCCGGATCCGCAGCCCGGTCGCGCCCGGCGGCCAGTCGCAGGTGACCAGGTCGGCGGGGGCGCCGGTTTCCAGGTGTCCGCGCGGTGCCCTGCTCAGGATGTGGGCCGGGTTGGCGGTCGCCATCCGGACGGCGTCGTCCCTCGACACGTGTGCGAGGTCGACGACCCGGGCGACCGCGTCGGCGAGGGTGATCGCCGACCCCGCAAGGTATGGGCTGCCCGCCGGGGCGAGCCGGCCGTCGGCGGCGAGTCTCACCCGGCCGCCGACCGGGGTATCGTACTCGCCGGGTGGGCGGCCGGCGAGAGCCGTGCTGTCGCTGATGAGCACGCTGCGCGCCACCGTCTTGGCCCGGATCATCGCAGACAGGGTGTCGGCGGGCAGGTGGTGGCCGTCGGCGATGAAGCTCGCCGACAGGCGGTCGGCCGCGAGCTGGGCCCAGATCGCGTTGGGGTGCCGGGGCAGGATGGCCGGCGCGCCGTTGCCGAGGTGAGTGGACAGCGTCGCTCCGGCGTCCACGCACCGGCGTACCTGCTCCGGCGTGGCCGCGGTGTGGCCGATGGCGGCGACGACCCCGGCGGCCCGGCAGGCGCGAACGTAGTGCTCGGCCCCGTCCCACTCCGGGGAGAGGGTGACGATGGCGAGCAGGCCGGCCGCGGCCTCGACCCAGGTCCTGAGCTCGGCGACGTCCGGGGGGCGGATGTGGCGCGCCTCGTGCACGCCGCGCGCGCCGTCCAGCGGCGAGAGGTGCGGGCCCTCGACGTGCACGCCGAGCACGCTGTGGCGGGTGAGCGGGTCGGTCGCGGCCGCCTCGGCGACGGTGCGGATCCGGGCCAGCATGTCGGCGGCAGCGGCGGTGATGACGGTTGGGCACCAGCCGGTGATCCCGTGCCGCCACAGGGCGCGGGTGAGGTCGTGCACGACCTCGGTGGTCAGCGCGTCGGCGTTGATGTCCAGGCCGCCGTACCCGTTGACCTGCAGATCGATGAGCCCGGGCAGCAGCCACGGCAGGTCACGGTCGCCGTCCGGCCCCTCCGCGACGCGGGTGATCACCCCGTCGCCCACCTCGACGCTCACGGCCCGCCCGGACACGAGCCGACCCCGCATCGACGTACCCCCTCCCAGCCTCCCGCCGCTCGACAAAACCCACTACTAGTGCGTTTTGGTCAGCGACACGCCGTACGAGGTGACCAAAACCCACTAGTAGTGGCTTTTGGACAGGGGGCGCCGACGCAACCAAACGCACTACTAGTGCGAAAGTGTGCCGCGCGAGTCCGGCGCCACGGTCGGCGGGGGACATCGCGGCCACGAGGCGTACGGCGGCCGGTCGTAGACTGGCCCGGCAGTGGCGACGCACTCGGCCGGGGGACGTGGTCGGGGATGCGAGGAGGTCGGGTGACACCGGAGTCTCGGCTGGCTGCCGCCACCGATCCGCCCGTCGACCGGATCTGGACCATCCCCAACGCGCTCAGCGTCGCCCGCTTGCTGGGTGTCCCACTGTTCCTCTGGCTGCTGCTCGGCCCGCAGGCCGACATCGCCGCCTTGGTGGTGCTGGCCCTGTCGGGGATCTCCGACTACCTCGACGGCAAGATCGCCCGGGCTCTCGGGCAGACCAGCCGGATCGGCGTGCTGCTCGACCCGGCCGCGGACCGGCTCTACATCCTGGCCACCCTCGCGGCGTTCGCGGCGCGGGACCTGATCCCGTGGTGGCTCGCGGTCATCCTCGTCGGCCGGGACCTGATCCTCGGCCTGTGCCTGCCTGTCCTGCGCCGGCACGGTTACGGCCCGCTGCAGGTGCACTACCTGGGCAAGGCGGCCACCTTCTGCCTGCTCTACGCCTTTCCGTTCCTGCTCCTCGCTCAGATCGTCGGGGGTACGGCGGCCCAGGTGATCAAGCCGATCGCCTGGGCGTTCACGATCTGGGGTACGGCGCTCTACCTCTGGTCCGGCGCGCTCTACGTGTGGCAGGTGGTGACCCTGGTCCGCACCGACCGCGGCGCCCGGTCCGACCAGGAGACGGCGACGTGACGGGGACGCGGACACCGCCGCGCGAGACCGGCGCAGGCGCGGCTCCCCCCTCGCTGCTCGCCGGGCTGATGCGCGACACGCTCGATCCTGGGTACGCCGAGGCAGCCCGCCGGCGCGCCGCCCGCGGGGATCCGCCGACGTCGCCGGGCCGCGCGCGGGTCCTGGTGGCATTCGGACTCGTGCTGGCCGGCCTGCTGCTCGCGGTGGCCTACCGGCAGACGGTCCGGCAGGCGCCGGAGTCCGCGCGGGCGCGCCAGGCATTGGTCGGCGACATCGACCGGGCCACCCGCACCGGCGACGGACTGCAACGACAGATCGGCGGCCTGACCACCGCGGTCGCCAGGGAGCGCAGCGCCGGACTCGCCCGGACCGCGTCCGGAGCGGCCGCTGCGGGCACGCTGGCCCGGTTGGAGGGCGCGGCCGCCCTCGAGCCGGACCGGGGTCCCGGGATCATCGTCACCGTCGCCGATGCCAGACCGGTCGAGCAGACCGACCCGGTCACCGGGCAGCAGATCACCGAGGCACCGAACGACAACGGTCTGGTCCAGGACCGCGACCTGCAGGACCTCGTCAACGCCCTCTGGGCATCCGGCGCCGAAGCGATCGCCATCAACGGCCGGCGTCTCGCTCCCACCAGCGCCATCCGGGCGGCCGGCGGCGCGATGCTCGTCGACCTGTCTCCGGTCGCCAGCCCGTACGCGATCCAGGCGATCGGGGAACCTGGAGGGCTGCGCGCCCGGTTCGCGGCAACGGCGGCCGCCGGCCAGTTCCAGAGCTACGTCGCGCTCTACGGCCTTCTCTTCGCCAGCCGCTCCGTCGGCCGGTTGACGCTGCCGGCCGCCGCCGGCACCACCCTCCACTACGCCCGACCGGTGCCGGCGACCCAGGCGGGCACTTCGGGCCGGGGAGGTCACCGGTGATTCCCGCCCTGGCCCTCGCCGTCGGCATCATCCTCGGTCTCGTTCTCGGGCCGACGGTGCCGCTCGAACTGCAGCCCTACCTGCCGATCGCGGTGGTCGCCGCGCTCGACGCGGTGTTCGGCGGGGTGCGGGCGCACCTCGACGGCATCTTCGACGCGAAGGTCTTCGTGGTGTCCTTCGTGTCCAACGCCCTCGTCGCCGCCCTGATCGTCTTCCTCGGCGACAAGCTCGGTGTCGGCGCCCAGCTCTCGACCGGGGTGGTCGTGGTCTTCGGCATCCGGATCTTCGGCAACGTCGCCGCGATCCGCCGACACGTCTTCCGGGCATGACCGGCCGTGGCGCGCAGCTGCGCGACAAACTGCGGACCGCCGCCCGGTTCGGCACGTCACCGGCCGGCCTGCTGGTCGGCCTGCTCTGCGGGCTGCTCGGATTCGGCCTGGCCGTCCAGGTGCACTCGCACACCGCGACCGGAGGCCTGGAGACGGCCCGGCAGTCCGACCTGGTCCGGATCCTCGACGACGTCTCCAGCCGCGAGCAGCGCCTGCGCGGGCAGGTGGCCGCCCTGCAGGCGACCCGGAACCGGCTGGCCTCCGGTGGCAACCAGGCCGCGGCCGCCCTGACCGAGGCGCGATCCCGGGCTGCGTCGCTCGGCATCCTGGCCGGCACCCTGCCCGCGCAGGGTCCGGGCCTGGGCCTGACCATCACCGACCCGCGCGGTCGGGTTTCCCCCGACACGCTGCTCGACGCGGTCCAGGAGCTGCGGGCCGCCGGAGCCGAGACCATCGAGGTCAACGCCGTCCGGATCGGCCTGTCCACCGCGTTCACCGGATCCGCCGGGGGCGTATCCCTCGACGGGCACAGCCTGACCTCGCCGTACATGATCACGGCGATCGGCGACCCGTCGACGCTCGCGGCGGCGATGAACATCCCCGGCGGCGTCGCGGACACCGTGCACCGACAAGGGGGACAGGTGACGGCCCGGCAACACAGCCGCGTGGTCATCACCGCCTTGCGACCGATTTCGCGGCTTCAATACGCTGCACCGACCGGCGGCCACTGACCACCCGGAGAGGGACCCCCCGTGAGCACTCCTACGGATCTGAAGTACACGGCCGAGCACGAATGGGCGAAGGTCGACCCGGACGGCTCGGTCATCCGGGTCGGGGTCACCGACTTCGCCCAGAATGCGCTCGGCGACGTCGTCTTCGTCTCGCTGCCCGCGGTCGACACCGCCCTGGAGAAGGGCCAGCCGATGGGCGAGGTGGAGTCGACGAAGAGCGTCTCGGACGTCTACGCGCCCGTCGCCGGCACCGTCTCGGCCCGCAACGATGCTCTCGACGAGCACCCGGAGCTGATCAACTCCGACCCGTACGGCGACGGGTGGCTGGTCGAGATCACCGCCACGGACCCGTCCGGGCTGGAGGGCATGCTCGACGCCGAGGCCTACCAGAAGATCCTCGACCCGCAGTGAAGCTTGACCTCTATCTCACGACACGCGCGCAACCGTCGACCTGAAGTTGACCCTGTAACCGCGGGCTGACTAGGCTTCCCTGGCCCGGATGGTCGACAGGGGGAGGCGAGACCGATCGTGTTCTGCATCCGATGCGGACAGCAGAATTCCGACGAGAGTCGCTTCTGCTCGCAATGCGGTGCGCGGCTGCCGCGCACCGGCGAGGCGTCGACCGGTGAGACCACCTCGATCATCCCCAGCAGCGCCTTCGACGACGTCGCCGAGGCGACCGAGGCCACCGAACCCGGGCAGATCGGCTCGGTCGACGCGCTGCCCGCCGGCTCCGCCCTGCTCGTCGTGAAGCGCGGGCCCAACGCCGGCAGCCGGTTCCTGTTGGACCAGGACACGACCACCGCCGGGCGGCATCCCGACAGCGACATCTTCCTCGACGACGTGACGGTCTCCCGCCGGCACGCGGAGTTCCGCCGGTCCGGTGCGGAGTTCTCGGTGTTCGACGTCGGCAGCCTCAACGGCACCTACGTCAACCGCGAGCGGATCGACAGCATCGGGCTGACCGGCGGGGACGAGGTACAGATCGGCAAATTCCGGCTGGTGTTCCTCACCGGCTCCCAAGCGGGGAGCGAGGACGTGCCACAGGCGGGCGGATGACGTCGGCCGGGTCAGCCCGGGCATTCATGAGCATCGGCGAGGTGCTCTCGCAACTGCGTCCGGACTTTCCCGACGTCACCATCTCCAAGATCAGGTTCCTCGAGTCCGAGGGTCTGGTCAGTCCGCACCGGACCCCGTCGGGCTACCGCAAGTTCTCCCGCGAGGACATGAGCCGGCTCAGCTACGTGCTCGCCGCGCAGCGGGACCGCTACCTCCCCCTGCGGGTGATCAAGGAGCATCTGGACGCCCTCGACCGGGGCCTCGAGCCGCCCGACGTCCCCGGCGGCTCACCGCGGGTGCCGCGCGCCCTGGTCGCCGCCGACGGCCTGCCCGGTGCCGGAGACTTCGAACCGAGCCGCTCGCCGATCCGGCTGTCCCGGGCCGAGGTCCTCGCCGCGACGGGGCTGACCGACGAGGCGCTGAGCCAACTCGAGCAGTTCGGCATGGTCACCTCCCGTGGCGGTCACTACGACGACACGTCGCTCACCGTCGCGCAGGCCGTCGGCGAGCTCGCCCGCTACGGCATCGAGCCACGGCACCTGCGCGCCTTCCGGACTGCGGCCGACCGCGAGGTCGGACTGGTCCAGCAGGTCGTCACCCCGCTGGTCCGACAGCGCGGGCCGGAGGCACGCGGACGCGCCGAGGAGGCCGTCCAGGAACTTGCCGCCCTCTCGGTGCGCCTGCATGCGGCCCTGGTCAAGGCCGGGCTACGTTCGGTGCTCGGCGGTTAGCGCCCAGGCCCTGGGGTATAGGCGGGTCAAGCATTGCGAGCGTTGGGCTCGCGAGTTGTGCTGGCCGCGCGGGCGCAGATCCCGGACGTGTAGTTTCGAAGTGGTGTCCCGGCGTCCACGGTCAGGGAGGCAAGTGCAGCATGAATGAGATGCAGGTCGTGGGTGTACGCGTTGAACTCCCGGTCAACCAGCCCATCGTGCTGCTCAAGGAGGCCAACGGCGAGCGTTATCTGCCGATCTGGATCGGCGCCGTCGAGGCCTCGGCCATCGCCTTCGAGCAGCAGGGCGTCAAACCCGCCCGGCCGATGACCCACGACCTCCTCCGGGACGTGGTCACCGCGCTCGGCGGCCAACTCGAGTCGGTCCAGATCACCGAGATGCGGGACCAGATCTTCTTCGCCGACCTGGTCTTCGCCGGCGGTGCGCGGGTCAGCGCCCGGCCCTCCGACGCCATCGCGCTCGCCCTGCGCTCCGGCGCGACCATCTACGGCGAGGACGCGGTCCTCGAGGAGGCCGGAATCCTCATTCCGGACGAGCAGGAGGACGAGGTCGAGAAGTTCCGGGAATTCCTCGACACCATCTCGCCGGACGACTTCGCCGGGCAGTAGCCCGGGCCGCGTCGAGCTGCGGCCACGCCCCGCACAGTCCGCACGCTCAGGCTTCACTCTCAAGTCGAGGTCCAGGGTTACGACACGGCTCCGACCTCCGTTGACCGGCGGCCCCAGGGCGCCTACCGTCCAAATCCTCACCGTGTGACTCGGACCGGCTGGCCGGTCTGCTGCCGGTCGGTGCAGAGAACCTCGTCGAGCACCCGGGAGGCTGTCGTGAGCGGACGCGACGACCGGGAGCACCGTGGTTCGGGTGAGACTGGTGGCGCGGCTGAGAGCCGTGGTGCCGACGACCGGGGCGTCTCCCGCCCGACCCAGGGCTCGCTGTTCGACGACGGCATCGACCCCGTTCCGGACGAGATGATCGGCTACCGCGGCCCCGCGGCCTGTGCCGCGACGGGGATCACCTACCGCCAGCTCGACTACTGGGCCCGTACCGGGCTGGTCGCGCCGTCCATCCGGACCGCGGCCGGGTCCGGCACCCAGCGGCTCTACTCGTTCACCGACATCGTGGTGCTCAAGGTCGTCAAGCGGCTGCTCGACACCGGGGTCTCGCTGGCCAACATCCGCACCGCCGTCGAGCATCTGCGGGCCCGCGGCACGGACGATCTGGCCGAGCTGACCCTGCTCTCCGACGGCACCACGGTCTACGAGTGCACCTCGCCCGAGGAGGTCGTCGACCTGCTCCAGGGCGGCCAGGGCGTGTTCGGCATCGCCGTGAGCGGGGCGCTCCGGGAGCTGACCGGGTCGCTCGCCGAGCTCCCGGGCGAACGGCTCGACGGCGCCGTCGTCGAGCGCGGGGTGCCCGACGAGCTCTCCGAGCGGCGCCGGTCCCGGCGTACCGGCTGATCCACCGGCCCCGCCGGCGGCCCGACCGGACGCCGCGCTGGTACCGTCGAGGACGCCGACGACCCCACGCGGGAGAGTTCCCACGCCGCCAGCGCGGGACGCCGAAGGAGCAACCCTCCCCGGAACCTCTCAGGCCAACGGACCGCGCAGGCGAGGCAGCTCTGGAAAGAGGGACCGGCCACCGGTCCCCGCCGACGGTGCAAGTCGACCGGTCCCCCCACCGGTGCGGCGAAGCTCTCAGGCCTCCATGACAGAGGGGGAGGACGCGGACGGCGTTCGCCGCCCGTGGCCACCGCCCGCCCCGTTGGAGGCCCCGATGCCCGACCGCCTGGTCGACCTGGAACGCGGTATCCCGTTCGCCCGCCGGCACATCGGCCCGGACGAGGACGAGCAGGCCAAGATGCTCGCCGTCGTGGGCTACGGCTCGATGGACGACCTCGTCGACGCGGCGATCCCGGAGGCGATCCGCGCCGCCGCGCCGCTGCGCCTGCCACCGGCCGCCACCGAGCCCGAGGTCATCGCCGAACTCCGTGCTCTCGCCGAGGCCAACAGCGTGCGCACCTCCATGATCGGCCTCGGTTACCACGACACCGTCACCCCCGGCGTGATCCGCCGCAACGTGCTGGAGAACCCGGGCTGGTACACCGCCTACACCCCCTACCAGCCGGAGATCAGCCAGGGCCGGCTCGAAGCGCTGCTGACCTTCCAGACGGTCATCGAGGACCTCACCGGGCTCCCGGTCGCCGGCGCCTCTCTGCTCGATGAGGCGACCGCGGCCGCCGAGGCGATGACCCTCGCCCGGCGTACGTCGAAGGTCGCGGCCGACAGGTTCCTGGTCGACGCCGACGTGCTGCCCCAGACGATCGCGGTGCTGCGCACCCGGGCGCGACCGCTGGGCATCGACGTGGTCGTCGGCGACCTGGCCGCCGGGATGCCCGAGGAGGAGTTCTTCGGGCTGCTGCTGCAGTACCCGGGGACCACCGGTGCGATCCGCGACCATGCCGCCCTGGTGTCCGCCGCCCGGGAGCGCGGCGCGGTCGTCGCGGTCGCCGCCGACCTGCTCGCCCTCACCCTGCTCCGCCCTCCCGGCGAGATCGGCGCCGACGTCGCGGTCGGCTCGGCGCAGCGGTTCGGCGTCCCGCTGGGCTTCGGCGGCCCGCACGCCGGTTACATCGCCGTCGGGCAGGGGCTGACCCGCTCGCTGCCCGGCCGCCTGGTGGGGGTCTCGAAGGACTCTGCGGGAGCGCCCGCCTACCGGCTGGCCCTGCAGACCCGCGAGCAGCACATCCGCCGCGAGAAGGCCACCAGCAACATCTGCACCGCTCAGGTCCTGCTCGCGGTCATCGCCGGCATGTACGCCGTCTACCACGGCCCGGAGGGGCTGGCCGCCATCGCCCGCCGGGTCCACCGCTACGCCGCGCTGCTCGCCGCCGGGCTGCGCGCGGGCGGCGTCCGGCTCGACCACGAGGCCTTCTTCGACACCATCACCGCGCACGTCCCCGGACGGGCCGCCGAGGTCGTCGCCGCGGCCGGGCAGCGCGGGGTCAACCTGCGGCTGGTCGACGACGACCGGGTCGGCGTGGCCTGCGACGAGGTCACCAACCGGGTGGCACTCGCCGCCGTGTGGTCGGCGTTCGGGGTGCCCGAGCCCGACCTCGAGGCGCTGGAGGAGACGACGCCGGACGCGGTGCCCGACGCGCTGCGCCGGTCCAGCGCGTATCTGGCCCACCCGGTCTTTCACCAGCACCGGTCCGAGACCGCGATGCTGCGCTACCTACGCCGGCTCTCCGACCGGGACATCGCCCTCGACCGGTCGATGATCCCGCTCGGCTCCTGCACGATGAAGCTCAACGCGACGACCGAGATGGAGCCCATCACCTGGCCGGAGTTCGCCCGGATCCATCCGTTCGCGCCGGCCGCGCAGACGTCCGGATACGCGCGGCTCATCGCCGATCTGCAGCAGTGGCTGGTCGAGATCACCGGGTACGCCGCGGTGTCCCTGCAGCCGAACGCCGGCAGCCAGGGTGAGCTGGCCGGTCTGCTGGCCATCCGCGGCTACCACGAGGCCCGCGGGCAGACCGTCCGCGACGTGTGCCTGATCCCGTCGTCCGCGCACGGCACCAACGCCGCGAGCGCGGTCATGGCCGGCCTGTCGGTGGTCGTGGTCGCCTGCGACGCCGCGGGCAACATCGACCTGGACGACCTGCGGGCCAAGCTGTCGACCCACCGCGACCGGCTCGCCGCGATCATGCTCACCTACCCGTCCACGCACGGGGTCTTCGAGGCGTCCGTCGCCGAGGTCTGTGCCCTGGTGCACGAGGCGGGCGGACAGGTCTACGTCGACGGCGCCAACCTCAACGCCCTGGTCGGGCTGGCCCGGCCGGGGGACTTCGGCGCCGACGTGTCCCACCTCAACCTGCACAAGACCTTCTGCATCCCGCACGGCGGAGGAGGCCCCGGCGTCGGCCCGATCGGCGTCCGCGCCCATCTCGCCGACCACCTGCCCAACCACCCGCTGGATCCGGCGGCCGGTCCGGCCACCGGTCCCGGTCCGGTCGCCGGAGCGCCGTACGGGTCGGCCGGCGTGCTGCCGATCTCCTGGGCGTACCTGCGGCTGATGGGCCCGGATGGCCTGCGCGGCGCCTCCGAGGTCGCGGTGCTCGCCGCCAACTACCTCGCCCGCCGGCTCGCCCCGCACTACCCGGTCCTCTACACGGGGCGCGGCGGCCTCGTCGCGCACGAGTGCATCATCGACCTGCGGCCGCTCACCACGCAGACCGGAGTCACCGTCGAGGACGTCGCGAAGCGGCTGATCGACTACGGATTCCATGCGCCGACGATGTCGTTCCCGGTCGCCGGGACGCTGATGGTCGAACCCACCGAGTCCGAGGATCTCGCCGAACTGGACCGGTTCGTCGATGCGATGGTCGCGATCCGGCAGGAGATCGACAAGGTAGCGGCGGGGGAGTACGACCGGGCGGACAACCCGCTGACCGGCGCACCGCACACCGCGGCGGCCGTGGCCGGCGACTGGGCGCATCCCTACGGCCGGGAGGAGGCGGCCTACCCGCTGCCCGCGCTCCGGCAGGACAAGTACTGGCCGCCGGTCGGGCGGATCGACGGTGGGTACGGCGACCGCAACCTGATGTGCAGCTGCCCGCCCCTCCCCGAGGCCTGATCCTCGCGGGAGAGAGCTGGTCAGGCGGCGGGAGCCACCAGGGGCTGCCGCCGGCGCGGGGCGATCACTCGACCGTCGGGAAGGAGCTCGCCGGTGTCGTCGAAGAAGACGACACCGTTGCAGAGCAGGCTCCAGCCTTGCTCCGGATGACTCGCGACTACCTGGGCGGCGTCCCGGTCGAGGTCGTCAGCCCCGGGGCACGGGGGTTCGTGCAGACACATGGCTCTCGAGTTTCTATGCAATCGACGTATGGCTTGTGGCAACAATCACAGTCTGCCCCTCCCACCGGGATTTATTCATCGTGTGACCCCTCTGCAACCTTCGGCGTGTCGCGCGGCGCCGCCAGCCGCCTCAGCGGGCGCGCAGCAGCCCGGCATAGAGGGTGAGCCCCGGTCCGAAGGCCAGCGCCACGACGGTCCGCGCCGCCTGCGCGCGCAGCGCCTCGAGCACCAGGAGCACCGTTGGCGACGAACAGTTGCCATAGGTGCGCAGAACGTCATAAGACGGAGCCAGGTCGCCCTCGGTCAGCCCGAGGCTCCGGCCGACGACCTCGACGATGCGCCGACCCCCCGGATGCACCGCCCACCCGTCCACGTCGGACAGCAGCACACCGTGGCTGTCCAGCAGGTCCTCGACGACCGAACCGACGTGCCGGCCGAGCACGTCGGGCACCCGGGGGGACAGGCCCATCCGGAAGCCCTGGTCGGTGACGTCCCAGGTCATGTGGTCGGCGGTGGTCGCATCGGTGCGGGCGGTGACGTCGAGCAGGTGCAGCCCCGGGCCCTCGCCCGGCTGGACCACCACCGCCGCCGCGGCGTCCCCGAACAACGCATGGGTGACGACCTGATCCATCCCGGTGGTCGGCGCCTGCAGATGCAGGCTGGTCAGCTCCAGGCACAGCAGCACCGCCGGCCGGCGCCGCGCCGCGACGAAGTCGGTGACCGCCGCGAGACCCGGCAGGGCGGCGTAGCACCCCATGTGCCCGACGAGCAGCCGCTGCACGTCGGGCGGCATCCCGAGGTCGCGGGCCAGCAGGATGTCCAGCCCCGGGGTGGCGTAGCCGGTGCAGGTCGCGACCGCGAACAGGCCGATCTCCTCGGCGGCGAGTCCGGCGTCGGCCAGCGCCCCGCCGACGGCCGACTTGCCCAGCGGCAGCGCCTCGGCGAGGTAACGGCGCATCCGCGCCTCGGTGCCCCAGTCGGAGATGTCCTCGACCGCCGGGTTGACGACGGTGTGCCGGGTCTCGACCCCGGCCGAGGCGAAGACCCGCGCGGCCGAGCGCACCCCGGCGTAGCGGGCGGCGAAGAATCCGTCCCACAGCTCCGGCTGGCCGATCCGCGCCGGGACGGCGTGCCCGAGTCCGGTCACGCGTGCCGGGTTGTGCCATCCGCTTCCGGTCGGTGTGGTGCCCGGCCTCACCACCGGGCGACTTCCGCGTCGGCGTGCGGGTCGAGGCCGAGGGCGGCCGCACCCAGCCAGTCGGCGCAGACGTCGCTGGTGGCCGGCTGCAGCGACCCGCAACGGGCGTCGCGGTAGAGCCGTTCCAGCGGGTGGCCGCGCCGGGTAGCCGACGTCCCGGCCGCCTCCAGCATCGACGCGGCCACGTCCATCGCCGTCTCGCCGGCGAGCAGCTTCGCCCGCCATACCCAGCGGTTGGTCTCCGGCTGCCCCGGTTCGGCGTCCACCCGGCGGGCCGCCTCCCGGACGGCGAGCCGGGCCGCGGCCACCCGTGCCTCGGCCCGGCCCACCCGGGCGCGCACCGCGGGCAGCCGCGCCAGGCCGCGTCCGGTCACATGGGCCACGGCCTGGTCGATGCAGGACTGGGCCACCCCGACGTAGACGGCGGCATAGGAGGCGACCAGCCACTGTGGCATGACCTGGGCGATCAGCAGGGTCAGCCCCTCGACCCCGCCGAGCAGCGTGTCGGCCGGGACCACCACGTCGAGGCGCAGGTCCTGGCTCGCGGTGGCCCGCATCCCGAGCGAGTCCCAGGTGGCCTCGACCGTGAGGCCCGGCCCGGCCGGCACGAGGAAGTAGGAGACTCGTGGCGGGTCGACGTCCCGCTCCCGGGCCGCGACGAGGTAGGCGTCCGCGTGGCCGGCGCCGGACACGAACGCCTTCGCTCCGACGATGCGGTAGCCGCTGTCGACCCGTTCGTAGGTCGTCGTGATCTTGGACAGCCGGCTGCCGGCACCGCGTTCGCTCATCGCGACCGCGAAGAGCGCCCCGTCGCGGGCCTGCTCCAGCGCGCGGTCGCGGACATCGAGATAAGCCTCGGGCACCCCGAGTGCGCGCAACACGTCGTCCGGGGTCAGCGCCAGTGCCCCGGTCACGGACGCGTGCATGTTGTAGATCAGCGCGGTGGCGCCGGCGCCCGCGCCGAGGACCATCGCCACCTCGGCGTAGTCGGCGAAGCCGGCGCCCGGACCGCCCAGCCGGCAAGGCACCATCAGCCCGAGTAACCCGCGCTCACGCAGGGCGGCGAAGTCGACGGCCGGGAACGCGCCCGGTCCGTCGTGCTCGGCGGCCCGCGCGGCCAGTGCCGGCGCCACCTCCACCGCGGCCGCCAATGCGGCCGAGGTGTCCGGGAGCGTCACCGTGTCGGTCATCGACTCTCCTTCACGCCGTGGGCCTGGAACAGCACGGAGGTGGGTCGGGTCGGCAGCATCGCCACGACGTCGGACCGGCCGCGCAGCCAGCGCACCGCGTCCGGGATCGAGGGCCGCAGCCCACGCAGCCGCACCGGTACGCCGTGCCGGGCGCACTCGGCCTGCAGCACCCGGCGGTCGACGAACAGGTCCGGGTCGTGGATGCCGGGCGGCGCCGCCCCGGGGATCCGCTCGGCCACGGTGACCACGAGGAACCGGGCCAGCGCGGTGCGGGCGACCGTGTCGATGACCAGCGTGCCGCCCGGCCGCAGCACCCGGCACGCCTCGCCGACGACCCGCGCGAGGTCGGTGACGTGCTCGAGGATCTCGCCGGCCGACACCACGTCGGCGATCCCGTCCGGCAGCGGCAGGGCCCCGACGTCGGCGCGGACCGGGCGTACGCCGTGCGCCCGGGCGACGCGGAGCGCGCTGCGGGACAGATCGACGCCGACGTGCCGGTAGCCCAGGCCGGCGACATGCCGGGCGAGGAGTCCGCCTCCGCAGGCGAGGTCCACCAGGACGGCGCCGCGGCGGGTCGCGGGCGGGATCAGCCCGGCCCGGGCGGCGGCGATCCAGTGCAGCATCGCCAACTGCCCGTGCGGCTGCCACCACTGGTCGACCAGGTCGTCGTACTGGCCCGGGTCGTTGCGGGGGCGTGCCGGCCGGGTCATCGCCACCGCGCCAGCCTCGCACAGCCGACTCATGTCCGCCCGTCCCGCTCCTGGGCGCGCGACAGCGTGGCCGAGCGCGGCACCCAGTCGGCGAGCCGCACCGGCGTCCCGTCGCGGGCGATCGCCGCGAGCACCTCCGGGTCGTCGTCGACCACCAGTGCGACGGGCGCCCCACCGCGCAGGGACCGCAACAGCTCAGGTTTGACCAGCCGGGCCGGACGGAAGTCGCGGTCCGCCCGCATCACGAGCGGCGCCACCGGCAGGTCGTGGTCCGCGAGCCAATGCTCGGTGACCCGGCGCAGCCGCTCGTGCCGGCCGGTGAACCAGGCCACGTCGTAGGTCGCCGCCAGCTGCCGCACCAGCGCGACTCCGTCCGGCAGCGCCGGATCGTCTCCGGCCGCCGCGAAGAACTCGCGCCAGCGGCGCGGCCGGCCATCGAGGAAGGGCAGCCGGTGCCGGACGTCGGCCACGACGCCGTCGATGTCCAGGACGGCGAGTGCCCGCTGCCGCCCCGACGTCACCCGGCAAGTCTGCGGCCTGCACCGGCCGGTGTCGAGCACCTGCCCCGCCGACACCGCAGTTCGGGTGACCCGGAGCGGAGGACGACCGGGCGAAGAGGTTAGACGTGCTAACGATGAGAGGTTAGACTCGCTAACGATGATGCCGGCGACGCGTGCCCGCCATGACGATCGGGCGACTGAAGAGGAGCCGACGGCCGGGTGGCTACGTCGGCTCGTGGGCTATTGCCTGCGCTACAAGCGCACCGTCGTTCTTGCGTTCGGCGGCGCACTGCTCGGGACGGCGCTGACCGCCGTCACCCCGCTCATCGTCCGGCAGGTCGTCGACGATGTGATCCTGACCCATACCCAGCCGCTGTTGCCGTGGGTCATCGCCTTGTTCGCGGCCGGCGTACTCCGGTTCGGCTCGGGCTTCGTGCGTCGCTACCTGGGTGGCCGGCTGAGCCTCGACGTCCAGTACGACATGCGGACCGAGGTCTTCGCCGCGCTGCAGCGCCTCGACGGCGCCAAGCAGGACGACCTGCAGACCGGCCAGGTGGTCAGCCGCGCGATCTCGGACATCACCCTGGTCCAGGGCCTGCTCGGCATGCTGCCGATCATGTCCGGCAACCTGCTGCTTTTCCTGCTGTCCCTCATCATCATGCTGTGGCTGTCGCCGGTGCTGACGGTCGTGGCCCTGCTCATCGGCCCGGCGCTGTGGTTCATCGCCTACCGCAGCCGCAAGCAGCTGTTCCCGGCCAACTGGGACGCCCAGCAGCGGATCGCCCAGGTCGCCGGTGTCGTCGAGGCCGCGGTCACCGGCGTGCGCGTCGTCAAGGGTTTCGGTCAGGAGCAGCGCGAGCTCGAAACGCTGGAGGGCAGCGCACGCAGCCTCTTCGCCGGCCGCATGCGCGCGGTGCGGCTCACCAGCAAGTTCAACCCGGCACTGCAGGCCGTGCCGGCGCTGGGCCAGGTCGGGGTGCTGGCGCTGGGCGGGTGGCTGGCGTTCCACGGCAACATCACCCTCGGCACCTTCCTCGCCTTCTCCACCTACCTCAGCTCGCTGGTCTCCCCGGTGCGGATGCTCGCCGGCCTGCTGACCGTCGGACAGCAGGCCCGCGCCGGTGTCGTCCGGGTCTTCGAGATCATCGATTCCCAGCCGACCGTCGCCGACGCACCGGACGCCGTCGAGATGCCGGCGGGCCCGGCCGGCGTCCAACTCGACGACGTGACGTTCGGCTATGTCCGTTCCCGCCCGGTGCTCGAGGGTGTCGACCTGCAGGTCGAGCCCGGTGAGACGCTCGCGCTGGTCGGCGGGACCGGCTCGGGGAAGTCCACGGTGTCGCTTCTGCTGCCTCGCTTCTACGACGTGCAGCACGGCGCGGTGCGGGTCGGCGGCTACGACATCCGCGACGTCACGATGTCCTCGCTGCGCTCCCGGATCGGTGTGGTCTTCGAGGACAGCTTCCTCTTCTCCGACAGCGTGCGGGCCAACATCGCCTACGGCCACCCCGAGGCCACCGACGCGCAGGTCGTCGCGGCCGCCGAGGCGGCCGAGGCGGACGGCTTCATTCGCGACCTGCCCGCGGGTTACGACACCGTCGTCGGCGAGCAGGGACTGACCCTCTCCGGCGGACAACGGCAGCGGGTCGCGCTCGCGCGTGCCCTGCTCACCGATCCCCAGGTGCTGCTGCTCGATGACGCCACCTCGGCCGTCGACGCCCGGATCGAGGCCGAGATCCACGCGACGCTGCGCCGGGTGATGCGTGGCCGCACCACCCTGCTGATCGCCCACCGGCGCAGCACCCTCTCCCTCGCCGACCGGATCGCCGTCCTGGAGGAGGGGCGCATCGTCGACGTCGGCACCCACGGCGAACTGCTCGTCCGGTGCCCGCTCTACCGCCTGCTGCTCGCCGGACCCGGGGACGACGTCGAGGGGATCGACGCCGGCGAGCTGCCGGGGACCACCGAGACCGCCGAGGGCGTCATCGACGTGACCGGGGCCACGCCCGGGGTGACACCCGCACTATGGCGCGACGACTCGCCGGTCCGGACCGACGTACCCCTCGGCGTGGCGGCCACGGCGACGGTGCCGGGACTCCGGGGCCGAGGCGGAGGTGGCGGCGGCGGGCCGGGCGGGATGTTCGCCTCGTTGCCCGCCACACCCGAGCTGCTCGACCAGGTCGCCTCGCTGCGCCCGGCCACCGACCGTCCCGACGTCGACACCGACGAGGCGCGCGCACCCGACCCGAACTTCGGGCTGGGCCACCTGCTGCGCCCGTTCCGCAACGGACTTCTGCTCGGTCTGCTCCTGGTGGCGCTCGACGCGGTCGCGCAGCTCGCGCTGCCGGCCCTGATCCGTGGCGGCGTGGACCACGGCGTGACCCAGCACGTCTCGGGCGCGCTGGTCACGACCTCACTGATCGCCCTCCTGGTCGTCCTGGCGGACTGGGCGGTGAGCACGTGGCAGACCCAGGTCACCGGCCGGACCGGCGAGCGCATGCTCTACACCTTGCGGGTCAAGCTCTTCGCCCACCTGCAACGGCTGGGACTGGACTTCTACGAGCGCGAGCTCGGCGGCCGGATCATGACCCGGATGACCACCGACGTGGACGCGCTCTCGACGTTCATCCAGACGGGGCTGGCCACCGCGGTGGTGAGCCTGTCGCTGTTCCTCGGCGTGCTGATCGCGTTGTTCGTGCTCGACGTCGGCCTGGCACTGGTCGTCATGACGATCCTGCCGGTGCTCATCATCGCCACGCTGATCTTCCGGTCCAAGTCGTCGGTCGCCTACGCCGACGCCCGGGAGAAGGTCGGGATCGTCAACGCCGACCTGCAGGAGAACGTCGCCGGTGTCCGCGTCACCCAGGCCTTCCGGCGGGAGGGCCACAACAACGCCAAGTTCGAACGGGTCAGCGACGACTACCGGGTCTCCCGGCTGCGGGCGCAGCGCTACATCGCCATCTACTTCCCGTTCGTGGAGTTCCTCAGCGAGGTGGCGACCGCGCTGGTGCTCTGGGCAGGGGCGTCCCGGGTCTCCCACGGCACCCTGACTGCCGGTGCGCTGATCGCGTTCCTCCTCTACGTCAACATGTTCTTCTCGCCGGTGCAGCAGCTGTCCCAGGTCTTCGACGGATACCAGCAGGCGGCGGTCGGGCTGCGCCGGGTGCGTGACCTGCTGCGCATCCCGACCTCGACCCCGGAGCCCGCGGCACCGCAGCCGGTGGCGCGACTCTCCGGCGAGGTCGTCTTCGACGGCGTGCACTTCGCCTATTCCGGCGCGGACACCGAGGCGCTGTCCGACATCCGGCTGCGGATCGCGCCGGGGGAGACCGTGGCACTGGTCGGCGAGACCGGCGCCGGCAAGTCCAGCGTCGTCAAGCTGCTGGCCCGCTTCTACGACCCGACCGAGGGCGCGGTCCGGGTCGAGGGACACGATCTGCGTGACCTCGACCTGGCCGGTTACCGGCACCGCCTCGGCGTCGTCCCGCAGGAGGCCTACCTCTTCTCCGGCACGGTGCGCGACGCCATCGCCTACGGCCGGCCCGATGCGAGCGATGCCGAGGTGGAGGCGGCGGCCCGGGCCGTCGGGGCGCACGACATGATCGCCCGGCTGGCCGGCGGCTACCTGCACCCGGTCGGCGAGCGCGGTCGCAACCTGTCCGCCGGTCAGCGACAACTGCTGGCGCTGGCCCGCGCCCAGCTCGTCGACCCGGACATCCTGATCCTCGACGAGGCGACCGCCTCGCTCGACCTCGCCACCGAGGCCGCGGTCACCCGCGCCGCCGACGTGCTGGCCCACCGGCGTACGACGGTCGTCGTCGCGCACCGCCTGACCACCGCCGCCCGCGCCGACCGCATCGTCGTCCTCGACCACGGCCGGATCGTGGAGGTCGGGTCACAGGACGAACTGCTGGCCGCGAACGGGGTCTACGCGACGTTGTGGGCGTCGTTCATGGGTGATGAGGAGACGTCCGACCAGGTGCCTGCCGCCGGCTGACCCGGGTTGGCGCGCCGTGCCCACCCGGCCGGTTTGCGCGGACCTCGAGACCGATGGAGCCCAGGATTCGGGGACCTGTCGACGCGAGAAGTCCGTCCGGGACGTGGCGATCTGGATCAGTCGCCGTCGCCAATCCAGCGACCTCGTATCGTGCTGGCCGGATACATGTCGCTCTGGTGCTACGACTGCGCGGGCGGGAAGGGACCGGAGATGGAAGCAGCTGAGGCGCGGCGTGCGGTGGCTGCGGCGATGTCGACCGCCTCAGACCTCGACCTGGCCGTCGACGACGCGATCGTTCTCAGCGACTCCAACCGACTGGTCATCCGTCTGACGCCATGCGACATCGTCGCCCGAGTTGCGCCGATGACGCATTTCGCAAGCGTAGAGCGAGAAGTTGAACTCGTGAGACGGCTAGCGCAGATGGACAGCCCGGTCGCCGCGCTCGATGCTCGGGTCGAACCACGGGTTTTCGTGCATGACGGCTTCAGGATCGCCATGTGGGCCTACGTCGAACCTGTGCAGGCTCGAATGCTTCCGCCGGCCGAGTACGCGCAGGCGCTCGCACGTCTTCATGCCGGCCTACGGCGGATCGAGGCCACGACGCCGCACGTCATGCATCGACTGGCGGCTACTCGACGAGACGTTGCCAGCCGTGACGTCACTCCCGACCTCGCGGATACGGACCGGGCGCTGCTCGCCGACACGCTGCGCGATCTGGGGCGATCGATCGTCAACAGGCGCGCCCCCGAACAGCTGCTGCACGGCGAGCCGCACCCGGGGAACATCCTCGACACGAAGAACGGGCCGCTCTTCATTGATTTCGAAAACACCGCCCACGGGCCTGTCGAGTACGACCTGGCCTGGGCGCCCAGTGAGGTCAGCCGGCACTATCGCGACGCTGACCAAGACCTGGTCGGCGAGTGCAGGGGGGTCGTACTCGCGATCGTCGCAGCGCATCGGTGGCGTCTCGACGACCGACACCCGAGCGGCAGAGAATCGGGAGTGGCGTTCCTTCACGTTCTGCGGGCGGGTCCGCCGTGGCGGGCGCTCGACGATATCGACTGGTAGCGTCCGCGCGCGACCGGTTAGAATCCCTCCGATTGGACGGCTGGCGTTTGCGGGCCCGTTCCGTGAATTTCGTTGGAGAGGCTGCTCATGTCGGATGGCGTCTGGGGTCGGGTGCATCGCGACCTGCCCGGCCGGCGGGGCACGCGCTGACACGGTAGGTACGGACGTGTCGTCGCGTGCTGCGCAGGTATGCAGCAATGCGATGCTGCCGGGAGCTTCCTGATCGCAGAGAGTCTTGCCAGCGGCCGATTGGCCGGCATGGCAGTCGATGAAAGCACTGCCAGCTCCGCCGGGCATCCTTGATGCCTGCCGTCTCGCAGAAGGTCATTTGCCAGCTTCGACACCGGCCGCAGACGGCTGCCGTTTTCACGTAGTCGAGGCTTGGCGCCGCTGCGTCCCTGCGAAGGTGTCATGTACCCCCACGAAGCTCAACTCTTGCAACCAACACCGCATGAGTCGATTCGAACTCGTCGTTCCGAACCGGTCACGATGACCAACGTGAGAAGGAGTCGTGTCGATGAGTAATGCTCCGGTAGCGTCCGGACGCCGAATTGTCGTCACCGGGATGGCCGGGTCGGGGAAATCCACGTGTGCACGCGCGCTTGAGGCCAAGTCCGGCTTGCCCCTCATTCATCTCGACCTCGAGTTCTGGAAGCCGGGCTGGGTCGAGCCGTCGGAGGCCGAGTGGCGCGAGAAACAACGTGGCCTCCTTGCGGGCGACGCGTGGATCGCCGACGGCAACTACACCGAGACGCTCGATCTCCGGCTCGAACGCGCCGACACCGTGGTGCTCCTAGCCACGCCGTGGTGGCGGTGCGCGGGGCGAGCGTTGCTGCGCGGCTGCCGGATGCCGGACACGCTGCCTGAAGGATGCGAGTACTCGGCCTGGCAACGGTTGCGCGATGAATGGCGCCTCATCCCGTTGATCTGGCGGAGCCGGCGCGCGAAACTCGAACGCGAGCAAGCGATCATTGCCCGACACGGGCAACACGCGACCCGCCACGTGCTCAAGTCCACGCGGGCGATCAGGGAATTCCTCGACCGATTCGGTGCCGACGATCGCCGTGCACCGTGAAGCGTCATGGTCTTTCGGGCAGGAGTGCTGTGACGCCGGCGCCGCGGGCGGCGAGGACGTCGTCGGCGTTGCTCAGCGAGCAGGTCCGCAGCGACAGGCACCCGCACCCGATGCAGGAGGTCAGCTGGTCGCGCAGGCGCTGCAGTGTCGCGATCCGACCGTCCAGCTCGGACCGCCAGCTGCGCGAGAGCTGCCGCCAGTCGGCCCGCGTCGGTGTGCGATCGGACGGGAGGGTGGCCAGTGCCGTGCGGATCTCCTGCAGGCTGAGCCCGACCCGCTGGGCAGCCCGGATGAACGCCACCCGTCGCAGCATGGATCGCGGATAGCGGCGCTGGTTGCCGCCGGTGCGTCCGGAGGACAGCAGTCCCTGGTCTTCGTAGAAGCGCAGCGCGCTCTGGCTGACGCCGCTGCGCGCGGCGAGCTCCCCGATCGTCAGTTCCACGGGCAACGCCGACATTTATCGCACCTCGATCCTTGACTTCAAGTTTGGTTGAAGTTACAGGATCACCGTATGACGACAGCGACGTACTCCGACCTGCCGGGCCTGGTCGCCCGCATGACCGGCGACGAGAAGCACGACCCGGCCTCCAATTCGACCCTCGACGTGCTGTGGGTGCTCTACGACCGGGTGTTACGGGTGCCGGTCGACGCGCCGGACGACCCCGACCGCGACAGGTTCCTGCTCTCCAAAGGCCACGGACCGATGAGCTACTACGCCGTCCTGGCCGCGCGCGGATTCCTCGATCCGGCGCAGCTCGACGGGTGGGGCGACTACGACTCGCGGCTGGGCCGGCACCCCGACCGCAAGCTGCTGCCCGGCGTGGAGATCTCCTCCGGGTCGCTCGGCCACGGGCTGCCGCTCGCCGTCGGCGTCACACTCGGCCTGCGGGCGCAAGGCCGGACGCGACCGCGGGTCGTCGTCCTCGTCGGCGACGCCGAGTTGGACGAGGGCAGCAACCAGGAGGCGATCGCGATGGCGGGCCGGTTCGGGCTCGAGCGTCTCACCGTCATCGTCGTCGACAACTCGTCGGCGACCTACGGCTGGCCGGACGGGATCGAGCGGCGGTTCGCCGTCGAGGACTGGGAGACGGTCACCGTGGACGGGCGGAACCACGACAGGCTGGAGAAGGCGTTCGCCACCCCGCACGAGGGCCGCCCGCTCGCAGTGGTCGCCGTCATCGAGTCGAAGGAGATCGCGTGATGACCACCAGCACCACCACCTTGACGGCCCCGATGACGACGGCCCCGGCCACCATGCGCGACGCCTTCGTCGACGTCGTGTCGCAGGCGATCGACGCCGATCCGAGGCTGGCACTGGTGCTCGCCGAGATCTCCGCCGATGGTTTCGTCGATGTCGCTGCCCGGCAGCCCGACCGCGTGATCAACGTCGGTATCCGTGAACAGCTGATGGTGTCGGTGGCCGGCGGTCTGGGACTGACCGGGCTGCGGCCGATCGCGCACAGCTACGCGCCGTTCCTCATCGAACGGGCCTTCGAGCAGGTCAAGCTCGACCTCGGTCACCAGGACGTCGGGGCGGTGCTGGTCAGCATCGGTGGCTCGTACGACGCGTCGGCCGGCGGTCGCACCCATCAGTCGCCGGGCGACATCGCCCTCCTCGACACGCTTCCGGGTTGGACCGTGCACGTGCCCGGGCACCCGGCTGAGGCCGCTGCGTTGGTGGCGGATGCGCTCGGTGCGGACGGGCGCGTCTACATCCGGCTCTCGACCGAGTCCAACGACGAGCCGATCGCCGGCGCCGACGGACGACTGCAGGTCGTGCGGCACGGCGCCCGCGGTGTCGTCGTCGCGGTCGGACCGATGCTGTCCCCGACGCTCGCGGCCACCGCGGATCTGGACGTGACCGTCCTCTACGCCACCACCATCCGGCCGTTCGACGCGGCGGGTCTGCGGGCGGCCACCGTGCACGCCGATCCGGCCATCGTCCTGGTCGAGCCGTCGCTGGCCGGCACCTCGGCGCACGTCGTCGCCCGAGCCCTGCCCGATCTGCCGCACCGGATGCTGGGCCTCGGGGTGTCGCGGGACGCCGAACTACGTCGCTACGGCACGCCGAAGGACCATGCGCGCGCACACGGTCTCGACGCGGCCGGGATCGGCGCGGCCGTACGTCGGTTCCTCGACCAGCCCGGGTGAGTGCCGCGGCGGTCAGTCGGTGAAGACGCAGAACTCGTTGCCCTCGGGATCGGCCGCGACGTGCCATCCGATGTCGTCGTCGCGCGGTCGGATGACGGTGGCGCCGTGATCGAGCAGCGGCCGCAGGGCGCCGGCCAGTACGTCGGGGTGGACGCGGTTCTTGACGGTTTTCGGTTCCGGAACCGCATTGAAGACGATGCTGTCGAACGGTGCGCCGTCGATGCCCTCGACCGACCACCAGGGCTGGTCGGGCTCATGCGCGACCTTGGCGCCGAGCATCCCGCCCCACCACTCCGCCTGCGCCCGGGCATCCCGGGCGTCGACGACGACCTCGTACAGCCGGTAGGCCGGCGGCTCGACGCGGGGGAACGCGCAGAACTCACCGCCCTGCGGGTCGGCCATGACGGTCCAGTGGTCGAGCGACGCCAGGGTCCGGGCTCCGAGTGCCTCGAGGTCGGACGGCGAGCCGACGTGGACGTCGAGGTGCATCCGCTGTTTGACGGTCCGCGGCTCGGGCACCCGGTTGATCCAAACGGTCTGCCGGGGCGTCGTCCCGGTCAGCCGGACGTCACCGTCGTCGAGCGGCTCGGCCGTGAGGCCGAGTGCCGCGGCCCAGAACGGGCCGAGCACGGCGGGATCGGTTGCATCGATACACAGATCCTTGAACGTGGCCATCGTCATGACCGGGGACTCTAGCGACCGTCATTCCGACCCGGGGGGCACCGATCCGCCGACCACCTGGTCGAGGGTCCGGGCGAACCGGCGGAGCTGCTCGAGGTGCAGCCGGGACAGCGCCTCCACGGCCTTGGCACCTTCGTCGGTCAGCTGGATGCGGACGACGCGGCCGTCGCGGGGGTCGGCATTGCGGGTGATGAAACCCGCATGCTCCACCCGGTTGCACAACTCGACCGCGCTGTGCGGGCGGATGAGCAGGGCATCGGCGATCTCCCCGATGGTGGGCCCGTCATGGTTGTCGTGACCACGACTGTCATGGTTGTCGTGACCACGACTGTCATGGTTGTCGTGACCACGACTGTCACGGTTGTCGTGACCGCGCACCGCGAGCATCAGCTGATGCCACGCCGGGGTGAGGCCCTGCTCGGCGACCTGCTCGTCGCTCCAGCGTTCGAACCGGCGCAATGTCGTCCGGAACTTCAGGAGCCGCTGGAAATCGGCGTCGGTCAACGTGGGTCCGGGTACGGCGGAATCGGGCACGGCGATTCATCCTTGTATCGGCGGTGTGCGCGGGGGGACAACCGATGGCATGCAGCGTAGGTGATGCGGACCGGCAATGTGGCTGTCCCGTCGCCGGATGTCGGGGGTTTATCGGAAGTCGCGGGAACGGGTCGGCGCGGTGAGCGGGAGCCGGGTGATCCGCTCGGCGATGACGTTGACCACACCGTCGACCTGCTCGAGCCTGCCCCGGATCAGCAGTGCCCCGGACTCGCGGGCGACCCGCCGGTGCCGGCGCCACACCCCTTCACCGCAGATGACGTTGACCATCCCGGTCTCGTCCTCGAGGTTGAGGAACGTCGTCCCGCCGGCCGTCGACGGCCGCTGGCGGTGGGTCACCACCCCACCGACCAGCACCCGGTCGCCGTGCGGTACCCCGCGCAGCCGGCCGGCCGGAACGACGCCCATCTCCGCGAGCCGGTCCCGGACGTATTGGGTCGGGTAGCTGTCCGGGGAGATGGCGGTCGCCCACAGATCGGCCAGCGTGGTCTCCGGCGGTGTCATCGTCGGCAGCGTCGGTGGGTCGGCGCCGATCCCCATGCCGGCCAGCCGGTCGGGGCGCTCGGTGGCCACCATGCCTGCCGCCCACAACGCCCGTCTGCGGTCCAACCCCAGCGAGCCGAACGCCCCCGCGGTGGCCAGCGCCTCCACCTGTGCCGTGGACAGTGCGGTGCGGCGGACCAGATCTGCCATGTCGGCGTAGGGGCGACCGTCGGCGATCCGCTCCGCGATCTCCTCGCCCAGATGGCGCACCGACGACATTCCCAGCCGGATCACCGGCTCGGGTTCGCCGACCCGCCCCAGCGGGGTCGGGCCGGCGCCCGGAGGCAGCGGTGCGCCGGGTTCGAGGGTCGCACGTGCGCCGGAGGCGTTGATGTCCGGTCCGCGCACGGTCAGACCGTGCCGCCGGGCGTCGGCAACCAGCGACTGCGGCGAGTAGAAGCCCATCGGCTGGGCGTTGAGCAGCGCGGCGTAGAACGCCGCGGGGTAGTAGCGCTTGAGCCAGCAGCTGGCGTAGACGATGTAGGCGAAGCTGATCGCGTGGCTCTCGGCGAAACCGAAGTTGGCGAACGCCGCCAGCTTGTCGAAGATCTCGTCGGCCACCGCGCCGGTGATGCCGTTGGCCGCCATCCCGTCGTAGAGCCGGGCCCGCAGCTTCTCCATCCGCTCCGCCGACCGCCGGGATCCCATGGCGCGGCGGATCAGGTCGGCCTCGTCGGGCGAGCAGCCGGCCACGTCGATCGCCAGCTCCATCAGCTGCTCCTGGAACAGCGGCACGCCGAGGGTCTTGGACAACGACCGCTCCATCAGCGGATGGGCGTATTTCGGGTCCTCCTGACCGTTGCGGCGCCGGATGTAGGGGTGCACCGAACCGCCCTGGATCGGTCCGGGGCGGATCAGCGCCACCTCGACCACCAGGTCGTAGAACTCCCGCGGTTTCAGCCGGGGCAGGGTCGCCATCTGTGCCCGGCTCTCGATCTGGAACACCCCGACCGTGTCGGCGGCGCAGATCATCGCGAACACGGCCTCGTCGTCCGGCGGCAGCATGGCCAGGTCGACCTCGACGCCGTGGTGGTCGCGGATCAGCGCGAGGGTGCCCTGTAGTGCCGAGAGCATGCCCAGGCCGAGCAGGTCGAACTTCACCAGTCCGGTGGCGGCGCAGTCGTCCTTGTCCCACTGCAGCACGCTGCGGCCCGGCATGCGGGCCCACTCCACCGGGCACACCTCGATCACCGGGCGGTCGCAGATGACCATGCCGCCGGAGTGCAGCCCGAGATGGCGGGGGAAGCCCTGCAGCTGCCCGGCCAGCGCGACCACGTCGGGCGGGATGTCGTGGTCTGGCCGGTCCGCGGCGTCCGCACCTGCCCCGGCACGTACCTCGGGGAGGGCGTGCCCCCACCCTTCGATCTGCTTGGACCAGGCATCCTGCTGGCCGGGGGAGTAGCCCAGCGCCTTGGCCATGTCGCGGACCGCCGACCGGGGCCGGTAGGTGATGACGTCGGCCACCTGTGCGGCGTTGTCCCGCCCGTAGCGGCGGTAGACGTATTGGATCACCTCCTCCCGCCGACCCGAGGCGATGTCGAGGTCGATGTCGGGCGGCCCGTCGCGTTCCGGAGCGAGGAAGCGTTCGAACAGCAGGTGATAGCGCACCGCGTCGACGCAGGTGATGCCGAGCGCGAAGCACACCGCGGAGTTGGCGGCCGATCCGCGACCCTGGCAGAGGATGTCCTCGCGCTGGCAGAACTGCACGATGTCGTGGACGACGAGGAAGTAGCCGGGGAAGCCCAGTCGCTCGATCGTCGCCAGCTCGTGGTCGAGCTGCGCGTAGGCGCCGGGGATCCGCTCGGCGTCCCGGGGTCCGTAGCGCGTCGCGGCCCCCCGCCAGGTGAGCTCGGCGAGCCAGCTGGCCTCGGTGTGGCCGGCCGGCACCGGGAAGTCGGGCAGCCGGGGGGCGACCAGCCGGAGGTCGAACGCGCACTCCTTGCCCAGCTCGGCGGCCCGGGCCACCGCCTCGGGAAGCCGGGCGAAACGGGCCGCCATCTCCGCTCCGGACCGCAGATAGGTCGCCCCGGCGGCCGGCAACCAGCCGTCCATCTCCACCAGGCTGCGACGGGCCCGCACCGCGGCCAGAGCCGCGGCCAGCCGCCCCCGCGAGGGGGTGGCGTAGTGCGCGTTGGTGGTGGCGACGACGCCCACGCCGGCGCGGTGCGCCAGCTCGGCCAGTGCGTCGGCCCGCTCGGTGTCCTCGGGAGCACCGTGGTCCCACACCTCGACGGCGACGCGGTCGCGGCCGAACTCCCCGATCAGCCGGTCGAGCGCACCTGCCGCGGCGTCGGCACCGCCCCGGGCAAGAGCGGCGGGGACGACCCCCTTGCGGCAGCCGGTGAGCACCTGCCAGTGCCCCGCCGCGCGGGCCGCGAGCTCCGGGAGGTCATAGACCGGTTTGCCCTTCTCGCCCCCGGCCCGCTGCCCGATGCTGATCGCGGCGGCCAGCCGGTGGTAGCCCTCCGGATCGCGGGCGAGGACGACGAGGTGGTCGCCCTCCGGGTCGGCGACGCCGTTCTGCGGCTGGGACAGGCCCAGGGACAGCTCGGCTCCGAACACCGTCGACAGCCCCACTCCCGCGGCGGCTTCGGCGAACCGGACCACGCCGTAGAGCCCGTCGTGATCGGTGAGCGCCAGCGCCGACAGCCCCAGCTCGGCGGCGGTCTCGGCAATCTCCTCGGGGTGGCTGGCGCCGTCGAGAAAACTGAAGTTGGAGTGGGCGTGCAACTCGGCGTAGGGCGGGCCTGGGTCGCGCCCGGCATGTGCAGGTCCGGACCGGACGGGCGGGACGTAGGGCTCGCGGACCCGCGACCACGCCGGGCTGTCGCCGCCGTCACCCTGCTGTTCGTGTCGCGGTGGTTCAGGGCGGTGCGGTGGTTCGGATCGCGGTGGTTCGGATCGCGGTGGTTCGGATCGTGGCCGCCCGGAGAGCCGGCGTTCGAGCTCCGACCACGGAATCGGCGGATTCTGCCAGCCCATCAGTCATACACCGCCTCGATCCACCAGCGGCTGTGCTCGACCGTGAGCAGCCGGGCGGTGCCGTCGGCGGTCACCAGTTGGAAACGGGCGTGCCGGCGACCGGTGTGGTCCCACCACCGCTCGTCGACCGGCCACGGCCCGGCCCAGGCGACGACGTCGTGGGCAGATTCCGGGGACGCTCCATCCGTCAGCATTCGGGCGGGTGGCCCGGTGACGGTGTAGCGGCCGGTGATCCCGACCGGAGCGCCTGCGGCGTCGGTGACGGTGACCGGCTGGGGGTGGGCGAGCACGGTGGCCGGCGACGGGGACGGCAGCCGTCCCGGCCAGGGCTGACCCGGGTCACGGTCCGGCCGGCGTGGCTCCCCCCACGGCACCAGCTGAGTCTGCTCGGCAGCGCTCCGCCCGCCCGCGACGACCGCGGTCAGCACCCCGTCCGAGCCCAGCAGCCCCTGGACGTGGGTCAACGACCGGTCCGCGCGCTCGCCGGACTCTCCGGTCCCGCCCCACAGGCCGAGTTGCTGACCGGCGTGCGGGATCACCTGCTCGGGCGTCAGCGACAGCTCGACGATGCCCGCGGTGGGTCCGGTTGCCGGCCCAGGCAGTCCGGCCCGTCCAGGCCGTTCGGCCGACCCGGTCAGCCATCCGTCCAGCTGCCAGCGCACCCGGTCGGCCACCGCGGCGGCGGACAGAGCGCCCTCGTGCCGCCAGCACCGGGTGAGCTCCTCCCCGCGCTCGGTCCGGGCGGTGATGCGCAGCCGCAGACAGCCCAGACCGCGGAGGGTGAGCCGCTCGTGGAACTGTCCGGCCAGTGCCCTCGCGGCGAACGCCGCGGTGTCGACCCGCTCCACCGGCGGGTCGAACGTGGTGGCGGTGACCAGATCGGGCGGCGGCCGACGGGCGGCAAGCGGCCGGGCGTCCCGTCCGCGGGCCAACCGGTGGGCCAGCGCCCCGTCCGCGCCGAACCGGCTCGCCACATCGCGGCTCGACAGTGCGGCGAACGCACCGAGGGTGCTGATCCCGAGCCGGCGCAGCAGGTCGGTGAGCTCGGGGCGCTCCAGCATCTCCACCGGTTGCCCGGCGAGGAACTGCGGTGACCGGCCGGGCGGCACGACCGTCACCGCTGCGACCCCTTCACCCGCAGTGGTCTCTCTCGCCGCCAGGGTCGCGGCGAGCACGCCGTCGGCCACGCCGACCCGTGCGGGCACGCCGCACGCGTCGGCGACCCGGCCGGAGAGATGTCCGGCCACCGCGGTGTCGCCCCCGTAGTAGCGGGCGGGACCGCGGGCGGGCACCGCGACCACTCCCGGCCGCAGCACCTCGACACCGGGGCAGGAGGCCTCGACCGCGGCCACCACCGGCTCGAAGGAGCGGGCATCCCGGTCGGGGTCGTGCACCAGCACGGCCACGTCGGGACACCGGCTCTGCGCCTCCCGCCGACGCAGCCCGCGGCGTATCCCCTCGGCGCGGGCGCTCGCGGAGCAGGCCAGCACCTGACCGCCGGCAAGCACCGCCGCGGGAGCACCCTCGGCCACCTCACCGGCGAGGACGGCGGAGGTCACCGGCCAGTCGGGGCACCACACCACGACCATGCGGACGGCGTCGGCGCTCATGTCACACCGCCGCGACGTGCAGGTCGGTCGCCGCCTCGTCGACCGACCCGGTGATCCCTGTCGGCCCGGTGATCCCTGTCGGTGCGGTGCGGACGCCGCCAGCTGCGGCCGGCAACCACAACTCGGCGTGCCGCGGCCGGGCGGCGGCCCCGCGTCCCCGCGCGTGCACCGCGAGCCGACGGGCCCGCAGCCGGCCGGTGCCGCCGGACAGGCCGGTCCACCGACCCCCCGAGGCGGACAGCCGGATGTCTGCCCCCTCCCAGGAACCGAGCGGGACGAGCACGGCGCCGCGCTCGCGGGCCCGCGCCGCCAGCCGGCGGGCTTCGCCCCTGCTGACCCGAGGGGGAGGATGCACCGCCACCACGTCCATCCCGTCGAGCAACGCGGCGACCACCGCCGCCCACTGCGCACCGGGGGAGGGGACGAGCGCGAGCCGCTCCAACGCCACTCCCGCCTCCGCGACTGCCCGGGCACCGAGAGTGGGAACGCCGACGACGGCGCACCATCCGCCCGCCTGTGAGGGCCCGGCCAGCAGCGCCAACGCGAGCGCGGTCGACTTCTCGATCGCCACCGTCGTACCGGCCCGCAGCCCACCTTCGGGCAACAGCCCCTCCAGGGCGGGCAGCACCGGCAACAGCCGCCGGGGGACCGGTGCTGTGCCCGGGTTGCCCCCTGCGCGGGTGATCGCCCGGGCCAGAGACGTGTTCCTCCGGGTGTCGGGCACCGCAGAGACCGGTGAGACTGGCGAGACCGGGCGGAGCGGGCTGGCCGTGCTCTCCTCCGGCTCGGTCTGCGCGGCATGCTCGGTGGTGCGGGACACCCTTGAAGTATCGAACACGTGTTCGAATACGTCAATCTGGTGTGTCAGACTTCTGGCCGGGTTTCCGGCCGATCCGCGACAGAACGGTCGCCCGGAGGCAGGCCGGTATCGTTTTCGCCGCCACGCCGGCGCGACTGTCGGCAGAGTCGATCAACCGATGGGGTAATCGCCTCGTCCCTCTCGATCAGCACGACACGACGAACGAGATCTCGAGAGCAACGAGCCAGATGTCGAGATTGGCGCGCCAGCTCCGTCCCACAGGAAGGAGCGAGGCGGCGCTGACGAGGACCCCGACCGGTTCACGAACCCTGCCGCCCGACCATGGTCCATGCCACGAACAGCACGAGACACAGGAGTAGAACTCATGCCCATCAAGCTCGAGAACGTCGGCATCGCCGTCCGCGACCTCGAAGCGACGATCGCCTTCTTCACCGACCTCGGGCTGACCGTTCTCGGCCGTGACACGGTCAGTGGAGAGTGGACCGACACCACCGTCGGCCTCGACGGCAACCACGCCAAGATCGCCATGCTCCAGACGCCGGACGGCAACGGTCGCCTCGAGCTCTTCGAGTACATCCACCCCCACGCGATCGAGACGAACCCGACCCGGCCCAACGAGATCGGGATGCATCGCGTCGCGTTCTCGGTGGACGACCTCGACGAGACCCTCAAGATCGCGGCGAGCCACGGCTGCCACCCGCTGCGCGGCGTGGCGACGTACGGGGACGTGTACAAGCTCACCTATGTCCGCGGCCCCAGCGGCATCATCGTGATGCTCGCCGAAGAGCTGAACAAGAGCTGACCACCAGGAGTGCCGCCCCCAGCGTGAGTGTTACGCCCTCCACTCCAACGAGATCAGGTGGTGGTCGTCGCTCACGAAGAAGATGTGCTGGGTGGAGTCGATCCCGTCCGCGAATCCGGTCGGATCACCCGCGGCGAGCGGGAGGCCCGGCACGTCGTTCAGGTCGTGGTGGTGCCATCCGCTGGAGTCCCACCACAGTTCGTGGATATGCGAGTCGGTCCCCCGGAAGAGCACATGCTGCGTCGGTTCCGGCGCGCCGGGGGCCGGCTCGAAGGGATACGCGGCGACCGCCCCGATGGGGGTGACGTTCGCCGTGCCGGTGTGCAGGGTCAGATCCTCGACATGCCATCCGGTCGGGTCCCACCAGAGCTCGTACACGTGCCCATTCGTGCCGATGTAGTCGATGTGCTGGGTGCCCTGCGCGACGAAGACGTAGCCGACCGGCTCGCTCCCGGCCGACGGCGCACCGGTCTGCTCGGAGAGCGGCTCGTAGTGCCACCCCGACGTGTCCCACCACAGCTCGTTGATCGATCCGGTGCCACCGCGGTAGATGACGTGCTGGGTGCCCTGGTTGTCGAACGGGTAGCCGAACGGCTCGGCGACCGCCGGCGGGGCGCCGGTCGTGTCGAGCGTGAGGTCGAAGTGGTTCCACGATCCGTGCGACCGGGCGAGCTCGTGGACATGACCGTCGATGCCGGTGTAGACGACATGTTGATTGCTCTGGAACCCCGGTTCGAAGCCGTAACCACGAGGGACACTCGAGGCGAGAACCGCGCCCGGGGTGTTCGTCAGGTCATTGCTGTGCCAGCCGTCGTTGTCCCAATACAGTTCGTGGATGCGGCCGAAATCGGCGGACGACTCATACACGATGTGCTGGGTGCCTTCGCTCGTGTAGACGTATCCGTACGGGTTGGACCGGGCCGGGGGTGCGTCGGACCCGATCATGAGCCCGGTCGCGTCCCAGACGTCGTCGCTGCCGCTGAACCATTCGTCGAGAGCCTGGTTCGTACCACCGCCCGTCGGCGAGTACCCGAGATGGACGACGTGCCGCGTATGTTGCGCCGGGAACAGATACGAGGTGGGAGTCCCGCGCGCGAGAGTCAGCCCGGGAAGAGTCGAGAGGTCTTCGAAGGTCCAGCCGCCCATGGTCACACGCCATTCCGTCGCGCGAGGGGGCGCCGCAACCGCGGCGCGGACAGGCGGAGCATACGCCGGGGGACCGGGGCGATGCGGCATTCAACCGCATTTTCAAGATCCTTGATCAAGAGGGAATCCGTACGGCGTTTCGCACGTGGATCCCCTCTCGACCATGACGGTGTCGGAGTGGCTCGGTGGGCATTCCCATCCTGGCGGTCGGTCCTCTAGCGTCACGTCGTCGTCGAGAAATCCGATGGGGAGGAATGCATGGCCGCCACCGACGCCACGCGCACCGGCCTGGTCACCGACGAGATGCGCGCGCAGTACCAGAACGAAGGATATTTCGTTCTCGAGAAAGCGCTCAGCGACGAGCAGGTGGAGCTGCTGCGTGGGGGCGCACAGTTCTCCGTCGACAAACTCGACGCGAGCTTCGACGAGACCGGGGTCGACCGGATCGGGATCAACGCCCGGGGCAAGCGCTACTTCAGCAGCCTGATCTACCAGGACCGTCCGGAACTCCGGCAGTTCCTCTTCAGCGACACGATGGCGGAGATCTGCCGGGCGACGCTGGGGGAGGAGGCCTACCTCTTCTGGGAGCAGTACGTCATCAAGGCCTCCGACCCCGACACCAGCTTCGCCTGGCATCAGGATTCGGGATACGTGCACGAGGATCACGAGCCGTACCTGACCTGCTGGATCGCGCTCGACGACGTCACGGAGGAGAACGGCGCGGTCTACCTGCTGCCCTACTCCCGGTCGGGGATCAGGTCGTACGTCAAGCACATCCCCGACCCGGCGGTCAATGACCGCGTCGCCTACTTCGGCTCGGACCCGGGGATCCCGATGACCGGACCGGCCGGCACGCTCGTCGTCTTCTCCAGCGTCGTGCTGCACCGGAGCGGGCCCAACACGACCGACCGGCTCCGTCGGGCCTATCTCGCGCAGTACTCCGGCGAGATCATCCGGACCAAGGACGGAAGCGGGCCGTGGGGCTCGTCCGAGCAGTTCCTCGACGGCGGCCGCGTGGTGGCACAGATCTGACACGGGTCAACGCCCGCAGACCGGGTAGACCTCACCCGTTGCAACCGTGCGGTTCGCCTGTGCAACCCTTGGTGGCCGCGCACGGGCAGGTCAATCATGGGGAGGACAGTTTCGTGCCATCGGTCCGTCGACTGCGCTGGGCTCTGGCCATCGCGCTCTCCGGGGCGATGACCGCCTGCGGAAGCAGCGCCGACCACACCGCGGGGTCGGCTCACCGGGTCACTCCGACGACGCCGTCGGCGAAGAAGACCGCCGGTCATCAGCCACGCACGCAGCCGGTGCGCCGGCACCGGCCGAAGGCCACGCAGACGGCGCACCCGCGCCCCAGGCCCTCGCATACCGGTGCCACGACAACCCCCAGTCCGCGGCCGCGGCCTGTGCCGTCCCTCCCGCGCGGGGGGACCCGGCTCTTCCCGGCCACGCGGATCGTCGCCTACTACGGGTCCGGCGACAGCCCTGGGCTCGGTGTGCTCGGTCAGAGCGACCCGGAAACGCAGTGGAGCCGGCTCCAGGCCCAGGCTGACCAGTACCGGACCCCGGGCCGGACTGTGCTGCCCGCCTTCGAGCTGATCGCCGAGACGGCGCAGGCCGCGCCGGGACCGGACGGCCTCTACCGCAGCCGCTCGTCCGACGCCACGATCGCCCGTTACCTCGCGACGGTGCGTCGTCACCACGGGATGCTGATCCTCGACATCCAGCCCGGGCGGTCGGACTTCCTGACCGAGGCCCGGGCGTTCGAGAAGTGGCTGGATCAGCCCGACGTCGGGCTGGCGCTCGACCCGGAATGGCGGATGGGGCCGGGCCAGGTGCCGGCCCAGGAGATCGGCTCGGTGTCCGCCCAGGAGGTCAACACGGTCTCCGCCTGGCTCGACCGCCTGGTGGCCCGCCACCACCTTCCGCAGAAGCTCTTCCTCCTGCACAAGTTCACTTCGTCGATGATCACCGACCAGAGTGCGCTCGTGGATCGCCGGCACCTTGCGGAGGTCATCAACGTCGACGGCTTCGGCACCCAGACCGACAAGCTCGAGAAGTACCGGAAGTTCGCCGCGGAGAGCCAATTCCCCGTCGGGCTCAAGCTGTTCTACCGCCAGGACGAGGACATGTTCACGCCCCGGCAGGTGCTCGGGCTCTCACCGGCTCCCGACGTCGTCGACTACCAGTAGTCGCTCAGACCAGGGCGCTCAGACCTGTGCGCTCAGACCTTGGCGGTGTCGGCCTGCGCGAACCACTCGAGCTCGGAGTGGTAGACCCGCGGAGCCGAACGCTCGGTGCGGTCCGGTGCCGCCCACTGGACGCCGTTGGCGATGACCTTGCGGACGTCGCGGTGGTGGTAGACGGGGAAGGCCTGGTCGCCGGGGCTGAAGTAGAAGATGCGCCCGTGTCCCCGCCGGAACGTGCACCCGCTCCGGAACACCTCGCCGCCGGAGAACGAGCTGATGAAGACCAGCTCGTCCGGTGCGGGGATGTCGAAGTACTCGCCGTACATCTCCTGCTCGTCGATGATGATCGGGCTCGGAATCCCGGCGGCGATCGGGTGGGACGGGTTGACCGACCACACCAGCTCCCGGTCCCGCGACTCGTCCCGCCACCGGAGGGTGCAGGTGGTGCCCATCAGGCGCCGGAAAATCTTCGAGAAGTGCGCGGAGTGCAGGGCGACGAGTCCCATTCCGGAGAGGACGTGGCGCTCGACCCGGTCGACGATCTCGTCGGACACGTCGTTGTGGGCGGCGTGGCCCCACCAGGTGAGGACGTCGGTCTGCTCGAGGACCTCCTCGGTCAACCCGTGCTCCGGCTGGTCGAGGGTCGCCGTGCGGACGGTCGCGCGGGAACCGAGGTTGTCCGCAATGCCCGACGCGACGGCATTGTGCATGCCGTCGGGATAGAGGATCCGCACCTCCTCATCGCGCTTCTCGTGCACGTTCTCGCCCCAGACCGTCACACGGATCGGGGCGGTCGAGGAGTTGGCCGAATCGGCGGGGGTCATGCGCTGCTACCTCCAAGGTGGGTTGATCAGAGAATCTACGACGTCCCTCATCGACCCGATCAGGCACTGTCCCGAACGACCAGCGTGGGCTCCAGCAGCACGCCTCGCCGCGGGGGGCTAGCGCCGGAGAGTTGTTTGACGACGATCTGGACGACGGAGCGCCCGACCTCGTCGAGGGGTTGACGCACACTGGTCAGGGCCGGTGCGGCGAGCTCGGCGGCGGGGGAGTCGTCGAACCCGACGACCGCGAGGTCGCGGCCCACCTCCAGCCCGCGTTGCCGGGCGGCGGCGAAACAGCCGAGCGCCAGCACGTCGCTGGCCGCCACCACGGCGGTCGGCCGGATCCGCGCGTCGAGCAGGCGGAGCGCGGCGGCCGTGGCGTCGTCGACGGTGTTCTCGGCGCGGGCCAGGGCCGTCCGCGACGTGAGTCCGTGCTTGCGGAGGCCCTGGCGCCACCCCGCGACCCGGCTGTCGCCCGGCGCCGACCCGGACGGCCACCCGAGGAACGCGATCTGCTCGTGCCCGCGGGCGACCAGGTGGTCCACGGCGGCCATCACCCCTGCCGCACCGTCGACGTCCACCCACGGTTGGCCGGCACCGTTGACCTTGACGCGCCCGAAGCTGGCGAACGGTGCCTCGAGCCGCCGCAGCCAACTCGGGCGCTCGTCGCCGTGGTCGACGCCGGAGATCACGAAACCGTCGACGGTGCCGGTGCGCAGCATCTCGGCGTACGTCGTCATCTCGTCGGCGGCATCGCGGGGGGTGAAGAGCAGCAGCGAGTAGCCCTTATCCTGGGCGGACTCGGCGAGCGAGTGCAGGAACTCGTCCATGACCGCGCTGGCCCAGTGCGGCCGGTTCGGGTCGATGCGGTAGCCGATCTGCCGTGAGACGTGGGTGCGCAGCGAGCGGGCCGCCCGGTTGGGTTCGTATCCGAGTTCCGCGATCACCCGCTGGACCCGGATCAACGTCGCCGGGTGTAGTCGCTCCGGGGCGTTCAGCGCATTGGAGATCGTCTGCTTCGACACTCCAGCAGCCCGGGCGACCGCCGCGATATTCGGCCCGGAGGTGCTGGAGCTCGGTCTGATCACCGTCCCTCACTTGTCGACGTGGAGATCGAGCCCGGGGGCGAGGGCGGACACGGTGATCGCGCCGTCGTCGATCCGCGCCGAGAACGGCCTTCCGGCCACCGTGAGGTCTCGAACATCCAATGTCTCGTACGGGGCCGGCTGAAGTGGCCGGACGGTGACGGTGCCCGCAGGGACGTCGGGACGCAACCCGAGCAGGGACTGCAGGATCGAAATCGAGGCCGCCGCCGCCCACGCTTGCGGCCGGCAGGCGGACGGATAGGTCAGCGGGGCCCGGCCCGCGGCATTCTGCTCGCCGGCGAAGAGCTCCGGCAGCCGATAGTCGAAGTGCGGTCCGGCGTCGACGAGACCGGACAGCAGGGACGCGGCCTGGTCATGGTGGCCCGTCGCGGCGAGTCCGGCAATCGTGATGGCGGTGTCGTGCGGCCATACCGAGCCGCAGTGATAGCTGAACGGGTTGAAGGCCCGCGAGTCCGCGCTCAGCGTACGCAGCCCCCACCCGGAGTCCATTCCGCTGGAGCCCAGCCGCTCGGCGACGTACCCGCATTCCTCCGGGTCGAGGATTCCGGTGCCGAGCAGGTGACCCATGTTGGATGCGACCCCGTCCACCCGCTTCTTGTCGGCGTCCAGGGCGATCGCCGGATAAGGACCGGCGTCGTCGGCGGTCCAGAACGCCCGGCGGAACCTGTTGCGAAGGGCCGCCGCCCACTCCCGCCACCCGTCCGCGCCGGGCCGATCGAAGGCGTCGAGCAGCTCAGCTCCGCGGATCGCCGCCTCGTAGGCGTATCCCTGCACCTCGCAGAGCGCGATTGGTGGCTGGGCAAGGTGGCCGTCGGCGAACACCACCGAGTCGCCCGAGTCCTTCCACCCCTGGTTGGCCAGGCCGCGCGGGCCGGACTGCCGGTATTCGAGGAAGCCGTCGCCGTCGGCGTCGGCGTCCGCCTCCAGCCAGCGCAGGGCGCGCTCGGCGGCCGGGAGGAGCTCGACGACCTCGGCCTCGGGCAGACCCCACCGCCAGGCCTCGGCGAGGAGCGTGATGAACAACGGAGTGGCGTCGATCGTCCCGTAGTACTGCGCCGGGAGGAAGGCCGAGGAATGCCCCTCCGGACGCAACTCGTGCATGACCTTGCCGGGGGCCTCTTCGGTCTCGGCGACATGCGTGGTGCCCTGGCGGCGGGCCAGAGTGCGGAGCGTCCCGCCGGCCAGCTCCGTGCCCAGCGGCAGCAGCATCCGGGCGGCCCAGATCGAGTCGCGGCCGAACAGGGTAAGAAACCAGGGACTGCCCGCGGACAGGAAGAGGTCCGAGGTCTGCGCCGGATCGGCGAGCAGGAGTGCGTCCAGATCGCGCATGCTCTGTGCGACGAGTTCGGGGAGCCGGCTGTCGCTGCACCGCACCCGAGGGACCCGCCAGGGAGCGGGCGCGCTCGGCGCGGCGACAGTGGGCGGACGCGTATCGGCGGCGGTCGCGGCGATACGCAGATCCACCGACCAGTCCTCGCCGGGCTGCAGGGCGACCGTCCACCGCAGGGAGCCGGTCGTCGGCTCGAGGGAATCGGGGGCCCTGCTGACCTCGAGGGTGACGACGAGTCCGTCCGCGGACGACACCCAACGCAGCCCGGTGCCGTGTGGCTCGGCCGGAATCTCGGCGGGTGCCCGTCCGCTGCGGACCTGCCCCATCTCGGCGAGATCACTGCCGGCGGCGATCTCGAGCGGGAGCTCGACCGGGACCCGGCCCACGTTGGAGATCCGCACCGATTCGCCGGCGGGAAAGGCTTGCCGGGCCCGCTCGACGATGATGGTCGGGTCGGGCGCGTGCCCGTCGTCCCCGCGCAGGACGCCGACGAAACGGGTGGTCGGGCCGCCGACCGGGTCGCCCCCGACCGGTTCGGGCTCCTCGTCCCGCACCAGCAGGACGAACCGGCTCAGCAGGCGCCGGTCCTGGTCGTAGAAGCCGTCGATCCCGATGCCGCGCAGCTGACCATCCGCACCGGACATGGCCAAAGCGGGCGCATCTACACCGATGACGGCATCGTGCACGCGGGGTGGCTCGTTCACGATCGTCCTCCCTCTCGGGTGAGGCCGGGTCGCGCGCAGGCCTGGGCGCCTCGCAAGGGGCTGCCACGGGTTGCCGATCAGCGAATACGTCGATCAAGCGCGGGCGCCGAAGACTACCCGTACCGGACCGCGGCGGCTAGCCGTCCGGAGGCCCGTTTTTTTCGGCCTTGCGTAACGGGTTGGAAACCCTGTCTTGACAGAGGTGACTTGAAATGCTTGGCTTCCGAATCATTCGACTTGATCGATCGAATCGCCGCTATGAAAGCACATCCGGTCCCGGGCCCACCAGGCCTGAGTCCACACCGATCCGGTGGTGCGCGACGAGGTGCACTGCCGGGGACGGAGGCACGACGTGAGCACCCGCACTGTAAGCCCACCGGTCACGCCGGTCCGACCCGGAGGGTCGGGCCCGTTATAGCCGGCCCGTCCAGGCGTCACCGCCGTGCCGGGTTGTCATTGTCTCCATGAGCAGCCAAGATATCTCGCCACCGCGTACCACCAGGCGCGCGAGGTCGGCTGACATACACCGCCATGCCCGGCCCGCCGCGCTAGCCGCGCTGACACCGCCGCCCGGCATTCATGTCGTCCAGCCAGCGAACGGACCCCGGGCCCCACAGCTTCGACTTTCTTGCTCAGACCACCGGTGACTCCGGGCCGATGCCCGCTGCACCCACAGAAGGGACCACAAGACCGTGGACGATCGAGGAAACCTGTCTCGCCGGAAGTTTCTCTACGGTTCGGCCGTAGTCGCCGGTGGAGCGATGCTCGCCGCATGCAGCAGCGGCGGCGGTAGCAGCAATGGCGGCGGTAGCGGCGGCGGATCCGGCTCGGGCGGCGGCAACAGCTCGGCCAAGGGCTCTGCCAAGAAGCCGCTGGCCGCGCCCAAGAGCTTCAGCGAGTCGCCGACGCTGGCCAGCCAGGTGAAGTCCGGCAAGCTGCCGGCCGTCGAGAAGCGCCTGCCCGAAACGCCGTACGTGGTCCCGCACAACTGGGTCGAAAAGGGCAAGTACGGCGGCACCCTCAACATGATCACCTTCACCAGCCAGGGCACCGCCAAGGCCGACGCAAACCGGGAGTTCTTCTACGGCCACTCCCTGCTGCGTTATCTCAACGACGGTCTCGACGTCGGTCCGGGCCTGGTCGAGAAGTGGTCGTCCAACGCCGACACCTCGGAGTGGACCCTGCACTTCCGCAAGGGCCTGAAGTGGTCCGACGGGCAGCCGTTCAGCACCGACGACGTGCTGTTCTGGTGGCAGGACATCATCCTGCCGGCGCACTACGCCCAGGTCCCGCCGGACGAGTGCCGGTCGGGCAAGGGCACGCTGTGCAAGATGAAGGCCGTCGACAGCAACACGTTGATGCTCACCTTCGACGCGCCGGCGCCGCTGACGGCCGACCGGCTCGCCATGTGGGTCAACGGCGCGATCAGCAGGAACGGCCCGATCTGGGTGCTGCCCAAGCACTACGCCAAGCAGTTCCACCCGAAGTACAACCCCAGCGTGCCGAAGAACTGGGACTCGGTCGGCGGCCTATGGGAGAAGAAGACCGACTGGATGCAGAACCCGGACTGCCCGGTTCTCATCGGCTACAGGACCAAGAAGTTCGACAACAACACGGGCGTGACGCTGGAGCGCAACCCGTACTACTGGGCGGTGACGAAGGACGGCGACCAGCTGCCCTACATCGACGAGATCATCATCAACAACGTGCAGGACGCCCAGGTCGGCAAGCTGCAGGTGCAGCAGGGCAAGGTCGACTACTGCCAGGGCTACTTCAACCAGATCGACCTCTCGGACGTCTCAAGCCTGTCCCAGAGCAAGCAAAAGGCCGGCACCGAGATCATCCTCTGGGACAGCGGATCGGGCACCGGCTCGATCTTCTTCCTCAACTACGACTACCCGGACGCCAAGCTGCGGGCGCTCTTCCGTGAGCCGAAGTTCCGGCAGGCGATCTCACTGGCCGTCAGCCGGGACGTGATCCAGAAGAGCCTGTACTACCAGACCGGATATCCGACGACGGGCACGCTGAGCCCGAAGGCGATCGAGTACCAGGTCAACAGCCAGGGCGTCCAGACCTTCCACGAGTGGCGGGACAGCTACGTCAAGCAGGACATCGCCAAGGCCAAGTCGCTGCTGGCCGACCTCGGCCTGAAGGACAAGAACGGCGATGGGTACGTCGAGATGCCCGACGGCTCCAAGCTCACCGTCCGGATCGACTACTCCGCCGACATCTCCCAGACCGAGGCGGCCAAGGACAACCAGCTGGTCCAGGACGCCAAGGCGATCGGGCTCCGGATGGTCCGGAACCCGATTCCCCCGCAGAACTATGCCGACCAGTGGGAGGCCGGCAAGCTGATGGCCCACACCAACTGGGAGGTCGGTGACGGGCCCAACCACCTCGTCTACCCGCAGTGGCTGGTCCCGCTGGAGAACACCCGGTGGGCACCGCTGGAAGGTTCCTTCTACTCGGTCATCGGCACGCCGGCCGAGCACAAGGAGTTGAACGTCAACCCGTGGAAGCGCAACCCCCCGCGGATGCAGCCCGACTCCGGCGGTCCGATCGAGGCGATGTGGAAGCTCTACAACCAGAGCAAGGTCGAGCCGGACTTCATGAAGCGGACCCAGCTGGTCTGGAAGATGATCAAGCTCCACGTCGACCAGGGCCCGTTCTTCACCGGCACCGTCGCCAACTACCCGCAGGTGCTCGTGGCCAAGACCGACTTGCGCAACATCCCGCGAAAGGAGAACCTCACGCAGGGTGGATTCGTCAACCCGTGGATCCACCCGACGCCCGCTGTGTACGACCCAGAGGTCTTTTTCTGGGACAACCCGTCGGCGCACACCACGTAGGCATCGAACCGACGACGCACCACATCTGCGAAGGGAAGAGCTGACGTGCTGGTCTTTCTCGTGCGCCGCGTGCTCTACATGATTCTGACCCTGATCGTCATCTCCGTGGCAAGCTTCGCGATCATCAACGCTGCTCCTGGGTCGGCGCTGACCCAGGAGATCCAGCGGCTGCGGACGGTCGGCGGCGAGGTCTCCCAGTCGCAGATCGATGCTCTGAAGAAGCAGTACGGCGTCGACGATCCCTGGTACATCCAGTACAAGAAGTGGATCACTGGCTTCGTGCACGGCGACTTCGGTACATCGTTCGGCAACCACGAGCCGGTCTCGAGCCTGATCTGGAGCCGGCTCGGTCTGTCCATCGCATTAAGCGTCGGATCTCTGCTTATTGCCTGGGTTATCTCGATTCCATTAGGTGTCTATTCTGCAACACATCGATATACATTACCGGACAATGCCGTCACGGTGATCCAGTTCTTCGGGGTGGCGATACCGGAGTTCCTGTTCGCGCTTCTCGTCATGACGCTCGCCGCTCGCTACTTCGGGACCGACGTCGGCGGTTTGTTCTCCAACGCCTACCAGAACGCGCCCTGGAGCGGGGCCAAGTTCGTCGACCTGCTCAAGCACCTGTGGATCCCGCTCGTCGTGATCTCCGCGGGAAGCACGGCGTGGCTCACCCGGGTCATGCGGGCGAATCTGCTTGACGTGCTGAATCAGCAATACGTGCAGACGGCCCGCGCGAAGGGCGTGGTCGAACGAAAGGTCATCTGGAAACACGCCACCCGGAACGCCCTGCATCCACTGGTGATGACGCTGGGCACCACCATGTCGGTGCTGATCTCGGGCGAGGCGATCGTGTCGATCGTGCTCAACCTGCCGACGACGGGCCCGCTCCTGATCCAGGCGCTGATCTCCAAGGACACCTATCTCGCGGTCACGCTGTTGATGATGCTGTCGATCCTGCTGGTCCTCGGCAATCTCCTCGCCGACATACTCCTGGCCTGGGTCGATCCGCGCGTGCGACTGGCGGAGTGAGGGAGGGCGAACAGTGGCGAGCATCCAGGAAACAATCGCCCCAACAACCACGGCGCCGTCCGTAGTCACCGAGAGTGATGTCGGTGAGATCTCGCAATGGCGGTTGATGGTCCGCCGGTTCCGCAAGAGCAAGCTCGCGGTAGCGAGCATGATCATTCTCGCGATTCTGTACCTGTGCGCGATCTTCGCGACGTTCCTCTCGCCCAACCAGTACGACGTCCTGAGCGCGGCGCAGAAGAACGCCTCGCCGAGTTCGTGGACGTGGAAGGGCGGCCCGGCGATCTGCGGCGTCACCCAGACGCTGGACAAGTCGACTTTCAGCTACAAGTACGAGTCCAACTGCAACAAGGCGATCCCGGTCCACTTCTTCGGGACCGGCTACCACTACAAGCTCTTCGGCCTCATCCCGACCAACCGGCACCTGCTCACCGTGAATCCGCCCGGCCGGCTGCTGCTGTGGGGCGCGGATACCCAGGGACGCGACGTATTCGCGCGGGTGATGCAGGGCGCCCGGGTCTCGTTGACGGTCGGGCTCCTCGGTGTCGTGATCGCCACCGTCCTCGCGGCGATCATCGGCACGATGTCGGGCTATTTCGGCGGCAAGATCGACACCTTGACCCAACGCCTCTGCGAGGTCATTCTCTCGGTGCCGACCCTTCCGTTGTGGGCGACCCTCGCGGCCGTGTTGCCCAGGGATATGAGCGTCACCGAGCGATACTTCCTCATCACCCTGGTGCTTTCGCTCGTCGGTTGGGCGAGCCTGGCGCGGCAGGTTCGCGGCAAGGTCATGGGCTATGCCAAGGCCGATTATGTCTCCGCCGCCCGCGCAGCCGGGAGCTCACACAAGCGGATCATCCTGACCCACCTGTTACCCAACGCGATGAGTCACATCGTCGCGGTCGCCATGCTCGCGATCCCGTTCGCGATCATCGCAGAGACCTCGCTGTCGTTCCTCGGCATCGGAATGCTGCCGCCGGCGGTGAGCTGGGGAGTGCTGCTCACCGACGCGCAGCAGGTGTCGGTGGTGTCCCAGTACCCGTGGATGCTGATCCCCGCGGGGATGGTCGTGCTCGCCGTCACGTGTTTCCTGCTCATCGGCGACGGCGTCCGCGATGCGGTCGACCCCTACGGCTGATCCTCACAAGAAGTGCGACAGGGAGAACCCATGACACATGCGGCCACTGACAGCCCGACGACCAAGGCTGCCGATGCCGTCGTCTCGGTGCGCAACCTCGAGGTGGAGTTCCAGACTCCGATCGGTCTGGTCCGGGCGCTCAACGGCGTGACGTTCGACGTCCCGCGTGGCCAGGTGCTCGGGATCGTGGGCGAGAGCGGATGCGGCAAGAGTGTGACCGCACGGGCGATCATGCAGATCATCGAGAAGTCCGGGAAGATCGTGAACGGCACGATCGAGCTGAACCGCCCGGACGACGCGAAGCCCGACGATGAGGTCGCCGCGCAGATCCTCGCCGATGAGGACGCCGACGCGGAGACGGCACGGGCGATCAAGGCGGGACGCGTCGAGATCACCTCGCTGAAGCCCAACAGCGCGGGGATGCGGGCGATCCGCGGCAAGGAGATCGCGATGATCTTCCAGGAGCCGATGAGTTCGCTGAACCCGGTCTACACCGTCGGCTCGCAGATCGAAGAGGCGATCCTGCTGCACCAGACGAAGGACAAGGACGAGGCGTCCCGCCGCGCCGTCGACATGCTGCGACAGGTGGGCATGCCCAACCCTGAAGGCGCCGCGAAGGCATTCCCGCACCAGCTGTCCGGCGGTATGCGGCAGCGGGCCATGATCGCGATGGCGCTCTCCTGTACGCCGACCCTGCTGATCGCGGACGAGCCGACCACCGCTCTGGACGTGACGACCGAGGCCCAGATCCTCGAGCTGATGCGCAAGCTCAAGGACGAGATCGGGATGTCGATCATGTTCATCACGCACAGCATGGGTGTGGTCGCCCAGCTGTGTGACGAGGTGATCGTCATGTATCTCGGCCAGGTCGTCGAACGGGCGAGCGTCGAGGAGATCTTCTATCACCCGAAGCACCCCTATACACGGTCGCTGCTGCGCTCCATCCCGCGGATCGGCTCGGACCGCAAGGTGCCGCTCGAGGTGATCAAGGGATCGGTGCCCGACCCGTACTCACGGGTTCCCGGGTGCCCGTTCCACCCGCGCTGCCCGGAGTTCATGGCGGGCCGGTGCGACACGAAGGTGCCGCTGGAGATCTCGATGGACGACGACCCCTCGCACACCGTGCGGTGCCACCTGTACTACGAGGATGACCAGGTGCCCGCCGCGACCGCTTCGGAGGCCTGAGTGTCCAGCCAAGCCGCATCCCAGGAGGGTCCCCTCCTCGAGGTCCGGGACCTGAAGAAGCACTTCCCGATCCGGGGTGGCCTGCTGCGCCGCCAGATCGGAGCCGTCAAGGCCGTCGACGGGGTCAACCTCACTGTGGACCGCGGCGAGACGATGTCGATCGTCGGCGAGTCCGGCTGCGGGAAGAGCACCACCGGACGAACCATCCTCCGGCTCGAACCGCCCACCTCGGGTGATGTCATGTTCCGGCACTCCGAGCTCGGACCGATCGACGTCGTGAGCGCCAACTCGCGCACCCTGCGCGAGATCCGTCCGCAGATGCAGATCATGTTCCAGGACCCGTTCTCCTCCCTGGACTCCCGTATGACCGTGGGACGGGTGATCGCGGAACCGCTGGTCATCAACAAGGTCGCCAAGGGCAGGAAGCTTCGGGACCGGGTCGCCGAGCTGCTCACGCTGGTCGGAATGCGGCCGGAGCACGCCAGCCGCTACCCGCACGCCTTCAGCGGCGGCCAGCGGCAGCGCATCGGCATCGCCCGGGCGATCGCCCTCAACCCCCAGCTGATCATCTGCGACGAGCCCGTGTCGGCACTCGACGTGTCGGTGCAGGCGCAGGTGCTCAACCTGCTCTCGGACCTGCAGCGAAAACTCGACCTGACCTACCTGCTCATCTCGCACGACCTGTCGGTCATCGAGCACATCTCCGACCGGGTCGCGGTCATGTACGTCGGGCGCGTCGTCGAGGTGGCCACCACCGACCAGCTCTTCTACAGCCCGAAGCACCCCTATACCGAGACGTTACTGTCCGCCGTACCGCAACCGGACCCCCGTCACCGCATCCGTCCGGTGATGTCCACCGCCGACGTACCGAGCCCGGCCAACCCGCCGTCCGGGTGCTACTTCCACCCGCGCTGCCCCTACGCGCAGCAGGTGTGCTCGGAGGAGACCCCCGAGCTGCGCGACGTCGGCGGTGGTCAGATGGCCGCCTGCCACTTCGCCGAGGAGCTGTCGCTGAAGGGCGCGGTCGTCGGTTCCATGGACGCCCAAGGGGCCGACGTCCCGACCAACTACGCCAATGCCACCGGCACCGGCGGGACCCAGCAGTCGATGGCGAGCGACCGGAGTGCCGACGCGTGATGGCACCACCGAAGGTCCGGAGCGGGCTGCCGCTGTTCACCGGCATCACGACCTATCGCGACGAGCAGGGCCGGTTCAGCTTCCGGCACCCGTCGGACTGGATCGGCGACGAGCTGGCCGACGACCGCGAGGGCGTCATCATCCGGCCCGAGCCCGATGACCCTGACACCTATTTCGCGGTCTGGGTCTCGCCGCTGGAGGCCGGCGTCGTCGCCGAGGACCTGCCCGAGCTTCGTGAGGGGTTCGACCACGGGCTCAATGCTCTCGCCGACGTCACGGTGGAGTCGTCGCAGGACGACCTCTACGGCAACATCGTCAAGCTCGACCGGCTGTTCACCTTCACCGAGGCCGGACAGACACGCAAGCGTCACGTCTGGGGGATGTACGTCGACACCTGGCAGGTACTGGTCAGCTTCCAGGGCTCCACGGTCGGCGAATACGACTACTGGCTGCCGATGGGCAACTACTGTTTCGCGACGTTCGAGCTGCCGGAGGCGCTGTGGTTCGCCACGGACCCGGAACTGCAGGCCAAGTTCGGCCGGAAGCCGGAGTCGGAATAGCCGACCTGCGATAGCCGGACGCCGGCGGCCGCTCAGGGCTGGAAGCGGTAGCCCATTCCCGGCTCGGTCAGCAGGTACTGCGGACGGCTGGGGTCGGGCTCGAGCTTCCGCCGCAGCCGCGCCATGTAGAGCCGCAGGTAGTGCGACTCCTTCGTGTACGCCGGCCCCCATGCCTCGGTGAGCAGCTGGCGCTGGCTGACCAGCTTTCCGGGGTTGCGGAGCAGGATCTCCAGCAGATGCCACTCGGTGGGTGTCAGCCGGATGGTGTCTCCTTCCGTGTCGTGGTGACCGTTGGACGCGGAACGCAGCACGCTGTGCGCCGCGAGGTCGACGACCAGCGGACCGATCTCGACCCTCGGCTCCGTCGGCGTGACGGCTCGGCGTTCGGTGGCGCGCATCCGGGCGAGCAGTTCGCCCATGGAGAAGGGTTTCGTGACGTAGTCGTCGGCGCCGGCGTCGAGCGCCTCGATCTTGTCGGTCGAGTCGGCCCGGCCGGAGAGCACGATGATCGGCGCAGTGGTCCACCCCCGCAGGCCTTCGATGACCTGCAGGCCGTCCATGTCGGGGAGCCCGAGGTCGAGCAGGACCAGATCCGGCTGCTGGTCGGCTGCCGCCGCCAGGGCGGCTCCGCCGTCCGGCGCCGCGACGACGTCGTAGTGCCGTGCTCGCAGGTTGATGCTCAGGGCTCGCAGGATCTGCGGTTCGTCGTCCACGACGAGCACACGGGTCACGTGAGGCTCTCCTCGGTGGGAGCCGGGACGGCGTGCACGATGGGCTCCGCGGCCGAGAGGGCGAGCACCATGGTCAGGCCGCCTCCCGGAGTGTCCTCGGGGGTGAGGGTCCCGCCCATCGCTTCGGCCAGGCCACGGGACAGCGCGAGGCCCAGGCCCACCCCGGACGTGTTGTCGTGATCGCCGAGCCGCTGGAACGGCGCGAAGATGCGTTCGCGCGACCTGGGCGGGATCCCGGGACCGCGGTCGACGACCCGCAGTTCGACCCGGTCCCTGACCCCACTGGCCGTCACGACCGGCGGCCCCCCGTCAGGGGCGTACCGCAGCGCGTTACCGACGAGGTTGACGAGGACACGTTCGAGCAGTGCAGGATCGGCGAGGATCTCGGGCAACTCGGCGGGGACGAACATCCGCACCGATCGGGCCTCGGGCCCGATGTCATCCAGTGCCCGGGGCACGATCTCGTCGATGGCAACCCGGCGGCGGAAGACGGGAAGCGCGCCGGCCTGCAACCGGCTCATGTCCAGCAGGTTGGCGACCAGACGGGCCAGCCGGTCGAGGGACTCGTCGGCGGTGGCAAGCAGTTCACCCTCGTCCTCGGCGCTCCAGTTGACGTCCCGGGCCCGCAGGCTGGTGACGGCGGCCTTCGCCGAGGCCAACGGCGTGCGCAGGTCATGGCTGACTGCGGCCAGCAACGCCGTTCGGGTGCGGTCGGCCTCGGCCAGGGGTTCTGCGGTGGCGGCCACCTCGGCGAGTCGCCGCTGCTCCAGCACGCCGGCCGCCTGCACGGCGAAGGCGGCGAGTACGCGCTGGTCGGAGGCGGGCAGGAGCCGCCCGCGCAATGCCAGCCGGTAGTCCTGGCTGACCGGCACGGTGCTCTCGGCATCGTCCGGTGTGGAGCACGGCGGCCCGCCGCTGCAGGCCACGACGTCCCACCGGTCGCCGTCGGTGAGATCGCGCCTGCCGCGCCCGTCCTCGTCCGTCGGGCGCCGGAGCAACGTGACCGACTGCATCGCGAACGTCTCCCGGAGCCGGTCGAGGAGCGCGGGCAGCGCGTGTTCTCCCCGCAGGACGCTGCCGGCCAGCACGGCCAGCGTTTCGGCTTCGGCGGCCGCCCGGGCCGACTGCCGGGTCCGGCGGGCGGCGAGGTCGACGACGGAACTCACCGCGGCGGCGACGAGCACGAAGACGACGAGCGCGATGATGTTGTTGGTTTCGCTGATGCTGAAGGTGTGGAACGGGGACGTGAAGAAGTAGTTCAGCAGCAGGAACGCCGCGACCGCCGCGGCGAGAGCCGGATAGAGGCCGCCGACCAGTGTCACGGCGACGACCACCAGCAGGTAGAGCAGGATCTCGCCGGGCAGCCTGATGTCACCGCGCAGGGCGGTGAGTACGGCGGTCAGTGCCGGCAGCGCGACCAGGGCGAGCGCGGCGCCGACCAGCCGGCGGTGCAGGGAGAGCCCGCCGCCCAGGGTCGGGAGCCGGCCGCCGCGACCGGACCGCTCGTGGCTGACCATGTGGACGTCGATGTCGCCCGAGCGCCGGGTGACCGAGGCACCCACGCCGGGTCCGGTGAGGAAGTGCGCCCACCGACCGCGGCGGCTGGTACCCAGCACCAGCTGGGTCGCGTTCTCCGCCCGCGCGAAGTCCAGCAGGGCGGTGGGTACGTCGTCGCCGACGACGTGGTGGTAGCTGCCCCCGAGCGACTCCACGAGGGCGCGTTGCTGCTCCAGCATGGCCTGGGATGCGCCGGTCAGGCCGTCGCTGCGGGCGATGTGCAGCGCGAGCAGATCGCCGCCGCCGGTCCCGGCGGTGGCCCTGGCGGCGATCCGGGCGGCGCGGCGGATGAGGGTGGCGCCCTCCGGGCCCCCGGTGAGTGCCACCACCACGCGCTCCCGGGTCTCCCAGGTGTCGTCGATGTCGTGCTGCTCCCGGTAGCGCTGCAGGCCCTCGTCGACGCGGTCGGCGAGCCAGAGCAGGGCGAGCTCGCGCAGGGCGGTGAGGTTGCCGACCCGGAAGTAGTTGGCCAGTGCGGCGTCGACGTTGCTGGCCGCGTAGACGTTGCCGTGTGCCATCCGGCGCCGGAGCGCCTCCGGGCTCATGTCCACGAGTTCGAGCTGGTCGGCGGCGCGGACGACGGCGTCGGGTACGGTCTCCCGCTGGACGACGCCGGTGATCCGCTCGACGACGTCGTTGAGGGACTCGAGGTGCTGGATGTTGACGTTGGTGATGACGTGGACGCCGGCGTCGAGCAGCTCGTCGATGTCCTGCCAGCGCTTGGCATTGCGGCCGCCGGGGACGTTGGTGTGGGCAAGCTCGTCGACGAGGGCGACCTGCGGCCGGCGGCGCAGGACGGCGTCCACGTCCATCTCGGTGAACTCGGCGCCCCGGTAGCTGCGGTGCACCCGCGGCACCGTCTCCAGTCCTGCGACCTGCTCCTCGGTGCGCGGGCGGCCGTGGCACTCGACATAGCCGACGACGACGTCTGTGCCGCGGGTGGCACGGCGGCGTCCCTCGTTCAGCATTGCGTAGGTCTTGCCCACCCCTGGCGCAGCACCCAGATAGACCCTCAGCAAACCGCGCTTTCCGCCCATCGTGCGCCCTCACCGCCTTCCACCCCAGTGTCGGTGCTGCGCAGGCCCGCGCGCCACCACCGGAGCGCTCCGGAGCTGCGTTTATACGCAGCTGATACGTCCTTTGGGGACTTGCCGTGCGGGCGCGATATCGGGTGAAACGCATGGGCGCACAGTCCGATCGCCACGCGCCTTGCGCCGTATGGGCCCACGGCCTGGTACCGGCGCTCTCCGGTCGCAGTGCCGGTCGTGGCTCAATCGGCGTCGCGTAGCGGCGCAGCGGTGCCCGCGAACCGGCTCACCACCGGCCGGTCCAGCACCCGGTCCGGCAGGACGCCCCTCGACGCCCGTCTGGTCAGCTCGGCGACCGGCAGGGGTCGGTCCGAGGCGGCGAAGACGAGATTTCCCGACGCCTTGCCGCGCAGGACGTCGGCGTCGGCGGTGAGGACGACGTGTCTGAATCCCCGCAGCAGGGTGGCCGCCTCGGAGCGCGCGAAGGCCAGCGGCGGGTCGTCGATCACGTTGAGCACGTAGAGGCCGGTCGGACCGACGGTCCGGCGTACCACCGCGAGGAACTCCGCCGTCGCCAGGTGCCGGGGGACCGTCCTGCCTTCGAACGCGTCGCCGACCACGACGTCGGCGGACTCCGCGGAACGCCGGGCCAGTCGCGCGCGGGCGTCGCCGACCTTGACCCGCAGCCGCGCGGAGGTGCGCAGCCCGAGTTCACCGCGGGCCAACTCGACCAGCGCGTCGTCGTACTCGTAGACGATCTGCCGCGAGCCGGGCCGGCTCGCGGCGAGGTAGGAGGGCAGCGTGAACCCGCCGCCCCCGAGGTGGGTGACCCGCAGGGACGGCTCGGCCGGGAAGACGAGGTCGATGGCGTCGGCCAGCCGGCGTACGTAGCCGAACTCCAGCCGGGTCGGGTCCTCGAGGTCGACATAGGAGCACTCGATGTCGTCGAGGAAGAGCAGCCGCCCGGAGGGCGTGCTCGGGTCCGGTTCGACCCGGGCCAGGGAGTAGGTCGTCGGCGCCTCGATCGCGGTGTAGGTCGGCGCGGACCCGCCCCGTCGCCGGCGCGTCGTGTTGCTGGTCGCCTTCCCCACGATCGTCCATGATCTCAGCAGGGACGACCCGGGGCTCGACGTGGGCTAGCCTGACGGGCCGTGACGGTCGACGGCCCGGCGCGGCGCATGGTGCGGCGGGTCGGTGCGATGTGTGCCGCCGATGCGCGGATCCGGGCGGCGTTGACCTACGGGTCGGTGCCCCAGGGCCGGGACGATGACTATTCCGACGCGGAGTTCTGGATCTTCGTCGACGATCCCGGCTTCGACACCGACGCATGGATCCGCGAGGTGGCGCCGGCGACGTACACCGTGCTCAACGAGTACGACGCGGTGGTCGCCTTCTTCCCGGGTCTGCTGCGCGGCGAGTTCCATGTGCGGCCCGCAGGTGCGGTCGCGGAGGTGGCGCAGTGGCCGGGCCGGGGCGCCGACGTCGCGCAGATGGTGCTCGTCGACCGGACCGGTGAGCTGACCTCGATCCTCGCCGGGTTGCCGGTGCACCCGCCGGTGCCGACCGATTCGGCGGGCCGGGCGACGGTGTGCGGGCGGTTCGCCAACGCCTGGTTGCTCGGCTGGAACGTGCTGGCCCGCGGCGAGATCGAGCGCGCCTACGATGCGATGTCGCACGTCCGCCGGCACCTGTTGTGGATGGCCCGGCTGCGGCGCGGGGCGACCCGGCGGTGGCTGACCCCGTCCCGGCTGGCCGAGCAGGAGCTGCCGCCGGAGGACCTGGCGGCGCTGGCCGGCGTATCCGCCCGGCTCGACCCGGCCGAGCTGCGGGCGGCGTACCGGTCGGCCTGGCTGCTCGGACGGCGGTGGTGGGCCGACCTGGTCGCCGTATCGCCGGGGGATCTCGTTGCCGAGATCGACGCCGCCGTCCGCGAAGCACCGGACTGAGAACGGCTGCCCACGCCCCGCCCGCCGGGCGGGCCGGGGGCGGCGGCGGCGAGTCTCTGCGGCGCCCAACAAACGCACTACTAGTGCGTTGTGGTCAGCGACACGCCGTACGCCGGCCCCGTCACGCACTACTAGTGCGCTTGTTCGGGGCGTGGGATACGGCCGGTGTGCCGGGTGCGGCACCGCTTGGTAGAAAGGACCCTTCGATCGGGCGACGGTGAGGAGGACGGCATGCGGGTGGTCGTGATTGGTGGGACCGGGCATATCGGCAGTTACCTCGTCCCGCGGCTGGTCCGGATGGGACACGAGGTCACGGTTCTGGCCCGTGGGACGCGCGAGCCCTACCATCCTGACGGCACCTGGGACCAGGTACGCCGCCTGCAGGTGGACCGTGACGCGGAGGACGCGGCCGGCACCTTCGGCCCGCGGATCGCCGCCATGGACGCCGATGCCGTCATCGATCTCGTCTGCTTCACCCCGCAGAGCGCACGGGCACTCGTCGAGGCGGTGCGCGGGCACACCGGGCACCTGCTGCACTGCGGCACGATCTGGGTGCACGGCCCGTCGACCGAGGTTCCGGTGACCGAGGACGCACCGCGCCGCCCGTTCGGCGACTACGGCGTCAACAAGGCGGCCATCGAGGACTACCTGCTGCGCGAGTCCCGCGGCGGCGGCGTTCCGGCCACGATCCTGCACGCCGGCCACATCGTCGGACCGGGGTGGCCCGCGGTCAACCCGGCCGGGCACTTCAACCCGGAGGTCTTCGGCGTCCTCGCCCGGGGCGAGCGGCTCACCCTGCCCAACTTCGGCATGGAGACCGTCCACCACGTGCACGCCGACGACGTCGCGCAGGCCTTCCAGTCCGCGATGGAACGCCGCAGCGCCGCGGTCGGCGAGAGCTTCCACGTCTGCTCGCCGCGGGCGATCACGCTGCGCGGCTACGCCGAGGCCGTCTCCGGCTGGTTCGGTCACGAGGCCAAGCTGTCCTACCTCCCGTTCGACGAGTGGAAGACCACCCTCGACGGCGCCGATGCGCAGGGGACCTACGACCACATCGCGCACAGCCCGAGCATCAGCATCGACAAGGCCCGGCAGATGCTCGGCTACGCGCCGCGCTACAGCTCCCTGCAGGCGGTCCGCGAGGCGGTGGCCTGGCTGGCCGACCACGGCGAGATCGACACCGGCGGCCGGCGCATCTCGGCCTAGCGACACCGGCGGCCGGCGCATCTCGGCCTAGTGCGGGCCGCTCTTGTCCGGCCGTACGATCTCGCCGCGTACGGCGGCGCCCGCGTCGCTGGCCAGCCAGGCGGCGTAGACACCGACCTCCTCGGCGGTCAGCCAGCCGGCCGGGCCGGTCGGCCGGTTGCGCGTCAGCACCGGAGCCAGATAGAGGGCGTTCACCCGGACGACCCGCTCCTCGGCCGCGGCGGCGCGGAACAGGCCGAGGACACCGGCCGCGGTAACGGTCGACAGCGACGCTCCGGGCACCGGCGACTCGGCGGTGTCACCCACCACCAGCTGGTAGGACGATCCGACCTGCTCCCGCAGCCGGGGGAGCAGGGCCCGGATCAACAGGAAATGCGTGGTGAGGCTGGCCTCCAGCACCCGGCGCCACTCGGCCGGATCGACGTCGACCAGGTCCGACCGCTGCCACCAGCCGCCCACCGCCGCGACCACCGCGTCGAGCCGTCCGCCCTTCGCGAGTGCGGCCGCGGCCACCCGCTCGGCTCCGTCCGGCGCACCGACGTCGCCGACCACGCCGTGCAGCCCGGCCGGCTCACCGAGCCGGGTGCGCAACGCCGCCACCCGATCGGCGGTGCGGGACGGCACGACGACCTGGGCGCCCGCGCCGAGCATCGCCGCGACGATGCCCTCGCCGACCGCCCCGGCGCCGCCGGCAACCAGGACCACCCGTCCGGTGAGATCGGCCCGCTCGGTGAGATCAGCCATGGCCAGCACCGTACCGAGCGAGGATGGCAGGGAGTGCCGACGCGGAATGTTGCGCGCGCAACTACGGTTGGGACGGCGACAGCGCAGCAGCCCGCACGCTGACGAAGGAGACCGCGATGCCCGCCGTAACCGTGTCCAACGTCCTCGCCCTGCCCCGTGTCGCAGAGGTCGACCCGACCACCGTCACCCAGCGTCCCGTGGTGTCGGTCACCACCGCGCCGAAGGGCTACGAGGGCGAAGGATTCCCGGTACGCCGGGCGTTCGCCGGCGTGAGCATGCGCGACCTCGACCCGTTCGTCCACATGGACCAGATGGGAGAGGTCGACTACGCACCGGGTGAGCCCAAGGGCACCGCCTGGCACCCGCACCGCGGCTTCGAGACCGTCACCTACATGATCGACGGCATCTTCCAGCACCAGGACTCGACCGGGGGCGGCGGGCTCATCACCAACGGCGACACGCAGTGGATGACGGCGGGCGCCGGGATCCTGCACATCGAGGCTCCGCCGGAGCAGCTCGTGGTTTCCGGCGGGCTCTTCCACGGGGTCCAGCTATGGGTCAACCTGCCCCGGGACAGCAAGTGGAACCCGCCGCGCTACCAGGACATCCGCGGCCGAGAGACGACGCTGCTGTCCTCGCCCGACGGCGGCGCGCTGATCCGGGTCATCGCGGGCGAGGTCGCCGGGCACGCCGGCCCCGGGTCGACGTACACGCCGATCAGCCTGCTGCACGCCACGATCAGCCCCGGGGCGAAGCTGACCCTGCCGTGGCGCGCGGACTTCAACGCCTTGGTCTACACCCTGGCGGGCCGGGGCACGGCAGGCGACGAGGGCCGGCCGGTGGAGACCGGGCAGCTCGCCCGCTTCGGCGCCGGCGACGCGATCACGGTGACCGCCGACGCCGCCCAGGACAGCCACACGCCCAACCTCGAGGTGCTCGTCCTCGGGGGCCGGCCGATCCGCGAGCCGGTGGTGCACTACGGGCCGTTCGTGATGAACACCAAGGACGAGATCGTCCAGGCCCTCGAGGACTTCCAGGGCGGTCGGATGGGTCAGATCCCCGCCGAGCGGCTGCCGCACCGCAGCCCCGACGACACCGACATCACCCCGACGGACGGGTAGCCCCCGCGCCCGCCGCCCCCACCCATTCCGCGTGCAACGTCACGTTGACGCGGAATGGGCGCCGCGGCCATTCCGCTTGAACGTCACGTTCACGCGCTGAGCCGCCTCAACGTCACGTTGACGCGGAATGACGTGGCCGGCTAGATGGCCTTGCCGGGGTTGAGCAGGCCATGCGGGTCGAGGGTCGCCTTGATCGCCCGGTGTACGGCGTAGGTGTCGTCGTCGATCTCGCCGTGCAACCAGGTGCGCTTCAACGACCCGACGCCGTGCTCACCGGTGATCGTGCCGCCCAGCCGCAGTGCCAGCCGGCAGATCTCCTCGGCGGCGCGCTCGGCGGTACGGATGGCGTCGGCGTCCCCGTGCGGGAACACCATCGTCGGGTGCACGTTGCCGTCGCCGGCATGTCCGACGGTGGCGATCGTGACGCCGTACTCCTTGCCGACCTGCTCGATGCCGCCCAGCAACGCCGCCAGTTTGCTGCGCGGTACGCCGACGTCGTCGATCAGCGTCGCGCCCTGTGCGGTGACCGCGTGGTAGTGCTGCCGGCGCGCCTCGAGCAGCAACTCCGCCTCGGTCGCGTCGCTGGACTGGACGACGAGGTCGGCACCGGCGGCACGCGCGCACTCGGCCATCGCCTCGGCCTCGGTCGCCGACTGCGGTGAGTCGGCCTGGCCGATGAGCAGGGCGGCGGCGCTGCGGTCGAGGTCCATCCGCTGATAGTCCTCGATCAGGTTGATGCTGGTGTGGTCCATCAGTTCGAGCAGGCTCGGCGTCAGGCCGGCCCGGATGATCCGGGACACGGCGTCGCCGGCGGCCACCAGCGAGCTGAACGACGCCACGAAGGTCACCGGCTCGCCGACGATCAGGGGTCGCAGCCGAAGCGTCGCCCCGGTGATGACGCCGAGCGTCCCCTCCGACCCGACGAAGAGACGGGTCAGGTCGTAGCCGGCCACGCTCTTGATCGTGCGGCCGCCGGTGCGGATCACCCGCCCGTCCATCAGCGCGACCTCGAGGCCGAGCACCGAGTCGCGGGTCACGCCGTACTTCACGCACCGCAGTCCGCCGGCGTTGGTGGCGAGGTTGCCGCCGATGGTGGAGATCTCGAAGCTGGACGGGTCGGGCGGGTAGCGCAGGCCGTGCTCGGCCGCGGCCCGGCCGATGTCGGCGTTGATCACCCCCGGCTCGACGACGGCCAGCTGGTCATCGGGGTTGATCTCGAGGATGCGGTCCATGTGCATCAGCGACAGGATCAGCCCGCCCTCGACGGCGCTGGCGCCGCCGGACAGGCCCGACCCGGCACCGCGCGGCACGACCGGGACCCGGTGTGCGGTCGCCCAGCGGAGCGCCGCGGCGACCTCCTCGCTCGACCGGGCGAGAACCACCGCGAGCGGCATCCCCGCCTCGGCGAGATCGGCGTTGTCCCGCCGGTAGCTCTCCATCAGATCCGGGTCGGTCACCAGGCTCGCGGCCGGAAGGGCGTCCTGCAGCTCGGCCACGGGTGCGCTGGTGCTCGTCATCGGTTCCTCACCTTCTCGGGACGCTCGGGTGGGTGGGTGAAGGAGCGCTCACCGTGCGCCGCCAACTCGGTGAGCACCGCCTGCGGGTCGCCGGCCTCGATCAATTCCAACAGGTACCGGTGCCGCTCGACGTGCTTGGCAAGGTCTTCGAAGTAGTGCTCCCTGGTGTGCAGGTTCATCGCCATGCAGAGCAGAAGCTGCTGGTGCAGCGACCGGTAGACCTCCTCCAGTCGACGGTGACCGGGCAGGGCGATGATCGCGTGATGGAAAACGTAACCCCGCTCGACCAGGCCGGCGCGGTCGCCCCTTGCGGCGCACGCCGCCATGTCGTCGATGGCGGCGCGACAGCGCTGCAACCCGTCGGGTGAGGTGACTGGCACGCCCAGCTCGACGGCCAACCGTTCCAGCGCCGACCGCAGGGTCAGGATCTCGAGCACGTCCGACTCGGACAGCCGGGTGACGGTCGCACCGCGGCGCGGCGCGGTGAGGATGAGACCTTCCCGCTGCAGCAGCCGCATCGCCTCCCGCAACGGCGGACGACTGATTCCGAGGCGTTCGGTGAGCCGCTCCTCGATGAGCCGCTCGCCCGGGCGCAGGTCGCCGGACAGGATCAGCCGGCGGAGTTCTTCGGCGGCGAGCTGAACGAGGCTCGGCGGGTTCAGGCGCGGGCCCGCGCCGTCCCCGCCGAGGGCGTCGTCGTCGGGGCGCGGCTGGTTGGTGCGCACGAGATCTCCTGTCCTGCCTGCGGCGATTTCCGCCATTGTTCTCCCTGGCTCTTGCCAGGCGCTCTTCGTCTGTTGTAGACAATAGCCCGGCAACCGCGGCTGGGCCTGAGGACGGGTTCGCCGCCGACGTTCAGGTGGGGCGAAGGAGCCGTCGGCCGAACCGGCGGACCGGAGACTCCGGCTGTCGTCGGTGACCAGAAGAACCGGCGGGGGCCAGGACGACTTGCGCCGGCCGGTGGCCGGAGGACCAGAACTGCCGGCGTCCGCCGGCTGAGCAGAACTGCCGGCGTCCGCCGGCTGAGCAGAACTGCCGGCGTCCGCCGGCTGGCCAACATCGATGCCGGCCTTGGCCGGGGAGGAGGTCCCGTGGACACCGCAGACGTGGCACGGCTGTTCGAGGGCGTACGGGTCGCCGACGTGCGCGACGGCATGGACTGGGCCGGGCTGCACGGCAAGGGAACGGTGGCTCCGGAGATCGCGCCGATGTTCCAGGGCGCGAAGCTGTGCGGGCCGGCGCACACCGTGCGGCATCGGCTGTCGGAGAAGAACGTCCCGCCGATGTCGCCGGACGAGTACACGGAATGGGCCTACAACTACTGGTACAAGGAGCTGTACTCGTACAAGCTCGGCCAGCACCTCAGCACGGGTGAGGTCGTCGTCGTCGAGTCCCCGCCGAACGTCGCGGTCGGCGAGATCGGCTCCAACAACTCCTTGGAGTGGTACGCCTCGGGTGCCGCCGGGATCGTGACCTCGGGCGGCGTCAGGGACCGCGACGAGTGCATCCTGCAGAAGGTCCCGATCTTCTGCCGCACCCGCGCCCAGGCCATGGTCCAGGGCCGGATCGAGTTCGACGCCGCCCAGGTGCCGGTGAACATCGGCGGGGTGCTCGTCCGCCCCGGCGACATCGTCGTGGCCGACGGCGACGGCGTGATCGTCGTACCGGTGGAGCATGCCGAGATCGTGGCGAAGTTCGCCCGCCAGGAATTCGAGAACGACAAGGTCGGTCGGCGCAAGCTCTACGAGCGGCTCGGCTGGCCGCTCGACGAGACCGTCAACTAGAGCCGATGCCCCCGCTCACCGGTTCGGACCCGATCGGCTTTGCCGGGCTGGGCAACCTCGGGATGCCGATGGCACGGCATCTCGTCGACGAGGGATGGCCCGTCCATGTCCACGACGTCGCCGCCGACCGGATGCGCGACTGCGCCGGCGACGGCGCCACCGTGGCCGACGCCGTGCTCGACCTGGCCCCGTGCCGGCTCGTGGCGCTCGCGGTGCCTGACGACGACGCGGTCGTCGGCATCCTCGAGGGTGACGGGCTGCTGGACGCCCTCAAGCCCGGATCGTCGGTCGTGGTGCACAGCACCGTGCTGCCCGGCACCGTCCAGCGGCTCGCCGCGCGGGCCGGGGCGGTCGGGATCGCGCTGATCGATGCACCGGTGAGCGGGGGAGCCGAACGCGCCCGCGAGGGCACGCTGACGCTGATGGCGGGCGGCTCGGAGTCGGCCGTCGGGGGCGCGAAGGTCTACCTCGACGCGGTCGCGAGCACCGTCGTCCATGTCGGACCGGCCGGCTCGGGAGCAGTGGCGAAGCTCGCCAACCAGCTCATGATGTTCGCGAGCCTCGCCGGAGCGTACGAGGCGCTCGACCTCGCTGCGGAGTACGAGGTCGGCGCGGACGACGTACTGGAGGCCGTGCGGACCAGTACCGGCGACTCGTGGGTCGCCAGGCATTGGGGCTTCTTCGACGACGTGGCGCACGCCTACGACGCGGCGCAGGTGCCGGTCGGCAAGCGCCCGTGGAGCAAGGATCTGCAGGAGGTCGTCACCGCCGCCGACGACGCGGGTATCGCCGCGCCGGTGGCGCACCTTCTCGCCCGAGGGCTCGCCGAGCGGGTCGAGGCCCATGCCGCCCGGGCCTCCCGCCCCGATGAGGCCTGACCGGACCGGGATCGGCTGATGACTACCTACGAAGACACCGTCGCCGGACACGACGCGCGGGCAGCTGCACCCGTCGGCGAAAAGTCTCTGCGGCCCAAGCGGAAGTGGCGGTCGGCGCTCACCGCGTATGCCTTCCTGGCGCCGTGGCTGCTCGGACTGGTCGTCATCACCCTGGGGCCGATGCTGTTCTCGCTCTACCTCGCGTTCACCCGTTACGACCTGCTCAGCCCGCCGAAGTGGGTCGGCCTGGCGAACTTCCGTCGCATGTTCGGCGCCGATCCGCGGTTCTGGCAGTCGGTCCGGGTCACGCTCGAGTTCGTTCTCGTCTCCGTGCCGCTGGTCCTCCTCGTGTCGCTTGCCCTGGCGATGTTCCTGAATCGGGGCATCCGCCTGCTCGGCGTCTACCGGACGTTGTTTTACGTCCCGTCGCTGATCGGCAGCAGTGTCGCGATCGCGATCCTGTGGAAGCAGGTCTTCGGCACCTTCGGCATCGTCAACCGGGCGCTGAACCTCGTCGGGCTCCACCACGGCAGCTGGGTCGGCAATCCCGGGACCGCGCTCTACGCGATCATCGCCTTGAACCTGTGGGCCTTCGGCAGCACGATGATCATCTTCCTGGCGGGCCTCCGCCAGGTGCCGGCGAACCTCTACGAGGCGGCGGCGGTCGACGGGGCGCACGCGTGGCAGCGGTTCTGGCACATCACCCTGCCGCAACTCACACCGCTCATCTTCTTCAACGTGCTGCTCGACACCGTCCACGCCTTCCAGGCGTTCACCGGTGCGTACGTCGTGAGCGGGGGCAGCGGCGGCCCGTCGGACTCACTCCTTTTCTACACGCTCTACCTCTACCAAAAGGGATTCGTGGACTTCCAGATGGGATACGCCGCGGCGATGGCGTGGCTGCTGCTCGCCGCGCTCGCCGTATTCACGGCGATCGCGTTCTCGACCGCGCGATTCTGGGTGCACTACGGAGACGAGGCATGAGCGCCCAGACGCTGGAGACGCGCACCCGCGGGGTCGGCGTGCGGCTGATGACCCAGCCGTCGAAGAGCCGACTGGTGCGTGCCCTGGCCAGACACCTCACCACGATCGTCCTTCTCTGTTTCCTGCTCTATCCGGTCGCCTGGCTCGTCGCCGCGTCCTTCCGGCCGGACAACCAGGTGCTCAGCACGCTCGGTCTCTTCGGGCGCTTCACGCTCGACAACTACCGGCACGGGCTCAATCCCGCCCAGTCGCTGCACTTCTCGCGGTTCTTCCTCAACTCCGCCGTCGTCGCGCTGCTCGCCGTGGCCGGCAACGTGTTCGCCTGCACCCTGACTGCCTATGCCTTCGCACGCCTGGACTTTCCGCTCAAGCGGGTGCTCTTCGCGATCCTGATGGCGACGATCCTGCTGCCCTACCACGTGACCCTGGTGCCGCAGTACATCCTCTTCGACAAGCTGTCCTGGCTGAACACCTACCTTCCGCTGGTCCTGCCGAAGTTCCTCGGTGCCGACGCGTTCTTCATCTTCCTCAACGTCCAGTTCATCCGCGCGCTACCGAGAGAGCTCGACGACTCGGCCCGCGTCGACGGCTGCAACCACTGGCAGATCTTCCGCCGGATCATCGTGCCGCTGTCGCTGCCGGCGATGGGAACGACCGCAATGTTCACCTTTATCGCGTCGTGGAACGACTTCCTCGGCCCGCTGCTCTATCTGAGCAAGACGCAGCTCTACACCGTCCCGCTGGGACTGAACATGTTCATCGACGCGACCGGACGGTCGTCGTACGGATCGTTGTTTGCCATGGCTGTGCTCTCCCTCGTCCCGCTCGTGGCGTTCTTCCTCGCGGCCCAGCGGATGTTGACCCAGGGCATCACCACCACCGGACTCAAGTAGCGCGAAGGAGATGAAGTGATGCGCGCTCGCAGGACCACACGTCGTATCGCCGGGTTGACCATCGGCCTCACCGTTGCCGCCCTGACCGTCGCGGGGTGCAACGGCACCTCGCAGAGCGGCTCGGTCGAGGGGCAGAAGGGCACGGGCGCAGCGCAGGGCGCGATCGACTATGCCTGGTGGGGCGGTGCCAGCCGGAACGAGAAGACGAACGCGGTCATTTCGCTGTACAAGAAGGCCCATCCCAAGGTCAAGGTCAACGGTCAGAGCAGCGACTTCGGCGCCTACTGGGAGAAGCTCAACGTCGAGGCTGCCGGCAAGAACCTGCCCTGCGTGCCGCAGATGCAGGCACGTGAGCTCAACGACTACACCAAGCGGCACACCCTGATGCCGCTGGACAAGATGGTCAAGTCCGGGGCCATCGACGTGTCGGGGATCCCGAAGAACGTCCTGGACACGGGCCGGGGAACCGACGGGAAGCTCTACATGATCCCGTACGGCGCGGCGTTCGACGGCATCATGTACAACAAGACCATCCTCGCGAAGGCCGGCCTGCCGACCCCGCCGAAGAACTTCACCTGGGACTGGTACAGCAACTGGCTGATGCAGGCCAAGTCGACGTTGCCGCAGGGGGTCGCGGCCAGCAACCTCGACGGCGGCAACGCCGATGTCTTCATCTCCTACACGCAGAGCCAGGGCGCTTCGCTGTTCAAGGGCGACAAGCTGGGTTTCTCCAAGGCGATGCTCATCAAGTACTGGAACATGTGGGAGAAGCTGCGCAAGGCCGGGGCGACCATCTCGGCCGCGGCGCAGGCCGACCAGGGCACCGACACGCCTCTGGAGCAGAGCTTCATGGCCCAGGGAAAGGTGATGAGCGCCACCACCCCCGGCAACGCCCTCGAGGACGCGCAGAACGCGATCAACGGTGTCAAGGGCGGGAAGCTCGCGATCACGACCCACCCGTTCGGCTCCGCCGGCCTGGGAAACGTGCTTATCACCTCGGGGCTCTCCATCTCGGCGAACTGCGCGAACGTGCCGACCGCCGCGTCGTTCATCAACTTCTTCACCAACGACGCCGAGGGTGCCAAGGCATTCTCCTCGGACAACGGCGCGGTGACCGTCACCAAGCTGCTCGACGCGCAGATCAACGACCCGAAGACCACGCCGGACAAGAAGGAGGAGCTGCAGGTCTACGACGAGATCGTCCAGCACAAGGCTCCGGTGATCGTCTACCCCTCGGGTTACACGAGCGTGTTCTCCGATGCCTACACCCGCGCCTACCAGGACATCTCGTTCGGGCGCAAGACGGTCGCGCAGGCGGTCGATTCTTTCTTCAAGGAGGCGGACGCTGATCTCCAGCAGGGTTGACAGGAGGCACGAATGACCGACGGCGCACTCGACGGAATCCGGGTCGTCGACCTGACCCAGGTCATGGCCGGGCCGTTCTGCACCATGCTGCTCGCCGACCTGGGAGCCGACGTCATCAAGGTCGAGCTTCCCGGCGTCGGTGACCAGACCCGCAAGTCGTGGGGCTACCCGAGCAAGGGGGAGGACAGCGCCGCGTTCCTCGCCCTCAACCGGAACAAGCGCAGCGTCTGCATCGACCTGCGGTCCGAGTCCGGCCGGGCGGATCTGCACCGGCTGGTCGAGACCGCGGACGTCGTGGTCGAGAACTTCCGGCCCGGTGTCTCCGCTCGTCTCGGCGTCGACTACCCGACGATCTCGGCGACCAATCCGGCGGTGGTCTACGCGAGCATCTCCGGGTTCGGGCAGAGCGGCCCCTACTCGTCCCGGCCCGGCTACGACCTGATCGCCCAGGGCATGGCGGGCGCGATCAGCGTGACCGGGGACCCGGACGGGCCTCCGGTGAAGTGCGGGCTCCCGGTGGGCGATCTCGGGGCGGGACTCTTCTGCGCCTACGGCATCCTGGCTGCCTGCCTGCACCGGGTCCGCACCGGCGAGGGGCAGTACGTCGAGACCTCCCTCTACGAGGCGGTGCTGGCGATGTCGGTGTGGGAGTCGACGGAGTACTGGGCCACCGGAGCGGTCCCGCAGCGGCTCGGCTCCGGAAACCGGATGTCCGCGCCGTACGAGGTCTTCCGCACCGGTGACGGCCACCTCACGGTCGGGGCGAACAACCAGCGGCTGTGGGAGCGGCTGTGCGGGGCGCTCGGGGCCGAGGACCTGATCGGGGACGACCGGTTCGCCACGAACGCCGGCCGGATGCGGCACCGGGCCGAACTGCGCAAGGTGCTCGAGGAGCGGCTCGCCGAGGACACCACGGAACACTGGGTCGGCCGGCTCCTTTCCGCCGGTGTCGCGGCGGGTCCGATACTCGACTACGCCCAGATCCTCGACCAGGACCCGCACGCCAAGGCGCGCGGCATGGTGCAGGAGGTCGACCATCCGGTGGAGGGACGGATCCGGGTGCTCGGGTCGCCGGTCAAGTTCAGCCGGACGCCCGCGGTGATCGTGCGGCATCCGCCGTTGCTCGGTGAGCACACCGCCGAGGTCTTCACCGAGCTGGGCATGCCTGGCCGTGGCGGCCTCGACAACCCTGCACCCGGTGACCGTGGTGACTGACGCGGTTGAACTCGTGGTCGACGGTCCGGTCGCTCACGTGACGATGTCGAACGTCGAGGCCCGCAACGCCCTGACCTGGCGGATGTACGACCAGTTGGAGTCCGCGTGCGGCGCGGTGGCAGGCGATCCGTCGTTGCGGGTGCTGATCCTGCGCGGCGCCGGCGGCGCGGCGTTCGCCGCCGGAACCGACATCAGGCAGTTCTCCGACTTCGCCGGCGGTGCGGACGGGGTGCGCTACGAGGCCCGCGTCGCGCAGGTGCTGGATGGCCTTGCCGCACTGGACATCGCCGTCGTCGGAGTGGTCGAGGGGCCGGCGGTCGGCGCCGGCCTCGCGCTCGCGACGATGTGCGATCTCGTCCTCGCGACACCGGACGCGGTCTTCGGTGCACCGGTCGCGCGCACCGTCGGGAACTGCCTGCCGCCGACCGTGGTCGCCCGGCTGTATGCCGCCGTCGGCCGGCCGCGAGCACTGGCCATGCTCCTGACCGCCCGACTGATGGGGGCCGACGAGGCCCGCCGGGCCGGCCTCGTGCACGAAGTGGTCGACCGGGCGGACCTGGATCGGCGGACCTCGGAGGTCGTCGAGCAGATCCTGCGCTGCGCACCGATGAGCGTCGCGGCGGTCAAGGAGGCCGACCGGCGGCTGCGTGCCCGGTCCGGCAAGGTGGACTTCGACGACGTCTTCGCAGCCTGCTACGGCAGCGCCGACTTCCGCGAGGGCGTACAGGCCTTTCTCGACAAGCGTCGGCCGGAGTGGAAGGGGAGGTGATCCGGTGACGAGCACACGACTCGACGGACTGCCGCCGGTCGTCGACGCGCACCACCACTTCTGGCGCTACGGCGAACACCATCAGTCCTGGCGGGACCACCGGCACGGCGCCATCGCCCGGGACTTCCTGCCCGGCGAACTCGCAGGCGATTTCGCCGCCGCCGGCGTCGACGCCGGCGTCCTCATCCAGTCCGTCGACTCCGAGGCGGAGAACGCGAGGCTGCTCGACTTTGCCGCGTACGCACCGTACGTCGCAGCCGTCGTCGGCTGGTTGCCGTTGCAGGACCCGGCTGCGGCCCGACGGATCCTCGCCGCCTTCGGCGGCAGGCCCATCGTGCGCGGGGTGCGCACCCTGATCGGCAGGGACAGCAGCGACTGGTTGAGCGCACCGCCGACCCGGGAACTCCTGCGGGCCGTCGCGGATCGGGACCTGTCCTGGGATGTCGTCCCGGTCACCCCCGAGCAGGTGCGCCAGGTGACCGCGGTGGCCCGCGCCGTACCCGAACTCCGTGTCGTCGTCGACCACCTGGCCCGGCCGCCGGTCGAGTCCGGTGCCTGGCAGCCGTGGGCGGACGGAATCGCGTCACTGGCGGCGCTACCCAACGTCGCGATCAAGGTGTCACTCGGCATCGACGTGCTCACCGACTGGCCCGACTGGTCGCCGACGTCACTCCTTCCGTATCTGCGCCGGGTGGTGTCGTGCTTCGGGTCGGATCGGCTGCTGCTCGCGAGCAACTGGCCGGTCGTCGTCCTGCGGCGCAGCTATCAGCAGGCCTGGAACGACCTGTCCGCGGCACTGGCCGAGGTCGGACTCGGGGAGATCGAACTCGCCGCCGCGCGCGGAGGCAACGCACTGCGATGGTACCGATTCACTGTGGTCAACGACCTGAGCCGTGGTCCGGGGGGCGGATGAGCGCGGTCGTATCCGTGCGGTAGTACTGGGGACGTGCCCCGATACCGATGGAGCGACCTACGCGCCACTGTCCCTGCCCGACCGCTGAACCTGGTCCGGCGGGCGGACTTCCGTCGCGCCGCCGCGTGCGGTTTCGGCGCGCTGGCGGCGATGACCGCCGCGTCGGGCTTCGGGGATGTGCATGCCCACTCGCTGCAGAGCAGGCTGGTGGCGATCATCGGGGCCGCGGTGTTCCTCGTGCTCGCGATCCTCGCCACGCGCAGCGCCGCCGGGGAGATCGCCCGGGTGGTGGGCGCCCGGGCCGGGCCGGCCGCGGCGTCCGTGGTCCGGTTGCTCATCACCCTCGTCTGCTACCTGATCGTCCTGCTCATCGCGCTCGATCTGCTGGCGGTGCCGGTGCAGCACCTCCTGGTGGGTGGGGCGCTGACCGGGGTCGTGTTCGGCATCGCCGCCCAGCAGTCGCTCGGCAACATCTTCGCCGGGCTCGTGCTGCTGATCGCCCGTCCGTTCACCGTCGGTGACCACATCAGGGTGCGATCCGGCATGCTCGGTGGCCTCTTCGAGGCCACGGTCACCGGGATGGGGCTGACCTACACGAGCCTGGAGACCGACGACGGCCCCCTCAACGTCCCCAATGCCGGCATGCTTGCCGCCGCCGTCGGCCCCGCCCGCGCGCTCTCCGCCGATGACGAGCAGTCGGACGGCGAGCAGTCGGACGGCGAGCAGTCGGACGGCGAGCAGTCGGACGGCGACGCGGACACCCGCCAGAGCGCGCGGACGGCCGCGGCGGTGTCGGTCGGGCGGTGAGCCCGGCGGGTGCGGTTCAGTGGATCTCGAACACGCCGTCCAGCCGGTTCAGCAGGATGAGCCGCTGTGCGCGCAGCGACGGGTGCGTGATCACCAGTCGGCCGCCGGCCGCCTGCAGCGCGTAGTGGTGCGCGACGAGCACACCCAGCCCGGCGCAGTCGAGGAAGGTCACCCGGCTGAGGTCGACGGTGACGGTGGCGCCGTACGGTTCCTCGCACAGCTTGGTCATGGACGCGTCGAACACCGGTGCGGAGGCGAGGTCCAGGTCCCCGGCGACGTCGATCCGGCGTTGGGAGCCGGTATTGCTCACGGACAGGTCGAGATTGTCGGAGGAGCCGAACTCGAGCATGGATTCCGAGCTGTCCGCGGACATCGGGATGCCCCCTTGGCCCTGATGGTGACATGCGTGGCCGGTGGAGGGGGTGCCCCCACCGGTCACCTCGGGCGGAACGGCGCCCCCGGCTGCTGCCTAACCTTGATCGAGCGTAGCGCGCACGTCACTGTGTGGTCACGGTTCTTCTACGGTTCCGCTCGCGGATCCGGGCCGGTGCCGGTGGCCTAGGGGCCTTGGCGTGGAGTTGACCGACCTGCGCGCCCACCGGGAACGTTTCGGCACCCGGGACCCCCTGTGGGCGGTGCTCACCCGGCCGGGGACGCGGTACGGCGCGATGGCGCCGCGAGGACTTCCTCGCCAGCGGACGGTCCAGAGGTCGACCGGGCCTCGTCCGTCGTCGGGGCCGCGGCCCGGGCCGAGATCGAGGGGGCCGGGGGAACCGTCCACCCGGGTGTTCGAGTGGCACGAGGTGGCCGACCACCAGTACAAAGACGACGAGCGGATCGGCATCATCGCCGGCCGCCGATCCTGCGTCCCCGCTCCGGATCTCACCCCATCGGGGTGACGATCGCGGGCCGCGCCCCCAGCAGACTGTGGTCATCGGTCGCCGAGTTCGGGGGAGAGGCGGCGTGATCGACATGAACAGTGTGCCCACATTCTTGGTGGCGGCAGCGAGCTTCCTTCTGCTGGTGGTCGGCATGGTCGTCGTACTGCCCCGGATGGAGGATCGGGTGGACGAAGGCCGCGAGTCCGCGGCGCGGCCCCGGGCGGCGCTCGGCTGGCGCCCGGCCCGGCGTGCCCCGCGGAGCTGGCGGCGATTCGTGGCGTCCTCACATCGTCTGGTGCCTGGCCGCGGTCGGCGGCCCGCCGCGCTGCGCGGCGTTCGGGCGGGTGAGGTGCCGGCCGACTGACGGGACGCTCCGGATGCGACCCGCCGAACTGCTCCTGACCGGCCCGCCCCCGTGCCCAAAACCCGCTAGTAGTGGATTTTGGGCGCGTCGTACGGCGTGTCGCTGACCAAAACGCACTACTAGTGGGTTTTGTCACGAGGCAGGGAGTGGGCGGGCGACGCTAGGTTTCTCGTTCGGCACGACCGTAGATCAGAAGGATCACCAGGATCACCGCGCCGTAGACGATGCTCCGGCCGTAGTCGGGCATGTTCTTGGCCAGTGCCAGGCTGATGATCGCGGTGAGGATGATGGCGCCGGCGAGCGACCCGAGGTAGTGCCCGCGCCCGCCCAGGATGTAGACGCCGCCGATGACCGCCGCCGCGATGGACTCGAAGAGGTAGGGATCGCCCATCCCGAGGGTCGCCTTGCCGCCGTATCCCATCAGCAGGATGCCCGTCATCGCGGCGAACAGGCCGGACAGGCCGTAGAGCATGACCGTGACCATCTTGACGTTGACGCCGGACAGGTAGCTCGCCCGGTCGTTGTTGCCGATGGCGTAGACGTGCCGCCCGAACGTCGTGTAGCTCAGCACCAGCGTCACCACGACGGCGACGCCGAACAGGATGATCAGCACCGACGGGATGCCGAGCACGCTGCCGAACACCGCGGTGTGGACCACGCTCGGCGCCGCGGACGAGCACGAGCCACAGGTGAAGCCGCCGGTGAAGCCCAGCGTGAGCCCCTGCATGACGCCGTTCATCCCCAGCGTCATGATGACCGCGGGGATGGACAGGAAAGCGACCCCGAGGCCGTTGAGCAGCCCGACCACCAACCCCATGGCGAGGGTCAGCGGGATGGCCCACGCGGCGCGGGAATCCGATCCGGCCGCAGTGACCGCGAGCAGCACCGCGGCGCCGTTGAGGACCCACGGCACCGACAGGTCGATGCCCCCGATCAGGATGACGAAGGTCTGTCCGGCCGCGACCAGAGCCACGAACGACGCGACGACGAGGACCGTCTTGACTCCGTTCGCACTGGCGAAGCCGGGCTGCACCTGATTGCCGATGACGAAGATCAGGGCTGCGGCGATGAACCCGTACAGCGCCTTGCGCCGGTCCGGTTTGAACCTGTCCCACAGCGCGGCGATCCCGCCGCCATCGGTGGCTTTGCCGACGTCGGCGCTCACCGTAACCTCCTCCTCAAGAGCACCCCGGCCAATGCGGTCAGGGCCGCCGCGACGACCAGGAAGAGCCCCTCGTAGAGCGGCTCCTCGAGCGGGTCGACGTGGCCGAAGAACAACACGTTGACCAGGACGGTCAGGACGAACGCGCCGATGATCGCGCCCGCGGCACTGCCACGCCCGCCCGCCAGGCTGACGCCACCGATCACCGCCGCGGCGATCGAGATCAGCGTGAAGACGTCGCCTGCCGTCGGGTCGCCCCCGGTCGTCTGCGCCGCGAGCAGCAGGCCGGCGAACCCGACGAAGGCACCCGAGATCGTGTAGGTGGCGAGGACCACGCGGGTCACGGGAACGCCGTTCGCCCGCGCCGCCTGGCGGTCGTTGCCGATCGCGAAGATGCCGATGCCCAGGGACGACCGGCGCAGCAGCCACCACAGCAGCAGGCCGACGGCGATCACGATGAACGCCGTCGGCTGGTCCGGGTTGGCGAGTGTCGACGTCACGCCACTCGCGACCTGACCACCGGGCTGGGGAAGTACCTTGAGTGCCAGGCCCTGGAAGATGGCCAGCGTGCCGAGCGTGACGAGGATCGGCTGCAGCCGCCCGAAGGCCACCAGCATTCCGTTGAAGAGCCCGGCCCCCGCGCCGATCGCGACGATGATCACCGCCCAGAGCAGCATGTGACCCGTGCTGCCGTGCATCTCCAACGCCGACACCCCGTTGGTGAGGTCCATGACGCCGCCGACGGAGAGGTCGATCCCGCCGGTCAGCAGGACCAGGGACTGCCCGAGCGCGGCGAAGACCAGCGGGAGTGCGTTGTCGGCGGTCGACGTCACCTCGAAATTGCCCGGCAGCCTGCCGATCTGGTGACCGTAGAGCCCGAGGTAGATCGCGACCATCAGGACGAGCAGCCCCGCCCCGAGGAGCAGGGGCGCGTTCTGACTCAGCCGGTGCGCCGTCGGGCTCCGTCGTCGACGCTGCTGCAAGACGGGGATGCCGGTCATGCCGACTTCGACTCCTCTCGTACGGCGGCCCCCACAATGGCCTCCGGATCGATGTCCGGCCCGGTCAGCTCGGCGACCATCCGACCGTCACGCATGACCAGGACGCGGTGCGAATGACGGGCCACCTCCTCGGTGTCCGAGGAGTAGTAGAGGACGGCTTTGCCCTGGCCGGCGAGCTCGGCCATCAACCGGTAGAGGTCCTGCTTGGTGGCGACATCAACCCCTCGCGTGATGTCGTACAGCAGCAGCACCCGTGAATCGGTCAGCAGCCACCGGCCGATCAGGGCCTTCTGCTGATTGCCGCCGCTCAGGCCACGCACCGGCTGGGCATAGCCACGCGCCCGGATCCGGAGCCGGCTCATCAGGCTTTCGGCGACATTCCGCTCCTCGCGGAGCTTGCTGAAGCCGCCGCGGGAGAGCGTGCTCAGCACCCCGAGGGTGAGGTTCTCCTTCACCGACATCGGGAGCAGCAGGCCCTCGCCCTTGCGGTCCTCGGGCACGAGGGCGATGCCCGACCGGATGGCGTCGCGCGGGCTGCGCAGCCGCCGCGGCGCGCCACCGACCTCGATGACACCACTCTGCGCGCGCTGCACGCCGAAAAGGCTGAGGAAGAGCTCGCGCTGTCCCTGACCCTCCAGGCCGCCGACGCCGACCACCTCGCCCGCATGCACCGCGAAGGACACCCCCGACAGTCCGGCCCCCGTCAGGTCGCGGACCTCGAGCACCGGGTCGTGCGTCTCGAGCGGGGTCAGCGCGGCGACCGGCTCCTCGGCGTTGCGACCGGTCATGAGGGTGACCGCCTCGTCCTCGCTGAACTCCTCCCGGGTCTCGACTTCGGTGCCGCCGCGGAAGATCGTGACACGGTCGGCGAGGCTGCTGATCTCGCGCCACCGGTGCGAGGTGAAGACTATGCAGGCGCCCTCGTCGCGGAGCCGGCGCAGCAGGTGGAAGAGCCACTCGGCCTCCCGCTCGGGGAGGGACGACGTCGGCTCGTCGAAGAAGAGGATGCTCGGTTCGCGGCTGATCGTGCGGACGACCTCGAGCATCTGGCGCTGCGCCAGCGACAGATTGGCGACCACCTCGCGCGGATCGATGCTGTGCACGTCGTACTGGGCGAGCAGTTCCTCCGCCCGCGGCGCGAGTTCGCCACGACGCACGATGCCGAAGTGCCGCGGCTCCTGACGGATCAGGAGGTTCTCGGCCACCGTCATCCACGGCAGCAGGGTGAGTTCCTGGAACACCGCGCCGATCCCGTGCTCGTGGGCGGCCTCGGGTGTACGCAGCTTTTCCTGCCGGTCGCGGATCCGGATCTCGCCGCCGTCGGGCTGGTGTACCCCGCAGAGCGCCTTGATCATCGTGCTCTTGCCGGCGCCGTTCTCCCCGATGATCGCGTGGATCTCGCCGAAGTCGGCCCGGAACGTCGCCTCCTGGAGTGCGGACACTGCGCCGAACCGTTTGGTGATGCCCAGCCCGCAGATCGCCGCCCCGCGTCGGTCGTCTTCCGTCGTCATGCTCGACCAGCCTTCGGGAGGTTGACGTTGAGGCTGTGTCCGCAGGGGGTGCCCTTCAACGCGCTCTGCAGGCACATGTGGAGGACCGGATCGGATCCGGTGTCGGTGAAGCCGGTGAAGAAGCTGTCCGCCACGCCCGGGAACACCGTCTGGCCGACCTTCACCGTCTTGTCGGTCACCGACGGGAAGGGGAGGACGACGTCGTGTCGGGGGTATTCGTGACGCAGGATCCGCCGGGCGACCTCGAGGGACACGACCGACAGGTACGGCGGCTGGCCGATGGACAGGCCCCGCACCTTCGGATAGCCGGGCATGCCGGCGAGGAACTTGCGGAACCCGTTCTCCGACTCACCGCAGGTCGGCGGCAGCGGCCGACCCGCCGCCTGGAAGGCCTTCAGGATCCCGTCGGTGCCGCCTTGCGCCCAGATACCGTCGATCTTGGGCAGCGAGGGCAGGATCGCGGCGGTGTTCTTCTGCGCCACGGACGAGTCCCACATCGTCGTGAACTGGTTGACGACCTTGATCCCGGGATGTTTCTTCCACACCTTCTGCGCACCGGCGTTGCGGTCGGCGTCGACCGTCGTACCGGGTACGCCGGTACCCATCAGGATGTTGCCCTTGCCGTGCAGCAGCCCGGCGAGGTGCTCGGCGAGCAGCTGCCCGAACTTGAACTGGTCGGTGTTGACGTTCAGCGCGCGCGGGGTGCTGACCGTGTTGTCGAACGCGATGACGAGGATGCCGTGGGCGACGGCCTGGTCGATGATGCCGTTGAGCGCCGTGGGGGACGCGGCGTCGATGACGATGGCGTCGACCTGCAGTGACACCAGGTTGGCCATCTCCTGCGACTGGTCGCGCAGGTTGTTGTTGGCGTTGTAGATCGTGCCGTCGACCTGGGAGGCGAACGGCTCCATCTGCAGAGCCGCCTTCCACTGGTTCTCCATCTCGATACGCCAGCTGTTGCCGATGTAGGAGTTCGCGAGGGCGATGCGCAGCTTGCGGGCCCCTCCGCTCGCCCGGGCAGTCGTCGAACACCCGGCGGCGGCCGCCAACGCACCCCCGGCGAGTCCACCGCCCGCGAGACGCAGGAAGTCCCGTCGACGCACAGACATCGGTACCTCCTTCTCGGCGCCGCCGCTCGTTCGGCGCAGTCAACGACCGCGAACGCTACGACATCCTCAGCTGTTTGGCAGGTCGGGGTTGCACCCCACGGCGTCATATGGGTGCAGACATGCCCCGTGACGGACAACCGTGACTTAGCCGATCTGTGACCGCAAGTGACGGTTTGGATCCGTTGCGTTATCAGAGTTGCTGACTCATCCTGGGGTCGTGACCAGGCCCACCACGCCCGTCCCGCCGCACGTCGATGTCCCGACGTGGCGGCGGTTCTGCGCGTCGGTGGTGATGGTGCCGGGCGGCTGTCACCTGTGGATCGGGCCGCCGAACAGCGACGGGTACGGCCAGTTCTGGGCCCTGGATCGGGCCTGGCCCGCCCATCGGTTCTCCTGGTTCGCCTGGTACGGCGACCCGGCACCGGACCAGTTGGTCCTCCATGAATGCGGCCGGTCGATGTGCGCGCCGGTCACCCGGACGACTGCCGACACCCACCTGCGCACCGCCAGTCTCGCGGACCGCACGGCCCCGCGCACACGACCGGACCGGACCAGTCGCCGGGTCGGGGTGGCCCGGGTCAGCGCCCTGCATCGCCGCCGGCGCGACGCCGAGGCGGCGCACCGGGCGATCCAGGCCGGCACTCTGGACGCGCTGACCGTCGCGCTCACCCGCGAATCGGAAGCCGACGCCGGCCGCTGACCACCCCTGCCCCGCCCTTGATCAAGAGGGGATTCCGTCGGCGTGTCGCACGGAAATCCCCTCTTGATCAAGGGAAATGGGCCGCCGCCAGCCGCTCATGATCCTGATCGGATCCGTACGGCGTTTCGCGGCCTTTTCCGATCACGATCATGAGACCTGGGAGAGCAGGGGTCGGGTAAACCGAACGTCGCGCCTCAGTAGCTGCACCATGTCGGCGCCGCCGGACGCCGGCCAGCATGGATTCGTGACATCTCACCGATTCCACTGCTGTGAAAGGACTCCTGTGACCCTGAACGACAACGCCCGCCCGCGAGCCCGGCGGCTGATCTCCGGCATCGTTGCCGTCGCCGCCGGTGCGGCCCTGACCGGCACCGCGACTCTGCTGCCGCACCCGGCTGCTGCGGCTGGGGCCGCGCCGGCCGCGCCGAAACCGTCGTTGGTGCGGATGCACCTGCCGGCGCCGACCGGCCGGGACGAGGTGGGCACGACCGAGTTGCACCTCGTGCAGCAGGGCCGGCCGGATCCGTGGAAGCCCTCCCGGACCAGGGAGATCATGGCCAGCATCTGGTACCCGGCGCGCGACGCCGGCCGGTTTCCGCGGGCCCCGCAGATGCGTCCCGGAGCCGCCGCCGGCTTCGACGCGTTCAACACGACCGGGGTCCCGGCGAAGACCGCCGACTGGGCGGCGACCATGACCGACGCGCACGCCGGGGCGCCGGTGGAGCGTGGTCGCCGCCCGCGTCCCGTCGTCCTCTACTCGCCCGGTGTCGGCGACCCGCGCACCTGGGGCACCGCCCTGGTCGAGGATCTCGCCAGCCGCGGCTACATCGTCGTCACCATCGACCACACCTACGACGCGACCGCGGTGCAGTTCCCGGACGGCCACGTGGCGACCAGCGTCTTCCCGGCCATGCTGGCCAGCGGGAAGCCGCTCACCGCGGCGTTCTTCCGCAAGGTCGTGCGGGCCAGGGAGGACGACACCCGCTTCGTGCTCGACGCGCTGGGCAGGCTCGACGCCGGCGCCGACCCCGACGCCGAGCACCGGCGGCTGCCGGCCGGGCTCCGCGGCGCCCTCGACCTGCACCGGATCGGCATGTTCGGCCAGTCCGGCGGCGGCTTCACCGCCCTGCAGACCATGTACGACGACCCGCGGGTCACGGCGGGCATCGACATGGACGGCCAGCTGAGCTACGGCACCGAGGACAACGACGGCAGGAACCTCTCGACGGTGGCCGCGCACGGCCTGCGGAAGCCGTTCCTGCTGATCGGCAGCCAACCGGGCGGCCGGCACGCGGCGAACAACACGTCGTGGGCCGCCCTCTGGCGGGCCAGCCACGGTTGGCACCGCGACCTGTACCTCACCGGATCCGCGCACGGCACCTACACCGACGCCGAAGCCCTGGTGCCGCAGATCGCCCGGCAGGTGGCCCTTCCGCCCGATGCCGCCGCAGGGATCGGGACGGTCGATCCCGCCCGCGCCGTGGCGGCGGATCGCGCCTACATCGCGGCGTTCTTCGCCCGGTGGTTGCGCCACCGTGACGACGGACTCCTCGACGGGCCCTCGACCCGGTTCCCGGAGATGACCTTCGTGAGATAGGCCTCGGGCGGCGGGTCACTCGTAGGGCTCGGCCGGAGCGCCGATCGGCGTGATCCGTACCGCGCGCAGGACCGCGAGCGGCCCGTCACCGCCGTCGTCGCGGCGATCGAGTCCCGCGTACCGCCCGGAGATTTTCAGCCACTCGTTGGCCCGCACCCGCGGAACGGTGCCGGTGACCATGACCTCGATCGGGCTCGCGTCGGCGGCACAGCAGGTGATCATCATGCGGGTCAGGAAGATCCCGCCGCCGGAACGGGGCGTGACGAACCCGGTGAGCGCGACCGTGCGGCCGGTCAGGGTACGGCCCTTGTCCCATACGGCGCGTTCGGAGAAGTCCCGCAGCGTGTCGGGCACCGAACTGCCGGCCGGGAGCGCGGGGAAGGTGCTGTCGCCCACCGGCTTCGCGACCGCACCCCCTCGATGCGCCGCGGTGTAGGCGCCCAGAGCCGGCGGAGCGACGAGAAAGATGACCATGATCGGTGCCAGCAGCAGCCAGGCGACCCAGCGCTGGCCGCCGTGCGCATGTCCGTGACCGTCGTCGCCGGCGGTGAGCCCGTCGGCAGTGCCGTCGTCGACGCTGTCGTCGTCGCGGCGGCGGCGCAGGTCGCTGCGGAGCAGGGACACGATGCCGATCACGACGAGCACGATGCCGGCGATGAGCAGCCACGGACGGAGATTGCCGCGGACGTAGAGCTGGTAGGACCCGTCCGCCGCGATCCGCGTCACCGCCGCGCCGACCAGGACGACGAGCAGGCTCTGGGCATCCTGGTTCACAGCAACCACCCACCGATCCCGACGCTGGTGGCGATGCCTACGACGAAGACCAGGGGCGCGAAGCGGATGACGAACGCCCGGCCGAAGAGTCCAGCCTGCATCGCGATCAATTTGATGTCGACCATGGGCCCGACCACCAGGAATGCCAATCGGGCGGTCAAGGAGAACTGGGTCAGACTCGACGCAATGAAGGCGTCCGCCTCGGAGCAGATCGCCAGCACCACGGCAAGTACGGCGAGCATCGGCACAGCGAGCCAGGAGGTGCCGACCATGTCCAGGACGGTGCGCGGTACGACGACGTTCAACGTCGCCGACGTGAAGCTGCCGATCACCAGGAAGCCGCCGGCGTTGACGAAGTCGTGCCGGCAGGCCGCGGCGAATCCGGCCAGCGTGCGGTCCACCGACACCGGCCGGCTCACGGTGCGCGTCCACTCGGCCCGGCCGAAGCGCGCCCACGCCCAGCCGACAATCACCGCCGCCGCCAGCGACGCCAGGAATCGCGCCAGCACCATCTCCGGACGACCGGGGAAGGCGACGGCTGTCGCCACCAGTACCACCGGGTTGATCGCCGGTGCGGACAGGAGAAACGCCAGCGCCGCGGGCGCCGCCACGCCACGGGACATCAGCCGACCGGCGATCGGCACCGACGCGCACTCGCAACCGGGCAGGACGACCCCGGCCAGACCGGCCACCGGAACGGCCGCAGCAGCCCGTGCGGGCAGGGCGCGGGCGAAGAAAGTCGCCGGTACGACGGTCGCGATCAGGGCGCTGATGACGACGCCCAGGACCAGGAACGGCACCGCCTGGACCACCACGGCGACGAACACCGTCGCCCACGCCTGCACCGCGGGGGCGTCGAACGCCCCGACCAGGAGCGGCTGGAGCGCCAGGACGGCGACCAACGCGCCCGCCAGCACACCGACCGAGCCGACCCGGCCGTGGGTGCGCCGAACCGCAGCGGCAACCGCCCCCGGCCCGGTCATGGCGGTGATGCTCCCACCTGCAGGTCCGCAGATGTGGCCCATTCCCCTGTGTCCGGTCGACCGGTCACGGTCGACCGTGCCACGCTGGCACAGGTCCGCACTGCCGTCGAGTTCGGTGCTCAGGCAGCGAGGGGGAGGTTCAGGTGTCGCGACGAGTGGTCGTGCTGTGCGGGCTGGCCGCGGTCATCGCGTTCGTGCTGCTCGGCCGTACGGCGGCACAGACGCACCGCACCTCCGCCGCCGCGATCCGCCCGGTGTCCGCCTCCTCCACGCCGGCCGGCGGATCGGCCGGCGGAGGCGGGCTGCCGGTCGGGCCGCCGCAGACCGGCCCGCCCGGGCACGGCCGCGCCCGGGCGACCGGCGCCGTCGACCGCACGTTCCGGTTCACCCAGGTGAGCTGCGTGCACAGCCCCAACTCGGCGACCGGGATCCTGGCCCGGGGATCGACCACCCTCGCGGCCGGCCTCCCGGACACGCTCGCGGTCAGCACCGACGACACGACGGACGCGCGGATCGTGCTGCAGCTGTCGGCCGGTGCCGCCTGGAGTGACCAGCACGTCAGCGCGCCGCCGGCGATCCGGCGCACCGGGCTGACGATCGCATTCACCGGACGGCTGATCCCCGAGACCGGACCCTCGAGCCGGCCGGTGACCGTGACCGGGACCCTGACCTGTACGTCGATCATCACCCTCGGCTGATCGGCCCCGCTACAGGTCTCAGCGCGGTGCGGCGATCCTGTCCCGGATCCGCCGCGCCGCCTCGACCATGTGGGTCAGCGCCGGGATGACCTCGTCCTCGGTCCGGGTCTTCAGACCGCAGTCGGGGTTGATCCAGACCCGGTCGGCCGGCAGATGTTCGACCGCGCGGTCGAGCAACGCGACCAGTTCGGCCGTGTCCGGGACCCGCGGCGAGTGGATGTCGTAGACGCCCGGACCGACCGCCGCCGGGTAGGCGGCCCGGGCGAGTTCGCCGACGACCGCCATGTCCGACCGCGCCGCCTCCAGGCTGATCACGTCGGCGTCCAGCGCGATGATGCTCTCGAGGACGTCGCCGAACTCGGCGTAGCACATGTGGGTGTGGATCTGCGTTTCGTCCCGCACCCCGCTCGTCGCGAGGCGGAAGGCGTCGGTCGCCCACCGCAGGTAGCCCGGCCCTTCGGCGGCGCGCAGGGGGAGTCCCTCCCGCAGGGCCGGTTCGTCGACCTGGACGATGGGCAGGCCGGCGTCCTCGAGGTCGGCGACCTCGTCGCGTAGCGCGAGCGCGACCTGGGTCGCCGTGTCGGCCGGCGGCTGGTCGTCGCGCACGTAGGACCAGCGCAGCATCGTGACCGGGCCGGTCAGCATCCCCTTGACGGGCCGGTCGGTGAGGCCCTGGGCGTAGCCGGACCAGTCGACCGTCATCGGGGCTGGGCGGGACACGTCACCGGCGATCACGGGCGGTCGGACGTAGCGGGTGCCGAAGGACTGCACCCAGCCGTGCCGGGTGGTCAGGAAACCGGTCAGCCGCTCGGCGAAGTACTGCACCATGTCGTTGCGTTCGGGCTCGCCGTGCACGATGACGTCGATGCCGGCCGCCTCCTGGATGGCGACGACGCGGCCGATCTCCTCGGCGATCCGGTCGCGGTAGGCCTCGGGCGAGAGAGCCCCGGTCGGCACGGCTGCGCGGGCCTCCCGCAGGCTCTTGGTCTGCGGAAAGGAGCCGATCGTCGTAGTCGGCAGGGGTGGCAGGCCGAGCCGCGCCGACTGTGCCGCGACACGGACGCCGTACGGCGCGGAGCGGCGGAGGTCGGCGGACGAGATGCCGGCCGCCCGGGCACGGACCGCCGCGTCGCGGGTCATCGGCGCGGCCCGCCGGCTGGCGAGGTCCGCGTCGTTGGCCGCGAGCTCCGAGCGGATCGCGTCCGCCCCGGCGCACAGGCCGCGGGCCAGCGTCACGGTCTCGTCGACCTTCTGACGCGCGAACGCCAGCCACCGGGCGATCTGCGGATCGAGGGTGCGTTCCAGGGACAGGTCGAGCGGGACGTGCAGCAGCGAGCACGACGGCGCCACGACGACGTCGGCGAGACCGAGGAGTGTGCCGAGCGTCGACAGCGAGGCCCGCAGGTCGTTGGCCCACACGTTGCGGCCGTCGACCACGCCGGCGACGAGCCTCTTGCCGGGTAGCCCCCCGACGGCGGCGAGTGCGTCGAGGTTGCCGCGTGCCGGGCCGGTGAAGTCGAGCGCCAGGCCGTCGACGGGAGCGTTGCGGAGCACGGGCAAAGCGTCGCCAACGACGTCGAAGTAGGTCGCGACGAGCAGCTTGGGCCGGCCCGCGCCGGACCCCAGCCGCGCATAGGCCCGGGCTGTCGCGGACAACACCTCGGCCGGCTGGTCGAGGACGAGGGCCGGCTCGTCCAGTTGCACCCACTGCGCGCCGGCACCGCGCAGGATGCGCAGGAGTTCGGCGTAGACGTCGAGCAGGTCGTCGAGACGGGAGATCGGCGGGAAGCCTTCCGGTGCACCGGCCGCCGGTTTGGACAGCAGGAGGAAGCTGACCGGCCCGAGCACCGCCGGCCGGGCGTCGAGTCCGAGGTCGAGCGCCTCGGCGAGCTCACTCACGGGTTTGCGCGGGTCGAGCCGGAATTCGGTGTCCGGCCCGATCTCCGGGACCAGGTAGTGGTAGTTGGTGTCGAACCATTTGGTCATCTCGAGCGGGGGAGCCCCGTCGGTTCCCCGGGCCATACCGAAATAGCGCTGGAGTTCGGCGTCGTCCCCGTCGGCGGGTCCGGCATGCCGCGGCGGGATCGCGCCGACGAGGACTGCCGTGTCCAGGACGTGGTCGTAGAGCGAGAAATCGTTGCACGGAACCTCGTCGATCCCGGCGGCCCGCAGCGTCTCCCACGTCTCGCGCCGGATCCGCGCGGCCGTGGTGTGCAGATCTCCCGCGGTCGCGTCGCCGCGCCAGTACGCCTCCGTGACCCGCTTGAGTGCGCGGTCGGCGCCGAGCCGTGGATATCCCAGCACGGTCGATCGTGCGCGCGGTGCCTGGCTGGTGTTCTCTGTCATGTCAGAAATCCTCGGTGAAGGTGACGGATCCGGGTACGGCGACCTGGTATGCGGAGACCCGGCGTTCGAAGAAGTTGGACAGCTCCTGGACATCTTGCAGTTCCAGGAAGGCGAACGGATTCGCCGATCCGTACTCCGCGGCCATTCCGAGTTGCTCGAGACGGCGGTCGGCGGCATGTTCCAGGTACCGGCGCATCTCCGGCAGCGACAGGCCCGACACGCCCTGCCCGAGCAGGTCCTCCGCGAATGACGCCTCGGCGTCGACCGCGTGCCGCATCATCGTCCGGATCTCGTCGTGCAGCGCGTCGTCGAAGAGATCGGGCTCCTCGCGCCGGACCGTGTCGATGACGTCGAAGGCGAATGCCATGTGCATGGACTCGTCGCGGAACACCCAGTTGGTGCCCGACGCGAGCCCGTTCAACAGGCCGCGCGAACGCAGGAAGTAGACGTAGGCGAAGGCGCCGTAGAAGAACAGCCCCTCGATGCACGCCGCGAAACAGATCAGGTTGAGCAGGAATGCGCGCCGATCCGCCTTGCTCTGCAGGGTGTCCAGGTGCTCGATCGAGTCGATCCAGCGAAAGCAGAAATCCGCCTTCGCCCGGATCGACGGGATGTTCTCCACCGCGGCGAACGCGGCGGCCCGTTCGTCCTGCTCGGGCAGGTAGGTGTCGAGCAGGGTCAGGTAGAACTGCACGTGCACCGACTCCTCGAACAGCTGCCGGGACAGGTAGAGCCTCGCCTCGGGCGCGTTGACGTGCTGATAGAGGTTGAGCACGAGGTTGTTCGCGACGATCGTGTCGCCGGTGGCGAAGAAGGCGACGAGCCGGTTGATGAGATGCCGCTCGGCCGGCGTGAGCCGGGCGAGATCAGCGAGATCGGAATGCAGGTCGACCTCTTCGACGGTCCAGGTGTTCTTGATGGCGTCGCGGAACCGCTGATAGAAGTGCGGATAGCGCATCGGCCGCAGGGTCAGATCCATCCCGGGGTCGAGAAGTGCCTGCCGCCGATCGGTGCGGGCGGCGGTCACTGGCACGCCTCGCAGGTCTCGGGGTTTTCGATGGAGCAGGCGATTGCGCTCGCCTGCGGGACGGTCGCCTGCTGGATCCGGCTCGCCGGCCGGGAGCGCAGGTAGTAGGTGGTCTTGAGACCGGACTTCCAGGCGTAGAGGTACATCGATGACAGCTTGCCGATCGTCGGCGACGCCTGGAAGAGATTCAGCGACTGACTCTGGTCGACGTAGGGCCCCCGTGCGGTGGCCAGATCGATGAGCGACTTCTGGGGCAGCTCCCAGACGGTGCGGAACACCGTCCGGATGTCCTCCGGCAGCTCGGTGAGCCCCTGGATCGATCCGTCCGACTGCTTGATCCGGGTGCGGATCCGCTCGGTCCACAGGCCGCGCTTCTTCAGCTCGGCGACCAGCGCGGCGTTGATCTGCAGGAACTCGCCGGACAGCGTCTCCCGCTTGAACACGTTGGACAACTGCGGCTCGACGCACTCGTAACAACCGGCGATCGACGCGATCGTCGCGGTCGGCGCGATCGCCACCAGGAGCGAATTGCGCAGCCCGTGCTGCGCGATCCGGGCGCGCAAGCCGTCCCACCGGTCGGTCTGGGTGGGCGTGACGCCCCACAGGTCCGGCTGCAGCTGCCCGCGGGCCGCCCGGGTCTGCCGGTACGCCGGATGCGGGCCGTTCGCCGCGGCGAGTTCCGTCGAGGTCTCCAGCGCGGTGAGGTGGATCTCCTCGGCGATCCGGGTGGACAGGTCCCGGGCCTGCTCGGAGTCGAACGGCAGGGCGAGGGCGAAGAAGACGTCCTGCAGCCCCATCACACCGAGCCCGATCGGCCGCCACCGCGGGTTGCTCCGTGCTGCCTCCGGGGTCGGGTAGTAGTTCACGTCGATAACCCGGTCCAGGTAGGTCACCGCCGTCCGCACCGTGGTGCGGAGCCGCTCCCACTCGATCGCGTCCGTCGGCGTACCCCTGCGGTCGTGCCGGACATGGGCGCCCAGGTTGATCGAGCCGAGGTTGCAGACGGCGCATTCGGAATCGCTGCTGACCTCGAGGATCTCGGTGCACAGGTTGGACAGGTGTACGACGTTGCCGGGCTCGGCGGTCTGGTTGCAGGTGCGGTTGGCGGCGTCCTTGAAGGTCAGCCAGCCGTTGCCGGTCTGGGCGAGCGTGCGGACCATCCGCGCGAAGAGCTCGCGGGCGCGCACCGTGCGGACCGCGAGTCCGGCCCGTTCGGCCGCGCGGTAGGCGTCGTCGAAGTCCCCACCCCACAGGTCCGGCAGCTCCGGCACGGTGTCCGGGTCGAAGAGCGACCAGTCGCCGTCGTCCTCGACACGGCGCATGAATTCGTCCGGGACCCAGTTGGCGAGGTTGAGGTTGTGCGTACGCCGGGCGTCCTCGCCGGTGTTGTCCCGCAGCTCGAGGAATTCCTCGATGTCGGGGTGCCAGGGTTCGAGGTAGACACACGCGGCGCCCTTGCGCCGGCCGCCCTGGTTGACCGCGGCGACCGAGGCGTCCAGCGTCCGCAGCCAGGGCACGATGCCGTTGGACTGCCCGTTGGTACCCCGGATCAGCGCGCCGCGGGAGCGGACCCGGGACCACTGGATGCCGATGCCGCCGGCGAACTTCGAGAGTGCGGCGACCTGCTGGTAGCGCTCGTAGATGGAGTCGAGCTCGTCGCGCGGGGAGTCCAGCAGGTAGCAGGAGGACATCTGCGGATGCGTCGTCCCGGAGTTGAACAGCGTCGGCGAGCTGGGTAGATAGGCCAGCGAGGACAGCAGCCGGTAGAAGCCGATCGCCTCGGCGACGGTGTGCGAAAGGCCGCAGGCGACGCGCAGCAGCCAGTACTGCGGGGTCTCGATGACGAGCCGGTCGGTGGGGTGGCGGAGCAGGTAGCGGTCGCAGACCGTCCGCAGGCCGAAGTACTCGAACCGGCGGTCGGCGTCGAGGTCGATCGCGTCGTCGAGCTTGCGGGCGTTGGCCGCGACGAAGGCCGCGGTGGCGGCGCCGATCAGCCCCCGTCCGTGCCCCAGCGCGATGCTCTGGCTGAAGGCCGCGATTCCCTGGCCGCGCACCTCCTTGTCGACGTAGCCGGACAGCAGCCGCGCGGCCAACCGCGAATACTCCGGCTCCTCGGCGACCAGACCGGCCGCCGTCTGGATCGACAGCCGATCCAGTTCGGCGGTGGTCGCGCCGTCGTACAGGCCGCTGATCGTCTTCGTCGCGACCCGCATCGGATCGACGCCGTCGAGTCCCGCCACGCACCGCTCCACGGCCCGCACGATCTTGTTCACATCGACCGGCTCGACGTCGCCGTTGCGTTTGCGGACCTGCATCGGCGTACGACGGGGAACGGCGTCGGGCGTCGCCGGGACGTCCTCGGTGTGGATGGCGGGGCTGTCGGTGACCGTCATGGCTCTCTCCTCGCGAGCTCGGACCGGAGGGGTCGGCGGACCCCACCGCGCGCAGGTGCGCACGGTGCGCCGGCAGGTCTTCGGACTCATGGGCGACCGGCGCGCGTCCCTCGGGTCAGATGCGCACCGGGTCCTACTGGCCGTCGCTTCCCGGGCCCGCTGACGGGGGTCCAGTGCTCGAATGACGGCGGTCGTTCCCACTCACCGCTGCGGGGGCAGTTCCGGAGTCACACCGGATTCCCTCTTGCGACGACCGACCTGGCGGGCCGGTCGAACCAGCTACGACGACACCATATCTGGTTGGTCTAGGACCACTAGGACCCCAGATGTTGTGGGCGTGTCGCAGAAGTCGCCGGACGGTGGCATCGGGGTGTGCTCCGACCGGCGGGGCAGTCGGGTGTTGACCGGAGCGGCAGAATTGCGCCGTCCACTAGGGGTCCGCGTTACTAGGCGGGCGTACTTTATAGAGGACACGCCGCCTCTGCCGGGCGGCGCATCTCCACGATGTCCGTCAGGCAGTAGGCGGGGGGCTCGAGCCCCGGATCGGTCACCGGATCCGGGGCCCCGCTGGCACGACGGCACGGACAGGGGCGCGGACGTTGACGGTGGTGACGAATCAGACTGCGGTCCCCGCGGACGTGTTCTCCCACGAAGCGATGCTCTACGCCGGACCTGCCGAGTTGGGCGGGCCCAGCGGAGCCGGCCGATGACACGACGAGGCGACAACGCTCAGGCCAGCCCGCACTACCGGACCACGAGCGAGGAGCTCACCGACTTCGGTCACCTGCTGCCCGAGCCCACCGCCGTGCTCGAGCAGCGGACGATCGCCCTCGACCAGCTGCACGACCTGCGGAGCACGGTGGCCCGGTGCGCGGCGGAGCGCGGTCTCGGATCCGAGCGGACCGCCGACCTCGTGATCGCCGTCGACGAGCTCGCCAGCAACAGCGTCCAGTACGGCGGCGGTGACGCGACCATGCGGGTCTGGGAGGACCGGGACTGCCTCGTCTGCGAGGTCAGCGACCGGGGCGCGATCGACGACCCGCTGGTGGGCCGGCGCCGGCCCGGGCTGGACGCGCCCAACGGCCGCGGACTGTGGCTGGTCAACCAGATGTGCGACCTGGTCCAGCTCCGGACCTCGCCGGCGGGCACCGTCGTACGCCTGCACATGCTCCTGCACTGAGCGGGGGTCCGATCCCCGCGTTACAAATGTCATCCGGCACTCCTGGCGGACGACACTGGTCCGACCGACCGGCGGTCCGGCAGTCTGATCGCCATGACGACCTATGCACACTCCTCACAGTCAATCGGGGTGCACCTGCGGGGCCTGGTGAAGTCCTTCCAGTCGCCGGGCGGGACGGTGCACGCGGTCCGAGGTGTCGACGTCGCGATCGCTCCGGGCGAGACGGTGGCACTGCTCGGTCCCAACGGGGCGGGAAAGTCCACGACGATCGACATGCTGCTCGGCCTCACCCGCCCGGACAGCGGCACGGTCTCGCTGTTCGGCATGGCACCGGCCGAGGCGATCAAGGCCGGCTCGATCGGCGCCATGCTGCAGACCGGCTCGCTGATCCGGGACCTGTCGGTCCGTGAGCTGATCACCATGATGGCCTCGGTCTACAGCCAGCCACTCGCCGTCGACGACGTGCTGGAACTGACCGGGATCACCGACATCGCCGGGCGGCGTACCCAGAAGCTGTCCGGCGGTCAGACCCAGCGGACCCGCCTCGCCATCGCGCTGGTGTCCAATCCGGATCTGCTGGTGCTCGACGAGCCCACCGTGGCGATGGACGTCGAGAGCCGGCATGCCTTCTGGACCTCGATGCGGGACTTCGCCGCCTCCGGCAAGACCGTGGTCTTCGCCACCCATTACCTCGAAGAGGCCGACTCCTACGCCGACCGGATCGTGCTGATGGCACAGGGTCTGGTCGTCGCCGACGGGCCGACCACGGAGATCAAGGCCACCGTCGGCCTGCGCACGATCCGGGCCACCCTGCCCGAGGCGGACCTGGCCGAGCTCGCGGCGCTGCCCGGCGTGACCAACGTCGACCGGCGCGGCGAGGCGGTCATCCTCAACTGCTCGGACTCCGACCAGGCGATCCGCGCACTGCTCGCGGCGTTCCCCGACGCCCGAGACATCGACATCACCGGTGCCGGGCTCGAGCAGGCGTTCCTGCAGTTGACCGGCACCCAGGAGCTCGACGGCTCGACCGGCGCCGATTCCCCTGTCACCACGATTCCCGCTTCGGAGGGCTCCCGATGAGCAGCATGACCTACGTGCGTTTCGAGGTCGTCCGGACCGTTCGCAACGCCAGGTTCTTCATCTTCTCCCTGGTCTTCCCGCTGATCCTGTTCTTCACCATCGCCGGGCCGAACAAGAACATCACACTCGGCGGAATCCCGTTTCCGCTCTACTACATGGTCGGAATGGCATCGTGGGGCACGATGGCGGCGGTCATCGCCGGCGGCGCGCGCATCGCGGCCGAGCGGTCGATCGGCTGGAACCGCCAGTTGCGCATCACCCCGCTCTCCACCCGCACCTACTTCCGGGCCAAGGTGTTCACCGGCTACGTGATGGCGCTGGCGAGCATCGTGCTGCTCTACGGTGCCGGCCTCTCGCTGGGTGTCCGGATGCCGGTGGGGGACTGGGTCCAGATGACCCTGCTGATCCTCGTCGGACTGATTCCGTTCGCGGTCATGGGCATTCTGCTCGGCCACCTGCTCACGGTCGAGTCGATGGGACCGGCCATGGGTGGCGTCACCTCGCTGTTCGCGCTGCTCGGCGGCTCGTGGGGACCGATCGGCGGCGACAGCGGCATCCTGCACGACGTGATCCAGTGCCTGCCGTCCTACTGGCTGGTGCGGGCGGCGCATGTGGGGACCGGAAACGGGGGCTGGGGGACCACCGGATGGGTCGTGGTGGCGGCCTGGACCGTCGGGCTGGCGGCGCTGGCCGCGCGGGCCTACCGCCGGGACACCAACCGCGCCTGACGATCCGACCTGTTCATCCCTAGGGTGGCGGGCGTCGTTCCTCGGGGAACGGCGCCCGCCACTGCTTGTGACCGGACTCGACACGCTGCGACCGAGTGGGTGACTTCTCTGGCGGCGGGGCCACAGAGGGGGCATAGTCGGCTCATGCACGACGTACGCCACCGGTGACCGTCAGGCAGTCGGCGGAGTTGTCGGGCCCGCGAGTCGGGTCGGCAGAGCCTCTGCGCTGATCTGTCGGCAATCAGGTGGTTTGCCACCCGGCTGTTCCGGCAGAACGGCGGCAGGGTCAGCGGCGGCGTACGCAACGGCCGATCGCGCAGCTGTCTTCGCCGGTCCGGACTGCGACCCTCGTGGGAGCGAGGTCATCGCGTGAGCATGACGACCAGCAGACCCTCCGGGCGCGCCCCGGAGCGGACAGTGCGCCACGACGCTCTGCTCTATGCCGGCGCGGACGAGTTCCTTGCCAGCGCCGTCCCGTTCATCTATTCCGGCCTCGTCGCCGACCAACCCGTCCTGGTCGCGGTCGATCATCTGAAGGCGGATCTGCTCCGCGCGACGCTCGGGGACGACGGTCGCGGCGTGTGCTTCACCGACCTGAGCGGCCATCGCAGGCCCGACGACTTCCTGCTCGCCTGGACCGGATTCGTGCGGATGCACTCCGACGACGCCAGGCTCCTCCGTGGCATCGGAGAACCCGCCCCACCGGCGGCGACCCTCACTGAGGTCGCCGAGTGCCGGCGATGCCACCCGCTGCTCGACCTCGCCTGCGCCGGCTTCAGCCAGTGCTGCCTGCGGTGCCTGTATGACTCCGAGGCCGTCGGCGCGGCTGCGCTCGAGGAAGCCCGGAACGCGCATGCGGTCGTCCTCGAACGCGGTGTGCGGCGACTCGGGGCCGCCTAGTCCGCGCCGCCCGTCCGACCCGCCCTACCGTCAGCCGAGATGGCTGCGGAGGAAGTCGAGCGTGCGCTGCCAGGCAACCGTCGCCTGCTCGGCGTCGTACGTGCCGATGTTGTTCTCGTCGTTGAAGAACGCGTGACCGGCGGGGTAGTAGTGGAAGGTCACGTCGCCCTTGGTCTGCGCCGTGAGCTTCGCCTCGAGTTCGCGAGCCTGCTCGATCGGATACATCGTGTCCTGCTCGCCGTAGTGGCCGAGGACAGGCCCGGAGACATTCGAGAACTCCTGCGGCACGTAGCCGACGCCGTAGAAGGCAACCGTCGCGGCGACCCGCTCGCCCTGCTGGGTCGCGAGCGAAAGCGCGAAGCCGCCACCCATGCAGAAACCCACGACACCGACCTTGTCGCCGGTCACCGCCGGAAGCCCGAGCAGGTAGTCCACAGCGCCACCGAGATCACGGGCGGCCTGGTCCTCGGGCAGATTCGAAAGGTATTCGCCGGCCTTGTCGTTGTCATGGGTGACCTTGCCGCCGAACAGGTCCGGCGCCAAGGCCACGAACCCCTCGGCTGCAAGGCGGTTACACACGTCGACGATGTGGTCGTCGAGACCCCACCACTCCTGGACGACGATGACTCCCGGGCCCCCGTCGTTGTTGGGGGTGGCCAGGTAGCCGTGCGCCTGGTTGCCGTTGCTGGGGAAGGTCACATTCTGCCTGGGATTGGCCTGGCTCATTTCCCGGTGTCCTCTCCATCGTCGATGTGGTGCCCATCCCGTCGCCGGCACCCTGACACAGGCCGAGCCTACGTTCTCCACGAACGGGCACCGCGACCGTCACCATCGCGCCGCCCACCGCCCGCTCCGCCGATGTTCGGCCTGTGTCCGCTGCGCGGCCGTCGGTGGTGTGGGGTGGGCATCATCGTGCGTCGTACTCGCATCCGGGGGCCGATTGTGCGGGTAGGGCGCACGATGTCGCGGCTGATGGCCGGTCGGTGGTGCTGCGGCGTGGTCAGCGGTTGCCGGCCGGTTCGGGTTGCAGACGCGGGTCGGCGTCGCCGGGTCGTCGGTGTCGTCGGGTGGGTCGGGGAGGGCGGGGAGGTGGTGGTGCTGGTTGCGGCGGGGGGTTTGTGCCGGGTCGATCCAGGGTGGGGGCAGGAACTCGGGTTGGCCGTGGTGGATGCGGGTCTGCCAGCCGTGGTGGTGGATGGTGCGGTGGTGGTGTCCGCAGAGTAGGACCAGGTTGGTGATGGCGGTGGGCCCGCCGTCGGCCCAATGCTGGATGTGGTGGCCGTCGCACCAGGCGGCCGGGCGGTCGCAGCCGGGGAACGCGCAGCCGCGGTCGCGGGCGACCAGGGCCCGGCGGAGGCCGGCCGGGATGGTGTGGCTGGCCCGGCCGACGTCCAGGGGCTGGCCGGTGCCGCCGAGCAGGACGGGGATGATCCCGGCGTCACACGCGATCCGGCGGGCGGTGCCGGCGGTGACCGGCCCACCCCAGTCCAGCTGCCCGGTCCCGGTCTGGCCGCGCAGGTCGGACAGGGTCATGGTGAGCGTGACCTGCGGGCGCAGCCCCCCGGCATCGGGCAGGCCACCGGACTGCAGGGCGCGGCGGGCCAGCTCGACCAGCGCGTCGGCGGCCCGCCGGGCCGGCGAGCGCGGGTCCGGGCCCTCCGCGGTGCTGGGGGCGGGGGCGGTGAACGGGTCCAGGGCGGTGCGCAGCACCGCCGCCCCCTCCGGGTCGAGCCGGCCCCGCAGCAGCGTCATCCCGTCGGCGGCCCGGCCGAAGGTCAGTTCCCGGTACCGGACCGCCTCCTCGTCATCGACCGCCGTCCCGTCCGGGTCCAGGGTGGCCACCATCCGGCGGGCGATCCCGGTCAGGGCGTGCGCGTCGAAGTCGCGGGCCTCCCGGGCCAGGAACCCCTCCGCCCGGGCCCGGGTCTTGCTGTCGACGGAGGCGGGCAGCCGCCGGATCGTCGCCTCGATCAGCCGGGCCTGCCCCGACTCGATCCCCCCGCCGGCCAGCGCCGCCCCGGTGGCCGGCAGGCAGGCGGGCACGGTCTGTCCGCACGGGCTGTTCCGGTCGAGGAGCTTCTCCGCGGCCGTGACCCGCCAGCCCGCCTCGCCCGGGGCCAGGTTCAGCACCTGCCGCAGCAGCGCCGGCGTCGAACACGCCCCCCGGTCGGTGCCCAGGCTGCGGGCGTCGGCCTCGGCGACCAGCCGCAACGACGCCGCGAACAACCGCCGCGCCTGGCACTCCACCACCCGCATCAGGTCGAGGACCTCATCATCCCCGAGCCGCCACACATCGGCGCCGGCCAGCCCGTCCACCGCGGCGGTGAGCCCGCCGGCGTGACCCCACACCGGATGCTCACCGCAGCCATCGACCATGCAGCAACGATAAAGGCGACCACCGACAATTCACCGGGCCCGGAAACCCCTACCACACAAGAACTTTCCGTCAGCGGCCGATTGCCGGCGGTATCGCCGCAGCCGTCCGGAGAAATCGCGGTGCGAGACCGCGCACGCTTGGATACAGTCGCCATGCGGCGATGACGAGCGTGACGAACTCCGAGCTGCAACGGCCGGTCACCGTCATCGACTGCCATGAGGTCAGCCTGCAGGTTGACGAAGGTGTGGTGGCACCGCGAGCTCCCGATCGCCCACACCTCCCGGGGTGGAAACCGAGGAGGTGAGCCCGCTGCAACGCACACTCAGCGCGGAGTTGGGCGACAAGGTCGACGGCCGTGCGTACATCCAGGGGTGGATACACCGGCGACGGCGGTTGTCGGCGGTGTCCTTCCTCATCATCCGGGACCGCAGCGGTCTCGCCCAGGTCGTGGTCACCGACGAGAACGTACGCCGGGACGTCGACCTCCTGGCCGAAGAAACCGTGGTCGAAGTCCAAGGCACCGTAACCGCGAATGCCAAAGCACCAGGCGGATTCGAGCTCACCGACCCGCACATCGTGCCGCTCGGCTCCCGGACCGCCACTCCGCCCGTCGAACTCTGGCGACCTTCGCTGAACGCCAGTCTGCCGACTTTGCTCGACCACGCCCCGGTGCTCTGGAGGCACCCGGCGCAACAAGCCATCTGGCGACTGGCGGCGGCCTCGCTGAGCGGATTTCGACGGACTCTCGACGACCGGGGGTTCACCGAGATCCAGACACCGAAGCTGGTCGGCGGTTCGACCGAGTCCGGCGCCAACGTCTTCACCGTCGACTACTTCGGCAGACCGGCCTATCTCGCGCAGTCTCCGCAGTTCTACAAGCAGATGATGGTCGGTGTCTTCGAACGCGTCTACGAGACCGGGCCGGCCTTCCGCGCCGAACCACACGACACGGTGCGGCACCTCGCCGAATACGTCTCCCTGGACGCCGAGATGGGATTCATCGGCGACCATCGTGACGTGGTCGCGATGCTCCGCGACGTCCTCGCCGGCATGGTCGCCTCGATCCGTACGACGGCCGCCGATGCCGTCGATCTGACCGGCGCGCGGCTACCGGCCGTACCGGCGGACATTCCCCTCATCCACTTCCGCGATGCCCTTGCTCTGGTCGATGCTGACCCGGACGAGCCGGACCTGTCTCCCGAGCACGAGAGGCAGATCGGCCGCTGGGCAAGCGAGCGCCATGGCTCGGACTTCGTCGTCGTCGAGGGATATCCGGCGCGGAAGCGGCCCTTCTACACCCATCCCCAGCCGGACGACCCACGTTGGACCAACTCGTTCGACGTTCTCTTCCGCGGACTCGAACTCGTCACCGGCGGCCAGCGGCTGCACGAGTACGCCGCATACGAGAAGGCACTTGCCGAACGTGGCGAGTCGACCCAGGACTACGAGACCTATCTGCAGACGTTCCGGCACGGCATGCCCCCGCATGGAGGTTTCGCGCTGGGGCTCGAGCGGTGGGTGGCCAGACTCGTCGAAGCGGACAACATCCGCAGCACCACGCTCTTCCCCAGGGATCTCCATCGGCTGACGCCCTAGTGCGATGCGTCGGGCCCCGGTGCGAGACAATGAGACATGCGCGAACGGGACCGCGATCCGGCCGGTCGAGCACGCAACGCCAGGCCACGCGACGAATTCGGGCGGCCGCTGCCCCACGGAGCGGCCGGGGTGCAGCGCGTCGACGAGACGCTCGTGCTCAGTCCGAGCGAAAGCATCGACGAGGCACAACGGTTTTTCGATCAGGAGCGCCCGTTCCATGCACACGAGATCCTCGAGGCCGCCTGGAAGTCCGCGCCCGACGACGAACGCGACTTGTGGCAGGGGCTCGCCCAGATCGCCGTCGGGCTCACCCACCGGCAGCGACACAACGGCCGGGGGGCGGTCACGCTGCTGCGCCGGGGGATCGGTCGATTGACGCCGTACGCCGCCCGGTCTCCGCACCGTCTTCGGGTCGCCGGCATCATCACCGACATGACGGCCCTGGCCGACGGTATCGAGCGGGACGGGCCGGGTCATCACACCGGCAAGGCGCTCCGCCTACTCGAAGGCGACACGCAGGAGGACTGACCGGCTGCGAACCGCCGGACGCGAAACCTACTGGTCGTCGTCGGTCACGTCGCGGTCACGCAGTCGGGCCAGCGCACGGTGCCGCGATTCGGCGAGGTGCGCCCGCATCGCGGTCGCGGCCGCGCGGGGCCGGACCGAAGAGATGGCGGCGGCGATCTCACTGTGCTCGTCCATCGTGGCATCGACGACGGGGGAAGCACTCTGGATCCGCAGCATGTGCAGATGGCAGTGCGTCCGCGCGAACGCTGCACTCACCTGGGCGTTGCCACACGCGTCGAGCAGGATCCCGTGAAAGCGCAGGTCGTGGTCGAAGACCTGGCGGTAGGGCTCGGCGACCGATCCGTCGAAGCGTCGGCGCGACTCCTCGACCTCGGCCAGCAGGGCCGCTCCGGTCTCCGCCCCGGACCTGCGGGCGGCCTGGCCGGCTGCCCACGGCTCGAGCAGGCGGCGGAAGTCGAACAGCTCGTCCACCTGCTCGACGGTCAGCAGCGGGCTGGCTCGGTAGCCCCGTTGGGGTTGCTTGGTGACCAGGCCGTCGGACTCCAGCCGGGCGAGAGCCTCGCGCACCGGCGTCGGCGAGACCCCGAGGTCACTGGCGAGCCGCTCGATCGTGATGCGCTGACCCGGCTCGATCGCCTGGCTCATCAAGAGACCGCGGATGACACTCCACACGTCGTCGCTCAGAGCGGTCCGGCGCGCCAGAGGCGCCGCCATGGGCAGCAGGTCAGTCATGGTGCGCCTCGCCTCACTGCCACGTGCGTGTGGACCTCTTGACATCCGACACGGTACATCCTATAGATTCTGCGGACCGCCGGGGGCATAGGCGATTTCGTTCCGCACAGACCCCACTTGACGGGCTGAGGACATGAATCAGAGGCTCTGGTACCGATGGCCGGCGCAGCAGTGGCTTGACGCCCTCCCGGTCGGCAACGGCAGGCTGGGCGCGATGGTCCACGGCGGTCTCGCGGAGGAGGTGCTGAGCCTCACCGTCGACACCCTGTGGTCCGGGACAGCGCAACAACCGGCAGTGGTACAGGGTGTGGCGGGGAAGCTGGCTGAGCTGCGCCGCAAGGTGCTGGAGGAGCGCGACTACGTCGCCGCCGACCGAATCGCGCAACAGATGCAGGGACCGTACAACGAGGCCTTTCAACCGCTCGGCGCTCTGCGGGTCCGCCTCGACCACGAGTCGGAGGTCGACGGCTACCGACGCACCCTCGACCTCGACCAGGCCATCGCCGGCGTCGACTACACCGTCGACGGAGTGACGGTCTCCCGCGAGGTGTTCGCCTCGGCGCCGGCCGGGGTCATCGCCGTACGGATACAGACGGATCGGCCCGCGGCGGTGACGCTGACCGCGGTGTTGGAAAGCCCGCACCCGGTGCGTGCGTCGGCCGGCGGGCCGGCCACTGGCGTACTGACGGGCCGTGCTCCCGCGCATGTCGCCCCCCACTACCACGACGAGGACGAGCCGGTCGTCTACCGCGACGACGCCGGGACCGCCTTCCGGGTGCAGCTCCGAGCCGTCGCCGAAGGCGGCGTGGCCGAAGCCCGGTCGGACGGATCGGTACGGGTCGAGGGTGCCGATGCGGTCACCCTGCTGGTCGCCGCCGCGACCAGCTACGCGGGTTACGACCGGACGCCGCTGGGCGATGGTGCGCTCGCCACGGCCTGCGCCCGCGCAGTGGATGTGGCCGCATCAGCGTCTTACGTCGACCTCCGCGCGGCTCACCTCGCCGACCACCGGGAGCTTTTCGATCGAGTCGCGCTCGAACTCGGTGGGGATGCCGTCGATGAGATGCCGACGGACGAGCGCCTGGCCGCAGTACGGGACGGTGCCGAGGATCCCGCGCTCGCCGTGCTCTACTTCCAATACGGCCGCTACCTGCTGATCGCCTGTTCCCGGCCCGGCACCCAACCCGCCCACCTGCAAGGGATCTGGAACGACCGCGTCCGGCCGCCGTGGAGCAGCAACTGGACCGTCAACATCAATACGGAGATGAACTACTGGCCGGCCGAGGTCACCAACCTCTCCGAGTGCCATGAGCCGCTTTTCGATCTGCTCACCGACCTCGCTTCCGCCGGGCGGCACACCGCACGCGCCTATTACGGCTGTCGAGGCTGGACCGCGCACCACAATGTCGACCTGTGGCGCAGCACCGCACCCGTCGGCGCGGGCACCGGCCAAGCCGTCTGGACGACGTGGCCGATGGGCGGCCTCTGGCTGTGCCAGCACCTCTGGGAGCACTACCGCTTCACCGGCGACCGGCAGTTTCTCGTCGAGCGTGCCTATCCGGTGATGCGCGGAGCCGCCGAGTTCGTTCTCGACTTCCTCCAGCCCGACGACGCCGGCCGCCTCGTCACCTGCCCCTCGACATCACCGGAGAACGTGTTCGCCACCCCTGCGGGGGAGCAGGCCGCGGTCGCCGCCGCATCCACCATGGATCTCTTCCTCATCCGCGATCTCTTCGCCCACTGCATCGCCGCCACTGCCGACCTGCGCGTCGACCTGGACTTCGCCGCGAGGCTGCAGGCCACGCTCGAGCGGCTGCCGGCCGTGCGGGTCGCCCCGGACGGGCGGCTGGCCGAGTGGTGGGACGACGACCTGACCGAGACCGAGCCCGGCCACCGGCACATGTCGCACCTGTTCGGCGTGTATCCCGGAGACCAGATCACCCAGGCCGGCACGCCCGCCCTCCTGTCCGCGGCGCGCGCCTCCCTGCGGTCCAGGCTCGACCAGGGCGGCGGCGGCACCGGGTGGAGCCGGGCCTGGGTGATCGGTCTGGCCGCCCGTCTCGCCGACGGTGAGTTGGCGGTCGACAGCCTCACCCAACTGCTCGCCGCATCGACCGCGACCAACCTCTTCGACCTGCACCCGCCGCATTGGTTCCAGATCGACGGCAACTTCGGCGCGACCGCCGGGATCGCCGAGATGCTCCTGCAGAGCCACGACGGGGCCCTCGCACTGCTGCCGGCCCTTCCCTCGGCGTGGCCGGACGGCCGGGTGCGCGGCCTGCGGGCCCGGGGCGGCGTGACCGTCGCCATGACCTGGTCGGCCGGACGGCTGACCCGCGCAGTCTTGTCCGCCGACCAGGACACCACGGTCGCACTCAGACTCCCCGAGGGCATCTCCGGTCCGGACCGGCTCGCGCTGAAGCATGGGGCTTCCGAAACCGTCGACTTCGCCTGACCTGCCGCGGACCGCTCGAGCCAAACCCTCTTGACGCGCCCGCGCCGTACGGCCTACCGTCCGGTCCAGTGGTTTGAAAGGTTTCACCACTCCGCTACGGGTTGGCCGCCCGCCCTACGCGGCTGTCCGCACAGACCACCCCCAGGAGGCAGGCGGACGTGGAGAGCAGACACCTCGGCGTAGATCGGGTGGGTTGTGTCGGTTTCGGCGGTGCGCCGCTGTCGCTCCGCCCCGACCGACCTTCCGACGACGACGGCGTCCGCGTCGTGCACGCCGCACTCGACGCCGGAATGACGCTGCTCGACACGGCCGATGTCTACACCCCGGCGGGAACGGGTCGCGGCCACAGTGAGCGACTGATCGGCCGCGCGCTGCGGGAACGGCGGACCGGGACGGACGACGTGGTCGTCGCCACCAAGGGGGGCAAGTACTGGGACGCCGACGGCGAGGTCCAGATCGACGCGAGCCCGGCCGCTTTGCGGGAGGCCTGTGACGCCAGCCTGACGGCGCTCCGGGCCGAGACGATCGCCCTCTACCAACTGCACGAGGTCGACCTCGTCGTACCGATCGAGGACTCGGTCGGCGCCCTCGTCGAGCTCCAGCGGCAGGGCAAGGTCACCCAGATCGGCTTGTGCAACGTGACCGTCGCAGAGCTGGACCGTGCGCTCACGGTCACCCCGATCGTCAGTGTGCAGAACCGCTACTCGCCGGCGGTGACCGACAGCGATCCGGTGCTCGAACGCTGCGAGGAGCGGGGCATCGCCTTCATGCCGTGGGGGCCGCTCACCGGCTTCCGGTCCCGGGCCGGCGATCCCGAGACGCCCCTGCAGGTACGGTTCGCCGAGGTCGCGCACCGCCACGGCGTCTCGGTGCAGCGGGTCGTCCTGGCCTGGGAGCTGGCCCGCTCGCCGGTGATGCTGCCCATTCCGGGATCGACCCAGGTCCGCACCGTCAAGGACAGCGCGGCCGCGGCCGACCTCGTGCTCTCGGCCGGCGAGTTCTCCTGGTTGGCCGGCGGAGCGGCCGAGAAGGTCGTCCGCGCCGGGTAAGAACTTGACCCGATTCCTTGACACCTTCCCGGCCTCCGTCTAGCTTTTGGACACTGTTTTTTAACGATTCAATACGGCCGTCTTTCCGGAAGGTTTCCTCACCCGGCGTCCGATGACCGACCTAGGGGCCCCAATCCCATGACGCAGCCACACCCGCGCAGCGCGTTCGATCTCGCGGCGCGCTTCTCGGATGTGGACGCGGCCTATGGCCCGGTCCCGATCTGGTGGTGGAGCGGAGCCCGGCTGGACAGTGACCGACTGCGCTGGCAGATGGAACAACTGGTCGCCGGGGGCGTCACGCAGGCCGTGGTCATGTGCCTGGCCCCCCGCGGACCTCTCTACGGCTCCCTCGCCGACGACCCGCCGTTCCTCTCCGAGGAATGGTGGGAGATCTTTCTCAAAGCGTGCGAAGACGCCAACGACCTCGGCTTCAGGTTCTGGCTCTATGACCAGTACGGCTTCTCCGGGGCGAATTTCCAGGGTCAGCTCGTCGCCGCGCACCCCACCTGGGCCGGCCAGGAGCTGCATCGCCTCGTTCGCGAGGTCACCGACGGGAAGCAGGTGACCGTCCGGCCGCCGTCGGGGGCGGCGTCCGTCGCCGCCTACGCCGTCGTACCCGGTGGATCCACGACAACCGTCGCCCTGGCCGACGACGGGTCGGCGACCTGGTCGGGTGCCGGCCGGCTGTGCCTGTGCTATGCCCAGGACCGCGGTTTCGACTACTACGACGCAGACGCGTGCGCATCCCTCATCGACACCGTGCTCGGGGAGTTCCGGCGGCGTGCGGACAAATGGTTCGGGCCGGTCATCACGGGCCTCTTCCAGGACGAGCTACCGCACATGCCGACCTGGGGGAAGTCTTTCGCGGCCACCTTCGCCGACGCCCACGGCTACGACCTGCTCGACCGGATCGCCGCCCTGTGGGAGGACGGCGACAAGGAGACCGGCGCGTCCGCGCGGCGCGACTACCACGCACACCGGGCCGTCCTGGCCCGCGAATCCTTCTTCGTTCCCTACGGGAAGTGGGCCGCCGACGCCGGGCTGGTCGCGGGGTTCGACCAGCAGACCCCGGCGCGCGAGGGCGACCCGGTCAGCGCCACCGACCTCTACGGCGACTACCTGAGCACGCACAGCGTCTACAGCGCCCCGGGTAGTGACCACTGGGGTGACCCCAAGATCCACAGTTCGCTGGCGCACGCCCACGGTCACCCCCGCACCTGGATCGAGGCGTTCCACTCCTCGGGCTGGGGCGGCACTCTCGAAGAGACCTACGACTGGCTCGGCCCGTTCCTCCGGCGCGGGGCCAACCTCTATGACCCGCACGCCGTCTACTACGCGACGGTCGGCGGATGGTGGGAGTGGGCGCCGCCGTCGACGTGCTGGCGGCAGCCCTACTGGGCGGACTACAAGGTCTTCGCCGACGCCGTCACCCGGCTGTGCTCGCTGACCTCGGCCGGGCAACTCGTGGCCGACACGGTGCTGCTCTTCCCGACGTCGTCCGTGCAGGCCGACCTGCCGCTCGAGGGCGCCCACCCGCGGGCGCGGCACACCTCCGACGTCTACCACCAGCTCAACGGGTCCACGTCGTGGTTCGACGAGCGTCCCGGAGTTCTCGACCGCGCCCACCACGACTACGAGATCTTCGACGAGAAGACGCTGGCCGCAGGCACGCCCGACGGCGGCATCTGGCGGGTCGGGGGCGGGACGTTCCGTAACGTCGTCATCCCCGATGCCACCGCCCTGAGCGGCACCTTCGCCGGCGCGCTCGCCGCGTTCGCGTCCGCCGGTGGCACCGTCGTCTGCGTCGGCACCGTCCCCGACCGCTTCGTCGGCGATGACGCCGCGGGGGTCGAAGCCTTCCGCGCCGCGGCGGCGGCCGGCCGGATCCGGGTCGTCGACGACCCCGCCGAGGTCCCCGGCCACCTCGCCCGCGGCCCGGTGTCGGTGGAGTCCGACGCGCCCTACCTGCTCCGCCGGTACGGCGACGCGCTCGTGCTCCTGCTCGTCGCCCATGACGAGCAGACCGGCACCCGGATGCCGGTCTTCGCCGGGAGCGGCATCGACGACCGCATCTCCGGTGCCTTCAGCTGGCGCGGCTACTGGGAGACCTTCGCCGGCCGCGGCTACACCTTCCAGCCGATCGGCGACCGGCGGGCGCGGGTCCGCGTCACCGGTGTGCCCGGGCACTCCGCGCAGCGCTGGGATCCCCGCACGGGGGAGCGGGTCGACCTCGACGCGCGGCGGGGCGCGGGCGACGGGATCGACCTCGACGTGGCATTCAGTGACGGGCCGATGGCGGTCGTCGTCCTCGCCCCCGACCTGCCCGGGGCGACCCGAATCGACCCGGCCGGAACGCCGGCCGTCGTCGACATCGACGGCGACTGGGAGCTCGAGGCCCGCTCCACCCTGGACAACCGGTGGGCCGACCTCGGTGACCCGGCGCAGCCCGGGACGCTGCCGATCCAGGTGTGGCGCGTCGAGCACGCCCGCCAGGTCGCCGGATCGACCACTCCACCGGACGACGGCTGGTCGCCGGCGATCGCGACGTTCGGCCCCTACGTCCGGATGACCGGCCCGCAGGCCGATGGCGGCCGGCCGGCGGACCCCGGTACTGCATGGCGACCCTTCGACGTGTCGCTGTCGCGGGGGATTCGCAAGGACCCGCTGCACTTCGCCAGCCTCGGCCCCAAGGGCACCGTCCCCGAGGAGTTCCTCCGGTGGGACAACGTGCAACCGGGGGACTGGGTGGCCTTCGCCGCCACGCTCACGCTGCCCGAGGGCACGGGTCGTCACCTTGTGGTCGGCGCCGACGCCGAACGCCGGGTCTACCTCGACGGCGCAGGGGTGGACGCCGACGGCACCGGCTACTGGACCACGTCGCCGATGCACGACGGCGCCGGTCCGGTCGACCTCGAGGTGTGGTTGCGCCGCGACGACGACCGGCCGATCGAGGAGGTCGCCCGCGAACTGCGTTCGACGTTCGCGATCGTCACCGACCTCGAGCGGTTCCGCCGGCCCGAGTGGCTGGAGCCCGCCGACGGCATCCGATCGGCCGGGACGGTGCGGTTCACGGCCACGGTCGACCTGGAGTCGGTGCCCGAGGCGGCCGTCGCACAGATCGGCAGCGAGGGCCCGTGCTCGATCCTCGTCAACGGGGCGGAGATCGGACGCCAGGGCGCGTTCGAGCCCTACCAGGGCGAGCGCCGTCCGCAGGTGATGCCCTACGACCTGGCCGGCTCGCTGCATGCGGGCCGCAACGAGGTCACCCTGCAGATCGACGACCTCGGCGGGGGCGTCGCCGCACTCGTCGACGGCGGCGGCGCCGCGGAGGGTGGTCTCGGGCTCATCACCGACCTCGGCTGGCGCTGCTCCCGCGACGGTGTCGACGTCGGCGCGCGCCTACGCCGCACGCAATGGCTCGACCCCCGGTGGGTATGCCTGCGGGCCCGGCCGCATCCCCTGCCCAGGGCGGCCTGGTTGGACCCGGGCTCGGCGAGTGACGGCGTCGTCCTCGACGTGGTCCCCGACGCCTGGCAGGACGGGGCCCGGACCGAGTGGCTGCGGTTCGTCGGACCCGTGGGCGCAACCGAGCTGCGCGTGCCCACCTCGGCGCCGTTCGTCGCCTTGGTGGACGGGGTCGACGTCCCCGCCCGGGACGGAGTGATCCACGTCGACCGGCCGCTGCCTGCCGGCACGGTGGTCCACCTGCGCTTCGACGCCGACGGCGGCGACCGTTCCGGCGGGCTCCTGCAAGGCCCGATCGAGGTCGGAGTCGCCGCGGCCCCGGGTCCCCTGGTCGAGTGGGAAGCCCTCGGGTTGCGCGCCCTCGGCGGATACGTCGCCTACCGGCGACCCCTCGACATCGGACCGGCCGAGGCGGGCGAGACGCTCGTGCTCGACCTCGGCGAGGTGCGCGGCAGTGCCGAGGTGCGGGTCAACGGTGTCCCGGTGGCCACTCTGACGTGGGGCCCGTACCGTGCCGACATCACCGCACATCTGCAGCCGGGCGCCAACGACCTGGAGGTCATCGTCCGCGGCACCCTCGCCGGCTACCTCGACGATGCCTCGCCCACCCCCGCCGTCTACAAGGGGCAGACCCGCCACGGCCTCCTCGGCCCGGTACGGCTGCGCCGGCACCGCATGAGTCACGAAGGGATCAACATGCAGCACACGCTCGACACAGGCAAGCGGGGGCAGTGAGTACCGCGGACGACCGCATGGTCGACGTCCACGTATCCCGTGGCACGTCGACCGCCGGCGAGCCCGGACAAGGCGACGCCGGCCGCCCGCCACGGCGCCACAAGCGTCTGTTCCGGCGGCACCTCGTCACCGTGCTCATGCTGCCGAGCCTGCTGCTCATCGGCCTGTTCGCCTACTACCCGGCGCTCCGGAGCCTCATCGGCGGCTTCTACAAGTGGAACGGGTTTTCGAAGCCGACCTATGCCGGGGTCTCGCAGTTCAAGCAGTACGTGGATTCGCCGACCTTCGGACCCGAGGCCCGTAACCTGGTCCTCCTGGTGATCGGCAGCATCCTCATCACCCTGGTCTCGCAGTTCGTCGCCGCCGAGGTCGTCTGCCACCTTCCGAAGAAGGTGAGCACGGTCGCCAAATACCTGCTCACACTGCCGATCGTGCTGCCGCCCATCGTCCTCATCGACGTGTGGGCCTACCTCCTCAACCCGACCGACGGTCTCATCAACAAGTTCCTGCACGTCTTCGGACTGGGCCAGCCGGACTGGCTGACCAACAACCATCTCGCCCTGGTGTCGATCCTGCTCGTTGGATTCCCGTGGGTGTCCAACCTCGGCTTCCTCATCTTCCTCGGCGGCGTGCAGAACCTCCCCAAGGACGTCACCGAGGCGAGCACGATGGACGGGGTCGGCTGGCTGCGGCGGGTGTTCTACATCGACGTACCGATGCTCATGCCGCAGTTCCGGATCGTCGTGGTGCTCTCGGGGGTCTACGCCGTCCAGAACTTCATCCCGATCCTCCTTCTCACCAACGGAGGCCCGGGCAACTCCACAATGGTGCCGGCTCTGGACATGTACCAGTCGGCCTTCCAGAACAGCAACTACGGCTACGGCATGGCGATCGGCACCGCGTTGTTCGTCGCCATGCTCATCTTCACGCTCATCGCCATGCGGGCACTCCGCCCGCGGACCTGATCCATCGCTACTCACGCAGGCGTCCCACTCGACCGGGCCGACCGGCACAGGAAAGGGAAAGTCATGAAGGTTGCTGGCAAGAGGACGTTCGGCGTCCTGGCCGCGGTCACGGCGATATCGCTCGTGGCGAGCGGCTGTCTGAGCAGTGGAGGCGGCGGCAACGGGTCGTCCGGGAGCGGTGTGACGATCCGGGCGATCCTCCCCCCGAACACCGGAGAGATCAGTTCCCCGCAGAACAAGGCGCTCGCCCAGTACACCCACGAATACGAGTCGGCGCACTCCGACGTGACGGTGAACTGGCAGCCCAACCCGACCTCGTCGATCACGACGGCCAACGCCACCCTGGTCTCCCAGGCCGCCGGCGGCAACGCGCCGGACATCGTCTTCGAGCAGTACAACCCGCTGCTGTCGGGGTCGATCCCCAACAACGTCCTCCAAGACCTGCGCCCCTACCTGAACAAGCCCAACCCCTACATCAAGGGCAACAAGAAGTGGCTCGACAGCTTCGAGTCGTCGACCATTCCCTACATGACCTCGCCCGACGGCAGCATGCGGATCCTGCTCGGGTCCAACGTCGAGACAGCCTTCTACTACAACAAGGCGGCCTTCGCCAAGGCACACATCGCCAGCCCGCCGCAGTCGTGGGCCGAGCTCATGCAGGACCTGGGCAAGCTCAAGAGCGCCGGCTACACGCCGTTGATGTACGCCACCGGCGGCCCGTGCAACCCGTCCTGGTACGAACGCCTGGCCGACACGCAGTTCCTGAAGAACTCGCTGTCGAAATTCATGGTCGACAAGTCGGTCGTGACCAGCGGCAAGGACGTGGCATCCGGCATCGTCAAGGGCGTCATCTCGATGAAGAACCCGGCCTACGCCCAGGTCTGGAAGATGCTCTACGCCCTCCGGCCCTACATCTCCTCGGCCGGGGGCAGCTACGACGCCTGTTCCACGCCCAACGCCGTCAGCCCGCCGCTGTCCCCGCTGCCGCTCTTCATCCAGGGCAAGGTGGCCATGATCTGGGGCGGTAGCTGGGCCATCCCGCAGCTCGACACCGGCGGCTTCACCGGCAAGTACGGCCTGTTCCCCGAGCCGACCGTCACCAGCGCGACGTCGAAGTACTCAGCTTCGGTCAGCACCAAGGGCGTCATCGGCGGTCCCAACGGCGCCGGCCAGTGGTCCATCACGTCCCAGAAGGCCGACAAGTCGATGACCCCGGCCAAGACCAAGAAGGTCATGGACTTCATGGCGTGGCTCTACACGCCGGAGCACATCGGTGCCGAGGTGAAGGCCTGGGGCCAGGGTGGCTCCTACATCCCGACCGTGAAGGGTGCGCCGATCCCCGACGTGTCCGGTCTCGCCTCGCTGGTGCCGGCGCACGCCCCACCGACGGTCGTGGACATCGCCCTCGACGACGTGCTCTCCACCGACACCACCAACACAGGGCTGCGGATGGTCTCCCAGCTCATGGCCGGCGGCATCAGCTTCCCCGACTTCTCCAAGCGGTGGGACGACCTGCTCCAGTCGGGCGCAAAGGCCTACGCGTCGGCGAACCACATCAGCCTGAACTCCCTCAAGTAAGGCAGTCGACATGGCACAGGTCATGACCTCGGCGGGACGACGAAGGAGAGGACTGACCGCCATCACCGTGGCGGCCGGTCTGATCATCGTCGGCCTGACCTACTTCCCGATCATCTTCGTCCTCTCCAACTCGTTGAAGACCGGGGAGAACCTCGCGACCGGTGGGGTGTTCAAACTTTTCACCCAGTTCGACACGCAGAACTACGTGAATGCCTGGAAGGGCATCGACACGCCGCTCAAGAACACCGTCATCATCGCCGTGGTGGCGATCGTGATCGGGGTCGGAGCAGCCCTGCTCGGTGCCTACGCCTTCTCCCAGGCGCAGTTCCGCGGCAAGTCGATCGTGTTCATGGCCTACATCTGCCTGCTGATGATCCCCTCGACGCTCACGATCATCCCGCTGTACCTGATGATCAAGGCGTTCGGGCTCTACGGCAGTCCGTGGGCACTGATCCTGCCTTACGCCGCCAGCGCCCAACCGCTGCTCGTGCTGCTCTTCCGGGGCTTCTTCGAGCAGATCCCGCACGAACTGACCGAGAGTGCCCGGGTCGACGGCGCGAGGGAGTACCAGGTACTCCTGCGGATCATCGCGCCGTTGACCCGGCCGATCATCCTCACCGGCGCGATCCTCATGACGATCACCATCTGGGGCGACTACATCTGGCCGGAGGTGGTGATCCAGGACTACCGTCGTTACACCATCTCGGCCGGTCTGCAGGAGTTCGTCAGCAGTCTCGGGATCTCCGGTAGTTCGGGCGGGTCGGTGTTCGCGGCGTACGTCATCGCCCTGATCCCGATGTTCCTGCTCGTCGGCATCACGATGCGCTACTTCGTCGCCGGAATCACCGACGGAGCCGTCAAGCTCTGACCACCACGACACAGGAGGCAACGTTGTCGGCAGGTCCGACAGAGGGCACGAACACCCTCGCGAACGCGCGCTGGGTCATACCGGGGGAGCAGCAGGTTCAGCTTCCGCCGCATGGCGCCTATCTGACGAGACGTCACTTCACGGTCGGCTCGCCGGTGCGGAAGGCGGTGGTGCGCGCCACCGCGCTCGGCGTCTACGAGTTGCACGTCAACGGCGCCCGCATCGGCGACGCGCTGCTGCGGCCGGGATGGACCGACTCGTCCCGGCGGGTGCAGTACCAGGTCTACGACGTGACCGAGGCGCTCGGCGAGGGACTCAATGTGGTCGGCGCCGTGGTCGCCCCCGGCTGGTACGCCGGCCGGATAGGCACCGACCGCAGCTCCCGGCTGACGCCTCGGACCCCCGAGCTGCTCCTCACCCTCGAGATCGAGACCGCGGACGGCCTCGCCGTCGCCGTCGCCACGGACGAGGGCTGGGAGTGGCGCGCGTCGGAGATCGTCTCCTCCGACCTCTACGACGGCGAGACCACCGACCTGCGCCTGGCGATACCCGGCTGGGCGTCGCAGAAGGCGAGTGACCTGGGCAGCTGGGAGAGCATGGAGATCTCACCGGGCACGGCGGGCAGACTGGTCGCCGAGACCGGGCCGCCCATCCGGGAGACCCATACCGGCTCGCCGGCCTCGGTCACCTGGCTCGAGGACGGCACCGCCGTCGTGGACATGGGACGCAACGAGGCCGGTTTCCTGCGCCTTCGCGTGCAGGCCCCGCCGGGCACCCGGGTCGCGGTGAGCTACGGCGAGATCCTCGACGTCGACGGCCACGTCTACACCGAGAACCTGCGCAGCGCGCAATGCGTCGACACGTTCTTCTGTGCCGGCGCCGGCGAGGAGGAATTGGCGCCCCGGTTCACCTTCCGCGGCGCGCGCTACGCCCAGGTGACCGGACTTCCCGGCGAGGCTGCACTGGTGAGTGCGGAGCGGGTCGTCATCGGCACCGACGTCCCGCGGGTCGGCTGGTTCGAGTCGTCCGACACCATGCTCAACGACATCTACGACTGCGTCCTCACGTCGCAGCGGGCCAACTTCCTCGAGGTCCCGACCGACTGCCCGCAGCGCGACGAGCGGCTGGGCTGGCTGGCCGACGCGCTGCTGTTCGCACCGCTCGCGGCCTACAACTACGACATCAGCGGGTTCATGGCGAAGTGGTTCGAGGACGTCCTCGACGCCCGGTCCGCCGACGGCGGTTTCACCGACGTCGCACCCCGCCCGACCGGCCGGGTCATGTTCCGCAACCGGGAGGGGGCACCGGCCTGGGCCGATGCCGGCGTCCTGCTGCCGTGGCTGATGTACGAACGCTACGGCCGGCGCGACCTGCTCGAGCGGATGTTCCCCGCCATGGTGGACTGGCTCCGCCTCGTGCACGGAGCCAACCCCGACGGCGTCTGGCGCCACGGTCGCGGGCGGGACTACGGCGACTGGGTGCCGGCCGGTCCGGACACCTCCCACGATCTGTTCGGTACCGCCTGGTTGTGCCACACGACCGAGGTGGCCGCCATGGTCGCCGACGTTCTCGGTGCGGCCGAGGAAGGCGCCTGGCTCACCGATCGGGCCGCGGTGGCCCGGGCCGCCTTCTCCGATCACTTCGTCGACGCCGAGGCCGGCCGCGTGCGGGCGCTCGAGCCGGTCGGGTCACCCGCCGCCGCCCGGCGTTTCGCGCCGTCGGTGCAGGAGGAGACCCAGACCGGCTACGTGCTCGCCCTGGTCTTCGACCTCGTCGACGAGAAGCTCGCGGTGCGCCTGGGGGACCGGCTCGCCGAGCTGGTCGCCGGGGCCGGTAATCGCCTGGAGACCGGTTTCATCGGCAGTGCGTACCTGCTCGACGCCCTGGGCAGGGGCGGACGCGCCGCGCAGGCCGTCGACCTGCTGTTGCGCGAGGAGTACCCGTCCTTGGGCTACATGGTGAACCGGGGTGCGACCTCGGTCTGGGAGCGCTGGGACGGGATCCAGCCCGGAAACGGCGGGCCGGCGTCGGCCACGATGAATTCGTTCAACCACTACTGCCTCGGCTCGATGTTCCGCTGGGCCATCGAGTCGCTGTGCGGTCTCAGGTCGGCCGACGGGGTCGCCTTCACCAACTTCGAATTCGCCCCGACCGTCACCCCTCGGATCGACTGGGCCGGGTTCCGTTTCGCCAGTCCGGCCGGCGAGATCACGGTGCGCTGGGACCGGACGGGTGAACGCGAGGTCGTGGGTCGGGTGACCGTGCCCGAGGGCGCGACCTGCCGGATCGCCTCGGACATCACCTTCGGCGACGTCGAGGCACACCTCGACGCGGCGTCGTTGCCGGGAGGGACGACCGTCGTCGGCGGCGGAACGCACCGCGTCACCTGGCGCTGCTGACCGGATGCGCCGGCACAGCACCGTGTACTACTCGCCACCCACCGCCCCCACCGTCTACTGTCCAGTCCGATCCCCGCGGAGAGACCTGACATGAGCCTCACGCCCTACGCGCTGCACACCGAGCACCGCGCGGCACCACTCGGCATCGACGAGCCTGCGCCGCTGTTCACCTGGAAGTTGTCGGCCGACAGCCCGGGATCTCGTCAGACCGCGCACCGGGTGCGGGTCGAGAGCGCCGCCACCGGCGAGTCCGGGTGGGACTCGGGCTGGGTGGACAGCGACGATCCGGTCGGCGGTGTGACCTACGCCGGCCCGGCGCTGCGGCCGGAGACCCGCTACGACTGGCACCTCGAGGTGCGTGACCAGGACGGCGCCGCCACCGCCGCGGTCTCGTCCTCGTTCGAGACCGGACTGCTCACCCCGGCCTCCTGGTCGGCCCGGTGGTTGCGCCGCGACCCCCGGAGCATCCCGCCGGTCGACCCACCGATCGACCAGCCGCCCAGCGACGTCCCGCTCGACGCCAGCCCGTGGGTGGCACCGCCGTGCCGGTTCCGCCGCGAGTTCGACCTGCCCGGCCGCCCCGCCCGCGCCCGTGCCTACGTCACCGCCCGCGGCATCTATCAGCTCCGCATCAACGGGGTACGCGTCGGCGACGACGAGCTCACCCCGGGATGGACCGACTACCGCTCCCGGCTGCAGTACCAGACCTACGACGTCACCGATCTGCTCGTAGCCGGCCGCAACGCGGTCGGCGCGATCGTGGCGGACGGCTGGTGGTCCGGCTACATCGGCTTCGACCCGCGCAGGCGGGCGCAGCACTACGGGCTGGTCCCGGAGTTCCTCGCCGAGATCCATGTCGAGGACGCCGACGGCTCGCAGGAGCTGATCGTCACCGACGGGTCCTGGACCGAGAAGCCCGGCGAGATCATGTGGGCCGATGCGCTCGTCGGCGAGTGCCACGACCAGCATCGGGCCACCCCCGGCTGGGACCGGCCCGGGTTCGACGACTCCACCTGGTCGCCCGCCCTGGCGTCGGGCGACGACACATCGACCCTCGTGGGCCAGCTCGACGAGCCGGTCCGGGTGACCGAGGAGATCGCGCCGAAGTCGGTCACGCGCAGCCCGTCGGGGCAGCAGCTCGTCGACTTCGGGCAGAACCTCGTGGGTCACCTCCGGGTGCGACTCGCGGGGCTGCCGGCCGGAACCCACCTCGTTCTGCGGCACGGCGAGACCCTCGAGGACGGCGAGCTCTACACGGCCAACCTGCGTACCGCGAAGGCGACCGACGAGGTGATCATCGCCGCCGACTCCGGCGTCGATGTGTTCGAACCGCACTTCACCTCGCACGGCTTCCGCTACGTCGAGGTGCGTGGCCACCCCGGTGAGATCGCCCTGGGTGACCTCACCGCCCGGGTGGTGCACAGCGACAGCCCGATGGTGGGTGATCTGCACTGCTCCGACGAGATGGTCGAGCAGCTGATCAGCAACATCCGGTGGGGTCAGCGCGGCAACTACGTCAGCGTCCCTACGGACTGCCCGCAGCGGGACGAGCGCATGGGGTGGACTGCCGACGCCCAGATCTTCTTCCCGACGGCCTGCTTCAACGCCGACCTCGCCGCCTTCATGTCCCGCTGGATGCTCGACGTCGTGGACGGCCAGGACGAGGACGGCGCATTCCCCGACGTCGCGCCGGTGGTCGTGCTCGACCGTGAAGGCGCCCCTGCCTGGGGAGATGCCGGGGTCATCGTGCCCCACCACCTGTGGCGCACCTACGGCGACCGCCGGATCCTCGAGCGGTTCTACCCCGCCATGCGGGCCTGGGTCGACCACATCTGGCGGCACAACCCCGACCTCATCTGGCGCAACGCCATCGGAAACGGCTACAGCGACTGGCTGCAGATCCAGACGGTCACACCCCGCGACATCGTATCGACGGCCTACTTCGCCCGGTCGGCCACGCTGGTCACCGAAGCCGCCGAGGCGCTCGGGCGGACGGAGGACGCGGCGCGCTACGGCGATCTCGCGACCCGCGTCCGGTCGGCGTTCACCGCGGAGTTCGCCAAGCCGGACGGCGTCATCGGCGAGGGGACGCAGACCGCCCAGCTCGTGGCGCTCGCCTGGGACCTGATCCCCGAGGGGATGCGCGCCGGGGCCTTCGAGCACCTGTGCCGGGACCTGGAGTCCCGCGGCGTACGCCTCACCACCGGCTTCGTCGGAGTGGCGCTGCTCTGCCCGGTGCTGACCGCAGGGGGGCGTGAGGACCTGGCGTTCGGGCTCGTCCATCAGGAGGCCTTCCCGTCGTGGGGATACTCGATCCGGCGCGGCGCCACCACGATCTGGGAACGGTGGGACGGCTGGACCGAGGAGCAGGGGTTCCAGTCGGTGCAGATGAACTCCTTCAACCACTACTCGCTCGGATCGGTCGGGGAGTGGCTGTGGCGATCCGTGGCCGGCATCGACCAGGCGCCGGGTTCGATCGCCTTCCGGGACCTCGTCATCGAGCCTCGGCTCGGCGAGCGGCTCGACTGGGTGACCGGCAGTTACGACTCGCCGCGGGGCCTGGTCAAGGTGGAGTGGCGTCGCGACGGTGCCGGCGTCGGTGGATCGCTCGAGGTTCCGCCCGGCCGCCCGGCCGAGGTACGGATCCCGGCGACCGCGATCGCCGACGTGACCGTCGACGGGACGCCGGCCACCGACCACCTGGCGGTCGACGTGATATCGGTCGAGCACGGCAAGGCGCGCCTGCGCATCCCACCGGGGTCCTGGTCGGTGGCGTCGGGCGCGATCTCAGCATCGACGAGCGGAAGGTGAGTCAATGAAGGGCACCGTCACGGAGGAGCAGCAGGCCCGGTACGGCAAGGAGGGTTTCCTCGTCGTCGACGAGTTCCTGGACGCGGCAGAGCTGGAGGAGTGGCGTGCCGCCGTCGACCACGCGGTCGAACAGCGCGGCCGCCAACGGCTGGCGTTCGAGGCGGGCGGTGAGGAGGGGACGTCCCTCACCGAGCGCACACAGGAGGAACGCGACTACTACGACTCGGTCTTCACCCAGCGGAACAACCTCTGGCAGACCGACGAGCAGATGAAGCGGCTGCTCATGCAGTCCGACCTCGGCCGGTTCGTCGCCGACGTCGCCGGCATCCAGGGCGTCCGGATCTGGCACGACCAGGCGCTCATCAAGGAGCCGTACGCCAACCCGACGGCCTACCACCTCGACGTTCCGTTCTGGTCGTTCAAGTCGGCCGACGCCATCACCATCTGGATCGCGCTCGACGACGCCACCATCGAGAACGGCTGCCTCTACTACGTACCGGGCAGCCACCTCGCGCAGAAATTCGACAACGTGGGCATCGGCAAGGAGCTCGGCGCACTCTTCGACGTCTACCCCGAGTGGGCTGATGTGGCCGCGGTTCCCTGTCCGGTGCCGGCCGGCGGCGCGCTGCTGCACAACGGCCTCACCTTCCACGGTGCCGGAGCCAACATGACACCGGGACGGCGTCGCGCGATGACCTGTGCCTACATGCCGGAGGGCTCGACGTTCAACGGCACTCAGAACGTCCTGCCACCGGCCTACTTCCAGACGCTCGCGGTCGGTGACCTGCTGGACAACGAGGAGCAGAACCCGCTCGTCTTCTCGCGCGCCACCTGAGCCGGCTGCTTCGGGCTCGGGGCACAGCTGGATAGTTGCGCGGCCAACCTTTCTGAGGCGCCAGGTCGAGCGTAGAGTCGGTCCATGGAAGCTCCCGAGACCGTTCACTGGCGCGGGGTCAACCACCTCGCCCTCGTTACCCCGGACATGGATGCCACCGTCCGGTTCTGGCACGGCGTCCTCGACGCGCGGCTGGTGGCCACGATCGGCACCCCGGCGTTCAAGCACTATTTCTTCGAAGTCGGCGAAGGCAACACGGTGGCCTTCTTCGAATACGCCGACCAGCACCTCGACATGTATGCCAAGCCCGCCGGGGTGCCCTACGACAAGGCGTCGCAGTTCGACCACCTGTCGTTGAACCTGCCCGACGAGGAGGCGTTGCTGCGGCTGCGCGACCGGCTCAAGAGCCACGGCTGCGAGGTCACCGACGTCATCGACCACGGCTTCATCCGATCGATCTACTTCAGCGACCCGAACGGCATGGCACTGGAGGCGTCGTGGTGGACGGTCGACGCGACCGGCCGGCCGGCCGACTTCGCCGACGAGCGGTTGTTCGCCGACCCGGACCCGGTGCCGGCCGTGACTGAGCTCCGCGACGCCGGTGCGCTCGACCACACGGTCGAGACGAAGCTCGTCGACGGCATCATCGAGGACATCTACCGCACCAACGTCTGACCCGGCGGTGACGCGCTCGATCCCGCAACTGCTCGCGGATGCCGCGGCGCGTGACCCGGACGGAGCATGGCTGCGGACCGACGACACCTCGCTGACCTTCGCCGGGGCGGCCGCCGCGGTTGGCGGGTGCGCGGCGGCGCTGCAGAGACACGGCGTGGGCCGGGGCGACCTCGTCGTACTCACCGCCCGGACCACACCGCCGTACCTGCTGGCGTGGCTGGCGGTCACGTCGCTCGGTGCGATCGCCGTCCCGACCAACCCGGCCTCGACCCGGGCCGAGCTCACCGACCTCCTCGGCCAGACACGTCCGAGGCTGATCGTCACCGACGGCGAGTTGCGGCCGATGGTCGATCCGGTCGCCGTCGCGGGCGCACCCGTGCTCGACGTCGACGACCTCATCGGTGCGACGGCCGATCTCGACACGGCGACGGCGGATGCCGACGACGTCGCCGCCCTCATTCCTACGTCCGGGACGACCGGACGGTCCAAGCTGGTGATGCAGACGCACCGGGCCTACGTCATGGCCGGCGAGGGGTTCCCGTTCTGGATGCAGCTCTCGGCCGCCGACCGGCTCATGACGTCGCTTCCGCTCTTCCACGTCAACGCGCCGGCGTACTCCGCGCTCGGATCGCTGGCCTGCGGGGCCGGCCTGGTGCTCCTGCCGCGCTTCTCCGCCGGCGGCTTCCTCGACTCCGCCCGCCGGCACGGTGCCACGGAGTTCAACGCGATCGGTGCGATGCTCGAGATCCTGATGCGCCGGCCCGAGTGTCCCGACGACGCGGACACCCCGCTTCGGCTGTGTTACACCGGCCCGTCGCCGGAACGGGATCGGCAGTTGGAGATCGAACGACGGTTCGGGCTGCGCGTCGTGTGCGGCTACGCGATGTCGGAGAGCCCGTACGGGTTGATCTGGCCGCACGGGTCGCGCCCGTTCGGCACCCTCGGGACGGTGCGCCAACATCCGGTCCTCGGGACGGTGAACGAGGCCCGGGTGATCGACGACGACGGGCGGGAGTCGGACATGGGCGAACTGCTCCTGCGCAACCCGGCGGTGACACCGGGGTACTGGAGGATGCCCGAGGAGACCGCCGCGACGATCACCGCGGACGGGTGGCTGCACACCGGCGACCTCGTCGTCCGGGACGTCGACGGGGTCTACACATTCCTCGCCCGCAAGAAGGAGGTGCTGCGCCGACGGGGGGAGAACCTCTCGCCGCTCGAGGTCGAGGAGGTCGTCGCGGCACACCCGTCCGTGGTCGAGTGCGCCGTCGTCGGCGTCCCGTCGGAGCTCTCCGAGGAGGAGATCAAGGCATTCGTGGTCATCGACGGTGCCGTCGACTTCGCCGACCTGCGGGCGTGGGCGGCCGAGCGGCTCTCGCCGTTCAAGGTGCCGCGCTATTGGCAGCGGGTCGACGCGCTGCCGCGGACACCGACCCAGCGGGTCGCCAAGCATCTTCTGCGCACCGGCCACCCCGAGGAGGAACATGACGCGGAAGCCATCCGGGCCGGCGATCGGGGCGCGGGCCATGATTGAGTCGAGTTACCCCACCTCGATCGGGCGGTCGGACGCAACATCGATCACCCTGCTCGGCCATGACGTCGCCGGTGAGCTGATGGGCCAGGTCGGCTTCGGTGAACTCGCGTTCTGGCTGGTCGCGCAGCGACGACCGTCGCCGGAGGAGGTGCGGCTGTTCGAGGCCGTGCTCGTCGCGCTGGCCGATCACGGCCTGACGCCGTCGGCGGTCGCCGCCAGACTGACCCTGACCGGGGCGCCCGAATCGGTCCAGGGCGCGGTCGCCGCCGGGCTGCTCGGTGGCGGATCGCGATTCCTCGGCGTGACCGAGGACAGCGGCCGCTTCCTCGCCCGCGCACTCGCCACCGGCCCGCCGCCGGAGGACGACGACGGCTGGGACGCCTTGGCCCGCAGCGCGGTCCGCGAACAGCAGGCCGCCGGGCAGCTCGTCCCGGGACTCGGTCATCCGGTGCACAAGGCGGGAGACCCCCGGACGCCCGTGCTGATCCGGATCGCCGAGGAGACCGGACACTTCGGCCCGCACCTGACGCTGTTCGTCGCGATCGGGCGGGTGCATCCGGACATCCTGGGCCGGGCCCTCCCGCTCAACGGCGCGGGCGTCTGCGGTGCCGCGCTGGCCGACCTCGGGTTTCCGGTGGAAACGCTGCGCGGGTTCGCGCTGCTCGCCCGGACGGCCGGACTGCTCGGACACCTCGCCGAGGAGCAGCGCCGGCCGATCGGCATGGCGGTCTACGACCATGTCGACCGCTCGACCGACTACCGACCCTAGGGGGGTATTCCCTGGCCAAAGCTGTTCGGCTTAGGTGAAGTGATGCCCGACGCCCCCAGCCAGCTGCACGCGGTGGCGGCGTCGATCATCGAAGGCGCCCCCGGACGGTGGCTGCGTGCGCTCTCCCAGTGGGGACTGGTCTCCCGCGCCGTCGTCTACCTGCTGATCGGCTACCTCACCCTCCGTATTGCGCTGGCAGCCGCCGGCGGGCGCACGGACGAACCGGCGAGCAGCGCCGGCGCGGTGCAGGAGGCCGCCCGCCAGACCTGGGGCCGGGTGACGCTCCTGCTGCTCGCCGCCGGATTCGCCGGCTACGCACTGAACCAACTCGTCGAAGCCGTTTTCCGGCCGCACTTTGCGCGCACCAGCCGGGTGAACCGATGGCGGATGCGGGCGGTCTCATGCTTCGGGTGCCTGCTCTACGCCGCATTCTGCGTCAGCACCCTCTCGTTGCTGGACTCCTTCGGCCGGGTGTCCGGCACGGCCGGGTCCGAACAACGGCAGGACGTCGCGATGACCGCGACGCTGCTACGCAGCGGTCCGGGTCACCTGGTCCTGTGGGTGGCCGGTGTGCTGTTCGTGATCTCAGGCCTGGAACTCGGCCGGCGGTCGGTCAAGCTGACCTTCCAGGAGCGGTTCGTCGCGCGGTTGCATCCACCGTGGTTCGGCACCGTCATCCGGGTGCTGGGCGCGTGCGGGTGCGTCGCCAGGGCCACCGTGTTCGTGCTCGTCGGTGTGTTCATCCTCAGGGCCGCCGCATTCGCCGATCCTGACCAGACCAAGGGGCTGGATGCCACCTTCCGCGCAGTCGCCCATTCGTCGTACGGCCGGTTCACCGTCACCGCTCTCTCGATCGGCCTGTTGTCCTACGGGGTGTACTGCCTGCTGGAGGCCCGCTACCGCGACCTCACGCCGGGACGCTGAGGGCTTCTCCGGACCCGGGGACCGCGGTGACGAGTCGGAGGGCACCGACGAACTCGGGTCGGGTCCGCAGCTCGCCGTACCTGCGGTCCCACGCTCCCGAGTCCAGGTCGGCCCGTAGCCGGGTCATCGCGTCGGCGGTGGCGTCGTCGTCGAGGAACCCCCACGCGGACTGGGACCGGCGTACGACCGGGTCGAGGAACCCCTCCGGGCGGGCGTAGTAGGCCTCCAGGAAGCCGTCGACGCAGTCGCACGGTATCGGGACGGGGATGACGGTGCAGGAGCCACCCAGCACCTCCTGGATGTGCCCGATGGCGGGATAGCGGCGTCGCTCGGCGGCCATCAGACCGGGGGCGTAGTCGGCGAGCCAGAGCAGGTCGAGGGCGTCGCCGTCGAAGGTGAGGACCACGACCGGTCCCCGACTGACCCGGCGCATCTCGCGCAGCCCGCGGTCGGCGTCCGGCCACTGGTGCACGGTCACCATCGCCATCGCCGCATCGAAGCTGTCGTCGGCGAACGGCAGGTCCTCGGCGATCGCGTCGATCGCCGGCCCGAGATGCGCGGGCCGCTCGGCACGCATCGACGGGGACGGCTCGACGGCGGTGACGTCCCGGTCGGTGGGCTCGTAGGAGCCGGCACCCGCGCCGACGTTGAGCACCGTGCGAGCCGGTCCCAGCGCCGCATGCACGAGGGCGGCAATGCGCGGGTCGGTACGACGTTGCCGCGCATAGCCGGCGCCTTGGCGCTCGTAGTCGAAGTCGCCGCCTGTCCCCGCCCGGCCGGCGGTTGCCTTGGTCATGCCGGCACCGTAGAAGCTGACGTCGGTGACAGCACAGGCCTTTTCCGCGGCGGATGGTTGAGCGATGCGAGTCCGGTGGGCCCTGACGATCGACTGCGCGGATCCGGCGAAGCTGGCGGCGGTCGCGGCGAGCCGCCCGACGTCCGGTGGTCGCGGGTCACCGCGACCGTCGACCGGGCTGACCGCGGCCGGGGAATCTGCCCGCCGAGGGAACCGAGCGCCGGTCCGCCGAGTCTAGGTGGAGAGGACCGGCGAGAGGAGCCGTCATGGCGGCCCACCAGTGGATCCGACCGGCCTCGGCCCGTCGTCGGACCGCGCTCGGCACCGGCATGGTCGTTCTCCTCGTCACCGTTGCTGCCGGCTGCACCGGCTCCTCGGGGTCGCAGGCGGAGTCGGTTGCCGGAAGCGGGTCCGGCCGCTCTCCGGGTGCGGCGACGGCCCCGAAGACCCTCCCCGCCGCCGGGACCGTGCAGACCCGGGACGTCGTCCGTACCGCGACGCTCCAGCTCCGGACGGCCGATGTCGATCGGGCCGCGGATTCCGTGGTGCAGCTGGCGAACGGCGACCGTGGCCGGGTGGATCGCGACCAGCGCAGCACGGCGGACGGACGGCGGACCGCCGAAGTCGTCCTGCGGGTGCCGCCGTCGACGCTCGAGTCCGTCATCGCCGAGGTCGACACACTCGGCACCGAGGTGAGCAGGTCGGTGCACGGGCAGGACGTCACGGCGACCAGGGCCGACATCGGCGCGCGCGTCTCGGCGCTCACGGCGAGCGTCGACCGGCTCCGCGGCTTCCTGGCCCATTCCGGCAGCATCAGCGATCTCGTGTCACTCGAGGGGCAGCTGACCCAGCGCGAGGCGGACCTGGAGTCGATGCAGGCGCAGCAGCGAGCTCTCTCGGATCAGATCGCCCTCGCGACGCTCACGGTCGACCTGTCGATGCGCAGTACGCCGAGCACTGCCGCCGGACCCGCCGGCTTCGGCTCCGCGCTCGGCGGCGGGTGGCACGCACTCGTCCTCGCCCTGCGGTGGACGCTCGCCGGGCTCGGGTACCTGGCGCCGATCGCCCTTGTGGTCGCGCTCGCCACGCTCGGTGCGGTCGTGCTCCGCCGTCGGCGTCGGCACAAGGCCGCGCCGGCCGGCTGAGACAGCTACGTGTTCGACCCGGCCAGGTCGTCCCGGGTCAGCGGAATGGTCATCGGGCCGGGGACGGTGACGGCCCGCGCGACGACGCGGGACGCGGCGTGCAGTGCCTCGTCCCACGCCGCGCCGTGCATCCGCGCGGCGACGACGGCCCCTGCGAACGTGTCGCCGGCGCCGTCCGGGTCCACGACCCGGTCGGCGGATGCGCCCGCGGCGACGGAGAGGTCGAGCTCTCCGGTCCGGAGCCGGGCGCCGTCGGCCGCCATGGTGCGGCACACCGTCGTCCCGGTCGCGACGAGCCGGTCCTCGTCGAGCCCGAGCGCCTCCAGCTCGCCCTCACTCGGGAACAGCACGTCGGCCTGCTCGCAGAGCCGCCCCAGCACGGCGAGCTGCTCGGCGTCGTCGAGTTCGGGACGCAGGTTGGGATCGACCGAGACGGTGACGCCGGCCGCCCGGCTCCGCCGTACCGCGTCGACGACGACGCCGGCCATCGAGCCGCCGAAGAGCACCGCGGACCCGGACACGTGGAGCCAGGTCGCGTGTTCGGGCCGCCGGCCCAGGTCGGCCAGGTCCAGGGCGGTCGCCGCAGAGCCTGCGACGTGGAACTCGAAGCTGCGCGAGCCGTCGGGGTGGTAGTCGACCCGGGCGGTCGCGGTCGGCAGGCCGGGCTTGGTCACGATCGCCGACGGGTCGGCCACGACGGGAGCGAGCGTGTCGCGCATCAGCGCTCCGGCCTCGTCGGCGCCGACGCCACCCAGGAAGGTCGTCGGTACGCCGAGGCTGGCCGCGGCCCAGGCCGCGATGGCCGGGGCCCCGCTCGCCTGCGCAGGCAGGCCCGGGTCCCGGGGCAGGATGACGATGGGCTCGCCGGGAATCAGCAGCATGGACGTCCTCGGAGAGCGATCGGGCCGGTCACCGCACCAAATCATGCCCGCCGCCCGCGGCGTCCCGCAACGCGGCAGGAATCCGGGCGTAGGGTGTCCATCCCGGCGCAGGTCGTTCGTCGTGGTCATGTACGAAGGCGTGGCAGCGGTCTACTCACGGTGGTCCGCTCATCGGCGACGAGACGGAGCGAGGATCTGATGAAGTACATGATGCTGGTGTGTGCGGATGCGGCGCGGTCGAACGCCGACATCCCCGATGAGACCGCAGACGCCGAGGCGGACGAGAGCTTTCCCTGGCTGGACGACGTGACCGCCCGCGGTATCCGGCTCGACGGCGACCAGTTGCGGCCGCCGCGGGAGGCGGCCACGGTTCGCGTCCGCAGCGGCGACGTGCTGATCACCGACGGGCCGTTCGCGGAGACCAAGGAGGCGATCGTCGGTTTCGACATCCTCGACTGCGCGGACCTGGACGAGGCGGTTCAGGTCGCGGCGAAGCATCCCGTAGCGGAGTTCGGCTCGATCGAGGTGCGCGCCTTCTGGCACGGCTGACCGCGGCGTACACCGGGTGGTGATCCCGGCACGGTGTCGACCCGCCCGGCGCTACCCGCGGCCCAGGTAGGGCATCTGCGTGGCGAGGATGGTTGTCTGCGGGACGCTGACGGTCAGCGGGAGCGCGGCCAGATGCGCCACGAGATCACCGACGTGCACCGGCTCGAAGGTCGGCTCCGCGAGGGTCGTGCCGTCGGCCTGCCCGATCCCGGTCGCGATCGGGCGGGTCATCGGGCTCTCCGCGTTGCCGATGTCGATCTGGCTGCAGGTGATGAGGTGCGGCCGCCCCTCGATACCGATCGACCGGGTCAGTCCGGTGATGGCGTGCTTGGAGACGGCGTACGCGACGCTGTCCGGCCGCGGTCGGTGCGCCGCGACCGAACCGATGTTGATGATGCGCCCACCGGTCGGGCGTTGGGCCTTCATGATCCGGACCGCGTGCTGGGCGCAGAGGAAGCTCCCGGTGACGTTGATGGCCAGGACCTCTTGCCATTGCGGCAGCGTGACGTTCTCCAACGCTTCGGACGGCCCGGTGACGCCCGCATTGTTGACCAGGACGTCGAGCCGGTCCCATCGAGCCATCGTCGAGGTGAAGGCGGCACTCACCGAGGCCGGATCTGCGACATCGGCTGGTACGACGACGGCCGGCGTCATCGGGGCAGCGAACAGTGCCGCCGTCTCCGCGAGCCTCTCGGCCCTGCGGCCCAGCAACGCCACCCGGAACCCGGCCGCGGCGAGCGCGAGCGAGCTCTGCCGCCCCAGCCCGCTCCCGGCCCCGGTCACGATCGCGGTGGGTGCGGACGTCGGCTCACGGTCGGTCATGGCAGCCTCCCGGTGGCGCCGAGCGTAGGGCCCCGAGACTAGCGCCGGGCCGACCCGACGGCGCCGCGTCGACCGGGCCGGAGCGCTATGGTCGCCCGGTGGAATTCGCCGAAATCCTGCGGCAGCGCCGGATGGTGCGCCACTACGATCCCGAGCCCATCCCGCGCGACACGATCGAGCGCATCGTGGGCACGGTCCGGCGGGCACCGAGCGGCGGGTTCTCGCAGGGGCAGCGGCTCGTGGTGGTCACGGGGTCCGAGACCCGCGCGGAGATCGCCCGGCTTCTCCACGAAGACGAGTGGCTCGCGGAGGGCCTGGAGCCGTGGCTGTCGCGGGCGCCGGTGCACGTCATCGTGTGCACGCGGGAGCAGGACTACCACGACCGCTACACCGAGCCGGACAAGCTTGCCGCGACCGACGGGGTCGAGATCGACTGGCCGGCGCCGTTCTGGTTCGTCGACGCCGGCGCCGCGATGATGCTGCTCCTGCTCGCGGCGATCGACGAGGGTCTGGCGGCCGGCGTCTACGGCGTGACGGTCCCGGAGATGGCGTCGTTCAAGGCGCTGCTGGGGATCCCGGCCGATGTCGCCGTCGTCGCGGGCGTGACCATCGGACGCCGGAGGCCGGACCCGAAGTCGTCAGCGGTCTCGTCCCGGACGACGCAGCGGCGGCGCGGGTTGGACGAGGTCGTGCACTGGGAGCACTGGAGCACCGACCGCTAGGGCGCGACCGATCAGACCCCCGTAGGGTGGCCGCATGGATCTGCGCGTCTTCGTCGAGCCACAGCAGGGCGCCGTCTACGACGATCAGCGCAGGGTCGCCGGCCACGCCGAGCAGCTCGGGTTCGACGCGTTCTTCCGCTCCGACCACTATCTGGCGATGGGTTCGTCGGACGGACTCCCCGGGCCGTCCGACTCGTGGGTGACGCTCGGCGCGATCGCCCGGGAGACCAGTCGCATCCGGCTCGGCACCATGGTCACCGCCGCGACCTTCCGGCTACCCGGTCCGCTGGCGATCTCCGTCGCGCAGGTCGATCAGATGAGCGCCGGCCGGGTCGAGCTCGGCATTGGCACCGGCTGGTACGACGCCGAACATCGCGCCTACGGCATTCCCTTCCCCGGCGTGGTCGAGCGCTTCGACCGCTTCGCCGAGCAGGTCGAGATCATCGACGGGCTGTGGCGCACGCCGCCGGGTGCGACGTACTCCTTCGACGGGGCGCACTACCAGCTCTCGGACGCTCCGGCGCTGCCCAAGCCGACGCAGTCCCCCCGCCCGCCGATCATCCTGGGCGGGGCCGGCCGGAGGCGGAGTGCCGGGCTCGCGGCGCGATTCGCCGACGAATACAACGTGGGTTTCAACCGGGCGGGGACCAAGGACATCATCGAGCGGGTGCGCAAGGCGGCCACCGACGCCGGACGGGAGCTGACCTACTCCGTGGCGAATGTGCTCTGCGTCGGGCGCGACGAACGCGAGATTGGGCGCCGGGCCGAGTCGATCGGCCGCGACGTCGACGACCTGCGCGAGAGCGCCATCGCGGGTACGCCGTCGGAGGTGGTCGAGCGGATCGGGGAGTTCGCCGGCTACGGCGTGACACGGGTCTACCTGCAGATGCTCGACATGCACGATCTCGACCATCTCGATCTCGTCGCGGCCGAGGTCATGCCGCAGCTCTGACTCCGTTGCCCGCCGTCCCCGCTTCATGATCACGAGGGGACCGGATGCAGAACCGCCGTGGCCACCGTCGCCGCCGGCAACGCGGCCCACTCGACCGCGAACCCGGCGCGCCGGTCACCCAACCGCGCGGGTAGCCGGAGAAACCGTCCGCCCGCCACAGCGCTCAGCATGAGGAACGCCAGGACGCTGACGTAGGGGAGGATCGGCCCGCGGCCCTCGTGCCGAGGGTGCCGAGGGAGAAGGCGAGATAGACGAGGTTCCCGGTCAGGCAGAGCGTACCGGCCCGGACGGGGAATCGACCGCACCCGACGCGCGGCATTGCCTGCCCTCGGTAACCGACGAGCGACGAAACGTGCTCCGGTAGCGTGGCGTCTGGCCGAAGCGGATTCGCCACCGTGCCGGCGCTTCGGCGTCAGCATCGCCGCAACTCCGAAACCGGTGACGTCGATGAGCGTGGGCACTCGCGACAAGGACTGCCCGGACTGTGGTCACGCGAAGTCCGAGCACGAACGCTCGAGCTTCGGCTGCCTCGCTCTGTCCAGGGACGATCCCCAGGTGCCGTGCGGTTGCCGCCACTGGCGGGCGGCCGGTGCGCAACTCGATGTGGACGAATGGCTGGACCGCTAGCGTGCGGTGCGCTCGGCGACTGCGATTACCAGAAGTAAGTAGACGTGTATCCGCTGTAACCTTCCGCGTGTTTCTGCGTCAGAATTCCGTGTTTTTCGCGTGTCGGCAGAGGACAGTGCCTATCGTCGGCGCTGCATTCTGTGCCGGTGTATGTCGATTGGTGGTGCACGTCGTTAAATGGGGGGAGTCGTTCATGGGGGGACCGACATCCGCGACGGAAGCGGCCGGGGGAACCCGCCGTCGTCTGTATCTTTCGACTCCAGCATTGGAGGTCCGATGATGAGACTCCCCGGAGTCATCAAGCCCAGCGACCTGGATGCGGCGATCCGGGACGCGGCCGACCGACTTCAGCGCGACGAAACCGAGCGGGGCGAGGCCGAGTCCTCGTGGAGCACCGACGAGTTGCAGGACGCCGTGTGGGGCCGACTCCCGGTCGCGGTGCGACGCAAGGTGCCTCGCGATTCCGCGGACGTCGCCATCGTCGAGATGCTGCGGGATCGCGGAGACCGTGTCGTCGAAAGCATCATCGTACGTTACGATAATCCCGATTGAGGGAGAATCGTCCGTACGATTAGCCGTATTTAAGCCGTTTCTCCTACCGCACCTTCGCCCGGGAGAGCCGGGCGGCCGGTCCCGGCGATGTGGCACGATTTTGCAGGTGACCAGCAGGCCCGCCGCGGCGCAGCACCTGCGCGACCTCGCCCGGCTGCGTCGCGTCCGCGACCGGATCGACCGGGAGTACGCGCAGCCGCTGGACGTCGAGGCGCTGGCGCGCGGCGCGCACATGTCCGCCGGACACCTCAGCCGCGAGTTCAAGCGCGCCTACGGCGAATCGCCGTACGGATACCTGATGACGCGACGCATCGAGCGCGCGATGGCGCTGCTGCGTCGTGGCGACCTCAGCGTCACCGAGATCTGCTTCGCGGTCGGCTGCTCGTCATTGGGCACCTTCAGCACGCGGTTCACCGAGCTGGTCGGTGTCCCGCCCAGTGTCTACCGGCACGAGGCGGCACGCGGGGTGGCGGGGATCCCGTCCTGCGTGGAGAAGCAGGTGACCAGACCGATCAGGAATCGAGAAGCAGCGGCCCCGAGCCACAGCTAGCGTGGCCGGCATGGACATCACCATTCACGCGAGCGTGCTCCCGCAGGACGACCCGGACGCCGCACTGGCCTTCTACCGCGACACCCTCGGGTTCGAGGTCCGCCTCGACGTCGGATCCGGCAAGATGCGCTGGATCACCATCGGCCCCCCCGGCCAACCCAGCACGTCCATCCTGCTGGCTCCGCCGGCTGCCGATCCCGGCATCACCGACGACGAGCGCCGCACCATCGCCGAGATGATGGCCAAGGGCACCTACGGCTGGATCCTGCTGGCCACCAAAGACCTCGACGGCACCTTCGGGCGGGTGCAGGCCAGCGACGCCGCCGAGGTCGTCCAGGAGCCGACCGAGCAGCCGTACGGCGTGCGCGACTGCGCCTTCCGCGATCCCGCCGGCAACATGGTCCGCATCCAGGAGCTGCGCTGAGCCGTGCCGTGACCGGCAACGACCCACCACCACGACGTCAGGAGTGACGATGACCGGCTCTGCCACCGAGGGAATCAAGACCGTGCTGCACCCCGTGTCCGATCTGGCGAAGGCCAAGGCGGTCTACGCCGCCCTGCTCGGCATGCCGCCGCAGCACGATGCGCCGTACTACGTCGGCTTCGACGCCGCCGGCCAGCACATCGGACTGGTGCCGGGCGGCGGGCCGCAGGCCATGACCTCGCCGGTCGACTACTGGCACGTGCCGGACATCGAGGCGAAGCTGGCCGAGGTGACGGCTGCCGGTGCCTCCGTGAAGGAGCCCGCGCACGACGTCGGCGGCGGCCGACTGGTGGCCACCTTCACCGACCCGGACGGCAACGTGCTCGGACTGCTCCAGGACAAGTGACGGTCCGGCCACGGACGGAGATACGACAATCATGGCCAGGAGCACGGGCAGACAGCCGACCACGTCGGACGGTGCCGACAGCCACGACCTGATCCGGGTGCACGGGGCCCGGGTGAACAACCTCAAGGACGTCGGCATCGAGATCCCGAAACGCCGGCTGACGGTGTTCACGGGCGTCTCCGGCTCGGGCAAGAGCTCATTGGTGTTCGGCACGATCGCCGCGGAGTCGCAACGGCTGATCAACGAGACCTACAGCGCCTTCGTGCAAGGCTTCATGCCGACGCTGGCCCGGCCCGAGGTCGACGTCCTCGAAGGGCTGACGACCGCGATCCTCGTCGACCAGCAGCGGATCGGCGCCGACGCCCGCTCCACCGTCGGCACCGCCACCGATGCCAACGCGATGCTGCGCATCCTCTTCAGCCGACGCGGCACGCCGCACATCGGGTCTCCCCAGGCGTTCTCCTTCAACGTCGCGTCGATCAGCGGTGCCGGCGCCGTCACCCTCGAGCGCAGCGGCCGCACGACGAAGGAGCGGCGGAGCTTCAGCGTCCTCGGCGGCATGTGTGCGCGCTGCGAGGGCCGAGGCTCGGTGAACGACATCGACCTGTCGCAGGTCTACGACGACAGCCTGTCGCTCAACGGGGGCGCACTCAGAATCCCCGGGTACAGCATGGACGGCTGGTACGGCCGCATCTTCGGCGGCTGCGGCTTCTTCGACCCGGACAAGCCGATCAAGAAGTTCACCAAGAAACAGCTCGAGGACCTGCTCTACAAGGAGCCGACCAAGATCAAGGTCGACGGCATCAACCTCACCTACGAGGGGCTGATCCCCAGAATCCAGAAGTCGATGCTGTCCAAGGACGTCGACGCCCTGCAGCCGCACATCCGGGCCTTCGTCGAACGTGCGGTGACGTTCGCCACCTGTCCTGACTGCGGCGGCACCCGGCTCAGCAAGGAGGCCCGGTCCTCGAAGATCACGGGGATCAACATCGCCGACGCCTGCGCGATGCAGATCAGCGACCTGGCCGAGTGGGTCGCCGGGCTCGACGAACCGGCGGTGGCGCCACTGCTCGACGCGCTGCGCCGGACGCTCGACTCGTTCGTGGAGATCGGGCTGGGCTATCTCTCGCTCGACCGGCCGTCGGGCACGCTGTCGGGCGGCGAATCACAGCGCGTCAAGATGATCCGCCAGCTCGGCTCCTCACTCACCGACATCACCTACGTCTTCGACGAGCCGACGATCGGCCTGCATCCGCACGACATCGAACGGATGAACGCCCTGCTGAGGCAGCTGCGCGACAAGGGCAACACCGTGCTGGTGATCGAGCACAAACCGGAGGCGATCGCGATCGCCGACCACGTCGTCGACCTCGGGCCGGGGGCCGGAACCGAGGGCGGCGAGGTGATGTTCGAGGGCACCGTCAACGGACTCCGGGCCAGTAACACCCTCACCGGGCAGCACCTGGACGACCGCGCGGCCCTGAAGCTGTCGGTACGGACGCCGTCGGGAGAGCTCGCGGTGCGCGGCGCGAGCACCCACAACCTGCACGGCGTCGACGTCGACATCCCGCTCGGCGTACTGGTCGTCGTGACCGGCGTGGCCGGCTCGGGGAAGAGCTCGCTGATCCACGGGTCGGTGTCGAGACGGGACGGGGTGGTGTCGGTCGACCAGGCACCGATCAGGGGCTCGCGGCGGAGCAACCCGGCGACCTACACCGGGCTGCTCGACCCCGTCCGCAAGGCGTTCGCGAAGGCCAACGGCGTGAAGCCGGCGTTGTTCAGCGCCAACTCCGAAGGTGCCTGCCCCGGCTGCAACGGCGCCGGCGTCATTTATACCGACCTGGCGATGATGGCCGGCATCGTCACGACGTGCGAGGAGTGCGAGGGGAAGCGGTTCCAGGCATCGGTGCTCGAGCACCACCTCGCCGGCCGCGACATCAGCGAGGTGCTCGCGATGTCGGTGACCGAGGCCGAGGAGTTCTTCGGCTCCGGGCCGGCCCGCACGCCCGCCGCGCACGCGATCCTCGACCGGATGGCCGACGTCGGGCTCGGCTACCTCAGCCTCGGCCAGCCGCTCACCACGCTGTCCGGCGGCGAGCGGCAGCGACTCAGGCTCGCCACGCGCATGGCCGACAAGGGCGGCGTCTACGTCCTGGACGAGCCGACCACCGGTCTGCACCTCGCCGACGTCGCGCAGCTGCTCGGCCTGCTCGACAGGCTCGTCGATTCCGGCAAGTCGGTCATCGTCATCGCGCACCATCAGGCGGTCATGGCGCACGCCGACTGGATCATCGACCTCGGCCCCGGCGCCGGCCATGACGGCGGCCGGATCGTCTTCGAGGGCACGCCCGCCGACTTGGTAGCCGCCCGCTCGACCCTGACCGGCGAGCATCTCGCGGCCTACATCGGCGCGCCCCGGTCCCGGAGACGTCAGCGGTAGGTGACCGGCCGCCCCGGCGATGCCAGACTCTGGCGCATGAAGTACGTGCTGCTGATCTGCGACGACGAGTCGGACCCGCCGAGCAACGAGGATCTGGCGGCCGATCCGGTGCACCAGGCCTGGGAGGCGGACCTGGAGAGGCGCGGCGGCAGGTTGTTCGGGGCCCGGTTGCGGTCGGTCGCCGACGCCACGACGGTCCGGGTCCGCAAGGACGAGACACTCGTCTCCGACGGGCCCTTCGCCGAGACCAAGGACTTCGTCGGCGGCTTCGTGGTGGTGGAGTGCGCCGACATCGACGAGGCGATCGCGATCGCCTCCGGCCACCCCTACGCGCGGTGGGGGAGCGTCGAGATCCGACCGGTCTGGGAATGACCGCACCCGACGACGCCGTACGCGCCGCGGTCGCCGCGGCCTACCGGGATGAGTGGGGCCAGGTGGTCGCGACGTTGATCGGGCTCACCCGGGACTGGGATCTGGCGGAGGACTGTGCCCAGGACGCGTTCGCGACCGCGCTGACGACCTGGCCGCGCGACGGCATCCCGAGCCGTCCGGGCGCCTGGCTCACCGCCACGGCGCGCAACCGCGCGACCGACCGGCTGCGGCGGGACGTGGCGGGTCAGGCGAAACTGCGCCAGCTCGCCGTGCTGGCCAGGGAACCGGACGAGTCGCCCTGGGAGGAGATCCCCGACGAGCGGCTGCGGTTGATCTTCACGTGCTGCCATCCGGCGTTGCCGTTCGACGCGAGGCTCGCGCTCACCCTGCGCACGCTGGCCGGTCTGAGCACCGCCGAGATCGCCCGGGCATTCCTCACCGCCGAATCGACGATGGCGCAACGCCTGGTCCGAGCCAAGCGCAAAATCGCCGAGGCCGGCATCCCGTACCGTGTCCCGCCCGCCGAACTGCTGCCGGAGCGGCTGGCCGCCGTGCTCGCGGTGCTCTATCTGATCTTCAACGAAGGCTACGACGAGCAGGACGGACGCCGGGCGCTGACGGCGGAGGCGATCCACCTCGCCCGGGTTCTCGCTCGGCTGATGCCACAGGAAGCCGAGCCGCGCGGGCTGTTGGCGTTGATGCTGCTGCACGAAGCCCGCCGCCCGACCCGCACCGACAACGGCATGCTGGTGCCGCTGGAAAAGCAGGACCGGTCCCGGTGGGACCGTGCCCTCATCGCCGAGGGGGTCGAGGTACTCGACCAGGCGCTGGCCATGCGACGCGGCGGGCCATATCAGGTGCAGGCCGCGATCGCGGCCTGCCACGCCACGGCACCCGACCCGGCGAGCACCGACTGGCCGCAGATCGCCGCCCTCTACGCCGAACTCGGCCGCCTGGCGCCGTCCCCGGTGGTGGAGCTCAACCGTGCCGTGGCGATCGCAATGTCGGTCGGCATCCCCGCCGGGCTTGCGCTGGTGGATGAGCTCGCCACGTCGGGCGGCCTCGACGGCTACCACCTGCTGCCCGCGACCCGGGCCGATCTGCTCAGACGGGACGGCCGCGCGGCCGAGGCCAAGGCGGCGTACGAGGAGGCGCTCCGGCTGGCGCCGACGGAGGCGGAGCGTCGCTATCTGACCGACCGCCTGCGCGAACTCTCCCCGGCACGCTGACGAGCGGGCTGCCGGGACTCGAAAAGAGAAATTCTCGATCTGTGGGCGGTCGACGTCGATTCCGGGGCCTGCCCTTCGTCGGTCCGGCGACAAGGTCAGGAAGAACCAGTCCACGGAAGGACGGCCAGTGATGTATCAGACGAGCCCGGACCAGCCCGGCCAGTGGTATGCAGAACTCCTGCAGGCGCGGGACGAGGAGCGCACTGCGCGCCGTGCGGCGCGAATCGGCACGCGCTCGGCACACTCGGCACGACGCCGTACCGCCGGGCGAGCCTTCGCCCGGACAGTCAGGCACGCGTGGTCACGCACTCAGTTCGCGAGAGGGTGACATCGATGACGGAGGAGAAAGCCATGAACGGTGAATCGACCAACCGCGACGCGTTGCGCCTGCCCGCGGCCGTCGACCGGGCCACCTTCCACGCCGAACTGGACAACCTGCGGGCCCGGGAGAAGGCGCACACCCGGGCGGGCGATGCGATCGCCGCGGCCCGCCGCCGCCTGCCCATGGTCGAGGTGGACGCCAACCTCGGGCTGATCGGGCCGGACGGGCCGTGCACCCTGCTCGAGGCGTTCGAAGGGCGCCGGCAGCTCATCGCCTACTACTTCATGTGGCACGCCGGCCATCCGGCGGCCGACCAGTGCGAGGGCTGCACCTGGTGCAACGGCCAGGTCCGGGAGCTGTCCTACCTGCACTCCCGCGACATCACCTACGCGGTCTTCTGCCAGGGGCGCAACGTCTCCGTCGGCGGAGGCGACTCTCAGGCGTCGTACGACGCAAGCCTCCGCTACCGCGACTTCATGGGCTGGGACATGCCCTGGTACTCCGCCCAGGACTCCCTCGACGCACTGCTCGTCGGCCGTCGGGTCGGCCTTTTCCACCTGGTGTGCTATCTCCGGGAGGGCGACCGGGTGTTCGAGACCTACTGGACCACCGGCCGTGGGGTCGAGGCGATGGACAACAGCTATTCGCTGATGGACCTGACGGTGTACGGACGCCAGGAACCGTGGGAGGATTCGCCCCCCGGCTGGCCGCAGCACGTCGACGGTTTCGTACGGATCGACGGACGCCCCATCGCGCAGTGGCCGCGACTCGATGCTGGGCGCTCCGACGACCTCACCGTCGGACCCTGAACATCGGCGCCACGACGCCCACAATCATGATCAAGAGGGGATCCGTACGGCGTTTCGCACGTGGATCCCCTCTTGATCATGGAACGGGGGAGGGGAGCGGAACGGCTAGCCCCACTGACCGGGCTGGTAGTCGCCGGCGGGCTGCCGGGTGATGATGTTGAGGCGGTTCCAGGCGTTGATGACTGCGATGGTCGAGACGAGCGCGGCGAGCTGCTCCTCGTCGTAGTGCGTGGCCGCATTGGCCCAGGCATCGTCCGTGACGCCACCGCCGCCATCGGCCACACGGGTGCCCTGCTCGGTCAGTTCCAGAGCGGCCCGTTCGGCCTCGGTGAAGACGGTCGCCTCCCGCCATGCCGCGACCAGGTTCACCCGCACCGAGCTTTCCCCGGCGTGCTCGGCGTCCTTGGTGTGCATGTCGATGCAGACGGCGCACCCGTTGATCTGGCTGGCGCGGATCTCCATCAGCGCCTGCGTGGAAGTCGGCAGCGGCGAGTCCAGCGTGACTCTGCCCGCCGAGACGAGGTGCTTGATGACCCGCTGCGCGACGGGGCTGTCGGAGTAGTTCAGACGAGCATCCATGATCGGTCTCCTTGCTGTTCGGGGGGGCGGGGCGGTGCTAGGCGGGAATTACGCCGAGCTGTCGCATCACCGAGAGGGAGTCGACGACGCCCCAGGTCTCGGCGACTCGGCCTGCTGCGAAGCGGAAGATGAAGATCTCGTTGTAGGCAACGGATGTGCCCGTAGGTGGGCGGCCCATGAAATCGCCCTGCTGGGTTCCGGTAACCGTGTTCCTGGTGACGATCTTGTCGCCCTCGGCGATCACATCCTCGACCGTGACGTGAAGATCGGGAAACGCTTGCAGGAGAATGCTCCACACCTGCTTGAGCGCCTCGGCGCCCGTCGCGTGGACCGGCAACGGCGTGCGGATCCGAACGTCGGGTTCAGCGATCTCGTCGATCGTCTTCGAGATGAGTTCCATATCGCCGGTGTTGACGGCGTCATGAAGGCGGGCGAATGCCGCCCTGTTCGTTGCTTCCTGGGCTCCGGTCACTTCTGGAGGACCGCCTCGATCTCGAGGCTGATCGACACCTTGTCGGCGACCACGACGCCGCCGCCGTCCAGCGGGATGGTGAGATCGATGCCGAAGTCGCGGCGGTTGAGCTGGGCGGTCGCGGAGAAGCCGGCGCGCCGGCCGCCGAACGGGTCCGCGACGAACCCGTTCACCTCGACGGTCAGCGGCACCTGCCGGGTGACGCCGTGCAACGTCAGATCACCGTCGATGGCCCAGCCGTCGCCGGTCTGGTGGATGCCGGTGGAGCGGTAGCTCATCGTGGGGTACTTCTCCATCTCGAGATAGTCGGCGGAGCGCAGGTGGTCGTCGCGCGGCTCGAAACCGGTGTCGAGAGACGCGAGGTCGATCGTCGCGGTGACCGAGGAGGTCAGTGGGTCCTCGCTCGTGACGATCGTGACGTCGAAGCTGGTGAAACGGCCGCGCACCTTGCTGACCATGAGGTGACGGGCGGAGAAGGCGACCTCGGAATGCGCGGGATCGGCCTTCCAGGTGCCGGTCAGGTAGCCGGGGACCGAGACGGTCGCGGGAGCGGACTGCATGGGTTCCTCCATCGAAGTGGTGCCGCGGTCATTCCGCGTGGGTGTTGGTGCGCCTACACCAAGGTGACGAACGAGCATCGGCCCGGGGGACAGCACCACGGCGGTCTACACCGCATCGGGCACGTCGGCGAGCTCGTCGTTGCCCGGAAATCGACCACGATCGGCACCCGGGGCAGGACGCGCGCCTGCCGCGATCAGGTATTCGGTGACGGCCGCATGCAGCCGCTGGACAGCGGCATCGGTCCCGGCGTCGCCATGGCTCCGGTGTGCTGTGCGCAGCGCGTACTCGGCGTCGTCCAGGCGTGCGGCCGCCCTGGCCATGCGGTCCGCGGTGGTGTGGCGGAGTCCCGGCGCGATGCTGGTGACCGTGGGGGGCTCCGGTGCGGATACCTCCGACGCGGCAGTGACCGCCGGCTCGCGGTGGTGCTTTCGTGGGCGGCCGCGGGCCCGTTTGCGCGGCACGATCCGGCCCTGCTCGAAGATGTGGCCACCCCACACGCCGGTGGGCTCGGCGCGGTGGACGGCGACGGCCAGGCAGGCCTGCCGGATCGGGCAGCCGGTACACAGTGCCTTGGCGCGGTCGAGGTCGGCGGGCACCTCGGCGAACCACAGTTCCGGATCATGGGTCCGGCACGGAAGTCCGACAGGGACGTGCGCTTCGTCCGTCGACCGGCCGACCAGCCGCGGGCCTGGGTCGGCCACGCCGAGGCCGTCGAGGAGAAAGGCCCGAGACGCGGCAATGTCGCCGTGGGAGTACGGAGCCGACGGCGACGCGGGTTCGGTCGAGGTGCAGAGGGCGTCCATGGTGGACTCCTGAATGGTGGGCGTTTCCGGACGGGCGAGGTCGGGCCTCACACCTGGACGACGAATACGAGTCCGGTCAGGGGACAGCCCGGGTCAGAGCTGTTCGAGCCGCCGGGTGAGGAACCGCTGCTCGTGGGTCGAGGTGGCCAGATCGAGAGCCCGGAGGTAGGCCGTACGGGCCTCGTCGTCGCGGCCGAGACGCCGCAGCAGCTCGGCACGGGTCGAGTGGTAGTAGAGGTAGTTGTCCAGGTCGAGACCATCGACGGCCCGCAGTGCCGCCGTGGGGTCGCCGGCCTGGGCGAGGGCCACGGCGCGGTTGAGCTCGACGACGGGGGAGCCGGTCAGGTCGACCAGCCGCCGGTACAGCTCCGCGACCTGCGGCCAGTCGATGGGTTCCCGGGTCTGCAGTGACGCGATCGCGGCCTGCACGACATAGGCGCCCCGGCCACCCAGCGCGACCGCCCGGTCGAGTTCCGCCCGCCCGGCCGCGATCTGCCGCATGTCCCACAACGAGCGGTCCTGATCGTCGAGCAAGACGAGATCCTCGCCGGCGAACCTGGCCCTCCGCCGGGCATGGTGGATCAGCATCAGCGCCAGCAGGCCGTGTGCCTCCGGTTCGTCCGGCATGAGCGCGGCCAGCACCTGACCGAGCCGGATGGCTTCGGCGCCGAGGTCGATCCGGCCGCTGTAGTCCTCGTTGTAGATCAGGTAGATGACGGCCAGCACCGCGTCGACGCGGTCCGGCAGCAGGCGTGCGTCGGGGACTGCGAACGGGATCCCGGTCGCCTTGATCTTCGCCTTGGCGCGGGTCAGGCGGCGCTTCATGGTCTCCTCGGGGACCAGGAACGCCCGGGCGATATCGGCGGTCTCCAGGCCGCCCAGGGCCCGCAGCGTGAGCGCGACCTGCCCGTCCAGGGGAAGCGCCGGATGGCAGCAGGTGAAGATCAGCTCGAGCCGCTCGTCCTTGATCACCGTGTCGTCCACCTCGTCCATGGCGGCCTCGGGCACCGGCAGCAGGTGGATCTTCTCGGCCAGCGTGCGCTCCCGGCGGACCCGGTCGATCGCCCGGTTTCGTGCCGTCGTCACCAGCCACCCGCCCGGATTTGCCGGCACGCCAGATCGGGGCCAGCGGTCCGCCGCAATCGCGAACGCCTCCTGCGCCGCATCCTCGGCCTTGTCGAAGTCACCGAGGAACCCGACGAGTGACGCCAGCACCCGACCCCACTCGTCCCGGAAGACCTCCTCCAGCGCACTCAGCGCGGCACCACCGGCCGCACCTCCACCGCCCCGCCGAACCGGGCGGCCGGGATGCGCTCCGCCACCTCGATCGCCTCGTCCAGGTTGGCCGCCTCGATGAGTAAGAGCCCGCCGAGCACCTCCTTGGTGTCCGCGAACGGGCCATCGGTCATCACCGTCCGGCCGCCGAGCACCCGCACGCTGGTCGCCATCTCGGCACGCTCCAGCCGGGCACCGACGATGCAGCGGTCATCCTCGGCCAACGCCAGGTATTCCGCGAGCACCGTGTCACGTTCCGCGTCGGGAACGGCCTCTTCGCCGGGCCCGGGATAGATCATCAGGGCGTACTGCATCGCATCCTCCGAAGGCAGGGGCTCTACCTGAACGACGAACGAACAGCGGCGCAGGGGACAGGACCGACGTCACAACTCCAGAATGGCCACCCGGACGCTGGTCCACGCCGGGAGCTTACTGGCGGGACGGCGGCCGGCCGCAAGCCCGGCTGCGCGCCCTCATCCGAACTGGCCGGGCTGGTAGTCGCCACCCCGCTGGCCGGTGATGACACACAGGCGGTTGCTCGCGTTGATCAGGCCGATGAGCGACACCAGGGCGGCGAGCTGCTCGTCGTCGTAGTGCTTGGCGGCATCCGTCCAGGCCTCGTCCGTCACGCCACCGGCCGCATCCGCGATGCGGGTGCCCTGCTCGGTCAATTCCAGAGCGGCGCGCTCGGCATCGGTGAAGACGGTCGACTCCCGCCAGGCCGCGACCAGGTTGACGCGCACCTGCGTCTCCCCGGCGTACGCCGCGTCCTTGGTGTGCATGTCGGTGCAGAAGCCGCAGCCGTTGATCTGACTGGCGCGGAGCATCACGATGTTCTGGGTCGATCTCGGCAGTGCCCGGTCCTGGATGACCACCATGCTCGCCGAGGCGAGGTATTTCATCGACCTGGCGGCGAGCGGGCTGTCGGAAAGGTTCAGGCGAGTATCCATCGGGCACTCCTTGCTCGGGTGATCGGTCGACCATGAGATGCCGGCGACCCCAGACCTGTGACACCGCAGCGACGTGACCTGCGCCATACCTTGACGTGGTCGTTTCGGTCACAAGACGGTGGGACCCGGTGTCTTAGGGGTGTCACCGTCAAGCGCGCGAAGAACAGGAGCACCCATGGCCGGCCCGGGTCCCGCTACCGAGGCATTCGTCGCCCATCGCAATCTGCTCTTCACCGTCGCCTACGAGATGCTCGGCTCAGCCGCCGACGCCGAGGACGTCCTCCAGGAGACGTGGCTGCGGTGGGCGAACGTCGACCTCGACACGGTGCTGGATCAGCGTGCGTACCTGGTCCGGATCACCACCCGCCAGGCGCTCACCCGGCTGCGCACACTCGGCCGCCGCAGGGAGTCCTACGTCGGGCCCTGGCTGCCCGAGCCGCTGCTGACCGCCCCCGACGTGGCCGAGGATGTCGAGCTGGCCGACAGCATCTCGATGGCGATGCTGCTGGTGCTGGAAACGCTCCCGCCGACCGAGCGGGCGGTGTTCGTGCTGCGCGAGGTGTTTGCTCTGGCGTACGACGAGATCGCAGAAGCCGTCGACAAGAGCCCGGCCGCGGTCCGCCAGATCGCCCACCGGGCGCGGGAACACGTGGGCGCGCGCCGGCCGCGGGAGATCGTGTCCCCAGCGGAGATCCGCCGTGCGCTCCAGGCGTTCCGACGGGCGATCGAAACGGGGGATCTGCAGGGCCTGCTCGATATCCTCGCGCCGGACGTCGTGGCCCTGACCGACGGTGGGGGAGTCACGCCGGCCCAGCTGCAGCCCATCGTGGGGGCCGACGAGGTGGCGCGCTTCCTTGCCGCCGGATCGGACCGGGTCGGCGCCCGGATGTCGTTCGAGCGAGTCCAGGTGAACGGCGGCCCGGCCCTGATCGTCCGGCTCGACGGGCAGATCGACGGCGTCGTGGCGATGCGGGTCGATGCGGGCCTGGTCACCGGGCTCTACCTGGTGCGCAATCCGGACAAGCTGTCGCATGTGCAGCGGGAAACTTCCGTACGCCGCTGAGCGCAGAGCTTCGCGTTGTCCCGACATCGTGCGCCGTACTCGCACGACAAGTCCGCTCCTGCGAGTAGGACGCACGATGTCGCCTCGGGTTGCGCTGGTGGCGGGAAATGAGCGGTCCTTCTCATTCGCCGATAATCAACATTATGTCATGTTGAACGGACAGGATGCCGTGCTCCCCGGCATGGTGACCCCCTCCCCGCGCCGCCGGCGAAAGCTAGTCCGGCCGTCGAGGGTCGAGCTTGGTCAGCAGCTCGGTCAGTGTCGTTCGCTCGGCCGGAGTCAGGCCGGCGAAATAGCCGGCCCCACCGGTACGCCGTGAGGCGTCGATCTCGGCCCGCACCTGCTCGCCCTCGCGGGTCAGGGCGACGCAGGTGGCGCGGCGGTCCTCGGGGTCGGGCCGTCGCTCCACCAGGCCGCGCTCTTCCAGGGTGTCCACGACCTCGGTCGCCGATCGCGGCGTGACCCGCAGCTGCTCGGCGACCACACCCAGCCGCGGCGCCTGCAGGTCGGCGACGACCCGCAACGCGCGGGCGTGGTGCGGCGAGAGCCCCCAGGGCTCGAGGGACTCGGCCCACCGGCGCCGCAGACCCCGGGCGGCACGCATCAGCAGGTCGGCGAGATCCCCGGGCTGGCCGGAGCGGTCATGGGAATGTCCCCTCATATTCATCACGTTACCTCATTTGATCGTTACCGGATAGTGAGGTAGCTTCAGCAACGGCGCCCGGTTCCCCGGGCACCAGGTCCCCCACCAAAGGAGTAGATGCCTATGCCAGGCCCACCAGGACCCCGCGGGGGCTTCACGCCCCGCAAAGTGGACCCAGCCGACAAGGCTCAACTCGTCGAGTCCCCCGTGTCATGGCGGCGGATCGTCGCGCTCTTCCACCCGTATCGCTTCCAGGTTTCCCTCGTCGTCGTGCTGCTCGTCGCGTCGGCCGTCATCGGACTGGTCCCACCGTTCCTGACCCGAACGGTCATCGACGACGCCCTGCCGCACCGCGACATCCACCTGCTCCTGCTGGCCATCGGCGCGATGGTCGCTGCCGCGGCCCTGACGTCGGTCATCGGAGTGCTGCAGACCTGGATGTCGACGCTCGTCGGGCAGCGGGTCATGCACCGGCTGCGCACCGACGTGTTTTCCCATCTGCAGAAGCAATCGCTCGCATTCTTCACCCGCACCAAGGGCGGTGAGGTCCAGTCCCGCCTGACCAACGACGTCAACGGCATGCAATCCGTCGTCACCGATACTGCGACGTCGATCGCCACGAACGTCACCACGGTCGTCGCCACCGTGATCGCGATGGTCGCCCTCAGCTGGCGACTTTCCCTGCTGTCGCTGCTCGTGCTCCCGCCCGCCATCATGCTGACCCGCCGGGTCGCCGTCATGCGCCGCGAGATCACCGCCCGTCAGCAGCGTCAGCTCTCGACCATGCTGTCCCAGGTCGAGGAGGGGCTCACCGTCAGCGGCGTACGCCTCACCAAGACGATGGGTGCCACGCGGACGGCGTCCGATCGGTTCACCGGTACCTCCCGCGAACTCGTCGATCTCGAGGTCGCCGCGCAGCTCGCCGGTCGCTGGCGGATGTCGACGATGAGCATCGTCTTCGCGGTGATCCCCGCGCTGCTGTACCTGGCCGCCGGGCTCCCCTTGACCTCCGAGGGCATGACGATAGGCACCCTGGTCGCCTTCGTGGCCCTGCAGAGCGCGGTCTTCCGACCGATCATGGGCCTGCTCAACACGAGCGTGCAGGTGGTCAGCTCGATGGCACTCTTCAGCCGCATCTTCGGCTACCTCGACCTGCCCATCGACATCCCCGAGCCGGAGCGCCCGGTCGCGGTCGACCCGGGGCACGTGCGCGGTGAGCTGCGGCTCTCCGGCGTCGGATATCGCTATCCCGGCGCCGACCGTGATGCTCTGGCCGACATCAGCGTCGCCGTGCCGGCCGGGCACAGCCTGGCCCTCGTCGGCGAGACCGGATCCGGAAAGAGCACCCTGGCAAGCCTGATCGCCCGCCTCGCCGACCCGACGACGGGCAGCATCACCGTGGACGGCGTCGACCTCCGCGACATGTCGCTGGAGACGGTGGCCGACGTGGTCGGCGTGGTCTCCCAGGAGACCTACCTGATGCATGCCTCGGTGCGCGACAACCTGCGCTATGCCAAGCCGGACGCCACCGACACCGAGCTCTGGCAGGCCCTGGACGTGGCCCAGATCACCGAGCTGGTCCGGGACCTGCCGGACGGGCTGGACACCGTCGTGGGAGCTCGCGGACAGCGGTTCTCCGGCGGTGAGCAGCAGCGGCTGGCCATCGCCCGCACGGTCCTGCGGCAGCCGCGCATCCTGGTGCTCGACGAGGCGACCAGTGCTCTGGACAACGAGACCGAGCGCGCCCTGCAGTCCGCGCTCGACGCCCTCGCCGCCGGCCGCACCACGGTGACGATCGCCCACCGGCTCAGCACGATCCGCGATGCAGACCAGATCGTCGTGCTCGATCGCGGCCGGATCGTCGAGGTCGGCGACAACGACGGGCTCTCCGCCGCCGGCGGTCGCTACGCTCGACTGGCGCAGGTGATGGAGCCGGCCACATACCGACGGCACGAACCGCTGCGGTCGGCGTGATCACGGCCTGAGCATTGCCACTCGGCCGGCCCGCCGGGGTTCACGATTCGAGCAGGCGGTGGATCTGCCGGATCGCGATCGATCCCTCACCGACGGCGGATGCCACCCGTTTCACGGACCCGTTTCGGACGTCCCCGACCGCGAGCACTCCCGGGATGCTGGTCTCCAGCGTCAGCGGCCGGCGGCCGAACACCTCACGCGCGCCGGCACTGAGGTCCTGTCCGGTCATGACGAAACCCTGAGAATCGCGCTCGACCGTGGGCGGAAGCCACTCGGTGTTCGGCCGGGCTCCGATCATCAGGAAGAGATCATGGGCGCCGACCGTCTCTCTTTCGCCCGCGCGGTCGCGCAGCACCAGGTGGTCCAGCCAGCCGTCACCGCCACCGTCGACGACCTCGGTCCCGGTGCGGACCTCGACGTTCGGCGCCGCCTCGATCTGACGGACCAGATAGTCCGACATCCCGGCCTCGAGCGTCGCAGCCCGCACCACCAGGGTGACGCGCCGGGCGTAACGGGCCAGATGCAGGACGGCCTGCCCGGCGGAGTTCGCTCCCCCGACGACGTAGACCTCCTCCCCCGACACGAGCGGCGCCTCCGAGGCGGCGGTGCCGTAGAAGACGCCGGCGCCCCGCAACGCCTCGAGAGCCGGTACGCCGAGGATGTGGTAGCGAGCGCCCATCGCCAGGACCACCGCGCGGGCGACGACGACCCCGCCGGTGTTCAGGTTCACCTCGATGCCGTCGTGCTCGCGCGCCAGGTGCGTGACGCGCTGCATGAAGGCGAAGCGGGCGCCGAATACCCACGCCTGTTCGTAGGCCCGGCGGGCCAGTTCGCCCCCGCTGATACCGCGAGGGAAGCCGAGATAGTTGCGGATCGACGAACTCGACGTGGCCTGCCCGCCCACACCACCCGAGTCGATGACCAGCGTGTGTAGTCCCTCGGAGGCCCCGTACACCGCCGCGGCGAGGCCGGCGGGCCCGCCTCCGACGATCACGGTGTCGTACCGGCGTCGGTCCGGGTCGACCGCGGATCCGGACGCCGCCGCGATCTCGACGTCGCTCGGGTCCTCCAGGATCTCCCCGTCCGGCATGACGAGAAGGGGGAACCGTCTGGCGCCGGCGTCCGCGAGAAGAGAACGCCCTTCGACTGAGCGGGCCAGGCAGAACCGGTGGGGTATCGCGCACCGCTCGAGCACCTCGCGTAGCTCGTACGCCCTGCCGGACCAGCTCTCCCCGATCACATTCACCGTGTGCGGAACGCTGCGCCGCGCCTCCGCCCACGCCAGCAGGAAGCCGGAGATCGCCACGTGGAACTGCTCGTCCGGTGGCTGCGCGGGCCTTATCACGAAGTGATCCATGTGTCCGGACGAGATCGCCTCGAAAACCGCGTCGCCGGTCAGCGCGTCCCCCAGCTGTCCCCACTTGAGGAGCAGGACCCGCTGGGCATGCGGGAAGATGCGCCACACGTCGGCGAGCAGCGCCGTTCCTGATTCGCCGGCGAGCATCTCGCCGGCGAGGACCAGGGCGACCTGGTCGCCGGCCGCCGCGAGTTCCTCCAGCGCGGCGTGCGCCCCGCTCGTCGAACCCAGGCAACGGACGCGATAGTCCGCCTCGTACCGGTTGCGCAGTTCCCGCTCGACGTCGCGCAGAAGATCGGGGTCGTCATCGACCGCGACCAGCACGGGAGCGCTCATACCAGGCGGCCAGGTCTTCGCGCAGTTCCCACCCACATGTCCCCGATCGTAGGACGGGCACCTGCTCGGCCGGCGGCGTTTCGTCAGCCGGAATCACCCGACCGCTACGCTCGCGGTCATGCCGTGCCCATCCGATGCCCTTGTCCGCTCGTTCGCGCCCCATGGCCGGCTTCGCGCATCGATCAACCTCGGTAACCCGATTCTCGCGCACCGCGATCAGGTGAGCGGCGAGCCGAGCGGCGTCTCGGTCGATCTGGCCCGTGCCCTGGGAGCGGAGCTCGGTCTCGACGTCGAGTTGATCCCGTTCGAGAAGGCCGTCCTGTCGGTGGACGCCGTACGCGGCGAGCGGGCCGATGTCGGCTTCTTCGCCGTCGACCCGGCCCGCAGCGACGGGCTGCGGTTCACCGCGCCGTACGTGCTGATCGAGGGCAGCTATCTGGTGCCCGAGAGCGCCGTCCTGCAGGACAACGCCGAGGTGGATCGTCCCGGGAACCGGGTCGCGGTCGGCCAGGGAAGCGCCTACGACCTCTTCCTGACCCGTGAGCTTCAGGCCGCGAAGATCGACCGGGTGGCCAATGCGCCTGCGGTGCTGCAGGCGGTGAAGTCCGGCCGGGTCGAGATCGCCGCCGGTATCCGGCAACTCCTCGAAGGCTGGGCCGGCGAGGATCGGTCGTTGCGGATGTTGCCCGGCAGGTTCATGGTGATCCAGCAGGCCATGGGCATGCCCGCCGGGCGTGGTGGTGAGGCGGCGAAGGTGCTGGCCGACTTCGTCGAACGCTCGAAGTCCAGCGGCTTCGTCGCGGACGCCCTTGCCCGGCACGGAATCGACGGCGCCTCGGTCGCGCCGGCCGCCTGAAAAATGTTGCGGCGCGATGTCGAGAACCCGCGCATGGCTCCGTCCCTGCAGTGAACACGGCCACGATGGGCCGTACCGCATCAAGGAGAACATGATGGCCAAGTACCTGCTGCTCAAGCACTACCGGGGCGCACCGGCATCGGTCAACGATGTGCCGATGGACCAGTGGACGCCGGAGGAGGTTTCGGCCCACATGCAGTACATGCAGGACTTCGCCGCCCGCCTCGAGGACACCGGCGAGTTCGTCGACAGTCAGGCGCTTTCCCCGGAAGGCACGTTCGTCCGCTACGACGGGGAGGGGCGGCCGCCGGTCACCGACGGCCCGTTCGCCGAGACCAAGGATCTGATCGCCGGCTGGATGGTGATCGACGTCGAGTCCTACGATCGGGCGCTCGAGCTGGCCGGTGAGCTGTCCGCGGCTCCGGGTGCGGGCGGGAAGACGATCCACGAGTGGCTCGAGGTGCGCCCGTTCCTGGGCGCGCATTCCCCCACCACGGACTGACGCACGGTGGACGAGGCCCTGCTGCGGACCCTCACCCCCACCGTCATCGGCATCCTCGTCCGCCGCGGAGCTGAATTCGCGGCGGCCGAGGATGCCGTGCAGGACGCCCTGGTCGAGGCCGTGCGTGTCTGGCCGGACGACCCACCGCGCGACCCCAAGGGCTGGCTGGCCACCGCGGCCTGGCGCAAGTTCCTCGACGCGGCCCGCGCCGACACGTCCCGCCGGCACCGCGAGGTGCGCGTCGAGGGCGAGCCCCTGCCCGGCCCGGGCGAGGCGGTGGACGACACGCTCCAGCTGTACTTCCTGTGCACTCATCCGTCCCTGACGCCGGCCTCGGCCGTCGCACTCACGCTGCGCGCGGTCGGCGGCCTCACCACCCGGCAGATCGCGCAGGCCTACCTCGTCCCGGAGGCGACCATGGCCCAGCGGATCAGCCGGGCCAAGCGGACCGTCTCGGGCGTCCGGTTCACCCAGCCCGGCGACGTCGCCACCGTGCTGCGCGTGCTCTACCTCGTCTTCAACGAGGGCTACTCCGGCGACGTCGACCTGGCCGCCGAGGCGATCCGGCTCACCCGCCAGCTGGCGGCCAGGACCGACCACGAGGAGGTCGCGGGGCTGCTCGCGCTGATGCTGCTCCACCACGCGCGGCGCACGGCACGGACCGGCCCGGACGGCAGGCTCGTGCCTCTTGCCGAGCAGGACCGCGGCGTGTGGAACACCGGCATGATCGCCGAGGGCGTCGGCGTGCTCCAGGCCGCCCTCGCCCGCGACCGCCTGGGTGAATTCCAGGCCCAGGCCGCCATCGCCGCGCTGCACGCGGACGCCGCGTCGACCGCGGAGACCGACTGGGTGCAGATCGTCGAGTGGTACGACGAACTGGTGCGGCTCACCGACAGCCCGGTGGCCCGCCTCAACCGGGCCGTCGCGGTCGGCGAGGGCGACGGCCCCCGGGCCGGCCTGGCCGCCCTGGCGGGCCTCGACCCCGCCCTGCCCCGGTACGCCGCCACCGCGGCGTACCTGCACGAGCGGGACGGTGACCCGGTCACGGCAGCCCGGCTCTACGCCGAAGCCGCCCGATCAGCGCCCAACCTTCCCGAGCGCGACCACCTCACGCGACAGGCCGCACGACTCAATGAGCAACTGCGCAGTTGACCGGCGGGTCGGTCAGGAGCCGGGTTCGTTCGGCCGGACGACCACGATTCCGCGGTTCAGGTCGACGCTGGTGCCGCGAGCGCCCTGCGCGTCGTCCTCGCGCATCATCGACATCGAATCCCGGTGGTCCAGCTCCATCCGCTTGCCGCCGTAGAACATCGCCGTGAGCTCGTTCACGTAGGTCGAGGACAACGGCGTCCCGGGACGTTTCCCCAGCCGCGACTCATAGACGGCCACCATCATCAGGAGTACGACGCCACCCGGAACGGCGAACCCCAGCCACGTCGGCATACCGCGCGAACGAAGCTCGCTCCGATCCGGTTCCCGGGCGCTCGGCCCACCTCCGGGCCCGGTCGAGCCGGCGGTGCCCGCTAGTGCGCCATCTGGGTGTCGAGGTCGGTCGGTACGCCGCTGGGGTCGAGCTCGGGGCGCAGGCGGAGGAAGCGGAGGCCGTGCCGCCAGCGGTCGCCGTGGGTGGCGACGTCGACGCGGACCTCGGCGACCACGACCGGGTCGACCCGGGTGTAGCCGGTCGGGCGGCCACCGCTGCTCCACCCGCCCGGCAACATCTCCGGCCACGGGTGCCCGGCCCGCGCCGGCGTGAGGACGGCGCCGACCGCCGCCGCATCGGCGGTGTGCAGTGGAACGGTGCGCCCAGCGACGATCAGCTCCCCGGTCTCGGCGGCGTACCGGCCGACGATCAGCTCCCGGGGGTGGTCGAGGGCGCCGATCACTCCCCCGATGAGCACCTCGGTGCTGGTGTAGTGCTTCACCTTCCGCCACACCGAGCGGTCCCCCGGTCGGTAGCGGGACGACGCGGGCTTGATGACGATGCCCTCGACACCGACCGGCGCGAGGTCGTCGAACCATGCCTGCGCCATCTCGAGATCGTCGGTCTGCATCCCGAGCGCGAGCGCCGACGCGCCGGGCACCTCGGCGAAGAGTCCCTCCAGCGCCTGCCGCCGCCGCGTGAGCGGCTCGTCCACCATGTCGTGGCCGGCGACCCGGAGGACGTCGAAGCAGATGAAGTGGCAGGGCTCGTCGGCGGCCAGCCGCCCGATCGCCGCCCGGCCGGTGGTGTTGCGGTGCTGCAACGCCCCGAAGTCCAGTCGGCCCTCGGCCGACCACCGCACGATCTCCCCGTCGACCACCGTGTCGGTCGGCAGGCTGGAGCGGGCCGCGGACACGACCTCGGGGAAGGCTCGCGAGAGCGAAGTCCCCCGTCGCGAGGTCAGCTGGATCCCCCCCGACCGGTCGACGACCGCGAGAGCCCGGAATCCGTCCCATTTCGGCTCGAACCGCAGTCCCGCCGCCGAACTCCCGGCCGGGAGCCGGTCGATCTGCCGGGCCAGCATCGGCTCCACCACACCACCGACCCTATGGGACCGGCCTGCTATCGAGGGTGGGTGAGCGCGCGACCGCGGGGCGAGAGCCGGTATCCGACCGGCAGTGACTCGGTGAGCCCGAGCTCCTTGAGCTTGCGTACGTCACGCTTGAAAACGACGGTGTCGGTGCCGAGCTCGGCGGCAAGATCCGGGGCGCGGACCTCGGGGCGCCGGTCGATGATGGCGAGCGTGGCCTCGGTCCACGGCCCGTGCCGGGAGGCCTCGTCGTACCTGACCAGCCTGCCGAGGAGTTCGGTCCGCATGTCGTCAGTGAGGTCGGCGTCGTCCCGGAGCGCGACCCGTGGGTCCGCTCCGGCGTAGCGCAGGCCGATCCGATAGACGGGACGGTCCGGTCGGTCGGCCAGGCGGGCGATGAGGTCCGCTCGGGAGGGCGCGCCGGCACGGACCGCGTCGGCGTCGGTGAGGGTGTCCGGGTCGATCCTCTCGACCGACGTCACCTCGACGAGACCGACGGCGGTCCGCATCCGGGTACCCACCCGCAGCCGTGGACGATCCCACCTGCGGTAGGCGAGGTCGATGTCGCCGCGGCGGATTTTTTCCAGCTCCACGGGCCGGATCAGCATGGTGCGCTCCTACCCCCGGTGATGCCGGCTACTCCCCTGGGCTGCTCCCGGCCGGTACTCGAGGAGCACGAGCCGGGAATCCAGGACCCGGGTGGACACGAGGCCGAGGCCGGTCGCCGGATAGTCCGTGTGGAAAGACTCCCTGCCGTCGACTCCGAGGATGAGCGGAAAGACCATCAGCCGGAGCCGGTCGATCAGCCCGAGACGGATCAGGTTCCGCACCAGCGTAATGCTGCCGATCGACCGGAGGGGATCACCGGGCTGCCGCTTGAGCGCGCGGATTTCGTCGCCGAGGTCGCCCGTGACGAGCCGGCTGTTGCTCCAGGCAAGCGGCTCCCGGAGTGTGTTCGACACGACGATCTTGGGATTGTCGGTCATCTGCATGCTGGCGTCGTCGGTGGCGCCGGCCGCCATCTCCGCCATCGCCTCGTAGGTGACTCGCCCCATGAGCAGGACGTGCGGCTGATCGACTTCGTGGCGCACCCAGTCCCCCAGCTCCGGACCCGGATAGCCGAAGTATGGGCCGGAATTCACCCCCTTGGCGAAGCCGTCCACGGAGACGAACAGGTCAGCCGTGAGGTCTCTCATGACGGTCAGGTTCCCTTCGGTCGCAGGCATGATGTCCTTGTACTGTGGACTCCCGACAGAAGCGAAAGTCATCCCTGTCAAGAAGTCGACGTGGGGGGACCGTGCACGAGCTGTCCCAGATCGAGGCACGCCGCATCGCCGTGCGGGCGCAGCTGCTGGACAGCCCCCGCCCGACCGATCTCCTCGACGTGGTGCGCCGGCTGACTCTCCTGCACATCGACCCAACGGCGGCCATCGCGCCGAGCGCGGACCTCGTGCTCTGGAGTCGCCTCGGGTCGTCGTACTCGCCGACCGCGTTGACGACCGCACTCGACCACCGGGCGCTGATCGAACTGCGGGGAATGATCCGGCCCGCCGAAGACCTCGCCCTCTACCGCGCCGACATGGCCCGGTGGGAGACGGCCGAGCGCGGCGAGTTGCCGGGATGGCGGCAGTCCCAGGCGGATTGGGTGAAGGCCAACGATGCGTGCCGCCGCGACATCCTGCGTCGACTCGGGTCCTCCGGGCCACTGGTCACGCGCGAGCTTCCCGATCACTGCGCGGTGCCCTGGAAGTCCTCCGGATGGACCGACAACCGCAACGTCACCCAACTGCTCGAATTCATGGTTCGCCGAGGCGAGGTCGCGGTGGCCGGCCGGGTCGGGCGGGAGCGGCTGTGGGACCTGGCACAACGCGTCTATCCCGACGACGCGGTGGTTCCGACCGACGAGGCGCGGAGAACCCGCAACGAGCTCCGGCTGCACGCGCTGGGCATCGCCCGCGCGCGGGGGCCGGAGTGCCCGGTGGAGCCGATGGACGTCGGGGACGCAGGCGAACCCGCGACGGTCACCGGGGTGAAGGGCACCTGGCGGGTCGATCCCTCCCTTCTCGGTCAGCCCTTCTCCGGGCGCGCGGCGCTACTGTCCCCCTTCGACCGGCTGATCGTCGACCGCAAGCGCACCCTCGAACTCTTCGACTTCGACTATCAGCTGGAGATGTACAAGCCCGCCGGCAAACGCCGGTGGGGATACTTCGCGCTACCGATCCTCTACGGCGACCGGTTCATCGGAAAGCTCGACGCCACCGCCGACCGCGCCGCCGGAGCACTCCGCGTCGACGCCGTGCACCAGGACCTGCCGTTCACCAAGACGATGACCGCCGCCGTCCGGCGCGAGATCAAGGACCTGGCGGAATGGCTCGACCTGGAACTGCTCGACGAGTGAACCGGCCCCCGCAAGGGCCGGGCCCTCGTCGCGGTGGCCGCCACCGCGGTCGCCCTGCGAAACCATGATCGTCCGGATCTGCGGGTACGACGCACGATGGTGCCCGGTCGGGGGTGACCGACCTCCCGGCGCCCCTGTCCCCGTGCTTCGCTGAGCGGCGCAAGGGGACAGCGATGCGCGGTACATCCGGGCGAGCGAGAGGTCGGGCGACATCGGACGCGCCACTCGCAATATCGGGCCGGATCTGCGAGTACGACGTCCGAAGATGCCCGGGTTACGACGTGGTCGGTCCGGTGAACGGACGCTAGACCCGACGCTGGACGTGCAGGAGGTACTCCTTCCGGTTGAGGGGGTTGTCGTCGGTGCGGCTGCGGGTCGGAACAGGGCCGGTAACCGCCTGGTAACGGTCGAATTCGCACTCCAGCACGCCCTCGCCGCGGGACAGTCCGGGAAGCCGCTGCTCGAGGGTGTGCACCCGCGCCGCGGGGACCTCGCCCTCCACCACGTAGGCCGAACCCGTCATCACCGACTTCTGCGGAACGGCGCGCAGCCCGATCAGCACGGGAAGGACCGTTCCGTAGCAGTCCGCCGGGATCTCCAGCCGGAAGCGGTGCAGCGGCTCGTAGACGCCCGTGCCCGCCTGCTTCAACGCGCTCATCACCACCAGCGGTGTCAGGTTGCGGAAGTCCTCCCCCGTGCTCGACATGCTCTTCGAGAATCCCTGATGAGCGTGGCTCTGCCGTGGCGCATAGCCGGAATGCGTCATGGTGACCGTGCAGTCTGTGACCTGCCAGCCGGACAGGCCCTGCTGCAAGGTCTTGGTCACCGTTGCCTCGACCGCCTTGAGGAAGGCGAGCGGAAGCGCCCCGAGCTCGATCTCCAGCCGGAATTCGATCCCGCTGTCGATCGGCGCCGGGTCGATCCGGAGGCCGACTCCCGCGAGGAACGGGTTGGCATCGTCCTTCATCGCCTCGACGGCCGCACCGGAACCGGTCGGGCGTTCGATGCAGATCGTCGTCGACTCTCGGAATCCGACGTCGATGCCGAACTCGTTCGCCAGGGTCGCCTCGACGACCTCCTTCTGCACCTCGCCGTAGAGCGACACGAAGGTCTCCTGCCGGACGTCGTCCTGGCGGAGGTTGATCAGTGGGTCCTGTTCGGCGAGCTGGGTGAGCGCGACGTGCAGGGCACCCTTGTCGGCACGGCAGCGGGGAACGACGACCGTCTCCAGTGTCGGCGGGGCGAAATGATGCTCCGGCCCGGAGTGGGAGGTGCCGATCGCGTCGCCGATCTGGATATCGCCGAGCCCCCAGAGCTTCCCGATCTGCCCTGCGGTGACCGCGTCGGCCTGGGTGGTCGAGCCGCGGTCGAAGACCCTGATGGCGGTCACCTTGCCCTCGCCGCCGGCACCGAAGGTCAGCCGGTCCCGGGTCCGCACCGTCCCGGCGAACATGCGCACGTAGGCGATCTTCTCCCCTGCCGGTCCCCGCTCGACCTTGAACACGGTGCCGGAGACCGGCGCGTCCCCGTCCCCGTGGAGCGCCGGGAGGAACTCGGTGATGCCCGCGATCAGCGGCTCCACACCCACACCGGTGATGGCCGATCCGAAGAACACCGGGTGGACCTGCGCCCGCTTGGTCTGCGCGGCGAGTGCACGACGGAGCCGGCGGTAGGAGACCGCCTGCTCGTCGTCGACGTAGGCGGCCAGCAGCCGGTCGTCGTGGTCGGCGAGGAGGTCGGCCATCCGGTCGGAGAAGGCGGGGTCGGATCCGTCGAAGGGCGTCACGGCGGGGGTGCGCGTACCGAGGTCCTGCGCCGACCCCATCGGAATGATCGACGGGACGAGCTTCGCCGAGATCTCCTGCAGGACCCGGTCGTACTGCGCGCCCGAACGGTCGATCTTGTTCACGAAGATGAGGGTGGGCAGCCGGAGCCGCTGCAGGGTCCGCATCAGGAGGCGGGTCTGCGCCTGCACACCCTCGACCGCCGAGATGACCAGCACCGCGCCGTCGAGCACGCTCAGCACCCGTTCCACCTCGGCGATGAAGTCCGGGTGGCCGGGGGTGTCGATCAGGTTGACGGTGACATCACCGATCACGAAGGAGACGACAGCGGATTTGATGGTGATGCCGCGCTGCCGTTCGAGGGCCAGGGTGTCGGTCTGGGTGTTGCCGTCATCGACGCTGCCGATCTCGTCGATGACGCCGGCGGCGTGGAGCAGCCGCTCGGTCAGGGTGGTCTTACCGGCGTCTACATGCGCCAGAATCCCGAGGTTCAAGGTCGTCACTATGCGTCATGTCCTCAAAATCGGTGGCAATCCCCTTCCGGTTGGACATGGACGCTGCGCGCATTTCCCTCTCCCTGGTCGACTCGGCTGCTGCGCCGAGTGGACCAGACGGTGGCGACGGAGAGCAACCGAATTGCCGGGCAGCCTGCCGCCCTCCTCGACGAGGGACCGTCGTTCCCCGGTGATGCAAGGATGGCCGGGTGTCGACCGGTCACGCCGACCCCGAGCCCGGCGTCGGCCCCACTCGTCCGGAGCTGCTGAGCCGGGTCGCTGCGCTCGTGCCCGTCTCGGCCGGCGAGGACTGCGTCCGGGTCGGCGTCGACGGTGCCGATGCCGCGGGAAAGACCGTCTTCGCCGACGAGCTGGGGTCTGTGCTCGAACGCGCCGGGCGGGCCGTGGTGCGGATCTCGGTCGACGACTTCCATCACCTCCGGGCGATCCGGTACCGCCGCGGCCGATCCTCGCCCGAGGGATTCTGGCTGGACTCGTTCAACTGCGGGCGGTTGGTTTCCGACGTACTGGAACCACTGGGTCCGGGTGGGTCCCGGGTGTACCGTCCCGCTGCGCATGGCCTCGGTCGCGACATGGTCCTCGAACCCGCGTACACCATCGCGCCGGCCGGGGCCGTTCTCGTCGTCGACGGCCTGTTCCTCCACCGGGACGAGCTGGTGGAGACCTGGGATTTCGCGGTCTTCCTCGATGTGCCGTGCGAGGTGGCGGCAGGCCGGATGGCGGCCCGGGACGGCACGAATCCGGACCCCAGCCACACCAGCATGCGCCGGTACGTCGAGGCCCGGCAGCTCTACGTCGCCGCGTGCGATCCCCGGCGCCGGGCCGGCGTCGTCATCGACAACACGGTTCGACACGGCTCGCATCGTCGTTGGCTAGGGTCGGTTCGGGTCGGGGTGCAGCGCGAAGAACACCGACCAGGCAGGCTCCGCCGGGTCGTTCGGACGGTTGGCGAAGTCGTCCAAGAGGTCCCGGAATTGACTGCGGAACTCCGCCATGTCGGCGGCGGAGAGGCGGAGCCCGAGCCGGGCCATGTCCAGGTCGGCGGCCGGGACGAGAGCGACCTCTTCGAGGAAGGTGTCGAGCATCGACCGGTCCATCGCCGGGGTACTGAGCCGCCATGACTTCTGCGTCGACAGGTAGGGGATCTCGCGCGACCCGCGTGCACCGCGCCGCTCCTGCTGTGGCTCGAGAAAGCCGGTGCGGACGAGCGTCCGGATGTGATGCAGGATGCTCGCCGGGTCGCGGCCGAGCGTCTCGGCGATCTCCTTGTTGGTGTGTGCCTCACCGAGGCAGATCCGCAGAATCCGCAGTCGCAGCGAGGATGCGAGCGCCTTCGCCTCCGCATCGGTCGCATCTCGACGTTCGATCACCACCCCAATCTAGCAAGTGATTGACAGATCACAATCACTCCTGGGGCGGCCATGTCGTCAGTCGGCGGCCCGCAGGATCGTGTCGAGCAGACCGGGAAAGCGGCTCTCGAGATCAGCCTGGCGCAGGGTCGTCCACCGGCGGTTGCCCTCTTCCCGCTGGGCGATGACACCGGCCTCGCGCAGGACCCGGAAGTGGTGGGTCAGCGTCGAGGCGGCGACCGTGACCGGGAACGTGCCGCAGGGGCGCTCGGGGTCCGTGCGCAGCGTCCGCACGATCGTCAGGCGGGTCGGGTCGGCCAGCGCGTGCAGAACCTCGATGAGCGTCAGGTCCTTGGTGCGGGGATGTACCAACGGCGGGCGCGGGTCGGTGGGCACGAAAATTTCTCCTTCGACATCCTTCGTAGGTCACTGTACCGTCGAGTCAACCTACGACGAACGTCGAAAGAGGGATGCCGCCATGTCGCACGACCGCGCGACCATGCGTGCCCTGGTCTTCACCGGACCCGCGCCCGACGCCGGTCACAGCCGGGTCGACAAGCTCGACGCCCCCTCCCCCGGTCCGGGTCAGGTCAGCATCGACGTCGAGTACGCCGGCGTGAACTTCAAGGACGTGATGGCCCGCAGGGGCGATCCGGGCTACGTCACCGGCTGGCCGTTCGTGCCCGGCCTCGACGTGGCCGGGCACGTGCGCGACGTCGGGGCGGGCGTCACGACGCTGGAGGTCGGTGACCGGGTGGCGGCCTACACCGGCGCCGGCGGGCTCGCCGAGGTGGCAGTCGCCGATGCCCGGCTGACGGTTCCGGTGCCCGCCGGAGTGGATCTGCACCGTGCCGCGGCCGCGCCCGGCGCCCTGGTCAGCGCCGAACTCCTGCTGCAGGACTCCGGACGCCTGCGTCCCGGAGAGACGGTGCTCGTCCACGGTGCCACGGGTGGCGTAGGCCAGGCGGTGGTCCGGCTCGCGCGCCTCGCCGGCGCGGGTCTCGTACTCGGCACGGTCGGAACCCACTCCCGTCCCGCTGCCGGCCAATCCATGGGCTACGACGCCATTCTCGTCCGGGGTCCGGATCTCGCCGCCGAGATCCGCGAGCAGACCGCCGGCGGAGGCGTCGACCTCATTCTCGACCCGCAGGGCACCGCGCTGCTCGAACCGGACCTGCAGGTCGCCGCACCGGGCGGCCGGATCGTGCTCTTCGGCAATGCCGGCGGCGCACCCTTGGACCCACTTCCGCCGCTGCAGCGGCTCTTTGCCGGCAACGTCGGCATCGTGGGATTCAGCCTCGCCGCGCTGGTCGCCGCAGCGCCGGAGCGGGTCGCCGATGCGCTCGGCAGAGTGATCGGCCACCTCGCGGCCGGCCATCTGGATGTCGACGTCGTCGCCGTCGAGGGCCTGGACAACGCCGCAGCGGCGCAGCAGCGACTCGCCGACGGCCGTAGCCCGGGCAAGCAGGTCGTGCGCGTCGGCGGGTAGGACACCCGCATGCAGGCAGCGCAGCTACCTGCCGGACAACGGCGTCCGCCGGGCCAGGACCTTGCGGGCGCTGATCCGCCAACCGTGGTCACCACGCACGACCACGTCTTCGTAGCTCACGCTTCCGGCCGTGCCGTCGGCGTAGACACCGATTCCCTTGGATCGCGCCCGCACCCGGTCGTCGGTGTGATCGCTGAGCACGACATTGGTGACGTGATGAGCGACCGGGTTGCGATCGCCCAATGCGAGCGCCGCATCCTTGATCGCCGGTATGCCTTCGAGTGACCCGGCACCGAAGTCGCTCAGGTCATAGGTGACATCGGGGGTGAACAGCTCGCCCAGCCGATCCCACTCGCCGCCGTCCATCAGATATCCGTGCAACGAGAGCAGCTCGGTCACGGCGGCGCGATCGGCGGCGGTGAAGGACATGCGCCGATCCTATTCGCCGGTGACGGCGCCGAGCGTGAGGCCGCGGACCAGGTATTTGCGCACCGCCAGCCCGATGACGACCATCGGCAGCGCGACGAAGGTACCGATCGCGGTCAGCTGTCCCCAGTTGACGCCGGTCTGGGTGATCAGCTGCGACGCCGCGACGGGCAGGGTGGCGCTTCCCGGGCCGGTGAAGGTGACGGCGAACGCGTAGTCGTTCCAGGCGAAGACGAGGCAGAGGATCGCGGTCGTCACGATGCCGGGCTTGGTGAGCGGTACGGCGATCCGGTAGAAGGTCTGGAACCGGGAGGCCCCGTCCACCCTCGCCGCCTCTTCGATGCCCTGGGGAAGGTCGGCGAAGAACGCGTTCATGATCCAGATCGCGAACGGCAGGTTGAAGCTCAGGTAGGCGACCACCAGCGCCCAGATGCTGTTGATCAGGTGCAGGTAGGTGAACCCGATGTAGAGCGGCAAAATGACGGCCGCGATCGGAACCATCCGGGTGCTGATGATCCAGAACGCGAGATGCCGCTTGCCGCCCCAGCGGCTACGCGCCAGGCCATAGCCGGCAAGACTGCCGAGGACGGTCGCGAGGATCGTCGAGATGCCCGCCGCGAGGATGCTGCTGCTGATGTAGGTCAGCAGGCTGTTGCCGCCGCTGAAGAGACCGGTGTAGTTGATCATGGTCGGCGCGAAGTCCAGCAGTGGCGTGCGGGACAGCACATCGGCGGGGTTCTTCAGTGACGAGATCGCCATCCACGCGACGGGTACGACGGTCCACAGCACGACGACGGCGACCGCGACGTAGAGCACCAGGCGGCGGCCGGGAAGCCGCGTCGGGCGGCGCGCACTCTGGGCGCTCATCCGATCAGCCCCCGACGTCGCAGGATCCCGGTGAACAGCGTGGCGATCGCGATCGACAGCGCGAGCATCACGATGCCGATCGTGGCGGCGTAACCGAGGTTCAGGAACTGGAACGCGACCTCGTAGAGACGCAACGGGATGATCTTCGTGGCATTGGCCGGGCCACCGGCGGTCGACTGCCAGATCACGTCGAAATACCGCAGCGCGTCCATCGACCGGATCAACAGGGCCACCAGCACGATGCCGGAGATCGAGGGCACGACGACATGCCGAAGCCGCTGCCAGTAGCCGGCGCCGTCGACCCGCGCCGCCTCGATGAGTGGCCCGGGCACCGACACCAGACCGGCCAGCGTGATCAGCACGATCAGCGGCGTCCACTCCCACACGTCCATCAGGACGACCGCGATGAACGCCGACACCTGGCCGCCCAGGATGTTTCCGGTGAAGAGGTGCGTCTCCCGCAGCACCCACGCGTACATGCCATAGGTCGGGTTGACCAGGAAGCGGCCGAGCAGGCCGACGATCACCGGCGCCACGAACATCGGGATCAACAGGATGGACAGGGTGAGGTTCTTCCCCCACACCATCTCGTGCACGAGCAGCGCAATCCCGATGCCGAGCAGCATCTCCAGGCCGACCGTCGCCACGAAGAAGATCACCATCGTGATCCAGCCGGCACCGACGTTGGAGTCGGTGAACATCTGCGCCCAGTTGTGCAGGCCGATCCACTTCGGGGCGATGCCAATGCCGCCGACAAGACTGATCTTGTTCAGCGACATGTAGATCAGGTAGAAGAACGGCACGATCGAGATCGCCGCGAGGAGGATCAGCGCCGGGAGCATCATCTTCAGCTCGAAGCTCCACCGCGACCTGCCGTCCCGCACCGGGCGCAGCCGCCGTGCTTCCATCGCCCTAGACGCCACTGGAGCCTCCGTTGACCGCGGCGTCGACGCCCTTCTTGGCCGCGCGCATGGCGTCGGCCGGGGACTTGTGCCCGGCGAGCATCTTCGACAGCTCGGTGAAGATCACCGCGTCGCACTGGTTCCAGTACGGGACCTTCGGCCGCAGCCCGATGTTCTCCGGCTCCCACGCGACCTTCACGGCGTCGTAGGGGATCATGTTCGGCGCATCCGATGGCGGCTTGGTCGCGCGCTTCACCTTGGGCATCCGGTAGACCGACTCGCGGGTCGGCGTTCCGCCGCCGACCTTGCTGAACAGGCCGGCCTCCTGCGTCTTCGGCGACGTCGCCCAGACGAGGAAGAGCCAGGCCGCGCGCTGCTCGTCGGTCGAGACGTACTTGTTGATCGAGACGCCCGTTCCGCCGTAGTGGTTGGCGCTGCGCGCCGGGCCGGTCGGCAACGGCGAGAACCCGATCTTCGGGCCGAGCCCGCCCGGCGCCCACCAACTGGCGGCGTCCTCGTGCCAGCACGGGCACATCGCGATCAGCCCGTCGCCGAACGCCTCGGCCAGGTCGTTCCAGTCCCAGCTCACGCTGCCGGGGTGGGCGACGCCGACCAGCTTGTTGTAGAACTCGGCGGCGCGGATCGCCTCGGGTTGGTCGAGCGTGCACGGACCGGGATTTGTGCTGCCGTACTTGCCGATGTGCTGGCCGTTGCGGAAGTAGTCACCGCCGTAGGCCCACAGCACGTTGGCGAAGTCGTCGTTCAGCGACGTGAACTGCTTGGCCTGGTGCCCGGTGCCGTAGGGAACCTCGTCCTGGTTGGTGTTGAACCACCTCGCGATCTGGAAGTACTGCTCCCACGTCGTCTTGATCGACGGCGTCGGGTCGAAGCCCAGATCGTGCTGCATCGCGTCGTGGTACTTCTCGAAGAGGTCCTTGCGGTAGCACCAGATGATGGTCGGGCAGTCGTAGGGCAGGGCGAGCAGCTTGTCACCGAATCGGCCGGCGGCCAGGAGCTGGGTGGGCACGAAGTCGGCGATGCCCTTCGGCACGGACGGCAGCGTCTTGTCATGCATGAACGTGCTGAGATCGGCGAAGCCCTCGGAGAGCGGGGCCATGATGTTGTAGGGATCGGCGTAGATCACCTGATACTGACCGCTGTGTGCGGAGAGGTCGAGTGCGACCTTCTGCTCGACGGACGTCAGCACCAGCTGCGAGATGTTGACGTTGATCCCGGTCAGGTCGACGAACGGCTGCAGATTCGCGGCAATGGCCGAGCTCGGACCGGTGTTCTCGGAGATGAAGTTCAGCGTCATGCCGCTGTACTGCTTCCAGCCGCTCCCGCCGTGCGGCGCGGTCGAGCTGCTGCAGCCCGCAACCCCGGCCGCGGCGGCACCGGCGAGGCCCGCACCGGCAGCCTTGAGGAAGGACTTGCGGGTCATCACGTTCGGGCGGCGCTCGACCCGCATCTGCTCCCCTTCCTCACGACGACCGCCCAAATTAGGAGTGACGCCGAAGGGTGTCAACTCCGATGACTCATGCCCCCGCCATGTCCCTTCAAACCAGGCACGCCTATCCACTAGCCCACAGAACAGCCCGCTGCCCGTGGTCGACTTGTCGAGCGGGTCGACCGAGTCCCGGTAGCAGGCTGAGCGGCCGATCGCCCACGTTGTGGACGTCGCGTCCCTGCAGGACGAGCGCCATCGCGTCATCCGGAATACCGAGAACCGAGCAGTCGGGGAAGGCATGCAGCCAGGGATCGATGGCGTAGCGGCCGAAGTGCGGTGCCACCACGGTCCGCCCGATCCACCGCCAGAGCGGATAGGGTCGACGGCCGTCGCCCGTCCCGGACGGCATTCCAGCACCGAGCGCGACAGCCCCGGCACTGCAGCCCGCGATAGCGGCGCCATCCGCCCAGGCGGCACGGAGCGCGGCGAGGGCCGGTGTGTCGACCGTCCGCTCGTAGAGCAGTTCCGGAGATCCCCCGGTGATGAGGATCAGGTCCGCAGCAGATAGGCGCTCCACCACGGATTGCCGCATGGCGTCGCGTCTGCCGGCCAGGCCGGAATCCTCGAGGTGGACGGCGACGCCGCGGCTGCAGAAATGCCTATGGAGGCCGTCGAGTTCGGACGGTGCCGATTCCGGCAACGGTGTCTGCATCACCACGGCCGCCAGCGGCCGGTGCGGATCTGCTCGACGACTGCGCGCCCAGTGCAGGATCGTAGATTCGTGCGGCGCCGGACTCGTGCTGTAGAGAAACAACGGACCGACCATGCCTCACCCCGACCGGGCCGGACGGCACGCGGGGACGTTCACGATGCCCGACGGGTCCCGATGACGACGGTGGCGCCGGGAGAGTCTGAGCCGGCTACCCGCGCCGTCAGCCCGCTGGCAGCGAAGATCTCTACCGCGAGCGGGGCCTGCCGTTCGCTGATCTCGATCAACAGGTGGCCGCCCGGCGCCAGCCAGTTCGATGCCCCGGCGGCCACGCGCCGCAGCACGTCCAGACCGTCCCCGCCGCCGTCCAGCGCCACCCGTGGCTCGTGCAGGCGCGCCTCCGCCGGAAGCGTCTCGACCGCCGCGGTCGGAACGTAGGGAACATTGGCGGCGAGGATGCCGACCCGACCCTTCAGGGCGACGGGCAGGGGATCGTAGAGATCGCCCTCGTAGACCCGGCCACCGACGGCGGCGACATTGCGTCGTGCGCACCGCACCGCCGCCGGGTCGATATCGGAGGCGTGCACCTCGACCTCGTCGAGCGCCGTGGCGAGTGCGGCTCCCACGGCGCCCGACCCGCAGCACAGGTCGACGACGACGGTCGGAGACGTCGCGAGGTCGATGGCCAGTCCGACGAGGAATTCGGTACGCCGGCGGGGCACGAAGACGCCGGGATCCACGGCGATCCGCAGGCCGCAGAACTCCGCCCAGCCGACGACGTACTCCAGCGGAAGCCCGCCCGCCCGCCGGTCCACCATCGCAGCGAGATCGGCGGGTGACTGCGCCGAATCGATGAGCAGGCGCGCCTCGTCCTCGGCGAAGACGCAGCCGGCGGCCCGCAACCGCGTCACGACCGTGGAGTACGACAACGACGACGGGGGGTTCGCCACCGGGCTATGCCACCGGCCCGTTCTTGCGGGCCGTCACCAGAGCGAAGGAGAGAAACTCCCCCCGGTCCGCTTCGAGCACGTCGACGGTTTTCCGGCCGGCGTCCTGACGAGGGCCGAAGTCCATCAGCACCCGGGCCCACAGCAGCCAGTCGCGCCACCCGTCCTTCTGCAGCCGCGCCGAGGTGACGGTCACAAGATCGGTGATCTCCCACTGGAACCGCCACCAGTCCGCGGTGTGCCAGGCGAGTGCCTCCCAGCCGAAAACATCCTTGATGTGGCGGGGAATGTGTCCGATCTCCCGCACCTCCCGGGTCATCCCCGGCGTCGCGATCGCGATCTGGCCCCCCGGCTTGAGGAATCCAGCGATATAGGGCAGGTAGGAGTCGGCGGTGCCGAAGTACTCGTAGGCATCGACACAGATGATCGCATCGAAGTATTCGCGGGCGAACGGGAGCGTATGCGCCTCGGCCTTGATCGCGTGGACCCGATCGCTGACCCCGGCCTCGTCAAAGACCGCCGCGGCGTCCTCGGGTGCTACCCAGAGGTCGGCCGCGAAGACCTCGACGCCGAACTCGCGGGCGAGGAAGACCGACGTCGCCCCCTTACCGGAACCGAGGTCGAGCACGCGCATCCCCTGCCGCAGGTCGAGATCACGCGCGAGGTCCTCCAACAGCCACAAGGGATGTGGTCCCATGTCCAGCTCCAACAGCCAGGCCGGGTCGTAGCGGGACGACAGCGGATACGTCTCGGGCCGGACGAGCTCGGTCGGGGCGGTCACGGGGTGATCGGAAGCCATAGGCGGCGAGTGTGGACCGTGCGGTCGGGGCGTCGCAATCGATTACCCCCGTCGGTGCGGCCGCATCTGCGCCGCCCAGGTCTCGAGGCGGCGTTGCCGGTGACGCCGCTCCGGGCCGGTGAGCTCACCGGTCAGCGAGGCCGTGACTTCCGCGACCGCCTCGTCGTAACGGTCCTGGCGGGCGAGCAACTCGGCCCGCACTGCGTGCCACCGCTGGCCCATCGGGACGCCTTCCAGGGCCGAGAGCCCGACGGCTGCGCCGCTCGCCTCGGCGACGGCCACCGCCCGGCTCAGCGCGGCGGCTGGCGTCGGCGCGACGGTGAGCAGCAGGTCGTAGAGCCGGACGATCTCGGCCCAGTCGGTCTCCTGGTAGGTGCCCGCCCGGGCGTGCTCGGCGGCGATCGCGGCCTGGAGCTGATACGGGTCGGCGATGCCGCCGGTCCGGCGCAGCGACGCGTCGAGCAGCGCGAGCCCCTCGGCGATGGCGGCCGCATTCCAGCGCGAGCGGTCCTGATCGGCCAGCAGTACGACGTCCCCGGCGTCGTCCACCCGGGCGGTCCGGCGGGCGTCGGTGAGCAGGAGCAGCGCGAGAACGGCGGCCGGCATCGCCTCGTCGGGCAGCAGGTCGACCAGCAGGCGGGCCAGTCGCACCGCCTCACCGCAGACGTCGGTGTCGATCGCCGCGTCGCCGCCGAGCGGTGCGTGCCCGGCCGTGTAGAGGGCGTGTACGACGCCACACACCGCGGTGAGGCGTACCGGCAGCTCGGCCTCAGGCGGGATCCGGTAGGGGATCCGCGCTGCCGCGATCTTGTGCCGGGTACGGGTCAGCCGCTTGGCCATGGCCGGCTCGGTGGTGAGCAGCACGGCGGCGACCTGCGCCGTCGGAAGCCCGCACAGGGTGCGCAGCGCCAGTGCCACCTGGGCGTCGGGCGACAGGGCGGGGTGACAGCAGGTGAAGATGAGCCGCAACTGGTCGTCGCGCACGACGTCGTCCGGTGTCGGTTCGGGCGTCGCCAAGTCGATCAGGACGCCGGCCTCACGTTCCTTGCCCGCGCGGGCACTCTCCCGCCGCAGGATGTCGATCGCCTTGCGGCGGGCGGCGACGGTGAGCCAGGCCCGGGGCTGCTCAGGCACCCCGGTGCGCGGCCAGTCCCGCAAGGCCGCGAGGACGGCCTCCTGCACGGCGTCCTCGGCGACCTGCAGGCTTCCGACCGTCCGGACCAGGGTGGCCAGGATGCGCGCACCCTCGATCCGGACGGTCCCGGCGAGCCGGTCGCGGGCGTCGTCCACGGGAGGTCAGGTCCACCGCAGGACCGGTCGCACCTCGACCGCCCCGCCCCAGGCGGCGGGGATCCGGGACGCGATCGCGACGGCGGCGTCCAGGTCGGCCGCCTCGATCAGGTAGTAACCGGTGAGCGCCTCTTTGGTCTCGGCGTACGGTCCGTCCGCGGTGACCACATCGCCACCGCGGGCCCCGGTCACCCGGACCACGGTGGCCGTGTCGGTCGGATGGAGTACGGCACTGGCGAGGATGCTGTCGGCGTCCGCACGCGCGAACTCGCGGTATTCCTCGACGGCCGTCGCCTGCTCGGGGGCGAACCAGTCGACATCGGCGGTGTAGGTGAGCGCCAGATACTGCGGCATGCGGTTCTCCTCGCTTCCGGCCGGGCCTGGTCGCCCGACTCACCTGATGGACGAACGGGCCGACCCGATCAGGACATCATGCCGTCCGGCAGGATGGCGACAAAGACCTCCGGGGAGGGGTGCTCCGTGGACATCCACGAATACCTGGCCGGCTGCGCCTGGGACTGGGCGGAGCTCGACGCATTCCTGGACCGCCGCACGGCCGGCTGGGCGCGGTTCGACCCCCTCACCGGCTACGCGCTGGACGACATCTGCGTCCGGGACGGCATCGACGGTGCCCACACGATCAGCACCTACATGCCCGACTCGGCCCGCCAGATGGTCCGGTACCGCGAGCGCCCCTGCCGCATCAACACCTACGGCGACAGCTTCACGCAGTGCCACCAGGTCAGCGACGGCGAGACCTGGCAGGAGGTGCTGGCCGCCCACCTGGGCGAACCGCTCCGCAATTTCGGCGTCGGTGGCTTTGGTGTCTACCAGGCCCTCTGTCGGCTGCGCCACATCGAGCAGGGTGAGCTGGGCACGCCGTACGTCATCCTCAACATCTACGACGACGACCACGTGCGAAACCTCGACGCCGCCCGGTGGTTCCGGCTCCCCTGGTTCCGCGCGGCGATGGGCGACAACGTCCGATCGATGATGCACGCCAACCCCTGGCCGCATGTCCGCATCGACATGACGACCGGGCTCTTCGTCGAACGGCCCAATCCGATGCCGGACGAGGAGTCGCTCGCCCAATTCTGCGACCCGGTCGCGGTCGACGCCCTGTTCGCCGACGACGAGATCGTGCAGCTGGAGTGCCTGCGGACCGGCATCGCCGTCGAGGACACCGGGCGGCTGCAGGCGCTGGCCGACATGCTCGGGGTGGACGTCGAACTCGACGGCGACACCCGCTCCGAGGACGCCGCCAGAGTGCTCCAGCACTACGGGCTGCTGTCGACGCTCTACGTGCTCGATCTCGTCCGCGACGTCATCGCCGGACAGGGGAAACAGCTCATGGTCGTGCTCAGCTACAGCAAGCAGAGCGTCGTGCACCACCTCGAAGGTGCGCCGCGATTCGACCAGATGCTGCTGGATTACCTACAGGTGCACGGCCTCCCGGTCGTGGACCTGCTGGCCAAGCACGCCACCGATGCCCGCGACTTCGCGCTCGATCCGGAGGCGTACTGCGGGCGGTACTTCAACGGCCATTACGGGCCGACCGGCAATCACTTCCTCGCGTTCGCCATGAAGGACGAGCTGGTCGGCTGGCTCGACCCGAAACCCGTGACCTACGCGGGCGACGGTTTCATCGCCGCCTCGGACCGGCTCGCCTAGCAGCGATCGGCAGCGCTACCCGGCCTCGAGCCGCGCCTTGATCCGGGCGATCTCGTCGGTGACCCCGCGCCCGGCGAGGTCCGCGCTCAGGCCGAGCGACTCCAGCGTCCGGGCAGCCTCCCCTTCGGTGCCCAGTACGCCGAGCAGAAGGTGCTCGGTTCCTATGTAGTTGTGGCCCAGCCGGAGCGCCGCGCGCAGGGTCTCGCGCAGCACCGCCGTCCCGTCCGGTGCGAAGCCGAGCTCGCGCAGGGCGGCAGGACGCGAGTCATAGCCGCCCGCCCCAGGTTCGAGGTCGAATGCGGCGTAGATCTGGTCGTCGGTGACGCCCGCGGCATGGATGACCGCCGCGGCGACCCCGGCGCTCTCGGCCAGGAGGCCCACGGCGATGTGCGCCGCGCCGATGGAGTCGGCCCCCGAGCGCTCGGCGATCTGACCCGACGCGGCGAGGGTGCTGCGCGCCCGGGGGGCGAATCGCGCGAACAACTGGTCCTCCGGAACGAGACCCGTGGCGTCGAGCCGGGGCACGAAGCGCTTCTGCGCCGCCTGCTTCGACACGCCCATGGCGGCGCCGATCTGACTCCACGAGGCGCCGGACCGGCGAGCCTGATCGACGAAATGACCGATCAGGGCGTCGGCCTGCTCGTCGAGCTCGTCGGACACGGTGACGGCGCCGGACAGATTGTCCAGCGGTCCACCACCGGGGTGGAGTGTCTCGACGAAGGAGATCAGGTGATCGAGGGAGACCGGCGAGCGCGTCATGCGTCAACTCTAGGTTGACGCAACCCGACCCGTCAACCCCGTGTTGACGGAGCGCCCCGCCCGAGGCCGGCGTTCGGCGGCCGATTCGATACGGCGATGATGGGCCGCGTGCTGGTGACCGAGGACCGGGTGCCCGACAGCGAACTCGGGCGTCGGGTGGCTGCCGGGCGCGACACCGTGGTCTACGAGTACGGCGCCGACCGGGTGGTCCGCCGGGCGAAGGACCGACGCTCCTACGTCGCCGAGGCCGAGGTCATGGACCACGTCCGCGCGGCCGGCTACCCCGTGCCCGCCGTGCACCAGGTCGGTCCCGGAGAGATGGTGCTCGATCGGGTCACCGGCCCGACGATGATCGCGGATCTCATACAGCGCCCCTGGCGGGTGGACCGGCATGCCCGGCTGCTCGCCGACCTGCACCGGCGGCTGCACGCGATCCCGGCGCCGCCGGGGATGAAGTCCTTTCCCGCTGCGGGAGCGGCGACCCTGCACCTCGACCTGCACCCGGCCAACGTCATGCTCGCCCCGTCGGGTCCGGTGGTCATCGACTGGACCAACGCCGCCGCCGGTGCTCCCGGCGCGGATCTGGCGCTGACCTGGATCGTGCTCAGGGCCTTCGAGTCCGACGACTCCTTGCCGAGGCGGACCCTGCTCGGGATGTTGCGGCGGCGGTTCGCCAAGGTCTTCGTCGACCACTCCGGCCGTGACGAAGCCATGGCTGCACTGCAGGCGGTGGCGGATTATCGATCGGCCGACCGGAACATCCGCCCGGCCGAACGCCTCCGGATGCAGCGACTGGTCGCCCGCGAGAGCCGCTGACCGCGCGCCGCGCGCCGGCCGCCACCCCGCGCCGGCCGACATACGCCGACCAGCGACGCCGAGCAACCCGATGCACTGCCCGCGCCAACTCTCATAGGGTCGGCGGGAGACCGAACACCGGGAAGAGGGCGGGGCCGAACGTCGTGATCTCCGCGATCTCGCCGCCCTCGACGCGCAGGACATCGAACTTGAACGCACGGAACATCGAGTCGCCCGTCCGGCGCAGGTAGCTCGCGGCCGTCGGCATCCGGTTGGCCTGTGTGGGGACGAGCCGCCAATCACCGTCCCGGTCCGGACCGAACGCCCGTTCCAGCAGTCCGGCGATCGCGTCGCGGCCGTCGAAGCACATGGGAGCCGGTGGCATGGTGACCCGGATGTCCTCCGCCGAGATCGAGATGGCCGCCGCCGCGTCGCACCGCTCATGCGCGTCGATGAACCGCCCGAGCAGCGCCCGTTCCTCGTCGCTCACCACGGGCGCTGACCACTCCCCCCGGCGGGACGGCAGGCGGTCCTGCATCGTCACCCGCGCCCGCTGGAGCGCGCTGTTGGTCGCCGCGACGCTGGTCTCGAGCAGTGCGGCCGTGTCACTCGCCGGCCAGCCGAGCACATCCCGGGCGATGAACGCCGCGCGCTGTCTCGACGGCAGGGCCTGCATCGCGGCGATGAACGCCAGCTCGATCGTCTCCCGTTCGACGGCGACGGCATCGGGTTGCTCGTCGCTCGGCGCGGCCTCGGCGAGCAGCTGGTCGGGATAGGGCTGCAGCCACGGAACCTCGGCGTAGGAACGCGCGATCGTCGGGTGCCGGGAGCTGCGCCGCAGCAGGTCCAAACAGACGTTGGTGGCGATGCGGTAGAGCCAGGCGCGGAACTGCGAACTCCCGTCGAAGCTGTCCCGGCTGCGCCACGCCCGCAGGAACGTCTCCTGTACGGCGTCCTCCGCCTCGTCGAAGGACGCGAGCATCCGGTAGCAGTGCACGTGCAGCTCACGCCGGTGCCGTTCCATCGCTGCGGCGAAGTCGGGCTCCGGCTCCGTCACGATGCGGCCGCCGCGGATCGCTTGACCTCCTGCACCAGCCATCCGTTGCCGTCGGGGTCGTTGAAGGAGACGAACGAGTTGTAGCTCTGGCGCTCCGGGTCCGGCCCAGGAGTCTGCCCCTGCGGCCCGAAGTGGAACATCTCGGTGACGTCGACCCCGCGCTCGACGAGCTCGGCCCGGGCGGCGTCGAGATCCTGGACGCACAGGTGCAGCCCCTGCACCTTGCCGGCGGTCTCTTTGTTCTTCATGATCGCGATCGAACACGCCGATCCTCGCGGTGTCATCTGGACCACGCGGAAGTCCTCACCGGAACTGTGGTCGACGTGCACGTCGAAACCGGCCTTATCAGCGTAGAAGTCCTTGGCGCGGTCGACATCCGTGACGGGCACGAGAATGAGCTCAAGCGTCCAGTCCATGATGCAGCTCCTCGGTTCGGTCGGACCCGTGCCGACGTTGTACACGATGAAACGACAAGGGTCCGGGAAACTCATCGGTGCGCCGATGAGTGCGCGTCTAGTCCTCGGGCGGCCGGAAGATCAGCACGTGGGTCGCGTCGGACCCGCCCCAGGAGATGGGTTCCCGCCCGACGACCCGCCACCCCAGCCGCCGGTAGAGGCTGATCGCGGCGGCGCCGTTGTCCGCCACATCGAGCTCGACCGGCAACCCCCGCTCATGTGCGCCCGCCTGAGCCTGCCTCAGCAGGCGGCCCCCGATCCCCGTACGCCGTTCGGCCGGATCGACGAAGAGCCTTCCGATCGCGCCGCGACGTCCCCCGCCGCTCACGGGTTCGTCGGTCAGTACGACGTGCCCGACCACCGCCCCGTTTCGGGTCGCCACCCAGGCCGACACGATCGCCCGCGGAGTCAGCCACCGCTCGGGATCGTCCGGCCAGGCGACCGGGTAACGCGAATCCTTGTGCACCGCCGCGAGCACCGTCACGCACCCCGGCAGATCCTCAGGAGTCCGCGGCCTGATCGTCACCGTCGCCGTCCCGGGGTGCTCCGCCGGACGCGACGGGTCGGCATCGGTCACGCGCTGAGCGCCGACGGGTCCACGGGGTTCTGCACCCCGGCCAGCCGGTCCAGCGGCACTCCCAGCGCTCCGGCCAGTGCCGCGACCGTGAAGAAGGCGGGGGTGGGAATCCGTCCGGCCTCGATCTTGCGCAGCGTCTCGACCGGAACGCCGGCCGTCGCAGCGACCTCCACCATGCTGCGGGTGCCTCGACATTCGCGCAGCAAACTTCCCAGCCGCCGGCCGCGGGCGCGCTCCTCGGGGGTGAGCATCGGTCTGACCATGGCGTGATACTAATACCGGGATAGTTATCCCCGCCCCCGCTCGGAGAGGTCTGCGATGCTCGAGGTGAAGACGCCCGGCGAAATCGAGGCGATGAGTGCTGCGGGCGATGTCGTGGCGGACATCCTGGCGGCCGTCCGCGACCACGCCGGCGTCGGTGTCGACCTCCGCACCCTCGACGGCGTCGCCCGTCATGTGCTCGCCGGCGCCGGGGCCACCTCGCCGTTCCTCGACTATCACCCGCGCTTCGCGCCGAGCCCGTTCCCGGCGGTCATCTGCACGTCGGTGAACGATGCCGTGCTGCACGGAATCCCGGACGACTACCGGCTGGCCGACGGCGATCTGCTCTCGGTCGACTGCGGCGCGACGGTCGACGGATGGGTCGGCGATGCCGCGGTGTCCTTCACGGTCGGCAAGGCCCGTCCGGGCGACCAGCTCCTGATCGACACCACCGCCGCGGCCCTCGCTGCCGGTGTGGCGGCCGCCGTCGTCGGCGCCAGGATCGGCGACATCTCGGCGGCGATCGGGGCGGTCGGCCGAGGGGGCGGGTACCGGATCAACACCGACTACGGCGGTCACGGCGTCGGGCGGACGATGCACGAGTCCCCGTCGGTGCCCAATGAAGGTACGGCGGGCCGCGGGCTTCGCCTCCGGCGCGGGATGACGTTCGCCATCGAGCCCTGGTTCCTCGCCGGCGGCGACGACGGCTACCGGGTGGACGATGACGGCTGGACCCTGCGCAGCACTGACGGGAGCCGCGGCGCGCACGCGGAGCACACCATCGCGGTCACCGACGACGGACCGCGCATCCTCACCGCACGCGCCCAGACCGCCCGCGGCGGCCCGGCGGGCTGACCGCCGCCATCACGACCCCCGTGGGTGCGTAAGCTTGCCCGGCCGCAACTAATTCACCGGTCAGCTGCCGCAGGGATGGGAACGCGTCGAGAATGGTCGGGTCGCTGAGCCGGTTCGACCCCTCGGGTGCCGGCCCGACGTCGGTGACCCTGCGGTCGATTGCTCCGTCGGTCTTCCTGCCGGCGATGGTCTATGAGATCGGCAACGGCGCGATCGCGCCGATCATCGCGCTGACGGCGTTGGACGTCGGTGCATCCCCCAGTACGGCGGGCTACATGCTGGCGCTGCTGGGCGTCGGGCAGGTGCTCGGCGACGTACCGTCGGCGTGGTTGGCGGACCGGATCGGTGATCGGCACGCGATGATCGCCGCCGCCGCGGTCGCCGTACTCGCGCTGCTCGGGTGTCTGATGGCGCACTCGCTGATCCTGCTGGGCATCGGCCTGATCGTGATCGGCATGTGCAACGCGACCTACTACCTGGCGCGGCAGTCCTACCTCACCGAGGTCGTGCCGGTCGACCTGCGGGCCCGGGCGATGTCCACGCTCGGCGGATCGCACCGCATCGGCTTGTTCATCGGACCGTTCGTGGGTGCGGCGGCGATCGGGTTCTTCGGGCTGAGAGCCGCATACGTCGTCGCGATGGTCACCGCCACCTGCGCCGCCCTGCTCCTGGTCGTCATTCCGGACGCGGCCCAGGCCGAGGACCGGCCCCCGGCGGCGCGCGGCGGTGTGAGCGTGTCGGCGATGTTCGCCGCACACCGGCGGTTGTTCGCCACCCTCGGCCTCGCCGTCCTCGCGGTGGGGGCGGTCCGCGCAGCGCGGCAGACGGTGCTGCCGCTGTGGGCCGAGCACATCGGTCTGGGCCCGGAGAAGACCAGCCTCATCTTCGGGATCGCCAGCGCGGTCGACATGGCGTTGTTCTATCCGGCCGGAAAGGTGATGGACCGGCACGGCCGACTGGCCGTCGCGTTGCCGTCGCTGTCGATCCTCGGCGTCGCGATGATGGTTCTCCCTCTGACGAGCGGGGAGATGATGCTGGCGCTGGTGGCCATCATCATGAGCTTCGGCAACGGGATCGGCTCGGGCATCATGATGACGATCGGTGCGGACGTTGCCCCGGCCGACAACCGCACCCGGTTCCTGTCCATCTGGCGGGTGATGAGCGACTCCGGCAACGCCGCCGGCCCGGTGGTCGTCTCGATCGTGGCGACCGCATGGACGCTGGCGGCCGGCATCACCGTCATCGGCTCCGCGGGGCTGCTCGCCACCGGTGCGCTGGCGCTCTGGACCCCGCGCTACTCCCCCTACGCCACCCGCGCCATGGTGCGCGCGAGTCGCGGGCCGGAAGCCGGAAAGCGGTAAGACGGCGCCGCACTGGAGCCCCGCACTCCCCGAACAAACGCACTACTAGTGCGTTTTGGTCGGCGACACGCCGTGCCAGAGCTCCATAACGCACTACTAGTGCGTTTGTTCACCGGGCCGTACAGCGTCCAGCAGGGAAAGGTGCTGACGTAAGGCGGCGGTGGTGCGGTCGACGTCGCCGGTCGCAAGGAGGTCGAGCAGCGCCCCGCGCAGCACCGCGAGCACGAGCGTCCGCCGGGCCCGGCCCGCCACGGTGTGGCGCTCGGCCGCCGGCTGAGCGGCCGCCAGCACCGCCAGCCAATCCTCGACCGTCGCCCGGGCGAAGCCCGCCCACGCACCATCGGGCTCGATCAACGACCGGCCGTAGCCCTCCACCCACAGGGTCAGCAGCGCACGGTGCTCCACGGCGCTCAGCCAGGTCCACAGGTGCTCCGCGACGGCGGAGAGACCGGCCGGCTCCCCCACGGCGACGGCAGGCACCTCGTCCAATAGCGCGAGCTGGTCGACCCGGGTCCGTGCCAGCAGTGCCCGCACCAGCCCGTCCTTGTTGCCGAAGAGGTAGAGCAGCACCCGCGGGCTGGAGCCGATCGCCGCGGCCAGTGGTCGCAGTGACAGCTCCCCGAGGCCGTTCTCCAGCGCATAGCGGTACGCCGCCTCGAGCAGCTCGGTCTGCCGCGCGGAGGGGACTTGGGTCGCGGTGTCCACGGGGTTATGCTCGCACTGAAACGGTCGTTTCACCAGCTGGCGAGGAGGACGGCGATGGCGGACAGCCGACAGGTCGTGATCCGGCGGCTGGGGCGGGCCGGTGACCTCGGCTGGGTGGTGATGTCGCACGGCGAGTTCTATGAGAAGGAGTTCGGCTGGGACGCCAGCTTCGAAGCGCTCGTCGCCCGGATCGTCGCCGACTACGCCGTCGACCACGACGCCGCCCGCGAGGCCGCCTGGATCGCCGAGGTCGACGGCGAGCGGGTCGGCTGCGTGTTCTGCGTGGCGAAGGACGCCGCCACCGCCCAGCTGCGGATCCTGCTCGTCGACCCCGCCGCGCGCGGACTCGGCCTCGGCGCCCGGCTCGTCGCCGAGTGCGTGCGCTTCGCCGGCGACGCCGGATACCGGAGCATCGAACTGTGGACCAACGACGTCCTGGTCTCCGCTCGCCGGATCTACGCCGCCGTCGGATTCGCGCTTGTCGCCGAGGAGCGCCACCACAGCTTCGGCCACGATCTCGTCGGCCAGACCTGGACCCACGACCTCTGAGCATCGTCAGGGCAGACCGCCGATCCGCTTCGACGTGACGCCCACCCCGCATCGGCGTGACCCTCGATTCCGCGTCAACGTGACGTTGATGCGGCTAGAGCGCGTGAACGTGACGTTCACGCGGAATCATTCGTCCGGGAGGGTGCGCTTCTGCGGGTGGATGGTGTCGCCGCGGGCAAGCATCGCGACGAACCCTTCGATGCGCCGGGCCCGGGTGTCGGCGCGCTTGGCGGTCTCGATCCGGTACAGAACGGCGTAACGGTTCTGCGCGGTCAGGATCTCGAACATCGCCGCCGCCCGCGGGTCGGCCGACAACGCCGCGGCGAGATCGGCGGGCACCGGCATGCCGGCCTGACCCGCGTACGCCGCCTCCCACCGCCCGTCGGCCTTGGCCCGCTCGACCTCCGCGAGGCCGGCAGCATGCATCCGGCCCTCGGCCGTCAGCCGCCCCACGATGCCGACGTTGCGGGCCGACCAACCGCTGCGCGCCCGGCGGGGGGTGAAGCGCTGGGAATAGGTGGTCTCGTCCCGGCGCCTCACCTGGCCGTCGATCCAGCCGTGGCACAGCGCGTCGTCGAGAGCCTCGTCGTAGGTCAGGCTGGTCGGCCGGGTCGCGCCCTTCTTGGCGAGCACCAGCCGCACGCCGGGCGAACTGTCGTGGTGTCGGGCCAGCCACGTCCGCCAGGCGGCCGCGTCGGCGACGGTCAGCTCGGGGAGATCCTCGGCCATCGCGTCAGCAGACCACGGGCCGGGTGGCGCGTCCGCCCCGGGGTGACGAGCGGCGCCCGGTCACGGCAGACTCGGCCTGGTCCGACGACGGGAGGTGGCAGGGCGATGCCGGCGTGGATCTGCACGACCTGCGGAGTACAGCACCCGGACACGACCGAGCCGCCGCCGGCCTGCCCGATCTGCCTGGACGAGCGGCAGTACGTCGGCTGGGGCGGTCAGCAATGGACGACCATGCCCGACCTCGCCCGCGACCACCGCAGCGATGTGCGCGAGGAGGAGCCCGGGTTGCTGGGGATCGGGACCGAACCGTCCTTCGCCATCGGCCAACGGGCGCTGCTCGTCACCACCGCCCGGGGCAACGTGCTCTGGGACTGCGTCTCCCTGCTCGACGACCCGGCGGCCGAGGAGGTGCAGCGCCGCGGGGGCATCGCGGCCATCTGCATGTCGCATCCGCACTTCTACGCCGCCTGCGTGGAGTGGGCAGACGCATTCGACGCGCGGATCCTGATCCCCACCGCGGATCAGGAGTGGATACAGCGGCCGTCGCCGCGGGTCGAGCTGTGGACCGACGAGGTGCAGCCGGTGCCTGGCGTGACCCTGGCCCGGATCGGCGGCCACTTCGACGGGGCCGCCGTCCTGCACTGGCCGGCCGGTTCCGACGGGCGTGGTGCGTTGCTGACCGGCGACACCATCACCGTGGTCCAGGACCGCGACTGGGTGAGCTTCATGTGGAGCTACCCCAACCTGATCCCGCTCGACCCCGCGACGGTCCAGCAGATCGCCTCCCGGGTGGAGCGCTACCACTTCGACCGGGTCTACGGCGGCTGGTGGGGGCGGGTGGTGGTCAGCGACGGCGCGGGCGCCGTACGCCGCTCCGCGGACCGCTACGTCGCCCACGTCACCGGCACCGAGAGCTGAGGGAGACCAGATGGACCGACTGCCCGGACTCCTCGACGGGATCGGCTCCGGCTCGATCCGGGTCGTCGACCTGACCGCCCCGCTCTCCGACCGCACCCCGGTGCTCCAGCTGCCGGAGCCGTTCGTCAACACTCCGGGATTCGCGCTGCACGAGCTCAGCCGGTACGACGACCGGGGCCCGGCGTGGTACTGGAACTCCTTCTCCGCCGGCGAGCACGTCGGCACCCACTTCGACGCCCCGGTCCACTGGGTGTCCGGCCGCGACGGCCTCGATGTCTCGCAGGTGCCGGTCGAGCAGCTGATCGCCCCCGCCGCCGTGATCGACAAGAGCACCGAGTGCGCGGGCGACCCCGACTTCCTCCTCACCCGCGACCACGTCCGCACATGGGAGGACACCCACGGCCCCCTGCCGGAGGGGGGTTGGTTGCTCTACCGCACCGGATGGGACGCCCGCGGCGGCGACGCCGCCACCTTCCTCAACAGCGACGAGACCGGCCCGCACACCCCTGGCGTGGCGCCGGACTGTGCCCGCTGGCTGGCCGAGGAGACGCCGATCATCGGGATGGGTGTCGAGACCGTCGGCACCGACGCCGGTGCGGCGCACTCGTTCGATCCGCCGTTCCCCTGCCACACCTACCTGCTCGGCGCCGGCAAGTTCGGGCTGACCCAACTGGTCGGCCTCGCCGGGCTCCCGCCCACGGGCACCGTGCTGGTGGTGGCCCCGCTGCCGATCGAGACCGGCTCCGGCAGTCCGGCCCGGGTGCTGGCCCTGGTCGCCACGTGAACGTCGCGCAGGCGGTCGGTGCCCGGCTCGCTGCGCTCGGCGTCCGTCAGGCGTTCGGGGTCATCGGAAGCGGCAACCTCGTCGTCACCGACGCGTTGTGCGCGGCTGGAGCGCGCTATCTCGCCGCCCGGCACGAATGCGCGGCCGTCGCGATGGCCGACGGCTACGCCCGCGTCACCGGCCGGGTCGGCGTCGCGAGCGTGCACCAGGGTCCGGGACTGACCAATGCGGTGACCGCGATCACCGAGGCGGCGAAGAGCCGCACGCCGCTGGTGGTCCTGGCCGCGGACACCTCCGCCGGTGCGGTCCGATCCAACTTCCGCATCGATCAGGACGGCCTGATCGCCGCCACCGGAGCCGTCCCGGAGCGGATCTATGCGCCACACACCGCACTCGCGGACGCGACCCGGGCCTACCAGCGTGCGGTCACCGACCGCCGCACCGTGGTGCTCATGCTGCCGCTGGACGTGCAGGCCGCCGAGTGCACCGCAACCGACCAGCAGCCGGCTCCGGCTCCGCCCCGGCCGCCGGCGCCCGACGTCGACACGGTCGGCGAGGTCGCCGACCTGCTGGCCGGCGCGGGCCACCCGGTGCTGCTCGCCGGCCGCGGCGCGGTCCTCGGCGACGCCGGCGCGGCGATCGAGGCACTGGGTGAGCGGGTCGGTGCGGTCCTCACCACCTCGGCCAACGGCAACGGCATCTTCTCCGGGAACCCTTACTGCATCGGGGTTTCCGGCGGGTTCGCGTCCCCGGCCGCGGCTCAACTGCTCATCGACGCCGACCTCGTCGTGGCCTTCGGCGCCTCACTCAACATGTGGACCAGCCGGCACGGCACGCTGTTCCCGACGGCGCGACTGGTGCAGGTCGACGTCGACGACCAGGCGGTCGGCGCGCACCGCCCGGTCGACGTCGGAGTGGTCGCCGATGCGACGGCCACGGCACGCGCGCTGGTCGACGAGCTCGATCGACGCGGGCACCGGTCGACCGACCACCGGACGCCGGAGCTGGCGGATCGGATCGCGGCCGGAAGATGGTCCGAGCAGCCTTTCGCCGACGCCGGCACCGACTCGACGATCGACCCGCGAGCCCTCACCCTCGCCCTCGAGAAGATGCTTCCGGCGCAACGCACCGTCGCCGTGGACTCCGGCCACTTCATGGGCTGGCCGGTGATGTACCTGTCGGTCCCGGACAGCGCCGGCTTCGTCTTCGCCCAGGCCTACCAGTCGGTCGGGCTGGGTCTGGGCTCGGCGATCGGTGCCGCGGCCGCCCGCCCCGACCGGCTCACGGTCGCACTTCTCGGCGACGGCGGAGCGATGATGTCGCTCGGGGACCTCGACACCGTCGCCCGGCTCGGCGTACCCATGCTCGTCGTCGTCTACAACGACTCGGCGTACGGCGCCGAGGTGCACCATTTCCGCCCGCACGGCCAGCCGGTCGACCTGGCGCAGTTCCCCGATACCGACATCGCGGCTCTCGCGCGCGGCGCCGGGCTGGACGGGGTGACCGTCCGCACCGTGTCGGACCTCGATGCGGTGAAGGACTGGCTCGGCCGGCACGACCGGTCACTCCTGGTCGATGCGAAGGTCAATCCCGATGTCGTGGGGAGCTGGCTCGAAGAGGCGTTCCGGGCGCATTGACCTCCTCGAGCTGGAGCCGCTCCTGGGTAGGCAGCTGCGACGGATCGACCCGGCGTATGAGTTCGGGACCGTTGTTCCGGACGTTGCCGACTGCCGCCGAGACGACGTCAGCCTGTAGATGCGGCTCCGGGATCAGGTCGAGAATCCGTCGCGCATCCGCCGCCTCGTCGCTCGTGCAGTCGAGCCAGGACTCCTGCAGTTCCGCGGGCACGATCACCGGGGTGCGGTCATGGATATGGCCGAGGAGATCGGCCGCGGGGCGGGTGATGACCGTGCAGGTCCATAGCCACTTGTCGGCGTCGTCCTCGGCGACCGCGGGGTCACGCCAGACCTCGTAGAGCCCGGCGAAGGCCAACTGCCTGCCGTCGGGGTCGTGCAGGAAGTGGGGCACTTTGCCGTCTTCGGTCTTCTGCCACTCGTAGTAGCCCTGGGCCGGGCACAGGCAACGTCGGCGCGCGGCCGCCGCCTTGAACGCCGGCTTGCTGGTGACCGTCTCGACGCGGGCATTGATCATCTTTGCTGCGCCGCCCCGATCGCGGGACCAGCTCGGGACCAGGCCCCACCTGAGGGTGCGCAGCTGCCGGACCCGCGGCGCCTGCTCGTCCCCGCCGTGCGGCCGGCGCTTCATGACCGCGCGCACCGGATCGGTCGGAGCGATGTTCCAGGACCGGGCAAGATCGTTGCCGAGAACCTGTTCGACGTCGTACTCATCGCGGAGGTCGCCCGTCGAGGCGACGTTGACGTAGCGACCGCACATGTCGCCAGTCTGCCGCGTCCCGCCGCGATCCGCTTTGGTGATCCCGCCCACCATCCACCATGATCGCGCTCATGGCTGACACACCCGTGCAGACCGGGCGTCCGGGGCCCGCCGAGGCTGCCGTCAATGCCCTCATGAGGCGGCTGAGCTGGGACCACAACATGCACTACCACCGGACGGTGCTCCGCCGCCTGCCCGACCGCGTCGGCAGAGCGCTCGATGTGGGCTGCGGCAAGGGCGCGTTCGCCCGGGTGCTGGCGCGTCGTGCCGACCACGTCGATGCCGTCGACGTCTCACCGGAGATCGTCGACGTCGCCCGCTCGCTGAACACCGGCGCCGACACCGTCCGCTTCCTGGTCGGCGACGTGCGCGATGCCGATCTCGAGTTGGGGAGTTACGACGCCATCACCTCGCTCGCGGTGATCCACCACATGCCCTTCGCCCCCGCCCTGGACCGGCTCCGGGACCTGCTGGCGCCGGGCGGCGTGCTGGTCGTCCTCGGCTGTTACACGGAGGAGAGCCGCAGCGACGTCGCCGTGAGCCGGGCGGCGTCGTTCGCCAACATCGGCATGGGGCTGGCCCACCGCGCCGCCCGGACCGCCAACCGTCGGTCCGCCGAGGGGGTGCAGGCCCCGATCGCAGCGGCACCCATGACCCTGTCCGAGATCCGGGCACAGAGCCAGGACCACCTGCCCGGGGCGACCGTCCGCCGGCACCTGTTCTGGCGGTACTCACTGGTCTACCGCCGGCCTGGGTCAACCCGGACCGGACGATAGTCGTGATTGACTAGTCACGACCGGATGATCGGCGTAGCGCCGCCGGGAGGGAGGGCAGATGGCCGGCAAGCGAAAGGTCGGCAACCTGCTCGCCCTCGCGGTGCTTTCCTACCTCTCCCAGCGACCGATGCACCCCTACGAGCTCGGGCGCACCCTGCGCGAGAACGGCGACGCCCGCAGCATCAAGTTCAACCACGGGTCGCTCTACATGGTCGTCCAACAGCTGGCCAAGGCCGGGTTCGTCACCGAGCAGGAGACCAGCCGCGACGGGCAACGCCCCGAACGCACCGTTTTCGCCATCACCGATGCCGGCCGGGACGAGTTGCAGGACTGGCTGCGCGAACTCGTCGAGCAGCCACGCCACGAATACCCCGCCTTCGTCGCCGCCCTCTCGTTGCTCGCGGCCCTGCCCCCCGACCAGGCCCTCGACCTGCTGCGCCGGCGCCTCGACCACCTCGCCGGGCAGCGGGCCGAGACCCAGGAGCTGCTCGACACCGCCCTGGCCGGCGGCGTGCCCGAACTCTTCCTGATCGAGGAGGACTACCGACTCGCCCTGCTGGAGACCGAGTCGACGTTCGTCAACCGCCTCATCGAGCGCATCACCGACCCGGCCACCGACTGGACCGGCCCGTGGGCCGCATTCCATGCCCAGAACGCCGGCCGGGGCTGACTCCGACGAGGTCAGTCGTCGAGCCGGCAGCGCATCCAGACGAGTTCGTAGCATCCGAGGAAGGTGCGGGCGAACTCCCGGAACCCTTCCTTCTCGTACAGTCCGCGGGCGGCCGACTGTGGCGCGGTCGTGTTGAGCACGATCTGCGTGAACCCCTCGGCGCGTGCCCATTGCAGGGCGGTCCGCAGCAGAGCCGTCCCGACCCGCATCCGGCGTACGTCGGGATCGACCCGCAGGTGCCGCACCTCGGCCACCCGGCCGGCGGCAAGCTCGGTGAGGTCGCCGGGCAGGGCCCGCTCGACCGTATCGGCAGCGCAGGTTGCCGGATCGCCGACTCGACGCAGGCCGATCGCACCCACGACGCGGTCGTCCGGCGCAGAGACCACCCACGCGGCCACGTGACGGGCAAACGTGTGCTCCCCGCCCTCCCCCTTGGTGAGAGGCACCCAACGCCGTCCGTCCCGCCGCGCCGCATCGGCTCGCCGGTACATCGCCCGCACCTCCGGCCCGTCGGCCTCGGTGTAGGGCTGCACCCGCGCGTCGAGCGCGCGGACCGCCGCGTCATCCTCGACCTGCCAGGTCCGGATGGACAGGTTCCCGTCGGCGTCCCGGACTCCGTCGTCAGCCATTTTCCGTCCCGCGTAAGCTCGCCCGCATCATCTCCCTGCACCCAGACACCCCGGCAACGTAGCTCTTCCGTGCGCGTGACCAGGAATGTGTTTTCGCCCCGTCGGGGCGGGCGATGACCCCACGGCCCCGCAAGCGGCCGACCCGGCGTACGGGTGACCGTGCTCCCGCGTCGTCGCGGGTCCGGATGTTCGCCTCGACGGTCTCCGGCCTCGGTCGCCTCGCCCGCGAGGAGCTGTCCGACCTTCCCGCCGTGTCGGTCGGCGACATCGGGTCGGACGGGCGCGCGGACATCGTGCTCTTCGACGTCGCACCCGCCCGGGCGGCCGACCCGCTGCAGGCCCGCCTCACCGAGGACGTGTTCGTCGAGGTCGGCCGGACGCTGCGCTCGGAAGGCGACCGGGCGCAGTGGATCGCGCGCCGGTTGTGGCGCCCCCAACGCGCCCAGCAGGCGCTCGCGAATCTGCGCACGGCTCGCCGGTTCAGCCGGGGTTCCCTCACCTTCCGGGTGATCGTCCGGGTCCTGCAGGAGCGTTCGTTCGCGCGGACCGAACTGCGCCGCCACGTCACCCAGGCCATCGCGCACGATCAACCGTCGTGGCGGGTCGACGACCCGGCCCAGCTCGAGATCTGGGTCGTCGAATACTCCCGCGGGCGATTCCTCGCCGGGATGCGTCTGTCCGATGCCACCATGCGCCAGCACGGCGGCCGGCCGCTCGAGCGGTCCGGCGCCCTGCGCCCCGCCGTCGCCGCCGCCATGGTTCGTCTCGCCGGGCCGCCCGACGGCGTACTGCTCGACCCGTGCTGCGGCTCGGGCACGATCCTCACCGAGGCGGTCGAGCTGGGTTGGGAGGCGCGGGGCAGCGATATCGACCGGGACGCGGTCCGGACCGCGGAGCGCAACGTGCCGCTTGCGTCTGTGTCCCGCGCGGATGCGCGCAGTCTGGACCTTGCGGCCGGCTCGGTGGCCGCGTGCGTGTCCAACCTCCCCTTCGGCCGGCAGTTCGACGTCGGCGAGGACATGGACTCCTGGCTCGCAAAGGTGCTCGGACAGATCGCGCGGGTCACCCGGCCGGCTGGGCGGGTGGTGCTGCTCGCACCACAACTTCCCCGCTCGACGCTTCCCCACCTGCTGCACCTCGAACGTCGGCACCGGGTCCGGATACTCGGGACACCCGCGACGATCTGGACTCTTCGGCGCGGCGAGTGATCTCCGTTCGCTCCCCCGCGGCGGGCGCGTAGCGAATACTGGATGGCGAAACCGTGCGCGTCACCGGATCGAGGTGGGAAGAGTGTGCCCAGTTCCCACCGGCCTGCCGATGCTCGCGCCCGGCGCACACATCGACGAGACCGACGGCGTCTGCCTGATGGAATACACCTCGATTCTCGCCGGCGAGCCATTCACCGACCGGCCCCGGTGCAGCGACCCGGTACTCGCCGATCTGGTGCGGGCGGTCAACGACGAGATGAGCACCGACGGCCGGCAGCGCCTGGTCCGCGCGGCACCCAGCATCGTCGGCCTCGTCGGAGACGACCGGATCGCACCCGCGGTGGTGGCCGCCGCGACCGACGTCGCGCTCGCGCACACCCGACCGTCGCGATGGTCCGCCTGGCGACTGCGCCAACACGAGCGGCGGGCCCGGGCCCGCCTGGCCGGCGAGTCCCACCAGCCCGCTGTGGCGAGGCGAACCCCTCTCGGCCGGCTCCGCCGCCGATTCGCCGCCGCCGTCTATGCCCGCGGGCCGGCCAGCCACGCGATCAGCCGGGCCGTCTCCGTCCTGGCCGTCGGACCGCGGGCCGAGCGCGATCTCGCCCTGCGCACCGCGCTCACCGAGGCGCTGCACGCCGCGCTACTCCTTGACGGCGCCGGAGAGCATGCCGGAGATGAAGTGGCGCTGCAGGAAGAAGTACAGCACCACCACGGGTAGCGCGACGATCGTGGCGCCGGCGGCCAGCAGCGAGAACTGCGAGGTGTGCTGGCCCTGGAAGAAGGCCAGCCCCAACGGCGCGGTGCGTAGCTTCTCGGTGGAGATCATCACCAGCGGGAAGAGGAAGTCGTTCCAGGTCCACATGAACACCAGCATCGCCATCGTCAGGAGCGCCGGCCGGCTGATCGGCACGAGGATCCGCCACAGCACCGACCAGCTCGACGCCCCGTCGATCCGCGCGGCCTCGATCAGGCTGCCGGGCACGCCGCGGAAGAACGTGCGCATCCAGAACGTGCTGAACGCCAGCGATTGCGCGGTCTGGGGAAGGATCAGCGCCCAGTAGGTGTCGGTGAGCCCGACCCCGCGCAGGTCGAAGTACAACGGGATGACCAGTGCCTCTTCGGGGACCATCAGCCCGAGCAGGAGCACGTAGAACAGCACCGAGCGACCGCGGAACTGCATCGTCGCGAACGCGTATCCGGCGAGGATCGCCAGCAGGCCGGACAGGACGACCACGCTGACGGTGACGATCGCGCTCGACCCCATGTATTCGGAGAAGTGCCCCTGGTGCCATGCGGTGACGAAGTTGGAGAAGTGCAGGCTGTGCGGAAAGGACAGCGACGCCGACGACTCCGTCGGTGACGTCAACGCCGAGGAGAGTACGCCGAGCAACGGGAAGAGCGCGATGACCGCGAAGAAGCCGAGGATCAGGTAGTTGAGAGCCGTGTCACGGCTGCGTGAGGTCATCGGCTCTCCCCCGGGTCGATCCGGTTGATGACGACGGTTGCCACGAGGATCAGCACGGTGAGCAGGATGCCGACGGCGCAGGCCGAGCCGACCTGGTCGAGGTCGAAGGCCCGGTGGTAGACCTCGAACGCCGGCACCGAGGTCTGGGTGCCGGGCCCGCCCCGGGTGGCGACATAGATCAGGTCGAAGCTCTTCAGGCCGGCGACGACGCTCAGGGTGAGCGCGACCGCGATCTGCGGGCGCAGACCGGGCAGTGTCACGGTGAAGAACTCGCGTACGGCGCCGGCACCGTCGATCTGGGCGGCCTCGAACAGTTCACGCGGGATCTGCGAGACGCCGGCGAGGAAGAGCACCAGGCACAGCCCGATCTCCACCCAGGTGCCGATCAGGCCGACCGCCGGAAGCGCCCAGGTGAAGTCGCCCAGCCACGGTTTGGTGATGGCGTGCAACCCGATCGCGCTGAGGAAATTGTTGAGCACGCCCTGCGGCGCGTAGATCGCCGTCCAGATCGTGGCGACGACCACGGATGCGACGACCTGTGGCAGGAACAGCACGACCCGGAAGAACCCCAGGCCGCGAGGCCGTTTCGCGCGGGACATCACCGCGGTCAGCAGCAGTGCCAGCGTCACCGGGATCAACGCGTAGAACACGATGAGCACGAGCGAGTGCAGGAATGCCGACCGCAGACCCGGGTCGGTGAAGGCCTCGCCGTAGTTGTGCAGTCCCACCCACGTGGAGGCGGACAGCCCGTCCCACTCGTACAGCGAGATCCAGAGTCCGTGGATGAGCGGGAAGAGCAGGAAGATCCCGAACACCACGAACGCCGGCAGCAGGTAGAGATAGGCCACCCGGTCGGACTTCTTCGACGCCCGCCGACGGGCGGCGCGCGGATTGTCCGGCGCGCCGGCCCGGTCGGTCGGGGTGGTCCTCACTGCCGCCAAGGCGATACCTACGCGTTCCTAGTTCGACTGCTTGAACGCGCCCGCGTCGGCCTGCAGGGCCTGGGTGAACGCCTTCGGGTCGAGCTTGCCTCCGATGAGCTGCTGCAGGTTGGAGGTGATGGTGTCGTAGAACGTCGGCGTCGTGTAGTCGAGGTAGGGCGTCAGCCCGTCGTTCTGGCTGATCGTCTTCCATGCCGCGAAGATGTCGGCGTTCAACGAGCCGGCCTTCGGCGTGTAGGACGGCGGCTGCACGGCCGGCAGGTTGCCGGTCTTGGCGAGCACCTGCTCGGCGTGGGCGTCGGTGATGAAGTTCAGGTAAGCGCCGGCGACGTCGGCGTGCTTGGTCTTCGAGGTGATCGACCACGCGAGACCCTCGCCGCCCTCGGTGACACTCGACTGACCGGCCTTCATCGGCGGCGGGCTCATGAAGCCGACATTCGTGCCCATCGCCTGCGCCAGTTCGGCGAGTCGCCAGGTGCCGTCGATGCGGAAGACACCCTGCCCCTTGGCGAAGTTCGCCGAGGACTCGTCGCCGGTGAGGCCGTTGGCGCCCGGCGTCAGGTAGCCCTTCTTCGCCCAGTCGCTGACGACCTGCGCGGCCTTCACGGTGCCCGCGTCGGTCCACTTCGCGTTGCCCGAGGAAGCCACCAGGTCGCGCACCTCCTGCTTGCCGGCGATCGCCGCCTGCGCGACACCGAAGAGGTGGATGGCCGGCGACTTGTCGCCCGTACCGAACTGGATCGGCAGCTGCCCGGCGGCCTTGATCTTGGGCAGGTCCGCCTCGAACTCACTGAAGGTCTTCGGCACGGAGATCCCGACCTTCTTCAGGAGTTTCTTGTTGTAGTAGATGCCGACGATCTCCCCGGTCTGGGAGACGCCGTAGAGGTTGCCGGTCTGCCAGCTCTTCCCGTCGGAGCTGAACTTGTTGAGGGCGAGCAGCTGCTTGGGGAAGGTGTTGTTCCAGCCGTACACCTTGGCGTAGTTGTCGAGCGGCAGCAGGAGGTTCGCCTTCACGAAGGCACCCATGTCGGGGTACCCCTGGTTGGCCTGCACGACGTCCGGCGGGTTCTTCGACGACAGGGCGAGCTTCAGGGTCGCCTTGAGGTCGTTCAGGGTGCGGGCGACCCGCTTGATCGTGACGTTGGGGTATTTCTTCTCGAACTCCTTGTTCAGCTCGACGGTGGCAGTGTCGGCGCCGCCCGAGGTGTTGATGTCCCATTCGGTGAGCGTGACCTTCCCGGCCTTGGCCACGTCGGTCGAGATCGCTCCCGTCGACTTCGCGTCCGGCTTGGAGCTGCTCCCGCCGGGCGCGCAGGCCGCCACCGACACCAACGCCAGCGCCGCCCCGGCCAGAGCGACCCGCCGGCCGGTCTCGTGTCGCCACATCGTCATCGGGCACCCTTCCACTCACGCGGTCGGCATCGGGCCGGCCGGACTAACGGACTCATGACACCCGGGACGGCGTGACCCGGTCACGCAGGAATGCACGGACGAAGCCGGCATCCAGACCGTCGGGCGCGCGATTCTGGTCGAGCCAGGCCTCGATGTCGGACCAGCCCGGCGCGCTTCGGGCACCGCCGAGTCGCCGGACCGACAGTCCGGCGCACACGTTGGCGAGCACCAGCCGGTCGTGCAGCGGCCACCCCTGCAAGGTGCCGAAGATGAACGCCGCGGTGAAGACGTCACCCGCCCCGGTGGGGTCGACGGCCTCGACCGGCATCGCCGGAACACTCGCCTGCTCCCCCGTCTGCCCGTCGACGGCGATCGCACCGCGCTCGCCGCAGGTGACCGCGACCAGGGGAACGTGCCGGGACAGTTGACGGAGCGCGGCCTCCGGGCTCCCCGTGCGGGTGTAGGCCATCGCCTCGGTCGCGTTGGGGACGAACGCGTCGAAGTGGGCGAGGCTGGCCAGGATGTCCGGCGACCACTTCTCCTCCGCGTCCCAGCCGACGCCGCCGAAGAGGCGGGCGCCGGCCGACCGCAGCTCTCCGGCCCAGTCCGGAACCTCCGGCGTGACGGCCAGGTGGGCCGCCCGGGCCCGCGGCAGCTCCGGTGCCAGCTGGCGGACCGGGACCGGGCCGCGGCTGCCGTGGGTGATGAACCGGCGGTCGGTCGCGTGGGTCAACGACACCGTGACCGCGGTGGCAATCGTCGGGAACTGCCGGAACCAGCGGAGGTCGAGGTTCTCGACATCGGAGAGCAGCGTCCGGAGGTGGTCGCCGAAGACATCGGTCCCGGCGGCGACGGCGATGCCGGCGCGTAACCCGAGCCGGGCCGCGGCGACCGCGCGGTTCGCGGTGCCGCCGGCCGACACTGCGCGGTCCCGCACCCATGACTCGGTGCCGGGCTCGGGCAGCCGATCGATCCCGCCGAAGATCAGGTCGAAGAAGACCATCCCGACGAAGAAGACGTCGACCGTGGGGGCCTGCGGAGCGGACGGCGCGCCGGGCTGGGGAAGGCTCGACACCAGTTGCTCCTCCAGACCTGTGCGACCCCCGCCAGCTAGCGAGGCGAGTATTCAGCAGGTGAGCGACTTTGACAAGGTGAACCCCCCCACTGAGCGTCCCGCCGGGATTTTCGTGAGCGACCGGGTTCAGGTCTGCGCGAGTCGCTGCTAGCATCCGCCGCGTGTTACGCCGCGAACGGGACGACCTGATCGTCCGGGCCCTGCGCGCAAAGGGCAGTGCGTCGGCGCGTGAGCTCGCCCTCCGGCTCGGCGTGAGCAGCGCGACGATCAGGCGCGACCTGCACCGCCTCGACAGCAACGGCGAGATCCGGCGGGTCTACGGCGGGGCGATCCTGGACGAGGCGGCCACCGAGCAGCCATTCGACGCCTGGAACGACGTCGCCGCCGATGAGAAGGACCGCATGGCGGCGACGGCGGCGGCGATGGTCCGCGACGACGACGTCCTGCTTCTCGACATCGGGACGTCGACGATGCGGCTCGCCACCCATCTGCGCGGCCGCCGGGTCACGGTGATCACCAGCAACCTGGCGGTCTTCGACGTACTCCGGGACGATCCGGCGGTTCAGCTCGTGCTGCTCGGCGGCATGGTCCGGCGGAATTACAAGTCGCTGGTCGGCTCCTTGACCGAGGACGCGCTGCGGCAGGTCTCGGTCGACTGGCTCTTCCTGTCCTGCGCGGGGGTGCGGCGCGAGGGCAACGTGGTCGACAACATGATGGTCGAGGTACCGACCAAGCGGGCCATGGTCGCCGCCGCGCAGACCGTCGTCCTCCTCGCGCACGGCAGCAAGTTCCCGGGGTCCGGGTCGTTGCGGATCTGCAATCTGACCGACGTCGACGTCGTGGTCACGACGCCGGACGCCGACGACGAGACATTGAGTGTCTGCCGGCAGGCAGGCGGAAAGGTGCTGACAGCGTGAAGCTGGCCATAATCGGTGGCGGAGGGTTCCGGGTTCCCCTGGTGTATCGGGCACTGCTGGCGGACCGCGGTGACCCGCGGGTCGACGACGTCACGCTCTACGACACGTCACCGGAGCGCCTGCAGGTCATGAGCTCCGTCCTGGCCCAGCAGGCCGAGGGCGTTCCGGACGCGCCGCGCGTCCGGACGACGACCGACCTGGACGAGGCCATCGCCGGGGCGCGGTTCGTGTTCTCCGCGATCCGGGTCGGCGGCGTCGAGGCGCGCACCCAGGACGAGCGGGTCGCCCTGCGGCTCGGGGTTCTCGGGCAGGAGACCACCGGACCGGGTGGCATCGCCTACGGGCTGCGGACGATCCCGGCCGCACAGCGGATCGCCGAACGCGTCAAGGCGCTGGCGCCGGACGCCTACATCATCAACTTCACCAACCCGGCCGGGATGATCACCGAGGCGATGCAGCGGGTGGTCGGCGACCGGGTCATCGGCATCTGCGACACGCCGAGCGGGCTGGGCCGGCGTATCGCCGCGACGCTCGGGGTCGACGCCGCGCGGGTGCAGCTGGACTACGTCGGGCTCAACCACCTCGGCTGGATGCGTCGGCTGATCGTCGACGGTCACGACCGTCTTCCTGAGCTGCTGGCCGACGAGCAGGCGCTGGCCGGCCTGGAGGAAGGCGCGATCTTCGGCGTCCCATGGCTGCAGTCGCTGGGCGCCATCCCCAACGAGTACCTCTACTACTACTACTTCAACCGGGACGCGGTGCGCTCGATCCGCAGCCAGGAGGCCACCCGGGGCGAGTTCCTGGTGCGGCAGCAGGCCGAGTTCTACGCCTCGGCCGCGGACAACCCGGAGAAGGCGTTCGATCTGTGGCACCGCACGATCGCCGAGCGCCGTGCCCTCTACATGGCCGAGGCCAAGGGCACCCAGGCCGAGGACGTCGAGCCGACCGACCAGCCGGTCAGCAGCGGCTATGAGGGCGTCGCCCTCGGCGTGATGGCGGCGATCGCCCGCAACGACCGGTCGACGATGATCCTGAACGTGCGCAACGGCGGCGCGCTGCCCGGTCTGGACGACGACGCCGTCGTCGAGCTGCCGTCGACGGTGGACGCCAACGGCGCACATCCGCTCGCCGCCGGTGCGCCGGACCTGCATCAGCTGGGTCTCATCCAGCAGGTGAAGATGGTCGAGCGGTTCGCCATCGAGGCCGCGACGACCGCCTCCCCCGACGCCGCGCTGAAGGCCTTCGCGCTGCACCCGCTCGTCGACTCGGTCCGGGTCGGCCGCGAGCTGCTCGACGGCTACGTCGACGCGATCCCGGAGGTGGCCCGGGCACTCGGGGCCGAGGCCTAGCCTGGGACCCGCTAGACCTCGAGCTTCTCCATCGCCGCCGGCGCGGTCCGGTATCCACGGGACCGCCAGGCGCCGAGTGCGATTCCGATTGCCATCCAGCTGAACCCGAACGTGTAGGTGATCCGGTCGAACCCGGACCACACGTAGGCGATGATCGCCAGGCCGATCGCCGGGAACAGCAGGTATAGGACGAAGCCGGCGAGGTCGCGGCGACGTTGGCGGATGAAGAAGTACCAGAACACCGCGACGTGCAGGACCATGAATGCAGTGAGGGCGCCGAAATTGACGAACCTGGTGATGCCCTCCAGGCTCAGCGCCGCTGCCACCCCGATGCTCACGAAGGCGACCAGGATCGTCGCATTCGCCGGCGTCCTGAAGCGGGGATGGATCCGGCCCAGAACGTTCGATGCCGGGAGAAGCTTGTCCCGGCTGATCGAGTAGATCACCCGGGACACGGCGGTCTGGGCGACGAGAGCGTTCGCGATGCCGGCGGCGAGGATGTTGACCCCGAGCAGCAGGTAGTAGAGGAAGTCGCCGCCGGCCTGCCGGCCCAGCTGGAAGAACGCCAGCGCCGGGTCGAGGTTGGCCGGATTCGGGTGCACCAGCCCGGCGAGGTAGGTCTGGATCATGAAGATGACGCCGAGCAGGAGCAGGGCGGCCACCGTCGCATTGCCGACCGTTCGGCGCGGGTCACGCGTCTCCTCGGCGAGTGTGCTGATCGCGTCGAAGCCGAGGAAGCTCAGGACGGCGAGCGACGTGGCGGTCGCCAGGAAACCGGTGTCGAAGTGGGTCGACTGGTAGAACGGCCGGGCGGAGAACCCGCCGGTCCCGCCGCCACGCACGAAGACGTAGTCGATGGCGAAACCGATGAAGATGACCAACATGAGGAGCTCGATCGCCAGCATGATGAAGTTGGCTTTCGCCGCGACGTTGATGCCGACGACGTTGATGACCGTGATGGTCACGACGAAGATGACGACCCAGACCATCAGGGGGACGCCGGGCACGACCGCGTGCAGCCAGGTGCCGGAGAACTTGTAGAGCAGGGCCGGCACGAGGATGTAGTCGGCGAGGATCATCCACCCGCAGACAAAGCCGATGTGCGGGTTGAGCCCGCGTTGCACGTAGGAGTAGACGGAACCGGCGATGGTGAATTCCCGGCTCATCGCCCGGTAGCTCAGGGCCGTGAACACCATCGCAATGATGCCGATGAGGTAGACGGCGGGGACCATTCCGAAGCTCTCCTGAGCCACGAAGCCGTAGATCCCCATCGGCGCGATCGGCACCATGAAAACCATGCCGTAGATCAGCAGGTCGCGGAAACCGAGCGTGCGCCGCAGTTCCTGCTGGTAGCCGAAGCCCTCGGTTCCCGCCCAGCCGCTCTGGACCTCCTCGCTCACTCCGCCCGTCCGGTACGTGGCCGGATCCGTCGTCACTGGGCCTCCTCCATGTGATGCGCGGGTGCGATGGGTCAGGACGGGGCAGGCGGATGTTATCGCGACGGCGAGAGGACCGATTCGACCACCGGCGACGGTGCGCGGAGGTCCGGCAGCAACGGCCGGCCCGGGGACGAGTCCCCAGGACTGTCACCGAGAGTGCTTACTCGAACTCACTCAGTATTCGCAGTCACATCGGCGATCCGTGACCTTCTGTAGCTACGCAATTCCGGACTGTATTGGCGTGCCGAAACTTGTGGTCTGAATGGACCTACGGACGTGATTGAACGGCGTCCTTTGTGGACTTGTCCTGCGAGCAATCGTCTGTCCCCGTACGGTTTGCCGTGACGACAGTGGTCGGTTCTGCCAGCCGCCGTCGCACGTAATGGGGGATCGGAAATGCAGTCAGTCCTTGTGGATCGTCGCTCGACGTTGCTCGTCGGGCGGTTCCTCACCGGACCTGGTGCATGGATGCCACCACATGGGGAGTTCCAGGTTCTCGGAGGAGCAATCGGATGCGAGTGAAAGTGATGGGCGTCGCGGCCGCCGCGATGCTGGCCGTCGGGGTGGGCGTGGCGAGCCCGGCCGGCGCGACAGCCGGCGGACCGCCGAGCGTGACCCCGGCATCGTTCACGCCGCAGCTGGCGACCAGCGGCACGGACGGATCGGTCGAGCAGATCCGGCACCTGGATCAGTGCGGCAACACCATGTACGCCGTGGGCCGGTTCACCCAGATGAAGAAGGGCAGCACGGTCGTCACCCGCAACAACGCGTTCTCCTTCAGCGCGACCAACGGCGTGATCTCCTCCTGGGACCCCAACGTCAACGGCCAGGTCGACACCGTCGCGCTGTCCTCGGACTGCTCGACGGCGTACCTCGGTGGGACGTTCTCCTCGATCGGTGGCACCGCGGTGAAGAACATCGCCGCCGTCTCCACCAGCACCGGCGCGGTGATCCCGACGTTCGCGCACAGCGCCGGCGCCCGGGTCGCCACCCTGGCGGTCAGTGGCACGCACCTGCTGGCCGGCGGCTACTTCAAGAGCATCAACAACTCGGCCAAGCCCTACATGGCCAGCCTGAGCCTGACCACCGGGCGGGACGACGGCTATCTCCCGGACCTCGGGATCACGGGCGTCCTACCGGGTAACGCGAATGCCACCCGGGTCTACAACCAGCAGCTCTCGCACGACGGCACCCGGGACCTGGTCGAGGGCGACTTCACCTCCGTCAGCGGGCACACCCAGCGCCAAGCCTTCATCCTCGACCTGGGCGCCTCGCCGACCGTGTCCTACTGGAAGGCCAGCAACTTCGACACCGACTGCTACCGGAGCGAGCCGTTCTACACCCAGGACGGCGCCTGGTCCCCGGACGACAGCCGGGTCTTCTTCCCCACGACCGGATACCACCCGGCCACGGGGGTCACCATCCCGCAAACCGGTCCCTGCGACGCGGCGCTCGCGTTCTCGACCACGGCCAGTGCCCAGAATGCCCTGTGGATCAACTACACCGGCTGTGACTCGCTCTACAGCGTCGAGGCCGACGGCTCGACCGCGTATTTCGCCGGGCACGAGCGGTGGTCGAGCAACCCCAACGGATGTGACTCGCTCAAGTCCCCGGGCGTCGTTGCCCCGGGATTCGAGGGCCTGAGTCCGGACGCGGGTGCGCTGACCTACAACCCGACCCGTGGGCGTGGGCTCGGGGCCGACGACATGCTCGTGACCAGCCAGGGACTGTGGATCGCCAGCGACAACCAGGCCAACACCGACTCCTGTGGAAAGACGGCATCGGGCACGCCGGCCCACGGCCACAAGGGGCTCTGCCTGCTCCCCTACTGAGTTATGGGTCCGCACGATCCCGGCCAGGTGAGCCCAACCCACCCGGCCGGGGTCGTCGCACTGTCCGCACCCGATAGCGACGCTACAATTCCGGAATGGGGCTGCTGCGATGACGTCGCCGGAGAAGAGGATGGTGTTCGTCGGCGGCCTGCACCGGAGCGGCACCAGCCTGATCGGGAAGCAGATCGCCGCCCATCCCGACGCATCCGGGCTCACCGGCACCGGGGCCTGGGAGGACGAGGGCCAGAAGATCCAGGATGTTTACCCCACGGCGAAGCAGAACGGCGGCTACGGGCGGTTCGCGCTCGCCGCGGCGTCCCATCTGACCGAAGCGTCTCCCCTGTGCGTAGAGCGTTCCCGCGAACGTCTTCTCGACGCCTGGCGGCCGTTCTGGGATATGAGCAAGGACCTGCTCGTCGAGAAGTCACCACCCAACCTGCTCATGACCCGGTTCCTGCAGCGACTCTTCCCCGAGGCTCGTTTCATCATGGTGGTCCGTCATCCGATCGCGGTATCGCTGTCCACCCGGAAATGGGCCAACCGCACGTCACTCTCGTCGCTCATGGACAACTGGCTACAGGCCCACGAAACATTTCTCGGCGACGTTCCCCTTGTGGACCGCCTGCTGATCACGGAATATGAAAAGCTCATCGCGCAGCCTGATCACGCCTTCGCCGAGATGAGCGACTTCCTCGAGTTGGATTCGCCGATCGTGCCGGTGGGTATAAGACCGGATCTGAATGCGGGTTACGCCCGGCAATGGGACCAATTGCTGGAGAAATCCTCGGTCCGAGGACGACTCTCCGGAGCCCGTCGGGTGGCACGCAGCTATGCCGATCGCGTTGCCCACTACGGCTACGATCTCCACGATCTGTCAACCTCCCACGGGCTGCCGGCGCCGCCGTCCCTCGCCGGCTCCCCGGATGCGACCCCGAGGTATTGACCCCATCGCGGAATGTGCTCGTGGGATGTGCTCGGCGACCAGACCGCTCCCGTAGCTTAACTAAAAGTAGCTCCTCTCTCGCAAAGAGTATTCGCTATCTGGCCGACTGGCCGCGAGTGCCTAGCTACTGTTTGTATTTGCGCGACTTCTCACTGTGTTTGGAATTCGTCACGGGTGGTCCGAATGGCGGCGTCTTCACGACTGAACGGCGTCCTTTGTGGAATTGTCCTGCGGGTACTTCCCGCCCTACGTACGGTCGGTGAGATCGGCGCATAGTCAGTGCGCGCATGTTCGGAGTAGTGGGGGATCGATCGTGGAACTGAAGCGTCGCGAAGGGCTCCCTGAAGAGAGCCGGGTTCCTCGGTGTTGCGGCGGCGGTGGCGGCCGCGGGAGTTGCGGTCGCGACCCCGGCAGGAGCAGCTGTGGGTGGGCCTCCGGGGGTCACCCCGGCATCGTTCACGCCGCAGCTGGCGACCAGCGGCACGGACGGATCGGTCGAGCAGATCCGGCACCTGGATCAGTGCGGCAACACGATGTACGCCGTGGGCCGGTTCACCGAGATCAAGAGGTACAGCACGGTCGTCACCCGCAACAACGCGTTCTCGTTCAGCGCGTCGACCGGGGTGATCAGCTCGTGGAACCCCAACGTCAACGGCCGGGTCGACACCGTCGCGCTGTCCCCGGACTGCTCGACGGCCTACCTGGGAGGGACGTTCTCCTCGATCGGTGGGACCGCGGTGAAGAACATCGCGGCCGTGTCCACCAGCACCGGCGCGGTGATCCCGACCTTCGCGCACAGCGCGGGCGGCCGGGTGGCGACGCTCGCGATCACCGGCGATCACCTGCTGGCCGGTGGCTACTTCAAGAGCATCAACAACTCGGCCAAGCCCTACATGGCCAGCCTGAGCCTGGCCACCGGCCGGGACGACGGCTACCTGCCCAACCTCAACATCTCGGGTAACTACCCGGGCAGGTCGAATGCCACCCGGATCTACAACCAGCAGATCTCCCACGACGGCACCCGCGACCTGGTCGAGGGCGACTTCCTCACCGTCGGCGGGCACGCCCTCCGGCAGGCGTTCATCCTCGATCTCGGCACCACCCCGACCGTGTCGAACTGGAAGGCCAACGATTTCGACACCGACTGTGCATCGGTCGAGCCGTTCTACGCCCAGGACGGCGCCTGGTCACCCGACGACTCCCATGTCTACTTCGGCACCACCGGCTACCGCCCCGCCACGGGGGTCACCATCCCGCAGACCGGGCCGTGCGACGCAGCGTTGGGCTTCACCACCGCGCCCACCCCGCAGAACGCGCTGTGGATCAACTACACCGGCTGCGACTCGCTCTACAGCGCCGAGGCCGACGGCTCGACCGCCTACTTCGGCGGGCACGAGCGGTGGTCGAGCAACCCGCTCGGTTGCGACCGGCTCGGAACCGGCGGCATCGTGGCACCGGGAATGGAAGGCCTCAACCCGACCACCGGGGCGTTGACCTACAACCCCACCCGGGGACGTGGTCTCGGCGCCGACGACATGCTGATCACCAGCGCCGGCCTGTGGATCGCCAGTGACAACCAGGCCAACACCGACGCCTGCGGCAAGACATCCGCCGGCAAACCGGCCCACGGCCACAAGGGCCTCTGCCTGCTCCCCTACTGACCGCCGCCGACGGACAGGACGCCGATGATGAGAAGCCGTCGCCGGACGATCACCGCCTCCGTCCTGGCCGTTTCGGTCGCGGCCGTGGTGACCGTGTCGACCGCAGGGGCCTCCGCGGCCACCGTGCCGCCGAAGCCCATGCTCGGCGGATGGTCCGCCGACTGGCCCTGGTACCAGGCCAACATCGGCCCGGTGCAGATCCACCGGGTCTACGACACCGGGTGGCACTACTCGACGTTCCAGCAGACCCCGGCGGCCGGTGACCCGGCGGCGGGGATGGTGACCGACTACTCGTTCAACCTCCCGCCCGCCGGGGTGGCCAACCACCAGTACGACGCACAGCTGACCACCTTCATCAAGAGCTCACCCAAGAACGTCATCCTCGATCTCTGGCACGAGCCCGAGGAGAACATCGAGAAGGGCCAGTTCACCGCGGCGCAGTTCGTGGCGGCGCAACGGGTCTTCGCCAACCTGGTGCATTCACTGAACAGCTCCGACAACGCGCAACGGCGGGTCGCCGTCTGCCTGATGCGCGTCACGGTCAACCATTACAAGAACCGCAATCCCAACAACTACTGGCCCGGTAAGGACGCCAACGGCAAGAACTACGCCGATCTGATCGCCTTCGACGCCTACGCCTTGCCGCATGCCACCAACACCGCGGGAATACCGCCCGGCTACACCGACGGGGTGAACTGGCAGAGTCCCAGCACGATCCTGGGCCCGCTGGTCAAGTGGGCCGGCACCATCGGGTCGCCGTGGATGGTCTCCGAATTCGGCTATCTCGAGGACGTGCACGACCCGATGCGCAGGGCCAACGCGATCACGGCGTTCGTGAACTACGCGCGGCAGAAGGCCGCGGTGGCCGTGGAGTACTGGGACGACAAGGGACAGCGGGCCGACTGGCGGCTGCGGTGGAGCACCCCGCCGGGTACCCAGTCGGGCAACTCCAACGCTGCCTCAGCCTGGAAGGCTGCCGTCAACGCGCCGTGACCCGGCAGCCTCAGCGAGGGTGGGCCTAACCGAACCGTGAGGTCGGGTGGTGTCACGCTGTGCCGGACGGTCCCCGTTCCCGGAGCATGAAGAGGTCACTTTTCCTCGCTCCGACAAGGGGTTGTCATGAAGACCACGCCGTCATGATCGAGGCGCGGAACCTGACCATGCACTTCGGCTGCGGGCGGGCCGCCGATCTCCTGCTCGCCGCCGCGGCCTACCTGCTCCAGCGCCGCGACGCGTGAGCGTGGAGCGGAGGGAGAATGGCCCGATGACCGGCGACCCGCTCCGCACCGCCCCGCCCGCCGGTGCGGCGGTCGGCGTGGCCCTGCGCGCACCCCTGTCGAGCCGGGCATGGAGCGAGATTCTCCATGTCCTGGTGGCGGCGCCGATCGCCCTCGCCGGATTTGTCTTCGCCGTCGCGGCGCCGGCGTTCGGGGTGGCGCTGTCGCTCACCTTCATCGGGCTGCCGCTCATCGGCCTGAGCGTGCTCGGTGCGCGCGGATTCGGCATCGTGCACCGCGGGCTCGCCCGCCGGTTGCTCGGGATCGCGGTCGCCGCTCCGGCGCCGTTCCGCGCCGCGCCCGGCTTCCTGGGCTGGCTCTCGGCCGCGCTCGGTGACGGCACCGGCTGGCGGGCGATCGTCTACCTGCTGGTGAAGCTCCCGCTTGCGGTGCTGGGCCTCGGCGTCGTGGCCTTCTTCTGGGCCGAAGGGCTCATCGGCCTGTGCTATCCGGTGCTGTGGGGTCTCGGTGTGGACCGGCCGGCACCCGCGATCGCCGGGTACAGCTTCGACAGCTGGCCGCGCGTCCTGCTGCTGTCCCTGATCGGCCTGGTCACGGTACTGCTCGCGCCGTGGGCGCTGCACCTGGCGCTGATGCTCGACGGACTGGCGCTGCGCGGTCTGCTCGGCCCGACGAAGCAGTCCGAGCGCGTCCGCGATCTCGAGCGGACCCGGGCGCACGCCGTCGACGACGCGGCAGCGACCCTCCGGCGGATCGAGCGGGACCTGCACGACGGGGCTCAGGCACGCCTGGTCGCGCTCGCCATGCACCTGAGCATGGCGAAGGAGAACCTCGTCGAGGAGCCGACCGGAGTCGACGAGCCGCCGTTCGACGTCGCCCGGGCCCGCGAGCTCGTCGACGCCGCCCACCGCGACGCGAAGGAAGCGCTGGCAGAGGTGCGCGACCTGGCCCGCGGAATCCACCCGCCGGTGCTGGATCGCGGCCTGGACGCGGCCCTCGCCACACTCGGCGCCCGCAGCGCGATTCCCGTGGCGGTCCGGGTCGATCTCCCCGCCCGGCCGTCGGCGTCGATCGAGACGATCGCCTACTTCTGTGCCGCCGAGTTGCTCGCCAATGTCACCCGGCACAGCGGAGCCCGCCGGGTGACCATCGAGGCGTCGGAGATCGAGGGTCGACTGGTGGTCCGCGTCACCGACGACGGGGCGGGTGGCGCGCGGATCGGTGGCGGCAGCGGCCTGACCGGTCTCACCGACCGGTTGCGCACGGTTGACGGCCGGCTCGACATCGTCAGCCCGCACGGGGGCCCTACCGTGATCACCGTCGACCTGCCGTCCCACACCTGAAGGTCCGCCCACCATGCGAGTCGTGATCGCCGAAGACGCCGCCGTACTGCGGGACGGACTGGTACAGCTGCTGACCACCCGCGGCCACGAGGTGCCCGCGGCGGTGACGGACGGTCCGGCTCTGCTCACCGCGGTCGCCGAACACCAGCCCGACGTAGCGGTGGTCGACATCCGGATGCCCCCGACCTACACCGACGAGGGCGTACGGGCCGCCATCGAGCTGCGACACGATCATCCTGGCGTCGGCGTGCTGGTCTTCTCCCAGTACATCGAGACCCGCTACGCCACCGAGCTGTTGGCCAGCAGGTCGGCGGGGGTCGGTTACCTGCTCAAGGACCGGGTCGCCGACGTCGGGGACTTCGTCGACGCGCTCGCCCGGGTGGCCGGCGGCGGAACCGCCCTCGACCCGGAGGTCGTGAGCCAGCTGCTCGGCGCCAGCCGACGTTCCGGTGCCGTCGACGTGCTCAGCCCGCGCGAGCGTGAGGTCCTCGGTCTGATGGCCGAGGGCCGGTCCAACGGGGCGATCGCCAAGGCCCTCGTCGTGTCCGACCGTGCGGTCGAGAAGCACGTGGCGAACATCTTCACCAAGCTCGACCTGCCGCCCTCGGACACCGACCACCGTCGGGTGCTCGCCGTCCTGCGTTTCCTGGAGGCATGACCGGCGGCCCGTCTCGCTCCCCTAGCGCCGCTCGTTCGGCGGTCGATCGAAATCGATGCGCATCACGATTCGTCGCTTCGTCGGTCGGCGCACCTCGGTGAAGCCGGCGGCGGCGAACGCGCCGTAGGGGCCGACGTGTAGCTCCCCCCACGTGATCTCCTGCCCAGGATGAGTGCTCATCGGGTAGCCCTCAAGAGCGCGGGCCCCGCGCTCGCGGGCGTGCTCCACCGCTGCAGCCGTGAGCTCGTAGCTGAGCCCGGTACCGCGGAAATCGCTGCGCACCACGAAGCAGGTCAGCGCCCAGACGCCCTCGTCGTCGGGGTCCTCGTCGCGCTTCGCCCATACGATCCGGTTGCTGAGCTGCGAGTAGGCGGTGCGCGGCTCGACGGCGCACCAGCCGGCGGCTACGCCGTCGACGTAGGCGACCAAACCGCTGGTGGTGCGCGATCGCGCGTGACCGCAGTTGGCCTGTTCGCGCAGCCGGTGCGCCCGCTCCTCGTCCGTGACGCTCCTCCACTCCCGGCCGATCTTGAATCGCTGGCAGTAGCAGGATCCGCCGTGACAGCGCGCCGGTCCGATGACCACCCGCAGATCGTCCCAGGTCGCCTCGCTGGCGGGCACGATGCGCACCGCGCCGATCCCCGTCATCGACTCAGTCCCTGCCTTCACTGTCCAGCAGGGAGATCAGCTGGCTGGCGTTGGTCTGCGCGTAGTCGCTGTAACAGTTGTTCATCAGCACGTGCACGCGGTCGGCCTGATCCGCGAGACCGCGCACCCGCGGCGCCCACTCGGCGAGCTCCTCGTCGCTGTAGCGGTAGCCGAACCTCTCGTAGATGTCCTTGCTCTGCCACTTGTCGCTGTGCCCGTGGAACCGCATCACGGCGAGGTCAGCCGTCGCCTCGACGATCGGCGGCACGGACGAGGTGTGGCCCTGCGGCATGTCGACACAGACGTAGGGCACGGCGTAGGACCGCAGGAAGTCCAGCGTCTCGTCCCGGTTGTCCTCCGAGAGCCAGGTGCGGTTTCGGAATTCGACGCAGAAGCCGTAGGGCTCGCACCTGCGCTTGCACTCCAGGATGTAGTGCCGATTGCGCTTGCCGATCGGGAACCACTGCGGGAACTGGAACAGCACCGCACCGAGCTTCCCCGCGTCGTGCAGGGGTGCGAGCGCCGAACAGAACCGCTCCCACACCTGGTCGACGACGCGTCCGTCGAGATCCTTGAGATAGACATTGCGCTTGGACGTCTCCGGCCGGAGGTCCTTGTACAGCGACGCGACCCGGGTCGGATGCTGCGTCAACAGCGAGAACGCCTTGACGTTGAAGGTGAACTCCTCCGGCGTGCGCTCCGCCCACAGTTGGGCCGTCCGCTCGGCCGGCGGCGTGTAGTAGGTCGCGTCGACCTCGACCAACGGAAACTGCTTCGCGTAGTAGTCCAGGCGCGACTGAGCGTTGTCCGCCTCGCGCGGATACCAACCCGACGCGAGCAGCGTCTTGTCGGTCCAGGACGCGGTACCCACCAGAATGTCACCCACACTGCAATGTGTACCCCGCACGACCGACAGGATGTGGCAAAGAAGCGGCAACGTCGCCGGTTTCGCCCCGTACGCCGTGCCGCAACATGGCAGGATCGTCCCGGATCGATGTCGTGGGGGCTGCGGAGAAGCCCCTGGTGTGGGGGGGTTTCGTGCAGGTGATGGGCTGGTTCTTTTTCGCCGGGATCGTGGTCGTGGCCACCGCCGGCGCGACCGTGGGGCTGCGCTACAGGGCGGCGGGTGACTCCGCCGGGCGGAGGTGGCGGGCTCCCGTTCCGAGCTTCTCGGACCGGGTGTACCGCGGGTTCGGCCGGGTCTCCGGCTTCGTACTGGTGATCGCGGCCGGCGCCGGCGCCGTCTGGGCTCTGGGTTGGCTGGTGGGGTACGCCGCCCGCAGGCTCGACCCGGCCGACCACACCGCCTTCGCCTGGGTCCGGCCACGGGCCGACGTGTCGTGGCTCAGCCCGGCCATGCGTGTCCTCACCCAGATGGGCAACAACCGTGAGACCCAGATCATCGTCGTCGTCGGCGCCGTCGTCCTCGGCATCCTGTGGTGGACGCGTCGGCGCGGTATCACCGCGCTCACCCCCGCGGTGCTGCTGGTCGTCGCCTATGAGCTCGAGCACCAGATGCAGCACACGCTCGCACTGCTTGCCCACCGGGGTCATCCCCCGACGACCCTGGGCACGTTTCCCTCCGGAGGGTGCGCCCGGCTGATGTGCATCGGCGGACTGGCGGTCTACCTGCTGCTCCGGCACTGGAACGCCACCAGGTCCCGGATCGGTGTCGGGGTCTGGACGGTTTTCGGGGTAGCGGTCTTCATCGAAGGCTTCGCCCGGGTCTACCTGTCCCAGCACTGGATGACCGACGTCCTCGGCGGCTGGATCGTCGGAGCGCTGCTGCTCGCCGTGATGATCGCAGCCGCCATGGTCCTCGACCACGCGGTGACCCCCCGCCGGCCGGACCCGGTGACTCCGCTCGGGTCACCCGGCCGCCACGCCGACCCCGCGGAGCGTTCGTCCGATCAGCCGTCGGTGACCCGGGGCTCAGCGACGTCCCCGGCGTAGCGGTCGACGTCCTGCACCTGGTCATGGGCATGCAGTCCACCTGACGGCCCTGTCCGCGGATCCGGGCCGCGATCCGTTCGGCCACCCCGTGGGTCGACCCGTGCGCCGGCGTAGCCCACCAGCACGGTCATGGTGCGCCTCCCCGATTCGCCGCCCGGATCGCCGAACCGTCCCGGCGCATACGATCGACCGCATGCCAGGGCCGAGCGTACGTGTCACCACGCGCAACGCGACCTTCCAACGCTGGCAGACGTTGGGCAGCAACCGCACCAAGCGGCACCGCGCCGGCGAGTTCCTGGTCCAGGGTGTCCGCCCGATCAACGCGGCGGTCGAGCACGGCTGGGTCGTCCGGGATCTGCTCTATGACGCGGACCGCCCGGCTCTCTCGCGGTGGGCCCGCGGGCTGCTGGATTCGGTGCCCGCCCGCCATGCCGCGGTCTCGTCCGAGTTGATCGGCGAGCTCGGGGAGAAAGATGCGGATCCGCCTGAGCTGCTGGCGATCGTCGCGATGGCCGATGACGACATCGGTCGGCTCCCCGCCCGGGACGACCTGCTCCTCCTGGCCTTCGACCGGCCGAGCAGCCCCGGCAACCTCGGCACGCTGATCCGCTCCGCCGACGCTCTGGGCGCCCACGGGCTGCTCATCAGCGGACATGCCGCCGACCCCTACGACCCCAAGGCCGTGCGGGCCAGCGTCGGGTCGCTCTTCGCGCTCCCGGTCCTTCGCCTCGACTCGCCCGACCGGCTCCCCCGGCGCCCGTCCTCGCTGCTCGGTGGTGAGGTGGCCGTCGTCGGTCTCACCGAGGACGCCACCACCGACCTCGACCGGTGCGACCTGCGGGGGCCGGTCGTGCTCGTCGTCGGAAACGAGACGACCGGGCTGAGTGCGGCGTGGCGGGCAGCCTGCACCCACTTCGCCGCCATCCCTATGTCGGGGACGGCGAGCTCGCTGAACGCCGCGACGGCAGGGGGGATCGCCCTCTACGAGGCGGCCCGTCAGCGTCGGCTCGACGCCCCCGTCTCCGCGGCCTCGACCTGACCGTCGGCGCCGGCCCGGTCATCGCGGGCGGCCAGCACGGCGGCGCCGATCCCCACCAGTCCGAAACCGGCCGCCATCAGACCCAACTGCAGGCCGAGCCCGAAGGACCACGAGCGGGCGAGAGTGGTCCCGGCGACCGCGCCGGCCGATGCTGGGCCGGACTGCACCGCCAGGACGTAGAGCACCTCGACGAGCGCGGTCGCGATGACCGCAGCGGCACCAACCCCGCCGAGCAGGCTCCACAGGGCGCGATAGAGCCTGCTGCGGTTGACCTGGACCCGGAGCGCCGCGACGACGAGCAGGGCAGCCGCGCAGACGAGCACGATGCCGAACCGGGGTCCATGTTGGCCGGCGGTTCCCCCGCCGAGCCCGGTGAGCGTCCCCCATCCGGAGGTGGTGAGCTCGAGGCGGCTCGACGGCTGGCCGGCGATCGACACGATCGTCGTGGACGTCGCGAGCCAGGGCGAAACGACGGCGAGTACGGCGGTCACCAGCCAGGCGGCCGCGGCGCCACTGACCGCGGTGGTGGTCCGGTCCGGCTCCTTCTCCTCGTCGTCTCCGACGCTCTCGTCGGACTCCGGGCCGTCGTGTGGGTCGTACGCCATGCCTCCCATCCTGACAGGCGCGCCCGGCCCGATCCCCGGGCGGCGCCGCCGGGCGGGTCAGAGCAGGCGCAGCTGCTCTCCCGGTGGCAGACGGAGCGGGGAGGGATCGCCGGCGGCGGAGACTGCCGCCCGCGGCACGTCCGTCCTGGTATTGCGGGCGGTTGCGGCGCCCGCGCGGGCAAGTCCGTAGCGCGCTGCGAGCGCCTTCACCTGATCGGTCACCGCGCTCTGGTAGCTGCGGGGCGCGTAGGCGCTGTCGCCGTAGAGCTCGTGGTAGTCCTCGACCAGCCCGGGGTGCTCACGCCGTAGCCAGCCGAAGTACCACTCGCGGGCACCCGGGCGCAGATGCAGCACCAGCGGGGTCACCGACCGGGCTCCGGACTCCGCGATGGCCCGGACGGTCGCGTCGAGTTGGCTGGACGAGTCCGAGAGGTACGGCAGGATCGGGGCCATCAGCACACCGCATCCGACACCTGCTGAGGCGAGCTCGCGCACGACGCGCAGCCGGGTGCCGGGGCTCGGCGTCCCGGGCTCGACCGAGCGCCACAGCGACCGGTCGACCGATCCGACCGACACGCTGGCCGAGACGTCGGTGACCGCGGCGGCCTGTCGGAGCAGGTCGAGATCGCGCAGGATCAAGGCGCCCTTCGTCAGGATCGAGAACGGATTCGCCGCCTCCGTGAGAGCCGGGATGATCTCGCGCATCAGCCGGTAGCGGCCCTCCGCCCGCTGATAGCAGTCGACGTTGGTCCCCATCGCGATGTGCTCACCGCTCCAGGTCGGTGCGGCCAGCTCGCGGCGCAGCCGCTCCCCCGCGTTGACCTTCACGACGATCCGGGAGTCGAAGTCGGCACCGGCGTCGAGCTCGAGATAGGTGTGGGTCTGCCGGGCGAAGCAGTAGATGCAGGCGTGGGAGCACCCGCGGTAGGGGTTGATCGTCCAACGGAAGGGCATCCGGGACGCGTCCGGGACGTGGTTGATGACCGAGCGGGCGCGCACCTCGTAGAAGGTGATGCCGCGGAAGCGTGGGGTGTCGACCGTGCGAACGACAACGTCGTCACCGAAGAGCGTGCCCGGGTCGGCGCCGGCCCGCAGCCCGTCCCAGCGCATGAACGCCACCTCCCGTATCGACGATCGCCTCCCAGTAGAACATACGTTCGAATACTTCGCCATGGTGCATCATCGAACCTCCTCGTTCGAGCGGCAGGAGTGCCCGCTGTCAGCTGCGTATGCGCGCGCAGCCCACCGCTGTGACCACTGCCCGAGTGGACGAAGCAACTCCATGAGCTCGCGGCCGTCGGCGGTGAGGCGATAGCCTCCGTCCCCCCGCTCGACGATCCCGGCCACCGTGAGGTCGCGCAGCCGGTCGCGCAACACGCTTGACGACACGTCGTCGCAGCGGTGCGCAAGGTCGCGGAACGTGGCGTTGCCCTCACGGAGTTCCCAGACGATGCGCAGCGCCCACCGGCGTCCGACGAGGTCGAACAGCGCCATGATCGGACGTCCGGTGGTCGAACCGCGTACCGGGCGACCGGGGATCGGAGTGCTGGCCATGCGAGAAGTATTGCTTCTGAAAGCAAAGCATGCCACCCTTGAACTATGCCTCTGATTCCGAAGCATGCGAGGCTTGTTCCGACGGCACCGCCTTTCGACGACGAAACCCGCGCGGCGCTCGACATCCTCGGGCCGCCGATCGCGCTGTTCTGTGCGTTCGCCCGCCATCCCGACCGCGCGCACGCGATCGCAGGCTGGGGGCGCTACTACCTGTCACCCACGACGTGCTCACCCCTCGCAGTCGAGATCGATCTCGGAGAGCTGACATGAACCGAATGACTGTCCAGTACGCCGCCCCCAACGACCCCGAGAGATTCGACAACCGCTAAAAGGAGGCAACCGCCGATGTACCGACTGACCGTGGTCTATGACGAGCCTGCCGACAAAGAGGCCTTTGACCGCCGCTACACCGACGAGCACGTCCCCCTCGTCAAGGCCTCGCCCGGGCTGGTCAGCTTCCAGCTCAGTCACCCGCAGGGTGGCACGCCGTACCTCGTCGCCGAGCTGTTCTGGAAAAGTGAGGACGCCTTCGAGGCCTGGGCCGCGACGCCCGAGCGGGCCGAGGTCCGCAACCACGCGGAGGGCTGCGGCACGAGGTTCACGACCTACACCGGCGACGTCGCTGAGGTCTGACCAACCGCGCTGGTCTCTTCTCGGACTAGGGACGTGCCGATCAAATGGCGCCGTGGCGTGCAGCAGGGGATCGATCAGTGGTTCCTCAGTTGTTGAGCTCGACTTCGACGACCGGGCGGCGATCACGGCGGCGCTCGGCTCGCCAGAGATGGCGAAAGCCCGCGGCACACCGACCAGATCGGCGTGCCGCGGGTGATGTTCAGCGGGGAAATCTCATCGAGCTAGCGGAGATCCCGCTGCCATAAAGTCGTGGACGCCGACGGCCCGCAACTGCCATCCCGCCGAAGCGCTCGCTGCGGCCGCCGCGACGAGGCATGATCTAATCTCGCAAGCGGATCGGCTGACGGCACAGCTTCACTGCCAGTCTCTTGACTCAATGCCGGTCGCGACCTTCGCCGTTCCGGCCGGCATCCCGGAACGCACCTACCGCCGAACCGGCCGGCGTGGGTCATCGCAAGATCGCGGCGATTGATGCGCGCTGACGGCAAGGGGTGTCGACCGTCGAATGAGCGCTGCGCGAACCGGGGTAGTCGCTCCTCACCAAAGCCGATAGCCAAGACCGCGCGGCCGTCCTAGAGTCCGGTTGTGTCGCTTCGACTGGAAGCGGTGACCTTCGACGTGGCCGACCCGGCCGCGGTCGCGGCCTTTTGGGCCGGGCTGCTCGACCGGGAGGTCGTCCCGGAGGCCCGCGGCGCTTTGGTACCGGGTGACAAGACGCAGGTCGGACTCCGCTTCGTCACCTCCGACACCGAGCAGCTCGGCCCACGGCGGCTGCACCTGCACCTGACCAGCAGCAGCATCGAGCAGCAGCAGCGCACCGTCGAGGCGGCGCTGCGCCTGGGTGGCCGTCGGATTGACGTGGGGACTGAAGACCCCCACGTCGTACTGGCTGACCCGGGCGGCAACGAACTGTGCGTCATCGAGCCCGGCAACAAGTACCTGGCCGGCTCCGGCTACCTCGGCGAGGTGACCTGTGACGGGACCCGGCAGGTGGGCCTTTTCTGGCGCGACGCGCTGGGCTGGCCGCTCGTGTGGGACGAGAACGAGCAGACGGCGGTCCAGTCGCCGCTCGGCGGCACCAAGATCTCGTGGGACGCCTGGAGTGGTCGCAGGCACGGAAGGAATCGACAGCGCTTCGATCTGGTCACCGCTGACCCCGCCGGTGAGACCAAACGACTTGTTTCGCTCGGCGCGACCCGTCTTCGCGACCTGTCTGAGGGCGTTGAGCTGGCCGACCCGGACAGCAACGAGTTCGGCCTTCGCCGAGGATGAGTCCCGTTCAGTCGTCGGCGTGAGCTTGCTGGACGAGCAGCGCGAGTTGGACCCGGTTGCCGAGGCCGAGCTTGTCGAGGAGCCGCGAGACGTAGGCCTTGACTGTGGCCACGCTCAGATAGGTCACGGCGGCGATGTCGGCGTTGGACAGTCCCCCGGCGACGCCGCGGGCGACGTCGCGCTCGCGGTCGGTGAGCCCGGCCAACCGGTCGCGCGCCGCGGCTCGTTCGGCACCTCGTTCGTGATCGCCCAGCATGGCGATGACCTGCCTGGTGACGGTCGGGGACAGTGTGACGTCGCCGGCGGCGACGGTCTCGATGGCACGGACGATGTCGGCCGGCGGCGTGTCCTTGAGCAGGAAGCCTGCGGCGCCGGCGCGCAGCGCGGCCAGCACCTGCCGGTCGGTGTCGAAGGTCGTGAGCACGATGACCTGCGGCGGGTCCGGCTGGCGCCGCAGCAGCTCGGTGGCGGCGACGCCGTCCACCTTCGGCATCCGAATGTCCATCAGGACGACGTCGGGACGCAGCCGGCGAAGCGCCTCGGGGACTTCTGCGCCGTCGGCGGCCTCGCCCATGATCTGCAGGCTCGGCGTGCCGCCGAGCATCACCGACAGTCCGGCCCGGACGAGCGCATCATCGTCCACGAGCAGGACGCGGACGGGGCTCATCGCGCCGCCGCCGGCGCGGTGGGCTGCCGGTCCGGCCAGGGCAGCTGCGCGTGGATCGCGAAACCGGCACCGTCGTCGGTGGGTCCATAGCGGAGATGGCCGCCGGCGAGCTCGGCGCGTTCGCGCAGGCCGATCAACCCGGTCCCGGATCCGGGCAGCGCCGGGACGGCGCCAGGCGCGACCTCGTTGCGCACCGTCACCTGCATGCCGGCGCCGGGCACGCCGTCGACGGTGATGTGGACACGGGCGTACGGGGCATGCTTGCGGACGTTGGTGAGCGCCTCCTGGACGATCCGGTAGACCGTGCGCCCGGTACCGGTCTCGAGGTGGCGCAGTTCGGGTGTCGTGGTGAGCGAGACCGCGAGTCCGGCCGCACGCGACTCCTCGACCAGGTCCGGCAGGTCGTCAGCGGTCGGCTGTGGCCGGCTACGGTCCCCGGTTGCGGCGGGGGCGCGCAGCAGCGCGATGACCGACCGCAGGTCGTCGAGCGCGGCGTGTGCGCTGTCCCGGATCACGTCGGCCGCGCCGGCGATCTCGGCCGGTGGCGCGTCGGGTCGGAACTGCAGCGCGCCGGCGTGGACGGCGAGCAGGGAGAGGCGGTGGGCGAGCACGTCGTGCATCTCGCGCGCGATGCGCTCGCGTTCGGAGTGGCGAGCGGCCTCGGCTCGTTCGGCGGCGCGGTCGCGTTCGCGAGCCACGTCCGCGCGCAACGAGGCGAGCAGCTGCCGCCGGGCCCGCACGAACATCCCCCAGCCCGTGATCGCCGCGGTGAGCAGCACCCCGACCGCGGCGTTGAACCAGAAGTGCGGCAGCGGGTAGAGCGCCAGGGAGGCGAAGACGCTGACCGCCGCGAGCAGGCCGATCGCGACGGCGGTCTGCCAGCGTCGGTGGATCGCTACCGCGAACACCCCGACCAGGGGAGTTCCCGCGCCGAGAGTCGAGATCGTGCCGGCGACGATCGCGAAGACCGCGAAGGGAACAGGCCAACGCCGGCACCAGTAGACGCCGGCGAGGCACGCGACGCCGAGGACGATGTCGAGGCAGCGCAGCCAGAGCGGGTGGTGGTACCGGCCGAGGAGCACGGTCTGCTCGTTGAGCAGCGTGAACCCGAGCGCCGCGAGCACCAACGCCGTGCTCACCACGACGGTGCGCCTGCCCGGCGCCCGGGCCTGGAGATCGGACATGACGACAGGCTAGGAGGCCACCGCAGGAGTTCGCGCGCCAGCGCACCGGGTGTCGACCAAAGTAGGTGCGGTCGACAACCTTCGGACCGGCGCGGTCGCCGTTCGACCGCTGCGGCCGCGCGCCGACCGCGACCAGGCTGATCCCATGATCGTCATAGACCAGTCGACCACCCTGCGCACGCTGCGCGGACCGGGCGCACCGACGCGGCGGGCCTTCCTCGGTACGGCCGGAGCCGTGGTCGGTGGCGCGGTGGCCGCGGCGACGGTGGGCAGCCCGCGAGCCATGGCCAGACCGCGGCCGCGATTCGCCGACCTCGCGCTGACCTCGGCGACGATCGTCGATCCCGCGTCCGAACGCGTTCGTCGCGGCTGCACGGTGTTGGTGCGCGGTGACTTGATCGTCGCCGTCGGGCGCAGCGGGGCGGTGCCGGTCCGCGACGCCGCCCGCGTGGTCGACCTGCGCGGCGCCTACCTGCTGCCCGGGCTGTGCGACATGCACGTGCACACCAGCTACGAAGACATCGATCTGCCGTTGCACATCGCCAACGGCGTGACGACTGTGCGCGAGATGTGGGGTCACCCCTGGGTGCACGAGTGGCGCAACCGGATCGAGGCCGGCAGCCTGCTCGGACCCCGATACGTCATCGGCAGCCAGATCATCGACGGCTCGCCCACGCTGTGGAACGACCCGCAGGCTCGCCCCTCGGCGCCCATCGTCGCCGCCACTCCGGATCAGGGCCGGGCCGCCGTGCGCTCGGAGGTCGCGGCGGGCTGCGACTTTGTCAAGATCTACTCGCGGGTGCCGGCGCCTGTGTTCGCCGCGATCGCCGACGAGTGCAAGCGAGCCGGTGTGCGGTTCGGCGGGCACTGCCCGGACGACGTGCCCGCCGAGTGCGCGGCCGAGGCAGGCATGTGGAGTTTCGAACACCTCGACGGACTGTGGTGGTCGACCTCCTCGCGTGAGCGCGAGCTGCGGCACGCGATCGCCAGAATCCGCATCGACCCCGGCAACGCCTACGACAGCTGGTTCGCCCGGATCGGGGCGCTGGAGTGGATCGCCGCCAACAGCTACGACAGGCGCCGGGCGGACCAGTTGTTCGAGCGGCTGCGCCGCAGCGGGTCCTGGCAGGTACCCACCCTGACCCTGAACCACCGCATCGACGTGCCGGACGGTTCGCGCGACCCGAGGATGAAGTACGTCCCGTCCGGCGACGCCGAGTTCTGGAAGCTCTTTGTCGCCGGCCTGCAGGCCACCCGGACTCCGGCCCAGGAACGCCAGCACGAGATCCTGTTCCGACGGCGGGAGCGGCTGGTCGGCGCGATGGCCGCGGCGGGCGTGCCGTTGCTCGCCGGCACCGATCTCGGCACCACCTACCAGTTTCCCGGCTTCAGCCTGCACGACGAATTCGCGTTCCTCGTCGACGCCGGGCTCTCACCCATGCACGTACTGCGCTGTGCGACCTCCGAACCCGCACGAGCGCTCGGCCGCAGTGCGGTCGCCGGCTCGGTCCGGGCCGGCCACGTCGCCGATCTCGTCGTCCTGCGCGCCGACCCGCTCGCCGACATCCGCAACTCCCGCACGATCGCCGCGGTGGTGGTCCGCGGCCAGCTCGTCGATGCGGCCGCACGGGCGCGCCTGCTCGCCGACGCCGGACGAGCCGCTGCCGGCAATTCGCCCGGCGTCGACACCGCACCCCGGCGCCGGACGCCCGGCTGCGGCTGTGCGGCACACTCCGTCCGATAGAAGGGATCAGCGATGCGTCTGTTCGCGCGCAAGCACGGCGACGAGGCCTGGAAGGGCGTGGTCGTCGCCAAACACCGCGGCATGCCCGACGGGTCAAACATGTACCACCACCTCGACCTGCGCCTGGGCGACGGCATGACCCGATCCGTGCGCGTGGGCGGCAAGCTCTGGAAGTCCGTCACCGAAGGCGACCTCGTCACCAAGGAACCCGGACGACCACCGGCTTTGTGCGAGCGCGGATGTTGAGATGTATGAACCGCACCGAGGAGAACATCATGACCGCCACCTACACCGCCGACCTCTTCTCCACCGTCGATGGCTTCGGCGCCCCACAGCCCGGCACCTGGGGCGGTTACTGGGACAAGCAAGGTCCTGAGTTGCTCGACCACCGCCTCGCGTTGTATCGCGAAGAGCAGCGGATGGTCTTCGGAGCCAACACCTACCGGCTGTTCGCGCATTTCCAGCGACTGCTGGGCTCGAGCGCAGGGGCCGACAAAGCGGCCGACCCCTGGGTCACCCAGATGCTGAGGCTGCCGGTGACGGTGGTGTCGACGACGTTGCAAGAACCCCTCGACCGGTCAGGCGCGACGGTGGCACGGGGCGATGCCGTGGAGGTCGTCAGGGGGCTCAAGGAGGAGTCCGGGATCCCGTTGCGCTCGCACGGCAGTGTGTCGATGAACCGGGCGCTGATGGCCGCCGGCCTGGTCGACCGCCTCCAGCTGACGATCTTCCCTGTGATCACCGGTCAGACCGGAACGCACCCGACCTTCCCGGACGCGGCCGACTTCGACCTCGAGCTGATCGAGAGCCAGACGTTCGACGGCGGGATCCAGGAGATCGTCTATCGACCGACCCTGCACGTCTGACGCATACACACTCTCCACCACGGAATTCATCGGCGACAGTGTGGACGATGAGTTGGGGCATGCCCGGCAGTCAATAGCGGGACAGCTGCATGCACGATCGACCGACAATGAACCGAGGGGACAGCGACGATGACCGAGAATGCGAGGCCCGACGGAGCAAGACGCTTTCGATTCGGTGTTGTTGCCCCGCTCAGGACTGATCTGCCTGCGTGGCGGGACCAGGTGCGACGCATCGCCGACAGCGGCTACTCGACCCTTCTCATGCCCGACGTTCAGCAGTGGCAGCCGGCGCCCGGTCCGACGCTGGCTGTCGCGGCGACTCTCGCCGACCTACGCGTAGGTACGTGGGTGTATGCCTCTCCGCTACGCACGCCCAGGAACTTGGCCTGGGAGGCGCACTCACTGTCGGTGCTTACCGAAGGTCGCTTCGAGATGGGCATCGGCACCGGCAGGCCCGGGATCGAGGACGAACTCCGTGAGTTGGGCCTTCCGGTGGTGACCCCGGGCGAGCGGTTGTCCCAGGTTCGCGACACTGTCACGTCGCTGAGAGAACTCGACGGCCCGGACCTCCGTACGCCGGTGGTGATGGCCGTGCGTGGCCCGAAGGCCCAAGCGCTGGCGGCCAACCTGGCGGATACGGTCACGTTCGCCACGTTTCCGGGCGACTCCCGGGCCGAGATCATGCGATTGGCGGCCGAGTCTCGCGCACTCGGTGACCTCGAATTGGCGCACCACGTGGCGGTGGTGGGCGACGCCGTCTCCCCGTTCATGGCACCCCCCGACACGGATCCTGCCGCATTGCGCGCAGCGGACTCGCTGTTGGTGCTTCCACGTGACCCGAAGGCAGCCACCGAAGAGATCCTGCGACGGCGTGAGGAGGGTGGCTTCTCATATGTGGTCATCGGCGCGAACGCCGCCGATGCGCTCGCTCCCGTCGTTGCCGAGCTGACCGGACATTGACGAGTCCGGTTCAGCCACTCACCCCATCCCATGACCGCGCCTGCACCTACCGTCCACCACCAGACTCGCCGCATGGTCCCAAGCTAGAGCACGGATGCGTTGCGAAGACGTGGGCGACGGCTCGGCCGCTGAAGGCAACGGCCGGCACAAAAAGGAGATGCGGACTGTCGGCGCGGTGGGTGTGATCGGGCATGGCGATCGTGTTGAGAGGTCCGGGACCGATACCGGGAGGGTGTCCGCATGACCAGCAAGTTCACCGAGCTTGCGATCGACTGTGCCGATCCCCACGGACTCGCCCGATTCTGGTGCGCGGTCCTGGACTACGAGGTGCAGGACGACGACGACGAGACCGTCACCATCGGCTCTCCCCTGGTGCCCGAAGGCAGGAACCGCCGTGGCCCGGTGCCACCGACGTTGACCTTCGCACGGGTGCCCGAGGGCAAGACCGTCAAGAACAGGCTCCACCTCGATGTGAACCCGACCGACAGGGAGCAGGACGAGGAGGTGCGTCGCCTGCTCGACCTCGGTGCGCGGCACGTCGACGTGGGCCAGGGCGAGCAGAGCTGGGTCGTACTTGCCGACCCGGAGGGGAACGAGTTCTGTGTCCTCCCGGGCCGCCGCCCCTGACTCAGCCGAAGTCGACGGCGCCGGTGCTCACCGTCCCACCTGTTCGACCGGGGGCGTTGTGGTGCTGCCAGTACAGATTGGTGTGATCGATGACCTTGTCGGGCGCGGGGGCGCCCCAGCCGGTGAGGTCTTCGGTGGTGTGGGCATCACCCACAAGGGTCGCGTCGTAGCCGCGGACGACCGCGCCGTGCAGGGTGGACCGGATGCAGGCGTCGGTTTGCGCCCCCGTGACGACCAGCCTCCCCACCTTGCGCTCGGCAAGCACGGCCTCGAGATCGGTCTCCTCGAAGGCATCACCCCAACGCTTGTGCACCACCGGCTCGGAGTCCTCCTGAGAAAGCTCCGGAACGTAGCGCCAGCCCTCGGTACCCCGAGGCATGTCGTCGCCGGAGTGCTGCACCCAGACGACCGGCACGTTCTCGGCTCGGGCCTTGCCCACCAGGAAGGCGATATTGGCCACGACGCCGGCACGGTTGTGGCCGCCGGCCACGACGTCGTTCTGCATGTCGATGACGAGCAGGGCGGTGTTGGGGCGTCCGGTCAGGGTGGTCATGACACTCCTCGGCGTCGGGTTCCGGGCGCCACCACGCTAGCCGCAGCCACCGACAATCCCCCGCGATCGCCGGCGAGCGCCCGGAGCACGGAGCACGGAGCACGGAGCACGGAGCACGGAGCACGGACAACAACACCACGGCCTCCGGCGCCCGCCCTCCCCCGCCTTTCCCAGCCCTATGCCCTTGCTTCGCCGGGCGAAGCAAGGGCATAGGGCGCGGAACAACACCTCTCCCGGGGCACCTGCCCCCGGGGGGCAGGTCGCAGCAGGGACCGACGACCCGGTGCTGTCGGGGGCGGGCGCTAGCGTCCGGGTCGAAGAGATCAGGAGTCGACATGACCGAGCCGGACGAGATCATGATCGCGATCGGCCGGGGTATTGCGCTGCGCGAGCAGGGCGAGCCCGAGGCGGCCAGAGTGTTGTTCACCGATCTGTGGCGCCGGATCGGTGACGGCGGTGACCCCTTCCACCGCTGCGCCCTCGCCCATTCGATGGCCGACGTCCAGTCCGACCCGGCCGACGAGCTCCGGTGGGATCTGCGGGCCCTGGAGGCTGCCGACGAGATCACCGAGGAGCGGGCGCGGCGGGCCGGGTCGGGGCCGGTGAGCGGCTTCTACCCCTCCCTGCACCTCAATCTCGGCGAGGCCTACCGCAAGCTGGGCGACACGCGGAGCGCGCAGCGCCACCTGCAACTGGGGCTGGACCACGTGCGGGTACTTCCCGACGACGGCTACGGCCAGATGATCGCGCGCGGCCTGGCCGGCCTGGCCGAGCGACTGCAGCTGCCGGCCGAGAGCGGCCCGCGGTGACCCGGGGTCAGTCGGGCGTGCCCGTTCCGGCGCCGACGCGCAGGGCGTCGAGCACGAGCCGGAGCAACCGTTCGGTCTGCTCGGCGTTGGGGTTCGGCGCCATGGTCATCCCCCCGACCAGGCGCAGCACATCCGCCGTACTCACATCGGCCCGGACCTCCCCGGCCTGCTGGGCACGGACGAGCACCGACTCGGCAGCCTGCCGGATCGCGTCGCGGCAGTAGGAAAGCAGGTCGGAGTCCTTGCCGAGGGACTCGGCCAGCTCGGCGAAGAGCACCCGCTTGGTCATGGCGTAGGTCACGAACCGCGTCAGCCAGGAGACGAGGGCGTCCCACGGAGGGAGGGACTGCACGTCGCGGGCGAGCGCGCCGAGCGCATCGACGTCGTCGCGATACACCGCCTCGACCAGCGCCAGGCGGGTCGGGAAGTGCCGGTACAGCGTGCCGATGCCGACGCCGGCCCGACGGGCCACCTCCTCGAGCGACGCGTCGGCGCCATGCTCGCCGAAGGCGCCGCGAGCGGCCTCCAGCAGCCGCTGGTAGTTGCGACGGGCGTCAGCGCGCATCGGCCGACCCGCGCTCGACTCAGCCTCGATCGTCATCGTCTTCGCGCACCTCTCGAGAAATCTCCTTGCGTACCGGAGGCAGCCTCCGTATCTTAGTGGAGGAGGCCTCCACTTTAGCTCTTCTGCACTCCATCTTCCTCCGAAGGGACTCTCCGATCACTATGACGTCCCCATCTGTCGCGCTCCGCCCTGCCGGCGGGAGCCCGGTGGCCGACCGTGCCCGGTCGGTCGCGCTGGCCGTCATCCTGACGTGCCAGCTGATGGTCGTGCTCGATGCGACCATCGTCAACGTCGCCCTGCCGGACATCCAGCGGGCGCTCCACTTCTCCACCTCCGGCCTGTCCTGGGTGCTCAACAGTTACACGCTGTGCTTCGGCGGCCTGTTGCTGCTCGGCGCGCGGGTCGGCGACATCCTCGGCCGGCGGCGCACGTTCGCCTTCGGTATCGGGCTGTTCACCGTGTCCTCGTTCGCCGGCGGGTTCGCGCTCTCCCCCGGCTGGCTGCTGGGTGCCCGCGCTCTGCAGGGTGTCGGCGCCGCGGTCGCGTCCCCCCAGGCCCTCGCCCTGCTGACCACGATGTTCGCCGAAGGCAGGGAGCGCACCCGAGCGCTCGGCCTCTACGCCGCCGTCTCGATCGGCGGGGCAGCGGTCGGCCTGATCGCCGGCGGCATCCTCACCGAGTGGGCATCCTGGCGGTGGGTGCTCTTCGTGAACGTCCCGATCGGCATCGCCCTGCTGCTCGCCACGTCACGCTTCCTGCCCGAGTCCGAGCGGCACCGCGGCCGGTTCGACGTCGCCGGCGCGGTGACGTCCACGCTCGGGATGGTGGCCCTGGTCTACGGCTTCGTCAGCGCCGCCACGGACGGCTGGCGCAGCACCGACACGGTCGGCGCATTCGTGGCCGGGATCGCGCTGCTCGCGCTGTTCCTCGTCATCGAGTCGCACACCATGGAGCCGATCACTCCGCTCGGGCTGTTCCTCGACCGCAACCGGGCCGCGTCGTACGTCGCCCGGCTGCTCCTGGTCGCCGGAATGATCGGCATGTTCTTCTTCCTCACCCAGTTCATGCAGATCGTCCTCGGCTACAGCCCGCTGATCACCGGGTTGGGCTTCCTGCCACTCACCGTGGCGCTGTTCTCGGCGTCACAGCTGAGCGCCCGCGTTCTCGTCGAACGCTATGGCGCCAAGCCGGTGATGGTCCTCGGGATCAGCCTGTCGACCCTCGGAATGTCATGGTTGACCCAGCTCTCGGTGCACAGCGGTTACCTGTCCGTGCTCGGCCCGCTCGTGCTGTTCGGGGCAGGTAACGGACTGGCGTTCGTGCCGCTGACGGCCACCTCGCTGGCTGGGGTCGATCGGCGGCACGCCGGTGCAGCGTCGGGGCTGGTCAACGTGATGCAGCAGGTCGGTGGGTCGCTGGGGTTGGCGATCCTGGTCACTGTGTTCGGCACGGCGAGCCGGCACGCCGCCCGGCTGCACTCCGCCGGGGAATCCGCGGTCGCCTATCAGCATCACGTGCTGGCCGACGGGATCGCCACTGCGTTCGCCGGGTCGGCCGTCTTCACCGCCGGCACGCTCGCCGTCATCGTCTTCGTCCTGCGGACCCGGCCGGTCGCGGTGCCCGCCGTCGAGCCGGCCTGAGGGCCGCTCAGTCGGCGGTCCGGGCCGCGCAAAAAGCCACCCATGGTGCCCACCGGCACCATGGGTGGTTTTTTGCGCAATCGTGAGGATCCAGGGCCGACGCGGGGCGATTACCGGGCGCGACGGCGCCGTCCTGGTGTTAGGAGACGGGCCCCATCCCCGGTAATCTCCGCGTGCGCTACCTCGTCGGCAGCGTCGGAGGGGGGTAGCTCAGGTCATCGACAGCCGGCGCGCGCGCACCGTGTTCTGAGCAAAGAAGGGATGACCTTGACTCCCGGACCTTCGCGTGCCCGGGTCGCCGTTGCCGGCGCCGGGATCTACGGCTCGACGATCGCGCTCCAACTGGCCGAGCGTGGCTACCAGGTCGATCTATACGACCCGCTGGGCGTGATGCGGGCCGCATCGGCCATCAACCAGTACCGCATCCACTCCGGCTACCACTACCCCCGCAGCGCCGAGACGATCAATGAGATCCTCGAGGCCCGGGACGAGTTCGTCCAGACCTTCGAGCCGGCCGTCGTACGGTCCACCCGGAACTACTACGCCATCCCGTACGAGGGTTCGTGGACCTCCCCGGAACGCTACGAGGAGGTCGCGGCAGAGCACAGCCTGCCCCTGAAGCCCGCCCGCCCCGGGTGGATCGACTTCGACCTCATCGCACGCTGCTACGAGGTCGACGAAGACATCTACGACCCGGACGTCCTGCGGAGCCTCGTCGAGGACCGACTGCGTGCCAGCACGGTGAACGTCCGCGTCGAGCCCTATACGCCGGCGGTTCGATCCGAGTACGACTTCGTCGTCTGCGCCACCTACGGCCTCGGCCCCAGCAAGGCGCAGTTCGACATCGCCCGATTCCAGGTGGCCGAGAAGGTCCTGATCGAGGTGCCGGCGGAACTCCGCGGGATCGGACTCGTCGTCGTGGACGGACCCTTCACCGCCTTCGACCCCTACGGCACGTCGGGCAAGGCGTTGTTCGGCTCGTCCAAGCACACCAACCACTGGGTGACGACCGATCCCGACGAACCGGTTCCCGCGAGGTTCGAGGGCCTGCTCAACCTGCCGGACTTCCGCCCGTGCGATTTCAGCAAGTTCGAGGACATGCGGCACGACGGTGCCCTCTACGTGCCCTCGATCTCGGATGCGCGCTATCTCGGCTCGCGCTTCACCGTGCGGGTGGTCGAGCACAGCCCGGCCGACGACCGCCGGGTGATCTACCTCAAGGAGCCCCAACCGGGCGAGTTCCACATCTTCTCGGCCAAGGTGGTGGGCGCGGTGAAGGCGGCCCAGATGCTCTGCGGCGAGCTCGATGCGCGAACCAACCACGCGGCCCGTGTCTGAGCATCCGTCCTACGTCGTCGTCGGGCGGGGCCGCTGGGCCGGGCGCGTCCAGCAGGTGCTCGACGGACAGCACCGCCGGGTCGCCGTCGTGAGCGACGCTCGGCGCCGGCCCGACGAGTCCTCGACCGGCTACACCGCGCGCCTCGGCGGATCGCTCGGCGCGGCCGGCGCCCAGATCGCCTGGCTGTGCGTGCCTCCCGGCCCGCACGTGCCCGCGCTGACGCACGCCGCGCTCGACGCGGGCCTGCACGTGATCGCCGAGAAGCCGTGGCGCTATCCGGAGGAGACGGAGACGCTCGCGCGGATGGCCCGTTCCGCCGGGCTGGTGGTGGGCGTCGACTTCGAGTACTGCCTGCTGGACGGCGTCCAGCGCTGGGCGGCCGAGCAGGAGAAGGGCGCCGGCCTGCGCTTCGGCGGCGAGTTCACCGTGACCGCCGGCAACCGACTCGGCATTTCCGCGGCTGACAACCTCGGCAGCCACCTGCTGGCCATCCGCGAGCTGGCGGCGCCCGCAGCGGAGATCGGCGACATCACGTGCGGGTACGAGCGATCCCCGGCGCGGCGGGTCTGGCTCGACGGCCCGGGCGGACGGATCGCCGAGATCGACTTCGCCGACAACACCGAACCGATCATGCAGCGGTTCGTCGCCGGCTTCGAAGACGCCGTCGACGGGGGCACCTTCGCGCTGGACCTGGCGTTCGCCCAGCGGGTCGCCGCCCTCGCCTCCGATCTGGAAGCCCGTCGCGACGACGCGACGTAGACCGCGAACCGCAGACCGGGAAAGACTGCACAGATGTCCCCCGCCTTCCCCTTCCTCGAGTCCGACGTGCCGCTCGCCTTCGCGCACCGCGGCGGGGCCGCCGGGGGGATCGAGAACTCGCTCGCGGCCTTCGACCACGCCGTGCGGCTCGGCTACCGCTACCTCGAGACCGACGTGCACGTGACCGCGGACGGCGTTCTGCTGGCGTTCCACGACACGACGCTGGACCGGGTGACCGATCACTCCGGCCGGGTCAGCCGGATGCGCTACGCCGAGCTCAGGTCCGCGCGCATCGGCGGGGTGGAACCGATACCGCTGCTGGAGGACCTGCTCAGTGCCTGGCCCGAGGTGCGGGTCAACGTCGACGTCAAGGTGCCCGGCGCGATCGACGCCCTGGTCGAGGTGATCCGCCGCACCGGAGCGGTCGACCGGGTGTGCGTCGCAGCCTTCTCCGAGAGCCGGGTCGCCCTGGCCCGCGCCGCGCTCGGCCCGCGACTGTGCACCGCACTCGGTCCCCGCGGCGCCCTCGCGTTGCGCCTGGCCGCCTACACGGGCGGTCGCGGCGCCGGCGGTCTCGGCCGGGTGCCCTGCGCGCAGGTACCTGCCCGAATTGGTCCGATATCAGTGGTTGACGAGCGGTTTGTTGCCACCGCACACCGGCTGGGGATTCACGTCCACGTCTGGACGGTCGACGATCCGGCGGAGATGCATCGACTCCTCGACCTCGGTGTGGATGGGATCATGACCGACGAGGTCGAGGTGCTGCGGGACGTTCTGGCGTCCCGCAGGCAGTGGCCCGCCGCGCGGGGGTGAGGCGTCTCACGCCGTTATCCATCCGTCTGGAGGCGTGAGCCGAATGTCAGCGGGGAATCTTTGTCCCCTAGCCCACGTTGGATGATCGGAAGCACCACTCACCCTCCCGGGAGGGACAAATCATGGCAGAGCGCACGCTCCGCGGCAGCCGTCTCGGGTCTGTCAGCTACGAAACGGACCGTAACACCGAACTCGCTCCTCGTCAGGAGGCGGAATACCGCTGTCGGCACGGGCACGTGTTTTCCGTGCCGTTCTCGGGCGAGGCCGAGGCTCCGCAGACATGGGAATGCCGCCTCGACGGCACCGTCGGCAAGCTGATCGGCGGACCTGACCCTGAGGCCAAGAGCGGGAAGGCACCCCGTACGCACTGGGACATGCTCATGGAGCGCCGCACGATCGCGGACCTCGAAGAGGTCCTGGCCGAGCGGCTGGAGATGCTGAAGGGCCGGCGTTCGGCCGCGAAGAAGAGCGCCTGACCCGACCGACGTTTCACGGGGCCGCATCCGAGTTTCTCGGGTGCGGCCCCCTTTTCGTCGCGGTGCGGGGTCTCATCCCCCGGACGTCGCCAGTTCGGCGTCCTCCGGGACGCCGAGGTCGTCGCGGTCGACCAGCCAGCGCTCGGGCAGGATGACCCGCCGCGGTGCCCCGGTGGTCCGGCCGCGCGGAGCCTCGGCCACCCCCGCCGGGAACGGCTCGTCGCCGGGAAAGCCGGCGAGGATGGCGTCGAGTTCGGCCAGGGAGCCGACCTGACCGAGCCGCAGGCGGGTGTCGCCCCCGAGCGGGAAGCCCTTCGTGTACCAGCTGGTGTGCTTGCGGAAGTCGATCAGGCCGCGGTCCTCGCCCTTCCACTCCGCCATGAGTTGCGCGTGCCGGCGCATCACCGCGGCGACTCCCCCGAGGTCCGGCGGCGGTGTGGGCGGCTTCCCCGCGAAGGCGTCGGCCAGTTCGCCGAAGAGCCACGGCCGGCCCATGCAGCCGCGACCCACCACGACTCCGGCGCACCCCGTCTCGCGCATCATGCGCAGCGCGTCCGCGGCCGTCCAGATGTCGCCGTTGCCGAGCACCGGCACGGTCAATGCGGCGGCCAGCTCACCGATGGGCGCCCACTGCGCCGTTCCGGAGTAGTGCTGGGCAGCGGTCCGTCCGTGCAGCGCGACCACCTGGGCGCCCTCGGCGGCGGCGATGCGCCCGGCCTCGAGATAGGTCAGGTGGTCGGGGTCGATCCCGAGCCGCATCTTCACCGTCACCGGTACGGCGCCGGCGACCCGGGCGGCCGTGGCCACGATGGCGGCGAACAGCCGCCGCTTCCACGGCAGCGCCGAGCCTCCGCCGCGCCGGGTCACCTTGGGCACCGGGCAGCCGAAATTGAGGTCGATGTGGTCGACCCGGCCTTCGCCCACCAGGATCCGCACCGCCTCCCCGACCACATGGGGATCGACGCCGTAAAGCTGCAGACTCCGCGGCGACTCGTCCGCGCCGAACGTCGTCATCGCCGCGGTCTTCGCGTTGCGCTCCACGACCGCGCGCGAGGTGATCATCTCGCTGACGTAGAGGCCGGCGCCGTACTCGCGGCAGAGCCGGCGGAACGGCGCGTCGGTGACGCCGGCCATCGGGGCCAGCACCACCGGCGGCCAGATCGTGTGTGGCCCGACGCGGAGCGCGGCGGTCACTGCTCGATCTCCCCTTCGATGACCGGCGGATCGCCGTCGTCCGGCCTCGTCGGCTGGGCCGGTCCACGCTTGGACCGCACCCGCCGGACCGCGAATCCGCCGGCCGACGTCGCCACCCCCACCGTCCCCATCCGCTTGGTCACCAGGATCATCGTCAGCCAGCGGAAGACCGATCGCGTCAACGGAAGCAGGCACAGCAGACCCACCGCGTCGGTGACGAAGCCGGGGGCGACCATGAGCGTCCCGCCCACGATCACCAGGGCGCCGTCGATGACCTCCCGGTGCGGCACCCGACGTTCGTTGGTGGCCTGGGTGAACGCCCGCCACGCCCGGCCGCCCTCGTGCCGGAGCAACAGAGCCCCGGCGAGTGAGGAGGCGAGCAGGAGCAGGACCGTCGGCAGGAAACCGATGGCGCCGCCGACCAGGATGAACACCCAGATCTCGAGCGCCGGTATGGCGATCATCAGGAACACCGCGAACAGGACCATGACACGCTACCTCCGGACGGCCGGTCGGCCCGCCCGCGCCCGTGCTCCACGGCTGCGGTTGGACAGCCCCCACCAGGTGACCCGCCACAAGGCCTCGGCGACGATCGCGCCGCTCATCTTGCTGGTACCCCGGACCCGTTCGGTGAAGGTGATCGGGACCTCGACGACCCGGAACCCGGTCCGCCACGCCTGCCATGCGAGATCGACCTGGAAGCAGTAGCCCTGCGAGGAGACGGTGTCGAGGGGCAGCCGGGCGAGGATGTCGGTGCGGTAGGCGCGGAATCCACCGGTCGCGTCGCGGAGCGGCATGCGCAGCGCCACGCGGGTGTAGAGGTTGCCGCAGCGTGAGATGAGATGCCGGCTGCGCGGCCAGTTGCGCACCGCTCCCCCCGGCACCCACCGTGATCCGAGCACGAGATCGGCGCCGCGGAGGGCCGAGAGCAACCGCGGAAGTTCCTCCGGGGCGTGCGAGCCGTCGGCGTCCATCTCGACCACGACGTCGTAGCCACGCTCGAGCGTCCACCGGAAGCCGGCGATGTAGGCCGCACCGAGGCCGGCCTTGGCGGCGCGGTGCAGCACGTGCACCCGTCCGTCGTCGGCCGCGAGCTTGTCCGCGATCTCGCCGGTCCCGTCCGGGCTGCCGTCGTCGACGATCAGCGCGTCGGCCTCGGGCACCGCCGCCCGGAGCCGTTCGATGATCGGCTCGATGTTGCCGGCTTCGTTGTAGGTCGGGATGACGACGAGCACCCGGTTGAAGCCGCCGAGGCGACCGCTCATCGGCCTACCCCCGGCTCGAACATCCTGGCGTGGCTCATACGTTCTCCCGCTCCCGGTCCGAGGGCACGGGCATCGGCACGTCCGCTCGGGATCCCCGCGCGCCCAGCCTGATCCCTATCGCGGCCATCATCGCGGCAACCCCCAGGCCGGTCAGTACCCATTCCGGTATGGCGCCCAGCCGGGTGGCGGGTGTGGTTCCGGTCTGTACCGCCATCGGCAGGTCGAACCGGGCCGCGGTGAAGATCGCCGACTGTACCTGGACCCGTCCGTCCGGGGAGATCATCGCGCTGATGCCGCTGGTCGAGGAGACGATGACCGAGCGATCGTGCTCGACCGCCCTGATCCTGGCCATCGCCAGCTGTTGCGAGCTTTCGGCGCTATGGCCGAACGTCGCGTTGTTGGTCTGCACGACGAGGACCTGTGCGCCACCGTTGACGTCGTCGGTGATCAGGCCGTCGTAGGCCACCTCGAAGCAGATCACGTCACCGATGGTGAGAGGGCCGATGCGCAGGTCCCCGGACCGGGTGCCGGCGAGCATGTCCCGGGGCACGAGGTCGACCTTCGAGCTCACCCGGCGCGCCAGGCTGCGCAGGGGGATGTATTCGCCGAAGGGCACCGGGTGCCGCTTGATGTAGGTCGCTCCCGGGCCGGCCCGCGGGTCCCACACGATCCCGGCGTTGCGGACGTGATTTCCCGGCCCGTCGAGGATGGCGCCGACGAGAATCGGGACACCGACGGCCCGGGCAGCTCCGGTGATCAGCGCCGCGGCGTCGGGATTGCGGAGCGGATCGATGTCGGAGGCGTCCTCGGGCCACACCACGAACGCCGGCCGTGCCTGCTCTCCGCGGCGGATCTGCTGGGCCAGCAGGAGTGTCTGTCGGACGTGGTCACGGAGCACGGCCTCACGCTGCGCGTTGAAGCTCAGCCCGAGCCGCGGCACGTTGCCCTGCACGACGGCGACCTGGACCTTCCGCGACCCGCCGCCGCTGTGCACCGTGAACAGGCCCGCGAGAAGTCCGACCACCGGCACCACGGCGACTCCGGCGACCGCGAGCACGGCGACCGGCCGGATATCGCGACGCATCCCGCACCCGACGGCGTAGGCCGCGAGACACCCGGTCAGCGCGACGGCGAAGGTCAGCAGCGGCGCTCCGCCGAAGGCGGCGTAGGGCAGGAACGGCCCGTCCGGCTGGCTGAAGGCGAGCCGGCCCCAGGGGAATCCACCGAACGGCAGGCGGTCGCGGGCCGCCTCCTCCGCCACCCATAGCGCGGCCGCCCACAGCGGCCAGAACGGCAGCCGGGAAACCAGGCTCAGAGCCGCACCCAGCAGGGCGAGGAAGAGTGCCTCGGCGGTCGCGAGCAGCAGCCACGGCACCGCGCCGACGTAGGTGCCGCTCCAGCTCAGGAGGGGGATGAAGAAGGCGAGCCCGAAAATCAGGCCGTAGCCGGCGCCCGCGCGGGCCCGGCGTCCGTTCACGACGAGGCTGAGGGTGCCGACCGAGACCGCGGCCACGGGCCAGAGCCCGAACGGCGGGAAGGCGAGCACCAACAGGCCACCGGCCGCCAGCGAGGCAAGGAACCGGACGCGGCGAAGGGCCGGACGGCTCGGTGACCGCACGCTGGGTGGCCTCCCGCTCGGCTTGACGTCGCGCGGCGCACCGCGGGCGGCCGCGGCTTCGCGGCCTCCCCACTCTACGGCGGAGAGGAGCGGAGGGGGGTGGCTGCGGGGGGGCTCGGCAAGACCTTCGGACCGACCGGGCGGCTGCTGGCGACAGTCGACCGTGCCGTTGTCTACTGGCCTGCCGAGCCCCCTTCCAGCTGGCCGGTCGCCGACACGACGACCCCCTTCGGTACGCCGTCCGGCGCCGAACTGTGCTGCGCGCCGGATCCGCGCAACCCGTCCATCCGCAACGGCTGTAGCCGATCGCCCCGTTGTGCGAGACGTGCGGACCATATCGGCACTTCGCTACCCCCCGTCAACCCTCCCGTTACCGACCGTTGACGGCGTCTGTGCAGGTCAGCGGCCCTTTTGCGGGTGTGAGGAATTTACTTGCCCGGCAACAGACTCCGGCGTGTCGGGCGGCGTGTCGGACGACCGCTCCACTATGGTCGCCGGTTCGGCGGAACCACGACGGTGCCGCGGGCCCGGGCGACGGGCAGCGGCTGCGCGAGCACCTCGGCGGCCGATGCCGAGCGGGCCGGCGAGGCGCGGCACACCACCCGCGCCTCGAAGTCCACGATCCGGCTGCGCCGGCCCCGCCGGACGAGCGTCGCGGACGCCTCCACCACGTCGCCGGCCCGGACCGGAGCCAGGAACTGCACCTCGTCGTAACCGGCAAGCAGCCCCTCGTCTCCGTCCGAGCGGATGGAGAGTTCGGTGGCCACGTCGCCGAACAGTCCGAGGACGTAGGCGCCGTCGACGAGATCGCCGCCGTAGTGGGCGTGCGCATAGGGCACGTAGCGGCGATGGGTGACCGTGGCTCCTTCGGCGACCTCGCTCACCGCGCCGCCCGTTCGCCGATGGCGTGCACCAGGTAGGAGGCGACCTCCACCGGCGAGGTGCCCTTGCCGAAGATCCGGTCGACGCCGAGGTCGCCGGCCATGGCGACGTCGAATCGCGGGCCACCGACGACGAGAAGCGGGCGGTCCGGACCCATCTGCTCGGTGAACGCCTCGGCCATCTGCCGGGTGTTGTGCAGATGGGCGTCCTTCTGCGTGACGACCTGGGAGACGAGTACGGCGTCGGCCTTCTCCGCGGCGGCGCGGGCGACCAGGTCGGGCACGAGCACCTGGGCGCCGAGGTTGACGACCTTGACCTCGCGGTAGTACTCGAGGCCCTTCTCCCCGGCGAAGCCCTTGACGTTGAGGATCGCGTCGATGCCAACCGTGTGCGCGTCGGTGCCGATGCAGGCGCCGAGCACCACGAGCTTGCGACCCAGCGTGCTGCGGATCGCGAGGTTGGCCTCCTTCGCCGACAGCAACGGGTATTCCCGCTCGACGACCTTGACTTCGGACAGGTCGACGAGATGACCGACCCGTCCGTAGACGACGAAGAACGTGAAGCCGGTGCCCATTCCCTTCACGTGCACGACCATCGCCGGGTCGAGGCCCATCTTGTGCGCCAACTGCAATGCCGCTCCCTCGGCCCGCGCGTCGGGCGGAATGGGAAGGGTGAAGGACAGCTGCACCATGCCGTCGCCGGTGGTGTCGCCGTAGGGGCGGACGACCGACGACGTGTCCTGCCCTTCGGTGGTCGCGGTCATCGCTGCAGGTCCCCTTCCAGGATCTCCGTCGCCGGGTTGTAGTAGCCGTCGGCCTGCGCCACGACGCCGTCGAGGCCCTTGCCGGCCTCGGCCGGTCGCCGGGTCACGCCGAAGGTGCCGTCCGCGATCGCCGACAGCAATCCGTCGTCACCGATCCGCCCGAGCAGCTCGATCGACTCGGCCAGCACCTGACGCGCCCGAGTCGCGACGACACCGTCGCGCGGCGGATGGAAGTCCTCGGCCAGGTTGCCGGCGGCGTCGAGCACGTAGCGGACGTTCTCCAGCGCGAGATCCCGGTCGGACAGGAACGGCGTGACTATGCCCTCGGTCATCATTCCGACCAGCAGGATGCCCTGCCCGGTCATGGCTCCGACGAGGTTGAAGAAGCCGTCGAGCAGGTAGCCGCCGAAGACGTTGCCGGTCATGTGCTTGGTCGGCGGCATGTACTTCAGCGGCGCGTCGGGGAAGAGCTCCCGGACCAGTTGGGCATGGGCGAGCTCGAGCCGGAACGACTCCGGCACGGATGGGTTGATCTCGAAGGCGTGGCCCAGTCCGAGCTGCCAGTCGGCCAGGCCCGCCTCGTGCCCGAACCGCTCGTTGAGCAGCTGGCTGACGATCACGGTGTGCGCGGCGTCCACCGCGTCCGCGGTGGTCAGGTAGTTGTCCTCGCCGGTGTTGATGATGATGCCTGCGCGGGCGTGCACCATCCGGGAGAACCGCTGATCGATGAAGGTCCGCTTCGGGTTGATGTCGCGGAAGATGATCCCGTACATGCAGTCGTTGAGCATCATGTCCAGCCGCTCGAGGCCGGCGAGCGCCGCGATCTCGGGCATGCACAGCCCCGAGGCGTAGTTCGTGAGCCGGATGTAGCGACCCAGCTCCGCCCCCACCTCGTCGAGCGCGGCCCGCATCAGACGGAAGTTCTCCTGGGTCGCGTAGGTCCCGGCGTAGCCCTGCCGGGTGGCGCCCTCGGGGACGTAGTCGAGCAGCGACTGGCCGGTCGAGCGGATCACGGCGATCACGTCGGCGCCCTCGCGCGCGGCCGCCTGCGCCTGCGGGATGTCCTCGTAGATGTCGCCGGTGGCGACGATGAGGTAGATCCACGGCTTACGGCGCGGATCGCCGAGCCGGCCGATCAACCGGTCCCGGTCGGCCCGGCTGGCGTCGATGCGCGCGATGCCGGCACCGACCTGGCGGCGGGCGGCCCGGCGGGCCCGGTCGGCGTCGGCTGCCTCGGGTACGGCGAAGCGCACCGAGCCGGCCCCGACCTTGGCCGCCAGTTCGCGCAGCGACCCGTGTCCGCCGGTCCGCAGTTCGTGGAAGACCGGCAGCGCCGCCCCGTGCTCGAGACCGACCTGCTCCCGCACGGTGTCCACGACGCGGTTGACCCACGGGATCTCGCCGCCGGCCGAGGCCGGGTCGGTACCGGTCAGCCCGGCCAGCCGGAGCACCGCGCGCTCGACGGACGTCGTGGTGTGCGTCCTGGCCATCTCGATCACCGGCTCCGCGGCCCGGGCGGCCAGCCGGCGGGCGGTCGCGACGGTCTGCGGGTCGAGCCCGAGCTTGCCGGTGGCGGTGGTCAGGTCGCTCATCGCTGGTCCTCCAGGCGCGCCTCGAAGAGCCGGCGTACGCCGGCGTCGTCCCGCAGCAGGTCGAGCGCGTAGTCGGCGTGGCCGGGAACGTAGCCGTTGCCGATCAGCATCGTCACGTCCGCCGCGAGGCCCTCGGCGCCCAACGCGGCCGCGGAGAACGAGGTGGCCATCGAGAAGAACACGATCGTGCCGCCGTTGCGGGTGCACAGCACGGCGCCGCCCTCGCAACCGGCGACGTCGACACAGACGACCGTCACGTCGACGGGCGCGCCGACCGCCGCCGACAGCGCGACCGGGTCGCGGGCGTCGGCGCACACCACCTCGTCGGCCAGCCCGGCATCGACCACCGCCTTCGCCTCCTCCTCGGACGGTACGACGGCGACCAGCCGGCCGGCGCCGGATCGGCGGGCGGCGGCGAGGGACAGCGATCCGGACTTGCCGCCACCGCCGATCACCGCGACGCCCGGCGCGTCGTACCGGCGTACCACGCGAGCGGTCAGCGCGGGCGCGCCGCAGACGTCGAGCACCGCCAGGGCCAGCGGCGCCGGCAGATCGGCGGGCAGGACGGCGGCGATCGAGCGGGCGAAGAGGATGGCATGCCCGTCGCACGGGATCTGCTCGCCGCGGCCGTCCCAGCGGGCGAGGCCGTCGGTAATCACCAGCGGGGTCAGCGTGAGCGAGACGAGGGTCGCGACCCGGTCGCCGGGCGCCAGGCCCAGCGGCGACTCCGGCGTCACCTCCTCCACCACCCCGACGAGCATCCCGCCCGACCCGGTGACCGGGTTGTGCATCTTTCCGCGGCTGCGCACGATTTCGACGACCTCGTCGCGGATCGCCGCCCCGTCGCCGGCGTGCGCCGTCGCGAGTTGCCGGTAGGACGCGGCGTCGAGGTTGAGCCGCTGCACCCGGACCCGCACCTCCCCCGGGCGCAGGACCGGGTCGGCGTCGAGCCGGGTCGCCGCCTGCGGCAGCACGCCCGGCGGATCGAGCACCCGGTGCAGCCCGACCGGCGAGGAAGTGAGCTCGCTCACACCTACTCCTTGTTGTCATCGCGCTATTGAGCAGGAAATTCTTCCGTGCCCAAGTCGATAGTATGGATGTTCTCCCGTATCGTCGGGCGGAGCAAATTTCCGGTCGCCGTCCGGGCAGCCCCGGCCGCCCGAGGAGGTCCGCACGTGAACGCACAGCCGTACGCCTACCGGCGCACGCCCCTGGTCGAGCCCGACTGGCGGCGCCTGCCCGGCTTCGGTGAGGTCACCGAGGCGCAGTGGCGCGACGTCCAGTGGCAGCGCGCGAACTGTGTGAAGAACCTCCGCCAGCTGCGCGCCGTCTTCGGCGAGCTGCTCGACCAGAGGTTCTATGCCGACCTCGAACGGGACCAGGCCGAGCGGGCGACGATGTCGATCCTGCTCCCGCCTCAGATGATCAACACGATGGTTCCGGCCGGTGCCGCCACCGGGCCGGCGTTCACCGAGGCGTTCTACGCCGACCCGGTGCGTCGCTACATGCTGCCGGTCCACTCCGACCGCGACGCACACTGGCCGAGCCACCCGCAGTCGTCCCGCGACTCCCTGCACGAGGCGGAGATGTGGGCCGTCGAGGGCCTGACCCACCGTTACCCGACCAAGGTGCTGGCCGAGATCCTGCCGACCTGCCCGCAGTACTGCGGGCACTGCACCCGGATGGATCTGGTCGGCAACTCCACCCCGCAGGTGGACAAGCTCAAGTTCAGCCTCAAGCCGGTGGACCGCCTGGACGCCATGATCGACTACCTGCGCGACACGCCCGGCGTCCGGGACGTCGTGGTCTCCGGCGGCGACGTCGCGAACATGCCGTGGCCGCGCCTGGAGTCCTTCGTCGCCCGGCTGCTCGAGATCGACAACATCCGCGACATCCGGCTCGCGTCCAAGGCGTTGATGGGACTGCCGCAGCACTGGCTGTCCGGCCCCGTGCGGGAGGGCATGGGGCGGCTCGCCGGGTCGGCCCGCGCCCGCGGTGTCTCGCTGGCCATCCACACCCATGTCAACGCCGCCCAGCAGGTGACCCCGCTGGTGGCGGAGGCGACGCAGGCGATGCTGGAGGCCGGGGTCCGCGACGTCCGCAACCAGGGTGTCCTGCTGCGGGGGGTCAACGCGGACGGCGACGCGCTCCTCGACCTGTGCTTCTCCCTGCTCGACGGCGCCGGGATCATGCCCTACTACTTCTACCAGTGCGACATGATCCCCAATGCCGAGCACTGGCGGACCTCGGTGGCCGAGGCCCAGGCGCTGCAGCACGCGGTGATGGGCTACCTCCCCGGCTTCGCGACCCCCCGGATCGTCTGTGACGTGCCCTACGTCGGGAAGCGCTGGGTGCACCAGCTGGAGGACTACGACCGGGAACGCGGCATCTCGTACTGGACGAAGAACTACCGCACCGGCATCGAGCGCGACGATCCGGACGCGTTGCGCCGCCGGTACGCCTACTACGACCCGATCTCGACCCTGCCCGGATCCGGGCAGGCCTGGTGGCGGGAGCACGCGCACGACGCGGCCGAGGCCGGTCATGCCTCGGCCGCCGCCAGCCGGGCCGCCGCAGCGGCCCAGGCCGACGCGCTGGTTGCCCTGTCCACGTGACCGGACCGGCTGCCCTATCGTGTGCGCCTATCGTTTACCCAACGACACGCATCCGAGACAGCGGCGAAGGGATCCTCCGTGGCCGAGATGGCCGGCGGACACGCCGATCGACCCGACCCCTGGGCGACCACGGCGATCCATGATGAGGTCACCGGGACGGAGCCGGCCACCCCGGCGGCATCCGCACGGTGGAGTGGCCTACGCCGGCACCTGCCGTTCCTGATCGTCCTGCTCGCCGGCGCCGCACTCCGCGTGATCGTGGTGCTGGCCTACCGGCCGGCCGTCCTCTTCCCGGACTCGATCGACTACCTCGCCGCCGCCCAGCGCCTCGTGCCCGGGATGAACCGCCCCCTCGGATACTCCGGGTTCCTGGCTCCGCTGCTGTATTCGCCGCGCCCGCTGCTCACCGCCGCCGCGCTGCAGCACCTCATGGGCCTGGCCATGGCCGTCGGACTCTATGCGTTCCTGCTGCGGTGGGGCGTGCGCCGGTGGCTGGCGATCGTCGCCACCCTGCCGGTCCTCTTCGACTCGTATCAGCTGCTCATCGAGCAATACATCATGGCGGACACGTTCTTCGAGCTACTGATGGTCATCGGGCTCGTCGTGATCGCCTGGAAACGCACCCGGGTCCCGATCTGGGCCTGTGCCGTCTCCGGTTTCGTGCTGGCCCTCGGGGTGATCACGCGCCTCGACGGAGCGGTCCTGCTGATCCCCGCGCTCGGCTACGTGATCCTGCGCCAACCCCGCATGCGTCTGCGTGTGGTCGGCGCGCTCGTGATGGTGGTGACCTTCGTCGTCCCGGTCGGGCTCTACGCCGTCGGGTACGACCTCGCGCACGGGAAGCTCGCCCTCTCCGGCTACTCGGGCCGGTTCCTCTACGGGCGGGTGATGCCGTTCGCGACCTGCACCGGTCTGTCCCTGCCGGCCTACGAACGCAGCCTCTGCCCGACGACCCCGCCGGGCCACCGCGAGCCCACCGACTTCTGGATCTGGTCGCCGAAATCGCCCGCCTACCACATGCATCTGCCGCCCGGCGTCGAGATGGACGCGGCGCTCAAGGACTTCGGCAAGCGGGTCATCCTGCATCAGCCCGGCACCTACGCCAAGACCGTGCTGACGAGCTTCGTCGACGGGTTCTCGCCGGTGCGCGACAGTTCGGGGCCGTCGGGACGGTTCCAGTTCCAGCGCGACTACCCGTTGAACGGATTCGATCCCGCGCCGATATCCCACAAGTACGGCGACGTGACGCCGTCGGTGGACCACGGCCTCACCGGGTTCCTCTACTACTACGGCCGGTTCATCAACACCCCCGGCCCGCTCGTCGCGCTTGCGCTGGTCCTCGGCCTGCTGGGCGGATTCGGGCTCGGCCGGGCCCGTCGGTCCGGAATGCGTCTCGTCTGTCTGCTTTTCGTCGCCGGGGGCCTGGCCGTGCTGCTTCCGTCCAACGCAGCGTCTATCTTCTCCTGGCGATACGTATTGCCGTCGCTGGAGCTTCTGCCCGTCGCCGGAGCTCTCGGACTTACCGCCCTGACAGCAAGGAGCCATCGAGGTGAGCGAGCACGTGAGCAACAAACCTGACGGGCCCCACAGGTCTCTCCGGGAGGCCGTCGACACCACCGCGGTGACCGACGAGGCCCTGCTGAAGTTCCAGCAGAAGTACGGCGACGTCCGGCTCCACCCGCTCGTCGTCGTCATCGCGGCGTACAACGAGGCGGACAACATCGGGCCGGTGCTGGACGAGATCCCGGACCGGATCGCCGACGTGCCGGTGTCCACCGTGGTCGTCGACGACGGAAGCGGCGACGACACCGCCGGCGTGGCGGCGCAGCACGGCGCGATGGTCTGCTCGCTGTCGGTCAACCGCGGGCACGGTGTCGCCCTGCGGCTGGGCTACCGCATCGCACGCACCGGCAACTCGGACTACATCGCCACGCTGGACGCGGACGGCCAGTGGGACCCGGCCGACCTCCCAGCGATGGTGACGATGCTGGCCGAGGACCGGGCGGACTTCGTGATCGGCTCCCGGCAGCTCGGACGGACCGAGAACGTCGACCAGTTCCGCAACACCGGTGTCCGGCTCTTCGCGTGGGTGATCAGCAGGCTGACCCGGACGCACCTGACCGACACCTCGAGCGGGCTGCGCGCCATGCGCTCGGAGATCACCGGCGTGGTGACCCAGACCCAGCCGCAGTACCAGACCTCCGAACTGCTGATCGGCGCGGTCTTCCACGGGTACCGGGTCGCTGAGGTCCCGACGACCATGCGCAAGCGGCTGTCCGGCGAGACCAAGAAGGGCGGCAACCTCCTTTACGGCTTCCGCTATGCCCGGGTGATCGGCGAGACCTGGTGGCGGGAGAGCCGGGCCCGGGCCACCCGTAAGCGCACCGGGCGTCCATAGGATGCACAACGCCGGACCACCCCATGCCGGGACGACACGCCGAGACCACCACGCCGAGACCAGGGACATCGCCTGCGGCGCGCAGGTGCGGGCGATAGAATGGGCGGACGCTGGCCGGAGGCTGCGCGCTCCGGGTCTCGACGAATTTGGGTCCCCTGGGGATTCCCGTACCGTACGTGTGCCTGTCGATTGACGGTCTCCCGCAAGGCTAGGACGCGAATGACACTCGGATCGTCCCGGATCGTGGCGGGAGTTCGACGCCGGATCCGCACCCCGTTCGGGAAGCGGTTCGGCCGCTTCCTGCCGGTCTCCCTGGCAGCGTTGGCCGCGAGCCAGATCACCCTGATCCTCTGTCTGGGGCCGGCGCACCTCACCGCGGGAGTGTCCGGCGCCGCAGGGTGGTTCGCCGGAGCGAGCGTCAGTTATGTGCTCAGCCGGTGGGCGTGGGAGCGCAAGGGCCGCCCGCACGTCCTCAAGGAGACCCTGCCCTTCTTCGTGGTGTCCATCGGCGCCGGGCTCATCCTGACGTTCACCGCGAAGTGGGCGAACCAGGAGGCGATATCCCTGGGCCTCAGCCACGCCCAGCGGGTGCTGTTCGTGGATGCGGCGTACTTCCTCGCCAACTGCGTCACCTTCCTCACCCGGTTCCTTATCTTCCATTACGTCCTTTTCGTGGACCGCGGCCCGAAGAACGGAAAGGCCCCGGCGTCACCAGGGACGGAAGACGATGCACTACCCGAGTCGGGCGCCCTGCGCTGACGCTCGGGCCCGCCGCCGCGAATCACGTCCTTCGGTGACGGAACGCAAACGGACGACAACACGAGCGAAAAGGCACGGGGCGGCATATCCTGGGTGGCGCGGGCCGAGCACCGCCGTAGGTGGTGCTCGGGCTAAGCTGCCGCCTCGTTTCGGTAAGGTACTGGCGCACACGCGGTCGGACATCGGCGAAGACGGACAGGAGTCCTCCACATGCGAATCGTTGTTCTCGGCGGAGACGGCTTCTGCGGCTGGCCGACCGCACTGCATCTGTCCGATCGCGGGCACGAGGTCGTGATCGTCGACAACCTCTCGCGGCGCAACATCGACAACGAGCTCGAGGTGAGCTCGCTCACCCCGATCGCGCCGATGAGTGTGCGGCTCAAGGTCTGGAAAGAGCACACCGGTAAGGAGATCGGTTACTACCGGTTCGACGTCGCCGAGAACTACCACCGGCTGCTCTCCCTGCTCGAGGACTTCCAGCCCGACACCGTCGTGCACTTCGCCGAGCAGCGGGCCGCGCCGTACTCGATGAAGAGCTCCTGGCACAAGCGCTACACGGTCAGCAACAACCTCAACGCCACCAACAACCTGCTCGCCGCCGTCGTCGAGTCCGGACTGGACATCCACATCGTGCACCTGGGCACCATGGGCGTCTACGGCTACGGCACCGCCGGGATGAAGATCCCCGAGGGCTACCTGCGCGTCGAGGTCCGCACCGACGAAGGACACACCGTCGAGCAGGAGATCCTCTACCCCGCCAAGCCCGGCAGCATCTACCACCTGACCAAGACCCAGGATCAGCTGCTCTTCGCCTACTACAACAAGAACGACGACCTGCGGGTCACCGACCTGCACCAGGGCATCGTCTGGGGCACCCAGACTCCGCAGACGGCGCTCGACGAGCGGCTGATCAACCGGTTCGACTACGACGGCGACTACGGCACGGTGCTCAACCGGTTCCTGATGCAGGCGGCGATCGGCTACCCGCTCACGGTGCACGGCACCGGCGGCCAGACCCGCGCCTTCATCCACATCCAGGACACCGCGCGCTGTATCCAGCTGGCCATCGAGAACCCGCCGGAGCACGGCGAGCGGGTGGCGATCCTCAACCAGATGACCGAGACCCACCGAGTCATCGACCTCGCCAAGATCATCTCGGACATGACCGGCGCCACGATCGACCACGTCGCCAACCCCCGCAACGAGGACGCCGACAACGAGCTCTTCGTCGAGAACCGGCAGCTGCTCTCCATGGGCCTGGAGCCGATCACCCTGGCCGACGGTCTGCTCAGCGAGGTCACCGACATCGCCCAGCGTTACGCCGATCGGTGCGACCTCGACAAGATCCCGTGCCGCTCGCTGTGGCGGCAGGACGAGCCGAGCGAGACCCCGGACTCGGCGGCCGGTGCCGGCGACGCGCGTCGGCGCCGTGGTGTTCCCGGGCAACCGTAGGGCTCGTTCCGGTCCTTTTCTCCGCGTCGGATGTCCGGCGTGTCTGCCCGAGGTAGTGATCAACGCCGCCGTAGGCTGATCCGTCCGGCATTGCACTGTCGAGGGGCGGACCCATGCACCGACGCGATCACGAATCGGGCGCTCATCATCGAGGTGATTGCGCCCACCTGGGTGCGTGCGTAGATTTCAACCGTTACCGAGAGTTGCCCGCGTCGGCTCCCCCGCCGGCACCGGCGGCTCCGCGCCTCGGCGCAGTGAGGGGAGCGGTAGCGTGACCACTCCGTCCGGCATCCGATCGGTCCTTCGTCGCCCCCGTCGCCTGCTCGCGACGGCAGCGGCCGCGGCCCTCGCCGCCCCGTTGCTCGCGGCCTGCGGCAGCAGCAACTCGGGCGGCCCGGTGACGATCAACTTCTACAACTTCCCCGACTCCTCCGGCGCGATCCAGGCCGGCGCGGACAGTTGCACCAAGTCCTCCGGTGGCAAGTACAAGCTCGTCTACAACAAGCTGCCGTCGGCGGCCGACGCCCAGCGGCAACAGCTCGTCCGCCGGCTCGCCGCGCGCGACACGTCCGTCGACATCCTCGGCCTGGACGTGACCTGGGAGGCGGAGTTCTCCGAGGCCGGCTGGATCGTCCCGTGGACCGGCCAGAACGAGCAGGCGGTGCGGGCGGACACGATCGACGGGCCGCTGGAGACCGCGATCTGGAAGGGCAAGCTCGTCGCGGCGCCCTACAACTCCAACACCCAGCTGCTGTGGTACCGCTCCGACCTGGTCCCCAAGCCGCCCACGACGTGGGACCAGATGATCAGCATGGCCGAGCAGCTCAACAAGCAGGGCAAGCCGCACTACATCGAGATCCAGGGTGCGCAGTACGAAGGTCTCACCGTGTGGTTCAACTCGCTCGTGGCCAGCGGTGGCGGATCGATCCTCAACGCGACGAGCACCGCGCCCTCCCTCGGTCCGCCTGCGCTCAAGGCGATGGAGATCATGCACAACCTCGCCACCTCGCCGGCCGCCGACCCGTCCCTGTCCACCCAGATGGAGGACCAGAACCGGCTCCGCATGGAGGCCGGTGTGGCGGCGTTCGAGATCAACTACCCGTTCGTCTGGCCGTCGATGCAGGAAGACAAGCCGCCGTTCTACAAGAGCTTCAAGTACACGACGTATCCGACGTCCGACCCGAGCCACCCGGCGAAGTCGACGATCGGCGGCATCGACCTGGCGATCAGCACGTACTCACAACACAAGGACCTGGCCTTCCAGGCGGCGCTGTGCCTGCGGAACAAGCAGAACCAGCTCACCGGCGCCATCAAGGGCGGGCTGCCTCCGACGCTGAAGTCCATCTACACGAACCCGCCCAAGGACTTCGTGGCCGCCTATCCGTTCTACAAGCTGATCTACAAGCAGCTGCAGAACGCCGCGGTGCGGCCGAAGACCCCGGCGTACCAGAGCGTGTCCATCGCCATCTCCCACTCCCTCTCACCGCCGTCGGGCATCGACCCGCCGACCACGCTCAAGAGCCTGCAGACCCAGCTCTCGGACGCGTTGGCGTCGAAGGGGTTGATCCCGTGACCGCTTCCCCCCGGCCCACAGTGAGGTCGTCATGAGCCACGCGGCACCAACCGTCGAGACCACCGTCGGTGAGCCCGGCCCGAAGCGCGCCAAGGGCAAGGCGCTCTCCGAAGGAGCGCGCGCCGAGCGGCGACTGGGCTGGAGCCTGTGTGCCCCGGCCGTGATCGTCATGCTGGTCGTCACCGCCTACCCCATCGTCTATGCCATTTACCTCTCGTTCCGGCGCTCCGACCTGCGCTTCCCCGACGCCGCGAAATTCATCGGGTTCGCCAACTACTCCACCGTGCTGACGTCGAGCTACTGGTGGCATGCGCTCGCCGTCACGGTCGTCATCATGGTCGTCTCGGTCGCGGTCGAGCTGGTGTTCGGGATGGGGTTGGCGCTGCTCATGCACCGCACCATCTGGGGTCGCGGTGCGGTGCGAACGGCGATCCTGATCCCTTACGGCATCGTGACGGTCGTTGCGGCGTTCAGCTGGCAGTACGCGTGGACGCCGGGCACCGGATATCTCGCCGAACTGCTCCCGGCCGGCAGCGCGCCGCTCACGCAGACCTACCAGTCGATCGGCCTGATCATCCTGGCCGAGATCTGGAAGACCACGCCGTTCATGGCGCTGCTGCTCCTCGCCGGGCTCTCCCTCGTCCCCGACGAGCTCCTCAACGCCTCGAAGGTCGACGGCGCCACCGCCTGGCAACGCTTCACCAAGGTGATGCTGCCGCTGATGAAACCGGCGATCCTGGTCGCGCTGCTGTTCCGCACCCTGGACGCATTCCGGATCTTCGACAACATCTACATCCTGACGCAGGGGACCAACAACACCGGCTCGGTGTCGATCCTCGGCTACGACAACCTCTTCACGGCGCTCAACCTCGGCGTCGGCTCGGCGATCTCGGTGCTGATCTTCATCTGCGTCGTGATCATCGCGTTCGTCTTCATCAAGCTCTTCGGCACGTCGACCCCAGGCAGCGACCTGGAAGGGGGCACCTGATGGCCACAACCACTCGGCAGAAGGTCGGCTGGTCAGCAGGCAACATCCTGGTCATCGTCTGGGCGTTGTTCCCGGTGTGGTGGATCATCGCGCTGTCGTTCAAGGCGCCTTCCACGATCGGCACCGACGGCGGCAGCTTCTGGCCCACACAGTGGACCTGGGACAACTACAAGGGAATCTTCCAGACGTCGGAGTTCACCCGGGCGCTCATCAACTCGATCGGCATCTCGCTGATCTCGACCGCCATCGCCGTGGTGCTGGCGACGATGGCCGCCTATGCCGTCGCCCGGCTGCGCTTCCCCGGCAAGAAGCTGCTGCTCGGCATGTCACTGCTGATCGCCATGTTCCCGCAGATCTCGCTGGTCAACCCGCTGTTCAGCATCGAGCGCTCGCTGCACATCTTCAACACCTGGGAAGGCCTGATCATCCCCTACATGACCTTCTCATTGCCGCTGGCGATCTACACGCTGTCGGCATTCTTCCGGGAGATCCCGTGGGATCTGGAGAAGGCCGCGAAGATGGACGGCGCTACGCCTTTCCAGGCCTTCCGACGGGTCATCGCGCCGCTTGCCGCACCCGGCATCTTCACCAGCGCGATCCTGGTCTTCATCTTCTGCTGGAACGACTTCCTCTTCGCGATCTCGCTCACCTCGACCACCAGGTCACGCACCGTCCCCGCGGCGATCGCCTTCTTCACCGGCAGCTCGGCGTTCGAGCAGCCCACCGGATCGATCACCGCCGCAGCGGTGATCATCACCATTCCGATCATTCTCTTCGTGCTGTTCTTTCAACGTCGTATCGTCGCCGGGCTGACGTCCGGCGCCGTCAAGGGTTAAGAGGGAGTCGACCGTGGCCGACATCGTGCTCGACGGGGTTACCAAGCGTTTCCCCGACGGCGCTCTCGCCGTCCAGTCCGTGAGCCTCGAGATCGCCGACGGAGAGTTCGTCATCCTCGTCGGACCATCCGGGTGCGGAAAATCCACCACGCTCAACATGATCGCCGGACTCGAGGACATCACCGAGGGCGAGTTGCGGATCGCGGGCGAGGTCGTCAACAACAAGGCGCCCAAGGACCGCGACATCGCCATGGTGTTCCAGAACTACGCGCTCTACCCGCACATGACGGTCCGGGAGAACATGGCCTTCCCGCTGAAGCTCGCGAAGGTCGACAAGGAGGTCATCCGGCAGAAGGTCGAGGACGCGGCTGAGGTGCTGGAGCTCACCGCGCACCTCGACCGCAAGCCGTCCAACCTCTCCGGCGGCCAGCGCCAGCGGGTCGCGATGGGCCGCGCGATCGTGCGCGACCCGAAGGCCTTCCTGATGGACGAGCCGCTGTCCAACCTCGACGCCAAGCTGCGGGTGCAGATGCGCACCCAGGTGTCCCGGCTGCAGAAGCGCCTCGGCACGACCACGGTCTACGTCACCCACGACCAGACCGAGGCCATGACCCTCGGCGACCGGGTCGTGGTGATGCGCAACGGCCTGGTGCAGCAGGTGGGCAGCCCGCAGGAGCTCTACGACCGGCCGGTCAACCTGTTCGTCGCCGGCTTCATCGGTTCGCCGTCCATGAACTTCCTACCCGCCACCCTCGACAACGGCATGTTGCATACGGCGATCGGTGACATCCCCCTGACCGAGGAGCACCGCCGCGCGGTCGAGTCCCACAACCTGGACCGGCAGGTCATCGTCGGCCTGCGGCCCGAGGACTTCGAGGATGTCCGGCTGGTCGACCGGAAGGACGTCGGGGGCACCTTCACCGCGACCGTCGATGTGCTCGAGTCGATGGGCTCCGACGTCTTCGCCTACTTCAGCCTCGAGGGCGGCCGCGCCACGTCGGCGGAGCTGGAGGAGCTGGCCCGCGACTCCGGCAGCGCCGACGTGAGCGCCGACGCCGACCAGGTCGTCACCCGGCTCGACCCGCTGACGACCGCCCGGGAGGGCCAGCAGCTCGAGGTCTGGTTCGACGCCCGCAAGGTGCACATCTTCGACCCGCACAGCGGGGAAAACGTGACCACCGAGGCGGTGACCGGCAGCGCGCCCGGTGAGGGGCCGCGGGCATCGACTCCCCCGTCGACGCCCGGATCGCAGACCACCGACGGCGGGCCGGAGTCCGCTGATGGCGGGCGGCACGAGGCCGACGACTAGCGACGCCGCGCGCGCCGGTCAGCCGATCGTGCCGCGCAGCCGGTTGATGATGTCGTCGCTCCATTCGTGGGTGCGGATGAGACGGTAGCGCTCGGTCGCCACGCGCAGGTAGGCCTCGGCCTCCGTGCGCTTGCCGATCAGGTCGGCCTGGCGCAGCATCCGCACCACCGGCAGGTACTCCTCGGCGTACCAGCGGCGGGCGATGGTCGGCCGGTCGAGGAACGTGCCCTCGTCCTGCATGCAGCGGAACCCCCACGCCTCCACCGCCTCCCCCAGCTCGGCGTAGGTCCAGGGATCGGAGACCGTGATCGACTGGTGCGCGGACGGCGGCAGCGGGACGCGGCTGGCGAACAACCGCTCGTAGTCCTTGACCAGCAGATCACCGCGGCGGCGGATCCCGGTGGCCGGCAGCCGGGTGCGGACCTCGGTGACGTAGGCCTCGATCGAGGTCTGGTGCATCGCGAGGGCGACCGACACCCGGTGGTGGCCGTCCCGGACGAAGTGCAGGTCGCCGATCCGGTAGACGTCGATCGGAGGCATCTCGCTGCCGCGCCGCTGCGCCTCGGCGATGCGCTGCCACCGCTGTCGCACCCGGGTCGACGTCGGTCGGAACTTCCGGTCGAAGTCACGGGTCTTGTCCACGGTGCCGACGATCGTGTCGAGCCGGATGACCTGCAGGCCGAGGTAGTGCTCCCCGACCCGGCCGAGCGCGGCCACGACGTCGTCGAAAGGGAGAATGAGGTTGACGTCGTCCGGCTCACCACGCAGCCGGTGCGCGAGCCGGGAGAGCACCTGCGCCCGGCGGGCGCGCAGGAAGTCGTTCTCCGCGTCGGCGGTCGGGAACCCGGTGTCACGCGCCACGCTGACCGTTCTACTCCAGGTCAGCGGCTCCCGGGGTCTCGAACAGGCGGTATCCGACAACGTTGCACACCGTGGTCGATCCGAGCACCCGGTCGGGCATCCGGGCGCCGTACGGGTGGATGTGCCCGTGCAGCAGGAGCCGGGGCCGTAGCGCGGCGACCACACCGTGCAACGCGTCGAACCCGTGATGCGGGCGGTCGGGGCCGTCGCCCACCCCGGCCGGCGGCGCGTGGGTGAGGACGATGTCGACGTCCCGGCCGTCCCGCCGCCGGCGCCATGCGGACCGGCAGCGCAGGCTCCGGGCCCGCCGGGCCAGCTCCCGCTGGGAGTACTGGTTCGGCCCGGGTCGGTAGCGCAGGCACCCTCCCAGCCCGGCCAGCCGGAGGCCGCCGGCATCGACGATGCGGCCGTCGGCGTTCATGGCACCGGCCGGACCCGGCGGCTCGGTCGGCAGGCCGGCCCGGAGCGGCATGCCCGTCCGGCTCCCCCGTACTCCCGACAGGTCGGGATCGTGGTTGCCGGGCACGAAGACCATCGGGGCGTTCAGCGTGCTGACGAGATATTCGAGGTAGTCGAACGGGAGATCGCCGCAGGCGACCACCACGTCGGGGGCGAGCCGACGGACCGTAGGACGCCACAGGCTCTCCACGGTCTCGTCGGCGACGGCGAGGACACGGACCACCCACCGACGGTACGCAGCGCTCCCGCCGTACGCACATCGCCACCTGGATGCGGCCCGTGGGCCACGCATTAGGCTCGCTCCGACAACCATGACGACGTCGGAGGTGCCGGTGCCCGGGCAGTCCATAGCTCTCGTTGGCGGGCGGGTGGTCCCGATCGAAGGAGACCCGATCGAGGGCGGGACCGTCCTGCTCGACGACGGCCGCGTCACGGCCGTGGGGGGACCGGACACCGTCGTCCCCGACGGAGCGGTCACCGTCGACACGCGCGGCAAGTGGGTGCTGCCCGGCTTCATCGACGCCCACACCCACCTCGGCGTGCACGAGGAGGCGGAGGGCTGGGCCGGCCAGGACACCAACGAGATGACCGAGCCGATGACCCCGCACGTGCGGGCGATGGATGCGATCAACCCGGCCGACATCGGCTTCCGGGACGCCGTGTCCGGCGGCGTTCTCGTCGCCAACGTCAACCCGGGGTCGGGCAACCCCATCGGTGGCCAGACCATCGCCCTCACCACCTGGGGCCGCACCGTCGACGAGATGGCCCTGCGCGCCCCCAGCGGTATGAAGTCCGCCCTCGGCGAGAACCCCAAGCGCGTGTACGGCGACAAAAAGCAGCTTCCGAGCACCCGTCTCGGCACGGCGGCGGTGATCCGGGAGGCGTTCACCCAGGCCCGCAACTACATGGCCAAATGGGACCGCGCAGGATCCGACAGCGAGGTGCCGCCGCCGGACCGCGACCTCAAGCTCGAGGCACTGGCCGCGGTGCTGCGCGGCGAGATCCCCTGGCGTCAGCACTGCCACCGCGCGGACGACATCGCGACGGCGATGCGGATCGCGGAAGAATTCGGCTACCGGCTGGTCATCGACCACGGCACCGAGGCGCACCTGATCGCCGACCTCATCGCCGCCCGCGGCATCCCGGTCATCATCGGGCCGCTGTTCACCTCGCGGTCGAAGGTCGAGCTGCGGAACCGGTCACTAGCCAACCCCGGCAAGCTCGCCGCGGCGGGGGTGACCATCGCGATCACCACCGACCACCCGGTGGTGCCGATCCACTTCCTGGTGCACCAGGCCACCCTCTCGGTGAAGGAGGGGCTCGATCCGGAGACCGCGCTGCGGGCGATCACGATCAACCCGGCGCGGATCGCCGGCATCGACGACCGGGTCGGCTCGCTGACCGCCGGCAAGGACGCGAACGTCGTGGTGTGGTCCGGCGACCCGCTAGACGTGCTCTCCCGGGTCGAGCGGGCCTACCTCGGCGGCCGTGAGGTCTACACCTACGACTCCGCCACCGGAGCCGGCACCTTCGCCGAGCACGGCATCGGCTGACCGTCGGGCGACCGGCCCGCAGGCGTCGGGCCCGCAGGCGTCGGGCCCTCAGACGAAGGTCCCGCGCCCGTCGTACGGCGTGGAGAGCACCACGGTCGTGCGGGTGGAGACGTTGGCGGCCGAGCGGATGTCCTGCAGGAGCGCCTCGAGGTCGGCGGGCCCCGCGACCCGGACCTTGAGGATGTAGCTCTCGTCGCCGGCCACCGAGAAGCACGACTCGATCGCCGGGATGCCGGCCAACCGGTCCGGGGCGTCGTCAGGCGCCGACGGGTCGATCGGCTTGATCGACACGAAGGCGGTCAGCGGGAGCCCGAGTTCGTCGGCGTCGATCCGGGCGGTGTAGCCACGGATCACCCCTCTGGTCTCCAGCCGGCGTACGCGCTGGTGGACGGCGGACACCGACAGGCCCACCCGCTCCGCGAGGTCGGTGTAACTGAGGCGGCCGTCGTCGACGAGCGCCCGGACTATCCGCCGGTCGAGCTCTTCCATGGCCAGAACGCTACCGGCCGTCGGTCGCACCTTCCCCCGCCTGTCCGGTGATCAAGAGGGGATTCCCGTGCGAAACGCCGAGCGGATCCCCTCTTGATCATGGCACGGAGCGCCCCCACGACCATGATCGTGATCGGATAATGCCGCGAAACGCCGAACGAATCCGATCACGATCATGGTCGTGGGGGGCGGGGATGGCGGGACGGCTCACGGGCGGGAGGGGTCGGCCAGGGAACGGCCGATGACGACCCGCTGCACCTGGTTGGTGCCCTCGACGATCTGCAGCACCTTGGCCTCCCGCATCCACCGCTCGACCGGGTGGTCCTGCACCAGGCCGGCGCCGCCGAGGACCTGGACGGCCTCGGTGGTGACCCGCATCGCGGTGTCGGTACAGAAGAGCTTCGCCATCGCCGCCTCCGTGCGGGAGGGACGGCCGCGGTCCCGCAGCCGCGCGGCGTCGAGGTAGAGGGCACGGGCCGCCGCGACCTGCGTCGCGAGGTCGGCGAGCAGGAAGGACACCCCCTGGAAGTCGATGACCGGGCGGCCGAACTGGGTACGGCCCCGCGCGTAGTCGACGGCGTAGTCCAGAGCGGCCTGGGCGACGCCGACGGCGCACGCGGCGATGCCCAGCCGCCCGCCGTCGAGCGCGGCAAGGGCGATCGTGAACCCGGCCCCCTCCGCACCGAGCAACCGGTCGGCCGGGACCCGGGCGCCGTCCAGGACGATCTCGGTCGTGGGGCTGGCCGACAGCGCGATCTTCTTCTCCGGTGCGGCGGGCCGCAGGCCGGCGGTGCCTGCGGGCACCAGCAGGCAGGAGATCCCGCGCGGGCCGTCGTCGGACGTACGCACGAACACCGTGTAGAAGTCGGCCCTCCCGCCGTGGGTGACCCACGCCTTCACGCCACGCACCACGTAGTCCTCGCCGTCGCGTACGGCGCGGGTCGAGAGGGCCGCCGCGTCCGAGCCCGAGTGCGGCTCGGACAGGCAGTAGGCGCCGAGCCGCCCGCCGCCGACCAGGTCGGGGAGCAGCTGCTTGCGCTGCTCGTCGCTGCCGAAGGCGTACGTCGGAAAGCAGGCAAGCGTGTGCACGCTCACCCCGAGCCCGACGGTCAGCCAGGCACTCGCGAGCTCCTCGACCACCTGCAGGTAGACCTCGTAGGGCTGCCCGCCGCCGCCGCAGTCCTCGGGGTAGGGCAGGCCGAGCAGGCCGGCCCGGCCCAGCGTGTCGAACGCGGCGCGCGGGAACTCCCCCGCCCGCTCCGCGGCGGCGACCCGCGGGCGCAGTTCCCGGTCGGCGATCTGCCGGGTCAGCGCGAGCAGGTCCTCGGCCTCGGGGGTCGGCAACGCCCTTGTCACCGGCACCGTCTCATCCTCCCTAGGTGTCCAGCACGGCCAGATCGCGGTCGACCTGATTGAGGCGTTCGACCCCGTCGTCGGTGCAGACGACGATGTCCTCGATCCGGGCGCCGTGCCGGGCGGCCAGATAGATCCCCGGCTCGACGCTGAACGTCATTCCGGGTGCCAGCTCGTCGGTGTTTCCCGCCACGATCCACGGCTCCTCGTGGCATTCCAGTCCGATCCCGTGACCGGTGCGGTGGATGAAGAACTCGCCGTAGCCGCCGTCTTCGATGACCTCGCGGGCGGCCGCGTCGACCCGCTCGGCCGGTACGCCGGGTCGTACCGCCGCGCAGCCGGCGTCCTGAGCGCGCTGCAGAACCGCGTAGTAGCGGGCGATCTCCGGGTCCGGCTCGCCCCCGGCGAGGTAGGTGCGGGTGGAATCCGAGCAGTAGCCTTCGGAGGTCGTTCCGCCGATGTCCACCACGACCATGTCCCCGCGTTCGATGACCCGGTCGGAAAGCTCGTGGTGCGGGCTGGCGCTGTTGGGCCCGGAGCCGACGATGGTGAAGTCGACCGTGGCGTGGCCCTCGGCCACGATCGCATCGGCGATGTCGCGACCGACCTCGGCCTCGGTGCGGCCCGGCCGCAGCCACTCCCCCATCCGCCGGTGCACCCGGTCGATGGCCTGGCCCGCGCGGCGCAGCGCGTCGATCTCGGTCGGCGCCTTGCGCATCCGCAGCTCGCGCAGGATCGGCCCGGCCAGCTGCGGGGTCGTCCCGGGGAACGCCGCCTGCAGCCGCAGGACATGCTCGGCCCACATCCGGTCGCCGACGGCGATCCGGCGTACGGGCCGGCCGAGGGCTGCGGCAGCGGCGGTGGCCACCAGCGCGAAGGGGTCGGCCGTCTCCGGCCAGGCCAGGATGTCGAGCCCGAGCCCGCTCGCGGGCGAGGCCAACGCCGCGGGATGCTCCAGCGCCGGCACGACCAGCATCGGGTCGCCGACCTGCGGGACGGCGAGGCAGGTGAGCCGCTCCAGCGGCATCGCGGCGTAGCCGGTGAGGTAGCGCAGATCCGCGCCCGGGGTGAGCAGCAGCACGTCGACATCGGCCGCGCCGGCCGCCGCCTGCGCCCGGGCGATCCGGTCGGCGGGATAGAGGTCGCTCACACGGCGGAGGGTAACGTGCCGTGAGCGGCTTCCGCTGCAGGTGGCCGCCGTGACCGGGACACGTCGGTGGCGTGCGGTCGCTATGGCTGGGGCCACGGTCGGTGGCAGGCTGTCCTCGTGACCCTGATGCTGCTCGATGCCGCCAGCATGTACTTCCGCGCCTTCCACGGTGTTCCGACCACCGTCAGCGCGCCGGACGGAAGCCCGATCAACCTGGTCCGCGGCTTCCTCGACATGACCGCCCGGCTCGTCGGCACCCGCAAGCCGGACCGGCTGGTGGCCTGCCTGGACGAGGACTGGCGGCCGGCGTTCCGGGTGGCCGCGGTGCCGTCGTACAAGGCGCACCGGGTCGCGCCGGACGGCGGCCAGGAGGAGCCGGACGAGCTGACGCCGCAGGTTCCGGTGCTGATGGAGGTGCTCGACGCGCTCGGCATCGCCCGGGTGGGGGTGGCCGGATTCGAGGCGGACGACGTGATCGGGACCCTGGCCGCCGTCGACAAGGACCGGGTCGAGGTGGTGTCCGGCGACCGGGATCTCTTCCAGGTGGTGCGGGACGACCCGCCGGTGCGGGTGCTCTACATCGCCCGCGGCGTCGCCAAGCTCGAGGTGGTCGGACCGGCCGAGGTCACGGCGCGCTACGGCATTCCGGGGACCGGGTACGCCGACTTCGCCGTCCTGCGCGGCGACCCGAGCGACGGACTGCCCGGCGTACCGGGCATCGGCGAGAAGTCCGCGGCGGCGCTGATCAGCCGGTTCGGATCCCTGGGGGCCGTGCGGGAGGCGATGGACGCCGGCGGCACCACGGGCTTCCCGGCCGGCGCCCGCAACCGGCTGCTCGCCAGCCGCGCCTACCTGGACGCCGCGCCCGCGGTCGCCGCGGTGCGTACCGACGTCCCGCTGCCCGACTACGACGACGCGCTCCCGACCGCGCCGGCCGATCCGGCCGCGGTCGTCGAGCTGGCGGACCGCTACGGACTCGACTCTTCGATCGAGCGGGTGCTCGGTGCGTTCGCGCGAGCCCACGCCGAGGAGCAGCCCTGATCGGAACCCATTCCGCGTGAACGTCACGTTCACGCGGAAAACGGCGCCCCCGGCGTTTGGCTTGAACGTCACGTTCAAGCCTTCTAGCCGCATCAACGTCACGTTGATGCCGAACGGAGGCGCCCCCATTCCGCGTGAACGTGACGTTCAGGCGCTCTAGCCGCATCAACGTCACGTTGACGCGGAATGGTGTGCGTGCGCGCCCGACCGGCTCCGCCCGTCGGCGGCGGTCGAGGCGCGGGCGGGCGCCGCCTTACTGCGGCCGGCTCCAGGTGAACGTGCCCTTGTCGTCCTTGACGGTGATGTGGATGGTCCCGCTGCTGGCGGTGCAGTCGAAGGTCGCCCCGGCCTTGACCTCCTCGCCCGACGGACAGGTGACGTTCTGCAGCCCAAGTTGCTTGCCCTGCGGACTGTTCTCGATCGACTGCGCCATCTTTGCGCTGTCGAAGACGGTCTTGTTGAAGACGGTCAGCACCAGCGCGATCGCCACCCCGCCGAGGAGGACGACGACACCCGCGACGATCCCGATGATCGCGCCGGTGTGGGACTTCTTCTGCCGTGGCGGGTATCCCGGCCCCCCGGGGTAGGGCTGCTGGCCATAGGGCTGTTGCTGCCCGTACGGCGGCTGCGGGTACTGCTGCTGCGGGTAGGGCTGCTGCCCATACTGCTGCTGCCCGCCGTAGCCCTGCTGCTCCCCGTACGGCGGCTGCGCGTAGGGCTGCTGGCCGTAGGGCGGCGGCCCGTACGGCTGCTGGCCGTAAGCGGGCTGCGGGTAAGGCGGCTGCTGCGGGTACGGCGGCTGCTGCGGGTCGGGCTGCTGGCCGTAGACGGGGAACTGCTGCGTCGCCCCGGCGTCGTCGGCCGGCGGCCCAGAGCCAGAAGGCCCGGACTCCGCGGGCGGGGGCGTGCCCGCGGACAGTGTCGCGCCGCAGCGGGCACAGGCGGCGGCGTCGTCGGCGTTCACCAGGGAACACACCGGACACGTCATGAGACCCCCTACGCCGGGATGCCTGCCGGGCGAAAGACCGACGCAGGAAAACCCTATGCGCTCACGCCGAGCGCTGTCAGCGGGTCGGCACATTTGTCACGAATCGCGCCGATCGGAGGGGCGGTGGTCAGCGCACCCCGGTCGAGGCCACCACGCCACGGCGGATCGTCGCCACCGCCTTCCGCGCGGTGCCGGCGAGCGGTTCGTCGGCGACGTCGGCCAGCTGATCCAGCAGGTCGATGAGTTGCTTGCACCAGCGGACGAAGTCGCCGGGCGGCAGGTCGTCGCCGGTCCCGTCGGCGGCCGACAGTGCGCGGTCCAGGGACTCGCCGTGGGCCCACCGGTAGACCGGCCAGGCGAAGCCGGTGTCCGGCTCGCGGGTGCGGTCGAGGTGGAGGTCGCGCTCGTCCTCGGCGAGCTCCGCCCACAGCCGCTGGGTCCGCGCCAGCGGTTCGCGGGCGGCATTGGGCACCCGCCCCGGTCCGGGCTCGCCCTGGCGGGACTCGAAGACCAGGGCCGACACGACCGAGGCGAGCTCGGCCGGGTCGAGGCCCTCCCAGACACCCTGCCGCAGGCACTCGGCCACCAGCAGATCGCACTCGGCCCAGATCCGCGCCAGCCGGCGCCCGTCGTCGGTGACCTTCTCCCCGGAGAGGTAGTCGCGCGCCTCCAGCAGCGCGCAGACCCGGTCGAAGGTGCGGGCCAATGAGTGGGTGCGGCTCTCCACCCGGCGGCGCAGGGACTCGGTGTCGCGCTGCAGCCGGCGATGACGCTCCGCCCAGCGGGCGTGCTCCTCACGGTCCGGGCACCCGTGGCACGGGTGTTGCCGGAGCTCCGCGCGCAGCCGGGTGATCTCCTCGTCCGGTGACTCGCGGCCCTTGCGGGACCGGTGCGGCCGGTCGGGCAGGTCGAGGTTGCGCAGGCTGGAGGCGAGGTCGCGCCGGCTGCGCGGCGAGCGCAGGTTGAAGGTCTTGGGGACCCGCACCCGGCCGACCGGCTCGACCGGCGTCGGCACATCGACCACCGACAGGCGGTGCACCCGCCGGTCGATGGTCAGGACGGTCGGCACCGGGGTGTCGAAGCCGTTGCCCACCCCCGGATCGACCACGACCGCGACCCCTGCCCGCCGCCCGGCGGGGACCCGGATCACGTCGCCGATCCGCAGCCGTTCCAGCGACTCCGCGGCCTCGGCCCGGCGCACCGCCGCGCTCTCCCGGGCCAGCATCGACTCCCGCTCGGACAGCCTGACCCGCAGGCCGGTGTATTCGTCGATGTCGCCGAGCTCGCAGGTCATCGCCTCGCCGTAGCCGGCGAGCGCCTCCTCGTTGCGCTGGATCTGACGGGCCAGCCCGACCACCGCGCGGTCGGCCTGGAACTGCGCGAACGACGACTCCAGCAGGGTCCGCGCCTGCGCCCGCCCCATCTGGCCGACCAGGTTGACCGCCATGTTGTAGGACGGCCGGAACGACGACCGCAGCGGATAGGTGCGGGTCGAGGCGAGGCCCGCGACCTGGGCCGGTTGCATGCCCAGGGTCCACAGCACGACGGCGTGCCCCTCGACGTCGATGCCGCGCCGGCCGGCCCGCCCGGTGAGCTGGGTGTACTCCCCCGGCGTCAGCCCGGCGTGCGTCTCGCCGTTGTATTTCACCAGCCGTTCCAGGACCACCGACCGGGCCGGCATGTTGATCCCCAACGCCAGGGTCTCGGTGGCGAAGACGACCTTGACCAGGCCGCGCAGGAACAGCTCCTCGACGGTCTCCTTGAACGCCGGGATCATTCCGGCGTGGTGCGCGGCGACGCCGTGCTCGAGGGCCTCGCGCCACTCCCAGTAGCCCAGCACGTGCAGGTCCTCGGCCGGGATGTCCGCGGTGTGCCGCTCGGCGACCCGCCGGATCGCGTCCCGGTCCTCCGGCGCGGTGAGCCGCAGTCCGGCGCGCATGCACTGGGCCACCGCCGCTTCGCAGCCGACCCGGCTGAAGACGAAGACGATCGACGGGAGCAGTCCGTCGCGGTCGAGACGTTCGACGACGTCCGCCCGGCTCGGCGTGCGGATGTGCCGGGGCCGGCGGCCCCCGCGCGGCGGCCGGGTCGGGCTCCACGAGGCGCGGCGTTCCTCCTCGCGGATCATCCGCACCAGCTCGGGACTGACCTCCAGCGTCGCGGTGTCGGCGAACAGGTCGAAGAGCCGCTTGCCGACCAGCATGTGCTGCCACAGCGGCACCGGACGTTGCTCGCTGACCACGACCCGGGTGTGCCCGCGGACGGTGACCAGCCAGTCGGCGAACTCCTCGGCGTTGCTCACCGTGGCCGACAACGAGACCAGCCGGACCGACGCCGGCAGATGGATGATGATCTCTTCCCACACCGCGCCGCGGAACCGGTCGGCCAGGTAGTGCACCTCGTCCATCACGACGAAGCCGAGGCCGCCCAGCGTGGCCGAGCCGGCGTAGAGCATGTTGCGCAGCACCTCGGTCGTCATGACGACGATGGGCGCTTCCGAATTGACCGAGTTGTCCCCGGTAAGCAGGCCGACATTGGCCGCCCCGTGGCGGGCGACCAGATCGGCGTACTTCTGGTTGGACAGCGCCTTGATCGGCGTGGTGTAGAAGCACTTGCGGCCCTCGTGCAGGGCCAGGTGTACGGCGAACTCGCCGACGACGGTCTTGCCCGCCCCGGTCGGGGCGCAGACCAGCACGCCCTCGCCGCTCTCCAGCGCCTCGCAGGCCTGGATCTGGAACGGGTCGAGGTCGAATCCGTAGCCGCCGACGAAGTCGGCAAGGGCCGGGTAGGAGGATCGGTAGCGGGCCGCGGCGTACCGCTGCGCCGGGGAGTCCATGGCCCTCAGGCTACGGGACAAAGCCCCCGGCGCCCGGCCCCGCAAACCGCGAGTCCGCGGCGGCCGGCGTGAAGACGTGGAGCGCCCCCGGCACGCATCGGGCCTCGACCGGGAGGGCGGCCAGCCGCTCGCCGTCGGCGTAGGCCACCACGCCGGCGGCCTCGAGCCGGACCTCGCGGCCCCGCAGCCTGGTGACGGCAGGGTGGCCGAGATGGCGCCCCGCCCGCACCCGCGGCAACATCCGCACCAGGTCGGCCCGCCGGACCGGGCCCACCAGGGTCACGTCCAGCAGGCCGTCGTCCGGGCGGGCCTGCGGGCACATCTGGAAGCCGCCGCCGTACTGTCCGGTGTTGCCGACCGCCACCAGGACCGCCGGGCCGGACCAGCGCCGGCCGTCGACCGTGAGGGTGAACGGCTCGGGGTGCAGCCGGGCCAGCTCGGCGAGGATCGCGAGGTCGTAGCGCCGCGGTCCGCGCGGCCAGCGCATCCGGTTGACCCGCTCGTTGATCGCCGAGTCGAAGCCGGCGCACAGGACCGACCCCCACCACCGGTCCCCGCTGCGGACCGCGTCGACCGACCGGGTGCGCCCGGCCAGGACGACCTGTGCGGCGGCCACCGGGTCCGGGGGGATCCGCAACGCGACCGCCAGGTCGTTGCCGGTGCCGGCCGGGACTATTCCCAGCGGCGCTTCGGTGCCGGCGACGATCTGCAGGAGCAGGTGCACCAGGCCGTCACCGCCGAGTGCGACGACTCCGTCGACCCCCGTGGCGACCAGCGCCCGGGTGGCCTCGGCGGTGGCCTCCGGCCCGGCCTCGGCCACCACCTGCACCTGCCGGCCGCCCACGGTCAGCGCCGAGTGCACCCGGTCGGCGAGCCGGCCGGCCTGTCCCCGGCCGGCGACGGGATTGACGACGAGTGCGAGAGAGCCGGCCACAGCCGGTCACGCTAGCCGACGGGTCAGCGCGGGCTTTCGTCGTCCACCGACTCCGGCGGTTCGATCGGCGACGGCGTGGTGTCCAGCGGGGACGCCTCGTCGTCGGAAACGTCGTGGAACGCCGCCGCGGCCTCGAGCGCATGCTTGCGCTTGTCGTGGCTGCGGGCGATGAGCAGCGCCAACCCGAAGAGCACGCACATCGGGACCGCGAGCGCGCACATGGTGAACGGATCCTGGCTCGGTGTCGCGATCGCGGCGAACACGAACACCAGGAAGACGATCATCCGCAGCCACTTGCGCAGCCGTTCGTAGGAGAGCACGCCGACCCGGTTGAGCATGACGACCAGCAGCGGGAACTCGAAGGAGATGCCGAAGATGATCAGCATCGCCATGACGAACGACAGGTAGTTGGTCACCGCCAGCGCGGCCGCCGTACCGTTGCCGGCCGAGCCGATCAGCAGGTGCAGGCCCTTGGACAGGGTCAGGAAGGCGAGCGCGGCGCCGCCGATGAACAGCACCGTCGAGCACAGCACGAAGATGATCGTGAGGCGCCGTTCGCTCTTCTTCAGGCCGGGAGTGATGAAGGCCCACAGTTGGTAGAGCCAGAACGGCGAGGACAGGATCAGGCCGGTGATCGCGCTGACCTTGAGCCGGATCAGGAAACCGTCGAGCGGTCCGAAGAAGAGCAGGGTGCACTTGTTGCTGCCGTTGCCCGCCTGGATCCGGTGGCTGGCCGGCAGGGAGCAGTAGGGCTCCTTGAGCACGTCGAGGATGTGGTTGTAGAAGAGCCAGCCGACGATCGTCCCGAGAACGACGAAGATGGCGGCCTTGAACAGCCGGCGACGTAGCTCGTAGAGATGTTCGATCAGCGTCATCGTGCCGTCGGGGGAACGCGGCACGCGACGACGCGGTCGCAACCGGCGGAGGGTAGGAGTGCTCACCGTGGCAGTCGGACGCTCGGGTCAGCGCTCGAGGTCGGGCCGCGGCTCCGCCGCGGGGGCGGCCGGTGGCGGCGTCGACTCCGTGGCGGCAGGAGTGGCTGACGGGGCGGACGGGGTCGGTGCCTGCTCGGCGGGGGGCGGTGCAGCAGGGGGCGGTGCGGCGGGGGGCGGAGACGCCGGAGGCTGCTGGGCGGTGGCTCCCAAGGGTCCGCGGGTGGTCTGAGCCGGTTCCTTGCTGGCCACCTCGTCCTCGCTCAGGCCCTTGATCTCACCGCGAAAGATCCGCAGCGACCGGCCGACCGCCCGGGTGGCATCGGGCAGCTTCTTGTATCCGAAGAGCAGCAGCACCACCGCGACGATGATGAGCAGTTCGGGGAGTCCGAGTCCGAGCATTGCGACACCTCTCCGGCCAGCGTATCGACCATGCTACCCGCCGTCGGTCTGCGCACCCTCCGTGCACAGGCCCTACGCGCTGTGCCGACCGCCCCCTCCGGGTGGCTGCAACTGGGCGAGCCGGGGCTCGAGGTCGCGCCGGGCGCTCTCGGCCGCCCGCTGGAACCGGCGGAGCGAGCCCACGACGCCGTAGCCGACGACACCGAGGACGAACAGCGCCACGACCACGGCGACGATCCAGGCGATGAGGACGACCACGGCGGTGACCGTAGCCCAGAACGGGCCGGACGCGGATGGCCGGGCGTCACCGGGCGCTCATCCGCATCTCACCGCGCGGTCCCCTACGCCTCGTAGGCCGCGAGAGCCAGGCGCGCCTCGGCCCGGATCTCCTCAGCGAGCCAGCCGGGCGCGACGATCGTGCCGTCGACGCCGAGGCCGAGGACGAGCTGGCGGACCCAGGTGGTGTCGGCGACCCGCAGGGTGACCTCGATGCTCCCGCCACCCAACTCCCGGACCTCGTCGCACGGGTAGTAGTCGGCCACCCACCGGGCCGCCGCGGACAGCCGCAGGGTCACCGGCGTGTGCTCCGCCGACGGCTGGAACAGCCCGCCCTCGAGATCGCGCGGCACGGCGGTCGCCGGCGGGCTGGACGGCTCGTCGAGCAGCCTGAGGTCGTCGATGCGGTCCAGCCGGAACAGGCGCACGCCCTCCGCCCGCCGGCACCACGCCTCGAGATAGCTGCGGCCTTCGACGAGCAGCAACCGCATCGGGTCGACGTCCCGCTCGGTCGACTCGTCCCGGGCGGCGACGTAGTAGGTCAGGTGCAGTGCCCGGCCGTCGTCGAGAGCCTGCTGGGCCAGGGTCAGCGCACGCTCGGTCGACTCCACCTGCACCGCCACGCCGCGGGAGGCTGCGCTGGCACTGCCGGCCGCCGTCTCGACCTTGGCCAGGGTGCGCTCGATGGCGTCCCGCTCGGACAACCCGGCGACCCCGGCGAGGGTGCGCAGCGCGACGACCAGCGCCAGCGCTTCGTCGGCGGTCAACCGCAGCGGGCGGGACATGCCGGCGTCGTAGGTGACGCTCACCGTGTCGCCCTCGAACGACAGGTCGATCAGGTCACCCGGGCCGTGCCCGGGCAGGCCGCACACCCAGAGCAGTTCGAGGTCACGACGAAGCTGCGCCTCGGGCACGTCGAAGTCCCGGGCTGCGTCGGCGAGCGCGATCCCGGGCCGGGCCAGCAGATAGGGCAGCAGGGCGAGCAGCCGGGGTAGCCGGTCGGTGGCGGCGCTCACCTCATCCGCCCGCCTCGGCGGTTTCGGTCTCGACCTCGTCGACACCGACATCGTCCGGGCCCGGCTTACCGATGAGGGCGCGCAGCCGGGCGACCACGGCCCGGCGTACCTCGGGCGGGTCGAGCACCACGGCCGCCGCGCCGTATCCCGCGACCCGGTCGGCGAGCCGGTCGGGGTCGTAGTAGCTGACCTCGAGGACGTCGGTCTCGTCGTCGCTGTCGACCACCGGCGCGAACCGGCGCAGCCCGGCGGCGGCGCCGCGGCGCACCCGCACCCGCGCCGTGCCGCGGCTCTGGGGCGCCTCCTCGGCGATGTAGGCGACGAGGTCGACGCCGTCGGGGACGGTGACGGCGTCCGGCGGGCCGACCGGCGTGACGTCGCCGCTGACCCGCGACAGCCGGAAGCAGCGGACCGCGTGCCGGGCCCGGTCGTGCCCGACCAGGTACCAGCGGCCGTGCCACGACACGACTCCCCACGGCTCGACCTCCCGATGCTCGGTGGGGCCGCCGTAGGCGCCGCGGTAGTCGAACGTCACCGCCCGCCGGGCCCGGACGGCCGCGAGGCACGGAGCGAACGCCGGTTCGGTCGCATCGACCCGCGGCTCGACGCCGACCGACGAGGCCGTGTCGACGTCGACACCGGCCGCGCGGAGCTTGAGCAGGGCACCGTGGGCGGCGTCGGCCAGGCCCGCCGACTGCCACAACCGGGCCGCCAGCCCCACGGCCGCCGCCTCGTCGGGTTCGAGCGAGATCTCCGGCAGTTCGTAGTGCCCGCGGGCGATCCGGTAGCCGTCCTCGGTGTCGAAGACGCTGTTGCGGCCGGTCTCGAGGGGTACGCCGAGGTCGCGCAGCTCGGCCTTGTCCCGCTCGAACATCCGCTTGAACGCCTCGTCGGCCTTCGCCGCGGCGTCCGGCCCACCGGACTCCTCGGTGTCGTAGCCGGGTACGGCCAGCCGGATCCGCGTCGCGGGCAGGAACTGCCGGGTCGAGAGCAGGCAGATGACCAGATTGACCAGTCGCTCCGCGCGACGCGAGGACATGTCCAGACCGTAGCGGACGCGGGCCGTGGTCACCTCGGCCGCGCCGGTAGGCTTCCGTGCCGTGATCCGGTGGCGGCGAGGCACGGTCACCGGCATACGGGCGGAGTGGTCGGCCGCGCTCGAACTCGACGTCGAGGTGGACGGCGGGGCGGTACCGGCACTGGCCTACCTGCCGCTGGTGGGGCGGCCGCGACCCGGCGACGAGGTCCTGCTCAACACCACCGCGCTGGCCCAGAGCCTGGGCACCGGCGGATACGCCCTGGTGGTCGCGGTGCCGTCCCGGTTGCCGGCCGACGCGGCCGGGACCGGACATCTGGTCAAGGCCCGGTACACCCCGATGCAGGCCAGCGTCCTGGGCGTCGACGAACCGGACTCCCCGCACCATGCCGTGTTGCGCTCGGCCGACTCGCTCGACCGGATGCCGGTGGTGGTCGCCGACCTGCACTCCGCGCTGCCGGCGATCCTGGCCGGTCTGCGGGCCGACCGGCCGGGCACGCGGGCGGCGTACGTCATGACCGACGGCGCCGCGCTGCCGGTGTGGTTCTCCCGCACCGTGGCCGGGCTGCGCTCGGCGGGCTGGCTGGCGGGGTGCGTCAGCGTCGGGCAGGCCTTCGGCGGCGACCTCGAGGCGGTGACGCTGCACTCCGGCCTGCTCGCCGCCCGGCACGTGCTGGGCGCCGACGTGGCCGTCGTGGCACAGGGTCCGGGCAATCTCGGCACCGATACCCGATGGGGCTTCTCCGGACTGGCCGCCGGCGAGGCGGTCAACGCCGCCGCAACGCTCGGCGGTGCTCCGGTCGCGTCGCTGCGCGTCTCGGCGTCCGACCCGCGGGAACGGCACCGGGGCGTGTCGCACCACAGCCTGACCGCCTACGGCCGGGTCGCGCTGGCCGCGGCGGACGTCGTCGTACCGCTCCTGCCCGGGGAGTTCGGGGCGCGGGTGCGGGCCGGGGCGGCGTCCCTGGGCCCGGGCGCCGGCGGCCGGCACCGGCTGGTGGAGGTCGAGGTCACCGGCCTCGAGGCCGGACTCGCGGCGTGCCCGGTGGAGCTCGCCACGATGGGCCGCAGCGTCGAGGACGATCCGACGCCGTTCCTGGCGGCCGCCGCCGCCGGTCGCCACGCGGCAACCCTGGTCACCGGATAGGCGCCCCACAACAAACGCACTACTAGTGCGTTCGGGTCCGCGACACGCCGTACGACGCCCCCACATCGCACGAGTAGTGCGCTTGTTGGCCCGGCGACAAAACCCACTACTAGTGCGTTTTGGTCGGCGACACGCCGCACCGGTTGTCCATAACCCACTACTAGTGGGTTTTGTCGCCGCGGGCGAGCGGCGGGGTCAGCCGGCGTCGAGGATGTCGACGACGAAGACCAGGGTGTCGGTGCCCTTGATACCGGCCTGCGGCTGCCCGTTCTTGCCGTAGCCCTCCGCCGGCGGTACGACGATCAGCACCCGGGATCCGACCGGTTGGCCGACCAGCGCCTTGTCCCACCCGGGGATCACCTGGCCGGCGCCGATCACGAAGTTGGCCGGCTTGCCGTGGTCGAACGACGAGTCGAACTTCTTTCCGGTGTTCCAGATCACCCCGGTGTACTGCGTGGTGAGCGTCTGCCCGGCCGTGACCTTCGGGCCGTGGCCGCGGATGAGCTGCTGCACGACCAGCTTCTTCGGTGCCGCGGTCTTGGGTACCGTGATCGTCGGCTTGCCGGTGCTGTCGACCGTGACCGTCGGCAGACCCTTGGGCGGGGTGACGGGCGTTCCGGTCGCCTTGGACAACGGCGTGTGCGCGGACTTGATGTCGAGTAGGAACAGCAGCGTGTCGGTCCCCTTGACGCCGAGCTGCTGATTGCCCTTCGACCCGAAGCCGTCGGCCGGGGGCACCCCGACCAGCACCCGGGACCCGATCTTCTGGTTGACCAGGCCTGCAGCGATGCCCGGCAGCACCTGCGCCGGGTCGGCGGTGAGAGTGACCGGCTTGCGGCCGAAGGTGGAGTCGGCCTGCTTACCGTCGCGGCCGTCGACGACCACGTAGTTGATGCTGACGTTCTGGCCCTTCTTCACGGTCGCGCCGTGGCCGGCGGTGAGCACCTTGGTGGTGGTTTTCGCGACCGACACCGGCTTCTTGGACAGGCTGATCGTGGGCTTCGGGCCGGGCTTGACGGTGACGGCGGACAGCGACCCGGACGCGGTCGACGACGCCGTGCTTGAACCGGAGTGCGATCCGCAACCGGCGGCGAGGAGTACGGGGACCGCGAGCGCGGCGACGAGATGGATCGGGCGGAGACGCACGAAAGCTACCTTCGGCCGGGTGCGGGTGGGCGCCCCACGATAACCGGAGAGCCTGAGAGCGACCTGAAGCTGTGCCGACGGGCCGGAGAACCCGGGCCGACTTCCCTATTCCGCGTCAACGTGACGTTGAGGCGGCTAGAGCGCTTGAACGTCACGTTCAAGCGGAACGGCGAACGGCGGTGGGGGCGGAGCAGTGGGGGCGGAACGGCGAACGGCGGGGGTGCGGCGGGCGGGGGCGCGGGGCTTACATGCCGGCGATCAGCTTGTCGACCCGCTCGTCGGCGAAGCGGAACGGGTCCTTGCACAACACCGTCCGCTGGGCCTGGTCGTTGAGCTTGAGGTGGACCCAGTCGACGGTGAAGTCGCGCCGACGTTCCTGCGCCCGGCGGATGAACTCGCCGCGCAGCCGGGCCCGGGTGGTCTGCGGCGGCACGCTCTTCGCCTCGAACACAGCCAGGTCGCGGGTGACCCGGTCGACCAACCCCTTGCGCTCCAGGAGGTAGTAGAGCCCGCGGCCGCGGTGGATGTCGTGATAGGCGAGGTCGAGCTGCGCGACCCGGGGTGAGGACAGCGCGAGATCGTGTTTGCTGCGGTAGCGCTCGATGACCTGGAACTTCGTCGCCCAGTCGATCTCCCGGTCGATCGTCGACAGGTCCCCCGTCTCGATCGCGGTCAACGCGCGTCCCCACAGGTCGACCGCCCGGAGCACCGCCGGTTCGGCACCGTGCCTGCCGACGAAATCCACCGCCTTGGCGTGGAACTCCCGCTGTACGTCGAGGGCGGTCACCTCGCGACCGTTGGCCAGCCGGACCCGCTTACGTCCGGTGATGTCGTGCGACACCTCGCGGATCGCCCGGATCGGGTTCTCCAGGCTGAGGTCGCGCATCACGACGCCCGCCTCGATCATCCGGAGCACGACGTCGGTGGACCCGATCTTGAGCAGAGTGGTCGCTTCGTTCATGTTGGAGTCGCCGACGATGACGTGCAGCCGGCGGAACCGCTCCGCGTCGGCGTGCGGTTCGTCGCGGGTGTTGATGATCGGCCGGGACCGGGTGGTCGCGCTCGACACGCCTTCCCAGATGTGCTCGGCCCGCTGGCTCAGGCAGAAGACCGCGCCGCGCGGCGTCTGCAGCACCTTGCCGGCGCCGCAGATCACCTGACGGGTGACCAGAAACGGGATGAGTACGTCGGCCAGCCGGGCGAAGTCACCGTGCCGGCTGACCAGGTAGTTCTCGTGGCAACCATAGGAGTTGCCGGCGGAGTCGGTGTTGTTCTTGAACAGGTAGATGTCCCCGGTGATGCCTTCCTCGTGCAGCCGCTTCTCGGCGTCGACGAGCAGGCCCTCGAGAATCCGCTCCCCCGCCTTGTCGTGGACGACGAGGTCGACGACGTCATCGCATTCCGGCGTGGCGTACTCCGGGTGCGAGCCGACGTCGAGGTAGAGGCGAGCACCGTTGCGCAGGAAAACGTTGCTGCTGCGCCCCCAGGACACCACCCGCCGGAACAGGTAGCGGGCCACCTCGTCCGGCGAGAGCCGGCGCTGGCCGTGAAAAGTGCAGGTGACGCCGTACTCGTTCTCCAACCCGAAGATGCGGCGATCCACGTTGCCCACCCTAGACGGACGTCGATACGGGCCGAGGCGTTACGCCTCGTCTGCCGCGTTTGCTGCGGCGTGTCGGATCAGAGCGGCGGACCGGGCGGCGGGTCGGCGGGCGGCTGGTCGGCGGGCGCTCCGGACGGCGGGTCCGCCGGTGCCGGACCGCCACCGGCGGGCAGCAGCGGTTCCAGCGTCGCGCCCTCCAGCCGGCGGAAGGTGCGCTTGCCCCGGGTGCGGTCGAGCGTGGCGACCTCGAGCTGCGACCCGCTCATCTGCCGCGGCCCGTCGCCGCCGGCCTCCCCGAGCGCGCGGACCGCCGCGGCGACCGCATCGCCGAGCGCCATCCCGTGCTGGTAACTGCCGCGCAGCCGGGTCCCGATGGCCTCCGCCTGCCCCCCCATCACGACGAAGTCCGGCTCGTCGCCGATCGACCCGTCGTAGGTCAGCCGGTAGAGCTGGTCGCCGTCGGCGGTCTCCCCCACCTCGGCGACGCAGATCTCCACCTCGAACGGCTTCTGCTGCTCGGTGAAGATCGAGCCGAGTGTCTGCGCGTAGGCGTTGGCGACGGCGCGGCCGCTCACGTCGCGCCGGCTGTTGGAGTAGCCCCGCAGGTCGGCGTAGCGGACGCCGGCGACCCGCATGTTCTCGTATTCGTTGTAGCGCCCGGCCGCGGCGAACCCGATCCGGTCGTAGATCTCGCCGACCTTGTGCAGCGCGTTGGACGGGTTCTCGGCGACGAAGAGCACCCCGTCGGCATAGGTCAGTGCCACGACGCCACGCCCGCGGGCGATTCCCTTGCGGGCGAACTCCGAGCGGTCCCGCATGATCTGCTCGGCGGACGCGTAGAACGGCATCGTCATCGGGGCGGCTCCCTCGAGGCGTCGGACACGGTGCGGCTCAGCCGCCGGGGTTGGTGAGGCGCGCGGAGACGACCACCTCGGCGACCGGGCGCACCTCGTCGTCGTCGAGCCGGGTCACCCCGTCGGCGGTGACGACCAGGACGACGGGAAAGATGCCGCGGGTCATGTCCGGACCGCCGGTGGCGGAGTCGTCGTCGGCGGCGTCGTAGAGCGCGTCGACGGCCAGGTGCACGGCGTCGGCGCGGCCCACACCGGCACGCCACCGCTTCTTCAGCGCACTCTTGGCGAACGTCGACCCCGACCCGATCGCGGCGTATCCGTGCTCGTCGTAGGGGCCGCCGGTGATGTCGAAGGAGAAGATGCGCCCGGCCGTCGCCGGATCTCTTATGTCGAGGTCGAAGCCGGCGAAGATGGGCAGCACGGCCAGCCCCTGCATCGCGGCACCGAGGTTGCCGCGGATCATCGCGGCCAGCCGGTTGGCCTTGCCCTCGAGGGTCAGCGGCGTCCCCTCGATCTTCTCGTAGTGCTCGAGCTCGACCTGGAAGAGCCGGGTCATCTCGATGCCGAGGCTCGCGGTCCCCGCGACGCCCACCGCGCTGTAGCCGTCGGCCGGGAAAACCTTCTCGATGTCGCGCTGGGCTATCAGGTTGCCCATGGTGGCGCGGCGGTCTCCCGCCATGACCACCCCGCGGTCGAAGGTGAGCGCGACGATCGTCGTGGCGTGCGCTCCCAGCTCGGTCGCGACCCCCGGCGGTAGTGGGCGCCGCCCGGGCAACAGGTCGGGAGCCGCAGCGCTCAGGAAGTCGACGAAGGAGGAGGAGCCGACGGCGGTGAAATGGCCGGGCAGCCGTCCACCCGGTTCCTGCGCTCCGACCACGGTGCTCCCTGCGGTAGGCGTTGCGGTAGGCCCTGCGATAGGTGTCGCCTCACCCTACCGACGCTACCGGCCCAGACCGGGTCGGTAGCGTCGTCTCGGGCATCCAGACACTATCCGGCTATTGGCCGCCCTTTTGCACATAGGCCCGCACGAACTCTTCGGCGTTTTCCTCCAGGACGTCGTCGATCTCGTCCAGCATCGAGTCGACGTCCTCGGTCAGCTTCTCCTGCCGGGCCGCGGCATCGGTGGCCGGCGCGTCAGAGGCCGGTGGGGCCTCGGTCTCCGCGGTCTCCTCGTCGCGACGAGTCCCGCGGGCCTGCCCGCCCTTCTCCTGCTTCGCCATCTGTGCTCCCTCCGCCACCCCGATCGGGGCACCGTGGTCAAGTTACCTCGCGGCGGCGAGGAATGTCGGACCATGCGTCCGACATCACCCGACATGTGTGCGCCGTCGCTGAGCGTGACTCAGCGGCCCCGCGTGAGTTCCGCGACCAGCGTGGCGGCGTCGCCGCAGCGGTCCAGCAGCGCACCGACGTGCGCCTTGGTCCCCCGTAGCGGTTCGAGCATCGGGACCCGCACCAGCGACTCCTGCCCGACGTCGAAAATGACCGAGTCCCAGGATGCGGCCGCGACCTCACCGGGATAGCGACGCAGGCATTCGCCCCGGAAGTAGGCCCGGGTGTGATCGGGCGGGGTGACCACCGCCCGGCGGACCTCCTCGGCGGACAGCAGGGTCTGCATCGACCCGCGTGCCACGAGCCGGTGGTAGAGCCCACGTTCGGGCCGGACGTCGGTGTATTGCAGATCCACCAGCTGCAGCCGCGGTGACCCCCAGTCCAGCCCGTCCCGCTCCCGGTAGCCCTCGAGCAGCCGCAGCTTGGCGACCCAGTCGAGCTCGTCGACGCAGCGCATCGGGTCTTCTTCGAGGCGGGTCAGCACCGACTCCCAGCGATCCAGCACGTCGCGGGTCTGGGCGTCGGCGTCGGAGCCGTAGCGGTCCTCGACGTATTTGCGGGACTGCTCGAGGTACTCCATCTGCAGCTGGACCGCGGTCATCCGCCGCCCGTCGTGCAGGGTCAGAAGGTGCCCCAGGCCGGGGTCGTGGGAGACAGCACGCAGCGCGGCGACCGGTTCCTCGACGGTCAGGTCGACCGAGAGGAACCGGTCCTCGATCATTGCCAGTACCAGCGCCGTCGTACCGAGTTTGAGGTAGGTCGCCACCTCGGAGAGATTGGCGTCACCGATGATGATGTGCAGCCGCCGATAGCGCTCGGGATCGGCGTGCGGCTCGTCGCGGGTGTTGATGATCGGGCGCTTGAGCGTCGTCTCCAGCCCGACCTCGACCTCGAAGAAGTCGGCGCGCTGCGAGATCTGGAAACCGTGCTGTGCGCCGTCCTGCCCGATCCCGACCCGCCCCTGGCCGCAGATCACCTGGCGACTGACGAAGAACGGGGTGAGGTTGCGCACGATGTCGGAGAACGGCGTCGACCGCGCCATGAGGTAGTTCTCGTGCGACCCGTAGGACGCACCCTTGTTGTCGGTGTTGTTCTTGTAGAGATGGATCAGCGGCTGCCCGGGGACGGACGCGACCCGCCGGGCCGCCTCGGCCATGACCAGCTCTCCGGCCTTGTCCCACAGGACCGCGTCACGCGGAGTCGTCACCTCGGGCGCGGAGTACTCCGGATGGGCGTGGTCGACGTAGAACCGCGCACCGTTGGTGAGGATGACGTTGGCCAGCGCCGCGTCGTCCTCGGTCTCGGTACTTTCCGGTCCGACCATCGAGGAGAGGTCGAAGCCGCGCGCGTCGCGCAGCGGGGACTCCTCCTCGAAGTCCCACCGGGTCCGCGCCGCCCGGGCCGGATCCACCCGCGCGGCGTAAGCGTTGACGATCTGGGAGGACAGCAGCATCGGATTGGCGCCGGCCTGCCCGGGCACCGAGATGCCGTATTCGACCTCGGTGCCCATGACCCGACACACGCTCATCGGCTCGGCTCCCCGCCCGGTCCCATTCCGTCCGGTCCCATTCCGTGCGGCCCCATTTTCGATGTCGACCTGGTGTCGCTCATGGGTACAGCCTAGGTGCACCGCCGACGGAGGCGGTGGCGATGATCATGAAGCCTCGCCGATCGGGAGGAGATACGGCGGGTAGCCGGACTCCATCGGCAGCGGCGCCGTCCCGGGCGGGCCGCCGTAGAGCCGCCGGTCCTGCACGAAGAAATAGATGCTGGGCGGTCGGGCGACGGGTCGGTCGGCCAGGCCGTCGTCGACGAACCCGATCCACCCCTGCGTGGCGCAGTGCCCGGCGAGCCACGACACCAGCGCGGTCACCGCGGCGAGAGCCTCCGCCGGGAACTCCGCCCGCCAGTGCAGTGCCCAGTGCCGGACCGACACCCCGCCCGCCTCGTACGGCTCACTGTGCGGGCGCACCGACGCCACGGGGGTGGCGTCGGCGAGTGACGCGACCGGGACCGCCGGCGGGTCGCCCACACCGGAGAATGTCAGCCGGTCCGGGCGGGCGTCGGTGAGGCCCAGGTGCCAGCGGATCTCCTCGATCAGCGACGACTCGCCGTCGAGCGCGAGATCGCAGCCCAGGTAGACGCCGTAGCACTCATCCACTGTGGCGTCAGAGGTACTGGCCCGTGTTGTTGAGCGTGTCGATGGACCGCCCCGCTTCGCTGCCCTTGCCCGACACCAGCGTGCGGATGTAGACGATGCGCTCGCCCTTCTTGCCGGAAATCCGGGCCCAGTCGTCGGGGTTGGTGGTGTTGGGCAGGTCCTCGTTCTCCTTGAACTCGTCCACACATGCGGTGAGCAGGTGGTTGAGGCGGATGCCCTTCTGCCCCGACTCGAGGAAGTCCTTGATGGCCATCTTCTTGGCCCGGTCGACGATGTTCTGGATCATCGCGCCGGAGTTGAAGTCCTTGAAGTAGAGGACTTCCTTGTCGCCGTTGGCATAGGTGACCTCGAGGAAGCGGTTCTCCTCGCTCTCGGTGTACATCCGTTCGACGACCCGCTGGATCATCGCCGCGATCGTCGCGGCGCGGTTTCCGGCGTGCTCGGCGACGTCGTCCGGATGGATCGGCAGGCCGTCGGTGACGTACTTGCTGAAGATGTCCTGTGCCGCCTCCGCATCCGGCCGCTCGATCTTTATCTTCACGTCCAACCGGCCCGGGCGCAGGATCGCGGGGTCGATCATGTCCTCCCGGTTGGAGGCGCCGATGACGATGACGTTCTCGAGCCCCTCCACCCCGTCGATCTCGGAGAGCAGCTGCGGGACGATGGTGTTCTCGACGTCGGAGGAGACGCCCGATCCGCGGGTGCGGAAGACCGAGTCCATCTCGTCGAAGAAGACGATGACCGGGGTGCCCTCGCCGGCCTTCTCGCGGGCCCGTTGGAACACCAGCCGGATGTGCCGCTCGGTTTCGCCGACGTACTTGTTGAGCAGCTCCGGACCCTTGATGTTGAGGAAGAACGACCGGCCCCGCTCGTCGTCCCCACGCACGTCGGCCACCTGCTTGGCCAGCGAGTTGGCCACCGCCTTGGCGATGAGGGTCTTCCCGCATCCGGGCGGACCGTAGAGCAGCACACCCTTGGGCGGCCGCAACTCGTGCTCCCGGAAGAGATCGGCGTGCAGGAAGGGCAGCTCCACGGCGTCGCGGATCTGCTCGATCTGCCGGCTCAGCCCGCCGATGTCGTCGTAGTCGAGGTCGGGCACCTCTTCGAGGATGAGTTCCTCGACCTCGCTCTTGGGAATCCGCTCGTAGATGTAGCCCGAGCGCGGCTCGAGCAGCAACGAGTCGCCGGCCCGCAGCTTCTGGTCCGCCAGGGTGTGGGCGATGTGGACGATGCGCTCTTCGTCGGTGTGTCCGATGACCAGCGCACGGTCGCCGCCCTCGAGAATCTCCTTGAGCATGACGACCTCGCCGGCCCGCTCGAACTCGCGGGCGGCGACGACGTTGAGCGCCTCGTTGAGCATGACCTCCTGGCCGGCGCGCAGCTCGTCGATCTCGACCGCCGGCGAGACGGACACGCGCAGCTTGCGGCCACCCGTGAAGACGTCGACCGTTCCGTCGTCGTAACGCCCGAGAAACACGCCGTAACCGCTCGGCGGCTGGGCCAGCCGGTCGACCTCTTCCTTGAGGCTCACGACCTGGTCCCGCGCCTCGCGCAGCGTGCTCGCCAACTTGTCGTTGCGCTCGCTCAGCGCGCTGACATGGCCGCTGGCCTCGGCCAACCGCTCCTCGAGCGCGCGCACGACGCGAGGCGACTCGATCAATTTCCGGCGCAGCATGTCGACCTCTTCCTCGAGGAAGGACAGCTGCGTCGTCAGGTCGTGGATCTCCTTCTCGTAGCGCGCATCGTCGTCTCGTCCACCCACCACGATCACCCACCTCCCGCGGGATCCCTGCGGTGTGCCCAACCCTACACAGCCCGGGTTCGCGGCGAGTCCCAACGCGCCCGGCCGGCGGACCCCTGCCGGTGGACGCGCCCCAGTTCAGCGATCTGCCCTGGGCGGACCCGCCACCGACGGTACGGTGATCGCCGCGGGGCATGTGGCCAATGGCAGTACCCGACCGAAGTCGCCGGTGCCGGCGGGTACACGCGTTCGGGGGACCTGAAGGGGCGGCAATGGGTGAGCAGACACTCCGGGTGCACGGCGGCACCCCGCTCCGCGGGGAGGTCCGGGTCCGCGGCGCCAAGAACCTGGTCCCCAAGGCCATGGTCGCCGCCCTCCTCGGCGACACGCCGAGCCTGCTGCGCGACGTGCCCGACATCAGCGACGTCCGCATCGTCCGCCACCTGCTCGAGCTGCACGGCGTGTCGGTGGCTTCCGCCGGCCCCGCTGAGCTCACGCTCGACCCGTCGTCGGTCGACGAGGCCAACGTCGTCGACATCGACGGCCACGCGGGCTCCAGCCGGATCCCGATCCTGCTCTGCGGGCCGTTGCTGCACCGCCTCGGCCATGCCTTCATCCCGCACCTCGGCGGCTGCCGGATCGGTGACCGGCCGATCGACTTCCACCTCGACGCGCTCCGCCAGTTCGGCGCGACCGTCGACAAGGCGGCCGACGGGCTCTCCATCACCGCCGCCGACGGCCTGCGCGGCACCAAGCTGGTACTGCCCTACCCGAGCGTGGGGGCGACCGAGCAGGTGCTCCTGACGGCCGTCCTGGCCGACGGAGTGACCGAACTGCGCAACGCCGCGACCGAGCCCGAGGTCGTGGACCTGATCGCGGTGCTGCAGAAGATGGGCGCCGACATCTCCGTACACACCGACCGGGTCATCCGGATCACCGGGGTCGACCGGTTGGACGGTTTCAGCCACCGTCCGATCCCCGATCGGCTCGAGGCGGCGTCCTGGGCGTGTGCCGCGTTGGCGACCGGCGGCGACATCACCGTCCGGGGTGCCCGCCAGGCCGGTCTGATGACGTTCCTCAACGTCTTCCGGGCGGCCGGAGGAGCCTTCGACGTCGACGACGCCGCGGACGGCGGTATCCGGTTCTGGCATCCCGGCGGCCCGCTGCGCGCCCTTCCGATCGAGACCGACGTCCACCCGGGGTTCCAGACCGACTGGCAGCAGCCGCTGGTGGTCGCCCTCACCCAGGCCGACGGGCTGTCGATCGTGCACGAGACGGTGTACGAGAACCGGCTCGGCTTCACCGCCGCCCTCGCCCAGATGGGCGCGCACATCCAGCTCTACCGGGAATGCCTGGGCGGCCTGCCCTGTCGCTTCGGTCAGCGCAACTACCTGCACTCCGCGGTGATCAGCGGCCCGACCAAGCTGCACGCGACCGAGCTGGAGATCCCGGACCTGCGGGGCGGGTTCTCCTACGTCATCGCCGCCCTGGCCGCGCAGGGGACCTCGACGGTGCACGGCGTGGACCTGATCTTCCGGGGTTACGAGGCCTTCCCGACCAAGCTGGAGGATCTCGGCGCGGACATCGAGGTGGACGGGGCGGCGCCCCGCCGGTCAGCCGCGGGACGGACGGCGCTGCCGGGCCGGCGCGGTGACCCCGTCGGCGAGCCGGCGCGAGGTCACCAGGAACGCCGTGTGGGCGACCATCCGGTGATCGGGCCGCACCGCGAGCCCGACGACGTGCCAGGGGCGTAACAGCGTCTCGAAGGCGTAGGGCTCGGTGAACCGGCCGTCGGTGCGCAGCGCCTCGACGATCGTGGACAGCTGCGTGGTGGTCGCGACGTAGGCCACCAGCACGCCCCCCGGGATGAGGGCCCGCCCGACCGGGTCGAGCACCTCCCACGGGGCGAGCATGTCCAGAACGACGCGGTCGATCTCCGCGACCTCGGCGTCGGCGAGGTCCCCCACCTCGAGGCACCAGGAGGGGTGCGGGCCACCGAAGAACGTCTCGACGTTGCGGCGGGCGATCTCGGCGAACTCCGGCCGGCGTTCGTAGGAATGCACGGTCCCGGTGTCACCGACCGCGCGCAGCAGCGAGCAGGTCAGGGCGCCCGACCCGGCTCCGGCCTCCAGCACCCGTGCACCCGGGTAGAGGTCGGCCATCGCGACGATCTGGGCCGAATCCTTGGGGTAGACCACCTGGGCGCCGCGCGGCATCGACATCACGTAGTCGGTGAGCAGCGGGCGCAGCGCGAGGTAGGCGGTGCCGGTCGCCGCGGTCACCACGCTGCCCTCCGGCAGCCCGATCAGATCGTCGTGGGCGATCGCGCCGCGATGGGTGTGGAAGCTGTGCCCGGGCTCGAGCAGCACGGTGTGGCGTCGGCCCTTCGGATCGGTCAGCTGCACCCGGTCGCCCGCCCGGAACGGTCCCCGTGGCCGTTCGCTCACCGGGGGGTGCCCGAGGCGCTCGGCTGCGGGTCCGCGGCGCCCAGGGCATGGGCGACGTCGCTGGTGACCAGCACGCCGACGCTGTGGCCGTCCCGTCCCACGATCAGGTACTCCGAGGCCGGGGTTGTGCGCATCGCGTCGAGCATGGCCTCCCCGGCAAGGGTGTCGCGCAGCACCAGCCCGTCCTCGAGGGGCCGGGCGACGTCGGCCACGGAGGTCCACGCCCGGCGGGCCTCCGGCACGGTCTGCACGGCCGTCTCGGACACCAGGGCGCGCGGCTTGCCGGTGGTGTCGACGACGACGAGGGCGCCGACCTTCGCCTGCTGGGCCCGGCGCACGGCCTCGCCGATCGAGACGTCGGTGGCGATGTCGATGGTGGGCCGGACCAGGTCGGCGACCCGCAGCTGCGGCAGGCTGGTCTTCAGGGTGGCGACCCGGAGCGCCTGGCCCGCGCTGATCCAGATGAAGGCGGCCAGCAGCAGCCCGATCGCGAAGCTGTACAGCCCGAGGCCGGACACATCGCGTTGGAGGTAGAACGTCGCGGCGACCACGGCGACGGCGACCGTCCGGCCGCCCCAGGCTGCCGCCCGGGTGCCGGCCAGCTGCGAGTGGGTGATCTTCCACACTCCCGCCCGCAGAACGCGCCCGCCGTCGAGCGGCAGCCCGGGCAGCAGGTTGAACGCCGCCACGAGACCGTTGGCGACCATGAGGTACTGCACCATCCAGCGGGCGACCGAGAACTCCGGCAGGTGGGTGTAGCCCGCCGCACCGACCCCGGCGATCAGCAGGGAGACGAGCGGGCCGGCAACCGCCACGAGGTACTCGTGCGACGGGCGCTCCGGTTCGCCTTCGATCTCGGAGACCCCGCCGAGCAGGAACAGCACGATGCGGCGGACCGGAAGGCCCAACGCCAGGCTCACCACGCAGTGTCCGAGTTCGTGGAGGAGCACGCTGATCGCGAGCAGCACCGCGGTGCCGAACGCGATGGCGTAGGCCGCACCGCTGGAGATCCCCGCGACGTTCTGGCGCACGGCGCCGGCCAGGGAAAGGGTGATGAAGGCGGCGAAAATGAGCCACGACGGCGACAGGAACACCGGGACACCGAAGTAGCGACCCACCGGAAAGCCCGCCGCGCGTTCGCGCGGGGACTGCTGTTGCTGCTGCGCGGGGGCCATCTCCCGATGCTACGTGGCCCGGCCCATCCGTCGGGCCCCCGACCGGCGGCGGGAACGCGCGTTCCGGGAGCGCCGACGCGCTGCACATCCGGTCGTGGCCTACCGTGTTCGCATGGCAGTGCAGGGTGACCCGCCGACCGAGGCGGTCAGGGAGTCGGGCACCGCGGGCCCCGGCGAGCGCGTTCCGCGGGCGGTCGCGCGGGGCCGCGGCCCGCGGCGGCGGCGGCGACTGCTGCAATGGCCCGTCCTGGTCGTGGTCTCGATCGTCGTCGCGGTGCTGGTCCGCGCCTTCCTGCTGGAGAGCTTCTACATCCCGTCCGGCTCGATGGAGAACACGCTTCTCGTCAACGACCGGGTGCTGGTCGACAAGATCGGCTACCACCTGCACTCGATCCACCGCGGTGACATCGTGGTCTTCCGTCGGCCGCCGCACCTGCAGATCTCCGACGACGACCTCATCAAGCGCGTCGTCGGCCTGCCCGGCGATGTCCTGAAGGCGTCCGGCGGGAGTGTCTATGTCGACGGCCGGCGGCTGTCCGAGCCGTACGTCCGCAGTAACTGTCACGGCACCGGGAACTTCGGGCCGGTCACGGTGCCGTCGGGGCGGATCTTCGTCATGGGCGACAATCGGTGCAATTCCTATGACAGTCGCTATTTCGGCCCGATTTCGGAGAACCTCGTGGTGGGGCAGGCTGTCCTGCGGATCTGGCCGATCACCCGGCTGTCCGGCCTCTGACCGGCGACCTGCGCACCGTCCGGTGCGTCGGGTCGGGTTTGTGTCATAGGTCCGGCCTAGGCTCGACGACATGAGCACGAGCGCACAGACCGCAGCCGACAGTCCGGCCGTCGACCGTCCGAGTGGCATCGCTCCCGGGCCAGGTGACACGGCGGCATCCGCGGCCGAGGTGCCGACCCCCGTTCTGCGGTCGTTGTCGCCCTCCCGCGCCGGAGACTTCAAGACCTGCCCGCTGCTCTACCGCTTCCGCTGCATCGATCGGCTGCCGGAGCGGTCGTCACCGGACGCCGTGCGAGGGACGATCGTGCACGCGGTGCTGGAGCGGCTCTTCGACCTTCCGGCGGTCGAGCGCACGCCGGAGGCCGCGACGGCCCTCGTCGACCCGCAGTGGGAGCAGCTGCTCGAGGCGGAGCCGGCGCTTGCGGACATGTGGACGAGCGCGTCCGGCGACGGCGACCCGGGTGACGGTGATGGCGGCCCGGGTGACGGTGACGGCGCCGCGGGCACCGGCCCGGACGGCACGGCTGCGGGGCGCCTCACCGCATGGCTGGACTCGGCCCGGGCGCTCGTCGAGGGCTACTTCACCCTGGAAGATCCCACCCGGCTCGAGCCCGCCGACCGGGAATGCCTGGTCGAGACCGTCCTGGACGACGGGCTGCTGCTCCGCGGCTACGTCGACCGGCTCGATGTCGCCCCGACCGGCGAGGTGCGGGTGGTCGACTACAAGACCGGCGGAGCGCCGCGGGTGGCGTTCGAGGGCCGGGCGCTGTTCCAGATGAAGTTCTACGCACTGGTCCTGTGGCGGATGCGGGGCGTCGTGCCCCGGCAGCTGCGGCTGATCTACCTCAAGGACCGTGACACGCTGACCTACACGCCGGACGAAGAGGAGCTGCGGCGCTTCGCCCGGACCCTGCAGGCGATCTGGTCGGCGATCACCCGGGCCACGCGGGAGGGCGACTTCCGGCCCAGTCCGGGTCCGCTGTGCGCGTGGTGCGACCACCGGCCGCTCTGTCCGGCGTACGGCGGGACTCCCCCGCCGTACCCGGGCGCCGAGATCGAGCAGCCCGACATCGCTGCGACCCAGGCCACCCGAACCGACGTCACCCGGCCTGGGACCGCGCAGCCGGAAGTGAGGCCAGCCAGTCGACCGTGACGCCGACGAGGCTGTCGATCACCACCCGGCCCGGGCCCGGCGGCACCGGCACCTCGCTCGGGACGGCGACGACCGTTGCTCCGGCCGCTTCGGCCGACGCGATGCCGCGGGGCGAGTCCTCGATCGCCACGCAATCGGCCGGATCGACACCGAGCCGGGCCGCCGCCGTGAGGTAAGACTCCGGATGCGGCTTGGTATGGGTGACCTCGTCGCCGCAGACGACGACGCCGAAGGTGTCCGGCGGGAAGCTGCGCAGGGCGACCTCGGTAAGATCACGGTGGGTGGAGGTCACCAGTGCGGCCGGCACCCCGGCCTCCCGCACGGCCGCCACGAGCTCCAGCGCGCCGTCCTTCCACGGCAGGTGCTCGCAGAAGAGCTCCTTGGTGCGGTTGAGCAGCCAGGGCCCCGTGATCTTCGGATCTGCGGTGACGCCGAGATCCGCGTGCACCATCGTCACCGATTCGAAGAGGTTGGCTCCGACCAGCGCCTTGCGGGTCTCCGGCGAGAGCCGGCCGCCCAACGACGCGGCCAGGTCGTCGAGGCTGACGTCCCACAGCTTCTCGCTGTCGAAGAGGGTGCCGTCCATGTCGAAGAGGACGGCCGCGAGCATCGGCCGATCGGCCCGGGGAGAGGCGCTCATCGGGCCGCGAAGTACTTCGCCTCGGGGTGGTGCACCACGATCGCCGAGGTCGACTGCTCGGGATCGAGTTGGTACTCCTCGGAGAGGGTGACGCCGATCCGCTCGGGGTGCAGCAACGCCATGACCTTGTCCTGGTCCTCGAGATCCGGGCAGGCCGGGTAGCCGAAGGAGTAGCGCGCCCCCCGGTAGTCCAACCGCAGGTAGCCCTCGACGCCGTCCGGGTCGTCAGCGGCGGCCGACCGGCCGCCGTCGAACCGCAACTCCTCCCGGATCCGCTTGTGCCAGTACTCGGCCAGCGCCTCGGTCAGCTGCACGGACAGTCCGTGCACCTCGAGGTAGTCGCGGTAGGCGTTGGCCTCGAAGAGCTCGTGGGCGAACGCGCTGATCTTCTCGCCCATGCTCGCGACGGTGAACGCCACCACATCGGTCTGCCCGGAGTCCTCGGCGCGGAAGAAGTCGGCGAGGCACAACCGGCGGTCGCGCCGCTGACGCGGGAAGGTGAAGCGCGCCCGCTCGGCCCGGTCGTCGCCGAGGATGATCAGGTCGTCGCCCTTGCTGACGCACGGGAAGTAGCCGTAGGCGACCGCCGCCTCCAGCACGCCTTCGGTCTTCAGCCGGTCCAGCCAGTAACGTAGCCGCGGCCGGCCCTCGGTCTCGACGAGTTCCTCGTACGTCGGGCCCTTGCCACCGCGGGCGCCCCGCAGTCCCCACTGGCCGAGGAACGTCGCCCGCTCGTCGAGCAGGGACGCGTAGTCGGCCAGCGGGATCCCCTTCACGATCCGGTCGCCCCAGAACGGCGGTGCCGGGACCGGGTTGTCGGTCGCGACGTCGGACCGGCCCGGAGCCTCCTCCTCGGCCACCTCCTCGGCGGCACGCCGTTCCGCGGCGATTCGGCGGGACCGCTCGTGCCGCGCCCGCCGTTCCTCGGCCTTGGTGTCGTCCGGCCCGCGAGGGGTCGCCTCCGCCGGGACGCCGCCGCGCCGGATCGTCATCAGGGTGTCCATCAGCCGGAGTCCTTCGAACGCGTCGCGGGCGTAGCGCACGTCCCCGTCGAACAGATCGGCGAGGTCCTGCTCGACGTAGGCCCGGGTCAACGCCGCTCCCCCCAGCATCACCGGCCACCGGTCGGCGAACCCCCGGGAGTTCATCTCCTCGAGGTTCTCCTTCATGACCACCGTCGACTTCACCAGCAGTCCGGACATGCCGATCACGTCGGCCCGGTACTCCTCGGCCGCGTCGAAGATGGCCGACACCGGCTGCTTGATGCCGAGGTTGACCACCGTGTAGCCGTTGTTGGACAGGATGATGTCGACGAGGTTCTTGCCGATGTCGTGCACGTCGCCCTTGACGGTGGCCAGGACGATCGTGCCCTTGCCGTCGTCGTCGGTCTTCTCCATGTGCGGCTCGAGATAGGCCACCGCGGCCTTCATGACCTCGGCCGACTGCAGGACGAACGGCAACTGCATCTCACCCTTGCCGAACAGCTCGCCGACGACCTTCATCCCGGCGAGCAGCGTGTCGTTGATGATCTCCAGCGGCGGCCGGTCGGTCATCGCCTCGTCGAGGTCGGCCTCCAGGCCGTTGCGCTCCCCGTCGATGATCCGCCGCTCCAGCCGCTCCGACAGCGGCAGCGCGGCGAGCTCCTCGGCCCGCGACACGCCCGTGGAGGCGGCGTCGACGTTCTCGAAGAGGGTCAGGAACCGCGACAGCGGGTCGTAGCCGTCGCGTCGGCGGTCGTAGACGAGGTCGAGCGCCACCTCGCGCTGCTCGTCCGGGATCCGCGAGATCGGCAGGATCTTCGACGCGTGCACGATCGCCGCACCCAGGCCGGCCCGCTCGCATTCGTGCAGGAACACCGAGTTGAGCACCTGCCGGGCCGCCGGCTTCAGCCCGAAGGAGATGTTGGACAGGCCCAGGATGGTCTGCACCTGCGGGTGGGCGGTCTTGATCGCCTCGATGCCCTTGATCGTCTCGACGCCGTCCCGCCTGCTCTCCTCCTGCCCGGTGGCGAGGGTGAAGGTCAGGCAGTCGACCAGGATGTCGCTCTCGGCCATCCCCCACTCCCCGGTGAGCGAGGTGATCAGCCGGTCGGCGATGGCGGCCTTCTTGTCCGCGGTACGGGCCTGCCCCTCCTCGTCGATGGTGAGGGCGACCACAGCCGCGCCGTGCTCCCGGACGATCGGCATCACCCGGGCGTAGCGGCTCTCCGGCCCCTCGCCGTCCTCGAAGTTGACCGAGTTGATCGCGCACCGGCCGCCGAGCATCTCCAGGCCGGCCTCGATGACCGGCGGCTCGGTCGAGTCGAGCATCAGCGGCAGGGTCGAGGCGGTGGCGAACCGGCCGGCCACCTCACGCATGTCGGCCACCCCGTCCCGGCCGACGTAGTCGACGCAGACGTCGAGCAGGTGCGAACCGTCCCGGGTCTGCGACCGGGCGATCTCGACGCAGTCCTCGTAGCGCCCCTCCGTCATCGCCGTACGGAACGCCTTGGAGCCGTTGGCGTTGGTCCGCTCGCCGACCATCAGAATGCTGGTGTCCTGGGCGAACGGCACCGCCTGGTAGAGCGAGGCGACCGACGGCTCCTCGTGGACGTGCGGTCGGGCCGGTGTCAGGTCGCGGACGGCCTCGACGACGGTCGCGATGTGCTCCGGGGTGGTGCCGCAGCAACCGCCGACCAGCCGGGCACCGTAGTCGGTCACGAACGACGAGAGAGCCGTCGCCAGCTCGTCCGGGGTGAGCGGGTAGGTCGCGCCGTGCGGGCCGAGTTCGGGTAGGCCGGCGTTGGGCATCACCGACAGGCCGACCCGCGAGTGCCGGGACAGGTAACGCAGGTGCTCGCTCATCTCCGCCGGCCCGGTGGCGCAGTTGAGCCCCAGCAGGTCGATCCCGAGCGGGGCCAGGGCGGTGAGGGCGGCGCCGATCTCGCTGCCCAGCAGCATCGTGCCGGTGGTCTCCACGGTCACGTGGGTGATCAGCGGCACGAACCGGCCTGCGGCCGACATCGCCCGGCGGGCGCCGATGATCGCGGCCTTGGCCTGCAGCAGATCCTGGCAGGTCTCGACCAGGACGGCGTCGACCCCGCCCGCCAGCAGTCCGGTGACCTGGTCGACGTAGGCGTCCCGCAGCGCGGCGTACGGCGCGTGCCCGAGCGTGGGCAGCTTGGTGCCCGGGCCGACCGATCCGATCACCCAGCGGGGCCGCTCGGCGGTGCTGACCTCGGCGGCGACCTCGGCGGCGAGCCGCGCCCCGGCCTCGGCCAGCTCCCGGATTCGCCCCTCGATGCCGTATTCGGCGAGGTTCGCGAGGTTGGCGCCGAAGGTGTTGGTCTCGACCGCGTCGCTGCCGGCCGCGAAATAAGCCCGATGGACGTCGCGGACGACGTCCGGCCGGGTGACGTTGAGGATCTCGTTGCAGCCCTCGAGCCCGTCGAAGTCGTCCAGGTTCAGGTCCGCGGCCTGCAGCATCGTGCCCATCGCACCGTCGGCCACCAGGACCCGCTCGTTCAGGGCAGCCAGAAAGGGGGACTCCTGCGGGCTCGACATGCCCGCCAGCCTACCGGCGTGGCCGATCTGGGCCGCGCTGCGACGTAGGCTGGCCCGGTGAGTGATCTCGAGGTCTTCCCGGAGCTGCACGATCCGGTCGTCGTCGGCGCGTTCGAGGGGTGGAACGACGCGGGCGATGCGGCGACCTCCGCGGTCGAGCATCTCGAACTGATCTGGGACGCCCGCCCGCTGGCGGCGATCGACCCGGACGACTACTACGACTTCCAGGTCAACCGGCCGACCGTGTCGATGGTCGACGGGGTGACCCGCCGGCTGTCCTGGCCGACGACCCGGTTCTCGGTCTGCCGCCCGGCCGACGCCGGACGCGACATCGTGCTGATGCGCGGTATCGAACCCAACATGCGCTGGCGGGCGTTCTGCGAGGAGATCCTCGACGTCTACCGGGAACTCGGGGTCGACACGGTGCTCGGCCTCGGCGCCCTGCTCGCCGACACGCCGCACACCCGCCCGGTGCCGGTGACCGGCTCCGCCTACGACGGCGCGTCGGCGACCCGCTACGGGCTCGAGCAGTCCCGCTACGAGGGGCCGACCGGGATCCTCGGGGTCTGGCAGGACGCCTGCGTGCGGGCCGGGATTCCGGCGATCACGTTCTGGGCCGCCCTGCCGCACTACGTCTCGCAGGCGCCGCACCCCAAGGCCACCCTGGCGCTCCTGCACCGCGTGGAGGAGGTGCTCGACGTCCCGGTGCCGCTGGGCGCGCTGCCCGACCAGGCCGACGACTGGCAGCGGCTGGTCGACGAGATGGCCGGCGAGGACGACGAGGTCACCGAATACGTCCGGGCGCTCGAGGAGAAGGCCGAGGACGCCGACCTCGCCCACACCAGCGGCGAGACGATCGCGCGGGAGTTCGAACGCTACCTGCGCCGGCGCGGGCCGGGCGGACCCACCAAGGGCTGACGCCGCACGCTCAGAGCTCGACGCCGAGCAGGCCGTCGACCAGAGCGCGGACCAGGGCCGGCGCACCGGCATCGCCGCCCCCGTCGCGGACCGCGTCGTCCGCCCAGCGGTCGACGGCGGCGAGGGCCCCGACGGTGTCCAGGTCGTCGGCGAGGTGCCGGCGTACGGCGTCGAGGAGGGCGTCCGCGGGCGGCCCGGTCTGCCGGTCGACCGCCCGCCGCCACGCCGCGAGCCGCTCCCGGGCCTCGGTGATGCGCGCCGCCGACCATTCGTGGTCCGCGCGGTAGTGGTCGGCCAGCAGCGCGAGCCGGACGACCGCCGGCTCGTCGTCGGCACGCAACTGGTGGACGAAGACGAGGTTCCCGCGGCTCTTCGACATCTTCTCGCCGTCCAGCCCGACCATGCCGACATGGACGTAGCGGCGGGCGAACGGCCACTCGCCGGTGAGCGACTCCGCATGTGCGGCCGTCATCTCGTGGTGCGGGAAGATCAGGTCCCGGCCGCCACCCTGGACGTCGAAACCGCTGCCCAGCCGGTTGAGGGCGATCGTCGCGCACTCGATGTGCCAGCCGGGCCGACCCGGGCCCAGGACGCTGTCCCACGACGGAGAACCGGGCTCACCGGCCCGCCAGAGCACCGGGTCGAGCGCGTTCTTCTTGCCCGGGCGCTGCGGGTCGCCGCCGTTCTCCGCCGACAGGCGCCACATCGTGTCGGCGTCGAGGGAGGACTCGTAGCCGAACTGTGGGTCGGTGTCGACGGAGAAGTAGACATCCTCGCCCACCCGGTAGGCCGCACCCTGGTCGAGCAGGGCGACCACCCGCTCGACGATCTCGGGGATCGACTCGATGGCACCCACGAAGTCGGTGGGAGGCAGCACGCGCAGCGCCGCCATGTCCTCGCGCAGGAGCGCCGTCTCCCGCTCCGCCAGCTTGGTCCAGTCCTCGCCGTCGCGCTCGGCCCGCTCGAGCAGCGGGTCGTCGACGTCGGTGACGTTCTGCACGTAGCGCACCTCGTGCCCGGCGTCCCGCCACATCCGGTGCACGAGATCGAAGGTGAGGAACGTCACCGCGTGCCCGAGATGGGTGGCGTCGTACGGCGTCACGCCGCAGACATACATCCCTGCCGTCGGACCCGCGGCGGTGTCGCGCAGCTCGCCGCGGGCCGTGTCGAACAGGCGCAGTGGGACACCCTCGCCGGGCAGGCGGGGCACCGCTGGCCCGGGCCAGGACCGCATGCGTGCACCCTACCGAGCGGGCCGGACCAGCTTTCCGACGCCTCGTAAGGTGATCAGGTGCTCGATCTGACGACGGTGTCCGTGCCCGACAGCCTCGCCCGACTCCGGCCGTTGCTGCCGGCGCCGCCGGCCCGGCTGCTCGAGGTCGGGTGTGGTCGGGGGGCGCTCGCGGCCGAACTCGGCCGGCTGGGGTGGCAGGTCACCGGTGTCGATCCCGACGAGGAGTCGGTGGCGGTGGCACGCGGGCGCGGGGTCGACGTCCTTCCCGTCCGGCTGGCCGACCTGGACCGGACCGGTTTCGACGCCGTGCTGTTCACCAGGTCGCTTCATCACGTCGCCGACCTCGACGCGACCCTGGCCGACGCGGCCGGCAGGCTCCGGCCGGGCGGTCGCGTCGTCCTCGAGGAGTTCGCCCGCGAACGCGTCGACGACGCCGGCGCGGCGTTCCTCTACGACGCGGTCGCGGTCCTCGGCGCCGCCGGGATCGCCGACGCGCATCCAGGCCATGAGAGCCACGAGGGCCACGGGGGCCACAGCCATGAGGGCCACGAGGAGCCCGTCGTGGAGGACCCGCTGGAGCGGTGGCAACGCGATCGCGGCGACAAGTCCGAGGAACCGCTGCACACCGGTGCGGCGATGCTGGCCGGGCTCGCCGCGCACGGGGAGGTCGCCGAGGTGCAGTGGCACGAATCCCTCTGGCGGATCGTGGCCTCCCGGCTCACCGGCCCGGACGAGCAGTCGGCCGAGCGGGTCGCTCGCGAGCTTCGCCGGATCGAACGCCGGGGGGTCGCCGACGGCAGCCTGCCGCCCATCGGACTGGTCACCGCGGGCCGGCCGACCGGCTGACCCGCCTCCCCAGCCGGGCTCGAAACGCCGGCGCGAAAGGCCGGCTCAGAACGGCGGCCAGGGCACTGCCGGCCAGTCACCGGACGGCTCGGGGTGCCGGCCGCTCTCGAGCAGGGTCTCCACCCGCCGGATCGTGCGGGCGACCTCCCGCCGGGTGAGCAGGCCGCCCAGCGCATCACCCAACCCGCCCTCCAGCTCGGCGCGCAGCCGCGACAAGGTGTCGACCGCGTCGTCGGTGAGCAGTTCTCCGGCCCAGCCCCACAGCAGCGTGCGGAGCTTGTCGTCGGTGGAGAAGCAGACCCCGTGGTCGACGCCGTACACGTGGCCGTCGGGCATCGGGATCAGGTGGCCCCCCTTGCGATCGGCGTTGTTGATCACGGAGTCGAAGACGGCCATCCGGCGCAGTGCGGGCTCGTCGGTGCGCACCAGCCGGGCGAGGTCGACGGTCTCGTCGCCGTCCACCCATAGCTGCACCATGCCCGGCCCGACCGGGCCTTCTCGGAAGACCGTCGGTGGGACCACCTCCCAGCCGGTCGCCGCCGAGACGAGGTAGGCCGCCACCTCCCGCTCGGCCAACGTCCCGTCCGGGAAGTCCCACAGCGGGCGTTCGCCGCGGATCGGCTTGTAGACGCAGCCGACCGTGAGCTCGGCGCAGGACAGCGTGCAGTAGAGCGTGACGTTGCTGGCCTCCACCAACCGGCCCTCGACCTCGAGGGTGCCGCTCTGCAACGCCGCCAGCGCCGACTCGACGTCGACGGCGAGGCCGTGCGGACCGTCGCCGGCGGGCTGGGGTGGAACCGGTTCACTCACCTCATCACCCCGCTCGGCGCGCGTTGGCTGTCCTCGGTCGATCCCGCTGGTGTCAGCGACGGTAGCCATTCTGGCGCGGACAGATATGACCGTCGGCATCGAGTGGCATCCCGCACAGCGGGCACGGGGGCCGCCCGGCCGAGAGCACCCGGCGGGCCCGCTCGATGAACGCCCGGGCCGCCTCCGCGGTGATCCGGACCCGGAGCGCGTCGGGGCCCTCGTCGACGTCCTCGAGGATCGTCGCCTCGTCCACCGGTTCGTCGGTGGCCGCCTGGGCCTCGACGACGATGCGGTCACCATCGGAGTCCCAGGCGAGCCCCATGGCGCCGACCCGGAACTGCTCGTCGAGCGGCGTGTCGAGCGGTGCCATGTCCTGCTCGGGTGCGGGCAGCTCCGCCTCGAGCTCGCCGCTGCGTCGGCGTACCTCGGCGAGCAGCTCCTCGAGGCGGTCGGCGAGCACCGACACCTGCACCTTCTCCAGCGCGACACTGACCGTCTGGCCGCCCCCGCTGGCCTGCAGGAAGAACGTCCGCTCACCCGGTTGACCCACCGTGCCCGCGACGAAGCGGTCGGGTGGATCGAAGACGAAGACCTGGCGTTCCATACCCCTGAGCCTATGGGGTGCCCGCCGATCCGGCGCCATTCGGCTGGTCCGGTTCCGCTGGCCGGCGGAGGCGGAGCGGCCCTGCTAGTGCGGTGCGTCCGGCGTGCCGCCCCCGACGACGGCGTCGCTCGAGGCCTTCCGGCGGCGCCGGCGCTTGGGCGGGATGAGGGCGGACACGTCGCCGCCGTTGTCGTTGACCCGTACGACGAACGGCCGGGTGTCGGTGTAGTGGATCACCGACACCGAACACGGGTCGACCAGGATCCGCTGGAAGAGATCGAGGTGCAGCCCGAGGGCGTCGGCGATCACGGCCTTGATCACGTCGCCGTGGCTGCACATGACGTAGGTGGCGTCCGGGCCGAGCCGGCAGTTCCACTCCCGCACCGCCGACACCGCACGCACCTGCGCCCCCGACAGCGGTTCACCGCCGTCGCCGGGGAACACCGCGGCCGAGGGGTGCTGCTGGACGACCTTCCACAACGGGTCGCGGGCCAGCTTCTTGATCGGCTGGCCGGTCCAGTCGCCGTACCGCACCTCGCCGAGACGCTGGTCGGTCTGGACGGTCAGGGAGTCCCGTCCCGCGGCGACGACGGAGGCGGTCTCCTGGCACCGGTCCAGGGGGCTGGCCACGACAGCCGCCAGCGGCACCGGCCGGAGCCGCTCGGACAGCGCCTCGGCCTGCGCCCGGCCGGTGTCGTCGAGATGCACGCCCGGCGTCCAGCCGGCGAGGACGCCGCCGGTGTTCGCCGCGGTGCGGCCGTGCCGAACGAGGAGGACGGTGGTCACGGTCTCCGACCCTAGTGACAGGCTGGGGGGGACCGGGACAGTGGGATGAGGATGGGGTGCGCGCATGGCGGAGGAGAGCAGGTCGACCGTGCTCGTCGCCCTGGCGTCGAACCTGGTCATCGCGATCGGCAAGATCACGGCCGGCGTCCTGGGCGGGTCGAGCGCGATGCTCGCCGAGGGCGCGCACTCGGTGGCGGACACGTTCAACGAGGTTTTCCTGCTCACCTCCCTGCACAAGAGCGAGCGCCCTGCCGACGACACCCACCCGTTCGGGTACGGCAAGGAGCGGTTCTTCTGGTCGCTTCTCGCCGCGGTCGGGATCTTCGTCTCGGGCTCGGTGTTCTCGCTCTACCAGGGCGTCACCGGGCTACTGCACGGTGGTTCCGAGACCGACCCGCTGCTGTCCTACATCGTGCTGGCCGCGGCGTTCGTCGCCGAGGGCATTTCCTGGTTGAAAGCCATGCGGCAGCTGCACGGCGAGGCGGAGCGGTCCCGTCGTGGGCTCTTCGACCATGTCCGGCGCAGCACCGATCCCACCGTCAAGACCGTGGCGTCGGAGGACTCCGCGGCACTGGTCGGACTGGTGTTCGCGGCACTCGGGGTGGGGCTGCACCAGCTGACCGGGAATTCGGTGTGGGACTCGGCGGCCGCGATCGCGATCGGCGTACTGCTGGCGGTCGTCGCGTTCATCCTCGGCCGGGACACCAAGGAGCTGCTGATCGGTGAGGCGGTCGACCCGGAGCTGCGGAATCAGCTCATCCGGGAGCTGATGGAGGTCCCCGAGGTGGACACGGTGATCGAGGTGCTCAGCATGAAGCTCGGGCCCAGCGACACCCTGCTCGCCGTACGGCTGGATCTGGTCGACGGGCTCGGCTCCGCCGACGTCGAAGGGGTCAGCAGCCGCATCGACGCCGAACTGCAGGCGCGCCATCCGGAGATCACCCAGGTGTTCCTCGACGCGACCCGCGCGTCGACCCGGCAACGCCACGAGGCCCGCGAACACCTCACCCAGGACTGACCCACCCTCGCGTCCCGCGCCCCCCGCCCGCCCCTCCAGCCGCTCCCCGACAAACGCACTACTAGTGCGAAACGGTGGCGTCGTACGGCGTGTCGCGGACCCAAACGCACTAGTAGTGCGTTTGTTCGCGTCACAGGTCAGGTCGCGTTGTGCGTTTGTTTCGCGGCGCCCCGGTCAGGTCGCGGCGATGGTTCCGGTGCCGAGCAGGATGAACAACGCGGACCCGAGCAGCACCCGGTAGGCGACGAAAACCGCGGTGCTGTGCCGGGTGAGGTATTTCAGCAGCCAGTGGATCGCGGCGATGCCGGAGACGAACGCGAGCAGGGTCGCGACGGCGGTGACCCCGAGGCCGGGACCGCCGCTCCCACCGAGGTCACGCAGCTCGAAGAGACCGGAGAGCACCACGGCCGGGATCGAGAGCAGGAAGGAGAACCTGGCCGCCGACGGGCGGTCCAGTCCGCGGAAGAGCCCGGCGGTGATCGTCGCACCGGAACGGGAGACACCCGGCACGAGTGCGGCGGATTGGGCGAGTCCGACGACGATGCCGTCGCCGAGCGTGATGTCGTCGACCGACCGGTCGCGCCGGCCCACCTTCTCGGCCAGCAGGAGAACGAGGCCGAGGACGATCAGGGTGCTCGCGATCAGCCAGAGGTTGCGCGCCGCGGTCTCGATCTGGTCCTTGAAGATGATGCCGAGGACCCCGATGGGGATCGTGGCGAAGATGACGTACCAGCCCATCCGGTAGTCGATCGAGCCGCGCACCGACGGGTCGACCAGGCCGCGGCACCAGGTGCGCACGATCGCGACGATCTCCCGCCAGAAGTAGACCAGCAGCGCCGCCATCGTGCCGAGCTGGACGACCGCGGTGAACGCCGTCCCCGGGTCGGGCCAGCCGAGCAGCGCCGGGACGATCCGCAGATGCGCGGTGCTCGAGATCGGCAGGAACTCCGTCAGGCCCTGCACGATTCCGAGCAGTGCCGCCTGGCCGACGTTCACCCGGCCAGCCCCGCACGTTCCATCGCCGCGACCGCGGTCCGGAGCGCCGCCAGCCGCTCGTCGAGCGACGCGCCATGCGGCGTGACGGTCAGGGTCGTGACACCGCATTCGGCATACGCCTGCATCCGCTCGGCGATCCGGGCCGGCGGCCCGAGCAGCGCGGTGGCATCGAGAAACTCCCGCGGTACGGCGGCGGCAGCACCGGCGTAGTCGCGGGCCAGATACCGGTCCTGGACCTGCTGGGCCGCCTGGTCGAAGCCTCTGCGGCGGGCCAACAGGTTGTAGAAGTTCTCCTCCCGGCTGCCCATCCCCCCGAGGTAGAGGGCGGTGTAGGGCCGCACGCGATCGGCGGCGACCTCGACGTCGGCGTCGACCGACAGCGGCACCGTCGGCACGACGTCGTAGTCGGCCATGGTGCGGTTGGCCCAGGCCCGGCCCTCGGCGACGGTGGCCAGGTCGGCGGCGGCGTGTTCCGGGGAGAAGAACAGCGCCAGCCAGCCGTCGGCGACCTCCCCGGCCAGCCGCAGATTCTTCGGGCCCATCGCCGCCAGGTAGACCGGCAGGTGCTCGCGGAACGGCCGCATCGTGAGCCGCAGCGCCTTCCCCGGGCCGTCCGGCAGCGGCAGCGGGTAGTGCCGGCCGGCGTGGGAGACCCGGTCCCCGCGCAGCGCCTGCCGCACGATCTCGACGTATTCGCGGGTGCGTCCCAGCGGCGCGTCGAACCGGACTCCGTGCCAGCCCTCGGACACCTGCGGGCCGGAGACGCCCAGTCCGAGCCGGAATCGGCCGCCGGACAGCGTGTCCAGGGTGGCCGCGGTCATCGCGGTCGCGGCCGGGGACCGGGCCGGGATCTGCATGACCGCGCTGCCGATGTCGATCCGCCGCGTCTGGGCAGCGACCCAGGCGAGCACGGTCGGCGAATCGGAGCCGTACGCCTCGGCGGCCCAGACCACCGAATAGCCGAGCCGGTCGGCCTCGCGGGCGAGGGCGAGATTCTCCGCATCCGTGCCGGCGCTCCAGTAGCCCAGGTTGAGCCCCAGCCGCATGCCCGCTCCCCACCGCCACCGGTCGACCCGTCGGCGCCACCCTAACTGTCCTCCCCGCGGCACCGGTCGTCTGCAGGTAGGTTTGCCCGACATCTCGAGCGGGAGGACCGGGACATGGAGGAGCGTGCACTCGGCCGCACCGGTCTGGTCGTGTCCCGGCTCGGGTTGGGCACCATGACATGGGGTCGGGACACGCGGGAGGACGACGCCGCGGCCCAACTGACCGCCTTCCGCGACGCCGGAGGCACCCTCGTCGACACCGCAGACGTCTACGCCGGCGGCGAGAGCGAGCAGGTACTGGGTCGGCTCCTCGACCAGGTGGTCGCCCGGGAGGAGATCATCCTGGCGACGAAGGCGCACGGCCGCACCGGACCTGGTGCGATGGGCCGCGGCTCGTCCCGCGGCCACCTGCTGTCCGCACTGGACGCGTCGCTCGCGCGGCTCGGCACCGACCACGTCGACCTGTGGCAGGTGCACGCCTGGGACGACGCGACCCCGCTCGAGGAGACCCTGGGCGCGCTCGACGCCGCGGTCGCCAGCGGCCGGGTTCGCTACGCGGGCGTGTCCAACTTCTGCGGCTGGCAGACCGCCGCCGCCGCGACCTGGCAGCGGGCGGCACCCGGGCCGGGCCGGGCGCCGGTGGTCTCCAACCAGGTGGAGTACTCCCTGCTGCAACGCGGCGTCGAGCGCGAGGTGGTGCCGGCGGGCCGGCATGCCGGCGTCGGCCTGCTGGCCTGGTCGCCGCTCGGGCGGGGCGTTCTCACCGGCAAGTACCGCAGCGGGTCCCCGTCGGACTCCCGCGGCGCCTCCGAGCACTTCTCGGATTTCGTCGCGCCGTTCCTTTCCGACGCCGCCTCCCGGATCGTCGAGGCGGTCATCACCGCCGCCGAGGGACTGGGCACCTCGCCGCTGGTCGTCGCCCTCGCCTGGGTACGGGACCGGCCGGGCGTCGTCGCACCGATCCTCGGCGCCCGGACGGTCGGACAGCTCGTCGGATCACTCGCCGCGGAGACCGTGACCCTGCCCGAGGAGATACGGCACGCCCTCGATGACATCTCGGCGCCGCCGACCGGATACCCCGAGAGTCGCTGAATCGGGCACCTCCGGCTGGTTACCGTAGGTGCCGGGGTGGTGCACCAGCATGAGCCACATCGCGATCGCCGACCACGCGCTGATCTCCAACTGCCACTCGGCCGCCCTCGTCACCACCGGCGGCTCGATCGACTGGTTGTGCTTCCCCCGCTTCGACAGCCCGTCGATGTTCGCCCGGATGCTCGACGAGGACGCCGGCCACTGGTCCATCCGACCATCGGGCGACTACGAGTCGCGGCGGGCGTACGCCGACCAGACCCTGGTGCTTGACACCATCTTCTCGACGCCGGGCGGCACGATGGTGCTCACCGACGCCCTGGCCGTCGGCCCGGACAACCACGGCCACCGGCTCGGCGCCGACGCGCCCACCCTGCTCGTGCGTTCGGTGACCTGCACCGACGGCGCCGTGGAGGTCGAGGTCGAATACGCACCGCGCCCCGAATACGGCATCATCGTCCCGCTGCTGAGCCTCGTCGACGGCGGCGTCACCGCACGGGGCGGCGCGGAATGGCTGGTGCTCTCGTCACCGGTCGCCCTGACTCTCGACCACTCCGTCGCGCGGGGCCGGGTCACCCTGCGGGCCGGCGACACGCTGCACTTCGCGCTGCACCGCTCGACGCTCGAACAGCAACCTGCGCGGGTGTGGCCGCGGCACGAGATCGCCGATCGGCTGGCCGGAACGGTCGCCGCATGGCGGTCCTGGTCGGCGCTGCACCAGAACTACGACGGCCCGTGGCGCGACCTCGTGCACCAGAGCGGGCGGGTGCTGCAGGGCCTGACCTTCCAGCCGAGCGGCGCGATCGTCGCGGCGGCCACCACCTCGCTGCCGGAAGGCGTGGGCGGCGAGCGCAACTGGGACTACCGGTTCTCCTGGGTCCGCGATGCCAGCTTCACCATGGAGGCACTGTGGGTCGCGGCGTGCCCCGACGAGGCCGACAACTTCTTCGCATTCATGACCACCGCCGCCGCCAGCTCGGTGGCCGTCGCCAAACCGCTGCAGATCATGTTCGGCGTCGGCGGTGAGCACGACCTGTCCGAACGCGAGCTGACCCACCTGACCGGATGGCGGGACAGCCGCCCGGTGCGGGTGGGCAACGGTGCGTGGAGCCAGCAGCAGATCGACGTCTACGGCGAACTGCTCGGTGCCGCACACCGGCTGTCCGACCAGCTCACCGACATCGACCGTGACATGCGCAACTTCCTCGTCGCCCTCGCCGACACGGCGGCCGGCCGCTGGCGGGAAACCGACCAGGGCATCTGGGAGGTACGCGGCGAACCGCAGCACTTCCTCTACTCCAAGGTCATGTGCTGGGTGGCGCTGGATCGCGCCGTCGCGCTCGCCGACCGGCTGCAGGCCACCGACAAGGTGGCGGGGTGGAGGTCGGCACAGGAGGAGATCCGGGCCGCGGTGCTGGCGAAGGGGTGGAACGAGCAGGTGGGCGCGTTCACGCAGTTCTTCGGCTCCGACGGCCTCGACGCGTCCAACCTGATGATGCCGATCGTCGGGTTCCTGCCGGCCGACGACCCGCGGATGATCGCCACGATCGAGGCGATCGAGCGCCGGCTCACCGACCACCGCGGGCTCGTCTACCGCTACCGCACCGAGGGCGGGGTCGACGGGCTGGCCGGCGAGGAGGGCACGTTCCTGTTGTGCACCTTCTGGCTCGCCCAGGCGCTGGCGATGTCCGGCCAGCCCCACCGGGCGCGGGAGGTGTTCGCCCGGGCCGCCGCCTTCGCCAACGACGTCGGCCTGCTCGCCGAGGAGATCGACCCGGACACCGGCGAACTGCTCGGCAACTTCCCGCAGGCGTTCAGCCACATCGGGCTGGTCAACGCCGCCTGGGCGATCACCGAGGCCGAGCGGCGCGCGCCGACCCCGGTGTGACGGATCACCCGCGCCTCACAGGCCGTAGGCCTCGAGCAGGTGCAGCCACACCTCGCTGACGGTCGGGAACGCGGGTACGGCGTGCGCCAGCTGGTCGAGGGTGACCTGACCGGCGATGGCGACGCTGGCCGAGTGCAGCAGTTCCTGGACGTCGGGGCCGGTGAATGTCGCGCCGATGACGACCCGACGGGTGTCGTCGACCAGGAGTTGGCTGGTGCCGGCGATGCCGTTGCCGCGCACGTAGGCGCCGGGCACTCCCCCGGTCGGATACTGCAACGCACGAACGGTCAAGCCGCGCTCGCGCGCCTGCGCCTCGGTCGGACCGACCGCGCAGATCTGCGGGTCGGTGAAGGTGACCCGGGTCAGGATGTCGGAACTCGCCCGGTCGGTGATGTCCTTGCCGAGAATGTTGTCGGCGGCGATCCGGGCGTGGTACTTGCCCATGTGGGTGAACAGCGCCCGCCCGTTGCAGTCGCCGATCGCGTAGAGCCACTCACCCGGTACGCCGACCGCGCGCATCCGGTCGTCGACGGTGACCGAGCGCCCGGGTTGCAGCCCCACGAGGTCGAGGCCGATGTCGGCGGTGGACGGCCGACGGCCGACCGAGACGAGGATCTCGTCGGCCTCGATCTGCCGGCCGTCGTCCAGCGTGGCCCGCACCGGCCCGTCGTCGCCAGAACGCTGCACCGCCGATACGCGCGTCCCGGTGAGGACCGTGATCTGCTCCGCCTCGAACGCCGCCCGCAGCTCCTCGCTCGCAAAGGGCTCCTCGCGGGCCAGCAACCGGTCCATGCCCTCAACCACGGTGACCTCGTCGCTGCCGAGCCGCCGGTAGGCCTGGGCCATCTCGCACCCGATCGCGCCGCCCCCGAGCACGATCAGCCGGCCCGGCACCTCCTTCGCCGAGGTGATGTCGCGGTTGTCCCACGGCCGGCTCTGCCGCAGTCCGTCGATGGGGGGGATCGCCGCTCTGGTCCCGGTCGCGAGGATGACCCCCCGCCGGACCCGCAGCGTCTCGGTCGACCCGTCGGGTGCGGTGACGTCGACCGTGCGTTCGCCGCTGAGTCGGCCCTGCCCCCGCACCAGCCGGACCCCCCGCTGCTGCAGCCAGGGCAGCTGTCCGTCGTCGGTCCAGTTGCTGGTCATGTAGTCGCGCTGCGCGAAGGCGGCGCGGGCGTCGACGCCGCCGGTGACCGCCTCCGCCGCACCGGGTGCCCGCCGCGCCTCGGCGAGTACATCGCCGGGACGGATCAGCGTCTTGCTCGGGATGCAGCCCCAGTAGGAGCACTCGCCGCCGACCAGCTCCCGCTCGACGATGGCCACGGACAGACCGCCCTCGGCGCACCGGCCCGCGGCCGCCTCGCCGGGCGGACCGGCGCCCACCACGATCACGTCGACCTCATCCATCAGCTCGGCTCCTTCCGCCATGGGGGCCAGTCTGCCCCGCCGGCCGGTGCCTTGGTCGGTTTCCACCGCCCGGCGTGACGGCGATCCGCCGGCCCGGGCACCCGGATAAGGTCGGGGCCATGGCCGAGACCGACCCGGTGTTCGCGGCGTTCTGCGAGTCCGGTCTGTGGCCCGGCCTGGGCCGCGCCCTCGCGGCGGCGCTGCCGGAGGCGGGTATCCACGGCCCGGACGACGTCTCATCCGAGCGGTTGAGCGCCCTGCCGCGGGTCGGCACCGTGCGCGCCGAACGCCTGCTGTCCTCGTGGATCGGCTCCGCCGGGACCTACGAGGCGGCCCGGCTCGTCGTGACGGCCGGCCTTCCGGCGCGGCTGGCCGGTCGCGTGGTCGAGGCGATCGGCGATGACGCCGCCCGGCTGCTGCGGGACGACCCGTGGTTGGTGCTCGGTCTGCCCGAGGTCCGGGTCGTCGAAGCGGACCGGTTCGCGGTCGCGACCGTCCCCGGCGTCCGGCGGGACGATCCACGTCGCGCCCGGGCGCTGGTCGTCCACACGCTGCACCGGGCGGCCCGCGACGGGCACACCGCCGTCCCGGTGGAGTTGGTGGTCTCGGCCCTCGCCGCGGCGGATGCCGGCGATCCCAAGGCGGCCGTGGTCGCCGCCTGCGACTCCCGCGGCGTGGTCGCCGCCACCATCGGGGACACGTCGGTGCTGGCCCTCGCGAGGTTCGCCGGCGCCGAGGAGCGCACCGCGGAGGCGCTGTCCCGGCTGACCGACACCGCCAAGCCGATGAGCGGCTCCTCCGGCGACGACCCGCCGGAGGACTCGTTGGACACCGAGCAGACCCGGGCCGTCGCCGCGGCCCTGGAGCACGGCGTCAGCGTGCTGACCGGCGGGCCGGGCACCGGCAAGAGCCGGACGGTGGCGACCGTCGTACGCCGGGCCGAGCGGGCCGGCGCCCGGATCGCCCTCGCCGCCCCCACCGGCCGGGCGGCCAAGCGGCTCGAGGAACTGGCCGGGGCGCCGGCGAGCACCCTGCACCGGCTGCTCGGCGCCCAGGCCGGTGGCCGGACCCGGGACGGCTCGGGGCCGGAGTTCGCGCGCGGCGAGGGCTGGCCGCTCGACGCCGACCTCGTGGTCGTCGACGAGGCCTCGATGCTCGACGTCGACCTGGCCGCCGGACTGCTGGCGGCGTGCGCCGACGGCACCCACCTGCTCGTCGTCGGCGACCCGGCGCAGCTGCCCTCGATCGGCCCCGGCCGGGTGCTCGCCGACATCGTCGAGTCCGGCGCCATCCCGGTCACCGAGCTGACGACGCTCTACCGGCAGGCGACGGGCGGCGCGATCGCCCGGCTGGCCACCGCCGTGCGCTCCGGGGACCTGCCTCCGGTGGACTCGCCGGACCGGGAGGTCGTCGTCGTCGCCGCGCGCGGATCGGCCGAAGCCGGCCACCGGGCGGTCCAGTTGGTGACCGACTCGATCCCCCGGGCGCTGTCGATCGATCCGAGCCAGGTGCAGGTGGTGACCCCGGTCCACAAGGGCCCGGCCGGCACGATCGCGCTCAACCGGGTGCTCAAGGCGGCGCTCAACCCCGGCGACGGCACGGTCGGCGGCTTCGACGTCGGTGACCGCGTCGTGGCCACGGCCAACCATCTCGACGCCGAGCCCAACGGGTTCGCCAACGGCGAGGTCGGCGTCGTCACCGCGGCCCGCGACGGCGCCGTCACGGTCGACTTCGCCTCCGGACCGACGACCGTGCGCGGCCGGTCGCTGTCCGACATCGTGCACGGCTGGGCGATCACCGTGCACCGGGCGCAGGGATCGGAGTGGCCCGCGGTCGTCGCCGTGTTCCCGCCCGAGGCCGGAGGCATGCTGTCCCGGCCCCTGGTCTACACCGCCTTGACCCGGGCGCGGGCGCACCTGTCGGTCGTGCACGCGGCCGGTCCGGCGCTGGCTCATGCCGTACGCCGGATCGGGTCCCGGCCGCGGCGTACCCGGCTCGGCGAACTGCTCGCCGACGCGATGCCCGAATAGCAGCGGCCGGGTGTCCGGTCGGTGACGGTCAGCAAAACCTGGGGCGGCTAGAGACGAACATGCCGATGCGGTGCACAATGACGGGCATGGCCGCGGCGGACGGTGGAGTGATCGAAGCGGACTACGAGTACGTGCCGGTGCGGATTCCGCCCGGCACGGACCGGCGGAGCGCCGCGGTGCAGCTCAGCCTGCAAGCGGAGTACGGCGGGTGGGAGTTGGCCCGGCTGAGACTTCGCACCGACGGCACCCGGCAGGTGTGGCTGCGGCGCCGCCGGACCGGGCAGCGGCTGCCCGGCCCCTTCCTCTGAGGCCCCTTCCTCTGAGGCCCCTTCCTCTGAGGCCCCTTCCTCCGAGAGTCAGCCCCCGGACCGACCGCCCTGCAACTGCAGGCGCGGTATCCCGGGCGGATCGAACCCCAGGACCTGCCCGTAGAACGAGACCTCGCTCTCGAGCGCGGTGATGCGGTTCTCGGCCCGCCGGAACCCGTGCTGTTCGCCCGGAAAGAGGAGATATGCGTAGGGGATGCCGCGGCGGATGAGGGCGTCGCGGAACATCTCGGCCTGTGAGGGCGGCACGATGACGTCCTCGGCGCCCTGCAGCAGCAGCACCGGGCAGGACACCCCGTCGACGTGGGTGAGCGGCGCCCGCTCGACGTAGCGGTCCCGCGCCTCGGGCAGCGGGCCGACCAGACCCTCGACGTAACGGGACTCGAAGTCGTGCGTGTCGGCGACGAAGTGCTCGAGCTCGGCGACGCCGAAGTAGGACGCGCCGGCGGCGAACACGTCGGTGCCGGTGAGCGCAGCGAGGGTCGTCCAGCCGCCCGCACTGCCGCCGCGGATCGCCAGTCTCGCACCGTCCGCGTCGCCGGCGGCGACCAGCGCCTGCACGGCCGAGACACAGTCCTCGACGTCGACGACCCCCCACTGCTCGCGCAGCCGTTCCCGGTATGCGCGGCCGTACCCGGTCGAGCCGCCGTAGTTGACGTCGATCACGCCGATGCCCCGGCTGGTGAAGTAGGCGAGAGCCAGGTCGAGCGTCGGCGACGACTTCGCGGTGGGTCCGCCGTGCACCGAGACGACGTAGGGCGGCAGTTCCCCGGCCGGGCCGACCGCGTCCGGGTTGCGGGGCGGGGAGACGATCGCGTGCACCTCGCGGCCCCCGACGCCCGCAACGGTCACCGCGCGGGTCTCGGGCAGATAGTCGGTGGGCAGCTCCTCGTCGGTGGCCAGCCGGATCTCCTCGGCCGATCCGGTCGCCGGGTCGACCAGCAGCACCGCGGTCGGCCGGTCGACCGCCGCGCCGACGAGCGTGACCCGGTGGCCGTCGGTGGCCAGCGCGCTGCCGTACGTCGTGTAGGGGAGGTCCAGATCACGCAGCGATCCGGTCGCCGGGTCGAGCATGCCCAGTCGTTCCTCGTCGGTCCCGTGCACGACCGCCAGCTGCCCGTCGGCCAGCACGGCGTAGGTCGTCTGCCCGAGCGTCCACAGGGCGCCGGCGAACTCCTCCTCCCGCGGGCACAGCGACTCGACCCTGCCACCGCCGATGCCGACCCGGTGCAGATTCCACCAACCGGAGCGGTCGCTGACGACGTAGAGATCGTCCCGGCCCGCCCATTCCGGCTGCAGCACCGACTCCTCCGGGCCGCCGAGCAGCACCCGCGGCCGGCCGACGGTGCCATCGGCCGATACGTCGGCGACCCGCAGCTCCGTCCCGTCCCACGGCATCCGGGGGTGGTCCCAGGCGATCCAGGCCAGCCGGCGCCCGTCGGCCGACGGGCGCGGGAATGCCAGGAAGTCGCTTCCGCCGACGAGTTCGCGGACCCGATCCGGGTCCGCCACCGCGGAGCCGTCCAGCGGTACGGCGACCAGGTGTCGGCTGACCTTGTCGGCGCGGTAGGACTCGCGCACGCACCAGACCTGCGTGCCGCCCGGGCCGAGCACGAGATCGGCGTAGCGGTCGGCCGCGGGGGTCGGCGGCGGCGGCGTCAACGCGACCGGACTCCCGCCCGGGTCGAGGCGGTAGAGCCGCTGGTCGTCGAAGTGGCAGAAGACCAGGCCGTGGCGATCCCCGGACGGAACCGGCAGCCAGCAGGAGCCGCCGTACTCGTGCACCCGGCTGCGGACGTTCCACGGCGCCGGCACGACGTCGACGACCGTGTCGTCGGCCGTCCGGCGGACCACGGCGTAGCGGCCGGCCTCGTGCGGCCGGTCCTCGATCCACCAGACCTCGTCGCCGACGATCCTCGGGAGCGAGAGCCGCCGACCGGCCCGGACGACGTCGGCCGCGCTGATCGGCGACGGCCAGGTGCCGTAGGGCAGCGCCGCCGGCCCGCTCAACACGACCCCAGGAAGCGGTCCAGCACGCGCACCCCGAAGGTGAGGCCGTCGACCGGCACGCGCTCGTCGATCCCGTGGAACAGCGCCGCGAAATCCAGGGTCGGTGGCAACAGCAACGGGGAGAACCCGAAGCAGCGCATGCCCAGCCGCTCGAAAGACTTCGCATCCGTTCCGCCGGACATCATGTAGGGCACCGGCTTGGCCGCCGGGTCCTCCGCGCGCAGCGCCGCGGACATGGCGTCGACCAGCGCGCCGTCGAACGTCGTCTCGACGGCCTGGTCGTGCACGATCCACTCCCGCGCGATGTCCGGACCGAGGATCTCGTCGAGCTGCCGCTCGAACTCCTCCTCCTGCCCGGGCAGGAAGCGGCCGTCGACGGTCGCCATCGCCGAACCGGGGACCACGTTGGCCTTGTACCCCGCCTGGAACATCGTCGGGTTGGCGGTGTTGCGCAGGGTCGCGCCGACGATCCGGGCGAGGTTTCCGAGCCGGGCCAAGGTGCCGTCGATGTCGTCGGGGTCGAACTCGACGCCGAAGGTGTCTGCCAAGGCCTCCAGGAACGCCCGGGTGGTCTTGGTCATGACGATCGGGAACTCGTGGCTGCCCAGCCGCGCGACCGCTGCGGCGAGCTCGGTGACCGCGTTGTCGGCGTGCACCATCGACCCGTGACCCGGCCGGCGCGATGCTTTCAGCCGCATCCAGGCCAGGCCCTTCTCGGCGGTCTGGATGAGATAGAGCCGCAGGTCGTCGCGGACGGTGAGGCTGAACCCGCCGACCTCGCTGATCGCCTCCGACGCGTCGGAGAAGAGCTCGGCATGGTGATCGACCAGGAAGCGGGCTCCCTTGCGGCCGCCGTGCTCCTCGTCGGCGACGAAGGCGAGGACGACGTCGCGCGGCGGCTTGCGGCCCTCGCGCATCCACTGACGCACCAGCGCCAGCACCATCGCGTCCATATCCTTCATGTCGACCGCGCCCCGGCCCCAGAGATAGCCGTCGCGCTCCTCGCCGGAGAACGGGTGCACCGTCCACTCGGACGGGTCGGCCGGGACGACGTCGAGGTGGCCGTGCACGAGAAGCGCCGGCCGGGACCGGTCCTCGCCCTCGATGCGGGTCACGACGCTGGCCCGGCCGGGTTCGGACTCCAGCAGGGTCGTCGGCAGCCCGACCTCCTCCAGCTTCGCCGCGACGTATTCGGCGGCGGCGCGTTCACCCTGGGTCGTGTCGGGGTCGCCGGTGTTGGTCGTGTCGATGCGAATCAGGTCGGAGCACAGCTCGACGACCTCGTCCTCGGCGGTGGGGCTCATGAGGTCTTCCTACCAGGCTCGCGCAGCACGATGTGGGCGGCGTGGGGCTTCTGTGCACGCTGGTTGGGAGGACGGCACCGGGGTCCGATAGAGTGCTAGGCCGAGCGCGGCAGTCGGATACGGCAGGCCGTCGCAGGTCCGAGTGGCGGAATGGCAGACGCGCTAGCTTGAGGTGCTAGTGCCCTATTACTGGGCGTGGGGGTTCAAGTCCCCCCTCGGACACTTTGTGATCTCTCAAGTGATAGCGGACAGGTCGGACCCTCAGGGTTCGGCCTGTTTCGTTTTTCGGTGGGGGTATCGGGTGCGGCCGGTGGGTTGGTAGTCGACCTCGGGGTTGATGTGTAGTTCGCGGAGTAGTTCGCCGGTGGCGGCGTGGACGATGTGGACGTCGAGGTCGTGGATGAGCATGAGGACGGGGGTTCGGGCGAGGGCTCGGCCCATGCCGATGTGGTGCAGTCGGCCGTTGATGCGCAGGGTGAGTTTGCCGTCCCGGTCGATGTGGTCTTGCGCGGACGCGGCGGTGGTGGTCGCCGGTGCCGGGTGTCGGGGTGGCTTTGGGGCGGGCTTGGTAGGCGGTGGCGGGGGTGGCGTGATGCGGCAGCGAGCGGTGCGGGCGGCGGTGGTTGTAGTCGTCGCGGAAGTGGTCGAGCAGGGTCTGTAGTTCCTCGACGGTGGTGGGCTGGGCGGGTTGGGCGCGCAGCCAGTTCTTGAGGGTCTGCTGCCAGCGTTCGACTTTGCCGCAGGTGGTCGGGTGGTTGGGGCGGGAGTTCTTCTGGACGATGTGCCGGCGGTGTAGTTCGGCTTCCAGGGCGGTTTGCCCGCCGCGGCCGGTGGCCAGGCGGACGGTGTAGATCATGCCGTTGTCGGTCAGGGTGGAGGCCGGCGGACCGTGTTCGGTGGCCGCGGCGGTGAAGGTGTGCAGGGCGGTGCGGGCGGTGACCGGCTGATGCGCGGAGCAGTGCAGGACGTAGCGGGAGTGGTCGTCGAGCCAGGTGATGATCTCGGTGTCGGTGCCGTCGGCGAGCCGGTAGTGGGTGAAGTCGGACTGCCAGCATTCGTTGGGCATGTCGGCCTGGAAGCGGATGTAGGAGGCCTTGGGCCGTTTCTTCGGGGCCGGGTCGATGAGGCCGGCCCGGGTCAGGATCCGGGCCACGGTGGCGGTCGAGATCTGGATGCGGTGCTGGTGGTGCAGGTGCCAGGCGATGGTGGCCGGGCCGGCGTCGTGCCCGGCGCCGGCCAGCTGTTTGCGGAGCCGGACCACCAACTCGACCGTGGCCGGGGCGGTGGTCCGCGGTGAGGTCCGCGGCCGGCGGGACCGCGGTGTGAACGCGGCCTCGCCCTCCTCCCGGTAGCGGGCCAGCAGCTCGTAGAGCCAGGACCTGGACACCCCGTAGGCGGCCGCGACCTCGGCGGCGGGCCGGCCCTCGAGCACGACAGCGGTGATGACCAGACGCGTCTTCGACACCTGCGAAGACTGGCCGCACCCTGTCCGGGATGTCCTGAGACATCAGTCCGGGATGTCTTGCAGGATCACACCCCCTCGGACACTTTTCGTCGTGAGCCGCGTCAGGTCCGTATGGCCAGGACTGTCTCGTTCTGGTCGAGGGAGAAGACGGACAGGGTGACCTCGTCTCAGACCCGAGCGCTACGCCCTGACAGCGCCGGCCACGAGGCGACGGTCGGACCGTCCGGATGTGCGGGTACGACGCACGATGATGCCTGTTCCCGGCCCTATGCCCTTGCTCCGCCCAGCGGAGCAAGGGCATAGGGCGGGGATCCGCACCGTGGGCAACCGACGAGTGTGGTCGGGTGGGACCCGCCCGGTCATCGACCGGCGAGCCGGTCCATCAGCAGTCGGGCGATCGGCCACGCGCCGTCGGTCGTGTTGGACATGACCGTCCACGTCACGCCGGATCCCGGATCGTGCGCGCTGCGGAACGACACGCCCAGGTCCGCGCCCTCGAGATAGGCCGTCCGACCCTCCGCGTGCAGCCAGAAGCCCAGCCCGTAACGGCTCCGGGACTCCGGCACGTCGCTGATCGGCGCCACCATCCGGGCCACGACGTCCGTCGGCAGGATCCGACCGGCGAACAGCGCCGTCCAGAACGCCCGGAGATCGCCGACCGTCGAATACGCCCCGCCGTCTCCGCTGCCCCGGACGGGGAGATGGAAGACGTTGGTGCGGCCGTCGTCGAGGTAGGCCGTCGCGGCGCGTCCGGGCAGGTCGTCCGAACGCGGAAACCCCGTGTCTGCCATGCCCGCGCGGGCGAGGACGCGTTCGCTGACGAGATCGTGGTACGACGACCCCGCTGTGCGCTCGGCGATGAGGGCGAGCACGACGTAGCCGCCGTTGCAATAGGCGAACCGCTCCCCCGCTCGGAAGACCGTCGGGAAGCCGCCCAGGACGGGAAGGAAGTCGGCGGTGTCGACCAGGTCCTGGATGCGCACCCGCGCCGGCCAGTCGTCCTCGACCTCCTCGTCGAGGTAGTCCCCGATTCCGGACCGGTGCGCGAGGAGTTGTTCGACGGTGACCTCGTCCGCGATCAACGGGAGGTCGGCTCCGAGCACCGCGCGCGCCCGGGTGTCCCAGGCAAGCGCACCCTCGGCGATCAGGTCGGCGACGACCAGCGCGGTGAACCCCTTGCAGCCGCTGGCGATGGCGAACATCGTGTCGCTGCTCGCGGCGATCCGGTGCCGGCGGTCGGCCAGACCGTAGGCCCGCTCGAACAGGACGTCGCCGGCGCGACTGACCGAGACGACACCGGAGAATTCACCGGCGAGGCGATCAACCTCGCGGTAGAGCGAGTGATGTGCGTCCGCCCGGTCGACGGGCGACGCCGGGCCACCGTCCGACCTGCTCATCGCCTGATTGAACCAGCCGGCACGACGGTGTGGGGGCGCTACAGCCGCCCGGTGCCGGACTCGACCAGGCCCAACAGGGCCTGGGTCGCGCCGGTGGGCGGTCGCCCCGCGCCGACGACGGCGTAGATGTCCCGGCGGAGCGCGGGGGTGATCGGGACGGCGACGACGTCGTCGGCCACGGCGCGGATCGCGGCCGGCGGCAGGACGGACACCCCGAGTCCCCGCGCCACGAACTCGGCCAGGTATTGCATGGTGCTCGCCTCACAGCTGACCCGCCGGGCGAGCCCGGCCGCGGCGCAGGCCGCATCGATCTGGGCCCGGAGGGCCGAGTCCGCGCGGTACTCGACGAACTCCCGCTTGCGGAGCGCCTTGTCCCCCAACCGGATCGTCGTTCGGGCGGCAAGCGGATCGGCACGCGGCACCGCGAGGGCCAGGTCGTCATGGCCGAGAGTCGCGCGGGTGAGCCGAGTCCGGTCGATCGGGCCGTCCACGAAGGCGATGTCGAGCTCCGCGTCTGCGGCCGCGCGGGCGAGGTCTCCGGCCGCGCCGTGGGTCACCCGGATCGTGACCTCCGGATGGGCCCCCCGGAAGACGGCCAGCAGCACGCTCAGATCCACACACCCCAGGGTCTGGATGGCTCCCACGTGCAACTCGCCGTGCAGCACCCCCCGCACCCCGGCCACCGCGTCACGCCCGTCGTCGACGGCATCGAGCACCCGGCGGGCGGCCGGGAGCAACGCCCGCCCGGCCTGGGTCAGCGAGACCCGCCGGTTGTCCCGGACGAACAGGGCGTCGCCCAGTTCCCGTTCCAATGCGGCGACGGAGGCGCTGAGGCTGGACTGGCCCACGTGCACCCGGGCTGCGGCCCGGGTGAAGTGCAGTTCGTCCGCGACCGCGACGAAGTGCTCGAGCTGACGCAGTTCCATCCATCGATGATATCAATGATGATCATCGTGACTATCTGTTGGACCGATCGTCCGCGCTCCCCGACAGTGGAAGCCGCACCTCAACCGACAGGAGCCACGCAATGTCTGTGAACCTGACTCAGCACGCGGTCCTCATCCGGGCCGACGAGGGTGAGCCGCTGGACTCGATCGGCCACGTACTCCTCGCCGACAGCAGCGCGACCGGCGGCGCGCTCAGCAGCCACCGCATCGCGCTCCCCCGCGGAGCCGACGGCGCGATGCCGCACCGGCACGACAACTCCGCGGAGCTCTTCTACATCCTCGACGGCACCCTCGACGTCCTGATCGGCGACGACGTCGTCGCCGCCCGCTCCGGGGACCTGCTCGTCGTCCCGCCCGGACGGTCCCACGCCTTCGCCGCCCACCGCGGCTCGACCGCCGAGGCGCTGATCGTCATCACGCCCGGTGTCGAGCGATTCGACTACTTCCGGCACGTCGTCAAGGTGCGCGCCGGCCTCGAGCCCCGGGACACCCTGCTCGCCCTCCAGGACCGCTTCGACACCCACTTCGTCGACAGCGACCCCTGGCAGGACGCCCGCGTGGCGAACTGACCCCCTGACATCGAAGCAAAGGAGACCTCATGACCACCGACGATCGACACGTCGCCGAGCGAGGGCCGGACACGCACGAGATGGTCGTCATCCACCGCGCCTTCCGGCGCGAATCCGACCTCCTCGCCCGGCTCGTCGCCGCCGTACCGGCCGGTGACACGGAGCGGGCGCGGGTCCTGGCCGACCACCTGCGCTGGTATCAGGCCGGGCTGCACTCCCACCACCACGGAGAGGACGAACTGATCTGGCCCCTGCTGCACGCCCGGGTCGACGTCCACGCCGATGTGGTGGTGCGCATGGAGGAGCAGCACCAGCAGATCACCCGCACCCTGCAGCAGGCGATGGCGGCACTGCCGGCCTGGCAGGCCGCGGCGAGCGGGTCTACGAGAGACCGGCTCGTCGCTGCCCTCGCCGACCACCGGGCCGTACTCGTCGAGCACCTCGACGACGAGGAGATCCACCTGCTGCCCCTCGCCGGCCGGCACCTCACCCAGGACGAATGGAACGCGTTGGGCGAGCACTTTGTGGCGACGGCGTCCAAGAGCCAACGACTGATCTTCCTCGGGGCCGTCCTCGAGGACGCCGACCCGGCCGAGCGGTCCACTCTGCTCGGGGCGATGCCGGCCGCGGCCCGCATCGTCTGGCGGACCGCCGGTCGGTTCCTCTACGCGCGGCGGGTGCGAAAGGTACGGGCGGCCCGATGACCGCCGTCCACGTCGCCGACGGACTGTCGTGGCTGATCTGCGTCGGCATCACCGTCGTCGGACTGCGCTTCTTCTTCGCGCCCCGGCAGTCCGCGGCGGGCTTCGGCGTCGCCATCGAACCGGAGGCGCAGAAGGCGGCGGCTTATCTGTCCGTCAAGGCTGTGCGCGACCTCGCCTCGGGCCTGGTCCTGCTCGCACTGATCCTGGCCGGCCCGCCGCACGCCCTCGGCTGGTTCATGCTGGCGGCGGCCGTCATCCCGATCGGCGACGCGGTGATCGTCCTCCGCAACGGCGGCCCGAAAATCCTCGCCTACGCGATGCACGGCACCACCGCCGTCGTCATGCTGCTCGCCGCCGGGTTGCTCCTGGGCTGACAATCGGCGGCCCTGGCAGGATCGGAGCTCTCACAGTCGAGCGACGAGGCGAGGCAGGAATGGCGAAGGCCTACTGGATCAACACGTTCACGACGATCAGCGATGCCGACCGGCTGGCTGCCTACGTCGAGCTCGCGGGTCCCGCCATGCGGGCCGCGGGAGGGCGATTCCTCGCGCGCGGCAACCCGGCGCACGCGTTCGAATCGGGGACCACCGAACGGACCACGCTGATCGAGTTCGACAGCGTCGAACAGGCCGTGGCCGCCTACCACAGCCCCGACTACCAGAAGGCCCTGACCGCCCTCGGCGACGGAGCCGAGCGCGAGATCAGGATCATCGAGGGGGTCTCCTAGGACGGCCGCGGCGGGTATCAGCGCCGGGTCTGGGACCTCTTCTCACTATCGCTGCGGCATGCCGGGCCGTCCGCGGCCGAGCCGCATGTGAGGAGGGGTCCCAGCAATGCCGTGCCGTCCGACCTGACCCTGAGCCTGGACGGCCTCAGCGCCTACTCCATAGGAACTCCGATCGGGGCGGGGGCGGCGTACACCGTGGTGCAGGCGACGTGCGTGCCGGCCGGACAGGTCAGCCACGCGACGTTGATCCAGGTGGCTATCCCGGCGGCACCAGCGGCAAGGCCGTCTGCCCGACCGGCTCCAAGCCGGTGTCCGGCGGCGCCTGGTGGACCACGTCCTCCGGCGCGAACGACAGTCTTGCCGTCCTGACCTCTTCCGAGTCGATCCACGGCCCCGACGCGTGGCAAGCGGCCGGGATCGGCAACAACGGCGACACCCTCCACCTGGTCGCCCGGTGCGCGAACACGATCCCCGTCGGCGTCATCGGGCACCTCTGACCGAACGCTCAGGTCAGCGGCTTGCCCTTCCGGTAGAGCCAGTTGTGGAAGAACGCGGTCAGGTCACGGTGCGCGACCCGCTCGGCATAGGCGACGAACTGGGGGACCCGGGCGTTGCCGTAACGGTGCGCGACAAGCCACCCGCGCATGATGCGGAAGAAGGTACGGTCCCCCACCTTCTCGCGCAGGGCCTGCAGCGTTCCGGCACCGCGCTCGTAGACGGAGTTGGAGAAGATCTGGTCCGCGGCGCCCGGGTTGCCCGGCGGCGGGTTCCACACCGAGTTGCCGGCGGGAAGGGCGAGCAGCTTCTTGAGGTACTCGGCGCCGGTCGTGCCGCCGGTGTGCTCGTCCCACAACCAGGAGGAGAACTCCGCGAAGCCCTCGTTGAGCCAGATGTCGCGCCAGCGCGCCAGGGTGACGTCATCGCCGTACCACTGGTGCGCGAGTTCGTGGGCCAGAGTGAGCTCGTCGGGCGCCCGGTCGAACACCGGACGGGTCGCCGTCTCGAGCGCGTAACCGACCTTGGGTGCGTTGTCGACGATCGCACCGGCGTGACCGAAGGGGTAGCGCCCGTAGACCCGGCTGAAGTAATCGACCATGCTCGGCAGCTTCGCCAGCACCGGGTCGGCCTTGGCCTTCTGCGTCGGATCCACCGCGATCAACCAGGGCACGCCCGCCGGGGTCCGGCCGCGGGAGAGATCGAACTTCCCGAGCGTCGCGGTCACCAGGTAGCTCGAGACCGGCCGGCTCAGCTGCCACGACCAGGTGGTGTGGTTGGCGTGCCGACGCACGCCGGTCAATGCGCCGTTGGAGACCGCGGTGATCCCGGCCGGGACGGTGACCGAGACCGCGTAGGTCGCCTTGTCCGTCGGGGTGTCGTTGACCGGAAACCAGGTCGGTGACCCCTGCGGCTCGCTCGCCACGAAAACCCCGTCGTCGGTGGGGATCCACCCGTCCAGGGAGCCGTCCGGATCGGTCACCGGGGCGACCTTCCCGCCGTAGGACACATCGACGGTGAACCGCTCGCCCCGCCGCAGGACGCGTCCCGGCGTGATCACGAGCTCCTGGACCTGGGCCGCGGGCTGCGCCGCATGGGCCGGCCTGCCGTCGACCCGGACGGAGGAGACGACGAGATTGCGCCGGAGGTCGAGGTCGAACCGGGACAGCGACTGCGTCGCGCGCGCGGTGATGTGGGCGCTGCCGGCCAGATGGAGCGCGGCGGGGACGTAGGAGACCTTCAGCCGGTAGGAGGAGACGTCGTAGCCGCCGTTGCCCTGGCGCGGGAAGTAGGGATCGCCGGCGCCAGGGGCTCCAGGCGATCCGGTGCGGGCAGCCGTGCCCTGCGTCGATGTCGCCAGCGGGGTCGCACCGACCGAGGGGGCGAAGACGAGAGCAGCCGTGACAGCCGCGGCGACGAGCGAGACATAAACGGTCCGCAATGCCGGCATCGGCCGATCATCCCACGGAGCGGCGCCGGACGCAGGAACCAACGATGGCCGGTCGACGCGCGGACAACCCGCGAATGGGTGCGGTCGGCGCCGATGTGGGCGGAAAATCGTCGGGGCGCGCGGAGGGAGCGGACTTTGTGCCCTGGACCGTGATGGTCCGTGGCGAGAACGCTGGGCCGTGCCAGCGAGGTGCCGAAGGAGCATGCAGATGCCGCGGGTACGTGACCTGTTGTACCGGTTCCGGCCGGCCGGGGCGCCCGGCGCAGCGAGCGCCGCGGGCGTGCCCACCGATCGCGGCGCCGACCTCACCGCCGAGCTGGAACCGGTCTTCGCCGAACTCGCGACGACCGAGCGCGAGTGCGCCCGGATCGTCGACGAGGCCCGCCGCGACGCCGAGCAGACCAGGGCGCAGCACGCCACCGCATCGCGCGACGTGGTGACCGCGGCCCGGGAACAGGCCGAGGTCGCCCGTGCCGGCGCCGGGGAACAGGCGCGCACCCGCAGCGCCGCCGAGTCCGCCGCGGCGGGGGTCGCCGCCGAGCACGAGGCGGCCGAGGTGGCCACCCGGGCGGCCGAGCGCATGCCGTCCTACGTCTCCCGCGTCGTCGAGTCGGTGCACCTGCTCATCGGGGACGGTCAGCCCACCGACGTCGGTGCGGGCGGCGCGCCGTGAGCGCGGGCTGGGTCGCCGGCAGCGTCCGGGCCCGAGCGATGATCCAACGCTGCCTCGGCCGGACGGCGGTCCGCGACCTCGCGGCGTCCTCGTCGGTCGACGCGGCGCTGCTGATCCTGGCCCATTCGCCGTACGGCCACGACATCCGTCCCGAGCAGAACCTGGACGAGGCGCAACGCGCCGTCGTCGGCACCGTGGTGTGGAACCTTCGGGTGCTCGCCGGCTGGATGCCCCGGGAGGGCGTCACCATGCTGCGTGTTCTCCTCGGCGTCCTCGAGGCGGCCAACGTCGACGACCACCTGGGCGGGCTGACCGGCGCCGAGCCTCCGGCGCCGTACCGGCTGGGCCTGTTGTCGACCACGTGGCCGCGGCTGGCCCGCACCACCAGCGCCGGCGAGCTCCGGCGCGTGCTGGGCACCTCCTCGTGGGGAGATCCCGGCGGGGACAGCGCCCGCGAGATCGGCCTGGCGATGCGTACGACGCTGGCCGACCGGGTGATGGCGGCGGTGCCCCCCGCGCGCGACTGGGCAGCCGGGGCGACCGCGCTGCTCATCGCCCGGGAGATCCTCCTGCAGCGCCGCGAGCTGCCCGACCGCGCCGCCGGCGCCGCGGCGCGGGTCGTCGGGCCGTCCGCTCTGTCGGCCGCCTCGCTGCCCGAATTCGCCGCCGCGCTGCCGGCCTCCGCCCGGTGGGCGATCGCCGCGGTCGACGATCCGGCCGAGCTGTGGCGCGCGGAAGCGCGCTGGTGGACGCGCGTCGAGCGTGACGGCTCGGTACTGGTGCGACATGCTTCTCCTGGGCCGGAAGTCCTGGTCGGGGCGGTGGCGATGATGGCGACGGACGCATGGCGGGTACGCGCCGCGCTCGAGCTGGCCGCGCGGGGCGGTGCGCCGATGGAGGCCTTCGATGCGGTGGCATGACGCCCTGCACCCGGTCAGCATGAAGCGGGTCGCGCTTCTGGTGCCGCGGCCCGAGCTGCGCGACCTACTGGTCCATGTCGCCGACGAGGGCACCGTCGAGCTGGACGACATCACCGCCGACGGCGACGTGGCGCTGCGTCCCACCCCGGCCGCCGCGCGGCTGCAGCACCTGCAGGCGAGCGGCGCCACGGCGGCGGCGCTCGACCCGGACGCACCGGACCTCGACCGCTACGAGCGCGACGGGCGCCTCGACCTGATCGCCGGCGAGGCACTGCTCGAGCAGCGGTCGGCACAGGCCGTGAACCGCGGCAGCGTCGCCGCGCTGGCCGGGTGGATTCCGGCGGACGCCCTGGCGCGCCTCGCCGAGCGGGTCGCAGGCGTCGGGGGTGCGGTGGTGCCGCTGCCGCGGCCGCCGGGTGTCCAGCCTCCGACCCAACTGCCGCAGGAGGGCGCGGCCCGGGAGTTCGCCCCGCTCATCGAGACCTACGCCACGATCCCCTACGCCGACGTGAACCCGTCGGTGATCGCCGGCCTCGCCTACGTCGTCATGTTCGGCATGATGTTCGCCGACGTCGGTGAGGGCGCTCTGCTGGTGCTCGCCGCCATCGCCATCCGGATGCGGTGGTGGCACCGCCTCGACCGGCTCCGTCCGGCCTGGCTCTTCCTCGCCGGGGCCGGGCTGGCCAGCATGGTCTTCGGCGCCCTGTACGGCGAATTCTTCGGGCCGACACACGTCGTACCCGTGGTGTGGCTGGCCCCGCTCGACCACGCCGTTCCCCTCCTGGGGGCGGCCGTCGCCGTCGGTGCACTGCTGCTCGCGGGCGCCTACGCCCTCGGCTCGATCAACCGGTTCCGGGAGGGCGGGTGGCGGCTCGCGATCTACGCGCCGTCCGGCCTCGCCGGTGCCGCGCTGTTCTTCGGACTCGGCGCCGTGGCCGGCGGGATCTACCTGCACGCCGCCTGGCTCACCCTGCTCGGCGCCGCAGGCGCGGTCGGTGGGATGACGGTCGCGTTCATCGGGCTCCTGCTCGCCGCCGGTGGTGGGGGCGCCGGGGCGGCCCAGGCCGGCATCCAGCTGTTCGATCTGGTGATCCGGCTCGGATCCAACCTCGTCAGCTTCGCCCGGCTCGCCGCGTTCGGCCTGACGCACGCCGCCCTGGGCGCCGTCATCTGGCAGGCCACCACCGGGTTGTGGGCGCGCGGGCCGCTCGGTGCCGCGCTCGGTGCGCTCGTCTTCGTCGTCGGCACCACCCTGGCGTTCGCACTGGAGGCACTGGTCGCGGGGATCCAGGCGCTCCGGCTCGAGTACTACGAACTCTTCTCCCGGGTCTTCGACACCGAGGGGCGGCCGTTCCGGCCGTGGCACGTGCCGCTAGCCATTTCGGAGGTGCGATCGTGACCTGGACCGTTGCCCTGCCCGCGCTCGTCGTGGTCGCGGTGTTCACCGGCTGGCTCGCCCGTAGACGCGGCCGCGCGGCGTTGCGGGTCGTGCTCGCCGCCAACGGTGTGCTGCTGCTGGCCGCGCTGGTGCTCGTCGCGATCGCGTTCACCGCCGATCCGTCGTCCGCGGCGACGGTGCCGCATGTCGCCGCGGCGGCCGCCGCGGCCAAGTCGGCGAACGGCGCGGCGTTGATCGGCGCCTCCATCGCGGTCGCCGGATCGTCGATCGGCGCGGCCATCGCGGTCGCCTACACCGGATCCGCGGCCATCGCCGCGATGAGCGAACGACCGGAGCTGTTCGGCCGGGCGATGGTCATCGTCGGGCTCGCGGAGGGAATCGCGATCTACGGACTGGTCGTGTCGGTGATCCTGATCGGCAAGTCGTGAGCGAGGTCGCCGCGATCGGTGCGCAACCGAGGGTCGGGGGATTCGCCCTCGCCGGCGCCCGCATCTACCCGGCGGACAGCGCCGAGCAGGCCTGCGCGGCCTGGAACGCGCTGCCGGACTCGGTCGCGGTCGTCATCCTCACCGCGGACGCCGCCGCCGCGCTCGGCACCCGCCGGGCGGCACCGCAGGCCCCGCTCACGGTCGTGATGCCGAAATGACCAAGGCTGCCGAGGCCCGCCGTACCGCACTGGAGCCCCTCCGTGCGGCCCTGATCGCGCACGCGCACGCCGATGCCGAGCGCATCCGGGCGGAGGCCGAGGAGGACGGACGACAGGTGCTCACCGCGGCACGGGAGCAGGCCGCGGCGCTGCTCGCCGACGCCCGGGCCCGGCGCGATGCCGACACGGCGGCACTGCTGGCGGTCGAGCGGGCCCGGGACCGGCGGAGGGCGCGCGCCGTCGTCCTGGCCGCGCAGCGCAGCGCCTACGACGAACTGCGCCGTCGGACCCGCGCCGCCGTCCGCGACCTGCTCACCGACCCGGCCCGGCAGGCCCGGCTGTCCGACAGCATCCGCGACCAGCTGGGCGACCTCGCCATCGTGCGCGACCTGCCCGACGGCGGGCTCGTCGCCGAGACCCCCGACGGCCGCAGTGTCGACGCCTCGGTGACGTCACTCGTCGACCGCGCCATCGCCGAAATCGACGTGGAGCAACTGTGGACAGCGAGGTAGCCGCTCCGGGAGGCACTGGCCGCGTGGTGCGGGTGAGCGGTCCGCTGGTGGAGATCGACGGACTCGGCGGCGTGGCGATGTCCGAGCTCGTCGGACTCGGTGCCCAGGAACTTCCCGGGGAGGTGGTGGCGATCCGCGGGCGCCAGGTCTCCGTCCAGGCCTACGAATACACCGGTGGCCTCGCTGCCGGTGACCCGGCGACCGCGACCGGCCGACCGCTCTCCGCGCGACTCGGCCCCGAGTTGCTGGGTGGGGTCTTCGACGGGCTGCTCCGCCCGCTCACCTCCGCGCCGACCTGGCTCGTCCCGAGCACCGAACGGACAGAGGCGGCCACGGCCTGGGCGTGGCGGCCGACGACCAGCGAAGGAGCGACGGTCGCCGAGGGGGCCGTGCTCGGCACACTTCCCGGTGCCGGCGGCGTCGATTACCGCATCCTCGTCCCGCCCGGCGTCGGCGGGACGATCGATCAGCTCGCCGACCCCGGCGACTACGGACCCGACGACACGCTCGCCACCGTCGCCGGTACCCCGATCCGGATCGGCACCGACTGGCCGGTCCGCCGGCCCCGTCCGATCCGCCGGCGGATCGACGCCGCCGAGCCGCTGCTCACCGGCCAGCGTGTCCTGGACACGGTGTTTCCGGTCGCGCGCGGAAGTAGTGCCGCCGTGCCCGGGGGGTTCGGCACCGGCAAGACGATGCTGCTGCAGCAGGTCGCCAAGTGGTGCACGGCGGACGTCATCGTCTACGTCGGCTGCGGTGAGCGGGGAAACGAGATGGCCGACGTGCTCGCCGAACTGGCCGAGCTCACCGATCCGCGCACCGGCCGCCGACTGGCCGAACGCACCGTGATCATCGCCAACACGTCCAACATGCCGATGATGGCCCGGGAGAGCAGCATCTACACCGGCGTCACGGTCGCCGAACATTTCCGCGACATGGGCTATCACGCGGTCGTGGTGGCCGATTCGACCTCGCGGTGGGCCGAGGCGCTGCGCGAATTCGCCTCGCGGTCCGGGGCGCTTCCGGCGGAGGAGGGCTATCCCGCGGCACTCCCCTCCGCGCTGGCCGCGTTCTACGAGCGGGCCGGCCGGGTCGTCACTCTCGGCGGCGCCGAGGCATCGGTCACGATCATCGGCGCGGTGTCCCCGCCGGGCGGCGATACGACCGAGCCGGTCACCGCGCACACCGAACGCTTCGTGCGGGCGCTGTGGAGCCTCGACCGCGACCTCGCCTACGCCCGGCACTACCCCGCGGTCGGGTGGGCCGGATCCTTCTCCCGGGACGCCGAGAAACTCGGGGGCTGGTACTCCCGCAACGGCGACCCCGACTGGGCAACCCGCAGAGCCCGGGTCACCGGCCTGCTCGCCGAGGCGGACCGGCTCGGCGACCTGGCCGAACTGGTGGGCGCCGGGTCGTTGCCCGGTCACGAACGCGTGGTGCTGCTGGCCGGGCGCCTGCTGCGCGAGGGGGTCCTGCAGCAGAGCGGGTTGTCGGAGAACGACGCCCACTGCACCGCCGGCAAGGCGGCCGCGCTGATCGACGCCGTGCTCGCGGTCGTCGACGAGTGCGACGCGCTGGTCGAGCGCGGCGTCCCGGCCGCAGACATCGAGGAGCTCGACTTCTCCCCGCTGCTCAGTGCTGCGCGCGAGACTCCGCCCGACGACACCATCGGCATCGCGGAGCGGCGTCGGCAGATGTCGGGCGTCCTGGCGGCGATCCCATGACCGGTCCCGATGCCGCTCCGCAGGTCGGCCCGGCGACCCTGCCGCGGCTCGCCGTCGAGTACGGCGTCGACGAGCTGCGCGGTCCTCTGCTCGTCGCTCGCGACGTGTCCGGTGTCGGCTGGGACGAGTTCGCGGTGATCCGGTTGGCCGGGGATGGTGCGGAGACGGCCGATCGGCACGGGCTCGTGCTCGAGGTCGACCGGGACCTCGCCGTCGTCCAGGTCTTCGAGGGCACCGCGGGGCTGGCCCCGACCAGCACCCGGGTGTCCTTCTCCGGAGAACCGCTGCGGATCCCGGTCGGCCCCGGGTGGCTGGGCCGGACCTGCAACGGCCGCGGCGAGCCGGTGGACGGCGGCGCTCCGGTCTCCGGTGCGCACAGCGCGCCGGTGGCCGGCTACCCGCTCAACCCCACCCACCGGGATCCCCCGGCCGAACCGGTCCTCACCGGCGTCTCCGCCATCGACGCGCTCACCACGCTCGTCCGCGGCCAGAAGCTGCCGATCTTCTCGGTCGCCGGGCTGCCGCATCTCGAGCTGGCGGCGCAGATCGCCGCCCAGTCGACGGCCGGCACCGAGCCGTTCAGCGTCATCTTCGCCGCGATGGGCCTCACCCACACCGACGCGGACGCCGTACGGGCGAGCCTCGAGGAACGCTCCGCGGCCGGCGAACTCCTCCTGCTGCTCAACACCGCCGACGACCCGGTGATCGAGCGGATCCTCACCCCGCGCATCGCCCTCACCGTCGCGGAACACCTGGCGTTCGAGCTCGACCGGCACGTGCTCGTCGTACTCGCCGACATGACCAGCTACGCCGAGGCGCTGCGCGAGGTCTCATCCGCACGTGGCGAGATGCCCGGCCGGCGGGCGTATCCCGGCTACCTCTACAGCGACCTGGCCTCGCTGTACGAGCGGTGCGGGCGGATCCACGGCAAGACCGGCTCGGTCACCGTCCTCCCGGTCCTCACGATGCCGGCCGGCGACATCACCCACCCCGTGCCCGACCTGACGGGCTACATCACCGAGGGTCAGATCGTGCTGGCGCCCGACGTTCATGCGCGCGGCGTCTACCCGCCGGTCGACCCGCTGGCATCGCTGTCCCGCCTGATGCGCAGCGGCGCCGGTCCGGGCCGCACCCGCGACGACCACCTCGAACTCGCCGCCCAACTCCTGGCGGCACTCGCGCGCGCCCGGCAGGTCCGCGAACTCGCCGAGATCGTCGGCGCGTCCGCGCTCAACGCCACCGACCAGCTCTACCTGCACTTCGCGACCGAATTCGAACAACGGCTCGTCGACCAGCACCGCAGCGAGCGGCGCGAGCTCTCCGACACCCTCGACCGCTGCTGGGACGTCGCGAACGTGTTGCCGAGACGCGAGCTGACCATGATGTCGGCGCGGTTCCTCGATGCGCACGATCCGGCCGGGGGGTGAGTCGTGCCGCTACCCGGCAGGATCCCGCCCGGCCGCGCCGGACGCATGTGGCTGCGCCGCCGCCTCGGCACCGCGGAGCGCGGCCGCGACCAACTCGACCGCAAGCTGCGCATCCTCATCCCCGAGCAGGAGCGACTCCGCGCCCGGGCCGCACAATGCGGCACGGAGTGGGCGGCCGCGTGCGACGACCTGCGCACCTGGCTGCTGCGTGCCGCCCTGCTGGGCGGACAGGACGTCGTCCGCAAGGCCGACGCGCCCCATCCGGTCGACGTCGAGGTGGTGTGGACGACGGCCATGGGCCTGCGCTATCCCGCCGACGCCAGACTCGCGAGTCCCGCCGGCGACCCGGACTTCCCGGCGGGCAACGCCGCGGTGGTCCCGGCGTCTGCGGCGTCCCGGACGGCGCTGCTGGCCGGGGTCCGGACGGCCGCCGCGCAGGAGGCGGTCCGGCGCATCGACGTCGAGATCCTCGCCACCCGCCGGCGGCTCCGTGCCCTGGACAAGCGCTGGTTGCCGTGGCTGCACGACGCGCTCGCCACCCTCGAACTCGCCCTCGAGCAGTCCGAACAGGAGGATGGCATCCGCCTCCGTCGCGCCGTCGCGGCTCCCACCGACCGCCGCTCCACCTCCTGACACCGGAGCGGGAGCGTGCTGATTTGTCGGTATCCGGCGCTACGCTCCCCGCTATGACTCAGGGCGGACGGCACGCGGAGGCCCGTTGGTAGGCACCGCCGACGACACGGGCCTCCGGGAGTGGCTGCGGCCCCGCTGGCTCGGAGGTCTGCTCAACCTTCTCGCCGTCGCCGCCGCAGGGGGCGCCTACATCTTCTCGGCCGAGGCGGGCGTCGCGCACGCCGGCCGGCGGATGCTCCTGCTGGCTCTGGGGGCGGTGCTCACCGGTGTCGTCGTCGGATGTGGCGCTCTGAAGCAGATCCGGGACGCCCGTCGGATCCGCAGCGCGGCACAGATCGCCATCGACGCCGAAGAGGTGCTCGGGACCGCCCTCAACGGCGCCTTCGCGCCCATCACCAGCTATCTCGGCGAGATGGCCGACGCGTCCGGACGGTCGGCGCGGGCCACGATCGCCGGAAAGCTGCGCCAAGCGGTGGTCGAGGCCGCCGTTCTGCTCACCGTGCCCGGGGCGCGCAGCGCGTTCTACCGGGCCGACTCGCATCACAAGCGCCTCAGCCGGGAGGCCTATGCCGGGCGCTCGACCCTGCCCAGGACGGAGTTCCTCTCCGGAACGGACGACGGTGACGTCGTCCTCGACCTTGTCGACCGCGGCGACCTCGTCTTCATCGAGGACACCGACGCCGACCCGTTGGTCACCCCCACGGCCCCCGGCGACTACCGGACGGTGATCGCCGTCGCGGTCACCGCAGGATCGCAGAAGCTCGGCATGCTCACCGTGGATGCGATCGACGTCGGCGACCTCTCGCAGATCGACGTCGAACTCGTGCGGGTCCTGGCCAACCTGCTCGGCTCGGGCCTGGTGCAGGCGACATGAGCGGGGCCGCGTCGGGTTGGCGCGCATACGGCATCGAGCCGTTGCGGCCGGGTATGCTCGAATCGGAGTGGAGGGAGTGGCCGTGGTCAAGCGCGAAAAGGTGATCGACGCACAGGGGCGCGACTGGGTCAGTGGCGCGCTGGATCCCACCACCTACTTCGCCGGCGTCCGTCGCGACGCGCGCGCCGAGGCCCGACGCATCGTCGCCGCCCGGCTGGCGCGTGGCAGCAAGCCGGCCAGGCATTCTTTCGCCGGTTGAGGCCGCCGACCACGAACGACGGGCCGCGCTACGGAGACATCCGGGAATTGTCTCGTCAGGGTACGGATCATCGAGGCGGCGACAGGCCGAGCCCGCCCGCATCGATGGTGGTCGCGCGGCAGAGGGCGTGGACGATGGCATCGTCGGCAGCGCGCCCATAGCGAGCGGCGCATCCGCCGATCCCACCCCGTCGACCGGGCGAGGCGGCGGGTCCCGCCGCAAATCGTCTGATGAGCCTGGCGGTGATCGCGGTGACAACCCTGGTCGCCCGCCGGCTGTGGCGGTCCTGGGGGCAGCCGCCGGCCTTCAGGGGGCAGATCCACGAGCCGGTACCGGCGTCGAAGACTCCGGCGCCGGAGCGGGTGCTGTAGTAGGCGGAGTCGGAGTAGTCGCGTTGGCCGTCACAGATCACCGGGGAGTGGGTCAACACGGTGATGTTTTGCGGCGTGGGCGCGTCGCGGTCCACCCGGTCGTATTCGGCGCCGATCAGCCCGGGGATGCGTTCGCCGTTGTGGACGATCCCGCGGAGCAGCCAGTTGGCGGCGTCGGTGACCACCATGGTCGCGTGCACCGGGTTGCATCGGTAGAGGGCGCCGGTCAGCGAGCTCTCCGGGTCGTTCGACGGGGGCGAACGCCATTGGGTGGTGACCTGCGCCGGGTCGGTACGGCCGATCGGGTCGGTGTCGTCCTTGTAGTTGATCTCGATCCGATCCGCTCCGTGCGGGCCGTTTCTGAACCGTATCTTGCGGTAGACGGCGTTGGCGCCGAGAAATGCGATGTTGGTGCCATGGGCGCGGGCCGCGGTCACCGCCCTGCGCATGGCCGGCGACCAGTACTCGTCATGTCCCAAGGAGATGACCGCCCGGGCGCCGTCGAGCAGCCCCGGGTCGCGGTGCAGATCGACGTCGGTGACGTAGTCCAGGCGCACACCGAGTCGCTCAGCCAAGGCGACGACCGGTAGCTCATTGGCCAGGAAGTCCGCCGCGCCATCGCCGTAGTCGTACGGACGGTCGAAACTGACCGCCCTGGCCCGGTCACTGCGCAGCCCGTCCGGGCCGTGGTAGAGGCTGTAGCCTCCCCAGGCGTTGTATGCCTGCCATGTGGTGTCGGCATTCACCAGCACGACGGCGCCGCGGGCCGACGGAGTACGCACGGTCAGCGGCACGAATCTCCGGTGCGTTCCGACATTGCTGTCCAGCCGGAGGAGATAGTCACCTGGCACCCACCCCGCGGTGTCGACCGTGAGGCTCGGCATCCACGGCGCCGCTGGGAGATTCCGCAATCCGGTGACGGTCACCGCATGCTGCCGGCGACCCGGCAGCCAGGGCGACATCCATACCCGGCGCGCCAGGGCACCGCGGTACCAACCCATGCGAAAAGCCACCACCCGGAATCGGCGGAAGGTCGTCGACACGAACATTCGTACAGGGTGGCCGGCCACGACACTGTCCGGAACGGTGTATCCCTCCAACTCGTGCTGCCGTCCGACTTCGAGATGATTCCAGCTCCGATCGCCGGCCCGATCACGCTCAGCCACCACCGACTGGATCGGATTGCCGAGCACGCCGCCCGGCCCGAGCACGGTGACACCGGAGTGCGGGTCACCACTGCAGCCGGTGACCACAGCAACAACCGCAACCATCGCGAGCGCCGAACGTGAACGAACACCGAGCAGCCGACACATCGCGACCCCCGTCGCCGACGGCCCATGCACGCAGCCGGACCCAGTGTGAGCCGAGGCGGCCAGGCAGGTGCACGAAATTCCTCATCACGTGCTGTGCGTTGACACCAGCCGCAGGCAGTCCGTACTCTGCCGACCGCCCCGCGCTCATGCGGTCCAGGTTTGACCGACGAACCGTCCCTCCCGCACAGCAAGCGGGAGGTGATGGGCAACCGGTGGCAGTTCATGTTCGCCGTCGGTGAGGTAATCGCGATCGCGGTCGTCACCGTGCTGTTGTGGACCGGAATCGGCCACGAATACCTGTGGCGGATCGTCCTCGGACTGTCGGCGGCACCGGCCAACGTGCTGTTCATCATGCGGGTGCGGCTGCCCGAGACCGTCGTCTGGCTGGTCGCCCGCGGCCGGTTCCGGCTCCCCAAGAACATCGACGGTTACCGCGGCGACCACGAGTTCGACGACGAGGGCGCAGCGGTCGCGGTCAGCGGATGAACCGCTGCACGAAGTCGGCTCCCAGGCCGACCGACTCGTAGTGCTCCCGGCACTTGTCGATCTTGGTGAAGACGTCCTCGTAGCCGTTCTGCACGCCCGCCTCGTCGACGTAGATCATCGCACCGGAGATGTTGAAGAAGGTGATCGTCTCGTCGCAGTCCTCCGGGACCGACAGGGTGTGGATCTCCCCGGCCGGCTCGTAGACGAAATGGCCGGCCTCGGCGACCCACTCGTGCTCGAAGTAGTGCCACCTTCCGCTGATGACGTAGCCGAAGACCGCTCCCGGATGCCGATGGCGCGACACGATGCCGGAGCGGGTGACCTTCAGCAGGTTGCACCACTGGCCGATGACGGTGTTGAACATCAGCGGCCGGAACCAGACGTTGTCCGCCTGGGGCACCCAGATCCGGTCATCCTCCGGCACCGCCGGGACGGCGATCTCCGTGGGGATGTACGGCGACGGGGCGATGACCACGCCCGACGATGTCATCAGATCACTCCTCATCCGACTCTCAGGCGACCAGGTAGCCACCGTCGACCGGGATTATCGCCCCGGTGATGAACCGTGCCTGCGAGCCGGCCAGGAAGGTGACGACGTCGGCGACGTCGGACGGTTCCCCCCAGCGGCCCAGCGGTGTCCGCGCGACGATCTTCCCGGCCGCCGCAGGGTCGCGGTGCAGGTCTCCGGTGAGCTCCGTGCGGATCCAGCCGGGTGCGATCGCGTTCACCCGGATCCCGTCCGGGCCCCACGCCACCGCCAGCGACTTGGTCAGTTGGGCCACGCCACCCTTGCTCGCGGCATAGCCCGGCACCCGGGCGCCCCCGAAGAAGCTGAGCATCGACGCCAGATTCACCACGCTGCCACCCGTCAGCTTCAGGGCCGGGTAGGCGGCGACGCAGGCCCGCATGGTGGCGACCAGATTGACCTGCAACACCTCGGCGAACACCTGCGGCTCGAACTCGGCATCCCGGTGGATGACCCCGGCGGCGTTGACCAGGACGTGCAGCGAGCCCACCTGGCCGATCGCCGCCTCGACTCCCTCCGGCCGCGTCACGTCGAGTTCCACGACGTGCGCCTCCCGTCGCAGCGCTTCGGGCGCGGCGTCGGCATGCAGGCCGAGGACATGCACCCGGGCCCCGGATGCGGTGAAGGAACTCGCGATGGCTGCGCCGATGCCGCTGGTGCCACCGACCACCAATACCTCGGTCGGACCGTCGGGCTGAACTGACACGGCGCTCCCCGAGGGATCGGGCGATCACGCGGCGATCGCCGCACGCTGAACCGGCACTGATGCTGCGCTGCCGGTGACGGCAAAGTCAACGTGTCGCCGAATCTGCTCACCGCCGCCCTCACGACGGCCGTCCTACAAACCAACGTCGTCTACGTGCGCATGCAGCCGCGGCCCGTGGCGGTCGAGCGCCCCGTTCCGGCGCCCGCCACTCCGCGCTTCGACCACGTCGCCGTTACTGTCGACCGGATGCAGAGATTCCCGATCCGCATCGAGGAGGCCCGGTGACCACCGTCCCCCAGTACTGGCTCCGACCCCTCGGGGGCACCGGACTCACCGTCTCCGCCCTCTGCGCGGGCGGCGGCGTCCTCGGCAGCATGCCCGAGGCCTTCGGTTACGACGTCGCGACGCAGCGCGGCATCGACACGGCGACCCGGGTGCTGGCCGGGCCCATCACCTTCCTCGACACCTCCAACGGGTACAGCGGCGGCGAGAGCGAACGGCGCATCGGCACCGCCCTGCGCGCGGCCGGCGGCCCGCCGCCGGGTTTCGTCCTGGCCACGAAGGTGGACCGGGACTCCTCCGGCGACTTCTCCGGCACGCGGGTGCGGCGGTCGATCGAGGAGAGCCTGCAGCGTCTGGGCGTGGACCGGGTCCCGCTCCTCTATCTGCACGACCCCGAGCACATCAGCTTCGACGACGGCATGGCCGACGGCGGACCCGTCGAGGAGCTGGTCCGGATCCGCGACGAAGGTCTGGCCGGCCATCTCGGCGTCGCCGGCGGCCCGGTCGGGCTCCTGGAGCAGTACGTCCGGACCGGCGTGTTCGAGGTCCTGCTGACCCACAACCGGTACACGCTGCTCGACCGGTCGGCCGACCCGCTGCTCGACGCCGCCGTGAAGGAAGGGGTCGCGGTGGTCAACGCGGCGGTCTTCGGGGGCGGCATTCTCGCCAAGGGGAGCGCCTCCTCCGACCGCTACGCCTACCGCAGCGCCCCGCCCGAGGTTCTGGCGTCCGCCCGCGCCATGGAGGAGGTGTGCGCGCACCACGGGACCCCTCTCGCCGCCGCCGCGTTGCAGTTCTCCACCCGTGACGAGCGGATCGCCTCGACGGTGGTCGGGTTCTCCCGCCCGGAGCGGGTGGACGAGTGTGTCGAGCAGCTCACCCTCGACATCCCCCCCGAGCTGTGGCCGGAGCTCGACGCACACATCCCGGCCGCCGCGCACTGGCTGTACTGACCGGAGAGGACGACAACGTGGCCAACCATGACCCGATCAGGCACCCGATCAGGGACCCGATCACCTTCCCGGCGGACTTCCTCTGGGGTACGGCGACCGCCAGCTACCAGATCGAGGGCGGCGTGGACGAAGGCGGCCGCGGCAGGTCGGTCTGGGACACCTTCGCCCACACCCCGGGCAAGATCCTCGGCGGCGACACCGGTGATGTCGCCTGCGACCACTATCACCGTTATCCCGAGGACGTCGCGCTGATGCGCGAGCTCGGTGTCGGCTCGTACCGCTTCTCGCTGGCGTGGCCGCGATTCCAGCCGGACGGGCGAGGCGGGCTCAATCCCGACGGCGTCGCGTTCTACGACCGCCTGCTCGACGAGCTGCTGACCGCCGGGATCCGCCCCTGGGTCACCCTCTACCACTGGGACCTGCCGCAGGCCCTCGAGGACGCCGGCGGCTGGCCGGTGCGGGAGACGGCGCTCCGGTTCGCCGACTACGCCGCCGCGGTGCACGCCCGCTTCGCCGACCGGATCAGCGACTGGACCACCCTCAACGAGCCGTGGTGCGCAGCGTTCCTCGGCTACGCCTCCGGCCACCATGCGCCGGGCCGGACCGAGCCGGCGGCGTCGGTGCGGGCCGCGCACCACCTGATGCTGGGCCACGGACTCGCGGTCGAGGCGATGCGCTCGGCCCGGGCCGACCTCGACTACGGCATCACGCTCAACCTCTACCCGGTCGACCCCGCAAGCGCCGACGCCGCCGACATCGACGCCGCGCGCCGGGTCGACGGCATCTCCAACCGGCTGTTCCTCGACCCGATCCTGCGCGGCCGCTATCCCGCCGACGTCCTGGCCGATCTCGAGCCGATCGTCGGCACCGAACACATCCAGGATGGCGACGAGAAACAGATCGGGTTGCCGCTGAACGTCCTGGGAGTCAACTACTACAGCCGGCACGTGGTGCGCGCCACGCAGCCCGGGACGACCCCGGAGCCGAACGCGGCCTGGGTCGGCTCGGAGGAGATTCAGGCGATCGACACCGGGCGGCCGACGACGGCAATGGGATGGGACATCGACGACCAGGGTCTCTACGACGTCCTGACCCGGGTCGCCAGGGACTACGAGGCTCCCCCGCTCTACGTCACCGAGAACGGCGCCGCCTTCGACGACGTACTCGAGGCCGACGGGACCGTGCAGGACCCGCAGCGCATCGACTACCTCGACGCCCATTTCCGCGCCGCGCACCGGGCGATCGGCGACGGAGTCGACCTGCGCGGTTACTTCGTGTGGTCGCTCATGGACAACTTCGAGTGGGCCTGGGGCAACGCCCGCCGGTTCGGGCTCATCCATCTCGACTACGACACCCAGAAGCGCACGATCAAGGACAGCGGTCACTGGTTCGCCGGCGTGACCCGCGCCAACGCACTGCCCGCCCGGCGAGAATGACGCCTGGCACCCGCGGGCGAGGAGCACCGATGAAATCCGAGCGACCGGCGCGACCCACGCTCACCGGGGTCGCCGAGCGGGCCGGCGTCTCTCCCTCGACCGTCTCCCGGGTGGTCCGCGGCTCGACGCCGGTCAGTCCGGAGCTGGAGCGGGCGGTGCGCGAGGCGATCTCCGCCACCGGATACGTGCCCAACCTCGCCGCCCGGCAGCTGGTGACCAGCCGCTCGGACACCATCGGCGTCGTCATCGCCGAGGATCAGCGGCACGTGTTCGGTGAGCCGTTCTTCGCGGACATGATCGAGGGCGTGACTGCGGGGTTGGCCCGGACGTCGTTCCGCTTCATCCTCGTCGTGGCCCGCTCCAGTGACGACCGGCTGTGGCTGCAGCACTACGTCGGCAGCCGGCACGTCGACGGCGTGATGCTCATCGCACCGCAGCGCGGCGACCCCCTGGGCCGGATCCTGCAGGACACCGGCGTACCGGTGGTGTTCATGGGCCGGCCGTTCGACGTCACCGGATGCCGCTACGTCGACGCGGACAACGTCGGCGGGGTGGCCCGGGCGGTCGAATACCTGCACGGGAACGGGCGCCGGCGGATCGCGATGATCACCGGCATCCCGAGCATGCGTTCGGCCACGGACCGGCTCGCCGGTTACCGCAAGGGGATGGCCAAGGCGGGCCTGCCGGTGGACGAGCGATTGATCGTCGACAGCGACTACACCGAGGAGGGCGGCGAGCGGGCCATGTCCGACCTGCTCGCCCGGGGCGTGCCGATCGACGCCATCGTGGCTGCCTCCGACGTGAGCGCGGTCGGTGCGCTGCGCGCGCTCAAGGACGCGCGGGTCCGGGTGCCCGACGCCGTCGCGGTCATCGGATTCGGCGACGACCCGAACAGCGCCCGCCACCGGCCGCCTCTCACCACCGTGGCTCAGCCGGCCGTGGAGATGGGCCGCCGGCTCGCCGACCTGATGGTCGACACGATCGAGGGCCGCAAGGGCCGGCGCCGGGTGCTGATGCGCACCGAGCTCGTCGTCCGCGAGACCGCGTGAGAAGCCGCGAGACCCGCCCCGCTACCATCCCGACAGACCGGCACGTAACGGTCGGCTCTCCTCCGACGCCGTTAGCCGCCGGGACAGTGCCCACCACCAGGTCGAGGCAGCCCCGGGAAATGGGCTGACCCGGCCGCGGTGGAGCGTTACGGTCTGGGTTGCCGTGACGATTGTCGCGCGATCGCGCAAGGAGTGGCCCGGGTGGAATAGGCGACAACGACAAGTGACTTGTGTCGCGCAGGACACGCCGGGACACGCGCCCCCCGATCCCCCAGATGGCGTCTTGCACGACTAATCTGATCTTGGGTGAGGGATGACGGTCCCTCGTAGGTGGGGAGACAGGCAGATGGAATCAGCCCGCGGTGGTCCCGGGCCGGCCGGCCCGGATACCGCGGTCCGGCCGGTCGACGGCGACTGGCTGGATGCCCCGGCCACCCTCGCCACCATCGACGGCAAGATCAGCCGGGAGAACTTCCCGGTGGCCTCGCGCCTGGTCCCGGCCCGCTGGCGTCGCCACCTCATCGCCCTCTACGGATTCGCCCGCCTCGTCGACGACGCCGGGGACGAGGCGCCCGGCGACCGCGACGCCCTCCTCGACGCCGTCGACGACGACATCGACCGGCTCGTCGGCGACACCCCACCGCGGTTGGCCGTCCTGCAGCGGCTCGCGGTGACCGTGCACGAGCGGGGGTTGCCCCTCGAACCGTTCCACCGGCTGGTCGAGGCCAACCGGCGGGATCAGCTCGTGCAGCGCTACGACACCTACGACCAGCTCCTCGACTACTGCACGCTGTCGGCCAACCCGGTCGGCCATCTCGTCCTCGGCGTGTTCGACATGGCCACTCCGGAACGGCTGGCGCTCTCCGACGAGGTGTGCACCGCGCTGCAGCTGATCGAGCATTGGCAGGACGTCGCCGAGGACGTCGGCAACGGCAGGATCTACCTGCCGGCCGAGGACCTGCGGCGGTTCGGTGTCAGCGAAGCCGACCTGCGCGCCGACCGGGTAGGTCCCGGACTCCGCCGGCTGCTCGCCTTCGAGGTCAGCCGGACCCAGGCGCTGCTGAGCCACGGTGCCCGGCTGGTCGGCACCCTGTCGGGATCCGCCCGGGTCGCCGTCGCCGGCTATGTCGGCGGGGGTCAGGCCGCGATCGACGCGCTGGGTGCGGCGGACCTCGAGGTGCTGTCCGGACCGCCGCGGCCGGGTCGGCTGCGCATCGTCCGCGCGGTCACCGCCAGCCTCGTGGGAGGGCGCTGAACATGCACGCCGTCGAGGCCTACGCCCACTGCGAGCACGTCACCCGCACCGAGGCCCGCAACTTCGCCTACGGCATCCGGTTGCTGGCACCCTCCAAACGCGCCGCGCTGTCGGCCGTCTATGCCTTCTCGCGCCGGATCGACGACATCGGTGACGGTGCCGCGCCGGTGCCCGACAAGCTGGCGGAGCTGGCCCGGGCCCGCGCCGATATCGACCGCATCGGGACCGACACCGAGGACGCCGTCCTCGTCGCCCTCGGCGACGCCGCGCGCCGGCACCCGATCCCGCTCGCCGCGTTCGGTGATCTCATCGACGGTGTCGAGGCCGACGTCCGCGGCGTCCGCTACGACAGCATCGACGAGCTCGTGCACTACTGCCGGTGTGTCGCCGGCTCGATCGGCCGGCTCTCGCTCGGGGTGTTCGGAGGCGTCGAACGGCCGGGCGCCACGGAGCGGGCCGATGCGCTCGGGGTCGCATTGCAGCTGACCAACATCCTGCGCGATGTCCGCGAGGACCTGGAGAACCACCGGATCTACCTGCCGGCCGAGGACCTCGAGCGCTACGGCGTCGAGCTGGCGCTCGACGCGAACGGCATGATCACCGGGCCCCGGCTCCCCCTGGTCGAGCTCATGCGGTTCGAGGCGGACCGGGCCCGCACCTGGTACGCCCGCGGGCTCGAACTCCTGCCGATGCTCGACGCACGCAGCGCGGCATGCTGCGCGGCGATGGCGGGGATCTACCGGCGGCTGCTGGACCGGATCGCCGCACGCCCCGATATCGCGCTCGATCGACGGCTCTCCCTACCGACCCGGGAGAAGGCGGCGGTCGCGATCGGCAGCCTGGCCCGGGCCGCCGTCACCGCACGTCCCAAGCCGGTCCGCCCGCAGGTGAGGCCATCGTGACCGCACCCACCGTATGTGTCGTCGGGGCCGGCCTCGCCGGCCTCGCCGCGGCGGTCGAGGCGACGGACGGCGGCGCGAGCGTCGTGCTGCTCGAGAGCCGGCCGCGGCTGGGCGGTGCGACGTTCTCGTTCACCCGCGACGACCACGCCGCCGGCGACCACAACGCCGACAACCACAACGCCGGCGACCACAACGCCGACAACAGGTCACCGCACGACGGCCTGACCGTCGACAACGGTCAGCACGTGTTCCTCCGCTGCTGTACGGCCTACCAGGCCTTCCTCCGCCGGCTCGGCGTCGCCGGGCTGGTCCGGATCCAGGACCGGATGTCGGTTCCGGTCATCACCCCGGGCGGTCGGGTGCACCGGCTGACCCGCAGCGACCTCCCGGCCCCGCTGCACCTCGCCGGAGCGGTCGGGGGCTATCCGCTGCTGTCCCCGCGGGACAAGGTGGCCGCCGTCCGGGCCCTGCTCGCCCTGCGCCGCCTCGACCCCGACGATCCGCGCCTGGACGTCGAGTCCTTCGGAGGCTGGCTGCGCCGGCACGGCCAGTCGCCGACCGCAATCAGCGCGCTGTGGGGGCTGATCAGCGTCCCCACCCTCAACGCGTGGCCGGACGAGACGTCCTTGGCCCTCGCCGCGATGGTGTTCCGCACCGGCCTGCTGGACGACGCCGCAGCAGCCGACATCGGTCTGCCCCTGGTGCCGCTCTCCCGCCTGCACGGCGATCCGGCGGCGGCGGTGCTGGCCGCGGCCGGCGCCGACGTGCGGACCTCGACCCGGGTGATCGGGGTGGAGCGCTCTGGTTCAGGCCTCGTGGTCGCGACGAGGTCCGGCTCGGTGCGGGCGGACGCCGTCATCCTGGCCGTCCCGCACGACAGCGTGCCCGGCCTGCTCCCCGGCGGCGCGCTTCCCGACCCGGCCCGGCTCGCCGGTCTGGGAGCCTCCCCGATCGTCAACCTGCACGTCGTCTACGACCGGCCGGTCACCAGTCTGCCGTTCGCCGTCGGCCATGGCGGCCCGGTGCACTGGGTGTTCGACCGCACCGAGGCGGCCGGCGTCACCGACGGCCAGTACCTCACCGTGTCGCTGTCGGCGGCCGACGCCCACCTGCACGAGCCGGTCGCCGACCTGCGGGCCCGATTCCTGCCGGCGCTGGCCGAGCTCTTCCCCGCGGCCCGGCGGGCGGTCGTCCGGCGATTCCTCGTGACTCGTGAGCCGAAAGCCACATTCCGGCCATTGCCCGGCACGGGTGCGCTCCGGCCGGGCACCCGCACAGATGTCCCCGGCGTGTTCCTTGCCGGATCGTGGACCGATACCGGTTGGCCCGCGACGATGGAGGGGGCGGTCCGGAGCGGGACCAGCGCGGCCCGTCGCGCCCTGACCACGGTTGATCCGATTCCGGCCCCGACGATGCAAGGAGCAGCCCTGTGACCGCCCGGACACTGCCTCAGGGTCACGTCGCCAGCGTGCTGGAACGGGCCCGCGACCTCACCCAGCCGGCTCTGCGGGAGGCTGTCGGCCGGCTCACCCCGTCGATGGCGAAGGTCGCCGGCTACCACCTCGGATGGCTGGCTGCCGACGGCAGCGAGCGCGGGACCGTGCACGGCAAGGGCATCCGCAACGCGATGGCGCTGCTGTCCGCCCAGGCGGTCGGCGGCCCGGTCGACCGCGGCATCCCCGGCGGGGTCGCGGTCGAACTCGTGCACAACTTCTCCCTGCTGCACGACGATCTCATGGACGGCGACCGGGAACGTCACCACCAGCCGACGGCGTGGACCGTCTTCGGGTCGTCGGCGGCAATTCTCGGCGGGGTCGCTCTGCTCACGCTCGCCGAAGAGGTACTGCTCGAGCTCGACACCGCCGGTGGCGCTGCGGCGGCCAAACTGCTGACCAGTTCGACCGCTCGGCTGGTCACCGGCCAAACCGACGATCTGGAGTTCGAATCGCGGGACGATGTCACGCTGGAGGAATGCCTGCGGATGGCGGGAAACAAGACCAGCGCGCTGATGGCGTGCTCGGCGGCGATCGGTGCCGTCCTCACCGACGCTCCGCCGGGCACCGTGCGTGCGCTCACCGACTTCGGCGAGCATCTCGGGCTCGCCTTCCAGCTCGTCGACGACGTGCTGGGGATCTGGGGCTCGCCCGCGCTGACCGGCAAGCCGGTGCGCTCGGACCTCCGGGCCGGGAAGAAGACCCTTCCGGTCGCCGCGGCCCTCGCCGACGGTGGATCGGCCGGCGAGCAGCTCGCCCGCATGCTCGTCGAGGACGCCGCCCAGCCCCGGCCCGACGACGAGCTCGACGACCGCTACGCCGCCGAGGCCGACCTGGTCGAGAAGGCCGGCGGCCGGGCATGGGCGACCGCCGAAGCCGACCGACAACTCGCCCTCGCCCACCAGCGGTTGACCACGGTCGAGCTGGAATCCGACGCCGTGCGCGACCTGTCCGCGGTGGCCGACTACGTGGTCCGGCGGCAGCAGTGAGCACTCTGCAGACCGAACTCACCGGCCCGGCCGCCGGCCCGACCGAGGCGCTGGACGCCGCGGTCGGCCACCTCCTCGGCCTGCAGCACGACGACGGGTGGTGGAAGGGCGAACTCGAGACCAACGTCACGATGGACGCCGAGGACCTGCTGCTGCGGCACGTGCTCGGCGTCCGGACCGACGAGGAGACCGCCCGGGCGGCCACCTGGATCCGTTCGCAGCAGCGCAGCGACGGGACCTGGGCCACCTTCTTCGGCGGGCCCGCCGACCTGTCCACCACGGTCGAGGCCTACGTCGCGCTGCGGCTGGCCGGCGACTCCCCCGACTTGCCGCACATGCAGGCGGCCGCGCACTTCGTGCGCGAGTCCGGCGGGCTGGAGGCCAGCAGGGTCTTCACCCGGATCTGGCTCGCGCTGGTCGGCCAGTGGTCCTGGGACCGGCTTCCGGTACTGCCGCCGGAGCTGATCCTGCTGCCTTCGTGGGTGCCCCTCGACGTCTACGACTTCGCCTGCTGGGCCCGCCAGACGATCGTCCCGCTGACGATCGTGAGCACGCTGCGGCCGGTCCGTCCGCTGGCGTTCGACCTTCCGGAGCTCCGCTCGGGGGTCCAGCCCGCCGAGCACGCGTCCGTATGGACCGCCGAAGGCCGCTTCCAGTTGCTCGACCGGGCACTGCGCGCCTACGGCCGGCGGGCGTCGAAAAGGCTCCGCCGGCACGCCATGGCCAGAGCGGAAGAGTGGATCGTGGCGCGGCAGGAGGCGGATGGTTCCTGGGGCGGCATCCAGCCCCCCTGGGTCTATTCCCTCATCGCCCTGCACGCCCTCGGGCACCCCGTCGACCACCCCGTCATCGCGGCCGGGTTGGCCGGTCTCGACGGCTTCCTCATCGACGACGAGCGCGGGCGCCGGCTCGAGGCCTGCCAGTCTCCGGTCTGGGACACGGTGCTGGCGATGCTCGCGCTGTCCGACGGCGGGGTCGCCCCGGACGATCCGGCCCTGGTCAAGGCGGCTGCGTGGGTGGTCGACGAGGAGATCACCACCCGTGGCGACTGGGCGGTCCGGCGCCCGCGGCTCGCGGCCGGCGGATGGGCCTTCGAGTTCGCCAACGACACCTACCCCGACGTCGACGACACCGCTGAGGTCGTCCTGGCACTGCGCCGCGTCGACCCGGGCCTGGTGCCCGGCGTGGCTGCGGCGATCCGCCGGGGCGTGGCCTGGTCGACCGGCATGCAGAGCGACGGCGGCGGTTGGGGCGCGTTCGACGCCGACAACACCCGCGATCTGGCCTACGCGATCTCCTTCGCCGACTTCGGGGCGATGATCGACCCACCCTCGGCCGACGTCACCGCGCACATGGTCGAGATGCTCGCCGGAGAGGGCGCCGGCCGGTCGCCGGCGGCGCGGCGCGGCATCGACTGGCTGCTCGCCGCCCAGGAGTCCGACGGGTCGTGGTTCGGCCGCTGGGGGGCCAACCACGTCTACGGCGTGGGCGCCGTCGTCCCCGCGCTCGTGGCGGCCGGGCTGCCGCCCTCGCATCCGGCGATCGAACGTGGACTGTCCTGGCTGCGCAGCGTCCAGAACCCGGACGGCGGATGGGGCGAGGACCTGCGGTCCTACGTCGACCCGTCCTGGCGCGGCCGGGGCGACTCCACCGCGTCGCAGACCGCCTGGGCGCTGCTCGCCCTCCTCTGTGCCTCGCCGGGCGGGCCGAGCACCACCGCCGAGTCGATCGACCGCGGCATCCGCTGGCTGGTGGACAACCAGCGGCCGGACGGCACCTGGGACGAGCCGCAGTTCACCGGCACCGGATTTCCCGGGGACTTCTACATCAACTATCACCTCTACCGGCTCGTCTTCCCGCTGATGGCGCTCGGGCGCTATGTGCGGGCGGGCGAGCAGGAAGCAGAGCGGGCATGACTCTTCTCGTCTACGCGCCGCTACGGATCGAGGCGAAGACCGTCGCTCCGGGTCTCCCGCGCGCCCGCGTGGTCCGGTCCGGGATGGGTCCGCTCCGGGCCCACCGGGCCGCCGCCGGACTGTGGCGCGACACCGGACCCGACGACCCGGTCGCCATCGCCGGGTTCGCCGGTGCGCTGCGCGAGGGTCTCGCGCCCGGCGACATCGTCATCGCCGACGAGGTGCGCGGCGGCAGCAGCGTGGTGCGCTGCCCCTCTGCGGCACCGCTCGCGGCGGCCCTGCGGCGGCTTGGCCTGCGGGTGCACGTCGGTCCGATCCTGACCGTCGAAAGCGCCGTACGCCGGCAGGAGCACCGGGCCGAACTCGCCGAGACCGGTGCCATCGCGATCGACATGGAGTCCGCGGCGTTCCTCGACCTGGTCGGTGACCGGCCGCGGGCCGTCCTGCGGGTCATCGTCGACGGCCCGGACCGGCCCCTGGTGCACCCCCGCACGATCACCGGGGGTGTTGTCGCCCGCCGGGCGCTGCGCCGGGCGGCGCCGGCGCTGCAGACCTGGGCCGACGCCTGCTCGCCGCGCAAGGTGCTGCTCGCCGGCCCCCGGTCGTTCTGCGCCGGGGTGGAGCGGGCCATCGCCATCGTGGAGGCGGCGCTGGAGCGCTACGGCGAGCCGGTCTACGTCCGCAAGCAGATCGTGCACAACATCCACGTGGTGCGCGACCTCGAGCGGCGCGGGGCCATCTTCGTCGACGAGGTCGACGAGGTGCCCGACGGCGCGACGCTGGTGTTCTCCGCGCACGGGGTGTCGCCGCAGGTGCGCACCGAGGCCAACGCCCGCGGCCTGCAGGTCATCGACGCGACCTGCCCGCTGGTCAGCAAGGTGCACGCCGAGGCACGGCGGTTCGCCGCCCGCGGGGAGACGATCGCACTGATCGGCCACCGCGGCCACGAGGAGGTCGAGGGCACCACCGGCGAGGCTCCCGAGGCGGTCCGGCTGGTCGAGTCGGTCGAGGACGTCGAGGGGCTCGAGGTCGAGGATCCCGACCGGATTTCCTACCTCATGCAGACCACCCTGGCCGTCGACGAGTCGCAGCACGTGGTCGACGCACTGCGGCGCCGGTTCCCGGCCCTGCGGGGTCCGTCCTCGGACGACATCTGCTACGCCACCACCAACCGGCAGATCGCGATCCGGGCCGTGGCCCGCGATTCCGACGCCGTACTCGTGGTGGGATCGGCCAACTCCTCCAACTCCCGGCGGCTCGTCGAGATCGCGGCCCGGGAGTGTGGGGAGGCACACCTGGTGGACGACGATGGTGACATCGACCTCGGCTGGCTGGCCGGGCGACGCACCATCGGGCTCACCGCCGGCGCATCCGCGCCGCCTGACCTCGTCGAACGGGTGATCACCGCACTGGCCGGCCTCGGCCCGGTCGAGGTCGCCGAGCGTCCCGTGGTCACCGAATCAGTGGAGTTCTCGCTGCCCAAGGAGGTCAGTCGCCCATGAGCATCCCGCTGCGCCAGAGCGCACGGATCGGCGCATATCTGTTCAAGCAGAAGCTCGCCCGCAAGGACAAGTTCCCGCTCATCGTCGAGCTCGAACCGCTCTTCGCCTGCAACCTGTCCTGCCCCGGATGCGGCAAGATCCAGCACCCGGCCGACGTCCTCAAGCAGCGGATGCCGGTGGAGCAGGCGATCGGCGCGATCGAGGAATGCGGCGCGCCGATGGTGTCGATCGCCGGCGGTGAGCCGTTGATGCACCCGCAGATCGACGTCATCGTCAACGAGCTGGTCAAGCGCAAGAAGTACGTCTACCTGTGCACCAACGCCGTCCTGCTGCGCAAGCGGCTGGAGCGGTTCGACTTCACGCCGTCGCCCTACTTCTCCTTCGTCGTACACGTCGACGGACTCAAGGAGCGGCACGACGAGGCCGTCGACAAGGAGGGCGTCTTCGACGAGGCGATCGCCGCCATCAAGGAGGTCAAGCGGCGCGGCTTCACCGTCAACACCAACTCGACGTTCTTCAACACCGACACCCCGCAGACCATCATCGACGTCCTCGACTTCCTCAACGACGACGTCAAGGTCGACCAGATGATGATCTCGCCCGCCTACGCGTACGAGAAGGCGCCCGACCAGGAGCACTTCCTCGGCGTGCAGGAGACCCGGGAGCTGTTCCAGAAGGCGTTCGCCGACGGTCGACGCAAGAAGTGGCGGCTCAACCACTCGCCGCTGTTCCTCGACTTCCTCGAGGGCAAGGTCGACTTCGGCTGCACGGCCTGGGGTATCCCGTCGTACTCCCTCAAGGGCTGGCAGAAACCGTGCTACCTGATGGCCGACGGATACACCGAGACCTATCGGGAGCTGATCGAGACCACCGACTGGGACTCCTACGGCCGGGGCAAGGACGAGCGCTGCAACAACTGCATGGCGCACTGCGGCTACGAGCCGACGGCCGTGCTGGCCACGATGGGCTCGCTCAAGGAGTCGCTGCGGGCCGCCCGAAGCTGAGCTCCACGTCCGCTGTCCCCCGCCCGGCGCTCAGCCGAAGCGGGTGGACAGCGCGCGGTAGAGGCTCGGTGCTGCGCCGTGGATCCGCGCGGCGAACTCCAGCCAGCGCGGGATGACGACGGTCCGGCGGTCGGCGGAGATCCCGGCGCAGATGGCGGCGGCCACCGTGCCGGTGCCGACCGGTCGCGGCCAGCGCCGCGTGTAGGCCTGCCCGCGGTGGCTGAAGAAGTCGGTGGCCACCGCACCGGGTGCGACCAGTGTGATACCGACCCCGGTGCCGGCCAGCTCATCGGAGAGGCTGTCGGCGAAGGTGTTCAGACCACCCTTGGCGGCCGAGTAGACGGACTCGTTGCGCACCCCGACCAGGCCGGCGATCGAGCTCATCAGCACGATCCGGCCGCGGCCGCGGGCCAGCATGCCCGGGAGCACCAGTCGGGTGAGCTGCAGCGGGGCGATCAGATCGACCCGGATGACGCGGTCCACCTCGGCCGGGCTGGTGTCGACGAGGGGACCGGCCCGCCCGACGCCCGCGGCATTGATCAGCAGGTCGATCGGGCCGGCGACCCGCTCGGCCTCGGCGACCAGCTTATCCGGAATATCCGGATCCATCAGGTCGGCCTGGACCGCCTGCGCGCCGACCAGATCGGCGACCCCGGCCAGCCGTCCAGCGTTGCGCCCCGCGACGACCACCTTGGCGCCGGCCCGCGACAGGGCGATGGCCGTGGCACGCCCGATCCCGCCGGTCGCGCCGGTGACCAGCGCCACGCTGCCGACTATCTCCATCCGCCGCCCTCCGCGGACCGCCCTGAGGCGCCCGCCCCGCACGCCTCACCGCCGCCCATCAACGCATCCCCTTTCGCCGTCGCCGTCGCCGTGCTCGCGACCGTACCGGTTAGGCTGTTCCCGCCCACCCGGCCGCGCCGGCCCCCACGAACGCGAGTGCCGCCCACGTGACGATTGCTCTCATCCTGTGCGCAGCGCTGCTGCTCGGGCTAGGTTTCGTGCTGCAGCAGCGGGCCGCCCAGGAGGCGCCGCCGGAGGACGCGCTGCGGTTCCGGCTCTTCCTGGACCTGATCAAAAAGCCGCTCTGGCTGGCCGGCATCGGGTCGATGGTCGGCGGCCAGATCCTCGGCGCGATCGCCCTCGGCCACGCCGACGTGATCCTGGTCGAGCCCCTCCTGACCACCAACCTGCTGTTCGCCCTCGGGCTCGCCCGGGTCATCTCCTCCCAGCAACTCGGCCGGCGCGAGTGGTTCGGCGCGATCATCCTCAGCGTCGGGGTCGCCGTCTTCGTCATCGCCGGGCAGCCGCACAGCGGCACCCAACCCGTCAGCGAGCTCCGCCGATGGCTGGTGGTCGGGGTGGTCGCCGCCATCGCCCTCGCACTGGTGGCGATCGCCCGGCGGCGGGCCGCGACCGAGAAGGCGACCCTGCTCGCCTCCGCCGCCGGATCTCTCTACGGCCTGCAGGACGGCTTCACCCGGCGGTCCATGCTCCTCCTCGACCGGGGCGTCTCCGACCTGGTCACCTCCTATCTGCCCTACGCCGTGCTCGGCGTCGCCGTGATCGGCCTGCTGCTCGCCCAGAGCGCCTTCGAGGTCGCTCCGCTGCGCGCCTCGCTCCCCGCCATGACCGTCGCCGAGCCGCTCGCCGGAATCGCTTTCGGGGTCGGAGTGTTCGGGGAGGTAGTGCGCCTGGCGCCGATATGGCTGGCGCTCGAGTCGGCAGGGCTGGTCGCGATGATTGCCGGGGTCATCCTCATCACGAGGTCACCGATGCTCCACCGGGGCGGTGCGCCCGCCAAGTCTCCGGTGCCCCAGTGATCGCGATCTTCTTCGCGGTCTGCGCCGCCGCGAGCAACGCCACCGGCACGGTGCTGCAGCGGCGCGCCGCGAGCACCGCGCCGGCGAACGAAACCATGCGCCTGTCGCTGATGACCGACCTGATCCGGCGCCCGATCTGGCTGGCCGGCATTCTCGGACTTATCGGTGGATTCCTCTTCCAGGCCCTCGCCCTCAGCCACGGTGAGCTCAGCCTGGTCCAGCCGGTCGTCGTCGCCGAGCTGCCGCTCACCCTGGCCATCGCCGCCCTCGTCTTCCACGCCGGAATGGACCGGGACGCGCTCAGCGGCGCGATCGCGGTCAGCGCCGGCCTGGCCATGGTCATCGTGGCCACCGACCCGCACGGCGGGCACGAGGCCAACGGCTGGCTCGCGTGGCTGGCCGCCTGCGTCGTCAGCGTGGGCGTCGGGGTCGCGCTGGTGCTCGTCGGGCTGCGGCTGACCGGGGGACGCCGTGGGGCGGTGTGGGGGGCCGCAGCAGGACTGGGGTTCGGCTTCACTGCGGCGCTGATGAAGGGTGCCCTGGACCGGCTGTCGGGGGGCGTCGGGGCCGTGGTCAGCTCGTGGCAGCTCTACGCCATGGTCGTGACCGGGATCGCGAGCGTCTTCCTGATCCAGAACGCCTTGCAGGCGGGGTCACTGGTGGCCGTCCAGCCGGCGATCACCATCTGTGACCCGCTCACCAGCGTCGGCTACGGCGTCTTCCTGTTCGGCGAGCATCTTCGCGGCGGAATCTGGCTGCTGCCCACCCTGGTCGGCGCCCTGCTGATCGCCGCCGGCAGCATCGTCCTGTCCCGGTCCCCGCTGAGCGCCGTCAGCCACGCCGACGTCGACGACGCTGCCACCACCCCGACGCGGCTGGGCACCGCCGGCTCCTCCTAACCGGAAGGCCCCTTCCCGCCGGACGACCGCTGGCCGGCCAGCCAGCGGGCGAGTACGTCGGCCGGGTCCTCCTCGAACACCGCGGCCGCCCGGCGGCACTGCTCGTCGCGCATCGGACCGGGCCGGCGCAGCTTCTCGACCGTGTCGACGAGCTCGCCGCCGTCCGCGGCCGGGGTGACCAGCGCCGCGTCGGCGAGCGCCCGCACACCGAGCCGTCCGTGGCCGGGCAGCGGGCGGTGGGTGACCACCGGGAGTCGGGCCCGGAACGCCTCGGCGCAGGTGCCGCCGCCGGCATTGTCCACCAGGACGGCGGCCGCCGCGAAGAGCTCCGGCAGGTCGGTGCGCCAACCCAGTGCCAGGATGCGGCCGTCCGCGGCCAGCGTCCGCCGCAACCTCCCGTTGCGGCCGCACAGCACCACCGGGAGCACCCCGTCGACCTGGGCAAGCCGGGTCGCTGTACCCACCGCGTCGCCCATCCCCCACGATCCGCAGGACACCAGTACCGCCTGCCGCCCGGCCGAGAGCTGCATCGTCCGCCGACCGGGCGCGGGATCGGTCGTCTGCGCGAACCGCGGGTCCGTCACGGGCCCGGGGGCCAGCGCCGGACGACCGGTGCGTGACCGGGCCTGCGCCGCCACCCACGGGTAGGGGCAGACGAACAGATCGGTCCCCGGATGCAACCAGAGGTTGTGCGCCGCCGGCTCCGTGATCACCACGACGCTCGGGGCGTCGAGTTCGCCGCGGGCCCGCATCCGGCCGGCGACCTGGCCGGCGAGGTGGAAGGTGGACACGACCGCGGTCGGCCGGTAGCGGTCGAGCAGCGGCCGCAGCCGGTGCGCGGCGAGAGCGACCAGCGGCGAGGTCGTCGGCTGCCGATGTCCGCGCGGGATGAAGAACGTCTGGAAGATGCCCTCGTAGAGCCAGGGCGCCGCGCGGAGCATCGCCGCGTAGCCGTCCCGGAGTGCCCGCCCGGCGCCGGCCGGGAGGACGTCGAGCAGGTCCACGATCCGCGCGTCCGCGGACCCGGGCAGCCGCGCGACCAGCTCCCGGGCCACCTGGTCGTGGCCGGAGCCCATGCTCGCCGTGAGCACCAGGTACCGCTCCGGACCGGTGTCCTGCGCGCTGCCCATGCGCCATACGATGGCCTATCCACCGATCGGACGGGGGAAGGGGTGAGCGTGCCGGCGCGTATCGGCTGGCCGGTCGTCGGCGCCGCCCTCGTCGCCGGTTGCCACGTCGGGCCCGCGGCGACCTGGCTACCCCAGGTCCGGCGCCTCGCCCCCGGTCTCGCCGGCCGCGGTCGGCCCGACCACGTCGCGCTGACCTTCGACGACGGCCCGGCGGCGGAGTCGACCCCGGAGTTTCTCGACGTGTTGCGGCAGGCCGGGGTGCACGCGACGTTCTTCATGGTCGGGAGCCGGCTGGCCCGCGAGCGCTCCGTCGGCCGGGCGGTCGCCGACGCCGGCCACGAGGTCGCCGTCCACGGTTTCGACCACCGCTACCTGCTGGGCCGGCCGCCGTGGCAGGTCTACGACGACCTGGCCCGGTGCCGGGATCTGGTGGCCGAGGTCACCGGCGTGCCGCCGCGCTGGTTCCGCCCGCCGTACGGCGTCCTGACCGGCGACGCCGCGGTCTGCGCCGCCGCGCTCGGGATGCGCCCGGTGCTCTGGACGGCATGGGGCCGGGACTGGACCGCACAGGCGAGTCCGCTCTCGGTCGAGCAGACCATCGCGCCGGGGATCGAGGGCGGCGCGACCCTGCTGCTGCACGACACCGACCATTTCGCCGCGCCCGGTTCCTGCGGTTCGGCCCTGGGCGCGCTGCCCGGTGTCATCGACCGGGCCCGTGCACTCGGCTACCGCGTCGGGCCGCTGCGCGACCACGGAGTCGGCCGGCACCGCCGACGTGTTCCCGACGGTTCCTGACCGCTCCCGTCAGGGTCGGCGGTCAGGGTCAGGGCCCGGGCGACGGTCGCGGCGGTGGCGGCGGCTCGTCCGGCGGCTCGGCGAGGGTGTCCTCCGGGGCGGCCGGCGGCTCGTCGGGAAGGGACAGGTCCGGCTTCGGGATGTCGACCTTGGGGACCGAGACCGGCGGGATCGGCGGCAGGCCCGGCCGGAGCGACTCGCCGACGTCGGGCAGCCCCTCGTGTGCCTCGATGCTGTCCGGGTCGGAGTCCGACGCCCGCAGCGACTCCGGCTGCAGCGCGGCGGGCGGGAGCTTGGAGTCGAACCAGTCGCTCGTGTCGATCGGCGCCTCACCGTTGGGCGGAGCGGACGGCGTGTCGCCGGCCTGGGTGAGCCACGAGCCGGACGGACCGCCGGACCCCTCGTCCTGGTCGCCGCCGGTGAACCGCGACAGGCCCTCCAGCGCCTTGCTGAATTCGCTGGGCACGATCCACAGCTTGTTGGCGTCGCCCTGCGCGATCTGCGGCAGCGTCTGCAGATACTGGTAGGCGAGCAGCTTCGGGTCGGGATCGGCGGCGTGGATCGACCGGAACACCGTCTCGATCGCCTTGGCCTGGCCCTGCGAGGACAGATAGCGCGCGGCCCGCTCTCCTTCGGCCCGCAGGATCAGGCTCTGCCGCTCGGCCTCCGCGCTGAGGATGGCGGCCTGCTTCTGTCCCTGTGCGCTGAGGATCTGCGCCGCCTTCTGGCCCTCCGCGGTCTTGATCGCCGACTCGCGGGCGCCCTCGGCCTGCAGGATGATCGCGCGCTTGTCCCGGTCGGCGCGCATCTGCTTCTCCATCGAGTCCTTGATGGACGGCGGCGGGTCGATCGCCTTGAGCTCGACCCTGCCGACCCGGATTCCCCACCTGCCGGTCGCCTCGTCGAGCTCGCCGCGCAACCTGGTGTTGATCGCGTCCCGGGACGTCAGCGCCTCTTCGAGGTTCATCCCGCCGACGACGTTACGCAGGGTGGTGATGGTGAGCTGCTCGACGGCCTGGATGAAGTTGGCGATCTCGTAGGTCGCCGCACGCGGGTCGGTGACCTGGAAGTAGATGACCGTGTCGATGTTGACGGTCAGGTTGTCCGAGGTGATGACCGGCTGGGGCGGGAAGGACACGACCTGCTCGCGCAGGTCGATCATCGCCCGAACCCGGTCGACGAAGGGTGCCAGGAATGCGATACCCGGCGGCAGCACCTTGGTGAAGCGGCCGAGCCGCTCGACGACGCCGGCCCGCGCCTGCGGCACGATCCGGATGCTTCTGGCAAGAACGACGAGCACCAGGACGATGATGACGCCGAGTGCGATCAATGCGGCCATTACGGCTCTCCCCACACAACGGCGGTGACGCCGTTGATCTCCATGACCCTGACAGTACGTCCGACCTCGAGCACCTGCGTCGCGTCGTAACTCTGCGCCGACCACTCGTCGCCGCCGATCTTGACCCGACCCTGGTTGGCGTCGACGGTACGCAGCACGGTCGCCGTGCGGCCCACCAGCGCCTCGACGCCGGTCCTGCTGAGCTCGGCGGTGTTGGCCAGATGCCGCCGGGCGATCGGCCGGACGACCATGAGCAACCCGACGGCAGCGATCGCGAACACCAGGACCTGCAGCCCCACCCCGAGGCCCAGGGCCGCAACCCCACCCGCGACCAGGGCGCCTCCGGCGAACATGATGAGGACGAGGCCGAGCGAGAGGGTCTCAGCAACGACCAGCGCACCCGCCGCGATCAACCAGATCAACCAATCCGCCACACACCCATCCTGCCACTTTTCGGGCTGTGGGCTCTTTTCGTTACCCGGTATCGGTGACGAAGTCGATCAGCCGCTCCACGGCCCCGAGCAACGGCGTCTGCAGGTCGGCGTAGGTCGACACGGCGCCGAGTACCCGGCGCCACATCGTCTGCGGGTCGCTGACACCGAGCTCGGCGCACACGCCCTCCTTCCACGGCGTGCCGCGGGGAACCGGCGGCCAGGCCGGGATGCCGACCGCGGCCGGCTTCACCGCCTGCCAGATGTCGACGTAGGGATGTCCGGTCACCAGGACGTGCGGGTTGCGCACTGCGGCGACGATCCGCGCCTCCTTGGTCCCCGCGACCAGGTGGTCGACCAGCACTCCGAGTCGGCGGTCGCGGGCCGGCCGGAACCCGTCGACGACCGCGGCGAGGTCGTCGATGCCGTGCAACGGCTCCACGACTATCCCGTCGATCCGCAGGTCGTCGCCCCACACCCGCTCGACCAGCGCGGCGTCGTGCACGCCTTCGACGTAGATCCGGCTCGCCCGGGCGACCCGGGTCGGGGCGCCCGACACCGCCACCGAACCGGAGGCGGTCCGGGCCCGCGTGACCGGACCGGTCACCACCGCCGGCCGGACCAGCGACACCGGGTCCCCGTCGACGAGGAATCCGGCGGCGCGGAGCGGGAAGACCCGCCGCCGGCCGTGCCGGTCCTCCAGGGTCACCACGTCCTTGGTGCAGGCGACCACGGCGCCGCAGAAGCCGGTGGCGGGCTCCTCAGCCACCACCCCGCGGTCCGCGGCGATCTCGGGAACCCGCCGCGGCCGGCGCCAGTCACCGGCCAGGACGTCGTCGCCGTACCGGTCGCTCCGACCCACCGTTGCCCTCCTCGTCAGCGCCTGAGAACTTCCGGACGGCACGCTAACCGGCGCGCGGCGACCCACCGACGTAGGCTCGCCGATATGTGTCCCTCACGCTCCGGGCTGTTCGTCGCATGGGGATCGGCGTGGCTCGCCGGACGTGCGTCCTACGACGACGTCGTCGTGCGCGTGACCCGCGACGACGAGCCGCACCGTGTCCGCGGGCTCCCCGAGTCGCCGGAGGTGCCGCTCGGCTGGGCACTGACCGCGCTGCGGGCCCGGCGGGCCGATGCGCTGCGGCTCGCCCTGCCGGTGCCCGGTGACCCGCGCGGACTGCCGGTCGGCTCCGACTTCGCCGCCGCAGCCCTGCGGGCCGGTGAGGCGGTGCTCGGCGCCGGCCTGGGTCTGGTCCCCGAGGTCGACGAGCGCGGGTCGCGGATCGGAAGCCGGGCGACCATGGTCACCTGGCAGGTCTACGAGATCGACGAGCCGCGGCCCGATCCGCTTCCGCTGGCCGATGCCGAGCACGATCTGACCGAGGCGCTGCGGGAGGCAGCGTCCGCGCTGGCCACCCTCGACGTGGCGAGCTGGCGGCCGGACATCGCCGACGCCGTGGCCGGGGTACGCCGCGGCGGTGCCCGGCTGGACCTCCCGGCCGGCTACGACCCGCGGGCTCTGCGCCTGCTGGCGCAGGCCGACCGCCTCGCCGCGGTTCTGGACCTGGCGCACGACGATGCCCCCGGCGGTGCCGTCACCAGCGGAGAGGCCCGACGTCGGGCCGACATCCTCCGCCCGCTGGAGGCCGCGATCCGGCGGGCGCGGGTGGCGGCGTACAACACGGTGCCCGTGGACCGCCGCTAGGCCGGGCCCCGGAGGCCGGCGGCAGGTCAGGTGCCCGGTCGGCGTGGGGCCGGGCAGCAGCCGAGCGGGCAGGTGTCGTGGGACGCGCCCATCGGGCCGAGCGCGCGGCGTTCCCGGCCCGGTTCGCACCGCTCGAGCACCAGATCGCAGACCATGGCCACGAACCGCGGGTCGGTACCGGCCGTCGCGGCCCGGGCGAAGGCCAGGCCGCGCTTCTCCGCCCGCGCGGCCGCCTCGTGGTCGAGGTCCCAGAGCACCTCGATGTGGTCGCTGACGAACCCGATCGGCGACACCACCACCGCGGGCACGCCGGCGGCTGCCAGGGCGTCGATGTGGTCGGCGATGTCCGGCTCGAGCCAGGGCACCTGGGGCGGCCCGCTGCGGCTCTGCCAGACCAGGTCGTACGCCCGGCCGGGCGCGGCTGCCCCGGCGACCAGCCGGGCGGCCTCGGCCAGCTCGGCGACGTAGAGGCCACCGTCGGGTCCGCTCGCCGTCGCCATCGACACCGGGATGCTGTGGGCGGTGAACACCAGCCGCGCGGCGTCCCGGCGGTCGTCGGGAAGCGACATCAGCGCGGCCCGGACCGCGTCGGCGTTCGGCTCGACGAAGCCGGGGTGGTTGAAGAAGTGCCGGATCTTGTCGATCTGCGGTGCGCGCTCCCCCACCTGCGCGCGGGCGGCGGCGATGTCGTCCTGGTACTGCCGGCAGCCGGAGTACGACGAGTAGGCGCTGGTGACGAAGGCCAGCGCCCGGCGGACACCGTCGTCGGCCATCCGGCGCACCGTGTCGGCGAGATAGGGGTCCCAGTTGCGGTTGCCCCAGTAGATCGGCAGGTCGACGCCGTTACGGGCGAAGTCGGCCTCGACGGCGGCGATCAGCGCCCGGTTCTGCGCGTTGATCGGGGACACGCCGCCGAAGTGGTCGTAGTGCGTGGCGACCGCGAGAAGGCGCTCCCGCGGGATGCCCCGCCCCCTGGTGACGTTCTCCAGGAACGGCAGGACGTCGTCCGGCCCTTCGGGGCCCCCGAAGGACACCACGAGCAGCGCGTCGTAGCTCACGCCCTCATCCTGCCCGGCGTCGCCGGACCGCACCGCCGTGGGTGTCAGGCACCCATCGCGTGGTAGCCGCCGTCGACGTGCACAATCTCCCCGGTGGTCTTGGGGAAGAAGTCCGACAGCAGCGCGACGCAGGCGCGACCGGTCGGTTCGGAGTCCTCGGGGTCCCAGCCCAGGGGCGCCCGCTCACCCCACATCTGTTCCACCGGCCCGATGCCTGGGATGCCCTTCGCGGCGATCGTGCGGGTGAAGCCGGCCGACACGAGGTTGACCCGGATCCCCTTCGGGCCGAGGTCGCGGGCGAGGTAGCGCGCGCAGGACTCGAGCCCGGCCTTGGCGACACCCATCCAGTCGTAGGCCGGCCAGGCGACGGTCGCGTCGAAGGTCAGGCCGACGACCGCGCCCCCGTCGGTCATCAGGGGCAGCGCGGCCGTCGTCAGGGCCTTGAGCGAGTACGCCGACACCTGGAACGCCGTTGCGGCGTCCGGCCACGAGGTGTTGAGGAAGTTGCCGCCGAGGGCGTCCTGCGGGGCGAAGGCGATCGAGTGGACGACTCCGTCGAGCCCGTCGACGTGCTCGCGGACCGCGTCCGCCAGCCCGGCGAGATGGTCGTCGTTCGTGACGTCCAGTTCGAGGACCACCGGCTCGGTGGGCAGCCGCCTGGCGATCCGTCTGGTGATCGCCAGGGCCCGGCCGAAGTTGGTGATGATGACCTGCGCGCCCTGCTCCTGGGCGACCTTCGCGACGGCGTACCCCAACGAGGTGTCCATCGTCACCCCGGCGACCAGAATGCGCTTGCCCGCAAGCAGACCCGTCACGCTCTCTCCTCCGCTGTCGTCGACCTGTGGCGCGAACGTGCCGTACGCCGCACTAGTGGCCCATCCCGATGCCACCGTCCACCGGCAGCACCGCACCGGTGACGTAGCCGCCCGTCTCGCCGGCGAGGAACGTCACGACGCCCGCCACCTCGTCGAGCGTGGCGTAGCGGCCCATCGGAATCTCGCCGAGGATCTCGGCCCGGCGCTTCTCGGGCAGCGCCCGGGTCATGTCGGTGTCGACGAAGCCCGGAGCGACGACGTTAGCGGTGATGCCGCGCCCGCCCAACTCCCGGGCGATCGAGCGGGCCAGTCCGACGAGGCCGGCCTTGGACGCGGCGTAGTTGGCCTGTCCGGCCGAGCCGGACAGGCCCACGACCGAGGAGATGAAGATCATCCGGCCGCGACGCATCCGCAGCATCCCGGACGCGGCCCGCTTGGCGACCCGGTAGGCACCGGTCAGATTGGTGTCGATGATGTCGGTGAACTGCTGCTCACTCATCCGCAGCAGCAGGGTGTCGTCGTTGGCGCCCGCGTTGGAGACGAGCACCTCCACCGGGCCGTGCTCGGCCTCGGCGGCGGCGAAGGCGGCGTCCACCGCGTCGGCGTCGGTGACGTCGCAGCGGACCCCCAGCAGTCCTTCCGGCGGCGGGCTGCCGCGATGGGTGACGGCGACCCGGTCGCCCTGCGCGGCGAACGCCTGCGCGATCGCCAGGCCGATTCCGCGGTTGCCGCCGGTCACGAGTACGGATCGGCTCACCGTGATCGGACCTCCGGGGGCGTCGTACCGGTCATGACCGGACGAGGCTACCGGCTCCCCCGGACCCGCCGTTCCCTCCCCGCCCGTTTGGCTTGAACGTCACGTTCAAACCTTCTAGTCGGGCCGCGGCCCATTCCGCGCTGAACCTCATGTTGACGTCGAGCCGGGCGGGCACCGATTCCGCTTGAACGTCACGTTCAAGCGCTCTTACCGCATCAACGTCACGTTGAGGCGGAATGGGTGAGCGGGCTGCGTGGACTGGCGGGCAAGATCGGGACGGTCGCGGGGAGACGTCGGCGTAGGTAGGTGCCCACCGCCCAAGGTGCCCACCGCCCAAGGTGCCCACCGCCCAAGGTGCCCTCCGACATCGTGCGTCCTACTCGCCGATTTGACCCGCGGATGCGAGTACGGCGCACGATGTCGGCCCGTGCGCCCGGGCACGGCTTTGATCAAGAGGCGATTCGCTCAGCGTTTCGCCCGCAGATCCCCTCTTGATCATGGAAATCGGCGCGCGGAAAGCCGGCCTGCTCACAGCAGCCGGTTGGTCCACAGCAGGGAGAGTCCGGCGGCGGCGAAGGCGAGGAGCAGGCCGATCCCGACCGCCCAGACAGTCACCTCGCGATGCTGGGTGGTGTAGCCGATCTGACTGCCGAGATCGCGGTACACGGCCCGCAGCTCGTCGGCGGACGCCGCCGAGTGGTAGCTGCCGCCGGTACCCTTGGCGATCTCCTTCATCGTCTCGGTGTCCACCGGCACCTGTTGCTGCTGACCCTCCAGCTCGATCGAGCCCTCCGCCGTACCGAAGGCGATCGTCGAGACCGGCACCCGTGCCTTCTGCGCCGCCTGGATCGCGTCGGACACGGGACGGCCCACCGTCCGGGCGCCGTCGGAGAGCATCACGATCTTGGACGGGACCGGCTTGAGCTGGCCGTTGCCGGTCGGGAGCTGAGCCCGGAACGATCGCAGCGCGCCGAGGGCGGCGATGATCGCGTCACCGGTCGCGGTCGACTGGGCCAGCTGGAGGTTGTCGATCGCACGGGTCACCGAGTCGCGGTTGGTGGTGGGTGACACGTCGACGGTCGGGGTGCCGGCGAATGAGACCAGGCCGAGATTGATCTGTTTCGGCAGCAGGTGCGCGAACTGCTTGGCCGCAGCCTTCGCCGCCTTCAGCCGGGTCGGAGTGACGTCGGTGGCCTCCATCGACAGCGACACGTCGATCACCATCACTACGGTGGCGCGGTCCCGCGGGACCTTCACCTGCCGGGCCGGCCGGGCCATCGCCACGGTGAACGACGCCAGCGCCACCAGCAGCAGGCCGAACGCGACGTGCCGGCGCCAGCCCGGCCGCTTGGGGGCGACGCTGTCCAGCAGCGCCACGTTGGTGAACCGGGCCGCGTAGCGGCTCCGGCGCAGCGCGAGAACGATGTAGATGCCGAGCAGCGCCGCGACCGCCAGCAGCACCCACAGCCAGCCCGGAGACAAGAACCCCGACATCACCGACTCCTCATCGCAGTGCACCGCCCGACGAGCGCCGCCGGCGCGCCGCGACGAACCGCAGGATGTCGAGCAGCCAGTCGCCGTCCGTACGCAGGATCAGGTGGGCCGCGCCGGCCCGGCGGATCGCGGCGGCGATCTCCTGGCGTTCGGCGCGGGCCGCTGCGGCGTAGCGCTCCCGCAGCCCCCGCCGTGAGGTCTGTACGTCGAGTTGCTGGCCCGACTCGGGGTCGACGACCGTGAGCAGTCCGACGTCGGGGATGTCGAGCTCCCGCGGGTCGAGCACCTCGATCGCGAGGATCTCGTGGCGGGCGGCGAGCGCCCGCAACGGCGCCTCCCAGGACCGTTCGCCGAGGAAGTCGGAGATCACCACCGCCAGACCTCGGCGGCGCGGTGGGCGGCGGAGCATCTCCAGGGCCGCGGCCAGGTCACCGCGGCGGCCGCGGTCGGCCCGCGGTGTCCGGACGACCTGGCGGATCAGGGCCTGCGCGTGCGGGCGCCCGGACCGGGCCGGGATCCGGGTCGCGCCGTCGCCGCAGGTGACGATCGCACCGACGCGGTTGCCGCCGTGCTGGGTGAGGTGCACGACCGCCGCGAGCCCGGCGACGGCGAGGTCGCGCTTCTCGCAGGCGGCCGTGCCGAAATCCAGGCTCGGGGACAGGTCGATCACCGACCACGTCTCGAGTTCGCGGTCGGCGATGGTCTCCCGCACGTGCGGGACCGTGGTGCGGGCCGTCACCGGCCAGTCCATCCGGCGTACGTCGTCGCCCGGGTAGTAGGCCCGGGACTCCCCCGGTTCGGACCCGGGGCCGGGAATGAGGCCGAGGTGATTGCCCTGCAGGAGCCCGTCCAGCCGGCGGCGGACGGTGAGCTCGAGCTTGGCGAGCACCGCCTCGGCCGTCTCGGAGGACAGCGAGGGCGGCGCCCCGCCGGCCCCCGCCCGCGCCGGCGGGCTGGTCCTCACGCCGACCGTTCTCCCGGAGGCTCCGACCTCGGGTAGGAGCCCGGATGGGGCGCCGGATGGGGCGCCGCGGGTTGGGTCCGGGGATGGGGGCCGGGCGGTAGGACGGACTGGGTCGTCGCAGGCGGCGCCGGTGCCGCCCCGCCCGGGTACCCTTCGGACCGCTGGCGCGGGCTGACCTGCGGCAGCGGCACGGTCGCCAGCACCCGCCGGATCACGTGCTCGGCCGGGACTCCGTCGGCGAGCGCGTCGTAGGAGAGCACGAGCCGGTGGCCCAGGATGTCGGGGGCGACGTCGACGACGTCCTGCGGAAGCACGTAGTCCCGGCCGCGCATCAGGGCCAGGGCGCGGCCGGCCGCGATCAGGCCAAGCGAGGCGCGCGGGCTGGCGCCGTAGGACACCCAGCCGGCCACGTCGGGCATACCGTGCTCGCGGGGCTGCCTGGTCGCGAAGACCAGGCGAACGACGTAGTCGACCAGGGCGTGGTGGACGAAGACGCGGTTGGCGGCGTCCTGCAGGCGCAGCACGTCGGCCGGGGTGAGGACCTGCGCGGCCACCGGCCGCTCGACACCCATCCGGTAGATGATCTCCCGCTCCTCCTCCATCGTCGGATAGTCGACGACGATCTTGAGCAGGAAGCGGTCCCGCTGCGCCTCGGGAAGCGGATAGACGCCCTCGGACTCGATCGGGTTCTGGGTGGCGAGGACGAGGAACGGCGAGGGCATCTGGTAGGTGATGCCGCCGATGGAGACCTGCTGCTCGGACATCACCTCCAGCAGCGCCGACTGCACCTTCGCCGGCGCGCGGTTGATCTCGTCGGTGAGCAGGAAGTTCGCGAACACCGGGCCGAGCTCGGTGTCGAACCGCTCCTGGCCGGCCCGGTAGATGCGGGTGCCGACGATGTCGGCCGGCACCAGGTCGGGAGTGAACTGCAGTCGGGAGAACGTTCCCCCGAAGGTCGCCGCGAGCGTCTCGACGGCCAGCGTCTTCGCCACGCCGGGAACGCCCTCGACCAGGCAGTGCCCGCGGGAGAGCAGGGCCACGAGCATTCGCTCGACCATCCGGTCCTGGCCGACGATCACCCGCTTGATCTCGAACATCGCCTGCTCGAGCAACGTCGCGTCCCGGGCCGGTGTACTCACGGTCTCCCCCTGGTCCGGCGACGGATCGGCTGGATCGCTCACCGCGCCTCCCGTCGGCTCGTCGGCTTCCCCAGCGTTGGGGGCTTCCCGGGTCGCGCAGCAGCCGACCGGGGAGGATCCCAGGGTGTTGCCAGGTAACCGTACGACGTCGCGGCCCCGCGTGCGGGCCTGACCCGAGAGCCCGTTCCGCGGCAGTTGGCCTCTAGGCTCGGGCGGGTGACCGCGCAACGCCTGGCCCGGCCGGCCGATCCGGCACTTCTCGTCCCGCTCGGGTCGGGCCTGGCGAGTGCGGCCGGTGCGGGACCGCGGGCCGACCTGCTCGACCGCTGCGCCCGCGCCGGACTCCCGGTGCCGGCCGGAGCAGTCCTGCTCGACGACGCCCGGCGGTGGGGCGAACTCGACGACGCGGACCTCGCCGGACCGACGAACCCGTCCCAGTTGGTGACTGTGCGTAGCGCATTCGCCCCGCCCGGTGAGGTCGCGTCCCGCACGATCCCGTCCCTTCCGGCCGGCGACGGGCCCGGGATCGTCGCCGTGGTCCGGTCGATCTGGGCCGCCGGCGCCGCCGCCGGAGTCGCCCGGGCCGACGTCATCCTCTTCGCCCACGTGCCCGGCGTGCAGGCCGGTGCCGCGGTCACCGGACCCGACCGGGACGACGTCGTGTCCTGGCACGAGGTGACGCCCGAGGCCCGGCAGGCCGGCGGGGACCGCGAGGTCGGACGGTGGGCGGCACGGCCACTGCGGGCGCGCGACCGACCGCACCGCGCGACCGACCGCGTCCCGCTGCCTCCGTGGGGGATGCGCCTCGTGCGACTGCTCCGGGACGTGCGCGAGGTGGTCGGGGTGGACCGCTGGGACGTCGAGTGGGTCGACGACGGATGGCGGTGCTGGCTGGTCGGCCTGCAGCCGGCCACCGGCGACGCCGGGCGCGGCGGCCGGGACCGCCTGCCGCCCGGGCGGATCGCACCGGACACGCCGTGAGAGGCGTTTGACCGCAGGGGGTTCGGCTGGTGTAGCGTGCTGTCCGCGTCGGGCAGCTCCCCCCGTGGCTGCCCGACGCCTTTTTCTGTCCCGACCCCCCCGTGACACACTCCGGCAGATGACCGACGACGGTGACCGGGCCCCGGTCTGCTCAGCCCGCGGATGCGCCTCGCCGGGCGTGTGGGTGCTGGTCTGGAACAACCCGCGGATCCACACCCCGGACCGCGAGAAGACCTGGCTCGCCTGTGACGAGCATCGCGAATCGTTGTCGGACTTCCTCGGCGCGCGCGGGTTTCTGCGCCGTACCGACCCGCTGACGTCGTGACCGGTTGACCGGCCGGTCAGCCGCCGATCGCGGACATCGGACGATCCGGCTGGGCGAAGTCCGGATCGTCGATCCCGTGGCCGAACCGCTTCGCCGCGACCGCATCCTGCATCTGCCGGGCGAGCTGCTCGTCGGTCGCCCCGGCCCGCAACGACGTCCGCAGGTCGGACTCCTCGCGTGCGAACAGACAGTTACGAAGCTGGCCGTCGGCGGTGAGCCGGACCCGGTCGCAGGCGGCGCAGAACGGCCGGGTGACCGACGCGATCACGCCGACCCGGCCGGTCCCGCCCGGTGGCAGACCCGGCCCGTCGACGACCTCGAACACCTCCGCCGGGGCGCTCCCCCGGGTCGCCTCGGGCACCAGGCGGTAGGCCGTCGACAGATCGGCGAGCACCTCCTCGGCCGTGATCATCGCGTCCCGGTCCCACCCGTGCTGCGGATCGAGCGGCATCTGCTCGATGATCCGGAGGTCGTAGCCGTGGGCAAGGCTCCACGCGAGCAGCGGCACCGCCTCGTCGTCGTTGACTCCGCGGAGCAGCACTGCGTTGACCTTGACCGGCGCCAACCCGGCGGCCCGCGCCGCGGCGAGACCGGCCAGGACGTCGGCGTGCCGGTTGCGGCGGGTGATCCGGGCGAACCGGGCCGGATCGAGGGTGTCCAGCGAGACGTTGACCCGGCGCAGCCCGGCCCGGGCGAGATCGCCCGCCTGCGCGGCGAGTGCGAGCCCGTTGGTGGTGAGCGAGATCTCCAGGTCCGGGTCGAGCGCGGCGAACCGGGCGACGAGGTCAGGCACCCGCGGCCGGAGCAGCGGCTCCCCTCCGGTCAGTCGCAGGCCGCGTACGCCGAGGCCGACGAGGACCCGGACCAGCCGTACCAGCTCGTCGTCGCTGAGCAGCTCCTCGCGCGGCAGCCAGGCCAGGCCTTCGGCGGGCATGCAGTAGGTGCACCGCAGAGAACACCGGTCGGTCAACGACACCCGCAGGTCGCGCGCCCGCCGTCCGTACCGGTCGGTGAGACCGGGCGGCTGCTCGGCCCCGGCACCTGTACCGGGGCCGGGGACGAGCGGCACGAAGGTCATGGGCCCAGGCTAGGCCCCGGCGCCGTGGTCCCGCGACCGCGATCCGTCCCGCTCCGGCAATCGGTCAGGCACCGGGCCGGGTGGCGCCGACCAGGCCGTCGTACCAGATCGGGACGACCTTGACGACGTCACCGCTCTCCGGCGCCTCGAGCACCTGGCCGCCGCCGACGTAGATGGCGACGTGGTGGATGGACGACGGGGTGCCGTCGTAGGACCAGAACAGCAGGTCGCCGGGCATCAGGTCGTTCATCGACGGGTGGCTGCCGGAGTCGTACTGGTAGCCGCTGTAGTGCGGCAGCGTGATCCCCTCCTGCGCCCACGCGTAGAGCGCCAGCCCGGAGCAGTCGAACCCGAGAATCCCGGTGTCCGGGGCCGTGCCGTAACTCGGGCCCGAGGCGGTTCCCCCGGACCAGGCGTAGGGCGTACCGACCCAGCGCATCGCGGCGGCCACCGCGGAGCTGCCCTTGGCGGGTGTCCACGCCACGCTCGCCGCGGCGCTCATGGTGACCGCGGCAGGGGCTTGTACGGCGGGTGCCGGCGGTGCCGCCTGTGTGGTCCCCGCGTCCTGCCCGGTGGCGGCGTTCTGGCTGGTGGCGTTCTGGCTGGTGGCGGCGGACCGGGCCTGCGCCTGGGCGGCCGCCTTCGCTCGTGCGGCGGCATCTGCCCTCGCCTGTGCCGCCGCCTGCTCGGCCGCGGCCCGGGCCGCGGCCGCCTCCTGCGCGCGCCGGATCGCGGCGCGCCGGGCCGCCGCCTCCTGCTCCCGCTTCCATCTCAGGTAGGCCTGCCGGGCATTGCGCAGACCGGCGAGTCGCGCCCGGGCCTGCACCAGTTGGCCCTCGAGCTGGGTCTTGCGGGCCTGCAGTGTGGCGAGTTGGCTGCGCGCCGCGGTGACCTTCTGCTCGGCGGCCGACTTCGCGGTCGCCGCCGCCGCCCGGGCCGTCCGCATCGCGTTGACCGCCGAACGGGCCGCCGCGTCGGCGTTGGCCTTGGCGACGGTGGCCGACTGGTAGCCGGCGAGTACGGCGAGATGACGCTCGCCCGCCGCCGCGAGCAGACCGGCGCGCTCGACGAGGTTCGCCGGACCGCCGGAGTCGAGCAGCGCGGTCGAGGACCCGAGCACGCTGCCCTGCATGTAGCTGTCCCGGGCGAACGCGCCGACACTTCCGCGGGCGGCGGTGACCCGGCCGGTGGCCGCGGTGGCCGCGGCCTTCGCGGCGGCGGCCTTGTCGCGGGCGGCGCCATAGTCGGCGACCGCCTTGTTGTAGCGCTCGCCGGCCAGCTCGGCGGCGGCGCCGAGCCGGGCGATGTCGCCATCGGCCTTGGCTACCTCGCCCTGCAGCCGCCCGACGTCGCGGGCCCGCGCGGCCTTGGTCTGCGCGGCGGCGGCCAGCTGGCCGTCGGAGGGGTTCTGCGGCGCGGCGAGGGCCTGAGCCGGGATCAGGGCCAGCGCGACGAATCCGACCAGCGCAATCACCAGCGGCATAGCGGTGCGTTTCACGAGCGGGCCACCCCCGGCTCCACGTGCAGCACTCAGCGTTCGCGATGGCGTCTGTGTGTGACTGCGCCAGCCGACAGAATGGCACCAGTGGTCACTCTGGCGCCAGAAGCAACGCCGAAAACTTCCACAACATTCCGAATAATGCCGACATATGCGGCAGAAATAGCGGCGTGTCGTTAGTTGACGCGGCGCTCCCGGGTACCCCAGTACGCCGCCCGCAGGGCGTACTTCTGGATCTTCCCGGTGGCCGTCCGGGGGATCTCGTCCCGGAACTCCACCGAGGTGGGCGCCTTGAACCCGGCCATCCGCGCCTTGCAGTGCGCGATGATGTCGTCCTCGCCGACCTCCGCGCCGTCGGCGAGGACGACCAAAGCCTTGATCGTTTCGCCCCACTTCTCGTCCGGCACGCCGATGACCGCCACCTCCGCGACCGCCGGGTGGGAGAAGACGCAGTCCTCCACCTCGATCGAGGACACGTTCTCGCCGCCGGTGATGATCACGTCCTTCATCCGGTCGGAGATCGTCAGATAGCCCTCCTCGTCGACGAATCCGCCGTCGCCGGTGTGGAACCAGCCGCCGTGCAGGGCTTCGGCGGAGGCCTCCGGGTTGTCCCAGTAGCCGCCGAGGACGACGTTGGACCGGGAGAGGACCTCCCCGGTGTCACTGATCGCAAGGCGTACGCCGAGCGCGGGTGCCCCGGCCCGGGACAGTCGCTTCGCCCGCTCCGGGGCGGGCAGGGCGTCGTCCTCCGCGCGCCGGCGGTTGATGGTGAGCAACGGCGAGGTCTCGGTGAGCCCGTAGATCTGGATGAACTCCCACCCGAGTTCGGCCTCGATCCGTTCGATGGTGCGCGACGGCGGGGGCGCCCCCGCGCAGACCAGTCGCACCCGGCCGCGGCCGGGGATCTCGCCGTCCCACCCGGCGGCGGCGTCCAGCACGGCGTTCCACACGGCCGGCGCGCCGCACATCAGGGTGACGCCGTAGCGCTCGATCCGGCGCAGGATCTCGGCGCCGTCGACCTTGCGCAGCACCACCTGCGGCACGCCGAGCCCGGCCGTGGCGTAGAGCATCCCCCACCCGTTGCAGTGGAACATCGGCAGCGTGTGCAGGTAGACGTCGCGGTCGCTGACCGTCGTGTGCAGCCCGAAGGTGACCGCGTTGGTCCAGATGTTGCGGTGGGTGAGCTCGACGCCCTTGGGCCGGGCGGTCGTGCCGCTGGTGTAGTTGATGGTGGCGGTCGCGTCCTCGTCGGGGTCCGACCATGCGCGCGGCTCGCGGTCGGGCCGCAGCAGCATCTCGTCGCTGGGCCGGCCGAGCACGAACTGGTGGGCGACCTTGACCCGGTCGAGCAGCCCGGCCAGGTCCGGGTCGACCAGCAGCGTCCCGGCGCCGCTGTTCGCCACGATGTACTCGACCTCGTCGGGTCGCAGCCGGAAGTTGACCGGGACGAGGATGCGGCCCGAGGAGGGTACGGCGTAGAGCAGCTCCAGCAGCCGGGCCGCGTTGTGGCTGACGACGGCGACCCGCTCGCCCACACCGACGCCGAGGTCGTCGAGCCCCGCCTGGATCGCCCGGACCCGGGACTGCAGCTCCGCGAAGGTGGGTGAGCCGACCGTTTCGGCCGGCTGCTCGGGCTCGTCGACGACCGCGGTGCGGTCCGGGTAGACCGCGGCGCCGCGGGTCAGGAAGTCCTGTGTGGTCAGCGGAACGCGCATACGAACCTCTCCTCCCGGGAGTGTCGCCCACGCTAGCTCCGCGGCACCGGCCCCGGCGAGAGGGTCTGGCGTCGCCGCCGCCGGCCGGCCCACCACCGCTCGCCGAGGCCGACACCGACCATCACGACCACCGCGTAGGCATAGCCGAAGAGCAGGTCGACGACGTAGTGCTCGCCGGAGTAGACCAGCGCGAGGCCCATGAGCAGCGGGTAACAGGCGAGCAGGATCTTGCCCCACCATCGGGCCCGCGGGAAGAAGTACAGCGCCACGAGAGTCGCGGTCGCCGTGTGCAGCGAGGGCATCGCGGCGACGGCGTTGACCGTGGCCTGCGCGCCGGCCAGGATGCTGCCGGCGTGGTTGAGGCCGAGTACCTGCCAGCCGATCGAGGAGATCCGCCGGACGGGATCGATCAGCCCCTGCCGGGCGGCGTACCAGGGCGGTGCCATCGGATAGAGCACGTAGGTCAGCAGCCCGGCGAACGACAGCACGACGATCCGGGTGATGAACCCGATCCAGCGTTGCCGGTTGCGCAGCCAGAGGAACACCGCGGCGATCGGGGTGACCAGGAAGTGGGAGGTGTAGACGAGGGTGACGACCGCGTCGTACCACCGGGGATGCCCGGGGACGGACAGGTGCTGCTGCAGCCAGTAGGTCGGCAGGACGCCGTGGAACATCCACAGGTCTGCGTGCGCCGGCTCGATGACGTGGGTGGTGATGCCGAGGTTGTCGGCGATCCCCCGGGTGTAGTCGTAGATGACGAGCACGGCGGTGAACGGCAGCCAGTCCAGCAGGACCCGCCGGAAGCTGGCCCAGCCCCTACCGAGGCAGCGGATCCCCAGGGCCGCGAGAATCCACAGCAGCAGGCCCTCGCGGTCCTCCGGGACCCCCACGGTCGGGATGAACGCCGCGAGGATGACGACGTAGCCCACCGCGGCCCGGCGCCGAATGGTGCGCCAGCGGCGTTCGTGGGCCTCGTCCTGGGCGGAACGCTCCGCGTCCTCGACCGAGGACTCCGCCATCGTCACGTCGGGCGATTCTACGCGGACGGACCGGTACGACGGCCCGGCCGTGCCCGGTCAGCGCCCGGTCAGCGCCCGGGGCGCCGGTCCCTGCCGGCCGCCCGCGCGAGCGCCGGTAGCGCGTCGCCGATGGGTACCCGCACGACGGCGGCGGCCAGCGGGTCGTAGGCCGTCGGCTCGGCGTTGACGATCACGACGCGGGCGCCGGCCCGGGCGGCGACCCGGGTGAGCCCGGCCGCCGGCTGGACGGTCAACGAGCTGCCCACGGCGAGGAACAGGTCGCAGTCGCCGGCCGCCACCACGGCCGATGCCAGGACGGCGTCGTCGAGCCGTTGCCCGAAGGAGATGGTGGCCGACTTGAGCAGGCCGCCGCAGCGCAGGCACGGCGGGTCGGGCTCGCCCGCGTCGACGCGGGCGAGGGCGGCGGACATGGGTGCCCGGTCGCCGCAGGACAGACAGCCCACCTCGCGCATGGTGCCGTGCAGCTCGACGACCATGCCCGGGTCGCTGCCGGCCCGCTGGTGCAGGCCGTCGATGTTCTGGGTGATGACCGCACGCAGCCGGCCGGCCCGCTCCAGGTCGACGAGTGCGCCGTGGCCCGGGTTCGGCTCGGCGGCCCACGCCGCGTGCGCCCGCCGGGTCCGCCAGGCGTCCCGGCGCAGCTGCGGATCGGCGAGATAGCTCGCCAGGGTGGCCCGGCGCTCCGCGGACGGGTCGCGGGTCCAGACCCCGTTCGGGCCGCGGAAGTCCGGGATGCCGCTGTCGGTCGAGATCCCCGCGCCGGTGAGCACCGTGATGCGGCCCGCGTCGGCGACGAGCTCCGCCGCCCGGTCCAGCGCCCGATCGGTGTCCCGATCGGTGTCGCGGTCCGTGTCGCCGTTCACCCTGCCCACCACTGCGACGGTACAAAGCGCGTGCGGCCGGTGCCACCGCGGCCGGGCCGGACCCGAGCGGACCAGGGTCGGCGCCGATGCGGAAGGATGGACCCATCCGCACAGAGGGGAGCCCCGGTGAGCAGTGCGACCAGCCAGAACAGCTTCGGTGCCCGCGGCACGCTCGAGGTCGGCGGAGCCAGCCATGAGATCTACCGGCTGTCCGCGGTCGACGGCGCCGACCGGCTGCCGTACTCCCTGAAGATCCTGCTCGAGAACCTGCTCCGCACCGAGGACGGGCTGCGCACCACCGCCGACGACGTCCGGGCGCTGGCCGGCTGGGACCCCACCGCCGCACCGTCGCGGGAGATCCAGTTCACGCCCGCCCGCGTGGTCATGCAGGACTTCACCGGCGTGCCGGCGGTGGTCGACCTGGCCGCGATGCGCGAGGCGATGAAGGCGCTCGGCGGGGACCCGGCCAAGATCAACCCGCTGGCACCGGCGGAGCTGGTGATCGACCACTCGGTGATCGCCGACGTCTTCGGCGCACCGGACTCGTTCGAGCGCAACGTCGAGTTGGAGTACCAGCGCAACCGGGAGCGCTACCAGTTCCTGCGCTGGGGACAGAGCGCGTTCGACGAGTTCAAGGTCGTGCCGCCCGGCACCGGCATCGTGCACCAGGTCAACATCGAGCACCTGGCCCGCGTCGTGTTCTCCCGCGACGGCGTCGCCTACCCCGACACCCTGGTCGGCACCGACTCGCACACCACGATGGTCAACGGCCTCGGCGTACTCGGCTGGGGCGTCGGCGGCATCGAGGCCGAGGCGGCGATGCTCGGCCAGCCGGTGAGCATGCTGGTCCCCCACGTCGTCGGGTTCCGGCTCTCCGGCGGGATGCCCGAAGGCGCCACCGCCACCGACCTGGTGCTGACGATCACCGAGATGCTGCGCAAGCACGGCGTCGTCGGGAAGTTCGTGGAGTTCTTCGGCCCCGGGGTCGCGGCCGTCCCGCTGGCGAACCGGGCCACGATCGGCAACATGAGCCCGGAGTACGGCTCGACCTGCGCGATCTTCCCGATCGACGAGGAGACCATCCGCTACCTGCGCTTCACCGGCCGCAGCGAGGAGCAGGTCGCCCTGGTCGAGGCCTACACCAAGGAACAGGGCCTCTGGCACGACCCGACCGCCTCGACGGCGTACTCGGAGACCCTCGAACTGGACCTGTCCACCGTCGTCCCGTCCATCGCCGGGCCGAAGCGCCCGCAGGACCGGATCGCCCTCGCCGACGCCAAGACCGGGTTCCGCGACGTCCTGCCGGACTACGTCGAGGACGACGACGAGACCGGCAAGGAGTCCTTCCCCGCGTCAGACTCGCCGTCGACCAACGGCTCGGGCCGCACCAGCGACCCGACCCAGGTGGTGCTCGAGGACGGCACCGTGACCGAGATCGATCACGGCGCCGTCGTGATCGCGGCCATCACGTCGTGCACCAACACCTCCAACCCGCAGGTCATGCTCGGCGCGGCGCTGCTGGCCAAGAAGGCCGTGGAGCGCGGGCTGGTCAGCAAGCCGTGGGTCAAGACGACGCTCGCCCCGGGGTCGAAGGTCGTCATGGACTACTACGAGCGGGCCGGGCTGATCCCCTACCTGGAGAAGCTCGGCTTCAACCTGGTCGGCTACGGCTGCACCACGTGCATCGGGAACTCCGGGCCGCTGCCGGATGCGGTGAGCGCCGCGGTCAACGAGGCCGACCTCGCCGTCGCCGCGGTGCTGTCCGGCAACCGCAACTTCGAGGGCCGCATCAACGCCGACGTGAAGATGAACTACCTCGCGTCCCCTCCGCTGGTCGTTGCCTACGCCCTCGCCGGCAGCATGGACGTCGACCTGGTGGGCGAGCCGCTCGGAGCCGACAGCGACGGGCACCCGGTCTATCTGCGGGACATCTGGCCGACCAGCCAGGAGATCGAGCACGTCATCGATTCCGCGATCGCATCGGAGATGTTCACCCGCGACTACGCCGACGTCTTCGCCGGCGACGAGCGGTGGGCGGCCCTGCCGACCCCCGAGGGAGACGCGTTCGCCTGGGACGCGGAGTCGACCTACGTCCGGCGGCCGCCCTACTTCGACGGGATGCAGGCCGAACCGCAGCCGGTCGAGGACATCTCGGGAGCGCGGGTGCTGGCCAAGCTCGGCGACTCGGTGACGACCGACCACATCTCCCCCGCCGGGGCGATCAAGACCGACTCACCGGCCGGGGCCTACCTCAGCGAGCACGGCGTGGAGCGGCGGGACTTCAACTCCTACGGATCGCGGCGTGGCAACCACGAGGTGATGATCCGCGGAACCTTCGCCAACATCCGGCTGCGCAACCAGCTGGTCCCCGGCGTCGAGGGCGGGATGACCCGCAACCTGCTGACCGGCAAGCAGGACACGATCTACGACGCCGCGATGGCCTACGCCGACGCCGATGTGCCGCTGATCGTGCTGGCCGGCAAGGAATACGGCTCCGGCTCCTCGCGGGACTGGGCGGCGAAGGGGACGACGCTGCTGGGGGTGAAGGCGGTGCTCGCCGAGTCCTTCGAGCGGATCCACCGGTCCAACCTGCTCGGCATGGGAGTGCTCCCGCTGCAGTACGCCGAGGGTGAGACGGCGGCCTCGCTGGGTCTGACCGGCGAGGAGACGTTCTCGGTCACCGGCATCGCCGCGATCAACGACGGGGAGACGCCGCGCGAGGTCACCGTCCGCGCCGACGACACGGAGTTCACCGCGGTGGTCCGGATCGACACGCCCGGGGAGGCGGCGTACTTCCGGCACGGCGGGATCATGCCCTACGTACTGCGCTCCCTGCGCGACACCGACTGACCCGCGCCCACTTCCCGTGACCGCGCCTGCACCCGTGACCAAAACCCACTAGTAGTGGGTTTTGGGTGCCCCGCAACTAACGCACCACTAGTGCGTTTTGGTCGACGACACGCCGTACGCCGCTTCCCTAACGCACTAGTAGTGCGTTTGTTCGAGCCGCCCCCACCTTCGGTCCACCCGTAGCCGTGGTCCAGGATCGGCACCATGGATCTGGGACTCAACGAACGGGTGTACGTCGTCACCGGGGGCACCCGGGGACTGGGACGGGCGGCGGCGCAGGCGCTGGTCGCCGACGGCGGCCGGGTCGTCGTCTCGTCGCGCAACGCCGACGCGGTCGCGGCGGCCGCCACCGACCTGGGCGGACCGCTCCGGGCGACCGGCGTGGTCGCGGACCTCGCCGACCCGGCGACGCCGGACCTGCTGGCCGAGGCCGCCCTGACCTCGTTCGGTCGCCTCGACGGTGCGCTGATCAGCGTCGGCGGTCCGCCGGCGACCTCGGCCACCGGGGCGACCGAGGCGCAGTGGCGGGCGGCCTTCGACTCGGTCTTCCTCGGTGCGTTGCGGTTGGCCACGTCGCTCGCCGGGCGGCTGGCCGACGGCGGCTCGATCGCCTTCGTGCTGTCCAGTTCGGTCCGGTCGCCGATCGGCGGTCTGGCGATCTCCAACGGCCTGCGACCGGGCCTGGCGATGATCGCGAAGACGCTGGCCGACGAGCTGGGCCCGCGCGGCATCCGGGTCAACGGCCTGCTGCCGGGCCGGATCGCCACCGACCGGCTGAAGGAGCTCGACGCGAAGGCCGACGACCCGCAGGCGGTCCGGCGCCGGGGCGAGGCGTCCATCCCGCTGGGCCGGTACGGCGACCCGGCGGAGTTCGGCCGGGCGGCGGCGTTCCTGCTCTCCCCGGCGGCGTCCTACCTCACCGGCGTGATGCTCCCGGTGGACGGCGGCGCCGCGCGGGCTCTCTAGCTGCGGCCGCGCCTCACGACGCCTGCGGCGCCTCCTGGCGGCGGCCGGTCACGAGGGTGACCGCGGCCAGTGCGGCCACGACCGCCGCGAACGCGATCCCGGCGGACTGCAGCCCGATCCCCTGGGCGGCCAGACCGACACCGATCACCGGGACCGAGAGCGCGACGTAGACCACGACGAAGAAACTCGAGGTGACCTCGGCCCGGCGGTCCGAAGGCGTGCCCCCGGTGATCGCGGTCAGGCCGGCGCGGAAGCTCAACCCCTGCCCCAGCCCGGCGACCATCCCGCCGACGACGAGCACCGCCAGGGACTCCAGGCCCAGACCCGCGGCCACGGTGCCGATGCCGGCGATGAGTCCCAGGCTCCCCGCCAGCAGCGCGCTCCGGCCGGGGAAGACACCGAGGGCGAGCTGTCCGACGGCTGAGGCCGCGAACACCGCGAAGACGACCACACCGGTGAGGGCGTGATTGGGCAGGTGCAGGATCTCCCCCAGGAATGCCGGCGCGACCGCGGTGAACAGGCCGAGTACGGCGAACCCCGCGAAGCCCACGAACGCGGCCGGGATGAAGATCGGCCGCACCTCGGGCGGGACCCGCAGCCGCTGCAGCCGCAGCCGTACGCCGCCGCGGACATCGACCGGCTCGGGCATCACCAGGACGGCGAGCACCGCCGGCACCAGCAGGGCGAGGTCGACGATGAACGGGAGCCGCAGCGGCGCCACGGCGTATTCGGCGAGAAGTCCGGCCAGCAGCGGGCCGAGGCCGAGCCCGCCCATGTTGACGAGCGTGGCGACCAGCGTCGCCCGGCCCCGCCGACCGTCCGGGGCGAAATCCACCAGCGCGGCGGTCGCCGTCCCGGTGAAGATCCCGGCCGAGAGACCGGAGAGGATCCGGCCGGCGAACAGCGCCGGCAGGCCGCCGCCGATCAGGAAGACCATCGCGCTCAGCGCGGAGAGCAGCAGGCCCGGGAGGAGCGCCCGCCGTCGGCCGATCTGGTCGGAGAGCTGGCCGAAGCCGAGCAGGGCGCCGATCACCCCGACGGCGTAGACGGCGTAGATCACCGTGACCATGAGCCCGGAGAAGCCGATGTCGCGCTGGTAGAGCGGGTACAGCGGGGTGGGCAGCGTGGTGCCCAGCATGGTCACCGCGAAGGCGTAGCCGACCAGGGGGAAGGCGAACCGGCGGCCGATTCGTGCGGTGCGCGACCCCTCGAGCCGGCCGACGGCCAGGGTGTCCGGGCTCATGACCGGCTCGCCGATTCCACCTGCTCGGCGTCCACCGTCTCCCCTTCCTCCTGCTGCCGGAACTGGGTGCGGTAGAGCTCGGCGTAGACCCCGTCCCGGAGGAGCAGCTCGGCGTGCCGACCGGACTCGACGACCCGGCCGCTGTCGAGGACGACGATGCGGTCCGCGTCGCGCACCGTCGACAGCCGGTGCGCGATCACCAGCGACGTCCGACCGCGCAGCGCGGCCGCGAGGGCGCGTTGCACGGCGGCTTCGGACTCGCTGTCCAGGTGCGCGGTGGCCTCGTCGAGGATCACGATCCGGGGTGCCTTGAGCAGCAGCCGGGCGATCGCCATCCGCTGCTTCTCCCCGCCGGAGAGCCGGTAGCCGCGGTCGCCGACCACCGTGTCGAGACCGTCGGGCAGCCGGTCGACCAGGCGGGAGATCTGCGCGGCATCGATCGCCGCGCGTAGCTCCGCCTCGGTCGCGGCCGGCTTGGCGTAGAGCAGGTTGGCCCGGATCGTGTCGTGGAACATGTGCGCGTCCTGCGTCACCACCCCCACCGCGGCGCGCAACGAGTCCTGGGTCACCTCACGCACGTCGTGCCCGCCCACCCGGACCGCGCCGGACCGGACGTCGTACACCCGCGGGACCAGCTGGGAGATGGTCGTCTTGCCCGCGCCGGAGGGACCCACGAGCGCGACCAGCTCGCCGGGTTCGGCCCGGAAGGACACCTCGTGCAGGACCTCTTCACTGGGCCGGTCGTCGAGCACCGCGACGTCCTCCAGGGACGCCAGCGAGACCTCGTCGGCGCTCGGGTAGCCGAACCGGACCGTGTCGAACTCCACGGTCCGCGCGTCCTCGGGCAGCGCGATCGCGTCCGGTGCGTCGGTGATCATCGGCTTGAGGTCGAGCACCTCGAAGACCCGCTCGAAGGAGACCAGGGCGGTCATCACGTCGACGTTGAGGGTCGAGATCGAGGTGAGCGGCCCGTAGAGCCGGTTGAGGTACGCCGTGAGCGCGACCACCGTGCCCACGCTGAGCTCGCCCAGGGCCGCCTGCCGGCCACCCCAGCCGTAGACGATCGCGGTGGCCAGCGAGGCGGTGAGCATCAGCGAGACGAAGAACACCCGGCTGTACATGGCCTGGGTGATGCCGATGTCGCGGACCCGGCCGGCGCGGGCGCGGAAGGCTTCGTCCTCCTCGTGCCGGCGGCCGAACAGTGTGACCAGCAGCGCTCCGGAGACGTTGAACCGCTCGGTCATCGTCGTGTTCATGGTGGCGTTGAGGGCGTAGGACTCCCGCGTGATGCCCTGCAGCTTGCGGCCCATCCACCGGGCCGGCAGCAGGAAGACCGGGAGCAGCACCAGCGAGGTCAGGGTCAGCTGCCAGGACAGCGCGAACATCGCCGCCAGCACCAGCACCACGGTCAGCAGGTTGCTGACGGCGGTCGAGAGGGTGCCGGTGAACGCCTGCTGCGCGCCGAGCACGTCGTTGTTGAGCCGGCTCATCAGGGCGCCGGTCTGGGTACGGGTGAAGAACGCGATCGGCATCCGCTGCACGTGCGAGAACACCGCCGAGCGCATGTCGTAGATGAGTCCCTCGCCGACCCGGGCCGACACCCAACGCTGGCCCAGCGACAGCAGCGCGTCGAACACCGCGAGCCCGGCGATCAGGCCGGCGAGCGCCACGATCAGGCCCACGTTGTGCCCGAGGATGCCGTTGTTGAGGATCGCCCGGTAGATCAGCGGGTTGGCCGCCCCGATCGCCGCATCGAAGGTGATCAGGACGCAGAACCAGATGAGCTGCCGACGGTACGGCGCCGCGAAGCCGCCGATCCGCCGGATCGTGCCCGGGGCGAGTCGCCTGCGGGTCACCGCCGGGTCGCTGGAGAAGGCCCGCAGGGAGCGGTGCCCGCCGGCCATCGTCATGAGCTCACCACGGTCGTGGACAACAGGGAAGGCAGGCGTGCTGTTCCCGGGACACCGGTCCCCTGGGCACGGGGAGCCGGGGGCGGGCGCACACCCGGCTGCCGGCTACTGCTTCTTCCCCCGCCGGGTCGGGCCGCCGCGGCCGCGCAACGTCGTTCCCGACTCGGACAGGATCCGGTGGACAAAACCGTAGGACCGCCCCGACTCGTCGGCCAATGCGCGGATGCTCTTGCCGGAGTCGTACTTTTTGCGTAAGTCGACGGCGAGCTTGTCGCGGGTCGCTCCGGTGATCCGGGCGCCCTTCTTCAGGTCGGCCACGGGGCATTCCTCCTTGCGTGTGCCGTGTCCCCGGAATCCGTGTCCCGGAATCCGGGTCCAGCAGTCCCATGATCACCCAGGACGGCGGCCACGGCCAGCGGACCCACCCGATCGGGCCAATGCCGGGTGGAACGGTGCCGGGTGGAACGGTGCCGGGTGGAGCGGTGCCGGTCAGGCCAGTGCCACGAGGTCGACGAACTCCTCGCTCCAGGCATCCTCGATCCCGTCCGGCAGCAGGATCACCCGCTCGGGGTGCAACGCCTGGACCGCGCCCTCGTCGTGGGTGACCAGGACGATCGCGCCGGCGAAATTGCGGAGCGCGTCGAGCACCTGGTCCCGGGAGGCCGGGTCCAGGTTGTTGGTGGGCTCGTCGAGGAGCAGGACGTTGGCCGACGAGCAGACCAGGGCCGCCAGCGCGAGCCGGGTCTTCTCCCCGCCGGAGAGGGTGCCTGTGCGCTGGTCGGCCGCGTCGCCGGTGAACAGGAACGCGCCGAGGATGCGCCGCAGTTCGGTGTCGGTGCTGTCCGGGGCCGTGGCGCGCATGTTCTCCAGCACGGTGCGGTCGGTGTCGAGTGTCTCGTGCTCCTGGGCGTAGTAGCCGATCCGCAGCCCGTGCCCCGGACGCACCGAGCCGGTGTCCGGCGGCTCGAGACCGGACAGCACCCGCAGCAGGGTCGTCTTGCCGGCGCCGTTCAGCCCGAGGATGACGACCCGCCCGCCGCGGTCGACCGCCAGGTCGACGTCGGTGAACACCTCGAGCGAGCCGTAGGACTTCGACAGCTCCGTGGCGGTCAGTGGCGTCCGCCCGCACGGCGCGGGGGTCGGGAAACGCACCCGCGCGACGCGGTCGGCGCGCCGGTCCGCCTCGGTGCCGGCCAGCATCCGCTCGGCCCGGCGGGCCATGTTCTGGGCCGCGACGGCCTTCGTCGCCTTGGCCCGCATCTTGTCCGCCTGGGCGAACAGCGCGGCGGCCTTCTTCTCGGCGTTGGCGCGCTCGCGGTGCCGGCGGCGTTCGTCGGTCTCCCGCTGCTGCAGGTAGGTCTTCCAGCCGACGTTGTAGAGGTCGACCTCGGCCCGGTTGGCGTCGAGGTGCCACACCTTGTTGACCACGTGGTCGAGCAGCTCGACGTCGTGGCTGATGACGACCAGCCCGCCGTCGTGGCCGCGCAGGAAGTCGCGCAGCCACCCGATCGAGTCGGCGTCCAGGTGGTTGGTCGGCTCGTCCAGCAGCAGCGTTTCCGCCCCGGAGAAGAGGATCCGGGCCAGCTCGATACGCCGGCGCTGCCCGCCGGACAAGGTGCGCAGCGGTTGGGCGAGGACCCGGTCGGGAAGACCGAGGTTGGCGCAGATCCGGGCCGCCTCGCTCTCGGCGGCGTAGCCGCCCTGCGCGGAGAAGCGGTCCTCGAGCTGGCCGTAGCGGTGCACGGCACGGCCCTGGACGGAGTCGTCGACCGCGCCGGCCATGGCGACCTGGGCCTTCTCGATATCGTGCAGCAGCGCGTCGAGCCCGCGGGCGGAGAGCACCCGGTCGCGGGCGGTGACGTCGAGGTCCCCCGTGCGGGGGTCCTGCGGGAGATACCCGACGTCGCCACGCCGGTCGATCGACCCGGCGAAGGGCAGCGATTCGCCGGCGAGGGCCCGCAGGGCGGTGGTCTTCCCGGCGCCGTTGCGCCCGACCAGCCCGATCCGGTCGCCCGGCTGGACGCGCAGTGACGTGTCGGTGAGCAGAATGCGCGACCCGGCGCGCAGCTCGAGTGCCGAAGCGGTGATCACAGTGGTCTCGCTGAGGGTGAGAAGGGGCAGGCCACGTCGGTGCGTGGCCGCCTCAGGAGGTTCGACTGATCACCCGGGCAGTGTACGTCGTCCCGGCCGCGAACCTCGACCGGTATTCCGGCGGACCGCCGGCTCACACGTTGAAGCCGAGGGCCCGCAGCTGGTCGCGGCCGTCATCGGTGATCTTGTCCGGCCCCCACGGCGGCATCCACACCCAGTTGATGCGGAAGTCCTGCACGAGACCGTCTCCGGGGCCGCCGGTGAGCGCGGTCCGGGTCTGGTCCTCGATGACGTCGGTGAGCGGGCAGGCCGCCGACGTGAGGGTCATGTCGATGGTGGCGATGTTGTCCTCGGCGACGGTGATGCCGTAGACGAGACCGAGGTCGACCACGTTGATCCCGAGCTCGGGGTCGACGACATCGCGCATGGCCTCCTCGACGTCATCGACGCTCGCGGTGGCGGCGGGCTGTGGGGTGGTCATGGTTTGCCTCCCTGGGGAGCCTCGATTGGCTGAGGCGAAGCCTCGATCGGCCGCCCGGACTGGGCGACGGCGTCCTTGAACGCCATCCAGGCGAGCAGTGCACATTTGATGCGGGCGGGGTACTTCGAGACGCCGATGAAGGCGACCGCGTCCTCGAGCAGCTCCTCGTCGGGCTCGGCCTTGCCCTGCGACTGCATCATGTCGAGGAACGCCTCCTGCACGGCGAGCGCGTGCTCGAGCGACTCACCGACCAGCAGGTCGGTGAGCACCGACGTCGACGCCTGGCTGATGGAGCAGCCGATGCCGTCGTAGGAGACGTCCTGCACGGTGTCGCCGTCCAGCTGCACCCGCAGCGTCACCTCGTCGCCGCAGGTCGGATTGACGTGGTGCACCTCGGCGTCGTACGGCTCGCGCAATCCACGGCCGTGCGGATTCTTGTAGTGGTCCAGGATGATCTCCTGGTACATGGACTCCAGATTCATCGGGCAAAGAACCTCTTCACCTGCTCGATGCCCTCGGCGAGGGCATCGATCTCGGCAAGCGTGGTGTACAGGTAGAACGACGCCCGGGTCGTCGCCGGCACCGCGAACCGCCGCGCGGTCGGCCAGGCGCAGTGGTGTCCGGTGCGCACCGCGATCCCCTGCTCGTCGAGCACCTGCCCGACGTCGTGCGGGTGCAGACCGTCGACGACGAAGGAGATCGTCGCCCCGCGCGACTCGGCCTCGGCCGGCCCGATGATCCGTACGCCGTCCAGGCCTCCGATCCGCTGCAGCGCATATGCGGTGAGGGCCTGCTCGTGCTCGGCGATCGCGTCCATGCCCAGCGCGTCGAGGTATTCCACGGCCGCGCCGAGCCCGATCGCCTGGGCGGTGTTGGGCACCCCCGCCTCGAACCGCTGCGGCGGCGGGAGGAACGTCGTGCCCTCCATGCGGACGATCTCGATCATCGACCCGCCGGTGAGGAACGGCGGCATGTCGGCGAGCAGCTCGGCGCGTCCCCACAGCACACCGACCCCGGTCGGCCCGCACATCTTGTGGCCGGAGAAGGCGAGGAAGTCGACGTCGAGCTCGGCGACGTCGACCGGCATGTGCGGCACCGACTGGGCGGCGTCGGCGATGACCAGGGCGCCGACCTCGTGGGCCCGCCGGATGATCGCGTCGAGCGGGTTGACGGTGCCGAGCACGTTGGACTGGTGGACGACCGCGACGACCTTGGCGCGGTCGGTGATCACGCTCTCGATGTCGGAGAGATCGAGGCGTCCGTCGTCGCCGATGCCGAACCACCGCAACGTCGCGCCCGTGCGCCGGCACAGCTGCTGCCAGGGAACGAGGTTGCCGTGGTGCTCCATCTCGGTGACCACGACCTCGTCGCCGGGACCGACCACGAACCGCTCCGCCTCGGGTCCGGCGGTGGCGGCGTTGCTCATCGAGTAGGCGACGAGGTTGATGCCCTCGGTGGCGTTCTTGGTGAAGATGATCTCGTTGCTCTGCGCGCCGATGAACTCGGCGATCCGGCTGCGCGCACCTTCGTAGAGGAGGTCGGCCTCCTCGGCGAGCTCGTGCGCGCCGCGGTGGACGGCGGCATTGTGGTGCTCGTAGAAGTCCCGCTCGGCGTCGAGGACGACGGTGGGCTTCTGCGATGTGGCGCCGCTGTCGAGGTAGACCAGGGTGCGGCCGTCGCGGACCGTGCGATCGAGGATCGGGAAGTCCTTGCGGATCGTCTCGACGTCGTAGCCGCGCACCTGCTCGCTCATGAGGCGGCTTCTTGCGGCTCGCCGTAGCGGACGTAGCCCTCGGACTCGATCCGGTCGGCCAGCTCCGGCCCGCCGGTCTCGACGATCCGGCCGAGGTAGAAGACGTGCACCACGTCGGGCCGGACGTATTGCAGGATGCGCGGGTAGTGGGTGATCAGCAGCAGCCCCAGGTCGGAGGACTCCCGCGCCTGGTTGACGCCGTCGGACACCGTGCGCAGCGCGTCGACGTCCAGACCGGAGTCGGTCTCGTCGAGAATCGCGATCTTGGGCTTGAGCAGCGCCATCTGCAGGATCTCGTAGCGCTTCTTCTCTCCGCCGGAGAACCCCTCGTTGACGCTGCGTTCGGAGAACGACGGGTCGATCTTCAGGCCGGCCATGGCCTCGTTGACCTCTTTGACCCAGGTCCGCAGCTTCGGTGATTCGCCGCGCACCGCGGTCGCCGCCGTACGCAGGAAGTTGGTGGTCGAGACACCGGGCACCTCGACGGGGTACTGCATGGCGAGGAAGAGACCGGCGCGGGCCCGCTCGTCGACGGTCATCGACAGCACGTCCTCGCCGTCGAGCGTCACGGTGCCCGAGGTCACGGTGTATTTCGGGTGGCCGGCGATGGAGTACGCCAGGGTCGACTTGCCCGATCCGTTGGGGCCCATCAATGCATGGGTCTCCCCGGAGCGGACCGTCAGGTCGACGCCCTTGAGGATCTCGGTGTCCTCGACGGACACGTGCAGGTCGTGGATCTCCAGCGTGGACAAGTCAGCTCTCCTCAGTGAGGCGGACGTAGACGTCGCCGCCCTCGATCTTCACGGGATAGACAGGAACAGGTTTGGTCGCCGGCAGGCCGGTCGGCCGCCCCGATCTCAGGTCGAAGCAGGACCCGTGCAGCCAGCACTCGATCGTGGTGCCCTCCACGTCACCCTCGGAGAGGGCCACCTCCTCGTGCGAGCACACGTCGTAGATGGCATAGACCTCGCCGTCGCTGCGCACGATCGCCACCGGGGTGTCGTCGAACTTGACCCGGTGGGCGCCGGCCTCGGGAACCTCGTCGAGCGCGCAGGCCCGCACGAAGCCGCTCACGAGCCCACCTGGGCGAGCTCGTCCTCGACGGCGGCGACGAGGCGCTCCTGCACCGCGGGAACGCCGATCCGGTCGATCACCTCGGCGAAGAACCCGCGGACGACGAGCCGCCGGGCGACATCGGCCGGGATCCCCCGGGCCATGAGGTAGAACAGCTGCAGGTCGTCGAACCGCCCGCTGGCGCTGGCGTGGCCGGCCTGGGCGACCTCGCCGGTCTCGATCTCCAGGTTGGGCACCGAGTGGGCGCGGGCGCCGTCGGTGAGCAGCAGGTTGCGGTTGAGCTCGTAGGTGTCGGTCTGCTCGCCCTCGGGGCGGATCAGCACGTCGCCGACCCACACCGCGGTGGCGTCGTCGCCCTGCAGCGCGCCCTTGTAGGTGACCCGGCTGCGGCAGTGGGGTTGGGCGTGGTCGACGAAGAGCCGGTGCTCCTGATGCTGGCCGGCGTCAGCGAAGTAGAGACCGAGCAGCTCGGCGTCGCCGCCGGGCCCGGCGAATTCGACGGTCGGCGTGAGCCGGACCAGACCCCCGCCGAGGGTGACCGCGACGTGGCGCAGCTTGGCATCCCGGCCGAGCCGGGCGGCCTGGGCTTCGACGTGGACGGCGTCGTCGTCCCAGTCCTGCAGCGAGACGACGGTCAGCGACGCGCCGTCGGCGACCCGGATCTCGGTGTTGGCCGCGAGCGTCGTCGTTCCGACGTGGTCGACGACGACGACGGCCTGCGCGGCCTCGGCGACGTCGATGACCAGATGACCGTAGGCGGTGCCGCTCTCCCCGCGGACGGTGAGGAACGTCGGTGCCGGCGAGACCGTGCCCCGCGGGACGTCGACCACCAGCGCCTGGTCGAGGTGGGCCATCGCCAGCGCACTGACCCGGTCGGCCGGGCTGAGCACACTGCCGACCAACGGGTCGCCGGCCGGCACGTGCCGTACGCCGACACCGTCGGCGGCCTGCACCTCGACGACGACCTTGCCGTCGTCGGTCAGCGGCTCGAGCAGCTCGCGCATCCGGTCCAGCGGCGTGAACCGCCAGTCCTCCTCGCGGCCGGTCGGTACGCCGAAGTCGTCGGGGTCGCGGGAGGTCTGCCGGGCCGGCCGCGCGTCGCCGGGCTGGCGCACCGGGCCGCCGTCGCTGTGCGCACCCGGCGGCGGACCGGCCGCGGCGCCCGCGGTGTCGGTCCCGAGCACCTGCGAGGCGACCACTGCCTGCTCGGCCGCGGCCTGCTCGCGGACAGACTCTTGCTGCGCGCTCCGGTCTGCGGAGCTCGTGTCGGTATCAGCCATCGTCAGCCGACGGCTCCTTCCATCTGCAGCTCGATCAGGCGGTTGAGCTCGAGGGCGTATTCCATCGGCAGCTCGCGGGCGATCGGCTCGACGAAGCCGCGGACGATCATCGCCATCGCCTCGTCCTCGGTGAGCCCGCGGCTCATCAGGTAGAACAGCTGCGTCTCGCTGACCTTGGAGACGGTGGCCTCGTGGCCCATCGACACGTCGTCCTCGCGGACGTCGACGTAGGGGTAGGTGTCCGAGCGGCTGATCGTGTCGACCAGCAGCGCATCGCATTTCACCGTCGACTTCGAGCCGTGCGCGCCGGGCTCGATCTGCACGAGCCCGCGGTAGGACGTGCGCCCACCGCCGCGTGCCACCGACTTGGAGATGATCGTGCTCGACGTGTGGGGCGCGACGTGGACCATCTTGGATCCGGCGTCCTGGTGCTGGCCCTCGCCCGCGAACGCGACCGAGAGCGTCTCGCCCTTGGCGTGCTCGCCGAGCATCCACACGGCCGGGTACTTCATCGTCACCTTGGAGCCGATGTTGCCGTCGATCCACTCCATCGTGGCGCCCTCGTGGGCCACCGCGCGCTTGGTGACGAGGTTGTAGACGTTGTTGGACCAGTTCTGGATGGTGGTGTAGCGGCAGCGGGCGTTCTTCTTCACCACGATCTCGACGACCGCCGAGTGCAGCGAGTCGGTCTTGTAGATCGGTGCGGTGCAGCCCTCGACGTAGTGCACGTAGGCACCCTCGTCGACGATGATCAGGGTCCGCTCGAACTGGCCCATGTTCTCGGTGTTGATCCGGAAGTAGGCCTGCAGCGGGATCTCGACGTGGACCCCCGGCGGCACGTAGATGAACGAGCCGCCCGACCACACCGCGGTGTTGAGCGAGGCGAACTTGTTGTCGCCGGCCGGAATCACCGAGCCGTAGTACTCCCGGAACAAATCCTCGTGCTCACGCAGCGCGGTGTCGGTGTCGAGGAAGAGCACGCCCTGGGCCTCGAGGTCCTCGCGGATCTTGTGGTAGACGACCTCGGACTCGTACTGCGCGGCGACGCCGGCGATGAGGCGTTGCTTCTCCGCCTCGGGGATGCCGAGCTTGTCGTAGGTGTTCTTGATGTCGGCGGGAAGGTCGTCCCAGCTGGCGGCCTGCTTCTCGGTCGACCGGACGAAGTACTTGATGTTGTCGAAGTCGATGCCGGTGAGGTCGGCACCCCAGTTGGGCAGCGGCTTCTTGCCGAACAGCTTCAGCCCGCGCAGCCGCCGCTCGAGCATCCATTCCGGCTCGTTCTTGCGCAGCGAGATGTCGCGCACGACCTCGTCGGAGAGGCCGCGCCGGGCCGAGGCCCCCGCGACGTCGGAGTCCGCCCAGCCGAACTTGTAGCCGGACATGGCTTCGATCTGCTCATCCTGCGTGAGGACGGGCGCGGTGGTCTCCGGTGCAGTGGTCATGCGTGCTTCCTCCCGGATACGGGCGTGCTAGGGGGACCTGCTGTCGAACTCGTGGTGACCGGGACGTGCGTCGTACACACGCCGTCGCCCCGGGCGATGGTGGCCAGCCGTTGGACGTGGGTGCCGAGCAGCCGCGAGAACGCCTGGGTCTCGGCCTCACACAGCTGGGGGAACTCGGCGGCCACGTGCGCCACCGGGCAATGGTGCTGGCAGAGCTGCTCGCCGCTCCCCACCGTCTGCGCGGACGCAGCGTAACCCTCGCGGGAGAGCGCCTCGGCGAGGGCCTCGACCTTCTCCCCCGGAGTCGCGGCAGCGCTGATCGCGTCGTGGTGCCGCGACTCGAGGACCGCCAACCGGTGCTCGGCGAAGGCGGTGACCGCCTTGTCCCCGCCACGGCCGGCGAGGAACCGCAGCGCCGAGGCCGCGAGGTCGTCGTAGGCGTGCGGGAACGTCTCGCGGCCGCCCTCGGTGAGGGCGAAGACCCGGGCCGGCCGACCGCGGCGGCGGTCACCCAGCGGCCGGCTGTCGCGGGCGACGACCATCCCGTCGGCGCACAGCCCGTCGAGGTGGCGGCGTACGGCGGCCGGGCTGATGTGCAGCCGGTCGGCCAGCGCGGACGCGGTCTGGGGACCGGCCTCCATGAGCAGTCGCGCGACCGCATCGCGGGTGCGATGCTCCGCGGACGGCTCGGCGGTCCCGGCGAATTTCACAACACTAGTGTGTCGTTTATCCGCCCGCGCGGCAAACGGGACCCGCCGTGACTCCCGTCACCGCTCGCAGTATATCCCCATATGCCCCCTTCCGCCCCCGCGGTCATTCCGCTTGAACGTGACGTTCATGCGGCTAGAGCGCTTGAACGTGACGTTCAAGCGGAATGGGAGGGGGAGGAATAGGGCACGGAGCTGTGCGGAAATCGTGGGGTCAGGTGTGCAGGCGGGGGACGTCGGCGAGCAGGCCGCGGGTGTATTCGTGCCGCGGCGCGAAGATCACCTCGTCGGTCGGGCCCGACTCCACCAGCTCCCCCTTGCACATGGCCAGGATCCGGTCGCTGACGTAGCACGCCTGGCCGATGTCGTGGGTGATGAAGATGATCGTCATGTCCTGGTCCGTGCGCAGGTCCATGAGCACGTTGAGGATGTTGGCCCGCAGGGACGCATCGAGCATCGAGGTCGCCTCGTCGGCGATCAGGACCTTGGGCCGCATCATCAGGGCCCGGGCGATCATCACCCGCTGCCGCTGTCCGCCGGAGAGCTGGTGCGGCCACTTGCCGAGCACGTCCTTGGCCTTCAGCCCGACGTGCTCGAGTGCGGCGGTCATCCGGTCCTCGGAACCGGCCACCTTCTCGACATCGGACAGCAGGCCCTGGGAGCGCTGCAGCAGCCGGCGCACGGTGAAGAACTGGTTGAACGCGCTGAAGGGGTCCTGGAAGACCGCCTGGACCTCCCGCCAGTAGGTCTTGACCTCGCGCCCCTCGATGGCGGTGATGTCCTTGCCGTCGAGCAGGATCGATCCCGAAGTCGGGTCGAGCAGCCGGAGCAGCAGCCGGGCGAGGGTCGACTTGCCGCTGCCGCTCTCCCCCACCACGGTCACGATCTCGTTGCGGCCGATCGTGAACGAGACGTCGTCCACGGCGCGTACGACGTTGTCGCCGTGGCCGAAGAGCCGGGTCAGATTGCGGGCCTCGAGCAGCGGGGTGCGCGCCTTGTCCGGCGTGTCGGGTGCGGTCACAGCTTCGCCTCCACCGGCTCGCCGTTGTGCTCGCGCGACCACCAGCAGGTGGCGAACCGGCGGGGATCGCCGACCATCGGCGGCTGCTCGGTCATGCAGACGTCCATCGCGAGGCTGCAGCGCGGGTGGAACCGGCACCCCGGCGGCGGGCTGACGAGATCGGGCGGCGACCCGGTGATCCCGGTGATGCGACGGGTACGGACCTGGGGCTCGGGCACCAGGACCGAGTGCACCAGCGCTGCGCTGTAGGGATGGCGGGCCCGGTTGATGACCTCGGCGGCCTCCCCGACCTCGACCACCTGCCCGGCGTACATGATCGCGATCCGGTCGGCGATCGCGTTGAGCACCGGCAGGTCGTGCGTCACGAAGATGACACCGGTGATGTAGCGACGGGACAGCAGTTCGCGCAGCAGCTCGATGAGAATCCGCTGCGAGGAGACGTCGAGCGCCGATGTCGGTTCGTCGGCGATGAGCAGCTTCGGGTTCAGCAGCGTGGACAACACGGTGACCACGCGCTGCTTCATGCCGCCGCTGAGCTGGTGCGGGTAGTAGTCGAGCACGCGACGCGGCAGGTCCAGCTGCTCGAGTCGCTCGGCGGCGCGGTCGACCGCCTCGTCCCGCCGCACCTTGCGATCGTGCGCCCGGATGATGTCGAAGGCGAAGTCGCGGATGCGCAGGGTCGGGCTGAGCGAGTTCATCGCGCCCTGCGGGAGCAGGGATACGACCTCGCCGCGCCAGGACCGCGGCGGCGGGCGCCGCGGTTCGAAGCTCAGGGTCTCCCCGGCGACCTCGAGCTCACCGTCGAGCACGTAGAGCGGCGGGCGCGCGGTGAGCGACAACACCGAAGCCAGGGTCGACTTGCCGCAGCCGGACTCCCCGGCGATGCCGAGCACCTCGCCCTCGCGGACGTCGATCGACACGTTGTCGACCGCCATCGTGCCCTGGCCGCCGTGACCGGCGTACCAGGCTCGCAGCCCGCGGGCTGCCAGCAGCTGCGTCGACGTCGACGTCGTGGTCGAGGTCTCGGTGGTCACCGATTGGCCCCTTCGATCTCGATGGATGCCGCCTCGCCCGAGGAGCCGAAGCCGCCGGCCGCAGCGGCGGGCTCGGTGGTCGGGACCCCTCGCAGTCTCGTCCCGCCCCGGCGCAACCGCGGGTTGAAGACCTCGTCGAGACTGGACTGCAGCATGAACAGCGAGAAGGCGATCAGCGTCAGCAGCAGGGTCGGGGGCACGAAGGCCCACCAGGCGCCGGTGCGCATCGACTCCCAGGCCAGCGCCCAGTGCAGCATGATCCCGAGCGATACGCCGTCGCTCGGGCCCAGTCCCAGCATCGACAGGCCGGCCTCGGCGAGAATCGCGCTGGCGACCTGCAGGACGAATGCCATGCAGACGTAGCTCAGGATGTAGGGGAGCACGTCGAAGCCGATGAGGCTGACCGAGTTCGCTCCGGAGAGCCGTGCCACGTCGATGTGCTCGCGGGTCTTCACGCTGTTGGCCTGGGCGCGCACCGCCCGCGCCGTCCACGGCCAACTGGTGACGCCGATGATCAGGGCGAGGCTGAGTTCCGAGCGGGAGTGCAGGGCGATCGACACCAGGATCAGGACGACGATCGACGGAATCGCCAGGAAGACGTTGGTCACGCCCATCATCGACTCCTCGAGCACCCCGCCCTTGTAGCCCGCGACGGTGCCGGTGATCACGCCGATCAACGTCGCGACGATGCCGGCGATCAGCCCGATGATCAGGGAGGTCCTCGTGCCGTACATGAGGTTCGCGAAGACGTCGTGACCGAGGTTGTCGGTGCCCAGCCACGCGTGCCCGGACGGATGGTCGTAGAGCCCACCGACGACGTTGCCCGGAGTTCCGGAGAAGACGAGAGGCCCGACGAATCCGAAGAGGACGATGATGATGAATATGCCGGCGCCGACGTAGAACCGGGTTGTCAGTCGCGCGAGGCCCATGGCTACCGCTCCCCCGTTTGGGCCGCCCGGATCCGCGGATCGATGACGCCGTAGGCGACCTCGACCAGGAAGTTCGCGAACAGGACGGCTATGACGATGATCAGGGTGATCGCCTGGATGACCGGATAGTCGTTCTGGCTGATGGCGTTGAAGAGCAGCGTGCCGATCCCGGGGTAGGAGAAGACGATCTCGGTGATCAGCGCGCCACCGACCAAGGTGCCGATCGACAGGGCGAGACCGGTCACCTGGGGCAGCATGGCGTTACGGAAGATGTAGCGCACGATCCGCCGGTCGGCGACGCCGAGCCCGCGCCCGTAGTTGACGTAGTCGGAGCCGAGTTCGTAGATCGCCATCGAGCGCATACCGATCGCCTGCCCTCCGATGAAGACCAGTAACAGCGAGAAGAACGGCAGCCAGTAGTGCTGGATCGCATCACTGAGGAAGGCGGCCGAGAACGTCGGCGTCGTGCCGTAGGCGTAACCGCCTCCGGTCGGGAAGGCGGGCACGAGGACGGCGAGGAGGTAGAGCAACAGGATCGCCAGGCAGTAGTAGGGCATGCTCGAGCTGAACAGTGACCCGAGAAACGCTCCGCGGTCGAACCAGCCCCCCTTGAATGCAGCGATCGCGCCGAGCACGTTGCCGATGAGCCAGCCGAGGAGAATCGCGGGGATCTGCAGCCCGAGCGTCCAGGGCAGCGCCTGCCCGATGAGCGATCCCACGTGTGCCGGGTACTGGGCGAACGAGATGCCCAGGTCGCCGTGCAGCAGATGCCAGACATAGATGCCGAACTGCTGCCAGAAGGGCTTGTCGAGACCGAACGCGCTGGCGTAGTGCTCGTGGATCACCTTGAGCTGGTCACCAGAGACACCGCCGCGGCCGAGGCCCGCGACGATGGCGTCGACCGGATTGCCCGGGATCATCCGGGGCAGCCAGAAGTTCAGGAAGACCGCCGCGACGAGCGCACCGACATACCACCAGATCTTGCGGAACATGTAGCGGCGGAACGTCATCCGGCGTCACCTCCCGCTCCGCGGCCCTCGGACGGCCGTCGGAATGCCGTCACGCGGACTTGGGCTTGATCTGGTAGAGCCACGTGGCGCCGGCACCGGAGAACTGCGGTGGCGCCGTGGGGTGCTGGGCGTTGGGCCATCCGGTCCAGGTCGATGCGTTGTACTCGAAGAACTCCAATGGGCGGTACATGAGCGGGATCATCGGCGCGTTCTGCATGAAGATCCGGTCCAGCTCGGTGTAGATCTCCTTGGCCTGCGCACCGGTGAGCGTCGCCACCTTGTCGAGCAGTGGTGCGACCCGCGAGTCATGGAAGCGCCCGTAGTTATAGAACGCCGACTGCCCGGCCTTCGGCACGCCCCGCGAGTCCAGGACGTCGCGGAAGCGCTGCCACGGCGTCGCCGGGCTCACTCCGGAGACACCCCAGCAGGCGAGGTCGAAGTCGCCGTTCTGCACGGCCTGGGTGACCTGCGGTGCCTGCGGGAACTGCGTCTGGATGTCGATTCCGACGGCCTTCGCGCTGGAGGCCACGACCTGCAGCCCGGTCTGCCAGTCCGACCAGCCGGTAGGGGTCTGCGCGGTCCACGGGCCGAGGCGCGTCCCGTCCGGGAGCCGGTAGATGCCGTCGCTTCCCTTCTTGCAGTGCAACTCCTTCTCGAGGATCTGCACCGCCTTGTGCTGGTCGTAGGTCCAGCCGTTCGCCTTGACGTTCGCGGCGTTGAAGTATTGGGCCTCGGCGCCGGTCGGCAGGATCACGCTGGAGTTGGCGGGCTTGGAATACCGGGACATCGCGGTGTTGGCGATCTGCGCGTAGTTGATCGCGTGGGCCAGAGCCAGCCGGACCTTGACGTTGTCCAGGCCCTTCTTCGTCGTGTTGACAACGAGCATCGGGATGCTTCCCGGCACGTGGTAGGGCGACTTGTCGTACCACGTCCGCACCGGCAGGTGCTTGTTCTCCCACATCTGCCAGATCTGCGGGGTGAACTGCTGCGAGACGTCGACGCCGCCCTGCTGGAAGGCGAGGTCGCCGGCGTCGTTGTCCTTGAAGATGGGGTGGACGATGTACTGCGGGTGCGGCAGGCTCCCGCGCACCGACTTCCCCCAGTAGCCGTCGGTGCGCGTCAGCGACACCTGCGTCGCGCTGCTGTTGGTCAGCGTGTATGGGCCCGATCCCACCGGCTTCATGTTGGTGTACTGCGTGATCTGGGCGTTCTTCTTCTCCACGCCCTGCCAGATGTGCGCCGGAAGGATGTAGGTCCCCGCCAGAGAACCCTTGACCATTCCCGGGTTGAGCCGGCTCGAGTTGAGGGTGACCTTCACCGTGGTGTCGTTCTGCTTGGTGATCGAGGAGACGTAGTCCCAGAAGGTCGCGTACGAGATTTCTTTGTGGTGCTTGGCAAGCTCGAATGTATAGACGACGTCGTCCGCGGTGAGCGGCTTGCCGTCCTGCCACTTCGTGCCATTCTGCAAGGTGACTATTGCAGTGGTCTTGTCGGGAAATTGCAGGGACTTTGCCAAGCCCGGCTTCAGGCTGCCGTCCAGCAGGTCGAACTCGAAAAGCGCTTCGTAGATGTACTGCTCGGTGCCCTCGCCGGCCGGCCAGGCCGCGGTGGGGCTGAGCGGGTTGAAGTTCGTCGGTGGGCCCCACTGGAAACCGGCGATGAACAGCGTCTTCGCCCGCTTGCCTGTCGCACCGCCCTTTGCTCCCGTGCAGGAACTGAGCAGCCCGCCCCCCAATGTTGCTCCGGCACCCACAATCGCGGCATCGGTCAGAAATTGCCTGCGGGTCCGGTGGATATTCGGCAGGTCGGCCATGATCCCTAGCTCCTCCACGGATTGAGCGACCGGAGGACACGCGCCGGACCGCCCGCCCGGCACGACGAAAACAGCCGTCTCGTCGAGCGACCGGGCCGGTTTCCGGCGTCGCGCCGGAGGCGTCAGTCCTATGTCGTCATACGAACTCGGGTTAATGCTGACGGGAGGCTAGGGGGTGGAACCTCGCCCGCGCAAGCATCTCCGCCATGATCATTTTTGCGGTCGTCGCGACTCGGGATGAGCGTCGCCCGCCGATGTCATGATTCGTCCGGCCGGTCCCGCGCGCGCGTGCGGTGCCCGCCACCGCCGGTCCGGCGAGCCGCGTCCTGGGACCGCGGACGTTCGGTAACGTCGCCCGCCCAGGTGCCGGACAGGCGGGGCCGACCTGGTCGAGGAGGAGGAGATGGATGTCAGAGAGTGAGCTGTGCAGCCTCGAGCGGGAGGGGTGGAAGGCGCTGTCCTCGAGCGGAGACACCGCCGCCGAGTTCTACGACCGGATACTCGACGACCCCGTCACGATGCTGCTCCCCGGCGGAATGGTGCTCGACCGACGAGAGGCCGCCATCGCGTCCATGTCGGGCCGGCCCTGGTCAGATTTCGAGCTCGACAACCTCCACGCACGTGAGCTGACGGCCGACGTCGGCGTCGTCACCTACGGCGTCATCGCCCGTCGGGACTCGGCGTCCGAGTACTCAGCGCTCATCAGCAGCACCTACGTGCGCCGTGGTGGCGAGTGGAGGCTGACGCTCCACCAGCAGACTCCTCGCTAGAACCGGGCCGGCGGCGCGACCGCTCGGCCCGCCCGTCGGTGGCGGACCGCGCCGACCTATCCTCGCTGACGTGAGACTTTCCGCCGAGAGGGCAGTGCGATCCGATGCCCCGGCACTGGAGATCTCCGGGCTGGTGAAGCGCTACGGCGATCTGGTCGCCGTAGCGAATCTGTCGCTGGTCGCCCCGCGTGGCGGCGTCCTTGCACTCCTCGGACCGAACGGCGCAGGAAAGACGTCGACGGTCGAAACCTGTGAGGGCTTCCGCCGACCCGATGCAGGCACCGTGCGGGTGCTCGGTCTCGATCCGATCCGTGATCATGCCTTGCTGGGCCCCCGGGTCGGCGCGATGCTGCAGGGCGGGGGCGCCTACATGGGTGCACGGGCCGGAGAGATGCTCCGCCTGCTGGCCTCTTACGCGCGCGAGCCGTTGGACACGGTCGACCTGCTGGAGCGGCTGGGTCTGCGCAGCGTCGAGCGGACCCCGTTCCGGCGGCTGTCCGGCGGACAGAAGCAGCGGCTGTCGCTGGCGATGGCGATCGTCGCCCGGCCGGAGCTGGTCTTCCTGGACGAGCCGACGGCCGGTCTCGACCCGCAGGCACGGCACGCCACCTGGGACATCGTCCGGGCGCTGCGGGCCGACGGGGTCAGCGTGGTCCTGACGACCCATTACATGGAGGAGGCCGAACAGCTCGCCGACCAGGTCGTCGTGGTCGATCACGGCCGGGCCGTGGCGGAGGGTTCGCCGGCCGAGCTCACCCGGGACAGCGCGAAGGGTCAGCTCCGGTTCCATGCGGCGGACGGGCTCGACCTCGCCGATCTCACCCGGTCCCTGCCGGACGGCTTCCGAGCCAGCCAGCCCGCTTCCGGGTACTACCTCGTCGAAGGCCCGGTGGACCCCGGGCTGCTGGCCGCCGTGACCGCCTGGTGCGCCCGGCGCGACGTGCTGGCCCGCGATCTGCAGATCGAGGAGCGGTCGCTGGAGGACGTATTCCTGGATCTCACCGGCCGGGAGTTGCGGTCATGACCGGCAACGTCGCTCCCGTGGCGCCCGGCACCTTCATCCCCAGGCCGGGCACCGCACCGCTCCCCCGGCTGCTGGCGGCCCAGACCTGGATGGAGCTCAAGCTCATCCTGCGCAACGGCGAACAGCTGCTGCTCAACCTGATCATCCCGCTGCTGCTCACCGTCGTACTCGTCCTCGAGCCCTTCATCAGCATCGGGCGCGGGAGCCGGGCCGGCTTCTTCGTGCCCGGCGTCCTCGCACTGGCGATCATGTCCGCGGCGTTCACCGGGCAGGCGATCGCCACCGGCTTCGAACGCAAGTACGGCGTGCTGAAGCGACTGGGCGTGACCGCCCTGCCGCGATGGGTGCTGCTGCTCGGCAAGACCTCGGCTGTCGTCTGCGTCGAGCTCGTCCAGATCGCGGTCATCTGCCTGGTCGGACTGGCGGTGGGCTGGCACCCGCACGGATCGGCCGCCTCGGTGGCCCTGCTCGTCGTCCTGGGCACCGCCGCCTTCGCCGGCCTGGGGCTGCTGCTGGCCGGCACGCTGCGGGCGGAGGCGACTCTCGCCGCCGCCAACGTCGTGTGGTTCGTGCTGCTGTTCCTCGGTGACGTGATCTTCCCGCTGGCCAAGTTCCCGCACGGCCTCGCGACCTGGCTGGGCTACCTGCCGACCACGGCCCTGGCCCACGGCCTGCGGGCGGTCCTGCGCGACGGGCACGGGGTCCCGGTGCACGACGCCGCGACGCTCGCAGTCTGGGCCGTGATCGGGCTGACCGCCGCCGCGGCGACGTTCCGCTGGGAGTGAGTCGGCCCGCGGTGCGGCCGGATATGACGCCCCACCTACGATCGACGCGTGACGAACGGCCTGGTTTCGGCGTACCGCCGGGTGCGTGACACGCCGACGAGCCCCCGGCTGATGCGCGGCCTCGCGGTGGCGGCCATCGTCGCCAACGCCGGGATCGCCGTCACCGGCGGCGCGGTCCGGCTCTCCGAGTCCGGCCTGGGCTGCCCGACCTGGCCGCGGTGCACCGGCGGAAGCCTGCTGCCGACCCGCACCAATCCGACCGGCGCCGTGCACCAGGGGATCGAGTTCGGCAACCGGCTGCTGACCTTCCTGGTGTTCGCCACGGCCGTCGCCTGCCTGGTCGCCGCCTGGCGGCTCCGGCCACGCCGGCGGGACGTGCGTGCGATCGCGCTCCTGCTCCCCCTCGGCGTCGTGGCCCAGGCCGTGCTCGGCGGGATCACGGTGCTCGCCAAGCTCAACCCGCTGACCGTCGCCCCGCACTTCCTCCTCTCGATGGTGCTGACCTACGTCGCGGTGTGGTTGCACGCCCGCACGGCGGAGGGCGACGATCCGCCCGCCCTGCTCGTCCGGCGCGAGATCCAGCTCGGCATCCGGCTGCTCGTCGGAGTGCTCACCGCAACCCTGGTCGCCGGCACGCTGGTGACCGCGACCGGGCCGCACGCCGGGGACATCCACACCCGCCGGCTGGGCTGGGACCCGACCATGATCACCCAGTTCCACGCCGACCTCGTCTTCCTCTACGTCGGCCTGGTGATCGCGTTGCTCCTCGGGCTGCACGCGACCGGCGCCCCCGACCGCACCCGCCGACGCGGCTACGTCCTCCTCGGCGTCGTGGTCCTGCAGGGCGTGGTCGGTTACGTCCAGTACTTCACGCACGTGCCCGCCGTACTCGTCGGTGTGCACGTCTTCGGCGCGACGCTGGCGGTCATCGCCACGGCGCGGCTCTTCTTCTCCACCCGCGAGCGCGGCCCGGCGCCGGACGCCCCGGCGCTGCTCGGCGCCGCCGACAGCCAGTCCTTGATCGGGATCTGACCGGCCACTGGTTAGGGTCTCCTCATGCCGCAGAGCAGCCACGACCTCGAGGGGATGCTGCAGCAGTTCATCGGCGAGGAGTTCGACGACAGCCCGGTCCTGGCGTCGTTCGCCGGGGCCGACGGTTACGACCACCTCCTCGGCGACTTCTCGGCGCCGGCCCGCAGGCGGCGTACGTCCCGTGACCGGGAATGGCACGCCAGCTTCAGCGACCTGCCCGACGACGCACTCGACGCCGACCAGCGGATCGACCGGGACCTCGTGATCTCGACCCTGCGCGGCCGGGTGCTGCTGGCCGACCAGCCGGCGTGGCAACGTGACCCGTCGGCCTATCTCGAACCGTGCCTGCGCGGCCCGCACGTGCTGTTCCTGCACCGGCTGCACCCGGAGGCCGAACTGGTGGACGCCGCGGTGGCGCGGCTCCGGCAGGTCCCCGACGTACTCGACCAGGCGGTCGCGAACCTCGACCCGGAGCTGACGCCCCGGCTGCTCGTCGACCGGGCGATCGGGCAGGCCCAATCGGCCGTCCGCTACGCCCGTGACTTCCTGCCGGCCGAGGCCGAGGACCCGCGGCTGCGCACCAGACTGATGGCGGCCGCGGCCGAGGCTGCGCTCGCCTTCGAAAACTTCGCGGACTGGCTCGAAGGTCTCGCCGAGCGGGCCGCCGGCGACTGGCGGCTCGGCGAACCGCTCTACTCCGCCCTGCTGCGCGAGCGGGAGCTGCTCGACGTGGACGCCGCCGGTCTGCGCCGGCGCGGGCAGGCCGCCTACGACGACCTCGACGCCGAGATGCGGGAGGTCGCGACGACGGTGCCGGAGGGCGGGCCGGACTGGCGTGCGGTGATGGAGCGGCTCAACGAGGAGCACGCACCGACCCTCGAGGCGTTGCGGCAGGACTACGAGTCGGCAACCGGTCGGGCCCGCGACTTCCTGCGCGACCGCGAACTGGTGCCGTTCGCCCCGGGCGAGGAGTGCGCCGTCGTCCCGGCGCCGGTGTTCCAGCGGCCGGTGCTGGCGGTCGCGTCCTACGCCGGTCCGCCGCCGCTCACCGATCGGCGGCTGGGGCACTTCTTCGTTCCCTTCACCGCCGACGACGCGAGCGAGGAGCAGGTCCAGCAGCGGCTGCAGAACAACTCCAGCGCATCGATCCCGACGATCGCCGTGCACGAGGCCTACCCCGGCCACCACTGGCACCGCACCTGGTCGGCCGGCGGGACGCGACCGATCCGCAAGCTGCTCGGCACGCCGTACTTCGGCGAGGGATGGGCGCTCTACGCCGAGCGGATGATGTACGAGGAGGGTTTCTTCGCTGACCCGCGGCACGTGCTCGCCCATCTCGACGCACGGATCTTCCGGGCCGCCCGGATCGTGGTCGACACCGAGCTGCACGCCGGCGACATGGCCGTCGACCAGGCCGTGGACATGATGGCGACGAAGGCATCGCTGTCCCGGAACACCGCCGAGATCGAGGTACGCCGGTACTGCGCGTGGCCGACCCAGGCGTCGTCGTACCTCACGGGTGCGCTGGAGATCGACTCGATCCGGTCCCGCTGGCGGGAGGCCCATCCGCAGGCACCGCTGGCCGACTTCCACGCCGCGATCGCCGGCTCCGGCAACCTGCCGCTCGGCCTCGCCGCCCGCGCCGTACTCGGCGACACCTGACCGGTACACGCGCGGCCCCTTCGTTTGCTTCGTTCAAGCCATCTAGCGGCTTGAACGTCACGTTCATGCCCGGGGGCGGCGCGTGAGCGGTGCGCGACGGTCGGCCATTCCGCGTGAACGTGACGTTCAGGCGCTCTAGCCGCATCAACGTCACGTTGACGCGGAATAGGGTGGCGATCGAGGCCGGGGACGAACAGGCCCGATGCCGTGGTACGCCGCTGTGCCCTCGTCGGCTGGCGTCCGGTCGACATCGTGCGTCCTACTCGCCGATCCGAGTCGTCAATGCGAGTACGGCGCACGATGTCGACCCAACGGCGAAGCCTGCGGCACCCTGCTCGCCGATGAAGTCGGCGGCCGAGGCCCCACCCCCCGTTTGGCGTGAACGTCACGTTCACGCCAAACGGGGGGTGGGGGGCTGGGCGGGGCGGCTGAGGCTGCGGGGCGACGCGCCGGGGGCGGCGGGGGCGGCTTCTCAGCCGACCCTCAGCCGGTCACGGCACACTGACCGGGTGCGCATCCTCGTAGTCGACGACGACCGGCCGGTGCGCGAATCCCTGCGCCGGTCACTGACCTTCAACGGGTACGACGTCGAGCTGGCCGCGGACGGGTTCGAGGCGCTCCGCGCGGTCGCGGCCAACCGGCCCGACGCCATGGTGCTCGACGTCATGATGCCGGGGCTGGACGGGCTCGAGACGTGCCGCCGGCTGCGGTCGGTCGGCGACGACCTGCCCGTGCTCGTCCTCACCGCGCGTGACGCGGTCTCCGACCGGGTGGCCGGGCTGGACGCCGGCGCCGACGACTACCTCCCCAAGCCGTTCGCGCTCGAGGAGCTGCTCGCCCGGCTGCGGGCACTGCTTCGGCGCACCCACGGCGACCTGGTCGACAACGAGTCCCTGACCTTCGCCGATCTCTCCCTCGATCCGGGTACCCGCGACGTACGACGCGGCGACCGCCAGATCCGGTTGACCCGCACCGAGTTCAGCCTGCTCGAGCTCCTGCTGCGCAATCCGCGTCAGGTGCTCAGCCGGGCGCGCATCCTCGAAGAGGTGTGGGGCTACGACTTCCCCACCACTGAGAACTCGCTCGAGGTCTACGTCGGCTACCTGCGCCGCAAGACCGAGGCCGAAGGCGAGCCCCGGCTGATCCACACGGTCCGCGGTGTCGGCTACGCCCTCCGCGAGACGCCGCCGTGAGACGACCGTCGCGGGTCGGTACGGCGTGGTCCCGGCTCAACCTGCGCACCCGCATCACCCTGCTGGTCGCGGTGGCGGTCGGCCTTGCGGTGGCCCTGGCCTCGGTCGCCGGATACCTGACCGTCCGGCACGAGCTGCGCAGCCGGCTGGACACCAACCTGCAGCAACGCGCTTCGGCGGCGGCGGACTCGCAGCTCGTCGGCGACATCGCGAGGTTCGGCCGGATACCCGACGTCGTCCTCGCCCTCGCCACCGACGTCCGGGTCGCCCTGGTCACCTCCGGCGGCGACCGGATCGTCTTCGCCGGCGCGCCCGTTCCGCCGATCGGCTCGCCCGAGACCGCCGTCGCCAACGGCATCGTCGGTCAATCCCTGCGCAGCGCCACGCTGCACGGTACGACGTACCGGGTCGTCGCCGTCCCCGTGCGACCCGGCCTGGCCCTCGTACTCGCCCAGTCGACCACCGCCACCGACCACGAGCTCGGCCGGCTCGCTCTCGTCCTGCTCATCGTCGGGCTGGCCGGCATCGTCGTCGCGGCCTGTGCGGGGCTCGCGATCGCCCGCGCCGGGCTGCGGCCGGTCGAGCGCCTCACCGCCGCCACCGAGCACGTCGCCCGCACCCAGGAGCTGACCGCGATCCCCGTGCAGGGCGACGACGAGCTGGCCCGGTTGACCACCAGCTTCAACGCGATGCTGGGAGCTCTCGAACAGTCCCGCGAGCGGCAACGGCAGCTCGTCGCCGACGCCGGCCACGAGCTGCGTACGCCGCTGACCAGTCTGCGGACCAATCTCGACCTGCTCGCCCAGAGTGCCCGGCCGGGCGGACCGACCCTCGACCCGGCCGACCGGGAGGACCTGCTCGCCGACGTCCGAGCCCAGGCCCAGGAGCTGACCGCCCTGGTCGGCGACCTGGTCGAGCTCGCCCGCACCGACTCCCCGGCGATCCGGCCGGAGCCGGTCGACCTCGCCACCGTCGTCGACCGGGCCATCGACCGGGTACGCCGGCGGGCGCCCGGATTGGGATACGCGGTCGCCGCCGAGCCGTGGATCGTGGTCGGCGACCCGACCGCCCTGGAACGCGCGGTGACCAACCTGCTCGACAACGCCGCCAAGTGGAGCCCGCCGAACGGCACCGTCACGGTCACGCTCCGCGACGGGGTGCTGCAGGTCGCCGACCAGGGCCCGGGGATCGCGCCGGCCGACCTGCCGCACGTGTTCGACCGCTTCTACCGGGCGGTCGACGCCCGTCGACTGCCCGGATCGGGGCTCGGCCTGGCGATCGTCCGGCAGGCCGCCGAACGACACGGCGGCGTGGTGGTCGCCGGCACGGCACCCGGCGGAGGTGCGCTGTTCACCCTGCGACTCCCGGGGCACGCACCGGTACCGGTCTGAGCGCGTGACCCTCCCGGACCAGAAGTCTTCTCCGGCTATCAGGCCACGTTAAGGGTCCTCTCAGCCTCCTTGGGCAGGCTCGAGACATGACACACGACGACCACTCGGACGAGCCACGCCCGTACCCGGACGACCAGAGCAGCACGCAGCCGGGCAGTAGCCCGCAGCCGGGCAGTAGCCCCGGGGCCCGCTCCGACTGGCCCTTCGCCGGTGGGAACAGCGGCCCGGACGACGCCACCACCTCGTCCCTGCCGGCCGGCCCGGGTCGTGGCCCGGCCGAGGAGCCCTCGCCGTGGTCGCCGGCCTGGCACCAGACCGGCCCCGGCTGGAGCACACCGGCTCCCCCCGCCGCCGTACGGCTACCCGTCCTACGGTCCGTCGTCGCCGGGCGGGCCGCCGCCGCGCCGCCGGCGGATCGCGACGGCCACCGTGGCCCTGCTCGTCGTCGCACTGGTCGGCGGCGGCGTCGGTGCGGCCATCGAGAACAGCTGGGGCGGCGGGACCAAGACGGTGGTCAGTTCCCTGGCTGCGCCCGCCGTCTCCAACAATGCCGCGGCCAAGGCGCCGGCCGGCTCCGTGCAGCAGGTCGCCGCCGGCGTCCTGCCCAGCGTCGTCTCGATCACCGTCTCCACCAGCAACGGCGGCGACGAGGGTTCGGGGATCATCCTGTCCTCCGACGGCCAGATCCTCACCAACAACCACGTGGTCGCGGCCGCGGCCGGCTCCGGCAACGGCACGAGCGAATTCCCCGGGTCGCAGAGCACCGGACCGGCCCGAATCACCGTCACGTTCAACGACGGCAAGACCGTGCCGGCCACCATCGTGGGCCGCGACCCCACGACCGACCTGGCCGTCATCAAGGCGACCGGCGTCCAGGGCCTGCACCCGGCCAGCCTCGGCAAGTCCGGCGGCCTCGCCGTCGGCCAGCCGGTCGTGGCGATCGGATCGCCGCTCGGCCTGTCCGGCACCGTCACCTCCGGGATCGTCAGCGCCCTGAACCGGCCGGTGCAGACCAGTGACTCCTCCCAGCAGAGCCCGCAGCAGGGCCCGTCCGGGTCGGGTCAGGCGACGGTCATCGACGCCATCCAGACCGACGCCGCGATCAACCCCGGCAACTCCGGTGGGGCACTGGTCAACATGCAGGGCCAGGTCGTGGGCATCAACTCCGCGATCGCGAGCCTCGGCGGCAGCCAGCTCGGCGGCAGCCAGCAGTCCGGATCGATCGGCGTCGGCTTCGCCATCCCGATCGACGAGGCGCGGCCCATCGTCGACCAGCTGATCAACTCCGGACGTGCGAACCACGCCCAGCTCGGGGTCAGCGTCACGGACGCGAGCAACAACGGCAGCACGCCGACCGGCGCCAAGCTCGCCGCCGTGAAGAGCAGCGGCGCGGCCGCCAAGGCCGGTCTGCGTACCGGAGACGTGGTGACCAAGCTCGGCGACCGGGAGATCGACTCCGCCGACGGGCTGGTGGCCGCGGTCCGGGCCAACCGTCCGGGTGACACCGTCACCGTCACCTATGAGCGGGGTGGGTCCACCCACACGACGAGGGTGACGCTCGGCGCCGACCACGCACGCTGATCGAGCCGGCTGATCCGCCAGCCTCCCTCGATACGGCCCGGTCGCGGTGGTCCACCGCGACCGGGCCGGACCATCAGCCGGAGGCGCCCGCTCCCCCGATCGGTCGTCCGACCGGCACCGCGTAGAGCGCGTGCTCGGTGAGCCCGTCGACGCGCAGGACGTCGTCGAGGGCGTCGTCGAGGAAGCCACCGATCGGCACCGCAGCGAGGTCGAGCGCCACCGCGGCCAGCAGCAGGTTCTGGCAGGCGTGGCCACACTCGAGCAGCTCGAACCGGTAACCCCGTTCGCCGTACTTGAAGGCGGTACGGCGCGGCACGGTGGACAGCACGATGCAGGCCGCCGCCGTGTCGGACACCCCGGGCACGCTCAGCGCCGCCTCCAGCCGGTCCCGGACCGATCCGGGGTAGAGCTGCGCCACCTGGTGCGCCGCGGGCAGGTATCCGTAGACGCCGGGCGCCAGCCCGTCGACCGCGAGTGCGCAGCAGTAGACCTCGACCGGGAAGAGACCGCCTCCGGACGGGACGGTACGCAGACCCCAGTCGGTCCCGTCCTCCGGATCGACGAACCGGGTCACGACGGCGGCGGTGGCGTAGAGCAGCGCCGAGAGCTCGGCGAGGTCCACCGGCTCGCCGGTCATCTCCCGGCGGGACCGGCGCCGCTGGACCGCGTCGCGCAGGCTGACCGCCGCCAGCCCGTCCGGGGGCGGCAGGTCGACGGCCGGCAGGCCGGCGCACCGGGCCGCGGGCTCGGCGATCACCCGGCGGATGTCCGGGGACCCGCTGACCATGCGGATGGTCAGGAAGGTGTCGATATCGGTCGGCCGGAGCTTGGACGCCTCGTGGAAGAGCTCGGCGGGCGAGAAGAGATCGGAGGGTGCCGCGTCGAGCAGCGGCGGTCGGCCGTCGTCCATCGATGACCTCACGGGTAGGGATGCGGAAACGGGTTGAGCTCGGCGGCCGTGCGCTCGCGGTCGAGCAGACCGAGCTCCACCGGCAGCCGCCGCCAGCGCCGTCCGCCGAGGAACGGGGCGGTGTGGTCGCCCTCCATGGTGGTGAGTCCGGGCACCAGCGTCTTGACCACGACGATTCCGCACTCGGCGAGGTCGCCGGTGGTGACATCGACGGCGATCACCTCGAGGTCCCGCTCGGCGAGCGCAGCCACCAGCTGACCCAGGACGTCGATCGCCGGGTCGGATGAGGCGACCAGTGAGCTGAGGTCCACCACAGAGGCACCGTGACGACCGCGGCCTTCCCGGTCGTCGAGGAACCGCAGCGCCGACGTCATGTCGTGACCGGCGTAGAGATGCATCCGATCCTCGAAGGAGCGGATGTTGACGAATCCCGGGAGCAGATCGACGCCCCGCCCCACCGACTGCTCGCCCCACCGGAGCCCCTGCACCAATTCGAGCAGCGTCTTGCGGACCGCGGCCTGCGGGTCGGGATGGGCCGCGCCGCCGGCGAACACCGCCGCCGGAGTCCGGCGGCGGTCGGTGACGGTCCCGAACACCGCGGTGCTTGGCAGGTCGAGCGAAACGTCATAGAGCGCGTAGTCCAGGCCCGGCCGGCTGAAGACCTCCGTGAAGTCGGCGGCGAGCGGGCTGGCCGGGTCGATGCGGATGCGCCGCGGCGTGATCCGGTTGCGCCAGTGGATGAGCACCGCGTCCCGCTCGATCAGCTCGAGCAGACCGCGCAGGGTCGCCCCGCTCGGTGTCGGGTCGCACGCGGCGCCGGTGGACACCGCCGGCGCGACCGTCACGCATCCGTCGGGGCGCAGGTCCGCGTCCGGCCCGAAGTACACCAGACAGGCCGGTACCAGCCGCGCCCGCTGATGGGTCAGGCTCCACCCGCCCGCCCAGGCCACGGGGGTCCGCTCGCCGAAGACCGGGAAGGGCACGGTCCCGCCCTGGCTCCGGTCGAACAACGCCCAGCGCTCGGGCTCGACCGGCTCCGCGCCGCGACTGTCGCGCAGGTCGGCGTAGGTCCCGGCGATCAGGCCGCCGGAAGGCGGAAAACAGCAGGCGTACCGCTCGAAGGACTCGCCCACGGCCGCGCTGGTCGCCGCCGCGAGTGTCATTCCGGCTCCGCTGCCGTTGACGTCTGCGGTCACGTCGACGCCGTACGCCGCGAGGTCGGCCACCCGGCCGCCCACGATGTGCACCGCCGGATCGGCGGCGGCGACGGGTACCTGCACCAGGTCGGTGACGAGGCCGAGGTAGCCGTCGACCAGGTCGGCCGGTCGACGCGCCCCAGTCACGGGTCACCGGTCACGGGTCACCGGTCACGGGTCACCGTCACGGGGTCACGTCGGACGCGGCCCACAGCCGCCGTACCGGCTCCGCGTCGCCGACGCCGCACGCCGGGCACCGCGGCAGCCGCAGCACCGGATGAACGCTCGGTACGCCGACCCGCAGATCGACGCGCACCACCCGGCCGCGGGTGACCGGCAGCGCAGCCTCGCTCAGGAACTTCACCACGTCGAGAGCGAGCAGATCGGTGCCCACCGGAAACCGCAGCAGCGGCGGGTCGCCGGTGCCCCGCACCGGCGACCAGTGGCCCTGCGCCGCCGCCCGGCGCCGCTCCACGCATTCGACGCACGCGGTCTGACGCGGATAGACGAACGGTCCGACCACGATGTCGCCCTGGTCGCGGTGGTAGAAGACCGCCGGCACCCCGGCGCGCACCAATGATCTGCCGATCTCGAGCCGGCGTTCCGGGCGCGGGTCGTCGCTGACGTGCACGACCAGGTCGCACCCGTCCGGCACCTCCAGGTCGGCGTCACCGACCGCCGTGACGGTCCCGATCCCGGCGGCGCCGAGGTCCCCGGCGACCCGGCGCCAGGCGATGCCGGCGCCGGCCACGACGACGGTCGCGGCCGTCAACCGGTGCTGCAGCTCGCCCCCCGCGCGTTGCCATGCGCTCGCCTCGTCGTCCCGTTCGGCGTAGGCGAGGACCGCAAGCGTGTGCGCCTGGTCGGCAAAGTCGGGCCAGTCCGGGTCCGGCGTAGCACCCTGGCCCTCGGCCTCGACCAGCGCACCGGCGGAGACGAGGATCCCCCACGCCTGCGCCACGTCGGCGGGACCCAGCCCGGAGGTCAGTGCCTCGCCCAGGACGTCGTCGGCCGCACGCTTGCCGTCCAGCAGGTCGTCGAGCAGGCGCAGCGCGTCGACCGTCGTCGCGGACAGCGAACCGTCGGCCGCCATCCGGTCGCGCACGGCACCGTCGACCACGGGGTGGTGCGGTGGCCGGCCCTGCTGCACCGTCACTGCGCGCTGGTCGCTTTACCGATGGTGATGCTGCACGACGTCGACGTGCAGGCGTTGCAGCTCGTCGAGCAGCTGCACGCCCCGCGGATCGTCCGGGCCGCCTTCGGGTCGGCGATACCCAGGACCACCTGGCGCACCGCCTCCCCCTGCTGCAGTGCGTTGACGGTGGCGAACTTCTGCACCAGTGGCGTCTGCGCCAGGAGTGCCTCGATCGCCGACGCCGGATACATCGGACGGGTCTGCGGGTCGCCCAGCAGCTCGCGGAACAGCGCCGCCGACAGCCCGTCGAGGTCGGGCACGTCCATGGTGCCGGGCGCCGGGCGGGGGTCGAGGAAACTGATCGCGTGCGGGCCGATGCGGGCCGCGATCTCGACGGCGGTCAACGAGCTGAGCTCCTCGGCGCCGACCGAATGCTCGACCGGATCGGCTCCCTCCCCGGCGGGGATGACCGTGGTGAACCGGGTCAGGCGGTAGGGCTCGTGCTCCACGTCGACCATGCCGGCGATGGCCGCCCCACTGTCGTGCACCCCGACCGTCACCGCCTGATGACCCGGATCCGTCGCGAACGCGACCCCGTAGCTCGGCAGCAGCGCGAGCACGTGCGCGGTCGGGATATCCCCCTCGATCGAGTCGGCGACATAGACGAAGACCCGGACCCGGTCCACGTCGAATCGGAAGCCGCGCCGTTCGAAGTGCACCAGCAGGCCGCGGAAGTCGGCGCTGGTCGACCTCATCCGGGTGACGTAGGCCACGGCGCGCTCGCCCGGGAGCTGCATGATGTGGGATCGGACGATGCCCGTCCCGTCGAAGTCCACCGCCATCGACCCACCCCTGCGGTTCAGACCGGAGCGGCACCGCACCCACCACGGACCACGGGATCGATGGGGGAATCCGGCACCGCGTGTAAGGAGATGGTGGTCCCCGCGGACCGCCGGGTCAACCAGTTGTCGGCGCGTCGGCTAATGCAGGACGAGGGCGTCGACGGCGAGGGCGAGGAAGAGCAACGACAGATAGGTGTTGGACCAGCGGAACAGCCGCAGCGAGGTGATCCGGCCCCCGGCCCGCGCCTGCGCCCGGAGCTGGTAGGCGTGCCACAGGAAGATCGCGCCGAGCACCGCTGCGGACGCGCCGTAGATCCAGGAGGTGGCGAGCGGCCAGAGGACGAGCGACGTGACGACGAGGATCCAGGTGTAGCCGACGATGCGCCGGGCCACCACCTCGGGCGAGGCGACGACCGGCAGCATCGGCACACCCGCGGCCGCGTAGTCGTCCCGGAAGCGCATGCCGAGCGCCCAGAAGTGCGGCGGCGTCCAGAAGAAGATCACCAGGAACAACGTGGCGGCCGCCCACGACACCGTGCCGGTCACCGTCGACCAGCCGATCAACGCGGGCATGCACCCGGCGGCGCCGCCCCACACGATGTTCTGCGGCGTACGCCGCTTCAGGCCGAGGGAGTAGACGAAGACGTAGAAGAGGATCGCCGCGTCGGCGAGGGCCGCGGACAGGACGTTGGTGGTGAGCGCGAGCCAGGCGGTCGCCAGGACGCCGAGCGCCACCCCGAAGACCAGCGCGTTGCGCGGCGGGACGAGGTGCCGGGCCAGTGGCCGTCGCTCGGTACGGCGCATCAGCTGGTCGATGTCGCGGTCGATGAAGCAGTTCAGCGCGTTGGCACTGCCGGCGGCGAGCGCGCCGCCGAGCAGGGTGGCGCCGACGGTCGTCCATGACGGCAGACCCCGGGCGGCGAGCATCATCGTCGGGACGGTGGTGACGAGCAGCAACTCGATGATGCGCGGCTTGGTCAGTGCGACATAGGCCCGCACGACCGACCCGACCGTGCGCTGCGGGGGGAGCGGACCGGCGTAGGCAGTCACCCGGCGCCGGTCAGCGGAGTTGCGCCTGGCGAGGCGGGGCGGGACACGGGAACGGCACCTCAGGGACTCGGTGGTTGACCCGATCACTGTAATCCGGGCATCCCACCCTCCCGGGCGCGGGTGGGCAGCGTGCGGTGCATCACCCGGCGAGCCGGATAGGAGGGGTTTCGTCCCCCCGTTCCGCGGCTAGGAATGGGTCGCCAGGCACCCGGCCCGCCATACCGCGACGGGACTAGGGTGGAACGTGATCATCACGCACGGTCCCTGAGGGCCTCCGACCCCCGCGGGACCGGCCCGTCACCGCAAGGGAGCGCGACCGCGTGGCCACGAAATCCGGCAAACAAGAAACCATCCTCCCCCGCGACTGGGGCGACCTCGACCTCAAGGCTGTCGACACGATCCGGCTGCTCGCGATGGACGCCGTGCAGAAGGCGGGCAACGGACACCCCGGCACCGCGATGAGTCTGGCGCCGGCGGCGTACCTGCTGTTCCAGAAGATCATGCGCCATGACCCGACCGACCCGGCCTGGCCGGCGCGGGACCGCTTCGTGCTGTCGTGCGGGCACTCCAGCCTGACCCTCTACATCCAGCTCTACCTGTCCGGATACGGACTCGAGCTCGACGACCTCAAGTCGCTGCGCACGTGGGGGTCGCTGACGCCGGGGCACCCCGAGCACGGGCACACGGCCGGGGTGGAGACCACCACCGGACCGCTCGGCCAGGGCGTCGGCAACGCCGTCGGGATGGCGATCGCGGCCCGCCGGGAGCGCGGTCTCTTCGACCCCGACGCCGCGCCCGGCGAGAGCCCGTTCGACCACCAGATCTACTGCTACGCCTCCGACGGCGACCTCGAGGAGGGTGTGTCCGGCGAGGCCAGCTCGCTGGCCGGCCACCAGCAGCTCGGCAACCTGACGCTGCTCTACGACGACAACCACATCTCGATCGAGGACGACACCAACATCGCGTTCAGCGAGGACGTCCTCCGCCGCTACCAGGCCTACGGCTGGCACACCCAGCACGTCGACTTCCTGCTCGACGACGGCTCCTACGAGGAGAACGTCGCCGCCCTGGAGCGCGCCTACGCCGCGGCCCGGCGGGAGACGAGCCGGCCGTCGATCATCAAGCTCAGGACGATCATCGCCTGGCCGGCGCCGAACAAGCAGAACACCGGCAAGGCGCACGGGTCGGCGCTCGGCGCCGACGAGGTGGCCGCCACCAAGAAAGTGATGGGCTACGACCCGGAGAAGTCCTTCGACGTCGATCCCGAGGTGCTGACCCACGCCCGGCAGGTCGTCGAGCGCGGTCGGGCCGCGCACGCCGAGTGGCAGCCGAAGTTCGACGCCTGGGCGCAGGCCAACCCGGAGCGCAAGGCGCTGTTCGACCGGATGGCGACCCGGACGCTGCCGGAGGGCTGGGCCGACCCGCTGCCCACCTTCCCGCCGGACGAGAAGGGCGTCGCCACCCGCAAGGCGTCCAACGCGGTGCTCGACGCGCTCATCCCGGTGCCGGAGATCTGGGGCGGCTCGGCCGACCTCGCCGAGTCCAACAACACCACGATGACGGGCGAGCCGTCGTTCGTCCCGCCGGAGCACCAGACCAAGGAATTCCCCGGCGGCCCCTACGGCCGCACGCTGCACTTCGGCATCCGCGAGCACGCGATGGGGTCGATCCTCAACGGCATCGTGCTGCACGGTGGCACCCGGCCCTACGGCGGGACGTTCCTGGTCTTCAGCGACTACATGCGCCCGGCCGTACGGCTCGCCGCGCTGATGCAGCTGCCGGTCACCTACGTCTGGACCCACGACTCGATCGGGCTCGGCGAGGACGGGCCGACGCATCAGCCGGTGGAACACCTGGCGGCGCTGCGGGCGATCCCCGGCCTCGACGTCGTCCGACCGGGTGACGCCAACGAGACGACCGTGGCCTGGCGGACCGTGCTGGAGCACAACGACCGGCCGGCCGGACTGTGCCTGACCCGGCAGAACATCCCCGTCCTCGACCGCGGGGAATACGCCTCCGCCGAGGGGACGGCCAAGGGTGGTTACGTCCTGGCCGAGGCCGGGCACGGCAGCGCGCAGGTGATCCTGATCGCCACCGGCTCGGAGGTCGCGCTCGCGGTGGAGGCCCGGAAGAGGCTCGAGGCGGACGGTGTTGCCACCCGTGTGGTCTCCATGCCGTGCGTCGAGTGGTTCCGTGCCCAACCGGCGTCCTACCAGCAGCGGGTGCTGCCGCCCAACATCAGGGCCAGAGTGAGCATCGAGGCCGCCGTGGCGCAGGGGTGGCGCGAGTTCGTCGGCGACGCCGGCGAGATCGTCAGCCTCGAACATTTCGGCGCCAGCGCGGCATACACGGCGTTGTTCGAACAGTTCGGATTCACCCCGGACCGGGTCGTCGCGGCCGCACACGCCAGCCTGGAGAAGGTCGGCGCAATCACCGGAACGACCACCGGCAGCTGACCGCTGCCCTCACCGTCACGGGAGGCAACCACATGAGCGACATACTTGCCGATCTGTCCGCCGAAGGCGTGGCGATCTGGCTCGACGACCTGTCCCGGGAGCGGCTCACGAGCGGCAACCTGGCGGCTCTGGCCAAGGACAAGCACGTCGTCGGGGTGACGACCAACCCGACGATCTTCTCCAAGGCGCTGGAGAAGGGCGACGCCTACAACGAGCAGGTCAGGGACCTCGCGCTCCGCGGGATCGAGGTCGAGGAGGCGTCCCGGGCGATCACCGCATACGACGTCCGCTGGGCCTGCGACGTGCTCCGCCCGGCGTACGACGCCAGCGGCGGTCGCGACGGCCGGGTGTCGATCGAGGTCGATCCGCGCATCGCCCACGACTCCGACGCGACCGCGGCCGAGGCCAAGGCGCTGTGGTGGGCGGTCGACCGGCCCAACCTCTTCATCAAGATCCCGGCCACCCGCGAGGGCCTCCCCGCGATCACGAAGACCCTGGCCGAGGGAATCAGCGTCAACGTGACCCTGATCTTCTCCCTCGCCCGCTACGACGCGGTGATGGACGCCTTCCTGGCCGGGATGGAACAGGCCAAGGAGAACGGACGCGACCTGTCCGGGATGGCCTCGGTCGCCTCGTTCTTCGTGTCCCGGGTCGACACGGAGGTCGACGCCCGGCTGGACAAGCTGGGCAGTGACGAGGCCAAGAAGCTGCGGGGCAAAGCGGCGATCGCCAACGCGCGGCTCGCCTACCAGCACTTCGAGCGGATGCTCGCGTCGGACCGCTGGAAGGCCCTGGCCGCGGCCGGCGCCCACACGCAGCGTCCGCTGTGGGCATCGACCGGGGTGAAGGACCCGACCTACGACGACACCCGTTACGTGGTGGAACTGGTTGCCCCCGACACGGTCAACACGATGCCCGAGGCGACCCTCGACGCGGTGGCCGACCACGCGAAGCTGCGCGGTGACACCGTCCGCGGTAGTTACGCGCAGGCGCAGGCCGACCTCGACGCGCTCGCCGCGATCGGGATCGACTACGACGACGTCGTCAAGGTGCTCGAGGACGAGGGCGTGCAGAAGTTCGACGACTCGTGGAAGGGCCTGCTCGACACTCTCGCCGGCCAGCTGAAGGCGGCCCGGTGAGCGCACAGGTACGCGTCGACCTGAACGGTTTCGCCGAGGCGGCAGCGACCGTCGCCGCCGAGGCCGTCCACGCCGAGGTCCCGGCGAAGCTTGCGGCCGGCGACCCCGACCTGTGGGGCCCCGACGCCCGGTCCGAGGCGGAAATCCGGCTCGGCTGGCTGACCCTGCACGAGTCCTCCCGGGAACTGCTTCCCCGGCTGGCCGCACTGCGGGATGAGCTCGGCGCCGAGGGCATCGACCGGATCGTGCTCTCCGGGATGGGCGGCTCGTCGCTGGCGCCGGAGGTGATCACCCGGACCGCCGGCGTCGACCTGGTCGTGCTCGACACCACCGACCCCGGACAGGTCCGCGCGGCGCTGACCGACCTGGACCGCACCCTGGTCGTCGTCTCATCGAAATCCGGCAGCACCGTCGAGACGGACAGTCACCGGCGCGCCTTCGCCGACGCGTTCGCCAAAGCCGGCCTCTCGACGGAGGAGGTCGGACGGCGGTTCGTCGCCGTCACCGACCCGGGCTCGCCGCTGGAACGGCTCGCCAAGGACAGCGGCTTCCGGGACGTCTTCCTCGCCGACCCCAACGTGGGTGGCCGCTACAGCGCTCTGTCGGCGTTCGGCCTCGTCCCGTCGGCGCTCGCCGGCGCCGAGGTGACGGCCCTGCTCGACGACGCCGCCGCCGCAGCCGCGACCCTCGCGGGCGCGGAGGACAACCCCGGTCTCGATCTCGGCGCGGCCATCGGTGCCGGCTACGCCGCCGGCCGCGACAAGGTCGTCCTCGCCCCCTCCCGGACCGCGGCCACCACCGGAGAACCGGTCGGTCTCGGCGACTGGGCCGAGCAGTTGCTCGCCGAGTCCACCGGCAAGGACGGCCGCGGCGTGCTGCCGGTCGTCGTCGAGTCGGTCGACGCGGCCGGCGCGACCGGTCCGGACGTCCTGCCGGTCGCCGTGGGCGCCGACGCCGGACCCCGGGTCGCGGTCAGCGGCCCGCTCGGCGGTCAGTTCCTGGTCTGGGAATACGCCACCGCGCTCGCCGGTCGGGTGATCGGGATCAACCCGTTCGACCAGCCCAACGTCACCGAGTCCAAGGACAACACGAAGCGGATCCTCGCCGACGGGATACCGCCGACGAAGCCGGTCGCGATCCATGACGCCGTCGAGGTGTACGCCGACGACTCGCTCGTCGAGGGCACCCGCGACGTCCGCGGGGTGCTCAACCGGCTGGTCGCCCTCATCCCGGACCGGGGTTACCTCGCGGTCATGGCCTACCTCGACCGCCTGGCCGACGCCTCCGCCGCCAACACGCGGGGGATGCTCGCCCGCACCACACCGCACCCGGTCACGTTCGGGTTCGGGCCGCGGTTCCTGCACTCGACCGGGCAGTTCCACAAGGGTGGCCCGCAGGTCGGGGTCTTCCTGCAGATCACCGGGGAGGTCGCCGACGACCTCGACGTTCCCGGCGAGCCCTACACGTTCGGCCAACTGCAGGCGGCCCAGGCGGCCGGCGACCTGCAGGCCCTGGCCGGGCGCCGCGGGCGTCCCGTCGTACGACTGCATCTGACCGACCGTCGGGCCGGTCTGGGCCAGCTCATGGAGGCCATCGCGTGAGTGAGGCAATCACCGTCACCGACCGGCCGGACAATCCGCTCCGGGATTCCCGGGACCGCCGGCTCCCCCGGGTCCCGGAGCCGTGCGCGCTCGTCGTCTTCGGCGTCACCGGTGACCTGGCGCGCAACAAGCTCATGCCCGCGGTCTACGACCTGGCCAACCGGGGGCTGCTGCCGACCGATTTCGTGCTGCTCGGCTTCGCCCGCCGCGACTGGGACCACGGCGACTTCGAGCAGCTCGCGAAGAACGCCGCCCAACAGCACGCCCGCACCCCGTGGCGCGAGGAGACGTGGAACCGCCTCTACGGCAACATCAAGTTCGTCTCCGGTGCGTTCGACGACGACGACGCGTTCGACACCCTGGCCGAGACGCTCCGCGAGCTCAGCGAGTCGCACGGCATCCAGGGCAACGCCGCGTTCTACCTGTCCATCCCGCCGGCGATGTTCCCGACCGTGCTCAAGCAGATGGAGCGCACCGGGCTCTCGGACAACAAGCGGTCCGGCGGCTGGCGCCGGGTCGTCGTCGAGAAGCCGTTCGGCCATGACCTGGACAGCGCCCGGGACCTCAACCGGCTGGTGGACGAGGTGTTCACCGCCAGGGATGTCTTCCGCATCGACCACTACCTGGGCAAGGAGACGGTCCAGAACCTGCTCGCGCTGCGCTTCGCCAACATGCTCTTCGAGCCGGTATGGAACTCCAACTACGTCGACTCGGTACAGATCACCATGGCCGAGGACGTCGGCATCGGGACCCGGGCGGCGTTCTACGACCGGACCGGCGCGGCCCGAGACGTCATGCAGAACCACCTCTTCCAGCTGCTCGCGCTGACCGCGATGGAGGAGCCGGTCGAGTTCTCCGCCGACGCCATCCGCACCGAGAAGCTCAAGGTCCTGCGGGCGGTGAGCCTGCCGACCGACATGGAGCGCTACGCCGTACGCGGGCAGTACGAGCAGGGTTGGCTGGCCGGCGAGCGCGCCGTCGGCTACCGGCAGGAGAAGGACGTGCCGCCCGACTCGACGACCGAGACCTACGCCGCCGTGCGGTTCGGTGTCGAGACCCGGCGCTGGGCCGGCGTGCCGTTCTATCTGCGTACCGGGAAGAGGCTGCCGCGCCGGGTGACCGAGATCGCCTTGTCCTTCCGCCGCGCGCCGCACCTGCCGTTCGACGCCACCGACACCGAGGAACTGGGCCACAACCAGCTCGTGGTGCGGGTCCAGCCCGATGAGGGCGTGACGATGAAGTTCGGCTCCAAGGTGCCCGGCAGCACGATGGAGGTCCGCGACGTCGCCATGGACTTCCTCTACGGCGAGGCGTTCACCGAGTCCAGCCCGGAAGCCTACGAGCGGCTGGTGCTCGACGTCCTCCTCGGCGACGCGACGTTGTTCCCCCGCAACGACGAGGTCGAGGCCTCCTGGCGGGCGATCGATCCGCTCGAGGAGTTCTGGAGCAGCCACCCGCCGGCCACGTACCGGGCCGGCGAGTGGGGGCCGCGGGAGGCCGAGGAGATGCTCGGCCGCGACGGCCGGCAGTGGAGACGACCATGACCCGAACCGCTGCCATGCGCACAGCTTCGCTGCGATCAGGGATTGGGCGATGACCACTCTTTGGGACACCACCGGCACGCAGGTGGTCAAGGCGCTGGCCGCCGAACGGCGTACCGGCGGCGCGATGACCTCCGGCTGCGCCCTGACGCTGATCGTCGTCGTCGACGAGCGCGACGTCGCCGAGGCCGAGGCCGCGGCCACCACCGCGGCGTCCCACCATCCCTGCCGGCTGCTCGTCGTCGTCCGGCGCGAGATCGACGCCCCGGTCCCCCGGTTGGACGCCGAGGTGCTGATGGGCGGACGGCTGGGCCCGGGCGAGGCGGTGGTCATGCGCATGTACGGCCGGCTGGCGCTGCACGCCGAGTCGGTGACCCTGCCGCTGCTCGCGCCCGACGTCCCGGTCGTGACCTGGTGGCACGCCCCGCCGCCCGACCTCATCGCCCACGACCCGCTGGGCGTGCTGGCCGACCGGCGGATCACCGACTCGTCGCGGGCGATCGACCCGATGGCCGCGCTGCAGCGCCGGGCCGCCGACTACGCCCCCGGCGACACCGACCTGGGGTGGACCCGGATCACGCCGTGGCGCGGTCAGCTCGCGTCGGCCGTCGACTCGTGCAACCACCGGCTGACGGGCGCGAGCGTGCTCGGCGACCCGACCGACCCGAGCTCGGCGCTCCTGGCCGGCTGGCTCGGCAGCCGGCTGGGTGTCCCCGTGCCGCTCACCGCCGACGGGGGCCCGGGCGTCACCGAGGTCGCCATCGACCTGGCCAACGGCGAACAGGTGCGCATGGATCGCGGGCAGGACGGCCGCGGACTGCTTCGGCGGGATCGTGCGGACAAGGGCAGTGTCGTGTCACTGGCCGAACGGGGCATCGGCGAGCTGCTCGCCGAGGAGCTGCACCGGCTCGACGCGGACGAGATCTTCGCCGACGCGCTCGGAGCCGCGACCGGCACCGCCGACCTGGGCGACCGCCCGGGCAGGCGCAGCCACGTGTGGCGGGATCCGGCGGCGCCGACCGCCGCTCAGGCGTCGGCCACCTCGTCGTGACCGCCCAGGTCCGGCGGGAGCTGCCGTGAGCAGCCCCGAGGTCGTGGTCCACAGCAACGCCGACCTGCTCGCCAAGGCGATCGCCGCCCGGCTGGTCACGCGGCTGGTCGACGCGCAGGCCGCGCGGGGCAGTGCGGCGGTGGTGCTGACCGGCGGGCGGCTCGGTACGGCGGTGCTGGCCGAGCTGCGCACCAACCCGGCCCGCGACGCGGTGGACTGGCGGCGGGTCGACGTCTGGTGGGGGGACGAGCGCTTCCTCCCGGCCGGGGATCCCGAGCGCAACGATCGGCAGGCGCGCGACGCCCTGCTCGACGCGATCCCGCTCTCCCCGGATCGGGTGCACCCCTTCCCCGCGTCCGACGGGCCCTGGGGCAACGACCCGGAGGCAGCCGCCGCGACCTACGCCCGCGAACTGGCCGCCGCCGCCCGGCCCGAGGACCACGACGACGTCCCGCGCTTCGACGTCCTGATGCTGGGCGTGGGCGAGGAGGGCCACACAGCCTCGATCTTCCCGGAGTCGCCGGCCGCCTACGACGACCGCGCGGTGGTCGCCGTACACGGGGCGCCCAAACCTCCCCCGACCCGGCTCACCCTCACCCTGCGCGCGATCGGCGCCGCCACCGAGGTGTGGCTCGCCACCACCGGCGAGGAGAAGGCCGGCGCGGTGGCGATGGCGCTCGGCGGCGCCGGACCGGTGCAGATCCCGGCCGCCGGGGCGCGCGGGCGCTCCCGCACGCTGTGGCTGCTCGACCGGGCGGCGGCGAGCCGGCTGCCCCCGTCGCTGGTCCGGCTCCCGCTCGCCTGACCGACTCCTGGTGCCGCGGCCTGCATCTGAAACCATGGCGCGATGAGCGGCTGGCGGCCGATGCCGAGCGAACTGGTGACGCATCGTCTTCACCTCGGCGGCTGGACAGAGGCGGACCTCGACGTCTACGAGCGGCTCGTCCATGAGCGCGATCGGCGAACCGCGGCGGCACCGCGCGATGGGCAGCCGACCCGTGACGACCTGCGTGCGGGGATCCGGCGCCAGCAAACCGCGATCGCCGACACCGGAATCGGGTTGCTCGCCATTCGCGTCGAGGAAGCCTTCATCGGCTACTGCGGATTGGTGGTCGGACGGGCGACGTTGGACGAGCCGGAACTCGCCTACGAGCTGCTGCGGGCCTCCCACGGCAAGGGTTATGCGACCGAAGCCGCCCGCGCGACCGTCGACGCGGCGGCGGCGACCGGACGCCGCCGGCTATGGGCGACGGTTCGGGGCTGGAACACTGCGTCGCTGCGGGTCCTGGACAAGCTCGGCTTCGAACGTACGACGAAAGTCACGAACGACGACTACGGCGACGTGGTCTGGTGCGCGCTCGAGCTCTGAAGGTCAGGCCGGTGCGGAGTGCGCGCGGGAATCGAGCCACAGCCGCCAGTGCTGCACGTCCTTGACCCGCAGCACGCCGCTGACCACCCACGGATCCGCGGCGAAGATCGACCGGACCTCGTCCGCGTCCGTCGCGTGCATGGCGAGCAGCGCGACGTCCTCGGACGCGCCGTCGATCGGACCGCCCAGCATGATGACCCCCGACTCGACAAGCTTGTCGGCGTAGGCGGCATGCTCATCCCACCCCGCTTGCCGACGAATGTCCTTCGCCGGATCCCACGCCGTGCCCCGGGCGGTCGTCACCGCGAACGTCGCCATCGTCCACCTCCACGACCGGTCGCTTCTCTGCCGGCCGTCGTCAGCATGCCCGACGGGTCCGACAACGAGGACTAGCCGGAGGCCCGGGCCAGCTCGACCGGGTGCCCGGAGACGAGCGTCCCGGCGGCGTCGTAGTTCGCCCTGACCCGGGCGAGCCGCGCCTGGACCTCCGCGGAGAAGAAGCCGCCCGGATGATCGGGGTGCTCGGCGAAGTTCGCGTAACCGAGATCGGCCTGCCACGGGGCAACCGCGTCCTGGACAGCGCGGACCCGGGCGTCCGCGGCCTGCTCGGCCGCCCGGTCCGGGGTGAGGCCGACCGCGAAGCCGGCATAGGTGCCGGGCATGGTGGCGAGCGCGCCGGCGTTCTCCGGCGCACGGGCCAGTGCGCCGCCCACGTGCCGCATCTCCACCGAGAGCAGTGGCGACCCGCTGCCGGCTCCGGCAACGGCCACCAGCGCGTCGATGGCCTCGGGGGGGCAGGCATTGAGCTGGAAGCCGTCCCCGACGCCGGGCACCGGGAACTCCGGATCCATGTGCATCCGCGACAACTGCTCCGCCGGGATCGTCGCGACGGTGTCCATCGCGGGGTGCAGTGCCCGCAGCGGCGCGATCAGCCTCTCGCCGTCCTCGGCACTCCCGAGGTAGGCGATCTCGACGACGGTGAAGCTGCCGCCGCGGAGCGGTTCGGGGATCACCGGGAGCGGCGGGAGAGTCAGCAGCCGCCCGCACGAAGTGACCTCCTCCGGTGCACTCTCGGTCCACTCCCGCCAGACGTTCAGCACCTCGCGGGCCTGCTCCATCGGCCAGAACAACACTCCGGCGTAGACCTCGGTGACCGGATAGAGCTGGAACTCCAGCGCGGTGACGACGGCCAGGCTGCCGCCGCCACCCCGGATCGCCCAGAACAGCTCGGGATGGTGATCGGCGTCGACCCGCAGGATCTGCCCGTCGCCGGTGACCACTTCGGCGGCGACGACCGAGTTGGTGGCCAGGCCGAAGCGTCGGCCGAGCCAGCTCAGTCCGCCGCCGAGGGTGTAGCCGGTCACGCCCACGTCGGGCGAGGAGCCGGCGAGCGCCACCAGGCCGTGCTCGGCCGCGCGCTCGCTGACCGCCGACCACACCACGCCGGCCTCGGCGCGGGCGATTCCGGCGTCGGCGTCGATCGTGACGCCGTCGAGGGCGCCGGTCCTGATGAGGATGGCGTCGTCGAGGTTCGGTGCGAGCGTCGCCGCGCTGTGCCCGGTGCCCTGGGCGGCGGCCCGCAGGCCGTGGCGGCGCGCGAAGCGGATCACCGCGGCGATGTCGGCCACGGACTTGACGAGGGCGACCGCCACGGGCCGCTGGTCGGCGTTGAGCAGCCATCCCGTCCGGGCCGCGTCCCAGCGCGGGTCCTCGGGGGTGACGATGTCGCCGTCGAGTCGGGTGTCGAGCTCGGCGTAGTCGGCACGCCTGGCAGCGGCTGATGAGGACATGAACGGTTTCCTTCCGGGGAACGGGCGGTCAGGTCATCCGTGGTGTACGGCGGGTGAGGGGGCGGTCGCTGTCGAGATAGGTCTCGAGATTGCGCAGCAGCCGCGGCCAGGCGACCTCCGCGTCCGGGGGGGTCGTGCCGATGTCGTCGTGCAGCAGGGTCACCCGGGTCAGGCCGGGCCCGGCCTGCTCCAGTTCCCACGAGATCCAGCTCAGGCTGTCGTCACCGACGGCGTCCGGGTCCTCGCCGACATGGCCGCCCACGCCGTAGCTGAGCCGGCGGGGCGGGTCGCACACGAGCACGCTGCCGGTCAGCGGTTCCGAGCCGGCGCCGGTCAACGTCACGGCGGCGCCCGGTTCCCAGGCCGACTCGACCCGCAGCCCGAAGAAGAACGACGGCGTGCAGGACGGATCGGTCAGGGCACGCCACACCGTCGCCTGATCCGCGGCGACGGAGATGCCGAATCGGTCGGTGTGCATGGCCGGACCCCCCTTGGCCGCCGATCGTGGCAGCCGGGCGGCGATGATGCCGGGGGTTCGGCACTACTTGGGCCGGTGGCGGACCGCCGGTCCGCTGCTCGGCGGTCCGGTCGATCACCCGGACGGGGTCAGGTCCGGGTGAGTCCTCGCCGGAAGAAGGTCAGGCGCCCGAGCGTCGGTCGCGCAGCCTGGCCAGGGCCTCGTCGAGAATCGCGGCGCCGTCGGCGTCGCTGCGCCGCTCGCGGACGTAGGCAAGGTGGGTCTTGTACGGCTCGTTGCGGGGCACCGCGGGCGGGGTGTCCTTGGTCTGGCCGGCCGGCAGTCCGCACCGCGGGCAGTCCCAGGTGTCGGGGATGGCGGCCTCTTCGGCGAACGACGGCAGGGTCTCGTGCCCGTTCGCGCACCAGAACGAAATTCGCTGCCGGGGAGCGGACTCGCCGCGCTCGGCCTCACCCATAGGACCCGCGCCGACCCGGCTTCCTCGGATCGCGTTGCCACCTGCCACGATGTGGCTCTCCTTCGTACGACGGATGGACCGGACCCCCGGCGACACAGTCTAATGCGATGTCGCGTCTCGCAACATGCCCGCGTCCGCGTCGGCGCACCGTGTCGTCCGGCTGTCGGCGGTCGGGCGACCTGCAGGTCGGGCCACCTGCCGATTCGACTACTTGTAGAGCAGGCCCAACAGGACGATGCACAGAGCCCAGATCAGGCCGAGCACGACGGTGAGGCGGTCGAGGTTCTTCTCCACGACCGAGGATCCCGACAGCGACGAGGACATCCCGCCGCCGAACATCGAGGACAGGCCACCGCCCTTGCCCCGGTGCAGCAGCACCAGCACCACCATGCCCAGGCTGGTGATGATCAACACGACGGACAGTGCGAGGATCATCGACGCTGCGTAACCCTTCTGGTCGGTCCGGTGCGGCGTTCCGGGTTCTTCGAGGCTACCCGACCGCCGCGGCGGCGCCCCGACAGATGCCGGCGAACTCCTCGCCGTCCAGGCTCGCGCCCCCGACCAGCGCACCGTCGATGTCAGGCTGGGCGAGGATCGCGGCCGAGTTCTCCGCCTTGACCGAGCCGCCGTAGAGGATGCGGACGCCGTCGGCGAGATCACCGCTGTAGAGGTCGGCGAGCGTGGTGCGCAGTTCGCCGCACACCTCCTGGGCGTCCTCGGGCGTGGCCACCTTGCCGGTGCCGATCGCCCAGACCGGTTCGTAGGCGACGACGACGTCGCGCGCCTGCGCGGCGGGGACGTCCGCCGAGCGCCCGGCGCAGCTGTCCACAGCTGTGCTCGACCTGGCCGCCGGCCTCGCGGACGTCGAGCCCCTCGCCGACGCACAGGATCGGGATCAGCCCGTGGGCGAAGGCGGCCCGCACCTTCGCGTTGACCAGCGCGTCGTCCTCGTGGTGGTAGTGGCGGCGCTCGGAGTGGCCGACGACGACGTAGGAGCAGCCGAGCTTGGCGAGCATCGGTCCGCCGATGTCTCCGGTGTAGGCACCGGACGCGTGCGGCGAGAGGTCCTGTGCGCCGTAGCCGATCAGCAGCTTGTCGCCGTCCACGAGGGTCTGCACGCTGCGCAGGCCGATGTAGGGCGGCAGCACGACGACCTCGACGTCGGTGAAGACCTGCTCGGTGAGGCTGAACGCGATCTTCTGCACCAGGGCGATGGCCTCGAGGTGGGTGAGGTTCATCTTCCAGTTGCCGGCGATCATCGGCCGCCGGGCGGGCTTCTTCGGCACTCAGGACTCCAGTACGGCGACGCCGGGCAGCGTCTTGCCCTCGAGGTACTCCAGCGACGCACCGCCGCCGGTCGAGATGTGGGTGTAGGCGCCCTCGTCGAGGCCGAGCGCGCGCACCGCCGCCGCGGAGTCACCGCCGCCGACGACCGTCGTCCCGGGGCACTCGGCCACCGCCTGCGCCACGCCCTTGGTGCCGGCGGCGAACGGCGCGACCTCGAAGACACCCATCGGGCCGTTCCAGAACACCGTGCGGGCCTTGCGCAGCTCGTCGGCGAAGAGGGTCACCGTCTCGGGCCCGACGTCCAACCCCATCTCCTCCACCGGGATGCTGGTGGCGGGTTCGGTCTTGGTGACCGCATGGGGGCTGACACCCGGGGCGACGACGATGTCGGTGGGCAGCACGATCCGGTCGCCGGCCTGCGCCAGCAGGTCCCGGCAGGTGTCGATCTGCTCGGTCTCGAGCAGCGACGCGCCGACCTCGTGCCCCTGCGCAGCCAGGAACGTGAAGCACATCCCGCCGCCCACGAGCAGCCGGTCGACCTTGGGCAGCAGCGCCGCGATCACCCCGAGCTTGTCGGAGACCTTGCTGCCGCCGAGGACCACGACATAGGGCCGGTCCGGGGACCCGGTCAGCGTGCTCAGCATCTCCAGCTCGCGGCGCACCAGGTCGCCGGCGTAATGCGGCAGCCGCAGCGCGATGTCGTAGACGCTGGCGTGCTTGCGGTGCACCGCACCGAAGGCGTCGTCGACGTAGGCGCCGTGGTCACCGACCAGCCCGGCGAAGGCGTCGGCGAGCGCACCGCGCCGCGCGTCGTCCTTGCTGGTCTCGCCGGGCTCGAACCGGACATTCTCCAGCAGCGCCACCGCGCCGTCGGCGAGCCCGGACACGACCGACCGGGCGCTGTCCCCGACGACGTCGGACGCGCAGGTGACGGTCCGGCCGAGCAGCTCGCCGAGCCGGGCGCCGACCGGACGCAGGGAGAACGTCGGGTCGGGCGCGCCCTGGGGACGACCGAGATGCGCGCAGACCACCACCCGGGCACCGGCCTCGGCCAGCCGCCCGATCACCGGGAGGCTGGCGCGCAGCCGACCGTCATCGGTGATCCGGCCACCGTCCATCGGGACGTTGAGGTCGGAGCGGACGAGGACGTGCCTCCCCCGCACACCCTCGGCGAGCAGGTCGTCGACGGTCTTCATGTCCTCAGGACAGCTTCGACGCGACCAGGGCGATGAGGTCGACGAGCCGGCTGGAGTAGCCGAACTCGTTGTCGTACCAGCCGACCACCTTGACCTGGTCACCGATCGCCTTGGTGAGCCCGGCGTCGAAAATGCAGGACGCGGGGTCACCGACGATGTCGGAGGAGACGATCGGGTCCTCGGTGTAGCGCAGGTAGCCCTTCAGCGGGCCTTCGGCGGCCGCCTTGGCGGCGGCGTTGACCTCGTCGGCGCTCGCCTCGCGGCCCAGGGTGACCGTGAGGTCGGTGGCCGAGCCGGTGATGACCGGCACCCGCAGCGCGTAGCCGTCCAGCTTGCCCTTCAGCTGCGGCAGCACCAGGCCGATCGCCTTGGCGGCGCCGGTGCTGGTGGGGACGACGTTGACCGCCGCCGCCCGGGCCCGGCGCAGGTCCTTGTGCGGCGCGTCCTGCAGGTTCTGGTCCTGGGTGTAGGCGTGGATCGTCGTCATCAGGCCACGCTCGATGCCGAAGGAGTCGAGGAGCACCTTGGCCATCGGCGCGAGGCAGTTGGTGGTGCACGAGGCGTTGGAGATGACCGTCTGCGACCCGTCGTACTCCGAGTCGTTGACGCCGAGGACCACGGTCAGGTCCTCGCCCTTGGCCGGCGCCGAGACGATGACCTTCTTCGCGCCGCCCTCGTCGACGTGCTTGCGCGCGTCCGCGGCCTTGGTGAAGAAGCCGGTGGACTCCAGGACGATGTCGACGTCGAGGTCCTTCCACGGGAGCTTGCCCGGGTCCCGCTCGGCCAGGATCTTGATCGTCTTGCCGTCGACCTCGATGCCGTCCTTGCCGGCCCGCACGTCCTCGGTCAGGGTGCCGAGCACGGTGTCGTACTTGAGCAGGTGGGCCATCGTGGCGACGTCGCCGAGGTCGTTCGCGGCGACGATCTCGATGTCGTGGTTGCTGGCCTTGGCGGCCCGCCAGAAGTTACGGCCGATGCGGCCGAAGCCGTTCACGCCGACGCGGATGGTCACGCGATGCTCCTCGGAGGTGCGGCCGCCGATCGGCGGCGATGATCAGACGGGGTGTTTCAGGCGATGTGTTTCAGACGGCGGTGGTCATCAGACAGCGGTACTCATCACACAGGGTGGATCACACGGATTGCCGTGACCTCTCCGACCCTAATGCGTGCGGCCGGTGGGCCGTGAGCCGGGCGGCCCCGGATACCGGTCGGGGCGCCGCTCAGGAAGTCAGCATGTCCGGGGTGACGCTCGCCTCGGTGTCCGGTATGCCGAGGTCGGCCGCCCGCTTGTCGGCGAGCGCGAGCAGCCGGCGGATCCGACCGGCCACGGCATCCTTGGTCATCGGCGGGTCGGCCAGGGCACCGAGCTCCTCCAGGGATGCCTGCTTGTGCTCGATCCGCAGCCGCCCGGCGAGCAGGAGGTGGTCCGGCGCGTCCGGGCCGAGGATCTCGAGCGCCCGGGCGACCCGGGCGCCGGCGGCGACCGCCGCCCGCGCGGACCGGCGCAGGTTGGCGTCGTCGAAGTTGGCCAGCCGGTTGGCGGTGGCGCGGACCTCCCGTCGCATCCGGCGCTCCTCCCAGGCGAGCACCGATTCGTGCGCGCCCAGCCGGGTCAGCAGGGCGCCGATCGCGTCGCCGTCACGGACCACCACCCGGTCGACGCCGCGGACCTCGCGCGCCTTCGTCGCGATGCCGAGTCGCCGCGCGGCGCCCACCAGGGCCAGCGCCGACTCCGGCCCGGGGCAGGTCACCTCCAGCGCCGACGACCGGCCCGGCTCGGTGAGCGACCCGTGCGCGAGGAACGCACCCCGCCACGCGGCCTCGGCGTCGCACGTCCCACCGGAGACCACCTGCGGGGGCAGCCCACGCACCGGCCGGCCGCGGACGTCGAGCAGCCCGGTCTGCCGGGCCAGCCCCTCGCCGTCGTTGCTCACCCGGACGACGTAGCGGCTCCCCTTGCGGATGCCGCCGCCGGCGAGGACCCGCACGTCGGAGGCGTAGCCGTAGACCTCGCTGATGTCGCGGCGCAGCCGGCGCGCGACCGATCCGGTGTCCAACTCCGCCTCGACCACGACCCGGCCGCCGATGATGTGCAGCCCGCCGGCGAATCTCAACAACGTCGAGACCTCCGACCGGCGGCAACAGGTCTTCGTCACCACGAGCCGGCTGAGTTCATCCTTCACTGCGGCCGTCATGGCCATATGCCGTGCCTCCCCGTGTCGCGTATCACCGGCCCACCTCACTGACCCATTCGCTGGCCCCATTCGCGGGCCCCATCACCGGCCGACCTCGACCCCGTCGAACACCTGCCGGAACGCCGCGGCCAGCAACCGCAGGTCGTGCCGTGCCGTCCCGTCCGCCGCGGCGACCGGGGATTGAACCAGCCGCGCACCGAGCCGGCGGACCGTCGCGGCCAGTCGATCGTGGCTCGCCGTGGACACGGCGTCGGCCACCACGGCATCGATCCGGAACTTCGGAGCGTGCGCGCAGAGTACGTCCAAATGCGTCTCCGGGGAGAATCCATCCGTCTCCCCCGCCTGCGGCGCGAGGTTGAGCGCCACCACCCTGCGCGCGCGGGTCCGCGCGAGAGCATCGGCGAGGTCGGGCACCAGCAGATGCGGCAGCACGCTGGTGAACCAGGACCCGGGGCCGAGCACGATGAAATCGGCGTCCAACACGGCTTGCACCGCCGGCCCGCAGGCCGGCGGATCCTGGGGGACGACCGAGACCGACAGCACCCGTCCGGGGGTGGTCGCGACCGCGACCTGTCCCCGGATGAGCCGGGTCGACATCGGGTCGTCGTCGATGCCGGCGACCTCGGCGACGATCTCCAGCGGGACGGTGCTCATCGGCAGCACCCGGCCGATCGCACCGAGCAGCCGCCCGGTCAGATCGAGCGCGGCCACCGTATCGCCGGTGAGCTCGGCCAGCCCGGTGATCAGCAGGTTGCCGACCGGGTGGCCGGCCAGCGCGCCGGTCCCGCCGAACCGGTACTGGAGCAGTTCCTCCCAGGTACGGCCCCACTCGTCGTGGCCCGCGAGCGTGGCGAGTGCCATCCGCAGGTCGCCCGGGGGGATCGCCGAGAGCTCGCGCCGGATCCGGCCGCTCGACCCGCCGTCGTCGGCCACCGTCACGACGGCGGTGAGGCGCTCGGTCAGCAGGCGGAGCGCGCCGAGCGACGCGGCCAGGCCATGCCCGCCGCCCAGCGCCACCACCCGCGGCCCGTCGACGGGCGCGGCCGGGCGTACGTCCTGAACGGAGCGTGGATGGTCGGTCATTGGTCGGTCACCGGTCACTCCCTGCCCAGGTCCCGGTGCACGATCTCGGAGTGGACCCCGTCGCGCTCCAGCCCCGCCGCCAGCTGCTCGGCCATGGCGACCGAGCGGTGCTTTCCGCCCGTGCACCCGACGGCCAGGGTCAGGTAGCGCTTGCCCTCCCGCTGGTAACCGGCTCCGACCAGCTGGAGCATCGTGTGCAGGAGATCGAGGAACTCGCTCGCGCCGGACTGGCTCAGCACGTAGTCGCGGACCTCCGGATCCCGCCCGGTCAGCTCACGCAGCTCGGGGATCCAGTGCGGGTTGGGCAGGAACCGCACGTCGACGACGAGATCGGCATCGACCGGCAGCCCGTACTTGTAGCCGAACGACAGCACGGTGGCGCGCAGCGGCGGCGGGGCCTCGGTGCCGAACGCCGCCTCCATCTTGCGCCGGAGCTCGTGCACGTTGAGCACGCTCGTGTCGATGATCAGGTCGGCCTCGCCGGCGATCCCCCGCAGCAGCCCCCGCTCGGCCTTGATGCCGTCGACCAGTCGACCGGCCCCCTGCAGCGGATGCTGTCGGCGCACGCCCTCGAACCGGCGTACGAGGACGTCGTCGGTGGCTTCGAGGAACAGCACCCAGGGCCGGTTGCCCCGCCGGTCCAGACCGACGATGACGTCCCGCAGATCGGCGGAGAAGGCCCGGCTCCGCACGTCGACGACGATCGCGATCCGGGTGACGGCACCCTGCGACCGGCTCCCGAGCGCGACCATCGTGGAGATGAGTTCCGGGGGCAGGTTGTCGACCACGAAGTAGCCGAGGTCCTCCAGGCATTTCGCGGCCGTACTCCGGCCGGCCCCGGACAGCCCGGACACCAGAACGACCTCGATGCCGTGCGGCTCGTCGTCCCCCTCGCGGACCGTCATCCCCCACCACCGCTGCCTGAGTCCGACCGCGCGACCTCGTCGTCGACTATTTCCCCGGTCGCCGGGTTGACTGCCGGCGCCTCGGTATCGTCCTCGACATGCAGCGCCGCGACAACCGATTCGGCAATTCGCGGCCCGATTCCCGGCACGCCGGCGAGTTCGTCGACCGAGGCCGCGCGCAGCCGCTTCAGCGATCCGAACCGGGCGAGCAACGCTTTGCGGCGGCTCTCCCCGAGGCCCGGGACACCGTCCAGGATCGACGTGACCATCGACCGGGACCGCTTCTGCCGGTGGTAGGTGATCGCAAACCGGTGCGCCTCGTCGCGGACCCGCTGCAGCAGGTAGAGGCCCTCTGAGGTCCTCGGCAGGATCACCGGGTCGGCCTCGCCCGGCAACCAGACCTCCTCGAGCCGCTTGGCGAGCCCGCACAGGGCGATGTCGACGATGCCGTGATCGGCGAGTGCCTCGGCGGCAGCGGCCACCTGAGGTGCCCCGCCGTCGACGACCACCAGGTTGGGCGGGTAGGCGAACTTGCGCGGGCGACCGGTCTCGGGGTCGATCGCCGACGCGTCCGGCTGGTCGTCGGAGCGGACCCGCTCCTCGAGGTAGCGGCTGAAGCGCCGATGGACCACCTCACGGATCCAGGCGGTGTCATCGGCACCGTGGCTGCCCCGGACCGCGAACCGGCGGTACTCGTTCTTGCGGGCCAGCCCGTCCTCGAAGACGACCATGCTGGCCACGACGTTGCTGCCCTGCACGTGGGAGACGTCGAAGCACTCGATCCGCAGCGGTGCCTCGTCGAGCCCCAGGGCGTCCTGGATCTCGGCCAGCGCCCGGCTGCGGGCGGTCAGGTCGCTGGCGCGCTTGAGCTTGTGCTGGGTGAACGCCTGCTCGGCGTTGCGCACCACCGTCTCCATCAGCGCGCGCTTGTCACCGCGCTGGGGCACCCGGAGGCGCACCCGACCACCACGGCGGTCGGAGAGCCACTCACCCAACGCGTCGGCGTCGGCCGGCAGTTCCGGAACGAGCACCTCGCGGGGCACGTCCTCGGCATAGTCGCCGCCGTAGATCTGGGTGGCGAACTGCTCGACCAGCTCGCCGGTGGTCACGTCCTCGACCTTGTCCACCACCCAGCCGCGCTGCCCGCGGACCCGCCCGCCCCGGACGTGGAAGACCTGCACCGCCGCCTCGAGCGGGTCCTGGGCGAAGGCGACCACGTCGGCGTCGGTGCCGTCGCCGAAGACGACGGCCTGCTTCTCCATCGCCCGCCGCAGCGCGCCGATGTCGTCCCGCAGCCGGGCGGCCCGCTCGAACTCCAGCTCGGCCGACGCCTCGGCCATCTCTTTCTCCATGCGGCGCAGCATCTGGTCGGTCTTGCCGGCCATGAAGTCGCAGAAGTCCTCGACGATGCGCCGGTGCTCGTCGGCGTCCACCCGGCCCACGCACGGTGCGGAACACTTGCCGATGTAGCCGAGCAGACAGGGTCGGTCGATCTGCCGGGCCCGCTTGAAGACGCCCGCCGAGCACGTGCGGGCGGGGAACACGCGCAGCAGCAGGTCGAGAGTTTCCCGGATCGCCCACGCGTGGGCGTAGGGCCCGAAGTAGCGCACGCCCTTGCGCTTGGGCCCACGCATCACCTGCAGCCGCGGGTACTCCTCGTAGAGGGTCACCGCCAGCGACGGATAGCTCTTGTCGTCGCGGTAGCGGACATTGAACCGCGGGTCGAACTCCTTGATCCAGTTGTATTCGAGCTGCAGCGCCTCGACCTCGGTGGAGACGACCGTCCACTGCACGTCGGCGGCACTGGTGACCATCTGCCGGGTCCGGGGGTGTAGCGCGGAGATGTCCTGGAAGTACGACGACAACCTGCTCCGCAGGCTCTTCGCCTTGCCGACGTAGATGACCCGGCCGTGCGCATCGGAGAACCGATAGACCCCCGGCGAGTCCGGGATCGTGCCCGGAGCCGGGCGGTAGGTCGACGGGTCAGGCATCCCACGAGCCTATCTCCGCGCCGAACCGCGGGCGGCCCTCGTGGGCCCGGCCTACCGTATGCGCCCTTCGCCCACCGGCTGGTGGTCGTCACCGTTCGGGGCATGGCCCACCAGTGAGGGGCTAATGCCGCGCCGCGGTCGTCTTGGTGGCCCGCGCCGCTGACTTCTTGGCGACGCGCCCGGCGGACTTCTTTGCTGCACGCTCCGCCGGTTTCTTGGCCATCGGCGCCGCAGGTTTCTTCGTCGGCCGTGGCGCCGCAGGTCGCTTCGGTCGGGCAGCCTTCGCCGGCTCGAGCAGTGTCCGCAGGAACTGGCCGGTGTAGCTCTCCGGCACCGCCGCGACCTGTTCCGGCGTCCCGGTCGCCACGATGGTGCCGCCGCCCCGTCCGCCGTCCGGACCCATGTCGATGATCCAGTCCGAGGTCTTGATGACATCGAGGTTGTGCTCGATGACGATCACCGTGTTGCCCTGGTCGACCAGCCGGCCGAGGACGCCGAGCAGCTTGCGGACATCCTCGAAGTGCAGCCCCGTCGTCGGCTCGTCGAGGATGTAGACCGTGCGGCCGGTCGAGCGCTTCTGCAGCTCGGAGGCGAGCTTGACCCGCTGCGCCTCCCCACCGGAGAGGGTCGGCGCGGGCTGGCCCAACCGGACGTAGCCCAGCCCGACGTCGACCAGGGTCTTCAGGTGCCGACTGATCGCCGGCATCGCCTCGAAGAAGTGGGCCGCCTCCTCGATCGGCATGTCGAGCACCTCGGCGATCGTCCGGCCCTTGAAGTGCACCTCGAGCGTCTCGCGGTTGTAGCGGGCGCCCTTGCAGACCTCGCACGGCACATAGACGTCGGGCAGGAAGTTCATCTCGATCTTGATGGTGCCGTCGCCGGCACACGCCTCGCAGCGCCCGCCCTTGACGTTGAACGAGAACCGCCCGGGCAGGTAGCCCCGCACCTTCGCCTCGGTCGTCTCCGCGAACAGCCGGCGGACGTGGTCGAACACCCCGGTGTAGGTGGCCGGGTTGGACCGCGGGGTCCGACCGATCGGCGACTGGTCGACGCCGACGACCTTGTCGACCTCGTCGAGCCCCTTGACCCGGCGATGCCGGCCGGGCACCGTCTTCGCGTTGTTGATCGCCTTGGCCAGCACGGCGTGCAGGATGTCGTTGACCAGCGTGGACTTGCCCGACCCGGACACCCCGGTGACCGTGACGAAGCACCCCAGCGGGAAGGCCGCGTCGATCCCGCGCAGGTTGTGCTCGCGCGCGTTCTCCACGACGAGCTCACGACCGGGCGTCGGCGGGCGGCGCCGGTCCGGCAGCGCGATCGAGCGGCGGCCGGACAGGTAGGCGCCGGTGAGCGATTCGACGGAGGCCTCGAGGTCGCCCACCGAACCGCTGACCACGACCTCGCCGCCGTGCTCGCCCGCGCCCGGCCCGATGTCGACGACCCAGTCGGCGCTGCGGATCGTGTCCTCGTCGTGCTCGACGACGATCAGGGTGTTGCCGAGGTCGCGCAGCCGCACCAGTGTCTCGATCAGCCGGTGGTTGTCGCGCTGATGCAGCCCGATCGACGGCTCGTCGAGGACGTAGAGCACGCCGACCAGCCCGGACCCGATCTGGGTGGCCAGCCGGATCCGTTGCGCCTCCCCGCCCGCGAGGGTGCCGGCCGGCCGGTCGAGCGAGAGATAGTCCAGGCCGACGTCGAGGAGGAAACCGAGCCGCGCGTGGACCTCTTTGAGCACCCGCTCGGCGATCATCCGCTCGCGGTCGGAGAGCGTGAGCCCGCCCAGGAACTCCGCGCACTCCGAGATCGACATCGCCGAGACATCGGCGATGGACCGGTCGCCGAGGGTGACCGCCAGCACCTCGGGCTTCAAACGGGCGCCGCCGCACGCCGGGCACGGCACCTCGCGCATGTAGCCCTCGTACTTCTCCCGGCTGTAGTCGCTGTCGGTCTCGGCGTGCCGGCGCTCGATCCAGGGCACCACGCCCTCGAACGACGCGTAGTAGGCGCGCTCGCGGCCGTAGCGGTTGCGGTAGCGCACGTGCACCTGGGTGTCGTGGCCGTACAGGATCGCCTTCTGCGCCCGGGCCGGCAACTTCTCCCACGGCGAGTCGAGACTGAAGCCCAGCGAGTCGGCGAGCGCCTGCAGCAGCCGGAGGAAGTAATCGCTGGTGTGCCCGGACGTCCAGGGCGCGATCGCCCCGTCGGCAACCGACCGCTCGGGGTCGGGCACCACGAGCTCGGGATCGACCTCCTTGCGGGTGCCGATCCCGGTGCACTCCGGGCAGGCGCCGAACGGCGAGTTGAAGGAGAAGGACCGCGGCTCCATCGCCTCGAACGAGAGGTTGTCGTAGAGGCAGGCCAGGTGCTCGGAGAAGGTCCGCTCACGGTGCGGGTCGTTGTCCGGCAGGTCGACGAGGTCGAGCAGGACGAGCCCACCGCCCAGCCCGAGAGCGGTCTCGATCGAGTCGGTCAGCCGCCGCTTGGCCGACGACTTGGCGGTGAGCCGGTCGACCACCACCTCGATGCTGTGCTTCTCCTGCTTCTTCAGCCGCGGCGGCTCGGTCAGCGAGTGCACCACCCCGTCGACCCGGACCCGGGAGTAGCCCTTGGCCTGCAGCTCGCCGAACAGGTCGACGTATTCGCCCTTGCGTCCCCGCACGACGGGCGCGAGCACCTGGAACCGGGTGCCCTCGTCCATCTCCAGGACCTGGTCGACGATCTGCTGCGGGGTCTGGCGGGCGATCGGCCGCCCACAATTCGGACAATGCGGGTGGCCGGCCCGGGCGTAGAGCAGCCGGAGATAGTCGTAGACCTCGGTGATCGTGCCGACCGTCGACCGGGGGTTGCGGTTGGTCGACTTCTGGTCGATCGACACCGCCGGCGACAGACCCTCGATGAAGTCGACGTCCGGTTTGTCCATCTGGCCGAGGAACTGGCGCGCATAGGCCGACAGGGACTCGACGTAGCGGCGCTGACCCTCGGCGAAGATCGTGTCGAAGGCCAGGCTGGACTTGCCCGAGCCGGACAGCCCGGTGAAGACGATCAGGGCGTCGCGAGGCAGGTCGAGATGGACGTCCTGGAGATTGTGCTCACGCGCACCACGGACGATCAGACGGTCAGCCACGGGGTTCCAGTCAGCAGCGACGGACAGGAGATCGGGGGAAGGTCGACAGGTCCAATCTAGCGACGGCCACCGACAGTTTCTTCCCGAGCGCTCCCCGGGTGCCCCGGTTTCGCCCGGAACGGACCGGTCGGGCACGCTGGTGGGGCACCGCCACCACCCGTCCCACGCCAGGAGGGGAGGCACCCGTGACCTACACCGGCGACGTACATCCCGGCGGGCCGCCCGACGTCCGCCCGCTCGAGACCCTGACGATCAGCAAGCTGTCGGTCGGGCCGATGGACAACAACGCCTATCTGCTGCGCTGCGCGGCCACCGGCGACGGGCTGCTCGTGGACGCGGCGAACGAGCCGGACCGGCTGCTCGAGCTCGTCGGCGACGTCCCGCTGCGCACCATCGTCACCACCCACCGCCACGGCGACCACTGGCAGGCACTGGCCGCCGTCGCCGAGGCCACCGGCGCCCAGGTGGTGGCCCATCCGCTCGATGCGCCCGAGCTGCCGGTCGCCGTGGGCCGGACCGTCGAGCACGGCGACACCGTCCCGGTCGGGGGGTCGACGCTGACCGTGATCCACCTACGCGGACACACCCCGGGCAGCATCGCGCTGCGCTTCGACGAGCCCGGCGCGCACCCGCACCTGTTCACCGGGGACTCGCTGTTCCCCGGCGGGCCGGGCAAGACCGCCGGGCCGGAGCAGTTCACCTCGCTGATGGACGACCTGGAGCAGCGGGTCTTCGAGCCGCTCCCGGACCAGACCTGGGTCTACCCCGGCCACGGGAACGACACCACTCTGGGTGCCGAGCGCCCCCACCTCGGCGAATGGCGCGCCCGCGGCTGGTGACCGGACAGGCGCGACGACGGCGCGACCCACGCGCGTCGACGCGGATCCGGGTCGTCACCGGATCCGGATCGCCGGCGGGCGCAACCGGGCAGATCGCGGCATCCCACGCTCATCGGTGAGGTCGACGTCGACGGTGACCTCGTCGGCGTCCGCGGGAAGGTCCGCCAGCATCAGCTTCGCGCGGCGGAACATGCTGAACGAGTCGCCCTCGACGGTTCCCCAGGTGAGGTAGACGAACCGCTCGCCCTTCTTGCCCTGCACGGCCGGGCCACGGAAGTCTCCGTCTTGGGCGCAGATCTCGGTGACCCACTCGGCCCGGGCCGCATCCGCGGGGACGAGGTCGACCGGTTCGCGCCCGACCTGGAGCCCGACGTGGACGTTCGCGTACCGGCCGCAGGTCAATCCGGGTAGCTGATGGCCGCGGATGACCAGGCGCATGGCGTCAGCGTAGGCGGCTGCGGGTGAGATCCCCCGTTTGGGCTCGTCCGGCGCGGTCGCCGGGCGATGATTCGGGGGTCAGGCCGGGCCGGCGCCGCGTTCGACCACGCCGTGGACGGGCCGGTTCGGGGAGCGCCGGGGGTGTCGTGTCCGACTTCTATCAGCGGGTGATCGTCGAACCCGGCAGAGCGCCGTTGCTCTTCTTGTTCGTCGCGTTCATCGTCACGTTCCTCTTCATCCGGTTCAGTGTGCGGATGATCCGCGCCGGGGTGTCCTGGTGGCCGGGCAACGTCACCCCGGGCGGGGTGCACATCCACCACGCGGTGTTCGGGGCCGCGCTCATGTTGATCGGCGGGGTCGGGGCTTTCACCCCCGCCGGGGCCAACACCCCCTGGTGGCAGATTCTCGGCATCATGTTCGGCGTCGGTGCCGCATTGGTGCTCGACGAGTTCGCCCTCCTGTTGCACCTCGACGACGTCTACTGGTCGGAGAAGGGGCGCGCGTCGGTCGACGCGGTCATCCTCGCGGCCACGGTCACCGCACTGCTGCTGCTCGGCGCGCTGCCGCTGGGCATCAACGACCTCGGGCCGGCCGAGCAGGCGGCCCGGACCGAAGCCGTGGCCACCCTCGTGCTCAACGCGGTCCTCGTGCTGATCACGCTCCTGAAGGGGAAGTACTGGTTGGGGATTCTCGGCCTGTTCATTCCGTTCGTCGCGCTCGTCGGCGCGATCCGGCTCGGCCGGCCGGCGTCCCCGTGGGCCCGGTGGTTCTACCACGAGGGTTCCCGGCGGCACCGGCGCGCCGAGGAGCGCGGGCGGCGGCACGACGCTCGCCAGGTCAGGTTCAAGTTCCGGATCTTCGACGCCGTCGCGGGCCGGCCCGACGAGGCGGCCCCGGCCGCGGGTCCGTCCCCGACCGTCACTCACGCCCCGTCGTCGCCAGCCGAAGCAGGTCCCGGGCGTCCGCATCCGGCAGATAGGCCCGGGTGAGGGCGACTCCGATGCGGGGCAGATCCGCCTCGTCGCGATAGACCAGGTACAGCGGTTCGTAGCGGGGCTTGAACTTCATCTTGAAGGTATGCAGCGACCGGAATCCATAGTAGGGCTCGAGCGCTGCCCCGAGCGCGTCCAGCAGGCGGTCGAGCACCGTCTCCTCCTCCGGCGACCCGCTGCGCGCCAGCGGTGCCGCGGACAGGGAGAGGAACCGGGCGCCCTCGGCCTGGAAGGCGAGGCAGGCGGAGGCGATGAGGTACTCCACCACCGGACGGAAACCGTCGGTACGGCGCCGCATGACATCCAGCGTCCAGCCCGACACCTGCTCACCACCGTCGTAGACCGGAAGCCACGAAGTGACCCCCTGCACCCGGCCGTCGCCGTCGACGGCGAGGCCGACCCGGACCTCCCGGTCGAGTGCCTCGTCGACCCCGCCCAGAGTGAAGCCCATCTCGGGCAGGCCCTTGTCCCCCACCCATTCCTCGGAGATCTCCCGCACCTGGTGGACCACCGAGCGCGGCTCGTCGGCCAGGCTCACCAGCCGGAAATCGATGCCCTCCTTCGTGGCCCGGTTGAGGGCGGTCCGCACCGCCTGCCACGACTTTCCGCGGAACTCGAGATCGTCGAGGTCGATCACGGTGTCCTCGGCGACCTGCAGCGACTGCCAGCCGATCTGCTGCGCCGCCTCGGCGATCGAGGCACCGACCGAGAAGAGACACGGCGTGAGACCGGCCGCGTCGCACATCGCCGCGAAGTCGTCGACCGCGGGCACGCGCGCGGCCGCGAGTCCGACGGGGTCACCGAGCCCGAGCGCGACACCGGCCTGCACGCGGTAAGCCACGTAGGCCTGGCTCCCGTTGCCCCCGAAGTAGGAGTTCTCCGGCCACGTCGTCATCCACGACAGGTGATCGCCGCCGTGCCGCCGCAGCAGGGCGACCGCGTCGTCGCGATCGACCGACCCCGGCACGCCGCGGCGTCTCCGCCGCCGGGACGGTACGGCGAAGGCGCGGCGACCGGCGATGAGCACGGCAAGGGCGCCGGCCCACAGCACTCCGTCGGCGACGAACAGCGGCTGGCCGCCGACGTCGATGTCCGGGTTCGGCCCCGGGATGGCACCGGCGACGATCAGCAGCACCCCCGCCAGCAGCGCGACGGCGACGAAGAGCGCGGAGAACCCGACCGCCCACCGCCATGCCACCCGTCGCCCACGCCGCAGTCCGTTGACGAGTAGTGCGGTGACCACCAGCACGACCGCGACCTCGGCCGCCGATCCCCCGGTGCCTGCGGTGGATCCGAGCGGGCCGTCGCCCGGGACCAACCAGACCACGAAACGGATCCCGGCGATCACCGCGAGTCCGACCGAGGCGATGAGCCGCCATTCCCGCCGGCTGGGGCCGCTCCGCTCGGGCCCCGGCACGCCGCCCACGAGACGGCGACCGAGCGGCAGGGCGACGCCGACGGCGATGGCGTGTTCGAGATCGGCGAGCGATCCGACGTAGAGCACCGAGACGGCGACGTAGCCGACGAGAACGGCCCGCAACCGCAGCCGCCACGGCGCCCGGATCCGCGCCGAGATAAGGGCGATCGACGCCAGTGCACCCGCGGAGAAACCCACATCGAGGTTTCCGGCGAGCTGCCGTGCCCAGGACCATCCGGTGCCCCGGAACGCCCAGAGGAACAACGCGGCGCCGAGCACGCCGACGAGCTGCCCGCCGACGCAGTACAGCGCCGCGCGCCTCGTGCCGATCTGCCACTCGGTGTAGCCGACGAACAGGGCGAACGCGACGACGAGCGGCAGGTAGATCACCGGCGAGAGGGCGAACCAGGGCCCGGTGGCCAGAGTCCACCACCGCGCCCGCTCGAACGACGGCAGGCCGAACGCAATCGTGGAGAACCACGGTCGATCCTCTACGGCGTTCCACAGCGTCGTGGTGGCGATCCCGAGGACGAGCATCGCGACCACGACGGCCACGGTGAACGGGCACCGCCGCGCGACCACGAGTGCGGTCCGCCGGGCCGACGACGTGGTGCGCTCGTCCGCCACGGCACCGGCGGTCATGGTCGTCCGTCCGAGGTCGTGGTGAGGAAGCGCTTGCGGTAGCGGACGTAGAGACCGAGCAGCGGGAGCTCGAACACGATGGCGACGACGGCGAGTTCGGCGCTGAGGTAGCCGAGGAGGATGTTCACCCCGGCCAGGGCGGTCACGAGTCCGGCGATGCCCGCCTGCACGCCGCGCTTCTCCCGGGCGATGATCAGCAGCAGCGCCGACGCCACCAGCAGAAGTCCGACGACCGTCTCACCGATGCCGCTGAGCAACAGCACCGGCGAGTCACCCGGACCTCGGATCGTCTTGTCGTCGAGCTTGATGACCGAGTCCGGAGCGTCCGACGTGAGCACGATGACCACGGCGAGGCCGACGAGCGAATACACCCCGAGGAGCAGCGCCAGCAAGGCCATGACGAGTCGATGCGCGAGCCGCGGCAGGACGCGGCGTTCGATCGCCGTGAGCCGGGCGGCGATCCGCTGCCGCCGCTGTCCTGTCGGCTGGGCCGTGACCGCCGGGGAGGCGACGTAGGGACGCAGCCGGGCGGCGAGATCGGCGAGATCGGGGCGATCGGTCGACGTCGTGATCAGGCTGAGCCGGGACAGCATGTCGGCCCGCAAGCTCTTCCCGACCCGAGCGTCGGCGACCCGGGTGAGATCGTCGAGGACGACGTAGGTATGGCCCCGTGCGTCGTAGCTCCGGGGACGGCTCGCGTGGCGGGCGAGAACGAGAATCCCGAGGAACACCAGGTAGATGATCGGGGCGGCGACCGGGGTGAAGTAGTTGTTCTTCGACGTGATGAACTTGCCCACCTCGTCGATGAAGAGCCCGACGCCCGTCCCGGCGCAGAGTGCGGCCACCGTGAGGGCCCAGTCGTTGGCCCAGGCCAGCGGCAGGATCGCCCCGGTCGTCAGCAGAACTCCGCCGAAGAGCGCGTGCGCGATGTGGTACTGACCACCGGCGATCTGTGGATAGCCCGCGAGCACCAGGTAGAGCCTCGTCACGACGACGGTCACGCCGAAGGAGATGACCAGGAGGCCCAGCCGGTTACCCGCATGCGGCCGCGCCACCGGACGAACCGAACCTGTCTGTTGCGCGGGTTGCGGCAGGGACTCGTCCATCACCACCTCCCGGTCCCGCTACCACTGTGGGCGACGTGGTACGCCCGCGTCCGGCGTTCGGCGGCATACGCCCCCGATCCGGGAGCCCGGGGTTGACATCGCCGCGACCACCTACCAGCCTCTCCTGGCACGACCGGTCAGACCAGTGGCGATCTGTGGTGGAGGTAGGCGCGTGCGGGTCACCGCCCTGGAGACGCTTCGCCCTGACTTCCAGCCCAATGTGGTCCTGCTCCGGTTGCACACCGACGAGGGCGTCGTCGGGCTCGGCGAAGTCTTTTTCAGCCCGGGTGCCGTCGAGGCCTACCTGCACGACGCCGTCGCTCCGACGCTGCTCGGGATGGTCGATCCCCGGCCGGAACGGGTGCGGCGGCTGCTGACGCCCTACGTCGGCTACCAGGGCGGCGGGGTCGAGACCCGGGCCCTCGGGGCCGTCGACATCGCCTTGTGGGACCTCCTCGGCCGCCGGAGCGGTCTGCCCGTCGCCGACCTGCTCGGCGGCCCGGTGCGCGACGACATCGAGGTCTACAACACCTGCGCCGGGCCGGGTTACGTCAGCACATCCGGCCGGCAGGAGTCCGCCAACTGGGGCGTGGGGGCAGCCGGGCGCTACGAGGACCTCGACGCCTTCCTGCACCGGCCCGGCGAGCTGGCCGAGGAGTTGCTGGCCGAGGGCGTCGGCGGACTGAAGGTCTGGCCGTTCGACACCGCCGCCGAGCGCACCGGCGGCAGCGAGATCTCGCCGGCCGAACTGGACGCCGGGGTGCGCTGCCTCGCCGCGATCAGGGATGCCGTCGGACTCGACCTGCGGCTGATGGTCGAGCTGCACGGACTGTGGAACCGGCCCGCCGCCGAGCGGATCTGTGCGGCGGTCGCGCCGTACCAGCCGTTCTGGGTCGAGGATCCGCTGCGCGGCGACCAGGTCGACGGGTTCGGCCGCCTCGCATCGGCGGTCGGCGTACCGATCGCGACCGGCGAGACGTGCGTCGGACGCCGCGGCTTCCTGCCGCTGCTGCAGGCCGGTGCGATCGACGTGGTCACCGTCGACGTCCAGTGGACCGGTGGCATCACCGAGGCCCGCAAGGTCGCCACGCTCGCCGACACCTATGCGGTCCCGGTCGCGCCGCACGACTGCACCGGTCCGGTGAGCTTCGCGGCGTGCGTGCACGTCGTCATGAGCCAGCCGAACGGCCTGATACAGGAGACCGTGCGCGCCTTCCTGCGCACCTGGTACGCCGACCTCGTGACCGGCCTGCCCGAGGTCGTCGGCGGGCGGATCGCGATCGGGCCGGAACCAGGCCTGGGCATCCGGTTGGCCGACGGGCTCGCCGACCGTGCCGACGTGCGGCAACGACTGACCACCAGCTGACCGAAGCACCGGACCGGAGGTAACGATGGCCTTGTCACGGCGCGACCTGCTCAGATACGGCGGCGTGGCGGCCGCCGGAGGCCTGCTGGCGCCCGGACTGACGGGCTGCGGCCAGGCCCCGCAGGCCTCGATCCGGTCCGGTCCGGTGGACGTCAACCTCTGGACCAACGACCAGAACTACGTGAACCTCTTCACCTGGTGGTCCAAGCGGCTGTCGACCTCGTCGTCGAAGTACCGCTACAACCTGCGGCCACTGGTGCAGGGCTCGGAGGTCGTCGCCACCAAAACCCTGTCCGCGTACGCCGCGCACAGCAATCCGCCGGAGCTGCCCGGCATCGAGATCTCGCAGTTCTCACGGTTCATGAAGGCCGGGATCGCGCCGACCGTCTTCGTCGACCTCACCGACCGCACCGCCGACATCAGGGACGAATTCTTCGCCTCCCGCTGGGCGCCGTACCAGGTCGGCGGACGGCAGTACGGTGTGGAATCCTCCTTTCCGCTCGCTGTCTACTACTACCGCGCCGATCTCTTCGAGAAGTACAAGATCCCGGTCGAGCTCGACACCTGGGACGACGTGCTGAAGGTCGGCAAACAGGTCAACGACAAACACGGTGTCGCGCTCGGGGTCGTCGGAATCCCGCAGGGCGGCGACCTGACCTGGTTGGGGATCCTGCTCCAGCAGCGCGGTGGCCAGTTCTTCGACAAGGACGGCACCCTGACCATCGACAGCCGCGAGACCGTCGACGCCATCCAGTTGATGGTCGACGGCGTACGGTCCGGTGCGTTCCTGATGGTCAGCGACTTCTACGGCGGCCCGGGCACCGCGGCGATCAAGCAGGGCAAGGGCGCCGCGTTCTTCATGCCGGACTGGTTCGAAAGCTTCATCCTCCGCTCCACCGCGCCGGAGCTGTCGGGCAAGTGGCGGATGCGCCCACTCCCCCGCTTCGCCGGTGGCGGTCATCCGACGAGTGTGTGGGGCGGCACCGGATTCTGCGTGTCGAAGGACATGGCCGGGACCGAGGCGACGTGGGAACTGCTGCAGAAGGTCTATCTCACCGAAGAGGGCCAGGTCGAGCGCTTCAAGCGGATCCACTTCCTGCCGACCATGAAGAAGGCGTGGGACAACAAGCAGCTCATCGACTTCACCGACCCCTACCTGGGCGGCCAGCACTCGTTCCGGCTGTTCAAGAGCCTGTCCACACAGGCGCCCACCCAGTACCAGAGTCCGTACTGGAACATCATGACGGTCGAGTTGTCGATCGCCCTGGAAGACGCACTCACCGGCCGCAAGACCGCCGCCCAGGCCGTCAAGAGCGCCACCGCATCCATCACCTCCCAGATGAAGTGAGCGATGAGAATGGCCGAGACCTCGACCGTCCTGCGCCGATCCCCGGGCGCCGGGAAGTCACGGACACTGCCCGCCGGCCGCACCCGCCAGCACGGTCGGTGGGTGCCCTACCTCTTCGTGTCGCCGTTCTACATTCTCTACGTCCTCTTCCTGCTCGGCCCCACCGTCTACGCCCTATGGCTCAGCCTGCATGAGTGGGCCGGCATCGGTCCGAGCACGTGGGTAGGGCTGGGCAACTACACCCGGCTCTTCCGCGACTCGAGCTTCCACGGTGCGGTCACCAACACCCTGTGGTACGTCGGGGCGAGCGTCCTCATCGTCACGCCGCTCGCCCTCGTCATCGCGACGGCACTGAACACCCGCGGACTGCGCGGCCGCGACATGTTCCGGGTCGCCTACTTCCTGCCGATGGTGCTCTCGCCGGTTGTGGTGTCGCTGGTCTTCACGATCATCTTCGACCAGAACTTCGGGCTGCTCAACGCCGTGCTGCGCGGGCTGATCGGGATCAAGCCGGTCAACTGGCTCGGCGCCCCCAACTGGGCGAAGGTGGCGATCATCCTGGTGCTGATCTGGCGGTGGACCGGCTATCTGGTGATCTATTTCCTGGCCGGCCTGCAGAGCGTCCCGCGTGACCTCTACGAGGCCGCCGACATCGACGGGGCGGGCACGCTGAAGAAGTTCCGCAACGTCACCATCCCGATGCTCAAGCCGGTCACCGCGTTCGTCGCCATCACCGTCTTCATCGGCGCCGCACAGATCTTCGAGGAACCGTTCATCCTCACCCAGGGCGGTCCGGGCGAATCCACGATGAGCGTCGCCTACTTCATCTACCGGGCGGCCTTCGAACGGGAGGACTTCGGTTACGCGGCGGCGGCCGGGTTCCTGCTGTTCATCGTCGTGTTCGTCCTGACCCGCGTGCTCGCCCACTTCTTCGGCATCGGACGAGAGGATCACTGATGGCCGCCACCGCCATGAGCCGCACCCGCAGGTCGTCGGCAGCGGGCCGGAGCCGGGCCCGGATGACCGGCCTCTACGTGCTGCTGGTCCTCATCCTGATCCTCGCCGTACTGCCGTTGCTGTGGGCGCTGTCGAGCTCCTTCAAGCCGGTCGCGGAGATCTTCGTCTACCCGCCGAAGCTGTGGCCCACCCACGGCACGTTGCAGAATTTCACCGACCTGTTCAAGAACGTGCCGTTCCCGCACTGGCTGTGGACCAGTCTCTGGGTCAGCATCCTCGCAACCGGGCTCGCGGTGTTCTTCTGCGCCCTCGGCGGCTACGCGTTCGCGAAGTACCACTTCCCCGGCCAACGGATCCTGTTCGACATCATGTTCAGCTCGATGATGATCCCGTTCGCGGTCATCCTCATCCCGCTGTTCGTCGAGATGGCGAAGATCGGCTGGGCGGACCGCTACGTGGCGCTCATCGTCCCGTGGGTGGCACCGGCTTTCGGCATCTTCATGATGCGGCAGTTCATCATCCAGGCGGTTCCCGACCAGGTCATCGAGGCCGCGCGCATCGACGGCGCCAGCGAGTTCGGCATCTTCCTGCGCATCGTCCTGCCGATGGTGCGGCCGGCCCTCGGCGCCCTCGCGGTCTGGAACTTCCTCAACAGCTACAACAGCTTCCTGTGGCCGCTCGTCGTGCTCTCCAGCGAGGAGAAGTTCACCCTCCCGCTCGGACTGAACTCACTCGTCGGCACCTACTCGCGGGAGTACGGCCTCGTCATGGCCGGCACCATCCTCGCGGCGATTCCCACCATCCTGATCTTCCTCGCCCTGCGCAAACAGCTCATCGAGGGTCTCACCGTCGGTTCGGTCAAGGGCTGACGGGCCGAAGATGGAGGGGTCCGCGCCGGCGAACTCGAGATCGCTCGCGGCGCTGCTCCAGCCGCCCGGGCCTTCCAGGGTGTCCTGCGCCGGCACGGGTCACCACGCGCCAGCTCATCGAAGCCCGCCGGCTGCTGGAGTCGTACACGGCCGAGCTGGCGGCCCGCCGGGCGACCACTGCGGACCTGCGCGAGCTCGAGGTGCATCTGCGGGCGCTGGAACGCGCCGACCGGTTGGCCGAACGGGTACGTCGCGACCTCGCGTTCCACGTCAGCGTCGCCCGGGCCGCGCACAACCCGGTGCTCGAGGTGATGTTCGCTGTACAACGCCATCCGGGCCGGTAAGCCGCAGCTGGCCCGGTCGGCGTGGCCCGGCACGCCGACGTCGCGTCGCAGACCTACGGCACCGATCTCGACCGCGATCTCGACGCGGTCGCCGGACCGGACATTCAACGCGCTCTCGGGCTGGACGACGCCGACCTCGACCACGTCCGCAGCGCCGTGCACCTCGGCTGACGGCGGCCATCGCCGACATTGCCGGCCGGCACTTGTGCGAGTACGGCGCACGATGTCGGCCTCAGCCCGACCGGGCCGGCATCATCGTGCGGCCTACTCGCACGATCGGGCCAAATGTGCGAGTACGGCGCACGATGTCGACCCCACCCGCCAGGCAACGCTGTAGAGGCCCACCCGGCGGTGGAGATCTCGGCAGGTTCACGGCTGATCGGGCCGACCTGCCGACGACGACGCATCGTGCGTCCTAGTCGCCTGATCGGGCGTCGGGCGCCCGCCATCTCCGGTGGGGGTACTTGACACACGGCGCGGGCCTTTCCATCGTGGACACACCGCAGCCGGCCGCGACCGGTCGACTGCCTCAGGGGAGGCAGCTGTGCAGCTCGACGGGGACATGACCGGCGCCCGGCCCGGCGGACGTCCACCCACACTCGACCGGCCGCAGCACGTACCAGCCGCCGAGTCCGGTGCGGTGCTGTTCACCCGCTACGCCTATCCACCCAACGAGCTCGGCTACTGCGGGCCCCCCGATCACCGCGCGCTGCTCGAGTACGGCGTCGCCGGTGTCGTCGACGGCGGGCTGGTGCAGCTCGCCCGCGGCTTCCTCGGAGCGTGGCCGTATCTGCAGCTCATCGCCGAGGCCACCGGTATCGGCGATCCGCTCGACCGGCGGGTCGTGCAGGCCTACTGGGTCGGGAGCCGGCTGCTCGACCGGGTCGACCGCAACATGTTCGGCAACTCGATGCGGGACCGGTTCCGCCCCCGCGCCGGCCTCACCTGGAGCTATCTCGAGGAGAACGTGCCCGCGGACGCGGTGCCGCATCACAGCTTCCACGTCTTCGGCGTCTACCCGTGGGTCGGCCTGCTCGGCGCAGACCGTGGGGACACCCCGCTGACCGTGCTGGACCGGTGCCGGATCCGGTGGGGTCAGGTCGTCACCGTCGACCCGGGTCAGGTCGTGGTGCGCTCGCGCCCGCTCACCTGGGACGGCCATCAGCTCGCCCTCGGCCCGGCCCAGACCGAGACGGCGACCCGATCCGTCGACGGCTACGCCTTCCTCTCCGACCTCAAGCCCGGCGACTGGGTGTCGCTGCACTGGCACTGGGTCTGCGACCGGCTGAACCAGTCGGACCTCTCCGCGCTGAAGCACTACACCGCCCGGCAGCTGGAGATCACCAACCACCGGGTCCAGCACTCCGGCCCGGCGGCCGCGCTGTCCTGATCAGCCCCGGGTCGCCGCGGGCGGCGTGAGCAGCCAGCCGCGCCGTAGCGCCCAGGTGGTCTGGTCGCCGACCCGCAACCGCGGCGGACCGCCGTCCCGGACGAGCACCGGGCCGGCCGGGGTGTCGAGCCGGTAGTCGCTGTGCGCGCCGCGGTAGTGCACCCGGCCGACCTGACCGGGCAGCGGTCCGCCGAGCGCGGTCCACTCGGGGCGGACCAGCACCTGCACCTCACCCCCGACCACGACGCGGTGGGGTGCGGTGACATCAGCACCGTCCGGTGCGGCGACCTCGGCACCGTCCGGTGCGGTGACATCGGCACCGTCCGGTGCGGCGACCTCGACCTGCGCACCCGCGATCCTGACCACGGCCCGGCCCGGGGAGCCGGCGCGGACCTCTCCCCGCACCACGAACGCCGGCCCGGTGAGGGTGGCCGCCCACAGGTCGACGGGCTCTTCGTAGATCGTCCGCGGCGACCCGCTCTGCACCACCCGGCCGCGCTGCAGCAGCACGACCCGGTCGGCGACGGCCAGCGCCTCACCCGCGTCGTGGGTGGCGTAGACCGCGGCCGCGCCGGTACGTCGCTGCGCCTCGGCCACCTCCTCCTGCACGGTCGCGCGCAGTGCCGCGTCCAGGTGCGCGGTCGGCTCGTCGAAGAGGTTGACCGCACCGCGCCGGGCGAGGGCGCGGGCCAGCCCGACGCGCTGCTGCTCGCCGCCGGAGAGCTGCGCGGGCCGGCGCCCGGCGAGGTGACCGGCGTGCAGCCGGTCGAGCAGGACGAGCGCCAGCGACCGGGCCTCGGCTCGCGACATCCCGGCCCGGCGCAGCGGGTAGCCGACCGTGTCGAGAGCCGACATGTGGGGCCAGAGCGCGTAGTTCTGGAAGACCATGCCGACGGCCCGGCGTTCGGGAGGCTCCTGGTGGTGGGCCGAGGCCACGAGCCCCCCGGCCAGCCACACCTCCCCGCCGACCGGTGGCACGAAGCCGGCGATCGTGTGCAGCAACGTCGTCTTCCCCGACCCGGACGGGCCCAGCAGTGCCACGACCTCGCCGGCGGCGACCGTCAGGTCGAGGTCGACCAGCACCGGATCGCCGTCGTACTCCACCCGCAGTCCCCGGCAGAGCAGCGCGGGAGTTGATCGCACCGTCTGCGTAACCGGGACCTCGGTGACCTCACGCAACACCGGCGACACCCACCTGCGTGATCTCCTGGCCACGGCTGTGGAAGCGGGAGACGCGCCGGAGCCGCGACCAGACGAGCAGCGGCAGTGCGGCGACCACGAGCACCAGCCCCAGCAGTACGGCGAGGGCGGCGGTCACCCCGACGTCGCCGAGTTGCTGCTGGTTGAGGACCACGACGGCAAGGGTCTCACTCGAGGGTCCGTAGAGCAGGCTGGACATGGTGAGCTCATGCAGGACGACGAGGAAGATCAGCAGCCATGCGCCGGCGAGCGCCGGGGCGAGTGGCCGCAGCACCACCGTCCGGACCGCCGTCATCGACCGGGCGCCGCTGACCCGGGCGGCCCGCAGGTCATCCGGAGGGAGCCGGTCGACCGCGCCGGAGATCGGCCGGTGCCCGAACGGCCAGAGCTTGGCCAGGCAGGCCAGCAGGATGAGCAGCAGCGTGTCGCGCAGCCAGTGCCCGTAGGCCAGCAGCATCCCCACGGCCAGAGCGGATCCGGGGAGTGCGAAGGCGAGCATCACGACGGTCGGCAGGCCCCGGCCGAACCGGCGGCGCTCCAGAGCCGCCACGAGCCCGCCGGCGGAGACCAGGATGCACCCCGCCGCGAGGGCGAGGAGCAGGCTGCGCAACAGCGCCGGAAGGGTCGGGCCGGCCAGCGCCTGGTCGAAATTGGCCATCGTCCAGTTGCTCGGCACCGGGGCCAGCCCGACGGCCCGGGTGATCGAGGCGAGCACGAGGGCGGCCAACGGCAGGCCGACGGCGAGCGCGAGGTAGCCGCAGAGCGCCGCCGTCACCAGCCGGGCCGACGCGCGCGGTCTGCGTGCGGTGACCGCACCGGCCGAGCCGCCGGTGCGGATCGGCCGGCCGCGGACCCCGAACAACCGGTCGGCGGGGACGAGGGCGACGAGAGCGACGAGCACCAGGGCGAGTGAGAGCGTGATCGCATCGGTGAAGGAACGGGGGTCGCTGGCCAGGGCGAGATCGGAGTAGATGCGGGTGGTCATGGTCGCGAAGCCGGCCGGGGTCCCCAGTACCGCGGGGACCGCGAAGGACTCCAGGGTGGTGACGAACACCAGCGCCGCGGCCGCTCCGAGCGGCGCCCGCAGCAGCGGCAGGGTGACCGTGCGGAAGGTCGTGAGGCTGTCGGCCCCGGCCGCGCGGGCCGCGCGTTGGAGATCGGGCTCGGCCCGGGTCGACAGGCCGGCGGCGACGACCAGGTAGGCCAACGGAAGCACGTTGACCGCGGTGACGACGACGACACCGACCGGCCCGAACAGGCCGGGCATGGTGAGACCGAGCACCTGATCGGAGAAGCCCGCGCGGCCGTAGGCCTGGGTCCAGCTGTAGCCGAGCACGAACTGCGGGACCAGCAGCGGCAGCAGGACCGCGACCCGGAGCCACCCGCGGCCGGGCACGCCGGGCCGGACGGTCGCCAGTGCGATCAGCGCACCTCCGGCGACGGCGAGCACCGTGACCGCGACGGCGACCTCCAGGCTGTGCGCCACGGCCAGGCCGAAACCCGGCGCGGCCACCGCACGGCCGACCGCGCCGCCCCCGGCGTCGACGAGGAGCGCGACGAGCCGGGCCAGGGGCAGCCCGACGAGTCCGACGACGAGGACGACGGCCACGGACACGCCGTAGCCCGCCCAGCCCGGCCGTCGGAGCCGCCGGGTCCTCACGCGCCGAAGATCCCCTGGTATTCGCTCAGCAACCGGGCCTTGGCGGCGAACAGCGCCGGCCAGGCCGGTGCCACCACGTGCGACCCGGCGGACGCCGGGCGGGCGGCGATGCCGGGCAGGGCGGGCTGCTTCCCGCTCCGGGCGATGGCCCGCTGTCCTGCGGGGCTGAGCACGTCGCCGACGAAGGACCGGGCGAGGGCGGGATCGGCCGAGGTGCGGACCGTGCCGATCGGACTGTAGATCGCGATCGCGCCGGGCGCCGGCCAGGCGACCTTGACCGGAGCGCCCTTCTTCACCGCGGCGAGCGCGCCGTCGGCGAGCGTCATCCCGACCTTGTACCGGCCCTGGGCGACCCCGGTCACGACGTCGTCCGGACTGTTGACCGTCACCGCACCGTTGGCCGCGAGCTTCCGGTAGAAACCGATGCCGTAACCCTTGGCCTGGCTGAAGTACCCGAGCGCCCCCATCGCCGATCCGGCGAAGGCCGGATCCGGGAGGGCGACCGCGTGCCGGTACGCCGGCCGGGTGAGGTCGGCCCACGCCGTCGGCGCCGGAGTGAGGCCGGCCCGGTAGACCAGCACCATGGACAGCACCCCGGCACCGGCGAAGGACGACGTCCGCAGCGCCGCCGGGATGCGGGCCGCGTCGGGCGGCAGCGTGTGGCTGAGTAGCCCCTGCGCGTCGTACCCGTGCATGGTCAGCGGATCGCTCACCCACACCACGTCAGCGCGCACCCCTCCGGTGCGCTGATCGGTGGCGATCCTGGCGTTGAGCTGACCCGTCGGCGCGCGGAACAGGTCGATCTTGGTGCCCGGGTGCTGCGCCCGGAAGATGGCCAGCGTCGCGTCGACCGTGTTCTGGGTGACCGAGGTGTAGAGGGTCAGGGTGTGCCGGCCCGCCGCGCTCGACGAGGCTCCGCCGCATGCCGCGAGGCTTGCGGCGACGAGTCCCGCGGCGACGGCGCCGGCCATGCGCCGGGCTCTGCCCACGGTGATCACCTCCGGTCACCGATGCTAGGCGGGCGGGCGATGTGTCCACGGGAGGCAACCTGCCCCTATGTGGAAGTTGCCCTTACCGACGACCACAAAGCGGATCAGGCTGTGCCGATGAGCGCGGTGACCGCCACTGTGCTCCGTGCGTCGCGAGGTGGCCCACCATGACGACAACGGCACCCGAGCAGACCCAGCCCACCGAGGACACCGAACCGGTCGTCCACATCCTCTGGATCAACGCCGGACTGAGCTGCGACGGGGACTCGGTCGCGCTCACCGCCGCGACCCAGCCGAGCATCGAGGAGATCGTCCTCGGGGCCCTGCCGGGACTGCCGAAGGTCGCGGTGCACTGGCCGCTCATCGATTTCGACAACGGCCCGGTCGGTGGGGTGAACGACTTCATCGAGTGGTTCTTCAAGGCCGATCGTGGCGAGCTGGACCCGTTCGTCCTCGTCGTCGAGGGGTCGATCCCCAACGAGGCGATCAAGCGGGAGGGGTACTGGTCCGGGTTCGGCAACGACCCGGCCACCGGTCAGCCGATGACGACCAGCGAGTGGCTGGACCGGCTGACACCCAAGGCGCTGGCGGTGCTCGCCGCCGGCACCTGCGCGACCTACGGCGGGATCCACGCGATGGCCGGCAACCCGACCGGCGCGATGGGGGTGCCGGACTATCTGGGCTGGGACTGGAAGTCCAAGGCCGGCATCCCGATCGTGTGCGTACCGGGCTGCCCGACCCACCCGGACAACCTGTCCGAGACGATCCTCTACCTGCTCTACCAGGCCGCGGGCGCCGCGCCGATGATCCCGCTGGACGAGGCGCTCCGGCCGCGCTGGCTGTTCGAGGCGACCGTCCACCAGGGATGCGACCGGGCCGGCTACTACGAGCAGGGCGACTTCGCCACCGAGTACGGCTCCCCCAAGTGCATCGTCAAGCTGGGCTGCTGGGGTCCGGTGGTGAAGTGCAACGTGCCCAAGCGCGGGTGGATCAACGGCGTCGGCGGATGCCCGAACGTCGGCGGCATCTGCATCGCCTGCACGATGCCGGGCTTCCCGGACAAGTTCATGCCGTTCATGGACGAGCCGCCGGGCTCCCGGGTCTCCACGGCGGCCAGCGGCGCCTACGGCATGTTGGTCCGCAACCTGCGCATGGTCACCCAGAAGACCGTCGACAAGGAGCCGAAGTGGCGCAGGAAGGGCCGTGAACTCGCCACCGGCTACCGGCCCCCCTGGTGAGCGCCGGTAGCGGGCAACGACGTCCTAGTAGCGGGTCGAAGGGACAGAAGGGGCAACCACGATGACCACGACGAAGGAACAGGCCGAAGGCGTCTCGGGCGGCTCGAAGTCCGACGTGGTGGAGATGGCATGGGATCCCATCACCCGGATCGTCGGCAGCCTGGGCATCTATACGAAAATCGACTTCAAACAGAAGCAGGTCGTCGAGTGCCACAGCACGTCGTCGATCTTCCGCGGCTACAGCATCTTCATGAAGGGAAAGGACCCGCGCGACGCCCACTTCATCACCAGCCGGATCTGTGGCATCTGCGGCGACAACCACGCGACCTGCTCGGTCTACAACCAGAACATGGCCTACGGCGTCCGCCCGCCGGCACTCGCCGAGTGGATCATCAACCTGGGCGAGGCCGCGGAATACATGTTCGACCACAACATCTTCCAGGAGAACCTGGTCGGGGTGGACTTCTGCGAACGCATGGTCAAGGAGACCAACCCCGGTGTGCTTGAGCGGGCGGAGCACACCGAGGCGCCGCACGCCGGTGACCACGGCTACAAGACGATCGCCGACATCATGCGCTCGCTCAACCCGCTCGAGGGTGAGTTCTACCGTGAGGCGCTGCAGGTCAGTCGCTACACGCGGGAGATGTTCTGCCTGATGGAGGGGCGCCACGTCCACCCGTCGACGCTCTACCCGGGCGGTGTCGGCACGGTCGCGACGATCCAGCTGTTCACCGACTACCTGACCCGGCTGATGCGCTACGTGGAGTTCATGAAGCGGGTCGTGCCGATGCACGACGACCTCTTCGACTTCTTCTACGAGGCCCTTCCCGGCTACGAGCAGGTCGGTCAGCGGCGGATCCTGCTCGGCTGCTGGGGAAGTCTCAACGATCCGGCGTCGTGCGACTTCAGCTACGAAAACATGACCGCCTGGGGCCGGAAGATGTTCGTCACCCCGGGGGTCGTCGTCGACGGCAACCTCGTCACGACGGACCTCGTCGACATCAACCTCGGCATCAGAATCCTGCTCGGCCATTCCTTCTACAAGGACTGGGAAGACCAGGAGATGTTCGTCACCCGCGACCCGCTCGGCAACCCGGTCGACCGACGCCATCCGTGGAACCAGCACACGATCCCGGCACCGGCCAAGCGTGACTTCGACGGGGCCTACAGCTGGACGATGTCGCCGCGCTGGTTCGACGGGACCGACAACCTCCCACTCGACACCGGTGGCGGCCCGCTGGCCCGGCTGTGGTCGACGGCGCTCGCCAACCTTGTGCACATCGGCTACGTCGAAAGCACCGGGCACAGCGTTCAGATCAACCTGCCGAAGACGGCCACGAAGCCCGAGATGAGTCTGGAGTGGAAGATCCCGCAGTGGAGCAACGCGATCGAGCGGGACCGGGCCCGGACGTATTTCCAGGCCTACTCGGCAGCCGCTGCACTGCACTTCGTCGAAAAGGCACTCGCCGAGGTGCGGGCCGGAAACACGAGGACCTGGGAGCCGTTCACCGTTCCGGACGAGGCGATCAGCTGCGGCTTCACCGAAGCGGTCCGCGGGGTGCTGTCGCACCACATGGTCATCCGCGGCGGCAAGATCGCCAACTACCACCCCTACCCGCCGACGCCGTGGAACGGCAGCGTGCGCGACCCCAACGGCGTCCCCGGACCCTACGAGGACGCGATCCAGAACACCCCGATCTTCGAGGAGAACACGCAGGAGAACTTCAAGGGCATCGACATCATGCGGGCGGTCCGCAGTTTCGATCCGTGCCTGCCGTGCGGGGTGCACATGTATCTCGGCCCCGGAAAGGTGCTCCAGCAGACGCATTCGCCCACGTCCTACCCGCAGGCCTAGCGAGACACGGCGGAAGAGGCCTCATGGCCATGCCGACCACACCGAACGCCGAACCGGCCACCCCCGGCCCGCGAGAGGTCGCTGCCCGGATCGGTGAGCTGCTGGAGCAGGTACGCGGAACCGGCGATCCGGCTGCCGCGGACCTGGCCGAGGAGGTCGTGCGCCAGCTGCTGGAGCTCTACGGCGCCGGCCTGGAGCGGATCGTGTCGGTCCTCGACGACGCCGGGCCCGACGGTACGGCGCTGCTCGGGCGGCTCACCGACGACGACCTGGTGGCGAGCCTGCTGCTGGTGCACGACCTGCACCCGGTCGACGTGATGACCCGGGTGGGGCAGGCGCTCGACCACGTCCGCCCCTACCTCGGCTCGCATGCCGGCGGGATCGAGCTGCTCGGTGTCGACGACGACGGCGTCGCCCACCTCCGGCTCGAGGGTAGCTGCGACGGATGCCCGTCCTCCACCGTCACCGTGCAGCTCACGGTCGAGCGGGCCGTCCTCGAGGCCGCCCCGGAGATCACCAGGGTCGACGTGGAAGGCGTCGCCGCTGCACCCTCCCCCGGCCCGGCGCTGCTGCAGATCGAGCCCTTCGGCACCTCACCGCCGGACCGGCAACCATCTGTCGACTGGGCACCGCTCGATCTGCCGCACCTTGCCGATGGCGGGCTCGTGGAGACCGGGATCGGCGGGGCCACCCTGGTCGTCGTACGCCTCGGTGGCAGCCTCTACGCCTATCGCAATGCCTGCCCGGCGTGTGCCGGGTCGCTCGGCGACGCGCGGGTCGCGGCACAGATCTTGACCTGCGCGCGCTGCGGCGCGCGCTACGACGTACGGCTGGCGGGCCGGCCGGTCGACGACGCCCCGGGTCACCTCGATCCGGTTCCGCTGCTCGACGACGAGGACGAGGTCCGGGTGGCGCTCCCTGAGACCGGAGCGGTGGCCCGGTGACGACACCCTCGACACCGACCCGTGGAACCGGCCCGGCGGACATCGCCGCCCTCCGCCGGTTCCGGCGGCCGAGAGAGACCGTACGCCCGGGCGAGGTGTGCGAGATGTGCGGTGAGCCGCTCGACGACGAGCACCGGCACGTGGTCAACATCGAACAACGCGCCCTGATGTGCACCTGCCGGTCGTGCTCGTTGCTCTTCACCAATCCGACTGCGGCCCAGGGCAAATACCGATCGGTGCCCGACCGCCGGATCTACGACCCGGCGTTCGCCATCACCGATGCCCAGTGGGATCAGCTGCAGATCCCCGTCGGCATCGCCTTCTTCTTCGTCAACTCCACCGTCGGTCAGACCACGGCGTTCTATCCGAGCCCCGCCGGGGCGACCGAGAGTCTGCTGTCCCTCGACACCTGGGCCGAGGTCTCGGCGGCGAACCCGCTCGCCTCCCTGCTCGAACCGGACGTCGAGGCGCTGCTGGTCCGCAAGCGCGACGGGCGCTACGAATGCCATCTCGTCCCGATCGACATGTGTTACGAACTCGTCGGTCTGGTGCGCCTCAACTGGAAGGGTTTCGGCGGCGGCACCGAGGCGTGGCGGGCGATCGACGACTTCTTCGACCGGCTGCAGGCCCGCAGCCGGCCCTACGCCGCGGACGGCTGACGTGCCGTCGCTGTCGTTCGGCTGCACCGGGGTGACCCCGGATCGCTACGCCGCCTCCCCCACGATGCTGTTCGGCCTGCGGGTCGCCGAGGAGAGCGGGGTCCGGGTCCACGCCGGGGTGCTCCGGTGCCAGATCCGGATCGAGCCGCAGCGGCGGCGTTACGACGCGGCGGAGGCCAGCCGGCTGCTCGACCTCTTCGGCGACCGGTCACGATGGGGCGACACGCTCAAGCCGCTGCAGTTCGCGACGGTGCCGTTCGTGCTCCCGGCGTTCACCGGGGCCACCGAGATCGATCTCGCCGTCCCGTGCACCTACGACTTCGATGTCGCCGCAGCGAAATACTTCCACGCCCTGCAGGACGGGGAAATCCCGCTGCTGCTGTTGTTCAGCGGGACGGTCTTCTACCGCGGGGACGACGGGATGCTCGTCGACCAGATCCCATGGGACAGGGAAGTCAGCGTCCGGATGCCGGTCGCCACGTGGCGGGCATTGATGGAGCTCAACTTCCCGGGCTCGACCTGGGTCCGGCTGCGCGCCGACACCCTCGACGCGCTGCAGGACTACAAGTCCAGGCACGCACTCACGACATGGGACGAGACGTTCGAGACCCTGCTGCGAACCACCGAGGAGGTGGCCCGATGACCGCGGCTGCCGGCCCGGCGATCGACCGCGCGACTGCCTTGGAGCAGGCCCGACGGGTCGCCGATGCAGTCCTCTACGAGGGCTACGTGCTCTACCCCTACCGCGCGTCCGGGCAGAAGAACCGGTTGCGATGGCAGTTCGGCGTCCTGGTTCCGCGCGCGGTCAGCGCCGACGTCGCCGAGTCCTGGGACATGGCGAGCGAATGTCTCATCGAGCCGCGCGACGACCGGTGCACGGTGTCGGTGCAGGTGCGCTTCCTGCAGATCCAGGCACGTACCGTCGAGCGGGCCGAGAGCCCGGGGGCGCGCCGCTTCCGGGCCGCCGAGGCGCTCGAACTCACCGACCGCCGGATCGTCCCGTGGGAGGAGGGCGTTCCCGAGCAGGCCGGTGCCAGCGTCCCGATCGAGCGGTTGCTCGCCGAACCGCAGGTGGTCGACTTCCACGTCGACGGCGGACGCGACCTGGAAGAGGTGCACGAGGCGGGGACGGTGGTAGGCCGGCTGGCCAGGCGGCGGCTCGCCCTCACCGGCAGGCTGCGACTCTCCGCGCAGCGCACGCCGGGCCCGTACGGCGCGATCCGGCTCACTGCGGTGATCGAAAACGTCACGCCGTGGCCTTCCCGACCGGCCGACGGCGCTCCCCCGGACCGCACGGCGGCGATACGCCGCTCGATGGTGGGCACCCACGCCATCCTCACCGTGTCCGATGGCGAGTTCCTGTCGCTGCTCGACCCACCGGAATGGGCCCGTCCGGCGACCGCCGCATGTACCAACCGCAACGCCTGGCCCGTGCTGATCGGAGAGGGACGGCACGACGTCTTGCTGTCCTCGCCGATCATCCTCTACGACTACCCGCAGATCGCACCGGAGAGCACCGGGGAGCTCTACGACTCCACCGAGATCGAGGAGATCCTCAGCCTGCGCACCCTCGCGCTCACCGACGAGGAGAAGCGCGAGGCACGCGGCACCGATCCGCGCGCCGAGGCGGTGATCGACCGGGTGGACGATCTGCCGCCGGAGGTGCTCGACCGGTTGCACGGCGCGATCCGCTATCTGCGGGAGACCACCGCTCCCGGAGCAGCCGGGCATCCCGCGGCCGCCGAACCCGCCACGGATCCGCCGCCGTGGTGGGATCCGGGCGCCGACGCGTCGGTGTCCCCCGAGTCCGATCTCATCGAGGTCGGCGGCGTCCTGGTCGGCAAGGGCAGCCAGGTCTACCTACGTCCCGGCGTACGCCGCACCGACGCACAGGACTTCTTCCTCGACGGTCGGCTCGCGACCGTGCAGGCGGTGCTCCGCGACGTCGACGAGGGCGACCATCTCGCGGTCACGGTCGACGGCGACCCGGCGGCGGAGATGCAACAGGCGCAGGGTCGGTTCCTCTACTTCCGACCCGACGAGGTCGAGCCGACCGGAGGGACCCCATGACCCGCCGCATCCTCGTCGCCGGCATCGGCAACATCTTCCTCGGCGACGACGGCTTCGGCGTCGAGGTGGCCAACCGGCTGCTGGGCACCCCGATGCCCGCGGGCGTCGAGGTCGTCGACATCGGCATCCGCGGGGTCCACCTCGCCTATCAACTGCTCGACGGCTACGACGTACTCGTGCTGGTGGACGCCGTGCCCCGGGGCGATCCGCCCGGCACCGTCTCGGTGATCGAGCCGGACATGGCCACGCTCTCCCGCGCACCGGACGGACCACCGGTTGACGGTCACGGCATGGAGCCGGCCGCCGTGCTGTCCTTGGTGCAGACGCTGGCCGACGCCGCCGCGGCCGATGCCGTCCGCCGGGTGCTCATCGTCGGCTGTGAACCGGAGCAGGTCGCGGAGGGGATGGGCCTGAGCCCGCCGGTCGCCGCGGCGATCCCCGATGCCGAGCGCACCGTCCGCCGGCTCGTCGAAGAACTCGTCGAGGAAGGGAATAGCCATGAAGCACGTGGTGAGGCTGATCAAGATCGCCGCAGTGGTCGGGATAGGAGCAGTGGTCGCGGCGGGAGTGCCGGACCTCAAGCGCTACCTGCGGATGCGCCAGATGTGACCGACGGCACACCGGCGGCGGGGGAATCCACCGATGCCCTCACCGAACGACGCTGACCGAACGACGCGAGAAGGAGCCGACGTCCATGCACGAGGTCGGGTTGTGCGAAGGGATTCTCGATGCGGTCGAGAAGCGCGCGGCAGGCCGTAAGGTCAACGGCGTGAAGGTCCGGATGGGCGTACTGCACCGGGTGTCGGAGCCGGCACTGCAGATGGCGTTCTCCCTGGTGGCCGCGGGATCGGTCGCCGAGGATGCCCGGGTCGACCTGGTCACCGTCCCCGTCCGCGCGCGGTGCCGGGCATGCGGGGAGGAGTCGGAGTCCGACGACCCGATCGCCATCTGCCCGGCCTGCGGCTCGACCGACATGCAGATCGACGCGGGCGACGAGATGCTGCTCGAATCGATCTCGCTGGCCGGCGGCGAGCTCGCCGGCGCCGAAGGAGGTTGACCCGCATGTGCCTCGGAATACCCGGAGTCATCGTCGAGATTTCCGCCGACGACGACATCGCCCAGGTGGAGGTGGCCGGCGTACGGCGGGCGATCAACGTCGGCCTGGTGCGGGACAGCGATCTGCAGCCGGGCGAATGGATCCTGATCCACATGGGTTTCGCGCTGTCCCGGATCGACGAGGACGAGGCGATCGACGCCCTCGACTTCCTCCAGGAGGTCAGCGATGCCTACACCGGCGAGCTTGCCGCACAGGCGATGCCGGGCGATCGCAATGCCCGGGGCGGTCGAGCGGAGGCCGGTCAGGCGGACGCCCCTCAGGCGAACGCCCCGACGACCGGCGCGAGCCGTCGGACGTCGTCGGGGCCGGCGAGGTCCGGGAGCGAGACGAACACCGTGCCGACCCCACGGTCGGCCAGCACCCGGTAGCGGCCCACGTGGTCGTCAATCGTCCCGGCGTGATGCGTGCGGGCGAAGGTCGCGGCCGGTGTCCGGCCACGATGCCGCTCGACGAGTGACCCGACGTGCTCCCGGTCGGTGCCGACGATCGGGATGTCGAGCACGGTGATCTGCAGCCCGGTGGGATCGCGGCCGAGCTGCGCACAGTGGTCGCGCAGGACGGCGAGCTTACGGTCGAGCGTGTCGAGATCGGAGGAGAGGTTGCACCCGTCGCCGAGCGCGGCGGCGATCCGCAGCGTCCGGCGTTCCCCTCCGCCGCCGACAATGATCGGGATCGGGCCGGCCGGCCGCGGGTAGCAGGTGGTCTCGGGAAGGGAGACGCGCGCGCCGTCGTAGGCCTTGGTGCCCGCCCGCCACAGCGCCCGGAGCGTCTCCACCGCCGACTCCAGCTGGTCGAGCCGGTCGCCCGCGGCGGGAAACGGAAGGCCGAACGCCCCGTGCTCGCGCTCCCACCAGCCCGCACCGATGCCGCAGAACACCCGGCCGCCGCTGAGGGCGTCGAGGGTCGCCACCGTCTTGGCCAGGACGCCTGGTGCGCGGAAGGTCACCGGCGTCACCAACGTGCCGAGCCGGAGGTCGGACGCGAGGCCGGCGAGCAGGCCGAGCGTCACCCACGGCTCGGGGATCGGCTCCCACGCCCGGCCCACCTGCGGCACCTGGATGAGGTGATCCATCAGCGCGATCCCCTCGAAGCCGGACCCGGCCGCCGCATCGACGACGGAGGCGAGCCAGCCGGCCGGATCGTCGCCCCACGGGAACCGCGAGATCTGCAGCACGAACGCCAGGCGGCGCGGCCGACGGCGCTGCTCCTGCGCCGCGGAGACCGCGCCCGGCATGTGCGCAGGCTCTCTCACCCCGGCGTGCGCCTCGTGCAGGACGACGTCCCAGCCCTCCTCCGCGATCTGACCCGGCACCGCGGCCATCCGCTGGATCTGGGCGTCGAGGTCCGGCGTCGGCACCGGCTGCGGCCTGGCACGGTTACGCCGGCGGCACTCGTCGGGCGTGGTGGAGACGAGGACGGCGACCGCGGGCAGCCCGGCGTTCCGGGCCGTCGACAGATAGCCGCGACGCCGGTCCCGGTCGAGGCCGAGGGTGTCGATCACGGTGGTGAGCCGCCGCCGGCAGCGGGCCGCGACGATCTGGTCCAGAACGGCGAAGGCGTCCACCGACGCCTCGAGGTCGTGCTCGCCGCTGCCGACGACACCGCGTAGCCCGTCCGAGGACACCACCTCGGTCGCACGGTAGCGCGATGCCGCCCAGGCGGACTTGCCCGCGCCGGACGGCCCCACGAGCACGATCAGGGCGGGGTCGGGCACCGCCGTGGTCGCAGGCACCCGGGCAGTGTCCCACCCGGATGTGCCGCGCGGACGTATCTGCAGAGCCGGCCGTGGATCTCGTTGGTGAGCGCCCGATCGGGCGGCACCTGGGCCGAAGGAGTCACCGATGAAGCAGGTCACCTGGTCAACCCTCGGCAGGGCCGCGGCCGCCGCCGTCGCGGTCGGAGCCGTCGCCGCAGGAATCGTCGCCGCGTCGGCCAGCGAGCCGGCGTCGGCATCGACCACGGCGACGACCCGCTGCTACAGCCAGAACCTCAAGGCGACGTACCAGAACACCGAGGGTGCCGCGGGCAACGTCTATGTCACCTTCCGGCTGACGAACACCGGCAGCGCCACGTGCAGCCTGCACGGCTATGTCGGTGCCCTGCTGTTCAACGACGTCGGGAGCCCGTTGCCGACGACCGTCACCCACGACGTCCGGTCGGCACCGACGGTGGTGCTCGCGCCCGGCGGTTCGACCCACTTCTTCCTGCACTACCCCAACCCCGGGATCCTCGGGTGCACGCCCGCGACCAGCCACAACCTGCTGATCACCGCACCCGGCGCGACGAATCCCGATCTGGCGCATGTCACTGCGGGAATCTCGCCCTGCGGCGGCAAGATGACGACCGGACCGGTCGGGACGCCCTGACCGACGGCTACCCACCACCCGCGGGTCTGGCGCTAAGGGGGCTGCCAGACCCGCGGCGCGGTTCTCAGATCGGACCGAGATCGACGTTGCTCGCCGGCGAAGAGGAGCCGGCCGCCGACCGGCTCGCCGAGGAGGTCGACGTGGGACGGGTCGGCGGGCAGCGGACCTGCGGGTCGGCAGGAGACCCCGACCTGCTCGGCGAAGGCACGCAACGGATTGCCGAGCGGGTTGTGTATCCAGGACGCGCCCAGGTCGACCGGTGAGCCGGTCAGGTCGACCGTGTGCAGTCGGCCGCCGATCCGATCGCGGGCCTCCAGTACGACGCACTCGGTCCCGGCGTGTGCCAGCGCATTGGCGACGGTCAGCCGGCGATCCCGGCGCCGACGACCAGCACACGGTCGACCGGGCCGCTGACGCCGTCGGGCACATCGGAGTTCCCGTCGTCGTACGTCCCGACCGTCATCCGTCCCCCGGACCTGCCACCTACCCGTCCACATTCTCGATCCTCGTCCTAGCATCGGGCGGGTGATCGCCGACCCCGTGGTGCCGTCGTCCGCGGTGATGCAGGAGCGGTTCGCGTCCCAGCTGCTCTCCGGGCGACAGGCCCGCACGCCGGAGGATGTCGTCGACCGGCTGCTCGCGGTGCAGGCGCAGGACCCGCGCGGGATGCGGCTGGCGATCCGGGCGCGCTCCACCGGGTTGCGGGCCTCCGACGTCGACGAGGCACTGACCGTCCGGCGCTCGCTGGTGGTCAGCTGGCTCAATCGCGGGACGCTGCATCTGGTACGCCGCCAGGACTTCTGGTGGTTGCACCGGCTGACCACGCCGCAGCTGCTCACCAGCGTCGATCGGCGGCTCCGCCAGGAGGGCGTGACCGCCGAAGCGGCCGAACACGGCGTGGAGGTGATCGCGCGGGCGATCGCCGACGGTGCACTGACCCGGCGCCAGCTCGGCGACCGCATCAGCGCAGCGGGCGTGCGCACCGAAGGCCAGGCGCTCCCGCACCTGCTTTTTCTCGCGACAATGCGCGGCCTCCTGGTGCGCGGACCGATGGTCGGCGGCGAGCAGGCGTTCGTCTCCGCCCGGCAGTGGGTCGGCGAGCCCCCCGTGTTCGACCGCGACGCCGCCCTGGCCGAGCTGGGGCGGCGCTACCTGGCCGGGCACGGTCCGGCCACCCCCGATGATCTGGCCAGATGGGCCGGGCTCACCCTGCGGGACGCCCGCGCCGCCCTCGGCGCCGTCGAGGACCGGATCGACCGCGGCGAGGGTCTCGTCGGCCCGCCGGGCGGGCTGCGGACGGCCCGGATACCGCCGCCTCGACTGCTGGGCGCTTTCGATCCCGTGCTGCTCGGCTGGAAGTCCCGGGAGCCCGTCGTCGGCGAGCACCGCGAGCTGGTGACCAGCAACGGGGTGTTCCGGCCGTTCGCCCTCGTCCACGGGAGGGCCGTCGCGAAGTGGCGGCTGCGCGACGGCGAGGTGGAGCTGACGCCGTTCGACGACCTCGGTCCGGGCGACACCGCCGCCCTCGCCAAGGACGCCGCCGACATCCGGCGATTCCTCAAGCCCTCGGCCTGACCCGGCGCTCCCTCCCGTTTGGCTTGCGGTGACACAACGTGGCGAGGTGGCGCGATTTTTGCACGGGGTGTGTTCATCCGGCTGACGGCAAGTTACGGTCCGAGGGCTTCTTTCGAACGGCGTGCGGGCGGGCGCCCATAAACGGGCACCGATGGGTGCGGGGGGTCTTCTCATGCAGCACGTGTGGGCTCGGCTGCGGTCGAGCATGGGGGTCATGGTCGCCTGCGGCGCGGTCATCATCGCCGCCGGGATGCCGGCCGCATCCGCGGCGGCGGCGACCGGCGACAACGCGGCCACTGACGGCCAGGTCACCATCGTGCACGGGGTACGCGGCCTGCTCGCCGACGTATCGGTGGACGGCAAGGCCGTGTTGAGTTCGTTCTCCCCCGAGCGGGTCACCGATCCGCTGGCCCTTCCTGCGGGCCGGCACACCGTGCAGGTACGCCGGCACGGCGACACGGCGGGCAAACCGATCGTGACCGGCACTCTGAGCGTCCGCGCCGGCGCCCATCTGACCGTGGCGGTCGGACTGACCACGGGCGGTCGGCCGGTCATGACCGCCTTCCGCGACGACGACCTGGGCAATCTGGTGTCGGCCGCGTCAGGCTCGGCCGTCGTCGTACGCGACGTCGCCGACGCCCCGAAGCTGCGGGTGACGGTGGGCAGCGCAGCCCTGGCGCCGGTGACCTCGCCCGGACAGGTCAACACCTCCGTCCCGCCGGGGTCGCACGCGGTCTCGGTGCGTGATGCCTCGACCGGCGCGACCCTGCTCCCGGCGGCGCAGGTACCGACGCAGGCGCGCACGGTGACCGCCCTCTACCTGATCGGGTCGACGGGCGACCACAGCCTCGACTGGCTGGCCCAGACCATTCACGTGAGCAAGGCCGGGGTCGAACGACGGCCGGTGCGGGTCGAGACCGGCAACAGCGGCCTGGCCGCCACACCGCCGGCGCGCGCGGTGGTCTCCTTCGGCGGGTCGATCGGCCTGGCCGGCTCGATCGGGTTGCCCGCGGTCGTGCTCCTCGTCGTCGCCGCCACCCTCACCGTCGCGGGCCGGGAACGGAACGGCGCGGGGGCCCGCCAGGAGCGCGAAGCTGTCGAGGCGCGCAGCGGCGCCCGCACCCCCTGACCGGTGCGCGAACGCCGTACCGCACGACGCCGGTGGCACTCGGCCCTCGTCCTGGCCGCGGTGGTCGTCGCCGTGCCGGCGGGCGTCGGATGGGTCGTGGCGCAGCAGGCGGGACGATCGGGCGACACTGCGGCGTCGCTGCCGACCGCGTCACCATCCGTAGTCCGGAGCAGTGACCGGCCGACCCCTGACCACACGTCGGCGTCGCGGGCTCAGGGCACGTTGGGCAGCCACCCCGCCCGGCTCGCCGGGTTGCAGGCTCGCGCCGGTCGCGCACCGGCCCGGCTGGTCGTTCCCGCCCTGGGCGTCGATGCACCCGTCCTCGCGGTCGGCACCGATCCGGCGACCGGCGGGATGGCGGTCCCCCCGACGGTGCGCACGGTCGCGTGGTGGTCCTACGGCGCCCGGCCCGGCGATCCGACCGGGACGACGGTCCTGGCCGCGCACGTCGATTACGACGGCGCCTACGGGCTCTTCTTCCATCTGCGCGACCTCGCGCCCGACCACCGGTTCACCGTCGTCGGCGCCGACGGCTCCCGGCGGCATTACCGGGTGGTCGCCAACCGGCGGGTGCCGAAGCCGGCATTGCGCGGCCAGGACCTCTTCCGCACCACAGGCCCGGCCCGGATAGCCCTGGTCACCTGCGGTGGCGGCTTCGACCCGGCCCGCCGGACCTACCTCGACAATGTGATCGTGCTCGCCGTACCCGCCGACCGCTAGGTGTCCTATCGAGGTCACGCTCCCCCGTCCCGGAAGAGGGTCACCCGTCGGCGCCGGGCCGACATCGTGCGCCGTACTCGCATCCACGGGACGGATCGGCGAGTAGCACGCACGATGTCGACCCGCACCTGCTGCGTACGCCTGGGAGGCGGAGTGGAGCGGCGGGGAATCAGTTGGCCGGCGTACGCGGGCGTCGGCGGGCCACCGCGGCGACGATGATGGCGAGGCCGAGCAGGGACTCCCCGATGTAGGGCGTCCAGTCGTCGACCCCCCACCGGAAGTACAGCGGGGGCGGCGCGAGTTGGAGGCCCTGCACGAGCGCGACGCCGGCGATCTCGCCGGCCACCAGACAGCCGACGACGAGCACCCATACGCTGTGATGCCGATTCCCGACCCAGGCGCCGATGACGCCGAGGAGTGGCCCGGTGACCATGCCGGCCAGGAAGTAGATGCGGTTCGACCCTGCCTCGACGAGGAACTCACGCACCTGCCCGCCGCCACCCAGGTCACCGGCCAGCACGACGGTCAGTGCGGCGTAGAAGCCGGCCAGTGCGGCCATGGTGCTCCCGAAACCCACGAGCGCACCCCGCCACATCGTCCGGCACCGCAACGCGGGAAGGAGTGCGACCAGGAGCCACGGTGCGCTGAGGTTGCCGATCCCGCTCCGCAGCCCGGCATCGTCTCCCTTGAACAGCCCCATCACGATGCCGAAGACGGCCGGGAGCAGCAGTACGGTGACCACCCGCCGCGCAGACATCACGGCCGCAGATTACCCGCGGAGAAGCACGTGGGGACGCCGGTTGGGCAGGTAGCCGGTAACGGGTGGTCAGCCGGCCACGGTCCGCCGCCGGCCGACCGCCACGAGCAACATCGTCACCCCGAACAACGCGATCGATACCCCCGCCCCGACGGCGATCGCGGCGATGTCGCTGAGGCCGTGCGATGCGGGTGCCGGCGGGTCGGCGACCTGGATCGCCTGCACCGCGCGCACGTTCTGCGCGTCGACCGCGAGAGTCACCCAGGGATCGGAGCCGCGGGCGAGCCGGAAGGACACCTGGTATTCGGCGAGCAGCTCGTGGGCGATCCGGTCGACGCCCGCGGCGATCTCGCGCGTCGACTCCGCGGTGACCAGGCTGCCACCGCTGTCCCGGGCCACGGTGGCGAGACCTGCTCCGCATCGGGTGCCGGTGGCGATGACGTCGAGCTGCTGCCCGCCGACGGACAACGCGTTGGCGAGCAGTTCCGGGTCGAAGGCGGGGTCGGAGCGCGGGCAGCTGGTCAGGACGACGAACGCACGACGCGCGCTCCGCGGTGGGGTCAGCGCCGCCGTCGTCAGTCCGCCGTCCATCGGCGACGCGGACCGTCGGGCCGTGTCCGCGAGGGACGCCTCGGCGTCGCTCCGGCCGACGTCCGGGATGCCTACCGTCTCGTCGTCGAACACGTGCACCGGCACCCGGTCCGGCAGCGAGTGGATCAGTTCTGTGGCCGCAGCCTGTTCCGCTCGGAGCGAGACCGCGCTGACCGCACGATCGAGCACCAGGACGACCTCGAGGTGGCCGTCGGCCAGCCGGGTCGCGGTCGTCGGCAACCGTTGGTCGCCCCGACGCACCGAGAACGCCGCCGACGGCAGGGACAGCTCGGAGAGCATCGCCGGCGCGACCGCGATCGCATCGACTTCCGGCAGCCCCGAACGGTCGACCGAGAGCACGCGCAGCCCGTCCGCCCCGGTCCCGGACCGCGCCGGCGGCGATGCTGCGGCACCCGCCGAGCCCGCCCACCACGCCAGCGCGACGACGGCAGCCACGCCGAGCAGCCGGCGTCGTCCTGAATTCTGCGCGCACGACATCGTGCCCCCCCATTTCCCCGGAATCAGCCGGGCCAACGACCCGGATGCGGCTTACCTTCGCCCGCCGCCACGCTGCGTACAAGTCCCAGCGCCCAACCACTACCAAGCGTGATGAGGCCCGTACCAACAGGCGCGACCGCGAGCCCGCGGCACCGGCCCCGGGCGGGCCGTCACCGGGCGGGCCGGGGGCCGGTAAGCCTAGAGCGAAACGGCGGCTCGGGTGGGAATCGGCGGGCCGGACGGGGCCTTTGACCGACACATGACTTCGCATGATCTCGAGGGGGCCGTTGTGGCCGACACATACGAACTTCCCGTCCTTCCCCTGACCGACTCCGTGGTTCTGCCCGGCATGGTGCTGCCGGTCGAGCTGGACACCGAGACCCAGGCGGCGGTGGACGCCGCCCGTACGGCGGCCGACTCGCGGCTGCTGCTGGTCCCCCGGCTGCACGGCAGCCACGCGGCGGTCGGCGTTCTCGCCTCGATCGAGCAGGTCGGCCGGCTGCCCAGCGGTGAGCCGGCCGCCGTGGTCCGAGCCCTCGGCCGGGTCCGCATCGGTGCCGGCATCACCGGCGCCGGGGCGGCGCTGTGGGTCCAGGCCACCGCGGTCGAGGACAGCGCACCCACGGCCCGGACGAAGGACCTGGCGGCGGCCTACAAGTCGCTGCTGATCTCGATCCTGCAGCAGCGCGGCGCCTGGCAGGTCGTCGACAGCGTGCAGCAGCTCAACCAGCCGAGTCAGCTCGCCGACTCGGCGGGCTACGCGCCCTACCTGGACACCGACCAGAAGCTGTGGCTGCTGGAGAACGCCGACGTCGACGCCCGCCTCGAGCGGCTCACCGAGTGGGGCCGCGAGCACCTGGCCGAACTCGACGTCGCCGAGCGGATCCGCGACGACGTGCGCGACGGCATGGAGAAGAGCCAGCGGGAGTTCCTGCTGCGCCAGCAGCTCGCCGCCATCCGCAAGGAGCTGGGCGAGGGCGAGCCCGACGGCGCCGACGACTACCGGAGCCGGGTGGAGGCGGCCGACCTGCCGGACAAGGTCCGCGAGGCCGCGCTCGGCGAGGTCGGCAAGCTCGAGCGGTCCAGCGACCAGAGCCCGGAATCCGGCTGGATCCGGACCTGGCTGGACACCGTTCTCGACCTGCCGTGGAACACCCGGACCACCGACAACGAGGACGTCCGCGCCGCCCGCGCGGTCCTCGACGCCGACCACTCCGGTCTCGAGGACGTCAAGGACCGCATCACCGAGTACCTTGCCGTGCGCGCCCGGCGCGCCCAGCGTGGCCTGCAGGTGGTGGGCGGACGCGGGAGCGGCGCCGTGCTCGCGCTGGTCGGCCCGCCCGGGGTCGGCAAGACCTCCCTCGGGGAGTCGGTCGCGCGTGCCCTCGGGCGTAACTTCGTGCGGGTCGCCCTCGGCGGCGTCCGGGACGAGGCCGAGATCCGAGGCCACCGGCGTACCTACGTCGGCGCCCTGCCCGGCCGGATCGTCCGGGCCATCGGGGAATCGGGGTCGATGAACCCGGTCGTGCTGCTCGACGAGGTCGACAAGCTCGGTGCGGACTTCCGCGGTGATCCCGCGAGTGCCCTGCTCGAGGTGCTCGACCCCGCGCAGAACCACACCTTCCGCGACCACTATCTCGACCTCGACCTCGACCTGTCCGACGTGCTCTTCCTCGCCACCGGCAACGTCGCCGAGACCATCCCCGACGCGCTGCTGGACCGGATGGAGGTCGTCCGCCTGGACGGCTACACCGAGGACGAGAAGGTCGGGATCGCCCGCGACCACCTGCTGCCCCGGCAGCTCTCGCGCGCGGCACTCGACCCGGCCGAGGTGCAGATCGACGACGAGGCGCTGCGCCTGATCGCCGGTGAGCACACCCGCGAAGCCGGCGTCCGCCAGCTGGAACGGGCGATCGCCCGGGTCCTGCGCAAGGTCACGACGAAGGTGATCTCGGACTCGACCGCGACTCCGATCCGGATCGGCCCGGACCAGCTCGTCGACTACCTCGGCCGGCCCCGGTTCACCCCGGAGAGCGCCGAGCGCACCGCGGTGCCGGGGGTCGCCACCGGGCTGGCGGTGACCGGCGCCGGCGGCGACGTGCTGTTCATCGAGGCCACCGCGATGGACGGCGACCCGCAGCTGCGGCTCACCGGACAGCTCGGTGACGTGATGAAGGAGTCGGGCCAGATCGCGCTGTCGTACCTGCTGTCCCACGGCGAGGGGCTCGGGGTGGACCCCGCGGCGCTGCGCCGGACCGTGCACCTGCACGTGCCGGCCGGCGCGGTCCCCAAGGACGGGCCGTCGGCGGGGGTGACCATGGTGACCGCGCTCGCGTCGTTGGCCAGCGGCCGACCGGTGCGCGGCGACGTCGGGATGACCGGAGAGGTGACGCTGGGCGGCCGGGTCCTGCCGATCGGCGGGGTGAAGCAGAAGCTGCTCGCCGCGCACCGGGCCGGCCTGAAGACGATCTTCCTGCCGGCCCGCAACGAGCCGGACCTGGACGACGTGCCCGGGGCGGTGCGCGACCACCTCGACGTCCGGCTGGTCGCCGACGTGGCCGACATCCTCTCGGTGGCGCTGGAGCCGGCGGTCGCACCGACGGCCGCGGCGGCAGCCTGACCGACCGGCGGCGTCACCGCTCCGGTGGCGCCGCCCGGTCGGAGCGCCGGGCGGTGTCGTCCGCCGCCCGGGTGCTCGGCGGCCGCGGAAGCGGCGTCCGCTGCCGGGTGGCCACGAGGACCGCGTAGCGGTAGAGGAAGTAGTCCAGCTCGCCGCGGGTCTGCTCGAGCGCCTGCACCCAGGAGACCAGGTCGGCGAGCCCGTCGGCGGTCAGGTCGTAGGTACGGCGCACCGGGCCGGCGGCGGACCGGTCCCACCGGGACCGCACCATGCCGTCGTGCTCCAGCGAGCGCAGAGCGCGGTAGACGCTGCCGGAATCCTCGTCGCCGAGGCCGAGCGGCGCCAGCCGCTCGACCAGGTCGTAGCCGTGGTCGGGGTGTTCCCGCAGGAGCAGCAGAAGGCAGGGTTTGAGGTAGTGCTTCGGCTCGGCACGACCCATGGCGCCCCCCAGACCCCAGTTGCCCTCACCTTCCGAAGGCCGTTGAAGTATTTCACCGCAGGCGCCGCCCCGGCAATGGCGGCCGCGGCGGGTCGGCCGGTGTCGTCAGGCGGAGCGGGACCGTGACCAGAGGTCGATGCCGGCGTCGACGGCGTGCGCGTCGATCGCGTCGATCTCTTCCTTCGTGAAGTGGAGATTGCCGAGGGTCGCGACGTTCTGCTCCAGCTGCGCCACGCTGCTGGCCCCGATCAACGCGCTGGTGACGCGCGGGTCACGCACCGTCCACGCGAGGGCCAGCTGGGCCAGCGACTGGCCCCGGCTGCGTGCCATCTCGTTCAGCGCCCGGATGTGCGCCAGGGCGGAGTCGGTCAGCAGGTCCGGTGACAGGGACGTGCCCGCCGCCGCGCGGGAGTCCGCCGGGATGCCGTCGAGGTAGCGGTCAGTGAGCATGCCCTGCGCCAGCGGGGAGAACGCGATGCACCCGACCCCCTCGTCGGCCAGGGTGTCGAGCAGGCTCTCCTCGATCCACCGGTTGAGCATCGAGTACGACGGCTGGTGGATGAGCAGCGGCGTGCCCATCCTGCGCAGGATCGACGCCGCCTCGGCGGTGCGCTCGGAGTTGTACGACGAGATGCCGACGTAGAGCGCCTTGCCCTGCTGCACCGCGCTGTGCAGCGCTCCCATCGTTTCCTCGAGCGGGGTCTGCGGGTCGAAGCGGTGCGAGTAGAAGATGTCGACGTAGTCGACGCCCATGCGCGCCAGGCTCTGGTCCAGGCTCGCCAGCAGGTACTTCCGCGATCCCCACTCACCGTAGGGGCCGGGCCACATGTCGTAGCCGGCCTTGGTCGACAGCACGATCTCGTCGCGGTACGGCGCGAAGTCCTCGCCGAAGATGCGGCCGAAGTTGGTCTCCGCCGAGCCGTACGGCGGGCCGTAGTTGTTGGCCAGGTCGAAGTGGGTGATCCCGAGGTCGAACGCCCGCCGCAGGATCGCCCGCTGGGTGTCGATCGGACGGTTGTGGCCGAAGTTGTGCCACAGCCCGAGCGAGACGAGCGGAAGCTGCAGACCGCTGCGCCCGGAACGGCGGTAGATCATGGACTCGTAGCGCGACGCCGCTGCCTGATAGCTCATGGGGATGGAGTCTGGCACGGTCGTTCTCGGCGCGATCGGCGACCTCTGCCGCACAGCCGCCGACCGCGACCGGCCAGACTGGAGGGATGACCCGCGCCGAGGCCACCGCCGCCCGCGCCGTCGTCTTCGACCTCGACGGCACCCTGGTCGACTCCGAACCGCTGCACGAGCGGGCGGCCCGCGACGCGCTCCTCGACTTCGGGATCGACCCGCCGGCCGGGGCGTTCGACGAGTTCATCGGGCAACGGGTGGAGGAGCTCACCGCACAACTGGCCGAGCGCTTCGACGTCCCGGCCGACCGGTTGCTGGCCGGCCGGGAACGCCGGTTCTGGTCGCTGCTGGACCGGTTGCCGATGATGCCCGGTGCGGCGGCGTGCCTCGACCGGCTCCGGGCGCACGACACGGTGCTCGCACTGGCGACCTCGGCGACCCGGACCTACCTGGATTTCGTGCTCGACCGGTTCGGCTGGCGGACGACGTTCACCGCGGTCGTCTGCGGCGAGGACGTCACCGCGGGCAAGCCAGATCCGGAGACCTACCTCCGCGTCGCCGACCGGCTGCGGCGACCGGCGCCCACCTGCCTGGTCGTCGAGGACAGCCCCCGCGGCTGCGCCGCCGGCCGCGCCGCCGGGATGGACGTCGTGGTGGTCGACCACGCGCGGCGGCCGGCCGCCGCCTATCCCGGCGCGTACCGGATCGTGGCCGACCTGGACGCCGCCGCCGACCTGCTCGCCGCCGAAACCCACCCGACCGCCGGAGAGACGCGGCGATGACGGCACGGACCGCCGCCGTCGTGCTCGCCGGCGGCTCGGGCACCCGGTTCGGCCACGCCGACAACAAGGTCTACCTGCCGCTCGCCGGCAGCCGCGTCATCACCTGGTCGCTGCGGGCGATGTCCGGCCTGACCGGGTTGGTGCGCCTGCTCCTCGTCACCCGGCCCGCGGACCGCGACGTGGCCGCGGCCGTGCTGGCCGCCGACCTGCCGGAGACCGCGGTCGAGCTGGTCGACGGCGGCCCGACCCGGCACGACTCGGAGTACCGCGCGCTGCGCCATCTCGCGCCCGCCATCGCCGCCGGCGAGATCGACGTGGTGCTGATCCACGACGGGGCCCGGCCGCTGGCCTCGCCAGACCTGGCGCACGCCGTCGTCGACGCCGCCGCCCGGCACGGCGGCGCGGTGCCCGGTCTCCCGGCCCCCGACCTCGTCGAGGTCGACGAGCACGGGACGGTACGCCGCCGGCTGAGCGCCGACCACGTCCGGATGCAGACGCCGCAGGCGTTCGCCGCCGCACCGCTGCTCGCCGCCTACGAGGCCGCCGCCCGCGACGGCTTCGGCGGCACGGACACGGCCGCGTGCGTGCAGCACTACCGGACCGCCGCCGTGCACTGGGTGCCGGGCGAGGCGGACAACATCAAGGTGACCCTGCCGGCCGACCTGGCCGCGGCCGAGGACATCCTGCGCCGCCGGGCACGGCACTGATCTCACGCAGCGCCGCCGGGCGCCGCCGTGACCTCAGGCCAGGTGCCGCGACCACCAGTCCAGGATCGCCTCGAACCGGGCCACCCGGTGGCTCGGCAACCCTGACCGGGACAGCTCGTGACCCTCGCCGGGGAAGAGCATCAGCTCGGTCTCCACACCGCGCAGCTTGAGCGCGACGAAGAGCCGCTGCGCCTGCTCCAGCGGGCAGCGCCAGTCCTGCTCGGAGTGCACGATCAGCAGCGGGGTGGCGATCTGGTCGGCGTAGGTGAGCGGGCTCTGCCGGCGCTGCTGGTCGGCATCCTCGCCGTACAACTCGTCGCCGAAGAACCAGCCGATGTCACTCGAGCCGGTGAAGCTGTCGATCGCGTTGACCGCCCGCTCGCTGATGGCGGCCCGGAACCGGTCGCTGTGCCCGACCAGCCAGCTGGTCATGAAGCCACCGTGCGATCCGCCGTGCACGCCGATGCGGTCGGCGTCGAGGCCGGGCAGCTCCAGCGCCCGGTCGAGGAGCGCAAACAGATCGGTGGCCGAGCGCTCTCCCACGTCCCCGCGGATCGCCCGGCCGTGTGCCTCGCCGTAGCCGGAGGAGCCGCGCGGATTGCCCATCACCACGGCGTAGCCGGCGCTCGCGTAGACCTGCGCCTCGTCGAAGAGGGTCCAGCCGTACTGCGCGAACGGCCCGCCGTGGATCAGCAGGATCACCGGGTGCGGGCCGTCCCCGGTCGGCCGCACCAGCCAGCCGTGCACCGGGTAGCCGTCCGGCGCACGGGCCGTCAGCTCCTGGACGGGCAGCACCTCGGCGCCCTTCGTGAGGTGCGCACCGAAGTCGGTCAGCACCTGCTCCTTGCCGTCCCGCAGCGCGACCAGCTCCCCCGCGGTACCGGCGTCGGCGACGGTCGCGACGACGGTGCCTGCGGCAGCGTCGAAGGCCGTCACCTGGCGCGGGCCGTCGAGCAGCGACGTGGCCGGCCCACCGGCGAACGGGACCAGCAGCAGCTCGACCGCGCCGCGGTGTTCGTTGCCGAAGAGCACCCCGTCGGCCGTCAGCACGGTGCGGCCGGTCCCGTCCCCGGAGTTGAGCTGCTCGGCGTCGGTGAGCCGGCGCGGCGCCGCGGATCCGTCGGCGGGTACGGCGTACAGGCCGCGGTTGCGGCCGGCGAAGTCGCGACCGGTCGGGCCGAGCTCCTCGGCCACGAAGAAGACCGTCTGCCCGTCCGGTGAGTAGGCGGGCTGCCCGGCGTCGAGCGTCGTGCCGGTGATCGGGTGCAGGTCGGAGCCGTCCGGCCGGCAGACGAAGACGTCGCTGCACATGTCGAGCTCGGCCTTCTCGTGCCGGCGGGACACGAAGGCAAGCACCGACCCGTCCGGGCTCCAGGTGACCTCGGAGTCGTCGTAGTCCCCGGAGGTGACCTGAACCGGCTCGGGTTCGTCGGCGAACGGGTCGACCACGAAGACGTGCGGCCGCCGGTCCGGAAGGAAGCCGATCCCGTCGCGACGGTACTCCAGGGTCGTGATCCGGCGCGGCCGCTCCTTCTCGGGGGTCACGCCGTCGGTGGTGCCGTATCTACCGTCCTCGGGCACCCGGGCGCAGTAGGCGATCGCCGCCGAGTCCGGCCGCCACTGCACCGCCCCGGCGCCGAGCGGGTGGTCGGTGACCTGCCGCGGCTCGCCGCCGTCGGTCGGCATGACGTAGAGCTGCGGCTTGCCGCCCTTGACGGCCCGCAGGAAGGCCAGGAACCGACCGTCAGGCGAGAAGCGTGGCGCCGAGTCGCTGCGTCCCTGGGTGAGCTGGCGGGGCGGTTCGCCGCCGTCGGTGTGAACCAACCACAGCTGCCCGACGTACTCATCGGCGTCGAGATCCGGGCTGGACACCGCGACGACGGCACGGGAGCCGTCGGGCGAGAGCGCAGGGGGGCCGGGGATGCGGAGGAGAGCAAGATCGGCAGGCTTCATGCCCGGACGCTAGCGCGCCGCCGGGAGGCGACGCCGAGGCGGTCTCCTGCGGGCCGCCCCGCTCGCCGGACCGAATGTTGCCGGTCGATGAACCGGGTGGCCGCCCAGCGCGAACCACTCGGGGACCGCGGTCGCCGCCATGAGGGGCCCGCCCGCCTCACACCTGGCCCGGTCGGGTGTCCGGGCCAGCGTGCCCGGGCCGGGTGTCCGGGCCGGAGTGCCCGGGGCGGGGCGGCGCCGCGGATCCCCCGCCGTACCGCCGACTAAGGTCGCGCCCATGCCCCGCCACCGCTGCCCCCGCAACAAACGCACTACTAGTGCGTTTTGGTCCGCGACACGCCGTCCCGGGCCTCCACAACGCACTACTAGTGCGTTTGTTCGGGGGGGGGTACGAGCGGTGAGCCGGACGCTGTTCGCGGGCGGGCGGGTGTTCGACGGGACGGGGATCGACCCGATGGCCGCCGACGTGGTCGTCGAGGACGGCCGCATCCTCGACGTGGGCACCGGACTGGACGGGGACACGCAGGTCGATCTGGACGGTGCGACGCTGCTTCCGGGCTTCTTCGACTGCCACGTGCACGTCACCATCAGCACGCTGAACCGGCTGACGATCGCCCATACGCCGTTCTCGTACCAGTTCTACCTCGCCGAGCAGAACCTCGGCCGGACGCTGGACGCCGGCGTCACGTCGGTCCGGGACGCCGGCGGCGCCGACCTCGGCATCGCCCAGGCGCTGGCCGACGGGCTGATCCGCGGCCCGCGGACCCAGATCGCGCTGTCCATGCTGAGCCAGACCGGCGGGCACGGCGACGACATGCTGCCCTCGGGCTGTTCCCTCCCGTTGCTCGCACCGCACCCCGGCCGGCCGCCGACGATCGTCGACGGCCCGGACGAGATGCGCCGGAAGGTCCGCGAGCTCGTGCGGTCCGGCGCGACGGTGCTGAAGGTTGCGACGAGCGGCGGCGTCCTGTCCCCACGCGACGACCCGCGGCACGGCCACTTCCGGGACGAGGAGATCGCCGTCCTGGTCGAGGAGGCGACCGCGGCCGGGCTGTTCGTCATGGCGCACGCGCAGGCCGCCGACGGCATCAAGGTCGCGGTCCGCAACGGCGTCCGCTCCATCGAGCACGGCATCTACCTCGACGACGAGGGCATCGGGATGATGCTCGAGCACGGCACCTGGCTGGTCCCCACCCTGGCCGCCCCACGCGCGGTCATCGACGCGGTCGACGCCGGTGTCCCGCTCGCCCCGGAGGTCGTCGAGAAGGCGCGGATGGTCGTCGACCAGCACACCCACGCCGTACGCCGGGCCGTCGGCGCCGGTGTCCGGATCGCTATGGGCACCGACTCCGGCGTCGGCGCGCACGGGGAGAACCTCCGGGAGATCGCGTTGATGGTCGACTGCGGGATGTCTCCCGCGCAGGCCCTGCGCGCGACGACGCTCGGAGCCGCCGAGCTGCTCGGCGTGGACGGCGACCTCGGCTCGGTCGCGCCGGGCAAGCGCGCCGACCTGGTCGTGCTCGACGGCGACCCGTACGACGTCGGCACACTGCGGGAGCGGGTGCGGTCGGTCTACCAGGATGGGCGGCTCGTCGCCTGCGGCGCGTGACCCGGGGATCCCCGGCGGCGCGACGGCACGAGTCGGGTCAGCCGTCCCCGGAGCCGGAGGACGGGGAGAACGGACGGATCGCCGACGGATCCCGTCGGGTCTTGGCGAGGCTCGCGACGGTCGTCAACGCCAGGACGGCCACGATGACCCCGAGCGACACCTCGATGCCGATGTGGGGGGCCCACGACACACCGCTGCCGACCAGCGCCTCGCAGATCAGCTTCACCCCGATGAAGCCGAGGATCACCGACAGCCCGAGGTTCAGGTAGACGAGCCGGCCCAGCAGGCCGCCGATGAGGAAGTACAGCTGGCGCAGTCCCATCAGCGCGAACACGTTGGCGGCGAAGACGAGATACGGCGCTTTGGTCAGCCCGTAGATGGCCGGAATCGAATCCAGCGCGAAGAGCAGGTCGGTGGTGCCGAGTGCAAGGATCACGATCAGCAGCGGGGTGGCCAGCCGACGGCGGTCGCGGACGGTGGTCAGGTGCACGCCGTCGTACTCCTCGGAGACCGGCAGCCGCCGCAGGATCCACCGCATCGCCGCGTTGTCGCGGTTCTCGTTGTCGTCGTCCTTGTGCCGTGCGAGCTGCACGGCCGTGTAGACGAGGAACGCACCGAAGAGGTAGAACACCCACGAGAACGCCGAGATCGCGGCGGCGCCCACCGCGATGAACACCCCGCGCAGCACCAGGGCGAGGATGATCCCGACCAGCAATGCGGTCTGCTGCAACGCGCGCGGCACTGCGAATCGCGCCATCAGGATGACGAACACGAAGAGGTTGTCGACCGAGAGGCTGTATTCGGTGAGCCAGCCGCCGAAGAACTCCTTGCCGTGGGTCGATCCGGCGATCACCCACACCCCGATGCCGAAGGCGATCGCCAGAGCCACGTACACCCCGATCGCCAATCCGCACTCGCGGAGCGACGGTTCGTGCGGACGTCGACCGATGACGAACAGGTCGAAGGCCAGCACGGCGACCAGGACCCCGACGGTCAGCGCCCACACCCACGCGGGGACGTTCATCCAGTCTCCTCCGGTCGGACGTCATGCGTCTCCTACCGGAGGTCTCTCCCACCTGGATGGCCGGCGGCACCGGGTCGCGGACGACCGTGATGACGATTCCGCCGTGTCGGGATACTCCCCTCCTGCCCGCCCAGTGTCACCGATCGCCCGCTCCGGTGCCAGTCGGCCCGCCGCCGGGGGGCTCCGATGAGCACCCCGGTGCAGATCCCGGTCGGCCCGGCCCGGGTGACCGGCGACCTGATCCCGGCTCCGGGCGGTGCCGGCATCATCGTCTTCGCCCACGGCAGCGGCAGCGGGCGGCGCAGCCCGCGCAACCGGCAGGTCGCCGAAGCCCTGAACGCGGCCGGGCTCGGCACTCTGCTCTTCGACCTGCTCACGCCGACCGAGGAGCGGGACCGGGGCAACATCTTCGACATCGCCCTGCTCGCCGACCGGCTCGCCGAGGCCACGGCGTGGCTGCGCCGTCAGCCCGACATGGCTGAACGGCCGATCGGGTACTTCGGCGCGAGCACGGGTGCCGCCGCGGCGCTCCGGGCGGCAGCCGGTCCGGACGCCGGAATCGCGGCCGTGGTGTCCCGCGGCGGCCGGCCGGACCTCGCCGCGGACCGGCTACCGGCCGTCCGGTCACCGACCCTCCTGGTGGTGGGCGGCGCGGACCCGCAGGTGCTCGACCTCAACCGGCGCGCTCAGGAGCAGTTGGCCTGCGAGAACAGGCTCGAGGTGATCCCCGGAGCCACCCATCTGTTCGCCGAGCCGGGGGCGCTCGAGACGGTCGCGCGGCTCGCGGCGGACTGGTTCACCCGCCACCTCGGGTCGGGCGGGCCGGGCTAGCTCCGGGACCGGCTCACCAGTTGGTGTGCGAGCCGTCCGGCCGGCGTAGGTGCGGGGACTCCCACCACCGGTCGCTGATCGCCTCGGCCAGAGCGTCGTCGTCGATGTCGACGCCGAGACCGGGCCGGTCCGGCACCGGGTAGGCATGTCCGCTCAGCTCGACCCGGTCGACGAAGATCGGCGACTCGTGGAACCGCGTTCCCTCCCCCGCCGACTCGCGGCACTCCAGCCACGCGAAGTTGGGAATCGCCGCGGCCAGATGGACCGTCGCCGCGGTGCAGATCGGGCCGAGCGGGTTGTGCGGCATCAGGTCGATGTAGTGGGCCTCGCACCACCCGGCGACCTTCAGCGCCTCCGTGAAACCGCCGACGTTGCAGATGTCCAGCCGCGCGTACTGCGTGAGCCCGGCCTCGATGTAGGGCAGGAACTGCCACTTGGAGGCGAACTCCTCGCCGATCGCGAACGGCACCTGGGTGAGGCGGCGCAGAGCCTCGTAGGCCTGCGGGGTCTCGTCCCGGATCGGCTCCTCGAGGAAGTCCAGGGTGCCGACCGGCATCCGCTGACAGAACGACGCGGCCTCGGCGACGCTGAGCCGGTGGTGGTAGTCGATCCCGAGCGCGACGTGCGGACCGAGCTCGCTGCGCGCCGCGGTCAGCGCCTCCGCGGTCTCGGTGAGCGACATCCACGGGTCGTAGACGGTGGGGTCGTCGTACGGCGAGGCACTCATTCCCAGCCGCAGGCAGCGCCAGCCCTGGCTCATCAGCGTGCGGGCCAACGAGATCATGTTGCCCGGGTCGTGGCCGGCCACCGAGGCGAAGCCCTCGACGGTCTCCCGCTGCTTGCCGCCGAGCAACTGGTAGACGGGCACTCCGAGCGCCTTGCCCTTGATGTCGTAGAGCGCGATGTCGATCGCCGAGATGGCGGCTGTCAGCACCCGCCCGCCCTCGAAGTACTGGCCGCGGTACATCTCCTGCCAGAGCGCGCCGGCGCGCATCGGGTCACGACCCACCAGGAAGCGGGCGAAGTGCTCGACCGCGCCGGAGACGGCGCGCTCCCGGCTGGACAGCCCGCTCTCCCCCCAGCCGTGCAGGCCCGCATCGGTCTCCACCTTCACCAGCAACTGCAGACGCGAACCGACCCAGACCGGAAATGCCCTGACCGCCGTGATGCGCACTATCCACCGTCCTTACCGGAGAAGTCTCATGGCACTGCAGCGGTGGATACCGTAGCGGTCACGGCTCCGAGGGTGCCGCGACGAAGCTCCGCCACGTGCGCTGACTGGCCACCGCGATCATGCACGTGACCGCCACCGCGGCCGCGGCGCCGGCGAATCCCCAGGGCACCCCGGCGGCGTCGATGACGAGGCCGGCGATCGCCGTACCCATGGCCGCACCGGTCGTGCTCGCTGCGGAGAGCCAGGCCTGTGCCTCGTTGACCCGGTGTCCCGGGGCGAGCGCGTCGATCAGGTTCTGCAGCATGATCAGGCTCGGGGCGATGGACAGGCCGGCGAGGAAGAGCAGCGGGAGCAGGATCCACAGGTGCGGCTCGCCACCGGCCAGCAGCAGGGACAACGGCACCAGGCCCAGCGTGAAGGTCCCGAGCGACACCGGCAGCCGCCGGTGCTCATGCCCGGGCGCCCAGCGGTGCGCGCCGTACCAGAGGCCGCCGGTGGCGCTGCCGCCGGCGATCGCCGCGAACAACATGCCGAGCCGGGCCTGGTTCCCCAGCACCTCCCGGGCGGTGGCGGCGATCGACGTGTCGAGATGGCCGAAGCCGACGCTCATCATCGCCGTCACCGCGAGCACGGCCGGGATGCCGGCCGCGGCGATCGCCGACGCCGACGCCCGCCCGGCCGGTCGTCCGTGCGAGGGGGCCGTGTGCGGTGCCGGGCGCCAGCCGCGGGCGGCGCCGGTCAGGCTGTAGGCCACGCCGCCACCGGCCAGCAGCCCGGCGGTCACCAGCAGCGGCACCACCGGAGGCGTCACCGCCAGCAACAGCGACAGCAGCAGCGGCCCGCCGATGAAGATCGACTCCACGGCCACCGCGTCCAGGGCGTAGCCCGCACGGCGCAGCCCCTCGTCCTTCAGCGCCACCCGCCACGCGGCCCGCATGGCCGGTCCGATCGCCGGAAAGGTGATCCCGGTGGCCGCCGCAAGCGCGACGAGCAGGTCGTCCGGTCCGCCGAGCACCGCGGCGATCGCGAGACTCACCAGCAGGCCGGCGCTGGCCAGGGAGGTCGGTATGACGACCTTGGGCTGCCCGAAGCGGTCCATCAGCCGCCCCCAGATGGGCGTGCCGGCCGCGGTGCCGAGCGCGAAGGCGCCGGTCACCAGGCCGGCTACGCCGTAGGAACCACGTTCGTGCTGGACGAGCAGCAGGGTGCCCAGCGGCGCCATCGAGATCGGCAGGCGGGCAACCACCGCGGCCGCGAACGGGCGGGCGGCCGGGCCGTGACCGAGGATACGCAGGTAGGACGTGACCCCCGCGGACGCCGGCGAGGTCGGCTCGGTTGCGGGGGTGACCGTCGGGGAGTTGCGGTCCGTCATGGCCTGCGGGACCGCAGGACGCCACCGCTCACCGGACGCTCGCCACCGTTCGTCATCGTCGCTACCCCGTCGACCCACCCGTCGACCCGTCGACCCCGAGTGAATCCTGCCACCAACCCCGACCCCCGCCGCGACCGAGTTATTCCCCTCGCGTCGCCCCGGCACGGGCCCGGCCACCGGCCGGCGACCCGCCGGGTAGCCTCGATGCCGTGCAGATCCGGCCATCCTCGCTCCGCCCGTGAACGGCGCCCTGATCCGCTACCGGATCATCGCCTGGGTCGTCGGCACCGGCCTGCTCATCCTCGTCCTGATCGGCGTTCCCCTGCAGTACGCCGCCCACCAGAAGGCCGTCGTCTCGATCGTCGGGCCCATCCACGGCTTCCTCTACATCGTCTACCTGCTGGCCACCGCCGAGCTCGGCTTTCGGGCCCGGTGGTCCCCGGTCAAGCTCATCCTCGTGTGCCTCGCCGGCACTATCCCGTTCCTCTCCTTCGTGGCCGAACGCAAGGTCACCCGCGACGCACACGCCCAGGGCGACGTCCCGGTCGACGCCGGCCGCCGCTGATCCTGATCCGAGGGGCCGCCTCACCGACCTCGCCAACCCGGTTGATCGGCTTCTCCGGCGCGCTCATGCTGGGAGCTGAACGGGCGCCGGGTCCGCCCGGGGGTTCGGGGAGCCGAGGGAGAAGACGATGACCACACATGCCGGCCAGGTCGTGGAGTCCAAGAACTTCGCCCAGCCGGACGAGGTACGCGAGTTCGACTACGGCCGGGCCGAGCTGCTGCACATGGCGGGAGGCTCGATCGGGCGGCTGATCCTGCACCCGGGTTGGCGCTGGAGCAGCCACGTCAAGCCGATCGCGGGCACCGACTGGTGCGAGGCTCCGCATTTCCAGTACCAGGTCAGCGGGACGGTGCATGTCCTGATGTCCGACGGCAGCGAGTTCGACGCCCACGCCGGCGGCGTCACCTCGCTCCCGGAGGGGCATGACGCCTGGGTCATCGGGGACGAGGACGTCGTCCTGATCGACTGGTACGGCGCGAGCGACTACGCCCGGGCCACCTGACCCGCCGGGCTGCGGCACGCAGCACAGCCTGGCCTCAGCACGGCCGATCTCGGCAGCCTGACCTCAGCGCACCCCGGCCGTGTCCATGCCCCGCAACTCCTTCTTGAGCTCGCCGATCTCGTCCCGGAGCCGCGCGGCCAGCTCGAACTGCAGCTCCCGCGCCGCGGCCAGCATCTGATCGTTGAGCTGCTGGATCAGGTCGGCCAGCTCGGCGCGCGGCATGCCGGCCAAATCCTTGGCGTGCGCGCCGACCTCGCGCCCGGCGGACTTGCCCCGGGACGAGAGTCCGGGCACGGGAGCCTTGCCGCGGGACTGCTGCCGGCCGGACCCGCCGACCATCTCGGTCTCCTCGGCCTCCCGGTAGATGCCGTCGAGGATGTCGACGATCTTCTTCCGGAGCGGCTGCGGGTCGACGCCGCGCTCGGTGTTGTAGGCGATCTGCTTGTCGCGCCGACGGTTGGTCTCGTCGATCGCGTGCTGCATCGACGGGGTGACGTTGTCGGCGTACATGTGCACCTGGCCGGACACGTTTCGGGCGGCCCGGCCGATCGTCTGCACCAGTGAGGTGCCGCTGCGCAGGAACCCCTCCTTGTCGGCGTCGAGGATGCTGACCAGCGACACCTCGGGCAGGTCGAGACCCTCCCGGAGCAGGTTGATGCCGACCAGGACGTCGAAATCGCCCTTGCGCAGCTCGCGCAGCAGCTCGACCCGGCGCAGGGTGTCGACCTCGGAGTGCAGGTAACGGACCCGGATGCCGAGCTCGAGGAGGTAGTCGGTCAGGTCCTCGGCCATCTTCTTCGTCAGGGTGGTGACCAGCACCCGCTCATCGCGCTCGGCGCGGGCACGGATCTCGTGCACCAGGTCGTCGATCTGACCCTTGGTCGGCTTGAGTACCACCTGCGGGTCGACCAGGCCGGTGGGCCGGATGACCTGCTCGACGACCTTGCCCTTGGTCTGACCGAGCTCGTAGCTGCCCGGTGTCGCCGACATGTAGACGGTCTGACCGATCCGGTCGACGAATTCGTCCCACTTCAGCGGCCGGTTGTCGGTCGCCGAGGGCAACCGGAAGCCGTGGTCGACCAGGGTCCGCTTGCGCGACATGTCCCCTTCGTACATGCCGCCGATCTGCGGCACCGTGACGTGCGACTCGTCGATGACGAGGAGGAAGTCCTCGGGGAAGTAGTCGAGCAGGCAGGACGGGGCGCTGCCCGCGGCCCGTCCGTCGATGTGCCGCGAGTAGTTCTCGATGCCGGAGCAGAAGCCGACCTGGCGCATCATCTCGATGTCGTAGGTCGTGCGCATCCGCAGCCGCTGCGACTCCAGCAGCTTGTTCTGCGACTCGAGCTCGGCCAGCCGCTCGGCCAGCTCGGTCTCGATGCCGGCGATCGCCCGCTCCATCCGGTCCGGCCCGGCGACGTAGTGGGTGGCCGGGAAGATGAACACCTCGTCGACCTCCCGCACCACCTCGCCGGTGAGCGGGTGCAGGTAGTAGAGCCGCTCGACCTCGTCGCCGAACATCTCGATCCGGACCGCGAGCTCCTCGTAGACCGGGAACACCTCGACGGTGTCGCCGCGGACCCGGAAGGTGCCGCGGCTGAAGGCCAGGTCGTTGCGGGTGTACTGCTCCTCGACCAGCCGCCGGAGCAGGACGTCGCGGTCGACCTCCTCGCCGGCCTGCAACCGGACCGAGCGGGCGACGTATTCCTCGGGCGTACCGAGGCCGTAGATGCACGACACGGTGGCGACGACGACCACGTCACGCCGGGTGAGCAGGCTGTTGGTGGCCGAATGCCGCAGCCGCTCGACCTCGTCGTTGATGGACGAGTCCTTCTCGATGTAGGTGTCCGTCTGCGGGACGTAGGCCTCGGGCTGGTAGTAGTCGTAGTAGGAGACGAAGTACTCGACCGCATTGTGCGGCAGCAGCTCGCGGAACTCGTTGGCCAGCTGCGCGGCGAGGGTCTTGTTGGGCGCCATGACCAGGGTGGGCCGCTGCACCCGCTCGATCAGCCAGGCCGCGGTCGCCGACTTCCCGGTACCGGTCGCACCCAGCAGCACGGTGTCACGCTGACCCCCGGTCACGGCGCGCTCGAGCTCGTCGATGGCGGTCGGCTGGTCGCCGGACGGCTCGAAGTCGCTGACCACCTCGAACCGGCCGCTCGTCGGGACCGGGGGCTGCTCTGGATCGTTGACTGCTCTCACGGGACCACGGTACGTCGGCCGTCCGACAGTTTCTCCCTGCCGACGGCCTTGGCGACCCGGCTGATGGGGCGGCTGACCGCCGTGGTCCATGATCGTGATCGGATTCGTTCGGCGTGTCGCGGCTTTTTCCGATCACGATCATGGAGATGGCCGGCGCCCGGACCGGCCCGCGGGCGGGCCGGGACGGGTCACACTGGACGGATGATCTGCACGGAATGCCGGGAGCACCGCCACGAACGGTGTCGCGGGGGTTCCTGGTGCGACTGCCAGCACCAGCCGCCCCGACCGCCCGAGCCGGCCACGGGACCGCCCGGCGAGTGAGAGTCGTCGGACGTCGGTGACCATAATCACCTGGGCTGGACCGCGGACCGTTCCAGCGGGCCGACTCCGGTCGGCTGCATTACGGTCAGTGGGCCGAGACGTCGTACGCGGGGATACACGCCCCGGTGAAAGGAGCCACCGTGCAGGTCTGGCCGGGTCGTTCGTATCCCCTGGGCGCTTCGCACGACGGGACGGGGACCAACTTCTCGCTGTTCTCCGAGGTCGCTGAGCGGGTGCAGCTGTGCCTCTTCGCCGAGGACGGCACCGAGGAGCGGGTGGACCTCCCCGAGGTCGACGGGTTCGTGTGGCACGGCTATCTGCCCGGCGTCCTGCCGGGCCAGCGCTACGGCTACCGGGTCCACGGTCCCTACAACCCCAGGGCGGGTCAGCGCTGCAACCCGTCCAAGCTGCTCCTCGACCCCTACGCGAAGGCGATCGAGGGCGGGATCGACTGGGACCCGTCGCTGTTCAGCTACCAGTTCGACGCCCCGAACCGCCGGGAGGACACCGACTCCGCCCCGCACATGCCCAAATCGGTCGTGGTCAACCCGTTCTTCGACTGGGGCAACGACCGGGCGCCACAGCGCCCCTACAACGAATCGGTGATCTACGAGGCGCACGTCAAGGGCCTCACCGTCCGCAACCCCAAGGTGCCCGAGGAGTTGCGCGGCACCTATGCCGGCATCGCCCATCCGACGACCATCGACCACCTGACCAGGCTCGGTGTGACCGCCATCGAGCTGATGCCGGTGCACCAGTTCGTCCACGACCACGGGCTGGTCCAGCGCGGCCTGAAGAACTACTGGGGTTACAACACGATCGGCTTCCTCGCGCCACACAACGCCTACGCGGCGACCGGAGAGGTGGGCCAGCAGGTCCCGGAGTTCAAGGCGATGGTCAAGGCACTGCACGAGGCCGACATCGAGGTGATCCTCGATGTCGTCTACAACCACACGGCGGAGGGCAACCACCTCGGGCCGACCCTGTCCATGCGGGGCATCGACAACGCGTCGTACTACCGGCTCGTGGAGGACAAGCCCGAGTTCTACATGGACTACACGGGGACCGGCAACTCACTCAACGTCCGGCATCCGCACGCGCTCCAGCTCATCATGGATTCGCTGCGCTACTGGGTCACGGAGATGCACGTCGACGGCTTCCGGTTCGACCTGGCGGCCGCGCTCGCCCGTGAGTTCTACGACGTGGAGCGGCTGTCGGCGTTCTTCGACCTGGTGCAACAGGATCCGACGGTGAGCCAGGTGAAGCTGATCGCCGAGCCGTGGGACGTCGGCCCGGGCGGATACCAGGTGGGAAACTTCCCTCCCCAGTGGACCGAATGGAACGGCCAGTTCCGCGACACCGTCAGGGATTTCTGGCGCGGAGAACCCGCGACCCTCGGCGAATTCGCCGCCCGGATCACGGGGTCCGCCGACCTCTACGCCCAGTCGGGACGCCGGCCGATCGCGAGCATCAACTTCGTCACCTGTCACGACGGTTTCACGCTCAGCGATCTCGTCTCCTACGACAAGAAGCACAACGAGGCCAACGGCGAAGGCAACCGCGACGGCGAGAGCCACAACCGCTCATGGAACTGCGGCGTCGAGGGACCCACCGACGACCCGGAAGTCCTTGCCCTGCGCGGGAAGCAGCGGCGCAACTTCCTCGCCACCCTGCTGCTGTCCCTGGGCGTCCCCATGCTCCTGCACGGCGACGAGCTCGGGCGCACCCAGCGCGGCAACAACAACACCTACTGCCAGGACACCGAGCTCACCTGGGTCGACTGGGAGGACGTGGACGAGGAGCTGATCGAGTTCACCGCGCGGCTCTCCGAGCTGCGGCGCGAGCACCAGGTCTTCCGGCGCCGCCGGTTCTTCGACGGCCGGCCGATCCGCCGAGGCGGGGGCGAACCGCTTCGCGACATCGGCTGGTTCACCCCGGCCGGCGAGGAGATGACCGAGCAGGACTGGGATTCCGGCTTCGGCCGGTCGGTCGCCGTTTTCCTCAACGGCGAAGGCATCCCGGACACCGACGGGCGCGGCGAGCGGATCGTCGATGAATCCTTCCTGCTGTGCTTCAACGCCCATGACGGCGGCATCGACTTCACGCTGCCGGCCGAGGAATATGCCGAGAGCTGGCAGATCGTGCTCGACACGGCGCGTCCCAACCTGGAGGACCCTGAGCTGGCCACTGCCGGACAGGTCGTGACCGTCGACGCCCGATCGCTGCTCGTACTGAGGAAGGATGCCTGACGTGCCGGTGCCCCGAGCGACCTACCGCCTGCAGGTCAGCCCCTCCTTCGACCTGTGGCAGGCGGCCGGTGTCGCCGAGTACCTGGCCGACCTGGGTGCCACACACCTGTACTCCTCGCCGTTGCTCGAAGCGACGTCGGGCTCGATGCACGGCTACGACGTCGTGGACCACTCGCGGGTGAGCGGGCAACTCGGCGGCGAGGACGCCCGTCATGCTTTGTGTGGAGCGCTGAAGGCGCATCGGCTCGGGCTGGTCGTCGACATCGTGCCCAACCACGTCGGCGTCGCCGACGCGGCCGCCAACACCTGGTGGTGGGACGTGCTGCGACTCGGCCCGCAGTCGGCCTACGCGCGCCACTTCGACATCGACTGGTCCCGCGGCCGCCTGCTGTTGCCGATCCTGGGCGACGCGCCGGACGAGCTCGACCACCTCAGCGTCGAAGACGGTGAGTTGCGCTACTACGACCACCGCTTCCCGCTCGCCGTCGGCACCGACAAGGGCTCCCCGCGCGAGGTGCACGATCACCAGCACTACGAGCTGGTCTCCTGGCGCCGCGGCAACTCCGAGATCAACTACCGGCGGTTCTTCGCCGTCTCCACGCTGGCGGCGATCCGGGTCGAGGAGCCGGAGGTCTTCGAGGTCACCCACCAGGAGGTGCTGCGCTGGGCGACGGAGGGCGACGTCGACGGCATCCGCATCGATCACCCCGACGGTCTGGCCGATCCGACCGGCTACCTCGATCGGCTGGCCGCGGTCGCGCCGCGGCAGTGGTTGATCGTCGAGAAGATCCTCGAGCCCGGTGAGGCGCTGCCCGAGTCGTGGCCGTGTGCCGGGACCACCGGCTACGACGCGCTCACCGAGGTCGACACGGTCTTCGTCGACGAGACCGGGGAGCCGGCCATGTCGGCGCTGCAGACCGAGCTAGCCGGACCGCAGCCGTCCTGGGACGAGCTCGTGCACGACTGCAAGCTCGACGTCGCCAGCGTCATGCAGCACGCCGAAGTCGCCCGCATGGCCCGGCTCGCCGAGGACGTCCCCGACGCCGAGGCGGCGCTCGCCGAGGCGTTGGCGTGTTTCCCGGTCTACCGCTCCTACCTGCCCGGGACGGGGGTCACCCACCTCGACACCGCCCTCGCTGAGGCCGTCCGCCGCCGGCCGGACCTGACCGGCGCCCTCGAGGCGCTCGCCCCGCGGCTGCACGATGCGTCCGACGAGTTGGCGATCCGGTTCCAGCAGCAGTCCGGTGCGGTGATGGCCAAGGGCGTCGAGGACACGGCGTACTACCGGGCGACCCGATTCATCGCTGCGAACGAGGTGGGCGGGGATCCGGCCCGGATCGGCCGGTCCGTCCCCGAATTCCACGACGCGCTGCGGCGCCGGCAGGATCGCCGCCCCGAAGGCATGACCACGCTCTCCACCCATGACACCAAGCGGGCCGAGGACGTGCGGGCTCGACTGGCCGTGCTCGCCGAGCTGACGGGAGAGTGGGCCGACGCGGTACGCCGGTGGACGGCCGCGGCACCTCTGTCCGACGGGGCGTTCGCGCATCTGCTGTGGCAGACCGTGGTCGGGAGCTGGCCGATCGAGCGCAACCGGCTGCATGCCTATCTGGAGAAGGCCGCCCGTGAGGCACGGACGAGCACGTCGTGGGACGACCCGGACGAGACCTTCGAGCGCGCCATGCACGCCGTCGCGGACCGGGTCTACGACGACCCGGGGCTGCGGGCCGACGTCGAGGCCTTCGTCGCCCGGATCACCCCACACGGATGGTCCAACTCTCTGGGCGCCAAGCTCGTCCAGCTGACGATGCCCGGAGTGCCCGACGTCTACCAGGGCAGCGAGCTGTGGGACAACTCCCTCGTCGATCCGGACAACCGGCGGCCGGTGGACTTCGCCCGGCGCCGCTCGCTGCTCGCCGCCCTCGACGGCGGGCTCCGCCCGGGGATCGACGCCGACGGCGCCGCGAAGCTGCTGGTCGTGTCGCGCGCCCTACGGCTGCGCCGCGACCGCCCGGAGCTGTTCACCGGTTACACGCCGATACCCGCCGCCGGGCCGACCGCGGACCATCTGCTGGCCTTCGACCGGGGCGGCGCGATCACCGTCGCCACCCTGCGGCCGGCCGGTCTGGAGCGGTCGGGCTGGCTGGACACCACGCTGTCCCTTCCCGGCGGCGGCACCTGGACCGACGCCCTCACCGGCGAGAGCTTCGGCGCCGGCCCGGTTCCGGCGGGAGACCTGCTCGACGCGTATCCGGTAGCCCTGCTGACCACCGGCTGACGCCCGGCACCGCAGCGACCGCGGCCCCCGCCTTGCCGGAACGCCGGTCGGCCGGGTAGGACTTCGGCAAGTTCGCGATCCCCGATGAGAGGACCACGATGACCACCTTCGAGGTGTGGGCGCCACGCCCCGATCACGTCCGCACCCGGGTCGGAGACGATGACCTCGAGATGACCCGCGGGCCGGGCGGCTGGTGGAGGGTCGACGTCCCGGAGATCCCGGACGGCACCGACTACGCCTTCCTCCTCGGCGACGACCCGACCGCGATACCGGATCCGCGGTCGCGGTGGCAGCCGGAGGGGGTCCACGGACCGAGCCGCCTCTATGACCAGGCCGGCTACGAATGGCGGGACGGCGGCTGGGCCGGGCGGCAGCTCGCGGGAGGCGTCATCTACGAGCTGCACGTGGGCACCTTCAGCCCGGAGGGCACCTTCGACGGCGCCGCCGGCCGGCTCGACCATCTGGTGGAGCTCGGGGTCGACTTCGTCGAAGTCCTCCCCGTCAACGCCGTCAACGGTGTCCACAACTGGGGCTACGACGGCGTGGGGTGGTACGCCGTCCACGACCCGTACGGCGGGCCCGACGGCCTGAAGCGTTTCGTCGACGCCTGTCACGCGCGCGGGCTCGGAGTGATCCTCGACGTCGTCTACAACCACCTCGGGCCGTCCGGCAACTACCTCGACCGGTTCGGTCCCTACCTCACCGACGCAGGCAACACGTGGGGCCGCAACGTCAACCTGGACGGGCCGGACTCGGACCCGGTGCGCCGGCACATCATCGACAACGCGCTGATGTGGCTGTCCGACTACCACGTCGACGGGCTGCGCATCGACGCCGTACACGCGCTCGCCGACCGGCGCGCGGTGCACGTGCTCGAGGAGATGGCCGCGCAGGTGGACGCGCTGTCCGCGCATGTGGGCCGGCCGCTGACCCTCATCGCCGAGTCCGACCTCAACGACCCGAAGCTCATCACCCCGCGCGAGGCGGGCGGTTTCGGGCTGGCCGCCCAGTGGAGCGACGACTTCCACCATGCGCTGCACACCGCGCTGACCGGCGAGCGGCAGGGCTACTACGCCGACTTCGGATCGCTCGAGACGCTCGCCACCACGCTGCGTCAGGCCTTCTTCCACGCCGGCACCTGGTCCAGCTTCCGCCGGCGCCTCCATGGCCGGCCCGTCGACACCGCCCGGACGCCGGCCTGGCGCTTCCTGGGCTACCTGCAGAACCACGACCAGATCGGCAACCGCGCGGCCGGTGATCGTATCGGGGCGACCCTGTCCACCGGACTGGTCAAGGTCGGGGCCGCGCTGGTGCTCACGGCGCCGTTCACGCCCATGCTGTTCATGGGTGAGGAGTGGGCGGCCTCCACCCCGTGGCAGTTCTTCACCAGTCATCCGGAGCCGGAGTTGGCAGCGACGGTGGCCGACGGGAGGCGGGCCGAGTTCGCCGAGCACGGCTGGGACGCCGAGGACGTCCCGGATCCCCAGGACGAGAAGACCTTCGAGCGGTCCCGGCTGGACTGGTCGGAGCTTGCCGACGAGCCGCACGCCGGGGTGCTCGACTTCTACGCCCGGTTGCTGCAACTACGCCGGTCCCGGCCCGAGCTCAGCGACCCGAGGTTCGGTCACGTCAGCGTCCGCTTCGACGACGAGGCCCGCTGGCTGGTGCTGCACCGGGGCGGGATCGCGGTGGCCTGCAACCTCGGCGCAGAACGTCAGCGGGTGCCGGTCGACGGCACCCCGCGTGAGGTGCTGCTGGCCTCGACCCAGGGCTTCGTCTACCGGGACGGGATCGTCGAGATCGACGGCGAGTCGGTCGCCGTGGTGGCCATCGCCTGACGGCTGCCTGCCACGGTGGGTGACGGCTGATCGGCTCCTTGTAGCTCACCCGTTCGGCACAGATGCCGTACTCCGAGCATCTCATCACTTCGTTCCCGATGATTTGCCAATTCTTTAGTGAGACTTGGGCAAATCTGGATGCCGCCCGGCTCGGAAGCAGGGCAGGATTCGGCGGGCACTCGCCTGGGACAGCCGCCCGCCATATCTGGAGGTTTGATGAGAAAAGGCACGACGCTCGGAGCCATCGGGGTCGCCGTGCTCGCCACCGCGGTGTGGGCCGGCACCGCCGGGGCCTCCCAGACCGCCGGGGCGACGCGCACGTCGCAGGGCCCGTCGTACGTCGCGAACTGCGGCCACTCGGCCCCCCGCGGACAGGCCAGATGCTTCGCGGTGCACCGGAGCCGGACGGTGCAGCCGGCCAGCGCCGCCGCGGCCCCGAGCGGCTACGGCCCCAGCGATCTGAAGGCCGCCTACAACCTGCCCGACGGCGGGTCCGGGCAGACCGTCGCCGTGGTCGACGCCCAGGACGACCCCAACGCCGAGTCCGATCTCGCGGCCTACCGGGCGCAGTACGGCCTGCCGGCGTGCACCATGGCGAATGGCTGCTTCACCAAGCTCAACCAGAACGGCCAGCAGGGCTCCTACCCGGCCCCGGACGCCGGCTGGTCCGGGGAGATCTCGCTCGACCTGGACATGGTCTCGGCGATCTGCCCGGGGTGCCACATCGCGCTGGTGGAGGCCGACTCGGCGTCCTTCGCCGACCTCGGCGCGGCCGAGAACACCGCGGCGTCCACGACCGACATCGTGAGCAACAGCTACGGCGGTAGCGACGCCTCCGACTCGCAGTACGGCAAGTACTACAACCACCCGGGTGTCGCCATCACGGCGAGCGCCGGAGACAGCGGCTACGTCGGAGCCTCCTACCCCGCGTCCTCCTCCTCGGTGATCGCGGTCGGCGGGACATCGCTCACCCGCGACTCGAGCTCGCGCGGCTGGGGCGAGACGGTGTGGAACAACAGCTCCGGCGGCACCGGCAGTGGGTGCTCGGCGTACAACGCCGCGATTCCGGGTGCGTCGTCCTTCGACACCGGCTGCAGCAAGCGGGCCATGAACGACGTCTCCGCCGTCGCCGACCCGGCGACCGGAGTCGCGGTCTACGACACCTACCAGGCCCCCGGCTGGCAGGTCTACGGCGGAACCAGCGCGTCGGCACCGATCATCGCCGGTGTCATCGGCCTGGCCGGTAACGCCGGCAGCGTCACCCCGAGCACGCCGTACGCCAACACCGGCGAGCTCTTCGACGTGACCTCGGGCAGCAACGGGTCGTGCTCCCCCAGCCAGCTGTGCACGGCGCGTGCCGGCTGGGACGGGCCGACCGGGCTGGGCACGCCCAACGGCGTGGGCGCGTTCTAACCGGACCTGCACCCCGTTACGGCGGCGCCCGGGAGGATCCCTTCCCTCCCGGGCGCCGCTGCCATGTCTGCCGGGCGACCCCCGTTCCCGCCCCCCTACGTTCTGCTTGAACGTCACGTTCAAGCCATCTAGCGGCTTGAACGTCACGTTCAAGCAAAACGGGCGCCCCACATTCCGCTTGAACGTCACGTTCACGCGCTCTAGCCGCATCGACGTCACGTTCATGCGGAATGAGGGTGCGGTACGGCGACGACCGCCGGTACGCCGACCGGGATCCGGGTGCGGCGGGCTGTGGTGGGATGGCCGGATGCGCCGCCTTCTTCCGTCGCCTGCCGGTGACCGGCTGACCGATGACGACCTGGTCGCGGCCTACGCCGTGCCGGAGACGACCGACGCGCACGTGCGGGCCAACTTCGTCGCCAGCGCGGACGGCGCCGCCAGCCTGGACGGCCGCTCGGGTGGGCTCTCGACACCCGGCGATCGCCGGATCTTCGCGCTGCTGCGCGACCAGTGCGACGTCATCCTGGTCGGTGCCGGCACCGCCCGGATCGAGGGTTACCGCCCGCCGGTCGCGGACGAACGGCGGCGCGCGCGGCGGCGCTCGCTCGGTCTGGCACCACTGCCCCGGATCGCGGTGGTCAGCGGCCGCCTCGACCTCGACCCGGCGTCACCGCTCTTTGCGCCCGACCAGCCGCGCATCATCGTCGTGACCCACCGGAGCGCCCCGGAGGACCGTCGGGCCGCGCTCGCCGAGGTCGCCGACGTCCTGGTCGCCGGTGAGGGCGCCGTCGACGTCGCCGCCGCGATCGGCGACCTCGCCGGACTGGGTCTGCCCAAGGTGCTCTGCGAAGGCGGACCGACGCTGCTGCGCACGGTGCTGACCGCCGACCGCCTGGATGAGCTGTGCCTCACGATCGCCCCGACGCTCGTCGGCGCCGGCTCCCACCGGGTCACCGACGGTCCGATCGCCGACCCGATGCAGCTCGAGATCGGGCACCTGCTCGAGGAGGACGGCGCGCTCTTCCTCCGCTACGCGGTCGCCGGCGTCCGGCCCTAGGCTCAGGCCATGGCGGCCCCGGAGCAGCACTCGGGCGACCGTCCCGTCGATGACGCCACCGATCATGGCGACGCTGCCCCGCCGGATGCCGACCGGCACGCCGAGGACCCGGACGCGGCGCTGGTCGCCGCCGCCCGGGAGGGCGACGACACGGCGTTCGAGACCCTCGTACGCCGCCACACCCCGCGCTGCTACCGGGTCGCCTACCACCTGCTCGGCAACACGGCCGATGCCGACGAATGCGTGCAGGACGCCTGGGTGTCGGTGTGGCGGCACCTTTCCGGCTACCAGGGGACGGCCGCACTCACCACCTGGCTCTACCGGGTGACGACCAACGCCGCCCTGATGCACCTGCGGCGCCGCCACCCGACCGTCGGGTTGGACCAGGTACCCGAGCCGGCCGACCCCGCCCCCTACGGCGACCCGGAACGGAGGGCGGCGGCGGCCGCGGTCCGTCGCGCGCTCGCCGGCCTGCGCCCGGAATACCGCGCGGTGATCGTGCTGCGTGAGTTCGAAGGCCTGCGCTACGACGAACTCGCCGCCGCACTCGACGTCTCGGTGCCCACCGTGCGCAGCAGGCTGCAACGCGCCCGCGTCGACCTGACCCGACTGCTCGAGGACTGGCGATGAACAGCGAGGACCAGATGCCCGACGCCTCCGACCGGACTCTCCCCTGCGGTACGCCGATCGCGTCGCTGGTGGACGCGGTGGCCGACGACACGCCCCTCACCCCGCATGCCGCGGCGTGCCCGTACTGCCAGGAGACCCTCGCGGGGTTGCGGCCGGGGTGGACGGCGGTCCGGCAGGCATCCGGCCAGCCGGTGGAGACGCCACCTCGGCTGGTGCCGCGGGTGCTCGCCCGGCTGCGCGCCGAGGCCAGCGCCGGCACCGACCGGCTCGAGATCCCCGGCGACCGGGGCCGGCTGCGGATCGGACCCGCCGTACTCGTCGACCTCGCCCGGCGGTCCGCGGCGACGGTGCCCGGCGTCCGGCCCCGGACGGGGAGGTTCGGCGGGGGGCGCCTCACCCTGCAGATCGCGGTACGGACGGACACGCCCCTGCCGGTGGTGGTCCCCGAGGTGCACCGGCGGGTCGCCGAGGACCTCGGGCGCACCCTCGGCGTACCCGCGCCTCCCCTCGACGTCCATGTCGCAGATGTGTGGGAGTGATCACATCGTCGGGGAAAGTGCGACATTCTGGCCGCAGGGCGCATCCGACCGTTGTGGGCGAAGCGCCCATGAAGATCGCCGTCACCGCCGTGAAGAGATGAGGACCTGCCATGGCACAGGACAACCCGTCGCACGCCGTTCCGAGCACCCCGGCCGAGGACGCCGGCGGCACCGGGCCGTCCACCCAGGTGGCCGCGCTGGACAGTCCGCAGGGCCGGACGTCGATCGCGGACTCGGTCGTACAGAAGATCGCCGGGATCGCGACCCGCGAGGTCGCCGGCGTCTACAACCTCGGAACGGGGTCGGCCCGGGCGTTCGGCTCGCTGCGTGAGCGGATCCCCGGCAGCGGCGGCCCCGCGATCACCCAGGGCGTGTCGGTGGAGGTCGGCGAGAAGCAGGCCGCGATCGACCTCGACATCGTCGTGGAGTACGGCGTCGCCATCGCCCAGCTCGCGCACGGCGTCCGCCGCAACGTCATCACCTCCGTCGAACGCATGACCGGCCTGGACGTCATCGAGGTCAACATCAGCGTCGACGACATCCACCTGCCCGGCGAGGAGGAGCCGGAGCAGCCGACCCGGGTCCAGTGAGTGCCCGCACCGAGCCGGATGCCGACGGTCTCGTCGACGCCGTCACCGGCCAGCCCGGGGTGGTGCGACTGCACCCGGGCCGGTTCGGAGAGGTGGCGACCTACCTGCCCGGCCGCAAGGTCGGCGGGGTCGAGATCGGCGAGGACCGCGTGGCGGTGCACGTCGTGGCCCGCTACGGCGCCCGGGCGCCCGACGTCGCCGACGCGGTCCGGCAGGCGGCGACGCCGTTCGCCCCGGGCTGGGCGATCGACGTCGTCATCGAGGACGTCGAGGATCCGTCCGCGGCGGTCGCCGATGGATGAGCGTGAACGGCGGAGCGCCTTCCGCGAGTTCGTCCGCAGCCACCACCCCGACGTCGGAGGTGACCCGGCGAGTTTCGCGGCCGGGCTCGCCTGCTACCGCGCGGAAACGATCCCGTACGACGACCCCCGGCTGACCGCCGACGTGGTCTTCCGGCGTACCCGGCGGGGTCCGATGGCCGTACTCGACCGGATGGCGCGGCGGTGGGCGCAACGCCGCAGACCACCCCGGGTGCGCTGACCCGCCCCATCGCGCGCCGGCCGGCGCGCGACCGAAGGAGGAGACAATGTCACCGTCACAGCTGGGAATTGCTGTCGGCATGGCGCTCGGCTTCGCCGGCGCCTTCGGCGGTTTCACTGCGTTCATCGTGGTCCTCGTGCTGGGCATCATCGGCTTCATCGTCGGCCGCGTGATCGAATCGGAGTTCGACATCGAATCCGTCTTCCGGCGCCGCTCGTGACCGACGACACCACCCAGATCGGTCCCGCCGGCTCGGAGAAGACCGAGCGCATCCCCGCGGAGCGGACCGAGCCCACTCCCGCGGAGAAGGCCGAGCGCCTCCCCGCGGAGCAGCGCGGGCACCTCGTGCTCGCCTCGAAGGTGATCGAGCGGATCGCGCAGGCCGCCGCCGGCGAGGTCGCCGGCGTCGTCCAGGAGCCGGCCGCACGCGGGCGCCGGCGGGCAACGCCGACGGTGCAGGCGAACGCCCGCCTGGACGGGCAGTTCGCCCGGGTGCACCTCAACCTCGCCGCCCGCTACCCGGAGCCGATTCCCGACGTGGTCGCCCAGGTCCGGCGACGGGTCGCCGACCGCGTCCGTGAGCTTGCCGAGGTCACCGTGACCAGCTGCGATGTCGACGTGACCAGCCTCCGACCGCCGTACCTCGAACGACGGATCCGGTGACCACGATGCGCATCGTGAACCGACTGCTCGCCGCCATCCTGGCCCTGGCCATCGCCGGCGCCGGCCTGCTCACCGCGGTCGAGGTGCTCGTCGCCCAGACCGGCTGGGCGACCCCTCCCCTGGTGGTCCCTTACGACGAGTGGCTCGCGACGCTGCGGGCGCACAGCTGGAACGACACGTCCGTCCTGCTCATCGCCATCGGCGTCATCGTGGTCGGGCTGCTGCTGATCCTCGCCGCCGCGGCCGACCGGGACCGGTCGGTTCGGATGGCCTTCGACCGGCCGGAGATCCACGCCAGCACCTCCCGGCGGTCCCTGGCTCGCGCGCTGCAGCACGAGGCGGCATCGGTCGACGGTGTGGGCTCGGCCAAGGCCAAGGTCCGGCGCCGCAAGGCGCGGGTCAACGCCCAGGTCCGCATCGGCGACCCGGACGTCATCTCGGAGGCACTGCGCGGCGCGATCAGCGGTCGCCTGCAGCGGCTGCCGCTGCAGGATCCGCCGGCGGTGCGGATCCACGTTTCCGGGCCGCGGAGGCGGACATGAGGAATCGCACCAACCGGCTCAACCGCGTGCTGCTCACCGTGATCGGGGTGATCCTGCTGCTCGCCGGCGTGGGGGCGGTCCTGCTGAGCACCGGGGTCTTCGGGTCCGAACGTGCGCACCGTGCCGTGGTCGACCACGTCACGACCCAGACGGTCTACCGGGACGCCGGCTGGCTGTGGCCGGTCGTCGGCGCGGTGGGGTTCGTCCTCGGCATCCTGGCGCTGTACTGGCTGGTCGTGCAGCTGCGGGTCGAGCGGATCACGTCGATCACCATGGAACGCGCCCAGGCCGGCGACTGCGTCGTCGCCGGCTCAGCCCTGACCGACGCCGTCCGCGAGGACACCGAGGCCGTCCGCGGCGTCGACCGGGCCCGGGCCCGGCTGACCCGGGACGAGACCGATCCCGAGCTGGTCCTCACCGTCTGGCTCCGCGAGGCGGCCGACCTCGCGGAGGTCCGGCAGAAGCTGGACGACGACGTGATCGCCCATGCCCGGCGCGCCCTCGCCCGGGACTCCCTCACCACCTGGCTCCGGGTCGAGGTGGACGCGGCCGAGCGGCAGCGGGTGCGCTGAGCCGTTCCCCGCCGCCGTCCGTGCCGCCCCCAGCCGCGGTCCATGCCGCCGTCCATGATCGTGATCGGATGACGCCGCGACACGCCGTACGGATCCGATCACGATCATCCGGGTCCGCGGGCCGTGTCGCGCGCGGCATGATGTGCGGATGGACCTGCCAGTCTCACCACCGATCGCGCCGATGCTCGCCCGCGCGGTGAAGACGATCCCGTCCGGACCCGAAGTGACCTACGAGCCCAAGTGGGACGGCTTCCGGTGCGTCGCGTTCCGGGACGGCGACGAGATCATGCTCGGCAGCCGCAACGAACGGCCACTCAACCGGTACTTTCCGGAGGTCGTCGACGCGATGCTCGCCAACCTCCCGCCGCGCTGCGTCGTCGACGGCGAGATCGTCATCGCCCATGACGACCGGCTCGACTTCGAGGCGCTGCTGGGCCGGATCCACCCGGCCGAGTCGCGGGTCAGGATGCTGGCCGAGCAGACGCCGGCGTCGTTCGTGGCCTTCGACCTGCTCGCCCTCGGCGACGACGACCTGCTCTCGACGCCCTACGCCGAACGCCGCACCCGCCTCGCCGACGCGCTGGCCCCGGCCGAGCCCCCGGTCTATCTGACCGCCTGCACCGACGACACGGCACTGGCCCACACCTGGTTCGACCAGTTCGAGGGCGCCGGGCTCGACGGCCTCGTCGTGAAGGCCCACGACCTGCACTACAAGCCCGGCGAGCGGCTGATGCAGAAGGTGAAGCACGAACGCACCGCCGACTGCGTGCTCGCCGGCTTCCGCTGGCACAAGTCGGGACCGATCGTCGGATCGCTGCTGCTCGGCCTGTACGACGACAAGGGCTCGCTGCAACACATCGGTGTCGCCGCGTCGTTCTCGACCGCCCGTCGCAAGGAGCTGGTGGACGAGCTCGAGCCCTACCGGATGGACACACCGGAGGGGCATCCGTGGGCGGAGTGGGCCAGCGCGCAGGAGGCCGAACCGCAGCGCATGCCCGGGGCGACCAGCCGCTGGAACGCCGGGAAGGACCTGTCCTGGCAGCCGCTACGCCCGGAACGCGTGGTCGAGGTGCGCTACGACCACATGGAGGGCACCCGCTTCCGGCACACCTCCCAGTTCGTCCGCTGGCGCCCCGACCGCGACCCGGCGTCGTGCACCTACGCGCAGCTGGAGGAGCCGGTCCGCTACGACCTGGCCGAAGTGCTGCAATGAGCACGCTCGGCCGGGCCGCCGAGCTCGCCGAGCAGTGGCGGGACTCCCTGCCCGATCGCCGGGTGGACGCCACGGACGACCCGGCGGCCGCACTCGCCCGGTTCGACGCCCCGCTCCCCGAACACGGCACCGATCCCGAGCAGGTCGTCGAGGACCTCGCTGCGACCGCCGAGCCGGGCCTGGTCGCCAGCCCCGGCCCCCGGTACTTCGGGTTCGTCGTGGGCGGCAGCCTGCCCGCCGCCCTCGGCGCCGACTGGCTGGTCTCCAGCTGGGACCAGAACGCCGGGCTGGTCGTCCTCTCCCCGGCGACGGCGGCGATCGAGACCGTGGCCGGCCGGTGGGCGCTCGAGGCGCTCGGCCTGCCCCGGGACGCGAGCGTGGGATTCGTCACCGGAGCGACCACCGGCAACGTCGTGGGGCTGGCGGCCGCCCGGCACCACGTCCTCGCGCAGGTCGGCTGGGACGTCGCGGCCGATGGGCTGACCGGGGCACCGCCGGTGCGGGTTCTGGTCGGTGACGAGGTGCACGTCTCGGCGCTCGGGGCGCTGCGGCTGCTCGGGTTCGGGTCCGAGCGGCTGACCCGCGTCGAGGTGGACGGAAACGGCGCGATGCGCGCCGACGCCCTGGCGGCCGCGCTCGCCGCCGGAAGCGGCCCGGCGATCGTCTGTGCCCAGGCCGGCAACGTCAACACGGGTGCCGTCGACCCGCTCGCGGCGACCGTCACGACCGCCCGGGAGCACGGGGCGTGGGTGCACGTCGACGGTGCGTTCGGGCTGTGGGCGGCCGCCAGCCCCCGGCTGGCGCACCTCGTCCGGGGGCACGCCGGCGCCGACTCCTGGGCGGTCGACGCGCACAAATGGTTGAACGTCCCCTATGACTGCGCGCTGGCGATCGTCGCCCACCCCGATGCACACCGGGCCGCGATGAGCCGCTCGGCAGCCTATCTGCGCACGACCACCGGCGACCCGTTCGCCTTCGTTCCGGAGATGTCGCGGCGGGCCCGCGGCGTGCCTGTCTACGCCGCGTTGCGCGCGCTCGGCCGGGACGGCCTGGCGGGCCTGGTCGACCGCTGCTGCGGCCTCGCCCGGCGGGTCGCCGAGGCGGTCGGCTCCGATCCCGGCGTGGAGGTCCTCAACGACGTGGTGCTCAACCAGGTCCTGCTGCGGTTCTCCGACGACGACGCCGTGACCGACGCGGTGGCCGCGCAGGTCTGCCGCGAGGGCGAGGCCTGGCTCGGCGGGACGACCTGGCAGGGACGCCGGGCCGTGCGGGTTTCGGTGTCCGGTTGGATGACCGAGCGGGCCGACGTCGACCGGCTCGTCGCGGCCCTGCGCCGGGCGCACGCGACGGTCGGCGGCCCCTCGGCGAAACCGGTCTGAGCGGGGCGGCCGCGGCCAAAGAGACCGATTCCCGAGGTTCGTTGGCTAGCGTGAGGTGTCGGGCGCTCCCGGCGTACGACGCCCGGAAGGACCAGCCATGCCGACCATCGTGCCGATCGACACCCCGACGCTGGGCGACCGCAGCTACCTCGTCCACGACGGGAAGGTCGCCTTCGTCATCGACCCGCAGCGCGACATCGACCGGGTGCTGGCGCTCGCCGAGGACGCGGGGGTCGAGATCATGGCGGTCTTCGAGACCCACCTGCACAACGACTACGTCACCGGCGGGCTCGCGTTGGCCCGGGCGACGGGGGCGGCGTACCACGTGAACGCCGAGGACGAGGTGGCCTTCGACCGGGTCGCGGTGCGCGACGGTGACGCGGTCCGGGTCGGGCGCGACCTGCTGGTGCAGGTCCTCGCCACCCCGGGCCACACCTTCACCCACCTGTCCTACGTCCTGGAGTCCGGAGGCGAACCGGCCGCGGTCTTCACCGGCGGCTCGTTGCTCTTCGGGTCGACCGGCCGCCCGGATCTGCTCGGCCCCGACCACACGGCCACCCTCGCGGGACGCCAGTACGAGTCGGCGCACCTGCTGAGCGACCGGCTGCCGGCCGGCACCGAGATCTTCCCGACGCACGGGTTCGGCAGTTTCTGCTCGGCCACCCAGTCCGAGGTGACCTCCTCCACCATCGAGCAGGAGCGGCGGACCAACCCGGTGCTCACCAAGGAGCGGGAGCGGTACGTCGCCGACCTGCTGGCCGGGCTGGACGTCTGGCCGGCGTACTACGCCCACATGGCCCCGATCAACGCCGCCGGCCCGTCCTCGGCGGACCTGCGCCTCCCCGAGCCGGTCGACCCGGCCGAGATCCACCGGCGGATCGACCGCGGCGAGTGGGTCGTCGACCTGCGCGGCCGGGTCGCATTCGCCGCCGGCCACGTGCGCGGCACCCTGAACTTCGGCATCGACGGCAACCTCGCCACCTACCTCGGCTGGCTCATCCCGTGGGGCACGCCGCTGACCCTGCTCGGCGAGACGCCGGAACAGGTGGCCGAGGCCCAGCGCGAACTGGTCCGGGTCGGCATCGACCGGGTCGCGGCCTCCGCCACCGGCGGACCGGAGGACTGGGCCGAGAGCAGCCTCGACACCTTCCCGCGCGCCACCTTCGGCGACCTGACCGCGGTGCGCCACCACCGCCCGGTCGTCATCCTCGACGTGCGACGGCAACTCGAGTGGCGCGAGGCGCATATCGACGGCGCCGTGCACGTGCCGCTGCACGAGCTGCCGGGCGGGATCGGCCGGGTGCCGCCCGGTGAGGTCTGGGTGCACTGCAAGTCGGGCTACCGCGCCGCGGTCGCCGCCTCGTTCCTCGCGGCCGCGGGCCGGGAGGTCGTGGCCGTCGACGACGAGTTCGACCGGGCCGCCGCCGCCGGGCTGGGGCTGCGGACGTCGACGACGATGGCCGCCGGCCGCGCCGCGGTCGGTTAGCGTCAGCGCATGACGGCGAGTCGGGCGGCGGCCGTCGCGGCTCTCGCGGCCACGATGCTCCTCGGCGCGTGTACGACGTCGACCGGCGGACGGCCGACCCCCTCTCCCGCGGCGTCCGTGCCCGGCAGCAGCGGGTCCGCCGGGTCGGCACCCAGGCGGGCACCGGCGACGCCGACGACCGGCCCGATCCACTTCGTGGACTGCACCTCGGTGATCAAGCCGGAGATCGCCCACCAGCCGGGTGGTGCGCGGCCGCTGCAGTTCGGCTGTGGTCAGCTGCAGGTGCCGCTGGACTACCGCCGGCCGGACGGGCGCACGATCACGCTCACCGTGGTCCGGGTCCACTACGAGCGTCAGCACGACCGGATCGGCTCGTTGCTGGTCAACCCGGGTGGCCCCGGCGGCTCGGCCCTCGACGCGGCGGTCGGATCGAGCCTCAGCCTGCCGCTCGCCGTACTGCAGCGATTCGACATCGTCGGATTCGACCCGCGAGGTGTCGGCGACTCCGATCCGCTGCACTGCATCCCGTCCCAGCTCAAGGACAAGGTCGTCGCGGCCGACCCGGACGCCCGGACGCCGGCGCAGTTCGCCGCCCAGGTGCAGCTCGCCCGGACGATCGCCGCTGGCTGCCGCGCGAAGTACGGCGCGACGTTGCCGCTGTTCGACACCGAGGAGACCGCCCGCGACATGGACCTGGTCCGGCAGGGCGTCGGCGACTCCCGGCTCACCTACCTCGGTTACTCCTACGGCACCCTGCTGGGCGCGGTCTACGCCCAACTGTTCCCGCACAAGGTGCGGGCGCTCGTGCTCGACGGCGCGGTCGACCCGCGGCAGAGCGACGTCGCCTCGGCCGAGACGCAGGCGCGCAGCTTCGAGGCGGCATTCGACCAATACGCCGCGAACTGCGGCCGTACCTGCGCGATCGGGCCGCACCCGCGCCGGTTCCTGACCGCCCTGTTGGACGCGGCGCGGCGACACCCGATCCCGACGAGCAAGGACGGCGATCCGCGCCGCGCCACGGCCGGCAACGTGGAACTCGCGGTCGCATCCGCCCTCTACAGCCAGAGCGACTGGCCGAAGCTCACCGCGGCACTGTCGGCCGCGGCGCAGGGCGACTCCCGCAAGGTGCTCGCCCTCGACGACCAGTACACCGAGCGGTCGGGCAAGGGGCGTTACACCAACCTCGTCGACGCCAACGTGGTCATCAACTGCGCCGACACCTCGCCCCGGGCGACCGTCGCGACGGCACGCGCGAAACTGCCTGTCTGGCGGGCGAAATACCCGCTCTTCGGCGCCAGCCAGGCCATCGGTCTGCTCGGCTGCGCCGAGTGGCAGGAGCCCGCCCACCGGTATCCGGCCGTCCATCCGGCCGGCGCGCCACCGATACTCGTCGTCGGCACGATCCACGACCCGGCCACGCCGTACGCCGCCGCGGCCTCCCTGGCCCGCCAACTGGGGTCGGGAGTCCTGCTGTCCTGGAACGGCGAGGGCCACACGGCGTACCCGCAGACGGCCTGTGTCCGTCGCCACGTCGACGGCTACCTCATCAACCGCACCCTGCCGCCCAAGGGGACCGTCTGCCCCCGCTCCTGACGCTCCACGACAGCTCCCCCCCCCCCCCCACGTTTGGCTTGAACGTCACGTTCACGCGCTCTAGCCGCATCAACGTCAGGTTGATGCCAAACGACGGCGCCCCCGCGGGCCTCCCTCCCCGCCATTCCGCTTGAACGTCACGTTCACGCGCTCTAGCCGCATCAACGTCACGTTGACGCGGAATGTCGGCGGCGGCAGCCGCCCGACAGCCGCGCCCGTTTGGCTTGAACGTCACGTTCAAACCTTCTAGCGGCATGAACGTGACGTTCAAGCAAAACGGAAGGGGGACGGACGGAGGGGCCCGAGGAAATCGGATGGATACGGCGGTGGGGCGGCTGCGATGATGGCGCCGTGACAATCCCGGACGATCTGCCGGCACAGCAGCAGGACCTGCAGGCCGTGGCCGACATGGTCTACGACGACCTGCACCTCGCCAGCCTGCTGGCGCCGGTCGGCGATCCCATCCGGGTCGGGAGTTCCGCCCTCGGTCTGATGGTCCGCCGCGACCTCGACGTCACGGTGGTCTGCCCGAAGCTCGGCGACGACACGCGGGACGCCGTGGCACAGATCGGTGCCCGGCTGACGGCCGATCCGCACGTCCGGCAGGTCCGGTTCCGCAACGACACCGGCCACTGGAACACCGACCCGAGCTACCCGGACGGCATCTACCTCGGCGTGCAGTACCGCTCACCGAGCGCCCAGGACTGGTCGCTGGACATCTGGTTCGTCGACGAACCGGACCGCCAGCCCGACCTCGCCCATCTCCGGACCATGCCCGCCCGCCTCACCGGCGATGCCCGCATCGCGATCCTGGCGATCAAGCGCGCCTGGGCCGAGCGCGCCGAATACGGCACCAGCGTCGGAAGCTTCGACGTCTACCGCTCGGTGCTCGACGACGGTGTCCGTACGCCGGAGCAGTTCGACCGGTGGCTGGAGTCGGTCCGCCGCTAGGACAGGCCGAAGATCGAGACCTTGCGCCCGGTTCCCCAGGAGATCAGCCGGCCGTTGCAGATGAGGACCGACGTGGCCGCCGTGGGGTAGCTGGTGACCGTGGCGTGGGTGCCGGTGTCGGCGAGCAGCGGTACGCCGGGCGCCGGATAGACCAGGTTGGTCGCGACCGCCACGTGCGACGGTGCGACGTTGGATTTCCACAGCCGGGCGCCGCCGTTGCGCGGCAGCGCGCACATCGCCGCCGTGTCGCAGGAGATGAAGAGGCGCTTCTTGCCGACCGCGAGCGGGGCACCGGTCTCGGTCGGCGACGTCCACTTCACCGCACCGGTCCCCGGCGCGAGATCGGTCAGATGACCCGATGGGTTGTCGGCGTAGAGGTCGACGGCACTCGCCGTGTCCGTGTCCCCGCGCAGGTGCGAATAGATCCCGGCCCTGCTCCAGACCTGCGCGCCGGTCGCGGTCGACAGTGCGCGCAGCGTGCCCGTGCCGGCGAAGGTCAACGTGCAGAAGACGACGTTGCCGTGCGCGACCAGAGCGCTGGTGAAGAAGCCGTCGCAGCTCGCCTCGTAGGTCTTCGTCCACACCGACTTCCCGGTCGCCGGATCGAGCGCGTTGACCGTGGCACCGGAGCCCTCCGACGAGCCGGTGGTGATGACCTTGCCGTTGCTCACCGCGAGGTCGGCGGCCGCCCCGAGCGTCCCGACATTCCACAGGGGGGCGCCGGTGCCGGCGTTGAAGGCCCGGACGAAGCCGTTGGGATCACTCTGGGACTCGCAGTCCACGCCGGCGACGAAGACCCGGCCGTTCTGGACGGCCAGGCCGACATAGAGGGAGGACCCGGCGGCGTCCAGCGTGCGGTTCCACATCCTGGCACCGCTGGTCACGTTGTACGCCGAGACACTGTTGGCTCCGCCGTTCACGACGTACAGGACGTTGCGCACGACGACCGGAAATGCGGGGCTGGATCCCCCGCAGCCTCCGGAGTCGGGGCTGGCCAGCATCACGCTGTGCTGGAGGTGCAGACCGCTGATCGACGTGGAGGTGAGCTTCGTCTCCGCGGCGTTGAGCCCGCTGCGGGCGGCGTCATGGTCGCTCATCGGCCATGGCGACATCGGTGCCCCGGCTGATGCGGCGGCACCGGACCACAGCACCCCCACGGACGCCAATGCCACGACGACGCTGAACGAACGAGAGAAGAACTTCACTTCGGCCCCCCATACCCTGATCAGCGACGCCGGCCGTAGATACGTAGCACGGAGCACCGGCGATCCCCCGGGCACAGCCCGGCGGAAGCCTACTCCGGATGTCCGGCATCGAACGCTGTGCTGCCCGATCGATAGGTCCGCTTACTCTGCAATGTTCTCGCTGGTCACCGGCCGGGCCCGGCTGGGCTGGACCCGCATCGGCTCGCCAGGCATCTTCGGGTAGTCCGGTGGATAGGGCAGGTCGCCGCCGGCGTGGTCGCGCTCGTCGCGCTCGGCGAGGGCCAGCAGTGGTTCGAGGGAGAACGATTCCCCGGCCAGCCCGGAATGCAGGTCACCCACGGCGGCGAACCGCGGCGGCATGGTGAACACGTCGAAGTCATCGGGCCTGATGTCGTCCAGGTCGTCCCACCGGACAGGGGCGGAGACCAGGGCCTTGCGGGTCGGCCGGATCGAGTAGGCGGAGGCGATCGTGCGGTCCCGGGCGGCCTGGTTGTAGTCGATGAAGATCTTTTCGCCGCGCTCCTCCTTCCACCATTTGATCGTCGTCCGGTCCGGCATGCGGCGTTCCATCTCGCGGCCCAGCGCGATCAGCGCGCGGCGGACCTGGGTGAAGGTCCACCGGGGCTGGATCGACACGTAGATGTGCAGGCCGCGCCCGCCCGAGGTCTTCGGGTGCCCGGCCAGCTGGAACTCGTCGAGGACGCCGCGCAGCTCGTGGGCGACCCGGACGGCATCGGCGAAATCCGTGCCCGGCTGGGGATCGAGGTCGATCCGCATCTGGTCGGGATGGTCGACGTCGTCCCGGCGGACCGGCCACGGATGGAAGGTGAGGGTGCCGAGGTTGGCGGCCCAGGCGACCACGGCGACCTCCGTGGGACACACCTCGTCGGCGAACCGGCCGCTGGGAAAGGCGATGCGCGCAGTCTCCACCCACTCAGGGGCACCCTTGGGGATGCGCTTCTGGAAGAAGGCGTCGCCCTTGTTGTCCTGTCGGGTGGACAGCTTCGCTCCCTCGAAGACGCCGCCCGGCCAGCGCTCGAGGGTGGTCGGGCGGTCCCGCAGTCCGGCGAGGATGCCGTCACCCACGGCGAGGAAGTACCGGACGACGTCGAGCTTGGTGATCCCGCGCTCCGGGAAATAGAGCTTGTCGGGGTGGGAGACGCGGACCACCCGGGGCCCGACCTCGATCTCCTCGGCGGCAGCTGGCATGCCGCCACGGTAGGCGATCACACGCCAAGCCGGGCCAAATCAGGCGGCGCGGTCCGGCATTTCCGGCGCCGCTGGTCCCGAGCGGCCCACTGCGTCACACTCGACGGGTGGGCACGGCGAGCGAGCGCAGGCCTCGCCGCCGGTGACCGCTACGGGAGCAGCGATGGGTACCGCGAGCGAGGACCGGCCCCGCGCCACGACGGAGGCCTACGTGCGCTTCGTCGAGCCCGGGCAGGAGCGGCGGCCGTCCCCGTACAGCGTCGAGGGCTACATCTCGGGCGTCGGCGACTTCGCCGTCGGCGCGGCACGGGCCCGCGGCTGGCGCCGGCTCGTCGCCAAGGTGCTCGTGGTCGCCCTCCTGCTGCCGCTCGCGATCGCGGTCGTCGAGGGTGTCGTCACGCTGATGAGCCTGCTCCTCGGCCGCTGAGCCTGCTCCCCGGGGCCACGGCGGACGCCGTCGTACCGTGGTGGCATGACAACCGTGCACAAGACCGACGAGGAGTGGCGCGCGCAGCTCACTCCGGAGCAGTACGCCGTCCTGCGGGAGGCGGACACCGAGCGACCGTTCACCGGGGAGTACGTCGACACCAAGACCGTCGGCGTCTACCGGTGCCGGGCCTGCGGCGCGGAGCTGTTCCGCAGCGACACGAAGTTCGACTCCCACTGCGGGTGGCCGTCCTTCTTCTCGCCGCTGGCCGAGGACCGGGTCACGCTCGTGCAGGACCGGACCCTCGGCATGACCCGCACCGAGGTCCGCTGCGCCACCTGCGATTCCCACCTGGGGCACGTCTTCGACGACGCGCCGCAGACGCCGACGGGCGACCGCTACTGCATCAACTCGGTCAGCCTGACGTTGGAGCCGGACGAGGGCTGAGGCCCTGTCCTACGGCAGGGCGCTGAGCAGTTCGCTCAGCGGCTTGCGGGTCCCCGTGAAGAACGGCGTCTCCGCACGGGTGTGCCGGCGCGCGGTCGCGCCACGCAGGTGCCGCATCAGGTCGACGATGCGGTGCAGCTCGTCGGCCTCGAAGGCCAGCACCCACTCGTAGTCGCCGAGCGCGAACGACGCGACGGTGTTGGCGCGGACGTCGGGGAACTCGCGCGCCATCACCCCGTGCTCGGCCAGCATGGAGCGGCGTTCCTGGTCCGGGAGCAGGTACCACTCGTAGGACCGCACGAACGGGTAGACGCAGACGAAGCGCTTCGGCTCCTCCCCGGCGAGGAAGGCCGGAAGGTGGCTCTTGTTGAATTCGGCCGGCCGGTGCAGAGCCAGCGCCGACCACACCGGTTCGCTGGCCCGCCCGAGCCGGGTCCGGCGCAGCCGCGCGTAGGCCTCCTGCAGGTCCTCGGCCCGCGGGGCGTGCCACCACACCAGGTAGTCGGCGTCGGCGCGCAGCCCGGAGACATCGTAGGTGCCCCGGACCACGACGTCCTTCGCGGCGATCTGCTCGAACAGTTCCCCGACCTCTGCTGCGGCCTGCCCGCGGTCGTCGTCGGCCAGCCGCTGCGCGTCGGTGCGCGCCCGGAAGACCGACCACATCGTGTAGCGGACCTGGTCGTTGAGTTCGCGCGCCTTCTTGCCGTCAACCATGTTCTGATTGTCGCTCGGCGGCGAGGTGCACGAGCACCCGGGCGGCGGCCTGCCGGCCGGTGCGGATACAGGCCGGCACCCCGACCCCGTCGTACGCCGCCCCGCAGACCGCCAGCCCCGGCGTCCGGTCGACCTGCGCCCGGATCCGGCGCACCCGCTCCAGGTGGCCCACGGCGTACTGCGGGAGCGCCCCGCCCCAGCGGGTGACCCGCGTCGCGACCGGCTGGGGCCGTACGCCGGCCAGGGCCGCGACGTCGTCGACCACGAGCCCGGCCAGTTCCTCGTCGGATCGCTGCAGCAGGCGTTCCTCCCCGTGACGGGCGACCGAGGCCCGGACGATCGTCGGGCCGCCGGCCAGGTGCGCCCACTTCTGCGAGCTGAACGTGAGTGCCTTGACCGCACGCTGCTCCGAGGCGGCGACCAGAATCCCGCTACCGGCCGGCCAGGCCCCCGCACCCTTCGGGTAGGCCAGGGTCACCAGGGCGGTGCTGGCGTAGTCGATGCGGCCCAGCTCGTGGGCGGCCCACGGGGTCAGGTCGGCGAGCAGCAGGGACGCCTTGTGGGCCGGGACCGCGACGATCACCGCGTCGGCCGACAGGACCGTCGGTGCCGGCACCGGCCCGGCCTCGACCTGGAAACCGGCGGCGGACGCCCGGATCGCGCGGACCGGCGTACCCAGCAGCAGCCGGGCACCTGCGGCTCGGGCCACCGCCTGCGGAAGGGCGCCCAGACCGCACCGCAGGGTGGCGAAGACCGGCCCGCCCCGGCGGGGCGCGGCGGCCAACGCGGCGCGGGCCGCCATCACCACGGATCCCTGCCCCCGCAGGGCATCGGCGAGCGCCGGAATCGTGGCCTGCACCGAGAGCACACCGGCCCGCCCGGCGTAGACCCCGCCGAGCAACGGGTCGACCAGCCGGTCCACGACCTCCGGCCCGAGCCGCGACCCCACGAGAGAACCGACGGACACGTCGTCGACCACCGGGTCGCCCGGGTGGTCCGGCTCGGCGGCGACCGCACGCAGGGCATCGTCGGTGAGCACCCCGGCGGCGGCGACCGTGTCGAGGTCGGCCGGCACCCCCATCAGGGTCCCGCCGGGAACCGGCCGCAGCATGCCGCCGACGGCGAGCGAGGCCGCACCCGTCGCCGGATGCACGATCTCGTCGCCGAGCCCGACCTCGCGGGCCAGGTCGAGTCCCTCGGGCGTACGGGCCAGCATCGCTTCGGCACCGGCGTCGACGACCGTTCCGCCGAACTCGCCGGCGGTCAGCTTGCCGCCGATCCGGCGGGCACCCTCGACCACGGTCACCGCGACGGCCGGATCGGCCTGCGTGATGGCGTATGCGGCCGCGAGCCCGGCGATCCCGGCGCCGACGACGACGACGTGTGCCATCAGCGTGTCGTGACCTCGTGCACCAGCTCCACGACCCGGGTCAGCACGGCCGGATCGGTCTCGGGCAGCACGCCGTGGCCGAGGTTGAAGATGTGCCCGGGCGCGGCCCCGCCCTCGCCGAGGATCCGGCGCACCTCGGGTTCGATCACCGCCCAGTCGGCCAGCAGCAGAGCCGGATCGAGGTTGCCCTGCAGCGCCCGGCCCGGGACGCGTCGCGCCGCCTCGTCGAGCGGGATGCGCCAGTCCACGCCGACGACGTCCGCCCCTGCCTCGGCCATGGCGGGGAGCAGCTCCCCCGTCCCGACGCCGAAGTGGATCCGGGGCACGGACAGGTCCGCCAGCCCCTCGAGCACCTTGCGGCTGTGCGGCAACACGAAACGCCGGTAGTCGGCGTCGGAGAGCGCCCCGGCCCAGGAGTCGAAGAGCTGAACCACGGAGGCGCCCGCACCGATCTGGGATCGCAGGGAGACCAGCGCGGTGTCGGCCAGCCGGTCGAGCAGGTCGGTCCACAGCTCGGGGTCGCCGTGCATCAGGGCCTTCGTCCGGGCGTGCGACCGGGACGGGCCGCCCTCGACGAGGTAGCTCGCCAGCGTGAACGGCGCCCCCGCGAAGCCCACCAGCGGCACGTCGCCGAGCTCGCCCACGACCAGGCGGACGGCGTCCGCGACGTAGCCGACCTCCTCCGGGTCGGGCGGGCGGACCCGGTCGAGGTCGGCCCGGGTGCGGATCGGGTCCGCCAGCACCGGCCCGACGCCGGGCTCGATGTCGATCGCCAGCCCGCCGGCGACCAGCGGTACCACGATGTCCGAGAACAGCACGGCTGCGTCGACGTGGTGCCGGTGGACCGGCTGCACGGTGATGGCGGCGATCAGCTCGGGCCGTCGGCAGGCCTCGAGCATCGGGACGCCGGCGCGGACCGCGCGGTACTCCGGCAGTGACCGGCCGGCCTGTCGCATGAACCAGACCGGCGTCCGGGAGGTCGGCATCCCGCGGGCGGCCCGGATGAGCGCCGACTCCTGGACCGCCCCAGCGGTGCCGGACATGGCGGTCGTGCCGGTGCGCGAGGTGGAGACCATCACGGCTCATCGTCGCATGCAGGCTCCGACACGCCGCGCCGCCTGCGCGAAACGGTCAGTCTCCCGTGGCACGGTCACGAATGAGACACGTGAGGACGGTGAGTGCAGGATGTCGACCGCATCGCTGATCTGGCGCCACTGCGGGATCTGCGAGCAGGAAGAATTCTTCGAGGTTCCGCCGTGCGCCGATGGGCACGGCGAGGACTGCCCCGACCTGGTCTGCACCGGCTGTGGCAGCGTGATCACGGTCGCCGTCGTGCCGGTGCCGGCAGCCGAGATCGCGATCGACGCGGCCGCGTGAGCATCCATCCGGCGCGCCGGGCCCGCCGCACCCCGACGCGGTCGTAGGCTCGAGCCGTGGCCGGGTCTCATCGGAGTGCTGCGGCGCCCCTCGATTTCGCGCGTGCGGTCGCCAGTCTCTCGTCGTGTGCGCTGCGTCCTGAGATCACCCTCGAGCAGATCAACCCACCGCAGCGTCTCGCCCCCTGGTCGCACGCCCTCAGCGCCGAGGTCGAGGTGGGCACCGACGTCCCGGCCACCGGCCGGCTGGTGCTGCTCGGCGACCCGGACAGCGTCGGGGCGTGGGGCGGCACTCTGCGCCTCGTGACCTATGCCAGCACCGAGCTCGACGCGGACATGGCCCACGATCCGCTGCTGGCCGAGGTGGCCTGGAGCTGGCTTGTCGAGGCGCTCACCGAGAAGGGTGCGCGCTACACCGCGGCGGGCGGCACGGTCACGCAGACCGCGTCCGAGCGGTTCGGCGACCTCGCCGGGCCGGCCCACACGGTCGAGGTCGAGATCCGTGCCTCGTGGACCCCGCTGGATCCCGATCTCCGGCCGCACCTGTCGGCCTGGGCCGATCTGCTCTGCACCGCCGCCGGGCTTCCGCCGTCCGGGGTGGTGAGCCTGCCCAGCCGGGCCGGGACCGCCCGCCAGACCTAGGGGGCGTCGCTCGCCGAGGTGACCCGTCCCGGATCGCGGTCCGGCGACTGGGGGGTGAGCGACAGCCGGAGCGTCAGCACCGTCCCCTGGCCCAGTGCCGAGGTGACCCCGAGGCTCCCGCCCGCGAGCCGGGCACGCTCCCGGAGCAGCCCGAGCCCGACGTGGCGTCCACCGGTGGACTGCACCGCTCCGGGGTCGAATCCCGGCCCGTCGTCGGCCACCCGGGCGACGAGATGGTCACCCTCGATCGACAGCGAGGCGCGCGCCTCGTCGACGTCGGCGTGCTTGACGACGTTGAGCAGCGCCTCCTGGAAGAACCGGTAGATCGTCACGGCCGACACCAGCGGCAGCGGGTAGGGCTCGGTCGGCCAGTCCAGGGACACGTCGAGCAGGTATCGGGCCGCCATCTCACGCCGGAGGCCGGCGACCGCCGACGCCAGGTCGCCGTCCCGCAGCTCCGGGGGCCGGGTCCGGGCCATCGCGGCCCGCAGCTGCTCCTCGGCGTCCTCGACGAATTCGCGGACCCGCTCCCAGGCGCCCGGTTGCCCCTCCGGCGCCCCGAGCAGGGAGCGGGCAGCCATCAGCGTCTGGGCGACCGTGTCGTGCAGGTCCGCGGACAGCTGGCCTCTCGTGGCTTCCTCGGCGGCGACCAGTCCGGAGAGCAGTTCGAACATCCCGGCGCCGGCCGTGTGCGCCGTTCGCTGCGCCTGCTCGGCCATCTCCTCGGCGACCCGGGCGCGCAGCTGCAGAGCGTCGAGCAGCCGACCCATCTCCTGCAGTTCGCTGATCCGCTCGGCGGCCGCCGACAGCCCTCGTGGGTCGGCCGGGTTGGGGCCGCGGTGCAGTGCGGCGACGGCCAGCCGGCGGATGTCGGCACCGATCCGATGCGCCACCACCGTCCCGCCGGCGGTGATCAGCAGACCGACTCCCAGGCCTCCGATGAGAGCCGCCACCAGGGACCCGTTTCCGCCCAGCCGGAGGATGATGCCGACCACCACGAGCACGGCGATGGTCGTCGACGCCAGGACCACCGCGACCCACGCCGGCAGCGGCAGAAGACGCTGTCGACGTCCCCGGATCACCGGGTCTCGACTGCGTCGAGCCGTCCTGTCGTGGTCCACTCGGATTCGGAACCCACGCTGGGTGCCCTGTGGTCCTCGGCAGGACCGACCAGCTCGGGTTCGCTGGTCAGGGCCACCGCACCGAGCAGAGACGCCACGGCACGCTCGACCGCATGCAGTTCGTCGACGATGTCCCGCACCGGGTCGGGGCCGGTGAAGGAGAAGGCGAGGCGGGACAGCCGCTCCGCCGACTCCCGGAGCACGACGAGGGCGGGCGCGGTGTAGGCCCCCAGGTCTCCCAGCGCCCGGGTCGCGTCGCCGTAGGCCTCGATCTGTCCGACCGCGACGTCGTGGCGGGCCGCCAGATCCGCCACCGAGAGCCATGCCTCGGCCTGACCGACCAGTACCTGCGCGAGCCGGGCGTCCAGTCGTTCGAAGCCTCCGGCCCGTCTCGGCCGCCGTGCGATGAGCACGGCCAGGGGACGGCCGGGGTCGCCGAGGACGGCCGAGCAGAACGGCCGGTCGCCGTCCACGCCGGTCAGGACGCCGCGGGCGCCCATCGTGCGCAGCACCCAGGGGGCGGCGAAGGCGCCGCTGTCCACCCGCTCCCGGCGGATGACCCCGTGCTCGTCACCGACGTAGCGCACCGGTCCGTCGGGATGGCGGAGCAGCATCTCGATCTCGGCGCCACCGAAGAGCCGGGCGGCCGCGGTCAGCAGCACGTGCGCCGAGGTGTCGACCGACGTCGCGGCGATCTGTTCGCGGCCGCGCGCCAATTCGGCGAAGAGCCGGGCCTCGGCCGTGCGCTCGGTCTGCTGCCGGTAGGACCACCACAGGAGCACGAGGGGGACGACCAGCCCGAGCAGGCCGAGCGGAGCGTTCTCGGCCAGCCACGCGGCCAGCAGGCCGAGGGAGATGTTGCCGGCCACGTGGACCATGCCCAGGCCACTGGTCTCGGCGACCACCGCGGTGTAGGGCCGATGTGCGGTGATCGCGATGGGGATCGCGACCAGCAGGTAGTTCAGGCAGGCGAAGACGACGAGGCCGATCGCAGCGGCCGGTATCCCCGTGCCCAGCGACTGGGCGACGAGCAACCCCGCCGCGATGGCGCACGGGTACTGGGTGAGGTTGAAGACGAGCTTGATCCACGGCGACCGGCGGGCGTTGGCGAGGAGGAAGGCCAGCAGCACGCCGAGCGGAATCCAGGCGCCCGGCGCGAGGACGAAGCCGATCGCGACGAAGGCGTCGGTGAGAGCGACGGAGTAACCCTGCCGCCCGATCACCATCCGAACGGTGGCGAACTCGGCGACCGTGACGGCAAGGACGAAAGCGGGCAAGGCCCACCAGGCCGGCGAGCCCCAACCGAGTTTGACGCACAACGCGGCCGCGGCCGCCCCGAGCAGCCCGGCCGTCAGCAGGATCTTCCCCCGGGGGTTCACCGCCGGTCCGCGTGTCCCCAGACATCTGGCTGCTGAACCACCGAGAAGCTCCATGACGATCCGGCGAGGCTCCATGACGAGCCGTCAGCGGGCCGTACCGAGTGCCCCCCGGTTGCCGCGATGCCTACCGCGAGCGCCAGTCCCGCCAGAGTGGCCGCAATCCTCGTTATCAGTCGCCGCATCCGGGCCCTCTTTTCTCCCGCGGCACCCGCGTCTCGCTGATCGAACGCGGTGCGCCGGTGTTGTCCACCTCGCTGCGTGTGAGTGGTCATCCCCACGCATCCTCAGCACAAAATACCCCGAACGGAGTAGCATGCCTAGTGGGCAACGGGATCATCGTAGCCGTTCCATATGGCCCGATCGCCCGGCGTTTGACACGAGCCGGCGATCGAAGGCGCCGCCGACGCACGGCGCGGACAGGGAGGACCCAGGGTGGTAGTAGAGAACGCCAGCGGTCAGATGGCTGAGGCGACCCCGATGCCCGTGACGTCGGCGCCGTTCACCGGCGACCAGTTCACCGCACTCGTGGTCGACGACCACCCGCTCCTCCGGGAATCGATCATCACCCGGCTCCAGACGATGGGCGCATCCCAGGTCTATGAGGCCGCGAGCATCTCCGAGGCCCGCGCCCGCGCCCATTCCAGCGGCCCGCTCGACCTCTGCGTCCTCGATCTCGGACTGCCCGACGGCAACGGCCTGGACCTGCTCGGTGAGCTCCGGGAAGCGGGATGGACCCGCCTGGTCGTGTTGTCCGCAGCCGACGATCCCTACTCCGTGCGCGCGGCGTTCGTCGCGGGAGCCCAGGGCTATCTGCTCAAGTCCGCCTCGCCGTCGGTCGTCGCCGACGGCGTCCGTCGGGTGCTCGACGGCGGGGTCTACGCCGACCCGTCGGTGGCCTCGCTGCTCGCCGCCGGACTTCGGGGCGGGCGGAGCGACTCCGGGGTCTCCGACCTGTCCGCCCGCGAGGTCGAGGTGCTCCGACTGGTCGCCGACGGGAAGTCCAACAAGGAGATCGGCGACGCGCTGAACCTGTCCGCGCTGACCGTGAAGAGCCACCTGGCCCGCATCGCGCGCAAGCTCGGAACCGGCGACCGGGCTGAGATGGTCGCCCTCGTCATGCGTGCGGGGGTCATCCGCTGACGGTGGCTGCCGAGCCCAGCCCGACCGAAGGTCCGTCCGCTCCCCCCGTTCCGGTGCTCCGCGCGCCACGGGACGGTGTGCCTGACCCGGTGACGACCGAGGCAGCCCTGGTCGCCGCGTGCGAACGCCTCGCCTCGGGCGACGGGCCGGTGGCCGTCGACGCCGAACGGGCGTCCGGCTACCGCTACGGCCAGCGCGCCTATCTCGTTCAGGTGCGCCGCGCCGGCGCCGGAACTGTGCTGATCGATCCGGTCGGGTGCCCGGACCTGAGTGCTCTGGACCGGACGCTCGCCGAGACCGAGTGGGTGATCCATGCGGCGAGCCAGGATCTGCCCTGCCTCGCCGAGCTCGGCGCGCGGCCCCGCCGGCTCTTCGACACCGAGCTTGCCGGGCGGCTCCTGAACTACCCCCGGGTCGGGCTGGCGTCGATCCTCGAGCGGGTGCTCGGGATGAGCCTGGTGAAGGGCCACGGGTCGGCGGACTGGAGCACCCGCCCGCTCCCCCACGAGTGGCTCGTCTACGCCGCCCTCGACGTCGAGCTCCTGGTGGAGCTCCGCGACGGGCTCTATGCGGCGCTGGAGGCCGCCGGGCGGCTCGACTGGGCCTACCAGGAGTTCGACGCGCTCGTGGCCGCGCCCCCACCGGCGCCCCGGGCGGATCCCTGGCGTCGCACGTCCGGCATCCACAAGATCCGCTCCGCGCGGCAGCTCGCGACCGTCCGGGCGTTGTGGACCACCCGGGACGAGATCGCCCGCCAACGGGACATCGCGCCGGGCCGGGTGCTCCCCGACGCGGCGATCATCGGTGCCGCCGTGGCCGACCCCACGTCGGCCGAGGCGCTGCGGGCGCTGCCCGTCTTCGCCGGACGGGGCAACCGACGGCTCCTCGGCCGCTGGTGGCAGGCCGTGGCCGATGCCCGATCCCGGCCCGCGAGGGACCTGCCGCCGACCACCCCGGTCGGCGAGGCCGACGGCCCCCCGCCGAGCAACCGGTGGGCCAATCGCGACCCCGACGCCGCCGCCCGGCTGACCGCGGTCCGCACCGCGATGACCGGGCTCGCCGAACGGATCGAGCTCCCGACGGAGAACCTCATCGCGCCCGACGCCGTACGTCGGCTGGCCTGGCGTCCGCCAGAACCGGTCACCACGGACACCGTGGCCGGGCAGCTGCGGGGGCGCCTGGCCCGGCCGTGGCAGGTCGAGCTCACCGCGGCGACCCTCGCCGCCGCCCTGCGATCGGTCCAGGGGGGCGACGGCGCGGTTACTGGCCGGTAACATCGGTCCTGCAGCCCGCTGCCCCCGGGAGGGTCCATGCTCGCCACCAGGCGTGAGGTCGTCTTCGTCGACGGTGCCCGCACCCCCTTCGGCAGGGCCGGCCCGGCCGGACTCTATGCCGAGACCCGGGCCGACGACATGATCGTCCGGGTCATCCGGGAACTGCTCCGCCGGCACCCCGAGCTGCCGCCGGACCGGGTCGACGAGGTCGCGGTCGCCGCGACGACCCAGACCGGCGACCAGGGCCTCACGATCGGGCGGACGGCCGCGTTGCTCGCCGGGTTGCCGGCCTCCGTCCCGGGATATGCGGTCGACCGGATGTGCGCCGGCGCGATGACGGCGGTCACGACGGTGGCGAGCGGAATCGCGGTCGGGGCCTACGACGTCGCGATCGCCGGCGGGGTCGAGCACATGGGCCACCATCCGATGGGCGACGGCGTCGATCCGAACCCCCGTTTCCTCGCCGAACGGCTCGTCGATCCGTCGGCGCTGGTGATGGGCCAGACCGCGGAGAACCTGCACGACCGGGTGCCCGGTATCACCCGGGAGCGGGCGGACCGGTTCGCGGCCGCAAGCCAGGCCAAGCTCGCCAAGGCCTACGCCGACGGCCGGATCCAGCCCGATCTGGTGCCGGTCGCCGTCCGCTCCGCCGGCCTCGGCTGGGGCCTCGCGACCGTCGACGAGCCTCCGCGGCCCGGGACGACGGTCGAGGATCTGGCCGGGCTCCCGACGCCGTTCCGCCCGCACGGGCGGGTGACCGCGGGCAATTCGGCCGGGCTCAACGACGGAGCCACCGGGTGCATCGTCGCCGGCGAGGACACCGCGCGGGAGCTCGGACTTCCGGTCGGGATGCGGATGGTCGGCTTCGGCTTCACCGGAGTCGAGCCCGAGGTGATGGGGATCGGACCGATCCCGGCCACGGAGCGCGTCCTGGCCCGCACCGGACTGTCGCTCGAGGACATCGGCCTGTTCGAGGTCAACGAGGCGTTCGCCGTCCAGGTGCTCGCCTTCCTCGACCACTTCGGTATCGCCGACGACGACCCGCGGGTCAACCCCTACGGCGGCGCCATCGCGGTGGGTCACCCGCTCGCCTCATCCGGGGTCCGGCTGATGACCCAGCTCGCGCGCCAGTTCACCGACCACCCCGAGGTCCGCTACGGCCTGACCGCGATGTGCGTCGGCATCGGCATGGGCGGCAGCGTCGTCTGGGAGAACCCGCACTGGAAGGGGCAGCAGTGACGACGAGGGCATCCACCACGGGAGCATCGACGACCGGTGCCGGCGCCGCCCTCGCCGAAGCCTGGCCCGACGAGGTGGTCACCGAGGCGCGGGTCCGCTATCTCGACGTGCCGGGGATTGCGGCGCCGTTCGCTCTGATCACCCTGGACAACGGCCACGACCACACGCGTCCGGCGACCTTCGGGCCCGGTGGCCTGGCCGCGCTCGATGCCGCCCTCGACCAGATCGAGGCCCGCTCCCCCCAGGTCGGCGCGATCGGCGTGACCGGCACGCCGTTCATCTTCTGCGCAGGCGCCGACCTGAGCGGTGCGTCCCGCATCGCCAGCCGTACGCAGGCACAGGACGTCGCCCGGCTCGGGCACCGCGTGTTCCGGCGGCTCCGGGAGAGCACGGTGCCGACATTCGCGTTCGTCAACGGCGTGGCGCTCGGCGGCGGCCTCGAACTCGCCCTCGCATGCCACCACCGCACCCTGTCCTCGGGCGCCGGTGCGCTCGGTTTCCCCGAATGCTTTCTCGGCATCCTGCCCGGCTGGGGCGGCTGCTGGCTGCTCCCCAATCTCATCGGAGCCGACGGCGCGGTGCAGGTCATCATCGACAATGCGCTGGCGAACAACCGGATGCTGCGGCCGGCGCAGGCGCTCGAGCTCGGGATCACCGACGCCGTCTTCGAGCCGGCCGACTTCCTGGAGCGGTCACTGGAGTGGGCGGCCGGCATGCTGCGGACCGAACCGACCGATCGACGGGAGGTCGACCGCGGGCCGGCCTGGGACGAGGCCGTCCGGCGCGGCCGGAGCACCGTCGACGCCACACTGCACGGGGCCGCGCCGGCGCCCTACCGCGCGCTCGACCTGATCGCCGCGGCCCGGACGTCGACCCTCGATGAGGGCTTCGCCGCCGAGGATGCAGCCCTCGCGGACCTGCTCATGAGCGAGGAGTTCCGGGCCGGCGGGTATGCCTTCGAGCTGGTGCAGAAGCGGGCCCGGCGCCCGGCCGGCGCTCCGGACCGGTCGCTCGCGCGGCCGGTGACGAAGGTCGGGATCGTCGGGGCCGGGCTGATGGCCAGCCAGCTGGCGCTGCTCTTCGTCCGGCGACTGAGGGTGCCGGTCGTCCTCACCGACGTCGACGCGGCCCGGGTCGAGGCGGGTGTCGCCGCCGTGCGCGCCGAGATCGACACGCTGCGCGAGCGGGGCCGGCTCCGGCCGGAGGAGGCCGCCCGGTTGACCGCTCTGGTCAGCGGATCGCCGGACCTGCGGCCGTCCTTCGCCGACGCCGACCTCGTGATCGAGGCCGTGTTCGAGGAACTCGAGGTCAAGCAGCGGGTGTTCGCCGAGGTCGAGGCGGTCGTGTCGCCGACCTGCCTGCTCGCGACCAACACCTCGAGCCTGTCCGTCACGCAGATGGGCGCGGGGCTCGCCCATCCCGAGCGCCTGGTCGGACTGCACTTCTTCAATCCGGTCGCGGTGCTCCCGCTGATCGAGGTCGTGCGCACCGGTGCCACCGACGAGCCGTCACTGGCGACCGCGCTCGCGGTGGGCCGCGAGGTGAAGAAGTCGTGCGTGCTGGTCGCCGACGCGCCGGCGTTCGTCGTCAACCGGCTGCTCACCCGCTTCCTCGGCGAGGTGATCGCCAGCGTCGACGAGGGCACCCCGATCGAGGTCGCCGACCAGGCACTCACCCCGCTCGGCCTGCCGATGACGCCGTTCGTGCTGCTCGCCCTCGTCGGGCCGCCCGTCGCGCTGCACGTCGCCGAGACACTGCACGCGGCATTCCCCGACCGGTACGCCGTCAGCGACAACCTCGTCCGGCTCGTCGCCGCCGGAAAGAGCGGGGTCTACCTCTGGGACGGTGGCGTGCCTTCGGTCGATCCCGAGGTCGCCGCACTCCTCGAGCAGGGAGACGCGCCCAGCACGGCCGAGCAGGTGCGCACCCGAGCACTCGACGCGCTCGCCGAGGAGGTCGGCCGGATGCTCGACGAGGGCGTCGTCGCCGCGCCGGCCGACATCGACCTCTGCCTGATCCTCGGGGCCGGCTGGCCGTTCCACCTGGGCGGGATCACCCCGTACCTCGACCGCTCGGGCGTCTCCGAACGGGTACGCGGCACGCGTTTCCAGCAGCCGGGTGTCGCGAGCGTGCCGGCCTAGCGGTTTCGGGCGGCGGCATCCTCGCGGCTGTCGACCGCGGCGACGACCCCGCCGTCCCGGTCCCCGTGCCGGCCGACCCAGAGCATCACGATCCCGGCGAGGAAGAGGGCGACGGCGAGCACCAGTGATGTCGCGAGGAAGCTGCCGCCGGTCTGGTCCTGCAGCCAGCCGCCGAGGTAGGGACCGGCGAAGCCGCCGAGGTTGCCCAACGCGTTGATCATGCCCATCGCGCCACCGGCGAGGGCGGCCGGGACCGCCCGCGAGGCGCTCGCCCAGAACGGACCGTCGTAGGCCAGTGCGCCCATCATCGCGAGGCTCAGCAGCAGGATCGACAGGACCGCGACGCTGCTCACACCCACCGAGAGCACCAGGGCGACCGAGCCGACGAGCATCGACAGGAACACGTGCAGCCGGTAGCGCCCGTTGCGGTCGGCCGCGCGACCGTTGAGCCATAGGCCGACGATCGCGAAGAGGTAGGGCACCGCGGTCAGGAATCCGACGGCCACCGAACCGCCGCCGGTCACCTTCGTCACCTCGTGCGGCAGCCAGAGATTGAGGCCGTAGAACCCGATCTGGATCAGGAAATACACGCCGACGAGCTTCCACACGACGCTGCTGCGGATGATGTCGCGGTATCCGGCGTTGGCCGGCTGGTTCGCGTTGTCCGCCGCGAGGGAACGCTCGATGTAGGAGCGCTCCTCGGTACCGCACCAGGCGGCATCGCTCGGCCGGTCCTCGGCGAGCCAGTACCACAACGGCGCCGCGATGAAGAACGGGAAGATGCCCTCGATGATGAACAGGGCACGCCAGTCGCCCCAGGACAGGATCCACCCGGACAGCGGTGCGGTGATGATCGAGGCGATGGCGATGTTCATGATCCAGAACGCGTAGGCGCGGGCCCGTTCCCGGGCGGGGAACCAGTGGCTGATCAGCACCAGGATCGCCGGCCAGATGCCGCCCTCGGCGACGCCGAGCATGAACCGGACGATGAGCAGTTCGGTGTAGTTCTGCACCAGTCCGGAGAGCACCGCGAAGACGCCCCAGATCAGGATCATGATTCCGACGAACTTTTTCGCCGACCAATGCTCGGCGAGGTGCCCGCCGGGCAGCTGCATCACGAGGTAGCCGATGAAGAAGATGCCGCCCGCGAGTCCTTCGGCCGACGCGGAAACATGCAGATCGTGACCGATCCCGTCGAACGCGAAGCCGATGTTCGTGCGATCCATGAACGAGATGATGTAGACGACGATCGCGATCGGGATGAGTCGCGTCCACCGGGTCCGACCCGCTGGGGCGTCGAGTGCACCGGACTCGAGATTGCTCGTCATGAACGCTCCTTCCGTCGCGTGCGGCCCGACCTCCGGGCGCCTGATCACCCCGCGTCGGGGGAGTATGCCGAGGTGCCGGCAATTCGGCATCCCGAAGGTGCACGGTCTGTGACATTCCTTGCATCGGCAGGTGCGACGACAGGGCGGTTCATCGGCCGCCGGCCGACCCCCGCCCCGGCCCGTCGCCCGCCTCGCGGGCGGCGTGGACCACGTCGGACATACGGAGCAGGAACCGGCGTACCGTCTCGAGTTCGGTGTCGTCGAAGGACCGCATGGCGTCGACCATCGCGGTGATGAGCGGGCCGAAGAACGTCCAGCCCAACGTCACCGCCCGGTCCTCGACGACGATGAACACCCGGCGCCGGTCACCGGTGTCGCGCACCCGGCGGATGTGGCCGAGCCGCTCCAGCCGGTCGACGAGCGCGGTCACCGAGGCGGAGTTCAGACCCAGCTGCCCACCGAGCCAGCCCGGCGTCGCGGTGATATCCGCGCGGGCGGCGTCGAGCAGGTGGATCAGCGCCCGCAGGTCGGTCGGGTGCAGACGGTGCAGGTGGGCGAACTCGGCGCCGAACTGGTCGAGCTCGACGGTGAGGCCGCGCAGCAGATGGACCAGCCCCGCGGCAGGTTGCCGATCCAGGGACGTGCGGTCCACCACGTTGCCTCTCCTGATCCGTGGGCTAATATCTCGATCATCGAGATTATCGACCGTCGTGATGATACGCCGCCGTCGAGATGGGGAGACATGGTCAACGACACGCCCTCGAGCCCGGTCGCCGCGCAACGCGCCTTCCCCGCCACACCGGGCGGAGCACAGTTCTTCGCGGCCTACGACGCCGTCCTCGCGCAGTGGCCGATCCCGGTGGAGGCGGTGGACGTGCCGTCGCCGTACGGCACGACCCATGTCCAGGTCTGCGGCCCGACGGACGGGACACCCCTGGTCCTGCTCTCCGGGGCCGGCGCCACGTCGACCGTCTGGTTCGGCAACATCGCCGACCTAAGCCGGTCGCACCGGATCTACGCCGTCGACACGATCGGGGACGTCGGCCGCAGCGTCCACGACGGCCGGCCGATCCGCCGGCCCGCCGACCTGATCCACTGGCTTTGCGGGCTCTTCGACGAGCTCGGGCTCGACCGCGCCCACCTCTGCGGCCACTCCTACGGCGGGTGGATCGCCCTCAACCTCGCCCTGCACCACCCGGGCCGGGTGGACAGGCTGGCGCTTCTCGACCCCAACCAGTGCTTCGCCGCGACCAGTCGCCGATACCTCCTGCGCGCCCTTCCCCTGCTGCTGCGGCCGACAGCCGCGCGGGAGCGTTCGTTCCTCCGGTGGGAGACCGCAGGCCTGCCTCTCGATCCGGCCTGGCTGGCCCTGGCGGCACTGGGGGCTGCAGACTTCCCGCGCTCCAAGATCGTCGTCGCGCGGCGGCCCCCGGCGGAGCTCCTTCAGGCGTCGACGGTGCCCACGCTGGTGGTGCTGGCCGGGAGAACCAAGACCCACGACGTCGACCAGGTGGCCGCCAACGCACGACGGCTGCTCCCGGGTGTGGTCACGACGACCCTGCCGGGGGCCTCGCACCACTCGATCCCGTGCGTGGACCCGGCGCCGGTGAACCGCAGCCTGCTCGAATTCCTCGGGTGAGGGCGGGCCCGGCTAGCGCACCTGGGCGCGCTCCTCGTCTTCCGGCACGACGCGCGGAGGAGCCTCCGCGGGCACCACGCGCGGTTCGCCGCTGGACAGGTCGACCCGGTCGGTCCACCGCTGGTCGGGATCCGGCGTCGGCACCGAGGCGAGCAGCAGCTTGGTGTAGGAGTGGCTGGGCCGGGTCATCACCTGCTCGACCGGACCGTGCTCGACGAGCCGGCCCTTGAAGATGGTCGTCATGTCCCCGCCGACGTAGGCGACCGTCGACAGGTCGTGGGTGATGAAGAGCGTCGTCATGCCGTAGGTCTGTTGGAACTCGATCATGATGTCCAGAAAGTGCTTGCGCACCTGGGCATCGAGCATCGACACCGGCTCGTCGGCGATGACGAACGACGGCTGCAACATGTGCAGCCGGGCCAGCATCAACCGCTGGCGCTGGCCGCCGGAGAGCTGGTGGGCATAACGACCGAGGACCTCACCGGGCTTGAGTCGGACCGCCGTCAGCGAGCGTTCGATCAAATCCTCGGCGGCGGACTTGCCGTCGACCAGGTGAAACTTCTTGATCGCCTTCCACAGCACCCGGTCCACCCGGTAGTACGGGTTGAAGATCGAGTACGGGTCCTGGAAGACCGGCTGCACGTCCCGGCGGAACTGGTCACGCTCGCGCCGGGAGAGCTTGAAGATGTCCTTGCCGCAGTAGGTCACCCGGCCGGACGTCGGCTTTTGCAGGCCGAGAATCATCCGGGCCAGGGTGCTCTTGCCGCTGCCGCTCGCTCCGACCAGGCTGCTGATGGTCGCCGGCTCCGAGGACAGGGTGAACGACACGTTGTCCACCGCGCGCACCTTGACACCGAGCCGGCCGGGGAAGATCTGGGTGACGTTCTCGACCGCGATCTTCTTGGGCGTCGCGTCCGCGCTCACTGGTTCACCACCTCGATCGGGCCTGCCGGCGTCGGCTGCTGGCGCACCTCGAGGGTGGGGATCGAGCCGATCAGGCTGCGGGTGTAGTCGTGCGCGGGGTCCTTGAACACCTGCCGCACCTCGCCGACCTCGACCACATTGCCGGCGTACATCACGGCCACCCGGTCGTCGAGCTGGGCGTGCACCCCCATGTCGTGGGTGATGACCAGCATCGTCACGCCGTGCCGGGCGGACAGGTCGGCGAGGTTCTGGATGATCACCCGCTGGATGGTGACGTCGAGGGCCGTCGTCGGCTCGTCCGCGATCACCAGGTCGGGGCTCAGCGACACCGCCATCGCCATCAACGTCCGTTGCCGCATGCCGCCGGAGAGCTCATGCGGATACATCTCGGCCACGGCCGGCTCGAGCCCGACCTCGCCGAGCAGTTCGACGATCCGCTCGCGCATCTGCGCGTTGTCGGTCTCGCCGTGCTCACGCATCACGTCGATGAACTGGTCGCGGACCCGGGCCACCGGGTTGAGGGAGTTCATCGAGGCCTGCGGAAGGTAGGACAGCTTGCCCCACCGGATCGCCCGAAGCTCCCGCTCGGGCAATTTCAGCAGATCGACCGGTTCGCCGCCGTCGGGATGGAAGATCACCTCGCCCCGGACGATGTAGCCCGGCGCCCGGATCAGCCCGAGGATGGCCACGGCCATCGTGCTCTTTCCGCAGCCGGACTCGCCGGCGATGCCGAGGATCTCGCCCCGGTTGACGGTCAGGTCCACGCCGTCGACGGCCGCGACCTCGCCGCGGGTCGTCCGGTAGTGCACGACGAGGTCCCGGATCTCCAGAACGGGGGATGTCTCAAACACCGGCGACCTTCCGCAGACGGGGGTTGTAGGCCTCGTCGAGCCCGACGTTGATCAGGTTCAGGGCGAAGAACAGGATCGTGATCAGCAGGATCGGAGCCACGAAGATCGGCCAGGCACCGAGGCTCAGCGCACCGCTCGACACGGCCGTGTTGATGAGCAGCCCGAGGTCGACCAGGCCGCTGGGACCGAGTCCGATGATCTCCAGACCGACCAGGCCGAAGATCGAGCCGATCGCCGCCAGCGCGAGTCCGAGGGCGATGTAGGGGAGCATGTTGGGCAGCAGCTCGAAGACGATCACCTCCATGTCCCGGGCCTTCGTGACCTTCGCCAGATCGATGTAGGGCCGGCTGCGCAGGCTCAGCACCTGCGACCGGATGGCACGGGCCGCGCCGGCCCAGCTGAAGACCGCGAGGATGATCCCGATCTCCAGCAGGCTGACCTTCTTCGCGAAACCCGAGAAGGCGATCAGCAGCGGGAAGCTCGGGATGACCAGGAAGAGGTCGGTGACCGACGCCAGGACGGAGTCGAACCAGCCGCCCTTGTACGCCGCGAGAAAGGCGATGATCACCCCGATGATGGTGGACAGCACGCCGGCCAGTGCGCCGATCTTCAGCGAGGTCCACAGCCCGGTCACGGTCAGCGCCAACACGTCTCGGCCCACCGAGTCGGTGCCGAGCGGATGGTCGGCGCTCGGCGTCATCCAACGCTGGGCGAACCCGATCGCCATCGGGTCCTGGCCGCCGCCCAACATGCTGACGATCGGCGCGTGCAGCGCACCGAACAGCACGACCAGGACCAGCAGCCCCAATCCGATCGACAGCTTCCGGTTGCGCCGAAGCGCCGTGCCGAAACCTCTGAGACGCCCCATGGGCAGGCCCTTCACTTCTGGTACTTGATCCGCGGATCAAGCACCGGTAGCAGCAGGTCGACGAGGAAGACCGCGGTGAGCACCACGAAGATGGACAGGTTGGTGATGCCCAGCACCGTGTTGTAGTCGAGCTGGCCGATGGCCGCCACGAGCAGGTGGCCCACCCCGGGGTAGTTGAAGAGCTGCTCGATCAGGACGTTGCCGTTGAAGATGAAGCCGAAGGAGATCAACAGCCCGGTGACCTGCGGCAGATAGCAGTTGGGCATCGCGTAGCGGCGCAGGATGTGCCACGGTCGCAGTCCCTTCGCCTGGGCGAAGTTCAGGTAGTCCTCCCCGAGCACCGTGATCATCTGCTGGCGCATGCCGAGCAGGTTGCCCATCGCCCCGACCAGCACGATCGACACCGCGGGCAGGAGGGCGTGCTGCAGCACGCTCCCGATGAACTTCGGGCTGAATCCGGCCGCGATGTTCGCGTCGTAGGCGTAGCCGGACGGCAGCAGCCCGAGCCGGAAGGACAGGAAGAAGAGCAGGATCAGTCCGACGAAGAAGAACGGGATGTGTGAGACCGCAACGGAGACGTACGTCGCCGCCTCGGAGACCTTGCTCTCGCGCCGCCAGCCGGCCAACGCGCCGAGGACCACCCCGAGCACCCACGCGATGATCGAGGCCACCAGGAGCAGCCCGATCGTCCACGGCAACGCCCGGCCGATCACGTTCTGCGCGTGGTCGGGGTAGTTGATCAGCGACGGGCCGAGGTCGTGTGCGACGACGAGCTGATACATGTAGTGCCAGTACTGCTGCAGCAGGCTTCCGTTCAGCCCGAAGATCTTGCGGTAGTGCTCGACGACGGCCTGCCCGGCGTGGACGTTGTAGATGTGGTTCTGCTGCAGGTTCTGGATGAAGGCGCCGATGGGGTCGCCGGGGATGAGCCGGAAGAAGACGAAGGTCGCCGTGACCGCGGCCCACAGGGTGAAGATGTACAGGGCGAACCGGCGGAGCGCATAGGCCAGGGTGGGGTGCGCGGCGAGCCAGCCGCGCACTCCACCCTGGATCAGGATCTCCGGGGTCTCGGTGGTCGCATCGGCGGCGTCGATGTCGACGATGGGCTCGGCGACCACCTCACGTCCTCCCGGTGGCCTTGAGGCTACCGATGACGAAGAGGAACTGCCCCCACCAGTTGTTGGGCACCATGTAGAGGTTGTCGTCCGAGGGCCAGCCCTTCCAGTACGAGGTGTTGAACTGGTGGGTGTAGGTCGTCTGGATCGACGGGATGGACGGCATCGCCTTGTACCAGTCGTTGAGCGCCGTGGTGAAGACCGGCTTCGCCTTCGGGTCCGTCGGGTCCAAGGCGCCCAGCTTGGTGACGTCCTGGTCGAGGGCGGGGTCCTGCAGGCGAATGTTGTCCCCCTTTGTGGCGACCTTGCCGACCGGGACGTAATAGGCGCTCTTGAACTGGTTGTAGAGCTGCCAGGGGTCGTAGACCTCTCCGCACAGCCACTCCGACCGCATGTCGTACTGACCCTTGTCGACCCGCTCGCCGTAGACCGACCCGGACAGGGTCTTGGCGCTGGCGTCGATGCCGACCTTCTTCAGGTCGGCGGCCAGAAGCTGCGCGATGAAGTACTCCGGGTCGGAGGTGGTGACCGGGGTGATGATCTCGTAGCTGAGCGGCTTGCCCTGGTAGGTCCGCATGCCGTTGGACCCGACCTTGGTTCCCATCTCGTCCAGCAACTGCTTCGCCCGGGCGGGGTTGTAGCTCAGGTCGTAGTTGGCGGCGACCGACGGGATCTCCCACTTCTTGTTGTTCGGGTAGGCCGGCCACGGGTAGGTCGCCGCCGGGACGTCCACCGGCCAGATGCTCGTGCCGATCTTCTTGCGGTCCACCAGGGCGGAGACGACCGATCGCATCCTCGGGTCGGCGAGGATGCCCCGGGACTTGTCGCAGTTGACGTAGATCGCCCGCTCGCACGGGTCGACCATCTTGGTGATCATCGCGTCCTTGTAGCCGCTCTTGATTGCTGCGTCGACGAGCTGATAGGCGCCCGCCGCGCCGGCGACGTCGGTCTGGGCCTCCTTGAACTGCTGGATGTCGGCGTCGGCGGAGGGAGCGGTGCGGTAGACCACGTATTTCGGCGCGGGGTCCATTTCCGCCTTGTTCCAGTAGTTGGGGTCCTTCTCCCAGACGAACATCTTGTGGTCGGGAATGGCCCGCTGGAGCTTGTAAGGACCGGTGTAGACCGGCGGGTTGTTCGCGAACTTCGTCGGGTCGTGCTTGGACCAGACGTGCTCGGGCACCACCGGGAACTGCGCACTGACGATGCCGCAGATGAAGTTGTAGTGGTAGCGCGGGTCGCGGACGTTGAGCTTGATGACCACGGTGTGGGCATCCGGTGTGTCGATCGACGCCGCCTCGTCGGTGCCCGGCCCGCCGCCGAGAAGCGCCTTGTTTCCCTTGATCATCATCATCGTGAACTTGACGTCCCGCGACGTGAAGGGCTTGCCGTCGTTCCAGTGCGCCTTCGGGTTCAGCTTGATCGTGAACTCGCGGAAGTCGTTGGCGTAGCTCCACTTTTCCCCGAGCCACGGCTTGATCTCGCCGGTCGCCATGTTGAAGTACCAGAGGTACTCCTTCACCACCTGGCCGAGCCCGCCCTGGTAGGTCTCGCCGTTGGGGATGAACGGATTGAACTGATCAAAGACGGTGAACGGGCTCTGGTCGACGATGATGGTCTCGTGGCGGGGCGTCGGGGAGATTGCGCCGCCGTTGCCCTGTCCCTGCGGAGCGGAGTTGCCGCCCTTGTTTCCCGCGCCGGTGAAGCTCTTCCCGCCGCTCGAGCACGCGGACAACCCGGCGATGCTCACTGCGCCTACGCCTAGGGAGAATCCGGCCTTCAGCACCTTCCGTCTGTCGACGCCAGAGCCCTCAGGCCCACCACTGGAGTCGTCGAAGCTGTCCATAACGATCCCGTCACCTCACTGCCGGAGTGTCAACCAATGTGCGCGCGCGCAGGCGGCGACGGGGCACCGTCGCCGCGAGAGCCTGTGACCCATCGCACGAAAAACGTTTCAGGGTGGGCCGGAGATTACGCAGCCGAAACGTTCGCCGTCAACATCCGGAAACGAAATTTAGTCAAGTACTGGCGAGACCGGGTCCTGGCCGCGCGGGCCGTCCGGCTGTTCCTCGAGCGCGGCGAGCACCTGGGCCTTGATCCCGACGAACGACGGATCGGTGACGACCCTGGTCTCCCGCGGCCGCACCAGCGGCACCGCGATGTCGGCCCGGATCCCCCCCGGCCGCCGGGAGAGCACCACCACCCGGTCGGAAAGGTAGATCGCCTCTTCAACGTCATGCGTCACGAATACGGCCGTACGCCGGTCCGCGAGCCACACGTCCTGCAGCCACGCGTACATTCCCCGGCGGGTGATGGCGTCGAGTGCGCCGAAGGGTTCGTCCAGGAGAAGAACATCGCGGTCGAGGAGGAATGTCCGCAGTAACGCGAGCCGTTGGCGCATTCCGCCGGAAAGTTCGCCCGGCCAGGCGTCTTCGAACCCCGCCAGGCCGAACCGCTCGAACAGCTCCAGGGCGCGGTCGCGGGCCTGCGCGCGGGGTACGCCGGCCACCTCTGCGCCCAGGACGGCGTTGTCCAGCGCCCGGCGCCACGGCAGCAGGAGGTCGCGCTGTGGCATGTAGGCGACGAGACCGGTCTCCTTGGCCACCGGCCGGTCGTGCACCCGGACGTCACCCTCGGACGCCACGATGAGTCCGGCCAGCACCCGCAGCAGGGTGCTCTTTCCGCAGCCGCTCGGTCCGACCAGGCTGACGAATTCACCCTGCTGCACCGCGAGATCGATCCGGTCCAGGACCAGCAGCGGCGGGCTCCCGTCGTAGCGGTGCCGCAGGCCGACGATCTCGACGGTCGTGGTCATTCGCCGAGGAAGCGGTTCGTGAATGCCTTGCCTAGGTCGACCTTCCCGTCCACCAGACCGGCCTTGTGCAGGAACGCCGTCATCCGGGTCCAGACTGCGGCGTCCTGCCATCCCCACCGGGCAGCATTGTCGGCGTAGCGGTGGGCCAGGTAGCGGGCGGAGAGGCGCACCAGCCTCGGATCGAGGTCCGGTGCCGCCTTGAGCAGCGCGGCGGCGGCCTCGTCGGGATGGGCCATCGCGGTCTGATAGCCCCGGCGGGTCGCGTGCATGAACGCCGACACCGTATCAGGATCGGCGTTGATCAACGATCTGCGGGCGGCGATGAGGGGCGTGTACCAGTCGGGAATGCACCGCTGGTAACGGATGAACGGGAAGCTGATTGTCTTGAGATGGTCGATATGGTTGAACTGCAGGCCTTCCCACCCGTCGAAGGTCCAGACGAAGTCGTAGAAGTGCTTGGTCAGGCCGACCCGGTAATCGGAATCGCCCACCTGCACGTACTTGATCTGCGAAGCATCTCCCCCGTCGCAGCGCACCATCGTCTGGACGAGCGCCTTCTCCAGCTGGCCGCCGAAGCCGCCGTAGGTCTTGGTCGCCAGGTCGCGGGGGCGGCGCACCCCTGAGGAGCGCAATGCGACGAGGCTGGAGGTGTTGTGCTGGAGGATCGCCGCGACCGACTCCACCGGCAGGCCCTGCGCGACGGCAGGGGTCAGGTCCTCCTCGGTGCTGATCGCAAAATCGGCCTTGCCGGTGGCCAGCATCTGCAGCACGTTGCTGTTCTGACCAGGCTCGATGATCTTCACGTCGAGCCCGGCCTTCCGGTACCAGCCCTTCTGCTGGGCGAGGTAGATGCCGCTGTGGTTGGTGTTGGGGGTCCAGTCGAGCACGAAGGTGACCTGCCGTCTGCCGGTCGCGTCCCGCTTGGCTCCGGCCGCGCTGGCGCAGCCGGCGACGAGGACGACCGCGGCCGCCAGCAGCGCGAGCACCGACCGGCGTCTCACGGAGTCACCTCGCGGCCCGCGGAGTCCCCGGCGTAGCGCCAGGGCGACGCCAGCCGGGCACCGAGCCCGACGAGGGCGAACAGCGCCATGGACAGCAGCGCGATGATCACCACGGCGACGAACACCCGGTCGACCCGGAAGGAGGCCTTCGACCGGTCGATGAAGATCCCCAATCCACTGCTCGCACCGACCCACTCGCCGACCACCGCGCCGGCCACGGCGTAGGCGGCGGAGATGCGCAGGCCGGAGAAGAATGCGGGAACAGCCGCCGGAACGAGGACGATCCGCAGCACCTGCAGCCGGCCGGCGCCCATGCTGCGCACCAGGTCGACCATCTCCCGGTCGACGCTCGTCAACCCGGCGACCGTGCTCACCGCCACCGGGAAGAAGACGATCAGGGCGACGACGACGATCTTCGGCGCCAGGCCGTAGCCGAACCACAGCACCAGCAGCGGGGCGAGCACGATCATCGGCACGGTCTGACTGGCCACGAGCAGCGGGTACACCGCCCGGCGCACGACCGGCGCCGCGGCGAGCACGACCGCGAGCGCCGCGCCCACGGCGGCGCCGATCAGCAGCCCGGCGACGGCCTCCTGTGTCGTGGTGAGCACCGGGGCCGCGAGCAGCGCCCGGGCGCTGACGAACGCGTCGGCGATCCGCGCCGGCGCGGGCAGCAGGTAGGGGGCGATGCCGCGCGCACTGACGACCACCTGCCAGCCGCCGACCAGTGCCGCCACCAGCACGAGCGACGGCAGCAGGCTACGGGCACGGCGGACCGCCGGGTGAGACAGCGGCACGGACGGGCGGGTCACGGTCGGAACTTGCGGGTCAGGTCGTCCATACCCTTGGCGACACCCTGCGCGATCTTGACCACGGAGATCGAACTCTGCGCACCGGCTGCCAGGCACGCCTCGTGCGCCTGCCGCAGTACCGGCCACACCTCGTCGGGCTCACCCTCCAGGGTCGTGCCCAGCGGCCCGACCTCGTAGTGGAGCCCCGAGCCCTGGATGACGGCGATCGCGGCTTCGACATGTGCGTGCGGGTCGTCGGGACGGCCCGCGGGGCTGGGCAGACACTGCAGTTCGACGATCATCGGGCCTCCTGGATGGACGGGGCGGTCACGCCGGGCCGTACGGCGATCAGGACGCCGCCGGTCAGCCGAACCTCCGCGCGAGTGTCGGTGAACTCGTTGCTGACCCCGCGGGTGCTGCCGGGGAGCAGGTCTTCGCCGGCGAGGGGGTAACGCAGGCCCCGGGTGACGACGCCGGTGGCGCCGCCGTGGACCGGGAGGAGGCTGACCAGGTCGCCGGGCCGACCGGACATGGTGAGCGTGTCCCGGACGACGTGCAGGACGGCCGGTCCGAGGTGGGCGGTGACGTGCACCGGTGCGAAGCCCGGAGCGCCGAGCAGGAGCGCGGTGGCGAGGAGGTGGTCCAGCCGACCGCCGGATCCGCCGACGACGACGATCCGGTCGGTGCCGGTGCGGACCGCCGACTCCAGGGCCAGTTCGAGGTCGGTGGCGTCCTTGGCCGTAGGGTGCGCCTCGACCATCACGCCGGCGGCCTCGGCTGCCGCCCGTGCGCCCGGGGTCGCCGAGTCGAAGTCCCCGACGGCGCGGTCGACGGAAAGTCCCAGTGCGGCGGCATGATCCAGCCCGCTGTCCGCCGCGATGACGTAGGCGGGGACGGGCAGCCGTCGCCGGACGTCAGGATCGGGCGGGTCGCCGCCGGTGATCACCACGGCGGGCGGCGGGCGCGTCGAGGGTCTCTGCGCCATGTCCATCGCATGCCTCCGCTGGCATTACCCAGGTCAGGTCGTGCGGGTCGGTGGCGCTGCCCGTGGCGGGCCGTCCACCCTCTCAGCCCGGCTGCCCGAGCTCCCCGGCGTCATCTGCGCATCCGACTCTACGCGCGCGTTCCCCGCCCGGTTCAGCCGGCCGCGAGGGCCTGGACCGGCTCAGGGCCGGCGGCCAGGAGGACGCCGGCCTGCGCACCGACCCGGTAGCGCACGAGCCGGCCGTCCGGCCGTACCGCGAGCACAGTGTCGGCCGAGACCCACACCGGACCGGGCCCGGCGGGGCGGGATCCGCCGTCGAGCGGGAGCACGGTCATGTCCTGACCGCGCGCGGCGTCCGCCGGACCGACGATCAGCCGCTGCCGGTGGCCGGATCGCCCGAGGAGCGCGACCATCCGGCCATCCGGCGAGAGCGCGGCGGGCCCGCCCGGATGCACCGCCAACAGCCGAGGAAGCCAGTGCACCGCCGGGTCGGGCAGGTCGACGTATCCGAGCCGGTCCGCGCGTCGGAGCAGCACCCGGGTGCCGGCGACGGCCAGCGCGCGGCCGGAGACCACCCGGTGGGTTGCTGTCCCGGTCTCCACCGAGACCGCCCCGTCGGACCCCGGACCGTCGGTGTCGACGACGATCCCGGCACGGGTCGCCCCGGCGACGGTGCCACCCGGCGGGATGCCGACGGGCCCCCCGATCGGTCGGCCGGACCCACCCACCTCTCGGGCCGTCCCGGCCTCGATCAGCCAGACGCCGCCCGCCGTCCCGGGCACCATCGCCGTCGCCGGGCCGAGCCGGCGGACCGCACCGGCCCGCACCAGCAGGGCAGTCCGCCGGGTCCCGTCCACGATGGCGACCGAGGCGATCCCGCCGGACACGGCGACGGCCTCCCGCGCCCGGACCCCCGCCGGAAGATGCACCGCCCGAACGGTGCCGTCCCCGAGATCGATCACGCGTACGCCGCCCGCGACCACGACCAACGCCCGGCCACCTCCGGGCGCCCGGACCTCGCCGGAGCGCACCGGGAGCGACCGTCCCCCGCCGGGAGCGTCGGCCGGCGGCTGGCCGACCGCCACGGCGACCGCAACCGCCGCCGCCATGGCGGCACCCGAAACCGCCGCCGTGCGACCCCGGCTGTGCGGTCGGGTCAGGACTCGGCGGAGTCGTGCGAGCGCAGCTCGTCGTCGACCGTCGACGCCCGTCCTCCGTCGATCCGGGACACCCACTCGACGACCCGCCGGGCGATGTCCTGAGCCGTCAGGCCGACCTCCGCGCGGACGTCGGTGACCTTGCCGTGCGCGAGGAATCGGCGCGGAATCCCTACCTCGCGCGAGGGCACGTCGACATCCGCCTCGCGCAGCGCCTGCGACACCTGCGAACCCACCCCGCCGGCCCGACCACTGTCCTCGACGGTCACCACCAGCCGGTGCCGGCCGGCCAGGTCGACGAGCTCCGGCGCGACCGGGATGACCCACCGCGGGTCGACGACGGTCGCGGCGATGCCCTGGTCCGCGACCCGGTCGGCCACCTCCAGCGCCATCGGCACCGTGGACCCGACGGCGACGACGAGGACGTCGCCGCGGCTCGACCCGTTCTGGGCCGCGGCGTCGGGATGCGCGTCACGCAGGACATCCACCCCGCCCACCCGGCGGACCGCCGGGATGTCGTCGGGGAGCGTCGTCTTGGCGTACCGCAGTACGGTCGGCCCGGCGGACCAGTCGACCGCCTCACGCAGCTCCGCCCGCAGGGTCGGTTCGTCCCGGGGGGCGGCGACCCGGATCCCGGGCACGACGCCGAGGATCGACAGGTCCCACATTCCGTTGTGCGAGGCCCCGTCGTCGCCGGTGAGCCCGGCCCGGTCGAGGGCGAAGGTCACCGGCAACCGGTGCAGCGCGACGTCCATCAACACCTGGTCGAAGGCCCGGTTGAGGAACGTCGCGTAGACCGCGACCACCGGATGCAGGCCGCCGGTCGCCAGGCCGGCGGCGGACGTCACGGCATGCTGCTCGGCGATTCCGACGTCGTAGAGCCGGTCGGGATATGCCTCGGCGAACGCGGCGAGCCCGGTGGGATGCAACATCGCGGCCGTGATCGCCACGACGTCCGGGCGGTCGGCGCCGATGCGGACCATCTCGTCGGAGAAGACCGATGTCCACTTGCGCCCGCCGCTGGCCAGGAGCTGGCCGGTGAGCGGGTCGAAGGAGCCCGGGGAGTGCAGGCAGTCGGTCTGGTCGTTCTCCGCCGCGTCGTAGCCGTATCCCTTGCGGGTCAGGCAGTGCACGATCACCGGGCTGCCGAACTCATGTGCGCGGCGCAGGGCCGACTCGACCGCGTCGACGTCGTGCCCGTCGACGGGTCCGACGTACTTGAGGCCCAGGTCCTCGAACATGCCCTGTGGAGCCAGCAGGTCCTTGAGGCCGACCTTGGCCCCGTGCAGCGCGTCGTACAGCGGCGCCCCGAAGACCGGGGTCCGGCCCAGCGCCTCCTTGACCATCGACAGGGCCCGCTCGTAGCCCGGACGCAGCCGCAGGGCGGCCAGATAGTCGGCGAGGCCCCCGATCGTCGGCGAGTAGGAGCGGCCGTTGTCGTTGACCACGATCACCACCGGCCGGTCCTGCGCCACCGCGATGTTGTTCAGCGCCTCCCAGCACATGCCGCCGGTCAGCGCCCCGTCACCGACGACGGCGACGACCGCACGGTTCTCGCCGCGCAGCGCCGCGGCCTTCGCGAGACCGTCGGCGTAGGAGAGCGCCGTGGAGGCGTGGGAGTTCTCGATGATGTCGTGCTCGGACTCGGCCCGGCTCGGATACCCGGACAGACCACCGGTCTGCCGCAACGTGTCGAACCCGTCCTGCCGCCCGGTCAGCATCTTGTGCACGTAGGCCTGGTGGCCGGTGTCGAACAGGATGCGGTCGTGCGGCGAGTCGAAGACACGGTGAATGGCCAGCGTCAGCTCGACCGCCCCCAGGTTGGGACCGAGGTGCCCGCCGGTCCGCGATACCTTCGCCACCAGGAAGCCCCGGATCTCCGCGGCGAGAGCGGGAAGTTGCTCAGGATCGAGCGCCCGGACATCGCGCGGCGAACGGATCGCGGCGAGGAGACCTGGCTCCCCGCCAGGGCCCCGCTGGTCTGGATCTTGTCGCTGGTCTGCCACGGACGCCACTCTAGCCGCGCACCGGACACAAACGTGGCACGGACGCTCCACATTGCCCAGGTTTGCCGCGCCGTGATCTACGCCTCACGGGCGGTCGGACCGGGCCGGCAGGACGGCCCGGGCCCGGTCGACCAGGGCGGCGGTCTGTACGACGCACTCCGGGTGTCGGGGGTGGCCCTTCTGGCGGGGGGCCCTGGTCGTCCGGCTCCTCCACGAGGCACACCTAGAGGCACGCACCGTGCCCGACTGATTCCGGCCCGGAGTCGCCGGTGGGCTTCCGATGAGGTCATCACCGATATCGACACCAGATCGACCCGATTTCCCCGCGAGTCACACTGGTTTGTAGGCATCGGGGCCCAATTTCGGCAACACTGAGGAGTGTCTCCGCGCCTCGGTCCCCCCATGCTGGGGCGCGGAGACCCTACCTGCCCCGGGGATGATCGACGTCGGCGTCGAGGTGGGCCCGCGTGACCGGCAGCACCAGGGCGACGCACTCCACATGGTGGGTCTCCGGGAAGAGATCGAACGCCCGCAGGGCCGCCAGGCGGTAGCCCTCGGTGGCCGCGGTCCGCAGGTCCCGGGCCAGGGTGGCGGGATCGCAGGCGACGTAGCCGACCGCCCGGGGACGGGTAGCCAGGATCGCCTCCATCACCTCCGCCCCCACTCCTGTCCGGGGCGGGTCGAGGACCACGAGGTCGGCGGCGGAGCCGGCGAGCGCGTCCGGGGTCACCGGCTCGGCCCGCACCGTCACCTGCGGAAGGTCGGCCAGGTTGGCGATGGCGTCGGCGGCGGCAGCCGGATCGGACTCCAGCGCCACGACGCTGCCTTCGCGCCCGACTGCCATTCCCAGGACCCCGGCGAACAGCCCGACCCCGGCGTAGAGGTCGACCGCCACCTCGCCGGCGGCCGGCCCGAGCAGGTCGAGGACGGCGCCGGCCAGCGTGTCGGCGGCGGCCGGGTGCACCTGCCAGAACGCGCCCGGGGACACCTGCCACCCGCGGCCCGCGGCACGCTCGTGCAACACCACGCCGTCGTCCCGGCCGACCGGCCGCCGGCGGGACGACCGCACGTCGACGGCGATCTCGTCGGCACCCGACACGGCGATGTCGACGACCGAGCGCGGCGGCCACGAACCGGCCTGCGCCGCGGAATCGACCGGCGGCGCGACCAACGGGCAGTGCGCGACCGGAAAGATCTCGTGGGATCGGTGTCGCCGCAGTCCGAGCCGTCCCGCGCCGTCTACCGCGAACTGCGCGCGGGTGCGCCAGCCCAGGGGGCCTCCCGGCAGCTCCTCGACGACCACGTCGACGTCGGGAAGCCCGCCGATACGACGCAGCGCATCGCGGATCACCTCGGCCTTCAGGAGCCGCTGGGCCTGCGGGGTCGCATGCTGCCAGTCGCAGCCTCCGCACCGGCCGGGGCCGGCCGCCGGGCACGGCGCGGGGACCCGGTCCGGCGAGGGCGTCAGGATCCGTACCGCGTCCGCCCGGCAGAACGACCCGCCGTGGTCCTCGGTGATCCGGGCGATCACCTCCTCGCCCGGCAGCGCGTGCCGGACGAAGACGACCCGCCCCTCATAGCGGCCCACACAGTGACCTCCGTGCGCGGGCGGTCCGACGGTGAGCCTGACCTCGCGGTGGGCCAGCGGGCCGTCCGACCGCGGCTTCGCGGCGCGCCGGCGAGAGGTCATGGCCGGCGCGGTCGACCGCCGCGCGTGCCGGTCGGGGCCGGCCGGTCACCGTCGGGCGGGCTCTCCTCCGGCGGGGTGGCCGCATCGCGGTATTCGGCGCGCATCGCGCGCCGCCACCGGTCCCGGCGGTAGAGCCGTTCCCGGCTGGCGAGCTTCCGGCCGGTCGAATCGAGCTGCCACGGCACGTTGGTGACCATCACGCCGGGCTCGAAGAGCAGCCGGCTCTTCAGGCGCAGCGCGCTCTGGTTGTGCAACAGGTTCTCCCACCACTTCCCGACGACGTACTCGGGGATGAACACGGTCACCAGTTCCCGGGGGCTCTCCCGGCGGATCGACCGGACGTAGTCGAGCACCGGGCGGGTGACCTCGCGGTAGGGCGAGTCGATCACAGTCAGCGGAACGGGCAGCCGTCGCCGTTCCCACTCCGCCTGCAGAGCGCGGGTGTCGGCGTCGTCGACGTTGACCGTGAGGGCGGTCAGGGTGTCCGGTCGGGTGGCGCGGGCGAACGCCAGCGCCCGCAGGGTGGGCTTGTGCACCTTGGACACCAGGACGACGACGTGGTTACGGGACGGCAGCACGGCCATCTCGTCGGTGGGCTCGAGTTCGCGGGCCACGCGGTCGTAGTGCGCCCGGATCCCCCGCATCGTCATGAAGATCACCGCCATCGCCAGGATCGCGATCCAGGCGCCGTGGGTGAACTTCGTGATCAGCACGATGACCAGCACGATCGCGGTCATGCACAGGCCGAAGGCGTTGATCGCCTGCGACCGGCGCATCCGCCGCCTGGCCACGGGGTCGCGTTCGGTGCGCAGCAGCCGGTTCCAGTGCCGGATCATCCCGGCCTGGCTGCAGTTGAAGGAGACGAAGACGCCCACGATGTAGAGCTGGATCAGCCGGGTCACGCTGGCGTCGAAACCGATGATCAGGATGCTCGCGAAGAGCGCGAGCATGAGGATGCCGTTGCTGAAGGCGAGCTTGTCACCGCGGGTGTGCAACTGCCGGGGCAGGAACCGGTACTGGGCCAGGATCGAACCGAGCACGGGGAATCCGTTGAACGCGGTGTTGGCGGCGAGCACGAGGATGACACCGGTCGCGGCGGTGACGAAGTAGAAGCCGACCTGGAAGTGGTTGAAGACGGCCTGGGCGATCTGCGCGATGACCGTCTTCTGCACGTAGCCGGCCGGCGCGCCGATCAGGTCGGACGAGCTCTCGGCGACTTTCACCCCGGTGGCGCGAGCGAGCAGGAGGATGCCCATCAGCATCGTGACCGCGATCAGGCCCATCATCAGCAGCGTGGTCGCGGCGTTCCGGCTCTTCGGCTTGCGGAACGCCGGTACGCCGTTGCTGATCGCCTCGACGCCGGTGAGCGCCGCCGAGCCGGAGGAGAAGGCGCGCAGCACGAGAAATGCGAGTGCCAGCCCGGCGAAATGCCCTTCTGCCCGGAGCCCGAAGTGCGCGGTCTCGGCGTGCAGATGGGTGCCGGTCGCGATCTGGATGGCGCCGTAAATGATCATTCCCAGGACGCCGAGTATGAAGGCGTACGTCGGGACGGCGAACCACACACCCGCCTCCCGTACGCCGCGCAGGTTGAGCGCCGTGAGCACGACGATGATGACGAGGGAGATCTCCACCTCGTGTCCGCCGAGCGCCGGTACGGCGGAGGTGACGTTGGCGACGCCGGAGGAGACGGACACCGCAACGGTCAGCACGTAGTCGACCAGCAGGGCACTCGCGACGACCATCCCGAATCGCCGGCCCAGGTTGGTGGTCGCCACCTCGAAGTCGCCGCCACCGCTGGGATAGGCGTGCACCGTCTGCCGGTAGGACGCGACGACGGTGAGCATCACCCCCGCCACCACCAGCCCGATCCACGGCGAAAACGCGTATGTCGACAGACCGGCGACACTCAGGGTCAGAATGATCTCCTCGGGGGCATATGCCACCGAGGAGAGCGCATCGCTGGCGAACACCGGCAGGGCGATGCGCTTGGGGATCAACGTTTCGCCGAGCCGGTCGCTGCGCAGCGGCCGGCCGACGACCAGCCGCTTGGTCAGTTGGGTGAACCAGGACACGGCGTAAGGGTAGGGCGACAGGGTGGCCACCGACGGGGCGGCCTCGCAGGCGCGGCGAGGCGTGTACCGTCCCGCGAGGGACGCGGCAGGATGGCCTCAGGAGGGGCGACGGTGCACATCGTTGTGATGGGCTGCGGACGGGTCGGATCGGGCGTGGCCCGCCGACTCGAACAGCTCGGCCACTCGGTCGCGATCATCGACCAGAATCCCACCGCGTTCCGGCGGCTCGGCTCGGAGTTCTCCGGCCGCCAGGTCACCGGGGTCGGGTTCGAGCAGAAGACGCTGGTCGAGGCCGGCATCGAGGAGGCCGGAGCGTTCGCCGCGGTGAGCAGCGGCGACAACTCCAACATCATTTCCGCCCGGGTCGCCCGGGAGACCTTCGGCGTGGGGCATGTGGTGGCCCGGATCTACGACCCGAAGCGGGCGGCGGTCTACGAGCGCCTGGGCATCCCGACCATCGCGACCGTGCCGTGGACGACCGACCGGCTGCTCCGGGCACTGCTGGCCGAGGGTGCGGCCGAGGACTGGCGCGACCCGTCCGGCGCGGTCGCCCTGGTGCAACTCACGCTGCACGAGGGCTGGATCGGCAGATCGGTGGGCGACCTGGAGACGGCGACCGGCGCCCGGGTCGCCTTCGTCACCCGGTTCGGCGAGGGAACGCTCCCGACCCACTCGACGGTGATCCAGCACGGCGACCTGGTCCACATGCTCGCCACCGACGACATCCTGCCCGCGATGACCGAGGTCGCCGCCGCGGAGCCCGAGGAGGGCCACTGATGCGCGTCGCCATCGCCGGCGCCGGCAACGTCGGCTGCTCCATCGCCAGTGAGTTGGTGGACAACGGCCACCAGGTGATGCTGATCGAGCGGAACCCGAAGGGGATCCGACCCGACTCGGTCCCCGGTGCCGAGTGGGTCCTCGCCGACGCCTGCGAGCTGGCCTCGCTGGAGGAAGCCGGGCTGCAACGGTGCGACGTCGTGATCGCCTCTACCGGTGACGACAAGGTCAACCTGGTGGTCGCCCTGTTGGCGAAGACCGAGTTCGCGGTCAACCGCGTCGTGGGCCGGGTCAACGACCCACGCAACGAGTGGCTGTTCAACGAGTCGTGGGGCGTCGACGTGGCCGTCTCGTCGCCCCGGGTGCTCGCGGCCCTCGTCGAGGAGGCCGTCTCGGTGGGCGACCTGGTCCGGCTGATGACGTTCCGGCAGGGGCAGGCCAACCTCGTCGAGCTCACCCTGGCCGAGGACTCGCCGTACTCCGGACATCCCGTGCGCGACCTGCAGCTTCCTCGCGACGCGGCGCTGGTCGTCATCCTGCGGGGCGGTCGGGTGATCGTCCCGAGCCAGGACGAGCCGCTCGAGTCCGGCGACGAGCTGCTCTTCGTCGCCACCCAGAACGTCGAACAGGAGATCCGGCACACGCTCGGCGGTTCGCACGTGCCCGGCGACTGAATCGGCGTCAGGCCACGATCGGCGTCAGTCTTCGACCCGCTCGGCCTGCTCCTCCCGGTCCGCATCCTCCGCGGCTTCCGGCGTCGGCGGATTCGTTCTGCGCCGGGCCCGGCGGATGGCCCACACGGTCACCACGCCGACCACCGCGAAGAGCGGGTATCCCATCGCCAACGACGTCGCCGCGAGCCACCCGGTGGCGTTGCGCTGGTAGAAGAAGTGCTGCACCAGGGTGCGGGCGAAGAACACGGCCGCCCACAGGAGGGTGGTCCAGGTGTAGACGCGCAGCAGGGTCCGGTTGTGCCGCCACGCCTGCCCGCGGCCCTCGAGGTACTCCCACGCCACCCCGAGCAGTGGTCGGCGGATCAGGACCGAGCCGAGGAACACGGCGCCGTAGGCCAGGTTCCGCCAGATCCCGAAGAGGAAGTACCCGCGCGCCTGGCCGGTACGGGCGGCAATGAAGGCCGCGACCGCCACCGCGACGAAGCCGCCGATCGCCTGCTGGACCGGCTCACGGCGAGCCAGCCGGAGGACGAACAGGACGGCGCCGGCGCCGATCGCCGACCAGATCGCCACCCGCAGGCCGGCGAGGGCGTTGGTGACGACGAAGACGATGACCGGCAGCCCGGAGTCGACCAGGCCGCGCCAGCCGCCGATCGCCTGCAGGATCAGTTGGTGGCCCTCGCCCTGGCCGGCGGGCGTACTCGTGGGTGCGTCCGCGGGCCGGTGATGGCTCACGACGCGGTCGGCTTCAGCTCGTACCACGGGTTGAACAGCAACCGGGTGCCGTTCTTCTCGGCGAGCCGGCCCCGGGCAACCAGCGCGCGGCCGGGCTCGATCCCGGCGATCTGCCGACGTCCCAGCCAGATCAGGGTCACCGTGCCGGAGCCGTCGAAGAGCTCCGCCTCGAGGGTCGGGACGGTTTCGTGCGGCTTGAACATGACCGACTTCAACCGGCCGGTGATGGTGACCTCCTCGCCGCGGCAGCACCGCGACACCGAGATGGCGCCGACCTGGGCGACGTCGCTCTGCAACTCCTCAGCGTCGAGTTCGGCATCGTCGGCGACCAGCCGGCGCACCGCGCGGGAGAGCCAGCTCCGCTCGTGCGGCGCCCGCGTCTGGTCGGCCATGGGGGACACTCCCTTGTGCGGCCGACACACCGGCGACGACTTCGCCGGTCGGCCATCCTCGGTCTCGGCTGCCTTCAGGGTAGCGGGCGCCTCCGTCCTCCGAGCTCCCGGCAAGGCCGGCGGTCAGGGCGGCGTCCAGCGGTCGAGACGGGCCAGCGCGCTCGCCCAGCCGGGGGAACCCGGCGATATGGGCGCGAAGTGATCGCCGTCGACGATCCGCACCTCGCACCGGTCCCCCACCGCGGCGGCGGCCCGGGCGTAACGCTCGCTCTGGCGGACCGGCACGGTGTCGTCCGCCCGGCCGTGCACGCACAGGACGGGCACGCCGATCGGGAGTCGCCGGGTCGGCGAGGCGGCGGCGTAGCGGTCCGGCACCGCCTCGGGCGGGCCGCCGAGCAGGTCGTCGACGGCACCGTCGCCCAGTCCGTGCCGGGCGGCGTCCTGCAGGTCCAGGACTCCAGCCTGGGAGACCGCCCCCACCACCCGCACGGCCGGCCCGGCGCCGGGCAGGCCGCGGCCCAGGGTGGGCCGGGCCGCGGCCCAGACGGCGAGCTGGCCGCCCGCGGAGTGGCCGACCGCGGTGACCCGGGCGAGATCCAGGCCGTGCGGCCCGGCGAGACCTCCGAGGTGATCGATCCCGGCCGCGACGTCGGTCAGCGTCGCCGGCCACCCCCCGCCGGCGCCGACCCGGCGGTATTCCAGGTTCCAGGCGGCGAACCCGTGCCGCGCCAGGTCGCGGGCGAGCGGCTCGCCGAGACCACGGTCGTACGCCGCCCGCCAGAAGCCGCCGTGCAGGACGACGACCACGGGATGGGGACCGGGGCCGTCCGGCACCCACAGATCGCCGATCTGGCTCGGATGGTCGCCGTACCGGGCGCTCGTCGTGGGCCGATCCTCCGCCTGCCACGTCATCGGAGCGCGCGGCTACTCGGGCGGAGGCTGTGGCGCCGCCTGCGCCTGCTCGATCTGGTCGGCCACGTCGCGCGGAAGCTGCAGCGGCAACGGCTCCCGCACGGGCATCGGATCCTGGCCGCGGGCGACCACGACCTGCCGCAGCGCGTCCTCGAACTGGTCCGCGGTGCCGCCCTCGCCGGCGGCCGGCCCACTCAGTACGGCGCGCAGAAACCACCGCGGGCCGTCGATCCCGATGAAGCGGGCGGGTTGGTGCCCGTTCTGCGCCCGCACCCGGGCGAGGAGCTCGCGCCCCCACGGGCCGTCCTGCTCCTGTCCGGTGCCGCCGTGGGCGGAGATTTCCGCGAGGATCTCCCGGCGGACGGGGTCCCAGATCCCGCCCGTGCGGGGGGCGGCGTAGACCGCGAGTTCCATGGCCCCCGCCCTCGAGGTCAGCGTCGCCGCGACGGCGAGCCCCTCGGGGCTCATCCCGAGCTGGATGTCGCAGCCGGGCACCAGGGGTACCCGCAGGGCCCCCAGGTCGAGCCGTTCGACGTCGTCCTCCGGCGCGTCGGTGACGTCCCAGGGCCCGCTGGTCGATTCCTGCTCGTGTTGGCGGTGTTCCTGTCCCGGCATCGTCGCGTCGAGCTTGTTGCGGTTGCGGCGCCGGCGTCCGAGCGCCATCAGCTGTCGTCCGCCACGGCGAGGATCTCCTCCGGTGCGGCGAACGCGCGATGACCTCCGGTCGAGCCGTGCCCACCGGTGCCACGCTCGGACGCGGGAAGTGCGTCGACCACCTGGAAGGCGGCCCGCTCCACCCGTTGCACCACGAGCTGGGCGATCCGGTCGCCGCGCGCCAGCCGGACCGGCTCACGCGGATCGAGGTTGATGAGGTTGACCCGGATCTCGCCGCGGTATCCCGCGTCGATCGTCCCCGGCGCATTGACCAGCGTCACGCCGCAGCGCGCGGCCAGGCCGGAGCGCGGGTGCACGAAGCCGGCGTATCCCTCCGGCAGGGCGATGGCGATCCCGGTGCGGACCATCGCCCGTTCCCCGGGCTGCAACTCGACGGACGTGGCGGCGACCAGGTCGGCCCCGGCGTCGCCCGGACGCGCGTAGGCCGGGAGCGGCAGATCGGGATCCACCCGGGTGAGGAGCACGTCGACCGTGCCGTCCGGCGAAGGCTGCGGGGTCGAGGACACAGCGCGCAAGGCTACCCTCGCCATTCCGTCAGCCGCGCCGGCCGCCGTCGTGGCGGCCGGCGGGCTGCGGGATCACCGGTCGGCCGCTCAGGCGGCGCAGTCGCGACAGATCGGCCGACCGTTCTTCTGGCCGGCGAGCTGACTGCGGTGATGAACCAGGAAACAGCTCATACAGGTGAACTCGTCGGCCTGTTTCGGAAGCACCTTGACCGTGAGTTCCTCGGTGGACAGGTCGGCCCCGGGCAGCTCGAACGACTCGTTCAGCTCGGCCTCGTCGGTGTCGACCGTTGCGGATTGCGCCTCGGCACGGCGTGCCTTGAGCTGCTCGAGGGAGTCCTCTCCCAGCTCGTCGGCTTCGTTACGCCGAGGGGCGTCGTAGTCGGTTGCCATCTATTCGTCACTCCTGCCGTCAAAATATGGCGCGTGAGTAACGCGCCGCCCCGCCCATATGTGCCCGATCGGCGTAGGTTTCTCGTGACGTCCCCCACATCGCCGCCCGACGCCCTCGAGTCAGTGCGGTGTTCGCTCACCGACCGGGGGCGCAGAAGGCTACAGGAGTGTATGTCAAGCTCTCGTACGACTCCCCGTTTCCGGCTATCTCGGCCGGCGGTGGGAGCGGCGCCACGCCGCTGGTTGTCGCCTGGTGTCTGCTTGGTCGCTAGAGTCCCGCTGTGTCCGGGAGATGTCGGTGTCGATGATGAGCCCGTTGGGGCAGGTGCCCCAACGGCGACCGCCCCGCCGTCGGCGGCGCCGGCGGGCGTGGCCGTTGGTGGCCTTCGTCCTGATCTTCGCGGTCGCGGCCGCGGGCGTCTGGTGGCGGATCTTCACCGATGACACCAGCTCCACGCACGGAGCGGCGTGCTCGGCCAGCCAGTCGGTACCGGCCGACCTCAGTCCGCACGACATCCCGATCCGGGTCTACAACGCGACCAACCGGAGCGGGTTGGCCGGAACCGTGACGACCGGCCTGCGGCAGCGGGGCTTCGACGTGATCGCCACCGCGAACGACCCGACCGGGCGCACCGTCACCGGGATCGCCGAGATCCGCTACGGGTCCGTCGGCGCCCCGGCCGCCCGCCTGGTCGCCGCCGTGGTCCCCGGAGCGACCCTCGTCTCCGATCACCGGACCTCGGCCGCCGTCGACATCGCTCTCGGACCCAAGTTCCACAGCCTGGCCACGCCCGGCGCCATGCGCGAGGCGGTGAAGCGGCTCCGCGCGACACCGACGGCGACCCCGTCCGGGTGTTGAGCGGCCACCCGCGTGATCAACCGACGGGGATCAACCACCGGGGATCAACCGACGGGGATCAACCGACGGACGTCACCCGGTCGCGCGGCGTAAAGTCCGTCCGTCGACACGGTGATCGGGGGGAGGCACGGTGGCCACCAGGACGTCAGCGGGTGGGGCGGGACGCGGTTTCGGTGTCGATATCGGCGGGAGCGGCATCAAGGGCGCGGTCGTCGACCTGCGCACCGGCGAGCTGGCCACGCCGCGGCAACGCATCCCCACCCCGTCGCCGTCGACTCCGCTCGCGGTGGCGGAGGTCGTGGCGGAGCTGGTCGAGGCGCAGCAGTGGCCCGGCGCGGTCGGGGCGACGTTCCCGGCCGTGATCAAGGACGGCGTGGCCCGCTCCGCGGCCAATGTGGATCCGAGCTGGATCGGCACCGACGTCGACAAGACGCTGACCGACGCGACCGGGCGCGACATCACGGTTCTCAACGACGCCGACGCTGCCGGCCTCGCCGAGGTGCGCTACGGCGCCGCGAAGGGCGTGTCCGGCGTGGTGATCGTGCTGACGTTCGGGACCGGCATCGGCAGCGGGCTGTTCGTCGACGGCCGACTGGTCCCCAACTCCGAGCTCGGCCATCTCGAACTGGATGGCCACGACGCGGAGAAGCGGGCGGCCGCCTCAGCCCGGGAGAACCACGGGATGTCGTGGTCGAAGTGGGCTCACCACGTGCAGCGGTACATGGATCACGTCGAGCACCTGTTCTCCCCCGATCTCTTCGTCGTCGGCGGCGGAGTGAGCAAGAAGTCGGAGAAGTGGCTGCCGCACCTGCAGCTGCATGCCCCGGTGAAGCCGGCCGAGCTGCTCAACAATGCTGGGATCGTCGGCGCCGCGCTCGCCTCGGCGGAGCGCCGAGATGGCTGAATCAGGCCCGGAAGTGGCCGGGAATGCCGCCTGCGACCCGCCGGGGAGGCGCAATCGGCCGAGGCGAAGTTACACTGGAACACACGGCGCGGGCGGCCGGGACCACATCCCCCGGACAAGCTCCTTGTGGCCGACCGGGCCTGTGGGGTCGCAACTGCGTCGAACCCTGCCGTGACAGGCACCGCTTTCGTGGAAGGGCCTTCGTGCGATCAGCAGACTCACCCTCTCGATCAGCCGAGTACGCCGCTCATCAGGCGACCGACGACTCCCCCGCCAGCGCACCACGTAGCGACGCGCGTCCCACGCGCCGAGCCGTCGCCGCCTCCGCCACTGCCCGGTCCTCAGTGACTCGGCGTACCTCCGCAGGCGGCAGCGCGACGAAGGACTCGAAGTCGGCCGCGGGCGCCGAGTCGGGTTCCGGCCTCAGGTCGGCCGGCCGGGCCGGCAAGGCCACGAAGTCGACCAAACAGGCCGGTCCGGCGCCGTCCGGCGCCAAGACCGGCGCCAAGGGGCACGGCAAGACCAACGGCACCACGAAGCCGGCTGCCGGTGACGCCAAGGACGGCGACGCGGCCGAGGGCCTGGCCATCGACGAAGAGGTCGAGATCCAGGTCACCGGCGAGGGCGAGTCGCCGGACTTCACCTGGGACGAGGAGGAGTCCGAGGCGCTGCGGCAGGCCCGCAAGGACGCCGAGCTGACCGCATCGGCCGACTCCGTCCGCGCCTACCTCAAGCAGATCGGCAAGGTGGCGCTGCTCAACGCCGAGGAGGAGGTCGACCTCGCCAAGCGGATCGAGGCGGGCCTCTACAGCGCCGAGCGGCTGCGCCAGGCCGAGGACTCCGGGGAGAAGCTCGCGGTCTCGATGCGTCGCGACCTGCACTGGATCGTGCGCGACGGCGAACGGGCCAAGAACCACCTGCTGGAGGCCAACCTGCGCCTGGTCGTCTCGCTGGCCAAGCGCTACACCGGCCGTGGCATGGCGTTCCTCGACCTGATCCAGGAGGGCAACCTCGGCCTGATCCGGGCTGTCGAGAAGTTCGACTACACCAAGGGCTACAAGTTCTCCACCTATGCCACGTGGTGGATCCGGCAGGCGATCACCCGCGCGATGGCCGACCAGGCCCGCACCATCCGCATCCCGGTGCACATGGTGGAGGTCATCAACAAGCTCGGCCGCATCCAGCGCGAGCTGCTCCAGGACCTCGGGCGCGAGCCCACCCCGGAGGAGCTCGCCAAGGAGATGGACATCAACCCGGAGAAGGTGCTGGAGATCCAGCAGTACGCCCGGGAGCCGATCAGCCTCGACCAGACGATCGGCGACGAGGGCGACAGCCAGCTCGGGGACTTCATCGAGGACTCCGAGGCGGTCGTCGCCGTCGACGCGGTGAGCTTCACCCTGCTCCAGGACCAGCTGCAGTCGGTCCTGCAGACCCTCTCCGAGCGCGAGGCGGGCGTCGTACGCCTGCGGTTCGGCCTCACCGACGGCCAGCCGCGCACGCTCGACGAGATCGGCCAGGTCTACGGAGTGACCCGGGAGCGGATCCGCCAGATCGAGTCCAAGACCATGAGCAAGCTCCGGCACCCGTCCCGCTCGCAGGTGCTGCGCGACTATCTGGACTGAGATCCGGCGGACCGACTCCGGGTGGAGCGCGTTCGTCATCCCGGCGAAACATGCCCGCTACGCCCGCAGTGAACACTGGGTACGGCGCGAATCACCGGACTCACCCGGTCGACGGCTCTGCGCAGAGCCGGGTGGGCCAATCGGGCAGCCGATTCCTGCCAACTGGGCGCGGCACGGCCCGACGACGACCCGATGTGATGTTGACTTCATCGCAGGAGGGAACGTCGGGGCGTGTGCCCCGGTTGTGCAGGGGTACGAACACAATGGCTTCATGCACACGAAGAAGGGAACGCCGTGACTCCGACCGCAACCACGACAGCGGCACCCCCATCGGCCGCCGACCGCTGCGACCGGTGTGGAGCGAAGGCCCAGATCCGGGTTGTCCTCCCCGGCGGCGGCGATCTCGTCTTCTGTGGCCACCACGCTCGTACGTATCAGGACAAGCTCCGCGAAGTGGCCACCCAGATCGTGGGCGAGTGAGCGAGGCGGGGGGCACGGCGGCCATCCGCACCGAATTGGGACCGCGTCGGCGAGGTCTTTGAGGACCTGCACGCCGGCGACGGTGCATCCTGGATAATCGTGGCCGCTCCTCACGATCCGGCGTCTCGCCGGGACTTCCCGCACGCGGCGCGTCGTGCCGTCGAGCGAGCCACTGCCGAGCAGCAGCGGATTCGCGAATCGGTCAGAGACACCGTCGCGGACACGGTGGCGCCGGTCGTCCGGCACCGCCCGGTGCGACTGCTGAGCCGGACCATCGCCAAGGGGTGGCGCGACCGGGTCCTCGGTCTGTCCGCAGAGACCGCCTTCTGGCAGTTGCTGTCGATCCCGCCGCTCTTCCTTGCCCTGCTGGGCAGCCTCGGCTACATCGGCGGGTTCTTCGGGCCCAGCACGGTCGACTCGGTCGAGACCCGGCTGATCTCCTCGATCGAGCATGTCCTGACCCCCAACGTCGTCCAGCAACTCGTGGTGCCGACCGTGCACGGGGTCCTGCAGCGCGGCCGCGCCGACGTCATCAGCATCGGCTTCCTGCTGGCCTTGTGGGCCGGGTCGTCGGCGACCGCGACCTTCGTCAACACGATCACGATCGCCTACGGGATGCGGGACATGCGCGGCGCCATCCGGAGTCGGCTCATCGCGCTGTGGATCTACCTCGTGTCCGTACTGATCGGAGTGATCCTGCTCCCGATCCTCGTCCTCGGCCCGGCCAAGATCGTCGACTTCGCCCCACGCCGCATCCAGGGCGACGTCGCGACCTTCGTCAACGCGCTCTACTGGCCGGTGGTCGTGATCATCCTGCTGATCGGCCTGACCAGCCTCTACCACCTGGCACTCCCCAGACGGCTGCCCTGGCACCGCGGCGTCCCAGGAGCGGTCTTCGCCGGATGTATCTTCCTGCTCGGCAGCTACGGACTGCGGATCTACATCGATTCGGTGGTCCGCCGTGCCTACCTGTACGGCGCACTGGCCTCACCGATCGCCGCCCTGCTCTTCCTGTTCCTGCTCGCGCTCGCCGTCCTGCTCGGCGCCGAGTTCAACGCCGCGATCGAGGAGATGTGGCCGTCGCACCCGCCCGGCCGAGCCAATCGACGGGCCCGGCGGCGGGCGAAGCTGGCGGCGACGTCGGAGCCGGCTGCGCTCGGACGCGACGGGAGGTCGCAATCGGTACCGGGACCTACTCGTCGTCGATGACCCGGGACGGCTCCGTGCCGGGCTCGAGGCCCCGGTCCGGTGCCAGACCGACGTAGCGCTGGAACCGGGAGGGCTTGGTGGGCAGCCGGTCGTTGGCCAGCACCACCGCGACCCACGGCAGGATGATCGCACCGGCCGCGAAGACCGGCCAGAGCCAGACGATGTGGTAGAACGCGGCCGCCAGAAGCAGGCAGACCACCCGCATGCCCATCGTGATGGCGTAGCGCCGGCGCCGGTAGTCCAGCTCGGCCTGCGGACTCGGCGGGGCTTCGGTGATGAGCACCGGGGGGGTGCGATGGTGCCTGCGCAGCGTCACGTCACCAACCCCTCCCGGGCCGGGCGGCCGATGCGCCCGATGACCCCATCGTCGCACCGACCCGGGCCGACCGCACCCATGGGTTCAGCGGTTCGCCGCAGCCTTCGCCGCCGCCTTCTGTTCCTTCTTGTAGGCCCGCACCCGGGCCAACGACGCGTCGTCGGTGATGTCGGCGACGGACCGGTAGACGCCCTTCTCGCCGTAGGCACCCGCGGCCTCCCGCCAGCCCCGCGGCTGCACGCCGTACTGCTTGCCGAGCAGGGCCACGGTGATCCGTGCCTTCGCCTCCCCGAACCCCGGGAGCGCCCGGAGCCGGCGGAGCAGGGTCGCCCCGTCCGGTACGCCGGACCAGATCCGCTCGGGGTCTCCGCCGTAGTCGTCGACCACCATCCGGCACATGGCCTGCACCCGGCCCGCCATCGAGCCGGGGAAGCGGTGCAGGGCCGGTGGGCGGGCGAAGACGGCGGCCAGCTCGGCCGGATCGGCACCGGCCAACCGGGTGGCGTCGAGGTCCTGACCGAGCCTCGTCGTCAGTTCGTAGGGCCCGGTGAACGCCTTCTCCATCGGCACCTGCTGATCGAGGACGAGGCCGATGAGCAGGGCCAGGGGGGCGCTGCTCAGCAGGGCGTCCGCCGGGGCCGACCGGGCGAGCACGATCCTTCGCGACGTCATGCGGTCAGCCTGGCACGCCGACCGGCAGAATGCTGCCGTGCCCGCCACAGAATTGCCCGAAGCACCCGACCGGACCCTCCCGTGAGGGCGGTCGTGCAACGGGTCACCTCCGCCCGCGTCGAAGTGGCGGGCGAGGTCGTCGGCCGGATCGGCCCGGGCCTCGTCGTCTTCGTGGGCGTCACCCACGGTGACACCCCCGAGAAGGCCGAGGCACTCGCCCGCAAGGTCTACGAGATGCGGATCCTGGCCGGGGACCGCTCAGCCGCCGACGCCGGCGCGGAGCTGCTGGTGGTCAGCCAGTTCACGCTCTACGCCGACACCCGCAAGGGCCGCCGACCGTCCTGGACCCGCGCCGCCCCCGCCGCGGTGGCCGAACCCCTGGTCGCGGTCGTCGTGGAGGCGCTCCGGCGACGCGGGGCGACGGTACAGACCGGCCGTTTCGGGGCCGACATGGCCGTCGCACTGGTCAACGACGGGCCGGTCACGATCCCGCTCGAGGTCTAGCCCGGCCCGCGTGGCCGAGCCCGCAGCCGGAGGGTGTGACCAATCTCACCGTGGCCGCCGGACACGCCGGGTCGAGCGGGCCCGGCGACGGGAACATCGCGGGGTCGCCGACGTTGGACAAGGTGACCACCAGATCTCACCGGATCGCACCACGAGGGGAGGCAGTCATGGCCGAGACACACACTTCGGCGCCGCGCCGTACCGCGGCCGTCGAGCCGCGGATCACCTCGCGGCGCCATCGCACCCAGCGGGGCACTCCGCTCAACGCCACCGGCGTCAACGACGAGTCCACCGAGGTCGCCTCGACCGAGGTGGAGGACGCACCGGCGGCCTCCGCCGACCTGGTCCGGGTCTACCTCAACGAGATCGGCAAGGTGACCCTGCTCACCGCCGAGCAGGAGGTCGACCTGTCGAAGCGGATCGAGGCGGGCCTCTACGCCGCCCATCTGCTCGCCGACCAGGAGACGACCAAGACCCGCGCCAAGCGCCGCGACCTGCAGCTCCTGGTCAACGACGGGTCCCGGGCCAAGGACCACCTGCTGGAGGCCAACCTCCGGCTGGTGGTGTCGCTCGCCAAGCGCTACACCGGGCACGGCATGCCGTTCCTCGACCTGATCCAGGAAGGCAATGTCGGTCTCATCCGGGCCGTCGAGAAGTTCGACTACACCAAGGGCTTCAAATTCTCGACCTACGCGACCTGGTGGATCCGGCAGGCGATCACCCGGGCCATGGCCGACCAGGGGCGCACCATCCGGCTCCCGGTTCACATGGTCGAGCAGGTCAACAAGCTGGCCCGCACCCGCCGGCTGCTGCACCAGCAACTCGGCCGGGATGCGACCGACGAGGAACTGGCCGCCGAGCTCGACCTCGAGCCCGGTCGGATCGCCGAGCTCACCGCGCACGCCCGCGACCTGGTGAGCCTGGACCAGACCGTCGGCGACGACGGCGAGAGCCAGCTCGGCGACTTCATCGAGGACACCGAGGCCCCGATCGCCGAGGACGCGGTGACGTTCCGGCTGATGCGCGAGCAGCTCAATGACGTGCTTTCCACGCTCGAGGCGCGGGAGCAGCAGGTGCTGCGGCTGCGCTACGGGCTGGACGACGGTAAGCCCCGCACCCTCGACGAGATCGGTCGGACCTTCGGCCTGAGCCGCGAGCGGATCCGTCAGATCGAGCGGGAGACGATGACGAAGCTCCGTCACCCGTCCCGGTCCCGCTCGCTCCGCGATTACGTCGAATAGGGCGAACAGGTCGCTCCGCGATACGTCGGATACATCGCGGATCCGTCACCGCAGTCGGCGGGGACCGATGTCGGCCCGCGCGGTCGCCGGGCCGACCCGGCCGGTCGCGGCGAGGACGGTCAGGCCCGAGGGAGCGACCAGCACCGGGTCCAGGGTCAGGGCGAGCACCTCGGGCAGGTCCTCGGCCAGCCGGCCGACGCGCAGCACCAGGTCCTCGGCCGCGCCGAGGTCGACCGGGTCGGCGCCGCGGTAGCCGGACAACATCGGCGCCGCCCGCGGCGTGCGTACCAGGCGCGTGGCGTCGAGGTCCGAGACGGGCGTCGGAGCATAGGCGCGGTCGCCGAGCAGTTCGGTCGCGACCCCGCCCACACCGAAGGACACGAGTGCGCCGAAGGTCGGGTCGTCGGCGACGCCGACGACGATGGCGACGCCGTTCGGCGCCATCGCCTGTACCTCGACATCGTGCGCAGGGACATCGTGCGCAGAGACATCGTGCGCGGCCCCGGGGATTGCGGCGTGCGCGGCTCGCAGGGCGGCGTCGTCGGCGAGGTCGAGCCGCACGCCTCCCAGGTCGGGACGGTGCCGCAGCCAGGCGGCGGTCGATTTCAGGGCTACCGGGTAGCCGACCGCACGGGCCGCGGCGACCGCCTCGTCGACGGTCTTCGTCAGCCGCGCGGGCCACAACCGGATGCCGTACGCGGCGAGCAGACGGCCCGCTTCGGCCCGGGTGAGCTCCCGGCCGGCCGGATCATCGGCCAGGACGGCGGCCACCACGGCTCGCCCGGCATCGATGTCGGCGTCCGGGAGTTCGGGCGGCGCACCCAGCGGCCGGTCGCGCCACTCCGCGTAGCGGACGGCGCGGGCCAGGGCGATGACCGCGCGCTCCGGAGACGGGTAGGACGGGACGGAACCGCGTACCGGTGCGCCGGTAGGGCCGAGCCGGCGGAGTTCCTGGGGCACGCCCTCGGCCGCCAGGAACGTCGAGGCCACCGGTTTCGGGCAGTCGTCGGTCACCTCCCGGATGACGTGCGCGAACTCGGCGCCCGAGGTGGCGAGCGCCGGGGCGAAGACGACCACAACCGCATCGACTCCCCCGTCGGCCACCGCGGCGCGCAATGCCGCGGCGAAGTGCTCCGGGCTCGGATCCGGTCCCAGGTCGACGGGGTGACCCCTGGCGATCCGCAACCCCGATCCGAGGCAGGCGTCGGCCACCAGCGTCCCGAGGGCCGAGGAGTTGCCGACGACGCCGACCCGCCGGCCGACCGGAAGCGGCTGGTAGGCCAGCAGTTGCGCGACGTCCAGCAACTGGGCGACGGTGTCCACCTGGATCACCCCGATTTCGGCGAACAACGCGTCGACGCTCGCCTCGGACAGGCCGGTGGTCAGGTCGGCCGGTCCCCCGGCCGCTGCGGGCCGCCGCCCGCTGCGGACCACGGCGACCGGCTTCTGCCGGGCAAGGTGGCGCGCGAGCCGGGCGAACTTGCGCGGATTGCCGAAGCTCTCCAGCCACAGCAACACCACCTCGGTGGCCGGGTCGCGGGCCCAGTACTGCAGCAGGTCGTTGCCGCTCACGTCGGCGCGGTTGCCGGCGGAGACGAAGGTGGTCAGGCCGAGGCCGCGCTCGGTCGCCGCCTCCAGGGTGGCGATGCCCAGCGCACCGGACTGGCAGAAGAAGCCCACCGACCCGGCCGCGGGTGCGCGCGGCGCCAGGCTGGCGTTGAGCCGGACCTGCGACGCCGTGTTGATCACGCCGAGACAGTTGGGCCCCACGACCCGCATCCCGTTGGCCCGGGCGGCGGCGACCAGGGCGCGCTCGGCCGTCCGTCCGGACGGGTCCCGTTCGGCGAACCCGGCGGAGACCACGACCAGGGCGCGGACCCGTTTGCGGGCGCACTGCTCGACCACTTCGGCGACCGCCGCGGCCGGGACGGCGACGACCGCGAGATCGACGTCGTCGGGGATGGCGGGCACGCTGGGGTAGGCCGGGATCCCGCCGACGTGGCGCGCCTCGGCGTTGACCGGGTAGACGGGACCGGCGAACTCGTACCCCAGCAGGTTGGCGAGGACGCGATGGCCGACCTTCGCCGGGTCGGCGCTGGCGCCGACGACCGCCACCGAGCGGGGCGTGAGGAGCCGCTCGATCGACCGGGCCTCCGACCGCTGCTCGCGCTCGGCGGCGACGGCGACGGAGGTGTCGGTCGGCTCGATCGGGAAGGTCAGGCGGATGACGCCGCTCTCGTAGGACCGGGTGGCCGAGTATCCGGCGTCGAGGAAGATGCGGACCATCCGTGGGTTCTCCGCGAGGACGTCGGCGACGAACCGCCGGAGCCCGCGTTCGCGGGCGGCCGCCGCGAGGTGTTCGAGGAGCACCGAGCCCAGACCCCGGCCCTGGTGGGCGTCCTCGACGACGAACGCGACCTCCGCGTCGGCGGTGTCGTCGATCCGCTCGTACCTCGCCACCGCGATCAGTTCGGCGCCGAGCTCGGCGACCAACGCGACCCGATCCACGTGGTCGACGTGGATGAAACGCTGCAGATCCTTGTCCGGTATGTGCGGGTAGGCGCCGAAGTAGCGCAGGTAGCGGGTCCGCTCCGACAGCCGCCCGTGCAGCGCGAGAATCCGGTCGCCGTCGTCCGGCCGGATCGGCCGGACGTGCACGGTGCCCCCGTCCGAGGCGACCACGTCCGCCTCCCAGTCCGGGGGGTACGCCGGGCCCACCGATGTGGCCGCATCGCGGGACCCGCCGCCCCCGGTCACCGGTCAGTCCCGGGGATCGTCCGGGTCGAGGCCGTGCAACGGGAAGACCGCGCGCCGCGTCGCGCCGATGGCACGGTCGAGCGGATCGGCCGCGTCCGGCTGCCACGGCGACCAGGACGGATCCACGCCGTCGGTCATCCGGGTCGGCGGAGCGGTGTCCAGACCCCGCCGTCGTACGCCCGCCGCCCACTCGGCGGGGATGTCGGTCGCCGGGTCGATCGGTTCGCCGGTCACCTCGGCCAGCAGGTGGGTCCAGGCCCGCGGCACGCAGCGCACCAGGCCGTAACCTCCGCCGCCGAGCGCCACCCAGCGGCCGCCGCACAGCTCGTGCGCGAGGCGGTGCAGCTCGGCGTAGGACGCCCGCTGCCCGTCGACCGTCAGCGCCAGGTTGGCGAGCGGATCCTCGCGGTGGGCGTCGCAGCCGGCCTGGGTGACCAGCACCTCGGGGGCGAAGGAGCGCAGCATGCTCGGCACGACGGCATGGAAGGCCCGCAGCCAGCCGTGATCGTCGGTTCCGGCCGGGAGCGCGACGTTGACCGCCGTCCCGGCCGCCTCGCCGCGGCCGACCTCCGCCGGGAACCCGGTGCCCGGGAAGAGGGTGAGCGGGCTCTCGTGCAGGCTGATCGTCAGCACCCGCGGATCGTCGGCGAAGGCCTCCTGCACGCCGTCGCCGTGGTGGACGTCGACGTCGACGTAGGCGACCCGCTCGGCACCCTGCGCGAGCATGCGGGCGATCGCGAGCGCGGCGTCGTTGTAGACGCAGAATCCGGACGCCGCGCCGGCCATCGCGTGGTGCAGGCCGCCGGCGATGTTGACCGCGTGCTGGACCGCACCGGTCCACACCAGATCCGCCGCGCCGACGCTGCCGCCGGCGATCAGGGCCGCCGAGTCGTGCATGCCGGCGAAGACGGGGTTGTCCGGCGTACCGAGGCCGTATCCGACATAACTCGGATCGGCGCTCGCCTTGCGCACCGCCTCGACGTAGCCCGGCTCGTGGACCATGCGCAGCATCCGGTCGGTGGCCGCCTCCGGCGCCACCATGCGCACCGGGGACCGGTCGAGGACGCCGTAGGCACGGGCCAGATCCATCGTCAGCGCCAACCGCACCGGGTGCAGCGGATGGGTCGGACCCATGTCGTAGGCCAGGTAGCCGTCGTCCCAGAACACCGCCACGGAGTCGCTCACGGGGGTCGACGCTACCCGGACCGAACCCCCCGAATCGCCTCATCCCCCGCACCGGGCACCTACGATCGCAGGACGTAGGGATGACGATCGGACCGGACGTGACCCAGCGACGCAGGCTCCGCGGCGCCGCGGCCCTGCTTGTGGTCGTGGCCGCGACCGGATGCGGGTCGGCAGTCGCCGGCGCCGGGACGTTCGTGGCCGGCCCCACCCCGTCGGCCGGGCCGAGCGGCGGCGGCATCGACACGTCTCTCCCGTCCGCGAGCACCGGGCCGTCGCCGAGCCCGTCCGCACCCTCGCCGTCGACCGGGTCGACGACGACGCCCTCGCCCAGCGGATCGGCGGACACCACGTCGAACGGCGCGATCTGCACGATGGTGAGCCCCGCCGATCTGCGGCAGATCTTCGGGACGATCCCGCGGACCAAGCGGTCGACCTTCGGGGCCGGCTGCACCTTCTCCTCGGGCGGCGTCTTCGTGATCGTCGACGAGTTCAGCACCTTCACCGTGGCGCAGCAGAAGGCGGAGAACAGCGGCCGGGACACGACGATCTCCGGGCACCCGGCGGCGACCCTCGACGGCGGCGACATCGTCGTGGCGGAGGGCCGGAGCGCGACCGAAGAGGGCGTGGTGAAGGCCTACACCGACACCGACGCGACCTCGCAGCGGATCGGCCGGGCACTGCTGGTGAAGGTGCTGCCGCACTATGCCAAGAACTGAGCCGCCAATGACTGGGCCGCCACCACCTCAGCCGTGACGAACCGAAGCGCCGGTCAGGGCCCGGCCCCGGTGGCGACCGGCCGGTCCGGGTCGCGCACCCATTCGCTCCACGAGCCGACGTAGAGCGCGGCCGGGACGCCGGCGAGGCGCAGGGCGAGCACCTCGTGCGCGGCGGTGACCCCGGAGCCGCAGTAGGCGCCGGTCGACACCCCGTCGGTGACCCCGAGATCGACGAAGCGGGCCCGGAGCTGCTCCGCGGGCAGGAACTGCCCGGCGGTGTCGACGTTGCCCGCGGTGGGGGCGCTGCGGGCACCCGGCACGTGCCCGGCGACCGGATCGACCGGCTCCAGTTCGCCGCGGTAGCGCTCGGGGCTGCGCGCGTCGAGCAGGCGCCCCACCCGCGCGACGTCCGCGGCCTGGGCGGCGTCGAGGGTCGGCATGTCTCCCGGATGCACGCTGACGTCGCCGGGCACGGGCGTCGGTATCGCGATGTCGACCGGGTGCCCCGCCCGCAGCCACGCCGCGATCCCGCCGTCCAGCACCCGGACCTCGTGATGCCCGGCCCACCGCAGCACCCACCAGGCCCGCGCGGCGCTGGTCGAATCGGCGGCGTCGTAGACCACCACCGGGGCCCCCGTCGAGATGCCCCACCGGCGCATCGCCTGCTGCAGGGCGGCCGGGTCGGGCAGGGGGTGGCGGCCGCGGGCGCCGGGCCGGCCGGCCAGGTCCCGGTCGAGGTCGACGAACACCGCCCCGGGCAGGTGGCCGTCTGCGTACTGGTCCGCGCCGGACGGCCCGCCAAGACTCCACCGCACGTCGAGCAGCACCGGGGCGTCCGCCGCGCCCAGGGCGGCGGCGAGTTCGGTCGGTTCGATGAGGTCGCTCACGGTCGACCAGTCTGCCGCACCCGCCGGGCCGGCGCCGTACCATCGCAGGCGTGAGCGACCTCATCGACACCACGGAGATGTACCTCCGCACGGTGTACGAGCTCGAGGAGGAGGGGGTCGTCCCGCTGCGCGCCCGCATCGCCGAGCGGCTCAAGCAAAGTGGACCCACGGTGAGCCAGACCGTGGCGCGGATGGAGCGCGACGGCCTGGTCGCGGTCGAGGGGGACCGGCATCTGGTCCTGTCCCCCACCGGGCACAGCCTCGCGGTGGCGGTGATGCGCAAGCACCGGCTGGCCGAGTTGCTGCTCGTCCGGATCATCGGGATGGACTGGGAGGACGTGCACACCGAGGCCTGTCGGTGGGAGCACGTCATGTCCGAGCAGGTAGAACGCAAGATCTACTCGCTCCTGGACAACCCGACCCAGTGCCCGCACGGCAACCCGATCCCGGGCCTCGACGAGCTCGGCGGGGCGGTCGTCCCCGAATCGGCGCAGTCGCTCACCACGTTGCGGGCCGCCGCCGTCGACGGCGGAACCTCGGTCGTCGTACGCCGGATCAGCGAGCAGATCCAGCCCGACGCCGCCACCATGCACGCGCTGCTGGAGGCCGGGCTGCAACCCGGCCTGGCGGTGCAGGTCTACCCCTCCGACGACGGCGGCGTCGTGGTGCGCGCCGATGGCCGGCCGGAGGCGACCTTCGACGAACTCGTGTCCACCCACGTGTTCGTCAGCACCGACTGAGCGGACGGACTCCGCGGAACGGCGCGAACGGGCGGTGCGCAGTCGGGCCGCCGATCAGTACGGTGTCGCGTAGTGGCGTCATAACCGAGGAGTGACCGTGCCCACGCAGCCGACCGACCCAGCCCGCTCCGCCCGCGATGAGTCGGGGACGGCGGGGCACGCCTTCGCCGACCTCGCCGACTACGTCGCACTCCCCCGTCTCGGCGGGCTGGCGCTGTCGCCGGACGGCGCCCGGCTGGTGACGAGTCTGTCCACGCTCAACGCCGACCGGAAGAAATACGTCACGGCCCTGTGGGAGATCGACCCGGCGGGAACGCGGCCGCCGCACCGGCTGACCCGGTCCGCCCCCGGAGAGTCCCAGCCCGTCTTTCTCCCGGACGGTCGGCTGCTCTTCACCTCCAAACGCCCGGACCCCCAGGTCGACGACCCGGACACGGACCATCCCGCGCTGTGGTTGCTCCCCGACGGCGCCGGTGAGGCGCGCCAGATCGCCGCCCGCCCAGGCGGGATCGGCTCGGTGGCCGTCGCCAAGGACTCCGGGGAGATCGTGCTGACCTCCGAGGTCATGCCGGGACTCACGACCGCGGAGGAGGACAAGAAGAAGCGCGCCGCCCGCAAGGACACCGGGGTGTCGGCCATCCTGCACCGCAGCTATCCGGTGCGCCTCTGGGATCACGACCTCGGTCCGGCCGAGACCCGGGTGTTCGTGGCGGACCCGCTGGCCCCCGCCGCGGCGGGGGCCGACGAGCGCCTCGGCGAGGCACGCGACCTGACGCCGACACCCGAGGGACGGGTGACCGGGGAGATCGCGGTGAGCCCGGACGGGACGCTGGTCGCCTACGGCTGGGAGGTCGACCACGGGCCGGCGACGCGTCGTCCGACGATCGTGGTCGCCGACCGGGCGTCCGGCGAACGCCGTGCCGTCGTGACCGACGAGGCGGCCGAATTCGGCCAGCCCGCCTTCAGCCCGGATGGCGCGTCGCTGATCTGCGTCCGCGACAGCCAGCCGACCTGGGACGAGCCGCCGACGACCTCCTTGTGGCTCGTCGACGCGGCGACCGGCGAGGGCCACGATCCCGCGCCGTCGTTCGCGGGTTGGCCCATGCACCCGACGTTCTCGGCGGACGGGTCGTCGGTGTTCTTCATCGCCGACGAGGCAGGTCATGCCCCGGTCTTCCGGCTGGATCTGGCCGGCGGCGCCGTGACCCGGCTGACCGCTCGGGGAGCCCACAGCGACCTCGTCGTCTCGCCGGACGGGGCGCACCTCTACGCCCTGCGCACCGGCTACGACCTGCCGGCGACCCCGGTGCGGCTCGAGCCGGGCCCGGCAGACCAGGACGGCGTACTCCTGCCGAGCCCGGGAGACGTCGGGACCCTGCCGGGCACGGTCACCGAGGTGACCGCGCGGGCCGATGACGACACGCGGCTGCGCGCATGGCTGGTGCTGCCCGACGGCGCCTCCGCGGCCAGCCCGGCTCCGCTGCTCCTCTGGATACACGGTGGCCCGCTCTCGAGCTGGAACGCCTGGTCCTGGCGGTGGAACCCGTGGCTGCTGGCCTCCCAGGGCTACGCGGTCCTGCTGCCCGACCCGGCGCTGTCCACCGGATACGGACCCGACTTCATCCGCCGCGGCTGGGGTGCCTGGGGCGATCGGCCGTTCACCGACCTGATGACCATCACCGACGCCACCTGCAAGCGGGAGGACATCGACGACACGCGTACCGCCGCGATGGGCGGTTCGTTCGGCGGGTACATGGCGAACTGGGTCGCGACGCACACCGACCGGTTCAAGGCGGTCGTCACCCATGCCAGCCTCTGGGACCTCGAGGGGTTCTCCGGCACGACCGACGTGTCGTGGTACTGGCAACGGGAGTTCGGCGATCCCCTCGAGACCCGGGAACGCTACGACGCCAACTCCCCGCACCGGTTCGTGCGCGACGTCCGCACGCCGATGCTGGTCGTCCACGGCGACAAGGACTACCGGGTGCCGATCGGGGAAGGCCTGAAGCTCTGGTACGACCTCGTCCGGCACGAGGTGGATGCGTCGTTCCTCTACTTCCCGGACGAGAACCACTGGGTGCTGACGCCCGGCAATGCCACGGTCTGGTACGAGACCGTGCGGGCATTCCTCGCGCAGCACGTCCTCGGCGAACCATGGCGGCAGCCGGACCTGGTCTGACGCGCCGGCGCGGTCGGTCATCGCGGGTCGCGCCAGGTCGACGGATCGATGCCGTGGTCCAACGCCTGTTGGAGCAGCACCGCCATGGAGTAGCTCTTGTCGCTGCGCAACGCCCGCTCGACGGCGATCCGCGACAGCGCACCGTTGCCGTCACGCCAGGCGCAGAAGGCGAGCACGGTGTAGGGCGCGACGTCGTAGGGTGCGGTGGCCAGCCGGGCGAGGTGTCCGGACAGCGACTGCATCGCCGCCGAGTCCGGCCTGGCCGCGTGCTGGCAGCAGTGGTCGCGAATCGCGATGTCGCGCAGCGCGACGAGCAGACCGGCCACCACCATGTCGTCGGGCGGACGCCGCCCGCGTCGTTGCCCGGCGACCGCGGTGGCCACCTCCGCGACGACCCGGGCTCGCGAACTCTCCGACGGCCCGTCGGCGGCGCTACGGTCGGCCCGGGCCTGCGCGTCGGCGACGAGCCTGGCGACGGCGGCACGGCGCGCCGTCGGTGCCGGATCCAGTGAGTGCTCCAGACTCCGACGGTCCGGTGCGGCCACCAGACCGGCCACGGTCGCCGCCGCGACGACCGCCGAGGGCTGGTCGGATCGCGTGATTCGGCTGCCCTCTGGTGGGCAGCACGCCGGGTCGTGGCACAGGTAGGACCACCAGCGGTCGCCGGTGACGAGCAACGCCTCGTCCACGTGGACACCGCGGGCATGGATGGCCTGTACCGCCCGGTCGACCAGATCGCCCTCGGGCAGCGACGACCCTGCGGCGGCGGCCCGGGGAACCTCGGAGTCCTCCGGTCCGGTCGGGTCGCGGTAGACGAGGAGCATGACGCCGGCGGCACCGGCCCGGATCAGATGGCTCACGCAGGTGTCGAGGACCTCGGGTCCGGCCCGCAGGCCGTCGAGGTCGACGCGCAGAGTGAGGCCCACCCGTCGCCGACGGCCGCTCATCGAGACCAGGACCAGACTCTCCGACGGGCGGAACCCGACCAGGTAGGGCACGAGGTCGACCAGGTCCCGGGGCCCGGTCACCCGGATGAGCAGCGGGTCGGTCGTCGGTGTTTCGGCGGGTGTCATGGCAGTGACGCTGCTCCGCGGGACGGGGTCGGGCCAGTGTCAGGTCGCCGGCTGTGGACCGCGTCCGAGGGTGTGGACGGCGGGTTGCCGACCACCTTTGCCGGCCGTGAGGGTGGAAGTTTGTGCTGCGCATCGGTCCGCGACAGGTACCTCCCCGGCAGCCACCGCCAAGGCCCGTGCGATGCTGCGGCCATGACCGATCCCACCGCCGTACCGGCGCTCGGCGTGCGCGACCTCCGGCAGAAGGTCATCCGCCATCTCGAGGAACTGGTCCGTGAGGCGCTCGACAACGACCAGCTCGATCTCGGCGCCGCGGCGCGGATCGCCGACGCGTTGCTGTCCCTCATCGAGGCCGCGGATGACCTCGACGCCCGCAGCCTGGTGGCGATCCGCGGGGCCGTCGACTACTTCGTGCTGAACCGAGACGAGCAGCCCGACCTCGACAGCCGCGCGGGCTTCACCGACGACGCCCGCGTGGTCAACGAAACCTGCGACGCCGTCGGACTGCCGGAGCTCAAGATCCGGGTGTCCTGACCGGCTCGCCCGCTCCCGCGGCGCTGCGGCGGATGGCATCGAGCGCCGCGGCATTGCCGAAGGCGTCGTCGATAGCGAGGTGCCGGGGCGCCTCCTGCCCCCGCAGCACGGCATTGATGTGCCGGATCGCCGCGGTGAACGGCGGATCGGCGGTCCCGGACCGTTCGATGACGATGGTGCCGTCGGGCCGGCGGAGCTGCACCGTGTCGGTGATGCCCCCGTGGAACGGGCTGCTCAGGCGCAGTTCTCCGGTGCTGCCGAGCACGCGTGCCGTCGTGTCACGGGCTTTGGTGATACTGCAGGAGAACAGCAGCCGCCGTCCTCCGGCGAAGTCCAACGACCCCCAGGTCTCGGCGTCGACACCGGAGTCGGCGAGCACCTGCGACGCCCGGGCGGATTCCGGTTCGGCGTCGAAGACCAGCCTGGCCCACCGGACCGGGTAGCACCCGACGTCGGCGAGTGCGCCTCCGGACAACTGGGCGGAGAGCCGGATGTCGTCCGGGTTGCTCAGGGTGAAATGGAACGTCGAATGGATCTCCCGGATCTCACCGATGGCTCCGTCGGCGAGCAGCCCGCGCACCCTGGCGGTCTGCTCCTGGAACGGGAAGACGAACGCCTCCCACAGCGGGCGCCCGGCGGTCGCGGCGACATCGAGCACCTCCGCGGTCTGCTGGGCGTCGTCGCACATCGGCTTCTCGCAGAAGACCGCCTTTCCCGCCTGCAGCGCCGCGACCGTCCACTGCGCGTGCAGCGCGTTCGGCAGCGGAATGTAGACCGCGTCGACAGCGGGATCGTCGATGGCCGCACGGTAGCCGGCGGCAGTACGCCGCACGCCGTGCCGTCGGGCGAATGCGTCGGTGCGGGCCGGATCGCGGCCCGCGACGATCTCCGCGACCCCGCCACCGGCTGCGGCGAGTCCGGGTACGAAGGACCGGGCGGCGATGTTGGCCGCACCGAGGATCGCCCACCGGACCGGGTCCCCGTCGGCATCGTCGTCGGCCATCGGCTCCTCCTCGCGCTCGGTGTCCCCGTCACGCTACCGAGCCCCGGCCGGTCGGCGGCGGCCCGTCACCCGGACCGGGTGGCGGGAACGGTCGGTCGAGCCAAGTCGGGCGGGACCGGCGGCGCAGCGTGTCATGCTGGCGACAGAGACCTCGATGGGGAGGCGGCACACAATGGCGACAGCGGACCCGGGGGTGGCTGCGGTTCCCCCACCCGCCGTTCCAGGACCGGAGATCGATCACCTGGCCCGGTTCTTTCCTGACGTCACCTGGACGGGACAGATCGAGGCGGGCGGCATGGGGCCCGGCACGCCGGCGATGACCGCGGTGGGTCGAGGCGTCCACCACCGCATCCACGGCGGGCTCTGGATCGTCGGAGACTACGAGCAGGACCAGTTCCTCGCCGACGGCAGCTACGTCCTGACCTGGAAACTGCATTGGGTGACCGGCTGGGACACCCAGGCCGGCGAATACCGCGCCGTGCTGACCGACAACAACGGGCAGGCCGACATCATGCGGGGACGCATCGACGGCGACGTGCTCACCTACGAGAACTTCGGGGATGGTCCGGTGCGGCTGCGGCTCCGCTGGAACCGCTCGGCGGGACCGGGTCTGCGGTTCACCAACGAGATGTCCGTCGGCGGTGGCCCCTGGACGCTGGTCGAGACCTACACGATGGCGCCGGTATAGCGCCCGGTCACGTACGTCACGCCGCGGCCGCGCATCGGCAACCGAGGATCTGGCTCCACCCATCCATTCCGCATCAACGTCACGTTGAGGCGCTCTAGCCGCATGAACGTCACGTTGATGCGGAATTACCCGCACACGCAGAAGGGGGAACCGGCCGGGACCCGGTTCCCCCTTCTGGCCGGCGAGGTCAGCTGCAGCCGCTGGTCGAGCCGCACCCCTCACAGACGTAGCAGGAGCCGGCGGGACGCATCTTCGTGCCGCAGGTGAGGCACAGCGGGGCGTCGGCGGCCTTCCCCTGGACCGCCTCGATCAGCTCGGTCGAGGAGTGCACCGACGGATCGGTCACCTCGGTTGCGCTGTCGCTACCGGTCGTGCGGGCCCGTTCCACCGGTGCCGACGCCGCGGCGCCCTCGTGGTCGAACTCCTCCTCGTCGCCACCGGACCCGTAGGACGTCGCCACCTGCGCGGACCGTTCGGCCGCGGTGAAGATGCCGAGCTCGGTGCGCTGCTCCAGGGACAGGTGGTCGAGCGCGAGGCGTCGGAAGATGTAGTCCACCACTGACTGGGCGATGCGGATGTCGGGGTCGTCGGTCATCCCCGCCGGCTCGAACCGCATGTTGACGAATTTGCGGACGTAGCTCTCCAACGGCACGCCGTACTGCAGTGCGATCGAGATCGCGATCGAGAAGGCGTCCATCACTCCGGCGAGCGTCGAGCCCTGCTTGCCGAGCTTGAGGAAGACCTCGCCGAGCCCGTCGTCGGGGTAGGAACCGGCGGTCATGTATCCCTCGGCCCCGCCCACCGCGAACGACGTGGTGTTGCTCGGCCGGGACTTCGGCAGCCGGGTCCGGGTCGGCCGGGCGACCTCGACGATCTGCGGGTCGGCGCTCGCCTTCTTCGCCCGCGCGTCCGACAGCGGCTGGCCGACCTTGCAGTTGTCCCGGTAGATGGCCAGTGCCTTGAGGCCGAGCCGCCAGCCCTCGGCGTAGATGCCCTCGATGTCGGCCACCGTCGCCGATTCGGGCATGTTGACCGTCTTGGAGATGGCCCCGGAGATGAACGGCTGGACCGCCCCCATCATGCGGACGTGACCCATCGGCGGGATCGACCGCTCACCCATCGCGCAGTCGAACACCTCGTAGTGTTCGCGTCGCAGTCCCGGCGCGTCGACCACGTGCCCGTGCTCGGCGATGTATTCGACGATCGCCTCGATCTGCTCTTCGGGGTAGCCCATCCTGCGCAGCGCCCGCGGCACGGTCTGGTTGACGATCTGCATCGAGCCGCCGCCGACGAGCTTCTTGAACTTGACCAGCGCCAGATCGGGCTCCACCCCGGTCGTGTCGCAGTCCATCATCAGCCCGATGGTGCCGGTCGGAGCCAGCACGGAGGCCTGGGCGTTGCGCCAGCCGTTCTTGTCTCCGACCTTCAGGCACTGCCGCCACTCCGCAGTCGCCTGCTTGAGCACGGCGGCGTCATCGGCGCCGATCGCCCGGATCTCGTCGTTGGCGGCGGCGTGCTTGCGCATGACCCGCCGGTGCGCGGACTCGTTGCGGGCGTAGCCGTCATACGCGCCGACGACGCCGGCGAGCTCGGCCGAACGGCGGTAGGCGGTGCCGGTCATCAATGAGGTGATCGCACCGGCGAGTGAGCGGCCGCCGTCGGAGTCGTAGGCGTGCCCGGTCGCCATCAGCAGCGCACCGAGATTGGCGTAGCCGATGCCGAGCTGCCGGTAGGCACGGGTCGTCTCGCCGATCGCCTCGGTCGGGAAGTCGGCGAAACAGATGGAGATGTCCATCGCCGTGATGACGATCTCGACCGCCTTGACGAAGGTCGCCGAGTCGAAGGTGCCGTCGTCGCGCAGGAACTTCAGCAGGTTGAGCGACGCCAGGTTGCACGACGAGTTGTCCAGGCTCATGTACTCCGAGCACGGGTTGCTGGCGGTGATCCGGCCGGTCTCGGGGTTGGTGTGCCAATCGTTGATCGTGTCGTCGTACTGGATGCCGGGGTCGGCGCATTCCCAGGCAGCTGTGGCCATCTTGGCGAAGAGCGAGCGGGCGTCGACGGTCTCCAGGACCTCGCCGGAAAGCCTCCCCCGCAGGCCGAACTCGGTGCCGTCCTGCACCGCCCGCATGAACTCGTCGGACACCCGCACCGAGTTGTTGGCGTTCTGGTACTGCACGCTGGCGATGTCGCGCCCACCGAGGTCCATGTCGAAGCCGGCGTCGCGCAACGCCCGGATCTTGTCCTCCTCGCGCGACTTGGTCTCGATGAACTCCTCGATGTCCGGGTGGTCGACGTCGAGGACGACCATCTTCGCCGCCCGCCGGGTCGCGCCGCCGGACTTGATCGTCCCCGCCGAGGCGTCCGCACCCCGCATGAAGCTCACCGGGCCGGACGCGGTGCCGCCGGAGGACAGCAGTTCCTTGCTGGACCGGATCCGGGAGAGGTTGAGCCCGGACCCCGAGCCGCCCTTGAAGATCAATCCCTCCTCGCGGTACCAGTTGAGGATCGAGTCCATGGTGTCGTCGACCGCGAGGATGAAGCACGCCGACACCTGCTGCGGCGCCGTCGTCCCGACGTTGAACCAGACCGGCGAGTTGAAGCTGAAGACCTGGTGCAGCAGCATCCAGGTGAGCTCCTGAGCGAAGATGTCCGCGTCGGCCTCGGAGGCGAAGTACCCGCGCTCGAGCCCGGTCGCGTGATAGCGGCCGACCACCCGGTCGATGAGCTGCCGGAGACTGACCTCACGCTGCGGAGTGCCGACCGCGCCACGGAAGTACTTCGTGGTGACGATGTTGGTGGCGTTGACGCTCCAGGACTCCGGGAACTCCACGCCGCGCTGTTCGAAGTTGACCGTGCCGTCGCGCCAGTTGGTCATCACCACGTCGCGGCGTTCCCAGGTCACCTCGTCGTAGGGGTGGACCCCCTCCCGGGTGTAGACGCGATTGACCCGCAGCCCGTCGACCGGGCGGGTGGATCCGGTGCGGGTCGATGGGCGGCCGGTGGTCTCGGTCATGACCGTGGTCCCTTCGTCGTGGCGTGCAACTCGTCGGTCGTTCATCTGTCTCTCGTTCATCGGTCTGTCGTGCAGCTGTCGATCGGGGGTCGGCGGCAGGCTCCGGTGCGGAGGCGGCGCGACCGCCGCTACGGGGCGGGCGCCGACTTGCGGCGCAGGGTCTGGATCTCGGCTTCGAAATCGGCGATCGAGTCGAACGAGCGGTAGACGCTGGCGAAGCGCAGGTAGGCCACCTCATCCAGCTCCCGCAGCGGTCCGAGGATCGCCAACCCGACGTCGTGGCTCGGGATCTCCGCCGACCCGGTCGCCCGGACGGCGTCCTCCACGTGCTGGGCGAGCAGTGCCAACGCGTCCTCGTCGACCGGCCGTCCCTGGCAGGCGCGACGTACGCCGTCGATCACCTTCGTCCGGCTGAACGGCTCCGTGACCCCGCTCCGTTTGATCACGGCAAGAGTCGGCTCCTCGACGGTGGTGAATCGCCGCGAGCACTCCGGGCAGGACCGGCGGCGGCGGATGACCTGGCCGTCGTCGACCTCGCGGGAGTCGACCACTCGCGAGTCACCGAACTTGCAGTACGGGCAGCGCATCGATCCTCCTCCCCCGAGTCGACGAGCCCTGCTCGTCGCCGCTGTGCCCGGTCGTCGCCGGGCCCGTCTTCTGCGCGGTCCACGGTCACGCCCGGGCCGTCGTCCGTACGCCGAAATCCACCCCGATCGCCCGCGATCCGGCTCCGGTTGTGGATAACGCTGAGGACAACCTGTGCACCGGATGAGGACAACTCAACGCAACCTGTGTACAACTTACACCAGTGTAACCACTAGATGTAGTAGTGGACAGTAGGCTCTCGAGAATTGGCGCGCAAGCCCGGCGCGCCCGTCGCGCCTCGGGATTTCGCCGGTCGTTCGGCACCCCGGCGCGGTCCCGACGGACGTCACGGCGCCGGCCGGGGAACGACGAGACGCTGGCCCGGACGCACCGCGCCGGTGACCAGGTGGTTGCGTGCGCGCAGCGAGGCGACGACCGCCCGCGGGTCCGCGTCGGGCGCAATCGCGTGCGCGATCGACCACAGGGAGTCCCCCGCCCGCACCACCACGGCGGGCGGCGACGTCCGCGGGACGGCGGTGTCCGGGGCGGCTCCCCCGCTGAGCGCGTGGGCACCGACCCCGGCCAGCCCGACCAAGCCGGCCACGACTGCGCCCATCCCGACCGCCCCGAGCGCCGACGCGGCCAGTCGGCGCCCCCGGCGGGTCAGCCGGACCGGGTGCCGCGCCGGACGGGATCGGGGCGCGGTCACGGGCGGGGGGAACTCGATGATCACGCACGGCCGGCGCACCGGGACGGCCGCCGGCGCCGGGCAGGTCCGCCCAGCCGGCGGTCGTAGTGGGCGGACGTCATAGGCGATGGACACGATGACTCCCTGCCGTCGGAGTCCGACCTCACGACTCCCCACAGGCTCGAGCGGGCCGGTCGGTCGAACGGGTGTTCGATTCGAACTCCTGTGCGATGTCTATCACGGGGGTCCGACGAGATCGAGGCCTCGCGGCGTGTCGTTCGAACAGATGTTTGGACTGTGTGGCGAAACTCGCTACCGTTCAGGGCAGACCGAAGGAGACATTCCGGGAGATCAGTCCACCGACCCGGTCGAGCGCTCGGGAGAGCAACCGGCCACCGGCGGACCGACGGCAGGGAGGCAACGACGTGAGCGGCCGGTCGCGCACCACCCGAGGGACAGATGCCGGGAAAGACGCCACACCGACGAGCGCCAAGACCCGCCGTACCCGCGGCCCGTCAGCGGTGCGGTCCCTGCCGGACGGACCGGCCGACGCCAGCGGTCTGACCGCCCGCCAGCGCCGGGTTCTCGAGGTCATCCGCGATTCGGTCCACCGGCGCGGCTACCCGCCCAGCGTCCGGGAGATCGGCGAGGCGGTGGGGCTCACCTCGACGTCCAGCGTCGCGCATCAACTGGCGACGCTGGAGCGCAAGGGCCTGCTCCGCCGCGACCCCAACCGCCCGCGGGCGGTGGATGTGCGCATACCGGGTGGATCGGGCGACTCGTCGTCGACCACCAGCCCGTCGACGCCCGCGGTCGACGAACAGCATCCGACCCCGACCTACGTGCCCGTCGTGGGCCGGATCGCCGCCGGGGGTCCGATCCTCGCCGAGCAGGCCGTGGAGGACGTCTTCCCCCTCCCCCGGGAACTGGTCGGGGAGGGCACCCTGTTCCTCGTGCGCGTCGCGGGCGATTCGATGGTGGATGCCGCGATCACCGATGGCGACTGGGTCGTGGTCCGCCAGCAGCAGTCCGCCGACAACGGCGACATCGTTGCGGCGATGATCGACGGCGAGGCCACCGTCAAGACGTTCCGGCGGCGCGACGGCCACGCCTGGCTGCTCCCGCACAACCCCGCCTACGCGCCGATCCCCGGGGACGAGGCGACCATCCTCGGCCGGGTGGTCACGGTGCTCCGCAAGGTCTGACTCAGACCCGCAGGTCGCGCTGCGCCCGTCCGTCGAAGACCCGCCTGTCGAAGACCCGGTGGAGCACCCACAGCAGGAGGATGCCGACCGCGGCGCCCGCGACGAGGTCGGAGAACCAGTGGTAGTCGAGGAGGAGCATCCCGACCGCGGCAAGGAGTGGGGCGGCGTAACGCAGCCAGTTCAGCGCCCGTTGCACGGGGGCCGGCGCGGCATAGTCGGCGGCCAGCCAGGCCGCCAGGCCCCACATCAGGATCGCGTTGGGAACGTGTCCGGACGGGTAGGACTCGCCGCCGGCGTGCAGGAGGTCCGTCGTCGGCGCCGTCCGGCCCACGCCGAGCTTGAAAGCGTAGACGGTGACGGTGAGCAGCGCGAGGGCCACGACGAAGCGCAGCAGAGGCTGCCAGGTCCGTCGTCGCCAGGTGAGGACCAGAGCGAATCCGCCGAGGAAAACCAGGATTTCTGCGCGGCCGCCGAAGAGGGTGAGTGCGTACAGGAGGTGATCCGGCCAGACCTGGTCGCGCAGACCCCATCCGGCAACCCGGCCACCGATCACGGCATCGAGCCGGGTCCAGGGACCACGCCACAGCACGTCGAGCGTGATCCACGCGACCAAGAGGACACAGCCGACGACAAGCGCCCGGCCCGGGGCGCGGATCGACCCGCGATCTCCGGGCACGCGGCCGGACGACGCCGCGACCCCGGCCGGCACGGCCGGGTCGGTGGGTGGTGAGGGTCGGCTAGACGCCACTCGTCGGCGGCGCGGGCGGCGTGCCCGAGTCGGCCGTCGAGTGCTGCGACGCCGCGGTCGGCGCCGGCCGTCCCGCCTCGATCACCGGCGGGGTCTTGGCGGGCTGCTCGCTCGCCGGCTCTTCATCGTGCATGCCCTTCATCTCGGACTTGAAGATGCGCAGCGACCGCCCGACGGAACGGGTGGCGTCCGGCAGCTTCTTGTATCCGAAGAGGGCCAAGAAGACCACGGCAACGATCAGCAAGTGCCACGGGCTGAGCTCACCCAGCATCAGCATGCTCCTGTCGGTTCGACGTGCCTGCCCGCTTACAGTACGCCGTCCCCCGCGGTCTGCGCGACGGCAGACGAGGGCAGTCCCGGCTTTTCGCGACGCATCGGACGGATCAGCCGGGTAGGGCGACCGCGTAGCGCTCCAGCGCCGCGGCCAGTTCCCCGTGGACCCGGGCGTGCAGGAGGGTGCCCTCGGGCGTGTGCTCGCTCGTCAGGATGTCGCCGGCGTCGTGCACGCGGGAGACCAGGTCGCCGCGCTGGTAGGGGACGAGCACGGTGACCTCGACCTGTGGACGCGGCACCCGGTCCTCGAGGACGTCCACCAGCCCGTCGAGCCCGGCGCCCGTGCGGGCGGAGACGGTGACCGCCTCCGGGTGCAGCCGGCGGAGCCGGGCCAGCACGTCCGGATCGGCCGCGTCCACCTTGTTGATCACGAGGATCTCGGGCACCCGGGTGGCGTCGATCTCGCCGAGCACCTCGTGCACGGCGTCGATCTGTGACTCCGGGTCGGGATGGGAGCCGTCGACGACATGCACCAGCAGGTCGGCGTCGGTGACCTCGTCCAGCGTCGAGCGGAACGCCTCGACGAGCTGGTGGGGCAGATGCCGGACGAATCCGACGGTGTCGGTGAGCGTGAACTCGCGGCCGTCCCGGGTGTGGGCGCGGCGCACGGTCGGGTCCAAGGTGGCGAACAGGGCGTCTTCGACCAGCACGCCTGCCCCGGTGAGCCGGTTGAGCAGGCTGGACTTGCCGGCGTTGGTGTAGCCGGCGATCGCGACGGCCGGCACCTCGCGGCGAACCCGCTCCTGCCGTTTGGTGCCCCGGACCTGCGACATCCCGTCGATCTCGCGACGCAGCTTGGCCACCCGCGCCCGGATCCGCCGACGGTCGGTCTCGATCTTGGTCTCGCCCGGTCCCCGGGTGCCGATGCCGCCACCGCCGGCGACCCGGCCGCCGGCCTGCCGGGACATCGACTCACCCCAGCCCCGCAGCCGCGGGATGAGGTACTGCAGCTGGGCGAGCTCGACCTGGGCCTTGCCCTCCTTGCTGCGGGCGTGCTGGGCGAAGATGTCGAGGATCAGCGCCGTCCGGTCGATGACCTTGACCTTGACCACGGACTCGAGCTGGCGCAGCTGGCCCGGGGTCAGCTCGCCGTCACACACCACGGTGTCGGCTCCGGTCGCCACCACGACCTCGCGCAGCTCGCGGGCCTTCCCGGAGCCGATGTAGGTCGCCGGGTCCGGGCGGTCCCGACGCTGCACCAGGGCCTCGAGGACCTGGGAGCCGGCGGTCTCGGCCAGGGCGGCGAGCTCGACCATCGAGTTGTCCGCCGACGCGGCGCTGCCGTCGGTCCAGACGCCGACGAGGACCACCCGCTCGAGGCGGAGCTGGCGGTATTCGACCTCGGTGACGTCGGAGAGTTCGGTCGCCAGACCCGTGACGCGTCGCAGTGCCTGACGCTCGGCGAGCTCCAAGCCCTCGCCATCAGCTTCGAAGAGCGGCCTCTGTGCCGCGATGGGTTCGGTCATCGGTCCTTCGATGGTGCCACGGCAGAGCGCGGAAGGCACTCCCAATAGCCGGAGCGCCCCGGCCTCGCCCGCCGTCCCGGGCAAAGTCATTGACAACTCCCAATCACTCGCCCAGGCTGCAGGGGTGCGCCACCGCCAGGAGCCGACGAGCCTGATCCACCACCGCGACTTCGTCCGGTTGTGGTGCGGCGACACGGTGAGCCAGTTCGGCACGCAGATCACGCTGCTGGCCGCTCCGCTTCTCGCGGTCACCGTGCTGCACGCGTCGCCGTTCCAGGTCGGCCTGCTCACCACGTTCGAGACGCTGGCCTTCCTCGTGGTCGGGCTGCCGGCGGGCGCCTGGGTCGACCGGATGCGTCGCCGCAACGTCATGATCGTCGCCGACATCTGCCGCGGCCTCTCGCTCGGCTCGGTGCCGGTCGCCGCCTACCTCGGCGGGCTCACCATCTGGCAGCTGTACGCCGTCGTGCTGATCAACGGCGTGTTCACCGTCTTCTTCGACGTGGCCTACCAGAGTTACCTGCCGTTCCTCGTCGGCCGGACGCACCTGGTCGAGGGCAACGCCAAGCTGCAGGCCAGCCAGTCCGTCTCGATGGTCGCCGGACCCAGTGTCGGCGGGCTGCTCGTCCAGGTGTTGTCGCCGGCGACGGCGCTGCTCGCCGATGCGGTGAGTTTTCTGTGGTCGGCGGTGTGGGTCGGCCTGATACGTCACCGGGAGCCCAGGCCGGAACGGGCCGTGGACGCCCATCTCGGCCGGGAGATCAAGGAGGGCGTGGCCTTCGTCGTCCGGGATCCGTTCCTCCGCGCCATCGCGGCGACGACCGGAAGCTCCAACCTGTTCTCCGCGATGAGCGGGGCGATGATGATCGTGCTGCTGGCCCGGATCCTGCACGAGTCCGCGGGCGTCATCGGTGTGCTCTTCAGCGTCGGTGCCGTCGGCGGCCTGCTCGGGGCGCTGCTGGCCCGCCGGGTCGCCGACCGCTACGGGGAGGGTCAGACGATCTGGAAGAGCATCGCCGTGGCCGGGGTCTTCGGCCTGCTGTATCCGCTGGCCGGGCACGGGTGGCTCCTCGTGCTGCCTGCCATCGCCTTCTTCGCCACCTTCGCCGGCTCCACGATCTACAACATCACCCAGGTCAGCTTCCGGCAGGGGCTTTGCCCCGACCGGCTGCTCGGCCGGATGAACGCGAGCATGCGCTTCATCGTCTGGGGCACCATGCCGGTGGGCGGCCTGATCGGCGGCGTACTGGGCTCGGCCATCGGTGTCCGCGAGACGGTGTGGGTGGCGTCCATTGCCTCGCTCTTCGTCTTCCTGCCGGCCTACTTGTCGCCGCTGCGCAGGATGCGCGAATTGCCGACCGGCTATGACCCCGAACCTGCGGCGGCCGCACCGGGGACCGGAACCCCGCTCGTCGAGGCCGGGGATCCGGTACTGGAGCCGGTCGACGGCGAGGCGTGACCGACGTCGCGCAGCCAGGCCGCGGCCAGCCGCCCGCTCGCGACGAGGACCGCGGGTCCCCGCAGCAGCACCCTCCCGTCGGTGCGCCACTGCACCGTGAGGGTCCCGCCGGGCACCCGGACCAGGAACGCCTCGCCGCGCCCCGATCCCTCCCGTGCGACCGTCGCCACGACGGCGGCGCACACGCCGGTGCCGCACGAGCGGGTCTCGCCGACCCCGCGCTCGTGCACCCGCACGACCAGTCGGCGCCTGTCCCGCCGTACGACGAACTCGACGTTTTGACCGGTCGGCAGCGCCGGGTCGACCGCCGGCGGCGCGGACAGGTCCAGCGCGTCGAGGGAGGCCTCGTCCTCGACCGGGACGACGACATGCGGGTTGCCCATCGACACCGCCAGGCCCGTCCGACCGCCGACGGTCGGGCGGGCGTCCAGCAGGTCCGGCGTGCCCATGTCGACGGTCACGTCCCCGTGCTCGGGCACGTAGACCTCCCGCAGCCCATCGCGGGTGGCGAGGACCATCTCCCCCGCCTCGGCCATCCCGGCCTCGACGAGATAGCGGGCGTAGACCCGGATGCCGTTGCCGCACATCTCGGCGATCGAGCCGTCCGCGTTGCGGTAGTCCATGAACCACCGCGCTCCGGAGCCCTCGCGCGCCGGGACGACCCGCAGCACCCCGTCCGCGCCGATCCCCGCCCGGCGGTCGCACAGCGCCCGGACCAGGCCGGGCCGGAGATCGAGTCGGTCATCGGGGTCGGGCAGCAGGACGAAGTCGTTCTCCGTCCCGTGAGCCTTCACGAAGGTGACGAACCCGTCGTCCACGCGGCCTCCCTCGTCCCACGCCGATCGCGGGCCCTCAGTCGAGCGTACGGCGCAGCACGTCGCCGTCGAGTTCCGGCGAGTCGGCGTCGACCCAGCTCACCCGCGGGTCCCGTCGGAGCCACGACCGTTGTCGCCGGGCGAATCGGCGGGTGGCCTGCTGGGTGCGCGTGCGGGCTTCGTCGGCCGAGCACCGGCCGTCGAGCATCTCGAGCACCTGTGCGTAGCCCAGGGCGCGGCTCGCGGTGCGCCCGGCACGCAGGCCCACGGCCACCAACCCCCGGACCTCGTCAACCAGGCCGCCGCCCCACATCCGGTCGACCCGGGCCTCGATCCGGGTGTCGAGGTCGGCGCAGTCCAGCCCGATCTGCCGGCAGCCGACCCGCTCGTCGTAGGACGGGAGGGTCGCGGAGAAAGGCCGGCCCGAGATTTCGATGACCTCCAGTGCGCGGACGATGCGGCGACCGTTGCTGGGCAGGATCGCCCGCGCGGCGGCCGGGTCCAGGACGGCCAGCCGCCGGTGGAGATCGGGTGCACCGACGTCGGCGAGCTCCCGTTCGAGGCGGTCCCGCACCGTGGGGTCGGTTCCCGGAAAGTCGATCTCGTCGACCACAGCCCGGACATAGAGCCCGGATCCGCCGACCAGGATCGGAATGCGGCCCCGGCCCCGTATCTCCCGTACCGCCGCGAGAGCGAGCCGCTGGTACTCGGCCACGCTGGCCTGATCGGTGACATCCCAGACGTCGAAAAGATGGTGCGGCACGCCGCCGCGCTCCGTCTCGGTCGGTTTCGCCGTTCCGATGTCCATGCCCCGGTAGAGCTGCATGGAGTCGGCGTTGACGATCTCGCCGTCGATCTGGCGAGCCACCCGGACCGCCAGCGCCGATTTCCCGACACCGGTCGGCCCGACGACCGCGACCAGCGTGGGCAGGGTCACGGCTGACGCCGCGCCGGCATGACCTCGAGGTGGCCGCCGGTGTGGTCTGACGCCAGCATGTCTGGAAGGCTAACCCGTGCGGGGCCGATCGTTGCGGCGCAGGTATCACTGTGGCCGACCGGCCGCCCGACCTGTGAGAATGCCCAGATCGGCACCGCGCACAGGGTCGTGTGTCGAGGAGGAGCAGCCCGGTGACGTCAGGCGCCGACCGATCGGCGATCTCGTGGGGTCGCATCGACGACGACGGCACGGTCTACGTGCGTACGTCGGCCGGTGAGCGCAGCGTCGGGTCCTGGCAGGCCGGCGACCCGCAGGCCGGTCTCGAGCACTTCGCCCGGCGCTACGCCGACCTGGTGACCGAGGTGGAGCTGCTCGAGCAGCGGCTGGCCTCGGGCGCCGGTGACCCGGGCGCCACCGGGAAACATGCCCGGGAGCTGCTCACGGGGATCCCGACGGCGCACGTCGTCGGGGACCTGGACGCCCTCGAAACAAGACTGGCCGCCCTCGTGGACGCCGCGCGCGCCCGCGCGGATGCCCGCGCGGTGGACCGGGCCGCCGCCCGCGAGCGGGCGACGGCGGCGAAGGAGACGCTGGTCGTCGAGGCCGAGGAGCTGGCCACCCGCGACTCCGGTTGGAAGGCGACCGGCGACCGGTTCCGGGCGATCGTCGACGAGTGGCGCGAGATCAAGGGCGTGGACCGGCGTACCGACGAGGCACTGTGGAAACGGCTCCGGACCGCGCGGGACAGCTTCACGCGGAAGCGGGGGGCGCATTTCGCCGCACTCGACGAGGAACGCGGTGCGGTCCGGGCGCACAAGGAACGGTTGATCGCCGAGGCTGAGGAGCTGGCGCAGTCCAGCGACTGGGGCCCGACCGCATCCCGGCTCAAAGCCCTGATGCGGGAGTGGAAGGAGGCCGGTCGCGCGGCCAAGTCCGTGGACGACGCGCTCTGGGCGAGATTCCGTGCCGCGCAGGACACGTTCTTCGCCCGGCGGGGCGAAGTCCTGCAGGCCCGCGACGCCGAACACCAGGAGAACCAACGGGCCCGGGAAGCCCTCATCGCCGAAGCGGAGGCGCTCGACCCCGGCGCCGACCGGCCCGGCGCCCGGGCAGCACTGCGCCGGATCCAGGAACGTTACGACGCGGTCGGACCGGCGCCGCGGGAGTCGTCCCGCGCGCTCGACGATCGCATGCGGGCGGCCGAGGAGCGGGTCCGGGACGCCGTCGACGAGCGGGCCGCCGCGGCCAGCAATCCGCTGCTCGAGCAGATGCGCCAAGCGGTGGAGAAGGCCGAGAACGCGGTCGTCCGGGCCCGGGCCGCGGGCGATGACCGTCGGGTGGCCGAGACCGAGGCGGCGCTGGCCGCCCGCCGGGACTGGCTGGCCGAGGCCGAGCGCACCGCGCCCCGCTAGCCGGCGGGCGCGCCGACCGACGGCATGCCCAGCAGCACACCGGGTGTCGCCGGCCGCAGGCCGGCCTCGCTCGCGTCTCCGGCCCGGGTCCGTCGATGGGCGAGCAGCGGACCGTCCGCGACGAGGTGGTGCGGCGCGGCGTAGGTCACCGTCGTGTGCACGACGTCGCCGGGCCGGACCTGCGGCGAGCCGGCGAAGTGCACCAGGCGGCCGTCCCTGGCCCGGCCGGTCATCCGGTGCGTCGCCGCGTCCTTGCGCCCCTCCCCTGCCGTGACGAGCAACTCGACGACGGTGTCGACCAGTCGCCGATTTCCCTGCCAGGCAGAGTCTTCGACCACCGCGACCAACCGCTCGTAACGCTCCTGCACCACGTGTTTCGGGATCTGGTCACCCATCGACGCAGCCGGTGTCCCCGGCCGGGGTGAGTACTGGAAGGTGAACGCTCCGGCGAACCCGGCCCGGCGGACGACGTCCACCGTGGCCTCGAAGTCCTCGTCGGACTCACCGGGGAACCCGACGATGATGTCGGTGGTGACGGCGGCATCGGGCATCGCGGCCCGCACCTTGTCGAGGATCGCGAGGTAGCGGTCCCGTCGGTATGAGCGCCGCATCGACTTCAGGACCCGGTCCGATCCGGACTGCAGCGGCATGTGCAGCTGGTGGCAGACGGTGGGCGTCTCGGCCATGGCGGTGATCACGTCGTCGGTGAAGTCCCGGGGATGCGGGCTGGTGAACCGGACCCGTTCCAGCCCGTCGACGTCGCCACATGCCCGCAGCAGCCGGCCGAAGGCGAGCCGGTCACCGAAGCTGCGTCCGTAGGAGTTGACGTTCTGGCCGAGCAGCGTGACCTCCAGAACGCCCTGCTCGACCAGCGCCCGCACCTCGGCCAGTACGTCGCCGGGGCGACGGTCAGTCTCCTTGCCGCGCAGTGACGGGACGATGCAGAACGTGCAGGTGTTGTCGCATCCGACCGAGATGGAGACCCACCCCGAGTACGTGGACTCCCGCCGGGTGGGCAGCGTCGAGGGGAAGACCTCGAGCGCCTCCGCGATCTCGACCTGTGCCTCGTCGTTGTGCCGGGCCCGCTCCAGCAGCGTCGGAAGCGACCCGATGTTGTGGGTGCCGAAGACGACGTCGACCCACGGGGCCCGGCGGGTGATCTCGCCGCGGTCCTTCTGCGCCAGGCAGCCGCCCACGGCGATCTGCATGCCCGGGTGCTCGGACTTGACCGGCCGCAGCTGGCCGAGATTGCCGTAGAGGCGGTTGTCGGCGTTCTCCCGCACCGCGCAGGTGTTGAGGACGACGACGTCGGCGGACTCACCGGCGCCCGCCCGGGCGTAGCCGGCATCCTCGAGCAGGCCGGCCAGCCGCTCGGAGTCGTGGACGTTCATCTGGCACCCGAAGGTGCGGACCGTGTAGGTGCGTGCGTTCACAATCGTCCCGAACTCGGTGGTGCGGACTTTGGTGCTGCGGACTCGGTGGTGCGCCGTCGGGAGTCGAGGGTACGCGAGCGACCGCCGGCGGCTGTGCGATCCGGCGGTCGGGCGATCCGGCGGTCGGGCGATCCGGCGGCCGGGCGATCCGGGGGCGGCCCTCAGCCGAGGGAGTAGACCCGCCGCGCGGTGTCCCCGAACACCGCCGCCCGTTCGGCCTCGGAGAGTCCGCCGGTCAGCTCCGCCGCGGCGCCGACCACCCGGTCGTAGGACGCGGCGAGCGTGCACACCGGCCAGTCGGAGCCGAACATCACCCGGTCCGGGCCGAACGCGTCGAGCACGACGTCGGCGTAGGGGCGCAGGTCGTCGACCGTCCAGTTGCCCTGTTCGGCCTCGGTCACCATGCCCGACAGCTTGCAGACCACATTCTCCTGCGCGGCCAGGGCCCGGATCCTGGTCTCCCAGGGCTCCCGGTCCCCGGCTGCGATGGGGGGTTTGGACAGGTGGTCCAGGACGAAGCGCAGTCCGGGCTGGTCGATGGCCGTGCGCACCGCCGCCGGCAGCTGCCCGGGGAGGGTGAGCAGGTCATAGACCAGACCGGCATCCCCGACGGCGGAAAGGCCGCGGCGAACCTCCGGGCGGCACAGCCACTCCGGGTCCGGCTCGCCCTGGACGCCGTGCCGCAGGCCGACGAGCCGGTCGCCGCCGGGGCCGGCCCGCAGCTCGGCGATCCGGTCGCCGACATCGCCCTTGGTCAGATCCACCCAGCCGACGACCCCGGAGACGACCCCAGGCCCGGCGGCGATCTCGAGCAGATCGGCGGTCTCGTCGGCCGCATCGACGGCCTGCACGAGGACGGTCTGCCCGATCCGATGCGGGGGGAGCAGCGGCGCGAGGTCGTCGAGCCCGAAGGTGCGGCGGATCGGGGCGCAGGCGGGGTCGGCGAGCCACGGGTAGTCGCGCTGGGCGACGTCCCACAGGTGATGGTGGGCGTCGATCCGGCCGGATGTCCGGTCGTTCACGCAGGCACCAGACCTTCGGCAGCCAGCTCGGCCCAGAGAGCGGCCGGCACCGGGGTCGCCATCGCCTGGGCGTTCTCGTCCAGCTCGCTCACCGACCGGACACCGGTCAGCACCGAGGCGACGGCCGGGTGCCGGAGCGGGAACTGGATCGCCGCTGCCGTGAGCGGTACGCCGTGCCGACGGCACACCGCGTCGAGCCGGCGGGCCCGATCGATGACCCCCGGTGCGGCCGGACGGTAGTCGTAGCGGGCACCGGGACGCGGGTCCGCGAGAATTCCGGAGTTGTAGACCCCGCCGATCACGACCGACACCGAGCGCTCGACGCAGAGCGGGAGCAGGTCGGCCTGGCCGGACTGGTCGAGCAGCGTGTAACGCCCGGCGAGCAGCACGCAGTCGATGTCGGTCTCCCGCACGAATCGGGCCGGGATGTCCGCGACGTTCATGCCCACCCCGATCGCCGACACGATCCCCTCGCTGCGCAGCCGGTGCAGGGCCGGGTAGGCCTCGGTCAGCGCCTGCTCGACATGATCGTCGGGGTCGTGGATGTAGACGATGTCGATCCGGTCGAGGCCCAGCCGTTCCAAGCTCTCCTCGAGGGAGCGCCGTACGCCGTCCGCGGTGAAGTCGAACACCGGCACCGTGTCGCCGGCGACCGCGTAGTCCCCGGTGTCGGCGTCGGTGGCTGGCCGGATCAGCCGGCCGACCTTGGAGGAGAGCACGAAGCTGTCGCGGGGTACGCCGGCCAGAGCCGCCCCGGCGCGGCGCTCGGCGACCCCGTGCCCGTAGAACGGCGCGGTGTCGACGTAGCTCAGGCCGAGCTCGAGCGCGCGGCGTACGGTCGCCGCCGCTTCGTCCTCGGGCACCTCGCTGAACAGGTTTCCCAGCGGGGCGGTGCCCAGTGAGAGAGCGCTCACCTGCAGGTCGGTGGCGCCGATCGGACGCTGTTCGTCGACCCGCCGACCGGTCGGCTCGGCCACCGTCCCGCTCATGCCTGGCCGACCTGCTGCCGCTGCCGGCCGAGCCCGTCGATCTCCAGCTCCATCACGTCGCCGGCACGCAGATAGGGCTGACCGGGCATCCCCATCGCCACCCCTGCCGGCGTGCCGGTGTTCACCACGTCACCGGGCTCGAGGACCATGAACTGGCTGAGGTACCAGATGACGTAGTCGACCGCGAAGATCATGTCCTTGGTCGTGCCGTCCTGACGGGTCGCACCGTTGACCGACAGGCGCAGGCCCAGCGCCTGGGGATCGGGGACCTCGTCGGCCGGGACCAACCACGGACCGAGCGGGTTGAACGTCTCACACGACTTGCCCTTGACCCACTGCCCGCCGCGCTCGAGCTGGAAAGCCCGTTCCGAGACGTCGTTGCTGATGGCGTAACCGGCGACGACCGCCCGGGCGGCCTCCGGGGAGTCGAGGTAGCGGGCGGGCGCGCCGATGATGACGGCGAGCTCCACCTCCCAGTCGGTCTTCTCGCTGCCCCGGGGGATCAGCACCTCGTCGTAGGGTCCGATCACTGTGTTGCTCGCCTTGGTGAAGACCACGGGCTCGGAGGGGATGTCGGCGTGGGTCTCGGCGGCGTGATCGCGGTAGTTCAGCCCGATGCAGATGACCTTGCCCGGGCGCGACATCGGCGCCCCGACCCGGAGCCCGTCGGTCGCCGCGGCCGGCAGCTCGCCGGAGGCGAGAGCCGTCCGGACCCGGTCGATGCCTCCGGCGCCGAGAAATGCCGGATCGATGTCGGCCGTGACCGGCCGCAGGTCGAGCAACTGGCCCTCGTCGGTACGCACCACCGGTGCCTCCCGGCCGGGCTCGCCGAACCTCATCAGCTGCACGTCGCTCTCCTTCTCCGTCGGGTGACCTCGCAGAGGTTACCGGCCGTCCCGACCCCGACACTGCCCGGCGCCCGGCGGCTGGTATACCTGCCTGCACCGAACGACGGTCCGACGTACCCGTCCCCGGGGAGCTGCCCGTGACCACGCGCGTCATCGCGCTGGAGACGACCGACATCCGCTTCCCCACCTCCCGGAGCCTCGACGGCTCGGACGCGATGAACCCCGATCCGGACTACTCCGCGGCCTACGTCGTGCTGCGCACCGACGACTCCTCGGGGCTGGCCGGGCACGGCTTCGCGTTCACCATCGGCCGGGGCAACGACGTCGTCGTCGCGGCGATCGAGGTGCTGCGCGACCACGTCGTCGGCCTGTCCGTCGAGGACATCGTGGCCGACATGGGCGGCTTCGCCCGTCGGCTCACCCACGACAGCCCGCTGCGCTGGCTCGGCCCGGAGAAGGGCGTCATGCACATGGCGATCGCTGCTGTCGTCAACGCGGCGTGGGACCTCTACGCCCGCCGGGAACGCAAGCCGCTGTGGAAGCTGCTGGCCGACCTCAGCCCGCAGCAGCTCGTCGACCTGGTCGACTTCCGCTACCTCACCGACGCGCTCACGCCCGCGCAGGCGCTGGACATCCTGCAGGCGGCCGAGCCCGGCCGGGCCGACCGGGAGAGCCGCCTGCTGGCCGAGGGATATCCGGCGTACACCACGACCCCCGGCTGGCTCGGGTACGACGACGCCAAGCTCGCCCGGTTGGCCCGGGAAGCGGTGGATCAGGGGTTCACCCAGATCAAGCTCAAGGTGGGTGCCGACCTCGACGACGACATCCGCCGGATGCGCACCGCCCGCGAGGTCGTCGGCGACAAGGTCCGGATCGCGGTCGACGCCAACCAGCGGTGGGACGTCGCCGACGCGGTCGCGTGGATGCACCGGCTGGCCGAGTTCGACCCGTGGTGGATCGAGGAGCCGACCAGCCCCGACGACATCCTCGGTCACGCCGCGATCCGCCGGGCCATCGCGCCGATCCGGGTCGCGACCGGCGAACACGTGCAGAACCGCGTCGTCTTCAAGCAACTCCTGCAGGCCGACGCGATCGACATCTGCCAGATCGACGCCGCGCGGGTGGGGGGTGTCAACGAGAACGTCGCGATCCTGCTGCTCGCGGCGCGGTTCGGCGTCCCGGTCTGCCCGCACGCCGGCGGCGTCGGCCTGTGCGAACTGGTGCAGCACCTGTCGATGTTCGACTTCGTCGCCGTCAGCACCACCATGCAGGACCGGGTCATCGAGTACGTCGACCACCTGCACGAGCACTTCGTCGACCCGGTGCAGGTCGACGACGCGCGGTTCCGGGCGCCGACCGCCCCCGGCTTCTCCGCGCAGATCCGCTCCGAATCCCTGTCCGAATACCAGTTTCCGGATGGTCCAGTGTGGAAGCAGCGATGAACGACTTCGACGGGATGGCCGCCATCGTCACGGGCGGCGGGTCCGGAATCGGGCTGGCGACCGCGGTGCTGCTCGCGGAGCGGGGCGCCGAGGTCGCGGTCCTCGACGTCGACCCATCGCCGGCCCCGAAGCCGCTGCGCGGCTTCCCCGCCGACGTGACCGACGACGACTCGGTGCGGGCCGCGGTCGAGGAGGCGGTGGGCGCGCTGGGCCGGCTCGACGTCGTGGTCAACAACGCCGGCATCGGCGCCCAGGGGACGGTCGAGGACAACAGCGACGACGAGTGGCACCGGGTCTTCGACGTCAACGTGGTCGGCATGGTGCGGGTGGCCCGGGCCGCCCTCCCCCACCTGCGCCGGTCCGCGCACGCTGCCGTCGTGAACACCTGCTCGATCGCGGCCACCGCCGGCCTGCCGCAGCGCGCGCTCTACTCCGCCAGCAAGGGCGCGGTGCAGTCCCTCACGCTCGCGATGGCCGCCGATCTCGCCCGCGACGGGGTGCGGGTCAACTGCGTCAACCCGGGCACGGTCGACACCCCGTGGGTGGGTCGCCTGCTCGCGGCGGCAGCCGACCCGACCGCGGAGCGGACGGCGCTGGAAGCCCGCCAGCCGATCGGCCGGCTGGTCTCCTCCGACGAGGTGGCCCGGGCCATCGCCTACCTCGCGAGCCCGCTCTCGGCGTCGACCACCGGCACGGCGCTCGCCGTCGACGGCGGGATGCAGGGCCTCCGGCTGCGCCCGGCGTAGCCGATCCGTCTCGCCTGACTCAGCGGGCGATCTCCGTCGCCCGGGACTCGCGGACCACGGTGACCCGGATCTGTCCGGGGTAGGTCAGATCGGCCTCGATCTGCTTGGCCACATCACGGGCCAGCATCTGGGCACCGAGATCGTCGACCTCCTCGGGCGAGACCATCACCCGCACCTCCCGGCCGGCCTGCATCGCGAACACCTTCTCCACGCCCGGCCGGCTGCCGGCGATCTGCTCGATCTGCTCGAGCCGGTGGACGTAGGACTCCAGGCTCTCCCGGCGGGCACCGGGCCGCCCCCCGGAGCAGGCGTCTGCGGCCTGGGTCAGCACCGCCTCGACAGTCTGCGGGGCGACCTCGTTGTGGTGCGCCTCGATCGCATGGACGACGTCGGGGTTCTCGCCGTACTTGCGGGCCAACTCGGCACCGATGATCGCGTGGCTGCCCGGAACCTCGTGGGTCAGCGCCTTGCCGATGTCATGCAGGAAAGCCGCCCGGGTCAGCAGGGCGGGCGGCAGGTGGAGTTCGGCGGCCATGATCCCGGCGATGTGCGCGGTCTCGATGAGGTGGGCGAGCACGTTCTGCCCGTAGGACGTGCGGTAGCGAAGCTTGCCGAGAAGAGCCACCAGCTCCGGGTGGATCTCCCCGACGCCGACCTCGAGGACGGCCTCCTCGCCGGCGCGGACGCACAGCGCCTCGATCTCGACCTTGCTCTGCTCGTAGACCTCCTCGATCCGGTGCGGATGGATCCGGCCGTCGAGCACCAGCTTCTCGAGGGTCAGCCGGCCCACCTCCCGGCGTACCGGGTCGAAACACGACAGCAGCACGGCTTCCGGAGTGTCGTCGATGATCACGTTGACGCCGGTGACGGACTCGAAGGCGCGGATGTTGCGCCCCTCGCGGCCGATGATGCGGCCCTTCATCTCATCGGCCGGCAGGTGCATGACGCTGACCACGCTCTCCGCGGTCTGGTCACTGGCGACCCGCTGTATTGCGTCGGTGACGATCTGACGGGCCCGTTGCTCCGCCGTCTCGGCGGCCGCCGCCTCCGCGTCGCGCACGACGATCGCCGCCTCCCGGCGGACCTCCGACTCCAGCACCGTCAGTAGCTCGGCCTTGGCGTCGGCGGCGGTGAGTCCGGCGGCCCGTTCCAGCGCGCGCTGGTAGTCGGCGTCGAACTCCTCCAGCTCGCTTTCCCGGACGTCGAGGGCGTGCTGTGCCTCGATCAGCTCCCGGTCGCGCTGGTCCAGCCGGACCCGGTCCTCGTCGAGCCGCCCCTCCCGCTCGACCACCCGCTGCTCGCGCCGCTCGGCGTCGGCCTGGGCCGACCGGGCCGCCTCGGTGATCCGCTCGGCCTCTCGCTCGGCGTCCCGCTCCGCCTGTTGCCGCGCCTGGTGCACCACGGTGGACGCGTCGAGCTTGGCCTGTCGGCGGACGTTCTCGACCTCGGCCGCCAGTGCCCGCCTCGACTCCTCTGCCTCCTGGGCGGCGGCCCGCCGGATGGCGGCCGCCTCGTTCTCTGCCAGGCGCCGGGTCGTCGCGGCCGACTCCTCGGCATCCGCCCGTGTCCTCGCCGCGGCGACACCGGCGTCGTGCGCCGCGGCGGCGTCCTCCGCCGGTGCTGCGGCGGCGTCCTGCGGCACGGAGTCCGGGCTGGCCGGAAGGTCGGTCCGTGGTGACTGCTGGGGCGACGGCGCGTCCGGCGCCTCTGCCCTCCCGGCGACGCCGCGAGCCCGGCCGGTGACCACGACGCCGATCAGGACGACGACTCCGATGAGCACCGCGGCCAGCAGCACCAGAATGATTGCCTGGAGGAGATCCGACATGTCCACCTCCTCCTAGGACTCCCACCGCGCGGTGCGCGGTTCTGCTATCCGGAGAAGTCACCCGACGCGCTCGGCGCACCGGGCGTAACGCCGGGCACCGCGACACGCACGTCACAACAACGCCGCGCCCGCCGGAGCACGGCACACAGACCTGACTGTGTGAGTCCGCCCCTTCCGGGCGGTCATGTCGGTGAACGGAGAAACGGGTCTGTCAGGCTGATCTATATGGGCGTATCGGACACATGCGGTTGTCGGGTGGACTCCTCGTCCTCTGAGGCTAAATCCGGCCCTGGAGCGGGTCAAGCTGAGTGCACACAGGGAGCCTGGTAGCGACTACAGACTGTCGTGGATAGTGCGATCGAGGGCGTCGACGGTGTCCAGCTCGCCGTCGTCGGCAAGGTCATCGGTCTGACTGCCGCGGGCCGACAGCTCCTCGCGGACGACGCGATAGGCCACCCCGGCGGGATAGCCCTTGCGGGCGAGCAACCCCAGAAGCCGCCGTTGCCGCGCGGCCGGGTCGAGCCGGGCGTCGCCGGCCGAGGCCAGCCGACGCCGGACGAGCGCTCGCGCGGTCTGCTCCTCGGTGTCCGGGCCGAGATCGCCGACGGCCTCAGCGGTGGTCTCGGCGTCGACGCCGCGGCGCCGCAGCTCGGCGCTCAGCGCCCGGCCGGCCAGCCCGCGGCCGTGATGCCGGGACGTCACCCAGGCGCGGGCGAAGGTGGCGTCGTCGATCAACCCCACCTCGCCGAGACGGTCGAGCACCCGGCCGGCCGCCTCCTCCGGGACGCCGCGCCGCGAGAGCGCATCGGCGAGCTGGGCACGGGTGCGCGGGCTGTGCGTGAGCAGGCGCAGACAGATGGTCCGGGCCGCCGCCTCAGGATCCGCCGGCGGGTCGTCGCCCCCGTCCGAGGCGGCCCTGTCCGGTCCAGGCCGACGGGCCGTCCGCCGGGAGCGCATGCTGCTCAGAAGTCGACCGGTGCAGGCACCGGTGCCTCGCCGCCGGCTTCGGCATCGAGATGCGCCCCGATGCCCATCTTCTCTTTGATCTTCTTCTCGATCTCGTCGGCCAGATCGGGGTTGTCCCGCAGGAACGAGCGCGCATTCTCCTTGCCCTGCCCGAGCTGGTCGCCGTCGTAGGTGTACCAGGCACCGGACTTGCGGACGATCGACTGCTCGACGCCGACGTCGAGCAGCGACCCCTCCCGGCTGATGCCGAGGCCGTAGACGATGTCGAACTCGGCCTGCTTGAACGGCGGGGCCACCTTGTTCTTGACCACCTTGACGCGGGTGCGGTTGGCCACCGCGTCGCCGCCGTCCTTGAGCGTCTCGATCCGGCGCACGTCCAGCCGCACCGAGGAGTAGAACTTCAGCGCCCGCCCACCGCTGGTGGTCTCGGGTGAGCCGAACATCACCCCGATCTTCTCGCGCAGCTGGTTGATGAAGATCGCCGTGGTGTTGGAGTTGTTGAGCGCGCCGGCCATCTTGCGCAGCGCCTGGCTCATCAGGCGGGCTTGCAGTCCGACGTGGGAGTCGCCCATCTCGCCCTCGATCTCGGCGCGGGGCACGAGCGCCGCCACCGAGTCGATCACCACGATGTCGAGCGCACCGGAGCGCACCAGCATGTCGGCGATCTCCAGCGCCTGCTCGCCGGTGTCCGGCTGGGACACCAGGAGCGCGTCGGTGTCGACACCGAGCGCCTTGGCGTATTCCGGGTCGAGTGCGTGCTCGGCGTCGATGAATGCCGCGATCCCGCCGGCCGCCTGCGCGTTGGCGACCGCGTGCAGGGCAACCGTCGTCTTACCTGAGGACTCCGGGCCGTAGATCTCCACCACCCGCCCCCGTGGCAGCCCGCCGATCCCGAGCGCGGCGTCGAGAGCGATCGATCCGGTCGGGATGACCTGCACCGGAGCGCGGGTCTCGTCGCCGAGCCGCATCACCGAGCCCCGACCGAACTGCTTGTCGATCTGCGCGAGCGCGACGTCAAGGGCCTTCTCGCGGTCCAGTCCTGCCATGAGGTCCACCTCTTCGTCGGCGGTCCGCACTGGGCGGGACCGCGCCGTCTCTGTCACCCGGTGACGCTAGGGCCGGCCTCCGACAAAAGGGGTGGGCCGGGCCGACCTGTGGATCGCCGTGGCGTCTGGGGACAGCGTAGGCGAACAGGTGTTCGATCGTGGTAACCGACACGCCGGGGTCCGGGAGATCCCTCCGGAATGTCTCCGCGATCCGGTCCGGACCGGGCGGTCAGCGCTCCCGCGCCGGCAGCCCGAACTCGTCGCAGACGGCCCGCCAGACCGCCTTGGTGTCCACTCCGGCCTCGAGCGCCTCGGTCGCGGTCCGACCGTCCAACCGGGCCATCACGTGGTCGCGGGCGAGGGAGTCGGCGTAGCTCTCCCCGAAATGGCTGCGCATTCGGGTCCAGAAGTCGGTCAGCCGCACGGCACCAGCGTAGTCGGGGCACACGGTGCCGGCGACGGCCCGGCACGGCACGGCGGGCTGGTGCAGCCCCATCAGGGCACCGTCCAGAGCTCGACCCCGCCGACCGGGACGGGCGGGCGGTCGAAGACCCGGGTGAACAACGAGATGTCCCGTGCGCGCCGCGGGGTGGGTCCGAGGATGACGGTACGCACCCTGCGCACCCGCAACTCGTTCACGATCGCGTCCCGCAGCGGTCGCGTGACCGTGATGGTCCGGGCACGGTCCAGGGCCCGCGATATCGCGTCGGCGCCGCCCCAGTGCGGGCCGGGTACGATCATCCAGCCGTCCACCATCCGGAAGCGCATCCCGCCGTTGGCCTGCCAGAGCGCAGCCTGCTCGTCGTCTGGTCCCTTGACGTAGGGGACGACGAGGGCGACCGAGCCGGCCGGGATGCGGTTCTGGGCCGCGGTGGTGAAGAACTCCGGTGTGCGGATCGTCGTCGTACGGAGCCCGCCAGGCACCCATGACAGGGCCGCGAGCGCGACGAGCGCCGCGCCGGCGAGCTTCGCCCGCCTGCGCCGCACCTTCACCAGCTCGTCGACGAAGACCGCCAGCAGCAGGGCGGCGAACAGCGCGACAACCACGCTGATCCGCCCGGGCAACAGGTTGTCGAGAAGCGGCAGTCGGGTGGCGACCACCCAGGGCAGCGGGACGAACGTCGTGTGGCCGGCGACATGCAGGAGCGGGCCGAACGACAGGACGACGAGCGCGGCGACGAGCAGTGCAGCGACCGGCACGAGCGGACAGCGTCGCCAGGCCCGCGCACTCACCACGATGAGCAGCGCGATCAGCGGAACGCCGAGATAACCGGTCCACTCCGACGGGTTGCCGGTGAAGGACGGCTTGCCGATCCCCAGGTCGAACCACTGGTTCACCGGCCAGACGAGGTTGAGCAGATCGGTGGAATACGTGCTGGAACCGTGCGCACCCGGTGCCCGGCGTGGTCCGAACAGCTGGATGCAGAGGGGATATCCGGCCAACACGGCGAAGGTCACCGCGGCTCCGACCGCCGCTCTGCACACGTAGCCCGCCCGCGGCCGGACCGCGTGCCGGTGCAGCCGCCACAGGATCAGGACCGCGAGTCCGCCGGTCACCGCCTCGATGGCCAGCACCTCCTCGCTGGTCAGCAGCTGGAGGGTGGCGACCAGTCCGGTCAGCCCGCCGATCAGCAGCGGCCGGCGGCGCTGCCGCACGAGTATCTCGTCGGACAGCACCAGGATGACCGGCACGAGCGCCAGTAGGACGAGATGCAGGTGCCCGGAGGCGTGCAGGAGGAAGAACGGGCAGAACGCGAAGGCCAGCGCGCCGACGCCTGCCGCGAGCGGGCTGTCGACGTAACGGCGGAACGCCCAGTACGCCGTGGCCGAGGTCGCGATCGGGCCGAGGACGAGGAGCAGGTTGAAGCTGACCACCGGACCGGCGACCATCGTCACCGGCGCGGCCAGCAGGCTCGGCAGCACGACCGAGGTGTTCCACGTCAGGTTGGTGCCGTGCGGGTAGAGCTGGAAGTCGCTCAACAGCGGGTTGTGGCCCTGGGCGAGGGCGTGCGGAACCCAGGACAGGAACCACATGAACTGCTCCGGATCACCCACATTGCCGCGCCAGGTGCCCGTCCCCCAGAGGCCGGCGCCCAGATAGGTCACGCTGATCGCCCCGGCGGCCACGATCACCACGAGCGGCGGAAGCAGCCGGCGGACGACCGACCGGCCCCCGGGTGCGGGCCGGCGAGCGGTGTCGTCGATGACGACGGGGGCGCCGGTGTCCGGTCGGCTGCCGGGCTCGACGTCGACCTGCCGGTCCCCGTCGCGTACGTCCCGCGTCGCCATCGTTACGACCGTCACGGGGTGATCCACGGCGCCCAAGCCTATGGGGCCATCGGGCAGAGCTGGCCGCGCCCACAGAAACTGAATACGGTCGGGATCCTCAACGGCACCGGGCTCCCCGCGCGATGTGTCAGACCACCGGTGCAGGATGGGGCCGTGAGCGCGATCGAGGGCTTCTCGCCGGCCACCCGGGCCTGGTTCGAGGGCGCCTTCGTCGCGCCCACCGCTGCGCAGCGAGGCGCCTGGGATGCCATCGGGAGGGGCACCAACACCTTGGTCGTGGCCCCGACGGGATCCGGGAAGACGCTGGCCGCGTTCCTCGCCGCGCTGGACCGCCTCGCCACCTCACCACCACCGGATGACCCGCGGCGACGCTGCCGGGTGCTCTACGTCAGCCCGCTCAAGGCGCTCGCCGTCGACATCGAGCGCAACCTCCGTTCGCCGTTGAGCGGCATCCGGCAGGCCGCGGCCCGGCTCGGGCTTCCCGAGCCGGACATCGCCGTCGCCCTCCGTTCCGGTGATACCCCCGCGGACGAGCGTCGCAGCTTCGCCCGCCGGCCCCCCGACATCCTCATCACCACGCCCGAGTCGCTCTTCCTGCTGCTGACCAGCGCCGCCCGCGAGGCACTCCGCGGCGTCGACACGGTGATCGTCGACGAGGTGCACGCGGTGTGCGCGAGCAAGCGGGGAGCGCACCTCGCCGTCTCGCTCGACCGTCTCGACGTGCTGCTCGAGGCGCCCGCGCAGCGGATCGGTCTGTCTGCGACGGTCCGGCCGGTCGAGGAGGTCAGCAGGTTCCTGGCGGGGGGCCGGCCGGTGACGGTGGTCGCGCCGCCCGCGGACAAGTCGGTCCAACTGCAGGTGGTGGTCCCGGTCGAGGACATGTCCGCCCTCGGCGAGCCGACCGGTGACGTCTCCGGTCCGGCCGCCGGCACCGAGCGGCGCACCTCGATCTGGCCGGCGGTCGAGGAACGCGTCCTCGACCTGATCGAGGCCCACCGCAGCACCATCGTGTTCGCCAACTCCCGCCGGCTGGCGGAGCGGCTGACGTCCCGGCTCAACGAACTGGCCTACGAGCGGCGCTACGGCGAGGAGCCGGGCGCCGGTCCGGGTGGTCGGCCGCCGGCCGAGATGATGGCCCAGGCGGGCTCCGGGCCCGGAGCACCGCCGGTGGTCGCGCGAGCGCACCACGGCTCGGTGTCGCGTGAGCAGCGGACCCTGGTCGAGGAGGATCTGAAGGCGGGACGACTCCCCGCGGTCGTCGCGACCAGCAGCCTGGAACTCGGCATCGACATGGGCGCGGTCGACCTGGTGGTACAGGTCGAGTCACCGCCGTCGGTGGCCTCGGGCCTGCAGCGGGTCGGCCGGGCCGGCCATCAGGTCGGTGCGGTCAGCCGCGGCGTCGTCTTTCCCAAGTATCGCGGCGACCTGGTGTCCGCGACGGTCGTCGCGGACCGGATGCGTGCCGGTGCGATCGAGGCGATCCGCTTCCCGCGCAACCCCCTCGACGTGCTCGCCCAGCAGGTCGTGGCGATGGTGGCCATGGACGAATGGACCGTCGACGGACTCGCCGCCGTACTGCGCCGATCCGCGTCCTTCGCGGCGCTGCCGGTCAGCGCGCTCGAGTCCGTCCTCGACATGCTCTCCGGACGCTATCCCTCCGACGAGTTCGCCGAGCTGCGCCCCCGGATCACCTGGGACCGGGTGAGCGGAGTCCTGGCCGCGCGGCCCGGTGCTCAGCGGCTCGCCGTCACCAGCGGCGGCACCATCCCCGACCGGGGGCTGTTCGGCGTGTTCCTGGTCGGCACCGCGGGCGAGCCGGGACGACGGGTCGGCGAGCTCGACGAGGAGATGGTCTACGAATCCCGGGTCGGTGACGTCTTCCTTCTCGGCACGTCGTCGTGGCGGATCGAGGACATCACCCACGATCGGGTGCTGGTGACCCCGGCCCCGGGTCAGGCCGGCAAGATGCCGTTCTGGAAGGGCGACGCGATCGGCCGGCCGCTGGAGCTCGGCCGGGCCGTCGGGGCGTTCCTGCGCGGCATGGCCACGGCCGACCGTGCGGTCGCCGAGGAGCGGTTGCGGGCCGGCGGGCTCGATCCCTGGGCGACGACCAACCTGCTCGACTACCTCGCCACCCAGCGGGAGGCGACCGGCCAGCTGCCCGACGACCACACCATCGTGGTCGAGCGATTCCGCGACGAATTGGGCGACTGGCGGCTGGTCGTCCACTCCCCCTTCGGCGCCCAGGTCAATGCGCCGTGGGCGCAGGCGATCGGCGCCCGGCTCCGGGAGCGCTACGGCGTCGACGTCGCCTCGATGCACGCCGACGACGGCATCGTGCTCCAGCTGCCGGAGACCGACGCCGAGCCGCCGGATGCGGCTCTGGCCGTCTTCGACCCGGACGAGATCGAGCCATTGGTCACCGCCGAGGTCGGCGGATCGGCGCTGTTCGCCTCCCGGTTCCGGGAGTGCGCTGCTCGCGCCCTGCTGCTGCCCAAACGTGACCCGCGCCGGCGCACTCCGCTGTGGCAGCAGCGCCAGCGGGCCGCCCAGCTGCTGCAGGTGGCGAGCGACTACGGCTCGTTCCCGGTCGTGCTGGAAACCATGCGGGAATGCCTGCAGGACGTGTTCGACGTGCCGGGCCTGGTCGAGTTGATGCGTGACCTGCGGTCCCGCCGGGTGCGCCTGGTCGAGGTCGAGACCCCCCAGGCCTCGCCGTTCGCGCAGTCGCTGCTGTTCGGCTATGTCGGGATGTTCATCTACGAAGGCGATGCTCCGCTCGCCGAACGCCGGGCCCAGGCGCTGTCCCTGGACACCGCGATGCTCGCCGAGCTGCTCGGCCGGGCCGAGTTGCGCGAGTTGCTCGATCCCGACGCCCTCGCCGAGGTCGAGCTCGAGCTGCAACGGCTCACCGAGTCACGCAAGGCCTACGACGTCGAGTCCACCGCCGACCTGGTGCGGCTGGTGGGCGACCTCACGACCGCCGAGGCGCTCGATCGCGGGGCACAGGCGCGCTGGCTCGCCGAGCTCGAGGAGACCCGGCGGGCTCTGCGGGTCCGCATCGCCGGCGAGGAGCGGTGGATCGGGATCGAGGACGCCGGTCGGGTGCGCGACGCCCTCGGCGTCGCCCTTCCGGTCGGGGTGCCGGAAACCTTCACCGAGCCGGTGCGCGACCCGCTCGGCGATCTCGTCGGCCGCTACGCCCGCACCCACGGACCGTTCCATGCCGCCGACTGCGCCGCCCGGCTCGGCGTCGGCTCCGCCGTGATCGCCGACGTGCTCCACCGCCTGGCAGCAGCCGGCCGGGCGATGAGCGGCGAATTCCGGCCCGGCGGCAGTGGCCTGGACTGGTGCGACGCCGAGGTGCTGCGCACCCTGCGGCGGCGGTCGCTGGCGCGCCTGCGCGGCGAGGTCGAGCCGGTGCCGGCCGAGGCGCTGGCCCGTTTCCTGCCGGCCTGGCAGCAGGTGGGCGTCGCCTCCGCCCGTGGTCCCGACGCGCTCGCCCGCGCGATCGAGCAGCTCGCCGGCGTCCCGCTACCGGCATCCGCGCTGGAGACCCTGGTGCTGCCGGCGCGCGTGTCCGGATATGCCCCGGCCATGCTCGATGAGCTGACCGCGGCCGGCGAGGTGCGATGGTCCGGGGCCGGCGCACTGCCCGGCCGGGACGGCTGGCTGGCGCTGGCGCCCACCGATATCGCCGACCTCGTCCTCCCGGCGGTGGACACTGCGCTCACCCTGACCCCCGTGCACGAGGCGGTGCTCGACGCGCTCGCCGGCGATGCGGCCCTGTTCTTCCGCGGCCTCGCCGACCGGGCCTTCGCCCACGGTGCCGCCGGTCCGCCCGACGACCCGGTGCTGGTTGCCGCAATCTGGGACCTGGTGTGGGCCGGGTGGCTGACCAACGACACGCTCGCACCGCTGCGGACCCTGCTCGGAGCGGGGAAGGGCACTCATCCTCGGCGGCCGTCGGCGCCACGGTCCCGCTACGGCCGGCCCGGCCGCCCGCCGATGCCGTCCAGGACGGGTCCACCGACCGCGGCCGGCCGGTGGTCGCGGCTTCCCGACCGGGTGACCGACCCCACGCCCCGCGCGCATGCCGTCGTCGAGACACTCCTCGACCGGCACGGCGTGGTGACCCGCGGCGCCGTCACCGCCGAGCACGTGGCGGGTGGTTTCGCCGCGACCTACCGGGTGCTGCGGGCGTTCGAGGACGCCGGTCGGATCCGGCGCGGCTATTACGTCGCCGGCCTCGGTGCCGCGCAGTTCGCAGCGACGGGCGCGGTGGATCGGCTGCGCACCTTCGCCGCGGAGCGAAGCGTCGGATCACGCCGAACGGCGGACGGCGGAGACCGGGCCGCTGCGGACCGCCAGGACGCCCAGGTCCTCGCCGCCACCGACCCGGCCAACGCCTACGGCGCCGCGCTCCCCTGGCCGGAGCGACCCGAGCCGACCGGTCACCGACCGGGCCGCAAGGCCGGGGCATTGGTGGTCCTGGTCGACGGTCGGCTCGTTCTCTACGTCGAGCGCGGCGGCCGCTCGCTGCTGTCCTGGTCCGACGACCCGGCCCTGCTCCAGCCGGCCGCCGACGCCCTGGCCCTCGCGGTGCGGGACGGCGGGCTCGGCCGGATGGCCGTCGAGCGCGCCGACGGCGCGGGAGTGCTCGACTCCCCCCTCGCGCAGGCACTCGCCTCCGCCGGCTTCCGACCCACCCCGCGAGGGCTGCGACTGCGCTCCGGATAGGTTCGGGACACAGCCGACCCGAGAGGAGCAGCGTGCTCATCGTCCGGTTTGCGCACTATGACGGCAACGACAGTGCTGTGGGCGTCCTCGCCGACGGCACGGTGACCGGCTTCGCCGACGCGGGGACACTCGCCGACCTGCTCGGCCTCCCGGCGGACCAATTCCGCGAGCGGTGCCTGGACCCGGGGGGCCCGACGTACCCGGTCGACGCGGTGCGGCTGCTGCCGCCGGTGGACGGCCGCACCGAGGTGTGGGCCGCCGGCGTGACCTACCAGCAGTCCCGTGCCGCGCGGGTCGAGGAGAGCGAGCGGTCCGCAACCGTCTACGAGCAGGTCTACGACGCCGACCGGCCCGAGCTCTTCTTCAAGTCCGCAGCCTGGCGGGTCGTCGGTGACGGCGAGCCGATCTCCGTCCGCGAGGACTCCCAGGTCGACGTCCCCGAGCCCGAGCTCGCCGTGGTGGTCAACGCCGACGGCCAGATCGTCGGCTACACCGTCTGCGACGACGTCAGCTCGCGGACGCTGGAAGGGGAGAACCCCCTCTACCTCCCGCAGGCGAAGATCTACCTCGGCGGCTGCGCCGTCGGGCCCGGCATCCGGCCGGCGTGGGAGGTCGCCGACCCCTACCAGCTGGCCATCCGGCTCACCATCCGACGCGACGGCGCCGTGCACTGGTCCGGCGAAGCCTCCACGAGCCAGCTCCGGCGCCGGCTGGACGAGCTGGTCGACTACCTGGTCCGGGCCGAGGCCTTCCCGGACGGCGTGGTCCTCTCCACCGGGACCTGCCTGGTGCCCGGGACGCCGTTCACGCTCACCGCCGGCGACCAGGTGGAGATCGAGATCGATGGGGTGGGCCGGCTCACCAATCCCGTCATCCGAGGCCGGGCCGACATGCAGTGGCTGGTCTCCGGGTATGACGACCCCCGCCAACGTCCCCGAAACACCCAGGAGGTGTCCCGATGACCACCACCATGGACACGGTGACGAGCATCGACCCGCGTACCGGTGACGTCGTCGAGAAGGTGACCGAGACGACCCCGGCGGACGGCGTCGCCGCCGCGTGCGAGGCGGCGCGGGCCGCCTACCCGGCGCTGGAGGCGATGGGCCGCCACGGCCGGGCCCGCGTGCTCCGGGCGATCGCCGAGGCGCTGGAGAGCGATCGGGAGACGATCGTCGCGCTGGCCGACCGCGAGAGTGCGCTCGGCCCGACCCGGCTCGGCGGCGAACTGACCCGGACCTGCTATCAGCTGCGGTTGTTCGCCGAGACGCTCGAGGACGGCGGTTACGTCGAGGCCACGATCGACCACCCCGGTAAGACCGACATGGGACCCCGCCCCGACCTGCGCCGGATGCTGGCGCCGATGGGTCCGGTCGCGGTGTTCGCGGTCAGCAACTTCCCGCTGGCGTTCTCCGTCCCGGGTGGGGACACCGCATCGGCGTTGGCGGCCGGCTGCCCGGTCGTGGTCAAGGCACACCCTGCCCATCCGGCCACCTCGGCACGCTGCGCCGACCGGATGGCCGCCGCGGCGCGTGCGTCCGGCGCACCGGAGGGCACCATCGCCGTGGTCTACGGCCAGGACGCCGGCAGCCAGCTGGTGACCCATCCCGCGATCCGGGCCGTCGGCTTCACCGGGTCGCAGTCCGGTGGGCGGGCGCTGTTCGACCTGGCCAGCTCCCGCCCCGACCCGATCCCGTTCTACGGGGAGCTGGGCAGCCTCAACCCGACCGTGGTGACGCCGGCCGCAGCCGCCGAGCGGGCGGAGAAGATCGCCGAGGGCTTCCTCGGGTCGTTCACCATGGGCGTGGGCCAGTTCTGCACCAAGCCCGGGCTGCTGTTCGTCCCGGCCGGCGCGGACGGCGAACGGCTGCGCGACGAGCTGGCGTCCGGCGCCGGCCAGGCCCCGGCCGGGTGGATGCTCACCGAGGGGATCCGCGACGCCTTCGATGCCGGCACCGCCCGGCTGCGCGCACAGCCGGGTGTGACCGAGCTGGCGACCTCGACCGCCGACCTGGGTGGCGGCTTCTCGGCCCGCCCGCAGCTGTTCGGCGTACCCGCGTCCGAGGTCACCGGACCGCTGCTGGAGGAGTGCTTCGGCCCGGCTGCCGTCGTGGTGACCTATCGCGACGAGGCGGAGCTCCTGGCGGCGCTGGACCGGTTGGAGGGCTCGCTCACCGCGACGGTGCACACCGGCGACGGCGAGACCGCACTGCCCGGGCGGCTCGCCGACCTGCTCTCCCACAAGGCGGGTCGGCTGGTCTTCAACGGCTTCCCCACCGGGGTTGCCGTCGCCTGGGCGATGCACCACGGCGGGCCCTGGCCCGCGTCGACGTCGGAGGCGCACACGTCGGTCGGGATGACGGCGATCCGGCGGTTCCTGCGCCCGGTGTGCTACCAGGACTCCCCCGAGGCGCTGTTGCCCGCGGAACTGCGCGACGACAATCCGGACGGGATCCCGCAGCGCGTCGACGGAAAGCTGGTCGTCCGGACCTGACGGGTCCGCTTCCGGCGGCCGCCAGCCGGTAGTAGATCGGTCGGCGGCGGTCAGTCGGCGGCGGTCAGTCGGCGGCGGTCAGTCGGCGGTGCACACCGGCGACCGCCGCCGTCCGGTCCAGGCGCCGGGCGGCCAGCCAGGCCGCCCCCGCCGCGCCGTCCCGGCCGTCACCGACCTCGAGGCCGAACCGCTCGGCCAGCCCGCGGCGTACGGCGTCGCGGACCGGACCCGGGGTCACCAGCACGCTGCCGGCCACCACTGCCGACCGCGCCCACGGCGCGTCCCGCAGCAACACCCCGGCCTCGTCGAGCAGCGCCTCAGCGGCCTCGTCCACCAGCGCTCCGGCGACCGGATCGCCGTCCGCGGCGGTCCGCGACACCAGCGGGGCCAACTCGGACAGGGCGATCGGCGGCCGCCGGTACGCCGCGCCGACGAGCTCGCCCACGGTGCGGTCGGAGCCCGGCCTCACCCGATCCGGGCGGGCCGGCAGCGCGACCCCCAGGTCGGCGGCGACCAGTGGCGTCAATGCCGTCGTCGCGCCGCGGCCCTCCAGGTCGGCCACGGCTGCGCGCAGCGCCCGCAGGCCCAGCCAGGAGCCCGATCCGACGTCCCCCACCAGCCACCCCTGGGCGTCGAGGTAGCGGGTCATCGCGCCGTCCCGGATCTCCGCGACCGCGGCGCCGGTGCCGGCCAGCACAACAAGTCCGTCCGGGCTGGCGCTGCCGGCGGCGAACGCCACCTCGACGTCGGAGACGAGATGTCGCGGGCAGCGCAGGCCGAGCCGCGCCCAGACCACATCCAGCGCCTTGCCGAGACCGTCGCCGCCGTGGGTGTTGCCTCCCGCGATCCCGAGCGCGACCGTCGCGACGTCGCTGATTTCCACAGTGGACAGTGCACCCTCCAGGGCGTGGGACACCTCGAACATCGCGGCGTCGATGCCGCGGGATATCGGGTTGGCGCCGCCGGCGACGCCGGCACCCCGCCGGTCGCCGGTCAGATCGACGACGAGCGCCCGGACCCGGGTCGCTCCCGCATCGACTCCGGCCACCAGGCGCCGGTCGTGGTCCACCGGCGCAGCGTATCTGGTGAGATGAGTCCGCACTCGTCGCCGAGGTGAGGACATCACGCGCATGGGCATCGACCAGGACAGCTGCGCCGCCGCGATCCAGGAGGTCATCGACCAGGTGCTCGCCACCCAGCGGGACAACATCAGCACCGCGGCCGGTCTCGTCGCGGACTCGCTCGCGGCCGGTGGGATCGTCCAGGCTTTCGGCACCGGCCACTCGCAGGGTCTCTCGATGGAGATCGCCGGTCGGGCCGGCGGTTTCGTGCCCACCAGCATGCTGGCGATCCGCGACATCGTGATCTTCGGCGGGGTGAAGCCGGAGGACGTCGACCGACTGGTCGAGCGCGACCCCGCGGTCGCCCACCAGATCTATGACCTCGCGACGATCGCCGCCGAGGACATCTTCGTCATCGCGTCCAATTCCGGCGGCAACGGATCGGTCGTCGAGATGGCCCAGCTGGTGCGGGAGCGCGGCCACCGCCTCATCGCGCTCACCTCGCTCCAGCACTCGACCCGGATCGAGTCCCGGCACCCGTCCGGCAAGCGACTCTTCGAGCTGGCCGACGTCGTGATCGACAACTGCGCGCCGTACGGCGACAGCCTGCTGCCGCTGCCCGACGGGGGCTCGGTATGCGCCGTGTCGTCGATCACCTCGGCGCTGGCGGCGCAGCTGATGATGGCGGAGGTGGTGGCCCGCCAGATCGCGCACGGCGTGACTCCACCGGTGTACCTGTCCGCCAACGTGCCCGGCGGCGACGACCACAACGACGAACTCGAGGCGCGCTACGCCGGTCGGATCCGGCGCGGGATCAGCTGACTCCGCGGCGGCCCGCGGCCGAGTCCGCCCACTGGCCTCGGGTCCGTCCGCACGTTGACGCACAATCGAGCCGTGCCCGAAGGCGACACGGTATGGCTCTCGGCCCGGCGGATGAACGACGCTCTGGCCGGTCGCGACCTGACCACGGCGGACCTGCGGGTCCCGGCCCTGGCGACCGTCGACCTGGCCGGACGCCGGGTCGACGAGGTGATCGCGCGCGGCAAGCACATGCTGACCCGCCTCGCCGGCGGCCGCACCCTGCACACCCACCTGCGCATGGACGGCGCGTGGCATCTCCTGCCGGCCGGCGCGCGCTGGCGGGGCGGCCCCGCCCATCAGGTGCGGGTCGTGCTCGCCAACGGCGACTGGCAGGCCGTCGGCTACCGGATGCACGACGTGGCGGTCGTCGACACCGCCGAGGAGGACCGGCTGGTCGGTCACCTCGGTCCGGACGTCCTCGGACCCGACTGGGACGCGGCTGAGGCGGCCCGGCGGATCGCCGCCCGGCCCGACCGGGCGATCGCCGAAGCACTGCTCGACCAGCGCAACCTGGCCGGCGTGGGCAACCTCTACAAGTCCGAGACCCTCTTCCTGCGCGGCATCTCGCCGTGGTCCGCCGTGTCCACAGTCGACGACCTGATCGGCGTCGTGTCGCTGGCCCAGCGGCTGCTGCGGGCCAACCGGGATCGTCCGGAACAGGCGACCACCGGCAACCTGCACCGTGGGCAGCAGCACTACGTGTACCGGAGGGACGCGCAGCCGTGCCGGCGTTGCCGTACCGCGGTCCGACGGGCGACCCAGGGTGAGCGCATCACCTTCTGGTGTCCGGCATGCCAACCCGCCCCGCAGCAGACCGCCGGCGGCGACCGGTCGTAAAGTCACCGGCCATGAGCAGTCCACAGCGGTACGTCGACGGCAGCCACTCCCCCAACGTCCGGCGCATCCTGGTCGTCACCGCGCATCCCGACGATCTCGACTTCGGGGCGGCGGGCACCATCGCGTCCTGGACCAAGTCCGGGATCGAGGTCGCCTACTGCATCGCGACACGGGGCGACTCCGGGCAGTCCGGCGACGCTCCCCGCGACCGGGTCGCTGCGTTGCGGGAGGACGAGCAACGCGCGGCCGCCGCGGCGGTCGGGGTCAGCGATGTGACGTTCCTCGGCTACCCGGACAGTCGGGTGCTGGTCACCCTCGAGCTGCGGCGCGACATCTCCCGGCAGATCCGCCGGGTGCGCCCGCAGCGGGTGCTCACGCTGACCCCGGAGCGGACCTGGGACCGCGTCGTCCACAATCACCCCGATCACATGGCGGTGGGCGAGGCGACCCTGTGCGCCGTCTACCCGGACGCGGCCAACCCGTACATCCACCCCGAACTCTTCGCCGAGGAGGGTCTGGAGGCGTGGCGGGCGGACGACGTGTGGATGATCGCCGCTGCCCAGGCCACGACCTACGTCGACGTCACCGACACCTTCGACATGAAGGTCGCGGCGCTGCGGGCGCACGCCAGTCAGACCGCGCACATGTCCGGCCTGACCGACCGGCTGCGGGCCGAGCTCGCCGACAATGCCGCGTCGGTCGGCCTGCCGGAGGGCCGGCTGGCGGAGGTGTTCCGCGCGTTCCACACCGGCCGGACCTGAGCGTCGTGCGGGGCCGCCGGCGGCCGGAGGGCGACGCCCGGCCGATCTGGCTGCTGGACGTCGACGGCGTACTGAACGCGGTCACGCTGGAGCCCGATCGCACCGCCTGGCCGGAATGGCGGACGGGCACGGCGCAGGCCGACGGCCGCACCTATCCGATCACGTTCTCGCCCGATGTCATGGCGGGCATCCGCGCCGTACACCGCCGCGGCCTGGCCGAGATCCGCTGGCTCACCACCTGGTCCGGCGACGCCAACCGGGGCCTTCGCCGGCTGCTGGACCTTCCCGAGTTCCCCGTCGTCGGCCGGCCCGGCGGATCGGCGGTGTGGTGGAAGCTCCCGTTCGCCCAGGAGGTCGGGCGGGAGGGCCGGCCGCTGGTCTGGACCGACGACGAACTCGGTTATTCGGCCGAGGCGATGGACTGGCTGAACGGGCTCGAGCAGCCGGCGCTGGCGATCGCGCCGCGACCCGGGGTCGGCCTCCGCCGCGAGCACCTGGACCGGATCACCGAGTTCCTCACGGCCGAGGACCGCGCGGCACCCGGCGAGGAGCATGGCGGCTGAACGTGCTCAGTGGGCCTCTCAGTGGGCCTGCTCAGTGGGCCTGCTCAGTGGGCCTGACTGACCTCGCGAAGCCCACGGGCCAGGCCCGCGAGCGCGTCGGTCGTGTCCGACAACCGCTGTGCGGTGAGGGAGTCGGACCGCTCGTCGATGCTGGCCGACACGACCCCCGCCGCGGCGGTGACCAGCCGGTCATAGGCGTCGACGCCATCCTCCAGCGACGCCAGGAGGACCCCGAGCGCCTGGTCGAGGTCGGCGACCGCCTGCGGCGGCGCGTCCCGCCGGGCCGCCTCCAGGACCACGACCCGTTCGGCCCGCCCGCGCAACACGGTCGCCGCGGCGGCGGCCTCTCCGGCGGCGTCGCGTCCGGACGGTCCGAGCAGCGCGAACAGGTTGGCCAGCACACGCTCCCGCGCGGCGAGCCGCTCCATGGGCGCCCGGGCGGCCGACCCGTGCGGCGGCGGGGGCGGAGGTGGCGCGGGCAGCGGCGTGCGCTCGAGCACCCACACGTGGCGTACGGCGGGGACGACGGAATAGATGGCGAAGGCGCCGACGACGGCCAGGAACGCTCCGCCGACCACATCGCCGTTGCCGATCGCCCAGCCGGCGACGAAGGAGATCCCGACGGCGAAGGCAGCCCGCAGACCCAGTCCCCACCTGGCCCGCCGCCGGCGGCGGAGCAGCCGGGCGACCGGGTCGCGCCAGGCGGCCGCAGCCTGCCGTGCCGTCTCCGCCATCTGCCCGGCACGCCTCGCCGCGGCGGCCGCGCGGGCAGCGCGGGCGGTCAGATCGGCAGCCACGGTGACGCCATTCCTAGCTCGGCTCGGAGGTCTGCTGCTGCGGTGCGCTCTGTTGGTGGCCGGCGCCGTCCTCGGACTTGGCGGCCTCGACCGCCGGGGTCTGCTCCGAGGGGCCGATCTCGCCCATGCTGGCCCGGATCTGGTCGAGCCGGGCCGCACCGGCCATGTCGATCGTCGACTTCTCGACCTCGAGCATCCGTCCCTGCACGCTGTTGTTCGCCAACTCGGACTGGCCCAGCGCGGTGGCATACCGCCGCTCGATCTTCTCCTGCACCTCGGCCAGCGACGGCACGTTACCCGGGGCCGCGAGTTCGGACATCGACTGCAGGGACGACGACACCTGCTCCTGCATCTTGGCCTGCTCGAGCTGGCTGAGCAGCTTGGTCCGTTCGGCCAGCTTCTGCTGCAGCATCATCGCGTTGGACTCGACGGCCTTCTTCGCCTGCGTGGCGGCCTGCAGTGACTGGTCGTGCAGACCCTTGAGGTCCTCCACCGACTGCTCGGTGGAGACCAGCTGGTTGGCGAAGGCCTGCGCCGTCTGGGTGTACTCGGCCGCCTTGGCTGTGTCGCCCTTGGCGTTGGCCTGATCGGCGAGGACGAGGGCCTGCCGGGCCGAGCCCTGCAGCCGCTCGACGTCGCCCAGCTGGCGGGACAGCTTCATCTCCAGCTGCCGCTGGTTGCCGATGACCTGTGCGGCCTGCTGACACAGCGACTGGTGCTGACGCTGGGCATCCTCGATCGCCTGCTGGATCTGGATCTTCGGATCGGCCTTTTCGTCCACCTTCGCGCCGAACCAGGACATGAAGTACTTCCATGACTTCACGAAGGGGTTGGCCATGATCGAACATCCTCCCGTCAGCAGTGCACTCTCACGGTACGCCGACGTCCATCGTGGCAGGTCGCCGCGCAGGGGTGCGACCCCACCGGACCGCCGGCGTGCCCCTACGCACCGTGCACGCGTGAATTGTTGACCAGACTATGCACTGCGAACGACGACGCGGACCGACGGTCAGGCACAGTTGCGAAACAAACGCACTACTAGTGCGTTTTGGTCCGCGACACGCCGTGCCGTACCTCCGTAACGCACTACTAGTGCGTTTGTTGTGGGGCGGGGAGCCGTACGGCGGCGGGCTGAGGGTGTGGCGGCGCGCTCAAGCGGCGGCGGTCACCCGACGGTCCCTGTCGCTGACCGGGCCGATGATGACCTTGTCCAGCCGGTCGAGGGTGTCGGTCCGGGGAAGAGCCGCACCGACCGAGGCCTGGACCCGTCCGGCGGCGTCGGCACCGGTCGCGGGGACCTCGACGCCGCGCATGGTCTCGCTCACCTCACCGAGGATCTCGGAGAGTTGCACGTCCAGCGCGTCGCAGATGGAGGCGAGAAGCTCCGAGGAGGCTTCCTTCTGGCCGCGCTCGACCTCGGAGAGATAGCCCAGGCTCACCCGGGCCGCAGAGGACACCTCGCGCAACGTGCGTTGCTGGCGCAGCCGCTGGCCGCGCAGTGTGTCGCCGAGAACTCGACGGAGCAGAGCCATCCGCTGCACCCCTTTCTGGCGCTGTCTTGCCACCGTACCCCTGGCCCCACCGGTCAACCCGACCCGAATGGGGGTGTCAGCCGTGGGCGTAACGCCCCGATCAGCGCGCCGATTCCGCCTGGCCGACGCCGAGGGCCCCGGCCAGCAGGTCCAGCGCCCCCGCGACCGCCTGCCGCCGGATCTGCGCCCGATCGCCGTCGAGGTGCAGCGTCCGCAGGGCTCCTCCCCCGACGCCGGGACCCGCCTCCTCCGGACCGGCCAGGCCGACGCAGACCGTGCCCACCGCGACACCGTCCTGCTCGTCCGGGCCGGCCACTCCGGTCACGGCGAGGCCGTAGGTCGATCCCAGGCGGGCGCGGACACCCGCCGCCAGCGCCGCCGCGACGTCGGGGCTGACCGGGCCCTCCGCGGCCAGCAGCGGGCCGGGTACGCCGGCCAGCGACGCCTTGAGGTCCGTGGCGTAGACCACCAGGCCCCCGCGGAAGGTGCGGCTCGCGCCCGGCGTCTCGGTGAGCGCGGCACAGAGCAGGCCGGCGGTGAGCGACTCGGCCACCGCGACGGTCTGGTTACGGGCGGCCAGGACCCTGTGCAGCCGGGCGGCGACGGTCACGACGGCTGCTCCCGGTGCGCGGTGGGCGGGCGGCCGGTGCCGAGGGACGACCGGACCGCCTTGCGGCGCAGGGTCAGCGCGCGGGCGACGTAGTCCACCCCGGTGGCCAGGGTCAGGGCGACGGCCACGGCCATCACGATCTCGGCGATCAGGTGGGCGGCACCGGACAACGGGAGGACGTAGAGCCCGATCGCGACCGCCTGGACGAACGTCTTCACCTTGCCGCCCCGGCTGGCGGGCATCACCCCGTGCCGGATCACCCAGAAGCGCAGCAGTGTCACGCCGACCTCGCGGACGACCACCACCACGGTGACCCACCAGGGCAGCAGAGCCAGCGCCGACAGGCCGACCATCGCGGTCCCGATCAGCGCCTTGTCGGCGATCGGATCGGCCAGCTTGCCGAACTCGGTCACCAGCCCCCGGCGACGCGCCAGGTCGCCGTCGATCCGGTCGGTCAGCGACGCGACCGTGAAGATCGCACAGGCAGCGATCCGCCAGCCCACGCTGGTACCGCCGTCGTGCACGAGGGCGAGGGCGAAGACCGGCACCAGCAGCAGCCGCAGCACGGTCAGGGCGTTGGCGACGTTGACCACCCGCACGGTCTGGGGCGCGGCTGCGGCCGGGTCGGGGACGAGGTTGCTCACCCCGCCGCCCGCGGTGCATCCGCCCCGACCACCTCCACGGGGTCGGCCACCAGGTCGACACCGTCCGCGGCCACGACCCGGGACCGGACCAGGTCACCGGGGCGCAGCCCGCTGCCGCCGGCCAGCGTGGTCACCCCGTCGACTTCGGGGCCCTGGTGGGCGGCCCTGCCCTCGATGACGTCCTCGTCGGCGTCGGTCCGCTCGACCAGGACCTCGATCACCGACCCGATCCGCTCCTCGGCACGCTGGGCGCACAGCTCGTCGACGAGCTCGCTGACCTGCTCGACCCGCTGCGCGATGATCTCGGTGGGCAGCTTCCCCTCGTAGCCGGCCGCCTCGGTGTGGTCCTCGTCGGAGTAGCCGAAGACCCCCACCGCGTCCAGCCGCGCCTCGGTGAGGAACCGCCGCAGCTCGTCGACATCGGCGTCGCTCTCACCGGGGAATCCGACGATCACGTTGGTCCGGATGCCGGCGTCGGGGGTGATGGCGCGGATCTGGTCGACCAGGCCGATGAAGTGCTCCCGGCCACCGAACCGACGCATCCGGCGGAGCACCGGCTCGCTCGCGTGCTGGAAGGAGAGGTCGAAGTAGGGCGCGACTCCCGGCGTCGAGGCCAGTACGGCGACGAGGGTCGGCCGCATCTCGGCCGGCTGCAGGTAGGACACCCGCACCCGGGTGAGGCCCTCGACCATGGCCAGCTCGGGGAGGAGGGACTCGAGCAGCCGCATGTCCCCGAGGTCCTTGCCGTAGGACGTGGAGTTCTCGCTGACCAGGAACACCTCACGGACGCCGTCGCCGGCCAGCCAGCGGGCCTCGGCGAGCACGTCGGCCGGGCGCCGGGAGACGAAGGCGCCGCGGAACCGCGGGATCGCGCAGAAGGCGCACCGCCGATCGCAGCCGCTGGCCAGCTTGAGCGGGGCCATCACCGCCTGGTCCAGTCGCCGCCGCAGGACCGGTGGGCCCGAGGGGGGCGCGACACCGGCGGGCAGGTCGGCCGGTCCACCGTGACCGGGGACGGGCAGGTCGCTGGCCGCGCGGTCGACCGGGCTGATCGGCAACAGCGTCCGCCGGTCCCGCGGGACGTGCGGGGCGACGGTCCGCCCCGCGACGACCTCGTCGAGCCGGGCACCGATCTCGGGATAGTGGTCGAACCCGAGTACCGCATCCGCCTCGGGCAGGTCCTGCGCGAGTTCCGCACCGTACCGCTCGGCCAGGCAGCCGACCGCGACCACCTTGGCTCCGGACTCGGCGGCCTCGAGCACCGTGTCGATCGAGTCCTTCTTCGCCGCGTCGACGAAGCCGCAGGTGTTGATCATCACCGCATCCGGGGCGTCGTCACCGACCCGGTCCCCGGTGAGCACGTCCCACCCGTCGGCGGAGAGCCGGCCGGCCAATTCCTCGGAGTCGACGTCGTTGCGGGCGCAGCCCAACGTGATCAGGGCGACGCGACGGGAGGGGGTAGACGCACGGGACACACCACGAGACTACCGGCGCCCGCCAGCGGCGGCCGCCGGGCGACGTCCGGCCCCCGTCCGGATGGGCGGACTAGCCCGCCTGGTTGGAACCGGGCGAGAACTGCACGGTGCACACGCTCTGCGGGCACGGCCGCCCGACCTGCTTGCCGTTGACCGTGACGCTGACCGCGAGCGGGTTGCCGAACCGCACCGTCAGCCTGCTCGGGTCGGTGAACTTCATCTGGGCTCCGCTGTCCAGCACGCCCTCGTAGACGGCGGCACCGGCGCTCGAGGTGACCAGGAGCCAACTCCGGTCGCCGGTGATCTGCACCCGCACCTGGACACCCGACGGCGCCGGGGCCGGTGTGGTACGGGTGGGATGGGCCGTCGGCGTCGGGTGACTGGACGGATGCTGTGTGTGGGTGGCGACACCGGACGCCCCGTGCCGGCCAGCACCGGATCCGGACCGGGTGAGCAGCCAGCCGCCCACCACGACGACGGCGAGGACCACGACGACCGCGGCCGCGGCGGCCGCCCACCGGGGGGGTGTCCGGCGTGCGGATTCCGGCGGTGGCTCGGGCGAGACGCCCGAGGCCTCGATCGCCCTCGCGGCGGCGTCGGGGGTCTCTCCGGACCGCCGGTCGAAGGCGGCGGCCACCGCCCGCTCGTCGGCACCGACGACGCGGGCGATCGTGCGCAGGTGTCCGCGTGCGTAGAACGTGCCGCCACACCCGGAGAAGTCGTCGTGCTCGATCGCATTGACCAGGGAGACCCGGATCCGGGTCGCCGCAGCGACGTCCTCGACGGACATGCCGCGGGCCTCGCGCGCAGCAGCGATCACCGAGCCCACCGGCGGGCTTTCGGCCGAGTGGCCGTCGTCGGCTACGGATCCCGGCGGATCGGTTCTCGCCCACCCGGGGTCCGGGCGGCCTGCATCGTCACTCACGGCACCCCCCTCCCGGACGGCTGATGCGCTGCCCCCGCGGTGCTGTGCACTTCCGGGGCAAGTCTAGGCGTCCGCCGAATGGATCGATAGGCAGCAAGCAGGCGGTCGATCCCGATTGCGTCCCGTCATCCCTCGCCGCGGAGCGTAACGAGAAGTCCGTCCAACTCGTCGGATTTCACCAAAACATCACGGGCCTTTGAACCTTCCGAGGGCCCGACGACGCCGCGGGTTTCCATCAGATCCATCAGCCGGCCGGCCTTGGCGAACCCGACCCGCAGCTTGCGCTGCAGCATCGAGGTGGACCCGAACTGAGTGTTCACCACGAGTTCGACGGCCTGACACAGCAGATCGAGGTCGTCCCCGATGTCCTCGTCGATGTCCTTGCTGCTGGTCGCCGGCGCGGTGACGTCCTCACGGTAGGTCGGAGTCGCCTGAGCGGTGCAGTGCGCGACCACGGCCGCCACCTCGGACTCCGGGACGTAGGCGCCCTGGATGCGCTGCGGCTTGTTCGCACCCATCGGCAGGAACAGCGCGTCGCCCTGGCCGATCAGCTTCTCCGCACCCGGCTGGTCGAGGATGACCCGGGAGTCGGCGAGGCTGGCCGTGGAGAACGCCAGCCGGCTCGGCACGTTGGCCTTGATCAGACCCGTCACGACATCCACCGACGGCCGCTGGGTGGCCAGCACGAGGTGGATTCCGGCGGCCCGGGCCAGCTGGGTGATCCGCACGACGGCGTCCTCGACGTCCCGCGGCGCCACCATCATCAGGTCGGCGAGCTCGTCGACGATCACGATCAGGTACGGGTAGGGCTGGTAGATCCGCTCGCTGCCCGGGGGCGCGGTGATCTGGCCCGACCGCACCTTGCGGTTGAAGTCGTCGATGTGGCGGACGCCGGAGGCCGCAAGGTCCTCGTAGCGCAGGTCCATCTCCCGCACCACCCATTGCAGGGCGTCGGCCGCCTTCTTGGGGTTGGTGATGATCGGCGTGACCAGGTGCGGGATCCCCTGGTAGCCGGTCAGTTCGACCCGCTTCGGGTCGATCAGGACCATCCGGACCTCGTCGGGGGTCGCCCGGCTGAGGATGGACGCGATCAACGAGTTGATGCAGCTGGACTTCCCGGCGCCGGTGGCCCCGGCGATCAGGATGTGCGGCATCGTCGTCAGCTTGGTGACGACGTAACCGCCCTCGATGTCCTTGCCGAGCGCGACCAGGGTCGGGTTGTGGTCGCTGGTCGCGGCGTGCGAGCGAAGGACGTCGCCGAGCATCACCCACTCGCGGTCGGTGTTGGGGATCTCGACCCCGACCGCGCTCCGGCCCGGGATCGGGCTGATGATCCGGATGTCCGGGCTGCGTACGGCGTAGGCGATGTTGCGGGACAGCGCCGTGATCCGCTCGACCTTGACCCGTGGCCCCAGCTCGATCTCGTAACGGGTCACGGTCGGCCCGCGGCTGAAGCCGGTCACCGCGGCGTCGACCTCGAACTCCTCGAAGACCTGGACGAGGGCGGCGATGACCTGGTCGTTGGCCCGGCTGCGCGCCTTCGCCGGAGCCCCTGCCGACAGCAGATGGGGAGGGGGCAGCACGTAGTCGCCCGCGGAGGCGGTACGGGCGAGCTGTTCGGCGCGGGTGGGTGCCGGGTCCGGCGTGGCAGCGGGCTTGCGGGCCCGGGGAGCCGCGGGTGCCGGTTGGTTGGCGTGCGCCGGCATCGACTCGGTCGCCGCCTCGTCGGTGTCGTGCGCATCTCCGGACATCGCGCCCTGCCGGCGCCGCGAAGGGCGCCGGAGCCGGACCGGTTCGACCGGTTCGGTCGCCGCCTCGGCCTCATCGCCCTCCGGCCGGCGGTGCAGCCTGTCGAGCAGGCCCCGGACGCGGGTGGGTATCTGGTTGACCGGTGTCCCGGTCAACACGAGCAGGCCGAAGAGCCCGAGCAGACCGAGCAGGAGCGCGGCGACGTAGACGGTGAGCCCGCTCTCGAGCGGGCCGGCGGCCAGCGCGCCGACGGCACCACCGGCCGTGCGCCGGCCCGGCCAGGTGTAGGGCGACCCGTTTGCGACGTGGCACAGCCCGGTCACCGACAGAGCCAGCGCGGCCCAGCCGACGATCATCCGGCCGCGGGTCTCCGGGTGCGGAGCCTGCCGCATGAGCCGCACCGCGGCGGCGAGCAGCACCAGCGGAAGCGCGGCCGCCGGCGACCCGACCACGGTGTGCGCCGCCTCGGCGATCCACCGACCCGCCGGGCCAGCGCCGTGCCACCACACGCCGAGCGACAGGACGACCGCCAGACCGATCAGTGCCAGTCCGGCACCGTCGCGCCGGTGGGCCGGGTCGAGGTCGCGGGCGCTCGCGGCATGCTGGCCGACCGCCCGGGCGGTCCCGCCCACCGCACGGGCGAGCAGGGTCCAGATGCCGACCACCATGCGCCACAGGGCGGTGCCGAGGCGCTGGCCGAGGCCGGCTCGGCGGGCCGGACGGCGCCCGCGGGCGGGCTTGCGGCGCGAGCTCGTACCGCCGCGCGGACGCGGCCGGGTGCTCGTGCGGGCCGGCATGCAGTCACCGTACCTCCGCAGGCCACGCCGGCCTCACGAGTCACAGCCGCGACACGCGGCCCGGGGACCTCAGCGAGCGCCTCGGCCGGCGTCGGTCAGACCGCGATCACCGTGGGGACGATCATCGGCCGGCGCCGGTAGTTGTCCGAGACCCACCGGCCGACCACCCGGCGTACCAGCTGGGCGAGCCGGTGCGTGTCGGTGACGCCGTCGACGGCGGCCCGGTCGAGCTCGGCCTCGATCAACGGGACCACCGCGCGGATCGCGCCTGGCTCGTCGCTGAACCCCGATGCGGAGACGTGCGGCGTACCGGAGACCTTCCCGGTCACGGAGTCGACGACGATGGTGATGGCGATGAAGCCTTCTTCGCCGAGGATCCGGCGGTCCTTGAGCGTTTCCTCGCCCACGTCGCCGACCTCCAGCCCGTCGACGTAGACGTAGCCGCAGTCCACCACGCCACTGATGCGGGCGACCCCGTCGACGAGGTCGACCACCACGCCGTCCTCGGCGAGCATGATCCGCTCGGACGGGACGCCGGTCGCGTGCGCGAGCCGGGCGTGGGCGCGCAGGTGCCGCCATTCGCCGTGGATCGGCATGACGTTGCTCGGCCGGGTCGCGTTGAGGACGTAGAGCAGCTCCCCCGCCGGCGCGTGCCCGGAAACGTGGACCATCGCGACTTCCTTGTGCACCACGGTGGCGCCCCACCGGGCCAGGCCGTTGATCACGCTGTAGACGGCGGTCTCATTGCCCGGTACGAGGCTGGAGGCGAGGATGACCGTGTCGCCGGACTCGACCCTGATCTGGCGGTGCTCCCGGTTGGCCATCCGGGCCAGCGCCGACAGCGGCTCGCCCTGGGAGCCGGTCGAGACCAGCACGACCCGCTCGGGCGGGAGCTCGGCCGCCTCCTCCATCGTGACGACGAGGCCGGGCGGGATGATGAGCAGCCCGAGGTCGCGGGCGACCCCCATGTTGCGCAGCATCGACCGGCCGACGAAGGCGACCTTGCGGCCGTGCGCGGCCGCCGTGTCGAGCACCTGCTGCACCCGGTGCACGTGCGAGGAGAAGCAGGCCACGATCACCTTGCTCGGGGCGGCCCGCACGACCGCGTCGAGCACCGGGCCGATCTCGCGCTCGGAGGTGACGAAGCCGGGCACCTCCGCGTTGGTCGAGTCCGACATCAGCAGGTCGACGCCCTCGGTGCCGAGCCGGGCGAAGCCGCCGAGATCGGTCAGCCGGCCGTCGAGCGGGAGCTGGTCCATCTTGAAGTCGCCGGTGTGCAGGACCACGCCGGCGCCGGTGCGGATCGCGACCGCCAGCGCGTCCGGGATGGAGTGGTTGACCGAGAGGAACTCGCAGTCGAACGGTCCGAGCCGCTCCCGGCCGCCCTCGGTGACGGCCAGCGTGTAGGGCGTGATGCGGTGCTCCCGCAGCTTGGCCTCGACCAGCGCCAGGGTGAACGTCGACCCGACGACCGGCAGGTCGGGGCGCTCGCGGAGCAGGTAGGGGACGGCACCGATATGGTCCTCGTGGCCGTGGGTGAGCACCACCGCCACCACGTCGTCGTAGCGGTCCCGCAGGTAGCCGAAATCGGGCAGGACGAGGTCGACGCCGGGCTGGTCCTCCTCCGGGAACAGGACGCCGCAATCGACGATCAGCAGCTTGCCGTCGTACTCGAAGACGGTCATGTTGCGACCGATCTCGCCGAGGCCGCCCAGCGGGACGACCCGCAGGCCGCCGGCCGGTAGCTGCCCGGGCGGCCCCAGGTCGCGGTGCGGATGGGTCATGACGTGGCCCTTCGGGTGCGAGGTGGCCTCACGCGACCGGCACCTCGACACCGGCGGCGACCAGGTCGGCGCGCAACCGGGTCACCTCATCGTCGGTGGCGTCGACCAGCGGGGGCCGGACCGGACCGGCCGGCAGTCCGACCAGGCGCAGCGCCGCCTTGGTGAGGATCACCCCCTGGGTGCGGAAGAACCCCGTGAAGGCGGGCAGCAGCGACTGGTGGATGGTCAGCGCCCGGGCCACGTCGCCGCTCTCGTAGGCGAGCACCATCTCGCTCGTGCGCACGCCGACCAGGTGGGTCGGGACGCCGACCACGCCGACCGCCCCGATCGACAGCAGCGGCAGGGTGACCTTGTCGTCGCCGGAGTAGTAGGCGAGATCGGTGCGCGCCAGGACCTGCGAGCTCGCGTCGAAGTCGCCCTTGGCGTCCTTGACCGCGACGATGCGCGGATGCTCGGCGAGGCGGACCAGCGTCTCGGTCTGGATGGGTACGCCGGTCCGGCCGGGGATGTCGTAGAGCATGCACGGAAGGTCGGAGGCGTCGGCGACGGTCCGGAAATGCGCCAGGAGGCCCGCCTGCGGCGGCTTGGAGTAGTACGGCGCCACCACGAGGGCGCCGTGCGCCCCGGCCTTCTCCGCGGCGCGCGCGAGGTGCACCGAGTGGGCGGTGTCATTGGTCCCCACCCCGGCGATCACGGTGGCCCGGGAGCCGACCGCGTCGAGGACGGCGCGCAGCAGGCGGTCCTTCTCGTCATCGGTGGTCGTGGGCGACTCGCCGGTCGTGCCGCTGATGACCAGCCCGTCGTTCCCGGCCTCGTCGACGAGGAAGGACGCGAGTCGTTGCGCACCGTCCACGTCGAGCGAGCCGTCGGCGGCGAACGGCGTGACCATCGCGGTGAGCACACGGCCGAACGGCCGTCGGAGGTCGACTGACATGGGGCCACGCTACCGTCCGCCGGCCCGGATGCGATGCGGCGCCGGGCCGTCGTGTCTGGCGGATCAGCGGATCAGGGGCCGACACGGGACGAAGCCCCGCGACGCGCTAGTCGGGGGTCCAGAGCGTCGCGGGGCTTCGATTTACCATATCGACCCGGGTGGCTCGGGTGTTACGCCAATGGCCGAGATTTCTCGACTCGTGACGTGCGTCACGTATCTCAGGTTCGACTCCGGCCGGATCAGCCTTCGGCGACGAGCGGGCTCGACGCGACGTCGCTGCCGTCGGGGAGCTGGAAGATCTCGAAATCGGCGAAGACGTGCGGCGCCACCCGTTGCAGCTCGCGCAGGCAGGCGACCGCGCAATCGCGGATCTCGACGTCGGCGTGCTCGGACGCCCGCATCGCGACGAAGTGCCGCCACGCGCGGTAGTTGCCGGTGACGACGACCCGCGTCTCGGTGGCGTTGGGCAGCACGGCCCGGGCGGCCTGCCGGGCCTGCTTGCGCCGCTGGGTGGCGTTGTCGACGTCGACGAACTTCTTCTGCAGCCCCTCCAGCAGATCGGTGTAGGCCGCGAGCGAGGCCTCGGTCGCGGCCAGGAACCGGGCGTGCAACTCGGGATCGGCCGCGATGACCTCCGGCTCGACCATCTGGGCGTCGCGCTCGGGGACGTAGCGCTGCGAGAGCTGGCTGTAGGAGAAGTGCCGGTGCCGGATCAGCTCGTGGGTGAGCGAGCGGGACACCCCGGTCAGATACATCGTGACCGTGCCGTGTTCGAGCACCGACAGATGGCCCACCTCGAGGATGTGCCGCAGGTAGCCGGCGTTGGTCGCCGTGGCCGGGTTGGGCTTCTTCCACGACTGGTAACACGCCCGGCCGGCGAACTCGGCGAGCGCCTGACCGCCGTCCGCATCGGTCTCCCACGGAATGTCGGGCGGCGGCTCGAAGGTGGTGTAGGCGATCACTGCGACGCGCAGCGGGGCGATCTCAGGCACGGGCGACTCCTCGACGACGGCGGGATCGACTCTATCCGGGCTCCGGCGAGCCGGGCCGCCGACAAGCCGTCGACCGACCTGCGGCATGGCTGCGTCGAATTGGCGCTTGACTGACGGTATCGATGACGTCATAGTGACGTCATGGAGTTGTCAACGTATGTCACCGCTCTCCGCACCGACCTGGCGGCCGCCGCAGCGGCCGGCGGGGAGGCGGCCCGGCAGGCCGCGGACCTGCTCACGACCGCCCTCGAGCCGGCCGTCCGGCTGGTGCTGATGGACGCGATCGCCGATGCCGCCGCGGAGGTCACGACCGCGCTCGACGACGTCACGGTCGACGTCAGGCTGCGCGGGCGCGAACCCGAGCTGGTCGTCGCAGTCGCCGACCGGCCCCCCGCAGAACCCCCGCCCTCGCCCGACGCGGAGGAAGGGACCGCCCGGGTGACTCTGCGGCTGCCCGAGACGGTCAAGACCAACGTCGAGGCGGCCGCCGCGTCGCAGGGCGTCTCGGTCAACACCTGGCTCGTCCGCGCCGTGACCCGCGAGCTCGACCCACCCACCACCCGCCGTGCCGGCCGCCGGACTCTCACCGGCTACGCCCGCGGCTGACGAAACGAGGAAACCCATGGCTACACGCAGCTTCGCCACGCCCACACCCGTCGACCTGAACGTCGCCAACGGCTCCGGCACCGTCGAGATCGTCGCCGCCGCGACCTCCGAGAGCACCGTCGAGGTCGAAGGTCACGGCGAGCACGGCGTCCGGGCCGCCGAGGAGACGGTGATCTCCTTCTCCGAGCAGAGTGCCCGCCTCACGGTGCAGCCCCCCGAGCAGCGGTTCGGCGGCACCTCGGCCCTCGACATCAGGGTCTTCCTGCCCGAGGGCTCCTCAGTGACCGGAAACACCGGTTCGGCCATGGTCTCCGCCAAGGGCCGGTTGGCCCGGTTCACCATGAAGACCGGCAGCGGTGACATCGAGGCCGATCAGATCGACGGCGACGCCCGGGTCGGCTCCGGCAGCGGCGACATCCGGCTCGGAGCGGTCGCCGGCGATGCCGACGCCAAGACCGGGTCGGGCAACATCGAGGTCGACCGGGCGGCAGGTCTCTCCGCGTCGTCGGGCAGCGGTGACGTCCGGATCGGATCCGTCGACGGTGCGGCGACCATCAAGGGTGCCTCCGGCGACATCGCGATCGGGTCGGTACGGCAGGGTGCCGTCGTCGTCACCACCGCCTCCGGAAGCGTCTCCGTCGGCGTGGCCGGGGGCGCGGTGGCCCGGCTGGCCGTGTCCAGCGTCAGCGGCGACGTTTCCTCCGACCTGCCGGTCGATGACCAGGCACCCGAAGGCGGCTCGACCGTGGACCTCCGGCTGAACACCGTCAGCGGCGACGTCAGCATCACCCGGGCAGCGCCCGCCGGGACGGGCTGATCCCGTGCGGCGGGCTCTGGCGATTCGCGACTTCCGGCTGCTGTTCGCCGGGATGGTCCTGTCGATGTTCGGTGACTCGGCGCTCGTCATCGTGATGGGGATCTGGGTCAAGAGCATCACCGGCAGCAACGCCGCCGCCGGGCTCGCCTTCCTGGTCCTGGCGCTGGCCGCGCCGCTCGCGCCGCTCGGCGGGTACCTCGTCGACCGGGTCCGCCGCCGGCCGTTCCTCATCGCCGCCAACCTGGTGAGCGCGCTCGCCGTTCTCCCCCTGCTGGCCGTCGGGAGGACCGGTCCGGTCTGGGTCATCTACGCCGTGGGTCTCGGTTACGGGATCTCCGGGATGGTGATGTCGGCCGCCATGAACGGGCTGCTGAAGGAGATCGTCCCGGACGCGCTGCTCGCGGACGCGAACGGCGCGTCGCAGACCATCCGCGAAGGGCTGCGGCTGGTCGGCCCGCTCGCCGGGGCCGGGCTCTTCACCGCACTCGGCGGCGGCGCGGTGGCGATCCTGGATGCGGCGACGTTCGTCATCGCGGCCGCGATCCTCACCCGCCTGCGGGTGCGCGAACCCCGACCGGAGCCGGTGCAGCACCAGTTCCGCGCCGAGGTGACGGCCGGTGCCCGCCACCTGCTGCACACCGAGCCATTGCGCCGGGCGACGATCTCGGCAGCCGTCGCCTTCCTGGTGATCGGCTTCACCGAGACGTTCATCTTCGCCGTGGTCGACGAGGGCCTGCACCGGCCGCCGTCCTTCCTCGGCGTGCTGGGATCGATGCAGGGCGTGGGCGCGATCCTCGGCGGTCTCACTGCCGCACGCATCGTGCGCCAGTTCGGCGAGCAGTCCGCGATCGCGGCCGGGTTGATGCTCTTCGCCGCCGGCGACGTGGTCCTGGCCTTCGGCAACCTCGGTTTCGCCTTCCTCGGCGTCACCGTTGCCGGGATCGGCCTGCCCTGGGCTCTGGTCGGCTACTACACACTGCTGCAGCGCAGCACACCCGGCCGGCTGATGGGCCGGGTCTCCACCGCGAGCAACGTCCTGCTCGGCGTGCCCCAGACCATCTCCATCGGTCTCGGCGCCCTGCTCATCGGCGTCATCGGCTACCAGGTGCTCATCGTCACCATGGCCGTCGTGATCGTCGCGGCCGGAGCGCCGTTGCTCCGCCGCCCGGTACCAGCCCGGGTGCCGGTCGACGTCACCTGACGCCTCCGCCCGACCTCTCTTCCGCAAGCACCGCATCCCGGGCTGAAACACGCCCGTCCACCGAAAGAGGAGTTGACATGATCGACCGACCAGCCACCACCTACGGCTACGTCGACGTCCTGCGGGTGGAGGTGGAACACCACCGGGACGGGCTCCTGTCCGACGCCAGCGCGAACCGTCTCACGCGTGCCGCCGCCGCACCGCGACGCCACGTCCTGAGTACCCCCATCGCCCGGTCGTACCTTGCCGTGTGGTGGGCGGTCCGACCGCGCGGTCGTCAGCTGGGACGCCTGCTCCGCAGCGAGATCGCCCCGGCGGCGCCCCGCCCGGGGGCCTAGCCCCCACCTCGATCAGCCCAGCGCGGCGCACAACGGCGCGGCGAGGTCGCCACGACCCGCCACTGCCACGCCGTCCAGCGCGAGCCACTCCGCCAGCAGCCGAAGCTCGTCCGCGAGCGGTCCGACGATCCCGGCGACCGGCTCCCCGTTTTCGGCGAAGGCGGCCTGGACCCGCAGCAGCCCGACGGCCCGGTCGGCCTTGAGGTCGACCCGGGCGACCAGCCGATCGCCGAGCAGGAACGGCAGCACGTAGTAGCCGTGCACCCGCTTCTGCGCCGGTGTGTAGATCTCGAGTCGGTAGCGGAAACCGAACAACCGCTCCGTGCGGGCCCGCTCCCAGATCAACGAGTCGAACGGCGAGAGCAGCGCCTGGGCCCGCACCCGGCGGGGAAGCCGGGCGCCCGGCCACAGGTAACCCCGGTCGCGCCATCCCTCGACGGCCACCGGAAGCAGCTCGCCCCCCTCGACCAGCTCCTCGACCCGGGCCTGCGACTCCGCCGGACGCAGTCGGAAGTAGTCGCGCAGGTCGCGCTCGGTCGCCACGCCGAGGCTGCGGGCCGCGACCCGCACGAGCGCGCGCTGCGCGTCCGCACGGCTCGGTGTCGGCACGGCGAGCACGGCCTTCGGAAGCACCCGCTCGGTGAGGTCGTAGACCCGGGCGAAGTTCGGACGGGCCGCCGTCGTCACCGCACCGGTGTAGAACAGCCACTCCAGCGCGATCTTGCCGTCGTGCCAGTCCCACATGGCCCGAGGACGGCTGGGGGCGGGTGACTCGACGGCCCGGGCACTGATCGGACCGCGCTCGGCGACCAGGTCGAGGACCTGCGCGATCAGGCCCGGCCGCTCCCGGGCCAACCGGCGGACCTGGCCCCAGGAGTCCTCCGCCGCCCGCTGCATCCGCCACCGCAGCAGCGGATGGTGGGCAAGCGGGAGCAAGGAGGCCTCGTGCCCCCAGTACTCGAACAGCTCGCGCTTGCGGCCGCCCCAGCTCAACCGGTCGAGCAGCGGTCGCGGGTAGGGGCCGAGCCGGGCGAACACCGGCAGATAGTGCGAACGGGAGAGGACGTTGACCGAGTCGATCTGCAGCAGTCCGGTGCGGTCGAGCACCCGGCGCACGTGCCGGGCGTCGATCCGCCCGCCGGGCCTCGGGTCGCCGAACCCCTGCGCAGCGAGCGCGATCCGGCGGGCCAGCACGGCCGAAATGTGGTCGATCGGAGCGGGGCGAGCGGACACGGGCCGCATCGTGTCAGACCCCTCCGACAGCCCGCCCGCGCGCTCCGACACCGATAACGACGCCGACGCCGGGCGCCGCTCGGGCACTATGGGGGCGTGGTCTCGTTCGAGCACTACCTCCAGGTCATCGGTGACGCCGTCGGGGTGTGGCTCTACGTCATCGCGGGCGGCCTCGCCTTCGGTGAGGCGGCGATCCTGATCGGGCTGGTGCTCCCCGGCGAGACGGCCCTGCTCGTGGCCGGCTACTTCGCGCACCAGGGCGTGCTGAGCCTGCCGGTGATGATCGTGGTGGCGGTGGTGTGCGCGATCGCCGGCGACTCGGTCGGCTACGAGTTCGGCCGGTGGTTCGGGCCCTCCCTGCGCAGCTCACGACTCGGCCGCTTCGTCGGCGAGGACCGGTGGAACAGCACGGACGCCTTCCTGCGCCGGCACGGCGGCAAGTCGGTCCTCCTCGGGCGCACGGTCGCCATCCTGCGGGCGCTGGTGCCCAGCATGGCCGGCATGGCCCGGATGCCCTACCGCACGTTCCTTCCGTGGAATGCCCTCGGCGGGCTGCTCTGGGGAACCGCCTGCGTGACCCTCGGCTACGCCTTCGCCGCATCCCTGAGCACCGTCTCGCGCTACCTGACCTGGGGACCGATCCCGATCTTCGCCGTACTCATCGGAGTGCTCGTCTTCCGGAGAATCCGGCGTCGGCGCCGGGAGCGCGACGAGCGCGCGGCCGTAGCCGCCCAGGCACCCGAGCGGAGCACGACCCGCTAAGACCCGCTCAGCGGCGCGCACCGTCCGACGTAAGGTGTGCGCCGTGTCCGACCCGACCGCTTTCCGCCCACGCCGTCGAGCCGCGGCCGCCCTGCTCGTCGGGCTGGCCACGACGATCGCCGGATGCGGCGCGCGGCAGCCGGCCCACCACGCGCAGGTGGCCGCCGCGGCGTCGAGCCGGTCCGCGACCCCGAGCCCGCACGCGACCCGGACGCACCCCGCCACCCGCCGACCGTCGCCGACACGGACCCGGCCACGGCCGCTGCGCGCGGCCACGACCGGTCCCACGCCGACGCACCCGCCACGTCCGCACCGGACCGCGACTCATCGGGTCGTCGCCACGACGTCGTCGCCGAAGCCGCGCCCGCGCCCGACCCACCGGGCCGCGCCGCCACCCGCGCCGAAGCTGCTCCCCGACCGGATGGCCGACACCCACGGCGCCGGGCAGATCGTCGCCGTGACCAACGACGGTGGCGCGGGCACCTCGGCCACCGTCACCGCCTACGAACGCAGCGCTGGACGGTGGACGCAGGTCCTGGGGCCCTACCCCGCGCTGATCGGCGCCAGCGGATTCAGTCACCAGGTCAGCGAGGAGACCGACGCCTCGCCGATCGGCTTCTTCACCCTCAGCCAGGCCTTCGGCAACCAGCCCGATCCCGGCAGCGGGCTGCCCTATCGGCACGTCCGGTACGGCGACGTCTGGGTCGACCAGTCCTCGTCGCCCAACTACAACACCCTGCAGACCGACGACGCCTCCGGCGCCGCAGGCACCGGCGAGAAGCTGTGGGAGGTCGTCCCGAGCTACAACTACGCCGCGGTCATCGACTACAACCGCTGGCCGAGCACGCCCGGGGCCGGGTCGGCGTTCTTCCTGCACGTGACCAACGGCAGCCCCACCCAGGGCTGCGTCGCCCTCGCGGCCGAGCACGTGACCGCCCTGCTCCGGTGGCTCGACCCCGGCCGGCACCCGCGGATCGCCATGGGACCGCACGCCGACGTGCTCGGAATGTAGGGCCGTAGGCTCACCGCGTGGCCGATGTGAGCGTGCGGACCGCCCGCCCCGATGACGTCGACGAGATCTCCCGGATCCAACGGGAGACGTGGCGGACCGCCTACGCGCGGTTCGTGCCGGAGACCGTTCTCGCCGAGGTGACGCCCGAGCTCGGCCGGCAGCAGTGGGGCGCCGCGGTCAACGCACCGCCGACTCCGCAGCACCGGGTGCTCGTCGCGCTCGAAAAGGACGCCGTCGTCGGCTTCGTCGCCTTCGGTCCCTCGCCCGACGACGACGCGGGACCGCACACCGGCACCGTCTCCACCATGCTGGTCGAACCCCGGTGGGGCCGACGCGGGCACGGCAGCCGGCTTTTGGCCGCGGCCGTCGACCATCTGCGGGCCGACGAGGCGCGGACGGCGACCGCCTGGGTCCTGGAGCGCGACCGCGCGTCGACCGCGTTCTACACGTCGGCCGGGTGGAATGCCGACGGGACCGCACGCGCGCTGGACGCCCCCGGCGGGGAGCTCCGCGAGATCCGGCTGCACACCGCGCTGGTCGGCGACGAACCCGCCGGCTAGCGCGGCGGAACGAAGAGGAACGGCGGGTTCGAGTTCCCGATGATCACCAGCCGGTCGGTGAACAGCCCGACCAGGCGCTGGTAGACGGCTCCCCACTCCTTGCTCTGATAGAGGAAGTCGGCGCTGTCGGCGTCCTCGAGGCGGGTCATCCCGTTGCTGAGCTCGACGACGCGCGACCGGAGCCACTCGAGCCACTCCGGCCGCAGACCCTGCTCGCCGAACATCTGGGCGGTGGCCGCGCGCACCTGCTCCTCCGGCAGCCCACTGAGATCGGGCTGCCGGAGGTGGGCGAGCGCCGCCGCCACCGCCTCGGGCACCGGATTCACCTCCGCGGCACGGACGACACCGTTCCCGCCCGGCTCCACCTCGGTGGTCCTAGAGGAGGCTCATGATGATCGGCATCGCGACCGGGGCCGCCTGCTGCACGAACCCCCACGCGTCGTCGAAGAAGCCCTTGTCGGCGCCGGCCGGCGGCTGCGGCAGCGGCGGCTGGCTGGCCGGGTCGGTGAAGTCCTTCTGACCGGACAGCACCTGCACCGTGCCCTGGGCGACGCTGAGCAGCAGCGTCGTCGCGAAGTCGACCCAGTCCTTGTCGTTGCGGCGGTTGGCCGGGATGCCCTGGATCACCGTCGACAGGTTGGGCTGGTTGGGCTGGTAGTCCTTGCTCAGCGCGTCGACGACCACCGGGCCGACCGTCTGGACGACCGTCCAGACCGAGTCCCAGAAGTCCTTGCTGGTCGCTTCCGCCGGGTCGCTGACCCGGATCGTCGGCGCGAGCCCCTTGCTCTTGTAGGCCTTCGCCGGATTGATGACGGCGGCCGAGTGGTAGGCCGAGAGCATCGAGCCGGCGACGCTCGCTGCGTCACGCGTCCCCGGTGCGCTCGACGTGCCCCCGTTGGGCGACGGCGCCGGTCCACCGGCGAACGCACCCTCGATCTGGGCGGCGAGACCCGCAAGCTTCGGGTCGAGTACTGCGGCGGTCATGGTTCCTCCTGTGTTCCTGCCGGCGTGCGCCGGCCTGGGTAGGCGCGCCCCGTCTCTGCGGACGCGACGCGGTATCTCGCCCTGCGCGAGATGTGGAGTCGTCGTCGGTCGTTTCTCGTCACGCGTCGTTGGTTCCGTGGTCAGGGGAGGCTGCCCAGCTGCTCGCGCAGCCACTCGACGGGATCGAAGCCTCCGTCCACGCTTCCGTTTCCGTTGCCGCTTCCACCGACGGCCGGCTGTGCGCCGCCGCCGGACGCGGACTGCATCGCGATGAATGTCTCGGTGAGCAGTTCCGGATGCAACGGCGGCGCGACCGCAGTGGGCGTCTGGGTCATATTGAGCTGCGCGAGCCGGGCTCCCACCCGTTGATTGAGCTCACTAAGTGAAATTGCTGGATCGATCTCCGTGACAATTCCGTAGGTAAAGGCAGACAAGTTGTCCGTCGGCGTACTTCCGGCGGCGGCGGTTTGATCGGACAAACACGCCGCAAAAAGGGCTCCATTAAGATCGACAGCGGCTTCGGCCAAATCCTTTGCCGCCGGAACACCGACCGGGTCGAAAACGAAATTCTTCGCCACCGCGCCGGTATCGGCGGTCACGCTACGGCCGAAGAACTTGAACTTCGTCACCTGGGTGTACAGCTGCGCGTCGCGGTCGGCCTCCTCGGCGGTCGGCTGCCACACCTTCGCGCGTGCGACCTGCACGTCACCAGGCGGGAAGAACACCTTGTTCATACCTCCCGAATGGCACGAGTCGAGTACGACGGTGAGGACGTCCGGTGGCAGGCTCTGGGTACGCTGCGCGAACTCGGTGTCCTTCAAGAAGCCGTCGTACAGGCACAACACCTCGACCATGGTGTTGCCGTCGGGATAGCGGTAGCCGTGCGAGGACTCGAAGTAGACGAGCTCGTCCCCGGCCTGCGCGCCGGCGAACAGGGCGTCGAGCCCGGACCGGACGTTGTCCAGCGTCGCGTCCTGGTTGTGCAGGAGCCGGATGTTCGCCGGGTCGAACCCGTACGTGCTTTGCAGCACGGACTTGAAAGCCAGCGTGTCGGCCACGCACGAGTTGAGATTGTTGCGCGGATCCGGGTAGATATTCAAACCCACCAGAAATGCGCGTTTGACCATGCTGATCCCCCCTCGGGTTGGACGACCCGAGACCCCCGCGTCGTGCAAGCAATAGCGGAATCCGATGTAGATCGGTTCCTTTAAGCTGCCAAACCTACGCTGACACGGAGCGTATGTGAAGGGCTACAGAGAGATTGCATGGGTGTTCTTTTGTGAACGCTGAACCGTTACTTCATGGTGAGAGATAGCACGGATAAGATGCTTGTCGTTATCGAATAACCGAGTGGATTACGGGATGTCATGATTTCACGCCGGACGTCGGCTGCACTCGGCGATGAGCAGGTGCACGTCGCCGAACTCGTGCCAGAGGTAGCCGCGGTCGAGCGCGGCGCGATAGGACGCGCACAACAGATCCCGCCCCGCGACGGCCTCCAGCATCGCGAGATGTGACGCCTGCGGCTCGTGCCATCCGGTCAGGATCCCGTCGACCGTGTCGATCTCCCGTCCTGCGTCGACGACCAGGTCGGTCCAGCCCTCCGCGGCTCGCACGCCGCCGCGCCCGTCGGCGGAGGATTCGAGGGCGCGGACCACGGTCGTGCCGACCGCGATGACCCGCCGGCCGTCGCGTCGCGCGCGCGAGACCTCCTCGGCCGTGCGCGCGGGCACCGACCGCCACTCGGCGTACGGCGGCTCCCCGGCCTCGCCGGACGAGACGCCGCAGTGCAGGGTCAGCCGCGCCACCTGCACGCCGCCGTGGGCCAGCCGGTGCAGCAAGCGCCGGGTGAGGGGTCGGCCGGCGCTCGGCATCTCGGCGCTTCCGGGCACGTCGCCGAACTCCGTCCGGTACGCCGTGATCGGCCACGGCCGGGCGACGTAGTCGTAACGGATCGGCTCGCCGACGACATCGAGGTAGCCGGCGAGGGGGCGCGGGGTCCTCAGCGTCGCCTCCCAGAGCCGGAACGCCGACGGACCGTCCCCGTGCGCGGCACCGACCCGCAACTCGGCCCCCGCCGGGAGGCGGACCACCGTGCCGGCACGGTCCGCCGGCTCCGGGCGGCTGCCGCCCGCCGCCGGCCGGCGCAGTTCGACGACCCACTCCGAGCGGGAGGCGCGCAGCGCCGACGCGGGATCGTCCCCGGATTCCGGAACCACCGTGGACAGGTGGAGTTCGACCGGCTCGCCGTCCGTCGTCCGGCCGGGCAGGCTCGCCGGAATGGTCTGCGAGTCGTTCACGACCACGACGTCACCGGCCCGCAGCACCTCGGGCAGGTCGGACGCGAGCCGGTCCTGGAGACCGTCGTCCGACGCGACCAGCATCCGCACGCCGTCGCGGTCCAGTCGCCGCTCCTCGGCCGGGCTCGTAGCGACCAGGTCGGGCGCCAGGTCGAAGGACAGGGCCGGGTCGCAGGACAGGCAGGTCGTCACCGGAGCTCTCCGGCGGCCACCAGGTCGGCGGCGACGTATCGCCCGCTCCCGAAATCACCGTCGAGGAAACCCCGCAACGCGGGAACGACGGTGGCCGGGTCCGGGCGGTCGCTGATGTCCTCGCCCGGGAAGGCCTCGGCGTGCATCCGGGTGCGCATGTCGCCGGGGTCCACCGCGTAGACACGCAGCGCCGGCTCCTCCGCCCCGAGAACCCGCGCCAGCTGGTCGAGCGCGGCCTTGCTGGCGCCGTAGCCGCCCCAGCCCGGGTAACCCTGCACCGCCGCGTCGCTGCTGAGCGCGAGCACCCGGCCGCCGGCCGCGCGCAGTGCCGGGAGGGCGTGCTGGACGAGGGCGAGGGGCGCGACGGTGTTGACTTCGAGGACGTGCCGCAGGGCCGCCAGGTCGTAGTCGGCCAGCGGCGGCAGTGGACGCTGCCCGAGGGTCGAGGCGTTGAGGACGAGCAGGTCGAGCCGGCCGCCGGCCGCGGCGACGAGCGCGCGGCGGTGATCGTCGTCGGCGACGTCGCCCGCAATCGCGGTGACCTCCCCCGGGCCGAGACCGTGCACGGCGTCGCGCAGGTCGGCCGCCGTACGGGCGTCCACGACGACGCGCCAGCCCGCCCGGGCGAGATGTGCGGCAAGGGCGCTGCCCAGGCCCTGTGAGGCTCCGGTGATCAATGCGGTGGTCATGCATCGACCGTGTCAGCTCCCCCGCGCCGCGACATCGGGCCGACGACGCGGACCGGCTACGACCTTGGTCGTAGGCGGTGGGGGTCGGTCGGCGGCTACTCGGGCGGGGTCTCGTCGACCAGCCCGGAGCGGACGGCGTAGAGGGCGGCCTGGGTGCGGTCCGCGACACCGAGCTTGGCCAGGATCGAGCTCATGTGCGTCTTGACCGTCTTCTCCGCGAGAGCCAGTTCCCGGGCGATCAGCCGGTTGGACAGCCCGCGCGAGACGAGCCGCAGCACCTCACGCTCCCGCGGCGTGAGCGACGGGGCGGGGACGTCGGGCGGCGCCACGCTGGCCATCACGGTCGCCGCGACCTGCGGATGCAGCGGTGAGCCGCCGGAATGCACCACCCGCAGCGCGTCGGCGAGCTCGGCCGGCCCGACGTCCTTGAGCAGGTAGCCGGCCACCCCGGCCCGCACCGCCGGGAGCACCAGGTCCTGGCCGGCGAAACTGGTCAGTGCCACGACCTTCACCGCCGGATGGGTGGCCCGCAGGCGGCGCACCGCGTCCACCCCGGACATGCCGGGCAGGACCAGGTCGAGCAGCACGATGTCGGGCGTCACCGCCGGCACCAGGGCCAGCGCCTGCTCGGCCGACGCCGCCTCGCCGACCACCTCCATGTCCTCCTGCAGCTCGAGGAAGGTCCGCAGCCCCGAGCGCACCATCTCGTGGTCGTCGACGAGCAGCAGCCGGATCCGCCGGTCGGCCGCGGACCCCTGCGCGGCGGGCCGGTCAGCCATGGCGCACGTCCACGCAGACGCGGGTGCCCGCGCCGGGCGCGGTGCGGATCGCCAGCGTCCCGCCGACGGCGTCGGCACGCTCTTGCATGGAGGTCAACCCGAGTCGGCGGGACGAGCGGCGGGTCGCCGCGAGGTCGAATCCGCGGCCGTCGTCGTCGACGCAGAGCCGGACCACATCGCCCTCCTGGGAGAGCCGGACGTCGACCCTGGTCGGCTCGCCGTGCCGGAGCGCGTTGGTCAGCGCCTCGTTGGCCACGTAGAGCAGCTCGCGGGCCACCGCCGGCGGCACCCGGGGGTCGCCCGCGACCTCGACGCCGACCGGCACGTCGTGCACCCGGCCGATCAGCTCGACCCGTTTGCGCAGCGCGGCGGCCAGCCCTTCGCGGTCGACGTCGACCGGCCGCAGGGTGTCGACCAGGACCCGCATGTCGTCCCGGGCCGCCGCACCCAGCGCGCGCAGGCGGGCGATCTGCGCCGCGAGCCGGGGGTCGACGTCCGCGGCGAGCCGGGCCGCGCTCTCCGCGGCCAGGGTGATGCCGAACAGGGTCTGGGTGAGCGAGTCGTGCAGGTCGCGGGCCAGCCGGGTGCGCTCCTGCACCACCGCCAGCTCGCGGGTGCGTTCCAACCGCTGCGCGTTGGCCAGGGCCAGGGCGGCGTGCGCCGCCAGGGTCTCGACCAGGCGTTGGTCGGCGAGGGTGAACATCGCCCCGTCCTCACGGTCGGTGAGGTAGAGCTCGGCGAGGACCTCGCCACCGGCCGCGATGGGTACGCCGAGGAACGCGCCCATGTCCGGGTGCGCGGCCGGCCAGCCGGCGAAGCGGGGGTCGGCCCGGATGTCGCCGACCCGGACGGTGGCCGCATCGTGGAGCACGCTGCCGAGCAGGCCGTGCTGGCGGGGCAGCGTCCCGATCGCCCTCCAGGTCGCCGCGTCGATGCCGGCCGTGAGGAACGTCGCGAAGCCGCCCGCGCCGTCGGGCACTCCGATCGCGGCGTAGCGGGCGCCGACCAGGTCCCGGGCGGCGTCGACGACGAGCCGGAGCACCCGCTCGGACCGGCGCTCGGCGGCAGCGGCCAGCGCGACGTCGAGCAGACGCCGGAGTACGGCGGTGTCGTCGGCCCCCACACCCGCCATCCTGTCACCGGCACCCGGCCGGGCCCGGTGCGCGGCCCGATCGACGGCCCCGATCGACGGTCTGGTGCGGCTCCGTGTGGTGTCTCAGTCGGGCAGGCCGAGCAGCGGCTCGATGCCGACGGTGAGGCCCGGCCGGGACAGGACGGCGCGGACCGCGAGCAGCACGCCCGGCATGAACGACGACCGGTCCAGCGAGTCGTGCCGGATGGTGAGCGTCTCCCCCGCCGTTCCGAACAGCACCTCGTGATGGGCGACCAGCCCGGACAGCCGCACCGAGTGCACCGGCACGCCGTTCACGGCCGCGCCACGGGCGCCCGCCAGGCCCTGCGACGTCGCGTCGGGCGCGGCACCGCCGCCGGCCGCCGCCCGGGCGTCGGCGATGATGCCGGCGATCCGGGCCGCCGTCCCGCTGGGCGCGTCGACCTTCTTGGGGTGGTGCAGCTCCACGATCTCGGCCGACTCGAAGAACCGCGCCGCCTCACGCGCGAACCGCATCGCGAGGACGGCGCCGACCGCGAAGTTGGGGGCGATGATGATGCCCAGCCCGGGCGCCTTGGCCAGCCAGCTGCGGACGGTGTCCAGCCGTGCCTCGTCGAAGCCCGTCGTGCCGACGACGACGCTGATGCCCTCGTCGACGCACCAGCGGATGTTGTCCATCACGACATCGGGGTGGGTGAAGTCGACGACCACCTGCGCGCCGGCATCAGCGACGCTGAAGAGCCATTCCCCGGCGTCGACCATCGCGACCAGGTCGAGATCCGGCGCGGCGTCGACGGCCCGACAGGTCTCGGCCCCCATTCGCCCGCGGGCTCCGAGTACGCCCACCCGCACCGGCTCGGTCATCTGCGCTCCGTCTCCTCGCCGTTGCCGCCCCCCACGTGGCGGTCGAAGCCATGATCGTCGAAAGGACCGACGGCGCACAGGCACATCGGCCGATTGAGCAGGTCGGCTGCGATCTCGCGGACGGAGTCCGGCGTGACCGCGTCGACGTGGGCCAGCAGCTGGTCGACCTCGAGGATGCCGCCGTAGGAGAGCTCACCCTTGCCCACCCGGATCATCCGGGATTCGACGTCCTCGAGACCGAGCACGAGGGCGCCGCGCATCTGGCCCTTGCCGCGGGCGACCTCGTCGTCGGTGAGCCCGTGTGAGGCGACCTTGTCGAGCTCGTCGCGCACGATCGCGAGCACGTCGTGGATCTTGCCGGGCGCGCAGCCGGCGTAGACGCCGAAGGTGCCGGCGTCGGCGTACTGGGTGAAGTAGGAGTAGATCGAGTAGACCAGGCCGCGCTTCTCCCGGACCTCCTGGAAGAGCCGGGAGCTCGCGCCGCCGCCGAGGGCGGCGTTGAGCACACCGAGGGCGAAGCGGCGGTCGTCCCGGCGGGCGAGCCCGAACGTGCCGAGCATCAGGTTGGCCTGCTCGGTCTCCCGGTGCACCACGGACACCGGCGCCGCCGGCCGCCGGACGGCCGGGCCACGCCCGCTGCGGTACGGCGCCGGCTGCGCGCCGCTCTCGATGAGCGGCCCGAACGCCTTGCGCACCAGCCGGACCAGCGCCCGGTGGTCGACCCGGCCGGCCGCGGCCACCACCATCGTGGGCGGCCGGTAGCGGCGGCGGTAGTAGCCCGCGATCTGACCACGCTGCAGGGCCGCGACGCTGTCGACCGTCCCGATGACCGGGCGGCCGAGCGGCGTGTCCCCGAACAGCGTCTCGGTGAACCCGTCGTGCACGACGTCGGCGGGGTCGTCGTCGCGCATGGCGATCTCCTCGAGGATCACCCCGCGCTCACCCTCGACGTCATGCCCGGCGATCAGCGCTCCGGTGACGACGTCGCACACGACGTCGACCGCGAGCGGGAGGTCGTCGGCCAGGACGTGCGCGTAGTAGCAGGTGTGCTCCTTGGCGGTGAACGCGTTGAGCTCCCCGCCGACGGCGTCCAGCGCGGACGAGATCTCCAGCGGTCCGCGCCGCGCCGTCCCCTTGAACAGCAGATGTTCGAGGTAGTGCGAGGTCCCGGCGAGGCTCGGGGTCTCGTCCCGCGACCCGACGCCGACCCACACCCCGAACGACGCCGACCGCGCGCCCGGCATCGTCTCGGTGACGACGCGCAGCCCGCCGGGCAGGACGGTACGGCGCACCGCACCGCCGTCCGGCCCGTGTTCGAGCGTGCGCGTGGTGCCCGGGCGCTGCAGCAGCGCGGGGGTGTCCGCCACGGAGCGGGTCAGCTCGCCGAGGCCGAAGCCGGCTCCGGCGTGGCCGCGGCGTCGTCGTCGACCGGCACCAGGCTGATCTTGCCCCGGCCGTCGATCTCGGCGATCTCCACCCGCAGCTTGTCGCCGACGCTGACGACGTCCTCGACCTTGCCGATCCGCTTGCCGCGGCCCAGCTTGCTGATGTGCACCAGACCGTCGCGGCCGGGCAGCAGCGAGACGAACGCGCCGAACGCCGTCGTCTTGACCACCGTGCCGAGGAACCGCTCGCCCACCTGCGGCATGTGCGGGTTGGCGATGGCGTTGATCCGGTCGATCGCGGCCTGGGCGGAGTCGCCGTCCGCGGCACCGACGTAGATCGTGCCGTCGTCCTCGATCGTGATGCTGGCACCCGTCTCGTCCTGGATGCCGTTGATCATCTTGCCCTTGGGGCCGATCAGCTCGCCGATCTTGTCGACCGGGATCTTCAGCGTGGTGATCCGCGGCGCGTACGGCGACATCTCGTCCGGCTCGTCGATCGCCTCGAGCATCACGTCGAGGATGTGCAGCCGGGCGTCGTGGGCCTGGGTGAGCGCGCCGGCCAGCACGTCCGACGGGATGCCGTCGAGCTTGGTGTCCAGCTGCAGGGCGGTCACGAACTCCTTGGTGCCGGCGACCTTGAAGTCCATGTCGCCGTAGGCGTCCTCGGCCCCGAGGATGTCGGTCAGGGCGAGGTATTCGGTCTTGCCGTCCACCTCGTCGGAGACCAGGCCCATCGCGATCCCGGCCACCGGCGCCTTGAGCGGCACGCCGGCGTTCCACAGGGACATCGTGGAGGCGCAGACCGAGCCCATGGACGTCGACCCGTTGGAGCTCAGCGCCTCCGACACCTGCCGGATCGCGTAGGGGAACTCCTCCTTGCTCGGCAGCACCGGGAGCAGGGCCCGCTCGGCGAGTGCACCGTGCCCGATCTCACGCCGCTTGGGCTGGCCGACCCGGCCGGTCTCGCCGGTGGAGTAGGGCGGGAAGTTGTAGTTGTGCATGTAGCGCTTGGTCGTGTCCTCGGCCAGGGTCAGGCCGACCCGCTGCTCCATGGCGAGCATCGCCAGCGTGGTCACGCCGAGGATCTGGGTCTCGCCCCGCTCGAAGAGCGCCGAGCCGTGGGTCCGCGGCAGCAGCTCGACCTCGGCGGCGAGCCGCCTGATGTCGGTCGCGCCGCGCCCGTCGATGCGCACCTTCTCGCGCAGGATCCGCTGCCGCACGAGCTTCTTGGTCAGCGCCCGGTAGGCCCCGCTGATCTCCTTCTCCCGGCCGGCGAACTGATCGGCGAGCCGCTCCTTGGCGACCGCCTTGATCCGGTCCATCTCGGCCTCGCGCTCCTGCTTGCCGGCGATGGTCAGCGCGGCGGCGAGCTCATCGGTCACCGCGTCGGCGACCGCGGCGTAGGAGTCGTCGGCGTACTCCGGGTAGACCGGGAAGTCGGCGGTCGGCTTGGCGGCCTTGGCGGCGATCTCGGCCTGCGCGTCACACAGCACCTTGATGAACGGCTTGGCCGCCTCCAGGCCCTCCGCCACGACCTGCTCGGTCGGGGCGGTCGCGCCGCCGGCCACCAGCGCCACCGTGGCCTCGGTCGCCTCGGCCTCGACCATCATGATCGCGACGTCGCCGTCGGCGAGCGTCTTGCCCGCGACGACCATGTTGAACGTCGCCCGCTCGAGCTGCTCGGCGTTCGGGAAGGCGATCCACTGCCCCTCGACGAGCGCCACCCGGGTGCCCCCGACCGGGCCGTTGAACGGCAGTCCGGCGAGCTGGGTCGACAGGCCCGCCGCGTTGATCGCGAGGACGTCGTAGAACTCCCCGGGCCGCAGCGACATGACGGTCTCGACGACCTGGACCTCGTTGCGCAGGCCCTTGACGAACGACGGACGCAGCGGGCGGTCGATGAGGCGGCAGGTGAGGATCGCGTCCTGGCTGGGCCGGCCCTCGCGACGGAACACGCCACCGGGGATCTTTCCGGCGGCGTAGCTGCGCTCCTCGACGTCGACGGTCAGCGGGAAGAAGTCGAACTGTTCCTTGGGCGCCTTCGACGCGGTCGTCGTCGAGAGGACCATGGTGTCCTCGTCGAGGTAGGCGACGGCGGAGCCGCCGGCCTGACGCGCCAGCCGGCCGGTCTCGAACCGGACCGTGCGGGTGCCGAAGCTCCCGTTGTCGATCGTGGCGGTGCTCTCGTGAACGGTGATATCCGACACGGGTGTTACGTCCCTTCGTCTGTCCCTCGCTGGAGGTGACGTCGGGTGTTCCCTCGTGCGCCGGTCTTCGATCGAAGCGCTCGGAATGAGTCTCCGGGCGCCACTACCGAGGACCGGTCGACACAGGGTGCTCCGCGTCGAGCACTCCGGCTCGGGTCGGTCACCCGTCCGGCGGGTCGCCGTACGGGTGAGGGGAGCGACTAGGTCGCTCCCCTCGTGGTCATCGCCGCAGGCCGAGACGCTCGATGAGCGCCCGGTAGCGGTTGATGTCGGTCTTCTGCAGGTACTTGAGCAGCCGGCGGCGGCGGCCGACGAGCAGCAACAGGCCGCGGCGGCTGTGGTGGTCGTGCTTGTGCAGCTTGAGATGCTCGGTGAGATCGGCGATCCGCCGGGTGAGCAGGGCCACCTGCACCTCGGGCGAGCCGGTGTCGGCGTCGCCGGTGGCGTGCTCGGTGATGATCTGCTTCTTGGTGTCGTTCGCGAGTGGCACTGTTCTCCTCGTACGTACTGGTGTGGCCCGTGGTCTTCGTCACGCGGGCAGCGGTCACACACCGAGCTTCTCGGCGCACCCGCAGGGTAGCAAGCCTGCGCCCGGTCGAGCGAATCTCAGCGCATGATCGCCCGGGTCGCCGCGACGTCCCGATCCATCTGAGCGATCAGGTCCTCGACCCGGTCGAACCGCTCCATCGGCCGCAGGCGGGTCACGAACTCCACGGCGATGGGGTCGCCGTAGATGTCCTCGTCGAAGTCCAGAATGTACGGTTCGACCGTCCGGGCCCGGCCCTCGAAGGTCGGATTTGAGCCGACGGAGATGGCCGCCACGAACCGCCGGTCGCCGAGAATCACCCGCCCGGCATAGACGCCGTCGGCGGGGACGGCCGTGTATTGCTCGAGCCGCAGGTTGGCGGTGGGGTAGCCGAGCCGACGGCCGCGCCCGGCCCCGCGCACGACGATGCCCTCGATCCGGTGGTCGCGCCCGAGTGCCCGCGCGGCGGAGGCGACGTCGCCGGCGTCGATGCAGGAGCGGACGTAGGTGGACGAGAACGCCATGTCGTCGTCGGTGATGAGCGGCACGCCCTCGGTGGCGAACCCGAAGCGGGCGCCGAGCGCACGCAGCGTTGCCACGTCGCCCGCCGCCTTGTGACCGAACCGGAAGTTCTCCCCCACCACGACGGCGGCCGCATGCAGGTGCTCCACCAGCACCTCGTGTACGAACTCGGCCGGCTGGAGCCGGCTGAACTCGACGGTGAAGGGCAGCACGCACATCACGTCGACGCCGAGTTCCTCGAACAGCTCGGCCCGGCGGGCGTTGGAGGTGAGCCGCGGCGGGTGGCTGCCCGGCCGCACGACCTCACTCGGGTGCGGGTCGAAGGTGATCACCACCGACGGGAGCCCGGTGTCGCGCGCCCGGGCGACGGCCCGGCCGATGATCTGCTGGTGGCCGCGGTGGACGCCGTCGAACACTCCGATGGTCACGACACAGCGGCCCCAGCCGCTGGGCGTGCCGTCGACTCCTCGCCACCGCTGCACGGCGTGTCCCTCCTCGAGTGGCCCGACGTCGGTGCCAGCCTGCCAGATCGGGCCCCCGGATCAGATCGGGCGCAGGACGACGACCGGACGGGCGGCCTGCTCCTGCTCGGCCACCAGCGCGATCACCCGGCCGTCGGGGCCGAAGACACCGTACGGGCCGGGGCGGCCCCACAGGTCGAGCGCGCCGCCGTGGCCGAGCACGCGCGCCCCGTCGGCGTCGACGTCGCGCCGATCGAAGGCGGCGGCCACCGCCGCGTCGAGGCCGATCCGCACCGGGTCCTCGCCGGACGGCAGGTCGCCGAGTTGCTCGAGCGTCGCGGCCCGGTCGATGCCGAAGGCTCCGACCCGGGTACGGCGCAGCGCGACGAGATGCCCCCCCACCCCCAGGGTCGCGCCGAGATCACGGGCGATCGCCCGGACGTAGGTACCGGACGAGCAGTCGAGGTCGACGTCCACGTCGAGCAGATCGGCGGACGGCCGGCGCAGGTCGAGCAGGTCCAGCCGGGCGACGCGCACCCGGCGGGCGGCCAGCCGCACCGTCTCCCCCGCCCGCACCCGCGCGTAGGCCCGGCGGCCGTCGACCTTGACCGCGCTCACCGAGGACGGGACCTGGTCGAACTCCCCGACCACGGAAGCGAGTTCAGCCCGCACCCGCTCTGCGTCGATCCCTGCGGCCGGCGCGCCGCCGAGAACCTCACCTTCGGCGTCGTCGGTCGTGGTGGCCCGCCCCAGCCGGATCGTCGCCCGGTAGGACTTGTCGCCGCCGGCGAGATGACCCAGCAGCTTGGTGCCGCGCTCGACCCCGATCACGAGGACGCCGGTGGCCATCGGGTCCAGCGTGCCCGCGTGCCCGACCCGGCGGGTGCCGATCAGTCGGCGCAACCGGGCCACGACGTCGTGCGAGGTGAGTCCGGCCGGCTTGTCGACCACGACCAGCCCCGCGGTGGCCACCGCCGTCACCCGGGAAGGTGCGGAACGTGCCGCAGCGCCGCGCGCAGTTCGCCGACCACCTGCTCGACCGGACCGCGCCCGGTGAAACCGGCGGCGAACCGGTGACCCCCGCCTCCCAGGTCGACGCAGACCGCTCCCACGTCGACCCGGCCGGTGGACCTGGTGGAGACCGCCCACGATCCGTCCGGCAGCTCCTTGCACACCACGGCTACCTCGGCCTCCTGCGCGGTACGGACGACGTCGATGATGCTCTCCGCCTGGTCGGATCCGAGCCCGCGGTTGCGCAGGTCCGTGGCCGACACGTAGGTCCACACCAGGCCGAGACCACCTACCTCGACCGGCTCCACCCGCGTTCGGGCGAGCGCGTCGGCCAGCATCGACAGCCAGCCCGCCGGGTGCGAGTCGAACAGCGATCTGCTGATGATGTCGGGCCGGATGCCGGTGGCGAGCAGCCGCGCGGCGAGCTGGTGCACCGCCGGTGTGGTGCCGGCATGGCGGAAGGACCCGGTGTCGCTGGCCAGGCCGACATAGAGGCAGGCCGCGATGTCGGCGTCGAGCGGTACGCCGAGGCGCCCGATCAGGTCGGCCACCAGCACGGCCGTCGCCGCGGCGGTGACATCGACCAGATGCAGCGTGCCGTAGCCGGTGTTGGACGCGTGGTGGTCGACGACCAGCACCTCGCCGGCGGTCGCGACCCGGTCCGCCAGCACGCCGAGCCGGTCGACGCTGCCCGTGTCGAAGGTGACCAGCAGGTCCGGCCGGACGGGCACGACGTCCGGCGTCACGAGCAGATCGAGTCCGGGCAACACCCGCAGCGAGTCCGGCACCACGAACGGCTCGGAGAAGCTCGCCACGACCGGGACGTGCCGCCGGCGCAGCGCATGAGCGAGCCCGAGCATGCTGCCGAGGGCGTCCCCGTCCGGCGTCACATGGCAGGCGAGGACGACCACGCCCCCGCCGGTGAGTGCACCGACCGCCGCCGCCCAGTCCTCCTCCAGCGGCGGTCGCACGGACTCTTTGGTCCGGCTCACCCCCGGTCGCCGCCGGCGGCGTCCAGGGCGGCGGCGTCCTCGGCCTCCTCGGAGTCCGGGTGGCGGTACGGGTCGGGGTCACCGGCCGGCTGCGCCCCCGCCCGCGCCCGGCGCAGGTCGTCGTCGGCCGAGCGGGCCGCCGCGAGGAGTTCGTCGATGTGCCGGGCGTTGTCCGGCACCTCGTCGGCGATGAAGGTCAGGGTGGGCGTGAAACGCACCCCGATCTGGCGCCCGACCTCGGAGCGCAGCACCCCGCGCGCACTGTCCAGCGCGGCCGCGCACTCCGCGCGCGCCGCGTCGTCGCCGTAGACCGTGTAGTAGAGGGTGGCGTCGTGCAGGTCGCCGGTCAGCCGGGAATCGGTGATCGTGACCATGCCCAGTCGGGGGTCCTTGACCCTGTTCTCCAGAGTCGTCGCGACGATCTCGCGGATCCGTACGGACAGCCGTCGGGCCCGTTGGTGATCAACCATGTCGGTGTCTCCTCACTCGTCGCGGCGCGCGTCGTCATCAGTCGCCATCGGCCAACAGCCGCCGATGGACCGGCCTAATCGCCATCGGCCAACAGCCGCCGATGGACCTCGAGCAGCTCCACCTCCGGTCTCCCGGCCACCAGCCGCTCGCAACCGTCGAGCACATCTCGCACATGCTCGGCGTCCGCGGCGACCACGGCAACTCCCACGAGGGCACGACGGTGCAGGTCGAGATCGCCGACCTCGGCGGCGGCTACCGCGAACCGCCGCCGAAGCTCGGCGAGGATGGGTCTGACGATGCTGCGTTTGCCCTTCAGCGAGCGCACGTCACCGAGCAACAGATCCGCGACCAGCGTCCCGGTGAACACAGCATCATCCGACCACTCAGGTGCGCGGCTTCTCGCGCATCTCGAAGGTCTCGATGACGTCCCCGACCTTGATGTCGTTGAACGACCCGAGACCGATACCGCACTCGTACCCTTCCCGCACCTCGGTCGCGTCGTCCTTGAACCTCTTCAACGACTCGACCGTCAGGTTGTCGGCGACCACCACGCTGTCGCGGGTCAGGCGTGCCTTGCTGTTCCGCCGGATCTCGCCCGAGCGGACGATCGACCCGGCGACGTTGCCCGCGCGCGGCACCCGGAAGACCTCCCGGACCTCGGCGGTGCCGAGCTGCGCCTCCTCGTACTCGGGCTTGAGCATGCCCTTCAGCGCGGCCTCGACCTCGTCGATCGCCTGGTAGATCACCGAGTAGTAGCGCACGTCGACGCCCTCACGCTCGGCCGCCTCCCGCGCCTTGCCCTCGGGCCGGACGTTGAAGCCGATGATGACCGCGTCCGAGGCGATCGCGAGGTTGACGTCGTTCTCGGTGATCGCGCCCACGCCGCGCCCGATGACCCGGACCTGGACCTCGTCCTCGCTGACGTCGATCTTGAGCAGCGCGTCCTCCAGAGCCTCGACCGACCCGGAGCCGTCACCCTTGAGGATGAGGTTCAGCTCCTGGACTGCGCCCTGCTTCAGCGCCCGCTCGAGGTCGTCGAGCGAGACCCGGCGGCGGTTGGCCGCGAGTTGGGCGTTGCGCTCCCGGGCCGAGCGCCGTTCGGCGATCTGCCGGGCCACCCGGTCCTCGTCGACGACGAGGAACGAGTCTCCGGCGCCGGGCACCGAGGTGAACCCGAGCACCTGCACCGGCCGGGAGGGGAGGGCCTCCTGGACCGGCTCGCCCTTGTCGTCGAGCATCGCGCGCACCCGGCCGAACGCGTCCCCGGCCACCACCGAGTCACCGACATGCAGGGTGCCGCGCTGCACGAGCAGCGTGGCCACCGCGCCGCGGCCCCGGTCGAGGTGTGCCTCGATCGCCACGCCCTGCGCGTCCTGGTCGGGGTTGGCCCGCAGGTCGAGGGAGGCATCGGCGGTCAGCAGGATGGCCTCCAGCAGCGAGTCGATCCCCATCTCCTGTTTCGCCGACACGTCGACGAACATCGTCTCACCGCCGTACTCCTCGGCGACCAGGTCGTACTCGGTCAGCTGCTGCCGGATCTTCGCCGGGTTGGCGCCTTCCTTGTCGACCTTGTTCACCGCCACGACGATCGGTACCTCGGCCGCCTGGGCGTGGTTGAGCGCCTCGATGGTCTGCGGCATCACCCCGTCGTCCGCGGCGACGACGAGCACCACGATGTCGGTGGACTTCGCACCGCGGGCCCGCATCGCCGTGAACGCCTCGTGACCAGGGGTGTCGATGAAGGTGATCAGCCGCTCCTGGCCCTCCAGCGACGTGGCCACCTGGTAGGCGCCGATGTGCTGGGTGATGCCGCCGGCCTCGCGGTCGGCGACGTGGGTCTGCCGGACGGCATCGAGCAGCCTGGTCTTCCCGTGGTCGACGTGGCCCATCACGGTCACGACCGGCGGCCGCGCCTGCAATGCGCCTTCCTCGCCCTCGTCCTCGCCGTAGGTGAGGTCGAAGTCCTCCAGCAGCTCGCGGTCCTCGTCCTCCGGGCTGACCACCTGGATGGTGTAGTTCAGCTCGGCACCGAGCAGCTGCAGGGTCTCGTCGTTGACCGACTGGGTCGCGGTCACCATCTCGCCGAGATGGAACATGACCGTCACCAGCGAGGCCGGGTTGGCGTTGATCCGCTCGGCGAAGTCGGTCAGCGAGGCACCCCGGGGCAGCCGCACCACGCCGCCGTCGCCGCGCGGCACCTGCACGCCGCCAATCGACGGCGCCTGCATGTTGTCGAACTCCTGGCGCCGTTGCTTCTTGCTCTTGCGTCCGCGGACCGGTCCGCGGCCACCGGGGCGACCGAAGGCGCCGGCCGTACCGCCGCGGCCGCGGGCACCGCCGGGACGACCACGCAGCGGCGGACCGCCACCGCGGCCGCCGCCGGGACCACCCGGGCCGCCGGGGCCACCGGGGCCACCGGGGCCGCCGCGGAAGCCACCGCCGCCACCGCCCCCGCGGGCGCCACCGCCGGACCCGCCGGGACCGCCGCGGAAGCCGCCGCCACCGCCGCCACCGGGGCCGCCACGGCCGCCGCCGGGCCGGGGGGCCGGGGCCGGACGCTGCGGCATCATGCCGGGATGCGGCCGGGAGCCGCCGGGCGCGGGGCGGGGACCGCCGGTGCGCGGGGCACCCGGGCGGGGTGCGCTCGCACCCGGGCGGGGTGCCGGACGCGGCGGAAGGTTGGGAGTGCCGCCGACCCCGAAGGGGTTGTTGCCGGGCCGCGGTCCGGGCCGCGGGGTCATCCCGGGCGAGGGCTGCTGCGGCTTCGGCGCCTCGGCCGGGGCCTGACCGGCGCTCGGCGCCGGCGCGGGCTCGGCGGCCGCGGGCGGCGCGACCTGCTCGCTCGCCTGGACCGGGCTGGGAGCCGGTGTCGCCGCCGGGCGCGGCGGTGCCGGCGTCGCCGCGGGCTTGGGCGCGGCCGGCTTGGCCTTGGCCTTGGCCTTGGCCGCCGGGGCTGCCTCGGGCTGCGGGAACGACTCCCGCAACCGGCGCGCGACCGGGGCCTCTACCGTCGATGACGCACTCTTGACGAACTCACCGAGCTCTTTGAGCCGGGCGAGCACCACTTTGCTCTCTACGCCGAGCTCCTTGGCGAGCTCGTGTACGCGGGCCTTGCCTGCCACTGGACTCCTCGTCTCGAGGCCGGCGGGGCGCCGCACGACCTCGTTCGCTACCGGGGAAACGCACTCATCGCTGACGTTTCATGGCCGGTTCATCCGGATCGACCTACTCTCGTCGGGAATGGCCACCGGGTCGGTGACCACTGCGTGCTGTCGTGCGGTTCTGCTCACTGCGGTCCTGCTGTACTGCGCGTCGCGAGCGTGCTCGCGACGTGGTCCCGGACCGCGGACGGGTCGGGCTCGCCCGACACGCGTAGCGCGCGGGAGAACGCCCGCCGCCGCACGGCCAGGTCGAGGCACGCCAGGTCGGGATGCACAGCGGCACCCCTCCCGGACATCCGCCGACGCGGGTCGGGAACGAGAACGCCCCCCACCACCACGACGCGAAGCAGTTCGGACACCGTCGCGCGCATCCGGCAACCGACACAGGTGCGGACCGGAGCGGTCGACACCCGCGCCGAATCCCGTTGACGCCCGGCGGACGGTTCCACAGTCTAGCGCGGTGCCGCCGGATCGTGCTCGACCGAGGCCGGAGCGGCCTCCCGACCGGTCGATCCCCCGGAGGTTTCGGGGGCGGAGCCGTCGGTCGCGTCGCCGTGGATGTCGATCCGCCAGCCGGTCAACCGGGCGGCGAGTCGGGCGTTTTGCCCCTCTTTGCCGATTGCCAGGGACAGTTGGAAGTCGGGCACGGTGACCCGGGCCGCCCGGGCGTCGGGGTCGACGACCTCCACCGCGAGGACGTTGGCCGGCGACAGGGCGCTGGCCACGAAACGCGCCGGATCGTCGGAGTAATCCACGATGTCGATCTTCTCGCCGTGCAGTTCCGACATCACGTTGCGCACCCGGGCACCCATCGGCCCGATGCAGGCCCCCTTGGGGTTGACCCCGGACACGGTGGCCCGGACCGCGATCTTCGACCGGTGACCGGCCTCCCGGGCGACCGCGACGATCTCGACGGACCCCTCGGCCAGTTCGGGGACCTCCAGGGCGAACAGCCCCCGGACCAGGTTGGGGTGGGTGCGGCTCACCGCGATCTGCGGGCCACGGAAGCCCTTCGCCACCGACAGGACGTAGCACTTCAGCCGCAGACCGTGCTCGTAGTTCTCGCCGGGCACCTGCTCGGCCGGGGGCATCGTGGCCTCGATCTTGCCGAGGCTGACGAGCACCATGCCGCGCTCGCTGCGCCCTCCGTGCTGCTGCACCACACCGGAGACGACGTCGCCCTCACGGCCGGCGTACTCGCCGAAGGTCATCTCGTTCTCGGCGTCCCGCAGCCGCTGCAGGATGACCTGCTTGGCGGTCATCGCCGCGATCCGGCCGAAGTCCGACGGGGTGTCGTCGAATTCGCGCGCCACACTCCCGTCCTCGGCCAATTCCTGCGCCCAGACCGTCACCGCACCGGTGGTGCGGTCGACCTCCACCCGCGCGTGCGCCTGGGCCTGCTCGTGCTGGGTATGGCGGTATGCGGTCAACAGTGCGCTCTCGATCGCCTCGATGACCGTGTCGAAGGAGATCTCCTTCTCGCGCTCGATGGCCCGCAGCGCGGCAATGTCGATGTTCACGACCCACCCCCTTCCGGACGGTTGAACTCCACCTGCACCCGAGCATCACGCACCTCGTCGTACCGGTACGAGTGCCGGTCGCCGCCCTGGTCGAGGACGACGCCGGCGTCGTCCACCGACACCACCCGGCCCTCGGTGTCCCCGCCCTCCCGCGGGAGGCGCACCAGCCGCCCGACCGCCCGTCGCCAGTGCCTCGGACTGACCAGCGGCCGGTCGACCCCGGGGGACGTCACCTCGAGGACATAGGGGGCCTGGCCCATGATGCCGTCGTGCTCGTCGAGCACCGAGGAGATCGCCCGGCTGACGTCGGCGACGTCGTCCAGGTCGACGCCGTCGTCCCCGTCGACGACGACCCGGACGAGGCTACGGCGACCCGCGGGACTGACCTTGACCTCTTCCAGCTCGTAACCGGACCGGGCGACCACCGGTTCGATGAGCGTGGCCAGATGCTCCCGACGCGGTGACCCGGGACTCATCTGTGCCTCCCTGACGCGACCTGACGACCTGACAACGTGACGGCGGTGCGGCGGCAGCCGCGGTGGCCGGCGGGCACCGGAGGAACGGGCGCGGAAACCGGGCCGAACCGTTCGGCGCAGCCGTTCGTAATACTGAGGGTAGCCGGTAGAGCGGTGTCCCTGTGAAACCGTGTCCCCGGGACCGGCCGACACGCGTCGGCCGGCATCGGCGGGCCGGAGCGGAGGCTGGAGTGACGGCACAGGGTTCGCCTCCGACGGGGCCAAGGGGTTCACCTCCGACCCGGTCGGTGCGCGCCCTCCGGCTCGGTGCCGCCCTGTGCGGGCTGGTCGCCGCGGCGTTCGGGCTCGGCATCGGCGAGCTCGCGGCGGCACTGATCCGGCCGGAGGCGGCTCCGGTGATCGCGGTCGGGGACGCCGCGATCGCGGCATCCCCGCAGAGCGTCAAGGACTTCGCGATCCGCAACTTCGGCAGCGGGGACAAGCCGGTGCTGGTCGCGGGCATCATCGTGGTGCTCGCCGTCGCGGCCATGATCGTCGGGGTGGTCGGGCGCCGGCACCGGAGCTCCGCCGCAGCCGCGGCGCTCGCGCTGGGGGCGATCGGGGCGGTCGCGGCGCTCACCGGATCCTCCGTCCACCTCCTCGACGTCGCGCCGTCGCTGCTCGCCGGGATCGGCGCGGCCGCCGTCTTGATGATGCTGCTCAACCGGCTCGATGAGATCCCCGCTCCCGCCGACCCGAGAACCGGGGCGATCGACACCCGCCACCTGGACCGCCGTCGGGTCCTGATCGCCGGCGGGCTGACCGCAGTCGCGGCGGCGGCCGCGGGGATCGGCGGTCGGCTCCTGGAGCGGTCCCACTACAGCGCGCTGGCCTCGCGCAGGACGTTGCGGCTGCCGAAGCCGGCCAGCCCGGCCCGGCCGCTGCCCGCGGGGGCGTCCCTCGACGTACCGGGGCTTGCGCCGTTCGTCACCACCAACTCGGCCTTCTACCGCGTCGACACCGCATTGGTCGTACCCCAGGTCACCGCCGACACCTGGCGGCTGCGGATCCACGGCATGGTCGACCGGCCGATGACCGTGTCCTTCCGCGACCTGCAGGCACGCCGGTTGATCGAACGCGACATCACGCTGACGTGCGTGTCGAACGAGGTCGGCGGCCCGTACGTGAGCACGGCGAGATTCCTCGGCGCGCCGCTGGCCGACCTGCTGCGGGAGGCGAAGGTGCGGCCCGGGGCCCAGCAGATCGCGAGCCGGTCGGTCGACGGCTGGACGGCCGGGACCCCGACCAGCGTGGTCCTGGACGGCCGGGACGCGATGCTGGCGATCGGGATGAACGGCGCACCGCTGCCCATCGAGCACGGGTTCCCCGTGCGGATCGTCGTCCCCGGCCTCTACGGCTACGTCTCGGCCACCAAGTGGGTGGTCGATCTCGAGCTGACCACGTTCGGCGCCTTCGACGCCTACTGGGTGCAGCGCGGGTGGGCGCAGCAGGCGCCGATCAAGACCGAGTCGCGGATCGACACGCCCCAGTCGGGCGCGGACCTCACCCCCGGTCGGATCCCCGTCGCCGGGATCGCATGGGCCCAGCACCGCGGGATCCGCCGGGTCGAGGTGCGGGTCGACGACGGACCGTGGCACGAGGCGACGCTCGCCGTGGAACCCTCGGCCGACACCTGGCGCCAGTGGGTGTGGCGGTGGGACGCCACCTCGGGCCAGCACACCCTCGCGGTCCGGGCCACCGATGACACCGGTGCCACCCAGACCGCGGCCGTCGCCGACCCGGTCCCCGACGGCGCGACCGGCTGGCACACGATCCAGGTCAGCGTGCAGTAGCGGTCTGTCACACTGACCCACGATGCCGATCACCAGCCCGGAGCCCGGGACTCCCCCAGGTCGTCCGGCCGTCGGTCGCCGCGAGGTGCTCGGCGCCCTCGGCGCCGCGGGGATCGCACTGGTCGCCGGCTGCACGAGCGCCCCGGCCGGGCACCCGCGGCCCAGCCCGACCCCGACCGGCCCCGACCCGCAGCTCGCCGATCTGGAGAGCGAGCGTGTCCTGCTGGCGTCGTACGACGCCGTGCTGCGGGCGCACCCGACGCTCTCCGGCCGACTGCACCCGATCCGCGCTGACCACGTCGCCCATGTCGCTGCACTGCGCCGGCTGGTCGCTCCGGAATCCGGTCACCACCGGACGAGCCCCGGATCGGGCACACCGGCATCGGGCACACCGGCATCGGGCACACCGGCATCGGGCACACCGGCATCGGGCACGTCCGCGAGCACCCGGGCACCGACCTCGCCGGCACCGACTCCGCCGCGGATCCCGGCCGATCCGGTCGCCGCGCTCGGCCTGCTCCGGACCGCGGAGCGGTCGGCGTCCGCCGCGCGGACCCGCTCGTGTCTCGCGGCGGTCACCGATCGGGCGGCACTGCTCGGCAGCATCGCGGCGAGTGAAGCCAGCCACGGGGTGCTGCTCGACTCGTCCGGCAGCCCGAGCTCATGACCAGCCACGGAGAGGTGACGGCGCTGCAGGGCGCACTCGCGGCCGAGTACGCCGTCGACTGGGGCTACGACGTCGTCGGCGCCAAGGTGCCCACCGCCCTGCAGCCCGTGGTGCGGACCGCCCAGGCCGCGCACGTCGACCTCGAGTCCGTCGCTGCGGCGGCGATCCGCGCCCGGGGCGCCGACCCGGTCGGGCCGCAGCCGGCGTACGAACTGCCCTTCCCCGTCACCGGGGAGGCCGCCGCGCTGCGCCTGGCGGTGCACCTGGAGGACGGCGCGGCCGCGGCCTGGCGCTTCCTGATCGGGTCGACCGCCGACCGGGCGCTGCGCGCCACCGCAGCCGGAGCGCTGTCCGCGACCGCCGTTCAGGCCACCCGCTGGCGGGTGCGGGCCGGCACGTCTCCGGCCAGTCAGCCCTTCCCCGGCCTCTGACCGCCGCTTCCGACCCGGGCCCACCGGCCATGATCGTGATCGGATAGCGCCGCGACACGCCGAACGGATCCGATCACGATCATGGCGGGAGGCTTCCCGGGCCCATGATCAAGAGGGGATCCGTACGGCGTGTCGCGCGGAAATCCCCTCTTGATCATGGGCGGCGGGAGGGGGTCCCGGGTCAGGGACGGGGGGTGTCGGTGCCCGGGTAGAGCAGGCAGGCGACCTCGGCCCGGTCCGACGGCGCGAGCACCGGGTCGACCCCGTCGTGGAACGTGACGGTCACCCCGCCCTCGTCGACCGCACGGTCGACGACGCCCTTCCAGAACGGGTCCTCCGGGGACTCGTCGTGGATCCGGTCGAGCAGGTCGGCGACGTCGCGCCCGCTCCGACCGCTGCCCGCGGCCAGCCGGGCGGTGTGCCCGGGTACGTCGAGGACGTCGAGGTCTCCGATGATCGGCCGCTCGTCGTCGTAGGCCTTCTCGCCCAGGGCGGTCCACCGGTTCTCCAGCAGGGTCCGCAGGTCGCGGGTCTCCCACCCGCACCGGTCGAACGCCGCCGAGCAGCGGGGGTGGAAGGAACAGCCCAGCGGCGGCGCGATCGCGTCGGGCACCTCGCCACGGGGCAGGTCCCGCGGCACCATCCGGGTGGGGTCCGGCTCGGGGATCGCCCGCAGCAGCGACCGGGTGTAGGGGTGCTTGGGGTCGGCGTAGATCTGGTCGGCCGGCCCGATCTCGACGATCCGGCCGAGATACATGATCGCGATGCGGTCGCAGAAGAACTTCGCGGTGGCCAGGTCGTGGGTGATGTAGAGGTAGGTCAGGTCGAGGTCGTTCTTCAGGCCGATCATCAACTCGAGGATCTTGGACCGGACGCTCATGTCGAGCATCGACACCGGCTCGTCGGCGACGAGGAGCTCGGGATCGAGGATGATCGCCCGGGCGATCACCGCACGCTGCTTCTGCCCTCCGGACAGGTCGCCGGGGTACTTCCCGATGAACCGGTCGACCGGGCTGAGCCCGACCCGCTCGAGCGCCTCCCGGACCCGGCGGTCAATCTCCTGCCGGTCCTTGGCCAGCCCATGGATCTTCAACGGATGACCGACCGCCGTACCGATGTCCATCGCCGGGTTCAGGGCGGCGTTGGGGTCCTGGAAGATCATCTGCATCCGCCGCCGCAGCGGCCGGAACTCGCGCTCGGACAGTGCGGAGATGTCCCGCCCGCCGAGGACGACGCTGCCGCCCGTGGACGGGACGAGGTGCAGCAACGCCCGGCCGAGCGTCGTCTTGCCGCTGCCGGACTCGCCCACCAGACCGAGGACCTCCCCGCGGTGCAGGGTGAAGGTCACCCCGTCGACGGCCTTGACCGATCCCTCCTGCCGGCCCACCAGCCGCGAAAGGAAGCCGCCGCGCAACGCGAAGTGGACCTGCAGGTCGCGGACGTCGACGAGTTCGGCGGCGTCGGTCGCGGCATCGGGGGCCCCGGTGCTCTGCTCAGGCTTCGTCGGCAACGGAGATCGCCTCCCGTTCCAGCGGTTCCCGGTCGTCGCCGGTCAGGGTGTCGCCCGGCCCGTGCAGCCAGCACGCCACCCGGTGGCCGCCGGCGATCTCGAGATCGACCGGGTCGCGCCGCGGGCAGATCCGCATGCCGTCGGGGCACCGGGGGTGGAAGCGGCACCCGTTGGGCGGGTCGGCGAGGTCCGGCGGGGCGCCGGCGATGTGGTGCAGCTCCGTGGTGGACAGCGAGATCGTCGAGGCCAGCAGCTCGCGGGTGTAGGGGTGGGCCGGATCGCTGAACACCTCGCGGGCGTCGCCGATCTCGGCCAGCCGTCCGGCGTACATGACCGCGACCCGGTCGCACGCCTCCGCCACGATCCCGAGGTTGTGGGTGATGAGCAGGAGTGCGGTGTCGAAGTTGCGCTTGAGATCGGCGAGGATCCCCAGGATCTGCGCCTCGACGAGAACGTCGAGCGCGGTCGTCGGCTCGTCGGCCACGAGGAACTTGGGCCGCAGCACCAGCGCCAGCGCGATCATGATGCGCTGGCGCATCCCGCCGGAGAACTCGTGCGGGTATTCGTCGAACCGGGTCGGCGGGATCCCCATCGCGGCGAGGGTGTCCAGTGACCGGCGCCGCATCTCGGCCTTGGACAACCCCTTCTCGTGGGTGCGGAGCACCTCGAGGAAATGGCCGGAGACCCGCATCAGCGGGTTGAGCCGGGTCATCGGCTCCTGGAAGATCAGCCCGAGCTGCGGACCGCGCAGCCCGCGCAGCTCGTGGTCGGCCATGCCGACGAGGTCCTGCCCCTCGAACAGCACCCGCCCGCCGGTCTTCGCCCCTCGGGGCAGCAGGCCGATCAGGCCGCGGCCCAGGCTCGACTTCCCGCAGCCGGACTCGCCGACGACGCCGAGCACCTCCCCCGGCCGGACATCGAAGCTCACCCCGTCGACGGCACGGACCGCGCCACGATCCGTGCCGTAGTAGACCCGCAGGTCGCGTACGGAGAGGGTCGCGTCGGTCGAGGTGGACGTCGGGCCGGTCACTGGCGCATCCGCTCTTCCTCCTCCGGGTCCTCGACGGTCTCGGCCTCGTCGATCGTCTCCACCGGCAGGTCGACCCGGGTGAAGACGCGCTGCCGCAGCACCGGGTTGATGACGTCGTTGAGTCCCTCCCCGACCAACGTCAGCCCCACCACGAGCAGGACGATCGCCCCGCCCGGGAACACCGCGGTCCACCAGATTCCGGCGCCGACGTCGGGGATGGCCCGCTGGACGTCGTAACCCCATTCGGCGGCCACGGTCGGGTCGATGCCGTAGCCCAGGAAGCCGAGCCCGGCCAGAGTGAGGATGGCGTCGGCGGCGTTGAGCGTGGCGATCACCGGCACGGTCTGGATCACGTTGGCGAAGATGTAGCGCATCACGATCGAGGAGGACCGGGCGCCGAGCGCCCGGGCGGCCTCGATGTAGGGCTCCTCGCGGACCGACAGCACGCTGTTGCGCACCACGCGGAAGTACTGCGGCACGTAGACCGCGGTGATCGCCACCGCCGCCGTGATGATCCCGCCGCCGAGTGGCGAGTTGGACAGCAGGAACGAGATCACGATCGCGAGCAGCAGGTAGGGGAACGCGAACACGGCGTCCATGATGAGGACCGCGCCGCGGTCGAACGCGCCACCGACCCACCCGGACAGCAGCCCCAGCGGAACCCCGATGCACAGGGCGAGGGCGACGGCGAGCAGGACGACCTCGAGTTCGGTGCGCGAGCCGTAGACGACCTGGGCGAAGACGTCGGTCTGCATGACGTTGGTGCCGAACCAGTGCGCGCTCGACGGCGGCGCGAGCTTCGGGAACGGCTTCCCGTTGCTCTGGTACTGCGCGAACCCGTACGGCGAGATCCACGGCGCGAAGATCGCGAGGATGACGAAGAGCGCCGTGATGGCGATCCCGGTCCACAACAGCCATTTCGGCAGTCCGCGCGCGGCGTGGACGGGGGCGAGCATGCGTCTGGTGCTCGCGAACGGGCCGCGGCCGGTCCGGCCGTTGGTCGGCGGCGGCGAGGCGGTGGTGGGCGTCGAGCCGATGTTGGCGGTCACTAGTAGCGCATCCTCGGATCGGCCCAGGCGTTGACGAAATCGATCAGCAGGCTGATCACGACGACCGCCAACGCGAACACGGTGATGATTCCCTGGACGGCGATGTAGTCACGGTTGTTGAGGTAGTCGATGAGGGCGTGCCCGATTCCGGGCCAGTTGAACGTCTCCTCGGTGAGCACCGCCCCGGACAGCAGCAGCGCCGCCTGCAGCCCCATCACGGTGATGACCGGGACCAGTGCGTTGCGGAACGCGTGCCGGAAGACGACGCGCGGCTCGTGGATCCCGCGCGCCCGCGCGGCCTCGATGTAGTCGTGGCGCAGCGTCTGGATGACGTTGACCCGCACCAGCCGGATGAAGACCCCGGACAGGAGCAGGCCGAGCGTCGTCGCCGGCAGGATGAGGTGTTTGAGCACGTCCCAGAAGGCGGCGCTGTCGCCGTCGATGATCGTGTCGAGGAGCAGGAAGTTGCTGTGCGTCTGCAGGAACGCCTGGGTCAGCGGACTCGCCTGTCCGGAGGTGGGTAACCAGCCGAGGTACTTGCCGAAGACGAGTTGGGCGAGCAGTCCGGTGAGGAAGACGGGGGCCGCGTAGATCACCACGCCGAACGTACGGCCGGAGACGTCGAACCAGGTGTCCCGGTACCGGCCGCACAGGAGGCCGACGGTGACCCCGATGACGATCGCCACGAAGAGCGCTCCGACGGTCAGCTCCAGCGTGGCGGCGCCGTTGGTCTTGACGACGTCGATGACCGGCCGGTGGTCGGTGATCGTCGTCCCGAAGTTTCCGGTGACGACCTGCCTGAGGTATTCGCCGTACTGCACGATGAGCGGCTTGTCGTAGCCCGCCGCGGCCCGCCGGGCGGCCAGCTGCGCCGGGGAGAGCTTGCCGCCCAGCGCCGCCTGGATCGGGTCACCGGGGGCGACCCGCATCAGCAGGAACACGAACGTCAGCAGGATGAGCACCATCGGCAGCACGAGGAGCAGCCGAACCAGCAGGTAGGTGCGGAGCGACCCACCGTTCTTCTTGGCCATTCCCTGCCTTCTCTACGGTGCCGGCGACGCTGCCGTCCCGACACAGTACGAGAGGGTGCTTACGACTTGCCAATCAGCCAGTACCGGAAGGTATACGACGGATCGAGCGTGCTCGCGACCCCGGTGACGCCCTTGCGCTGTACGGCGATCTCCTTGCCCTGCCAGATGGGGATGATCGGGGCCTGCTGAGCGCCGATGAGCTGGACCTGCTGGAAGGACTTGGCCCGCGCCGACGCATCGGTCGACTTGCGCTCGGCGGCGATCGCCGAGTCCACCTGCGGGTTGCTGAAGTGGTCGTTGAGGAAGGACAGCGGCGACGTGCCGTAGAACGGCGCGGCGTAGTCGTCGGAGTCGGGGTAGTCCGGGAACCAGCCGAGCTGGAACGCCTGGTACTGGTCGGTCGGGTAGGCGCCGCTGTACTGGTCCCACTCGGCCGAATGCAGGTTGATCTTGAACAACCCGGTGGCCTCGAGCTGGCGCTTGATCGTGGTGTACATGTCGGCCGAGGTCTCGCCGTAGTGGCTCGGGGTCCACCACAGATCGAGGCTGACCGGCGTCTTCACACCCGCCGAGGACAGCGCCGACTTGGCCTTTGCCGTGCTGGGCGCGTCGCCGTAGACCTGCTTGAACGATTCGATGTGGCCGGGCAGCCCGGCCGGGATCATCGAGTAGAGCGGGGTGACGGTGTTGTTGTAGTCGCTCTTGGCGATGGCCGGTCGGTCGAGGGTGAACGCCACGGCCTTGCGGATCGCGAGCTTCTGCGCTGCCGACCCGCCGGGCATGATCTTCTGGTTGAACACGATGTACTGGATCTCCGCGCCCTGGCCCTCGACGACCTGGACGCCGCGGCTGCCCTCACCGCGCAGCGAGGCGATGTCGGTGGGGCTGAAGGTCCGGTAGGCGACGTCGACGTCGCCGCCCTCGACCGCGAGCTTCAACGCCGATGCCTGGGTGTAGTAGCGGACGATGACGCCGCTGTTGTGCAGTTTCAGGGTGCCGCCGTAGTGCGGGTTGGGCTTGAGGACGAGCTGCTGACCGTCCTGGTACTTCGACATCTCGTACGGGCCCGAGCCGACGATCTTGTCGTTGGCGACCAGCTTGGTCGGGGGGAACACCTTCGGGTCGACGATGGCGTTGCTCGGGTCGCCCAGGATGTCGGGGAAGAGGGCGAACGGCTGCTTGAGGGCGAACGTGACCTTGTCGCCCTGGGCCGTGACGCTCTTCACCGCGTCGAGCAGGCTGGAGGCGCCGTTCGGGGCCTTGATCTTCAGGTTGCGGGTGAAGGAGTAGACGACGTCCTTTGCCGTCACCGGGTCGCCGTTCCAGAACTTCTGGCCGGACCGCAGCGTGCACACGTAGTGGGTGGTGTCGGTGAAGGCGCACGACTTCGCCGCGTCCGGCGTCGCCTTCGTGCTTCCCGGCGGGAAGGACAGCAGCGTCTGGTACATGCTGTACATCGGCGTCCACGACCCCTGGTCGTAGGAGCCCGCCGGGTCGAAGGACACCACCTTGTCGGTGGTGCCGACCACGATCGGCTTTCCGTTGCCGCCGCCGCCGCTGCTGCCGCCGCTACTGCTGCTTCCGCAGGCGGTGGCGATCAGTCCCACGGCCGCCAGCAGGGTGAGGCCCTGCGCCATACGTCGACGTTGACGCATCGTGGTACTCCCGTCCTCCACGGTCGGCCGGACGACCGCCGCCCCTGATCGAATCACATCGGAACCGTACGACGGGCCAAGCTGCAGTCACGGGAAGGTCACATCTTCGGGGGTATCGGCCCACCGGAGCACCACCGGGAGGACGTCGGCGAGGCGCTGGACGGTCGCATCGGGTCGTCCGATGACCGGTCCGTGCTGATCTGCCGGGATCCTGCTGTGCGGGACGTGGATCGTCCGCATCCCGACCTGCTGCGCACCGTGGATGTCGTCCCACAGCCGGTCACCGACGAAGACGACCCGGGCGGGGTCGGGTCCCCCGACCGCCCGCACCGCCGCGTGGAACGCATCCGGGTGCGGCTTGGTCCAGGCGATCTCGCTGGTGTAGACGGCCCCGTCGATCAGGTCGAGGATCGCGTCCCGCCGGAAGACCTCCTCGTGGTAGCTGCGCGGCCAGAGGGTGTTGGACAGCACCCCGACGCCGACCCCCGCGGCCCGCAGCCCGGCGAGCACCTCCGGCACGTCGGGGTCCACCAGGGTGTGCGGCGCCCAGAAGTCCAGGTAGGCCGCCATCGCCGCGGCGTGGCGGGGTCCCTCCGGGTGCACCCCGACCCGGCGGAAGAGGTCGTCGAGGGTGCCGCTGGCCTGGTCGTCGCGGGCTCGGCGCCAGGCGTCGCCCTCGGCCGCCAGCAACTCGGCGGCCAGGTCGTCGGCCCGTGGCGGGTCGTAGACCTCGGCGTAGGCCCGCCAGGACGCGAGCAGGTCTAGGTCGTGCCACGGCGTCAGCGTCCCGCCCCAGTCGAAGATCACCGCCTCGACGGCCATCGGTGCGCCCTCCCTTCTCCACGGCGGCACGTCAGTGCAGCCCGCGCAGGAACGTGTTGGCGATCGGTACGGCGGTGGTGCTGCTCGACTCCCCGCCCTCGACGAACACCGCGAACGCCAGGTCGCCCTGATAGCCGACGAACCAGGCATGCGAGTGCGGCGGGGTCGCCGTGCCGTACTCGGCGGTTCCGGTCTTGCCGTAGACGGGACCGCCGGGCACTCCGTCGACCCCCGTCGCGGTGCCGGAGGTGACGACCGCCCGCATGAACGGCTTCAGCTGGGCGAGCACCCCGGCCGGCGGCGCCGGCGGCCGGTGCGCGGGGTGGTCGGCCCGGCCGGTGACCAGGACCGGCGCGGGCGTCGACCCGTGCGGGACCGTCGCGGCGACGAGGGCCATCGCGAGCGGGCTCACCAGGACCCGGCCCTGCCCGATCGCGTCCGCGGCCCGCTCCGTGTCGTCGCGGGGCGTCGGCAGGGAGCCGGAGAAGGTGGTGACCGGAAGCGACCAGCCCGCGCCGATCCCGAACTGCTTCGCGGTCGCCGGCAGGTCGCCCTGACCGAGCTTCTGCGACAGCATCGTGAAGCTCGTGTTGCACGAGTGCGCGAACGCGGTCTGCAGCGGGACGGTGCCCAGGTCGAAGGAGTTCTCGTTGTGGAAGGTCTTGCCGAAGACGGTGGTCTGGCCCGGGCACGGCACCGAGGCGTCGGCGGCCACGGTGTGATGCTCGAGCAGGGATGACGCGGTGATGATCTTGAAAGTCGACCCGGCGGGATACTGGCCCTGCATGGCGATGTCGTAGGTCGTCGACGGGCTGTTGGCCACGGCGAGGATGGCCCCGGTCGAGGGCCGCAGGGCCACGATCGACGCGTGCTTGGCGACCTTGGCCAGCGCGGCGTCGGCGGCGTTCTGGACGGCGACGTCGAGGGTCGACTTCACCGGGGTACCCGGCCGGGCGGGAACGGAGCCGATCGTCGTGGCGTCCGGCTGGACCTTGGTGCTGCCGGGGGCGACGTCGCCGCCGTGGGTGGCAACCGCCTGGATCCTCACCCCGGCACTGCCCGCCAGCTGCCTGTTGAACGCCGCCTGGAGCCCGGATGTGCCGAGGTCGTCGGTCGGCAGGTAGCCCGGCCCCAACGCCTTGAGGACCTCGGCGCTCACCGGGCCGACCCGGCCCAGCAGCAGCTTGGCGAACTGGGCGGTCGGGCCGAGCTGCCGGACGCCGGTGTGGAAGACGGTGCCGGGGACGTCGTGGATCTGCGCGCGCACCTTGAGGTAGTCGGCCCGCCGGAGCGTGATGACCGGGACGAACGCGGTCGGCTTTGCTTTCTTGACGTCGGCCTCGACCTCGGCGGCGTCGACGTGCAGGGTGCGGGCGAGCAGGTCGGCGAGGTGCGGAAGGTCGGTGACCGTCCGCGGCTCGATGCCGACGTCGACCACGGGCACCGCCGTGAACAGCGGCGCGCCGCGGTCGTCGAGGATCGGTGCCCGGGCGGGGAGGGAGCGGGTGGCGACCAGCGTCCGCCCGGCGCGCAGCCCGGGATGGATGTCGGCCGGGCTCCAGCGGACCTGCCAGGTGCCCGATTTCTGCCGGGTCAGCGGAAGCTCGCCGGCGTAGATCCACGGGCGCGCGACACCGCGGATCGTCCAGTGCGCGGTGAACCGGACCCGCGCCGACGAATTCTTGACGGTCGCCGATCCGGTGTCGAACGAGACCGCCGAGGCGTCGAGTCCCGCGGTCGCGGCCCGCAGCGCCGCGGTGGCGTGCGCACCGTCGCTGGTCATCCCGCCGGCTCGGGCGGCATCACCCTTGGCCCACGCGTCGAGGAAGGACCGGGCCGATGCCCTCGCCTGGGCCGCCGGGTCGCCGCCGCCGGTGCACCCGCTCAGACCGCTGATCAGCAGGAGCACCGCGATCAGCGCAAGGGTGACGGCGTCACGCCGCTGCAGGGATCGATGCGTCACGGAGTCGATCTTGCCAGCAGCCGCCGACGGTCCCGCGCCGAGACCGCCGGATCAGAACAGCACCGACATGAACGTCCCGACGCGTTCGAAGCCGACCCGGGTGTAGGTCGACCGCGCCGCCTGGTTGAAGTCGTTGACGTAGAGACTCACGACCGGGGCGATGTCGCGCAGGGCCGCCGCGACGACCGCGGACATTCCGGCGGCCCCGATACCGCGGCCCCGGTGGGCGGGGTCGACCCAGACGCCCTGCACCTGGCAGACGTCCGGCGAGACGGCACCGATCTCCGCCTTGAAGATCACCCGGCCGTCGGCGATGCGGGCGAAGGCCAGACCCGCGGCGACGACCTCCCCGACCCGGGCCCGGTAGAAGGCGCCCCCGTCGCGACCGACCGGCGACACCCCGACCTCGTCGGTGAACATCGAGATGCAGGCCGGCATGAGCACGTCGATCTCGTCGGGGCGGACCCGGCGGACCGTCGGGTCGGGCTCGACCAGCGGCAGGCGCCGGATCGCGAGCAGCGGCTGGCGGCGCCGGATCGATCGGCACGGGCCCCAGTCCCGCTCGACCATCTCCCAGAGCGGCTGCACGGCATCCGCGGTGCCCACGATCGACGAGCACCGCCGGCCGAGCCTCCGGGCCCGGTCGGCGAAGGCGCGCAGGGCCTGCGGATCCGAGCCGACCGGGACGAGGTTGGCGCCGGAGTAGCAGGCGCCGACGAGGTCCGGCGCGCCGTAGCCCCAGATCTCGCCGGAGGGGGCGTGCGGCCGCAACCCGCCGGCGTGCATGCGCGCGGCCACCGTGCAGTGCGACACCGGGTCGGTGGCCAGCAACGCACGCAGCGCGGGCGCGTCGGTGTCGTCGAGGACCCGCGCCCCGAGTGTCCGCACCGCGCCGGCCATGGGTCCGGCCTAGGAGACGCTGACCTGGGGATCGCCGGACGCGACGCCCGCGCCGGCCATCTCCTCCGCCATCCGTGCCGCCTCTTCGACCAGCGTCTCGACGATCTGCGACTCGGGAACGGTCTTGATGACCTCACCGCGCACGAAGATCTGGCCCTTGCCGTTGCCCGACGCGACACCGAGGTCGGCCTCGCGGGCCTCGCCGGGGCCGTTGACGACGCACCCCATCACGGCGACCCGCAACGGCACGCTGAGCCCGTCCAGACCCGCAGTCACCCGGTCGGCGAGCGTGTAGACGTCGACCTGGGCGCGGCCGCAGGACGGGCAGGAGACGATCTCCAGCCCGCGCTGGCGCATCCCGAGCGACTCGAGGATGCCGATCCCGACCTTGACCTCCTCGACCGGCGGGGCGGACAGCGAGACCCGGATCGTGTCGCCGATCCCCTCGGCCAGCAGTGCCCCGAAGGCGGTCGCCGACTTGATCGTTCCCTGAAACGCCGGCCCCGCTTCGGTGACCCCGAGGTGCAGCGGGTAGTCGCATTGCTCGGCCAGCTGCCGGTAGGCCTGGATCATCGTGACCGGGTTGTGGTGCTTCACCGAGATCTTGATGTCGTGGAAGCCGTGTTCCTCGAAGAGGGAGCACTCCCACAGCGCCGACTCCACCAGGGCCTCGGGGGTGGCCCGGCCGTATTTCTCCAGCAGCCGCTTGTCGAGGCTCCCGGCGTTGACCCCGATCCGGATGGGGGTGCCGTGGTCCTTGGCGGCCAGCGCGATCTGCTTGACCTGGTCGTCGAACTTCTTGATGTTGCCCGGGTTGACCCGCACCGCCGCGCATCCTGCGTCGATCGCGGCGAAGACGTACTTGGGCTGGAAGTGGATGTCGGCGATCACCGGGATCTGCGACTTGGCGGCGATGGCGGGCAACGCCTCCGCGTCGTCCTGGCTCGGAACGGCGACCCGCACGATCTGGCAGCCGGACGCGGTGAGCTCGGCGATCTGTTGCAACGTGGAGTTGATGTCCGCCGTGACGGTCGTGGTCATCGACTGCACCGAGACGGGCGCGTCCCCTCCCACCAGGACGCCGCCGACATCGATCTGGCGGCTCTGACGTCGGGCGGCCAGCGGCTCAGGTGGAACCTCCGGCATTCCCAGCGATACGGCAGTCATCAAGTCCTCTTGGCTCTCATGGTCGGAACGGGTTGGCGATCGGGTTGACGATGTCGGCGATGATCGTGAGCACCGAGATCCCGCCGAACAGCAGGATCACGACGAACGTGGCGGGCATCAACTTGTTCATGTCTACTCGCCCCGGGTCCGCTCTGCCGTGCAGCCTCGCGAACCAGGCCCGGATCTTCTCGAAAACGAGGACCGCGATGTGCCCGCCGTCGAGCGGCAGCAGCGGGAACAGGTTGAAGACACCGATGAAGATGTTGAAGGAGGCCAGCAGGAACAAGAACAGCAGCCAGGATCCCGCGGCCACGGCCTGGCCGCCGATCCGGGACGCACCGACGACGCTGACCGGGCCGTTGGGGTCGCGCTTGTGGCCCTCCAGGGCCCGGATCAGGCTGGGCACCTTGCTCGGGAACCGGCCTATTGCCCCGAATGTCGCGTCGAGCACCGAGCCGCTGAACCGGGCGGTCGCCCCGAGTGCCCCGATCGGCCCGTAGGTCTCGGTTGCGGCGCCGGCGATGCCGATCGCGCCGACCGTGGCCAGGCCAGCGGAGTTCTTGGCCTCGCCGTCCTGCGGCGGGCGCTGGACGCTGGCCAGCCGCACCCCGACCGTGTGCCGGGCCCCGTCGCGGATGTAGGTCAGGTGCACCCGCTGCCCCGGGTGGGCCCGGATCTCCTTCACCAACGCGTCGTATCCGGTGACCGGCGCACCGTCGAAGGCCACGATGCGGTCGCCCTTGTGCAGGCCGGCGCGGTAGGCCGGCGCGTTGGTGACCCCGGCCGGGCACGGCGTGACCGTCGTGTTGCTCTTCTCCGTCGCCGGCACGCACCGGCTGACCTCGCCGACGACCGCCCGGTTGGTCGGCAGGCCCAGCGCGACCGCGGTGAAGTAGAGCACCACGAAGGCGATCAGGAAGTGGGTGAACGACCCGGCGGCCAGCACGATCAGCCGCTTCCAGGCCGGGAACTTCCAGAAGGCTCGCGGCTCGTCGTCGGGAGCGACCTCTTCGAGGTGGGTGAAGCCGGCGATCTTGACGTAACCGCCGGCCGGAATCGCCTTCAGGCCGTACTCGGTCTCTCCCCGCCGGAAGGAGAAGATCTTGGGCCCGAAGCCGATGAAGTAGCGCTCGGCCTTCATCCCGAACCCCTTGGCCGTGAGCAGGTGGCCGAACTCGTGGATCGCGACCGAGAGGCCCAGCGCCACGGCGAACAGCACCACACCCACGGTGAAGTTCATCGATCCCCCCGTGGACCCGATGGAGGAGCCGGTGCCGCGCCCCCGGGGGCACCCGCGGCGACGACGAGGGCGTCGATCGCGCCGGTGAGCTCGCCGGCGCGGCGACGGGCCCAGGACTCTGCCGAGAGGACGTCCGACACGCTCGTCGGGTTCCCGAAGGCCGGGGCGTCGGTGAGCACCTGTTCGACCGTGTCCACGATCCCGGTGAACCGCAGCCGTCCGGACAGGAACGCGGCCACCGCCTCCTCGTTGGCGGCGTTGAACACCGCGGTGGCGAGCCCCCCGGCCGCGCCGGCCTGGCGGGCCAGCCGGACGGCGGGGAACGCGTCCTCGTCGAGCGGTAGGAACTCCCATCTGCCCGCGCGGCTCCAGTCCATCGCCGGCGCGGCGTCGGGCACCCGGTCCGGCCAGCCCAGCGCCACGGAGATCGGCAACCGCATGTCCGGCGGGCTGACCTGGGCGATCGTCGACCCGTCGACGTATTCCACCATCGAGTGCACGATCGACTGCGGGTGGACGACGACGGCGATCCGGTCGTAGCTCAAGCCGAAGAGTTCGTGCGCCTCGATGACCTCGAGCCCCTTGTTGACCAGGGTGGCGCTGTTGACGGTCACCACCGGTCCCATGTCCCAGGTGGGGTGGGCGAGCGCGTCGGCGACGGTGACGTCGGCGAGGTCGGCCCGGGCGCGGCCACGGAACGGCCCCCCGCTGGCGGTGAGCACCAGGCGGCCTATCTCGGCCGCAGACCCCGAGCGCAGGCACTGGGCCAGGGCGGAGTGTTCGGAGTCGACCGGCACGATCTGCCCGGCGCGGGCACGGGACCGCACCAGCGGTCCGCCGGCGACGAGCGACTCCTTGTTGGCCAGGGCCAGGGTGTGGCCTGCCTCCAGCGCGGCCAGCGTGGGGGCCAGACCGATCGAGCCGGTGATGCCGTTGAGGACGACGTCGCACCGGTGGGCGGCGACCTGCGTGGCGGCGTCCGGGCCCGCCACGACCTCCGGGGTGGGCACCGGGACCGAGCGCTCCACGGCGACCGCCACGAGCGCGTCGTGCAGTCCGCCGAGCACCGTGGGGTCGGCGACGCCCACGATCTCCGGGCGCAGCGCCACCACCTGCCGGGCCAGGTCGTCGACCCGGCCGCCCCCCGCCGACAGGCCGACCACGCGGAACCGGTCGGGGTTACGGTCGATGACGTCGACCGCCTGGGTGCCGATGGATCCGGTCGACCCGAGCAGGACGATCTCGCGCGGTTCCTCCACGGTCCCCATTGTTCCATTGTTCCGCATCTGGCCCCGCGCCCGCGCCGGGCGGCGGGCCCGTTCCGCCCCGGTCGGGCAGACTGCACGGGTGCGGCTCGGGGTCAACGCGGTGGTGGTCGACAGGCTGGGCCAGGTCCTGCTCGCCCGCCGCGACGCTCCCCCCATCTGGAACCTGCCGGGCGGCGGCGTCGAGCCCGGCGAGGCGCCCTGGGACGCCGCGTGCCGGGAGACGACCGAGGAGGTGGGCCTCGAGGTCGTGGTCGACCGCCTCACCGGCGTCTACGACCGGTCCCCCGGCGGTGATCCGGTGCTGGTGTTCCTCGTTCGCGTGGTCGGCGGGCGCCCGGCCCCCGCGGCCGAGACGACCGAGATCGGATGGTTCGCCCCGGACGCGCTCCCCGAGCCGATCAACCCCTACCAGCCGCAGCGGATCCGCGACGCGGTCCGCGCCGGCACCGGATGTGCGCTGCGCCACCAGCCCGGACCGTCGGTGCGCGAGCTGTTCCCGGATCCCTGACGTTCCACCGGGACGCCCCGCCTGAGATGATGGAACGGCGCAGTTCCCTGAGCGTGGGGTTCCCCGAGGTGCCTGGAGGGGCAGTGGCGAGCAACGAACACGACCTTGCCGAGCGGCGGGTCTCCGCCGTGGAGCGGCACGAGTCGGCGGAGGGTGCGCCCGATCCCCACGAGGCCCCGCACGAGAAGCCGGAGGACTGGGGCTGGCACGCCGAGATGGGCATCCTCGCCCGGGGCGCAGGATGGGTGTCGGCGGCGCTGCTGCTCGTGATGCTCATCGGCAACCAGGAGGGGCACATCGCGCAGATCTGGCTGATCGCGCTCGCCGTACTGCTCGTCCTCATCCTGCTGCGCGACCGCCACAACCGGAAGAACTCCTGGCGCGGCTGACCGCCCGCCCGGTCAGTCCTGCTCGCCGGCCAGCTGTCCGCAGGCGCCGGCGATCTCCCGCCCCCGGGTGTCGCGCACCGTCGTGGGAACGCCGTGGGTGCGCAGCCGGCGGACGAACTCCCGCTCGACCGGTTTGGGGCTGGCATCCCACTCGCTGCCCGGCGTCGGGTTGAGCGGGATGAGGTTGACGTGCGCGAGCCGGCCGGCGAGCAGTTCGCCGAGAGCGTCGGCCCGCCAGGGCTGGTCGTTGACGTCGCGGATGAGCGCGTATTCGATCGACACCCGGCGGCCGGTGGCCGCGGCATAGGCCCACGCCGCGTCGAGCACCTCGTCGACCGGCCAGCGGGTGTTGACCGGGACGAGGGTGTCGCGCAGGTCGTCGTCCGGAGCGTGCAGGGAGACCGCGAGCGTCACCCGCAGCCGCTCGTCGACCAACCGGTGCATCGCCGGCACCAGCCCGACGGTGGAGACGGTGATCGACCGCTGGGACAGCCCGAAGCCGTCGGGGCTCGGATCGCTGAGCCGGCGTACGGCGGAGACCACCCGGGCGTAGTTGGCCAGCGGCTCGCCCATACCCATGAACACCACGTTGCTCACGCCGGCGGCCCCGGACGCCGAGCCGCCGGCGAGGTGGCGGGCGCCGGCGAGCACCTGCTCGACGATCTCCGCGGTGGACAGGTTGCGGGTCAGGCCGTTCTGGCCGGTGGCACAGAACGGGCAGGCCATCCCACAGCCGGCCTGGCTGGACACGCACATCGTGACCCGGCTCGGATAGCGCATCAGCACGCTCTCGACCAGCGCGCCGTCGTGGCACCGCCACACCGACTTGTGGGTCGCGCCGTCGTCGCAGCTGACCTGTCGCACCGGGCTCAGCAGCTTCGGCAGCAGGAGCCGGGCCAGCCGGTCCCGGCTGGCCACCGGCAGGTCGGTCATCGCCGCCGTGTCGTCGGTCAACCGGGCGAAGTAGTGGGTCGAGAGCTGGCGGGCGCGGAAGGCGGGCTCCCCGGCGTCGACCACCGCCTCGCGGCGGCCGTCCGGCGTCAGGTCGGCGAGGTGCCGCGGGGACCGGCCACGGGGCCGCGGGTCGGCGAGGAGCGGAAGGGTCGTCATGACCGGCACATTCTCCCACGCGCCCCTGCTTCGGCCGGCACCGAAGTGTCGCCGTCGTACCGTCGGGCGATGGACACCGATGCAGACCTCGCCGCCGTCGCCGGCCTGATCGGAGATCCGGCCCGGGCCAGGGTGCTGGCCGCGCTCGGGGACGGGCGGGCGCTGGCAGCCGGCGTGCTCGCCGCGGAGGCGGGCGTGAGCGCACCGACGGTGAGCGGCCACCTGCGGAAGCTGGTCGACGCCGGGATCCTCACCGTGACCGCGCAGGGCCGGCACCGCTACTACCGGCTGGCCGGACCGGAGATCGGAGCGGCCCTCGAGGCGCTGGCCCGGATCGCCCCGCCGGCGCCGGTAGGTTCCCTGAGGGAAGGCACCCGGGCGCACGCCGTACGCCGGGCCCGCACCTGCTACGACCACCTGGCCGGCCGGCTCGGCGTGCAGGTGATGGCCGGGCTCATCGCGCGCGGCGCGCTCGTGGGGCACGACGGCCGTCACCTGGGTGCCGCCGCCCGGCGGGATCGGCTCTCCAGCGCCGGGTGGGACGTCGACTACCAGCTCGGCGAGGGCGCCGGGATCGTCCTCGCGTCCCTCGGCGTCGACCTGGACGCCCTGCTGGAGAGTCCGCGCCGGCGGCCCCTGCTGCGCTACTGCGTCGACTGGAGCGAGCAGCGCCACCACCTCTCGGGGGCCCTCGGGGCCGGCGTCCTCGACGCCTTCCTGCGGGCCGGCTGGCTACGCCGGGCGCGGGCCGGGCGGGCGGTGCACGTCACCGCCGACGGCGAACGCGCGCTGCGGACGCGGCTCGACGTCGGCCTCGCCGACGCCACCGACGGTCAGTGCAGCGGCAGCGGCACGAAGACGGCCAGGAGCAGGTAGGACACCGCGGCGGCCGGCAGCATCGAGTCCAGCCGGTCCATCACGCCGCCGTGACCGGGCAGGATGGTGCCCATGTCCTTGACCTCGAGGTCCCGCTTGAGCATGGACTCGCCGAGGTCCCCGAGCGTGGCGGTCGCGGCGACCGCGAGCCCGAAGACGACCCCGGTCCACCACGACTTGTCGAAGAGCTGGGTCAGGAAGACGGAGCCGGCGATCACGCACAGCACCGCGGAGCCGGCGAACCCCTCCCAGGACTTCGCCGGGCTGATCGTCGGGGCCATCGGGTGCCGACCGAGGAAGACCCCTGCGGCGTAGCCGCCGACGTCGCTGCACACCACCGTCGCCATGAACACAATGACCCGGCGGGCGCCGTCCTCGGGAACGGCGAGCAGGACGGCGAAGCAGGCCAGGAACGGCACGTAGAAGGTGATGAGCACCGCCGTGGACACGTCGTGCAGGAAGCGGTTCGGCCCCTCTCCGAGCCGCCATACCAGGCAGAGCAGACAGACCAGGAGGAACGCCAGGACCAGCGCCTCGCTCCCCCGGAACCACGTGGCGGCGACCATCGCGAGCCCGCCGAGCAGGATGGGGGTGAGCGGCGGATGGGCGTCGACGTGCGCCATCGAGCGGGTGATTTCCCAGATCCCGACCGCCACGGTCACGGCCAGCACGATGACGAACCCGCCGCGGTAGGTGAACAGGGTCGCGACGACGATCCCGCCGAGCACCAGCCCGACCCCGATGGCCGCCCGCAGATCCCGGCCGGCCCGCCCCGCCGCCGGCTGGTCCCCCCGCGGCTTCGGGTCCGCGCTATGGGTGGGCGGCATCAGATCTCGAGCAGCTCGGCTTCCTTGTGCTTGAGCAGCTCGTCGACGGCGGCGACGTACTTTCCGGTGGTGTCGTCCAGCTCCTTCTCGGCCCGATGGACCTCGTCCTCCCCGGCGTCGCCGTCCTTCTGGATCTTGTCCAGGGCGTCCTTGGCGTGCCGCCGGATGTTGCGGATCGACACCCGCGACTCCTCACCCTTGTGCCGGGCGACCTTGACGAAGTCGCGCCGCCGCTCCTCGGTGAGCTGCGGGAAGACGACCCGGATGATGGTGCCGTCGTTGCCGGGGTTGACCCCGAGGTCGCTGTCGCGGATCGCCCGCTCGATGGCACCGAGCTGTCCGGGGTCGTAGGGCTTGACGATCGCCATCCGCGGCTCGGGGGTGCTGATCGTGGACAGCTGGGGCAGGGGGGTGGGGGTGCCGTAGTAGTCGACGACGATCTTGGCGAACATCTGCGGGCTGGCCCGCCCGGTACGGATCGCGCCCAGCTCCTCCCGGGCGACCGCGACCGCCTTCTCCATCCGCTCTTCGGCGTCGAACAGGGTCTCGTCGATCACGGTGTGGCCTCCTGGTGTGGCAGGTTGCGTCTCGCGGTCAGCCGGCGGCGCTGACGATCGTCCCAATCTTCTCACCTGCGACGGCCCGGGCGATGTTCCCCGAGGTCATCAGGTCGAAGACGACGATCGGAAGGTCGTTGTCCATGCACAGGCTGAACGCCGTCGCGTCGGCCACCTTGAGGCCCCGGGCGATGATCTCCTGGTAGCCGATGTGGTCGATCTTGACGGCGCCCGCGTGCTGCGCCGGATCGGCGTCGTAGACGCCGTCGACACCGCTCTTGCCGAGCAGCACGACCTGGCACCCGATCTCCAGGGCCCGCTGGGCGGCGCAGGTGTCCGTGGAGAAGTACGGCGCCCCCAGCCCGGCGCCGAAGATCACCACCCGGCCCTTCTCCAGGTGCCGGACGGCCCGGCGCGGGATGTAGGGCTCGGCGACCTGGCCCATGGTGATCGCCGTCTGCACCCGGGTCTCGACTCCCTGCTTTTCGCAGAAGTCCTGCAGAGCAAGGCAGTTCATCACCGTGCCGAGCATTCCCATGTAGTCCGCGCGGGCCCGGTCGATCCCGCGCTCGGACAGCTGCGCTCCGCGGAAGTAGTTGCCGCCGCCGACCACGACGGCGACCTGTACCCCGCTGCGGACGACGTCGGTGACCTGCTCGGCGATCCGGGCGACGACATCGGGGTCGACCCCCAGACCGCCGTCGCCGGCCAGCGCTCCGCCGGACAGCTTCAGCAGGACCCGCCGCCATGCCCGCCGGGGTGTCGCCGACGAGGTCGACGGGGCTGGTTCGGTCGCGCTCACGGCGTGCCTCCTCGGCGTCGGGGTGAGGCGATCGTGCCCGAAGTCGGGCAGATACCCCAGCAGGCGGAGCGGCTAGGACTGACCGACCCGGTACCGGGCGAACCGGCGGACGCTCACACCCGCCTCGGTCAGCATGGCTCCGACGGTCTTCTTCGGCTCCTTCACGAACGCCTGCTCGGTGAGGGTGACGTCCTTGACGAATCCGTTCACGCGGCCCTCGATGATCCGCGGCAGCGCCTGCTCCGGCTTGCCCTCCTCGCGGGCGGTCTCCTCGGCGATCCGCCGCTCGGTGGCGAGCGTCTCGGCCGGGATCTCGTCGCGGCTGACGTAGCGCGGCATCATCGCCGCGACGTGCTGCGCGACGTCCTTGGCCACGGTGGGCTGCTCGGCGTCGAGTTCGACGAGGACCCCGACCGCCGGCGGCAGGTCCGGCATGGTCTTGTGCAGGTAGGCCGTGACGTATCCGCCGTCGCCGGTGGCGGTGTCCGGGGCGAACCGGGCGAACCGGCGTACCTCGATCTTCTCCCCCATCGTGGCGTTGGCCTCGTCGAGGATCTGCTTGACCGTGGACCCGTCGTGGGTCGTGGACAGCAGCGCCTCGGCGTCGGCCGGCCGGGCCTCGGCGATGACGTCGGCGACCGTGGCGGCCAGCTGCTGGAAGCCGTCGGTCTTGGCGACGAAGTCGGTCTCGCAGTTGAGCTCGACCAGCACACCGGTGGCCCCGCCGTCGAGGCGGGCCGCGACGAGCCCGTTGGACGCGGTGCGCCCCTCGCGCTTGCCGACGCCCTTGGCGCCCTTGACCCGCAGGATCTCGACCGCCTTGTCGACGTCCCCGTCGGCCTCCTCCAGCGCGTTCTTGCAGTCGAGCATGCCCGCGCCGGTCATGTCCCTGAGCTTCTTCACATCTGCAGCGGTGTAGTTCGCCATCTCGTCTCTCGTTTCGGATGTCTCGGTGGCGCGGCCCGGTCGGAGCCGCGCCACCGCGGGGTGCGCCGGTGGGCGGATGTGGTGGTGCCGGCCGGCGGCTAGCTCTGGCTGGTCGGGGCCTGGCCCGACGGTCCCTCGGCGGACGGGGCCTGGTCCGCCGGAGCCGGGGCCGCCGGGGAGCCGGCCGCGTCGCCGCTCGACGCGGCTCCCGGCGCACCGGCGCTCGCGCCGACCAGCAGGTCGCGCTCCCACTCCGGCATCGGCTCGTCCTGGCCCACGTCTCCGGTCGGCTCGGGCTTGTCCGCACCACCTGCGGCCTGGGCGTTGGCTCCGGCCCGCACGATCAGGCCGTCGGCGACCGCGTCGGCGATCACCCGGGTGAGCAGGGTCGCGCTGCGGATCGCGTCGTCGTTGCCCGGGATCTTGTAGTCGACCTCGTCCGGGTCGCAGTTGGTGTCGAGGATCGCGACGACGGGGATGCCGAGCTTGCGGGCCTCGCCGACCGCGATGTGCTCCTTCTTGGTGTCGACGACCCACACCGCGCTCGGCACCCGGCCCATGTCCCGGATGCCGCCGAGAGTGCGTTCCAGCTTCTCGCGCTCGCGCTGCAGGATCAGCGATTCCTTCTTCGTCATCACCGTGGTGCCACCGGTCTGCTCGATGGTCTCGAGCTCCTTCAGGCGCTGGAGCCTCTTGTGCACGGTGGAGAAGTTCGTGAGCATTCCGCCGAGCCAGCGGTGGTTGACGAACGGCATCCCGACCCGCTGCGCCTGCTCGGCGACCGCCTCCTGCGCCTGCTTCTTCGTGCCGACGAACAGGATCGTGCCGCCGTGCGCGACCGTCTCCTTGACGAAGTCGTACGCCGAGTCGATGTAGGTCAGCGTCTGCTGCAGGTCGATGATGTAGATGCCGTTGCGCTCGGTGAAGATGAAGCGCTTCATCTTCGGGTTCCAACGGCGGGTCTGGTGTCCGAAATGGACGCCTGCGTCGAGCAGGTTCTTCATCGTGACGACGGCCACTGGGCGCGTCCTCTCGTGCCGGCGCGCCGGTGTGGCGCGCTCCTCGGTTGTCGCGGTCGACCGGGTGGCCGCCGCCCTGGTGCCCGGCTGCGGGTGGCCGATGAGCCCGGCGAGCCGGGACCGAGGCGACCTCCGCCGTCCCCGCCACGGGCGGGGAGGAGGGCACGCGAAGTCGACCCGCCGGAGCGAGCCGCAGGCCCAGTGTACGGGTTCATCGCCCGTCCGGAAAACGCCCATACCACCTACGGACCGCAGGGACAACCGGCGATCCACACCGTGAGCGCCCGTCCCCGGATCACCCGGCACCGTTCCGCCGCGACTGCGGGCGGGGCAGCGTGGCGCCATGAGGCCACGAGCACGGACGGGCGACCCCGGGCGGGCGGCGATGCTCCTCGGGATCGTCACCGTGTTGATCTGCTGCACGCTGGCGGCACGGGCAGCAGGCACGCCGGCCCCGGGCCCCGCCGCGGGGTCCGGCGCGGCAGACGCCGGCCGGCCGCCCGGTCCGCCACCCGGCGGCTGGCGGTGGCCGCTCTCCGGGCGGCCCCGGGTCACCCGGCGATTCGACCCACCCGACACGGCCTACGGCCCGGGTCATCGCGGCGTCGACCTGGCCGGCGAGCCCGGACAGGAGGTGCGGGCCGCAGGTGCCGGCCGGGTGGGGTTCGCCGCCGTGTTCGCCGGCCGCGGCGTCGTCACGGTGCATCATCCGAACGGGCTGGAGACGACCTACGAGCCGGTCTCCGCGCTGGTCCGCGCCGGTCAGGCGGTGTCGGCCGGTGAGATCCTCGGGCGGCTCGAGCCGGGGCATCGGGGGTGCCCGGTCGCTGCCTGCCTGCACTGGGGCCTGCGCCGCGGTGCGGTCTATCTCGACCCGCTCCTGCTGGTGGGCGGGGTCCGGGTGCGGCTGCTCCCGCTCCGCGGACCGCCGTAGCCGGCCCGCCGGTGCCCCCCGGCTCAGGCGCGAGGATGGGCCCGGGCGTAGACCGAGCGGAGGCGCTCGGCCGAGACGTGGGTGTAGATCTGCGTGGTGGCCAGGCTCGCATGTCCCAGGATCTCCTGGACGGTGCGGAGATCGGCGCCGCCCTCGAGCAGGTGCGTCGCGGCGCTGTGCCGCAGCCCGTGCGGGCCGAGGTCCGGTGCACCGTCGACCCCGGCGAGCCGGTCGTGCACGATCCGCCGTACCGTCCGCGGGTCGATGCGCCGGCCGCGGCGGCCGAGGAACAGTGCCGGGCCGCTGCCCGCCACCGCAAGCGCGGGTCGGCCCCGGCGCAACCACTCGTCCAATGCGGCCTCGGCGGGCACGCCGTAGGGCGCCGCCCGCTCCTTGCCGCCCTTGCCGAGCACGCGCACCAACCGCCGGTCGCGGTCCACCTCGTCGATGTCGAGACGCACGAGCTCGCCGACCCGGATCCCCGTCCCGTAGAGCAACTCGACGACCAGCCGGTCCCGCAGGCCCAGCGGGTCGTCCCCCGTGACCGACTCGGCCAGCGCACCCGCCTGCCCTTCGCGCAGCACCGCCGGAAGCTCGCGATGCGCCTTCGGACTGGCGAGCAGCAGGCCGGGATCGTGATCGATCAGCCCCGTGCGGTGGGCGTGCGCGGTGAACGCCCGCGCCGCGGCGGCCCGCCGGGCCAGGCTGGTGCGCGCGGCGCCAGCGGCTCGGAGCCGGGCCAGCCAGCTGCGCAGGACGCCGACGTCGAGGTCACCGAGCGCACCCGCCGAGTGCCGGCCCAGGTGATCCAGCAGGCTCACGACGTCGCCGAGGTAGGCCCGGACGGTGTGCTCGGACAGGCCGCGTTCCAGGGTGAGGTGGCGTTCGAAGGCGTCTACCGCGTCCGCGGCCGGCGGTGGCAGTGCACGGCGCTGCGCGGCACGCGGCCCGAACGCACCCGGCCGGGGATGCTGGTCGGCGTCGGTCGGGGACACGGACCCACCGTGCGCCGGCCGGCCGCGGGGGTCAAGGCGCAAGGCCGAACCGTTGCCGCTGCCCCTCCGGCACCAGCTCCTGGTCCTCCGGGTGCCGCTCGAGGTAACCGCGGACGAAGGGGCAGTAGGGGTAGAGGGCCAGCGCGCGGTCGCGCACGTCATCGAGCGCATGGCCGATCAATGCCGAGGCGAGGCCGCGACCGGCGAAGCGGTCGTCGATCTCGGTGTGCACGAGGGCGATCCGGTCCGCGCCGAGTCGGTATTCGGCGAAACCGGCCAGGAGGCCGCGGGTGCGGATCTCGTACCGGTTCGCGTCCCGGTTGTCGGTCACCGTCACGGTCATCGGCTCGGCCGCTCGCCGGCGCGGGCCCCCACGCCGTCCGTCCGTACGTCGGCGAGGGCGGCGCCGAACTGCTCGATGCGCCGATGCCCGGACTCCCCCACCGCCTCGGCGACCGTGGTGAGGAGCGCCTCGACCACGGCCAGCGCAGGCGTGAGGCTGTCGAACGACGACGGCCCGGCGACCCGGGCCGGCAGGACGGCCTCGGCGAGTTCTGAGATCGGGGACAGCCACGGGTCGGTGAACAGCAGGACCCGCGCGCCGGCGGCGCGCATGGCAGTGGCGAAGTCCTGGGTGTCGCGCTCGTAACGACGGAAGTCGAACACGACCACGACATCCTTCTTCGCCACGTCGGCGATCGCCGCCGCGCGCTCGCTGGCGATCGGCGGGATCGCGCGGACCCGTGGGCGGATCTCCTGCAGGACTGCGGCGAGATGGCTCGCGAGCACCTGGCTGAACCAGCCGCCGGCCGTGAGCACGGCGCGGTTGACGTCGGCGAGCATGTCGGTCGCGCCGGCGACGTCGACAGGGTTCAGACCCCTCACGCTCACCTCGACCGACTCACTCAGCACCCGCGCGCACTCGATCAGCGTCGCCGTGGGCCCGCCGGGCACCGCGCTGCGCTGATGTGGGCTGCCCAAGTCCGGTGGGTTCGCCCACGCGGCGATGTCCTCGTGCAGGGCCCGCTGGAAATCGCCGTAGCCGTCGAAGCCGAGCCGCTGCACGAACCTGCTGACCGTCGGACCGCTCACCCCGGCGCGCTCAGCCAATCGGGCCGAGGATTCCAGGCCGACCGTCGGTGGACCGGCGAGCACGGCGCGGGCGACCCGACGCTCCGACGGGGACAGGTCACCCACGTGCCGGCGGATCCGCTCCGGCACTCCGGATGGCGAGAACTCACCCACGCGTGCCCTCCCCGGGTCGGTTTTGTTTCAGAATGGTTTCGTTCATATGTGCGCCTTGACCGTTACTTCTGAATCATGTTGTACTCCCCCGCGTAGTCGTGGCGGAACAACCCGCCACATTCCCCGCGAGTCGGCATCGCCGCGCGCACCCGTACGCATGAGGGAGTTAGCCGTTGTGACGACGCTGTCCGCAGCACGGGAAGCGCAGCCCCTAGGCAGAACGCGCCGCCTCGTCGCCGCCGTCATCAGCCTTGCCCTCATCGGGCTCACGCTGTCGGTCGGAGGCGGTGCGGCATCGGCGGCATCTCCCTCGACCCTGCAGGTGGCCTCCGACACCGAACTCTCGACGTTCAACCCGTTCATCTCGATCTATGACGGCGAGCTCAACATCATCAACAGCATCTATCCCGCCCTGACGGTCGGTGATGCTCACAACAATCCGAGTCCTTATCTGGCCACCAGCTGGAAACGATCGAACAAGAACCTGACGTGGACATTCACTATCCGCAAGGGGCTGAAGTGGAGTGACGGCACTCCGATCACGGCCAAGGACATCTTCTGGACCTATCACCTGGTGATGACCGACCCGGTCGCGGCGACGGCCAACGGCTCCCTGGTCGCAAACTTCAAGAGCGTCAGCGCGCCGGACGACAACACCTTGGTCATCAACACCAAGACGCCGCAGGCCAACATGCTCTACCTGTCGATCCCGGTCGTGCCCGAGCACGTCTGGAAGCCGCGGGTAGCGAACCTGAAGAGCAACCTCAACACCCAGTTCCCGGTCGTCGGCTACGGCCCGTGGACCCTGACCGGCTACAAGACCGACCAGTACGCCACCCTGACGGCCAACAAGAACTTCTATATGGGTGCGCCCAAATTCGACAAGCTCATCTCCTACTACTACAAGAGCAGCGATGCGAGTGTCGCCGCCCTCAAGAGCGGGTCGTTGCAGCAGAACGGCCTCATCACCGCGACCGAGTACAACGCTCTGAAAAAGACCAAGGGAATCAAGACCTATCTGTCGGCCCCGGTCGGCTGGCAGGGCATCGAGATCAATCCCGGCGCCCACACGAAGTCCGGAAAGCCGATGGGAACCGGAAACCCGGTGCTCGCGGACAAGCGGGTGCGCACGGCGATCGCCTATGCGATCAACCGCAAGACCCTGGTGGACAAGGTCATCGACGGCCTCGGCCAAGAAGGTGCCGGTTACATTCCCTCGGCGTTCCCGCAGTGGGCATGGCAGCCGACCGCCGGGCAACGGATCAGCTACGACCCCGCGAAGGCCAACCGGCTCCTGGACGCGGCCGGATACACGAAGGGCCCGGACGGGATCCGGGTCGATCCCAAGACGCACAAGCCGCTCAACCTCCGGCTGGGGATCCACTCGGATGAGACCACCGATGGTCAGATCGCGCCCTACCTGCAGGGGTGGCTGAAGTCGATCGGTATCAAGCTGAGCATCGAGCCACAGAGTTTCTCCGCCCTGAACGCCGCGCTCGCCAAGGGCGACTGGGACATGCTGATGGACGGCTGGTCCACCGGATCCGACCCGACCTACCTGCTGTCGATCCAGACCTGCGCGGTGCTCCCCCAGGACGCCACCGGCAAGGGCGGAAACACCGATGCGTTCTTCTGCGACAAGAATTACGACAAGCTCTTCGCGCGACAGCAGACGCAGTTCAACCAGACCGAACGGTCCAAGACGATCCGGCAGATGCAGAGCATCCTCTACAACGCCAACGTCGACATCATGCTCTACTACCAGGACCAGCTGTCGGCCGTGGACACCACGAGGGTCACGAACTTCAACTACGGGGCCGCCAACGCGCAGGGCGTCTACCTGCACCAGAACTCGTTCTACGACTGGCGGGTGGCCAAGCCGGCGGCCGCGGGCGCAGCCGGGAGCACCAGCCATACCGGGACCTACGTCGACATCGGTATCGCGGTCGTCGTGGTGGTCGCCGCCATAGCGTTCCTGGTCTACCGCAGGCGGCGTCCAGCCTCCGAGCGCGAGTAGTAGCGGATGGCGGTATCCAGCGCGCTCGACCTCGACCCGTCGGCGGCGGGCGCCGGAGCGGACGACCAGCCGTCGAGCCGGTCGACGTTTGCGACCTATCTGGCGCGCAAGGTGCTGGCCGCGGTGGTCAGCTTCCTGATCACACTGGTCATCGGATTCGTCCTCTTCAGCCTGATGCCCTCCGACCCGGTCGGTACGTTGACCAGAGGGCGACCCGTCAGCGCCGCACAGCTCGCGACGTTGCGCCGACAGCTGGGTGTCGACGAACCGGTATGGCACCGGTTCGTGACGTTCGTCGGCCGCACCCTCACCGGCCATTTCGGCTACTCCTACCAGTATCAGCAGCCCGTCGCGTCACTGATCAGCAGCCGGATCGGCCCGACGCTGCTGCTCACGGGTACGGCGACCGTGATCTCGGTCGTGCTCGGCCTGTGGCTCGGCGTCCGCAGCGGCTGGCGGCACGGCAGCCTGCTGGACCGGGTCGCGTCCGGGACGTCGCTGACCCTGTGGTCGGTGCCGACATTCTGGCTGGGACTCATTCTGCTCGTGCTCTTCAGCGTCGGGTTCGGACCGATCCCGGCGCTCTTCCCGGCGGCGGGGATGTCGACACCCGGTTTCACCGGTGGTGCGCTGGCGCAGATCGGCGACGTGGCGCGGCACATGGTGCTGCCGGTGCTGACCCTCGTCCTCGTCGTCTTCGCGCAGTACGTGACGATCATGCGGTCGTCGATCATCGACGAACTCGGCAGCCCGTATCTGCTGACGGCACGGGCGAAGGGCCTGCGCGACGACGACGTCCGCCGCAAGCACGCAGTGCCCAACGCACTGCTGCCGTCGGTCACCGTCATCTTCCTGCAGATCGGCGGTCTGATCGGCGGCGCCATCACCGTCGAGACCGTCTACTCCTGGCCCGGGCTCGGCTATCTGACGTACAACGCGCTGAAGATCCCCGACCTGCAACTACTGGAGGGAACCTTCATCATCTTCAGCGCCTCGGTCATCGCGATGAACCTCGTCGCCGATCTCCTCTACCGCTACCTCGATCCGCGCGTGCGGGCCCAGTAATGGCCGTCGTCGACCTGTCGGCGGTGTCCGGCCTCGCTCCGGCGCCGCCCCGGACCCAGGCGTTGCGGCGGTTCCTGCGGTCCTTCTTCGCGATGCCTACCGGGGTGGCCGGGGTGGCGATCCTGGTGCTCTTCACGGCGCTCGCACTCACCGCCCCGCTGTGGATCGGGCCGGGCGACCTCGACGTGACCAAGGCCACCGGCCCGCTGCTGCACGCGCCGACCGCCCACTACCCGCTGGGTACCGACCAGCCCGGACGATCGGTGCTTCTCCTGATCGTGTGGGGCTCGCGCGCGTCGTTGGCCATCGGCGTCATCGCCACCGCCCTGACGATGGTCCTCGGGGCGGCGATCGGGCTGTTCGCCGGCCACTACCAGGGATGGGTCGGGCGGGCCCTGATGCACGTCACGGACTGGTTCATCGCCCTGCCCGGCCTGCCCCTCGCCATCTCGCTGGCGGCGGTGCTCGGCCAGGGCTCGGCGTCGATCACGATCGCGATCGCCGTGACGTCGTGGACCGGCACCGCCCGACTGGTGCGCGCACAGACCCTCGCGGTCGAGGCCAGGCCGTTCGTGGAGCGGGTCCGCGCGCTGGGCGCGGGCAACCTGCAGGTCATGTCCCGGCACGTACTGCCCAACGTCATGCCGTTGATCCTGGTCTCGAGCACGCTGACCGTCGCCGGTGCGATCCTGTCGGAAACCACCCTGACTTTCCTCGGCCTCGGCAATCCGACCGAGGTGTCCTGGGGGTCGATGCTGAACGAAGCCTTCCAGACCGGTGCCGTGACCCAGGGGGCCTGGTGGTACCTGCTGCCGCCGGGCATCGCGATCGTGATCGTGGTGCTGGGCTTCACGTTGACCGGACGGGCGATCGAGCACGTGCTGAACCCACGGATGGCCACCGGATCGTGAGTGAGCAGCCGGTCATCGACCATTCCTCCGACGCGGTCGGCGAGTTGCTCGACGTCCGCGACCTCACCGTCACCTACCGCACCGGCGGCGAGGCGGTCCGGGCCGTACGCGGGGTCGACCTGATGCTGAACCGCGGTGAAAGCCTCGGTATGGCAGGCGAGTCCGGCTCCGGCAAGTCGACGGTCGCGTTGAGCCTGCTCCGGCTGCTGCCCGCGTCGGCAGTGATCACCGGCACGGTGCGGTTCCGGGGTGAGGACCTGCTCGCGGCGAACTGGGCCCGGATCCGCGCCGTGCGGTGGGCCGGTGCGTCCGTGGTCTTCCAGGGTGCGATGAGCGCACTGAACCCGGTGCGGACGATCGGTGAGCAGATCCGCGAGCCGATCCTGCTGCACGCCAAGGTCGGCGATCGGGCCGCGCGCGACCGTACGGCGGCGCTGCTCGACTCCGTCGGGGTGTCCGCGCGTCGTGCGCGCAGCTACCCGCACGAGCTGTCCGGAGGTCAGCGGCAGCGGGTGATGATCGCCATGGCACTCGCCTGCGATCCGGACCTCATCATCGCCGACGAGCCGACGACCGCCCTCGACGTCATCGTGCAGGCGCAGATCCTGACGCTGCTGTCCGACCTCGTCCGCGACGCCCGCATCGGCATGATCATGATCAGCCATGACCTGTCCGTGCTCGCCGAGACCTGCGCCCGGCTGGCCGTGATGTACGCCGGCCGGATCGTCGAGATGGGACCGTCGCGGGACCTGATCAGTGCTCCCCGGCACCCCTACACCCGGGCACTGTCGGGCGCGTTCCCCCGCATCGGCGACCCGGCCTCGCGCCGGGCCCCCGCCGGTCTGCCCGGCGATCCCCCGGATCTGCGGTCCGACATCCCCGGGTGCGCCTTCGTACCCCGCTGCCCGGTCGCGATGGATGCCTGCCGCGACCACGACATCGCCCTGTGGCCGGCCGACGGCTCGGGGCACCGCGAGTCCGCCTGTATCCGCGTGCTCCCGGAGTTCGCCACCCGGTCCACCGACCCCGCCACCGCCGGCGCGCCGGCCGGGCCACGGAGCGACCGGTGACCGGCGGACCCCGGCCGGCCGATGTGCGCGGCGGCTCGCCCCGTCCACCGGTCCTGGAAGCGCGCGGGCTCGCGGTGACGTTTCCGGCCCGGCGCGGACGACGTGCGGCACGCGCGGTGGACGGCGTGGACCTCGCCCTGCAGGCCGGTGAGATCGTCGCTCTCGTCGGTGAATCCGGCTGCGGCAAGAGCACCCTGGCCCGGGCCTTGATCGGTCTGGTGAAGCCCAGCAGCGGTGAGATCAGGTACGACGGCACGCCGCTGCGTTACTCCGGCAGCCACCTCAAGGCATTCCGCCGGCATACGCAGCTGGTGTTGCAGGATCCTGCCGCCGCGCTCAACCCGCGGCAGACCGTCTTCGACGCGGTCGCCGAGGGACCGCGACTGCACGGCGTCCGCACCGACCTGAACCACCGCGTCTACGCCGCGCTCGGCCGCGCGGGCCTTCGCCCGCCGGAACAGTACGTCGCGCGCTATCCGCACGAACTGTCCGGCGGCCAGCAGCAGCGTGTCGTCATCGCGGGAGCCCTCGCGCTCGATCCGACCGTCATCGTCGCCGACGAACCGGTCTCCTCACTCGACGCCTCGGTCCGCGGCGAGATCCTGCGCCTGCTGCTCGACCTGCGCAACGACCTCGGCCTGTCCGCTCTCGTCGTCAGCCACGACCTCGGCCTGGCGTGGAACATCGCCGACCGGGTCGCCGTGATGTATCTCGGCCGGATCGTGGAGACGGGGACCGTCGAGGAGGTGCTGCAGAATCCGCGACACCCCTACACGCGGGCCCTGATTTCCGTCCTGCCCGACAGCCACTCGGGCCAGCCCCAACCCGCCCCGCTCCCGGGAGAGCCGCCCGACCCGACGGCGATCCCCGCCGGCTGCCGGTTCCACCCGCGGTGCCCCCGGCGCGCGGCTCTCGGCGAGGAGCGCGCCCGGATCTGCCGGACCACCGACCTGCCGGTGCTGCCGGCCGAGCCAGGGCCCCAGGCGTTCGTCGCCTGCCATTTCGCCGACGAGGTCGCCGAGTCCCCCGCCGAGGTGGCGATCGAGTCCGGCGGGGCGCCGGACCCGCAGATCACCGTCGAGGTGGACCAGGAACGCGCCCGATGACCACCGCGGCGCCACGTTCGCTCGACCGTCCCCCGGCACTCCGTCCCGGTGACCGGGTGGCCGTGCTGTCGGCGAGCAGCCCGGCGGATCCGGAGCGGTTGCGGCGCGGGCTGGAGGCCCTGCAGGAAGTAGGCCTGGCGCCCGTTCCCTACCGGACGGCCCGGGACCGGGGGTCGTTCCGCTCCTACCTCGCCGGTGACGACGACCTGCGTGCCGCCGACCTTCGGCGGGCCCTACTCGATCCCGAGATCGCCGGGGTCCTTTTCGCCACCGGCGGATCGGGCGCCCAACGCACCCTCGCCGCGATCGACTGGGACGGGCTCGCCGACCTCCGCCCCAAGGTGCTGGCCGGATTCTCCGACGTCACCGCGATCCTCGAGGCCGCAGCGGCCCGGCTCGGCTGGTCGTCGCTGCTCGCGCCGCTGGTCGACCAGGCCGGCTCGGACGACCGGTACTCCTTCGCGTCCCTGGCCATGACGCTGACCGATCCCGGCAAGGTCCAGGAGATCAGCTATCCCGACGGCGTGGCCGCGGTCGGAGGAACTGCGCGCGGGGTCACCGCGGGCGGGTGCCTGACGCTGCTGACGTCGTCGATCGGCACCGACACCTCCTGGCCGGTACGAGGGGCCATCCTGGTGCTGGAGGAGGAGACCGAGGACGACTACCGGGTGGACCGCATGCTCACCCAGCTCCGCCGCAGCGGCTACCTCGACGGTGTGGCCGGCATCATCACCGGCACCTGGTCTCACTGTGGTGAGCGCGACGCGATCGAGGCGATCCTCACCGAGCGTCTCGGCGATCTCGGTGTGCCGATGCTGATGCGCGCGAACGTCGGCCACGGCGGCCACGTCCAGACCTTCCCCATCGGGGTGGCGGCCGAACTGGACGCCGATTCCGGAGTGCTGCGCCTGCTCGAACCGCCGCTGGTCCCGAGGTAGCCGGTCAGCCGTAGGTCTTCTCGACGGCGTTCGACGCGGCGTAGGTGACGGTCTTGAAGCACGTCATGGCGTCCCGCATGGACTTCGCGTCGTAGCCGATCTCGCGTTCGCCGATGCGCTCCACCGACGGAACCGCGAGACACGCGAGCGCGAGCTGCGTCGCGTCGAACGTCACCGTGACCCGGTGCGGCCGCACGTCGCCGGGCGACCGGCCCGCGAGTTCGGTGGCGGCCCGCGCGGCAGCGCGGATCTCCCGCCCCGTGCGGGCCGGCGGGTGGCAGATCGCGGCATAACGCGAGATGCATTTCTTCACCGCGACCCGCTGGGCACGAGGGGCGTAGCCGGCGGCGTCGTCGCAGGTACGGTCGTCGCCGGTCACCATCAGGACGGGCACGCCGTACTCCGCCGCCAGGGCGGCGTTGAGCCAGCCTTCGCTCGCCGGGTTGCCGTCGAGGCGCACACCGGTGATCGAGTTGCCGAGGTAGGTGTGCGACAGCACCCCGTCGACACCGGCCCCGGCGTGGTAGCCGAGGAAGACGACGCCGTCGACGTCGCTGTCGATGCCCTCCATCATCGACAGCGCCTTGTGCCGCCCGGTCAGCAGATCGGCGTGCTCGTCGAGGTCTTCGATCAGGAGGTTGCGCTGGTTGTCGTGGGCCTCGTTGACCAGGATCTCATCGGCACCGCCCGCGACCAGTCCCTCGATCGCAGCGTTGACGTCACCGGTGAACAGCCGCCGGAAGCGCTGCCACTGCTCCGTTCCGGGCTCGACGTCCGCCGGCCAGGTGACGCCGGTGACACCTTCCATGTCAGCCGAAACCAGAATCCGCATCGTCGACCTCCTCGCCCCGGACACTATCGGCCGGGTCCGGACGGCCGCACCGTGCCGCGCCCGGCCACGAGCGCGGCCGCCCGCTCGTGCAGCGGTGCAGGCACGGGGCCGGCCAGCAGCGGGTCGTCGACCGCCTGCATCCACTCGGTGAGCTGGGCGAGGAGCTGTCCACGGGTGGCGGACTGGTCGGGCCGTTCGGCGATGTCGGTGAGTTCGTCCGGATCGTCGTCCAGGTCGTACATCTCGACCAGCGGGTGGTACGGCGCCACGCCGTTCACCACCGTGACCGGCCTGGATCGGGGCTGCCACGACTGGCTGGAGTCCATGATCGACGGGGCGGAACTGAAGTTGACGATCAGCTTGTGGCGCGCCGTCCGGATACATCGCCGCGGGTCGTAGTAGTCATGATGGCTGATCTGCGCGAAGACCTCCGAACGCGTCCGCCCGGGTCGGCCGTCCAGCAACGGGAGGGCACTGCGGCCGCTGGCCGCGCCGGGTACGGGTATCCCGGTCGCCTCGAGCAGTGTGGGCAGCACGTCCACATGCGAGACGAGGTCGGCGACGGTCCGCCCGCCGGTCCAGCCGTGGCGGGGGCTGCGCACGACGAGCGCAACCTCGATGCCCGGGTCGTAGAGCGTGCACTTCGCGCGCGGCAGCGCGAGCCCGTGGTCGGTGGTGAACACCACGATCGTGTCCTCGTCGAGCCCGGTCCGGCGGAGTGCTGACAGCACCTCGCCCGCGGCGGCGTCCATCGTGGCGACCGCACCCTGCAGTTCAGCGATCTCGGTGCGTGCGCCCGCGTCGTCGACGAGATAGGGCGGCACGGTCACCCCGTTCGTCGTGTCCGGACCGACCCCGGGCCGGAGAAAACCCATGGTGCCGGGAGGGTCGGTCGGCGAGGGCGACCGATGCGGCTCCTCGAAACCGACCTGCAGGTAGAACGGCCGGTCACCGCCTGCCAGCTCGGTGATCCGCGCAACGGCGCGGCCGGCGACGGTCGCGGCGCCGCCGCCCGTGACGACGGTGTCGAATCCCAGCCGGTTGGCGACGAGGTCGTCGGGGCCTACCCGGGACTCGTGGTGGACGCCGTAGAGCGCCGTGGCGTAGCCGATGTCGCGGAAGATCGAGGCGATGTGGCGCGCGTCGGAACGCAGGTCCCAGCCGAAGTCCCCGTGGGTCAGCCCGAGGACGCCGTGCTCCTGCGGGTAACGCCCGGTGAACAAGGACGCCCGGGCCGGACTGCACTGGGGTGCCGTGCAGAACGCCCGATCGACGCGGACCCCGTCTGCCGCCAGGGCGTCGATCGCAGGCGTGCGCACGGTCGGGACCTCGTAACAGCCCAGGAACCGACCGAGGTCGTGGCAGTGCATGATCAACACATTCGTCATATGGGCGAAAGCTACCCCCGCCCCCGGAACTGTCGATTCGGGGCCCGCCCGATCGTCGAGGTAATAGACAGGAAGCGACCGATCGGCTCAGGGAGCGGGATGATGATGTCCGACGCCAGGCAGACCTGGGCGCTGATCCACGCCGAACGCAGCGGCGCCCGTGGCGGCGATGCTCGGTGAGATCGTGGTGCACGGGGAGGACATCCGTCGTCCGCTCGGCATCCGCGGGTCCATCGCTCCGGACGCCGTCACCGCCGGCCTCGACATGTACAAGAGCGCGAGCTTCGCGGTCGGAGGCAGGAAGCGGATCGGGGGTCTGCGGCTCCTCGCCACCGACAGCGGCTGGTCACACGGCGACGGGCCGGAGGTGTGCGGTCCCGGACTGTCCCTCGTGGTCGCGATGACCGGGCGGTCGGACTCCGCCGACGAACTGACCGGCGACGGCGCGGCCACGCTGCGGCTTACTGGTCGACACAAGGAGTTATACCGGGTTATACTCGGCTGGTGAAGACTGCGATCTCGTTGCCCGATGACACCTTCGACCGCGCGACGCGGCGCGCGCGTGACCTCGGCATGAGCCGATCCGAGTTCTTCGCCCACGCTGCCCAGCACTACCTCGACGAGCTCGACGCGGACTCGGTCACCCACCAGATCGATAACGCGCTGGATCACCTCGACTCTGCAGAGGACTCCGCAGCGGATGCGGTGGCCATCGCCCATCGGGTCCTGTCACGTGCCGATGACGAGTGGTAATCGAACGCGGCGGACTGTACTGGGCTGACCTTGGTCCGGCAGCCGGCAGCCGGCCGGCGAAACGGCGTCCCGTTCTGGTCGTCCAATCCGGCCCCTACAACGCCAGCCGACTGGCCACCGTGATCGCCGCCGTCATCACCTCGAACACCGCGCTCGCCACGCTGCCCGGAAACACCTTCCTGCCTGCCGTCGCCACCGGGCTGCCCCGGGATTCCGTCGTAAACATCACGGCACTCGTCACACTGAACAAGACCGATCTCACGGAGAGGATCGGGACGACACCACAGTCGCTCATGCGCGAGGTCGACCGAGGACTGCGCCGCGTCCTAGGTTTGTAAGCCGCGTTCGGCCGCACCAATCACCCGCAGTCGCCGTTGGCGGCGGGGCACCGTCCCCTGCTAGGAGACCTCGCGGGACCGCTTGGCGAACTCCGGCGATTCGGGACGCAGGACGTCGAACAGCAGCCCGGACGGGTCGCGCATCACGACCAGGTTCTCGCGGTCGGCGACCTTCTCAGCGCCCAGACCGGTCAACCGTGCCACCTCCGCGTCGACATCGTCGGACTCGATGTCGAAATGGAGTCGAGGCTCCCCGTCGCCGATTTCCTGCAGACCGACCCAGGACAGGGCCGCCGGATCACGGAGGCTGGTGAACTCGGGGTAATCCGGGACACGACGCGCCTCCGCGGACAGGGCAGCGGCCCAGAAGTCGCGGGTCGCGGCGAACAGCTCGCGTGGCACGTCGATGACGACCTCGCGCAACAGGATGCGGTGCATGGGCCAAGTAGACCGCACCGACGAATCCCTCACGCCAGCGGCTGACCGAGCATGGGCCGTCAACCTGGCGGGCATCGGAGTCGCTCAGGTGCCCTCGGCCTGAACCGGCTCCAGCGTGTCGCCGACCGACACGGACCCGGCGTGCACCACCGTCGCCCCGATGGCGAGGCACCCCTGACGCTCGCGGTGGATAGTCCGCAACACGTCCAGATCGCGATCGATGCCGTCCGGCTGCGGGCGGGTGACCATCACGCACCGCTCGATGCGCATCCGCACGTCGACCGTCGCGCCGCCCAGCGCGGCACGTCGGCCGACCAGGTCGTCCTCGCCGGCAGCGTCGAGAAGCACGTTCGCGCGGAACCTGCGCGGCGCCCACTCACCCACTGTCGACAGGGACGCGAGGGACACCGCGGCGCGTCCGGAGTCGTGGAAGGCACCGGTGGAGCCGTCGAAGGGCTCCCAGCCACCGTCCGCCTCGTCCTCGAAGTCGGCCGGGTTCTCATACCGCCGGGCGCCGTCCTCGGTCGCCGAGCGCAGCGTCACGGGCCGGCCGAGCCAGGCTGAGAGGTCCGGGTCGCCGGCAGCGACCCTGCCGTCCGGCAGGACGACCTCGATGCCACCGTCGGCCCCGATCCTCGCCGCCGCGAACAGCAGCTGCGGCGCCCGGCGGGCAGTCAGGCCGAATCCACTCTCCACGTCGAAAATCGCCCACCGGCGGTCACCGTCGAGCCCCTGTGGGCCCACCTCCGCCGACTCGACCTGCTCCCCCTGGAGCGACTTCACCGGATAACGCCACAGCTGCTCCACTCTCATCACCGCACGGTAGCGCGGACGGCACCCGGGTGATGCGGTGCTCCCGCTGCATGGATCGTTGGCGATGTGGGTAACACCCTTGCGAGCCCGAGCGGTCACCTGGAGCAGCGATGAGCATGGCGTCCCCCCAGTCCCCTCACGAGTCCTGGTCCCTGCAGGGGATCGAGCGGGGCCTCGTCGCGAGCGACCGGCAGTTCGCCAGGAAGTTCGCGGAGTTCTCCGGATCCCGGCAGGGTGCCGTCGGACGCGCGATCGCCCGCGTCGCCGACTTCGGTCACCGCCGGTCCATCGCCGGCCTCCGCCGACGGACACTTGCCCTCTTCGTCCTGCTTGCCGCCGAGGTGCTGTGCGTCGCCTGGATGCTCGTCGGGAGCCCGTGGCTCCTCGTGGGCGGGGCGGCGACCGGCGTCCTCGTGCTCTTCGTGGCCGGCGCGCTCAGCCTGACCCGCCGGCGCTCCCCCCGTCAGGTCGCCGACGGAAGGCCGCGTACCGCGTCGGCGATGTAGACGTCCTCGACATAGGCCAGGCCCGCCTGGCGGGCCAGCGCGCGTCCACGCTCGGACTCCTCCGGCGAGACTGCGCATCCCCGTGGGTCGCGCTCGCCGGCGCCGTTGCGGCCGGACTGCCGCCAGACCGCCCTGGCGCCCAGCTGCGCAGCCGCCGTCACGATGGCGGGCAGCTCTTCGATCGGCCGGAAGCTGTAGACGAGGTCCGCCTCGGCCGGAGGAACGCCGACGCGGTGGCCGACGACCTGCCCGTCGCGCAACTCGTGCCGGAAGATGTCCTCCGGGGCCGGTCCGCCGTAGACGATCACGTCGTAACCGGCCCGGGTCAACGTGTCGGGCACGTCCTCGGTCGGCCAGTCGTACAGGACCACGACGCGCGCGTCACGGAGCAACTCCTGAGGATCAATCATTGGTCATCCGCTCCTCGGTGGGGATCCGGCCGCCGTCGTGCGCCGCGCACCAGGGGACCAGCCATACGACGACGTTGGGCCAGAACAGAAACGCCGTCTCCCCTCCCGGCCGCAGGTACTGATGGACGCGCACGCGGGTGCCCGACGGTGCCGGCTCGAACGTGACGTCGGTTTCGCTGTCGTCCACGACCCCGCTGTAGGTCAGGCGTACGCCGGGCTCCCATGCCGTGATACGCGCAATGACCAGCACCTCGCCATCGCGGTAGACCTCCAGGACGCGCCCGCCGCGCCCGGGCTCGATCCGCATCCCCGTCGCCCGGTCGGAATCGAAGTAGTTGATCGGTCCTGGTATCCACCAGGAGTCGATCTCCTCGGTGAACGCGCGGAATGCGGTCACGGGATCGACCGCCACCTCGATCTCCGCCCGGGCGGAGAGGTCGGTCATGCCTTCCTGCCTTCGACGTGCCGCCTGAACGCGGCGAGCTGTTCGTTCCACTGCGCCTGCACCTGGTCCAGCCACGCCCGCGCCGCGACGAGTTCCTCGACCCGCAAGCGGAACACGCGCAGCCGAGCATCCGACGGATCGCCCTGGTCGACAATCAGGCCCGCCTCGCCGAGGACCCGCAGGTGGCGGCTCATCGCGGACGGGGACATGCCCGCCGCGATGGCAAGCTCGCCCGCCGAGAGCGGGCCGTTCCCCAGGAGCTCGACCGTCCGCAGCCGCACCGGGTCGGCCAGTGCGCCGAAGACGGAAAGGGGGGGCTCGTAGGACATCGGCGCAGATATTTCACCATCCCGTGAACTAAGTCAAGCCGTGTCCTCCGCTCAGATCGCTCTGGACAATGCTGATCGGCCTGGCTAGGGTCCCCGCGACAATGTCGCCCGCGAATGCCTGATGCCGGGAATTGTGCGGCATCAGGAATGCAATGACGCCCGAAATCTCCTGTCACCCTTCGCCGATCCGCAGAGGTGGAAACGTGGACGCGTCTCGACGTACATTCTTGAAGCTTGCCGCCGGAACGGTTGCCGGCGCGGCGATCGGCGGCAGAGCGGGGGTGGCCGGGGCAGCGACATCGCTCGCTCCGGCATCCAACGGATCTGTGCTCCCCCGGTTTCCGCGCCCACTCCGGCTCGACGTCGCCGACATCACCACGGCGAACGGCGCCGACCAGGCGCTGCTCACCACTCTGCAGGGGATCGTCAACCGTCGCCGGCCGCGGATCTGGACATTGCTCGCCACTGACGGTTCGGACCAGACCTGGCTGGACACGCTGCGGATCCCGCATCGCGGCGTCCGCGACCCGCTGAGCCTGGTCGACCGCTATCGCCATGAGATTTCCGGCGCTGTTCTCTACGACATCGACGTGCCGGATTCGGTGAATGTTGCGACGACAATTGCCGGCCTGAAAGGCGCGGTGATCGCAGATCCGGACCAGGCGAAATCGCTCGGGCTCAAAGTCGTCCAGGACCTGCGTGGCAAGTTCACCGACCGGGTCGAGGCCTACACCTGGCAGCTGGCGAATCTCTGGCCGCACTGCACCCACACCATGTTGACCGGCATCGGCGGCTCGCAGACTGTCCCGGTCCCCGGGGTCACCTGGACCACGCTGGGCGAGGTCACCCAGCCGGTGACCGACAGCTCCAACGAGGGCACCTACACCTTCGACCTGACGCCGCAGCTCGGCGGCGACGCGGTCTACCTGCGATTCCAGGACGCGTACTCCAGCGACGGCTGGGGTCCGTCGGTACAGCAGGTGACGGTGAAGGCTGACGGCACCACCATCGCCTCGTTCCAGCCGACCACGGCGGCCGAGCAACCGTTTCTCTTCGACGCCGACGGGTCGAGCATGGCCGACGGCGGCTGGCGTTTTGCCGACGGCGGCAGCTACTGGATCTACAAGTTCGACCCGCCGGCGGGGACGACAGCCCTGTCGGTCGACGTTCTGATGTGGAACGAATACCTGGTCACCGCCACCGACACCGCACCGACCCAGGTCGTGCCGTTCCCGAACTTCCGCGACTACATCGTCGCCAACCGCGCGATGGTGTCCTGGCTCGAGCCGGACATCCCCGCCGAGGCCGACCTGATGAACCAGATCTTCGCGAAGGTCGAGCCGACCACGCCCTACCTCGGCTGGTTCCCGGGCGGCGTCTCCGGTGGCGAATGGGGCGGCGTCGGCTATGCCTCGCAGCACGGCATCGAGGTGCTCGCCGCGGACTTCTTCAACAACGCCACGGTGCTCTCCGGCACCACCGACCCGATCTTGTCGAGCCGGCGTCCCATCCCGCCCGCGCCCCTGCAGAACAAGGTCTACGTCACCCTGACCGTGATGGAGGGCGACAACGTCCAGTACGACCAGCACCGGATGCGCACGATCTGGGACCACCCCGACCGCGGCAAGGTGCCGACCAACTGGACCATCGACCCGCTGCTCGCCGATCTCGCGCCGGCGATGTTCAGCTACTACCAGCGGACCGCCACCGCCGACGACCTGTTGATCGCGGGGCCGTCCGGCGGCGGCTACACCTACCCCGGCGCGTGGCCGGCCGACGAGATCGACGACTTCACCCGCATGACCGGCGACTACCTGCGCCGTACCGGCATGGACGTCATCCACGTCTTCAACAACATCCAGGGAACGTGGACGCCGCTGACCGACGCCATCGGCGCCTCCTACGCCCGCAACACCGGCGCGCTCGGGGTGATCCTGGCGTGGGAGAAGGGCAGCACGGTGAGCACGCCGGGCGGGCTCCCGGTCGTCACCGACTACAGCCCGGGCGGTCAGCCGGCCGACTACCTGGCCGGCCTGAAGGCCGAGATCGCCGACTGGGACGGCAGCGCGCCGATGTTCATCGCCTGCCAGATCCCGGCCTGGGTCTGGACCCCCGCCGAGATCGCCCAGCTGGCCAGCCTGCTCGACGATCCGTTCCGGGTCGTCCGGGGGGACACGTTCTTCTCGCTGATCAGGAGGTCCACCGGCACCGGCTGAGCTCCGGGCGCGGTCCCCGCGTGGCGCGGCCACCCGGACCCGTCGACGCCGTATCGTCGTACAGGTGTTCGAATCAGGATGGGACGACGGACTGGACGACGCCCAGCTCGCCGCGGCGACCCATGGCGACGGCCCGCTGGTGGTGCTGGCCGGGGCGGGCACGGGCAAGACCAGGACGCTGGTCGCGCGGGTCGCGCAGCTGATCGACCGCGGCGTCGATCCGAGCCGGGTGCTCCTGCTGACGTTCACCCGCCGGGCGGCGGAGGACATGCTGGCCCGCGCGGCCGCGATCTGCGGCGACCGGAGCGCGGGAGCCCGGCTGTGGGGCGGCACGTTCCACGCCGTCGCACACAAGCTGGTCTCGTCGCATGCGCAGACCCTGGGACTGGCACCGGACCTGTCGGTCCTGGACACCGGTGACGCCCAGGATCTGATGGACCTGCTCCGCCACGAACACGACCTCGCCGGCAGCACCGAACGCTTCCCGCGGGCAGACACCCTGGTGGACGTCTACTCCCGTGCGGTCAACACCGGGCGCGCCGCCCGGGAGGTCATCGCGGTGGAGTTCCCGTGGTGCGACCGGCACACCGACCGGATCCTGGACCTGTTCCGCGGCTACGTGTCCCGCAAGCGGGCCGGCGGGTTGCTCGATTTCGACGACCTGCTGCTGGCCTGGCGCAGCCTGCTCCGTGACCCGGCGGTGGGCCCGACCCTGGCGAGCCGCTGGGACCACGTGCTCGTCGACGAGTACCAGGACGTCAATCAGATCCAGGTCGACATCGTGCGGTTGCTGCGGCCGGAGGGCCGTGGGCTGACCGTCGTCGGGGACGACGCGCAGGCCATCTACGCCTTCCGGGGGGCCGACAGCCGCCATCTCACCGACGCGGCGACCTCCATGGCGGGGACGACGGTGGCGCGGCTGGAGCGCAACTTCCGGTCCCGGCAACCGCTGCTCGACCTGGCCAACGCGGTCCGGCCGAGCACCGACGGCATGGTCCTGCGGCTGCACTCGGACCGGGTCGACGGCCCTCGGGCACGGCTGGTCCGCTGCTACGACGCGCCCGCCGAGGCGCGCCTGGTCACCGATGCGGTGCTGGACGCCACCGAGCAGGGTCAGCGGCTGCGCGATCAGGCCGTCCTGATGCGGGCCGGCCACCACAGCGACCTGCTGGAGGTGGAGCTGACCGCCCGCCGGGTGCCGTTCGTGAAGTACGGCGGACTGAAGTTCCTCGAGGCCGCCCACGTGAAGGACTTCCTGGCCGGGCTGCGGCTGGTGGGCAACCGGGCGGACGAGATCGCCTGGTACCGGCTGCTGCGCCTGCACGACGGGATCGGCCCGGCGCGGGCGCGGGACCTGCTGGCCGTCCTCACCCCGGCCGACGCCGGGGCCGAGGATCGACAGCCCGAGGTGATCGCCGCCGCTCCCGCCCGGTCCCGGGTCCGGCTCGATGAGACCCTCACCGCACTGACCGCGGCCCGCACCCGGCGTGCGGTGGGCGAGCGCGCCGACGCCGTCCTGACCCTCCTGCGGCCGCTGCTCGTCTCCCGCTACGCCGACCACCCGGCCCGGCTGGGTGACCTGCAGCGGCTGGTTTCTGCGGCCGCCACCGCACCCACCCTCGGCGACTACGTCGCCTCACTCACCCTCGATCCGCCCGCATCGACCAGCGACCTCGCCGGCCCCCCGCACCTGGACGACGACTACCTGACCCTGTCCACCGTGCACTCCGCCAAGGGCCTGGAGTGGCCGACGGTGCACCTCATCCACCTCGTCGACGGCGCGTTCCCCTCCGACATGGCGCTCGGCACCGACGCCGGCCTGGTCGAGGAGCAGCGGCTCTTCTACGTCGCGGCGACCCGCGCCCGCGACCAGCTCTCCCTCTACACCCCGCTCCGCATGCCGCACCACCGACGTGCCCACGACGACCGGCACAGCCTCGCCCCCGCCACCCGCTTCCTCACCGAGCAGGCCCTGGCGACCGTCGACGTCCACGACGCCGGGTCCCGGTCGGCGCCGGACACGCCCGCCGACACCGCCGCCCGGGTCGCGCTCCCCAGCCTCGACGAGCTGTGGGCCTGAGCGGTCCGACTCCGCCCGCGCGCCGGACCGCCGCTATGCCGCACCCACCCGGCGCCCGCCCCGCCGGTGTGGCGTCGACGTGACGCCGTCGTTCCGCGTCAACGTGACGTTGATGCGGCTAGACCGCCTGAACGTCACGTTCACGCGGAATGTGTGAGCGGAATCGGAGAGCGGAATACGGCGCGCGGGATCGGAGCGGCGCCCCACAGGAGGTCGGCGCGTACCGTGGGAGGTGCACGTGATGCCGGAACGAAAGGGCGGTGTGCCATGGTCGATCGCCACCGCGACGACGCCGAGGAGCTCGCCGCCAAGCGGGAGCGCTGGCGCACCCTACCGACCCGGATCCCCGCCGCCGACCTGGTCGAGGAGCAGGCGTCCGAACCGGCGCGGGACCCCGACGGCGGGCGGGACCCCGAGCGCGACTTCATGCTCCGCTACGGCGGGGCGGGCTGAGTCCCCCGACGGCGTGATCAGTCCTCGCCGCCCGGCGGCTGGGTGACCGGGAGCTTCGGAAGCTTGTCCAGCTCGGTCTTGCCGAGGTCGCGCACCTCGTCGAACACCTTCGCCTGCTGGGCGGCGATGCGGTCGTTGACCATGTTGCTCAGCGCGAACGCGATCGCTCCGGTCTGGCGCACCGTGATGTCGTCCACGGTGGGCTGCCGGGCGGAGGTCACCCCCACGCCGGCGGCGGCGCCGTTCTGGTCCTGCGCCACCCCGACCGAGAACCGCTCCCGGGGGTTGACGCTGGGGCTGGCGTAGTGCTCGCGAAGCTGCAGCAGTACCCGGTGCCAGTCCAGGACGTCATCGTTGGACAGCGCCGTGGCGAGGTCGTCCTCGGTCAACGCGGCACGGGCGCCGTTGGCCGCAAAGCACCGGGCGTAGGACAGCAGCGCCGTCGTCCAGACGCCTTCGACCACGACGTCGTCCGGCCCGCCGTCCCCGGCTGTCCCGAGCTCGGACACCAGCCGCTCGCAACATCGCAGCACGGTCTGCAGGTCCTCGAAGGTGGCGAGCAGCGCGACCATTGTCGTGGTACTCGGCGAATCCAGCCGCCGCAGGACGGTCGGCGGGGCTTGCGGGGTCTCGTTCGTCATCGCTGACTTCCTGACCGAATGAGGCCCGCCCGGTCGGCAGGCCTGCGTGGTGTCGTCACCGGAACAGGGCCGTGTAGATGAGGAACACGTTCAACAGCGTGATCAGCACGGCGATGACGCACATCGCCGCGGTCGTGACCCGCGCGTTGACCAGTGACCCCATGATGTCCCGACGCCTGGTCACGAGCAGCAGCGGGACGAGGGCGAACGGGATACCGAACGACAGCAGGACCTGGGAGAGGATCAGGCTGTCGATCGTCGACACGCCCAGCGCGAGCACGACCAGAGCCGGCAACATCGTCAGGCCGCGCCGCAGGTACAGCGGGATCTTGCGCCGGATGAAGCCCTGCATGACGACCTGGCCCGCGTAGGTGCCCACGCTCGACGAGGACAGCCCGGAGGCGAGCAGCGCGGCGGCGAACGCGAGCGCCGCACCGCCGCCGGCCAGGCGTCCGAGGTTGGCATGGGCGGCCGCGAGTGAGTCGACGTGCACGACGCCGGCACTGTGGAAGACCGAGGCCGCGACGATCATCATCGCGAGGTTGATCCCGCCGGCGATGCCGAGTGCGACCGTCACGTCGAGGCGCTGGAAGCGCAGCAGCTGCCGTCGTTCGGAGTCGTCCCGGCAGACCACCCGGTATTTGGTGAGAGCCGAGTGCAGGTAGACCACGTGCGGCATGACCGTCGCTCCGACGATGCCGGCCGCCAGCAGGACGCTGTCCGAGCCGGAGAAGCTGGGCACGAGGCCGGCCGCGATTCCTCCCGGATCCGCGCCCACCATGACGAGGTCGTAGGCGAAGCCGAGCAGCACGATGGCGAGCAGGCCGACGATCGCCAGCTCGAACCGCCGGTGCCCGCGCTGCTGGAGGGCCAGGATCACGAAGGCGACGATGGCCGTGATCACGCCGGCCGGGAACAGCGGAACGCCGAACAGCAGATTGAGCCCCACCGCCGCGCCGATGAACTCGGCCAGGTCGGTGGCCATCGCGATGAGTTCGGCCTGCACCCACAGACCACGTGACACCGCCCGCGGGAAGTGCTCACGGCACAGCTCGGGGAGGTCGCGCCCGGTGACGACGCCGACCTTCGCGGACTGGTACTGCACGAGCATGGCCATCAGGTTGGCCACCACGACCACCCACAGCAGCGCGTAGCCGAACCGGGCCCCGGCCGAGAAGTTCGTGGCGAAGTTGCCGGGGTCGATGTAGGCGACCGCCGCGACGAACGCCGGACCGAGCAGAGCGAGCACACCCCGCACCCGCCCGCGGGCCCGGACCCGGGCCAGTGCGCTGACCTCCCCCGGCGCCATCGGCTCTACCGGGGCGGTTGTCCACTCCTGTTCGACGGGCCGCTGCCCGGTGCCGGGGGTCTCGCGGACGGTCACCCGACCGACGGTCCGAGGCCCAGGGACTGCGGCGTGCTGGAGTCGGGCGACGGCTGGTGCAGGCCCTCGTCCAGCTGCCCGTACTCGGTCATCAGTGCGCGACTGCCGCCCCACGGCGTCTGCTCTTCAGCCACCAGCGTGTTGGTCGTGAGCAGGAGGCCGGCCACCGACGCGCCGTTCTGCAGGGCCGACCGGGCGACCCGCAGCGGGTCGATGATGCCCATGTCGATCATGTTGCCGTAGCGGCCCTGGAGGGCGTCGAACCCCTCGTCGACACCCATCTGCGACACCTTCGCCACGACCTCCTGGCCGGGGTAGCCGGCGTTGGTGGCGATCAGGTAGGCCGGTTCGGTGAGAGCGCGGCGCACGATCTCCACGCCGGCCGCGTAGTCCCGCTCGACGTCGAGCTCCTGAAGCACCGGCGCCGCGTGCACCAGCACAGCTCCGCCGCCGGCGACGATGCCCTCGGCCATCGCGGCCCGGGTCGCCGACAGCGCGTCCTCGACCCGGTGCTGCAGTTCGGTGAGCTCGGCGTTGGTAGGCGCCCCGACCTTGATCACGGCGACCTTGCCGGACAGCGATCCGATCCGCTCGGTGAGCACGTCCTCGTCGATCCCGAACGTCGCACGCTCCAGCTCCGCACGCAGTTGACTGATCCGGAACGCCACCTCCTCGGCCGAACCGGCGCCGTCGATGATCGCGGTGCGGTCGGCGGTGACCCGCACCTGCCGGGCCCGGCCCAGCTGGTCGAGCGTCATGTTCTCGAGGCTGACCCCGGAGTGCTTACTGAAGACCTCGCCGCCGACGATCGCAGCGATGTCCTCGAGCTTGCGCAGCCGCCGGTCGCCGAAACCCGGCGCCTTGGTCGCAACGCACTGGAAGACGCCGTTGACGTGGTTGTGCACCAGCATGCTCAGCGCCGAGCCCTCGATGTTCTCGGCGATGATGACGAGTGGCCGCGGCGCGCGCATGACCTTGTCGAGCAACGGCATCAGCTGCTGCACCTGGGTGATCTTCTCGCTGCAGAGCAGGATGTACGGGTCGTCCAGGATGGCTTCGAGGCTGGCCGGGTGGGTGACCAGGTAGGGCGAGACGTAGCCGTTGTCGTATTCGAATCCCTCGACGAAATCGACGCTCATCCCGTTCTCGACGGACTCCTCGACGGTGACGATCCCACCGTCGCCGACCGTGTGCAGCGCCTTGGCGAGCACCGCGCCGACCGCGTCGTCGTCGTTCGCCGAGATCGCCGCGACGCGGGCGTAGTCCGCCTCGGTGACGACCGGATGGGCCACGGTGTGGAGGTGCTCGACCAGCCGGGAGACCGCGAGGTCGACGCCACGCTTGATGAGCACGGGGTTGCCGCCGGCGGCGATCGCCTTCATGCCCAGGCGGATGATCGCCTCCGCGATCACCGTGGCCGTCGTGGTTCCGTCGCCGACGATGTCGTTGGTCTTGATGGCGGCTTCCTTGACCAGCTGGGCGCCCATGTTCTCGAACTGGTTGCTCAGGTGGATCTCGCGCGCGATCGTGACCCCGTCGTTGGTCACCACCGGCGAACCCGTGATCTTTTCCAGGATGACGTTGCGACCCTTCGGCCCCAGAGTCGATTTCACCGCCTCGGCCAGCTGATTGACTCCGGAGAGCAGCAGGGTCCGGGCATCTTCGCCGAATCGCAGCTCTTTGGCCATGGGGTCCTCCTGGGGCGTAGACGTCAGTGGATCGTGGGACTACGGGACAAGGATCGCCCGCCCCCGGACCTTGCCGGCATCAAGATCGCGGAGCGCCTCCGGCGCCGCGTCCAGTGGATAGGTCTTGGTGTGCAGGGTGACCTTTCCGGTCTGGGCCAGGACCATGAGCTCGGCCAATTCGTTGTAGGTGCCGACGATGTTGCCGATGACGTTCCGCTCGGTGGATATCACGTCGAGCGTCGGGATGGTGAGGGTTCCGCCGTATCCGATGACGAAGTACGAGCCGGCCGGGCGGGTCATTGACCACCCGTCGTTCTCGGCGCCCTGCTCGGCGACGAAGTCGAGGACGACGTCGGCGCCGAGGCCGTCGGTGAGGTCCCTGACCCCCTCGACGTGTGTGCCGTCGGCGACCACCGTGTGATGCGCGCCGAGCTCGCCCGCGAGCGCGAGCGCATCCGGATTGCGGTCCACCCCGACGACGTTCGTCGCGGTCAACGCCGCGAGGCACTGGATGCCGATGTGGCCGAGCCCGCCCGCGCCGATCACCACGCAGGTGGTGCCCGGGTAGAGCAGCGGGATGGCCTTGCGAACCGCGTGGTAGGCCGTGATCCCGGCGTCGGCCAGCGCCGCCACGTCCTGCGGCCTGGTGGACGGGTCGAGCTTCACGCAGGCCCGCGCGGACGTCAGGAGGAAGTCGGCCATGCCGCCGTCGCTGTCCAGGCCGGGAAACGAACTCTCGATGCAGTGCATGTCGTCGCCGGCCCGACAGGCGCGGCAGAGGCCGCAGGTCGGGGTCGGGTGCAGGATCACCGTGTCGCCGACCGCCACGTTGGTCACGGCCGAGCCCACCTCGTGCACCCAGCCGGCATTCTCGTGGCCGATCGTGTAGGGCAGGGTTGGGCTCATCGCCTCGGCCCACTGGGCCTCGATGATGTGCAGATCGGTGCGGCACACCCCCGCGCCGCCGATCTTCACGACCACGTCGAGCGGACCTTTGACCGTCGGCTCCGGCACTTCTTCGACGACCGGCTGCTGGTGGTATCCGTGCAACCGAACGGCTCTCATCGGTCCTCCTCCACCTCGCCCAACCCCCGTGTTCCGTACCGTTCGCGCAACATACCGCGGCAGACGCCGCTGTTGGCCTCAACGCTCACACGGGTCAGCCGGGCCCGCCGGAGGTGGAGCGGCAGAGCCTCGACGCCGACCGGATCACCGGTCACCGCGTCGACGAGCAACGGGGAGTCGTCTCCGGCGGGCAGGCCGAGCTCGGCCCGCCGGGAACGCAGCCGTTCGCGGTCGGCCGACGGCGGAACGTCGCCGAGGGTGAGGCACGCGAGGTCCTCGGTCGTCCGGCCGGCCGCAAGCAGCGGGCGGCAGACCCGGTCGGTCCCGGCCAGCACGGCCTTGCGGACGAAATCGGTGCGCAGTTCGTCGAGCTCCCCCGCCGCGAAGCCGTCGAAGGACTGGACGAACCCGGACCGCGCCGCCACTCCGCCATTGATCGCGTCGGAGGCGAAGTGGTCCTCCAGGACGATTTCGGCCCGTCGTACGCCGGCGACGGCGCTCACGGCGTCGTAGGCATCGGCCACCATCAGGAAGGCGAAGTTGGGCGCGCAGAAGTACGTCGGGAGCCGCAACCGCACGGACGCGTCGCCGTCCTCGGAGACGGTGCACGACGAGACGAAACCGAGCGTGGTGACCGGCTCGTCGAGTTCAGGGTCGCGCACCGCCTCCAGAGCGGCGAGTATCTGGGCCCTCTCCGTCACACCTTGGCCCCACCTTCGACCAGCGTCGCGTCGTCCTGCGCGGCCGGCGTCCCGTCATCCGCCGGCAGTCGGCACTCCTGGGGTACGTCGATGCCGTAGAGCTTCGCCGCGTTGAGCCCGAGGATCTTCTTCTTCGTCGCGGTCGTGACGCGCGGGTAGTCGGAGAACTGTTCCTCGTCCGGGTAGTCCCAGCCGACGAACCCCTCGATCTGCCACTTCGGCTCCCAGATGCCGTAGTCGCTGCCGAAGGTCATCTTGTCCTCGCCCACCCAGAACAGCAGCTCCCCCATCACCTTGGCGAAGAACTTCGGCCGGGCGTGCATCAGACCGCCGATGACGACCGACAGACCCGCGTAGACGTTGGGTTCCTGCGTCGCCATGAAGCAGAAATCCTCGATGCGGGGCAGTCCCACGTGCTCGACGATGAAGTTGAGCTCGGGGAAGTCCGTCGCCGCGTGGTCCACGTCGGAGACGTCGAAGGCATCCTTGTCCAGGGGCCAGATCGTCGGGCCCTTGTGGACGTGGATGTTCTTGATCCCGAGCTCCTGCGCCTTCTCCAGATAGCGGTAGGCCTCCGGGTCCTTGAGCGTCCAGCCCCGCGAATCGCCGTACCACTCGGCGGTGTAGAGCTTGACCCCCTTCGAACCCCAACGGGCGACGTTGTCCGCCAGGACCTTGAGCCCGGGGTCGCCGTCCCGCGGATCGAACCGGGTGTTGACGATGAACTTGCCCGGGTGCTTCTCCGAGAGCGCGCCGTTGCGCTCCGTCGTGTTGAAGCCCTCCGTGTACCACTGCCTGAGGTCGGTCGGCTGGAAGATCGCCACGTCGACGTGGCCCTCGTCGAACTCGTCCTTCATCAGGTCCTGCTCGGAGTACTTCTGGAAGTGCTCGATGGTCCAGTGGGTCTCCGGCGGTCCCAGTCCCTGATAGGCGTGGAAGCACTCGATCCAGCCCTTGGCGTAGTTCTCCTGCCCCTTCACCCAGTTCTGCGGGCTCGCGTCCCAGAAGTGCATGTGGCTGTCGACGACGAAGTACTTCTCACCGTTGTTCTCGTACACCAGTCCTCCTCGAGATCAGCTCGGGACGCGGCACTCAGTTGGGTGAGGCGACGAGGTCGAAACCGAGGTATTCGGCGGCGTCCTCCGGGTTGGCAAACATGATCGTGCGGTCGTCCTCGTGGATCATCCGCCCGTAGTGGGTGGACATGTTTTCCTCGAACTCCGCGGAATCGAAGAACCCCTCCTCCTCGCCCAGCGCCTCGGAGATCTCGTCGTAGATGAAGTCCATCCGGTTCTCCGCGTCCACCCGGATCATGGAGGGCAGCGGCATGACCCGCACCCCCGGCTTGTCCTTCATGACCTCGGCGACGACCTGCCCGACCTGGTTGTTCATCAGGGTGATCCCGCACCTGTTGGACGAGGTGTTGTTCGACTTGTATGGGCTCTCGGCCGTCTTGAATGTGCTCACTGGGCCAGCTCCTTCGGGTCCCGTAGGCGAAGCTCGGACAGAATGCCGCTGAACCGGTTCTTGGCGCGGTCCAGAGCGTCTTCGAACCGCGGCGGCTTGGTATCGGGCTGCGACCACAGCGGCTGCAGCTCGCGAACGGCGACGATGGCCCGTGGGGTCCACGTCGAGAGCCAGCGGTCGAGGATGTCCCGGTTGTAGTCGGCGAACTCCTTGTCGTTGGTCAGCAGTTCGAACATCGCCTTGGTGTAGCGAAGGTCGCGCTCGGCGTAGTCGTACTCGCCGGCGCCGACAACGGTCGGCGTCACGAAGTCGCCGTTGCCCGGGGCCGCCTGCTGCACCAGGTGGCTACGGAACATCTCGCCGACCAGCGGCTCGAAGACCACGTTGGCCGCGAAGATCGCCTCGGCCCAGTCGTCGATCGTGGTGAGCTGTTCGGCCATGCGCCGTACGCCCTGCCAGGCCGTGTCGTGGTTCCACGTCTCGATGTGGGCCGCACCGTCGAAGTCGGTGATCTCTTCGCTCAGCGTCAGGTTGTAGAGCGCCAGGTCCTGGGCGAAGCGGATCCGGTGCATGCTGTTGACCGAAATCGCGTTGTTGTGCATGTTGGTCGGTGCCCGCCGGTTCGCGTTCGCGAAGAGGTAGAGCCCGAGGCCGTGCTCGACGTGCATCCACGCACCGACGTTGCGCGCGACGAATTGGGTCCAGTTCGGCTTCCACTGCTCGAACGCCTTGGTCTGCTTGGCCGTTTCGACGTTCTGGTTGATCTGCCGTACGACGTTGGCGTTGTAGCGGTAGAGCGTGAGCTCCCATTCCTCGTTCGGGTCGCGGAACTCGTGCCAGCCGTGGGCCGGCCAGTCGTAGCCCTTGCCGCCGGATCCGGGGAACCGCTCGGGTTCGGGCCGGTCGACGCCCCAGGCCTTCAGGATCGTCCAGTCGAGCGGGTATCCGCCGCGCCCGTCGGAGAATCCGTAGAGCCAGCCCTGGCTGAGGTAGTGCCTCGGGTCAGGCTGTACCTCGACCGTGACGTCCTCGTAGTGCGACTGCTTGCGCTTCTGCGGCGTGAAGTAGTTGTATCGACGCTCCGACGAGTCGGGGAAGACCTTGGCACCGGCCTCGGCGTCGGTGAACTCCGGATGCGGAGCGCTGCGCTCTTCGGTGGTCGTCATCTCACACTTGCCTCACTTTCGTTTGTCACCCGGTCAGGACGATCCGGTCGTCGTGAACTTGTCGTAATAGATGTGCTTCTCGGCGGCGCCCAGCGACATGAGCGTCTCCATGGCCGCCTCGACCATCGGTAGCGGCCCGCAGACGTAGCAGTCGGTACCGGTCAGGTCTGCCTCGTGCCGCTTGACCACGTCGGTGATCAGGCCGACCTCGCCGTCCCAGGCTTCGCCGTCGTCCGGCTCGGACAGCGCCGGCACGTAACGGAAGTTGGGCACCGAGTCGGCGAGCGTGGTGAGTTCCGCCTCGAAACACAGATCCCGCCCGCGCCGGGCACCGTAGTAGTAGGTCACCTTGCGCCCGCTGCCGTGCTCGGACAACGAGCGCAGCAGGCAGAGGATCGGTGCCATCCCTGCGCCGCCACCGACGAAGACGATGTCGGACTCGCGGCCCTCGCGCAGGGTGAACACCCCGAAGGGGCCGACCACGTCGAGGCGGTCACCGACCGCGACCTTCGTGTCGAGGAACGAGGAGAACAGTCCGTCGGGATAGATCTTGATGACGAACTCGAGCTGCCCGGACACGATGCTGGACGTGTTCGCCATCGAGAACGACCGGACCGCGTCGGTGCCGGGTACGGCGATGTCGACGTACTGACCGGGGAAGAACTTGAGTTCCCTGGGCTCGACGAGCTTCAGGACGAGATGCCGCATGTCGTGGGTGACCGGGTCGTTGGCCACCACCTCCGCCGCGGCGTTCTGGATGGGGTGCCCGGAGCGGATCATCTCCTCGTCGTAGTTGAGCAGCTCGATCGTCACGTCCTCGTAGACGTGCGCCCGGCACAGGAGGGTGAAGCCCTCGTCCCGTTCGAAGTCGGGCAGGGCGAACGTCGAGTACTTGTCCAGCTCGATGTCGTCGCCGTCGAGGACGAAGGACTTGCAGGCCGAGCACTGGCCCTCCTTGCAGCCGTGCATGAGCATGATTCCCTGCTCGGCGGCGGCGCGCAGGACCGTCTGGTCCTCGTCCACCTCGAGGTCGATGCCCACCGGCTCGAACCGCACGACGTGCTTGTCGCCCATGTCCCCCCTTTCAGCCCCCTGCCGGGGGAACCCGAGGGGGGCCCGACTTCGCGTCGGGTCCCCCTCGTCGGCCCCCCTCGTTCCTGTCCTCTCAGGCGCCGCTCTCCGCGGGAGCCGGCCGCCCGGCCGGACCCTGACGGATGTAGTCGGCGTGGAATGCCTGCTGCTCCTCGGGAGACATCTCGTTGAGCACGACGTTCGGGCTGAGCAGCGGCGGGCAGCGGCGCAGGTGGTCCAGCGTCCACATCTTCTTGGGGTCCAAGTTCAGATGCGGCTGGGCGACCAGTGTCTTGCCGTCGTCGCGGACGTAGCCCATGTCGGAGACCACGTCGGCCCAGTTCCAGCCGTGGTAGAGGGTCTCCCACTCGCGCTTGCCGATCAGCTGGCCCATGTTGGGGGTCTCGCGACCCTCGTAGGTGGGCCGGAAGGCGACCGTGTCGGTCCACCGGCAGGCCTCGTGGCAGTACGTCCGCGTCTGGCCGTCGACCTCGGCCATGACCATGTCCTCACGGACGAGGCACGGGACCATGCAGACCCAGCACCGGGCCGGGTAGACGTAGTCGACGTCCTCGAGCGCGATCGGGTTGTGCCCGTTGGCCACGGACAGCCGGGCGTAGTTCTCCCACCAGGCACCGTACTTGTCGTACCAGCCCGGATACTTGAACTCGAACCACTCGAAGTCCTTGTCGGTCATCGGGTCGATCCGCCAGTAGTTGGCGAGCCACCCGGTGGCGAAGAACTGCGCGACCTCGTGGACGTAGCCCTTGTTCCAGATCTGGTTCCAGGCCTCCTCGATGAGGTCGTGCGGGATCTCCAGGCCGTACTTCTCCAGCGGTACGAGGTAGCTGCGGTAGTAGTCGTCGTAGATCCAGCGACGCCACATCTCCGCGTAGCTCTCCCGGTCCTTGCGGCGGTCCTTCGTGCCGTACTCGATGAAGGTGCCGATCGCCGCGTCCACCACCCGGTGGTTGTTCCACCACGCGTAGCGCAGGTCGCGCGCCAGCAGCTGGTGGTTGCCCTCGTCAGCCAACGCCATCAGCAAAGTGGCGTAGCCGTTGCTGATGTGCCGCGACTCGTCGGACTGCACCGAGTGGAACACCGTCGGCAGCAGGTAGTCGCCGTTGGCAGCCGCCTCCGCGGGCATCGCGACGAACAGCGTGTTGGTGAACGCCGTCTCGGCCACGATGGTCAGGTAGATGCTCGCCGCGGTGATCGCGTCACCGGTGATGAAGCCCTCGGCGAACTGCCGGCCGATCGTGCCGCAGTAGTCGTTCTGGAAGTTGCGCAGGCTGCTGTTGAAGCCGGCGGGGTCGATGTAGTTGTTCATGTACAGGCGCTTGAGGTTCTGCTGGATCGTCGAGTGCCTGACCTCGTCGATCATCTGGATGGCCTGCCCGTTGTGCAGCTCGGGATTGGGCACCGTGTTGAACAGCAGGGGCATCGCCCGCGCGGCCGAGATCTCCGGCAGCGGGATGATGGAGAGGAACAGCTTCTGCCACTCCAGCCAGCGCTCCTGGACCTGCCGGAACATGTTGCCCCGGATCGCACCGTCCTCAGCGCCGTAGACGCGGTGGTCCTTCTCCTCCTGCATGGGGAAGTAGGACCGCAGGACCTGCTTGAGCGGGTCCTTCTTCTTCGCCTTTTGGAACGTGTAGTCGGTGCCGTATTGCGATACCGGCGTGTGATACAGCGGATCCCACGCCAATTCCTGAATCTTCTCGTGGGCCTTGGCCATGCTCTGACGACTCATTGCCACATCCCTCCGCATGTGCTGGTGCGTCATCGTCCATAAGACTCGTCGCTGGGCCGTCCTCAGGTCTCAAAATGAGACGGCCGGTTTACGCCTTGCCGATCACCCCTCCTCGAACATGACTGCGCGGATCTCGCCCAGATGCGCGTGCACATCCCTTTTGACCTGGCGATTCCCCTCGGCGGCCGGCTCGATCCCCAGCGCGGACAACAGCGCACTGGCCGGCTGGCCAGGGTCGCCACTCTCGCCCAGAACGGGGTGCAGCCCCTCGTTCGCGAGGTGGGTGAACACCAGGTGGACGACGGTCCACGGGTTGAAGGTCTCGGCCTCGGCAACGCTGGCCTCGGCGCGCGCCTCGGAGCTCTCGTTCGGTTCTGCCTGAGGGGTCATCAGGGCAGCTCCCTCCGTCTGGCGTCGACGCACCATCCCTGCTTCGCGTCGACCAGTGCGGTTCCCGTTCGCCACCGGTAAACGGACATAATATCCCGATCCGGCGTGCCGAGAGCGTCTCAATTTGAGACGATGATCCGGCGGTCCTGTTGTTCGTCGCCGTAGCATTTCACGGTTGCCGCGGCCGGTGTCCCGATTCGAGAGTCGTTCACATATCGGCAGCTGAACGCGGGAAATCCGGCCTGTCCGGTATCGGATCCGGCGTGCTCGTAACGTCACCTCCGTTCCCTTGGACGGGCCAATTCTCAAATTGAGACACCCGAATTCCTGCGGCCGGCCCACATTGTGACCACGCAGGCCGCGAAAGTAGGGGCAGCGACAGACCGGCCCGCTAGGCAGCAGCGGGTCGCGTCCGGGGCGTGTCCGCCGCACGGGTGGGCCGAGACGCTGGCAGACACGCCACCGATCCGAACGGAGGTGGCCGACTTTCGCCTCGGCGGGTAGCTGCCCGTCACGAGCGTCCATGCGTCCATTCGTTAGGGAGTTGCCATGTCCGCCAACACCGAAGCCACCGCCGGCCAAGCGGCCGCCGGTACGGATACCGCCGCCAAACACGCGGCAGAGGCTCATACCGAGACCGTGGCTACGGCGCAGGCCGCGCCCGCGCCACCTCCGTCGACGGCATTCTTCGCCGGAAACCCGGCCGCGGTCGGGGTCCCGGTCTTCGTGGCCGGGTCGGTCGCGTTGGCCATGTACCTGATCGGCTACGTCCCCGCTGCCGCCCTCGGCGCGCCCATCCCGATCATCTTCGCCGCAACCGGGCTCGGCCTGCTCCTCAGCACGGCGTGGGCGGCGGCTCTCGGTCAGAGCGCGGTCGCCTGCATCTTCGGCATCTTCGCCGGGTTCTGGCTCAGCTATGCCGCGTTCGTGCTCGGGGTGTCCCATAACTGGTTCCCCCTCGTGACGACCGGAAGCCTCATGCACATCACCGCGCTGTTCGTGATCACGTGGCTGGTGATCCTGGGGCTGCTCACGCTCGGGACACTGCGGCTGCCGCTGGCGTTCACCGTCCTGTTCGTCGTGATCGACGCCGCCCTGGCCGTGCTGCTCGTGGCGACGATCAACGGGGACTCGACACTGACCAAGACCGCCGGCGGGCTGACGTTCGCCTTCGCCGCGGTAGGTGCGTGGATCTTCCTCGGCGTCATCGACACGGCGTCGGGCGGACGCGGCCTGCCGCTCGGGCGGCCGATCCTCCACTGAGTTGAGATGACGAAGACCGGGCCGCCTGGCGGCCCGGTCTTCGCGCGCGCAGGCGACCGCTCAGGAGGTGGGAGCGACGATGCCGTACTCGTGGATCTTGCGGTAGATCGTCGCCCGCGACATTCCCAGCGACTGGGCCGCCTTGGCCTTGTTGCCCTGGGCATCCGCGAGGCCGGTGACGATGGCATCGCGCTCCAGTGACTCCAACGCGCTCAGCACCCGCCTGCTCATGCTCTGGGTCTCGGGCGGGAGGTCGGTGGGCTGGATGATGCCGGCGCGCCGGTGTTGCACGACGCCGTGCAGGACCTGGTGGACCTGCTCGACGTTTCCGGGCCAGGTCGAGCGCATCAGCATGCGCATGGCCTCGGGTGAGCAGGTGACCTTGCCGCCGTGGCCCAGCCGGGCGAGGAAGAACGCCACCAACGGCGGAAGATCCTCGCTGTGCAGCCGGAGCGGCGGTACCTCGACCGTGCTCGGGAAGTGCCGCAGCAATCGCCCCAGGTCCCTGTCCTCGGTGGCGCGCGCCAGCGTCACGGCGACCCAGAGTCTGCGGTCCCTCTCGGCCGTACGCGCGGTCCGGAGAGCGTCGGTGAGCGCCCGCAACTGCGGGCCCCCGAGTCGGTCGACATGCCTCAGGACGACACTGTCGGACGGCCCGAGCAGCGTGCCGCGGACCGTGCTCAGCCACTGCGGATCGGCGTCGGCGTCGCGGGCATCGAGGACGGTGAACCGGGCGCTCGGCTGGCGGCGCAGCTGCACCGCGCGGAGCAGGGCGAGCTTGCCGACGCCGGGCTCTCCCTCGACCGCGAGCCAGTCGCCCGACCGGAACGCGCCCTCGACCTCCTGACAGGCGCGCAGCCAGGGCGGTGCCTGGCCGACGAGTCCCGGGAGCGGTGCCGGCAGCAGGGGCCTGCGGGCCGCCGGCGCCTGGTCCTCGGACTCCCCCAACTTGACGTGCACGACCACGCCGGCGATCTGGTCACCGACCCGGATCTGGTTGTAGTGCAGCTGGGCCGGCGTCCCCGTGGGCAGCCGGAAGCCGGCCGACCAGCGGGATCGCTGTGCGACCTCCTCGGAGGCCGCGGTCGCCTGGGCGAGCAGCGCCGCCTGGTCGGTGGGGTCGAGCAGCGTACGGGCCTGGTCGTTGAGCATGACCGCGTCGCTGGTCATCGCGAAGACGATTCCTGCCATCCGCCGGCACGTGCGCCGGTACGCCTGGAAGAGCTCCATCTCGTGCATGCCCGCGTCGGCGAGCAGCGCCTGCTGGATCTGGTCCGCCGTGGACTTCGCGATGGTCACGAGCAGCGGTTCGGCGTCCTTGCGCCAACAGGTGAGGTCCACGGCGCCGACCGTCCGGCCGGTGATCGGGTGATGGATCGGGACGCCCGCGCAGGCAAGTGCCTCGAGGTGCTCGGCGTAGTGCTCGTGACCGAACACATGCGTGGCCGTGCCGGCCTCGAGCGCCGTCCCGATCCCGTTGGTCCCGACGAACTGCTCGTTGTAGCTGAATCCCCGTGCGAGCATCACGCCGTCGAGGTGCCGTTCGAGCTCCGCGTCGGCCGTCCGCCGGCTGAGCACCACACCGGACGGGTCGGTCAGGATGATGCTCACCGCCTGCCCGTCGAGTTGGTCGTGCAGCCGTCGCAACACGCCCTCGGCGCTGCGGGTGAGTTCGGTGTCGACGTCGGTATTCCGGAGATAGGGCAGTTCGATCTTGTCCGCGGCGACGTTCAGGTCCCGGGATCGTTGCCAGGACGCGAGGATGGTGGGCCGGACCCGGATGGACTCCGGGGGCTCGGCGGTGAGGAAACGGACTCTGGTCGCGGCAATGTCGTCGCGGGCGGTCGACCTGACATCGCGTGGCACCTTGCGCGCCATCGCGACCACCTTCTTTCGCCACAACATTCCTCTGCCGCTCCGGCAGCAGGGAGGTCCCGAAGAGTGCGCGAAGGAGCGAGCGGAGCGCCGAGCACCTCAACGATATCGGAGGCCGGCCGCCGCGTTCGATGAACTTCAGTGCTCGTCGGAGCAGCCGAGTCATGACCGGGAGCCCGATGGTGGCGGCGATTCGTGCGAACCGGACGATGCTCGTCGTCGCAGCCGGCCGGCCAGTCGCCAGCCGTCGTCGTGGAGTTCGACGAGGTCGTGCAGCTGCAGAGAAGGCAGCACCCGGAGCACGACGGCGACCGGCACGCCGGCGGCCACCGCGATCCGTTCGGGGGTCGTACCACGGCGTATCGGCACCCCGTCGAGCACCCGCCGCCCGACCGGATCGGTGACGTCGCGCGGGTCGGGCTCGGAGCGCGGCCGGTCGGCCAGATCCGCACCGATCGCCCCGACCTCCTCCAGCACATCGGCCGCACCGGTCACCAGTCGGGCATCGTGCTCCCGGATCAGCTGATGCGTGCCCACCGACATGGCCGAGGTCACCGGACCGGGGACGGCCATCAACGACCGCCCGAGTTTCCTCACCTGCCCCGCCGTCGCCGCGGTGCCGCTGCGGGCAGCCGCCTCCACCACGACGGTGCCGGCACCGACCGCGGCGATCAGCCGGTTGCGCACCAGGAACCGGTGCCGGTACGGCGCAGACCCCACCGGCCATTCGCTGACCAGGAGCCCGCCGGCCGCGATGATCCGGTCGAACAACGACCGGTGACCGGCCGGATACGGCGAGTCGAGGCCGCCGGCCAGCACCGACACCGTGACCCCGTCCGCGGCGATCGCCCCGCGATGCGCCGCGCCGTCGACCCCGTAGGCGCCACCCGACACCACCGTCCATCCGCGCTCAGCCATCCCGAACGCCAGCTCCCCGGCCAGATGCTGGCCGTAGCTGGTTGCCGCACGCGCACCGATGATCGACACACAGCGCCCCGCCGCCTGGTCGAGCCGCGACTCACCGCGCACCCACAACGCCACCGGCGGCGCGAGGGCGCTCTTGCCCAGCGCCGTTGCCACCTCCAGCGGGTGCAACGCCGCCGCCGGCCACTCCTCGTCACCGGGGATGACCAGCCGGATCCGGCCTGCGGCCGCCCGGGCGAGGTCCCGGTCGACCCGGTCCTCGGCGCGGCGCGCCTCGGCGACCCGGAGCACGTCCGGCCCCACCTCGCCCGCACGGATGCGCTGCACCGCCGCTACCGCCCCGCACTCGGCAAGCAGCGCGTGGAGGGCGGCGCTCCCCGGCTCGACCGTCCGGCTCAGCCAGGCCCGCGCCCGCCGCTCCGAATCCCCGGGCAGCGCCACCGGAGTGCCGTCGCCGGATGTGCTGTCGCAAGATGTGCTGCCGCCGGATGTCAGCTCGCCGGCCGTCATGTCCCCACCTCACCCAAGCGGAACCCGACCGCTTCGGTCACGTCGCCGCGATCTGGCGCCGCCCGGCCGGCCAGGTCGGCGATCGTCCAGGCCGCCCGGAGCACCCGGTCGAAGCCGCGCGCGCTCAGCGCCCCTCTGTCCAAGGCACGCGTCGCCTCGGCCAACGCCCGCGCCGGCGGCCGCCACCGGCTACGCAGGACCGGCCCCGGCACCTCGGCGTTGGTCCGCCAGGGCGTCGGCGCCAACCGGTCGGCCGCCGCCGCGCGGGCGGCGATCACCCGCGCCGCGACCGTCGCGCTCGTCTCCCCCGATGCCGCGTCGTCCAGCAACGCCGCCCGCGCGACCGGGAAGACCTGCACCCGCAGATCCACCCGATCCAGCAGCGGACCGGACAACCGCGCCAGATAGCGCCGACGCACGACGGACGGACAGGTGCACGCCGCATCTCCGGCCGCCGACGCGCACGGGCACGGGTTGGCGGCCAGGACGAGTTGGAATCGTGCCGGAAAGCGGAACGACCCGCCCGCCCGGGCGAGTGACAGCTCGCCCCGCTCCATCGGCTCCCGCAGCGCGTCCAAGGCGCCCGCGGGGAATTCCGGAGCCTCATCGAGGAACAGCACGCCGCGGTGGGCGCAGGAAATCGCGCCGGGCCGCGGCACCCCCGATCCGCCTCCGGACAGCGCCGCGACGCTCGCGGTGTGGTGCGGCGCCTGGAACGGCGGCACGCAGACCAGCGGAGCGTCGGCCGGCAGGATCCCGGCGACCGAATGCACGGCGGTGACCTCCAGCGCGGCCTCGGTGTCGAGAGCGGGGAGGATGCCGGGGAGACGCTCGGCCAGCATGGTCTTCCCGGCTCCGGGCGGTCCGGTCAGAAAGAGGTGGTGGCCGCCCGCGGCGGCGATCTCGAGCGCCCGGCGGCCGGCGGCCTGGCCCAGGACGTCGGCGAGATCCGGCCCCGGCGGGGCCGACGACCGGTCCGCGGGCCGATCCATCGATTGGGCGAGCCGGACGCCGCTCGGCTCGCCCTTCAGGTGCCGCACCAGATCGGACAGGGTCGGCGCTCCGTAGACGGTCAGCTCCGGGACCAGCGCCGCCTCGACCGCGTTGTCGACCGGGACCACGAGTCGGGTCAGACCGGCGCGAGCCGCGGTCAGGGCTGCGGGGAGGACTCCGCGCACCGCCCGCACCGTGCCGTCGAGTCCCAGCTCACCCAGCACCCCCAGACCGTCCAACGCGGACTGCGGCACGGCACCGGCGGCGGCCAGGACGACGGCGGCCAGGGCGAGGTCGAATCTGCTGCCGTGCTTGCGCAGGTCAGCCGGGGACAGCGCCAGGGTGATCCGCCGGGACGGCCACGCCGCGCCACTGTTGACGATCGCCGCCCGGATCCGGTCACGGGCCTCGGCCAGCGCGGCGTCGGGCAGTCCGACCAGGGAGACGCCGGGCAGGCCGTCGGACAGGTCCGCCTCGATCTCCACCAGATGACCCTGCACACCGAGCAGGGCGACCGAGCGGGCGCGGGCCAGCGCCATCAGAACGCCCCGCGCAGGTGTCGCACGGTCGCCGCACCCCGGGCCCGGCGCACCACGGTGACGACGTCGAACCGCACCTCGGGCCAGCGCGAGTCGTGGGCGGCCAGCCAGCGCACGGCGAGCCGACGTAACCGGGCGGCCTTGGCCCCCACGACCGCCTCGGCGGGATCCCCGTAGGCGAGGCTGGAGCGGGTCTTCACCTCGCAGATCACCAGAACGTCCCCGTCGGCCGCGACCAGGTCGATCTCCCCCTCGGAACACCGCCAATTGCGATCGAGAAGGACGAAACCCGCGTCCTGCAGATGACGTGCCGCGACCTGTTCGCCGTAGGCGCCCACCGCATCCTTCGCGCGCATCGACTGTCCCTTCTCCGGTGCGGACAGCGTCGCCCGAACCGCGGTGGGACGGGGCCCGTCCACGGCGGATGTGGACGGGCATGTGGCTGTGCAATGCCGGTTGACAGCAGCGCAACGGCGGGGTAGCGCGCCGCGCCCGGCCAGGTCAGCGCAGGATGGTCGCGGGGAACCAGGTTCTCGGGTCGGCGAGATCCGTCGCGACGGTGACGTGGGCGAGGAACCGCCGGTACTGGGCGAGCGTGGCAGCATCGCCGTGGGCGCTGGTGGGGGTGACCGTCATGCCGAACCCGGGCTCGGTGAGGCCGATGCTCGTGATCCTGCCCCTGGAATCGAGGTAGACCAGCCAGCGCCGTCCGCCGACGCTGGTGCTGGCGGTGTTGGGCTTGTCGGCCGCATTCAGGCCGCGCCCGCCCCAGCCGAGGTCCCAGGCCGTGCCGGCAGCCGCGAGGGTGACGCCCCCGGACCCCGGATCAGTGGTGAACTGCGTGACGTGCAGGCCGGGAAGACCGGCGACCCTGATCGGGACCCGCACGACTGTCGATGCCGCGTGGGTCGCACCGGCCAGGCGCAGCTCGTCGGCCCGGAGGGCGATGAGGGTGCGCCTACGCGGGATGCGGGCCGGCGTTGCCTCGGTCCCGGTCGCGCTGGCGCCTTTCTGCGCCCGTGCGGCGGGGACGTCGACGGTGCGTCCTGCGGCCCCGTCCCAGAGATCGACGACGGCCCAACCGCCGTCGGCGTACTGCCAGGCCAGAACGTCGTAGGTGGCGATGTCGTCACCGGGCACCGTCGTGCGCGCGAAGTAACCCGGGCGTCCGTGCACCCTGACGGGCCGGCCCTTCTCAGCCCGGCGCGGGCTGAAGGCCCCCGCGTAGTAAATTCTCAGCCCGCCGTGAACGGTTCCATCGGCGCTGCGGATGTCGGCGTACTGGGACGTCGCATCGATCGAGGTCGGCCTCACCCGGTAGCCGGAGACCGGGGCCACGACGAACCCGAAGGCCAACCGCGGTGAGGTCCCTGTCTTCGGCGCAGGCAGAGCGGCCGGAAACGCCGCGGGTGACCGATATGGCGCGGCGTGACCGGGTGTGCCGCCGTAGGGCGAGCGGCCAGGAACCACGGCGATGCCGACCGCGACCGCGACCACGGCCGCGGCTGCCAGCGTCGTCGCCACCCACCCCCGACGACCGGCGCGCCGCTGCGGATGGTCGGTTGTGCGGACGGGACGGGGATGGGGGGCGTGCTGCTCCAGATCGGTGAAGGTCGCGTGCAGGTCGTCGAGGGTTGGCATCAGGTCTCCTTCGGAAGTGCCTGGGACAACGGTGCGGTCGCGTCGATGCGCAGGGCCGCGAGCGCCCGGGAGATGTTGCTGCGCACGGTGCCGACAGCGCAGCCGAGGACGTCGGAGATCTCGAGGTCGGTGAGGTCCTCGTAGTAGCGCAACACCAGGCAGGTGCGCTGCCGGACCGGAAGCCCGGCCAGCCGGGCGTGCATCGCGGCCCGGTCGAGGTGGGCGTCGGCGTGATCCGGCTCAGACCGGGCCAGGTCCTCCAGGGCGGCGACCGGGAACGTACGTCGCAGCCGCCGCCGCCAGGACAGGTAGTCGTTGACCACCATGCGACGCACGTAGCCATACGCCTTGTCCATCACCCCGATCCGGTCCCACCGCTCGAAGGCGCGGGCGAGTACGTCGGCGACGATGTCCTCGGCCAGCCGGGCGTCGCCGGTGAGCACCATCGCGAACCGGAGCAGGCCCGCCTGCCGGTCTGCGACGAAGTCCGTGAAGTCCTGGCTCGTCTCGGTCACACCCCCAAACGACCGGACCCGCTGATCGGTTGCATCGACCCGTCGAGGGGATCCGGGAGCGGTGCCCGGTCAGGGACGCTTGGCGCAGCGTCGGCAGCGACCACGGAGCATGACCCCGTCGGGGTGGACGGCGAACCCGGCCCGATCGGCGAGCCGGGAGATCACCGGCTCGAGCCCCTCGGCCGACACCTCGACCATGGAGCCGCACCGATCGCAGATCGCGTGCAGGTGCGAGGGGACGGAGAGCCCGAAGCGCTGCGTGCCGTGGTCGTCGACGACGTGCACGAGACCGGCCCGGGTCAGCGCGTCCAGACCGCGGTGCACGGTGCCGAGATGGACCTGGGCATAGGCCTCACCGCGGTCGCGGTGGATGTCCGCCGCGGACAGGTGCCCATCGGAATCGGCCAGCCGCTCGACGATGAGAACCCGGGAGGGCATCTGCCGCAGGCCGGCGTTCCGCATGCCATCGAGCGCGGCCTGCACGGCACGCGCCCGTTCCTTCTCCCGCCGACCCACGACCACCTCCTCGCCTGGAACCATAGTCGGCCCGACGCCGGGTGCCGAGCACCGATCGACCGGCTACATGCACCTGCTTCGCAGGTACTTCTTGCGAACTGTTCGCATCACGGTAGGCTTCTGTCCGCCGGGCCGCCCACCGCAGAGGAGTGCTGTGTCAGCCACGATCGCGCCTCCATCCCGGATCCGGCGAGTGCGCGACTCGCTCTCCCCGCGCGAGTGGTCCCGGATCGCCGCCATGATCGCCGTCGTGGTGTTCCTGCACGTCGCCGGCTGGTTCATCCTCATCGCCCTCGTCGCTCCGCACCACTACGCGCTGGGCAAGGCCGGTGCGTTCACCGTCGGTCTCGGGCTCACCGCGTACACGCTCGGCATGCGGCACGCGTTCGACGCCGACCACATCGCGGCGATCGACAACACCACCCGCAAGCTGATGGCCGACGGGCAGCGGCCCCTCTCGGTCGGGTTCTTCTTCTCCCTCGGCCATGCATCGGTCGTGTTCGGCCTGTGCTTCCTGCTCAGCGTCGGGGTCAAGACCCTGGCCGGCCAGGTCGAGAGCGGTGCGTCGACCCTGCAGCAGACGACCGGGCTCATCGGCACGCTGGTCTCGGGCGTCTTCCTGATGCTCATCGCGGCGATCAACATGGTGATCCTGCTCGGCATCCTCAAGATCTTCCGCCGGATGCGTCGCGGCGTCTTCGACGAGGCCGCCCTCGAGGAGCACCTCGACAAGCGGGGATTCATGAACCGGATCCTCGGCGGGGCGACCAGGGCGGTGCGCAAGCCGTGGCACATGTACCCGGTAGGCCTGCTCTTCGGTCTCGGCTTCGACACCGCGACCGAGGTGTCGCTCCTGGTGCTGGCCGGCGGAGCGGCGGCCTTCAGCCTGCCGTGGTACGCGATCCTGTGCCTGCCGATCCTGTTCGCGGCGGGGATGTCCCTGCTGGACACGATCGACGGCTCGTTCATGAACTTCGCTTACGGCTGGGCGTTCTCCAAGCCGGTCCGCAAGATCTACTACAACATCACGATCACCGGGTTGTCGGTCGCGGTGGCCCTGGTCATCGGCCTGATCGAGCTGGTCTCGATCCTCACCGACCGGCTGCACATCACCGGCGGGCCGCTGGCCGCCGTCGGCAACCTCAACCTCAACTACGTGGGATTCGTGATCGTCGGACTCTTCGTCGGGACCTGGGCGGTGGCGCTGCTGGTCTGGCGCTACGGCCGGATCGAGGAGAAGTGGTCGGCCGACCTGCAGCAGGCCGGCGACTGACCGCTATTCGGGCTCCTCGTCCTCGGCGTCGTAGACGCCCTCGACCGGCGGCATGGTCTGCGAGCTTCCTTCGGCCGAGGGCTTCTCCGCCGCGGTGCGCTCGGGTGCCTCCCCCGGCCCGTCCGGCGCCGTCTCGCGTGGAGCTCGGCGCCCCATCACGTCGGCGGGCGACACGTCGCCGTCCGAAGTCGGGGTGGGCTGCTCGGGATACCCGGTCACTGCGGTCCTCTCGGGTCGGCGCTGCTGGGAACGGCGGGCTCAGTTCTGGAACGGCGGCCGGTCGTCGGGCAGCTCGAGGTCGGATTTCTCCAGCTCCTCGACATTGACGTCCTTGAACGTGAGGATGCGGACGTCCTTGACGAACCGCGCGGGCCGATACATGTCCCATACCCACGCATCCTGCATGTGCACCTCGAAGTAGACCTCTCCGCCGGCATTGCGGACCTGCAGATCGACGGCGTTGGCCAGGTAAAATCGACGCTCGGTCTCGACGACGTAGGTGAATTGCCGGACGATGTCGCGATACTCCCGATAGAGCGTGAGCTCCATCTCGGTTTCGTACTTCTCGAGGTCTTCGGCGCTCACTGGTGGCTCCTCGGGAGGTCGGCGGGTCGGGCCACGCACACGCTCGGTGTCTTCATCGGGCCGGCTCCAGGTCCGTCTCCTGCGGGTCGATCTGCTCCACATCCGTCCGGGCGTCCGCAGTCACCGGCATCGCACCCTCCATCAGCCCATTCTCGCGCACCCGGGCGACGTTGACGTAGGACGCCCGGTGTTCCCGGCACGGTCCGTGCCGGTCCAGGGCACGGGCATGGCCGGGGGTGACATAACCCTTGTGGGTGGCGAAGTCGTAGGAGGGAAATCGCTCGTGCAGGTCGACCATCAGGCGATCCCGGGTCACCTTCGCGAGCACGGACGCGGCGGCGATGCAGGCCGCTACCCGGTCGCCCTTCCACACCGCGACAGTGGGCATTGCCAGTCCGCCCACCGGGAAGCCGTCGGTCAGGGCGTAGGAGGGGGCCGGCGCGAGCGCGGCGACGGCTCGACGCATGCCCTCGACGTTACAGACATGGAGCCCTCGACGGTCGATATCGCCCGGAGGGATCACGATGACCGACCAGGCCCGGGCCCGCCGGCGTACCTCGTCATAGACCCGCTCCCGGACCGCCGGGGTGAGCAGCTTGGAGTCGGCCAGGTCGGGGATCCGGCCCCGGTCGCCGTCGGGCAGTACGCAGGCGGCGACGACGAGCGGACCGGCGCACGCCCCGCGGCCGGCCTCGTCGGCCCCGGCCACCGCGTCGAAGCCCCGCCGGCGCAGCGCAGACTCCAGCGCCCACAGCCCCGTGTCGCGGCGTACGACGGCCCTGGGCGGGCGCATCATGTCCCGCTCACCTCCCCGGCCAGCACCCGACGCAGCAACGAGACCAGATCGGGCGGATAGACGGTCTCGGCCGTGGACTCGAGCTCCGGGACGCTCCACCAGCGGTGGGCGTCGACGCTGCGCTCCTCGACCGGCCCGAATCCGGACGTGTCGACGCTCCAGCCTGCCGCGCCGATCCCGTCGAGCCGGACGTAGTAGAAGCTCTGGCTCTGCCGGTAGTGCCGACCCTCGAACGGGAACTCGACCACCTCGTGCCAGACCGGCCCCACCAGGTCGGACTCGGCGAGGCTCAGGCCGGTCTCCTCGCGGGTCTCCCGCACCGCTCCGGCCCGCGAACTCTCCCCGGGATCGAGCCCGCCACCGACCGTGAACCAGTACGGTGCCGACGCGGGCCGGCCGGGGTCGCCGCCCCGGAACAGCAGCACCCGGTCCCGGTCGTCGAGAAGCAGCACCCGGGCCGCGGGCCGCGCGATCGGCTCGGCCGAGCGCATCAGGCCGCCTCGATCGGCGCGCACTCTGGGACCGCCGGAGGGCGGCCGACGGTAACTTCGCTCACGGATGCACCCTACGACGCCGGCCGCGCCTCCTCACACAGGCAGAACTCGTTGCCCTCGGGATCCCGCCAGACCTGCCACCGGCTCCGGCCGACCCCGTGCACCGGGCCGGCCGGCCGGCCGCCGAGTCCCCGGGATCGGGCCGCCACGGCGGTCAGGCCGGCGACCTCGAAGTCCAGATGGAGCCGGTTCTTGTCCTGCTTCGCCTCGGGCACCCGCTGGAACGACAGCACCGGCCCACCCGCGCCGAGCGGCGCGAGATCGCGCCAGGCGGCATCCGGGGCATCCGCGACCGGCAGGTCGAGCAGAGTCGCCCAGAACGTGGTGATCCGGTCCAGATCGGCGCAATCGATGACCAGGTGGGAGGCCCGCACCATCGCTGCCGGCATCAACCGCACCGTCCCGTCGCGGCGGCCCGCAGGCAGATGACCTCGGTGGGCTGGGGGCCACGACGCAGCGGCCTCCATCGGCAACTCGCGCTCTCGTCGGCCGGGGCCGCCCGGAGGGGATGATCCACGCCGACGTCGTGACCGGAAACTATGCGGTGGGTCCGACAGTTTCGCGTCGCTCGGCCGAAACCGGCTAATCACGTACAGTGGTGTTGTGCCGGACCCGACGATCCCCCGCGACGCAGCCCTCGTCCGCGACTTCGTCAACACGCTGGACATCGAAGCGGGCACGGAGGCGCTGTCCGGGCCCGCGGCGCTCGGCCGTTGGCTGGCCGACCATCAGGTGCCGACCGGAGTACCGACCGCGCGCGACCTGGCCGACGCGGTGGCCCTGCGTCAGGGACTGCGGGAAGCCCTGCGTGCCAACCACGACGATGCCGCACCGGCAGGAGGGGACCCGGCGGGCGGGGATCTCAACGAGATCGCGCGGGGGTTTCCGCTGCGGCTCGGCTTCCCGGGCGGCAGGCCGACGCTGGAGCCGGTCCAGGCGGGTCCGCGCGGCGGGGTCGCGGCGATCCTGGCGGCCGCCGCCGGATGCGGCCAGGACGGAACCTGGCAGCGGCTCAAGGTCTGCCCGGCGGACGACTGCCAGTGGGCGTTCTACGACACCAGCCGCAACCGCTCCCGCACCTGGTGTGCGATGCGGGTCTGCGGGAACCGCGAGAAGACCCGCGCCTACCGCGCCCGGCAGCGCGCCTGAGCCCGGGGCCGGCGCGCCCGGCGGCGACGCCGGTCGAGCAGGGGACCGACCGCGACCCCTCCGACCAGCAGCGGAACGGCGGCACCGGCCGGAGCGAGGGCACCCGTGGTATGCCCGACGAAGGTGGGCGGGGTCCCGAGCGTGGTCCATCGCGACGGGGGCCAGACGATGACGAACGCCTTGCCGATCACGTCCTTCACCCCGATCGTGCCGTGGAACTGGTCGGTGACGTGACATCGGGAGTCGGCGGAAAAGCCACGATGGTCCCCCATCACCCACAGCCGTCCCTTCGGCACCGTGATCGGTCCGAAGCGCCGACCCTCCGGGCAGGCGTCGCCATGGACATCCGGGGAGTTCTCGAAGATGTAGGGCTCGTTCAACGATCGATGATCGACCGTCACCCGTCCCTTCGCATCGCAGCAACTCACCGTCTGGCCGCCGACGGCGATGACCCGCTTGACGAAGTCCTTCTCGTTGGGCTGGGCGACGCCGATCGCCTGCCCGATCGAGCGGAAGAACTTCGTGACCGGATTGGTCGGCTCACTGACCCGGACCTCGGGCTGCCAGGTCGACGGACCCTGGAAGACGACGACGTCGCCCGGCTGGGGGTCGTGGAAGCGGTAGACCAGCTTGTTGACCAGGACCCGGTCGCCCGAACAGCCGGGGCAGCCGTGCAGCGTCTTCTCCATGGACCCGGATGGGATGAAGAAGGCCTGGACCAGAAAGGTCTTGATCAGCAGGGCGAGCACGAATGCAACGATGAGGAGGATCGGCAGCTCGCGCCAGAACGACCCACGCCGCGGCCGCTCCCCCCGCTCCGCCCGCCGGCGCATGGCGCGCGTTTCCCGCACGGGCTCCGTGGCGAGCATCTCGTCGCGCGCCCCAGCCCCGCCGCTCGGCTGGTCGGAGGACGCGGTCACGGATGCACGGCTCAGCGCGCGACGTTCTCGCGCCGCTCCTTGATCTTGGCGGCCTTGCCGCGCAGATCACGCAGGTAGTAGAGCTTCGCCCGGCGGACGTCGCCGCGGGTGACGACCTCGATCTTGTCGATGATCGGGGTGTGCACCGGGAAGGTGCGCTCGACCCCGACGCCGAAGCTCACCTTGCGGACGGTGAACGTCTCGCGTACGCCGCTGCCCTGCCGGCGGATCACCGCGCCTTGGAAGACCTGGATCCGGGATCGGGTGCCTTCCACGACCCGGACGTGGACCTTGAGGGTGTCCCCCGGCCGGAAATCCGGGATGTCGGAGCGCAGTGACTCGGCGTCTAGGGCATCCAGGGTGTTCATCGGTCGTCGCTTCCTCGTGCGTCGGCGCACGCTCACACACCCTTGTCGGTAGGCGTGCGGCACGCTGCTATGTCTCGATCGGGACCTGGCCGGGCCGTCATCGGCCCGCGGCAACCCTCTTAGGGTGCCACATCCGGTGGATCAAGGTGAAACCCGGTCTGCTCGAGCGTGGCACGGTCGCGCGCGTCCAGAGCACCGGTCGGCAGCGCGGCGAGCAGGTCCGGCCGCCGGGCGGCCGTACGGCGCAGCGCCTCGTCCCGCCGCCACCGGGCGATCGCGGCGTGGTCCCCGGAGAGCAGTACCTCGGGGACCCGCCGTCCGGCCCACTCCTCCGGCCGGGTGTACGCCGGCCCCTCGAGCAGTCCGTCGGCGAACGAGTCGCACTCCACGCTCGCGGTGTTGCCTACGACGCCGGGCAGTAAGCGGGTGAGCGCCTCGACGATCACGAGCGCGGCGGCCTCGCCGCCGGCCAGCACGTAGTCGCCGAGCGACACCTCGTCGACGACCATCCGCTCCCGTGCTGCGTCGACCACCCGGTGGTCGATCCCCTCGTACCGGCCGCACGCGAACACCAGGTGCTCCGCCGCCGCGAGGTCCGCCGCCAGCGCCTGGGTGAAACGGACACCGGACGGGGTGGGGACGACCAGCCGGGCGGGCTGCCTGGCCACCGCGTCGAGCGCCCGCCCCCACGGCTCGGGCCGCATCAGCATGCCGGGGCCTCCCCCGTACGGCGCGTCGTCCACGCTGCGGTGGGGACCGGTGGCCCACGAGCGCAGGTCGTGGACCGCGACGGTGAGCAGGCCGCGTTCCCGGGCCTTGCCGAGCAGGGACTGGTCCAGGGGCGCGAAGTAGCCCGGAAAGATCGTCACGACGTCGATGTGCAGCGTCACAGGTCCAGCAGCCCTTCGGGCGGGTCGACGGTCAGCCGCTCGGCACCGAGGTCGACGGTGGGCACGATGGCCCGGACGAACGGAATCAGCGACTCGGCGCCGGACCCGCTCCGGACGGCCAGCAGCACCCCGGCAGGCCCGTGGATCACGTCGCTGACCCGGCCCAGCTCGCTGCCGTCGACCCGGACCGCGGTGAGCCCGACCAGCTGGTGGTCGTAGAACTCCTCCGGGTCCTCGAGCGCCGGCAGATCGTCGGTGTCCACGACCAGTTCGGTGCCACGCAGTGCCTCGGCCGCGGTGCGGTCGCCGACGCCGGCGAAGGTGATCAGCAGCCGTCCGGAGTGCCACCGGGTGGCGGACACCCGTAGTGGCCCGCGGCCACCCGGCTCGGTCGCGAGGACCGCGCCGACCGCGAACCGTCCGTCCGGGTCGTCGGTACGAACGGTGACCGCGACCTCACCGAGGACGCCGTGCGCCCGCCCGACCCGGCCGACGACGAGCCGCACGCCCGGATCAGACCTCGTCGGTGTCGACGAGATCCACCCGCACGCCCCGGCCGCCGACGCCGCCGACGACCTGGCGGAGCGCCCGCGCCGTACGACCACCGCGACCGATCACCTTGCCGAGATCCTCGGGGTTGACCCGGACCTCGATGGTGCGACCGCGCCGACCGTGCACGAGATCGACCCGGACGTCGTCGGGGTGGTCGACGATGCCCCGGACCAGATGCTCGACCGCCGCTTCCAGCACCTACTCGCTCCGTGCCTCGGACTCGGCCGCGGCGGGCGTCTCAGCCGGCTTGTCCGCGGCAGCCGCTTCGGCGGGCTTGTCCGCGGCAGCCGCTTCGGCGGGCTTGTCCGCCGGCTCGGTCTGCTCGCCGGACTCGTCGGACGCCTTGCCGGACCCGCGCTTCTTGCGGGGGGTGGTGGCGTCCGGCGCCTCGCCCAGTGACTCCTTGGAGGCCGCCTCGAACAGGGCCTTCTTGTCCGCCTTCGGGGCCGCGGTGCGCATCGGCTCAGGAGCCGGCAGGCCCTTGAACTTCTGCCAGTCGCCGGTCACCTTCAGGATCGCCGCGACCGCCTCGGTCGGCTGGGCGCCGACGCCGAGCCAGTACTGGGCCCGGTCGGAGTCGACCTCGATGAACGACGGGTCGTCCTTCGGGTGGTACTTGCCGATCGTCTCGATCGACCGACCGTCCCGCTTGGTGCGGGCGTCGGCGACCACGATCCGGTAGTACGGCGCACGCATCTTGCCCAGGCGCATCAGCTTGATCTTGGTTGCCACAGGGGTGGGTTCTCCACTCATCGACTCGGGTGGCCGGTGCGGCGCCCGCGTGGGGATGCGGGGACGCCCGTCCTGACGGTCCCGGCGCCCGCCCGGGTGAGAGGGCCGTGCGCGCACCGGGTACTCAACCGGCCATTCTGCCAGACCGGGCGGTGTGGACCGAACCTAGTAGGCCCGGGCGACGTGAGCGAGCAGATCCGGCTCGGCGTCACTCTCCGGAACCGAGCCGTCCGGGCGCAGCAGACACCGCACCGAGACCCCCTGGGTGGCCAGGTCCCGTTCCCCGTCGTCGCCGAGCGCGGCCCAGGGCATCCGGGCCCAGCCGGAGCCGGCCGCCTCGACGGCGGCGTCGGCGCTCCCGACATCGACGGTGCGGGACGCCTGCCGCTCCTGCGCCCGGTCGAACAATGCCTGCTGGTCGACGGTGAGGGCATCGGCGACGGCGGCCGGCAGCCCGTCGAGCGGCACCGGCTGCTTGCTCCCGGGGATCCGGCGGACGAGGGTCGCGGTGCCCGCGGCGAGATCGCGAGGCCCGATCTCGATTCGGACCGGCACGCCCTTGAGCTCCCAGTCGACCGCCCGGCGGCCGAACGGCACGTCGGTGCGGTCGTCGACCGCGACCCGGACCCCGGCGGCCCGCAACGGGGCGGCCAGCGCGTGGGCCCGGTCGACGACGTCGGACTTCACCGCGAGCACCACCACCTGCGTGTGCGCCAGCCGCGGGGGCAGCCGCAGCCCGCCGTCATCGCCGTGGCACATGATCAGGCCGCCGATCATCCGGGTCGAGGCACCCCAGGAGGTGGTCCAGGCGAAGTCGCGCCGACCGTCCGCCCCCAGGAACTCGATGCCGAACGCCCGGGCGAAGTTCTGACCGAACTCGTGACTGGTGCCCATCTGCAACGCCTTGCCGTCGGCCATCATCACCTCGCAGGTCATGGTGTTGAGGGCGCCCGGGAAGCGTTCGGCGCGGGTCTTCAGGCCGGCCACGACCGGCATGGCGAGGACGTCGACCATGAACCCGCGGTAGACGTCATGCAGGATCCGCCGGGCGTAGGCGCCGGCGTCCTCCCGGCTGGCGTGGGCGGTGTGCCCTTCCTGCCACAGGAACTCGCTGGACCGCAGGAACAGCCGCGTCCGCATCTCCCAGCGGACGACATTGCACCACTGGTTGAGCAGCAACGGCAGGTCGCGGTAGCTCTGCACCCATTTGGCCATGTAATCGCCGAATAGCGTCTCGCTCGTCGGCCGGACCACCACCGGCTCCTCGAGCTCCTTGCCGCCGCCGTGGGTGACGACGGCGACCTCGGGGCTGAATCCCTCGACGTGCTCGGCCTCCCGGTGCATATAGGACTCGGGGATGAAGAGCGGGAACGACACGTTGGCCGCGCCGGTCTCCTTGATCCGGCCGTCCAGCTCGGACTGCATGCGCTCCCACAGTGCGAAGCCCCAGGGCCGGATCACCTGCGTGCCGCGCACCGGCCCGTTCTCGGCGAGCTCGGCCTTGGCGACGACGTCCTGGTACCAGCGGGGGAAGTTCTCGGCCTGCGGGGTGAGCACGGATGCCATGCCCGGCAGGCTAATCGCCGAGGCAGCCCGGCCTGTCGGCGACCTCGGGTGACACGGCCTGGGAGCAGCGCCCACGGAATCGGTCGCCGTCATCCCGTCGTCCGTCGTTTGCGCACCCGGCTGGTCAGCGAACGACGCGGCCGCGCAGGATGATCCGGGTCGGCGCCCGGAGCACGCCGAGGTCGGTCCGCGGGTCGTCGGCGTAGACGACCAGGTCCGCGGGCGCACCTTCCTCGATGCCGGGCAGGCCGAGCCACGAACGTGCCCGCCATGATGCGGCGCCCAGGGCATCCACAGTGGACAGTCCGGCTCCGTGCAGCGCGAGGATCTCGTCGACGATGAGGCCGTGCGGCATCCCGCCGGCGTCGCTCCCGGCGTAGATGGGGATCCCGGCGTCGTAGGCGGCGCGCACGCGGTCACGGGCCGAGCGGTGCAGCCGGCGCATGCGGTCGGCGTAGGTCGGGAACCGCGAGGCGGAGTCGGCGATCGCCGGGAAGTTGGCGACGTTGATCAACGTCGGCACGAGGGCGGTGCCGCGTTCGGCCATGGCCGGGATCAGGTCTGCGGTGAGGCCGCTGCCGTGCTCGATGGAGTCGACGCCCGCGGCGATCAGGTCAGGGAGCGCCTCCTCCCCGAAGGTGTGCACCGCCACCCGCGCACCGGCATCGTGCGCGCGGCGGACCGCCTCGACGAGCGTGCCGGCCGACCACAGGGGGGCGAGATCGCCCGCCTCACGGTCGATCCAGTCGCCGACCAGCTTGACCCAGCCGTCGCCGGACTTGGCCTGCTGGTCCACCTCGGCGGGCAGATCGGCAGGCTCGATCTCGACGGCGAGCCCCCGCAGGTAGCGCCGCGGCCGGGCCAGGTGCCGGCCGGCGCGGATGAGCCTGGGTGCGTCCTCCCGGTCCTGGATCCAGCGGGTGTCGACCGGGGATCCGCAGTCGCGCAGCAGCAACGCACCGGCATCCCGATCCGACCAGGCCTGGGCGAGCTGGGTGTCCCGGTCATCGACCGGCCCGTGCGGTCCGAGGCCGACGTGGCAGTGGGCGTCGACCAGGCCGGGAACGATCCAGCAGGAGTCGGCGACCGGCTGCGCGTCGGGCACCGGGTCGAAGGTGAACCTGCCGTCGCGCACCCACACCGTGCGCGGCTCGTCGCCGGGTAGGACGACGCCGGTGAGCCGGAGCGGCGGGGTCACTGCTTGGGGAACTTCAACTTGCTCAGATCGGGCATCGAGGTGCCCGGCGGCAATTGCGGCATCGACCCCGGTCCGGCGCCCGGCCCGGTGCCGGGGAAGCCGGCCGGCAGGCTGCCCGGCATCCGCTGGGTGGGACCACCGCGGCCGCCGCCCTTGCCCTTGCGGCCCTTCTTGCCCTTCTTGCCACCGGACTTGCGCGTCGAACGCCGCCCGCCCGGCAGGCCCATCCCCCCGGCCATCTGGGCCATCATCTTGCGCGCCTCGAAGAACCGGTCGACGAGCTGATTGACCTCGAAGACGGCAACCCCCGACCCGCGCGCGATCCGGGCCCGCCGGGACCCGTTGATCATCTTCGGGTCGGCGCGCTCGGCCGGGGTCATGGACCGGATGATCGCCGCGGTGCGGTCCAGATCCCGGTCGTCGACCGACTCGAGCTGGTCCTTCATCTGGCCCATGCCCGGCAACATGCCGAGCAGATTGGAGATCGGCCCCATCCGGCGGATCGCCAGCATCTGCTCCAGGAAGTCCTCGAGCGTGAAGTCGCCGCCCGAGGTCAGCTTGCCCGCCATCCGCTCGGCTTCGCCGGCGTCGAACGTCGCCTCGGCCTGCTCGATCAGGGTGAGGACGTCGCCCATGCCGAGGATGCGGGAGGCCATCCGCTCCGGGTGGAAGACGTCGAAGTCGCTGAGCTTCTCCCCCGTCGACGCGAACAGGATCGGCTGACCGGTGACGTAACGGACCGAGAGGGCCGCGCCGCCGCGGGCGTCGCCGTCGAGCTTGGTGAGGATGACGCCCGAGAAGCCGACGCCGTCGCGGAAGGCCTGCGCGGTCGTGACCGCGTCCTGGCCGATCATCGCGTCGACGACGAACAGCGTCTCGTCGGGCTGCACCGCGTCGCGGATCGCGGCCGCCTGGTCCATCATCTCCGCGTCCACGCCCAGGCGGCCGGCGGTGTCGACCACGACGACGTCGTACATCCGGTGCCGGGCCTCCTCGACGCCGCGCCGGGCGACGTCGACCGGGTCGCCGGCGACCCGCTGTCCCTCCCCGGTCGCACCGGGGTGCGGGGCGAAGACCTCGACGCCGGCCTGCCCGCCGACCACCTGCAGCTGCGTGACGGCGTTGGGCCGCTGCAGGTCGGCCGCGATCAGCAGCGGGGTGTGGCCCTGCGACTTCAGCCAGCGGCCGAGCTTGCCGGCGAGTGTCGTCTTGCCCGCCCCCTGCAGGCCGGCGAGCAGGATGACCGTCGGCGGCGTCTTGGCGAGGCGGAGCCGCCGGGTCTCGCCACCCAGGATCCCGACGAGCTCCTCGTTGACGATCTTGATGACCTGCTGCGCGGGGTTGAGCGCCTGGGAGACCTCGGCCCCGCCGGCCCGCTCCTTGACCGCGGCGATGAACGTCCGGACCGCCGGCAGCGCGACATCCGCCTCGAGCAGGGCGATGCGGATCTCCCGGCAGGTGGCGTCGATGTCGGCCTCGGAGAGCCGTCCCTTGCCGCGCAGGGCGGTGAACGTCTTCTCGAGCCGCTCGGAGAGGGTGTCGAACACCCGCCCAGGGTAGACGGAGCCGCCAGGGCTCAGTCGCCCTCACCCGCAGCGGTCACCAGCGCCGCCTCGACCCGGGCCCGCCGGGCCGGATCGCTGACCACCCGCCCGGCGGCGTCGACGACGTAGAACGCGTCGACCACGGCCGTGCCCTGGGTGCTGATCCGCGCCGACCGCACGTCCAGCCCGCAGGACTCGAGTGCCGCTGTGACGCGATGCAGCAGGCCCACCGAGTTCCCGGCCCGCAGCTCGACCACGGTCGCGTCGGTGGCGGCTTCGTCGAACCACAGCACCCGTGGTGGCGGCAGCCGGGTCTGCGTGCTGCGGTACCGCTTCTCCAGCACGTCCAGCCGGTGCCGGAGCGGCAGCCTCCCGGCGAGCGCCTGCAGCAGGTCGGCGCGCAGGCTCTGCGGGTCGGGCGGCCGGCCGAATCTCGGTGTGACGGTGAAGACGTCCACGACGAAGGACAGCTCGGTCGTGATGGTGGCCGCCCGGACGTCGAGATGGTGCAGGGCGAGCACACCCGCCGCTCGGCTGAGCAGTCCGGCGGAGTCCGGTGCGGCGACGGTCACCTCACCGCCGTCCACCATGACCGCGACCACGCCCTCGCGGGCCAGCGCCTGTTGGTCGGGGGTCAGCCGCGGGCTCACCGCGGGCGGGGCGCCGTGCAGGGCGGCGCGGGTCCGGGCGGTGAGATCCATGATCAGCGACGCCTTCCAGTCGCTCCACGCCGCCGGCCCGGTCGCCAACCCGTCGGCCTCCGCCAGCGCCGCCAGGATCTCCAGCAGTTCGGTCGACCCGTCGACGGCGGTCGCGACCGTGGCGACGGTGGCCGGATCGTCGAGGTCGCGCCGGGTGGCCGTGTCCGGCAGCAGCAGGTGCTGGCGCACGGCGGCCGCGACCAGCGCCGCGTCGGCCGCCGGCAGGCCGATCCGTTCGGCGACGCGCGCGGCGACCGCGGCGCCGGCGCGGCTGTGGTCGTCGCCGCGTCCCTTGCCGATGTCGTGAAGCAGCGCGGCGAGCAGCAACAGGTCGGGCCGGCTGACGTCCCGGACCCGGTCCGCCGCGTGCGCCGCGGTCTCGATGAGGTGGCGGTCGACGGTGAAGCGGTGCACCGGATCGCGCTGCGGGCGGCACCGCACATGCTCCCATTCGGGCAGCATCGTGACCAGCAACCCCGTGCGGTCCAGGGCCTCGAGCGGAGCGATCGCACCGTGGCCGGCGGCGAGCAGCCCCACCAGGGCGTCGCGGGCCGCGGCGGGCCACGGCACCGGCAGCGACGGCCGGCTGTCGACCAGCCTGCTGAGGGTGAACGGCGACACCGGAAGCCCGGACGTGGCTGCGGCCGCGGCGACCCGCAGGACCAACGCCGGGTCACCGCCGGGATCGGCGTCGCGGGCGAGGACCACCTCGCCGCCCTGCTCGACGACGCCGTCGGCCAGCGGGCGACGGGTCGGCTCCCCGCGCCGGCGCCAGCGTGGCCGCCGGCCGGACTGCTCGGCGTCGATCCGGCGTACGGCCATGTCCCAGGTGAAGGCGACCGTGCGCCCGGCGTCGGAGACCGCGCGCAGCAGCGCGTCCGCATCGGCGTAACCCAGTGCCGCCGCGATCTCGGCCTGCTGGTGGTGCACGAGCCGGTCGAGCGCCCGCCCGGCGCCGAGGTGCAGCTCGCCCCGGACGTCGAGCAGCAGCCGGTACGCCGCCGCCACATCAGGGCCGACCGGATCGGCGAGCTGGGCCACCGCCAGGCCGTGCAGGGCGTGCACGTCCCGCAGTCCGCCGAGGCACTGCTTCAGGTCGGGCTCGACCAGGAAGGCCAGCTCGCCGAACCGCCGGACCCGCTCGTCGGCAGCCGCGACCAGCTCGGCCACCCGCCGCCTCCCGCCGCGCCGCCATGCGGCCCGGGCCTGGCCACGCAGCTCGTCGCCGAGTCCGAGGTCGCCCGCGACCGGCCGGGCGACCAGCAGCCCGAGCGCCACGGCGAGATCGGCGTCGGCGAGGCGGACCGCCTCCGGAACGGTGCGCACCGAGTGGTCCAGCGCGACGCCGGCGTCCCAGAGCGGGTACCAGACCGAGTCGGCGACCGCGCCGATGTCGGGCTGCCCGTCGTGGACGAGAACGAGGTCGATGTCGCCGTACGGCGCGACCTCACCGCGGCCGAGGCTTCCGACGGCCACCAGGCCGATCCCCTGCTGTGCGGGCAGGAGATCGGCCAGGGACCGTTCGTAGAGATCGCTGAGCGCGGACCGGAGCTCCGCGCCGGTGAGCCGGTGATCCTTGATCAGACCGGCGCGCCCGGCGCGGAGCTCGGCCGCGGCCTCAGAGGGCGTCCGGACCGCGCTCACCGGTACGGACGCGCACGAGCAGGTCGACCGGGGTCACCCAGACCTTGCCGTCCCCGATGGAACCGGTCCGGGCAGCGTCGACAACGGCGTCGACCACCTTGTCGGCGTCGAAGTCGTCGACCAGAACCTCCACCTTCAGCTTCGGCACGAGATCCACCGTGTACTCCGCACCGCGGTAGACCTCGGTGTGGCCCTTCTGCCGGCCGAAGCCCTGCACCTCGCCGACCGTCAGGCCGGCGATGCCGATCGCCTCGAGTGCCGCTTTGACGTCGTCCAAACGGAACGGCTTGATGATCGCCGTCACAAGCCTCATGCGTTCACCTTCTTCGAGGTGTCCGGTGCCACCGACGCGGTCACGGTGTGCCCGCCGCCGGTCGAGCCGAACTCGTATGCGGACTCCCCGTGCAGCGCCAGGTCGAGGCCGGTGACCTCGTCCTCGGCGGTGACGCGGTTGCGGGTGATCCTGCCGATGACGTTACCGATGATGATCGTCATCACGAACGAGTAGAGCATGACGCAGATGACCGCCAATGCCTGTTCGCCCAGAAGGCCGAACCCACCGCCGTAGAACAGTCCGTCCCGGCCCGCCGAGTTGGTGCCGAGGGTGGCGAACAGGCCCACGCAGAGGGAACCGACGATGCCGCCGACGAGGTGCACACCGACCACGTCGAGGGAGTCGTCGAAGCGCAGCTTGCCCTTCAACCCCACGGCCAGCGGGCAGATCACCCCGGCAAGCAGGCCGACCGCGATCGACCCGAGCGGGCTGACGAATCCGGCGGCCGGCGTGATGGCGACCAGCCCGGCGACCGCGCCGGATGCGGCGCCGAGGGTCGTCGCCTTGCCGTACCTGATCTTCTCCACCGCGATCCACCCGAGCAGCGCCGCCGCGGTCGCGGTGTTGGTGTTGACGAACGCGTAGCCGGCGAGGTTGTTCGCCGCCAACGCGGATCCCGCGTTGAAGCCGAACCAGCCGAACCACAGCAGGCCGGCGCCGAGCAAGGTGAACGGCACATTGTGCGGGCGCATCTGCTCCTTCGGCCAGCCGCGCCGCCGGCCGAGGACCAGCGCCATCGCCAGACCCGCGGCACCGGCGTTGATGTGTACGACGGTTCCGCCCGCGAAGTCCAGCGCCCCGCGCTGGAAGAGCCATCCCTCGGGCGAGAAGACCCAGTGCGCCACCGGCCCGTAGACCAGGATCGACCAGGCGACGACGAAGCCGACGAAGGCCCCGAATTTCCAGCGGTCGGCGGTCGAGCCGGTGATGAGCGCCGGCGTGATCACCGCGAACATCAACTGGAAGACGACGAACACGATCGGGGGGATCGACTGCGCGGCGGAGCCGACGTATCCCGGGATGACCTCGGTCATGTGTTGCAGACCGGAGAAGTGCAGGTCGCCGATGAACCCGTTGCCCTTGCCGAAGGCGAGGGAGAACGAGACGAGAACCCACACGATGCTGACGATCGCGATCGTGGCGAAGTTCTGCATCAGCATGCCGAGCATGTTCTTGCTGCGCACCATGCCGCCGTAGAAGAAGGCGAGGCCGGGTGTCATCAGCAGGACCAGTGCGGCACTGGCGAGGACCCACGCGGTGGATCCGGTGTCGATCTTGGACAGGTCGAACGGGGCGGCAAGCGCGGGTATGGCGGCCGGGCCCGAGGCGAACAGGGCGAGACTCATGGCGCTCCTCATTGCGGGGGACGTGCCGTGAGACTGCCGTGACGATGTTTCCGGACGCGACCGCCGATGTTTCAGCGCTGTGAATTCGACGGCGCGGTGACGTCAGGCGGGGTCGCCGAGCAGCGCGTCGACGAAGGCGGCCGGCTCGAAGGGGGCCAGGTCGTCCGGGCCCTCGCCGAGCCCGATCAGCTTGACCGGGACGCCGAGCTCGCGCTGGACGGCGATGACGATACCGCCCTTCGCCGTACCGTCCAGCTTGGTCAGCACGATGCCGGTGCAGTCCACCGCCTCGGTGAAGACCCTGGCCTGGATGAGGCCGTTCTGGCCGGTGGTGGCGTCGAGGATGAGCAGGGTCTCGTCGATGGGGCCGTGCTTCTCGACGACCCGCCGTACCTTGTCCAGCTCGTCCATCAGCCCCGCCTTGGTGTGCAGTCGCCCGGCGGTGTCGATCAACACCGAGTCGACGTTGCGCTCCCTGCCCTGCCGCACCGCGTCGAAGGCCACCGACGCCGGGTCGCTGCCCTCGGGGCCCCGCACCGTCTCGGCCCCGACCCGGGCGCCCCAGGTGGCGAGCTGGTCGGCGCCGGCGGCCCGGAAGGTGTCGGCCGCACCCAGCAGGACGCTTCGGCCGTCAGCGACCAGGACCCGCGCGAGCTTGCCGCAGGTCGTCGTCTTCCCCGTCCCGTTGACGCCGACGACGAGGACCACGGCGGGCGCGTCGGCGTGCGGGAACGTGTGCAGCTCGCGGTCGGTGTCGGTGCCGATGGCGCGCAGAAGCTCCTCGGCGAGCAGCGTCCGCAGCTCCCCGGGCGACCGGGTGCCGAGCACCCGGGTCCGTTCCCGCAGCCGGTCGACGATCTCCCCGGTCGCCGTGACGCCGACGTCGGCGCCGATCAGCGTGTCCTCGACGTCCTCCCACGCCTGCTCGTCGAGGCGGTCGCGGGCGAGCACCGCGAGCAGGCCCTTGCCCATCGTCGACTGGGACCTCGCCAGCCGGGACCGGAGCCGCACCAGGCGCCCCGCCGTCGGCTCGGGCACCTCGACCGCGGGCGCCTCCTCGACCGGCGGAGCCTCCGCCCCGGGGGTCGCGGTGCCGCTCTCCTCCGGCGGTGCCGTCGACGGCCGCTGCGCGGGCAGCTCCAGGGTCGAGGACGACCCCTCGGGTGGCTCGGCCCGGCGGCGCCGGGGCAGGACCAGCCCGACGACCGCCGCAACGGCGATGACGACGACCACGATGGCGATGATCACGTACTCCATGCCGCGATCCTCTCAGAGCAGTCCTGCGGCGACGCCCGCCGGGCGGTCGAGCCACGTAACCAGCAAAAGGCGTTTACCGGTTGCAGTCCGCGCCCGGCTGCGCTAGGAACGGGGGAGTGGCCCGCGGGCTGGGACAGCTGGTGACGGAGGCGGCGATGACGACCGGATCGGGCGAGTGGGAAGTGATCGGGGCTCCGAGCAGCGCCGGCGCGCACCATGCCGGCCAGGAGCGGGCGCCGGCCGCCCTGCGCCGGGCCGGGCTGGTGGACCGGCTCCGGGCGGGTGGCGCGTCGCTGGTCGACGGGGGCGATCTGCCGGTCACGCCCTTCGCCGCCGATCCGGCGCATCCCCGGGGGCGCAACCTGGCGGCGGTGGTCGCGGCGGCCGGCGCGCTGGCCGAGCGGGTCACCGGCGCGATCCGCACCGGGCGCCGGCCGCTGGTCCTCGGCGGGGACTGCACCCTCACCCTCGGCATGATGGCCGGATTCGGACGGGTACACGACGACGTCGGGCTGGTCTACGTCGACGGAGACGCCGACGTGGGTACGCCGCAGCACACCGGGTCGGGGATCTTCGACTCGATGGGGGTCGCGCACCTGCTCGGCGCGGGCGCGGCGCAGCTGGCGGGGTTGAACGGTCCGGCGCCACTGGTCGAGCCCGGCCGGCTGTGCCTGGTGGGCTGCGATCCCCGGGAGGTCAGCGACTCCGACCGCGCGTTCCTGCGCGACCGTGGCGTCGGCTACCACGAGGCGGCGACCTTCGCCGCGGCGCCCACGAAGGTCGCCGCCGAGGCGATCGCCCAGGTTGCTGCCGCGTCCGGACCGGTCGTGGTCCATCTCGACGTCGACGTCGTCGACTCCGGTGAGCTGCCGTTGGGCAACTTCCCGCACTACGGCAGCGGTGTGCCGCTCGACGCGGTGATCGAGGGTCTGGCCGTGCTGACCGGGCACCCCTCCTGCGCCGCGCTCGTGTTCACCGAACTCAACCCGACCCACGACGCCGACGGCAGCCAGGTCGAGCGGGTGGTCTCGGGTCTGGTCCGCGCCCTGACCGCCGGCGGGTCAGCGTCCTGACGTCGTTCTGAGCCAGACCGCGTGGTCCACCGGAAGCCGGGGGTCGGACCGGTCGTCGAAGGGCTCACTGGCGAGCAGCACCTCGTCGTACGGCGGAAGCGCCGCCGGGCCGGGCGAGAGGTTGACCACGCAGACGAAACCCGGTTCGCGCGAGAACGCCAACACCCCGGGTGCGGAGTCGAGCCACGTGAACACTCCGTCGCCCAGGGCCGGCTCGTCATGGCGGATCCGCAGCGCCGCGCGGTAGAGGGACAGGACCGAGGACGGGTCGCCTACCTGCCTGGCGGCGGTGAGGCCCTTCCACGAGGACGGCTGCGGCAGCCACGGGGTGGAGCCGTGGGGACCGAAGCCGTAGGGCGGCTGGTCGCCGGACCAGGGCAACGGGACCCGCGAGCCGTCCCGGCCGCGGTTCTTGTGCCCCGAGCGCTCCCACACCGGGTCCTGCAGCGACCCGAGCGGGAGGTCCTCGACCTCCTCCAGGCCGAGCTCCTCGCCCTGGTAGACGTAGGCGCCGCCGGGCAGCGCGAGCACGAGCAGCGTCGCCGCCCGGGCCCGGCGCAGACCCACCTCGAGCGACGTCGCCACCACCCCGGCGCGGTCGTTCTCCCGTCCGGCCGGGCGGCCGTAGCGGGTGACGTGCCGGATGACGTCGTGGTTGGACAGCACCCAGGTGGTCGGGGCCCCGACCGACCCGATCGTGCGGGTCGACTCGTCGATCACCGCCCGCATCGCGGCGGCGTCCCAGGGCGCCTTGAGGAAGTCGAAGTTGAACGCCGTGTGCAGCTCGTCCGGGCGGACGTAGCGGGCCAGCCGCTCCGGCGGCGACACCCAGGCCTCGCCGACGAAGATGCGCGGGTCCGGGTAGGAATCGGCGATCCGGCGCCAGCCGCGGTAGATCTCGTGCACGGCGTCCTGGTCCCACGCGGGGTGCGCCAGGTCGAACGGCGACTCCTCCCCCGCGGCCCACACCTCGGGAATGTCCGGGTAGGCCGGGTCCTTGGCCAGCCCGTGGGCGACGTCGATCCGGAAGCCGTCGACGCCGCGGTCGAACCAGAACCGCAGGATGTCCTCGAACTCGGCGGCCACCGCCGGGTTCTCCCAGTTCAGGTCCGGTTGCTCCGGGGCGAACAGGTGCAGGTACCACTCCCCGGGCGTGCCGTCGGACTCGGTGACCCGCCGCCAGGCCGGGCCGCCGAACGTCGAGGTCCAGTTGGTGGGCGGGCGGTCGCCGCCGTTCCCGCGGCCCGGCCGGAAGACGTAGCGGTCCCGCTCGGGCGAACCCGGTCCGGCGGCGAGTGCTGCCTGGAACCACGGGTGCCGGTCGCTGGTGTGGTTGGGGACGATGTCGAGGATCACCCGGATGCCGTGCTCGTGCGTCTCGGCGATCAGCGCCTCGGCGTCGGCGAGGGTGCCGAACGCCGGGTCGATCTGGCGGAAGTCCGCGACGTCGTAGCCGCCGTCGGCCTGCGGGGACGGATACCACGGGTTGATCCAGATCGCGTCGACGCCGAGGTCGTCGAGGTAGGGCAGCCGGGACCGGATCCCGGCGATGTCGCCCAGCCCGTCGCCGTTGCCGTCGGCGAAGGAGCGGAGATAGACCTGGTAGATGACGGCGTCACGCCACCAGGGAGTGGTCTCGGCACGGACGTCGGAGTGCTCTGCAGTCACGGGCGGTGATTCTGTCAGGCCGGGCCCGGGCGGGCGACCCGACGGGTCTGACATCAGGCCGTGGCCAGCTCCCGCAGCCGCTGGCTGATCAGCGTCGTGACGCCGTCGCCACGCATGCTCGCGCCGTAGAGCGCGTCGGCGATCTCCATCGTGCGCTTCTGGTGCGTGATGACGATGAGCTGGCTGGCGTCGCGCAGTTCCTCCAGGAGCCCGATCAGCCGCTCCAGGTTGGTGTCGTCGAGCGCGGCCTCGATCTCGTCGAGGACGTAGAACGGCGACGGACGGGCCCGGAAGATCGCCACGAGCAACGCCACGGCCACGAGTGATCGCTCCCCGCCCGAGAGCAGCGACAGCCGCTTGACCCGTTTGCCCGGCGGACGGGCCTCGACCTCGACCCCCGTGGTGAGCAGGTCTTCGGGGTCGGTCAGCGACAGCCGGCCCTCGCCGCCGGGGAACAGCGTGGCGAAGACGAGGGCGAACTCGCGGGCGGTGTCGTCGAACGCCGACGCGAACACGTCGTGGATCCGCTCGTCGACCTCGTGCACGACGGTGAGCAGGTCGCGGCGGGTGGCCTTGAGATCCTCCAGCTGCCCGGACAGGAACTGGTGCCGCTCCTCGAGGGCGGCGAACTCCTCCAGCGCCAGCGGGTTGACCTTGCCGAGGACGGCGAGGTCGCGCTCGGCACGGGCGGCCCGCTTCTCACAGACGGCGCGGTCGAAGGCGCCCGGTGCGGGGGCGACAACCTGCTCGCCGCGTTCGCGCGCGGTCTCGTACTCCGCCTGCTCGGCCGCCGAGGGCGGCATCGGCGCCTCGGGACCGTAGTCGGTCACGAGCGCGCCGACCTCGATGCCGTACTCCTCGACGGCCCTGCTCTGCAGTGCGTCGATCCGCAACCGCTGCTCGGCGCGGGCGACCTCGTCGCGGTGGACGATGTCGGTCAGCCGGTCCAGTTCGGCGGCGAGCTCGCGCCCGGCGGAGCGGACCTGGGCCAGCTCGCTGTCCCGCGCGGCACGGGCGGATGCCACTGCGGTCCGCTCGGCGTCGGCGGCGCTCAGGGACCGGGCCAACCGCTCCAGTGCGGTCTCCGCGGTGGCCGCGACCGCCTCGGCGACGACGGCGCCGCGGGCCCGGGCGACCCGGGCCGCCTCGCGCCTGGCCCGCGCGGTGCGTTCGGCCTCGGCGGCCCGCTGCAGCGACTCGGCCCGGCCGGTCAACGCCCGGACCCGTTCCTCCCCGGTGCGCACCGCCAGCCGGGCCTCGACCTCGATCTGGCGGGACTCCCGCAGCGCCGCGGCCGCGTCGTCCCGGTCCTGCGTGGACGGCTCGTCATCGCCCTGGGTAGCGCGTGCGGCGACGAGTCGCTGCTCGGCGTCGGCCAGACCGGCCAGATCGCGCTCGCGGGCCGCTTCGGCCTCGGCGCGGGCCCGCTCCAGGCGCTCGGTCTCGGCCGCCGAGGCCCGGGCCGCCGAACCGAGGTGGGCGAGCTGTTCGGCCACTGCCGACATCTTCGCGTCCGACTCGTGCAACGCCGCGAGGGCGCGTTCGACCTCCTCGGCGCGGGTAGCCTCCAGCGCCCCGGTGTCCTCGATCTGGGTACGCAGCTGTGCTCCCCGGCGGGTCGCCTCGTCGACGCGCTGCTGTGCCTCGTCGACAGCGGCCTGCACCTCGATCATGCTCGGTGCGCTCGCCGAGCCGCCGACGGCGCGGTCGGTCCCGAGCAGATCGCCCTCCGGGGTGACGGCCCGCACCGTCGGTTCGGCGGCGACCAGCGCGGACGCGGCGTCGAGGTCCGCGACCACCGCGACCCGGTCGAGGGCCCGGTGCAGGGCCGGTCGCAGCTCGGCGGGGGCGGAGAGCAGATCGGCCGCCCAGCGGGCCCCGGCCGGCAGCGCCGGCCACCCGGACCGCGGATCCTCGGACTCTCTCCCTACTGCAGAGCCGATCACCAGGCCGGCCCGGCCGGCCTCATCCGACTTCAGCACCCGCAAGGCCCGCACCGCGTCGTCGGGTGAGGCGACGGCGACCGCGTCCGCCAGCTCGCCGAGGGCCGCGGCGAGCGCCGACTCGTGGCCCGGCTGGACGCTCAGCAGCGCCGCGACCGACCCGAGCAGGCCGCCGATGCGGTCGCCGGCGGAGAGCAGCGCGCCGGCCCCGTCCTTACGGGCGAGGCCCAGGGAAAGCGCCTCCCGGCGGGCCTCCCACGAGGTGCGGTCGCGCTCCAGGTCGCGCTCGGCGTCGACGAGCTCGCGCAGCCGGTTGCGGACCTCCTCATGGGCGGCGACGGCGGCTTCGTGCCGCTCGTCCAGGCCGAGCTCCCCCTCGTCGAGGGCGCCGACCTGGGACTGCAGGGAATCGAAGTCGTCGGCCGCCTGCGTGGCGCGCCCGCGGGCCTGCTCGGCCGCCTCGGCCAGCCGGTCGATCTCCTCGCCCCCGGCGGCGGTCCGCGAACGCAACGCGTCGACCTGCCCGGCAAGGGTGGCGATGCCCTCGCGGCGATCGGCGACCGCCCGGACCGCCGCCACCAATGCCCGCTCGGCGGTGGCGAGCCGCTCCTCCAGGCCGGACCGTTCCTCGACCGCACGCGCGAGCCGGTCGCGGTCGGCGGCCAGCCCGCCGGCCACTGTGTGTTCCTCCTCGACGATCTCCCGGGCTTCGGCCTCCAGCGCCTCCGGGTCGCGGGACGGCGGAGTGGGGTCCGGTGGCGCGGACAGGTGGCGGGCCCGCTCGGCCGCCAGTCGCGCCGTACCGGCGAACCGCTCCCGCAGGGCCGACAGCCGATACCAGGTCTCCTGGGCGGCGTCGAGCCGCGGCGCGTCCGCGGCCAGCAGGCGCTCCAGCTCGCTCTCACGCTGCTGTTCCGCGGCGATGCGCCGCTCGACCTCGGTGCGGCGTTCGCGCATGGCGGTCTCGTCGGCCACCTCACGGTCGGCGGCCGCCTGCAGGCCGACGAGGTCGTCGGCGAGCAGCCGCAGCCGGGAGTCGCGGACCTCTGCCTGGATCGTGGCCGCGCGGCGGGCCACCTCGGCCTGCCTGCCCAACGGCTTGAGCTGACGGCGCAGCTCGGACGTCAGGTCAGTGAGCCGGGTCAGGTTGGCCTGCATCGCGTCGAGCTTGCGCAGTGCCTTTTCCTTGCGCTTGCGGTGTTTGAGGACGCCGGCCGCCTCCTCGATGAAGCCGCGGCGATCCTCGGGGCGGGCCTGCAGGACCGCGTCGAGCTGACCCTGCCCGACGACGACGTGCATCTCCCGGCCGATGCCGGAGTCGGAGAGCAACTCCTGGATGTCGAGCAGCCGGCAGGAGCTGCCGTTGATCTCGTATTCGCTCTCACCCGACCGGAACATCCGGCGGGTGATCGACACCTCGGTGTAGTCGATGTCCAGCGCACCGTCGGAGTTGTCGATGGTCAGGGTGACTTCCGCCCGGCCGAGAGGAGGCCGGCCGGCGGCGCCGTTCGGCCCGGATCCGCCGGCGCTCCCGGCGAAGATGACGTCCTCCATCTTGCCGCCGCGCAGCGCCTTGGCGCCCTGCTCTCCGAGCACCCAGGCGATCGCATCGACGACGTTGGATTTGCCCGACCCGTTGGGGCCGACGACGCAGGTGACACCGGGCTCGAGGCGCAGCGTGGTGGCAGAGGCGAAGGACTTGAAGCCCTTGAGCGTCAGCGTCTTCAGGTGCACAGGTCTCCGAGCGGTTCGATCGTGCGTCGGTGGGACCGGCGAGCGGCGGTCGGCAACGAAGACACTCGCACGGACCGGCGACACGATACCGCGCCCGGCCGACGCGATCCGGCAGACGCGCAGGTGGTTGCGCTCATCCGCCCGGAGCGGGCCCGCCGAGCTAGGCGAGAGCGGGCTCGGAGAGTTCGGAGAGATCTTGAAGGCGCTTGTCGAGGGCCTCCTCGGCGAGCGGCTCCGCCATGTCCTGCTCCGTCATGTCCTCTGAGGGCAGCGGGGCGTCCCGTTCGGCTCGCAGCCGGTCGACCTCACCCTCCAGGACCCGGACACGGGTCCGCAGGAAGATCAACTCGTCAGCGAGCCGACGATCTGGTGCAACGCCAATGTGCCCGAACAAGGCCTTGGCCATCGGGACGGCCTCCACGCGACTGACCTAGGGGTCTCTGCGCGTCGTGCCAGTACTGCCGACGCGCTGCGGTGACCTGAGCTTCCCACGCATGACCAACTCCGGTCAAACTTCCCGTGGCGGGTCCGGCCAACTCCGGTCGAACATCACGCCCCGGGCCCGGCCACCCTGCCCGCTGTCCGCGTCATCGGGCCACGAACCCGCCGAGACCACCCGAAGGCGGGCCCCACCGTTCGGTGAGGCGCTGGACCCGCCCGGGTGCCGCGGAGTCATGCAGCGCCGCCAGCAGCTCCCGGCAGGCCACGGCCGGCCCTTCGGCGACGACCTCGACATCACCGTCGGGAAGGTTGGTCGCCGACCCGCCGAGACCGAGCCGGTCGGCACGGTCGCAGACCCACCAGCGGAACCCGACGCCCTGGACGCGACCGTGCACCCAGACGGTCAGTCGGGTGGTTCCTTCGGGAGCCATCTCGTCCGCCACCTCATCCACCACCGAGTCCCCCGCCAGGCGGTCGTGCAGCCAGACGAAGGCATCGGCCTGCATCGCCCGGTCGAACTTGTGCGGGCCGTCGTAGAACTGGCCCCGGTAGGCGTCGGATGCGCCGGCGGCGGCGTAGCGGGCGCCGATCCGCTCGTGCGCCTCCTGCTCCCCGGCGAGCGTGAACAGCGGATCGTCGCGGTTGTACTGGACGAACAGCGGCCGGGGCGCCCGGCAGGCGGCGACGTCCGGCCAGTCATAGCCGGCCGCGACGAGCCCGGACGGAAGGAACATCCAGGTGTGGCTGATGACGTTGTGGTCCAGCAGCTCCGCGTAGGTGCTCATCATCCCGACGACCACGGCCGCGGCCAGCTGCTCGGCGGTGGCCGCGAGCAACGCCGCCCGGCACCCGCCGCCGGACAACCCCACGCAGCCGATCCCGTCACCCACCTCGGGCCTCGACCGGAGGTACGACAACGCGATGCGGTCCTCCCGGGAGACGACCGCGGCGAACGTGGTCCCGAGCAGCGTGCAGTACTTCTCCACCAGGTGCTCATGCAACGAGGCCGCGGCGTTGTAACGGGCGAACTCCGCGTCCGCCACGTCGGCGCCGCCCGCGTGCTGCAGCGCGTCCGCGGTCCGGCGCAGCTCCGGGGGCATTTCGTCGATCGGGAATCGTCGGGAACCCCACCCGAACACGTCGTGGACGAGGACGACGTTCCCCTCGGCGGCGAGCGCGTTGGCGAAGGCCCGGCCCTCGTAGAGATCGGTACGCAGGTCCGCGACGCCCGGCCCGGCGGGATCCGGGCCGTCCGCGATCTTCTCCCGGCCGTAGTACTTGACGCCGTCGTGGCCGTGCAGGGCCACCACGCCGGGCAACGGGCCTCCGGCGTCGGCCGGCTTCAGCAGCCAGGCGCGGGTCCGTGGGCCGTGGCCGACCGACCACGACAGCTCCTCACCGGCCAGTCCGTCCCGGACCCAGGTCCGCTCGACCCGCACCGCATCAGGCTCCTCGGGCGCCCCGACGCCGAGCAGTTCGTCGAGGTCGGCCCGGGTCTCCTTGGCCGACCGGAGCTGCGGCTCCAGGCGGGCCAGGCTCCAGTCGGCCCAGTCGCTGTAGGAGCCGAGGTGCGTGTAGTTGCGCGACCTACCACTCATTCGACCACCCAAGCACACCGTAATGCCCGGTTCGGGGCTCAGGCCCGGGACCGGCGCGGCCGGGGCTGGCACCGCGGGCAGGTGAAGCTCGATCGGTTCATGAACGGGTCGCGGCGGATCGGCGTACCGCAGCGGCGGCACGCCAGCCCGGCGCGGCCGTAGACGTCCAGCGACCGGTCGAAGAAGCCGCTCTCGCCGTTGACGTTGACGTAGAGCGCGTCGAAGGAGGTCCCGCCGGCGTCGAGTGCCTCGGCGAGCACCTCGCGCACCGCGGTCAGCAGCCGGGCGATCGCCGGCCGGGTCAGCGTCTCCGTCGGCCGGGTGCCGTGCAGCTTGGCCCGCCACAGCGCCTCGTCGGCGTAGATGTTGCCGATCCCGGAGACCAGGTTCTGATCGAGCAGAGCGCGCTTGACCGCGGTACGCCGACGGCGCACGGCGGCGGCGAACGCGACGTCGTCGAAGCCGGGGTCGAGCGGATCCGGGGCGATGTGCCGGATCGGGGCGGGCAGTCCCCCGCTGTCGGCCTCGAGCGAGAGGCCGCCGAAGGTGCGCTGGTCGACGAACCGAAGCTCGGTCTGCCCGTCGGCGAAGGCGATCCGTACCCGCAGGTGGGTTTCGTCGGGGGCGCCGAGGGGGCGGACGAGGAGCTGGCCGCTCATCCCCAGGTGCGCGAGAACGGCGTCGCCGGAGTCCAGCGGCAGCCACAGGTACTTCCCGCGCCGGCACGCCGCGACCACCGTCCGGCCGCGCAGCCCGGCCGCGAACCCGGCCGGGCCGGGCAGATGGCGGCGTACGGCGCGGGGATGGCGGACCTCGACGTCGGAGACGGTCCGGCCGACGACCCACCGGGCCAGGCCACGACGGACGACTTCGACCTCCGGCAGCTCCGGCATCCCGGCGCCGTCAGGCTTCGTCGGCGGCGACCGAGCGCGCCTGCAGCACGGTCCAGGCGGCCTCGGCGGCCTTCTGCTCGGCCTCCTTCTTGCTGCACCCGGCGCCGGCGCCGAACTGCTCGCCGCTGACCCGGGCGATCGCGGTGAAGGACTTGCGGTGGTCCGGGCCGGTCTCGCTGATCAGATAGTCGGGGGCCCCGAGGCCGAGGGACGCCGAGAGCTCCTGCAGGCTGGTCTTCCAGTCCAGCCCGGCCCCGCGCAGCATCGCGTCCTGCATGAGCTGGTCGAACAGCCGGTGGATGACCTCCGCGACGACATCCAGCCCGCGGTCGAGGTGGATGGCGCCCAGCACCGCTTCGAGGCCGTCGGCGAGGATGCTGGCCTTGTCGCGACCGCCGGTGGCCTCCTCGCCGCGGCCGAGCCGCAGGTGCGCACCCAGGCCGCCGGGCCCGAGCCCGCGGGCCACGCCCGCGAGGGCGCGCATGTTGACGACCGACGCCCGCAGCTTCGCCAGCTGCCCCTCCGGAAGGTCCGGATGGTCGCGGTAGAGGGCGTCGGTGACCACCAGACCGAGTACCGCGTCACCCAGGAACTCCAGGCGCTCGTTGTGCGGCGCGCCCCCGTGCTCGTAGGCGTAGGAGCGGTGGGTCAGCGCGCGGAGCAGCAGCTCCGGGTCGATGGTGACCCCGAGCGCCGCCTCCAGCTCTCCGTGCTCGCTGGCTTCACCTGCCACCGCACCGGCCCCCGTCTCCGCGGTCAGCCGGTGACGACCCGGCCGGCGTACTGCCCGCATTCGGGACACGCACGGTGCGGCAGGGTCGGCTTTCCGCAGGCCCGGTTGCTACAGGTCACCAGGGTCGGCGCGGTGGTCTTCCACTGCGCGCGGCGGGCGTGGGTGTTGGCCCGCGACTTCCTCCGCTTCGGAACGGCCACGGCTAGCTCTCCTGACTCTCGTGACGGCCGGGGTCACCAGCCGTGTCGGTGCCGGCGAACCGCTCCGTGAGAGCGGCCCACCGTGGGTCGATGGTGTCGTGCGTGTGGTCGGGCGGCAGCTCGTCCCGGCGCTCCCCGCAGGTCGCGCACAGGCCGCGGCAGTCGTCCCGGCACAGTGGTGCCAGCGGCAGTGCGAGCACCACCGCGTCCCGGACGGTCGGTTCCAGGTCGAGGGCGTCGCCGGACAGCCGGCGTACCTCGTCCTCCTCCGTTGTCTCCTCGGTGGCGCTGTCCGGGTAGGCGAACAGCTCCTGCACCGGCGCCTCCACCTCGTCGGCGACCGGCGTGAGGCAACGCACACACTCCCCCGTCTCCGGCGCCCTGACGGTGCCCGAGACGAAGACCCCCTCCACCACCGACTCGAGCCGCAGGTCGAGGTCGAGCTCGGCGCCCTCGGGCACTCCGATCGGCCCGACCCGCAGATCCGCAGGCGCCGGAACCTGACCCCGCACGGCGCGCATCGACCCGGGGCGTCTACCGAGCTCGCGGATGTCGAGCACGAGTGGGCGTCGAGGGTCGAGCCGGGTCGGCGAGGTCCTGTTCTCGGGCATGCTGAACCGATGTGTGAGGAAGGTGGAGAACCCAGATTAGCGGAGCGGGCGCGTTTCCGTCGATTCGGTGGGTTTCAGCCGCCCTCGGGCAGCCTGGCCAGCAGCCGCTCGAGGACGTACGGCGGGACCAGCCCGCTGACGTCCCCGCCGTAGGTCGCGACCTCCTTGACCAGGCTGGAGGACAGGAAGCTGTAGAGGTTGTTGGTGGCCATGAACATGGTCTCGACCTCGGCCAGGCTGTTGTTCATCTGGGCCATCTGCAGCTCGTAGTCGAAGTCGCTGACCGCCCGCAGGCCCTTCACGATCACCGGGATGTCGTGGCTGCGGCAGTACTGCACGAGCAGGCCCTGGAAGGAGTCGATCGTCACGTTGGGCAGGCCGTCGGTGACGTGCGCCAGCATGTCGATCCGCTCGTCGACGGTGAAAAGCCGCGATTTGTTCTGGTTGACGCCGACGACCACGACCACCTCGTCGTAGAGCCGGCTGGCCCGGTCGATGATGTCCAGATGACCGTTGGTCACCGGGTCGAACGAACCAGGACACACCGCGCGTCTCACGGTCGGCGACCGTACCAAAGCACCGCTTCGCCGTAGCGGCGCGACTTCACCGGGACGAGCCCGGCGGGCCACTGCGGGGACCGGCTGCGCCGGCCGCGCTCGACGACCACGACCGCGCCGTCGGCGAGCCACTCCCGGCCGGCGAGGTCGGCGAGCATCCGGTCGACGACCTCGTCGGCGACGGCGTACGGCGGGTCGGCGAAGACGGCGTCGTAGCCCCCGGCGCGGGCGGCGGGTGGTGCGGCCAGCACACGTTCGACCCGGTCGGCGACGACCTGGGCGCCCGGGACGTCGAGCCGGGCCGCGTTGTCCCGGATGGTCCGGGCGGCCCGGGCGTCGGACTCGACGAACAGCGCCCGGCCGGCCCCGCGGGACAACGCTTCCAGGCCGACCGCGCCGGACCCCGCGTAGAGGTCGAGGACGGCGGCACCGGACAGGTCGAGCAGACCGGAGAGGGTGTTGAACAGCCCCTCCCGGGCCTGGTCGGCGGTCGGCCGCGTGCCTGTCCCGGGCGGCACGGCGAGCCGCCGGCCGCCCGCACCGCCGCCGACGATCCGGGTCACCTGGTCACCGTACGGCGCTCCCGCCATTGCGGGCCCCACCGGCGGGGCCGCCGTCGGCTCAGGCCTTCTCCAGGTAGTCGGCGCGCTCGTCGTCGACCAGCGCCGCCACGAGACCGGCGAGCGTGGGGTGCCCCGCCAGCGTGGGATCGGCGTCGACCAGGGCGGTCGCCTCCTCGCGGGCCGCCACGATCAGCTCCTCGTCCCGCAGCAGCGACAGCATCCGCAGTGCCGACCGCCGCCCGGACTGGGCCGAGCCGAGGACATCGCCCTCGCGGCGCTGAGCCAGGTCGAGCCGGGCCAGTTGGAATCCGTCGACCGTGGCGGCGACCGCGTCGAGGCGGGTCCGGGCGGGGGTTCCGGCCGGCGCATCCGTCACCAGCAGGCAGAGACCGGGCGCGGAGCCGCGGCCGACCCGGCCGCGCAACTGGTGCAGCTGGGACACCCCGAAGCGGTCGGCGTCGAGGATCACCATCACCGTCGCATTGGCCACGTCGACGCCGACCTCGATGACGGTGGTCGCCACGAGGACGTCGATCTCGCCCGCGGCGAACCGGCGCATCACCGCATCCTTGTCGTCGGCGGGCAGCCGTCCGTGCAGCACCTCGACCCGCAGCCCGGCGAGCGGGCCGTCGGCCAGGCCGGGGGCGACGTCCATGACCGACACCGGCGGGCGTCGCCCGGCCGAGTCGCCGGTCGATCCGCCGTCGAGCGTCCCGGCCGTGTTGCCGGCGTCGGGCTCGCCGCCCGCGTCATCGTCGGCGAAGTCGCCGCCCGCGTCATCGTCGGCGAAGTCGCCGCCCGCGTCATCGTCGGCGAAGTCGCCGCCCGCGTCATCGTCGGACCGGCCGTCCCCGCCGATCCGCGGGCAGACGACGTAGGCCTGGTGGCCGGCGTCGACCTCCTCGCGCACCCGGGCCCACGCCCGGTCGAGCCAGCCGGGACGCTCGGTGGCCGGCACCACCGTCGTCGCGATGGCGGACCGGCCGAGGGGCAGCTCGCGCAGCGCGGAGGTCTCGAGATCGCCGAACACGGTGATCGCGACGGTCCGCGGGATCGGCGTCGCGGTCATGACGAGCACGTGCGGGGGCTGCGCGGCCTTCATCCGCAGGGCGTCCCGCTGCTCGACGCCGAACCGGTGCTGCTCGTCGACGACCACGACCCCGAGGTCGGCGAACTGCACGCCCTCCTGGATCAGGGCATGGGTGCCGACCACGATGCCGGCCGCCCCGCTGGCAATGTCGGCCAGAGCGGCCCGACGTACGGCGGCCGGCTGCGACCCGGTCAGCAGGACGACGCGGGTCGCCTGCTCCTCGGCGTCGAGCTCGCCCGCCCGGGCGAGCGGACCGAGCAGCGCGCGCAACGACCGGGCGTGCTGGCCGGCGAGGACCTCGGTCGGAGCGAGCAGAGCGGCCTGGCTGCCGGCATCGACCACCTGCAGCATGCCGCGCAGGGCCACCACCGTCTTGCCGCTGCCGACCTCGCCCTGCAACAACCGGTGCATCGGGTGCTCGGCGGCCAGTTCCGCGGCGATCACCGCACCGACCTCCCGCTGCCCCCCGGTCAGTGCGAACGGCAGTCGCGCGTCGAACGCCTGGGCCAGCCCGCCGGACCGGGGCGGCCGGGGCACGGCCGGCCGTCCCGCCGCGGCCGCCCGCCGCTGCGCCAGCGTGACCTGCAGGGTCATCGCCTCGTCCCACGCCAGCCGGGTCCGGGCAGCCCGCAGGGCGCCGGTGTCGGGTGGGCGGTGCACGCCGTGCAGCGCCGTCCCGAGGTCGACGAGGTGGTGCCGGCGGCGGAGCTGCTCCGGGAGCGGGTCGTCCGGCGGGTCGAGCGCGGCCAGAGCCAGACCGACGGACCGACTAATCGTCCAGGACGGCAGGTTCGCCGCGGCCGGGTAGACCGGGATGAGCGCCCCGGCGAACTGCTCGACCACGCCGTCGGGGTCGTCCGCGGCGCCGAGCATCTGGTAGGCCGGTCCGTTGAGCTGCCGGGTGCCCCTGAAGTCGGTGACCTTGCCGGCGAACAGCCCGCGCCGGCCGACGACGAGGTCCTTTTCCCGCCAGGCCTGGTTGAAGAAGGTGAGTGCGAGGGTGCGCCGGCCGTCCCCGACCACCACCTCGAGCAGCGTGCCGGGGCGGTTGCGCATCTTCCGGCGGTGCACCTTGCGCACCTCGGCGAGCACCGTGATCTGCTCGCCGACGACCAGCGAGCTGAGGTCGGAGAGGTCGGCCCGCTCGACGTACCGGCGCGGATAGTGCCGGAGCAGGTCGCCGACCGTGCGCAGCCCGAACGCCTGCTCCAGCGCCTTCGCCGTCTTGCCGCCGACCACGCCGCGCGCCGGCGTGTCGAGGGTCACCACGCCTGCCACAGGCGGGAGCTTAGCGAGCCACGCCGACGCGGAGCGCCCCGCGGTTTGGCCCGCCGTGCCCGGCTGGCTAGACTGGCGAGGCACCCCCCGGGTCCGTCCGGGGCTTTCGGCTGTCTTCAGATCAGGAGTTTCCGGTGGCGAGCGTCTGCGACGTCTGTGGCAAGGGGCCGGGCTTCGGCATGTCCGTCTCGCACTCCCACCGTCGTACGCACCGCCGGTGGAACCCCAACATCCAGCCCGTCCGGGCTCAGGTGGCCCCCGGCACCCGTCGCCGGCTGAACGTCTGCACCTCGTGCCTCAAGGCCGGCAAGGTCACCCGCGCCTGAGCTGTTGACGACCGGTCACGGCACCGCGTCGCAGGAGGAGCTGGAGCGGCGGCTGCACGCCGCCTCCGTCGTCTCCCTGGTCGACATCCGCACCGCACCGGGCAGCCGTCGTCATCCGCACGTGGCCCGGGCCGAGCTCGCGATCTGGCTCCCGGCGGCCGGCATCGACTACCGCTGGGAGCAGCGCCTCGGCGGCTTCCGGCGGACCCCGCCCGACTCACCCGATGTGGTGTGGCGCAACGACGCCTTCCGCGGGTACGCCGCCCATACCCGTTCCGCCGGGTTCGTCGAGGCCATCGACGATCTCCTCGCCGACGCCCGCCGGCGGACCACCGTCGTGATGTGCAGCGAGTCGGTGTGGTGGCGCTGTCATCGCCGCCTCGTCGCCGATTTCGTCACCCTCGCACGCGGTGTCGAGGTGCGGCACCTGATGCCCGACGGCCGGCTGGCCGAGCACCGGTCGACCCCGGGTGTGCGGCTGCGGGCGGACGGGCTGCTCGTCTACGACGCCGGTCAGGAGCCGCTCGACCTGCCCTGAGGCGCCGGCTACCCGCCGCCGGTCACCCCCCGGGCCCAGGCGGCCCGCACGATGAGATCGATGACCACGTCCCACGGGAGGGCCGTGCTGTCGATCACCAGGTGGTAGTGGCGCGGATCGGTGGCGTCGGTGCGGTAGAAGTGCCGGACGTAGGCCTCGCGGGCCGAGTCGTTCTGTTCGAGGTCACGCCGGACGTCCCGGGCCGGCACCCCGCTCCACCGGCACATCGCGGCGACCCGATCGGCGACGGCGCCGTCCAGCCGCACGTGCAGCGCGTCGGGTTCGCGGGCCAGCACGATCGCCGCCGCCCGGCCGAGCACGACCCCGCCGGGACCGGCCGCGACCTCGTGCAGCACCTGCTCGGTCTTCTCCTTGTAGGAGCGCTCGTCGCTGAAGGTCATGCGCGCGAGACTCCCGGCGTAGGCGAGGTCGGGCAGCAGCGCCATCGACGAGATGATCCGCCACAGCCCGGTGTCGACCCGCTCGTCCCGCGCCGCGGCGTCCTGCTCGGAGATGCCGAGCTTCGCGGCGACTCCGGCCGTGATGGCACGGTCGACGAACTCGAGGCCGAGGTCCGCCGCGACGGCCGGACCGATCTCACTACCCCCGGCGCCGTACGCCGCCGAGATCGTCACCACACCCACGCCAGCCTCCTGCGCCACTGCCCGCCGGGAGGCTAGAGGATGTCACCCGCGCCGGAAGTGGTCGAAGCCGGCCGGATCCTGGGGGACCCCGTCGACCGAGACGGTGCCGCCGTCGACCGGATCGACCACCCGGCCGACCTGTGTCCAGCCCGTCGGTGGACCTACCTCCGCCGGGAAGGTCGCGACCAAGCCGTGGTCGTCCCCGCCGGCGAGGAGCCAGTCCATCGGATCGACGCCCAGCGCCCGGCCGACGTCGCGCAGCCGGGCCGGGACGACGAGGGCGTCGCGCCGCAGGTCGATGCCGACGCCGCTGGCGGTCGCGATGTGGCAGACGTCCTGGATCAGTCCGTCGCTGATGTCGCACATCGCCGTCGCGCCCGCCTCCGCGGCCCGCGGTCCCTCGGCGTAGGGCGGCTCGGGACGGCGGTAGGCCCCGACCACGACTGCGGGCGACCGGAACCCCCGCGCCAGCACGGCGAGACCGGCGGCCGACCAGCCGAGCCGGCCGGTGACGGCGACGATCTCGCCCGGGTGGGCGCCGGCCCGGGTGACCGGCTCCCGGCCCTGCAGGTCGCCCAGCGCGGTCATGGCGAGCACGACCACGTCGGACCGCACGATGTCGCCGCCGACGACAGCGGCGCCGTGCTCCGCGCACTCCTCCCGCATGCCGTCGACGAGCTCTTCGACCCAGCCGACGGGCAGCTCCGGAGGGCAGGCCAGACCGACCAGCAATCCGGTGGGTACGGCGCCCATCGCGGCGATGTCGGACATCGCCTCCCCCGCCGCGCGGTGTCCGATGTCGACCGGGCCGGACCAGTCGCGCCGGAAGTGCCGGCCCTCGATCAGGGTGTCCGTCGAGGCCACTACCCGACCGTCGGGCGCCCGGAGGACCGCGGCGTCGTCCCCGGGCCCGAGGACGGTCGCGGGGCCTCCGGCCAACCGGGACACAATGCGTTCTATGAGGCCGAACTCGCCTGCCTCTGCGACAGTGATGGCTACCTCCCTGCGGTGATCAGCACAGCGGCGCGTGCGGTAGGTTCATACCCGCTCCCGGCACCGACGACGAAAGGGCTCGCCGTGGTCCAGGCGTACATCCTCATCCAGACCGAAGTGGGCAAGGCGGCCGCGGTCGCCCAGGAGATCGCGCAGATCAAGGGCGTCACCATGGCCGAGGATGTCACCGGTCCCTACGACGTCATCGTTCGCGCCGAGGCGCGCAACGTCGACGAGCTGGGCAAGCTCGTGGTCGCGCGGGTCCAGGGCGTGGAGGGGATCACCCGCACGCTCACCTGCCCCGTCGTCCACCTCTGAGCGATCGACGCGACCCGGCGCCGCGCGGTTCTCACCGCGACGCTCGTCGCCGTACCGGTCGCGGTGGTCGTCGGCGTCGTCCTCTTCCTCGTCGGCCGGCCGCACGTCACACCCTCGTCGGCCGGCCGGACGCATGCTCCGACGTCCGCGACGCCGCTCCCGACGGTGACCGTGTCGCCGGTGCCGCGCACCGCGGCCGGTGACAAGCACTGTCCGACCTTCCTCGCCGCGTTGCCGCGTACCGTCGCCGGCCTCTCACGTCGTGAGGTCGACGCGCACGACCAGTACTTTCTCGCCTGGGGCGATCCCGCGGTCGTCGTGCACTGCGACGTCCCCCGCCCGGCAGGGTTCAAGGTCGGCACCGAGGCGATCTCCGTCGACGGGGTGCAGTGGTTCAACCAGGGCACCACGTGGACGGCGGTGGACCGCAGGGTCTACGTCGAGGTGCGGATCCCGGAGTCCTATCCCGCCGACGCCGCACTCGTCGACATCGGTGCGGCGGTCAAGAAGACCCTGCCCGCGGTCCCGATCCGCCCGCGCCACTGACCGCCGTACCGCACTGCGCCGCACGACGCCCCGGGATTTTGCTTGAACGTCACGTTCAAGCGGCTAGATGGCTTGAACGTGACGTTCAAGCGGAATACGGCGCGGAAAGTTGCCGGAAACTTGCCGGGCCTCATTCCGCGTCAACGTGACGTTGATGCCGCTAGATGGCTTGAACGTGACGTTCAAGCAAAATGAGGGGGCGGGGCGGGTGGGCAGGGAGGTTGCTCGGGCACGCCGCGGGTCAGAGCGGGTAATCGCGTTCCTCGACGAGGACGGTGGTCCCGCCGACCTCGGCGGTACCGGCCGGGCCCGGCCGGGCATGGAGCACCGAACCGACGCCCTGCCGGATCGTGATCGGCCGGCCGAGCGAGGTGACCAGCCGTACGGCGGCTGCGCCCGTCGCCTCGTCCTCGGAGATGCCGTGCGAGGGGGCGAAGACCCGCGACCGCACCTCGCCGGCCGACTCATCCCGCCACGCCCACGCGTCGACGAAGCCGTCCGGGTCCGGCGGCCCGGTGATCGCCTCGACCTCGGCCGGGTCGGCGTACTGCCGCAGGTCCATCTGCGGCGCCCACTCGGCCCGGCCCCGGATCCAGTGCCGTCGCTCGTCGTCGATCCACGTCGGGACCTCGCCGGCCGGCGGCCGCAGCACATCGGCGCGCGTGTCGCGCCGGGCGAGCAGCCAGGACGTGCCGACCAGCGGGTGGCCGGCGAACGGCAGCATGACCGCCGGGGTGTAGATCTCCAGCCGCGTCGTGCCCGGCTCGACGAACACGGTCTCGCTGAAGCCGAGGTCGGCGGCGACCGCCTGCCGCCGGTCGGCGGGCACCTGCGCGCCGTCGAGGAAGACGCCGAGGGGGTTGCCACCCGCACCGTCGGGACCGACGAAAACCTTCACCACGTGCAGCGTGGTCATCGAAGCACCGCCGTCATCGAAGCACCGCCGTCATCGGAGTCCGGTCCCTCTGCGGAGCGCGGTGTCGATGAGGCGGTCGAGCAGGTCGGGGTAGGGCAGGCCGGTCGCCGCCCAGGACTTGCCGAACATCGAGATCTCGGTGAAGCCGGGCATGGTGTTGACCTCGTTGATGGTGACCTCCTCGCCGTCGCCGACGAAGAAGTCGACCCGGGCGAGGCCGGCGCAGTCCAGCGCGGTGAACGCCCGCGCGGCCATCGCCCGTAGGGCCGCGGTCGCATCGTCGGAGAGCTTGGCCGGGATGTCGAACTCGCAGGCGTCCTCGAGGTACTTCGCCTCGAAGTCGTAGAAGTCGTGCCCGCCCAGGACCCGGATCTCGGCCGGCAGGCTGGCCTCCGGCGGCCCGCCGGGCAGCCCCTCGAGTACGCCGCACTCGATCTCGCGGCCGGGGACCGCGGCCTCCACCAGCACCTTCGGATCCACGGCACGTGCCGTCTCCAGGGCCGCCTCCGACGCCGACCAGTCGGTGACGCGGGTGATGCCGATGCTCGACCCGGCCCGTGCCGGCTTGACGAAGACCGGCAGGCCCAACCGCTCCCGGGACGCCTCGGTGATCCGCTCCCCCGGTCGCAGGACCACGAAATCGCCGACCGGCAGACCCTCCGCCGCCAGCAGCTTCTTGGTGTATTCCTTGTCCATCGCCACGGCGCTGCCGAGCACACCGGCGCCGACGTAGGGCACGCCGGCCATCTCCAGCAGGCCCTGGATCGTGCCGTCCTCGCCGTAGGCGCCGTGCAGCAGGGGGAAGACGACGTCGACGTCGCCGAGCGCCCGCGCACCCTCCCCGGGTTCGACCACCACCAGACCACCGGCCGTCGGGTCACCGGGCAGTACGACGGCGCTGCCCGCCTCGACCTGCGGCAGGGCCGTGCCGTGGATCTGCAGCGCCTCGAGATCGCCGTCGGTCAGGACCCAGCTGCCGGCTCGGGTGATGCCGACCGGGACGATCTCGTAGCGGGACGGGTCGAGAGCCGCCATCACGCTCGCCGCGGAGACGCAGGAGATCGAGTGCTCGCTGCTGCGACCGCCGAAGACGACGGCCACCCGGATCCTGCGCGGCGGACTGGACACGGCCCGCACCCTATCCGGTCATCGCAGGCCGTCGAGCGCCTGTGCGAAGTCGGCGACGAGGTCCCCCGGTTCCTCCAGCCCCACCGAGATGCGCACCGTCGACGGGGCGATCCCGGCGCGGGCGAGGTCGGCGTCGGCGAGCTGGCGGTGCGTGGTCGAGGCGACATGGCTGACGATGGTGCGGGTGCCGGCGAGCGAACTGGCCGGCATCCCGACCCGCAGCCGGTCACAAAGCAGCATGCCGGCGTCCCGGCCGCCGTGCGGGTCGACACTGACCATTCCCCCGAACCGGCCGGCGTCGAAGAGCTTGGTCGCCAACAGGTGGTCCCGATGGGACGACAGGCCGGGGTAGTGCACCCGCGCGACCGCGGGATGGGCGGCGAGCGCCTCGGCGAGGACCATCGCCGACGCACTGTGCCGGGACACCCGCAGCGGCAGGGTCGAGACACCGCGGTGCAGCAGGAAGGCGTCGTCCGGCGAGAGCGACCCGCCGAGGTCGATCCGCAGATGACGCACCGGGTCCACCACCTCGCTCCGGCCGACCACCACGCCACCGGTCACGTCGCCGTGCCCGCTGAGGTATTTCGTGGCCGAGTGCATCACGAGGTCGGCGCCGTGCTCGAGCGGACGGCACAGCGCCGGCGACGCGAAGGTCGAGTCGACCCCGAGCAGCGCGCCGGCCTCGTGCGCGACGGCGGCAAGCCCGGGCAGGTCGGCGACCGCCAGCGTGGGGTTGGCGATCGTCTCCACCCACACCAGGCGGGTCCGCTCGGTGACAGCTGCCCGGAAGTCAGCGGCGTCGTTGCCCTCCACGAACGACGTGGTCACCCCGAAACGGGAGAGCACATTGGCGAGCAGCGACCAGGTGCCGCCGTAGACCGCGGCCGCGCAGACGACGTGGTCGCCGGCGCCGACGTGCGCCATCACGGTGCTGGAGATCGCCGCCATCCCGGAGGCGAACGGTTGCCCGACGATGTCGCCGTCGACGGCGTAGCCCTCCAGAGCCGCCACCGCGGTCGCGAACGCATCCGCGGTGGGGTTGTCGACCCGGCTGTAGGAGTATCCGGGCGCCCGACCACCGAGCACCTCGGCGAATTCGTCCGCCGAGGAGAAGCCGAACGACGCGGTGCGGTACACCGGCAGGCCGAGCGGCTTCTGGGCGAAGACCGGCGGCTGTGGTGTGTGCACCGCCCGGGTGCCCTCGCCGTACGACGGCTGCTGGTCGCTCACTCGGCCCTCATCTCCCTGCCCATCAGGCGTCTCACCATCTCGGCGGGACGCATACCCTCGTGACACACGTCGACCACCCCTTCGGTGATCGGCACGTCGACGTCGTACCGGCGGGCCAGGTCGAGCACCGATCGGCACGACTTCACGCCCTCGGCCACCTGGCCGTGCGTCTCCGCTGTCGCCTCCGCCATGGTCTCACCACGCCCGAGGCGCTCGCCGACCGCGCGGTTGCGGGACAACGGCGACATGCACGTCGCGACGAGGTCGCCGAGCCCCGCCAGCCCGGCGAACGTCGCCGGATCGGCGCCGAGGACCGCGCCGAGCCGCGCCGTCTCGGCCAGACCGCGGGTGATGAGGGACGCCTTGGTGTTGTCGCCGAACCCCATGCCGACGGCCATGCCACAGGCCAGGGCCATCACGTTCTTCACCGAGCCGCCGAGCTCACAACCGACGACGTCTCCGTTGGTGTAGGGCCGGAAGTACGGTGTCCGGCAGTCGTGCTGCAGCCGGCCGGCGCGATCGGCGTCCAGGCAGGCGATCACGGTGGCCGCGGGCTGCTCGGCGGCGATCTCGCGCGCGAAGTTGGGCCCGGTCACCACGGCGATCCGGTCTGACGGCACCGCGCCGACCTCGCCGATGACCTCGCTCATCCGCTTGTCCGTGCCGAGTTCGACGCCCTTCATCAGGCTGACGACGGTGCTCTCCTCGCCGAGCATCGGCGCCCAGTGCGCCAGGTTGGTCCGCAGTGTCTGCGAAGGGACGGCGAGGACGACGATGTCGGGACCGTCCAGCGCCACGGCGGCGTCAGCAGTGACCACCAACGACTCCGGCAGCACGATGCCGGGCAGGTAGTCGGGGTTGATCCGGGTCTCCCGGATCGTCGCGGCGAGCTCGGGCCGCCGGGCGCAGAGGGTCACGGTGCGGCCGGCATCCACCAACAGCTTGGCGAACGCCGTACCCCACGACCCGGCCCCCAGTACCGCCGCGCGGGTCATGTGCCGTTCTCGCCCGGACCGGGCCGCGTCCAGAACTTCTCCGGCGGCGTCTCCTGCCGGATCCCGGCGAGCTGTTCGCGGACCGCGCGCATGATGTGGTCGGTGACCTCGCGCAGCAGCTCGCCGGTCAGGGCCCTCCCCCGGTACGCCGACAGGTCGACCGGCGGCCCGGCCACCGTCTGGATCACCTTGCGGGGAAACAGGCTCATCTTGTGGTGGTAGCGGTCGTACGCGAACTGCGGGCCCCATTGGGCGATCGGCACCACGGGTACGTCGGTGGCCAGAGCGAGCCGGGCCACTCCTGTCTTGCCCTGCATCGGCCACCAGTTCGGGTCGCGGGTGACGGTGCCCTCGGGATAGATGCAGACCGCCTCGCCCCGTTCGAGCGCCGCGATCGCGTCCCGCAACGACCCGCCCGCCTCGGTCGACCCGCGATGGACCGGGATCTGCCGGGCACCCCGCAGGATCGCGCCGGCGACCGGAAGGGCGAACAGGCTCGACTTCGCGAGGATGCGGGGAATCCGGCCGGAGTCCCAGACGAACCGGACGAACGTGAAGGGATCCGCGTAGGAGACGTGATTGGCGACAAGGATCACGCCACCGGTCTTCGGCACATTTCCGGTGCCGCCCCATCTGATCTTGAACAGCAGACCGTCCAGCGGCCTGATGAGCACCACGCACAGCCGGATCCAGAACCCTGCCCTGCGCCTGCCCATCGGTGCCGCCCCTTCGTCGCCGTCGACATCTGCCGCGAAGCAGGATTCTGCCCGGTCGCGCACATCCGCCCTCGGCTGCCCTGCGACGATGTCGTCGTCATGCGTTGGTCCATTGTGGTTCCGGTGAAGCGGCTGCCGCGCGCAAAGTCGCGGCTCTACGCCGCCGCGGCGGCGGCCGGGTTCACCGCCGGGCGGGAGGAGTTCGCGCTGGCACTGGCCGTGGACACGGTGACCGCCGCGTTGTCCAGCACCGTGGTGGCCCGTGTGCTCGTGGTCACCGACGATGAACGGGCCGCCCACCGACTCGGGCAGGCCGGCGCGGTCGTGGTCCCGGACCGGCCCGATGCCGGGCTCAACCCGGCGTTGGCTTACGGCGCGACGGTCGCCACCGAGCTCGACCCCGCCGACGGGGTCGCGGTGCTGGCGAGCGACCTCGCGGCCCTGCGGAGCGCCGAGCTGACCCGGGCGCTGCAGGCCGCGACGGGCGCGTCGCGCTCGTTCGTGGCCGACGCCGACGGCCGCGGTACCACGCTGCTGGCAGCCGGACCAGGTGCCACGCTCCGGCCGCGCTACGGGGCCGACTCGCGGCAGGCGCACCTGGACTCCGGCGCGGTCGAGCTGGACGGAGACTGGCCGTCGCTGCGCCGCGACGTCGACACCCCGGCCGACCTCGCGGCGGCGGCCCGGCTCGGTGTGGGGGCCGCCACCCGTGCGTTGCTCTGAGCCCGCCTGCGGGCGCCGGATCGTCCCGTACGCTGACCGGGATGCAGGCCACCGTGAGCCGGTTCGATCCGCAGACCCGATCGGGCTCGGTGCTGCTGGACGACGGACGGCAGCTGGACTTCGACGCGGCGGCCTTCGCCGCCGGTGGGCTGCGGCTGCTGCGCTGCGGACAGCGGGTGCGCCTCGACCGGGACGCCGATCGGGTGGTCCGGGTCACGCTGAGCACGCTGCCCTGACCCGATCGTGGGTGGATCGGGCACGTCGTTCACCTCGACGGGGCATCATCAGGTCATGAGCTCTGACACGGACGCCGAGGCCCGGCCGGAGAAATACCCCCCGACGGGAGACACCGGGCGCCCGTCGATCGACGTCGACGATGCACCGCTGCCGGAGGACAGGTTCCTCAACCGCGAGGTCTCGTGGCTGGACTTCAACGGCCGGGTGCTGACCCTGGCCGAGGATCGCGACCTGCCGCTGCTCGAGCGGGCGAAGTTCCTCGCGATCTTCGCCAGCAACCTCGACGAGTTCTACATGGTGCGCGTGGCGGGGCTCAAGCGCCGGCAGAGCATGGGCCTGTCGGTGCGTTCGGTCGATCGTCTCTCGCCGCGGGAGCAGCTGGCCCGGATCGCCGAGCGCACGCAGGCGCTGGTCGAGCGGCAGGGCCGCTGCTTCGTCGAGGAGGTCGCCCCGGCGTTGCAGGAGCAGGGCATCGCCATCGTGCACTGGCAGGACCTCGCGGTCGGCGAGCAGTCCCGGCTGCACGACTACTTCGGTGACCACCTCTTCCCGGTGCTGACCCCGCTCGCGGTCGACCCGGCCCATCCGTTCCCCTACATCAGCGGCCTGTCGCTCAACCTCGCCGTCACGGTCCGCGATCCGGACGGTCTGGTCGACCGCTTCGCCCGCATCAAGGTGCCCAACAACGTTCCGCGCTTCGTCGCCGTCGGCAGCGAGGGCGAGGTCAACGCCGGGGCGACCTCGACGGAGAAAGCGAGCTTCCTGCCCCTGGAAGACCTCATCGCGGCTCATCTGCCCCAGCTGTTCCCCGGGATGGAGGTCGTCGAGCACCATCTGTTCCGGGTGACCCGTAACGCCGACTTCGAGGTCGAGGAGGACCGCGACGAGGACCTCCTCCAGGCCCTCGAGCGGGAGCTGGCCCGGCGCCGCTTCGGCCCGGCCGTGCGGCTCGAGGTCGCCGACACCATGTCGCCCCATGTGCTCGACCTGCTCGTGCGCGAGCTGGACATGAGTCGCGCCGACGTCTCGCGGGTGCCCGGTCTGCTCGACCTTTCGTCGTTGCTGGAGCTCTACGACGTGGACCGGCCGGAGCTGAAGGAGGAGGCGTTCGTCCCCGCGACGCCCCCTCGACTTTCCGACGGCGAGACCCCGAAGAGCGTCTTCGCGACCCTGCGCGAGGGCGACGTGCTCGTCCACCACCCCTACGATTCGTTCGCCACCAGCGTCCAACGCTTCATCGAGCAGGCGGCGGCCGATCCCAACGTCCTGGCGATCAAGCAGACCCTCTACCGCACCTCCGGGGACTCCCCCATCGTCGACGCGCTCATCGACGCCGCCGAGGCCGCGAAGCAGGTGGTGGTGCTGGTCGAGATCAAGGCACGGTTCGACGAGCAGGCCAACATCAGTTGGGCCCGCGCGCTGGAGCGGGCCGGCTGCCACGTGGTCTACGGCCTCGTCGGCCTGAAGACCCACTGCAAGACGGCCCTGGTGGTGCGACAGGAGGCCGGCGCGATCCGGCGCTACTGTCACATCGGCACCGGCAACTACAACCCGAAGACCGCACGACTGTACGAGGATTTCGGCCTGCTGACGGCCGACCCGGTCGTCGCCGCCGACCTGACCGCACTGTTCAACGTACTGACCGGCTACTCCCGCCAGACGTCCTACCGCTCGCTCCTGGTGGCGCCGCAGGGTGTACGCGCGGGCATCGTCGAACGGATCGAGCGGGAAGCGGCCCATGCCCGGGCCGGCCGCCCCGCCACCATCCGCATCAAGACCAACCACCTCGTCGACGAGGAGACGATCGACGCGCTCTACCGCGCGTCCCGGGCCGGTGTGGACATCGACCTGCTCGTCCGCACGAACTGCTCGATCCGGCCCGGCGTCTCCGGGCTGTCGGACAACATCCGGGTGCGCTCGATCGTGGGCCGGTTCCTCGAGCATTCACGGATCTATTCGTTCGGCAACGACGGCGATCCGGAGTACTGGATCGGCAGCTCCGACCTGATGCACCGCAACCTCGACCGCCGGGTCGAGGCCCTGGTCCGGGTCACCGATCCCGGTGCGTGCGACCAGCTGAGGTCGACGCTGGATCTGGCGATGGCAGACACGACCGCGTGCTGGGAGCTCTACCCCGACGGCGAATGGCGCCGGCACACCACCGCCGACGGCCAGCCCGGACAGAGCTACCAGGAGGTCCTGATGCGCCGGCACACCGGTCGCGGCGACTAGCGACCGTGGCTCGCCGCGAGATTCCGGCAGCGGGCGGTCTGCTGTGGCGCAGCGGCTCGGACCAGCGGCACATCGCGGTCATCCATCGGCCGCGCTACGACGACTGGTCTCTACCCAAGGGGAAGCTGCACCCGGGCGAGCATCCGGTGCTCGGCGCCTGTCGCGAGGTCGTCGAGGAGACCGGGTTCACGCCGGCGATGGGCCGCCGCCTCCCGAGCCAGCACTACACCGTCGAGGACGGCGCGAAGAAGGTCGACTACTGGTCGATGCGCAGTCTGGATGGTGCCTTCCGACCCGGCGACGAGGTCGACCGGCTGGATTGGCTCGACGCCGACGCTACGCCCGACCGGCTCTCCTACGATCGCGATCGCGAGATCGTCCACGCATTCCTGGCCGGTCCGTTTCCCACGGCCTGCGTGCTGCTGGTCCGGCACGGTCGAGCGGGCGACAAGTCGTCGTGGCACGACGACGACCGCCTGCGGCCCCTGGATTCGGTCGGCGCCCGCCATGCGGGCAAGCTGCGCCGGGGGCTGGCGTGGTGGGCACCCGACCGGGTGGTGTCCGTCGACCGGGTCCGCTGCGTGCAGACCGTCGCTCCGCTTGCCGCCGACCTCGGACTTCCGGTCGGCAGCGAACCGCTGTTGAGCGAAGAGGCATGTACGGACGACCCCGACAGCGCTGTCGCCCGGATCCGGGCCCTGGCCGCCGCGGGCGGAACGACGGTGGTCAGCAGCCAGGGCGGTGCCATCCCGACCGTCGTCGAACGACTCGGGAAGACCGACGGCGTACAGCTGCGGGCCGTCGACCCGAAGAAGGGCAGCACCTGGGCGCTGTACTTCGTCGGCGAGGACCTGGTGGCCGCCGAGCACTTCCGCAGCTTCTCCTGACCGCGGCGCCCGACGCGATTCCCGCTTCCGCGGCTCACCATTCCGCATCAACGTGACATTGATGCGGCTAGAGCGCTTGAACGTGACGTTCAAGCGGAATGGGGCGGGAGCGGTGCGTCGGGGCGGCGAAACGGGGGGCGGGGCTTCGGGGGCGGGATTCAGGGGCGGAACGGCGACGAACCGGCACCCGACGTCGGGTGCCGGCTCGTCGCCGGGTGTCGCCCTGGCCCCTGCGGCTAACGGCGCGCGGTGCGCTTGGCCGCCGTGGTCTTCTTGGCGGCCGTCTTCTTCGCGGCGCCGGCCTTCTTGGCCGTCGTCTTGCGGGCCCCCGTGGTCTTCTTGGCGGCCGTCGACCGCGTCGCCGCGGTCTTCCGTGCACCGGTCGCCTTGGCGCCGGTCTTCTTCGCTCCGGTCGCCTTGGCGCCGGCCTTCTTGGCGCCGGTCTTCTTGGCAGTCGTCTTGGCGGGGGCCTTGGTGACCTTCTTCGCGCCACTGACGACGTCCTTGAAGCCCTGGCCAGCGCGGAACGCCGGAACCGAGGTCCGCTTCAGGCGCACGGTCGCGCCGGTCGCGGGGTTGCGGGCGGTGCGGGCCGCACGGATGCGCTTCTCGAAGACACCGAATCCGGTGATCGCGACCTTCTCACCCTTGGCCACGGAACGGATGATGGTGTCGACCACGGCGTCGACGGCGGCGGCAGCGGACTTCTTGTCCCCTTCGAGACGCTGCGACAGCGTCTCAACCAGTTGGGCCTTGTTCACGTGTCCCTCCCAGGACGTCTCCTCGGCTCTATCTGCCGACTTGCGCCGAACGGTAGGCGTGATCGCGGTTCGGCACAACGACCCTACCGGGAGAAAGTCCTGTGTCGCAGCGCAATCCGGAGGCCTCCAGGCCGCCTGCAGCGGCTTCCGCCCGTACCGGACCGATACTCTGCAACGCCCGATTCCCTTATGCAGTAGGGGAATCCGAGCTTGCGAAACCGGTGGGGAACCGGCTAGGTGGTGCGCCGGGCGCGCAGATCCAGTCGCACGTAGTCCTGATCGAAACTTCCGTCGACTCGCCGCAATTCTGCGACCGCACGCAACTCTGCACGTCGCTGGAACGCATCTCGTGCATCCTCGGGCACCACCGGGTCGTAGCCGACGAGCACCTGGCTGCGCAGCCAACCGAGCAGCGCGTCGGCGTCCGGAACCGATCGACGCTGGCGCACCAGACGCACCCATCCGTCCTGCGTCGACAGACCGGCGGACTCGAGCAGGTCGCGGTAGGAGTCGGCGTCAGGGAAGTACCACGGCGCCGACGTACCACCGGCGGCACGCGCCTCCTCGTCGAGGAGTGCACGGGCGGCGGAGATCTGCCCGGCACCACCGAATTCGGCCCGGAACAGCCCGCCCGGGCGCAGGATCCGGCGGATCTGGGCCAGGACGCCGGGATGGTCGGCCGCGGGGATCCAGTGCAGTGTGGCGACCGAGACCACCGCGTCGTACGACGACTCCGCGGCCACCGTCTGCACCTGCTGGGCGGATGCGGCGAGGAAGTCGACGTTCGGGCGGTCGCAGCGGCTCGCGGCGACACGCACCATGTCCGGCGCGGCGTCGACCCCGAGGACGGTGCCGTCGGGTACGAGGCCGGCGAGCCGGCAGGTGAAGTCCCCGACGCCGCAGCCCAGGTCGAGCACCCGGGCGTCGACCGGCACGTCGATTCCGTCGAGCACCGCGTCGTCGAACCGACGGTGGTGCGAGGTGTTGTCGGCGTAGAGCGAGGCGTCCCACCGCGGGCGCGGGTGGCCCACGCCCGCGGTGGTCACGCCGGCCCGCCCCGTATCGGTCACGCCGACCGGGTGACCGGCAGCCACGGCCGGCGGTTCTGCTCGTAGGCCGCGATCTCGTCCTCGTGGCGCAGGCTCAGACCGATGTCGTCCAGCCCCTCCATCAGACGCCATTGGGTGTAGTCGTCCAGGTCGAACTCCACCTCGATGCCCGGTGCCCGCAGTGTGCGGGAGGGCAGGTCGACGACCAGCTCGACGGCCGGGTCGGACTCGACGAGCGTCCACAACTGCTCGACGACGTCGTCGGCCAGCACGATCGTCAGCAGTCCCCCCTTGAGCGAGTTCCCGCGGAAGATGTCACCGAAACGCGGGGAGATGACGACCCGGAAGCCGTAGTCCGTCAGCGCCCACACGGCGTGCTCGCGCGAGGATCCGGTGCCGAAGTCCTGGCCGGCGACCAGGATCGTCGCACCCTCGTAGTCCGGCCGGTTGAGGACGAAGTCGGCGTCCCGGGACCGCCAGGCGGCGAACAACCCGTCCTCGAAACCGGTCCGGCTGACCCGCTTCAGGTACTCGGCCGGGATGATCTGGTCGGTATCGACGTTGCTGTTCCGCAGCGGTACGGCGCGGCCGCGGTGCACGGTGAACTTCTCCATCGGTGGCTCCTTCTCTCAGGACAGGTCGGAGGGCGCGGCGAAGCGACCGGTGACGGCGGTGGCCGCGGCGACCGCGGGCGACACCAGGTGGGTGCGGCCGCCGGTACCCTGCCGGCCTTCGAAGTTGCGGTTGGACGTCGAAGCGGACCGCTCGCCGGGCTCGAGCCGGTCGGGGTTCATCGCCAGGCACATCGAACACCCGGCGGATCGCCACTCGGCACCGGCCGCGGTGAACACGTCGTCGAGACGCTCCAGTTCGGCCTGCTCCTTCACCTGCATCGAGCCGGGTACGACGAGCATCCGCACGCTGTCGGCCACCCGCCTGCCGCGGATCACCTCGGCCGCGGCGCGCAGGTCCTCGATCCGCCCGTTGGTGCAGGAGCCGACGAAGACGGTGTCCACCGCGACGTCACGCAGCGCCGTTCCCGGCGTCAACGCCATGTAGGTCAGCGCCTTCTCGATCGAGGAGCGCTCCCCGGGGTCGTCGCAGTCGGCCGGGTCGGGCACCCGACCCGAAAGCGGTCCGCCCTGGCCGGGGTTGGTGCCCCAGGTGACGTAGGGCTCGAGGCCGGCCGCGTCGATGTGCACCTCGCGGTCGAACGTCGCATCGTCGTCGGTGCCCAGACCACGCCAGTACTCGAGCGCGGCGTCCCAATCGGCGTCGGCCGGAGCATGCGGACGGCCCTTCAGATAGCCGAACGTCGTCTCATCGGGCGCGATCATCCCGGCCCGGGCGCCCGCCTCGATCGACATGTTGCACACCGTCATCCGGGCTTCCATCGACAGCCCGGAGATGGCTTCGCCGCGGTATTCGATGACGTGCCCCTGGCCGCCGCCGGTGCCGATCTGCGCGATGACCGCGAGAATGATGTCCTTGGCCGTCACACCGACCGGGAGCGCGCCGTCGACGTTGACCGCCATCGTCTTGAACGGCCGCAGCGGAAGGGTCTGGGTGGCGAGCACGTGCTCGACCTCGCTGGTGCCGATGCCGAAGGCGAGTGCGCCGAAGGCGCCGTGGGTGCTGGTGTGCGAGTCGCCGCACACCACGGTCATGCCGGGCTGGGTGAGCCCGAGCTGCGGCCCGATCACGTGCACGATGCCCTGGCTCTGGTCGCCCATCGGGTAGAGCCGCACACCGAAGTCCGCGCAGTTGGCGCGCAGCGTCTCGATCTGCGTGCGGGACACCGGATCGGCGATCGGCTCGCCCAGGCCGGTCGTCGGGACGTTGTGGTCCTCGGTCGCGATGGTGAGGTCGGGTCGGCGCACCCGCCGGCCCGCCAGCCGCAGCCCTTCGAACGCCTGCGGGCTGGTCACCTCGTGGACGAGGTGGAGGTCGATGTAGAGCAGGTCCGGCTCCCCCTCGGCCCGTCGTACGACGTGGCTGTCCCAGACCTTCTCTGCGAGCGTCCGACCCATGCCGACTCCCTCTCTCACCGAAGATGACATCCCATCATGTGGGACGCTAGTATCGCTCTATGAGAACACAGTCTAGCGGCATCGGGGTCTTGGACAAGGCCGTATTGGTGCTCGACACCGTCGCCCGTACGCCGATGGGGCTGGCCGATCTGGTGGAGGCGACGCAGCTTCCCCGCGCCACGGCGCATCGCCTGGCGGTCGCGCTCGAGTCGCACCGGCTGCTCAGCCGCGACGGTTCCGGCCGGTGGTGCACCGGCCCGGCGCTGCGGGAACTCGCGCACACCGTGCCGGATCCGCTGCTCGCGGCCGCAGGACCGGTGCTCGTGGGGCTCCGGGACGACACCGGGGAGAGCGCGCAGCTCTACGTCCGGGACGGATCCGAGCGGGTCTGCGTGCTCGCCGCCGAACCCGCGCAAGGGCTGCGGGACACGGTGCCGGTCGGCGCCCGCCTCTCGATGGCCGCCGGCTCGGCCGCGCAGGTGCTGGCCGCCTGGGCACCGGCGGCCGACCTCGCGACGCTGCTGTCCGGCGCGGCGTACGGCGCGCGCGGCCTGGCCGAGGTCCGCCGGCGGGGGTGGGCGCAGAGCGTCGCCGAGCGCGAAGCGGGTGTGGCCTCGGTCTCCGCCCCGGTGCGGGACCGGTCGGGAGCGGTTGTCGCGGCGGTGTCGGTGTCGGGGCCGATCCAGCGACTGGGGCGCGGACCGGGCGGGCGGCTCGCGCCGCGGGTGTGCAGCGCGGCGGGCGCACTCAGCAGAAGACTCGGCGAGACCACCTGAGGCGGCAGGCGTCCTCCGGATCGGTCGGGACGCCGAGGGCGCTCTTGCCGTCGGTCAGCGGATGGACTTGCGCCGCGCCCAGCCGACCGCGAGCGTTCCGGCGGCGAGCACCAGTCCCAGGATGAAGAGCCAGGACAGCGCCTTGACGAGCAGACCGATGAGCACGAATGCGAGCCAGACGACCAGGACGATGCCCAGGATTCGGAGGACCATGTCTCGAGCGTAGCGCCGCGACGGCCGGTTCCGCTGCTGTGCAGGATTCGGGAAGCGGCGTGGGTGCGGGCCCCCGCCGTCAGGGCACCCGCGTCTCGTCGGGCCTCACGGGAGGCGTCGCAGGTGCGACCCGCCCGTCGAGGACCCAGCCCCGGCGGGTGCGCACCCAGCGCAACGCGTCCCTCTCCCAGGGCCGCTGGAGCTCGAGGTAGCGCTCCCACATCGTGACCTGCTGCCGGTGCGCGTCGGCGACGGCCGCGACGAGGCGGCCGATCCCGCGCCGTACCGAGGCGAGGTCGGCGCCCGGCGTGTGCGCACGCCGGTACGTCGGTCGGTCCGGACGAGAGTCCCGGGTGGGCTGCTGCCAGTCCCGCCCGTCACGGCTGTCGGCGCCGTAACGCCAGGCGGCGAGAGCGAGGAGGGCGAGCACTCCGGCGGCGAGCAACAGTTCGGTCATGCATCGAGCATCGGTGCCCTGGGCCCGCGGGAGAAGTGGCAGAACTGACAGGCTACGGGTATATCCTGCCAACCATGCTTCATGACGTCGTCGCCATCGTCGACCGCCGGATCCACCCGTTCGAGCTGGGGGTCGTCTGCGAGGTTTTCGGCCTCGACCGGTCCGCCGAGGGCCTGCCCAACTTCGACTTCGCCGTCTGCTCCGCCGATCCGCGACCGCTCCCGGGTCTCGGTGGCATGACCGTCCGGGCGGGCCACGGTCTCGACCGGGTGGCGAGCGCCGATCTGATCGTGATCCCGGCCTGGGAGTCCGAGCAGCTCGCGCCCTCGGCGGCGATCGTCGACGCGCTGAAGGCGGGGATCGATCGGGGCGCCATCGTGCTCAGCGTCTGCTCCGGGGTCTTCCTCCTCGCCGCGGCCGGGCTGCTCGAGGGGCGGCGCGTGACCTGCCACTGGTTGCACGCCGATGGCCTGGACGACCGCTTCCCCGGCCTTCGGGTCGAGCCCGACCGGCTCTACCTCGACGACGGCCAGATCATCACCAGCGCAGGCACCGCGGCCGGCATCGACGCCTGCCTGCACGTCGTACGCCGGGAGCTGGGGGCGCACGTCGCCAACGGCATCGCCCGGCGCATGGTCGTTCCCCCGCATCGCGACGGCGGCCAGGCCCAGTTCATCCAGACCCCGGTGCCCACCCGGGTCGCCGACGGTGACGACCTCGCGCCGCTGCTCGCCTGGATGCAGGCGCACCTGGACGAGCAGATGACCGTGGCACGGCTGGCGGACATGGCGCACCTGTCGCCCCGTACGTTCGCCCGCCGCTTCGCCGCCGCCACGGGGACGACTCCGCACCAGTGGCTGACCCGCCAACGGGTCCTGTTGTGCCAGCAGCTGCTGGAGGAAGGTGCTCTCGGGGTCGACGAGATCGCCCGCCGGACGGGCTTCGGGGCGGCCGACCTCCTCCGGCACCACTTCGGTCAGCAGGTCGGCACCACGCCGCTCGCCTACCGGCGTACCTTCCAGCACGCCGAGACCACCGTCGCCGCCGAGATCGCCTGACGGCAACTCCGCGCCGGTCGACCACCGGCACCCGCCCCGGTCGACCCCCCCCCGGACCCCCCTGATCGTGATCGGAAATGGCCGCGAAACGCCGTACCGATCCGATCACGATCATGGGCTGAGGGCGGCGCCGGAGGTCGTCTGCGGCATCAACCACGCATTCCTGGAGGGGTTCCCTGTCCGGACTGGACGCCCGGACGGTCCAGGCGGTCCTCAGCCCCCGGCCTGGAGTGGGCTGCGTGGAGCTGCGTAGCCGCCGGCCGACGACCGACCCGGAATCGGCGTCGCACTCACCGACAGGTCGGGGGCGAGCGCGCGCACGAGATCGGAGCGGGCCCGGGCGACCCGGGACCGGATGGTGCCGACCGGACAGCTGCACGCCCGAGCGGCCTCGTCGTAGGACAGTCCGATCAGCTGGGTGAGCACGAAGGCGGTACGGCGGTCGAGGTCGAGACCGGCCACGACCGCGGTCAGGGTGACCCGCTCCGCGACGTCGGGCGTGATCCCCGGCCGGTCGGCCGGGGGCCGGAGGGCGGCATCGCGGCGACGACGACGGGTGCGGGCGCGCAACTCGTCCATGCAGACGCGATAGGCGATCGCGAGCAACCAGGTGCGGGCCGAGGACCCGCCGCGGTAGGACGTCGCCGCGCGGACCGCACGCAGGTAGGTGTCCTGGGTGAGATCGTCGGCGGTCTGCGGATCCACCAGGTGTGCGGCGAAGCGCCAGACATCGGCCTGGGTGTCCCGGATGAACGACGCAAGCGCTTCCTCGTCACCGCGGCCGGCCGCGGTCAGCGCCGCGGTCAGCCCGTCCACGGGGGTCACCGTAGGCGTGCCGCGGCGGCGGGACGGAACCGGCCCCCACCCATCGAGACCCACCGGGAACCGCACGCCGCCCGCGAGCGACTACCTGCTTGTGCTGACCTGTGAACAGGCGCGTGAGGCGACCTCGGCACTGCTGGACGGTGAGGATCCGGCTGTCCACCCCGCCGAGCTGAGCGGGCATCTGACGGCCTGCCGGGCCTGTCGCCGATGGCGGGCGGCCGCCCACGAGGTGACCCGGCGGGCCCGGGTGGCCAGCGCACCGCAGGTGCCGGACCGCACCGACGACATCGTCACGTCGGTGACCTCGTCGGGTGGTGGCCAGCCATCCCGGAACCACTGGTGGTGGCGCGGTGGACTTGCTCTCGTCGCGGCGGCACAGTTCGCGGCGACGGTTCCGGTGCTGCTGTTCGGCCACGACCACGTCGCACCGATGCACGTCACCCACGAACTCGGGTCGTTCGACCTGGCCTTGGCGGTCGGCTTCCTCATCGCGGCCGTCCGCCCGGCCCGCGCCCGGATCCCGCCCGCAGCAGCCCTCCGGCGGTACGGCGGGCGGGCGGCCGCGGTGCTGCTGCTCGCCGGCGCCGGCAGCATCGTCGCCGGCGGTGTCCTCAGCCGGCCGGCCGCGGCCCACGCGATGCTCGAGAGCACCAGCCCCGCCAGCGGCGCCGTGCTGCGCGGGGCACCGCGCGGTGTCTCGCTGCGTTTCGGCGAGCAGGTCACCGTGCGGGCCGACGCCATCCGGGTCTACGACGACCGGCTCCACCGGGTCGACCGCGGCGCCGCCGGACACCCCGGCGGCCGCGGCGACACCGTCGGCGTCGGGCTCCGCCCGGGCCTGCGCCCGGGCACCTACACCGTCACCTGGCGGGTGATCTCGGCCGACTCCCATCCGGTGTCGGGCGGCTTCACGTTCTCGGTCGGACACCCCAGCGCCGTCGCCGGGACCGCCCGCGGCGAGTCCGGCGGAAGTGCCACCGTCGGGATGCTGCTAGGGGTCACGAGGTTCGCCGGGTTCGTGGGGATCGCGCTCGGCCTCGGCAGCGCGACGGTGCTGTTCGCGCTCTGGCCCGTCGGTCGCCGGGTACGCCGCGCCCGGGTGCTGGTGTGGACCGGCTGGAGCCTGCTCGTCATCGGCGCGGCCGGCGGCCTGCTGCTGCAGGGCCCCTACGGTGCGGGCGCCGGACTCGGCCGACTGTTCGACCCCGGGCTGTTCTCGACCACGGTCAGCACCCGCTTCGGGATGGCGTCGATGGTCCGGATCACCCTGTTGCTGATGTTCGCGGCACTGCTCGGACTCGCCTTCTCCCGGCGGCCGCCGGCCACCGGCCGGTCCTCGGTGCGCGCCGCCCGGCCCGCGGTCCGGCCCCCGGCCTGGGTGCTCGGTGCCGGACTGTGTGTCACGGTCGGCGTCCTGGTGACGTTCGCGCTCTCCGGCCACGCGGACGACGACGCGCTCAGCGCTCTGACGGTGACCAGCGACGTCGCCCACCTGGCCGCGATCGGCTTCTGGATAGGGGGACTGGCGCTGCTCGTCGACTGCCTGGCGACGCGGTCACGCGCGCTCGACCTGTCGATCGTCCTTCCCCGCTTCTCCCGGCTGGCGATGGTCGCCGTCGCGGTGATCGCCGCGACCGGCAGCTACCAGTCGTGGCGCGAGGTCGGGTCGTGGCCGGCATTGGTCGACACGGTCTACGGTCGGCTGCTGCTGGCCAAGATCGCCGGCTTCGTCGTCCTGATCGCACTCGGGAACCTGGCCCGCCGCTGGGTGCACCGCCACTATGCGACCGCCCGGCCGACCGGCCTGTTCGCCCCACGCACGGTCGCGCACGCCGACGGCCTGCACTCCACCGCGCCCACCGTGACCGGCCGCCGTCCGGTGCGACACGGCGAGGCGACGCGCGTCCCGCTGGCCGCCCTCCGCCGCGGACTGGTCGGCGAGGTGGTGATCGGAGTCGCCGTTCTCGTCGTCACCACGATCCTCGTCAACACGGCGCAGGCGAAGGAGACCTACGCGCCCCGCTACGGCAGCACGGTGGTGGCCGACCAGACCCGCCTGCAGGTGATGGTCGACCCGGCGCACACCGGAACGACGACCATCCGCCTGCACGTCGACGCGCCGTCCGGTCACCCGCTGCCGCTGCTGCAGGTGAGCGGCTCGCTGAGCCTGCCCGCACACCACGTCGGCCCGGTGCCGGTTCGCTTTACCCGCGGTGCCGCGGGGCGGGCCCGGGCGGTGACCACCTTCCCCCTCGCCGGGCGATGGGACCTCGACGTCAGCGTGCAGACTTCCACCTTCGACGCGACCGCGTTCCGGGTCGCCATACCCGTGCACTACGACCGATCCGCATCTGAAGGAAGACCTGTGGTCATTCTCCACCGCCCCGCCCGCACCGTTGCCCGGCTCGGACTGCTCGCCGCCACCGTCGCGACGGTGGTGCTGATCGGCGCCGTACCCGCGTTCGCGCACGTGACGGTGCATGCCGACACCGCCGCACCCGGAGCTGGAGCCAAGATCACCTTCCGGGTGCCGACCGAGGCGGACAACGCGTCGACGACCGCCCTGCGGGTCTCGCTCCCCCGAACCACACCGATCGCCAGCGTGGCGGTGCAGCCGCACCCCGGGTGGTCCTTCCACGTGACGACGGCGCGGCTGGCCAAGCCCATCCAGACCGACGACGGGCCGGTCACCACGGCCGTCACGGAGATCACCTGGCGGGCGAGGTCAGCGGCGAGTGCGATCAAGCCCGGAGAATTCGACGAGTTCTCCCTCTCCGCCGACCCGTTGCCGAAGGCCGCGGTGCTGCGGTTCCCGGCGCTGCAGACCTACAGCAACGGTCAGGTCGTGCGGTGGATCCAGGTCGCCGCGCCCGGCGCTCCCGAGCCCGAACACCCGGCACCGACGCTCACCCTGACTGCCGTCGGAGCCGGGTCGCCCGGCGGGGCCGCGCAGACCCCGGCTCACGTCACGTCGTCCGCGCCGGCGTCGTCCGGGTCCGCCGCCGCCCTGGCGCTCGCGATCACCGCGCTGGTCATCGCGCTGCTCGGCCTCGCGTCCGGCGTGCTGGCCCTCCGCCGCGGTCGGATCCTCCGCTGAGCAGACCGCCGCGGGAGATCAGCGGACCTGCGTCAGGCCGTAGTTGGACACCCGCTTGGTGATGTTGTCCACCACGTAGTAGCGGTAGTCGTCGTTCGCCGCATACCTGGTCTGCCAGGTCCCCGAGCCGGTGACCGTGACCTTCGCGTTGGCGTAGTAGCCGGTCGTGTAGCGACGGTGCATGAAGACCGTGAGGGTGGTCTGCGGCCGGCCGGTGCCGGTGATGGTGACCGTCGAGCCGCGCCGCACCGTCGCCGGACCGGTCAGGTAAGGCTCGATCCGGGTCCGCCCGGCCGGCGAGGTCATGCCCCCCGTCGACGAGGAGTACCAGTAGTCATCGGCCGCGCGGTAGCGGAAGGTCCACGCCCCGGTACTCGTCGCCGTGACAGCGTGCCCGACGTACTTGGCCGTGCCACGCCGGAGCAGCCACACCGTCACGCCGGCATTGGGAGCGGCCTGTCCGGTCAGGGTGACCGTGGAGCCGAACCGGGCGAACGCCGGCCCCCTCGGAGCGACCCCGCTGCGGATCTTCGCCGCGACGGTCTTGGCGCCGGCCGGGGAGAGGTGGATCTCGATGTGCATCGGGTCGCGCGGGGAGTCCGCGGACCAGTCCCCGCCCCACTCGGCGCCGTACGGGCGGATCAACGACCCCGTGTTCAGCGGGAGTGTCGTGGTGTACTTCGACATCGGCTGCGACGTCTGCCCGTTGGTCTCGGCGTTGACGTCCAGTGCCAGCCCGTAGCCGTGGAAGGACCGGGACGACGAGCCGGCGATCAGCCGCACCTCATATCCCCAGCAGTCCCCGGCGTGACACAGCGACTCGCTCATCTTCGGGACGATGATGTCGAGGATCTTGGTGTCGATCGTCGCGACGTCGGCGTTGACCACACCCTGGGGGAAGGAATGCCCGTGATAGGAGAACGGGATCGACCCCGGCGCCCACGTCCAGCCCCAGGCACCCGGGTCGTACTGGCCGAAGTGAGATCCGGATGGGTCTCCGGCCTGGTTCGGGCGGATCCCCGTCGGATGACCCGGTCGGTGCCCGTCCGTCCCCGGGACGTACGGCGCCGACGGTCCCGCGGGCGGGGACGCCGTGGCCGTGGTGATGCTCACGACCCCTGCCACCAACCCGGCAAGCAGGGTCGCCACCGCGATGACGAGGAGACGCTTCCTCGAGGTCATGAGGTCGCGCCGAGGAGGCTCGGTGACCGCGCGTATTCAATTGGTGACATACCGTAATCGTAGGTCACCTTCTGTACAGGCGGGGCGGAATGCCGTCACCTCTGGCCGACTGCTCGGCTTCACCCCTACCTGCGTCCGCAACGCGAAAAATGCTGAGGGTGGATTTTCGGCCGCACTCCGACGATAAGCTCCACGCGAGTACAGCCGCGGGGTAGGGGCGGGTCATGGGCCAGCAACCCAGTCGCGAACGGGCGCCCCACGACGGGTCGGCAGCGCCGCCCGGCGACGCCGGACGGGGCGGGACAAAACGGGACCCGAAGGCGCTAACCCTCGTCGGCGCCGGCATGCTGACCATCGTTGCGTCCGTTATTACGCTCTTTGTCGACAAGCTCTCGCTGCCGCTCTACGCCTCGCTGATGATTGGGCTCATCGGCATCGGCTTGGCGGGTGCGGCGCTGATCATGCAGCTGGTCCCCGAACATTGGACGCGTCCTGTCGGCGCTGTTGGACTCGGCATCGCCGTCTTGGTGGTGCTGACGTTCTTTCTGACCCCCCGCAAGAGCGAAACTCCGCTGGAGGCTGCTTCGCAGGGGCCGAGCGGCGTCACGCTCGCCCTTGTGCCAGATCGCGGTCAGCCCGATACGACGTTCTTTGTCTCCGGCAACTGCCCCCGCCGGGGCGGCGAGATACACATCTACTTCGATGGCAAGGACCTGTTCACGCCGGCAACGTGCCTGGCGGACCACACCTACCGGACCTCGTATCGTCCCGATCAGGACGGTCGACTGACCTGGTTCGACGGCTCGGGAAAACGACACCTCCTGACCTTGTCCACCGGCTCGACCTACATGATTTACGCACAAACCACATACGGGGACGCGGTCTCGCACAGGGTCAAATACCGGGTCGGATAGGCGCGGGGGACCGAGGAGGTGTCGCGTTGCGACCGCCGACCTACCGCGCCGGATGATCAAGGTTCAGCTTCCGACACGGCGAACCGAGCCGGCGATCTGCTGCGCTGGTAGCCCCGACCGGATTCGAACCGGCGCCGCCGCCTTGAGAGGGCGGTGTCCTAGGCCGCTAGACGACGGGGCCCTAGGTGATGCGTGAACGGCGCTGGGGTACCAGGACTCGAACCTAGACTAACTGGACCAGAACCAGTCGGGCTGCCAATTACCCCATACCCCAAGGCGAACGGCGTGAGTGCTGGCGGCTCCCCTGCCGTGTCCGCGACGAGGATACCGGACCCCGAATGCCGGACCCAAACCCGCCGTCCCGGGAGGTCACTCCGCACCGGTCGCGGTGACCGCGGCGACAGCGGCGGTCAACCGCCGCAGCGTCCGGTCCCGGCCGAGGATCTCCATCGACTCGAACAGCGGCGGCGAGACCACCCGGCCGGTGACCGCCACCCGGACCGGACCGAAGGCGCGCCGCGGTTTGAGCCCCAGCCCGTCGACGAGGGCGGCCCGCAGGGCGTCCTGCAGCCTCTCGGCGGTCCACCCGTCGACCCCGTCGAGCGCCGCCTGCGCCGCCTGCAGGGTCGGGAGGCTCTCCGGCTGCAGCTGTTTCGCCGCGGCGTCGGGGTCGACCGAGAAGCGGTCCTCGTCGACGAGCAGGAAGTCCACCATCGGAACGGCATCGGTGAGCAGGCTCACCCGCTCCTGGATCAACGGGGCGGCGGCGCGCAGGGTCTGCAGCTGCTCGGCGTCGGGCGGGTTGTCGACGAGCCCGGCCTGCTCGAGGAACGGGGTGATGCGGGCGAGGAAGTCCCCCACCGGCAGCTCCCGCACCTTGATCCCGTTGATCGCCTGCAGCTTGCGGGTGTCGAACCGCGCCGGATTGGCGTTGACCCGGTCGAGGCTGAACGCCCGGCACATCTCGTCGAGGGTGAACAGCTCCCGGTCGTCCCCGATGGACCAGCCGAGCAGGGCGAGATAGTTGAGGACCGCCTCCGGCAGGTAGCCCTGCTCGCGGACGAACCGCAGGGACGCCTCGGGCGTCTTGCGCTTGGACAGCCGCTGGTTGCCTTCGCCGAGAACGAACGGCAGGTGGCCGAACTCCGGCATCGGCGCATCGGTGAGGCCGAGCTCACGCAGCGCCCGGTGCAGCGGGATCTGCCGCGGCGTCGAGGAGAGCAGGTCCTCGCCGCGCAGGACATGGCTGATCCGCTGCAGCGCGTCGTCGGTCGGGTTGGTGAGGGTGTAGAGCGGCGAGCCGTCACCGCGGACGAGAACGTAGTCCGGGACGTGCTCGGCCTCGAACCGCACCGGTCCGCGGATCAGGTCGGTGAAGCTGACCGCCTCATCGGGCATCCGGAACCGCAGCACCGACGAGCGGCCCTCGGCGTCGTACGCCGCGCGCTGCGCCGCGTCGAGGTCGCGGCAGTGCCCGTCGTAGCCGGGTGATCGCCCGGCCGCCTTGGTGCGCGCCTCCACCTCGGCGGGGGTGCAGTAGCAGGGGTAGGCGTGGCCGGCCTGCCGCAGCCGCGCGGCGACGTCGGCGTAGTCACCGCCCCGCTCGGACTGCCGGTAGGGCCCGTACGGTCCGCCCACCTCCGGCCCCTCGTCCCAGTCGAGGCCGAGCCACCGCATCTCGTCGAGGAGCCCGCGGTAGGACGCCTCGGTGCTGCGGACCTGGTCGGTGTCCTCGATGCGGAGGACGAACACGCCGCCGGTGTGCCGGGCGAACGCGTAGTTGAACAACGCGGAGCGGACGTTGCCCACGTGCAGGTCGCCGGTCGGTGACGGCGGGAAGCGGACCCGGACCGGCGCGCTCATCGGGTCGTCACCGGATTGCTCAGCGTGCCGATGCCGTCGATGGTCACCGAGACCGTCTGGCCGTCGACCATCGGGCCCACACCCGCAGGCGTGCCGGTGAGGACGACGTCACCGGGCAGCAGGGTCATGACGTGGGAGATGTAGGACACCAGGGTCGCGACGTCGTGCAGCAGAAGCGAGGTGCGCGACGCCTGCCGCTCCTCGCCGTCCAGCGTGGTGCGCAGCGCGAGGTCGGCCGGGTCGAGCGTCGTCTCGACCCACGGGCCGAGCGGGCAGAAGGTGTCGTGCCCCTTGGCCCGGGTCCACTGGCCGTCGGCCCGCTGCTGGTCGCGAGCGGTCACGTCGTTGGCGCAGGTGTAGCCCAGCACCGAGTCGAGCGCCTTCTCCACCGGCGCGTCGCGGACCACGCCGCCGATCACGGCGGCGAGCTCTCCCTCGAAGTCGACCCGCCCGGCGTCGGGGGGCAGCCGGATCGGGTCGTTCGGCCCGGTCACCGACGTGGACGGCTTGATGAAGAGCACGGGCGCGGCGGGCGGCTCGTCCCCACCCATCTCGCGCACGTGGTCGGCGTAGTTCTTCCCGACACAGACCACCTTGGTCGGCAGCATCGGGGCGAGCAGCCGTACGTCGGCCAAGGGCCACTGCTTGCCGGTGAGGGACACCGGGCCGAAGGGGTGCTCGGCCACCTCGGCGACCGTGATGGGGTCGGTCGCGGGATCGCCTTCCCCGACCACTCCGAAGGCGAACCCCTCAGGGTGGGCGAACCGGGCGATGCGCACGACGACTCCCTCACGGGCGGGTGGACGGGTCCGCGTCGAGCCTACCGGCGACCTGCTGGAAGACTGACCGGGTGACGTGCTCCCCCGAGGTCGGCCGGTGACCGGCGCCCGCGTGCGGCTGGTCGCCCTCGCGGCCGTGCTCCTGGTCGCCGGCATCCTGCCGTGGGCCACCGGCGGTCCCGCCGTGGTCCGGATCCTCGGCATCCCGTTCGTCCTGCTCGGGCTGCTCGCCGGTTACGCGACCACCCGACTGCAGACGGTGGCCTCCCGCGCCGCCACCAGGAGCGCGCCGCCCGCCGGCTGCGGTGGGTGCAACTGCGGCGCCGGGTCGTGCGCCCAGAGCGCTGCGGGCGGTCAGGCCGACCGCAGCAACCCGTAGCGGACCGCGTCGTCGAGGGCGAGCCAGGATGCCTCGATGACGTTTTCGTGCACGCCGACCGTGGTCCACTCCTGGGTGCCGTCGCCGGTGCCGACGAGGACCCGGGTGACCGCGTCGCTGCCGTGCCGGCCTTCGAGGATGCGGACCTTGTAGTCGACGAGCTCGAGACCGGCCAGTTCGGGGTGGATCCGCTCGAGCGCCGACCGCAACGCCCGGTCCAGCGCGTTGACCGGACCGGCCCCCTCGCCGGTGGCGACCACCCGCTCCCCCTTGGCGTAGAGCCGCACCGTGGCCTCGCTGGCCACGGTTCCGTCGGCGCCCCGGTCGACGATGACGCGGTAGGACTCGACGGTGAACGGCCGGGTCCCCTCGCCGAGCTCCTCCCGCACCATCAGCTCGAACGACGCGTCGGCGGCCTCGAAGGACCACCCGCCCGCCTCGAGGTCCTTGACCCGGTCGACCACCCGCCCGACGGTGTCGGGCCTGCCGGCCAGGTCGATGCCCAGCTCGCGGCCCTTCAGCTCGACGCTGGCGCGGCCGGCCATCTCGGTGACCAGCACCCGCATGTCGTTGCCGACCAGCTCCGGCTCCATGTGGTTGTAGAGCTCCGGGCTCACCTTGATCGCGCTGGCGTGCAGCCCCGCCTTGTGCGCGAATGCGCTGGCGCCGACGTAGGCCTGGTGCGTGTTGGGCGCGATGTTGGCGATCTCGGCGATGGCGTGCGACACGCGCACCATCTCCGACAGGCAGCCGGTCGGGAGAATGTCGGCGTAGCCCATCTTGGTGACCAGCCCGCCGAGTACTCCGAAGAGGTCGGCGTTCCCGGCGCGTTCGCCGTACCCGTTGGCCGTGCACTGGGCGTGGGTCGCCCCGGCGTCGACGGCGGCGAGGGTGTTGGCGACGGCGCAGGCGGTGTCGTCCTGGCAGTGGATGCCGATCCGCCCGCCGGTGCGCTGGCGCACCTCGGTCACGACGTCGTGGATCCCCATCGGCAGCATCCCGCCGTTGGTGTCGCACAGCACCCCGACGTCGGCGCCGGCCTGGAAGGCGGCCTCGAGGACCCGTACGCCGTAGTCCCGGTCGGCGTGGTATCCGTCGAAGAAGTGCTCGCAGTCGAGGAAGACCCGGCGGCCCTCCGCGACGAGGAAGGCGACGGTGTCGGCGACCATCGCGAGGTTCTCCTCGAGCGTGGTCCGCAGCGCCTTCGTGACATGACGGACATCGGATTTGGCGACCAGCGTCACCACGGGCGTCTGCGCGTCGAGCAGAGCGCGGACCTGCGCGTCCTCCTTCACCGGGACGCCGGCCTTCCGGGTGGCACCGAACGCCACCAGCTTGGCGTTCCGCAGCGCAAGCTCGCCCCGGGCGGCCCGGGCGAAGAATTCGGTGTCCTTGGGCATCGCGCCCGGCCAGCCGCCCTCGATGAAACCGACGCCGAGCTCGTCGAGCAGGCGGGCGACCGCGAGCTTGTCGGTCACCGAATACGAGATTCCCTCGCGCTGCGCCCCGTCGCGCAAGGTCGTGTCGAAGACGTGGAACCGGTCGTCAGTCATCGTGGCGGGAGCCCTTCAACGAAAAAGACCTCCCGCGGATGCGGGAGGTCTGCGCGCAAGCGGGATCGCGAGCGCGCTAGGTGCTAATGATCATGCGGGGGGTCACGAGCACGAGTCTCGCACAGCATCGCATCGGTGGACAAAACTTCCCGCATCGTGAGACGCCGGCGGTCCCACCGCCATGATCAAGAGGGGAATTGCGCGCGAAACGCCGAATGGATCCCCTCTTGATCATGCGGGGTGAGATCGCGCCGGTCAGTGGCCGCGGGCGATCCACTCCGACAGGTGCGGCGCCTCGCCGCCGATGCTCGTGTCGTCGCCGTGCCCGGTGTGCACGATCGTGTCGCGCGGCAGCGTCAGCAGCCGGTCCTGGATCGAGGCGATGATCGTGTCGAAGTCGGAGTAGGACCGTCCCGTGGCACCCGGCCCGCCGGCGAAGAGGGTGTCTCCCGCGAAGACCATGCGGCCGGTGCGCAGGCTCACCGAGCCTGGTGAGTGGCCCGGCGTGTGCAGGACCGTCATCGCGGACCCGCCGATCGGGAGCTGCTGCCCGTCGGTGAGCTCGACGTCCGGCGCGACGTCGGGGTGCACGGTGTCCCAGAGCATCCGATCGGCCGGGTGCAGGGCGATCGGCGCCCGGGTCGCCGCCTGCAGGTCGACCGCGGCGTTGATGTGGTCGTTGTGCCCGTGCGTGCAGGCGATCATCCGGACCCGGCGGTCCTCGATCGCGTCGAGGATCGGGCCGGCGTCGTGGGCCGCGTCGATCACCACGACCTCGGCGTCGTCGCCGACCAGCCAGACGTTGTTGTCGACCTCGAAGTCCTGTCCGTCCAGGGAGAACACGCCGGAGGTGATCACGCGCTGGGCGCGGATCACAGCACCACGACCGAGCGGAGCACCGTGCCGGCCTTCATCTTGTCGAACGCCTGCTCGACCTCGTCGAGGGCGATCGTCTCGCTGACGAAGCCGTCGAGGTCGAGCCGGCCGGCAAGGTACAGGTTGATGAGCGTCGGGAAGTCCCGGGTCGGCAGGCAGTCGCCGTACCAGGACGACTTCAGCGCACCGCCGCGGCCGAAGAGGTCGATCATGCCGAGATCGACCCGCATCGACGGATCGGGTACGCCGACCTGCACCAGCGTGCCGGCGTGGTCGCGGGCGAGGAAGGCCTGCTTGTAGGTCTCCGGCCGGCCCACCGCCTCGACGACGACATCGGCGCCGAAGCCGTCGGTGAGCTCGCGGATGCGGGAGACGACGTCTTCGGAACCGGCGTCAACGGTGTGGGTGGCACCGAATGTGCGGGCGGTCTCCAGCTTGGCCTTGTCGACGTCGACGGCGATCACCGTGCGGGCGGCGGCGATCGAGGCGCCGGCGATGGCCGCGGCACCGACACCACCGCAGCCGATGACCGCGACGGTGTCGCCCTGGCGCACCCCGCCGGTGTTGACGGCCGCGCCGTAACCGGCCATGACGCCGCAGCCGACGAGACCGGCGGCCTCCGGCCGGGCGGCCGGATCGACCGGTACGCACTGGCCGGCCGCGACGAGCGTCTTCTCGGCGAACGCGCCGATCCCGAGGGCGGCGGTGAGCGGGGTGCCGTCGTCCAGCGTCATCGGCTGCCGGGCATTGAGGCTGTCGAAGCAGTACCACGGCCGGCCGCGCAGGCAGGCACGGCAGTGCCCGCACGGTGCCCGCCAGGCGATGACCACGTAGTCGCCCGGCGCGACGGTGTCGACCCCGGCACCGACCGCCTCGACGGTGCCGGCCGCCTCGTGGCCGAGCAGGAACGGGAAATCGTCGTTGATCGCGCCCTCGCGGTAGTGCAGGTCGGTGTGGCACACGCCGCACGCCTGCACCCGCACCACGGCCTCACCGGGTCCGGGGTCGGGGACGACGACCGTCTCCATCGTGACCGGCGCACCCTTGCTCCGAGCGACGACTCCTCGCACTTGCTGGCTCATCGGCACCTCCGCCATGGGATCTCGACTCCCGGCGAGGCTACCGCGCCGTCTCCTCGGCGCCGCCGAGACCGAACATCGGCAGACATGGTTCGAGCCCGTCGATCTCCACCGGCGTACGGCGGTGGCTCTCCCAGTCGGCGCGGCTCATCCGGAGTGCCACCTCCTCGGCGGGCTCGCCGCGCCGGACGCGACGCGTGACCCCGTTCTCGGAATAGCCGAGCTTCCGGGAGATGCCGAGCGATGGGGCGTTGTCGGCGAAGGCGCCGGAATTCGCCCACTGCGCGTCGAGGCCGGCGAAGGCCAGGTGCAGTACGGCGGCCCGCATCTCGGTGCCGATCCCGTCCCCGTGGTACTTCCGGCCGAGCCACGAACCGGTGTAGACCTCGCGCAGCACGGCGAAGTCGTTGGCGCCCACGCCCTGGGTGCCGACCACGACGCCGTCCCGTACGACGACGAGCTCGAGGTTCCACCGCTGCGGCGACCAGGCGGCCCATTGCCCCCAGTGGTACTGCATCGTGCCGCGGGCGCGCTCCGCCGGCGGCTGGTCCGTCCACGGCTGCAGGAACGGCATGAACGCCGGGTCGTGGACGCCTTCGGCGGCCAGGTCCGCGAGGTCGGCCAGCTGCTCGAGGGACGGCAAGAACAATTCGAGCCGCGGCGTGCGGAGCCGCAGGTCGGCGAGCGGCCAGTGCTGCGACAACATCGTCGTAGTGTGGCGAAGGCGGACCGCGCCGTCATCCGGATTAGCCGTCGAGCTCCCGGATCCGGCTCGCGAGGAAGTCCCGCTCGACGACGTTCTCGGTGAGCAGCAAGGCCTCCTGGTAGGCGTCGCGCGCCTGCGCCGTACGGCCCAGTCGGCGCAGGAAGTCGGCGCGGGCGGCCGCGAGGTAGCCGTAACCGGCGAGCTGCGGCTCGCCGGCGAGCGCGTCGAGCGCGGCGAGACCCGCCGCGGGTCCGTCGGCCAGACCGACCGCGACGGCGCGGTTGAGCGCGACGACCGGTGACGGCCAGAGTTCGACGAGCAGGTCGTAGAGGGCCACCACCTCACGCCAGTCGGTGTCCTGCCAGGTGGGCGCCTCGGAATGGACTGCGGCGATCGCCGCCATCAGCGCGAACCGGCCCGGCGGGCGGCGCCGCAGCGCCTCGCGCACCAGCGCGACACCTTCGGTGATCGCCTGCCGGTCCCACTGCGTGCGGTCCTGGTCGGCGAGCAGCAGCAGCCGCCCGTCGTCGGCGACCCGGGTGGCGCGCCGCGAGTCGGTCAGCAGGATCAGCGCGAGCAGCCCGGCCACGTCGGCATCCGTCGGAAGGAGCGTCCGGAGCATCCGCGCCAGGTCGAGCGCCCGCTCGACCAGGTCCCGGCGTACCAGGTCGGCGCCGGCCGGCGCGGTGTACCCGGTGGTGAACAGCAGGTGGACGACGGTGAGCACGGAGTCGATCCGGGCCGGCAGCTCCTCGGCCGGAGGCACCCGGTAGGGGATGCGCGCGGCCGCGATCTTCTTCTTCGCCCGGGTCAGCCGGGCGGCCATCGCCGGTGTCGCGACGAGGAACGCCCGGGCCACTTCGGCGGTGGTCAGCCCGCAGAGGAGCCGCAACGTCAGGGCGACCTGCGCCTCCTGCGCGATCGCCGGGTGGCAGCAGGTGAAAACCAGCCGCAGCCGGTCATCGACGATGTCGTCGTCCGGGGTGCTGATATCACCCGGTCCTGCCTCGACCTGGTCATCGAGCAGCAGCGGGAGGGTACGGCGCAGCGTCGCGTCGCGGCGGAGGAGATCCAGCGCCTTCCGACGGGAGACGGTCGTGAGCCACCCGCCGCGGTTGTCCGGGATCCCCCGGTCGCCCCAGGTCGCCAACGCCTGGGCGTAGGCGTCCTGGACGCACTCCTCCGCCAGGTCCAGGTCCCGGGTGACGCGCACCGTCGCGGCGAGCACGAAGGCCCACTCGCGACGGTGCGCGTCCGCGACCGCGGCCGCGACCCCCGGATCCACAGGCAGTGCGGTGCCGGTCAGTCGAAGACCTGGATCGGGCGCACCTCGACGCCGCCGTGGTCGGCCGGCACATCCTTGGCGATGGCCAGCGCCGCGTCGAGGTTGGCGGCCTCGACGAGGTAGTAGCCACCGAGCGCCTCCTTGGTCTCGGCGAACGCGCCGTCGGTGACCGTCGCCGTACCCGACTGGTCCTTGCGTACGGACGTGGCGGTCTGGGTCGACTGGAGGGCGTTGCCGCCGCGCAGCGCGTCCTTGTGCTTCTCGCCGAAGGCCATGTGCTCCTTCATCGTCCGCTCCATGTCGGCCGCGGTGGCCGTGGACCAGGCCTTCTCGTCCCCGTAGATCAGGATCAGATATTGCGCCATCACGCTGTCCCCTCGCTTCGGCCCGCAGAGTCGAGCCTCGTACTACTACCGACGCACGGCACCCGGCCGTATCGACACCAGTCTGCGAGAAATATCACCCGCCGGTGGCGCTTTGCCCTCCCGCCGGCGGCGGCGAGGGTGCGGCGACCGGCGGTGATGGTGGGGGCGACCGGCGGCACGCACCCCCGCGCCGCCGGGCGGCACGGTCAGGCGGCGGGATCAGTCGCGGACGTACTCGTTCCAGGACTTGTAGAGATCCACCTCGCCGACCGTCGCGGCGGTGAAGATCTCGGCCAGTTCGCGGGTGATCGGACCGACCTTGCCGGAGCCGACCGGGCGGTCGTCGACCTCGGCGATCGGCACCAACTCGGCCGCCGTACCGGTGAAGAACGCCTCGTCGGCGTGGTAGAGGTCGGTACGCACCAGGGTGCGCTCGACGACGTCGTAGCCCTGGTCCCGCGCGATCGTCATCACCGAATCGCGGGTGATGCCCTGCAGCAGCCCGTCGCTGGTCGGCGGGGTGATCACCGTGCGGTCGGAGATGATGAAGATGTTCTCGCCGGTGCCCTGCACCACGTGCCCGGCCGGGCTGAGCAGGATCGCCTCGTCGTAGCCGGCCTTGAGCGCCTGCACCTTGGCCAGCGACGAGTTCATGTACTGGCCGGTGCCCTTGCCGGTGGGCGGAATCGAGTTCTGGTTGATGTGCTGCCAGCTCGACGTGGCGGCCCGGCACCCCTGGCTCTTGGCCTCCTCGCCGAGGTAGGAGCCCCACGGCCAGACCGCAATGCTGATCTCGGTCTTGCTCGGCAGCGGGTTGAGACCCATCTCGCCGTAGCCGAGGTAGAAGATCGGCCGGATGTAGCAGGCCTCGACGTCGTTGACCCGCACCGTCTCCTTGGTCGCGGCGACGATCTGTTCCGGGGAGAATTCCGGCTCCAGCAGGTAGATGCGGGCGGACCGGAACAACCGGGCGATGTGGTCGGTGAGCCGGAAGACGGCCGGGCCGTTGGTTGTCGCGTATGCCCGGATGCCCTCGAAGACTCCCCATCCGTAATGCATGGTCGGGTTCAGTACGTGGATGGTCGCGTCGTCCCAGTCGACGAAAGCACCATTCATCCAGATCTTCTTGGTGGGCGTGATGGGCACAGCGACTCCTTCTCCACACGACCGATTCGCGACGATTGCATCACACGTTACGGCGAGCTCGGCCGACGGGTGGGCGGTCCGGGAAGCTAGCCGTTGGCGCTGGCCAGCGCCGCCAGCCGATCGCCGATCTCCGCGGTCCGGCCCACCGAGCCGTGATCACGGGTGGCGAGGTCGAACGCGACCCCGGCCTCGATCCGCCGCGCCTGGTCGCCGTGCCCGAGGTGGTCGAGCATCAGGGCGACCGAGAGCACCGTCGCGGTCGGGTCGGCCACCCCGGTGCCGGCGATGTCCGGTGCGCTGCCGTGCACCGGCTCGAACATGCTGGGGTTGGACCGGCTGACGTCCAGGTTGCCGCTGGCGGCGAGCCCGATGCCACCGGTGATCGCCGCGCCGAGGTCGGTGAGGATGTCGCCGAAGAGGTTGTCGGTGACCACGACGTCGAACCGGGACGGGTCGGTGACGAAGTACATCGACGCCGCGTCGACGTGCTGGTAGGCCACCGTCACGTCGGGGTACTCGCTGCCGATCTCCTCCATCGCGCGGGCCCACAGCGAGCCGGCGTTGGTCAGCACGTTGGTCTTGTGGACCAACGTCAGGTGCTTGCGCGGCCGCGCGGTCGCCCGCTGGAACGCGTCGCGGACCACCCGGTGCACGCCGTACGCCGTGTTGAGGCTGACCTCGGTCGCGATCTCGTGCGGGGTGTCCTTGCGCAGGACGCCGCCGTTACCGGCGTAGGGGCCCTCGGTGCCCTCCCGGACGACGATCATGTCGATGTTCGGCGTACCCGCCAACGGGGAGGTCACGCCCGGGAAGAGGCGGACCGGGCGCAGGTTGACGTGATGATCCAGCTCGAAGCGCAGCCGCAGCAGCAGCCCGCGCTCGAGTATCCCGCTGGGTACGGCGGGATCACCCACCGCACCGAGCAGGATCGCGTCGTGCGCCCGGAGCTCCCCGAGCACCGAGTCGGGCAGCAGCTCGCCGGTGCGCTGCCACCGGGCGGCGCCGAGGTCGTAGCGCGTCGTCTCCACGTCAGGGATCGCCTCACGCAGGACCTTCAGGCCCTCCGCGACCACTTCTGGACCCACTCCGTCGCCCGGGATCACCGCGAGTTTCATGGCTGGCAGGGTACCGGGCGGCCGGCCGGCGCCGGCAGGTCACTCACCGTCGAGATCGGCACTGCGCGCGTCCTTGGCGCCGATCGCGGCGGCGATACCGGCCAGCAGGTCGGCGGGGACCGCCGAGTCCACGGCGAGAGCCATCAGCGCCTCGCCGCCACGCCGGCTTCGGCTGACCTGGGCTCCGGCGATGTTGATGCCGGCCTCGCCGAGCTGTACGCCGACCTTGCCCACCACACCGGGCTGGTCGTGGTAGCGGAAGAAGAGCAGGTGGTCCTCGGGCGGCAGGTCGACGTCGAAGCCGTTGATCTCGGTCAGCTTCTCGACCTGCTTCGGGCCGGTGAGGGTGCCGGACACGCTCACCTGCTCGCCGCCCGGCAGGACGCCGCGGACGGTCACCAGGTTGCGGTAGTCCTCGCTCTCGGCGTAGGTCGAGAGGCCGACGTCGACGCCGCGGTCCTTGGCCAGGATCGGCGCGTTGACGAAGGTGACCTGCTCCTCGACGACGTCGGCGAAGACGCCCTTCAGCGCGGCCAGCTGCAGGACACCGACGTCGTAAGAGGTGATCTCGCCGCGGATCTCGACCGAGATGCTCGCGGCGACGCCACCGGCGATCGCGGTGAAGACCCGGCCGAGCTTCTCGACCAGCGGTAGGGCCGGGCGGATCTCCTCGGCGACGACCCCGGCGGCCTGCACGTTGACCGCGTCGGGGACGAACTCGCCCTCCAGGGCCAGCTTCACCGATTTGGCGACCGCCAGGCCCGCCTTGTCCTGCGCCTCGCGGGTGGAGGCGCCGAGGTGGGGGGTGACGACGACGCCGGGCAGGCCGAAGAGCGGGCTGTCGGTCGTGGGCTCGGTGGCGAAGACGTCGATGCCGGCACCCGCCACGTGACCGGACGCGATCGCGTCGGCCAGCGCCTGCTCATCGACCAGCCCGCCGCGGGCGGCGTTGACGATCCGGATGCCGGGCTTGGCGGCGGCGAGCTCCTCCGCGCCGATCAGCCCGAGCGTCTCCGGCGACTTGGGGAGGTGGATCGTGATGAAGTCGCTCTCGGCGAGCAGCTCGGGCAGCGACACGAGCTGGACGCCGACCTGCGCGGCCCGGGCCGGCGGGACGTAGGGGTCGTAGGCGATCAGCCGGGTGCCGAACGCCGCCAGCCGCTGGGCGACGAGCACGCCGATGCGCCCCAGCCCGACCACGCCGACGGTCTTGTCGGCGATCTCCACGCCGGTGAACGACGACCGCTTCCAGGCGCCGCTCTTCAGCGAGGCGTCGGCGGCCGGCACGTGGCGGGCGACGGCCAGCAGCAGCGCGACGGCATGCTCGGCCGCGCTCAGGATGTTGGAGGTCGGTGCGTTGACCACCATCACGCCGCGGGCGGTGGCGGTGGCGACGTCGACGTTGTCCAGGCCGATGCCGGCGCGGGCGACGACCTTCAGCCGGACGCCCGCCGTCAGCGCCTCCGCGTCGATCGTGGTCGCGCTGCGCACCAGCACGGCATCCGCGTCGGGGATCGCGGCGAGCAGCGCGGGCCGGTCGGTCCCGTCGACCTGGCGGACGTCGAAGTCCTTGGCGAGGACGTCGAGCGCCGCCGGAGCGAGCTGGTCGGCGACGAGGACGACGGCCTTGGCGGGGGCCGTCTGGAGGGCGGAGGCGGCAGGCTGGGTCACGCCCGCAGTCTACCGAGAGCTTGTGAATGCTTTCACGTGCGCTCGGGCGTGCCACCCGCGCTCGGCGTCCCCTCCGTCGTTCCGCCGGCCTCGGGGTGCAGCGGGCTGAGCCGCACCCACAGCAGGAACAGCAGGCCGAGGACGAGCATCCCCAGGCCCATCCAGAGATTGATCCGGACCCCGGCGGCCCTGTCGACCTCGGCCGTCGAGTCCAGCGCCCCCACGATGGTGAGGATCACGCCGTAGACCGTGAAGAGACCGCCGATGATCAACCGCAGGTCGAACAGTTTCGATGCGGCGCTGGCTTCCTTTTCCTCGGTGCTGTCGATCTCCATCGGTGGGCTCCTCCCCTCCGGTCAGACGAATATCAGGGACAGTGCCAGTGTGATGCCCAGTGCGGTGAATCCCAAGAGCTTCGGCGAACGCCACCACACCGGCTTCGGGACCGACTTGGGGTCGGGCGCGTTGGGGTCGGGAACGCCGTAGACCAGGCCCGCAAGCTCGTCGACCGGCTTGGGCTGGGTGAACAGGGTCACCGCGACGGTCACGACGGCGTCGATGACGAAGGCGGCGATCGCGCCGTAGAAGTTGAGCATCTGGGCGTTGATCAGCTTGTGCGTCGGGTCGTAGTGCCCGCCGGGGTAGAAGTAGCCGATGTTGTAGCCGACGAAGTGCATGACCCCGGCCGCGATGGTGCCGGACAGCAGCCCCCAGAACCCGGACACGATCGAGGTCCGCTTCCAGAACATGCCGACGATGAAGGTCGCGAACAGCGGCGCGTTGAAGAACGAGAACAGCAACTGGATGTAGTTCATGATGTTGCTGTAACCCGAGGCGATGAACGCCGTCCCGATCCCGATCACCACACCGACGACGGTGACGATGCGGCCGATGTTCAGGTAGTAGTGGTCCGGGCGGCCCCGTCTGATGTAGGGCATCCACAGGTCGTAGGTGAAGACCGTGTTGAACGAGCTGACGTTGGCCGCCATACCGGCCATGAACGCCGCCAGCAGGCCCGTCAGAGCGATGCCGAGAACGCCGTTGGGCAGGAACTTGCCCATCAACAGGGGGATCGCGTCGTTGTAGGTCTTTGCCCCGGTCCCGAAGTGCGGGATCACGACCACCGCGATCAGCCCGGGGATGATGGTCAGGAACGGGATGAAGATCTTCGGGAATGCGCCGATCAGCGGGGTGCGCTGGGCGGCGGAGAGATCCTTCGCCGACAGGGCTCTCTGCACCTCGGTGAAGTTGGTCGTCCAGTAGCCGAAGGAGAGCACGAAGCCCAATCCGAAGACGATCCCGATCCAGTCACCGAGCGGGTTGCTCCACGGGATCCCGGTGCCCTTCCAGGTGGCGAACGCCTTGCCGGCCAACGCCGTACCGTTGTTGATCTTGGCTTCCAGGCCGCTCCAGCCACCCACGTCGACCAGGCCGACGATGACGATCGGGAGCAGCCCGGCGATGATGACGAAGAACTGCATGACCTCGTTGTAGATCGCGCCGGACAGGCCGCCGAGGGTGATGTAGGCGAGCACGAAGAATGCCGCGACGATGATCGCGAGCCAGATCGGCCAGCCGAGCAGGCTCTGGATGACCAGCGCCAGCGCGTAGAGGTTGACACCTGCGGTGAGCACCTGAGCGACCGCGAAGCTCAGCGCGTTGAGGATGTGGGCCGGGATGTTGAACCGGCGGCGCAGGTATTCGGGCACGCTGTGCACCCGTGAGCCGTAGTAGAACGGCATCATCACGAGGCCCAGGAAGATCATGGCCGGCACGGCGCCGATCCAGTAGAAGTGCACCGTGGAGAAGCCGTACTGGCCGCCGTTGGCGGCCATACCGAGGATCTCGATCGCACCCAGGTTGGCCGAGATGAAGGCGAGACCGGTCACCCACGCGGGCAGTGAACGCCCGGAAAGGAAGAAGTCCTCGCTGGTGGCGATCGCCCGCCGCGCGAGCACTCCGATCGTGATGACGAGGAAGAAGTAGATCGCCAGGATCGCGTAGTCGAGCGAGTTGACGTCCAGCCGCGCGGCGGCAGCAAGAACATGGGGCACGCACACCACCGCCATCTGATCGGGGCACCCGCGGATCCGGCCGCCGCAGCGCACTGCGGGAAGATCATGCACCCCGCAGGCGATGCGCGCGACCCACGACCCGGCGTGTCACGAATCGGGGCGGCCCCCCTGGATCAGGCGGTCTCGGTGATGGGCCGGTCCACCCACGACATCAGGCCGCGCAGCCGCGCGCCGACCTGCTCGATGGGCTGCTCGGCGCCCTGCTTGCGCAGCTCGGTGAAACGCGGCCGGCCGGCGTCGTCCTCGGCGACCCACTCACGGGCGAAGGTGCCGTCCTGGATCTCGCCCAGGATCGTCTTCATCTCGGCGCGCACCGCTGGTGAGATGATCCGCGGGCCGCGGGTCAGGTCGCCGTACTCCGCGGTGTCGCTGCAGGAGTAGCGCTGCCGGGCGATGCCGCCCTCGTACATGAGGTCCACGATGAGCTTGAGCTCGTGCAGGCACTCGAAGTAGGCGATCTCCGGCTGGTATCCGGCGTCGACGAGCGTCTCGAACCCGGCCTGCACCAGCGCCGAGGTCCCGCCGCAGAGCACGGCCTGCTCGCCGAAGAGGTCGGTCTCGGTCTCCTCGGTGAAGGTCGTCTTGATGGCGCCCGCGCGGGTGCCGCCGATCGCCTTGGCGTAGGACAGCGAGAGGGCCAGGCCCTGACCTGTCGGGTCCTGCTCGACCGCGACCAGCACGGGCACGCCCTTGCCGTCGGAGAACTGGCGGCGTACGAGGTGACCCGGGCCCTTCGGGGCGACCATCCCCACGGTCACGTCGGACGGCGGCTTGATCAGGTCGTAGCGGATGTTGAAGCCGTGGCCGAAGAAGAGGGCGTCGCCCTCCGTCAGGTGCGGCGCGATCGACTCGGCGTAGATGTGCCGCTGTGCCGTGTCCGGCGCGAGCACCATGATGAGGTCGGCCTCGGCCGATGCCTCGGCCGGGGTGAGCACCCGGAGGCCTTCCGCCTCGGCGTTCGCGCGGCTCTTGGACTCCACCTGCAGACCGATGCGGACGTCGACGCCCGAATCACGCAGCGACAGGGCATGCGCGTGTCCCTGGCTGCCGTAGCCGATCACCGCGACCTTGCGGTCCTGGATGATCGACAGATCGGCGTCGTCGTCGTAATAGATCTCAGCGGGCATCGGTGGCGGTGTCCTCTCTCATGACTTCAGTGGTCTCGGGTCTACGGATGGGGAATCAGGCGCTGCGTTCGACCGGTCGGAGGCCGGCGGCACTGGTGATGGAACGCGGGCCGCGGCCGATCGCGACCATGCCCGACTGCACCATCTCCTTGACACCGAAGGGCTCGAGCACCCGCAGCAGGGCGTCGAGCTTGTCCGCGGTGCCGGTGGCTTCGATCGTGACGGCCTCGGTGCCGACGTCGACGACCCGGGCCCGGAACAGCTGCGCCGTCTCCAGCACCTGGCTGCGCACCGCGGCGTCGACCCGCACCTTGACCAGCAGCAGTTCGCGCTGGACGACCTGGGTCGGCTCCAACTCGACGATCTTGATGACGTTGATCAGCTTGTTGAGCTGCTTGGTCACCTGCTCGAGCGGCTGGTCCTCGACGTTGACCACGATCGTGATCCGGGAGATCTCGTCCACCTCGGTCGGCCCGACCGCCAGGGACTCGATGTTGAACCCGCGGCGGCTGAACAGGCCCGCCACGCGGGCGAGCACCCCGGGCTTGTTCTCCACCAGGACGGACAGCGTGTGCTTGCTCACTACACGGTCTCCTCGTCGAATGCCGGCCGCACGTCGCGGGCCGCCAGGATCTCGTCATTGCTGGTACCTGAGGGGACCATCGGCCAGACCTGCGCGTCCTGACCGACCACGAACTCGCAGACGACGGGCATGTCGTTGATGCCCATCGCCTTGTCGATCGTGGAGTCCACGTCGTCGCCGCGCTCGCAGCGCAGCCCGACACAACCCATCGCCTCGGCGAGCTTGACGAAGTCGGGCACCCGCACCGTTCCGTCGGAGTGGCCGATCGTGCCGAGCCGGGTGTGGGAGTAGCGCTCCTCGTAGAAGAGCGCCTGCCACTGCCGGACCATGCCGAGGTTGCCGTTGTTGATCAGGGCGACCTTGATGGGGATGCCCTCGATGGCGCAGGTGGCCAACTCCTGGTTGGTCATCTGGAAGCAGCCGTCACCGTCGATCGCCCACACGGTCGCGTCGGGTCGGCCCATCTTCGCGCCCATCGCGGCCGGCACGGCGTAGCCCATCGTCCCGAGCCCGCCGGAGTTGAGCCAGGTATAGGGCTTCTCGTAGGAGATGAACTGCGCGGCCCACATCTGGTGCTGACCGACGCCGGCGACGTAGACCGCATCCGGCCCGGCGAGCGCGCCGAGCCGCTCGATGACATATTGCGGCGCCAGCGCTCCGTCGGACGGCCACTCGTAACCGAGCGGATAGGTCCCCCGCCAGCTGTCGATCTGGGCCCACCAGGCCGACAGGTCCGCGGACGGGGCGGCCTCGCGCTCGGCCTGCACGGCGGGCACCAGCGCGCCCAGGACGTCCTTGCAGTCCCCCACGATCGGCACGTCCGCGGTGCGGTTCTTGGAGATCTCGGCCGGATCGATGTCGGCGTGGATGACCGCGGCGTCCGGGGCGAAGGTGGACAGCTTGCCGGTCACGCGGTCGTCGAAGCGGGCGCCGAGGGTGATGAGCAGGTCGGCCTTCTGCAGTGCGGTCACCGCGGTCACCGAGCCGTGCATGCCGGGCATGCCCAGGTGCTGCGGATGGCTGTCGGGAAAGGCGCCGCGGGCCATCAGCGTGGTCACGACGGGGATGCCGGTCAGCTCGGCGAGGGCGCGCAGTTCGTCCGCGGCGTGGGCCTTGAGCACGCCGCCGCCGACGTAGAGCACCGGCTGACGCGCCTGCGAGATCAGCCGGGCCGCCTCGCGGATCTGCTTGCCGTGCGGGCGCAGCCCCGGCCGGTAGCCCGGCAGATCCATGGTCGGCGGCCACCGGAACGTCGTCGCCGCCTGCTGCACGTCCTTCGGGATGTCGACGAGCACCGGCCCGGGGCGCCCGGAGGAGGCGATGTGGAACGCCTCGGCCATGATCCGCGGTATGTCGTCGGGCGACTGGACGAGGAAGTTGTGCTTGGTGATCGGCAGGGTGATCCCGCAGATGTCCGCCTCCTGGAAGGCGTCGGTGCCGATCTGCGGCCGGCCCACCTGCCCGGTGATCGCCACGATCGGCACCGAGTCCATGTAGGCATCGGCGATCGGGGTCACCAGGTTGGTCGCGCCCGGACCCGAGGTCGCGATGCACACGCCGACGCGGCCCGTGGCCTGTGCGTAACCGGTCGCCGCGTGCCCGGCACCCTGCTCATGACGCACCAGGACGTGCCGCACGCTGGTCGAGTCGAAGAGCGGGTCGTACGCCGGCAGGATCGCGCCGCCCGGGATGCCGAACGCCACGTCCACGCCGAGGCATTCGAGCGAGTGGACCAGCGCCTGCGCGCCGGTGACCTGTCGGGGGGACTGTGCCGGAGGGTTCGAGCCTGTCATGTGGCGACCTTCGGAAGGCGGACGGTGGCAACAAAAAACCCCTCGTGCGAGGCACGGAGGGGTGGGCGCGTCGACGGATGTCGACGCGCTAGCTAAGTACGATGTCGCAACGGAGCACGGTCGAACCGTACGACGCCAGACATACAAGGTCAACTCAGCGGGACGAGAATCTCGCATTCTGGGACAGCCAGTCGGCCCACGTGACCTGCCCGCGGGCCGCATCGGGCGACGCGATGTTGCTCCGCATGCGGAACGCCCGCGCGGTCCGGCCGGGGATCGGGACCGGGAGCACGGCGGCCCGCTCGCCGCGGGCCGCCAGCCAGAGCTTGGCAATCGCCCGCAGCCCGAGGCGCTCCGGGCCGGCGAACTCGCTCACCGCGCCGGACGGTCCCTCGACCGCCCGGTCGACCAGGTGCCGGGCGACGTCCGCGACGTCGACCGGTTCGGCCTCCCACCCGGCCGGGAGGACGCAGACCGGGCCGCGCTTGGCCTTCGCCAGCAGCATCGCCACGAGCGGGTGGAACTGCGAGGCGCGCACGATCGAATACGGGACGCCGGATCGCGCGACCCGTTGCTCGGCGGTGAGCTTCGCCCGGTAGTAGCTGACCGGATTGCGGTCGACGCCGACGATCGAGATGTAGATCAGGTGTTCGACGCCGGAGGCCTTGCATGCCTCGCCGAGCCGCGCGGTCCCCTCCACGTCGACCGCCGTGGCGTGGCGCGGCTCGGTCGCCGCATGGAGGACGAGCCGGCAGCCGTCGACGGCCGCCGCGAGACCGCCGCCGGTACTCAGATCGGCCACCGCCCGGTCCGGGCCCGGGCGCCGGGACAGGGCGCGGACGCCGTACCCCCGCTCGCGCAGGGCTGCGACGAGCGCCGGCCCGAGCTGGCCGGTCGCACCGGTGACCAGGGCGTCAGGGTCGGACATGAGCAGTTCCTACCCGCAGACCGCGCCCTGCGCGGCCGATCCGACGAGCCTGGCGTACTTGCCGAGCACGCCGGTCGGGTATCGGGCCGGAGGTGGCGTCCACTCCGCCCGGCGGCGGGCGAGCTCCGCATCGTCGACGAGCAGGTCGAGGCGGCGGGACGGCAGATCCAGCCGGATCGGGTCGCCCTCGCGGACCAGCGCGATCGGTCCGCCGTGCGCGGCCTCCGGGGCGACGTGCCCGACGCACAGGCCGGTCGTACCGCCGGAGAACCGACCGTCGGTGAGCAGCAGCACGTCCTTGCCGAGTCCGGCGCCCTTGATCGCCCCGGTCACCGCCAGCATCTCGCGCATGCCCGGCCCGCCCTTGGGACCCTCGTAGCGGATCACGATCACGTCGTTGGGCCGCAGGGTGCCTTCGGTGACGGCATCCATCGCGCCGGCCTCCCCGTCGAAGACCCGGGCGGTGCCCTCGAAGGTCTCGTCGTCGAAGCCGGCGCTCTTGACCACCGCGCCTTCGGGGGCGAGCGAGCCGGTCAGGATGGTGAGGCCGCCGGTGCGGTGGATCGGGTCGGACATCGCCCGGATGATGGTGCCGTCGATGTCCGGCGGAGCGATTTCGGCGAGGTTCTCGGCGATCGTGTGGCCGGTGACGGTCAGGCAGTCGCCGTGCAGCAGACCCGCGTCGAGCAACGCCTTCATCACCACCGGGACGCCGCCGACATTGTCGATGTCGCTCATCACGTAGCGGCCGAACGGCTTGACGTCGGCCAGGTGCGGCGTGCGGTCACCGATCCGGTTGAAGTCGTCGAGGTCGAGGTCGACCCGGGCCTCGTGGGCGATCGCCAGCAGGTGCAGCACGGCGTTGGTGGAGCCGCCGAGCGCCATCACCACGGTGATGGCGTTCTCGAACGCCTCCTTGGTGAGGATCTGGCGCGCGGTGATGCCCTTGTCGATCAGGGCGACGACCGCCTCCCCGCTGCGCTCGGCGTAGACGTCGCGGCGGGAGTCCGGGGAGGGCGGCGAGGCGCTGCCCGGCAGCGAGAGTCCCAGCGCCTCGGCGGCGCTGGCCATCGTGTTGGCGGTGTACATCCCGCCGCACGCGCCCTCGCCGGGGCAGGCGTGGCGCTCGATCTCGTCGAGCTGCTCCCGCGTGATCCGCCCCATCGCGCAGGCCCCGACGCCCTCGAACGCGTCGATGATGGTGAGGTCGCGCCCGTCGAGGTGCCCCGGCAGGGTCGTGCCGGCGTAGAGAAAGACCGCCGCCAGGTCGAGGCGGGCGGCCGCCATCAGCATGCCGGGCTCGGACTTGTCGCAGCCGGCGAGCAGGACCATGCCGTCGAACCGCTCGGCGAAGACCACCGTCTCCACCGAGTCCGCGATCACCTCGCGGCTGACGAGGGACGCACGCATCCCCTCGTGACCCATCGAGATCCCGTCCGAGACCGAGATCGTCCCGAACTCCATCGGAAACCCGTCCGCGCCCCGCACGCCTTCCTTGGCCCGCTTGGCGAGCCGCGAGAGCGAGAGGTTGCAGGGCGTGATCTCGTTCCACGACGAGGCCACCCCGACCTGCGGCTTGCCCCAGTCGTCGTCGGTCATGCCGACGGCGCGGAGCATCGCGCGGGCGCCGGCACGTTGCATGCCGTCGGTGACTTCGTGGCTGCGTGGCTTCCGGTGCTGCGATTCGGGCACGACGCGTTCCTAGGATCGACGGTGTCGGCGGCCCGGCCCCGGGTTCCGGGACGGGCGGCCGGGCGGCCACGGCGGTGCGCCCAGCCTAGTGCCCGGGCGATCCCCACCGTCAGGCACCGCTGGGCCGATGTGGGCCCTCTGCGACCATGGGGAGGTGAGCTCCCCCGGCGTCCTGCGGTTGCGGACCAACCGCACCGCGCTGCTCGCGGTGCTCTTCCTGCTTCTCGGCGTCACGCCGCTGGCATTCGTCCGTTCCTGGCTGCTGGTTCTCTATCTCCTGCCCGTGCTCGCCGCCCTGTGGATCTGGCGGGTCGGCACGGACGTCGACGCCGGGGGGGCGACGGTGCACGCGCTGCTCGGTACCCGCCAGGTGGCGTGGAACGACGTACGCGGGCTGTCCCTGGACGGCACCCGCCGGGTGCGACTGGTGCTCCAGGACGGGGAGCTGCTGCGGATGCCTCTCGTCCGGGCGCGCGACCTCCCCGGCGTCGCCGCGGCCAGCGGCGGCCGGGTCCCGGACGTCACCGCGCCGGCGCAGGGTGGGCAGCAGTAGCGGTCGGTCGACTGAGTAGCCGTCGACTCAGTAACCGTCGACTCGGTAACCGTCGACTCAGTAACCGTCGATGACGACGTTGACGAGCGGCTCACCGGCGACCCAGCGGCGGATCTGCTCGCCCACCAGGGCGTAGGCCCGGCGCGGGAAGCCGGGCACCGCACCCCCGACGTGCGGGGTGAGGAGCAGTCCCTCGGCGTCCCAGAGTGGGTGGTCGGCCGGCAGCGGCTCCGGATCGGTGACGTCGAGTGCGGCCCGCAGCCGGCCCGACAGGACCTCGGCGGTGAGCGCCTCCGTGTCCGCCACCTGGCCGCGGGCGCCGTTGATGAACAGCGCGCCGTCGTGCATCCCGGCCAGGAACTTCGCGTCGACAAGTCCGCGGGTGGCGTCGGTGAAGGGCACCAGCACGACGACGACGTCGGCGTCGGGCAGGAGAGCCGGCAGCTCGTCGACCGAGTGCACGCCGTCGCGCGGGCGGCGGGCCACCATCGTCACGTCCACCTCGAAGGGCAGCAGCCGGGCCCGGAGTCCCTCGCCGATGGCGCCCGCGCCCACGATCAGTACGCGCTTGCCGGCCAACTCGTCGGTGCGGCTTCCATCCCACTTGTGTGCGTCCTGGGACCGCACGAAACGCGGGATCTCGCGCAACGACGCCAGCAGGACGGCCATGACCCACTCGGACGTCGAGCTGGTGTGCACCCCGCGGGCGTCACACAGCTGGACGTGGTCGGGTATCCGCCCGACGTAGGAGTCCGCACCGGCCGAGAGCAGCTGCACCACCTGCAGCTCGGTCATCCTGGTGACCGCGCTGGACAGCTGCGGGCCGCTCAGGAACGGCGGAACCCAGAACCGGGTGTCCCGGGCGCTCGCGGGCAGGTCGCCCGTGCCGCCCCACACCGTCACCTCGACGCCGTCCGGCAGGGTGCCGATCAACTCGGGACCGTTCTCGTTGGGCAGCAGCACGTGTCGGGTGACCATGGGGAAAAACTACCGCCCACGTCGGCAGGGCGACCGGTGGCCCATTCGGTGGCCCATTCGGTGGCTCAGTCGGTGGCCGGCCCGGGCCGGTGGATAACGCCGTGCGGCCCGCCGACCCGCCGTACCCTGAGGACCGCAGGCGCGTGTGAGCGGCGGGGGACCGCCGCGCAGCGAGTCGGGGGACACGACATGAGCCTGGTCCGATGAGCGGTGGCGCGGCGCCGGGGCGCCGAGGTCTCGCCGCCCGGCTGTTGGCCGTGGCGGTGGGAGCCACCGTGGTCGCCGGATGCGGCCTGCTCGGGGGGCGGGCGGCGGCTCCGCGCACCTGGGCGTCCCAGGTGACCGGTCCGCCCCCGGCGGTCGACCCGCAGGTGCCCGGACAGTCGCAACAGCCCGGCAGTCCCCGGCAGGGATCACCCTCCCTGCCGGGCGGACGGCCGGGCGGGCGCGGTGACCCCAACGTCGTCGCCGAAGGGCTCGCCGTGCCGTGGGGTCTCGCGATGCTGCCTGACGGCTCCGCACTCGTCGGCGAGCGTGACACCGGCCGGATCCTGCAGGTGCAGCCGACCCGCTCACCCGTGCGCCGGATCATGGTCGTCCACGGTCTGGACACGCGCGGGGACGGCGGGCTGCTCGGGATCGCGGTCTCCCCGACGTACCAGGAGGACGGGCTCGTCTACGCCTACATCACGACCGCCCGGGACAACCGGGTCGTCCGGTTCACCCTGGGCGGCCGGCCGTCGCCGTTGTTCACGGGGATTCCCCGCGCCGCGACCGACGACGGCGGCCGGATCGCGTTCGGCCCGGACGGCGACCTCTACGTCGGCACGGGCGACGCCGGCGACCCGGCGCTGGCGGCCGACCCGCGCAGTCTCGCCGGCAAGGTGCTCCGGCTCACCGTCTTCGGCCGGCCGGCGCCGGGCAACCCGGTCGCCGGATCGCCGGTCTTCAGTTCCGGGTTCCACAACGTCCTGGGTCTGTGCTGGAACCGCCGCAAGGAGCTGTTCGCGACCGACGCCGGCGCCCGCCGGGTCGACGAGCTCGACCTGGTCCGGTCCGGCCGCAACTACGGGTGGCCGCGGGTCGAGGGGGCCGCCCACCGCCGGGGCCTGGTGGATCCCCTCCTCACCTGGTCACCGGCCCAGGCCTCACCCGGCGGCTGCGGCGTGGTCGGATATGCGCTGTTCGTCGGCGCACTCACCGGCAAGCGGCTGCTGGTCGTCCCCCTCACCACCCGGGCCCGGCCCGGAGGGACCACCCAGACATTGTTCGCGGGGGTCTATGGACGGCTGAGGAGCGTCGTCGCGGCGCCGGACGGCGCCTTGTGGGTCACCACGTCCAACCGCGACGGGCACGGCCGACCGACCGCGCTGGACGACCGGGTGCTGCGGATCATCCCGCCGGCGAACTCGACGAACACCCCCGTGTGACCCTGCGGTCGTCCGCTCCGGCCGGGAGGGCACGTCGACGGTGCAGGTTCTCCGGAGGTAGGCGGCGTCGACTACGGTGACCGGACGTGACCGCACCCAGCGAATCGCCCCGCGACCTGTCCAGTGCCGCGCCCGCCCTCACCCCGTGGCGGCAACCGGAGTGCCTCGGCGTCAACCGCCTGGCCGGCCGGGCGAGCACTCTCCCCTACCGATCCGCCGCTGATGCGCTCGCCGACAGCGGCGCGCAGACCCTCTCGCTGGACGGCAGCTGGTCCTTCCGGATGGTCGACGCCCCGACGCAGACGCCTCCTGATTTTCCCGACCCGGCGTACGACGTGAGCGGCTGGGACCGGGTCGAGGTGCCGGGAAACTGGACGATGCAGGGGTACGACCGGCCGCAGTACACCAACGTGGTCATGCCGTTCGAGCCGGACGACCCGCCGCGGCTGCCGGACGACAACCCGACCGGGCTCTACCGGACCACCGTCGAGGTGCCGGACGAGTGGTCGGGGCGTCGGCTGGTGCTGCACTTCGGGGCGGCCACCTCGTGCTACTCGGTGTGGGTCAACGGCATCGCGGTCGGAGTGGGCAAGGACAGCCGGCTGCCGAGTGAGTTCGACGTGACCGGGGCGCTGCGCCCGGGCGTCAACACCGTCGCCGTACAGGTGGTCCGCTGGTCGGACGCGTCCTATATCGAGGACCAGGACCAGTGGTGGCAGGCCGGCATCAACCGGTCGGTGTCGCTCTACGCCACCGCGCCGACCCACCTCGCCGACGTCGCGATCACCGGCGGCTTCGACGTCGCGACCGGAGCGGGCTCGCTCGAGGTCCAGGTCCGCGCGGCGCGGCTGCCGGGCCCGCAGTGGACGGTGCGGGCGCAGCTCTACGACGGCGATCGGGCGGTCGGCGCAGCGCTGGAGGCCGAGCCGCTCGGCGACGGCCGGAGCTGGCCTCGCGACGGCCTGGCCACACTCAGATCCACGGTGGACGCGGTGCGGCCGTGGTCGGCGGAACGGCCGGAGCTCTACAACGTCGTCGTCTCCCTGCACGAGCCGGGCGGTGCCGAGGTCGAGGCGACCCGGGTACGGACCGGATTCCGCACCGTCGAGGTGCGGGACCGGCAGCTCCTGGTCAACGGCCGTGCCGTCTACATCAAGGGCGTCAACCGGCACGAGCACCATGACCGCACCGGCAGCGCGGTGGACCGCGAGACCATGCGGCGCGATGTCGCCCTGCTGAAATCGTTCAACGTCAACGCGGTGCGCTGCTCGCACTACCCGCCGGACCCGTACTTCCTCGACCTCTGCGACGAGTACGGGCTCTACGTCATCGACGAGGCCAACATCGAGAGCCACGCACACTACGACTCGGTGTGCCGGGATCCGCGCTACGCGGCGGCGTTCCTCGACCGCGGGTCGCGCATGGTGCTGCGCGACCGCAACCACCCCGCGGTCATCGTGTGGTCACTGGGCAACGAGTCCGGCTACGGCGCCAACCACGACGCCATGGCCGGCTGGATCCGGCACACCGACGACAGCCGGCCGCTGCACTACGAGGGAGCGATCAGGCGCGGGTGGGACACCGGGCATGCCGCCACCGACATCGTCTGCCCGATGTATCCGTCGCTGGCGTCGATCGTCGAGTGGGCCCGCACGACCACCGACGACCGACCGCTGATCATGTGCGAATACGCCCACGCCATGGGCAACTCCTGCGGCAACCTCGCCGACTACTGGGCCGCCATTCGTGCAAATCCCGGCCTGCAGGGCGGTTTCATCTGGGAGCTGCTCGATCACGGCATCGCCGTACGCAGTGCGGACGGTCGCGACTACTGGGCCTACGGCGGCGACTTCGGTGACCAGCCGAACGACGCCAACTTCTGCTGCGACGGCCTGGTCTGGCCGGACCGGTCACCGCACCCGGCGATGTGGGAGTGCTCCCGGCTGTTCCAGCCGGTCACCGTGCAGGCCGCCGAGCTCGCCGACCGCACGGTCCTGATCGGCAACGACTACGACTTCCTCGACCTGACGCACCTCGACGCCGAGTGGGAGATCACCGTCGACGGTGTGGTGACCCAGCGGGGCCGGCTCCCCCAGCTGACGGCTGCCCCGGGCGGACACGAACTCGTGACCGTCCCCTACGCGCCCCCGGCCGCCCGGCCCGGTGAGGAGGCGCACCTGATGCTGCGCTTCCGGGACCGGCGCGAGGATCCACTGCTCGGCGCCGGGCATCAGGTGGCGTGGGCGCAGCTTCCGCTGCCGTCCCCGGCCGCGCGGCCCACCACGGCACAGCCCGATGGCGAGCGGCTGACCCTGGCGGAGACCGAGGATTCGCTCGTCGTCGAGGGTGACCGGCTGCGCGTCGCCGTCGACCGCTACGTCGGCCGGCTGACCGGGTGGCGGGTCGACGGGGTCACCCTGGTCGACGCCGGCCCCGAGCCGACCGTCTGGCGGGCGCCCACCGACAACGACGCCGGCGCCGCGCAGGCGCGGTGGGCGGAGTGGGGTCTGGACCGCGTCGAGCGGATGATCGACGACGTCACGGCGACCGCGTCCGACGACGGCACCGTCGTCATCGAGATCCGGGACTGGCTCGTGGCCCCCGCATCGAAGAAGATCAGCCACCGCCAGCGGATCGTGGTCCGCGCCGACGGCGTACTCGACGTCGAGGAGTCCTTCGACGTCGAGGCGGACCTGGACGACCTGCCCCGGCTCGGCGTCACCCTCGCGCTGCCGCCCGGCTTCGAGCGGCTGTCGTGGTTCGGCCGGGGGCCGCACGAGTCCTACTGCGACCGGTGGATCGGCGCGCCGGTCGGTCGCTTCGAGAGCACCGTCGACGAGCAGTACGTGCCCTACGTGCGCCCGCAGGAGCACGGCAACAAGACCGACGTGCGCTGGCTCGCCTGCCGTCGCGACGACGGCACCGGCGTGCTCGCCAGTGCGATCGGTCTCGTCGAGGCGAAGGCCAGCCACTACGGCGATGCGACGCTGACCGAGGCGCGGCACACGGTCGACGTGGTCCGTGACGACGCGGTCCACCTGGCTCTCGACGTCCGCCAGCGTGGGCTCGGCGGTGCCAGCTGCGGGCCGGACACCCTGGCGGCCTACCGGGTCCCGACCGGCATGCACCGCCTCGGCTACCGGCTTGCGCCGCTCGGTGCCGGGGACGACCCCGCCCGCAGGCACCGGGACCTGGTCAGCGGGTCGGCTCTCCCGTCCGCGGGTTGAGCAGGAGGCGTCCGGCGTGCGGGTGCCGCCAGTCGAACAGACCCCCCAGCGACCCGGCCCGGGCGTCGAAGGACCCGTCGCCGATGCGGCCGAGGTGCCAGTTGTCCTCGGCGAAACGCAGCACCGAGGTCTGGTCGGTGAGCGCCGAGCTCACGTAGTTGGTCCGGCTGTACGGCGAGACCACGAGCAGCGGTAGCCGCGGCCCGTAACCGCACCGGTCGAGGTATCCCTGCATCGGCGTGCCGTCGCCGCAGTGGCCCTGGCCGTTCAGCCAGTCCTGCAGCGGGTCGCTGGAGGGGTTGGTGATCGGCGACATCTGGTGGTCGTACCAGCCGTCGGAGTCGTCGTAGGTGATGACGATGGCGGTCGAGCGCCACTGCTTCGAACGCTGGATCTCGTTGACGGTCCGGGTGAGGAAGTTCTGCTCGTCGAGCGGGTCGGAGTAGCCGGCGTGACCGTCCTGGTAGGACGCGGCCTTGAGGAAGCTGACGTCGGGCAGGTTCCCGGCGCGCAGGGTCCGGTCGAAGTCGGTGAGGTCGTACTGGTGGTTGGCCTGGTCGGTGTGCCCGATCGCGTACACCGAGGTCGGCGGCAGGTGGTGCGGGTTGGCGGTCGACTTGTAGTACTGGAACGGCTCGTGGTGCGGGCTGTAGTCGGTGACGGTCACACCGGCGACGTTCTGGTGGGTCGTCCCGCACACCGCCTTGCCACCGGTCCGGGCCGTCGGCGTGAAGCCGCCCTGGAACCAGCCCCAGGTCCGGTGCTGCGCGTTGAGCAGGTCACCGACGTTCCGGCCGGTGAAGATGGCGTGGTACGGCGACAGGCCGGTCCCCGAGCAGTCGTCGTAGGTCGGGTCCGGATCGGGGTCCTTGACGATGGTGCCGATGTGGTCGGGCCCCGGGGAGGCGATGTCGGCCGGGTCGTCGACGCGGTTGCCATCCTTGTCGATGGCGATCGCGCCGTGGGTGTTGCCCGAGACGAGGTTGATCGCGCCCGGCGTCGACGGGCCGAAGTTGGTGCCGTAGTTGTTGTCGCTCATCGCATACCGCTGGGCGTAGTTCCAGAGCGCGGTGACCGTGTTGCCGTCGTAGTAGTCCATGACCAGACCCGGCACGGCGTACTGGCCGGGGCTGCAGTTGTGGTTCTCGGTGTACTCGACGAACTTGTTCATCAAGCCGCCGTTGAAGGCCTTCTGCTCGGCGTCGTAGTTGTGGATCTGGTCGCAGGTATAGGCCCGGGCCGGACCGAGCCGGTTCGGCGCGTAGGTGTTGGGATTGTTGGTCAGCAGGTCAGGAGTGAGACCGTTGACGTCCGGCGTCCCTCGCCGGGCATGGAACGGCTGTCCGTCGGCGTTGGTCGCGTGCGGGTATGTCCCGAAGTAGTGGTCGAACGAGATGTTCTCGTCGAAGATCACCACCAGGTGCTTGATCGGCGTGGCCGTCGGGGTCTGCGCCGGACCGGTCGCGGCATCGCCGGGACCGCTGGCCGCGATGGTCGCGGCGACCGCCGCGACCGCGCATGCTCCGAAGCCGACCGCCCGCAACCGACGTGAGACGCCCATCAAGCACTCTCCCTGCGCAGGTGAACATCAGGTGAACAAGATCGTCGCCGAGTAGATGTAGTCGTCCGGCGACGCGCCGTCAACCCGCATTACGCCCAGAGGTGCCGACAATCCGGCCGCGGCTACTCCTCGACGCCGAGCCGGCTCAGGATCAGGGTGCGGACCACCTTCGCGTCCGCCTGCCCGCGGGTGGCCTTCATGACGGCCCCGACGAGCGCGCCGGCGGCCGCAACCTTGCCACCCCGGATCTTCTCGGCGACGTCGGGCTGGCCCGCGATCGCGGAATCGACGGCCGCTCCGAGCGCGTCGGTGTCGGTGACCCGGCGCAGGCCGCGGTCGACGACGACCTCGTCGGGATCGCGACCGCTCTCGAGCACGCCGTCGACGACCTGGCGGGCGAGTCCGGTCGACAGCGATCCGTCGGCGACCAGCGCGATCACCCGGGCGACCTGCTCGGGGGTGATGGTGAGCTCGGCGGCCTCGATCTCCTTGGCGTTGGCCTGCTGGGCGAGGTAACCCAGCCACCAGTTGCGCGCGTCGTCGATCGGGGCGCCGACCGACACCGTCGTCGCCACGAGGTCCACCACGCCGGCGTTGGCCATCGCCTGCATCTGCTCCGGCGAGGCGCCGAGTTCGGCCGCCAGCCGGGCCCGCCGGGTGGCCGGCAGCTCCGGCAGATCGGCCCGGATCCGCTCCACGACGGCCGGATCGGGCGCCAGCGGGACGAGGTCGGGCTCGGGGAAGTAGCGGTAGTCGGTGGCCTCCTCCTTGCTCCGCCCCGAGGTCGTCTCGCCGCTGTCCTCGTGGAAGTGCCGGGTCTCCTGCACGATGCGCTCACCGTTGTCGAGTACGGCGGCCTGCCGCAGCATCTCGAAGCGCACCGCACGCTCGACCGAGCGCAGCGAGTTGACGTTCTTCGTCTCGGTGCGGGTACCCCACTCGTGCGCACCGCGCGGTGCGAGCGAGGTGTTGACGTCGCAGCGCAGACTTCCCTGCTCCATCCTGACGTCGGAGACCTCGAGGGTGCGCAGGATGTCCCGCAACTCGGTGACGTAGGTGCGGGCCACCTGCGGAGCGCGATCGCCGGTGCCGGCGATCGGCTTGGTGACGATCTCGACCAGGGGGATACCGGCCCGGTTGTAGTCGACCAGCGAGTGCGTCGCGCCGTGGATCCGTCCGGTCGCCCCGCCGACGTGCAGCGACTTGCCGGTGTCCTCCTCCATGTGCACCCGCTCGATGCCGATCCGGTAGGTCGTGCCCTCGACGTCGACGTCGAGCCATCCGTCGGTGCACAGCGGCTCGTCGTACTGGCTGATCTGGAAGTCCTTGGGCATGTCCGGATAGAAGTAGTTCTTGCGGGCGAACCGGCACCAGGACGCGATCGAGCAGTGCAACGCCAGCCCGATCCGCATGGCGTACTCGATCGCCCGCGCGTTGATCACCGGCAGGCTGCCGGGCAGGCCGAGACAGGTCGGGCACACCTGGGTGTTGGGGTCGGCGCCGAACGTCGTCGAGCAGCCGCAGAACATCTTGGAGGCGGTGCCGAGCTCGACGTGCGTCTCCAACCCGATCACCGGCTCGTAGCGCGCGGTCACGTCGTCGTAGACGGGGAGGGTGACAGTCATGGCGCTCTCCGGGAACGGGTCGAGGTGATGACGGCGAAGACCCCGGCGCAGACGACGCCGGTGACGACGAGCGTCGCCACCGCGGCCTCGGCCGAAGAGAGGATGACGCCGACGCCCACCGAGACCAGGAAGCCCATCACGAAGACCACCAGGGTGACCTCGCGGGCTCCGACGACCCGTCCGGGGCGGCTGAGCCGGGACGCGACCGACGGCTCGTGATCCGGCGCGCTGCTCACAGCGCCGGCGCCTCGTCGAGCAGCGGGTGGCCGCGGCCTGCGTCGGCCGCGGCCTCGAACGCGGCGGCGACCAGGTAGCAACGGTCGTCGGCCTGCCCGGGCGCCATGATCTGCAACCCGACCGGCAGTCCCTCGGACCGCCCGCACGGGACGGAGATCGCCGGGACGCCGGCCAGGGACGCCGGCAACGTGGCGAGGTCGGCGGCGTACATCGCCATCGGGTCGTCGATCCGCTCGCCGAGCGGGAACGCCACCGTCGGGGTGGTCGGCGACACCAGCACGTCGACGTCTTCGAACGCGGCGTCGAAGTCGCGGCTGATGAGGGTGCGCACCTTCTGCGCCTGGCCGTAGTAGGCGTCGTAGTAGCCGGCGGAGAGCGCGTAGGTGCCCAGGATGATCCGGCGCTTGACCTCCGGACCGAAGCCCGCGTCCCGGGTCATCGACATGACCTCTTCGAGGCTCGCCTGGCCGTCGTCGCCGACCCGCAGGCCGTACCGGACGGCGTCAAAGCGGGCCAGGTTGGACGAGGCCTCGCTCGGCGCGATCAGGTAGTAGGCCGGCAGGCCGTAGCCGAAGTGCGGGCAGGACACCTCGCGGACGGTGGCCCCGAGCGATTCGAGCACGGCGACGGCCTCGGTGAACCGCTGGGTGACCGCCGGCTGGTATCCCTCGCCGCCGAGCTCGGTCACGACGCCGACCCGTAGGCCGGACAGGTCCCCGGCCGCACCGCGGCGGGCGGCGTCGACCAACGGCGGCAGGGGGGCGTCGATGCTGGTGGAGTCGGCCGGGTCGTGCCCGCCGATCACCTCGTGCAGCAGCGCGGCGTCGAGCACGGTACGGGCGAGCGGGCCGGCCTGGTCCAGGCTGCTGGAGAACGCCACCAGGCCGTAGCGGGACACCCCGCCGTACGTCGGCTTGTGACCGACCACGCCGCAGACGGCGGCCGGCTGGCGGATGGACCCGCCGGTGTCCGTACCGATCCCCAGCGGCGCCTCGTAGGCCGCGACCGCCGCGGACGATCCGCCGGAGGAACCACCGGGCACCCGGGCCAGGTCCCACGGGTTGTGGCTCGGACCGAACGCCGAGTTCTCCGTCGAGGAGCCCATCGCGAACTCGTCCATGTTGGACTTGCCGAGCACGATCACCCCGGCGGCCCGCAGCCGGGCGGTCACGGTCGCGTCGTAGGGCGGGACCCAACCCTCGAGGATGTGCGATCCGCAGGTCGTCGGCAGCCCGGCGGTGACCATCACGTCCTTGAGCGCGAGCGGGACTCCGGCCAAGGGGCCGGCCGGTTCACCGGCCGCGCGGCGCTCGTCGACGATCTTGGCCGCGGCCAGTGCGCCGTCCGCGTCGACGTGCAGGAACGCGCGCACCCGGTCATCGACCGCGGCGATCCGATCGAGGTGGCCCTGGGTCACCTCGACCGCGGACACCTCGCCGGCGGCGATCGCGGCGGCGGTCTCGGCCGCGGTGGCGCGGATCAGGTCGGGCACCCGGTCAGCCCTCCTCATCGAGGATCCGGGGCACCCGGAACCGGTGGTCCTCGACCGAGGGCGCGGCGGCGAGCACGGCGTCCCGCGACAGCGAGGGCCGGACGACGTCCGGACGCGCCACGTTGGTCAGCGGCACGACGTGCGATGTGGGCGGTATGTCGGCGGCGGCGACCTCGCCGACCCGGGCGACGGCGCCCAGGATCACGTCCAGCTGGCCGGCGAAGACGTCGAGTTCGTCCTCGGTGACCGCAAGCCGGGCGAGTCGGGCGAGATTGGCCACCTCGTCGCGGGTGATCCCGCTGGGGGCGTCGGGCATGGGCCCGAGTCTACGGCCGCGCCGACGACCGGGTTTCACCCACGGCAGCGCGACCGCAGGCAGCCAGGCAGGATAGGGGCCATGAGCAGCACGTCCTCACCGTTGCCGTCCGGCCTCGCGGCCTGGGTGGCCGGCGCGCGGCCCCGCACGCTGCCCGCGTCGGTGGTGCCCGTACTGGTCGGAACCGGCGTGGCGGTGACCGCCGGCCCGGTGGCCTGGTGGCGGGCCGCGGCGGCGCTGGTCGTCTCGCTCGCCCTGCAGATCGGGGTCAACTACTCCAACGACTACAGCGACGGCATCCGCGGCACGGACGCCGACCGGGTGGGGCCGGTGCGCCTCACCGCGTCCGGACTGGCGTCGCCGCGGCGGGTGCTGACCGGCGCGATGGTCTGCTTCGCCGTCGCCGGCGCCGTGGGCCTCACCCTCGCCGCGGTCACTTCGTGGTGGCTGATCCTGGTCGGCGCGGCAAGCATCGCGGCGGCCTGGTTCTACACCGGCGGTTCCCGGCCCTACGGCTACCGCGGGCTCGGCGACCTCGCCGTGTTCGTCTTCTTCGGGCTCGTTGCCGTGATCGGCACGGCCTATGTCGCGTCCTCGCCCCCGCACGTCACCGCCCTCGCGGTGCTGTGCGCGGTGCCGTGCGGGCTGCTCGCGGTTGCCGTTCTCGTCGCCAACAACCTGCGCGACATCCCGCGCGACGCACAGGTCGGCAAGCGCACGCTGGCGGTGCTGCTCGGCGACCGGCGTACCCGGATCGGCTATGTCAGCTGCATCGTGGTCGCCTTCACCTTCGTGGTCGCGGCCGCGGTGATCCATCCGTGGGCCGCCGTCGGGTTGCTCGCGATCCCCTTCGCCGTCGGCCCGGTTCGCCGGGTGCTGCGCGGCGACCGCGGCGGCGACCTGATCGCGACGCTCGTCGCCACGGGGCAGCTCGAGCTCGTGTTCGGCATCCTGCTGACCCTCGGCCTGGTGCTCTAGCAGTGGTCTCGTCGTTCCTGCTGCGGGTCGTGTTGCCCGACCGGCCCGGGATGCTCGGGGCCGTCGCGAGCGCCCTCGGATCGGTCGACGCCGACATCATCAGTCTCGACGTCGTCGAACGGTCGCCCGGAATGGCCGTGGACGACCTTGTCGTCGAGCTGCCGGCCGGCCGGCTCCCGGAGGCGCTCGTGAGCGCGGCTGCGACCGTGCCGGACGTGCGGGTCGAGTCGATCCGGGTCTACGCCGGGGCCCTGGACACCCAGCGCGAGCTGGAACTGGTCGAGGCGATGGCCGGCGACCCGGCCCGGATGACCGAACAACTCGTGACCGGCCTCCCGCGGATCTTCCGCGCCGGCTGGTGCCTGCTCGTCCGTCAGGTCGAGGGCGGGTCGGCGGTCGTGGAGGCGGTCAGCACTCCGGCACCGGCCGCGCCGGAGAAGATCCTCGACCGCTTCGCCCTGGTGTCCTTCGAGCGGGCGCGGACTCTGGACCCCGACATCGACACGGTGCCGGACGCACTCGTCGCGATGCAGACCGAGTTGATGGCCGCGCCGTTCGACGGATCGGACCGGGTGCTCGTCATCGGTCGCCCGGGCGGACCGACCTTCCGGCCCAGTGAGGTGGCCCGGCTCGCCTACCTTGCCGGCATCGGCCGCACGATCCGGCACGAGCGCCCCGGCCACTAGCGCTGGCCGGCCGGTGCGGCCGGACTCAGTTGGGTACAGCCCGCCTCGGCTGAGTGTGGCTGCCGGACTCAGCTGTTCGCGTTGCCGGCGGACCAGGTCGACCACGGCACCGACCAGTCGCCGTAGGTGTCGTAGACGGGCAGCTCCGGCCCACCGGAGTTGGACACCTCGACGACGTCGCCCGGGCCGAAGTGGGAGTAGAACCACTTCGCGTTGGCCACCGACAGGTTGACACAGCCGTGCGAGACGTTGGACGAGCCCTGCTCGCCGGTGGACCACGGCGCGGCGTGCACGAACTCGCCGTCGTTGGAGATGCGCTCGTCCCAGTAGACCGCTTCGCGGTAGTAGCCGGGCTGGCCCTTCTTCACACCGTAGGTCGCCGAGTCCATGATCACCTTGTAGGACTTCTCGGAGATGACGTGGATGCCGGTGTGCGTCGGGTTCTTGGTGGTGCCGAGGCTGATCGGCATGTTATGGACCAACTTGCCGTTGTGGAACACCCACATGCGCTTGGTGGCACCGTTGGCCTTGGCGATCCACGAGTCGTGCACGTGGAGGGTGAGGTCGCGGTCGGTCTGGCCGTAGACACCGTCGCCGAGGTCGACGCCGTAGATCCCCGCATGCAGCTTGATGGTGGTCCCCGGCCGCCAGTACTTCTCCGGCCGGTAGTGGACCTCGGTGTCGGAGATCCAGTACCACGCACCGGGCTGGGCCGGCGTCGACGTCACCTTCAGCCGCTTCTGCGTCGCAGCCTTGTCGGAGATCGGGTGGTCGAAGCGGACGACGATCGGCTGGCCGATACCGACGTCGGTCTCGCTCGGCGGCGGGATGAACGAGGGGTAGGCCTGCGCCTGCGGCGAGAGCGTGTGCACGGTCCCGGTGCGGTGCACCGTCTGACCGGTCTTGGCGACGGCGTCGGCGGCCACCGAGTAGGCCTTGGAGTAGCCCAGCGGCTCGTTGGTCGACCACGTCGTGTGGTCCGAACCGAAGTCGCCGGTCACGTGCTTGCCCGTCGGATTGGTCACCACGACCGACTTCAAGGTGCCCTTGTCGACGCGCACGACGATCGGGTCGATCGGGTTCATCGCCGAGGTCTGCGGGCTGATGCTCACGTCGGCGGCAGGAGTCGGAGACGGCGTCGGCGAGGTCGAGGTCTTGCTGTCCGCCTGCTTCCCCGAGTTCTGGTTGGACTGCTTCTGCGGGGTCGAGGCGGTGCTCCCCGACGAACCGCCGGAGCATCCGGCGAGGGCGAGTGCTGCGATCGCAACCACCGCCGCGCCGGTCAGCACCCTGCGTCGCGTCGCCTGGAACACGCGTCTCATACAACTTCTCCCTGGTCCGGTGATCGACCCCGAGGGGGACGGGGCCCCCGCCCACGGGACCATGTCCCGCACGTGAGCCGCGCCTGGCCGATACCCATCGGTGACCTATACCCGACTCGTCCCCGACGATACCTGCGCCCGGGAAGTGCCGTTCCGCCCGTCTCCCTGAGCTACCCGACGCGCACGCTCAGGTCTCGAGATGCGCGGCGGCCCGAGCGGCGTCCGGACCCTCGTCCAGGAGCACCGCAAAGCCCGCGTCGTCGAGGATCGGCACCTTCAGCGTCAGGGCCTTGTCGTACTTCGAGCCAGGACTTTCGCCGGCGACCACGAAGTCGGTCTTCTTCGACACCGACCCGGTGACCTTGCCCCCGCGTGACTGCACCGCCTCGGTCGCCGAGTCCCGGCTGTAGTCGACGAGGCTTCCCGTGACCACGACGGTGATCCCCTCCAGCGGTCGGGGTCCTTCCTCACCACCGGTCTCGGACAGCTCCACCCCGGCCGCACGCCACTTCTGCACCACGTCGCGGTGCCAGTCGACGGCGAACCAGTCGACTATCGCCTGCCCGATGGTCGGCCCCACCCCCTCGACCGCGGCCAGCTCGTCGGCCGAAGCGTCGGCGATGCGGTCGATCGACCGGAGCTCGCGGGCCAGTGCCTGGGCCGCGGTCGGACCGACGTGCCGGATCGACAGCCCGACGATGACCCGCCAGAGCGGCCGGTGCTTCGCCTGTTCGAGGTTGTCGAGCAGCTTCGTGGCATTGGCGGTGAGGCCACCGCCCTTGCGGGTGAAGAACGCACAGTCGGCCAGCCGGTCGGCGGTGAGTTGGAAGACGTCGCCCTCGTCCTGCAGGAGTCCGGACTCGAGCAGGGCGACGGCGGCCTCGTAGCCGAGGACCTCGATGTCGAAAGCGCCGCGCCCGGCGAGGTGGAAGACTCGCTCCCGGAGCTGCGCCGGGCAGGACCGCGCGTTGGGGCATCGGATGTCGACGTCGCTCTCCCGCTCTCGGCGCAGCGGCGTGCCGCATTCCGGGCACCGGGTGGGCATCACGAACTCGCGCTCGGACCCGTCACGAAGGTCGACCACCGGGCCGACGATCTCCGGGATCACATCGCCCGCCTTGCGGAGCACGACCGTGTCACCGATCAGTACACCCTTGCGGCGCACCTCGTCCGCGTTGTGCAGGGTGGCAAGCTCCACCGTCGAGCCGGCGACCTTGACCGGATCCATCCGGCCGAACGGGGTGACCCGACCGGTGCGCCCGACATTGACCTGGATGTCGAGGAGCTTCGTCGTGACCTCTTCGGGCGGATATTTGTAGGCGATCGCCCAGCGCGGGGCCCGCGAGGTCGACCCGAGCTGGCGCTGCACCGCGATCTCGTCGACCTTGACGACGATGCCGTCGATCTCGTGCTCGACGGAGTGCCGGTGCTCGCCGAAGTAGGCGATCCGCTCACGGACTCCGTCGAGGGTGTCGACCACCGCGTAGTGCTCGCTCACCGGCAGGCCCCACGTCCCCATCAGGCCGTACCAGTCCGACTGCCGCACCGGCTCGATCCCGCGGTGCGCCCCGATACCGTGGATCACCATGCGCAGTGGGCGGCCGGCGGTCACCCGGGGATCCTTCTGGCGCAACGAGCCGGCCGCGGCGTTGCGCGGGTTGGCGAACGGCGCCTTCCCGGACTCGACCAGGGCGGCGTTGAGGTCGGCGAAACGCTCGGTCGGGAAGTAGACCTCGCCCCGGACCTCGAGCAACTCCGGTGTCGGGTGGTCCTCGTCGGCCGTGAGGTCGGTCGGCACGTCGTCGATGGTACGGACGTTGGGCGTGATGTCCTCACCGGTGCGACCGTCACCACGTGTGGCGGCCCGGATGAGGCGTCCCTGCTCGTAGACCAGGTCGACCGCGAGTCCGTCGACCTTGAGCTCGCACAGGTAGGTGGTCGTCGCGCTGGTCTCCCGCTCGACCCGGTGCGCCCACGCGGTGAGCTCCTCGTCGGAGAAGGCGTTGTCGAGGCTGAGCAGCCGCTCGAGGTGGGTGACCGGGGTGAAGAGGGTCGAATAGGTGCCGGCCACCCGCTGGGTGGGCGAGCTCGGGGTGCGCAGCGACGGGTGCTGCTCCTCGATCCGCTCGAGCTCACGCAGGAGCAGGTCGTATTCGGCGTCGCTCACCGTCGGGGAGTCGAGCACGTAGTAGCGGTAGGCGTGGTCGTCGAGCTCGCGGGAGATCACGGCATGCCGCTCCTGCACCGCGACCGGGGGCATGTCTCCCTCGGCGGCGACCGCCCGATCGGCATCGGTCACAACCGACCTCTCCTCACATTCGCGGGGCACGGCGCCTGGCCCCCATCGACCCCTGGGCGCAGGGTAGCGAGCCGCTCGGACATCCGGCGTCGCGATGGCGAGGGGCATCGGTCCTCACCCGGCCGGCACGGCCCGCCACCGGGCGGGCTCGATCGTCACCGCGACGACCTCCAGAAAGGTCGCGGTGTCGCGCAGGAGGTCGTCGGCATCGCGCTGGGTCACAACCCCGGTCGCGCCGGCCTCGGCCGCCTGCCGGGTCGCCGCGCCGGCGGCGAAGAAGGCAGCCCACTCCCCCAGCTCCGGGGCGAGCGTGCCGAGCAGGGCCCATGCGCTCACCGGACGGCGCGGCCGGCCGGCGCCCGCCGCATGTGCCCGGGAGGCGAGCACCGCCGCGGCCCCGCGGAGCGCGGCGAGGTGCGCGGCGACGTAGCGCTCGGCGGGCCGATCGGCCGCGGCCGCCTCGGCGAGGCAGGTGCGGGCGAGGTCCAACATGGTCGCCGCCGAACGCAACGGCGGCGGGCGGAGCCGGGTCGGTGTCATCGGGCGTCCTCCCACGAGACGGGCACACAGGCGGTGCGGATATTCGAACACCTGTTCGAGTGACGTTCGAAGACTAGCGCTCTCCGAGCCGCCCGCGCAACGGTTGTCCCCAGCCGATCAGGGCGGCCCCCGACGCCGGCACCGCCACGCGTTCCGCGTCAACGTGACGTTGATGCGGCTAGAGCGCTTGAACGTGACGTTCACGCGGAATCCGGCGTGGCCGGGTCACCGGCTGCGGTGGCCGAGCCACCGGGTGGGAGCGCCGGCTTCCGGTGGCAGCCGGCGAGATTTGGGTGCCGTCAGACATCGTGCGCCGTACTCGCATCCACGGAGCCGATCGGCGGGTAGCACGCACGACGTCGGCCGCACCCGCGGGGTACGCCGCCCACCGGGCGGCCCGGTCGCGCCCCATTTGCCCGTCCCTGTGTGGCATGAACGTCACGTTGATGCCACTAGAAGGCTTGAACGTGACGTTCAAGCCAAATGATGGGGCGGGTGGGCCGTGCGTCAGGTGTCGTCGGGGTGGGGGTGCACCCGCTGCGGCGCACCGCGGCGGTCCGCACGACCCGGCCAGCCGACCCGGTAGAGACACGTGTCGCACCCCATCCGGATGTCTCCGTGCAGGGCCTCCCGGTAGCGGTCGAGCACGATCCCGGCGGCCTCCGGGGTGTCGGCGAGCTCGCGGGTGACGACGGCCACGTCGAGACCGCCCGTGGCCTTGTCGAGCAGCCTCCCGGGAGCGAGCGCATAGGACGCCACGGCGATGTCGTCGTGCCCGAGCCGACGCAGCCGGTCGACCGCGTCGGCGACGGTCGGCGTGGTCGCGGACGCGAACCCGGCCTCGACCGGCGCGTCGGCGCGTCGCCATTCCCACAGCCGGCGCGCGTCGGCGACCACGTCCGCGTTCGCGTCGGGGTCGGCGGAACCGACGGCCGCGAGCACCACGGCGGACGTCCGGTCGACGGCCGCCTCATCGAGACGACGGTCGAGCGCCGCGAGCAGGCCGGGATGGGGAGCCAGCGGGCGGGCCTGCCGCAGGTCCCATCCGGGTCGCCGGGCACCGCGGACCGCGGCCGCGACGTCGCCCTTGGTGTGCGAGGCGGCGGTCAGGAGGAGCGGTACCACCACGGTCGGCCGCGGCGCCAGGTCTGCCAGCGCGTGGGTGATCGACGGCGCGGTGTGGTCCACATAGGACAGGCGTACGTCGATCAGCGGGTCCGACACGCGGACCCGATCGACCAGCCGCTCGAGCGCCGGGGCCGCGCGTTCGTCCCGAGATCCGTGCGCGACGGCGAGCAGCACCGGACCGCTCATCCCACCACCCGGGCGAGCCGGACCACCTCACCGACCACGACCACCGCCGGGGAGCCGAGCCCCGCGCGGCGGACGTCGGCGGCCAACGCGCCGACCGTCGAGATCAGCGTGCGCTGCTCGGGCGTCGTCGCCTCCTGGACGACCGCGGCCGGCGTGTCGGCCGGCCGGCCGTGCTCGATCAGCGTCGCGCACACCGAGTCCAGCCGCTCCATCGCCATCAGCAGCACCAGGGTCGCCGGCCCCGCGGACAGCGCCGGCCAGTCGACCGTCGAGCCGGTGTGGGTCGGGTCCAGGTGCGCGGACACGACGGCGAAGTCGGCCGCGATCCCCCGATGCGTCAGCGGGATGCCACCCATCGCCGGTCCCGCCAGAGCCGACGTCACGCCCGGGACGACCTGCACCGGCACACCCGCCTCGGCGCACGCGGCGACCTCCTCGCCACCGCGACCGAGGACGAACGGGTCGCCGCCTTTCAGCCGGACCACGTTCAGTCCGCGCCGCGCCCGGTCGACCAGGAGCGCGTTGATCTCCTGCTGGGTCGCCCCGTGCCGGTACGGCGCTTTACCGACGTCGATGACCTCGACGTCGTCATCCACCGTCTCGAGCAGCCCACGCGGCGCAAGACGGTCGACGACCAGGACGTCGGCGTCGGCGACCAGAGCCCTCCCCTGCACGGTGATCAGGGCGGGGTCGCCCGGCCCGCCGCCGACCAGGGTGACCTTTCCCACGCCGTTCCGACGGACCCGCCTGGTCGGCAGCTCGCCGGTGTCGAGAAGCGTCGCGATCCGGTTACGGATCCGGACCGAGCGCACCGGGTCGTCGGAGGCCACCGCGGCGAGCACCGCCCCGGACCGTGCGACGGCCGGGGTACGCGCGGTCCCTTCCTCGGCGGAATCGGCGCGGACGCACGGGATCTGCCGCCCCTCGGCGGCCGCGGCGACCGCGGCATTGACCGCCGGGTTGTCGGTACAGGCGTGCACCAGCCACGCCCCGTCGAGGTCGCCGTCCACGTAGGCCCGACGATGCACCGTCACGGAATCGTCCAGCGGCACGACCACCGCCGGGGCGACGACATGGACATCTGCGCCGGCGTCGCGCAGGGCGGCGATCCGGCGGGCCGCGACCGGGCCGGCGCCGACCACGACGGCACGCCGGCCGGTCAGGTCGAGGACGACCGGGTAACCGTCGGTCACCTGGGGCCGTCCGGGCCGTCGGCGAGGTGGGCGGCCGACGGGAACGGGATGCTGGTCATGGGGTTCTCCTGGTCCGCTGGTCCGGATCGATCCGACTCGGTCGACCCGATCGGTCGACTCCTGTGTCGGGCGACGTGCTCGGGCCGTGCCGCCGGCGGCACGAGATCGTGCGGCAGGGAGAAGGCGCCGGCCCGATTCAGTCGGACGGACAGACCGCGCTGGCAACTCGCTGCAGATCGACGTGCAGACGCGCCACGAGCACTGCGGTCGCAGACATGCGCACCAGGATTGCACACATCGACAACGTCGGTCGACAGACAGGGTGTGCGATCAGCATGATCATGTGCCATTCTTGTCGACGTGACGGACCGCGGTGTACCTCTCGTCGCGCGGCTGCATGTCGATCTGCAGCACGCGATCAGCGCCGCCTGTCCGGTGTCCCTCTGACACCGCAGTCCCTGACCAGCAGGCGTACTGACGCAGCGCCGCGCAGGAGCGTCACAACCGCGAGGTAACTCGATGGCATCGACAGCACAGGGCCAGTGGGCGCTGGGCCACCGCGAACCGCTGAACGCGAGCGAGCGGGCCAAGCGCGACAACGACGGGCTGGCCGTCCGACAGCGGATCATCGACATCTACTCCAAGAACGGCTTCGCCAGCATCGATCCCGCCGACCTCAGCCAGCGATTCCGTTGGTACGGGCTCTACACACAGCGCGCGCCCGGGATCCCCGGCCGGCGTACCGCGGTTCTCGAGCCGCACGAGCTCGAGGACGAGTTCTTCATGCTGCGGGTCCGCATCGACGGTGGTCGCCTCACGCACGAGCAGATGAGCACCGTGGCCGGGATCGCCAAGGAGTTCGGGCGGGATGTGGCCGATGTCACAGACCGGCAGAACATCCAGCTGCACTGGATCCGGATCGAGGACGTGCCCGAGATCTGGCGGCGACTCGAGGAGGTCGGCCTCTCCACGACCGAGGCGTGCGGTGACGTCCCCCGGGTGATGCTCGGCTGTCCGCTCGCCGGTGTCGCGGCGGACCAGGTGATCGACGCCTCCGGTCAATTGGCCGAGCTCAGCGAGCTCATCGTGGGTGACCCGGAGTACTCCAACCTGCCGCGCAAGTACAAGACCTCGGTCTCCGGGTGCGGCCGGCACTGCACCAACCACGAGATCAACGACGTCTCCTTCGTCGGCGTGATCGGCTCCGACGGCACCGCCGGATACGACCTCTGGGTCGGTGGCGGGCTCTCGACCAACCCGCGGTTCGCCGTGCGGCTCGGCGCGTTCGTACCGGCCGGGCGGCTCGTCGAGACCTGGCGCGGTGTCACCTCGGTCTTCCGCGACTACGGCTACCGGAAGTCGCGGAACCGGGCCCGGTTGAAGTTCCTGATGGCGGACTGGGGGCCGGAGAAGTTCCGCCACGTGCTCGAGTCCGAGTACCTCGAGAGTCCGCTGCCCGACGGCCCGGAGCCGGCCGCACCGACCGGTCCGCGCGACCATCTCGGTGCCCAGCGGCAGCTCGACGGCCGCTACAGCGTCGGGTTCGCCCTGCGGTCCGGACGCACGAGCGGCACACAGCTCTCCCGGGTCTCCGGTCTGGCCCAGGAGTACGGCGGCGGCCGGATCCACACCACGACCCAGCAGCAGCTGGTGATCCTGGATGTGCCCGAGGACAACGTCGAGGCGCTCGTCCAGGCGCTCGACGACGAGGGCCTGATCGCCCGGCCGAGCCCGTTCCGGCGGGGCACGATTGCCTGCACCGGGATCGAGTTCTGCAAGCTCGCCATCGTCGAGACCAAGGGCCGGGCCAACTGGCTCGTCGACGAGCTCGAGCGCCGCATGCCGGCCTTCGACGCCCCGGTCTCGATCAACGTCAACGGGTGCCCGAACTCCTGCGCCCGCTTCCAGGTCGCCGACATCGGCCTCAAGGGGATGGCCCTCCGGGGGAATAACGGCGAGGACGTCGAGGGTTTCCAGGTACACCTGGGCGGACAACTCGGGGCGGATCCGGCACTCGGCCGGAAGTTCCGGGGTCTGCGGGTCGCGGCAGAGGACACCGCGGACTACGTCGAGCGGGTTCTCCGCAACTATCAAGAACACCGCAAAGGGGACGAATCGTTCGCCGGTTATGTTGCCCGCGCGGACGAGGAGTGGCTAGCGTGACGGGCCGTGTTTCGCACGCACCGCCGTTTTACTGTCCATACTGCGGGGAGGAAGACATTCGCCCCAGCCGCGACGAGGTGAGCGGCGATGAGGCAGGAGTGTGGCGGTGTGCGGCATGCCGTCGAGCATGGCGGCTGCGTTTCCTGGGTTTGACGACGAAGGAGGCATCGTGAGTGCACCTGATCACGAGCATGCTCGGCTCGTGTCGCTGGTCGAGGCGGCCGAGCCCGAGCTCGAGGGTGCGCACCCGCTCGACGTGCTGGGCTGGGCCGCGGACGAGTTCGGCGACCGGCTGTGCATCACGTCGTCGATGGCCGATGCCGTCCTTTCCCACCTCGCCTCCCGGGCCCGTCCCGGGATCCACGTCGTCTTCCTCGACACCGGCTACCACTTCGCCGAGACGATCGGCACCCGCGACGCGGTGGCGTCCACCATGCCGGTGACGGTCCTGTCGGTGAAGCCGTCCCAGACGGTCGCCGAGCAGGACGCCGAATACGGCCCGCGGCTCTACGAACGCGATCCGGACCTGTGCTGCGCGATGCGCAAGGTGCGCCCGCTCGAGGCCGCGCTGTCCGGCTACCACGCGTGGGGTTCGGGCGTACGGCGGGACGAGTCGCCGAGCCGCGCGAACACCCCGGTCGTGGCCTGGGACGCCAAGCGCAGCATGGTGAAGATCAATCCGCTCGCGACCTGGACGCAGGAGGACGTCGACGCCTACGCCTCCGAGCACGGCGTCCTGGTCAATCCGCTGATCGACGCCGGCTACACCTCGGTCGGATGCGCGCCCTGCACCCGGGCGGTCAAGCCGGGTGAGGACGCCCGCGCCGGCCGCTGGGCCGGGCGCGACAAGGTGGAGTGCGGGCTCCACATCTGACCTGCCGCTCGGTTCGTCACCCGGGCGCGCCAGGATGGGACACATGGCCACCGACCCTGTGCCCGAGCGTCCTGGCGCGGGTGGCGACCGCCCACGGCATGCCAACACCGAGCGGGTCGTCGCGGTGCTGCGTGCGGCCGGGGCCGACGGCGCGGTCCGGACGCTGCCCGATGCGGCCACGACCGCCGTGGCGGCCGCCGCGCAGTTGGGCGTCGACGTCGGCGCCATCGCCAACAGCCTGGTCTTCGACGCGGACGACACTCCGCTCCTGATACTGACCAGCGGCGCCCACCGGGTCGATACCCAGCGGGTCGCACGGCTCCTCGGCGTGGACGCGATCCGCCGGGCGACCCCGGACTTCGTCCGCGCGGCGACGGGACAGTCCATCGGGGGCGTGGCCCCGATCGGTCATCCGGCGCCGGTCCGCACCCTCGTCGATACGACATTGCGCGCCCACCCTGCGGTGTGGGCCGCCGCCGGCACGGCGCATACCGTCTTCGCGACCACGTTCGACGAGTTGGTCCGGATCACCGGCGGGACGCCGACAGAGGTCGGCGACTAGCCGGTGCGCCCCACGACGGCCGACGGACGGGACCCGACGTCATGACCCGGCACCGCGTCTCCGAGCAGGCGCCCGTCTCGGTCGTCCGCTGGGGAGCCGCCGACCTCCGTCGGCGGCTGAACGACGCCATGGCCGTCTACACCACCGCCATGGGCTATCCGGCCGAAACCGGCCGTTCCCGGGCCGGGTTCACCGCCGCGCACACCGGCCGGGCCGGGTTCCGGTGCACGGCGGCGGTCGCCGACGGGGAACTCGCCGGGTTCGGCTACGGCTACACCAGCGCTCCCGGACAGTGGTGGCACGACCAGGTGAATAGTGCTCTCGCCGCCGACGTCGGCGCCCGCTGGTTCGTCGACTGCTTCGAGCTGTGCGAACTGCACGTCCTCCCGGCATGGCAGGGCCAGGGCATCGGCCGGGCGCTGCTGACCACCCTCGTGGAGCGGATTCCCGAGCGCCGGGTGCTGCTCTCCACGCCCGAGGGCCGGACCCGGGCGTGGTCGCTGTACCGGTCGCTGGGCTTCGTCGACGTGCTCCGCGGTCACCTGTTCCCCGGCGACAGCCGGCCGTTCGCGATACTCGGTGCCGACCTCCCGTTCGTCGATGCGTGACGTCGTGGTGGTCGGCGCCGGCCACAACGGTCTGGTCGCCGCCTGTTATCTCGCCCGGTCCGGTCTCGACGTCGAGGTGGTCGAACGCGACACCGTGGTCGGCGGCGCCGTCTCCACGGTCGAGCGATTCCCCGGCTACCGCGTCGACCGCGGGTCGAGCGCGCACGTGATGATCCGGCACACCGGAATCGTCGAGGAGCTCGACCTTGCCGACCACGGGCTGGTCTACGACGACCTCGATCCCTGGGGCTTCGCGCCGTTCTGGACGTCGGACGGCGAGCAGGTGGCGATCACCTTCTGGGTCGACCTCGACCGCACCTGTGCGTCGATCGCCGCCGTCTGCGGACCCGCCGACGCGGCGGCGTACCACCGCTTCGTCACCGACTGGGGCCGGCGCAACGAGCACGTGTTCGCCGCCTTCTCCGGCGAGCCGACCCCTGCCCGGGTCGGCCGGGCGCTGTGGGCCGCCGGACGAGGCACCGGCGCCGGCAACCGCGAGGTGGTCCGGCAGTTCATCGGCAGCGCCGACGCCCTGCTCGACGCACATTTCCGCGACGAGCGGCTGAAGGCGGCGCTGGCCTGGATGGGATCGCAGTCCGGTCCGCCGACGCACGAGGCCGGCACCGCCGATCTCGTCGGCTGGTTGGCGCTCCTGCACCGGCGCGCCCCCGGCCACCCCCGTGGCGGCAGCGGCCGACTGAGCGAGGCACTCGCCGCGCGGCTGGCCGCCGACGGCGGATCGCTACGGCACGGCGACGGGGCCGCCGGCATCCTCGTCGACGAGGGCGCCGTCCGGGGTGTGCGGACGACGTCGGGCGAGGTGGTCGCTGCGCGCACGGTCGTCGCCGGCTGCCCGGTGACCACGACCCTCGGCCTGCTCGGCGACGCATTGCCGTCGTCGTTGCGGGCCCGGATCGGGCAGATCCAGGTGGGATCCGGCATCGGCATGGTGGTGCGCCTCGGCACCTCCGATCTCCCCCGCTACCCGGCGGCCGTCGACAACTCGGCCTACCGCGCGCTGCAATTGCTGGCGCCGGACCGCGGTGCGCTGCGCGCCGCCTACGGTGACTACCTCGCCGGCCGCCCCCCGGAGCGACCGGCGGCCCTGGCGATGACGTTCTCGGCGTTCGACGACACGCTCGCGCCGGCCGGCAACCACAACGTCACGGTGTGGGGACAGTGGCACCCCTACGCCCTCGCCGACGGCCGGTGCTGGGCCGACATCGCCGACCGGGAGGCTGAGCGGCTGATCCACGAGGTCGACCGGGCCGCACCGGGCTTCGCGGCGACGGTCGAGCAGGTGCACGTGCAGACGCCCGCGGAGATCGAACGGGAGCTCGGCCTTCCCCGGGCGAACGTCATGCATGTGGACATGACCCTGCCGTCGATGTTCGGGTTGCGCCCGCTGCCCGAGCTGGCCGGTCACCGGGTCCCCGGCGTCCTCGGCCTCTACCTGACCGGGGCGTCGACCCACCCCGGCGGCGGCGTGTTCGGCGCAAGCGGACGGACGACCGCGCGGCTGATTCTCGCCGACCGGCGCACCCGCCGGGTCAGACCCGCGCGTCGAGGTGGAGATTGGTCCACACCTCGCGGGTCGCGGTGGACCGGTTGAGGGTGAGGAAGTGCAGGCCGGGCGCGCCGGCGGCGAGCAGTCCCTCGCACAGCTCACTCGCGGCGGCGATGCCGATCTGGCGCACCGCGGCAGGGTCGTCGCGTACGGCCTGCAGCCGCTCGGCGAGATCTTCCGGGAAGCTCTCTCCGGAGAGAATCGCGAACCGTTCGATCTGGTTGATGTTGGTCACCGGCATGATCTCCGGGATGATCGGGATGTCGCACCCGCGGGCGGCGACCCGGTCGCGGAGCCGCAGATAATCCTCGACGTAGAAGAACATCTGGGTGATCGCGAAGTCTGCGCCGGCCCGGCACTTGTCCACGAACTGGCGTGCGTCGACGTCGAGGTTGACCGATCGCGGGTGCCCCTGCGGATGGGCCGCGACGCCGACACAGAAGTCGCCGTGCGCCTTGACCAGCCGGACGAGCTCCTCGGCGTATTCGAGCCCGTCGGGTGTTTTGACCCACTCGGCACGGGGGTCTCCGGGCGGGTCGCCGCGCAGGGCGAGCACGTTGCGCACGCCCGCATCGGCGTACTGGCCGATGACCCGGCGCAGCTCGGCGACGGAGTGGTTGACCGCGGTGAGGTGGGCGAGCGGCAGCAGTGTCGTGTCGGTGGCGATCCGCTCGGTCATCCGCACGGTGCCGGACCGGGTGGTCCCGCCGGCGCCGTAGGTGACCGAGACGAACGACGGATGCAACGGCTCGAGTTGGCGGATCGCCCGCCACAGGGCCCGCTCGCCGTTCGGTGTCTTGGGCGGGAAGAACTCGAACGAGAAGGTCGGCCGCCCGGTGGCCAGATGCTCGCGGACGGTCCGGTACATGGCCTCAGGGTAGTGGGCGGCCGCCGTACCAAACGCACTACTAGTGCGTTTGGGTCGACGACACGCCGTGCGGAAGGTCCATAACGCACTAGTAGTGCGTTTGTTCGGGGGGCGAACGGCGCCCGTAGGCTTTTGCGGGTGCGTACCGTCCCGGGACCGACCGACCGTGTGGTCGTCGTCGGCGCCGGGCTGGCCGGGCTGTCCGCGGCGCTGCACCTGGCCGGAGCAGGCCGGGAGGTGACCGTCGTCGAGCGCGGCGACCGGCCCGGCGGGGTGGCCGGACGGCTCCAGCTCGACGGTTACGTCCTCGACACCGGGCCCACGGTGCTCACGATGCCCGACCTGCTCGCCGACGCCCTGGGCTGCGTCGGGGAACGCCTCGAGGACTGGCTGGACCTCGTGCCGCTCTCCCCCGTCTACCGCGGCTTCTTCCCGGGCGGGGAGCACCTCGACGTCTTCGCCGACGTCGACGCCACCGCCGCGGAGATCGGCCGGCTCGCCGGGAGCCGCGACGCCGACGGCTACCGGCGGCTGGTCGACTGGCTCGCCGCCCTCCACCGCGCCGAGATGCGGGACTTCATCGACCGCAACCTCGACTCACCGCTCGACCTCGCCCGGCCGTCGCTGGCCCGGCTGGTCGCGCTCGGCGGGCTCCGCCGGCTCGACCCGGCGGTAGGCCGGTTCGTCCGCGATCCGCGGGTACGCCGGATGTTCACGTTCCAGGCGCTCTACGCCGGGCTGTCGCCGCACCGCGCCCTCGCCCTCTACGCCGTGATCTCCTACCTCGACACCGTCGGCGGGGTCGTCTTCCCGCGCGGCGGGATGCACGAGGTGCCGCTCGCGCTCGCCGGTGCGGCCGCGAAGCACGGCGTGACGTTCCGCTACGGCGCCGCTGCCTGCCGCGTCGAATTGGCCGGCGGGCGGGCCCGCGCCGTCCACATCGCCGACGGCGGGCGGGTGGCGGCCGATGCGGTCGTCCTCGCCGGCGATCTGCCTGGCACATACCGGGATCTGCTCACCGACCACCCCGTGCCCAGTCGCACGGCGCGACTGCGCGCCGCGCCGTCCTGCGTGCTGCTGCATGTCGGCTCGACCGCGTCCTATCGGCGGATCGCACACCACAACATCCACTTCGGCCGGTCCTGGGCGACGACGTTCCGCGAACTGATCGACGAGCACCAGTTGATGAGCGACCCGTCGCTGCTCGTCGGCAACCCCAGCCGGACCGACCCGCACCTGGCGCCGCCGGGCCGGCACTCCTACTACGTGCTCGCACCGGCACCCAACGCGGCCTCCGGCCTGGACTGGTCGGTGGTGGGCCCGCGCTATCGGGATGAACTCGTCACCACGCTGCAGTCCCGCGGCTACACGGGATTCGGTGATGCGATCGAGGTCGAGCGGCTCGTCACCCCCGACGACTGGGCTGCTGCCGGCCTCACCGCCGGGACACCGTTCGCGGCCGCCCACACGGCCGGTCAGACCGGGCCGTTCCGCCCGGCCAACCTCGCACCCGGAGTGGACAACGTCGTCTTCGCCGGCGGCTGGACCACGCCGGGAGTCGGCGTGCCCATGGTGCTCATCTCCGGACGGCTCGCGGCCGAACGGATCGTCGGCCCCCGGCCATGAGCACGCCCGGCAGCACCGGCTCGCCCGCGCGGCGGGCCCGCTGGGCCGGACTGGCCGGCGTCGTCGTCGCGGTCGTCGGTTCCTACGGTGCCGGTGCGCTTCCGGCCGCCGATCCCACGGCGCACTGGCCCGTGCTCGGACTGCTCCGCCACGGCGCCGGGCCGCGGGTCGGGCTCGCCCTGGTCTATGGCGGCGTGGCGGTGCTCGCGCTGTCCTGGCTGTATCTCGGCCGCGCCGTACGCCGACGCGAACCCGGCACGACGACGTCGGCCCTGCTGGCGACCTGCGCGTGGTGGGGCGTGCCCCTGCTGGTCTCCGTCCCGTTGTTCAGCCGCGATCTGTGGAGCTACGCCGCACAGGCGCATCTCACCCATGTCGGCCTGGACCCCTACCGCGTGGGCCCGGACGCCCTGCCCGGGCCCTATCTGGACGAGGTGCAGCGGGTGTGGGTCGACACCCCGGCGCCGTACGGGCCGCTGTGGCTGACGGCGGGACGGGCCGTCGTCGCGGTCACCGGCGGCCACGTCTACGTGACGACCGAGCTGATGCGGCTGTTGTCGGTGGTGGGCGTCGTGCTGCTGGCGCGTTATCTACCGAGGCTGGCCTCGTCGTTCGGCGGCGATCCCCGCGTCGCGGTGTGGCTCGGAGTGGCCAATCCGCTGCTGCTGCTGCATTTCGTGTCCGGGGGCCACAACGACGCGCTGATGCTTGGCCTGGCGGTCGCCGGCCTCGCGCTGGTCGCGGAGGGGTGGTGCGTTGCCGGTGTCGCCGTCGCGACGCTCGGCGTGGCGGTCAAGGCGCCGATCGGTCTGGTGGTGGCGTTCTGCGTGCCGATCTGGGCGTCCCGGCTCGACGGCGAACACCGGTGGTGGCGCGCACTGCTTCGCGTCGCGAGCATCGCCGCGCTCGTCTTCACAGGGGTGACCCTGCTGAGCGGGCTCGGCCTGGGGTGGCTCCGCGGGCTGACGACCGCAGGCGCCCTGGTCAGCTGGCTGTCGGTGCCGAGCGGGCTCGGTCTGCTCGTCGGTCAGGTCGGCCGGCTGCTCGGCGCCGGCGACCATGCTCGGGTGTTGGTCTCGGTATTTCGCACCGTCGGCGAGGTGGTGTCGGGCGTGGTGTGCCTGTGGCTGTGGGCGTTCGCGGCGCGGATCGGGGTGCTGCGCGCGCTGGCGCTCGGGTTGCTCGCCCTCGTCCTGCTCGGTCCCATCGTGCAACCCTGGTATCTCGTCTGGCCGTTGGCCATAGCGGCGACGCTCTGCCTTTCGGCCCGGCTCACCGCATGGATCGCCGGCGCCTGCGTCGCGATGTCGATGCTGGTCACCCCACAGGGCCAGACGTCGTTCAACCGGCCGCTCGTGCTGCTCGTCACCGTCGTCGCCGCAGCGATCGCGACGGTTGCGGTGCTCGGAGCGGCCGAGCCGGGCGGGCCGGACGGGCCGGACGCTGTCGGCGGGGTCGCGCGGCCGCAGGTAGGCCGATCGTGACCGTCCGCGAGCTCGACGCCGCCGGCATTTACGGTCCGGCGCTGCGGTCGGCGTACGGGGCCTGCCGTCGCCTGCACGCCGCCCATGGCCGCACCTACTTCCTCGCGACCAGGCTGCTGCCACCGGCCAAAAGACCCTACGTGCATGCGCTATACGGCTTCGCGCGATACGCCGACGACCTCGTGGACGAGATCGGCCGGAACCGTACCGGCGGGCCCGACGTGGCGACGGCGGCCGCGGGTCTCGACGATCTGGCCGACCGCGTGCTCGGTCCGGACCGACCCGAGGCGACGGCGCAGGACGATGCCACGCCGGTGGTGCGGGCGGTGCGGGACACCGTGCACCGGTTCGACCTGCCGGCGGGGCACATCGCGGACTTCCTGGGGTCGATGCGCTCGGACCTCACGGTCACCGGTTATCGAACCTACGACGATCTGGCCGAATACATGTGGGGATCGGCCGCGGTGATCGGCCTGCTCGTCCTGCCGGTGCTCGGTACCACCACGGACCGGGAGATCGCGGCGCCGTACGCCGCCGACCTCGGCCGGGCCTTCCAGCTCACCAACTTCCTGCGCGACGTCGGCGAGGACCTGCGGCGTGGCCGCATCTACCTTCCGGAGGAGGATCTCGCCCTGTTCGATATCGACCGCGACCGCCTGGTCCGCGGTGTCGTGGACGGACCGATCAGGCGGCTGCTGGCGCACGAGATCGCACGCACGCGGGAGATCTACCGCGCCGCGGAACCCGGGATCCGGTTGCTGGACCCGGACAGCCGCGACTGCGTGCGGGCCGCATTCCGTCTGTACGGAGGCATTCTGGACGAGATCGAGCGTGCCGACTACCAGGTCCTCACCGGCCGGGTGACCACGCCGGTGTGGCGGCGGCTCGCCGTCGCGCTCCCTGCGGCGTCCCGTGCCTTCCGCGCCCGGCGTACCTCCCGGCCGTTCACCACCCCATGATCACGGGTGCATTGGGCGTCGTCACGGCAGACCGTAGAGCGTGCGGGCGTTGCCGGCGCCGATCATGGTGGCGAAGCGCCGTGCGTCGTCGAGCGTCATGTCGTCACGATCCACCCAGCCGGCCAGCACATCGGCGAGTGCCCGGCGGAACAGCACGGCACCGACATAGTGCAGCTCAGGCAGGCCGAAGGCGTCCGATGAATAGAGGAACTTTCCGTACGGCGCGAGCTCCATCGCCTCGCCGACCACCCTGCGGGCGGACGCACCGACGTAGTTGGTCGCCAGGCCCACGTCGAAATACACGTGCGGATAGACGTGCGCGAGATAGGCGGCCTGCCGGTGGAAGGGATAGCAGTGCAGCAGTACGACCGGCGTTCCGACGGACACCGAGGCATGCAGGAACTCCTGCATGCAGGCGGGGTCGGCGCGCCGCAGTGTCTCGTCGGGGTCGCCGAATCCGGTGTGCACCTGAAGCGGCAGGCCCGTGTCGAGGGCTGACCACCAGATGAACCCGATCAGTACCGGGTCATCGAGTCGCGGTCGCACACTCGAGTCCGCTGTGGACAGCCAGCGCGCAGCCGCGGCGTCCACCTCGTCGTCGGTCGGTCGTCCGGCGGGGACGTCGAGGCCGGACCGGTAGGCCGCGATCGTCTTCAGCGCCACCGCTGCGGCGGCCCGGTCCCGGAGCAGCTCACGGTAGGCGGCCGCGAAGCCGCGCGACCCGGCTCCGGTGCCCGCCAGCTCCTCGGCGACGCCCTCCACGCGCACCACGTCGTGCACCGCGACGCCCGCCGCGGCGCCGAGCGCGGCGGTGTCGACGAGATCCTCCGGCCGGAACCCCACGTCGACGATCAGCGCGCCGAGTCCGCTGCCGCGCAGCAGCCGCCGGGTCACCTCGGCGCTGCCGATCGCCGCGCGGCGGTCGAGGTAGGTCTCGGCGTCGGCGTGGGCGGGCAGGTCGAGCACAGGGGCGCACCACCGACGCACGGCCACCCCGAGCGGTGAGTCGAACACGGTGCTCCCGGCCCGGTCCGTGCCGTGGGCCTCCGTGAGCAGCGCCTCCAGCCCGGCCCGGTCGAGGTCCGCGCGGACGACGCTGTGGGCGTGGTGGTCGACGAGCCGGAGAGCATCGAGATGCGCCCGCAGCTCGCCCGACGAGCCGGTCGTCACCAACGCCACCGGGTCGCGGCGACGACGTCCTCGGGTGTCCGGTCGAGCATGGCCGCGATCTCCGCGCGGCGGACGGCGAGAAACGCCTCGAAGAGCGGATCGCCCATTGCGGTGCGGAGGACGGCACTGGCGGACAGCAGCTCCACCGCCTCGCCTGCCGACTCCGGGAGCCGTCGTACGCCGGCCGCGGCCAGCTCGGCGGGGTCGTGGGTCGCCGGGTCACCGACCGTCGGCGGCGGCAGCTTCCGGCCCGCCCCCAGGTCGGCGAGACCGAGAGCGAGCACCGATCCGACGACCAGGTAGGGGTTTCCGCTTCCGTCGATGCATTTGAGCTCGGCGTTCGCCGACCATTCGCGACTGCCGACCGTGCCAGGGATCACCCGCAGTGCCGCCTCGCGGTTCTCCACCCCCCAGCACTGGTAGGCACCGGCCCATCGCGACGGGGCCATGCGCACATGGCTCGCCACGCTCGGCGCCGCCACCCCGACCAATTCCGGCAGCCGGTCGAGCACTCCTGCGAGGAAGGACTCCCCTTCTGCGGTGAGGCCGAATTCGCTCGGCCCGCCGGCGAACAGGTTGCGTCCGTTCCGCCACAGGCTCAGGTGCAGATGACTGCCGTTGCCGACTTCCCCGGCGACGACCGCCGGTGCGAACGATGTCGCGACACCGTGCCGCTCACCGACCGCCCGCACGGTCTGTCGGACCAGGACATTGAGATCTGCGGCCCCGACGGGATCGCTCGGCGCCACGGACACCTCGTACTGCCCGGGCGAATACTCCGGGTGCAGCTGTTCGACGGCGACCTCCTGCCTGGCCAGGGCGGCGAGCACGTCGCGGCAGTAGTCCGAGCGCTCGACGATCCGGGTCATGCCGTACGCCGGACCCGACGCCGCCGGGACGAATCCCCCGTCCGGCCCGTCGTGCCCGATGATCCATTCCACCTCGAAGCTCATCTGCGCCGAGACACCGCGCTCGGCCGCCTGCGCGACCATGCGGCGCGCGAACGACCGCTGGCAGCCGGGGTGGACAGCACCGTCCTGGGTGAGCCGGTCCACCGGCGCCCAGGCCCACCCGGGCTGCGCCGCGAGGTGCACCAGCCTGGCCAGTTCCGGGACCAGTCGCAGATCTCCGTCCGGGCCGCCGATGTGCGGGCTGGTCGTGATCGAGTCGTCGACGCAGAAGACGTCGAACACCGGCGACATGCCCACACCCCAGGCCGCGGCGTGTTCCAGGCGTGCGGTCGGCACCGTCTTCACCCGGGTGATCCCCGCGTTGTCGACGTAGGTCAGGGCGACACCGCGGACGTCCTGACGACCCAGCGTCACGGCCAGCCGGCGCGCCTCGAGCGCCCGGTCCGCTCTCTGCTGCTGCTCCATCAACGATCCGACCTCCGGGATTGCGGTCGACGACTTCGTCGCCCCGTAGGAGAAGCCCCCTCGGAGAAGTCTTGTCGGAGAAACCTAGCGCCCGTGGCATCCTGTCGGTACCGCGCCGCTCCCGGGTCGGCGAGGGATCGACGTACGTCGCGAGGAGAGCATCCGCCCGCTGCTCGCCGAGCAGATCGACGCCTGCCATGCCCAGGGGATCCGGGTGCCGATCTACACCACCGTCCAATGGGACGACCTGACGGTGCAGGCGCATCCCGAGTGGCGCATCGTGCTCGCCGACGGCCGGCTCGAAGGTTCGCCGCCGTTCGAAGCCGGCTTCTACCGCAAGCTGTGCCTGAATTCGCCATCCGGCAGACCCACGCCAGGTCGAGGAGTTCGGTGTGCGGACCGTCAATGACTTCGAGCTCGAGCTGTCGGCGTTCGTGCGGTCGATCCTCCCGGACTGCCCGGTCACCTACAACGGCGGACACGTGGGTCTGCGGCACCGGGTGGTCGCCGCGGCATACACCCAGTTCGAGCTCGAAACGTTGCCGAGCGGCGGCTGGGGCTACATGTACTTCCCGGTCACCGGCCGTTATGCGCGCACGCTCGGCCCCGCGGTCGTCGGGACCACCGGGAAGTTCCACACGACGTGGGGCGACTTCCACTCGACCAAGAACGAGGCCGCCCTGGAATACGAGGTCTTCCGGATGCTCGCCCAGGGAGCGGGTTGCTCGATCGGCGACCAACTGCACCCGAGGGGTGTGCTCGATCCGGGCACCTACGCACTCGTCGGCCGGGTCTATGCGCACGTGGCGGAGAAGGAGCCCTGGTGCGCCGGGGCCGTCGCCCGTACGGACATCGCCGTCCTCAACCCGGAGGAGAACCTCGGCGGCGGTGTCATGGACCTGCCGCCGGGCATCCAGGGCGCGGTCCGGATGCTCGTGGAGGGCGGCCACCAGTTCGATGTCATCGACTCCGCCGCCGACCTCTCCCGCTACCGCCTCCTGGTGCTGCCCGACCACATCCGCCTGACGCCGGTCTTCGCCGTGGCGCTGCGGGATTATCTGGACGCGGGCGGAGCTGTCGTCGCCAGCTTCGAGTCGGGACTGTGGGCCGGCCGGGACGAGTTCGCCCTCGACGAGTGGGGCGTGCGGTTTGAGTCCGGGGGCACCTGGGAGCACTACATCTCCCATCTGCAGGCCCCGTCGACCGGCGAGACCTGCGGTCCGGCGGCGGTCCGGCGCGGCCGGGTCATCTACTTCTGTCATCCGATCCATACGCAGTACGAGACCAATGCGCCGCTGTGGGTCACGTCGCTGTTCCTCAACGCGATCGACCTGCTCCTCCCCGACCCCCTCGTACGGCACGGCGGTCCGAGCACCCTGGAGGTTTCGGTCACCCACCAGCCGGAGCAGCGGCGCGACGTGCTGCACCTGCTGCACTACATCCCGGAACGACGCGGATCGGCGTTCGACACCGTGGAGGACGTCCTTCCGGTCTTCGACATCGACGTGTCGCTGCGCGCGAGGCCACCCGTCCGCGGCGTGTGCGGCTGGAGCCGCGAGGCGTCGAATTGCCGTTCCGCCAGGACGGCTCCCGGGTGGAGTTCACCGTCCCCCGGGTCGACGGGCACCAGATGGTCGCCGTGGCACCGGCGGCTCAGTCGCCTACGGCTCCCGAGCGGTGAGCACGCAGAATTCGTTGCCCTCCGGGTCGGCGAGCACCACCCAGCTCTTGTCGTCGCCCTGCCCGACGTCCACCCGGGTCGCGCCGAGGCCCAGGAGACGCTCGACTTCGGCCTGCTGATCGTCGGGGTTGAGATCGATGTGCAGCCGGTTCTTGATCGTCTTGGCCTCGGGCACCGGGACGAACACCAGTCCCGGGTAGGTGTGGTCGTTCTTGGCCACGGCGACCTCCGTCTCCATCTCGAAGACGACGTCGTAGCCCAGAACCTCGGCCCACCACCTCGCCAGCCGGTGGACGTCGTGCGCGTCGATCACGACCGAATACCAACTGCTCGCCATGGCGTGATCCTCGCCGAGGGCAGTCGTCCCCGGCAACCCTCCCTTACCCGTGCCGGTCGGCTCGCGGCGTCGCCACATTGCACCGCAGGTCGGGTGCCCCACCGATGCGCCTGTCGAGCGTGACCAGGGTGCTAGCGGTTATCGGGCCCGTGCCGCCGCGCGCCGGCCGAGCCAGACCCACAGGGACAACGTGAGCGTCACCAAGGCGAATCCGAAGAACAGGTCCTCGATCGGCGCGTGGAAGAGGTGGACGCCGATGATGTCGCGCGGGTCGTAGCGGACGACCCCGCGGCCGGTGAGGACCCCGTTGACGACGAACTGGAACGCCAGCACGATCGCCTCCGTGGTCCAGTAGATCGCCCGGGTCAGCAGCCGGGTGCGCAGCACCACCAGGTCGGTCACGACCGCGACGGCGGCCGCGGCGAACGCGAGCACCGAGTAGCTCATCGCGGCTGCTCGTCCCCTGCGGTCCATCCGGTGACGGCGCGGACCGCCTCGAAGCCGAGGATCGCGCAGGTCGGGACGACGAGGAAGAAGAGGATCTCCTCGACCGGCAGCCGGCCGGGGAGCCGCAGGCCGAGGGTTTGCGCCGGGTCGTACCACCATTGGTGACGGGCCACCGCGTAGAGGTCCCACCCGATGAACACTGCGGCCACCGGCAGGACCGCGCCGAGCCAGCGCCGGGGCCGGGCGTAGACCCGGGTGTGCAGCCAGACCTCCAGCGGCGCGGTCACCACCAGGCACCCGACGAGCAGCGCGAGGTAGGTCAGCCGCACCGGTGCGCCCGCCCGTCAGAACCCGGCGGCCTGCGCCCGCCGCTTGACCTCGGTGCCGCGGTTCTCCCGCAGTGCGTCGATCGGCCGGCCGGGCAGGGTGTCGTCGGCGGTGAAGAGCCACCGCAGCGCCTCCTCGTCGGTGTAGCCGGCGTCGAAGAGCAGCACGAGCGTCCCGGACAGGCCCTTGACGACGGTGTCGTCGAGCAGGAAGTCGGCCGGGACCTGCAGCCCGCGGTCCCGGCGGATGCCGACGAGGTGGTGGTCGCGCAGGAGCCGGCGGACCCGGCTCGAGGACTCCCCCAGCCGTTCGCCGACCTCGGGAAGGGTGAGCCATTCGGTCGGTGCGTTCACGCCCGCCAGCCTGCCACGCCGTTCGATCGGCCCGGCAGACGGCCGGGGCGGCTCAGGCGTCGCGGACCGGCACCGCCGGATCGGAGAGCCGGCCGGGATCGGGCTGCCGCCCGGCAGCGATCAGCTTGCGCGCCTGCAGCAGGTCCCGCTGCCGGTCGACGGCGAGGAACCCGGTGAGCCGCCCGGAGCCGTCCAGCCAGCCGGCGGCCCACCCCTCCCCGTCGCCGGGCGATCCCCGCCAGACCGCCGGGTCGCCGGTGCGCCAGCCGACCCACTGCACGTAATGGCCGAACTGTTCGGACCAGACATAGGGCACCGGGTCATAGGTCGCGTCCTCGCCCAGCAGGGTCGCCGCGACCACTTCCGGTGAGTGCAGCGCGTCGTCCCAGTGCTCGAGCCGCAGCCGGCGACCGGCCCGCGGGGAGAAGCGGGTCGCGCAGTCCCCGACGGCGAGGACACCGGACAGCGACGTGCGCAGGCCAGCATCGGTGTGGACGCCGATCCCGGTCTCGACACCTGAGCCGGCGAGCCACCGCACCTCGGGGCGCACCCCGACCCCGGCCAGCACGATGTCGGCGGGCACCCGTTCGCCGTCGGCCAGCAGCACCCCGTCCGGCGCGGTGTCGACGACCGGCGCGTCGGTGCGCAGGGTGACGCCGGCCTCGGCGTACCAGGGTGCCGTCCGGACTCCGGCCTGGACGCCGAGCGGGGCCGCGAGGGGGGCGGGCGCGGCCTCGATGACGGTGACGTCGCAGCCGTACCCGGCCGCCGCAGTGGCCACCTCCGCCCCGATCCAACCCGCCCCGACGACGACGACGCGGGCACCCGCCACCAGCCCGGCCCGCAGTGCCAGGGCGTCGTCGACCGTGCGCAGGACGAGAGCGCCGCGGTCGCCCGGTGGCCGGAGCGGCGACGCCCCGGTGGCCAGGACCAGCGCGTCCCAGGTCAGGTCGCCCGCCGACGTCGAGAGCACGCCGTGGGCCAGGGCCAGTGCCGTGGTCTCCCGGAGAAGCCGAACGTCGAGGGCGTCGAGGTCCACGTCGACCCGCACGTCGGCGAGCCCGTCGAGGGCGCCGCGCAGCAGTGCCTTGGACAGCGGCGGTCGGTCGTAGGGCTCGTGGGCCTCGGCACCGAGCAGGATCAGCTCATGGGCGTACCCGCGGTTGCGCAGTTCCTGGCATGTTCGCGCGCCGGCCAGTCCGGCGCCGACCACGACGACGCGATGGGGGGGCATCGCGCCACAGCCTATCGCCGGGCGCCGGTGCCGCCTGATATCCGGCGCCGCGTCGGCGACCGGGGCAGCCCGGTGCCGCCTCCCTCGACCGGCAGGCGGCCCACCGTAGACTCGGCCGTGTGCGTATGGCCGTGACCGATCCGCTGGTCGGTTCGGTCCTCGACGGACGGTATCGGGTCGAGGGCCCGCTGGCGCACGGCGGCATGTCGACCGTCTACACCGGCACCGACCTGCGGCTCGACCGCACGGTGGCGATCAAGGTCATGGCACCGGCGCTGGCTCTCGACCCGGCATTCGTCGAGCGGTTCACCCGGGAGGCCCGCGCCTCGGCCCGGCTCTCGCACATCAACGTCGTCTCGGTCTACGACCAGGGTGAGGACGCCGGCAAGGTCTTCCTGGTGATGGAACTCGTCCGCGGCCGCACCCTGCGCGACCTGCTGCACGAACGCCGCCGGCTCGCCCCCGACCTCGCCGTCTCCCTGCTGGAACCGATCCTCGCCGCGCTCTCCGCGGCGCACCGGGCCGGTCTGGTGCACCGCGACGTCAAGCCGGAGAACGTCCTGCTCTCCGACGACGGCGTGGTCAAGGTGGCCGACTTCGGACTCGCCCGCGCCGTCGCGCAGGCGGCGGTGACCACGGCGACCGGCATGGTGCTCGGGACCGTGGCCTACGTCGCGCCGGAGCAGGTGTCGAGAGGCACCACGGACCCGCGTACCGACGTCTACTCGGCCGGAATCCTGCTCTACGAGATGCTGACCGGCGTCGCGCCCTACTCCGGGGACAGCCCCATCTCGGTGGCCTATCGGCACGTGCACGACGACGTACCGCCGCCGTCGGCGATCGTGCCCGGCCTGCCCGACGAGCTCGACGCGATCACCATGCGGGCCACCCGGCGCGAGCCCGGCGCGCGCCCGGCCGACGCGGGCGCCTTCCTCGCCGAGTTGTACGACGTCCGCACCGACCTCGGTCTGGTCCGCGTACCGGTGCCGGCGCGGCCTCCCGACCTCCCGGCCGGCGACGACGACGACGGCGACCGCACCACCGTGCTGGGCGCGACCTCGCCGATCGGGGGCGACCCCCCGCCGAGCCCGCCGCCGACCCCGACCGGACAACTGGCGCCCACGGTCGCCTCGGCGGCGGCCCGGCCCTCCGCCGCGCCGACCACGCCGCCCCCGCCGAGCGGTCCCCCACCGGCCGCCGGACTCGCCGCGCGCGAGGGCGTCGCCCCTCCGACGACCGGCGAGCCCCCCGAGGAGGAATCCGTCGCCGACGACGAGCAGGAGCGGCACCGGCGGCGGTTCCTGATCGCGCTGCTGGTGATCCTGCTGCTCGGCGCGGTGGCCGCCGGCGCCGGCTGGTGGTTCGGCAGCGGCCGTTACACCTCGGTGCCGAAGTTGACCCGGCTGACCGTCGCCCAGGCGCAGCACGCCGCCCGCAGCTCCAAGGTCGACCTGCAGATCATGCCGGCCCGGATGCACAGCGAAAACGTGCCGCCCGGCGCCGTGGCCTGGATCCGGCCGTCGAGCGGGAGCCGGGTCGTGCGCGGGACCACGGTGCAGGCGCGGCTCTCCGACGGCCCGGAGCGCTACACCCTGCCGGCCTCCGTCGTCGGCGGGACGAAGGCGGCGGCCGCGTCCCTGCTGCATTCCCTGCCCCTCACCACGTCCTACCAGGGCGCCTACGACGAGCGCGTTCCCCAGGGCCACGTCGTCTCGGTGACCCCGGCACCGGGCACGGAGATGCGACGCGGACAACGGCTCGTCGTGGTCGTCAGCCAGGGACCGAAGCCGTTCACGGTGCCCAAGGTGACCGGCATGCCGGTCGACCACGCCCTGGCCGTGCTGCACGGGAAGAATCTGAAGACCACCACCACCCAGAAGTTCAGTACCACCGTCGACAAGGGCGCGGTGATCAGCCAGCGGCCCGGCTCGGGCACGGTCATCCGCGGCACCACCGTGGCGCTGGTCGTGTCCAAGGGGCCGGACTACGTCACGGTGCCGAAAGTGACCGGGCTGTCCGTACCCGATGCGACCCAGCGTCTCAAGGAGGCCGGGTTCGCCGTCGACGTCAAGGTCTACTTCGGTGGCGCCCTGGGACTCGTCGCCCAGCAGGACCCCAACGCCGACGACGTCGCGGTGCGTGGGTCGACCGTCCAGATCGTCGTGGTCTAGCGTGCGGCAGTCGGCCCTGAGCCCGGTGGGCGCGCACGTTCCGGTGACCGGCGGGCTGGTCCAGGGCGCGCTCGGCTACGCCGACCGGGTCGGCGCGGAGGCGGTGCAGATCTTCGGGTCCAACCCGCGCGGCTGGGCACCCGCGGCCGTCGACCACGCGCAGGAGGCCGCGTTCCGGGAGGGATGCGAGCACCGCGGGATCCCGGCGTTCGTGCACGCGCCGTACCTGATCAACTTCGCCTCACCGACGATGCTGACCCAGGAGAAGTCGACCGAAGCCAGCAGCCAGGCGCTGCGGCGCGGCATCGGGGTCGGCGCCCGCGGCGTCGTCATCCACGCAGGCTCCGCGGTCGCCGGGGAGCACCGCGACACCGCGCTCAAGCAACTGCGGGAGCATCTGCTGCCGGTGCTCGACGCGGTCCCCGAGGACGGGCCGCGGCTGCTGATCGAGCCGACCGCCGGCGGCGGGCAGGCGATGGCCGCGCGGATGGAACAGCTGGCCGAGTATTTCGACGTGCTCGACCGGCATCCGCGGCTGGGCGTGTGCCTCGACACCTGCCACGCGTTCGCCGCCGGCCACGACCTGACCGCGCGCGGCGGCGTACGCCGGATGATCACGGCGCTGCTGGCGGCCGTGGGCCGCGGGCGGCTCGGCCTGGTCCACGCCAACGACTCCCGCGATCCGCTCGGCTCGACCCGCGACCGGCACACGGCGATCGGTACGGGAGCCATCGGCACCGGCCCGTTCGCCGAGCTGCTGGCACACTCGGCCGTGCGCGGCGTCCCGTTCGTGGTCGAGACGCCGAAGGAGACCCATGCCGCGGACATCGCGGCGCTGAAGGGGCTGCGGGACCACCGCTGATCCCCGTCCACCGACGGAACTGTCCACCAACGGAGCTGTCCACCGAAGGAGCACCCATGGTCATCGTGATGGCGTCGCAGGCGGCGAGCGACGAGCTTGCCGAGGTCGTCCGCTACGTCGAGCACGCCGGAGGCCAGGCCTTCGTCTCCCGCGGGATCCACCGCACCATCGTCGGCGTGGTCGGTGACGAGGCGGTGCTCGACCACCTCGAGGGCGTCGACGTCGCTCAGCTCCCGGGGGTCTCCGAGGTGCTGCGGATCACCTCGCCGTACAAGCTGGTCAGCCGGGAGAACCACACCAGGACCTCGACCGTGTCGGTGGCCGGCGTGCCGATCGGGCCGGACACCTTCACCCTGATCGCCGGGCCCTGCGCGGTCGAGTCGCCCGAGCAGACGCTGGCCGCGGCCCGGATGGCCCGCCACGCCGGCGCGACCCTGCTGCGCGGGGGCGCCTACAAGCCGCGGACCTCGCCGTACGCCTTCCAGGGCCTCGGGGTCGACGGTCTGCGCATCCTCGCCGAGGTCCGCACCGAGACCGGACTGCCGATCGTCACCGAGGTCGTCGACGCCAACGACGTCCCGACGGTGACGGAGTACGCCGACATGCTGCAGGTCGGCACCCGCAACATGAGCAACTTCGCGTTGCTGCAGGCGGTCGGTGAGTCCGGCCGGCCGGTGATGCTCAAGCGGGGGTTCGCCGCGACCTACGACGAGTGGTTGATGGCGGCCGAATACATCGCCCAACGTGGCAACCTGGACATCGTGCTGTGCGAGCGGGGCATCCGGACCTTCGAGACCGCGACCCGCAACACCCTGGACATCTCCGCGGTCCCGTCCGTGCACGCGCTGTCCCATCTGCCGATCATCGTCGACCCGTCGCACGCCGCCGGCCGGCGTGACCTCGTGGTCCCCCTCGCCCGGGCCGGGATGGCGGCCGGCGCGGACGGGGTCATCGTCGACGTGCACCCGCACCCCGAGACGGCGCTCTGCGACGGCGCGCAGGCGCTGTCCGGCGAGTTGCTGGACGAGCTCGGTGTGGCCGCGACGACGATCCCGGCTCTGCTCGGCCGGCGCGGCGCCGAGCACGTCGCGGCCTGAGCGATGCTGGTGACGTCGCCGCCGAGGCCGGCCCGGTGAGGTTCGCCGACCGGTGGGCCGCCGGCGAGGTTCTCGGCGATGCCGTCGCCGAGACCTACCCGGAGCTGGAGTCCGGGCGTGACGTCCTGGTGCTCGGGCTGCCCAGGGGCGGTGTGCCCGTCGCGGCGGCCGTCGCCCGGCGGCTGCGGGCCGCGCTGGACGTGTTCTGCGTCCGCAAGATCGGTGTGCCCGGACACAGCGAGCTGGCCATGGGGGCGATCGCCAGCGGCGGGACGGTGGTGCGCAACGAGATGGTGCTGCTGCGGGCCGGTATCTCCGAGGCCGAATTCCGGGCCGCGGCGGTGCGCGAACGTAGCGTCCTCATCGGCGTCGAACGCTCGTTGCGCGGCGATCGTCCGCCGATCGAGGTGTCGGGGCGCACTGTCGTCGTCGTGGACGACGGCGTGGCGACCGGGGCGTCCGCCCGGGTGGCGTTGCGCAGCCTCCGCGCGCTGGGGCCGGACCGGCTGCTGTTCTGCGTGCCGGTCGGCCCGGAGGACAGCGTGGCGTCACTGCTGGCCGATGCCGACGAGGTGCTGGTCGCGGAGACGCCGCCGTACTTCGGCGCCGTCGGCTCCTCCTACGCCGACTTCGCCCCGGTCGGCGACGACGAGGTACGCCGCCTGCTCGGCTAGCCCGCCTGCGTCAGCCGGGAGAGGACCACGGCGGCGCGGTCGACCGCAGGCCGGGCGACCCCGAGATGGGTGACCAGCCGCAGCCGGCCCGGCCCGACGGGCGACATCAGGACGCCCTCCGCCTGCGCCTTGTCGGCGACCGCCGGCGCGTCGCCGACGTCGACGAGCACGATATTGGTGTCCACAGTGGACGGGTCGGTGCCGGCGGCCTCCGCAAGCAGCCGGGCGTTCCGGTGGTCGTCGGCGAGCCGGTCGAGGTGATGGGCGAGGGCATACCGGCCGGCGGCCGCGAGCACTCCGGCCTGACGCATTCCGCCGCCGAGCCGCTTGCGCATCGTGCGAGCCGCGGCGATCCGCGCTCCGGTCGAGACCATCAGCGAGCCCACCGGTGCGCCGAGGCCCTTGGACAGGCACACCGACAGCGTGTCGAACAGCCCGCCGTACTCCGCCAGGGGGATCCCGGTCGCGACGTGGGCGTTCCAGATCCGCGCGCCGTCGCAGTGCACCGGGACGCCGAGCTCGTCGGCGCGGGCGCGCAGCAGCCGCAACCGGTCCAGCGGCTGGATCGTCCCGCCGCCGCGGTTGTGGGTGTTCTCCACCGCGATCGCGCGGGTCGCGACGTCGTGCCAGCGACCGCTGCGCACCATCGACGTCACCGTGTCGACGTCGAACAGGCCGCGCACCGTGGGCCAGGTGCGGGTGCTGATGCCGCCGTGTGCCGCGGCCGCACCGTGCTCGTAGGTGACCACATGGGCATCGGCGTCGCAGATCAGTTCCGAGCCCGGCGGCACGAGGGTGCGCAGCGCGATCTGGTTTCCCATCGTGCCGCTCGGCACGAACAGCGCGGCCTCATGGCCGAACAGCGCCGCCACCTCGGCCTCGAGGGTGTTGATCGTCGGATCTTCGGCGTAGACGTCGTCGCCGACCTCGGCATCGGCCATCGCCCGCCGCATCTGCGGCGTCGGCGTCGTGAGCGTGTCGCTGCGCAGATCGACGATCTCAGCCACGCAGCATCTCCGCGACCAGGAAGGCCAGCTCGAGTGACTGCTGGGTGTTGAGCCGCGGGTCGCAGGCGGTCTCGTAGCGTCCGGAGAGGTCGGCGTCGGCGATCTGCTGTGCGCCGCCGAGGCACTCGGTGACGTCCTCTCCGACCAGCTCGACGTGCAGGCCGCCGGGATGGGTTCCGAGGCCGCGGTGGACCTCGAAGAAGCCGAGTACCTCGTCGACGATCCGGTCGAAATGCCGGGTCTTGTAGCCGCTGGCCGACTCCTCGGTGTTGCCGTGCATCGGGTCGCACGCCCAGACGACCGGGTGCCCGGTGGCGGTGACCTTCTCCACGATCGCCGGGAGGGTGTCGCGCACCTGCCGGTTGCCCATCCGGCTGACCAGGGTCAGCCGGCCGGGGAGCCCCTCCGGGTCGAGCCGCTCGACCGCCTCGGCGGCGTACTCGGGGGACGTCGTGGGACCGAGCTTGAGCCCGATCGGGTTGGCGATGCGGCTGACGAAGTCGATGTGCGCCCCACGCAGGTCACGGGTCCGCTCACCGACCCACACCAGGTGGCCGGACAGGTCGTAGGCCGTGCCGTCGGTGAGCCGGGTCAGGGCCCGCTCGTACTCGAGGATGAGCGCCTCGTGGCTGGAGTAGAGCTCGACGCCGCGCAGGGCGTCGTCGTTGACCCCGCAGGCCCGCATGAAGCCCAGCGCACGGTCGATCTCGCTGGCCAGCGCCTCGTAGCGCTGGCCGGCCCGGGAGGTGCGGACGAAGTCCTTGTTCCAGTCGTGCACCGCGTGCAGGTCGGCCAAACCGCCCCGGGTGAACGCCCGGAGCATGTTCATCGCCGCGGCGGAGTTGGCGTAGGCGCGCACCATCCGGCTGGGGTCCGGCGTACGCGCGGCCACGTCGGCGTCGATGGCATTGACCATGTCGCCGCGGTAGGACGGCAGGCCCATCGCGTCGACCTCGGACGACCGTGGCTTGGCGTACTGTCCGGCCACCCGGCCGACCTTGACCACCGGCACGCTCGCGCCGTAGGTGAGCACGACGGCCATCTGCAGCAGCGCCTTGGTCGTCGAGTGCAGATGTGGCTCGGTGTTGGCGTCGAAGGTCTCCGCGCAGTCACCGCCCTGGAGCAGGAACGCACGTCCGCGGGCCACCTCGGCCAGCCGGTCGCGGAGCGCCTCGACCTCGTACGGGACGACGATCGGCGGAACCGCGCTGAGCGTGTTTGCCGCGTCGCGCAGCACGGACTCGTCCGGCCAGGTGGGCTGCTGCGCCGCCGGCAGGGCACGCCAGGCGTCGAGATCGGGGACGGGCACGCCGTCCAGCCTAGTTGCCGAGGGTGAGCCACCCCGAGCCGACCGCCATAGCGCGCCCACCTTCGTACCCACCGGCCCACCCCCGACCCGGACCCCCCGTTTGGCTTGAACGTCACGTTCAAGCCTTCTAGCGGCATCAACGTCACGTTGATGCCGAACGGGGGTGGCCGATTCCGCGTGAACCTCACGTTGAGGTCGAACGGGCGTCCCCCGGATTCCGCGTGAACGTGACGTTCAGGCGCTCTAGCCGCATCAACGTCACGTTGACGCGGAATGAAGGAGCGGGCGGGCGGCCGCTGTCGGCGTACGCCGAGGGTGCCGGCCGACATCGTGCGTCCTACTCGCCAATTTGGCCTGGGAATGCGGGTACGGCGCACGATGTCGACGCGGTCACGGGGGCCGCGCGGTCCCCCCGGATTCCGCGTGAACGTGACGTTCAGGCGCTCTAGCCGCATCAACGTCACGTTGACGCGGAATGGAGGGGCGGGACGAGCGGGATGGAGGGGGCCGGGGTCAGCCGAAGAAGACCTCGGCCTCGGCGTAGCGCTCGGCCGGGACCGTCTTGAGCTCGCGGGTCGCCTCCTCGAGCGGAACCCGCACGATCTCGGTGCCGCGCAGCGCCACCATCTTCCCGAAGTCGCCCTCGTGGGCCGCGTCGATCGCCTGCAGCCCGAACCGGGTCGCCAGCACCCGGTCGTACGCCGACGGCGTCCCGCCGCGCTGGATGTGGCCGACCACCGCGGTGCGGGCCTCCTTGCCGGTGCGCTTCTCGATCTCGTCGGCGAGGCGCTGGCCGATGCCACCGAGCCGCACGTGGCCGAACGCGTCCGGCTCGCCGGTGGAGAGCTCCATCGTGCCCTCCACCGGGATGGCGCCCTCGGCGACGACGACCAGCGGCGCGTAGTGGTCCTGGAAGCGGTGCTCGATGTGCGCGCAGACCTGGGCGATGTTGAACGGCCGCTCCGGGATGAGGATCACGTTCGCTCCGCCGGCGAGGCCCGCGTGCAGCGCGATCCACCCGGCGTGCCGGCCCATCACCTCGACGATCAGCGCCCGGTGGTGCGACTCGGCGGTCGTGTGCAGCCGGTCGATGGCCTCCATCGCGATGTTGACCGCGGTGTCGAATCCGAACGTGTAGTCGGTCGCCCCGAGGTCGTTGTCGATCGTCTTGGGTACGCCGACGACCGGCACCTGCTCCTCGTCGTGCAGGCGCTTGGCCACCCCGAGCGTGTCCTCGCCGCCGATCGCCACCAGGGCGTCGACCCCGGCCTCGGCGAGCGCCGCCCGGATCCGCTCGGGCGCGCCGTCGACCTTGAACGGGTTGGTCCGCGACGTGCCCAGGATCGTCCCGCCACGGGGCAGGATCCCGCGCACGGCGGTGACGTCGAGCGTCTGGGTGTCGCCGTTGATCGGCCCGCGCCAGCCGTCCCGGAACCCCACGAACTCGTGTCCGTAGGTGCCCACACCCTTGCGCACCACCGCCCGGATGACCGCGTTCAGGCCCGGACAGTCGCCGCCGCCGGTGAGTACGCCGATCCGCATCGAGATCTTCCCCTTTTCGTTTCTGGTCCTGCTGGCCGCAGAAATTGCCCTGCCGCAGACTAGACGGCGGGCCCGCCGATCGCTCGCCAGCGGGCCAGGTTGTGCCTCGCGTCGGCGAGCGCGTCGTGCTGGTCGGCCGGCGGATCAGGTATCGCCGGCCGACCCCGATCCTCCCAGAGTTGCCGGAGTTCGTGCGTGAACCGCGGGATCGCCCGCGGCAGGGCGGGCATTCCCCCCCACAGCTGGCACAGTGCGACGTGGTCGTAGGCCGCGTACCACGCCCACAGCTCGATCGGCTCCCGCGGGGCGCTCATGAAGGCGAACAGGTCGTCGCGGATCTGCCGCCGGGAGCGCCACGCGCGGTCGGCGGGACCGGGCAACTTGGTCAGGACGTGGTCGCGTACCCACGGGATGGCACGGTCGGGATCGAACTCGGTGGATACCGCATAGAACTCGCGGCCGTTCTCGTCGACCGCACCGATCGAGACCAACTCGATCGTGGTGCCGTCCTCGATGAACTCGCAGTCGTAGAAGAAGCGCACGCCACCACCCTAGGGAGGCGGGTCAGCTCGCCCTCTCCGAGGGAAGCCGGTCGGCATCGGCGTTGCCCTGACGGACGGCATTCTGCGCGGCCGCACGCGCCGCCGCGCGGGAGGATCGTCCGGTTCGGTCGAGCTCGGCCTTGACCTTGGCGGCGTAGGTGTCGACATATTCCTGGCCGGTGAGCTGCATGAGCTCGTACATGATCTCGTCGGTCATCGAGCGCTCCACGAACCGGTCGCCGGCCATGCCCTCATAGCGGGAGAAATCCAGTGGCCGGCCGACCCGGATACCGGGCCGCGGACGGAACTTCGGGATCGACCGCCCGATCGGCTGGATCGTGTCGGTGTCGACCATCGCGACCGGGATGACCGGCACGCCCATCTCCAGCGCCACCCGGGCGACACCGGTCTTGCCACGGTAGAGCCGCCCGTCCGGCGACCGGGTGCCCTCGGGGTAGATGCCCACCAGCTCGCCGCTGCCGAGCAGGCGCTTCTGCGCTTCGAGCGCCGGCTGCGCGGCCCGGCCGCTGCTCCGGTCGACCGGGACCTGGCCCACGCCGGTGAGGAACGAGCGGATCAGCCACCCCTTCAGACCCCGACCGGTGAAGTACTCGATCTTGGCGATGAAGGTGATCCGACGCGGACAGGCCAAGGGCAGGAAGACCGAGTCGGACACGGACAGGTGGTTGCTCGCGAGGATGGCAGGGCCGGTCGCAGGGATGTTGTCCAGACCCTCGGCCCACGGCCGCCACAGGAGACGCACCACCGGGCCGACGACCAGCACCTTGAAAAACCAGTAGAGCACCAGCTGCACCCCCTTGCCTCGCGTCGACACTACGGGCAGCACACCGTCGGACACAATGTCGACCCGGCGACGATGTGACCGATCCGGCTCGTCGACCACGCGTGGGCGTGCGACGATTGACGTGAGACCGTCACCGGGATCTGGTGCGGTCAGCGGTCTTCGGAGCGAGCGAGGAGGCCACCGTGCCGCTGCTGCTCGGCGCCGAGCCGTTCCACCATGACGGGGGTCCCGTCGGGGTCGTGTGCTGTCACGGATTGTCCGGTGCCCCGGCCAGCATGCGTCCGTGGGCAGAACATCTGGCCGGTGCCGGCTTCACCGTGGCGCTCCCCCGGCTGCCCGGTCACGGCACGAGGTGGCAGGACCTCAACGCCACCCGGTGGACCGACTGGTACGGCGAGGTGAGCCGGACCTTCGACACGCTCCGCACCCGGTGCCGCCAGGTCTTCGTCGTCGGACTGTCGATGGGCGGCACCCTCACGATCCGGCTGGCCGAGGAGCGGGGCGACGAGGTCGCCGGAATCGTGCTCGTCAACCCGTCCCTGACCACGCAGCGTCGCGACGCCCCCCTGCTGAGCCTGGTGTCCCGCATCGTGCCGTCCGTGCCGGGAATCGCCGGGGACGTCAAGAAGCCGGGTGTGCGGGAGGTGGCCTACGACCGGCTCCCGCTCAAGGCCGCCGCCTCCCTCGCCGAGCTCTGGCGGATCGCCCGCGCAGACCTGGCCCGGGTGACGCAACCGGTGCTGCTCTATCGGAGCCGCGAGGACCACGTCGTCGAGCCGGTCAACGCCCAGCTCCTGCTCGCGGGTGTCCGCAGCCCCGACGTCACCGAGCAGGTGCTCGAGAACAGCTACCACGTGGCGACGATCGACAACGATGCGCCGGCGATCTTCGCCGGCAGCACCGAGTGGATCCGGGCGCACTCCGACGTCCCCGCGGACGCGTCGTGAGCACCGACCCGGGTCGCCGGCGGGGACGACGGGACAACGGTCTCGACGCACCGGCCTACGTCCCGCTCGCCGACGTCGACCCGCGCGTGGGAGAGCATCTGCTCGACGTGCTGTGGGCGGCCGGCGTGCCCGCCTATCTCGAGCCGTCCGCCGACGTCGAACCCACCCGGGCGCTCACCGTGCCGAGCCCGCCGACCGACCGGCTCTGGGTCGACCGGGAACGCCGGATCGACGCCCGCAGCATCGTCGAGGCGGAGATGCCGCGCGGCGCCGGTGGCCCGCCGCCGGACGCGCCGACGGCCCTGTCGGGCGGGCACTACCGGCTCCGGCCGGAGGACCAGGCGGCCTGGCGTGAGCTGGTGGCCGAGTTCGGCCGCGAGCATCCGGTCGAGCTGCGCCCGTGGCCGGCCGCGGAGGATCTCGACTCCACTCCCCCGGCGACGACCACCGACCGCGGTGGCGCGGCGCCACCGCACCCCGCTGCCGACACCGCACCTCCGCACGCCGAGGACCGCGTCTCCGACCGGCGGGCCCACCGCGACAACGCCGCCGACCGGGCTTCCGGCCGCGCCGCCGACGACCCCGAGCACGGGGCGGATCCGCCCGACGACGAGCACTATGTGCCGCCCCCGCCGCCACCGGTCCCCAGACCGTCGAAGCAGGCGGTGCTGGCGCTCGCCATCCTCGCCTTCGGCACCCTGCTGCTGGTGGCTCCGGGCGTCGTGGGCCTGGGCGGCGACATCGCCTTCGCGCTGGGGGTATTGGCCGTGGTCGGCGCGGTCGGCTTGCTCGTGTGGCGGCTGAAGGAGGACCGGTCCTCCGACGGACCCGACGACGGCGCCGTGGTCTGATGGCACGGTGCAGCACTCCGAAGCGGTCGAGGTCACCGGCCACCTGATGGACTCGGGCGTCCTCGCCCGCGTCTTCGACGACGTCCTGGAATACGGCGGCGACTACGTCGTCGACCGGCTCGATCTCGGCAAGACCCACGACGACGAATCGCACGCGCGCATCGTGGTCGGCGCCGATGATCCGGCCACCCTCGAGCGCATCCTCATGCGGATCCAGGTGCACGGCGTCAACCAGGTCCACCCGGGGACGGCCGTCCTGCGCCCGGCCACCCGCGATGGGGTGTTCCCCGACGACTTCTACTCGACGACCAACCTCGAGACCGTCGTCCGCCTCGGCAGCACCTGGGTCCCCGTCGAGAACCCGGAGATGGACTGCGCGCTGCTGGTCGACGGGAATCGCATCCGGACGGTGCCCATGTCCGACGTCCGGGCCGGCGATCAGATCGTCTGCGGCGCAGCCGGCATCCGGGTGGTCCTCCCGACACCTGACCGCGGCGACGAGGAGGAGCTGTTCGGCTTCATGTCCTCCACGGTCTCCACCGAGAAACCGCAGGCCCTGATCGTGCGCCAGATCGCGCAGCAGATGCGTGAGGTCAAGGGGCGCGGGCAGAAGATCCTCTGGGTCGGCGGACCGGCGATCGTCCACACCGGCGCCGCGCCCGCGATGGTCGCGCTGGTGCGGGCCGGATACGTCGACGTGCTCTTCGCCGGCAACGCGCTGGCCACCCACGACATCGAGTCGGCGCTGTTCGGGACCTCCCTGGGCGTCGACCTGGCCAAGGGCTCGGGCGTGCCGCACGGTCACGAGCACCACATCCGGGCCATCAACATGATCCGCGGTGCGGGCTCGATCCGGGACGCCGTGTCATCGGGCCTGCTGACCGGCGGGGTGATGCACGCGCTCGTCGAGGCCGGCTCGGATTTCGTGCTGGTGGGCTCGGTGCGCGACGACGGCCCGCTGCCCGACGTCTACTCGGACGTGATCGAGGGCCAGCGGGCCATGCGCAGTCACCTACCCGGGATCGGGTTCGCCATGATGGTGGCGACGATGCTGCACTCGATCGCCACCGGCAACATCCTCCCGGCGTCGATCCCGCTGGTGTGCGTCGACATCAATCCGGCCACCGTCACCAAGCTCGCCGACCGCGGCAGCTCGCACGGCACCGGCATCGTCACCGACACCGGCCTCTTCCTCGAGGAGCTGGCCCGCGAGCTGGTGCCCTCCTACCGCGGCGCGGCGCCGGCCTGAGCCTCAGCCGACAGGAATTGCGTCGCGCACGGCGCCGGCGGCGTCGTGTGCGCGGCCGGACGCAGAATGCGCCAGCCCGGACGCGGAGTGGGCCGCGCCGTGCACCCGGCGGGAGCCGAGCCGCTTCGCCCGCCGTGCACGCCAGCCGAGCGACGGGCTTCCCCCGGTGTCGGCCGCGGCGATGAGCAGTCCGCCCAGCATGCTCAGGTTCTTGAAGAAGTGGATCCGCTGATTGGACCGCTGCGAGGGGTCGTCGTACTGCCAGTACGGGTGCCCGGCGACCGTGGTCGGCAGCACGCTGCCGGCGAGCAGCGCCGCCGCGACCCGCGGGGCTTTGCCGAAGCTGAGCATCAGCCCGGCGCCCACCTTGACGCCCGCGTCGAGGCGCACCAGGTTCGCCACGTCCTTCGGCGCCCCCTCGGGGAGGAGGTCGGCGATCCGCCGTACGACCGGCTCGGCCTTCTTCACCCGCGGATCGGGGTCGCGCAGGGTCTCGATTCCCCCCAGCACGAACATGGTGGCGAGCATCGGGCGGGCGATACGACGCAGCACAGGCATCGGCGGTTCTCCGTTCTCAGGCGGTCCGGTCAGTATGCCCCTACCCGTTCGGCACCCCGGGACACCTGCCCCGGCCCGCAACCCGGGTCAGTCGAGGGCCACCTCGACGAGGACCGGACGGTGGTCGGAGCCGGCCCGTACGTCGGGCCCGTCCAACACCCTCGCGTCGGTGACCTGCAGCCGCCGGTCGACGAAGACGCCGTCGATGCGGCGGCGCGGGTCGGTCGCGGGGAAGGTCGGCGAGCCGGCTCCGACCGAGGCCGCGCCGTCGGAGAGCCGGCTGGCGAGCACCGCCCATGCCGGCTCGCCGGGTGTCTCGTTGATGTCTCCGGCGACGATCAGCGGTGCGGAGGGGTCGACACCCGCATCGGGCAGCCGGGCGAAGAGCTCGCTGACGTGACTGACCCGGTCGGCGGGCCGCAGGTCCAGATGGGTGCCGACGAAGGCGAACCGGCGTCCGGCGAGCGAACACACCCCTACGGCCGCGCCGCGGCGCGGCATGCCGCTCCGGTGCGAGAGCCCGAACTCCGTGGCGTGCTCGACCTCGACGCCGAGCTGGCACAGCAGCAGGTTGCCGACCGCCGTCCGGCCCCCGGACAGCACGACCAGCCCGCAATGGCGGGCGAACTCGGCTCCCCGGGCCCGCCAGCGGAGGAACCGGGGCGCCTCCTGTACGGCGACCACGTCCGGTGCGGCGGAGAGAATCGTGCGGGCCACCGCCGCCGGATCGTCGCGCAGCGACCGCACGTTGTAGGTCAGCACCCGGAGAGTCGTCACGGCAGGATCACCGTGCCGGCCTCCCCGAACACCGCGTCGACGGTGTCGGCGAGCGCACCGATCACCGCCCGTCCGCCGGCCTGTGCGACGAAGTCGCAGCACGCTTCGATCTTCGGCCCCATCGAGCCCTCCGGAAACTCGCCGTCCGCCAGCAGGCCACGCGCCTCGCTCACGGTGAGCGACGGTACGGCGCGGGCAGCCTCCGTACCGAATCCGACCTGGACCCGGGGCACCTCGGTGAGGATCACCAGCTGGTCGGCGCAGACCAGCCGGGCGAGCTCGGCGGCGGTGCGGTCCTTGTCGACGACCGCCTCGACCCCGCGGAAGGACGATCGGTGCCGGACCACCGGGACGCCGCCTCCACCGGCCGCGACGAGCACGTTGCCGCCCTCGACCACCAGCCGGATCGGCTCCGCCTCGACGAAGCCGCGTGGGCGCGGCGACGCGACCACCCGCCGCCACCGGTCATCACCCACCTGCTGGAAGACGTGACCGGACACGGTCGCGATCTGATGCGCGGTCCGCTCGTCGTAGACCGGCCCGACCGGCTTGGTCGGCCGCCGGAACGCCGGGTCGCGGCCGTTGACGATGACCTGGGTGATCAGCGGGAAGACCCGCTGCGGCAGGTCCCGCGCCCGGAGTGCGTTGTCGAGGGCCTGGGCGAGCAGGTACCCGATCTGGCCCTGGCTCTGCGCCCCGCAGACATCCATCGGCATCGGCGGGACCTGCGGGGCGCCGGCCTCCTGCTGCAGCAGGATCCGCCCGACCTGAGGGCCGTTGCCGTGCGTCAGAACGAGGGAGACGCCGCGGGATACGAGCTCGGCCAGCCGGGTGCTGGTCGTGCGTAACGCCGCCCGCATCTCGGCGGCCGAGCCCGTCCCACCGCCGGGGCTCAGCGCATTGCCGCCCAGCGCGACCACCACCCGCACGTGATCATCCTCGCACGCAGCGGTCGCTGCCGGTGCCGCCCTGACGAGTCAGCCGTCCGTGCGGTCCTGGTCGGGCCTACCCGGTTACAGGTAGCGACGCTGTGCGCCCTTGTGGCGTTCGTAGTCGGCCCGCGCCGTCCGCGTCGAGTCCAGTGCGGACACCTCGGCGACGGGGACGTCCCACCAGGCCCCGCCGTCCGGTGAACCGGCCAGCGGGTCGGTCTCGATGTGCACGACGGTCGTGCGGGACGATTCGCATGCCTTCGTCAACGCGGATCGCAGGTCGTCCACGGTGGACGCGCGGAGCACGTCGGCGCCGAGGCTCGCGGCATTGGCGGCGAGGTCGACCGGCAGCACGTCGCCGTCGAGCTGCCCGCTGTCCGGGTCGCGGTAGCGGTAGGAGGTCCCGAACCGCTGCGCGCCGACCGACTCCGACAGTGCGCCGATCGAGGCGAACCCGTGGTTCTGCACGAGTACGACGACCAGCTTCACGCCTTCCTGGACGGCCGTGACCAACTCCTGCGCCATCATCAGGTAGGAGCCGTCGCCCACCATGACGAAGACCTCGCGGTCGGGTGAAGCGAGCTTCACGCCGAGACCACCGGCGATCTCATATCCCATGCAGGAGTAGCCGTATTCGACGTGGTAGCTCTTCGGATCGCGGCTGCGCCACAGCATGTGCAGGTCGCCGGGCATGCTCCCGGCCGCGTTGACCACGACGTCCCGCGGGCCCGCCGTCTCGTTCACCACGCCCAGCACCTCGACCTGGCTCGGCAACGACGGCCGCACCGCGCCCTGGTCGGGGTGGTAGGCGAGGTCGACGACACGCTGCCAGTCGGCGGCGCGGCGTACGACCTCGGCCCGGTAGTCCTCGGCGACCTGGTGGCCGGCGAGCGCCTCGGCCAGCGCATCGATGGTCGCCCGCGCATCCCCGACCAGCGACAGGCCGGCCATCTTGGCCGCGTCGAACGCCGCCACGTTGATGTTGACGAACCGCACGTCCGGGTCGGCGAAGACCGACTGGGAGGCCGTGGCGAAGTCCGTCCACCGGGTGCCGATGCCCAGGACGAGATCGGCGTCCCGGGCGATCGCGTTGGCCGCCGCCGTCCCGGTCGCACCGACCGCACCGAGGGCGCACGGGTGGTCGAAGGGCAGAGCCCCCTTGCCTGCCTGGGTTTCCCCGACCGGGACCCCCGTCGCCTCGCAGAACCGGCGCAGGGCGTCGGTCGCCTCGCTGTAGATGACACCGCCGCCGGCCACGATCATCGGCCGCCGTGCGCGGGACAGCAGGGCGGCCGCCTCGTCGAGAGCAACGGCGTCCGGCAGCGGCCGGCGTACCGGCCAGACCCGCTCGGCGAGGAACTCCTCGGGAACGTCGAACGCCTCGGCCTGCACGTCCTGGGGCAGCGCGAGCGTCACCGCGCCGGTCTCGGCCGGGTCGGTGAGGACCCGCATCGCCTGCAGCGCAGAGGGAATCAGCATCTCCGGCCGCCAGATGCGGTCGAAGAACCGGGAGACCGGCCGGAAGGCGTCGTTGACCGACACGTCGGCGGCCCACGGGGTCTCGAGCTGCTGCAGCACCGGGTCGGCGACCCGGGTGGCGAAGACGTCGCCGGGCAGCAGCAGGACCGGTAGCCGGTTGATGGTCGCCAGTGCCGCGCCGGTCACCATGTTGGTCGCACCCGGGCCGATCGAGGTGGTGCACGCCAAGGTCGAGAGCCGGTTGGCCATCCGCGCGTAGCCGACGGCGGTGTGCACCATGCCCTGCTCGTTGCGGGCCTGCCGGTAGGGCAGCAGCTCCGGGTCGTCGTGCGCCGCCTCCAGCAGGGCCTGCCCGATCCCCGCGACGTTGCCGTGCCCGAAGATGCCCGAACAACCGGCGATCGCGCGGTGCCGCACGCCGTCGCGCTCGGTGTACTGCCGGGCCAGGAAGCGGACCAGTGCCTGGCCCACGGTCAGCCGGCGCGTGCGTGTGCTCATCGGGCCCTCCCCGGACCGCTCATCGGCACCCGCGGGTCGGCGGGCACCCCCTCCCACGACGCCCGCACCCAGGCGTGGGCCGGGTCGTCGCAGAACGACATCGTGCGCTCCTCGCCCGGGCCGGCGAGGACGTTGAGGTAGTACAGGTCATAACCCGGCGCGGCCATCGACGGGCCGTGGTAGCCGTACGGGATGAGGACGACGTCGCCGGACCGCACCTCCGTGGCGACGTCGATCTCCCGGTCCGGACCCGATCCGTAGACCCGCTGGAAGCCGAAGCCCGGGTCGGTGCCGTGTCCGGCGACCTCGAAATAGTAGATCTCCTCGAGGACCGCCTCGCCGGCACGCTTCTCGTCGTGCTTGTGCGGCGGGTACGACGACCAGTTGCCGCCCGGCGTCAGCACCTCGACCGCACAGAGCTTGTCGGTCTCGAAGGCCCCGGGCGCACAGAAGTTGTTGACCTGGCGGGTGGACCGGCCGGCCCCGCGCACCTCCACCGGCACGTCGGCGGCGGCACCCACCCGCGCCGGCAGCCGGCGGTCGCAGCGCGCGGACGGAAGGGCGAAGCGCCCGCCGTCGGCGCTCTCGACGACGGCGGCGGAATCCCTGGGCAGGTAGGCGAAGTCGGTCACACCGCTGAAGACGTCGGCCCGGCCCGAGAGGTCGTGGCGCACCCCGTCGCACCACACGTGGCAGGCACCGGCCATCGGCAGGACCAGCATCTCCTCGTCGCCGGTGCGGAACTCGTGCCGGCCGCCGGGGGCAAGGTCGAGCATCCGCAGGCCGGAGTAGACCCAGCCGGCCCGCTCGGGGGTGATCACGGCGGAGAACGGCCCGGACACCGTGGACCGCGCGGGCAGGTAGTGATCGGTCACAGCAGGGCCGCCGCACCGTCGACGGCCGCGGCGACATCACCGTCCGCGGGATACAGCAGGCTGCGACCGGCGACCAGGCCACGCACGGACGGCAGCGCGAGTGCCTTGCGCCAGCGCAGGAACGTCTCCCCGGGATCGCCCGTGGTGTCACCACCGAGCAGCAGGGCGGGAAGTGTCGAGGCCGCCATCACACGTTCCATCTCCTCCACCACCGGAACCTTCAACCAGGTGTACGCCGACGTCGCCCCGAGCCCGGACGCCACGGCGATCGCCCGGATCATCGCGTCGGCACCGAGATCAGTCACCAGCCGGCCGTCCACGCGCCTGGTCCAGAACGGCTCGACCATCGCGATCCGCCGCCGGCGCGCCAGTGCATCGACGGCCTGGGCGCACGCCTGCAGCGTCGCCGCCGTCCCCGGATCGTCGAGGGCGATGCGCAGCAGCATCTTGCCCCCGTCGAAACCGCGGGCGTCGACGGCGGCGGCGTCGTACCCGGTGAACCGGTCGTCGAGCTCGAAGACGGCGCCGGCCAGACCGCCGCGGTTCATCGACCCGAAGACGAGCTTGTCGTCGAGCGCCCCGAGCAACAGCAGGTCCTCGAGCACGTCGGCGGTGGCCAGGACGCCGTTGACCCCCGGCCGGGCGAGAGCGACCAGCAGCCGGTCGATCAGGTCGACCCGGTTCCCCATCGCCATCGGATCGCCGCCGCTGGCCAGCGCCCCCCGCGCGGGATGATCGGCGGCGACCACGAGCAGCCGGTCGATGTCGCCGAGCGAGGCCGGCCGGCGGGCGGCGGCCGCGGCGGCGACGGCGTCGGGCCGGCGGACGCGGACGTCGAGGATCCGCCCCAGCCAGTCCTCAGGCACGCCGCGCCTCCTCGGCCGGACCACCGCGCCCCTCGAGCAGTGCCAGGACCTCGTCCTCGTAGGGCATGGCCGCCGAGCAGGCGAGCCGCGAGGCGACCAGCGCCCCGGCGGCGTTGGCGAACCGCAGGGTCCGCTCGAGCGACCACCCGGCCAGCAGGCCGTGCGCCAGCGCCCCGCCGAACGCGTCGCCCGCGCCGAGCCCGTTGACCACGTCGACCGGCACCGGTGGGACGACGACCGACTCCTTGCGGCTGCGCCCCAGGACCCCACGCGGACCCTGCTTGACGACGGCGATCTCGACACCGAGGTCGAGCAGCGCGTCGGCGGCGGCGTCCGGGTCGTGCGTGCCGACGGCGACCTCGACCTCGTCGAGGTTGCCCACCGCGACCGTCGCGTGGGCCAGGGCCTCCCGCTGCCAGCGCCGCGCCTCCTCGACCGATGCCCAGAACATCGGCCGGTGGTCGAGGTCGTGCACGGTGTGGGACGCGTGCTCCCGGGCGGCGAGCGCCGCGAGGGTCGCCGTACGACTGGGCTCCTCGGACAGCCCGGTGCCGGTCGTCCAGAAGACACCGGCGGCCCGGACCGCGTCGAGGTCGAGCTCGTCGACGAAGATCTCGAGGTCGGGCGCCTTGGGATAGCGGTAGAAGTAGATCGGGAAGTGGTCCGGCGGGAAGATCTCGCAGAAGGTCACCGGCGTCGGGTAGGCCGGCACGGCGCTCACCCACCGGTCGTCCACGTCGAACTCGGCGAGCGCCCGGTGGATGTATTCGCCGAACGGGTCCTCGCCGGTGCGGGTCACCAGCGCCGTACGACGGCGGAGGCGGGCGGCCGCGACCGCGACGTTGGTGGCGCTGCCGCCGAGGAACTTGCCGAAGGACGTCACGTCGGGCAGCGGGACCCCGATCTGCTCGGGATAGATGTCCACCCCGACCCGGCCCATCGTGATGACGTCGAAGGCGCCCTCACTCATCGCCGGCCCCCAGGCCGCGCAGGAAGTCGATGCTCGCGCCGACGTCGGCGATCGGGCCAGCCCCCTCGACGGGTTCGGCGTCGAGCACGGTGTCCTGCTCCATCACGTACCAGCCGCGGTAGCCCGCGGATTCCAGCGCGGCGACGATACCCGCGACGTCGACATCGCCCTGCCCCAGCGGGCGGTAGATGCCGTCGGCGACCATCGCGGTGTAGCTCGCGGCACCGGAGGCGACCTTGTCCGCACGGGCCGCGTCGACGTCCTTGAGGTGCACGTGCGCGATGCGCTCCGGGACGGCGCGGGCGAGCGTGGCCGGGTCGGTCCCCCCGATCATCAGGTGGCCGGTGTCCAGGCACAGCGGCACGGTGCTGCCGTCGAGCACGCGGGCCACATCGGTCGCCGACTCGACGAGGGTGCCGACGTGCGGGTGCAGGCTCGCCGTCAGGCCATGGTCTGCCGCCGCGGCGGCCAGCGCGTCGAGGTTGGCGCACAACCGGCGCCAGGCCGCGTCGTCGAGCTCGGTCCGCTCGTCGTAACCGACCAGGCCGGAGTCGGCGGCGAGCACGACCGTGCGGGCGCCGGTGTCGGCGAACGTCGCCAGCACCGGGCCCAGCTCGGCGACCGGGTCGCGCCCCTCGACGTGCAGGACCGCCGGCACGAACCCACCGACGGGAGCCAGGCCGTGCGCGCGGAGCTGTCCGGCCCGCTCCGCCGCCGCCGCGGGCAGGAATCCGTCCGGGCCGAACTCGGTCGCGGTGAGCCCGACCCGGTGCATCTCGGCGAGCACCCGGTCCGGGCTCATCTGGTGGCCCCACCCGGGCACCTCGCAGACACCCCACGAGATCGGGGCGCCGGCCACCCGCGTCAGGTCCTTCATGCGCGCACCTCCTCGACCCGCACCGGCCGGCCCTCGTCGGCCGAGCGCTGCGCCGCCTCGGCGACGTAGAGGGCCTCCAGCGCGTCGGATCCTGTGCACGGGCTGGGGATCCGGCCGCGGGCCACGTCGAGGAACGCCGACAGCTCCGCGATGTAGGCGTCGCCGAACCGGTCCAGGAACCCGTCGTAGGGGACCCCACCGGGCCAGTCGACGCCGTCGCGGGCGACACGGAGCGGGGTCCGCTCGTCCAGGCCGACTGCGAGCGTGCCGCCGGAACCGGACAGCTCCATGCGGACGTCGTACCCGGCCGGGTTCTGCCGCGCTCCGGAGAGGGTCGTCGGCGTGCCGTCGTCGAGGCGCAGCGCGATCGCGGTCGCGTCGGCGTCGCCGTACCGGTGGAAGAACTCGGCTCCGCGGTTGGCGCCGAAGGCGAAGACCTCGTCGACCTCGTGACCGGTGACGAACCGCAGCGCGTCGAAGTCGTGGATGTGCAGGTCGCGGAAGATGCCGCCCGACGTCGGGACGTAGTCGGCCGGTGGCGGTTCCTTGTCGCAGCCGAGCATCCGGATGGTGTAGAGGTCGCCCAACCGGCCGGAGCCGACTGCCGACCGCGCCGCGACGTAGTCCGGATCGAACCGACGCTGGAATCCCACCTGCAGCGGGATCCCGGCCGCGGCGACCCGCGCCAACACCGCTGTCGTGCCGTCGACGTCGAGGGCGATCGGTTTTTCGCAGAATGCCGGGACGCCCTTGTCGGCCGCGCGGGCCACGAGGTCGGCGTGAGCGGAGGTCGCGGTGGCGATGACGACGCCGTCGAGCCCCGCCCCCAGCGCCCCGCCGACGTCCGCGGCGGCGGCGCAGTCGAGCTGCCCGGCCAGGGCGGCGGCCCGGCCGGCGTCCGCATCGCCGATCACGAGCTCGTCGACATCCGGGTGCCGGCGCAGGACGGCACCATGGAAGGCCCCGATCCGGCCCGCACCCAACAGCCCGATACGCATCTGTCGTCTCCCCGGTGGCGTGTCCCGCGATTCGAGCAGCGGACCGCGATCGTGTCAACACTTTGTCCTGACATACTGACTTACTCCAGCCAGGGTGTGACACTGCACCCCCGATCCGCACCCGCGCGAGGTCAGCCATGGCACAACCGGCGCCGACGATCTCCCTCGACCGCGCGAGCCCCGTTCCGCTCTACTACCAGGTCGCCCGGCAGTTGGAGCAGGCGATCGAGGTCGGCGAGCTCCCGCCGGGCAGCCGGCTGCCCAACGAGGTGGAGTTCGCCGACCGGCTGGGGCTGTCCCGGCCGACGATGCGGCGGGCGATCCAGCACCTCGTCGAGGAGGGCCTGCTGGTGCGCAAGCGCGGCGTGGGGACGCAGGTCGTGCACACCAAGGTGCGCCGCTCGATCGAGCTGACCAGCCTCTACGACGACCTGGCGGCGGCCAACCAGCGGCCGCGCACCGAGGTCCTCTCGCACGCCGTCGAGCCGGCGTCCGGACCGGTGGCGCTCGCCCTCAACCTGCCCGAAGGGGCGCCGGTCCTCGCCGTCGAACGGCTGCGCTACGCGCAGGACGAGCCGCTCGCGCTGATGCGCAACTACCTCCCGACCGGCGTCGCCGAGCTGACCCGCGAGGCACTGGCCGAGCACGGCCTCTACGAGCTGCTGCGCGCCTCCGGCGTACGGCTGCGACTGGCCACCCAGAACATCGGCGCCCGCACCGCCACCGCGGCCGAGGCGCGGCTGCTCGGCGAGCGGCGCAGCGCCCCGCTGTTGTCGATGACCCGCACGACGTACGACGACACCGGTCACATCGTCGAGTACGCCAGCCATCTCTACCGCGCGTCGCTGTACGCCTTCGAACTCACCCTGCTCGGCCGCTGACCCCGCAGGCTTTCGCCCTCCCCTTCATGATCGTGATCGGATCCGTACGGCGCGTCGCGGCATCTTCCGATCACGATCATGGCGGGACACCTCGCGAGAGGCCGACGGTCAGTCCGGCCAGTCCAGCTGATGCCGAGGTACGCCGACCGCCGTCCCGTAATCCTCGGCCTCGGCTCGTCCGGCGCGGTCACCCCGGCGATAGCGGAAGACCCGGCCGGCGAACACCACCACATGGTCGGCGCCGACGATGAAGTCGGCGTACCAGCCGCCCTCGGCGCGCAGCGCCCGCGAGAGTGAATGGGCCAGGGCGTCGGCGGCGTCGTCCTCGGCCTCGAACTCGAGGAACGTCCACACCCCCGGTTGATCGGCGGTCACCGACTGCGAGACATCGCGTCGACTGACCCGGGTGACACCGACCAGTTCCACGACGGCGTCGAGCCGCAAGCTCTCGGCCAACAACGTGCCCGTCACCATGGGCAGTCGCCTCCTCCTGTCCGGTCCGATGATCAAGAGGGGATTCACGTGCGAAACGCCGTGCGGATCCCCTCCTGATCATGGAAAACGCGTCCAGAACACCGGGGCCGGATCAGACGCGGCGGCGGGCGAGATCGGCGGCACCGACCAGACCGGCGCCGGCACCGAAGCGGGCCAGCTCGATCCGCAGCGCGGGCCGGAAACCGCGCCCGGTCAACGATTCGGAGAATGCCTCCCGGCTGGGGTTGAGCAACAGGTCGCCGGCCTCGCACACCCCGCCACCGATCACCACGCAGCTCGGGTCGAGTACGGCGGCGAGATCGGCGATGCCCTGGCCGAGCCGCCGTCCCATCGCCGTGAAGATCTCCACCGCCGCCGGGTCACCCTCGCGGGCGGCGGCCTGCACCTCCTGGCCGGTGAGCCGGGTCGAGTCGCCGTCGACCAACTGAAGCAGGCGGTGGGCGGCCACCGGCGAGACGTCGGCGAGCTCGCGGGCGTCACGGGCCAGCGCCGTACCGCTGGCATACATCTCCCAGCACCCGCGGTTGCCGCACGCGCACCGACGCCCGCCGGGAACCATGCACATGTGGCCCCACTCCCCGGCCACACCGTAGGCGCCGCGGAACAACGTGCCCGCCACCACCAGTCCGCCGCCGATGCCCGTGCCCAGGGTCACGCAGGCGACCACCGGCTCGTCGACGGCGGCGCCGAATCGGTACTCCGCCCAGGCCGCCGCGTTGGCGTCGTTCTCGACCGTCACCGGCAGGCCGACGCGTTCGGACAGCGCGTCGCGCAGCGGCTCGTTGCGCCAGGCGAGGTGCGGCGAGAAGAGGACGGTGGCCCGGTCCGACGCGATCCACCCGGCCGCCCCGATCCCGACCGCGACGACGTCGTGCCGGGACCTCAGCTCCGTGACCACGTCCGCGATGACCTTCTCGGTCTCGGCGACGTGTTCGGTGGGGGTGGCCCGCCGCAGGTGCTCGACGATGTTCCCCTTCTCGTCGACCACACCGGCGGCGACCTTGGTGCCGCCGATATCGACACCGACGCTCAACCTCACATGCTCTCCTGTCCGTCGACCCGGATGTGCTGGACCGGCGAGCGGGGTGACCCGGAGGGCGCGGTCGCCGACTCGAACGCCGCATGTACGGCGGCGAGCAGCGCCGCGGTGAGCTCGCCGACGCGGTCGACCAGCTCGGGGTGGCCGTCCCGCAGCGCCGCGGCCAGCTGGCACACGGGACAGTAGCGGCACGGACCGGTGGCGTCGACCGGGCCTGCGGCATCGCCCGGACGGTCGGCCGGGCCGGTCGCGCTGCCCGGACCGGCGGCCGGGCCGGTGGCAGTGCGCAGCCATTCCTGTGCCGCGGCCGCGAGCCGTGCCGCCTCCTCCGCCAGGCTGCCGGTGGGGCTGCCCGTGGGTACGCCGTCGTCGGTCGGGCCGGTCATGTCCGCCACACCTCCGGGTCGGGCCGGAACCGCACGCGCAGCCGGCCGTCGGCCAGGTTCGCACCGGCGACCACGCACCGCCGCAGGCCGCTGGGGAGTGCGAGCAGCCGTCGGCGGCCGCCGACGGTCAGGATCAGTTCGTCCCCGCTCCGGGCGAGGTCGAGGTCGCCGAGTTCGGCCAGCGGGAGCGGCATGGACAACACGTAGTCGTCACCCTCGGCGAGCACCGTCGTCCCGTCGGCGGGTGCCGAGAAGGCGAGCGGGTCGGCGTCGCCGTACAGCTCTTCGGCGACCTCGGTCAGGGCGGCCAGGCCGATCGGCTCGGCGGCGCGGTACGGCGCGCGGTGCACCGGCAGTCCGGCGAAGGACTCCCCCACCCGGTCCAGCTGGGTGCTCTGGCTTGCCGCCCACGCGGCCCGCCACGGGTCGTCGCCGCCGGGGACGATGCGGTTGGCGATCACCGCGTCGACCGGGTAGCCGTACAACGCCAGGGCGGTGTAGGTACGCCGGGCCTCGGCGACGACCACCGATTCCGGGGTGAGGACGAGGCGCACCGACGTCGTGGCCGGGTCGGTGAGCAGCGCCTGCACCTGCGCCAGCTCCGCGTGCAGCCGCGCCGCCGCCTCGAAGACGGCGTCGTCGGGCATCCCGTCGGCGGCGCCCATCCCGTGCAGGACCGGCCGGATGGTCCGCACGACCCGGCGGTGGGTGGGAAAGACCCGCTCGACGTACCAGCCGAGAGCCTGGGGCAAGGCCAGCAGGCGCAGCGTCTCGGCGGTCGGCGCGCAGTCGACGACGACGACGTCGAAACGCCCGCCGGCGACCTGGTCGCGCACCTCGAGCAACGCCATCAGCTCGTCGGCGCCGGGGAGCACGGACAGCTCCTCGGCGAGCAGCCCGTCGACACCTCCGCGCGCGAACAGCCCGGTCAACCAGGCCTGCACACCGCTCCAGGTGGCCTCGAACCGCGCCTGCGCGTCGACCTGGACGCCATAGAGACCCGGTTCGATCTCGGCCGGGACGGCCGACAGCGGCGTACCCACCGCGTCGGACAGCGAGTGGGCCTGGTCGGTGGAGAGCACCAGTGTCTTGTGGCCGCGCCGGGCGGCCAACGCGGCGGTCGCCGCGGCCGTGGTCGTCTTGCCCACGCCGCCCTTGCCGGTGAACAGCACAACTCGCATCTCGGCGACGACCTCTCGGTTGCGTCCGGTCCGCATCAGCCTACCGAGAGTGCGTGCAACGTCCGATGCCGCGCACAACACCACGTGCGCCCCCTCCGTTGATCACGAGGGGATTCGTACGCCGTGTCGGCCCCGCCCCATGATCACGAGGGGATTCACGTGCGAAACGCCGAGCGGATCCGCTCCTGATCATGGGTCTGGCGAGGAGGTGCCGCCGCCCCGCGGACGGCGGTCGGTCAGCCCTCGACCCGGCGCTTGAGCTCCTTCAGTGCCGTGTCCATGATCACCTTCTCGGCCTTGCGTCGGAGCAGCCCGAGCATCGGGACGTTGAGGTCGACGGCGAGCGTGTAGGTGACGCGGGTGGACCCGCCCTCGGGGGCGAGCCGGTAGGAGCCCTGCTGCGCCTTCTGCAGCTGACCGCGCACCAGTTCCCACGACACCGCGCTGTCGTCGGACCAGTCGTAGCGCAGGACGTAGTCGTCCTTGACCATCCCGGCGTCGATGACGAAGTGCACGGTCTCGCCGCGACCGTCGGGATAGGTGTCCTCGACGTCACAGGTCTTCACCGACCCGGCCCATTGCGGGTACGCCGCGAAGTCCGCGATCACCGCCATGACGTCGGCCGGCGCGGCGTCGATGACGATGGACTGCTGGGACGGGTCGGCCATGCGGGCAGGCTACCGGGCGCGCTCACCAGGACAGGACGTACGGCGTACCCCGGCCGCGGAAATGCCCGACGTTGATGCATTCGGTGCGCCCGATCCGGATCCGCGCCTGCAGCGGCTGGTGCACGTGACCGAAGAGCACCAGCTCGGGCTGGGTGTCCCGGATCGCGTCGAGCACCGCGTCGCTGCCCCGCTCGAACCGCCGGGCCACCACGTCGTAGACGAGCTCGGGCACCGCCGGCGGGATATGGCAGCAGAGCACGTCGACCGCGCCGACCGCGGCCACCTTCTCGGCGTACTCCTCCTCGGTGCGCTCGTACGGCGTCCGGTACGGCGTCGGCAGCCCGCCGCCCACGAACCCGAACACCCGGCCGTCGAGGGTCGCCGTCTCCCCGTCCAGCACGTGCACGCCGTCACGGGCGAACTCCGGCCACAGCCGGGGCACGTCGACGTTGCCGTAGGTCGCATAGGTCGGGACGGGCATGGCGTCGAAGAGCGCGGCGTACTGCCGTCGTACGGCGTCCTCGACCACGGTCTCGCGGTCGGCGTCGAGCGCCTCCCACCGGGACCGCATCAACGCCGTGGCCTCGTCGAAGCGCTGTGCGGTCCGCAGTTCGACGAACCGGGACACGGTCTCCCGGCCGAACAGACCGCCCATGACGCCGGCCGAGTGGTCGGCGTAGTCGACGTAGCAGAGCAGGTCACCCAGGCAGACCAGCGCGTCGGCGCCGGCGCCGGCCCGGGCCAGCGCCTCGGCCTGCCCGTGCACATCGGAGACCACGTGGATGCGCATCAACAGACCCTACGGGTCGCCCGCGGCCCGGCCGGGGTCGAGCTCGTCCGCGATCGTCCAGAACACCTGCTTGGCCCGCCGGGCACGTCGTTCCACCTCATTCGCCGACTGCCGGGTCGACAGTGTCCGGCCCGCGGCCGGGTCCACCCGCAGGTAGTAGTGCGCGACCGAGCCGGCGGCGACGGGCTCGATCCACACCTCCATGGTGCCGACGAACGGGCCGTCCACGAGCCACCGGATACCGCGTTCGGCACGGTCCTCGGAGACGGTGAGACGCAGATCCGGCCACCACGGCAGCCACCGCCGCGCGTCGTGGATCACCGGGGCGAGCCGGTCCGGGCCGGCCGCCACGAACGTCTCGTCGATCAGGTCGACCTGCGGCACGCGCCCAGGATGCCAGCTGTACACCTGTCCGTCGCCCCGGCATGGCAGGGTGGAGAGGAAAGGCACCGCTTCTGGTCCCGACGCTCGAAGAGAGGTCAACGGTGCGCGAGTTCTCCACGCCGCCGGCGGTCACCGTCCCCGACGACGCCCGGCTCACCGACGCGGTGTTCGATCATGCGGCATCCGACCCCGACCTGGTGTCGTTCAGCCGGCGCCGCGGGGGCCGCTGGGTCGACGTCACCGCCGCAGATTTCGCGGCCGAGGTCACCGGCGTCGCCAAGGGGCTGCTGGCGGCCGGCATCGGGGCCGGCGACCGGGTCGCGGTGATGTCGGCGACCCGCTACGAATGGACCCTGCTCGACTACGCGATCTGGACCGCCGGAGGCATCTCGGTCCCGATCTACGAGACGTCCAGTGCCGACCAGGTGCGGTGGATGCTCGGCGACTCGGGCGCGGTCGCCGTCGTCGTCGAGACCGCGAGGCACGCCGAGATCGTCGCCTCGGTCACCGACGACCTGCCGAAGCTGCGCGACGTCTGGACCATCGACAGCGGTGGCGTGGCCGCGTTGACGACCGGCGGCACCGACGTTCCCGATCGCGAGGTGGAGCAGCGGCGCCGTGCCGTCCGGGCCGACGACCTGGCGACGATCATCTACACGAGCGGCACCACGGGCCGGCCGAAGGGCTGCGAGCTGACGCAGCGCAACCTGCTCGCCGAGGTCATGATCGCCACCGGCGGCCTGCGTCCGTTGTTCCGGCCGGGTGCCGCCACGCTGCTGTTCCTGCCGATCGCGCACGTGCTGGGCCGGGTCATCCAGTGCGGTGCCGTCTACGCCAAGGCGCGGCTCGGCCACACCGCCGATGTGAAGAACCTGCTCGAGGACCTCCGGGAGTTCCAGCCGACGTTCATCCTCGCCGTACCCCGGGTCTTCGAGAAGGTCTACAACACGGCGAAGCAGCGGGCCCACATCGAGGGCAAGGGCCGGATCTTCGACGCCGCCGAGCGGGTCGCGGTCCGCTACAGCCAATCGCTGGACGACGGTCGCACCTCGGCCCTGCTCAGCGTGCAGCACCGGCTCTTCGACCACCTCGTCTACTCCCGGCTGCGGGCCGCTCTCGGCGGGCAGTGCACGGCGGCGATCTCCGGCGGCGCACCGCTGGGTACCAGGCTCGGCCACTTCTTCCGCGGCATCGGGTTGTCGGTCTTCGAGGGCTATGGGCTGACCGAGAGCACCGCCGCCTGCTGCCTCAATCTCGAGGGCGCGGTCAAGATCGGCACGGTGGGCCGCCCGATCCCCGGTGTCAGCGTCCGGATCGACGACGACGGCGAGATCCTGCTCAAGGGCGACGTGGTCTTCTCCCGCTACTGGCAGAACGACGACGCGACGGAACTCTCCCACTCCGACGGCTGGTTCCGCTCCGGCGACCTCGGCGAGCTCGACGACGACGGCTTCCTGCGCATCACCGGCCGCAAGAAGGAACTCATCGTGACCGCCGGGGGGAAGAACGTCTCGCCGGCGCCACTCGAGGACCGGCTGCGGGCGCACCCGCTGATCAGCCAGTGCATGGTTGTGGGCGACAACAAGCCGTTCGTCGGTGCGCTGATCACCCTCGACCCGGATGCGCTGCCGGCCTGGCGGGACAGCCACGGCAAGCCGGCCGACGCCACGCCGGCCAGCCTGCGCGACGATCCCGACCTCAACGCCGAGATCCAGCGGGCGGTCGACCAGGTCAACGCCGCCGTGTCGCGGGCCGAGGGCATCCGCAGGTTCCGGATCGTGCCCGAGGACTTCACCGTCGAGACCGGCGAACTGACCCCGTCGTTGAAACTGAAGCGCGGCCTCGTGCTGGAGCGCCACGTCGACGACTTCACGGCCCTCTACGGCTAGCCGACGCCCGAGCGCCCGGACGGCTCTGGCGGCCTACCCCTCGAGGAGTTCGCCGAGCCGTCCGGCGAGTACCTCCCACCGCCACTTCGCCTCGACCCAGGCGCGACCACGGCGCCCCATCGCCCGGGACTCGGCCGGGTCGGCGAGCAGCCGGCCGATCACGGCCGCGACCCGTGCCGGGGAGCGGCCGTCAACGACGTAGCCGGTTTCCCCGTCGCGGACCGCGTCCGGTGCCCCACCGGAGTCCCCGACGACGACCGGCAGGCCGACGGCCGACGCCTCGAGATAGACGATGCCGAGTCCCTCGACGTCGAGCCCCGCATGCCGGGACCGGCAGGGCATGGCGAACACGTCGCCGGCGGCGTAGTGGGCGGGCAGCTCCTCATGCGGCACCGAGCCGGTGAACACGACGTCGTCGGCGACACCGGTCGTGACCGCGAGGCGCTGCAACCGGGGCATGTCCGGACCGCCTCCCACGATGAGCAGCGCCGCACCGGGAACCATCGCGGAGATCGTCGGCAGCGCCCGGATCAGGATGTCCTGGCCCTTGCGCGGGACCAGGCGCGAAACGCAGACGATGGTGGGACGGCCGGCCAGGCCGAGCCGCCGGCGTACCGGTGCACCGTCGACGTCGGGGTGGAAGACGGTCGTGTCGACGCCGGGCGGCAGCTGCACCAGGCTGACGCCTCCGGCGAAGACCGACTCGAGCCGCCGACCGGTGAACTGACCGAGATAGGTGACGACGTCGGCGGATCGGCCGATCCGGCGCAGGGTCTGCCGGGCACCGGGCAACCTGGCCCATCCGGCTTCGTGACCGTGGGTTGACGCCACGACGCGCTCGATACCCACCCGGCGCAGTCCCGGGGCGAGCAGGCCCAGCGGAGCGGCCGCGCCGAACCATACCGAGGAGCACCGTTCGGCCCGGGCGACCTCGCCGGCGCGCCGGGCGACGGACGGGACCGGCAGCATGAGCCGGCCGGGGTGGCGCACGACCGGGAACGACAGCCGGGCGTCGAACGCCGTCGATCCGGGCCAGTGAGGCGCGTAGACCACGATCGAGTCGGGCGGTTGCCGGATCGCGAGCTCGAGCACGAAGGTCTGAATGCCACCGGTCCGCGGGGGGAAGTCGTTGGTGACGATCAGCGTCCTCACGACAGCTCCGAGGCCAGGTAGGCCCGCCATGCGACCACGAAGTCGTCGTAGCCGATCCCCATCACCGCCCGCAACGCACGGTCGACGACCGCGATCGGGTTACCTGCACCACGGCCGACCAGCCGGTAGAACCGCACCAGGCCGGCCTCGCCCACATCGCGCGCGATCAGCCGGCAGGCCATCCACGACTCCTGGTAGACCGCCGAGAGCCGGGGGTTGGCTCCGTCGAAGTCGTGGTAGGTGGGGAGCGACGCGGGCAGCGTGCCGGCCCGGACCTCCGCACGCAGGTCGCGGGCGGCGAGTTGCACCGCGACCCCACTGTCGCGATAGCCGATGTAGTCGGCGAACCCCTCGGCGAGCCAGGTGGGCGTAGCGGCGCCGGTTTCGGCCCGCGTCGCCACGTGGGTGATCTCGTGCCGGAGCACGATCTGGCCGGCCACCGTCCCGAGGGTGGGGAGCGTGGACGGGTTGACCACGACCCGCTGGCCGCGCACCACGCCGGTCGCCGTGTCGGTGTAGTCGGCCGTCGCCACTGCCGCGATGTGGGCGAGGTCGAGATGGCCCCCGACCAGGTCGGTCATCTCCTGCTGGGAGTCGGGCAGCAGGACGACCACCCGCCGGCTCCAGTGGGTGCCCCACACCGCGTTCACCTGCGGGATGGCGTTGTCGACGACGTGCGCGAGGGTCTCCGCCTGCTGCGCGTCGTCCGGGTGCGCCAGGACCAGACTGTCGGCCGTCCGCGCGACGACGACCGGCCCGAAGTCCCATATCCCGCGCCAGCTCCGCTTGCCCTGCGCGGCGAAGTCGTCGTCGCCGGCGAGGTACCAGGACCGGGCGTGGCGGACGAAGGTCAGATACTGCGGTCGATCGGTCGGCACCTGGTCACCACCACGGAGCGCGTAGCGCAGGTCGACCTGGGCGGCCCAGACCTGGCCGCCGTAGTGGTCGAACCGGGACCCGCTCACCGACAACGGCGCGGACGAGTCGAGCCGGTAGCTCCAGGTCGACAGCGGCACCTGGGCGAGGTTGTCGAACAGCCTCGCCTGCGCCGCCAGCAGCAGGGGCTGGCGGGGGTCGACCGTGGACATGAAAGCCGACCGGTCATGGTGCAGTACGGCGTCCGCGCGGCGGGCCAGCAGCGACCGCGCCGCCGCCGCAGGGGTACTGCCGGCCACACCACCGAGCGCCGGTGTGGTCGGGCGGGCATCGACCCGCGGGGTGGGCGCAGGCGGCGTCGGGCTCGACGAGGTGGATTCACCGGCCCGGTGCGAGCCCAGTTGGGAGGCGACGCCGCCGATGGCCAGTTCGAGCCCGATCAGCACGGCAAGGACGACGACCAGCCGACGTCGACGGGCCACGGAATCCCCCCTGCCGCTCACCTGGGCATGGTACGTCGGTCACGGTCCTGACCGGCCCGATCCGACGCAGGACCGGCAACCGGGAAAAGGAATCGGAGGGTCGCGGTGCCTCACCCACCGCGACCCTCCGACGAGGGGGAAACTGCTAGCCGACCCGGGTCGCTCCGGCGTACGGCGCGTCGTTCACGCCCACGATCTTCACGACGTCGCCGGGCTGCGGCGCGTTGACGATCTGGCCGTTGCCGATGTACATCCCGACGTGGCTGATCGGGCTGTAGTAGAACACCAGGTCACCGGGCTGCAGTTGACTCTCCGACACGTGGGTGCCGACGTCGTACTGCGCCGAACTCGAGTGCGGAAGGCTCACGCCCGCGGCCCCCCAGGCATAAACCATCAGGCCCGAGCAGTCGAAGGAGTCCGGACCGGCGGCGCCCCAGACGTAGGGCTTTCCGATCTGGGCCTTGGCAACGGCGACGGCCTTGGCGGCCGCGCTCGACGACCCGACCGGGGCCGGGTTGGGCGCCGGCTGCGGTGCCGGAGCCGGCGCGGGTGCCGGTGCCGGTGCCGCGGCAGCCTGCGGGGCCTGACGGACCTGGCTCCGGCTGGCCCGCTCCGCGGCCGCGCGCCGTTCGGCCGCCGCCCTCGCGGCTGCCGCCTTGGCGGCCGCCGCACGCTGCTGGGCGGCGTAGAGCGCCGCCCGCTCCTTGGCGGTGAGCTTGGCCAGCAGCGCACGCAGGTGCGCCATCTTCTGAACCATCCACGTCTTGGTGGACTTCAGCTCGGCGGTGGTCTTGCGGGCCGCCGCGACCGCGCGGTCGGAGGCATGCTTCGCCTTCTGCGCGTCGACCTTCGCCGCCGCGAGCGACTTGAGCACCGTCGCCTGCTTGTGCGAGATGACGTCGAGGGCGCTGAGCTTGTCGAGGAACGCCTGCGGCGACTTGCTGCCGACGAACGACGAGAAGGAGCCCAGCTGGCCGCTCTGGTAGGAGGAGACCGCGATGGTCTTGACCTCACCCTGCAGGGTGCGCAGCCGCGAGTTGACTCGGGCGAGCGCTTCCCGGGCGGCGTCTGCCTGGTGCTGCCGCCGGGTCAGGGTGATCCGGGCGGCGTTGTACTTCTCACTGGTCGCGTCGAGTTGACGGCCGAGGACGAGGATCTGCGCACGCGCCTGCTTCGAGGTTTTCGGTGCGGGCGTCTTGGCAGAGGTCGGGCCGGGCGAGGCGCCGCCGGTACCCGGAAGGCACAGAACGACGAGGACGGCGGCCACGGCCGCGGCGGCGAGTTGGACAGGTCTACGAATGTGTCGTGAGGGCGCCACGGACGGCGGCTCTCCTTCTTCCTCGCATACCGCCTACCGGGTTAGCTGACGGGTTCGGGCTGGGAAGCTGCCCTACAGCATCGCGAGTGCGACGCCGATTCACCCCAGTGTTGCGGTGGTTCCCCGGCTCGACATCCGACGTGGTCGGATCTCAACTCGGCGGTGACCTGCCGGTGCCATCGCCTGCCGATGACAGACATCCGGAGAAGGTCCCGGACAGATTAGGGGCACCGACGTTGATTCGACAAACATTCCCGAGGACTTTTTGCAATCCATCTGTGATCTTCGGCCCGGGCCGGTGCGTCAGCCGACGGCGTGGCGACGTTGGGTCGCGCTCTCGTTACTCCACAGGCGAATCCCGTCGTCGTGTGTGATGTACGCCACCTCCAGGGAGGCGATGAGCCCGCCGTCGACGAGCGCCTTGATGGCGTCCCGCTCGCATCGATCGAACTCGATCGCGCGGCGCGCCCAGGCGATCGCGGGCGGCCCGAGCCCCTGTTCGGGAATCGATGCGGACGTCGGCGCGTCGGCGTTGCCCGACGGTGGACCGAGCAACACGCTGACGATGCAGTCGTCGCACGCCACGTCGCGCATCGTGCATTGATCGCAATCGATGAGCATCCGACACCACCCTTCTCGCGGCCACCTTGTCGGACCGGTAAGGCGACCGTAGGAGGGGCCACCGACAGTTTCGGCGGGGCCGCCGACAGAAGTTCGGGTAACCGCTGTCAGCCGCGGTCGAGCCGGCCGACGAGGACCGCCGCCGGGACCGGGTGGCCGCCGGACCGACGGGCGGCGGCGGCGACCTCGCCGTCGGAGGAGACCACCACGACCGGACGACCGGACGGCTCGGCGGCCACGAGGCGGGCGATGACGTCGTCCGCCAGGACCCCCGGGTCGCTGAAGAGCACCCGCACCCCCCGTGGGGCCGGCGGCATGACCGGCGGCCGCTTCGCCCCGTCGAAGACGCAGGTGACCTCGGCCCCGGTGCGCGCGGCGAGACCACCGAGCCCGCGGGTCAGCCGGTCCCGCTGACTGTCCAAGGGCAGGTCGCCGTACCCGGTCTTGGTCACGTTGTAGCCGTCCACCACGAGGTGGACGCGGGGCAGGGACAGCAGTCGGTCGAGGTCGACCGGTCCCCCGTCGTAACTGGCGCCCGTCGCCGGGCCCCCGGCGGCGACGTCGTCGGCCGGCCGGCGGTCGGTCGGGTGCAGGCCCAACTCCTCACGAAGCCCGCGCGCGGCACCGGAAAGCGTTTCCACCAGAAGCCACAGTCGTGCGTCGTCGGCGTCCCTGGCCGCCCGCGTGCTCCGCCGGGCGGCGTCCGCGGCGCGGGACAGCTCCTCGACCCGACCGCGCAGCCGACGCAGCTCGGCGGCCGTCCCGGACTCGGCGGCCTCCGACCGCTGCCGGTCCGCGTCGGCCGCCGCCAGCGCCTCGTCCCGCTCGCGCTCGGCGCGGCGCATCTGCCCGGTGAGGCTACGCACGGTGCGACGCAGAGCGTCTGCCTCGGCACGGGCCGCGGCCGCCTCGTCGCGGGCCCGGCGCACTCGATCGCGAGCGTGCGTCGTCTCGTCGTGCAGCCGCTCGACGATCTGGTCGCGTTCGCGGGTGGACTCCTCGTCGGCCCGCTCCCGGACGGCTTCCCGAGCCCGGTCGACGTCCTCGACCCAGCCGTCGGATCGGATCAGATAGGAGATCGCCGCCACCTCGACCGGGTCGGCCGCGGGCAACGCCCGGCCCCCCTCCACCGCCTCGCTCACCTCCGGCACGACGTCCCGCGCGTGCTCGACGACCCGGGCCCGGAAGTCCGGCTGGGTCTCGAGTGCGGCGGCGAGCAGACTGCCGGCGAGTCGGCGCCGTTTGCCCGGGGTGAAGCGTGCCACCGCACGCAGCGTCGGCGGAACCTCGTCGGCAGGAAGCAGTCCCACCGTCTCCGAGGCGAGCGCCACCACCCGAGCACGAACCGGCTCGGGCAGCACGATCGAGCACTCGTCGCTCACCGCCGACACGGGTTCTCGGCAGTCGCGGAAACGGACAGGGGCACGCGGAACCTCCGGTTCGGTCAGTCTCCTGAGGGTAGTTGCGCCGCGCAGGGCATGCGGCGGGACACCGTGCGCCGCCGGTGCGACCCCTCGGCGCGGCACCGTGGTTTCGTCGTACCCGGCGCCTAGCGTCGCCGGCATGAGCGCACCGGCCACCTCTCTGGTTGGTCGACGGTTCGTCCAGGCGTCCTTCGACGAGCTCGGCGAGCCGTTGCGCGAGGTGACGTTCGTCGTGGTCGATCTGGAGACCACCGGTGGCTCTCCGGCCGACTGCGCGATCACCGAGATCGGTGCGGTGAAGGTCTGCGGCGGCGAGGTGCTCGGCGAGTTCGCCACTCTCGTCGATCCGGGTTGCGGCATTCCGCCGTTCATCTCGGTGCTGACCGGCATCACCGAGACGATGGTGGCCAGCGCACCGCGCATCGAGGCGGTCCTGCCCGGGTTCCTGGAGTTCGCCCGGGGCGCGGTGCTGGTCGCCCACAACGCGCCGTTCGACCTCGGCTTCCTGCGCGCAGCCTGCGCACAGACCGGCTCTCCCTGGCCGGCCTTTCGTTCCGTCGACACGGCCGTGCTCGCCCGGCGGGTGCTGACCCGCGACGAGGTTCCCAACTGCCGACTCGCGACGCTGGCCGCCCGGCTCGGCGCCCGCACCACCCCGACGCACCGTGCCCTCGACGATGCGCGGGCGACGGTCGACGTGCTCCACGCGCTGATCGAGCGGCTCGGCCCGCTCGGGGTCCAGTCGTTGGACGAGCTGCGGACCTTCACCCACCAGGTCAGTCAGGCGCAGCGCCGCAAGCGCTATCTCGCCGAGCCGCTCCCCCGCAAGCCCGGCGTCTATATCTTCCGCGACGGTCAGGGGCGCGCGCTCTACGTCGGCAAGAGCCGAGACATCCGGACCCGGGTCCGCTCCTATTTCGTCGCGAGCGAATCGCGGTCGCGGATGGCCGAGATGGTCGGAATCGCCGAGCGGGTCGACCCGATCGTGTGCGCGCACGACCTCGAGGCCGAGGTGCGGGAGCTGCGCCTGATCGCCGAGCACAAGCCGCGCTACAACCGACGCTCCCGGTTTCCGGAGCGGGCCGCCTGGGTCAAGCTCACCGTCGAGCCGTTTCCGCGGTTGACGATCGTCCGGGCGGTGCGCGACGACGCGGCCGCCTACCTCGGTCCGTTCGGCTCCCGGCGTACCGCCGAGATGGCCATGACCGCGGTGCTCGAGGCGCTGCCCCTCCGCCAGTGCAGCGGTCGGCTGCCGCGCCATCCGCGGCGGCGGGCCTGCGCGCTGGCCGAGATGGGTCGATGCGGCGCACCCTGCGAGAGCCGCGAGAGCGTCGAGCACTACGCCGCCCACGTCGCGGCGTTCCGCAGCGCGGTGGCCGGTGATGTCCGGCCCCTGGTGGCCCCCGTCCTGGCCCGGATCGAGGCGCTGGCGTCCGCCCGCCGCTACGAGGACGCGGCCGGGGTCCGCGACCGGCTGGCGGCGTTCGTCCGGGCGTGCGCGCGGCTGCAGCGGCTCGCCGCCCTGACGGCGTTGCCCGAGATCGTCGCTGCCCGGCCGGACGGGCACGGCGGCTGGGAGCTCGCGGTGATTCGCCACGGCCGGCTGGTCGCCGCCGGAATCGCGCCGGTCGGCGCCGCACCCATGCCCTTCGTCGACGCGCTGCGGACCTCCGCCGAGACGGTCCGGCCCGGCAGCGGTCCGCTCCCGGCCGCGACCGCCGAGGAGACCGAATGCGTGCTGCGGTGGCTGGAGCGGCCCGGCACCCGGCTCGTGCACGGCTCCGGGCCGTGGGTCTGCCCGGCCTACGGCGCCGGCGGCCTCCGGGACTGGCTGGATGCGGCCGAAGCCGGTCGTGCCGCGGCGCAGCCGTTCGCCGATCGCCGCCAGTTGGCGCCGGTGGCTCGTCCGGCCCGGGCCAGCGCCTGAGGCCGTGCGACTAGCATCCTGTGCATCCGGATCCGCCCTCGAGAGTGAGGAGCCTCGCTGGTGATCACCGCGATCGTGATGGTGAATGCCGCGACCGAGTCCATCCCCGAGGTCGCCGAGGCGATCGCCGACATCGCGGGTGTGAGCGAGGTCTACTCGGTGGCCGGCAATGTCGACCTCATCGCCGTCGTCCGGGTCCGCGAGTACGACGAGGTGGCCGACGTCATCGCCGGGCGGATCAACAAGGTGCCCGGCGTCCGGGACACCGACACGCACATCGCCTTCCGTGCCTACAGCCGGCACGACCTGGAGCAAGCCTTCTCGATCGGCCTCGACGACGGCTGACCCTGGCCGCGCTCACCGCCCGCCCCTGACCCCTGATCACCAGGCCCCTGTTCCATGATCAAGAGGGGATTTGCGCGCGAAACGCCGTGCGGATCCCCTCTTGATCATGGTTGGTCCGCGCGGATCTGGAGACCGATGTGGACGCTCAGCCAGACCCGGCGGCGGATCGGGAGACGGCCGCCCAGCGGTCCAGCAGTCGGGCCGCGGCGCCCGCGTCGACCGCCGCCGCCGCCTTGACCAGGCCGGCCCGGAGGGCATCGTCGACGGTTCCCGGAACGCCGTCGTAGGCGGCGATCGCGGCGGCGGCGTTGAGGAGCACCGCGTCACGGACCGGCCCCCGTTCGCCGCCGACGACCGCCCGCGCGACCCCGGCGTTGTATGCCGGGTCCGCCCCGCGCAGGTCCGCCGGTTCGCAGACGGGGATGCCGAGGCCGGCCGGGTCGACGACCACTCGCCCGACCTGGCCGGCGCGCACCAGCCAGACCTGCGACGTCGTCGTGGTGGTGAGCTCGTCCAGGCCGTCGTCGCCGTGGAAGACCAACCCGGTGGTGCCGCGATCGGCGAGCACGCCGGCCAGTACGGCGGACATCCGCGGGTCGGCGCAGCCGACGGCCTGCGCGCTCGGCCGGGCCGGGTTGGTCAGTGGGCCGAGGAAGTTGAAGACGGTGCCGACGCCGAGTTCCCGCCGTGGGGCGGCCGTGTGGCGGTAAGACGGATGGAAGGTCGGCGCGAAACAGAAGCCGATGCCGACCTCGTCGACGCAGCGGGCCACCCCCGGTCCGGGCAGGTCGATGACCACGCCGAGTTCCTCGAGAAGGTCGGCAGCGCCGCAGGTCGAGGATGCCGCGCGGTTGCCGTGCTTGGCGACCCGGGCCCCGGCGGCCGCCGCGACGATCGCGGACATCGTGGAGATGTTGACCGTGTGTGACCGGTCGCCGCCCGTGCCCACGATGTCGACCGTGCGACCGGACACCACGGCCGGCGCGGCCCGGTCCAACATCTCGGTGGCCAGCCCGCCGACCTCCTCGGCCGTCTCACCCTTGGCGCGCAGCGCGATCGCGAACCCCGCCACCTGCACCGGGGTCGCCTCGCCAGACATGATCTCCGACATCGCCCACGCCGTGTCGTCGGCGGTCAGTGAACGCCCGTCGAGGAGGGCTGCGAGCAGGGTGGGCCAGGTACGGCGGTGGCCCGCGGGGGCCGACGTACCGCTCACCGGCGGATCACCCGGTCGCGCGGGTGCCGGCCGGGTCACGGAGCAACCCGGCCACGGTCGAGGCCGCGGTCACCGGGTCGACCGGATGGGTGATGGTGGCGTCCGCCTGCGACCAGGTCGCGAGCCACCGGTCGTCCCGTCGCCCGATGACGATGCACACGGGTGGGCAGCCGGTGATCTCGTTCTTCACCTGCCGGCAGATCCCCATGCCACCGGTGGGCTGTGCCTCACCGTCGAGGATCAGCAGGTCGATCCCGCCCGCGTCCACCTCGTCGACGACCTCTGAGCCGGTCGAGCACTCGATGTAGTCGATTCGGCCGAGGTCCGGTGCGGGGCGGCGGCCCACCGCGGTCCGGATGCGCTCCCGCACGGCGGGATCGTGGCTGAAGACGACCACGGTGTGGTTACCGCGGGTGGTCGCGGTGCTCATGCACGGGCTCCCGAGGAGAGACGCGGCGGATGACGCAGCGATCCTAGCGAGCGCCCGGGGCGGCGCGGTTCGCGGCTCGGTCAGCGAGCCGGAAGAGGCTCGGTCCGCATCATCGGCGACCGGGAGTGGGCAAAGCAGTTCGGTCCCGGGTTATAGGACGACAGGCGCTCCGAACAGACCTGACACACCCGGTCACCGCCGAGAACGCGTCGCAACGGCCTTCGGTTGACTCCAACAGGACGGCTTCCAACAGGCACATGGCCTCCTCGACCGGGCCGCTCCCCCGATGCGGTTCGCGAATAGACGACGGCACTCTAGGCCGCAAGGAGTAAGGAGGTCAACGGCCGAATGGCGGACACCTGCGACGAGGGGGGCTCCCCGGGGTTGACCCGGCCCAGGGGCCATAATGACGCCGTGACGACGGCGACGAACATCGAGCAAGGTCCCGCCGGGCGGGGGCAATTCGACTCGACCCGCATCCACTCGCTGACCCGGCCCAACATGGTCAGCGTCGGCACGATCGTGTGGCTGTCCTCCGAGTTGATGTTCTTCGCTGGGCTGTTCGCGATGTACTTCACGGTGCGGGCTGCTCACGCGAGCAACTGGCCGGAACCGCCGACGAAGCTCGACATCGGCTACGCGCTGATCTTCACCACGATCCTGGTGCTCTCCTCGGTCACCTGCCAGTTCGGTGTCTTCGCGGCGGAGAAGGGCGACGTCTACGGCCTGCGCCGGTGGTTCTCGATCACCTTCGTGATGGGTCTGGCCTTCGTCCTCGGGCAGGCCAACGAGTTCCGGATGCTGATCCACGAGGGCACCACGATGTCGGCCTCCGGGTTCGGCTCGGTCTTCTACATCACCACCGGCTTCCACGGCATGCACGTGCTCGGGGGTCTCTTGGCCTTCGTCTTCCTGCTGATCCGCTCGACGCTCGGACGGTTCACCCCGGCGCAGGCGACGAGCGCGATCGTGGTCTCCTATTACTGGCACTTCGTCGACGTCGTCTGGATCGGGCTGTTCGTCACGATCTACCTGATCCAATGACCGGCGCGCGGATGGCCGACGCGGGCCAGTACGACGACTCCACCGACCCTCACACCGACGGGAACCGCAGCAGGGTGCTCCGATGACCGACACGAAGGCTCCCCCGTCCCGCCGCCGTCGGCACCGTCAGGTGCTACGCCGGCTCTCCGGAGTGGCGTCGCTCGTCCTCGCCCTCACCGCGATCGGCGCCGGCTACGCCGCCCTCGCGCCGCACGGCAACGCCGCGCCGGCCGCCGACGCGGCGTTGACCGTCCGCAAGGGCCAGCAGCTGTTCGACCAGACCTGCATCACCTGCCACGGCGCCAACCTGCAGGGCGTGAAGAACCGCGGCCCGAGCCTCATCGGGGTAGGCGCGGCATCGGTCTACTTCCAGGTCCGCACCGGGCGGATGCCGCTCGCCATGCAGGGCGCCCAGGCCGATCCGCACCCGGCGAAGTTCAACGAGGCCCAGACCGAGCAGCTCGCCGCCTACGTCCAGGCCCACGGCGGCGGCCCGGTCGTGCCGAACGGAAATCTGCGCGGCGGCGACATCGGCGCCGGCGGTGAGCTTTTCCGGCTCAACTGCGCGTCGTGCCACAACCTCGCCGGCAAGGGCGGGGCGCTCTCCTCGGGCAAGTTCGCGCCCGGGCTGGGGACGGCGACCGACCGGGTGATCTACGCGGCGATGCTGTCCGGTCCGGAGAGCATGCCGGTCTTCGGTGACAACCAGATCACCCCGAGCCAGAAGCGCGAGATCATCACCTACATTCAGAGCATCAAGAGCGAGGCCGACCCGGGCGGCTCCGGCATCGGACGGCTCGGACCGGTGCCCGAGGGCCTGGTGATCTGGGTCGTCGGCATCGTCGGACTGCTGTTCATCGTGTTCTGGATCGGAGCGAAGGCATGAGCCAGTCGCCGCCCACCGACGAGGAACTCGCCCGGATGAGCCGCGAGGAGCAGGTGCGGGTCGCCGCCCTCACCGACGGCGTCGACATCGTCCACCGCCGGGACCGGTTCCCGGTGCCCGGGACCAAGGCCGAGCGCCGCGCGGAGCGGCAGGTCTCGGCGATGTTCCTGCTCACCTTCCTCGCCGCCGTGGGCTTCATGGTCGTCTACGTCGTCGTCCCGTGGCAGTTCCGGCTCGGCGACAACAACGGCTACGCATGGTTCACCCCCGCCCTCGGCGTGTGCCTCGGGGCGGCGCTGATCGGTGTCGGGGTCGGCGCGATCCTGTGGGCCAAGAAGCTCATGCCTGAGGAAGAGGTCGTCCAGGAGCGTCACGACGGCCCCTCCGACGAGTTCGACCGGCAGACCACCGCCGCGACGATCACCCAGGGTCTCGCCGACACCGGGCTGGCCCGCCGGTCGATGCTCAAGCGCACGCTCGGTCTCGGGGCCGGGGCGCTGGGGCTGATGGCGATCTTCCCGCTGGGTGGCCTGATCGTGAAGCCCCGCGGCGAACTGTTCCGTACGCCCTGGAAGAAGGGGGTGCGGATGGTGCAGATCGACGGTCGGCCGGTGCGCCCCGAGGACATGCAGCCCGGTGCCCTGGCCACCGTCTTTCCCGACGTGCCGGGCGGCACCACCGCGGCCAACACACCGACGATGCTGATCCGTCTGCGTCCGGGGCAGAAGGTCGCCGCCCGGCGTGGGCAGAGCGGTTACATGTGGGGCGACTACATCGCCTTCTCCAAGATCTGCACCCACGCCGGCTGCCCGGTGTCGCTCTACGAGCAACAGACCAACCGGCTGCTGTGCCCCTGTCACCAGTCGCAGTTCGACGTACTCCTGGACGGCAAGCCGATCTTCGGGCCGGCTGCTCGCCCACTCCCCCAGCTGCCCATTACCGTGGACGAGCAGGGTTTCTTCATCGCCAACGGCCCCTACCGCGAAGCCATCGGCCCAGCCTTCTGGGAGCGCCCCAATGACTGAGACCCCACGATGACCGACACCGTGGACACCCGCCGCCGGCGTACGGCGGTCAGCCCCGCCGCCAAGGCGGGCAACTGGGTCGACGAGCGCCTCACCGCAGCCGGGCCGGTGCGTCGCCAGCTCAACAAGGTCTTCCCGGACCACTGGTCGTTCATGCTCGGGGAGATCGCGCTCTACTCGTTCATCATCCTGCTGCTCACCGGCACCTATCTGACGTTCTTCTTCGACGCCTCGATGGGCGACGTGAAGTACGCCGGCAGCTACACGCCGCTGCGCGGGATCGAGATGTCGCGGGCCTACGACTCGACGCTGAAGATCTCCTTCGACGTCCGTGGCGGGCTGATCATCCGGCAGATCCACCACTGGGCCGCGCTGCTGTTCGTGGCGGCGATCATCACCCACATGCTCCGGGTGTTCTTCACCGGCGCATTCCGCAAGCCGCGCGAGACCAACTGGCTCATCGGCGTCATGCTGATGTGGCTCGGCATCCTCGAAGGCTTCGCGGGCTACTCCCTGCCCGACGACCTGCTGTCGGGCACCGGGCTGCGGATCGCCAGCGCGATCATCCTGTCGATCCCGGTGGTAGGCACCTGGCTGTACTACCTGGTCTTCGGCGGGACCTTCCCCGGCACCGAGATCATCGGCCGGCTCTACATCGTGCACGTCTTACTCATCCCCGGGATCATCCTGGCGCTGATCGCGGTGCATTTAGCGCTCATCGTCAAGCAGAAGCACACCCAGTTCCCCGGCGTCGGGCGCACCGAGCACAACGTCGTCGGCGAGCGGGTGCTCCCGACCTACGGCGCCAAGGCGGGCGGCTTCTTCGCGATCGTCTTCGGAGTGCTGGCACTGCTCGGCGGTCTGGTGCAGATCAACCCGATCTGGCTGTTCGGGCCCTACACCCCGTCGCAGGTCGGTGCGGGGTCCCAGCCGGACTGGTACATGGGCTTCCTCGACGGATCCACCCGGCTGTGGCCGGACTGGGAGACGCACTTCCCCAGTTACACGATCCCGTCGATCTTCTGGCCCACGGTGGTGCTGCCCGGGATCCTGACCGGGATTCTCGTCGCCTATCCGTTCCTCGAGGCGAAGCTGACCAAGGATCACGCGATCCACAACCTGCTGCAGCGGCCCCGTGACGTTCCGGTGCGCACGGCACTCGGTGCGATGTCGATCGCCTTCTACATCGTGTTGTGGGGCTCGGGCGGCAACGACATCATCGCCGACAAGTTCTCCATCAGCCTCAACGCGACGACGTGGATCGGCCGCATCGCCGTGCTGCTGTTACCACCGATCGCCTACGTGGTGACCTATCGCATCTGCCTCGGGCTCGAGCGGCACGACCGCGAGGTCCTCGAGCACGGGATCGAGACGGGCATCATCAAACGGCTGCCGTCCGGCGAGTTCATCGAGCTGCATCAGCCGCTCGGGCCGGTCGACGAGCACGGGCACGGGGTGCTGCAGTACGCCGGCACCCCCGTCCCGAAGAGGATGAACGCCTTCGGCGGCGTGGGTCGCCGGATCGTCGGGTTCTTCCGGCCGGTCGGCGAGCTGCCCGGGCCGGAGACCCCCGCGCTCGAGGAGTCGCAGCCGGAGCCGGGCAAGGAGCTCGCGGGCCGTCCGACCCCGCCCGAGGCCTAGCCCGGCCCGGCGGGGCGGGTCCGGGCGCACGACGAGGCCGACGACGAGATCGGCACGATCGCCACCGACGGTGCCCTCGGCTTCGATGCGTTCCCGTTGCTCGGTGCCCTGTCCCGCTTCGGCGCCCGGACCGTCGTGATCGGTCACGTGGCCGGCATCCTGCACGGCTCCGTGGACCTGACCGGCGACCTCGACCTGTGTCGGCGACCTCCTGGAGCGGTCGCGCCTCGGGACGACCATTCCGCGTGAACGTCACGTTCAAGCGCTCTAGCCGCATCAACGTCACGTTGACGCGGAATGTGTGGACGCGCCTTCGGCCTACGGCGTACCTCGGGATCCGCCGTTCGGCGGCACCTTCTCTACGGCCGGTCCCGGCCCGCGGGATGCCCTGGACCGCACTCTCGATCGGGCGGGTCGACGGGGTCGGTCATCCACGGCAGGAAGCGGTCAGCAGTCCGCCCGTCGACCCGCCTCGGGTGGTGACACATTCCTGCCGGCAACGCCCGAGGCCCCCCTTATCGAAAAGGGTGGCCTACCCGTCCGGAGCGGACAAGGGCCGGTCAGCCGCATCGGGCATCCCTCGCCGGCGTCCCCTCGTACCTCCGGCCGGGCGCCGGGCCGAGGGCCGGTCAGACGCGGTTCTGGCCGAGGTAGTACTCGAAGAGCAGCCCGCCGGTGCTGAGCAGGATCGCGGCTCCCCCGATGAGCATGATCGGCGCGGCCCAGAACGAGGCGCCGATGGCGGTGATGAAGGCGCTCACGCCCAAGGCGAACGGCCAGTAGCTGTGCGGGCTGAAGAAGCCGAGCTCTCCGGCCCCCTCGGCGGTTTCGGCGTCGCCCCGGTCTTCCGGTCGCGGTTGGATGCGGCGGGCGATGAAACCGAAGTAGCTCGAGATGAGCCCGCAGAAACCGCCCGAGATCACCAGGGCGGTGATGCCGGTGGGATCTCCCGACCACACGCCGTAGACGACCGCAACGATGAAGAGGAAGACCGAGACGCCGCCGAAGATGTAGGTCTCAATTTTCATAGCTGCCCCCTCAGCCGGCGTGCCGGATCGTGCGGTTGGTCGGGAACGGGTGGGTGGTCACGGCATGCGTCGGCTGCCCGATCGCCGCCAGTGCCAGTGCCTGCCGGTCGTCGTAGTGCGGATTGTCGGGGCCGAAGCGGCTCAGCACCCGCACGTAGGTCTGGTAGTCCTGCGGGCTGACCGATCGCAGCTCGAAGTTCATCATCGAGTGATAGGTGCCGCAGAGTTCGGCACAGCGTCCGACGAAGGCGCCCTTCTTGGTGATCGTCACCTGGAACGAGTTGTGCAGGCCCGGAATGACGTCGCGCTTGAACAGCAGCTCGGGCACCCAGAAGGAGTGGATGACGTCGTCGGAGTGCTCGTTGATCCGCACCGACCGGTCAACCGGCAGGACGAGGATCGGGATCTGGCTGGAGGTACCGATGGTGTCGACCGGCTGACCGGTCGCGACGTCACGCTGCTGGTCGTAGCGGAACTGCCAGTTCCACTTGAAGGCGACGACGGTCACGCTGACGTCGGGTTTCTTGGACTCGTCGTTGACGTAGTTCTCGGTGATCGCGGTGAAGTAGAAGAGGACGGCGACCGCGACGAACGGGATCGCCGTGTAGACCAGCTCGATCGGCAGGTTGTACTTGGTCTGCTTGGGAAGCTGGTTGTCCTTCTTGCGGTGGAAGATGATCGTCCAGAAGGTCAGCCCCCAGACGATGCACCCGACGATCAGGGCGGCGATGCAGGAGGCGACCCACAGGTGCAGCATCCGCTCGGCCTGCAGGCTGATGCCGCTGGGCCAGCCCCACCGCGGGAGGTCGCTCCAGGTGCACCCGGTCGCAGCAAGGGCGAGCAGGCCGAGCATGGCCGCCAGGCGGCTGGTCCGGCCGAGCCGGCCGCGTCCGGGCGCTCGCTCGCCCAGCCGTCGCTCACGGTGACGCACGTGGTCAGCCTTTCTCGACGACGCGGGGCACGGTGGCCGCGCCCACACTGCTACCGACGGCCGAAGACTACTCGACCGGACCGTCCGCGCCCGGTGCGGGGCCGCCCGGGTGAAGCCGGCGGCAGATGCCTTCGGGGATCCCCCGGATCGGCGATACTGTGCCCCAACCCCGCCGTCGACGCAGATCGGATGTGATCCACCCGTGTGCGGCCTACTGGGCTACCTGAGCAACAGCGGTTCGGCCCCCACCCTCAAGGCCGACGTCGAGCGGGCACTCGAGCTGTCCCGGCACCGTGGACCGGACGAGGGCGAGGTCTGGAGCGACGACGATGTCGTCCTCGGGTTCCGGCGGCTGTCGATCATCGACCTCGAGCACAGCCACCAGCCCCTGCCCTACGACGACGGGCGCTACCAGCTCCTGTTCAACGGCGAGATCTACAACTACGTCGAGCTGCGCCGCCGGCTTGCCGAGGAGCACGGGGCGACCTTCGCGACCGACGGGGACGGCGAGGTGGTCCTCGCGGCGTACAAGCACCTCGGCGAGGCCTGCGTCACCGAGCTCCGCGGGATGTTCGCGTTCGTCATCTGGGACTCCGTCGAGCGCACCGCGTTCGGGGCCCGGGACTGGTTCGGCATCAAGCCGCTCTTCGTGATGCAGGACGAACGCGGCACGTTCTTCGCCTCGGAGAAAAAGTCGCTGCTGTCCCTCGGCGGGCACGCGGTCGACGGTGACCAGGCCCTGGACCGCCGCGCCGTGCAGCACTACCTCACGCTGCAATACGTCCCGGAGCCCGCGACCATGCATTCGGCGATCCGCCGGATCGAGAGCGGCACCTGCTTCACCGTCGACGCCGAGGGGACGCTGTCCAGCCGTCGCTTCTTCCGGCCGACGTTCCCCACCGAGCCGGTGGAGAGCCGGCGGGACCGCTGGGCGGAGATCCGCGACGTGCTCGACGACTCGGTCCGGGTGCACATGCGCGCGGATGTGACGGTCGGCGCGTTCCTCTCCGGCGGCATCGACTCGACCGCGATCGCGGCCCTGGCCAAGCAGTACAACCCGGACCTGCTGACGTTCAGCGTCGGATTCGACCGGCCCGGCTACAGCGAGATCGACGTCGCAGCCGAGTCGGCCCAGGCGATCGGCGTCACGCACATCACCAAGGTCGTCACGCCCGAGGAGTTCGCCGCGGCGGCGCCGCTGATCGTCTGGTATCTCGACGATCCGGTGGCCGACCCGGCCCTCGTGCCGCTCTACTTCATCGCCAAGGAGGCCCGCAGGCGCGTCAAGGTGGTCCTTTCCGGAGAGGGCGCCGACGAGCTCTTCGGCGGCTACAACATTTATCGCGAACCCTTGTCGCTCAAGGCGTTCGGACCGCTGCCGCGGCCGGTAAAGCGGGGGCTGCATGCTCTGTCCGGGCGGCTCCCGGAGGGTATGCGCGGCAAGGATCTGCTGCGCCGCGGCTCGATCCCGATCGAGGAGCGTTACTACGGCAACGCCCGGATCTTCCGGGACGAGGAGCTGGGCTTTCTCCGGGGATACGACGCCTCGGTGTCGCACACCGACGTCACCGCCGCCCACTACGCCGCCACCCGGCATCTCGACGACGTGACCCGCATGCAGTACATCGACCTCTACACGTGGCTGCGGGGCGACATCCTCGTCAAGGCCGACAAGATGACGATGGCAAACTCGCTGGAACTGCGCGTCCCGTTCCTCGACAAGGAGGTCTTCGACGTCGCGTCCCGGTTGCCGGTCGACCAGCGGATCACCTCCGACACCACGAAATACGCGCTCCGCCAGGCGCTGCGGGACGTCGTACCCGCGCACGTCCTCAATCGCCGCAAGCTCGGCTTCCCGGTCCCGATCCGGCACTGGCTGGCCGACGAGCTCTATGACTGGGCCCGGCAGATCATCGCGGACAGCGGCACCGACCACCTGCTCGACAAGGGCGCGGTGGCCGCCATGCTCGAAGCGCACCGCACAGGACCGCACGACTACAGCCGCAAGATCTGGACGATTCTGGTCCTCATGATCTGGCACGGGATCTTCGTCGAGAAGCGCCTCATCCCCGAGGTCCCGGCGCCGGTTTACCCGGTCAGCCTCTGACCGACCTCCCACCACGCCCCACCCCACCGCCACCCCCACCCCCACCCCGCCCCCGACCAACCATGATCGTGATCGGAAATAGCCGCGAAACGCCGTACGGATCCGATCACGATCATGGTTGGTGGCAGGGTTGCACCGCGCACGATTGCTAGGCGGTATGTCGCCCGTCGGCCGCAGCGGGTGCCAACTGCCGGGCAGGAGCGGCGGCGCCCGGCCTTTCGGCCGGCTCGACCGGCCGCACCGGACCGACCCGACGCAGGACGGTGAAGGCGATGAGTACTGCGCCGAGCAGGAGCGCCGCGCTGAGGGTCAGGCCGAGCGAATACCCGGTGGTGAGGGCGTGGAGCGCGCTGCTCGGGCCGGTGCGGCGGGCGGCCGCAGTGCCGAGGGCGGCCAGCCCGAGCGATGCCCCGATCTGGCGTGAGCTGTTGAGCAGGCCGGACGCGGCGCCTGCCTCGTGCGCGGCGACGCCGGCGGTCGCGGTCGAGACGACCGGTCCGAGGCAGAGCCCGAACCCGACGCTGGCGACGATCGACGGACCCAGCACGTCGACGGCGAAGGAGCCGCCGGGACTGATCAGGCCGAACCAGGCGAACCCGATCGCGGTGAGCAGCCCTCCCCCGACCAGCAGGGTCCGGGGAGCGACCCGGTAACCGAGTTTGACGGCGAGCACCGAGCCGGCCACCACGCCGAGCGCGAACGGCAGGAACTCGACTCCCGTCAGCGCCGGCCCGATCCCGAGCACCCGCTGCAGGTAGAGGGACATGAAATAGAACGCCGAGGCCATCGCCGCACCGACCAGCAGGTTGTAGGCGTTCGCGCCGGCGACCGAGCGGTTGGCGAGCAAGCCGAGTCGGATCAGCGGTTCGCGGGCGACGACCCGCTCGACGTGGATGAATGCGACCAGCAGCGTGGCAGCGACCGCCAGGGTCGTCACGGTGACCGCCGACGTCCACCCGTACTGGTTGGTGCGCACGACGCCGAACACCAGAAGGGTCATGCCCGCCGTGCCCAGGACGGCGCCCAGCACGTCCAGGCGGCCCGTTCGAGGGGAGGACGGCTCGGCCGGGATCGCCCACCACGCAAGGAACGACGCGGCCGCTGCCATCGGGACGTTCACGAACATCACCCACCGCCAGCCGGCGTACTCGGTCAGCAGGCCGCCGATCAGGACGCCGACGGCACCGCCGGCGGCGTTCATCGCGCTCCAGACGCCGAAGGCCCGGACTCGGGCCCGGCCGGTCGGGAACGTCGCGGTCAGCAGCGCCAACGCGGCCGGTGCCAGCGTCGCGGCGCCGATGCCCTGCGCGGCGCGTGCGGCGATGAGGCCGCCGGGTCCTTGCGCGAGTCCGCCTGCGAATGAGGCGAGCCCGAACACGGCGAGACCGACCAGCAGGACGCGTTTGCGGCCGAAGCGGTCGGCGGCCTTCCCACCGAGGAGGAGCAGCCCGCCGAAGGTGAGTGCGTAGGCGTCGATGACCCAGGTCACCCCCACGGCGCTGAAACCGAGGCCCGCAGCGATCTGCGGGAGCCCGACGTTGACGACCGAGAGGTCCAGCGACACCAGGAACTGCACGACGACGACGGCGGCAAGGATGAGCCCGGGCCGGGCGCCCGATCTGAGGACCGAGCTTCCTGCTGATGATTCTGATCTGGACATCGCAACGCAGTCCTCTCCGCGGCTGGACGAGTTCAGGAACATGTTCCTAAAGTAACCGGACGGCGGTGGGCAGTCCACGAGTTATCTCGTCGCACCCGTGTCGCGCGGGAGCGGGCCGGGACCGCATGATGGGTCAGTGCCCCGACCACTCCAGACAGCCGGCGGCCGCACCGGCCGGCCACCGGTGACCTCGCGTGCCCAGATCCTGACCGCGGCCCGCCAACTCATCGATCGGGACGGCTGGGAGAAGCTGACCGTCCGCCGGCTGGCCGCGGAGCTCGGCATCGGGGCGACGACCCTGTACCACCACGTGCGAGACAAGGAGGACCTGCTGCTGCTCCTGCTGGACGAGTACGCCAGTCAGGTTCCGCACCCCGATCTGCCCGGCGAACCGCGGGACCGCATCATCGTGGCCGCCACCGCGCTGCACGATGCGCTCACCGCGTGGCCGTGGGCCGCGGAGATCCTCACCGCGGACGGTTTCGTCGGCCTCCTCGGCGACTCGGCTCTGTGGACCGTCGAGACCATCGTCGCCGGAGCCGTAGATCAGGGATGCACGCCGGCGCAGTCCGTCTATGTGTTCCGCAGCATCTGGTACTACACGGTCGGCGAGATCCTCGTCCGCGCGCGCTCCGCCCGGCGGCCGGCCGGCGGCGGGCGACCCGTCCCGCCCGACGGGTTCTTCGGCAGCCTTGACGCGTCCCGCCTGCCACACCTGGCCGACCTCGGCGAGCAATGGCCGGCGCTGGCCGCGCAGGACACCTACCCCCGAGCCCTCCAGGCCCTCGTCGACGGACTTCTCGCACAGGCCGGATCAGGGACTCGCTAGGCGCCCGGGCGAGCGCCCGGCCTCAGTCGGATCGGCCCCGCTTGCCGGCGATCGCGTCGAGGAGCTTGAGGTTGTAGACCTGCGGCTTCATCCCGCCCAGGCTGATGCAGGACTCGACCCGGGCTACGCCGGGGGCCGTCCAGATCCGCTCGAGCAGGACCGTCCGCAGGTGTTCGTGGTTGCGGACGCGGATGCGCACCAGCAGGTCTCTCGGGCCCGTGACGATGTGGACGTCCTCGACCTCCGGCAGATCTCGGAGCTGCCCGATGAGCTCGGGCTCCGGCGCCCCGTGCAGGGCGATGAGGACATAGGCCACCAGGGGGTAGCCGACCGCACCGAAGTCGAGCTCGACGCGGTAACCGCGGATGACCCCGGACTTCTCCAGGCGGGCGAGGCGATCCCCCACCGACGGCGGCGACATCCCGATCTCGCGGGCGATCTGCCGCTGGGACAGCCGGGCGTTGTCGCTGAGCAGGCGGAGGATGGCGATGTCGACGTCGTCCAGCTGGGCCGGCTGTGCGGTGTCACCGCGCGTCTCGGCCGGACCGGGTAGCTCATCCATCCGTGCTCCTCCCCTCGGCGGCCCCGGCGAGCGTAGGGGTCGGGAGGCCGTACGCCGCGCGCGCATTGGCGCCGAAGACGCCGGCGTGGACCCGGTCCAGCCAGGCATCCCCGGCCCCCTGTGCCCGCAGTGTCGCGCGGACCGCGTCCCACGCCTCGTGCAGGAGGAGGCAGCCGAACCAGATCGACTCGGGGATGCCGTGACCGTCGCTGCCGAAGAGCACCCGGTTCGTCGGCGCGACCTCGACGAGCCGCAGCATCCGGTCCGCGGTGGTGGCGGGGGCGAACAGCTGGACGAGAGAGATCTCGGCCCACACGTTGCGGTGCACGCCGGCGAGGTAGCCGACCGCGTCGTGCCAGGGCCAGGAGCCGTGCAGCAGGACGATCCGGGCCGAGCGGCCCTCCGGCGTACGCAGGAGCGGGTCGAGCAGGAGCGGGTCGGCCAGGCGGGGCTGCAGTTCGCTGTCGCCGAAGCCGGTGTGGATCTGGATCGGCAGCCGCAGGTCGGCGCACCGGCCCAGGGCCCGCCTCAGCACCAGATCGCGCAACGCCTTTCCCCGATGTCGTACCGGCAGGTCCCGCGCCGACAGCGACCGCTGCGCCGCCTCGACGGTCGCGGTCGGGTCGACGTCCAACCCGGTGCGGTAGGCCAGGACGGTCTTGAAGCCGACGACCCCTCGCGACGCCGCTGCGGACATCAGCGCGTCGACGATGTCGAGGACGTCGTCGGCCGCGGCGCCGTCGGCGATCGCGGCATCGACGGCGGGCTCGAGCCGCTGCAATTCCCACACCGGACGTCCGGCCAGATCGGCGTAGCGGGCCAGCGACTCGACGTCCGACCACGCCGGGTCCATCACCATCCCGTCGAGCGCCACGTCGTCGAAGAGCCGCCGCACCCAGGACGCCCAGTCCGCGGCCGCCGCGTTGCGCGCGGGACCTATCTCGTCCCGCCGGCAGCCGAGCAGCGACGCGAGCCGCGACTCCAGCAGTTCCCCCGTCAGCCGGTGCGATCGGTCGGCGTCGCGCCCGTCCGCGTCGGCATCGAGGTCGAGGGAGAGCGCGGCCGGGTCCCAATCGGCCGGCGCGAGTCCGAAGGGATGGACGTGGTCGTCGATCAGGGCCGGCTCCTCTACTCGGGATCCCCGGAGGCCAGGCCGGCGGTCGGCTCGCCCGGTCTGGCCGCGCCGGATCCGGGTGCCTCATCCAAGGTGACGGCCTCCTCGCCGCCCTCCTCGCCCAGGATCGAGCCGATCTCGGCCACCCGCTCGGGATGGTTCCTGCGCAGGTACCACAGCAGGAGGATGCCGAGGGCCAGCCAGCCGAGGTTCACGTAGGGCACGATGCGGTAGGGCAACGGCGGCAGGTAACCGGGGTAGATCGAGCCGTAGACGGCCAGTCCGAAGATGATGAATCCGATGGCCGGCACACCGGCGTGCACGAGCGGATTCCACCTGCGCAGCAGGCGCCGGAAGAATGTCACACCTCCGAGGCACAACGCCATGTAGACCAGGATGATGGCGATGGTGCCGATGCTCGCCATCAGGAAGTAGACGGTGTACGGCCCGGATCCGTAGTCCCAGAGGAAACCGATCAGGGCGGCGACCACGGTCGCGACGGCCGCCACCCCGATCACCGCATTGGCGGGGGTCTTGTGGACCGGGTGGGTGCGGCCGAGCGCCGCGGGAAGCGTGCCTTCCCGTCCCATCGCGAACATGGTGCGTGCGGCCGCGTTGGCGCAGGCGAGGCAGACCACGAACGCGGAGAAGATCGCCGCGATCGTGATCAGGATCGACATCGAGTGCCCGACATAGGTCTGCGCGTTCGTGGCGAGGGCGGTCGGGTCCTTGGCCCAGACGGCGCCGTTGTCGACCCCGAATCCGATGGCGATGTTGTAGGTGGTCCAGACGTAGAAGACGATCGCGAACACCACCGCGATGATCGTCGCCAGGGGGATCGCCCGCCGCGGGTTGCGGGTCTCCTCACCCAGCACGGCTGCGCTCTCGAATCCGATGTAGGACGTGACGCCGAAGATGATCCCGTAGAAGACGCCGCTGAATCCCCCGCTGATGGTGTGTCCGAACGTGAACGGCTGCAGGCTCTGCCCGCTCTTCCCGCCCTTGGCGGTGACGATCACGTCGAAGACGACGATGATGGCGACCGTCACCGCGCCGATGACCAACTGGGTGCGGGCGGTCAACTTGATGCCGTAGACGGCGAGGTAGATGAGGACCGCCATTCCGGCGAGGAAGTAGACGAACCACATGGCGTCCGGCTCGGTGGACCAGATCTCGGCCTTGATGAGGTCGCGGGTGAAGCCGCCCACGCCGGCCATGGTCATCGGGACGAAGCAGAAGAAGCCGAAGGCGTAGAGCCAACCGGTCAGAAAGCCGGTGCTCTGGCCCAGGGAGCGGCTGGCATAGGTGTAGGCGTAGCCGGCCGAGGCCATCCGCCGGGTGAACCCGACGACCACGAAGGCCAGGCACAGGCAGGCGAGGCCGCCCAGCAGGACGGCCAGTGGTGTCGAGCCGCCGGCCGCCGTGGCGACGCCGGTGGTGTTGTAGGCCATCGCCATCGCGGGCGAGAGGACGGCGATGGCCATGGCCACCGCGTCCCAGGTCCCCAGGCTGCCCTGCCTGAGCTGGTCCGGGGGCGGCGATTCCTTGCCGAGTGCTCCGCTGGTCATGTCCCCTCCAGGATCCTGCTGATTACGAGACGAAGACCGTCTCGGGTCCGAGCGGATAGTCGAAGGCGATGACCTCGCAGCCGCGCGAGTACACCCACTCCCCGAAGGCGAGGTGCACCGGATGTTGCTGGTACGCCGACAGCGCCGCCCGGTCGGGATGCTCGGTCAGGAGGAGGAACTGGTAGCCGCGTGCGCGGGCACCGTCGGACATGTCGGTGCCGAAGCGCAGCCGCTCGAAACCACCGATGCGCTCCGGCCACTCCTCGACCAGTGCCCGCATCTCGCGGGCCTGCGCGTCGTCGAGCGGCTCGGGAAACCGGAAGAGCACGACATGCTGAAGCGACATCGACGCACCTGGCCTAATAGGTCTCGAAGTACTCGTCCATCTCCCATGGCGTGACCGCCTCGCCCGGCTCGCCCACCGCGTCGGTGTACCTGGCCAGCTCGGCCCGTTTCATCATCGCCAGGTAGCGGGTCAGCGGCTCCCCCAGCTCGCGGCGCAGGAAGTCGCTACCCTCGAACGCCGTCACGGCCTCGGCCATCGTCTGCGGGAGCGCGACGGAGTCGACGACGTAGGGGTCTGCCTCGACCATCGGCGGCGGCTTGAGGTCGTTGCGGATACCGTCCAGTCCCGCCGCGAGGCTGGACGCGAGGTAGAGATAGGGATTGGCCGCCGGCTCGCCGGTCCGCAGCTCGAGATGGCTGCTCGGGTCGCCGGGCGACCCCTGCACCCGGAGCAGGGTGCCACGGTTCTCCAGCCCCCAGCACACCCGGTCCGGAGCGAACGAATACGGCCGGAAGCGACGCATGCCGTTGATCGTCGGCGTACCGAGCAGGGTCATGGCCCGGGCGTGCTCGAGGAGACCGGCGGCGTAGGCCCGGCCCACCGCCGAGAGGTGGTCCTCGTCGGAGGCGAAGACGTTGGCCCCGCCCTGATCGAGCAGGGACTGGTGCAGGTGCCAGCCGCTGGGGAAGAAGTTGGGCAGGGCGGGCCAGCACATGAAGCTCGCCAGGAGTCCGCGGGCACGGCAGATGTCCTTGGCCACGGCCCGGAACAGGACCATGGCGTCGGCCGACCCCAGCCCGGTGAGCGGTCCGAACGACAGCTCGATCTGACCGGGCCCCCATTCGTTCTCGATGGTCCGCAGCGGCAGCCCGACATCGAGCAGCGCGTCGCGCAGCGCCGCGAGCACCGGCTCGAGGCCCGCCTGGCGGTACTCCGAAAGGAACTGGTAGCCGGGCTCGATCGGGGTCACCGCCGGCGCCCGGGCGGGCATCTGCGACGTATCGATGGGTCCGTCGGCACGAGCAAGGATGTAGAACTCCACCTCGAGACCGGTGAGGTAGCCGTAACCGAGCTGGCCGGCGGCCGACACCTGGCGGCGCAGCAGATGCCGGGCGTCGAGCGGGACCGGCTTGCCGTTGGAGAAATACGGGTCGCACAGGACCCACGCGCTGTGGTCGGCCCACGGCAGGATCGTGAACGTCTCCGGGTCGGGCACCACGATGAGATCGGGGAACCCGGTGAACTCCGGGATACCGAACCCCCCGCCGGCCGCGAAGGCGGGCGCGAACACGGCGTTGGCCGTGTCGAGGCTGTAGATGGCGCCCGAGAAGTCGGCGCCGCTGCGCAGCGCGGATCGGAATGCCGGCGCGGTGAGCCACTTCGTGCGCGGGACGCCGTGCTGGTCCACGACCACGATCCGGACCGAGCGGATCTCGTGCTCGTCGATCGCGGCCTCGGCCGCCGCGGCCGCGTCTCGCTGCGCGTCGGTGTGCAGGCCGTGCCGTGCGACGAATCCGTCCTGGCCGATGCCGATGTCCGGGCGGGAGCCGACCACCCTCACGCTCCTTCGACGAGGTGCCGCGACGTCGGTCGACGCACTCCGTGGTCGACGTACTCCGTGGTCGATCGCTCTGTCGAACGCCAGGGATGCCCGCCGACCAGCCTCACGTTCGAGGCCTGGCGATAGGATGCCGCTGCTCCTTGTACGCTGTCAAGAGCGTGTTGTATAACAAACGGTCCGTCCTCTCGGAGGCTTCCCGTGTTCGACGCCGACTCCGGATACCGTCCGGCCTTCTCCGCCCGGTCCGCGGCGTCCACCGGCGGTGAGATCGCCCGGATCATGGCCCTCGCCGACTCCACCGACGTGATCACTCTCTCCGGCGGGTTCCCCGACCCGGTGACCTTCGACGGGCCGGCGCTGACCGAGGCATTCGCGCGCGTGAGCCTCGAGCCGGCCGCGCTGCAGTACGCGCCGACCCATGGCGTGCCGGGGCTCCGGCGGTGGATCGCCGACCGGCTCGAACGCCTCGAGGGCACCCGTCCCACCGACGACGGCCTGATGGTGACCAGCGGTGGGATCGAGGCCTTGGAGTTGATCTCCAAAGTCCTCCTCGACCCCGGCGACACCACGATCGTCGAAGCGCCCAGCTATCTCGGCGCGATCATGGCCTTCCAGGGCTACGAGTCCACCGTGGTGACCGTCCCCACCGACGACGACGGGCTCGACGTCGCCGCCCTGGCACTGATTCTCGAGCGGACCACCGCCAAGTTCCTTTACACGATTCCGGACCACCAGAATCCGGCCGGGGTGAGCATGTCGACCGGGCGCCGGCACGAGCTCGTCGCCCTCGCCCGCCGGCATGGACTGCTGATCCTGGAGGACGTGGCCTACCGCGAGCTGGGGTTCGACGATGACGACCGCCGGCCGAGCCTGTGGTCACTGGCGCCCGACGTGGTCGCACAGCTAGGGACGTTCTCCAAGACCTTCACCCCGGGCTTCCGGATGGGGTGGGTGGCCGCGCCCGAGGCACTCCTGGCCAAGCTCGTGCTGGCCAAGCAGAACAGCGACCAGTGCACCGGGGCGATGGGGCAGCGCCTGCTCGAGGACTACGGCCGGTCCGGCCTGCTCGACCAGCAGATCCAGCGGGCCCGCACGCTCTACGCCCACCGCTGCGGCCTCCTGCTCGACGCCTTGGACAAGCATCTCCCGGACGGCTTCCGCTGGACGGTCCCGCGCGGCGGATTCTTCACCTGGGTCACCGCACCGCAGAGCCTCGATCTCGTCGATCTCTATGATCGCGCCATCGACGCGGGCGTGGCCTATGTACCCGGACTGCCCTTCTACCCCGACGGGCGGCGCGGCCGGTCGGAGATGCGCCTGTCGTTCTCGCGGGTCGCCGACACCGACATCGCCGAGGCCGTACGCCGCCTCGGCACCGTCTTCACCGAGGCACTGGAGGCACGATGACCGACGCTGGTGCGTACTTCGTCAGCGAGGGCGCCGAGGAGCCGACCGGCACCGGCCGCTTCCTCAAGGTCGAGGAGGTCGACCCGATCTCCTTCGCGCCGGGACTGACCTTCCGGCCGGTGCTCGGGGAGCACGTGCTCGTCAACCATGTCCACTTCGACCCGCACGTCGAGGCGCCCACGCACGTCCACGTCGAGGAGCAGATCGTGGTCGTCACCGAGGGCGAGTTCGAGTTCTGGATCGACGGGGAGTCCCGCATGATGCGCCCGGGTGACGTCGCGGTGATTCCGCCCTGGGTGCCGCACGGCGCCCGGACACACGAGTCGAGCTGCCGGGAGATCGACGTCTTCCAGCCACCCCGCAGCCAGATCCTGCAGGCGCTCGACGGCGGTGCCCCGAAGGAGGGTTGACCGGCGTGGACCTCGCACTGACCGGCCGCCGCGCTGTCGTCACGGGTGGGTCGAAGGGTCTCGGCCGCGCGATCGCCCGGGACCTCGTCGCCGAAGGCGTCGACGTCGCGATCTGTGCGCGCGGCGGCGACGCACTTGACGACGCGGCCCAGGAGTTGCGCCGGAGCAGACGCACGGTGCACGCCGAGGTCGCCGACATGACGCGGGAGGAGGACATCCACGCCTTCATCTCCTCGGCCGCACAGGCCCTCGGGGGCATCGACATCCTGGTCAACAACGCCGGTGCCGCCCGGCCGGGTACCTTCGAATCGCTCACCGACGACGACATCAAGGCAGACCTGGACGTGAAGCTCTTCTCCCAGCTGCGCTGCACCCGGGAGGCGCTGCCCCATCTTCGCCGGAGCGACGCGGCGCGGGTCATCAACGTCAACGCCGTGCAGGCCAAGATGCCCGACCCCGCGTTCTTTGCGACGACCCTCAACCGCGCGGCGTGCCTCAACCTCAACAAGGTGCTCGCCATCGAGCTCGCCGCGGACGGCATCCTCGTCAATAGCGTCAACATCGGCTACGTCGCGACTCCGCAGTGGGATTCCATCCACGCCCGGCGAGCGCCTGAACTCAGCGCGGACGAGTTCTTCGGACAGCTCGCGCAGACGGAGGTGCCGCTCGGTCGGTTCGGGCGGGACGACGAGGTCTCCGGGATCGTCGCCTTCCTCGCCGGCGGTCGGGCGAGCTACATCACCGGCGCATCGATCGACGTCGCAGGAGGAATGGGCCGCTATGTCTGAGCCGGGAGATCTCGTCTACTACGACGGCGCGTTCTGCGACCGCAGCGAGGCCCGGCTGCCGCTCACCGCGCATGTCGTCAACTACGGCACCGGCTGCTTCGAGGGCATTCGTGCCTACTGGAACGACGAGCAGGAGCAGCTCATCGTCGTCCTGCTGCGGGAGCACCTGCGACGGTTGTTGCGGTCGGCGCGCATCCTCAAGCTGGACTTCGACGCGGAGCTCGATCCGCTCGTCGACACCTGCATCGAGCTACTCGCCCGCAACGGCTACCGGTCCGACGCCTACCTCCGTCCGATGGTGATGAAGGTCGGCGAGACGATCCAGGTCAAGCTCACCGGTATCCCGACCGTGTTCGCGGCGTACACCGTCCCGATGGGCGACTACCTCGAGATGGGCCGCGGCCTGTCGCTCACCGTCTCGGCCTGGCGCCGGATCGAGGACAACGCGATCCCGGCCCGGGCGAAGGTCAACGGCTCCTACGTCAACGCCGCCCTCGCCAGCGACGAGGCACGGGAGAAGGGTTTCGACGAGGCGCTGATGCTCACCTCCGACGGCCACCTCGCCGAGGCCTCGTCGGCGAACGTGTTCCTCGTCCAGGACGGGGCGCTGATCACTCCCGAACCCGGCGACGACATCCTCATCGGCCTGACCCGGGGCGCGATCCTCGAACTCGCCCGGCACGACGGGATACCGGTGCGAGAGCGCAAGGTCGACCGCAGCGAGATCTACGCCGCGGACGAGGTCTTCCTGTGCGGCACGGGGGTGCAGATCGGTCCCGTGACGAGCATCGACGGTCGCACGGTCGGGCTCGGCAAACCCGGCCCGGTGACCACCCACATCCAGGCCCGCTACCTCGCCGCGGCGCGGGGCCGGACCGAGGACTTCGCCCACTGGCGGACTCCGGTCTACCCGCGCGGGACGGGCTAGCGTGTGCCGCCTCCTCGGCTACGCCGCGGACCGGGCGGCGTCGCTGCGTGACCTTGTCGGAGACAACGGGCTCGACGCCTTCACCGCCCTCTCCGCGCAGCACCGGGACGGGTGGGGCATGGCGTGGCGCGGATCCGACGGGACGCTCGCGGCCGAGAAATCCCTCGGCGCCGCCCGGTACAGCGACCGGTGGCACGCACTCGCCGCTGCGCCGCTCTCCGACCTGGGCCTGGCGCATCTGCGGTGGGCGACGCCGGGCCTGGACGTCACGGACCTCAACACCCATCCCTTCCTCGCCGACGACATGGCGTTCGCGCACAACGGGCGGCTGCTTCCGGTCGCCGACGTCGACGCGCTCCTTCCCGACGCGTGCCGGGGGGAGGTCGTCGGCACCACGGACAGCGAACGCTTCTTCGCCCTCGTCCGATCCCGCGTGGGCGGGGCCGGCGGCGTTCTCGACGCGTTCCGGTCGGCATCGCGTGCCGTTCTCGACCAGGCGACCTGCTCGAGCCTGAACAGTGTGCTGCTCACCGACTCCGCCCTCTACGCGGTGTCCTGCTTCGACGAGCGGTTGCGTCCGATCCCGGACGAGCCGGAGCACTTCGTGCTGCGCTGGCGGAGGTTCGCCCATGCCGTCGTCGTCGCCTCGTCCGGCTGGGGACACGATGACTGGGAGGCCGTGCCGAACGGCCACGTCCTCGTCGTCGACCGGGCCACCCGAGGCGTCGAGATCCTGCCGTTCGCCACTCCTCCGGGCTCGCCGGAGCGCCTGGCCCGCGCCGGCGCGGAGCACCGATGCACGTAGCGGTTCTCGGCGGCGGCGTCGTCGGCGTCGCGACGGCGTACTTCCTCGGCGCCGACGGCCACGAGGTCACCCTCATCGACGGTGCCCGGCACGTGGGGAGCGACGCGAGTGCCGGCAACGCCGGCCTGCTCGCACCGAACGACGCGTACTCCTGGGCGTCGCCGGAGGTGCCGGCGGCGCTGGCCCGATCGCTGCTCGGCGAGCCGACCGGACTGCGGGTCCGGCCCGGCCTCGACCCGGACCAGTACCGGTGGGGCGCCCGGTTCCTGCTCGAGTGCACCCCGGCCCGGGCGCATCGGGCCAGCGTCACGCAGATGCGGCTGGCGGCGTACGGCGACCTGATCCACCGGGAGATCGACCGCGCCGAGTCCCTCGACTACTCGCTCGTCCGCCGCGGCGTCTTCTATCTCTACCGCGATGCCCGACGCCTGGACGGCGCGCTGCGTCGCAGCGAGGTGTTCGGTACCCACGGCATCGAGCAGCGTCGGCTCTCGATGGCCGAGGTCTGTGACCTGGAGCCCGGCCTCGGCGCGGCCCGGGGCGTGTTCGCGGGGGCGATCTACGGCGTCGGCGACGCGAGCGGTGACTGCGCGACGTTCACCCGGGCGCTGGCGGACCGGTGCGTCGAGCGGTTCGGCACCCGGGTCGTCCTCGACACACAGGTCAGCGGGCTGGTCGGCACCGGCGATCGGGCCGTCGCGGTCCGGACGTCGGCCGGCGACATCGATGCTGACGCGTTCGTCCTCGCACTCGGGGTCGGGAGCCCGCGGGTCGCCCGCACACTCGGGGTCCGGCTGCCGATCTACCCGCTGAAGGGCTACTCGGCCACCTTTCCGGTCCGCGACCCGTCCGCGGTTCCCACGATCCCCGCCGTCGAGCAGTCGACGCTCATCGCCTACTCCCGGTTCGGCGGCCGCATCCGGATGAGCTCCACGGCCGAACTCGCCGGCTACGACCGGACGTGGAAGCCGGCCGACTTCGCCACGATCCGCGCCCTGGCACGGGAGATCCTGCCCGGGGCCGACATCGACGGCGGGAGCTACCGGGCCTGCCTGCGGCCGATGACGCCGGACGGCCCGCCGATCCTCGGCGTCGGCCGACACCGCAACGTCGTCTACAACACCGGTCACGGACACCTGGGCTGGACGCTGGCCGCCGGCTCCGGCCGGGTGGCCGCCGATCTCGTCGCCGGCCGGCGACCCGCTGTCGACCTCACCGGCATGCACCCCCGCGGCTGGCTCCGCTAACCCCCGCCCCCGTCCCCCGGCGTCCCCCCGTTTTGCTTGAACGTCACGTTCAAGCCATCTAGCGGCTTGAACGTCACGTTCAAGCGGAATGGGGGTCGGCAACTTTCCGGCAAGCCCCGGCAACTTTCGGGCAAACATCCGCACCTTTCCGCGCGCTATTCCGCTTGAACGTCACGTTCAAGCCATCTAGCGGCTTGAACGTCACGTTCAAGCGGAATGGGGGGCGGCAACGCCCGGGGGTACGGCGGGCGCGGGGTTACTCGGCGGGGAGGTGGGGGGCGATCTCGGTGGCGGCGTCGGACCCGTAGGAGTCGGCGAGCCGCTCGACGAACCGGGCCGGCTTGATGTCGTACTCCTGGGTCCCCACCGTTTCCAGGACCAAGGTGGCCAGCAGGCTGCCGACCTGGGCGGACCGTTCCAGCGGAAGTCCCCAGGACAGCCCGGCGAAGAATCCGGCGCGGAAGCCGTCGCCGACCCCGGTCGGGTCGCTCTTCATGGCCTCCTCGGCCGCGGCCACGTGCGTCGCCTCGACCTCGCGACCCTCGATGCGTACGCCGTCGGCCCCGAGCGTGGTGACGCAGACGCCGACCCGGTCGAGCAGGTCGTCGTGGGAGAGCCCCGTCTTGGACTCGAGCAGGCCCTTTTCATACCGGTTGGTCAGCAGGTACGCCGCCCCGTCGATGAGCCTGCTCGTGGAGTCGCCGTCCATCCGGGCAAGCTGCTGCGACGGGTCGGCGACGAACGGATAGCCGCGGTCCCGGCATTCCTCGCTGTGCCGCAGCATGGCCTCGGGGTCGTTCGGCCCGACGATGACGAGGTCGAGCCCGCCGACCCGGTCGGCGACCGGGCTGAGCTCGATCCCCCGCGCCTCGGACATCGCGCCCGCGTAGAACGAGGCGATCTGGCACATCTCGTCGTCGGTCGTGCAGACGAAGCGTGAGGTATGGGCCAGCTCACTGACGAAGACCGAATCGCAGTCGACGTTGTTGCGCTCGAGCCAGGCGCGGTGGTCGGCGAAGTCCGCACCGACCGCACCGACGAGCACCGGATGCAGCCCGAGCTGGCCCATCCCGTAGCAGATGTTGGCCGCGACGCCACCCCGGCGCACCACCAGCTCGTCGACGAGGAAGGACAGCGAGATGTGGTGCAACTGGTCCGGCAGCAGCTGGTCGGCGAACCGGCCGGGGAAATGCATCAAGTGGTCGGACGCGATCGAGCCGGTGACGGCGATGGCCACGTCGGACTCCTCACTGAGCTGGGTTCAGGACCCGCGCAGCCTAACGGCCCGACCGACCGGTCCGACGGTCAGTGGAACGAGTCGCCGCAGGCGCAGGAGCCGGTGGCGGTCGGGTTGTCGATCGTGAAGCCCTGCTTCTCGATCGTGTCGACGAAGTCGATCGTCGCGCCGGTGAGGTAGGGCCCGCTCATCCGGTCGACGACCACGCCGACGCCGCCGAAGTCATAGACCTGGTCGCCGTCGAGGGAGCGCTCGTCGAAGAAGAGCTGGTAGCGCAGACCGGAGCAGCCACCCGGCTGGACAGCGATCCGCAGCCGCAGATCGTCGCGGCCCTCCTGGTCGAGCAGACCCTTGACCTTGACGGCCGCCGCCGGCGTGAGGGTGACGGTCTGGGGGGTCTCGGTCGTGGTTTCCGAAACGGACACCTGTTGTCTCCTGCTCGCATCGGTGCTCGGGGCGTACGGACGCTCGGTGAACGCCGCGGACGTGCCTGACTGTTCCCATGCTACGTCCACGCCGCCAATCGTGAAGAGGGGCGCGCTCAGGCCCCGCCCTCCCGGTACCCGCGCGCGACCTCGGCGGCCAGTTCTGCCAGCCGGTCGGCGGGCCGCTCCATCGCCGCGGCCACCGAACCCGCGTGGTCGGCGACCGCGTAGGCCGCCTCGATGCCGGCCGCCGCCATCTCACGCCGTCCCACCGAGACCTGTCCGGCGAGCACGACGCACGGCAGCCCGTGCTCGGCGGCCACAGCCGCCACACCCGTCACGAGCTTGCCCCGCAGGGACTGGAAGTCGAAGGACCCCTCGCCGGTGACCACGAGGCGGCTCGCGGCCACGGCGGCGTCCAGCCCGACCAGCCGGCGGACCAGGTCGACCCCGGACTCCCGGCGCGCGCCCAGGGCGAGCAGGGCGGCGCCCAGACCGCCGGCGGCTCCCCCGCCGGGCAGCTCCGCCAGGCCGGGCGGCGCGCCCGGCAGGTCACGCTCGACGACCTCTGCCCAGCGCTGCAGGGCCGCGTCCAGCAACAGGACGTCGTCCCGGGTCGCGCCCTTCTGCGGACCGAACACCGCCGAGGCCCCGTGCAGCCCGATCAGCGGGTTGTCCACGTCGGTGGCGGCGACCAGCCGGGCCCCGCGCAGCAGCGGCACGCCGTCACACCGCTCGACCGCGGCCAGCGCCGCGCCGCCGTAGGGCAGCACCCGGCCGGCGGCGTCCCGCGGGGTCACGCCGAGCGCGGTGAGCATCCCGGCTCCCCCGTCGTTCGTCGCCGAGCCCCCGAGACCGACGACCACCGTGGCCGCTCCGGCCTCGACGGCCGCGGCGATCATCAGCCCGACGCCGAAGGAGGTGGCCGCCTTCGGGTCGAGCTCGTCGGCGGTCAGCAGGTGCAGTCCGCACGCCTGGGCGCACTCGACGTAGGCCGTGTCGCCGATCAGCAGCACCGTGGCGCAGACGTCCCGGCCGAGCGGATCCGGCACCGTGACGCGTAGCTCGCGACCCCCGAGCGTCGAGGCGAGGACGTCGACCAGCCCCGGCCCCCCGTCCGAGAGCGGGCGCTGCACCAGGTCGGCCTCGGGCGCGGTACGACGCCAGCCGGCGGCGATCGCCTCCGCAGCCTGCACGGCGGACAGGGTGCCGCCGAACGAATCGGGTGCCACCAGTACGCGCATGCCGCCCATCCTGGCGCAGCCCGGCGTCGTCGCGACCGCTACCCTCGGAGGTGGTGAAGCTGCTGCGTCGTACCTCCAAGCCCGCCGAGCCCGGTGACCCGGGTGACGGGCGGGACAAGGCTGCGACCGACTCGCCGACGAGCCCGACCGACTCCCGGGATCCCCGGCAGACGGCCGGCAAGGGCCGACCGACACCCAAGCGCCGCGAGGCGCAGGGGCGCCGCGCCGGTCCGCTGCCGCCGCCCCCGAAGACCCGCCGCGAGGCCTACCGCCGGATGCGCCAGCGCAACACCGGCCGCCGCGATGAGGTCAAGCAGGGCATGCGGGCCGGTGACGACCGCTACCTGGCCGCGCGGGACCGGGGGCCCGTCCGCGCACTGGTCCGGGACATCGTCGACAGCCGGCGCAACATCGGCAGCATCTTCCTGGTCGTCGCTGCGCTCGTCCTCGTCGGCTACGTCGTCCCCAGCCCCCAGGTCCGCACCTGGACGTTGAGCCTGTGGATGGCCGTCTTCGTCCTGATCATCGGTGACTCGTTCGTGCTCTCCGCACGGATCCGCCGCATGGTGCGCGAGCGCTTTCCCGACCAGGCCAAGGCGCGTGGACTCGTCTGGTACGGCGTGCAGCGGTCCACGATGATCCGCCGCTGGCGGATGCCGCACGCCAGGGTCAAGCCCGGCGACCCGATCTGAGGTAGACCGGCGCGCTCGGGCCGACGGCCCCGGACTAGGGTTTTAGGCATGGAATTCCGACGACTGGGCCGCAGCGGCCTGACCATCAGTGAGATCGCGTACGGCAACTGGCTCACCCACGGCAGCCAGGTCGAAGAGGACGCCGCCAAGGCGTGTGTCCAGGCGGCGCTGGACGAGGGCATCACCACGTTCGACACCGCCGACGTCTACGCCGGCACCAAGGCCGAGTCGGTGCTGGGCCGGGCGCTGTCCGGTGTCCGGCGCGAGAGCTACGAGCTGTTCACCAAGGTCTTCTGGCCGACCGGGCCGGGCAAGAACGACCGCGGGCTGGGGCGCAAGCACATCATCGAGAGCGCCCACGCCTCGCTGCGCCGGCTGCAGACCGACCACATCGATCTGTACCAGGCGCACCGCTACGACGAGACGGTGCCGCTCGAGGAGACGATGCAGGCGTTCGCCGACCTCGTCCGCGCCGGCGACGTGCTCTACATCGGTGTCTCGGAGTGGCGGGCCGAGGAGATCGAGGCGGGGCACGCGCTCGCCGAGGACCTCGGTGTGCACCTGATCTCCAACCAGCCGCAGTACTCCATGCTCTGGCGGGTCATCGAGTCCGAGGTCGTCCCGGTCAGCGAGCGGCTCGGGCTGGGACAGATCGTCTTCTCCCCGATCGCGCAGGGCGTGCTCACCGGGAAGTACCAGCCGGGCAAGGACTACCCGGCGGGTTCGCGGGCGACCGACAGCAAGGGCGGCGCGGACATGATCGCCCGCTGGATGAACGACGACGTCCTCACCCGGGTGCAGAAGCTCGCGCCGATCGCCGACGAGGCCGGCCTGTCCCTGGCCCAGCTCGCGATCGCCTGGACGCTGCAGAACAGCAACGTCTCGGCGGCCATCATCGGCGCATCCCGGCCCGAGCAGGTGACCGAGAACGTCAAGGCCGCCGGCGTGACGCTCGAACCGGCGCTGCTGAAGCGGATCGACGACGTGCTCGGCGACGCCGTCGAGCGGGACCCCGCCAAGACGATGCGTGGCTGACCACCACCGGTGACGGACGGCGTACGGCGGGCCGGTCACGACGACGGGCCCGCCATCGCCGCCGTCCAGATAGCCTCGTGGTCGGCGACCTACCGGGAGATCGCGCCGCACGTTCTCGCCACCCTCCGGGTGAGCCAGGTCGAGGCGCTGTGGACGTCACACGTGCGGTCACCCATCCGCCGCGACCTGGCGGTCTTCGTGCACCAGCCGGGGCCAGGGCCGGTCGACGGCTACACCGCGATCCACGCCCTGGACGCCGACCCCGGCGTGGGCTACGTCGCGTCCCTGTACGTGCATCCGGATTCCACCGGGCGGGGAGTCGGCCGCCGGCTGCTGACCGGCGCGGTCGACGAGCTGCGCAGCCGCGGGCACCTGCAGGTGGTGCTCGACGCGCTGCGTGACGTCGGTGCCGCCCGGGGCTTCTACGAACACCTCGGCTGGTACGACACCGGGGAGCCGGCGCCGCCCTGGCACGATCTCCCGCAGGTGCGCTACGCCGCGCCCCCACCGCCGGCGCGGACCTGACGCGGCACCCGCGGGTCCGGCGGTCCGTGCCTACGGGTTCAGCCCCATCGGCCCGTACTCCACCCGGTCGTCCTCCAGCAGCGTCACCTGCGCGACGCCGGCGTCGAGCAGCCCACGCCACGCCTCACCCAGCCAGGACTCCGCGTCGGACTTGTTGGTGAACCGCTCCGGCGTCGGCGCGTCGAGCACCGCCCCGTCGCTGTCCTCGTACCGCCAGGTCCAGATCATCAGCCCTCCTGTGTCCGGTGTCCGCGCCACGGTAGGCCAGCGACGCGGATGCCCGGGCCGCCGTGCCGCCTTTCCTCCGGTGCGCCCGGCCGGCGGGTGCGTTGTCTAGGCTCGCTCGCAGGCGACAGAGGGGGTAGGCATGCGCCGCGACCGCGCTGGTCAGGAACCACCCGGGGTGACCCACTTCCTGGGGGTCGACGACCAGCACCGGCTCGGGCAGCTGCCCGGCCTGGTCTTTCCGCCGACCGGCAGCCGCGTGCAGTTCCCCGGGCACGGGACCGGGACGGTGACCGGCACGTCGCTGTTCGTCGACGACACCGAAAGCAGGGTGCTGGTCTGGGTCGAGCTCGACCCGGGAGCGACGGGGTGACCACCACCGTGGGCCTGGTGCTGCACCCCGAGCGCAACTGCGCCCAGGCGACGGAGACGATCGCCTCCTGGGCCCGGGCCCGGGACGTCGAGGTCATCGGGCTGCCCGACGAGGTCGAGCGCGCCTACCCCGCGGTGACGGCGGTGGATCCCACCGAGTTGTCCCGGCGCGCGGACGTCATCGTCGGCCTCGGTGGTGACGGCACGATCCTGCGGGCGATGCGGATGACCCTGGAGGACCGCACACCGGTGCTCGGCGTCAACCTCGGCCGGCTCGGCTTCCTCGCCGAGATCGACGTACCCGACCTGGACGGCGCCCTCACCGCCATGATCGAGCGCCGCTTCACGATCGAGCGCCGCTCCGGGCTGCAGGCGACCACGGCCGGAGGGTGCGCGGTCGCCTTCAACGACATCGCGGTGGTCCGGATCCCGAGCGTCGGCATGAGCGCGGTAGGCCTGCGCGTCGAGGGTCACACCTTCGTGCGCTATGCGGCCGACGCGGTCGTGGTGGCGACGCCGACCGGGTCGACGGCCTACAGCTTCTCCGCGGGCGGCCCGATCGTCTCGCCGAACGCCGAGGGCCTGCTCGTCGTCCCGGTCGCGCCGCACTCGGCGTTCAACCGGGCACTCTTCCTCTCCACCGGGGAGAGGCTCTGCCTGGAGATCCTGCCGACCAGCGGGGATCTCGCGGTCGAGGCCGACGGCCGGCTGGTCGCGCACGCCCATCCCGGCGACCTCATCGACATCGACGTGCTCCCCGGAGCCGCCCACCTGGTGCGGCTCGGCCGGACGACCTTCTACGAACGTGCCCGACGCAAGTTGCGCCTCACCGGCTCCGCGGAGGTCGAGCCGGACTAGCGCCGCCGGTCGGGGCGAGTCGTCGCGCCGGACCGGTCCGCAGGGCACACTGGAGCCGACATCCATACGGGCAGGGGGCGCCGTGACCGACAGTGCAGTGAGCCTGGCGCCAGGGCGGTCCGGTTCGTGGTCGCTCGCCGACCTCCCGCGACTTCCCGAGGGTCGCCAGCGCTACGAGATCATCGACGGCTGCCTGCTGGTCACGCCACCGCCCCCCGCGCGGCACCAGGGCATCGCCCTGCGCCTCATCCGCGTGCTGCAGAAGGCGGCGCAGGACGGCATGGTGGCCCTCGACGGCGTCGCGGTGGAGCTGCGGAGCGGGCCGGCACCGCGGGTGCTGGTCCCGGATCTCGTCGTCGCACGGCCCGAGGCGGTGCGCAGCGGACGCACCGTGTTCACGCCGGCCGACCTGATGCTGGCGGTGGAGATCGTCGCCCCGTCGTCGGAGTCGATCGACCGGCTGGTCAAGCCCAGCCTCTACGCCGACGCCGGCATCGACGCGTTCTGGCGGGTCGAGCCGGACGACCCGCACGGGCCCATCATCGTGTCGCACCTGCTGGCCGCCGGGGCGTACCGCGTCGAGGCCACCGTCCGGGGTGAGCAGCGCCGCGTGATCAACAAGCCGTTCTCGATGCGGCTGTGCCCGGCCGAGCTCGTCGGCTGACCGCCACCCCGGCGCCGCCGCCCGGGAGCTCCGGGCGGCCCGGCACTGACAACGGCCGCGCCGTGGGTCATACTCACTGCGCAACGCGGTGTGACAGGAGAAGCCGGTCGAAGTCCGGCACTGACCCGCAACCGTAGGCCCGGAGCTCCCGCCCCGGGCGAGTCGGAACGCCTGTCCCGCCGTGCGGCTCCATCACACCGTCGAGGTCTACGGGGCGGAGCCCGGGTCACGCACCCGCACACCGCCCCGGTAAGCCGGCACCAGCCGGCTGCCGGGGTTCGTCGTGTCGGGGGCGGCCGTCCGGGCGCGCCTGCGCGGGCCCGGTCATCGGAGAGGCACCATGCGACGCAGTTTGCTCGTGCTGGCCGCCGGAGTGCTCATCGCGGCGACCGCCGCGATGTCCCCGGCCGCCGCCGCACCGCCCGCGAAGGCCCCCTGCGTGGGGCTGGTCGTCGACACCGGGCACGCGGTGCGATCAACCTGCGTGCCCTACCACGCCGGGATGACCGGGCAGCAGCTGCTGCAGAAGGCCGGGCACACCGTGGCGTTCGACAAGAGCGGCTTCATCTGCCAGGTCGACGGCTACCCGGCCCGCTGCCACTCCGACACCAAGCACTACTGGTCCTACTACTTGCGTCCGCCCCGGGCGGCCGCTGCGGCGTGGGCCTACAGCAAGAAGGGCGCCAACGTCGAGAAGGTCCGCCCCGGCGAGACCGAGGGCTGGGCCTACGTCGACGGCGCCGACCGCAAGCCGGCGGCAGTCGCCTACGCGACGCTCGCCAAGGCCGCCGCCGCCAAGCCGGCCGCGGCGACCCGCACCGCCACCTCGACGGGGTCGGGCGGGGCGACGTGGACCCTCGTCATCGGCATCGTCGTGCTGCTCCTGGTCATCGTCGGCGGGGTCTGGCAGGCGCGGGTACGCCGGAATCGGGCCTGACCGTGACCGGCCCGACGCTCCGGTTGCACCCGGCGCTCCCCCGCCACCTGCACGCCGGGGCGTGGTGGGTGTGGGCGCTGGGCCTGGCGACCGCGGCCAGCCGGACGACGGATCCGCTGCTGCTGGCGATGCTCGCCGCGGTCGCGGGCTACGTGGTCGCGGCCCGGCGCAGCGAGGCGCCGTGGGCGCGGGCCTACCCGACCTTCCTGGTCCTGGGCGGGGTCGTGATCGTGCTCCGGCTGGTCTTCGAGGTGCTCCTCGGGCCGGACATCGCCGGGCACGTGCTCATCACCCTGCCGCAGGCGCACCTGCCGTCCTGGGCGGCCGGCGTACGACTGGGTGGTCCGGTCACCCTCGAGGCCATGCTCGGGGCGCTCTACGACGGGATGCAGCTGGCCGCCCTGATCGCCTGCGTCGGAGCGGCGAACGCGCTCGCGAACCCGGCCCGGCTCCTGAAGTGCCTGCCCGGCGCGCTCTACGAGATGGGTGTCGCCGTCGTGGTCGCGCTGTCCTTCGCGCCCAATTCCGTCGCCTCGCTCCGGCGGGTGCGGGCGGCCCGGCGGCTGCGCGGCCGGCCGGACCGCGGCCTGGCCGGAATCCCCGGCCTGGTGATCCCGGTCCTCGAGGACGCGGTCGGCCGGTCGATAGAGATGGCCGCCTCGATGGATTCGCGCGGCTACGGCCGGCGGGCGGGCGTCGACCCCGCGGCCCGGCGTGCCACCGCGGCGCTCGTCGTCGCCGGGCTGCTCGGGATCTGCGTCGGGGTCTACGGGCTGCTGGACTCCTCGACCACGCCGTGGCTCGGCGTGCCCGCACTGGGCGTCGGTGCCGTCCTGGCCGCGTGCGGTCTGCTGGCCGGAGGACGGCGTACGACGCGATCGCGGTACCGGCCCGACCCCTGGCGGTCCTCCGAGTGGTTGGTGGCCGGCGCCGGGGTCCTGACCGCGGTCGCCTTCGCGGTCTCCGGCGGCGACCCGGCGCTGCACCCGGCCACCAGCCCGATCGCGGCGCCCGGCGTGCCGCTGCTGCCGTTGTTCGGCATCCTCCTCGCCGCCGCGCCGGCCTGGGTTGCGCCGGTCCCGCCCCACCCGCTGCGGGCCGGCGGCCCTCCGGTCCCCCGGCGCAGAACGGCGGCGGCGTCACGATGATCGAGTTCGACCGGGTCACGGTGACCTACGACGGAGCGCCGGCGCCGATCCTGCGCGACGTGTCGCTGCGGATCCCCGAGGGCGAGCTGGCCCTCGTCGTCGGGGTGACCGGCAGCGGCAAGTCCACGCTGCTGCGCGCGGTCAACGGGCTGGTCCCGCACTTCACCGGCGGCCGGCTCGCCGGCCGGGTCGCGGTCGCCGGCCGCGACACCCGCACCCATCCGCCCCGCGAGCTCGCCGACGTCGTCGGGATCGTCGGGCAGGACCCGCAGGCCGGCTTCGTCACCGACGTCGTCGAGGACGAGTTGGCCTACACGATGGAGTCACTGGGGCTGCCCGGCGACGTGATGCGCCGCCGGGTCGAGGACACCCTGGACCTGCTCGGTCTCGCCGTCCTGCGGGACCGTCCGCTGGCGACGCTGTCGGCCGGGCAGAAGCAGCGGGTCGCGATCGGCGCCGTCCTCACCGCCCACCCGCGGGTGCTGGTGCTCGACGAACCGACCAGTGCCCTCGATCCGCCGGCCGCCGAGGAGGTGCTGGCGGCGTTGCAGCGGCTGGTGCACGACCTCGGCCTGACCGTGCTGCTGGCCGAGCACCGGCTGGAACGGGTGGCCCAGTACGCCGACCGGGTCGTCTACCTGCCCGGCGCCGGCCGACCGGTCGAGGTGGGCACGCCGGACCAGGTGTTCACGACCGCCGCGGTGGCACCGCCGGTCGTGCAGCTGGGCCGGCTGGCCGGCTGGGCGCCGTTGCCGCTGTCGGTCCGGGAGGCCCGGCGCTGCGCCGAGCCGCTGCGGGAGAAGCTCGCCGCGATGTCGGTCGTGCGGCCGGCCGTGCCCGCCGGCGAACCGCTCGCCGTCACCCGCGACCTCGGCGTGCAGTTCGCAGACGTGGTTGCGCTGCGGGAGGTCGACATCGCCGTCCACCGGGGCGAGGTCGTCGCGCTGATGGGACGCAACGGCGCCGGCAAGTCGACCCTGCTGGCCGGCCTGGTCGGCCTGGTCGCGCCGACCACCGGATCGGTGACCGTCGCCGGGCAGGCGCCGTCCGGTCGGCGTGCCCGCGACCTGGTGCGCGACGTCGGGATGGTGCCGGCGCAACCGACGGACCTGCTCTACGCCGAGACGGTCCGGGCCGAGTGCGCACAGGCCGACCGCGATGCGGGTGCCGAGCGGGGCACCGCACGCGGAATCCTCGCCCGCATCGCCCCCGACGTCGCCGACGACGCCCACCCGCACGACCTGTCCGAGGGCCAGCGGCTGTCCCTCGCCCTGGCGGTGGTTCTCGCCGGCCGGCCACCGCTGCTGCTCCTGGACGAGCCGACCCGCGGACTCGACTACGGCGCGAAGCGGCGCCTCGTCGCGGTGCTCGCCGAACTCGCGGCGGAGGGGCACGCCGTCGTGCTGGCAACCCACGATGTGGAGCTGGCGGCGGACCTGTCGCACCGCACGATCGTGCTGGCGGACGGCGTGGTGATCTCCGACGGGCCCACCCGCGACGTGGTGGTGCACTCTCCCGTCTTCGCGCCGCAGGTGGCGAAGGTCATGGCCCCGCAGGAGTGGCTCACGGTGGCCGAAGTCGCGACGGCGCTGGCCGGATGACCGTGCTCGCCGCGGGCCGCCGCGCCACGCGCACGGCCGCGATCCGGCTGCGACCGCGCTCGGCGGTCGCGGTCGGGCTCACCAGCCTCGTCGGCCTGATCGGCTTCTGCTGGCCGCTGGTCATCCGGCCGGGAGCGGGGCTGGAGCACGGTCTGGATGCGCCGTGGTTGTTCGCCGCCCTGCTGCCGCTGCTGCTCGCCGTGGTGCTCGCCGAGTTGGCCGAGGGTGGGATGGACGCCAAGGCGGTCGCGCTGCTCGGCGTCCTCGCCGCCGTCTGCACCGCACTGCGGCCGCTGTCGGCCGGGGTGGCCGGGTTCACCCTGATGTTCGGGCTGCTCATCCCGGCCGGGCGGGTCCTGGGCCCGGGCTTCGGTTTCGTGCTGGGCGCGGTGAGCATGTTCAGCTCGGCGCTGCTGACCGGCGGGGTCGGGCCCTGGCTACCGTTCCAGATGTTCGGTGCGGCCTGGGTAGGGCTCTTCGCCGGCCTGCTGCCGCGCCGCCCCCGCGGCGTCGGCGAGGTCGCGATGCTTTCGGCGTACGGCGCCCTGGCCGGGCTGCTCTACGGGCTGCTGCTGAACATGTGGTTCTGGCCGTTCACCGTCGGCCCGGACGCGACCGCCGGCACTGATCCGTCGCTGTCCTTCGTCCCCGGCGGAGCGGTCCTCACGAATCTGCACCGCTTCATCGCCTTCGACCTGGCAACCTCGCTCGGGTTCGACATCCCGCGGGCCATCGGCAACGTGCTGCTGGTGCTCGTCGCCGGCCGGCCGGTGCTGCTCGTGCTCCGCCGGGCCGCGCGCCGGGCGGCGTTCGACGCCCCGGTCGAGTTCGCACCGTCGACGACCGGCGAACCGGTGTCTGACAAGGTGAGCCGGTGAAGATCCAGCTGCTCGGTACCGGGAGCTCCGAAGGGTGGCCCAACCCGTTCTGCCGGTGCGCGTCCTGCGAGGCGGTGCGCGGTACGCCGGACGTGCGCGGCCAGAACAGCGCGCTCGTCGACGACGTCCTACTGCTCGACTTCGGCGCGGACTCGCCCCGTACGGCGATGCGCGTGGGCGTGCCCCTGGACGGCGTACGGCACATCCTGCTGACCCACGCGCACGACGACCACACGTCGCCGGCCGGCCTGACGTGGCGGGGCTGGGTGGGCCGGCGCGAGCCGCTGGACCTGGTCGGACCGCCCACGGCGCTGGCCCGGTGCGCCGACCGGATCGGGCCGGAGGACCCGGTCCGGCTGATCCCCGCGCTGCCCGGCGAGACGCTGCAGATCGGCGGATACACGGTGCGACCGGTGAAGGCCGAGCACGAGGCCGACGCGGTGCTCTACGACCTCACCGCGCCCGACGGCGGCCGGCTGCTCTACGCCACCGACACCGGCCCGCTCCCCGAGTCCACTGTGGACGCCCTTGCCGGGCGGGCGTTCGACGACGTGCTGCTCGAGCTGACGTTCGGCACCGAGATCGGAAGCACCGACAGCCACCTGGATTTCGCGACCTTCCCGGCAGCCCTCGCCGAGCTGCGTCGCCGCGGCGCGATCGTCGACGGGACGCGGGTGGTCGCGATCCACCTGTCGCACCGCAACCCGCCGCCCGCGGAGCTGGCCGGCCGGCTGGCGCGGTGGGGCGCCGAGCTGCACCGCGACGGCGACGTCCTGACCGGACGCCCGACCCGGTCGCCGGCGCGGCGCCCGCGGCGGACGCTGGTGCTCGGCGGCGCCCGCTCGGGGAAGTCGTCCTGGGCGCAGTCGGTTCTCGCCGCCGAGCCCGAGGTGACGTTCGTCGCGACGGCACAGCCGGACCGGGGCGACACGGAATGGACTGCGCGGATCGCGGCCCATCGCAGTGGCCGGCCGGCGAACTGGCGGACGGTGGAGACCACCGATCTCGAACCGCTGCTCGACGGCGACGGAGTGCTGCTCATCGACGACGTCGGCAACTGGCTGAGCCGGGCGCTCGACGCCGCGGACGGATGGACCGACCCGGGCGGCGTCGACCTGGTGCGCAAGCGCGCCGACGCGGTGGTGCGCGCCTGGGCGGACACCGCAGGCCGAGTGGTCGCAGTGACCAACGAGGTCGGGCAGGGTGTCGTCCCCGCGACGCCGGCCGGCCGACTCTTCCGCGACGAACTGGGCCGGCTGAACGCCGCGCTGGCTGCCGCCAGTGACGAGGTCGTGGTCCTGACCGCCGGCCTGGCCCGCCGGCTGCGCGGGGGCGACGTACCCGACGGCGTGGAGGATTCCCGGTGACCGACGAACTGGACATGGACGACCTGCGGGCCCGGGTCGGTGAGCCGGACGCGGAGATGGCGCAGGCCGCCCGCGACCGGCAGGCACAGCTCACCAAGCCGGCCGGCGCGCTCGGCCGGCTCGAGGAATTGTCGGAGTGGGTCGCGGCGGTCCAGGGTCGGTGCCCGCCGCACGACTTCACCCGGGTGCGGGTGGTCGTGTTCGCCGGCGACCACGGCGTCGCGAGCGCCGGCGTCTCGGCGTATCCGCCGGAGGTGACCGGCCAGATGGTGCACAACTTCCTGGCCGGCGGCGCGGCGCTGAACGCCCTCGCCCGCCTGGCCGGCGCCACCGTGCGCGTCGTGGACATGTCGGTGAACGGCGAGACCGCGCCCGAGGTGTCGGCGCACAAGGTGCGCCACGGCAGCGGCCGCATCGACCGGGAGGACGCGCTGACCCACGACGAGACGGTGGCCGCCTTCACGGCCGGCGTCGCGATCGCCGACGAGGAGGTCGACGCCGGGGCGGACCTGCTCATCCCCGGCGACATGGGCATCGGCAACACGACCACCGCGGCCGTGCTCGTCGGGACCGTGCTGGCGCTGGAGCCGACCGCGGTCACCGGCCGGGGCACCGGGCTCGACGACGTCGGGTGGATGCGCAAGGTCACCGTCGTACGCGACGCGATGCGACGGGCCCGGCCGCAACGCTACGACCCGGTGGACCTGCTCGCCGCGGCCGGCGGCGCGGACATCGCGGCGATGACCGGCTTCCTGGTCGAGGCCGCGGCCCGCCGTACGCCGGTGCTGCTCGACGGCGTCGTGTCCGGCGCCGCCGCCGTCGTGGCCCGCGAGATGTGCTACGACGCCTCGGCCTGGTGGCTGGCCGGCCACCGGTCCACCGAACCTGCGCACACCGCCGTGCTGGAGGCGCTCGCCCTGCGGCCGATGGTCGACCTCGGCCTGCGACTGGGCGAGGGATCCGGCGCCCTGGTGGCCCTGCCGATCCTGCGTGCCGCGGTCGTGACCCTCGCGGAGATGGCCACGTTCGACGACGCCGCGGTGAGCGGCCGGGTGAATCCTTCGTGAGCCGGCGACGCTGAATGCCCGGCGCGGCACGGGACGGACTGCGGCTCGCCGTCACGACCCTCACCGTCCTCCCGCTGCGGCCGGCTCGGGTGGACCGCGACACGGGCCGGTCGGCGATGGCCCTCGCGCCGCTGGTCGGCGCGGCCCTGGGCGCGCTCGCCGCCGGACTGTCGGTCGGGCTGTTCCACCTGGGGACGCCGGCGTTCCTCGCCGCGGCGGTCGTGCTCTGCGGCCTGGCCGGGGCCAGCCGCGGCCTGCATCTGGACGGGCTGGCCGACACCGCCGACGGGCTCGGCTGTCACGGCGAGCCGGCCCGGGCGCTGGCGGTGATGCGCTCCCCAGAGGTGGGCGCCCTCGGCGTCGCCGCCCTGGTGCTGTGCCTGGTGGTGCAGGCCGCGGCTCTGGCCGCGCTGATCGCCGAGCACCGCTGGCTCGCGGTCGGCCTGGGGGTCGCGGCCGGGCGGCTGGCGATCAGCTGGGCGTGCCGGCGCGGCGTACCGCCGGCCCGCCCGGACGGGCTCGGGGTGCTGGTCGCGGACTCGCTGCCGGTCGGCGTACCGGTGGCGTGGACCGTGGCCCTGGTCGCCGCCGGGCTGCCGGCCGTCGCCGGCCGCCCGTGGCAGGGCCCGGTGGCGGTACTGCTCGGGGTGGCGCTCGGCGCCGGACTCGTCCGGCACGTGACCCGCCGGATCGGCGGGGTCACCGGTGACGTCCTCGGGGCCGCGTGCGAGGTCACCGCTGCGCTCACCTGGGCCGTGCTCGCCCTCGGCTGATCATGACGCTGCGACATCCATGATCGAGAGGGGATTCGCTCGGCGTTTCGCCCGTAGATCCCCTCCTGATCACCGAAGAGGCGAGGGATGTACGCCGGTCAGCCGCTCGCAGGTGCGCCACAGGTACTGACGGTCGGCGGGGATCTCGGAGGCGCCCGGCAGGTAGTGGGTGGGACGCGGTCGCCGATCCTGCCAGAAAACGCCGGTGCACGTGGCCGGCTCGGCGGCGGCGCACAGCCACACGATCGTGTCCGCCCCCTCCTCCGGGGTGCGCAGGACGGGCCCCATCAGCCGGTGGAAGCGGGGCAGTGACGCGGCGATACCCGGGGTGTCGACCCAGCCCGGATGCATGCTGTGCACGGTCACCCTGTCGCCGCGGAACGACTCCGCCCACTGCTCGGCCAGCACGACCTGCATCCGCTTGGTCCGCGCGTACGCCGTCGCGCCCCGATAGTCGCCGCGCTCGTATTCCAGGTCGTCGGCGGGAAGCTTCTGGCCGTACATCCCGCCGGAGGACACCCAGACCACCCGGCTCGGGGCACCCGCCCGCAACTGGTCGGCGAGCAGGGCGGTGAGCAGGAACGGCCCGAGCACGTTGGTCGCCAGGGTGAGTTCGTGCCCCTCGCCGGTGACCTGCCGGTCTGCGGACAGGACCCCGGCGTTGTGCACGAGCACCTGCACCTCCGGGAAGCGGGCCCGGAAGTCCCCGGCGAACTCCCGCACCGCGGCCAGCGAACTGATGTCACAGCGCTCGACCCGCAGGTCGGCGCCCGGGACGTCGGCGAGGATCGCGGCGCGGGCGTCCGCGCCGCGCTCGGAGTTGCGGACGAGCAGGTGCACCGTCGCGCCGAGGCGGGCGAGGCCGGCGACGGTGGCCTTGCCGAGCCCGGAGTTGGCGCCGGTGACCAGCGCGCGGCTGCCCTCGAGCGTTCCCGGCGACGGATCGTCGGTCCACGAATGCCGACGCAGGGCGTAGCCCGCACGCGAATAACCGGGAACGACCAGCCGATCCATCGCCTGGTCCAGGAACGGTACGAAGTCCAGACGCGTCACTTCTTGTCGAACGCGTCCTTCACCTTGTCCTTGGCCTGCTTGAGGTTGCTCTTGGACTGCTCCCGCTCACCCTCGCGGCGCATCGCGTCGTCGTCGGTCGCCTCGCCGAGCTTCTCCTTGCCCTTCCCGACTGCTTCTTCCATCTTGTGCCGGGCCTTGTCGCTGTCAGCCATGACGCCCCTCCCTGATTCGGCAATCGCTGTCGTCATCGTTATGCCCGATCCGCACGCGGCTAAGCCGATCGACCGGATCGTTCGGGCAGGAGGCCGGACACGCCGCACAGGATTCCCCAGCCGGCGGCGATGACGGCGACCTTCCGGCGCGCCTTGCGGGACGGGAGCATCGTGCCGAAGATCACGGCGTCGCCGGCGTCGCAGAGGCACCGGACGCCCAGCGCCAGCTGGCGGGCCCGTCCGGGCGGCGCGAGGACCATCGCCAGACCGCTGGCGACATCCCGGACGCCGAGCGATGCCACCGTGATCCGCACGGACGAGGTAGGCCCGCCGGGCGCGTCGTAGCCGATCTGGCGGGCGAAGATTCCCGGCGCGGCGAGCACGAACACGCCGTACGCCGCCGTCGCCCCGCCCATCACCTGTGTGGCATGCCGCATCCGACCTCACCCCTCCGGTCCCTGCCTCGTGGTCGTGCTCGGAAAGGTACGCGACGGTCAGCGCACGTGGGCGGGGACGAACGGCGGTTTCACGACCCGCATGCCGGACGGCCGGCCGCGCACGTCGACCGCGACCTCGGCGTCCTCGGCGATGCCGGCGTCGGTGGCCAGCAGCGCCAACCCGATCCCCTGGCGCAGGGTCGGCGAGAACGTGCCGCTGGTGACCTCACCGACCGGCCGGTCGCCGTACCGCACCGTCATGCCGGGCCGGGGAATGCCCCGGTCGAGCGCCTGCAGGCCCCACATCAGCCGACGCGCACCGGCCTCGCGCTCGGCGAGCAGCCGCTGCCGCCCCCAGAAGGCCTCCTTCTTCCACCCGACCGCCCACCCGCTGCGGGCCTGCACCGGGGTGATGTCCAGCGAGAGCTCGTGGCCGTGCAGCGGATATCCCATCTCGGTGCGCAGCGTGTCGCGGGCGGCCAGCCCGCACGGGCGGATGCCGAGGTCGCCGCCCGCGTCGAGCAGGGCGTCCCACAGCGCACCGGCGTCGTCCCAGGTGGGGAGGAGCTCGTAGCCGTGCTCGCCGGTGTAGCCGGTGCGGCACACGACGAGTTCCCGGCCGCCCCAGGCGGACACCGTGAAGCTCATGTAGTCGTGGTCCGCCGGCAGCCCGAGCCGGCCGAGCAGATCGGCCGACCGCGGCCCCTGCACGGCCAGCACGCCGTAGCCGGTGTGCCGGTCCGCGACCTCGACGCGGGCCGGGGCGGCCTCCTGCAGCCGGCGTACGACCTCCGCGGTATTGGCGGCGTTGGGTACGAGGAAGACGTGGTCCTCGCCGTGCAGGTAGGCGATCAGATCGTCGACGACTCCCCCCGACGGATCGTCGCAACAGAGGGTGTACTGCGCCTTGCCCGGCCGGATCCGGCCCAGGTCGTTGGACAGGCACGCGTTGACGAACTCCGCCGCGCCCGGTCCGCGCACGCTCGCCTTGCCCAGGTGCGAGACGTCGAAGAGCCCGACCGCCTCCCGGACGGCGGTGTGCTCCTTGATGACGCCGCCGCCCGACGCGGAGTATTCGATCGGCATCTCCCAGCCGCCGAAGTCGGCGAGCTTCGCGTCGAGGGCCACATGCCGGTCGTACAGCGGCGATCTCGCGAGTGTGCTCATGGCCGCGACGCTACCGAGCGGTCGTCGCGCCGCGGCGTGCGCATAGCATCGCGCCCATGACCACCCTGACTCTGACGGACAAGTCCCCCGACTCGCTGCGCGTCGACGCGATCGTGGTCGGAGTGGCCAAGGGCGCCCACGGGCCGGTGTTGACCGCCGGCACGGGGGCGGTGGACTCCGCACTCGACGGACGGCTGGCCGAGGCGCTGGCCGCGCTCGGCGCGACCGGCAAGGAGGGAGAGGTGACCACCCTGGCCACGCTCGGCGCGCTGCCGGCGCCGGTGGTGGCCGCGGCCGGTCTCGGCCCGGTCCCCGACGACGGAGCCGCCTTCTCCACGGAGATGGTCCGTCGGGCGGCCGGCGCGGCCAGCCGCGCGCTGGTGGGGCGGGACACCGTCGCGTCCACCCTGCCGCTCATTGAGGCGAACGGCGCAACCGACCTGCTCCGGGCCACCGGCGAGGGCGCTGTGCTCGGTGCCTACGACTTCACGGCGTACCGGCGGACGACCGACGACCACCGCCACCCGCCGTCGGAGGTGCAACTCGTGGTGCGGCACGCGCGGGACAAGGCCGCCAAGGACGCGGTCACCCGGGCCACCGCGGTCGCCGCCGCCGTCACCCTGTGCCGCGACCTGGTCAACACCCCGCCGAACGACCTCTTCCCCGCCGAGCTCGCCGCCCGCGCGCAGGCGGTCGGCAAGGAGGCCGGCCTCGACGTCGAGGTGCTCGACGAGAAGGCCCTGACGAAGGGCGGGTTCGGCGGCGTGCTCGGCGTGGGCGGCGGATCCAGCCGGCCGCCCCGGCTCGTGCGACTGCACTACAAGGGCCCGCGGGCGAAGAAGCGGGTCGCCCTGGTCGGCAAGGGGATCACCTTCGACTCGGGCGGCATCTCCATCAAGCCGGCCGCCAACATGCATCACATGAAGGGCGACATGGGCGGCGCCGCCGCGGTGATCGCCACGATGACGGCCGCGGCCGCCCTCAAGCTCCCGCTCGAGATCACCGCCACGGTGCCGATCGCCGAGAACCTGCCCGGTGGGGCCGCCTACCGGCCCGGAGACGTCCTCACGATGTACGGCGGGACGAGGGTCGAGGTGCTCAACACCGACGCCGAGGGCCGGCTGATCCTCGGCGACGCGATCGCGCGCGCGTGTGAGGACGAGCCGGCGTACCTGATCGAGACCTCCACATTGACCGGCGCCCAGACCGTGGCCCTGGGCAACCGGACCGCCGGGATCATGGGCAGCGACGCCTTCCGGGACCGGGTTGCGGCCGCGGCGAACCTCGCCGGCGAGAACGGCTGGGCGATGCCACTGCCGCCGGAACTGCGCCGCGGGCTCGACTCCCCGGTCGCCGACCTGGCCAACGTCACCAAGGACCGGGCCGGCGGGATGCTCGTCGCCGGGGCGTTCCTGCGGGAGTTCGTGGCCCCGGGGGTGGAGTGGGCACACATCGACGTGGCCGGCCCGGCGTACAACCCGGGATCGGCGTGGGGCTACACCCCGGCGGGCGGCACGGGCGTGCCGGTGCGCACCATGATCGCCGCGCTCGAGGACATCGCGGCAGGCGGTTAGCGACATCGCCGGAGGCGGCTGACGCCGGATCGGGCCGCCCACCGGCGCCTTCACCCGCCGCCGCCTTCACCCGCCGTCCAAAACCCACTACTAGTGGGTTTGGGCACGCGGGAGCCGGGTTCCTTGGCCGCGGGTCGGTCGGGGACGGCGGCTCGCTACACCGACGGCCCGTCCAGGCCGGGGACGCCGGTCTCACCACTGGCCTTGCGGCGGGCGGTCCACTGCCGCATCCGGGCCGGGTAGCCGGTCGCGGCGACGTCGTAGACCGGGATCGCCAGGCGCCGGCCGAGGTCGCGGGCCGCGTCGGCGCTGCCGGCCCGGCGCCGGGTCCATTCGCCGTTCTCGGCGACCAGGACGACGGTGGTCTCGGTCACCGTCGTCGGCGGCTCGACAAAGGCCTCCACGCCCACGCGGGTCCGCGCAAACTGCTCCAGGTGCGCGACGTCGGCGGGGTCGGCCTTGGTGGCACGCCCCGGGCGCCGCGTCTTCCGCCGGCCGAACAGAGCCACCGTGCCTCCCTTCCCTCCCGCGATGCGGCGTGCACCCGGCCGGCCGTCGGTGCCGGCAGACGGGCCTGTCAGGACGACGAACCGCCCCCCGGCCGGAGTTCCCCTCTCCGATGATCGCGCACCGTCCCCGCTCCCGCCCTGAATCGCGTACGCAGGGTCCGGGGTGACAGGATGGGGTGCCGTCGGGCACCTGGCACAACCGGGGCCCGACGCCGTATCGGATCAGCGACGAACGAGGAGAACCCCGTGGCGCAGACCGCCGGTGAACCCTCCGCATCTGGAGAGCACGATCTCGTCATCCTCGGTGGCGGCAGCGGCGGCTACGCCTGCGCGCTGCGGGCCGCCGAACTCGGGATGTCGGTCGTCATGGTCGAGCGGGACAAGGTGGGCGGCACCTGCCTGCACCGCGGCTGCATCCCGACCAAGGCCCTCCTGCACGCGGCGGAGATCGCCGACGGCTCCCGGGACAGCGAGCAGTTCGGCGTACGCACGTCCTTCGAGGGCATCGACATGGAAGGCGTCAACAGCTACAAGGAGGGCGTCGTCGGTCGGCTCTACAAGGGGCTGCAGGGCCTGGTCAAGAGCCGCAAGATCACCGTGGTGCAGGGCACGGGCCGGCTGCTCTCCCCGACCGCCGTCGAGGTCGACGGTGAGCGCTACGACGGGCGCCACGTGGTGCTCGCCTCCGGTTCGGTGGCCAAGACGCTGCCCGGCCTGACGATCGACGGCGACCGGGTGATCTCCTCCGACCACGCCCTGACCCTGGACAAGGTCCCCGGTTCGGTCGTGATCCTCGGGGGCGGCGTCATCGGTGTGGAGTTCGCGAGTGTCTGGCGCTCCTTCGGCGCCGACGTGACCATCGTCGAGGCGCTGCCCCACCTGGTGCCGCTCGAGGACGAGGCCAGCTCCAAGCTGCTGGAGCGGGCGTTCCGCCGGCGCGGGATCGGCTACGAACTCGGGGCCCGGTTCTCCGGCGTCGACTACACCGATGCCGGCGTACGGGTCTCGCTCGAGAACGGCAAGGAGATCGAGGCCGACCTGCTGCTCGTCGCCGTGGGCCGCGCCCCGGCCTCGGCCGGGCTCGGCTATGAGGAAGCCGGCGTGGCCATCGACCGCGGCTTCGTGACCGTCGACGAATACTGCCGGACCAGCCTCCCCACCGTCTCCGCGGTCGGCGATCTGATCCCCACCCCGCAGCTCGCCCACGTCGGCTTCGGCGAGGGCATCATGGTCGCCGAGCGGCTCGCGGGCCTGCCCGTGGTCCCGATCAACTACCCCGGCGTTCCGCGGATCACCTATTCCGAGCCGGAGGTCGGCTCGGTCGGCCTCACCGAGGCGCAGGCCAAGGAGCAGTACGGCGCGGACAAGGTCACCACGCTCACCTACGATCTCGGCGGCAACGGCCGGAGCCAGATCCTGAAGACGCAGGGCGCGGTCAAGCTCGTCGCGGAGAAGGACGGCCCGGTCCTCGGCGCCCACCTGGTCGGGTCCCGGGTCGGTGAGCTGGTCGCCGAGGCTCAACTGATCTACAACTGGGAGGCTCTGCCCGCAGAGGTCGCCCAACTGATCCACCCGCACCCCACCCAGTCCGAGGCGATCGGCGAGGCCCATCTCGCACTTGCCGGCAAGCCGTTGCACACGCACGGCTGATCCGGATTTCCCCTCCCGCTGGGATCGACACAAAGGAGCCGCCAGACCATGCCGACCTCCGTCACCATGCCCGCGCTCGGTGAGAGCGTCACCGAGGGCACCGTCACCCGGTGGCTGAAGAAGGAGGGCGAGCACGTCGAGACCGACGAGCCGCTGCTCGAGGTGTCCACCGACAAGGTCGATACCGAGATCCCCTCTCCCGCGGCCGGGGTGCTGAGCCAGATCAAGGTGGGTGAGGACGAAACCGTCGAGGTCGGAGTCGAACTCGCCCTCATCGACGCCGCCGGTGCGGCGGGGTCCGACAACGGGTCCGGCCCCAGCGCCGCAGCGCAGTCGAGCGCGCCGGCGGAGGCTCCGCCCGAGGAGGCGCCCGAGGCCCCACAGCAGGAGGCGGCCGAGCGGTCTCGCCAGGAGGAGCCGGCTCCCGAGCAGCCCGCCGAGGAGCCGAAGCGGCCCGCGGCCCAGGAGCAGCCCGCCCAGGAGCGGCCCGCAGGGGAGCAGTCCGCCCCCCAGCAGCCCCCGGCCCAGGTCGAGCGGGCCCAGGCGCCGGCGCCGCAGCAGCCGACCCGGCGCGCCGAGACGCCCGTTTCCCCGGGCCCGTCCGACGGCGAGCAGGACGGGGACGGCGCCGAGAAGGCCTACGTGACCCCGCTCGTCCGCAAGCTCGCCGCCGAGCACAACGTGGACCTGTCGACGGTCACCGGAACCGGTGTCGGCGGGCGGATCCGCAAGCAGGACGTCGTCGAGGCGGCAGCGGCGCGGGCCGAGCCGGCGGCGGCCGAGCCGGCCCAGGCAGCGCCCAGCGCGGCCGCCCCGAGCGCTCCGGCGGCGGCATCGGCCGGCCGCGCGGTGCCGTCGGAGTCCGCTCTGGCCCTGCGCGGTACGACGCAGAAGATGTCGCGGCCGCGGTCGGTCATCGCCTCCCGGATGGTGGAGTCGCTGCAGACCAGCGCCCAGCTGACGACGGTCGTGGAGGCCGACGTCACCGCCATCGCCCGGTTGCGGCAGCGCGCCAAGGCTGACTTCGAGGCCCGCCAGGGCGTCAAGCTGTCGTTCCTGCCGTTCTTCGGGCTGGCCGCCGTCGAGGCGCTCAAGGCGCATCCCAACCTCAACGCGTCGATCGACACGGACGCCGGCACGATCACCTACCACGACGCCGAACACCTCGGCATCGCGGTCGACACCCAGCGCGGACTGATGGTGCCGGTGATCCACGACGCCGGGGACCTCAACCTCGGCGGCCTGGCGCGCAAGATCGCCGACCTCGCGGACCGGACCCGGCAGAACAAGGTGAGCCCGGACGAACTCGGCGGCGGGACGTTCACGCTGACCAACACCGGCAGCCGGGGTGCGCTCTTCGACACCCCGATCATCAACCAGCCGCAGGTCGCGATCCTCGGGACGGGCTCGGTCGTCAAGCGTCCGGTCGTCGTCGACGACCCGGACCTCGGCGAGGTCATCACGGTGCGGTCGATGGTCTACCTCGCGCTCACCTACGACCACCGGTTGGTCGACGGCGCCGACGCCGCCCGGTTCCTGGTCGCGGTGAAGGAGCGGCTGGAGGCCGGCGCGTTCGAGGCCGAGGTCGGTCTGGCATGACCGGCCGCCGGCGGCCCGTCGGCCGGGCCTGAGCCGGCGGGTTACCGGGTCGTGCGGGTCGCGGTCAGCGGGTCCTCCGGCCTTCTCGGCACTGCGCTCGTTCGCGATCTCGAACGCGACGGCCACGAGGTACGCCGGCTGGTCCGGCGTGCCCCGACCGGGCCCGGCGAGGTGCGGTGGGATCCCGCGCAGCACGAGCTCGACCCCGCGGCGCTGGCCGGCCTCGACGCCGTGGTGCACCTGGCCGGCGTGGGCATCGGCGACCGGCGGTGGACGGAGCGCCACCGACGCGCGGTCCTCGAGAGCCGGGTCGACGGGACGACGACGATCAGTCGGGCGGCCGGCCGGGCCGAGCCACGTCCCGGGTGCCTGATCTCGGCCTCGGCGGTCGGCTGGTACGGCGACACCGGCAGCCGCAAGGTCGACGAGACTGCCTCTGCCGGAGTGGGCTTCCTGGCCGAGGTATGCGCCAGATGGGAGTCGGCCACCACACCGGCGCGGGAGGCGGGCGTGCGGGTCGCCCGGATCCGGACCGGACTCGTGCTCTCCCCGGACGGCGGGGTACTGGGCCGGCTCCTGCCGTTGTTCGCGCGCGGCCTGGGCGGCCGGGTCGGATCCGGTCGGCAGTACTGGCCGTGGATCTCCCTGGTCGACGAGATCGCCGCGATCCGGTTCCTGATCGACCGCGACATCGCCGGACCGGTCAACCTCACCGGTCCGGCGCCGGTCACCAACGCCGAGTTCACCCGCACTCTCGGCCAGGTGCTCGGCCGCCCCACGCTGCTGCGGGTGCCGGCGCCCGCGCTGCGGCTGGCCCTCGGCGGGTTCGCCGACGAGGGCGTCCTGGCCGGCCAGCGTGCGATGCCCCGGGTGCTCACCGAAGCCGGCTTCGACTTCACCCACCGCATCGTCGACGACGCGCTGCGCTGGGCCACCGCGCGCTGAGCCGCCGGCCGCCCACCACCGTCAGCCGACAACCCTCAGCCGACCGCCCTCAGCCGACCGCCCTCAGGGCGCGGATCCGCCACCCGGTCGACGTCGCGTCGAGCTCCAGCCGGTAGCGACGCGGCGGTCCGGCCGGGCTGCGGGCCGTCGGCCGGGTGCCGCCGGCGACGACGTAAGACCGCAGCGACTCGGTCACCGCGAGCACCGCGTGGCCGCCGTCGTCGCGCAGGACATGCACCGCCCGCACGTCGTGCCGCACACCCTGCACCGTCAACCCGGCGGCGGCGATCTGCCGCAGGGTGCGGGCATCGGCCGCCCGGGCTGGGCTGTCCGGCCGGTAGACCGCGGCGAGCTGCGTCGGGTCGGCCGCAGCGAAGGCGTCGGCCCGACGGGCGTCGAGGGCATCGAGCACGCCGACCCAGCGGCGCTCGCGGTCGGTGGACGCCGGGGCCCGGGGACCCCGAGCGGGGGTCGCCGACGGGCGCGGCGTGCGCTTCGGCCGGGGTGCGTCGGGTGGGGTCACCGCGCGGGCGGCTGTCGCGAGGTCGGACCCGCCCCGGGGGATGGAGGGCGGGTCCGACCCGGCCCACGCGATGCCCAGGCGCACCGCGAGCGCGAGGCCGGCGCACCCGACGACGGCCAGCCGCAGACGACGACTGGAGGCCGCGGCCCGCATCAGACCGCCCGCGGTGTGCACCGGTCGGAGGGAGTGGCGTCCGGGGCGCCGGTGCTGACCGGGTGTCGGCGGCTCCGCGCCGCGGGAGGACCCCGGCGTGGCGCCGCGGGAGGACCCCGGCCGGTGTACGACGTGGGTCAGCTGCGCGCGTGGCCCGGTGTCCGGTGGCCCGCACGGCGCGCCGCCGAGTGCCACCGGCTCCGCGAGGCACCCGTGCCGCACGTCGAGCGCCAACTCCGCGGCGCCGCCCCGCGCCGAGGGGGCGGCGGACAACGCCCGCTCCAGCGCCTCGACCAGCGGCTCGGGTGTGCCCGGCGCCAGCTCGCGAAGGTCCGGCAGATCGCCGGTCGCCGCGACCGCAAGGATGTCCTCCGGCGTCGCGGCGTTCCAGGGCGGCAGTCCGGTGAGCGCATGGAAGGCGACCGCGGCGAGCGCGAAGACGTCGCTGGCCGGGCCTGGCGCGGCTCCCCGAGCGACCGCCGGGTCGACGTAGTCCGGTGTCGCGCGGACGGCGTCCTCGTCGCCGACCACCCGCGCCACCCCGAGGTCGGCGAGCAGCGGGCGGCCGTCCGCGGTGAAGAGGACGTTGGCCGGGGTCACGTCGCCGTGCACGACGCCCTCACCGTGGGCGTAGGCCAGAGCCGCAGCCACCGGTGCCAGCGCCGTGACCACCTCCCCGGGCCGGAGCCGGCCGCGCCGGCGAAGCAGCCCGGCGAGGCTCCCGCCCGCCGCGTAGTCGAGGACCAGCGCGCACTCGCGGTCGGTCACCACGGTCTCGCGGACCCGCACGAGATGCGGGTGGTCGAGCGCGGTGAGAAGCGCCGCCTCCCGGCGCAGCCTGGCCCGCCCGTCCACGTCGTCGACGCGCAGCCGCTTGATCGCGACCGCGTCGCCGGTGGCCAGCTCGCGGCCGCGCCACACCTCACCGGTCGCACCGAAGCCGACGAGTTCGTCGGCGGCGTAGCCGGGAAGGCTCCAGGTCATGGCTGAAAAGGCTAGGTCGTCGGGCCCGGTCCGCGTGGGCGTCGTCCACAGGCTCCGGATGCCGGCATCTCCCCGCCGTACGGAAGGATCTGCGGACATGAGACCGCCTGTGCCCGCCGGACCTGCCCGGCGTTCCATGATCGTGATCGGATCCGTACGGCGTGTCGCGGCATTATCCGATCACGATCATGGAATCGGCGCCGGCGCCCGGCCCGCGGCGCGCGACGGAGCCGGCGCATGAGCGCCGACGCACCCACGATCCTCGCGACTTCGATCGGCTTCTTCTCCCGCGGCCGCAACCCCAGCGACTGGCGCCCCGGGCCGATCTTTGACCTGGCCTTCGAACTCGCCGGTCGCCCCGATCGGCCGCGGCTGTGCTACATCGGCACCGCGACCGGCGACTCGATCACCACCAACGCGGCCGTGTACGGCGCCTTCGCCGGCTCCGACGTCCGGCTCTCGCACCTCGCGCTCTTCTCGATGCCCAACGTCGAGGACATCCGCGCCCACCTGCTGGCGCAGGACGTGATCTGGGTCGGCGGCGGCAGCGTCGCCAACCTGCTCGCCGTCTGGCGGGTGCACGGCCTCGACGACATCCTGCGTGAGTGCTGGGAGGCCGGCGTCGTCCTCGGCGGGGTGTCGGCGGGGTCGCTGTGCTGGCACATCGGCGGGACGACCGACTCGTTCGGCCCGACGCTGCGGCCGGTCACCAACGGGCTGGCGTTCCTGCCGCACTCCAACGGCGTGCACTACAACTCCGAGGCACAGCGCCGCCCGCTCTATCACGAGCTGGTGGCAACCGGCACGCTGCCCGACGGCTACGCCACCGACGACGGCGTCGGCCTCCATTACCGCGGCACCCGGCTGGTCGAGGCCGTCGCCGACCGGGACGACGCCTACGCCTACGAGGTACGCCGCGGCCCGGACGGCGCTGCCGTCGAGACCCGTCTGCCCACGCGACGACTGCCCGGCAACTAGGGCACCGGGGCGGCTTCGACGTCATCGCTGTCCCGGTCCGTCCTGGCATCGACGTCGGCGCGCGACAGGTGGCTCGGCCACCAGATCCGTCGGCCGATGTCGATCGACAACGCCGGCACCAGCACCGACCGGACGACGAACGTGTCCAGCAGCACCCCGAGCGCCACCGCGAAGCCCACCTCGATCAGCTGCACCAGGGGGAGCACGCACAGCACCGCGAACGTCGCCGCGAGCACCACACCGGCGGACGTGATCACGCCACCGGTGACGGTGAGCCCGCGGATCGTCCCGCGTCTCGTGCCGCGCGTCAGCGTCTCCTCGCGCACCCGGGTCATCAGGAAGATGTTGTAGTCGATCCCGAGCGCGACCAGGAAGATGAAGACGAACAGCGGGAAGGCGGCGTCCGCGCCGTCGAAGCCGAAGACGTGGGCGAAGAAGAAGCCGCTGATCCCCAACGCCGCCGCGAACGACAGCACCACCGTCGCCATCAGCATCAACGGCGCCACGATGGCCCGCAGCAGCAGGGCGAGAACGACGAACACCACCGCGAGCACGATCGGGATGACCAGGTCCCGGTCGTGGCGGGCCGAATCCTCCACGTCGAGATTGATCGCGGTCGTCCCGCCGACCACGGCGTGCGCCCCGGGCACGGCATGCACCGCGCTGCGCAACCGGCGGATCGTGTCGAAGGCGGCCTGGCTGTCCGGCGCCCCGGACAGGGTCGCCTGGATTTCGGTGTATCCGCGGACCTGCCGCGGCGGCGAGACGGCGGCGACGCCGTCGGTCGACCGGATGGCGGCCGGCAGGCCGCTCGCACCGGCGGTACGCCCGATCACCACGATCGGGTTGCCGCCGCCGGCCGGGAAGTGCGCGTCGATCACCCGGGCACCGGCGACCGAGTCCGGCGTCCCGCGGAACTGCCCGGCGTTGCTCAACCCGCCGGTATCCAACGAGAAGAGCCCCAGGCACAGCACGCCGAGAGCGAGCGCGGTGCCCACCCAGATGATCCGCGGGCGGCGGCCGACGCCGCGACCGATCCGGCTCCAGACCCCGGTCTCCTGGTGGCTGGGCACGCCGTACCGGGGGACCAGGGGCCAGAAGATCCGGCGGCCGCCGATGACCAGCAGGGCCGGCAGGAACGTCGACATGGCGAGGAAGGCGCACGCGATGCCGACGGCGCAGACGACGCCGAGCCCGCGGTTGGAGTTGAGCTCGGACACGAGCAGGCACAGCAGACTGATGATGACCGTTCCGGCGGAGGCGACCACGGCCGGCGACGTACGGCGCAGGGCGAACGCCATCGCTTCGTGCTTGTCCTCGTGGTTGTGCAGCTCCTCGCGGTAGCGCGAGACGATCAGCAGGGCGTAGTCGGTGCCGGCGCCGAAGACGAGCACCGAGAGGATTCCGGCGCTCTGCCCGTTGACGGTGAGGCCGGCGTGCTTGGCCAGCAGGTAGTTGACCGCCTGCGCGAGGACGACGGAGAGCCCGGCGGAGATCACCGGAACCAGCCACAGGACCGGGCTGCGATAGACGATCAGCAGGATGACGATGACGACGATGCCCGCGAAGAGCAGCAGGGTCGTGTCGATCCCGAGGAACGCCTTGAGGCTGTCGGCCTGCGAGCCGGCCGGCCCGGCGACGTGGACCTGCAACCCGCCGCGTCCGTGAGCGATCGACCGCAGCTTGTCGACGTACTTGTCCAAGGGCAGGCCGTTGGCCGCCTTGACCGGGACGATCAACTCGAGCGCCTTGCCGTCCTTGGACGGGATCGGGCCGTAGAAGGCACGGTTCCCGCCCGGCGCGGCGGCTGCGGACCGGTCGATGAAGCTCTGGTCGAGGATCGTCGCGAGGTTGGCCTTGGCGCGAGCCATGTCCGCCGGCGTGATCCCGTCCGAGCGCTGGTAGACCACTATCGCCAGCAGGGTGTCCTCGGCCTGGAACTTCTTCTGCAGGTTGAGGGCCTGGGTCGATTCGGCGTTGCCCGGCAGGTAGGCCGCGGCATCGTTCTTCTCGATCCCGTTCAGCTTGGCGGCGAGTGGCCCGGCGAGGACCGCGATCGCGATCCAGACCACGAGGAGGACCCACTTGGCGCGGCGCCCGGCCGGCACCGTCGCCAGCCGTCGGAGCAGGCTCATCGGCGGATCCCCCCGGTCGGTATGGCTCTCCAACTCGCTTGACAGTCAAGGTACCTGGCGCTGGGAGTGCCGGGCATTCGGGAGCCTGCCGACGTTGCGTCGGCCCGGCGTACTGTCGATCGGGTGAGTGACCTGACGGTGATCCACGCCGGGACCGTGCCCTACGACGAGGCCTGGGCGCGCCAGCGGGACATTCATTCCGCCCGGGTCGCCGGCACCGGTCCGGACACCGTCCTGCTGCTCGAACACCCGCCGGTCTACACGGCGGGGCGTCGTACCGAGCCGTGGGAGCGCCCGGTCGACGGCAGCCCGGTGGTCGACGTCGATCGCGGGGGCAAGATCACCTGGCATGGGCCGGGGCAGCTGGTCGGCTACCCGATCCTGGCCCTCCCCCGGCCGCTCGACGTGGTCGCCTACGTCCGCCGGGTCGAGGGTGTGCTCATCGACGCCTGTGCCGAACTCGGCCTCCCGACCACGCGGATCGAGGGCCGCAGCGGGGTCTGGGTGGCCGCCGACGACCGCGGTCCCGCCCGCAAGGTCGCCGCCATCGGCGTACGGGTCAGCTGGTGCGTGACCATGCACGGCTTCGCGCTCAACTGCAATCCGGATCTGCACGACTTCCGCCGGATCGTGCCCTGCGGGATCACCGATGCCGGGGTGACGTCGCTCTCCGCGGAGCTCGGCCGCGACGTCTCGGTCGCCGCGGCGATGGAGGCCGTCGTACCCCGGCTGCCCGGCCTCCTCGCCCCCCAGCCCACCCCCGCCTGACGCCGCCGTACCCCATGATCAAGAGGGGATCCACGTGCAAAACGCCGTACGGATCCCCTCTTGATCATGGGATCGGGAGTTGCCGTGGTCGTACGGCGAGCGCCGTGCGAAGTTCGGCGATCACCCCGAGCGGATCCTCGCGCAGTCGTCGTACGGGAAACCGGAGCAACGTGTAACCAGCCGCATGAATGTGGTTCTGCCGTCGCAGATCCTGCTCCCACGACGCCGCATCGAGATGCCAGGCCATGCCGTCGATCTCCGCGCCGACCCGTTGCTCGCGCCACAGTGCGTCGAGGAGATGGACGCCGGACGCCGTGTGCACCGGCGCATTCAGCTCCGGCATCGGCAGGCGGGCACGTCTGACGAGCTGGAGGAACTCCCCCTCGCCGGCCGATCGGGCACCGGCCAGGACCTCGTCGACGGTGAGCCGGAGCCATCGCGACCCGTGGCGCGGAGCAGTGGCGACCTGGGCACAGAGCCGGTCCATATCGACGAGGTGACGCTGCACCGCGTCGGACACCACGGCACGCACATCCTCGCGCAACCGCATGCGGCACGCGACGTCGACGACGGTTCGCGCGACGTCGGTGCACGGCAGACCGGCTCGGGTCGTAGGCACGACGGGGACGACCGCCTGGTGCACGACGACGAATCGCACCGGCGGCCGACGGCATCCGTGCGGCACCGTCACCTCGACATTCCGTTCGATGACCCGGAGCCCGTGGAGCAACGCCGCGCTGCGGTGGCTGAGCACGGCACCCGATCCCGCGTACGCCAGGCCCGCGCGCCATCGCTGCCGAACCGACAGTGGGCCGGAGTGGGCGACCACCACACCGGGCAGGACCCGCTGCCACGATCCGTTACGCAGGCGGGTGCGCAGAGTGTGCAAGCTGAGGCCGGCGGCGAGCAGGTCGGCGGCTCGGGCGACGCTGTCCTGTTGTCTCAGCACTCCCTGCCAGTCCACCGGACGAGGATGCCGCCGACGCTGTTCCGGCCACCGGCTCCGTCCACAGCCTTGATCAAGAGGGGATTTGCGTGCAAAACGCCGCGCGGATCCCCTCTTGATCACCAGCGGGGGCGGGGGTCCGCGGAGTTGGCGAGGCGTTGATCTTGCGTCGCGTTAGGGTCGGGACACAGGCCGCCGGTACCGGGAGATCGCCATGACCGAACCTACGAAGATCCTGCTCGACGAGTCGGAGATGCCACGCCGCTGGTACAACCTGCTCGCCGATCTGCCCAGCCCGCTCCCGCCGGTCCTGCACCCTGGTACGGGTCAACCGGTCGGTCCCGACGACCTGGCGCCGCTGTTCCCCATGGACCTCATTGCCCAGGAGGTCACGACCGAGCGTTACGTCGACATTCCCGACGAGGTGCTCGATGTCTACCGGCTGTGGCGGCCGTCGCCGCTCTACCGCGCGCACCGGCTCGAACGCGCGCTCGGTACGCCGGCGAAGATCTACTACAAGTACGAGGGCGTCAGCCCGGCCGGATCCCACAAGCCCAACACCGCGGTCGCCCAGGCCTACTACAACGCCAAGGCCGGCATCCGGCGGCTCACGACCGAGACCGGCGCCGGCCAGTGGGGCACTGCGCTCGCCTTCGCCTGCGCACAGTTCGGCCTGGACTGCGAGGTCTGGCAGGTCCGCGCCTCCTACGACCAGAAGCCCTACCGCAAGATCATGATCGAGACGTTCGGCGGCACGATCCACCCGAGCCCATCGGACCTGACCAACGCCGGGCGCGCGGTCCTGGCCGAGCACCCCGACTCCCCCGGCAGCCTCGGCATCGCCATCAGCGAGGCCGTCGAGGTCGCCGCGCAGAACCCCGACACCAACTACGCCCTGGGCAGCGTGCTCAACCACGTGCTGCTGCACCAGACGATCATCGGCGAGGAGGCGCTGCTGCAGTTCGCGAAGGCCGGTACGACGCCCGACGTCATCATCGGCTGCACGGGCGGCGGGTCCAACTTCGCCGGGCTGTCCTTCCCGTTCCTGCGGGAGAAGCTCGCCGGACGCATCGATCCCGTCATCCGCGCGGTCGAGCCGGCCTCCTGCCCGAGCCTGACCAAGGGCACCTACGCCTACGACTTCGGTGACGTCGCCGGCATGACTCCGCTGATGAAGATGCACACCCTCGGCCACGACTTCGTGCCGGACCCGATCCACGCCGGCGGCCTGCGCTACCACGGCATGTCGCCGCTGATCTCCCATGTGGTCGAGCTCGGCCTGCTCGAGGCGACCGCCAAGACCCAGCTCGACTGCTTCACCGCCGGCGTCCAGTTCGCGCGGACCGAGGGCATCATCCCCGCACCGGAGCCGACGCACGCCCTGGCCGCCTGCATCGACGAGGCGCTGGCCTGCAAGGAGTCCGGCGAGGAGAAGGTCATCCTCACGGCACTGTGCGGACACGGGCACCTCGACCTCGCGGCCTACGAGTCCTTCCTGGCCGGCGAGATGGTCGACCACGAGCTGTCCCGGGCCGACCTGGACGCCGCCCTGGCCAACCTCCCGCAGGTGAGTGCCGCCCCGTAGCCCCCGCGTACGCTGAACGACGTGACAGTCGTGGAGCCGGACGGGCGGCGTCTGCTGCGCCTCGAGGTGCGCAACGCCGAGACGCCGATCGAGCGCAAGCCGCCGTGGATCAAGGTCAAGGCACGCATGGGCCCGGAGTACACCGAGCTCAAGGGCCTGGTACGCCGTGAGGGCCTGCACACGGTCTGTGAAGAGGCCGGCTGCCCCAACATCTACGAGTGCTGGGAAGACCGCGAGGCGACGTTCCTGATCGGCGGCGACCAGTGCACCCGGCGGTGCGACTTCTGCCAGATCGAGACCGGTAAGCCCGACCCGCTCGACCGGGACGAGCCGAGGCGGGTGGCCGAGAGCGTGCAGGCGATGGGCCTGCGCTACGCCACCATCACCGGCGTCACCCGCGACGACCTGCCCGACGAGGGCGCCTGGCTCTATGCCGAGACCGTGCGCGCGATCCACCGGCTCAACCCCGGCTCCGGCGTCGAGCTCCTCACCCCCGACTTCTCCGCCAAGCCCGAGCTTCTGGCCGAGGTCTTCGGTGCGGCGCCGGAGGTGTTCGCGCACAACGTCGAGACCGTGCCGCGCATCTTCCGCCGGATCCGCCCCGGCTTCCGCTACCAGCGATCGCTGGACGTCATCCGGGCCGCCCGGGAGGCGGGACTGGTCACCAAGTCCAACCTCATCCTCGGGATGGGCGAGGAACGCGCCGAGGTGTCCCAGACGATGCAGGACCTCTACGACGCCGGCTGCGAACTGCTCACCGTCACCCAGTACCTCCGCCCGTCAGCGCGGCACCACCCCGTCGAGCGGTGGGTCACGCCGGACGAGTTCGCCGAGATGCGCGACGAGGCCGAGAACATCGGCTTCGCGGGCGTGATGAGCGGACCGCTGGTGCGCTCGTCCTATCGGGCCGGCCGGCTCTACCGGCAGGCGCTGGACAACCGCCGGGTGGCGTCGGCCGCCGGCTGACCGCCGACCGCTCGACGTCAGCAGGGTCGTCGTCAGCAGGGTCGACGTCAGCAGGGTCGACGTCAGCAGGGTCGACGTCAGCCGACGTTGCGGCGGGTCACGCCGGTGAGACCCAGCGCGCCCAGTGCCACCGCGACGACGACCAGCACGACCAGGGGCGTCGCGAGGACGGCGCTGCCGGGAAGTTTGGGCAGGTGGGTGAACGGCGAGGCGTCCATCGCCCACCCGGGCAGCCGCAGCACCGGGCCGAGCTGGCCGAGGATCAGGCAGACCGCGAGCAGCACCCAGGCCGCCGCCGTCACCGCCCGCGGGAGGACACCGAAGAGAAGCAGCACGGCGCCGGCCAGAACCCACACCGCGACCAGCTGGACCAACGCCCCGGCCAGCACCCGCGGCAGCTGACCGGCGAGGTCGCCCGCGCGGACGCCGTGCGTGATCCCCGCCGCGAGGCCGCCCACGGTCAGCATCAGCGCAGATCCGAGCACAGCGACGACGACGTGGCTGGTCACCCAGCGGACCCGTGAGACCGCACCCGCCAGCACGATCTCGGCCCGCTGCCCGCTCTCCTCGGAGCGCAGCCGCAGCAGCGACTGCACCACGAACACCGCCGTGGCGATGCCGAGCATCCCCATCACGGTCGCCAGGAAGGCATCGACCAGACCGTGCCGCCCGCCCATCCGCACGAGGATGTCCCGGGTACCCGAACTCGAGTTGACCAGAGCGCCCACGCCGTCGGCGATCCCCCCGATCGCCGCACCGTAGATCGCGAAACCGACGGTCCACGACGCCACCGTGGCGCGCTGCAGGCGCCAGCCGAGCGCGAACGGGCTGCGCAACCGCGGATCGGCCACCGGCGGCCCCGGCCGGATCCCCACCAGTCCGGTGCCGAGGTCGCGGCGGGAGGCGAGCCGGAAAGCGACCGCGGTCAGCAGGCCGGCTGCGGCGAGTGCCAGGGCGAGCACCCACCATCGTTCCGCGGCGTACGGACGCACCTGCTGGGCCCAGCCGATCGGTGACAGCCAGCTCACCCAGGCCGGGCCGGAGTCGCCGATCGCACGGAGCAGGTACGCCGCGCCCAACACGCTCATCGCCATGGTGTTGGCGGCCCGCGAGGTTTCGGAGATCTGGGCGGTGACGGCCGCGACGGCGGCGAAGAAGAGCGCGGTCCCGAGCCAGGCGAGACCGAACGCCAGCGAGCCCGCGGCCGGCTGACCGACCGCGACCAGGCCGATCGTCGTGAGGACCGCCAGAGTCACCTGCGCCACCGCGGCGATCAGGAGGCCGGCCGCGAGCGGCGCGCCCCGCCCCACCGCCCCGGCCGACACCAGCTCGAGCCGGCCGGCCTCCTCGTCGGCGCGGGTGTGCCGTACCACGAGCAACACGCTGAGCACCGAGGCGAGCGTCGCGCCGATACCGACGAACCGCCACGCCGTCAGTCCGCCGATCGTGGTCGGGGCATAGACATGGCCGTAGAGGGCGAGCGTCGAGCCGTTGGACCGTACGCCGGCGGCGAACTCCAACCGGGAGGCCACCGTCCGGTAGAGCCCGCGGTAGCTGAACGCCGTACCGATCGCCGACGCGGCGAGCGCATACACCCAGATAGGGATCATCAGGCGGTCCCGCCGCAGGCCTACGCGCATCAGCTGCCCGGCGCCGGCGAAGTCGTTCCTCATCGCTGCTCCGCCTCGTAGTGGCGCCGGAACAGCTCCTCGAGCGTCGGCGGCTGGGCGGTCAACGTGCGGACGCCGAGCCCGGTCAGCGCGGACATGGTCGCGCCGAGATGTGCGGTGTCGACCTCGAACTGCACCCGGTGGCCGTCGACCTGCAGATCGTGCACGCCGTCGCACCGGGTGAGTGCGCGCGGGTCGCCGTCCACCTCAGCAGTGACAGACGTGCGGGTCAGGTGCCTCAGGTCGGCGAGACTGCCGCTCTCGACGGTGCGACCGGACCGGATGATGCTGACCCGATCGCACAACGCTTCCACCTCGGCGAGGATGTGGCTCGACAGCAGGACGGTGCGCCCGCGCCGCCGTTCCTCGGCGATGCAGTCGCGGAACACCTCCTCCATCAGCGGGTCCAGCCCCGACGTCGGTTCGTCGAGGATGAGCAGCTCGACGTCGGAGGCGAGCGCGGCCACCAGGGCGACTTTTTGCCGGTTGCCTTTCGAATACGCCCGCACCCTCTTGGTCGGGTCGAGGTCCATCCGCTGGAGCAGGTCGGCCCGTCGCTCCGGGTCGAGACCACCGCGCAGCCGACCGAGCAGGTCGATCGTCTCGCCGCCGGACAGGTTCGGCCAGAGCGTCACGTCACCGGGGACGTAGGCCAACCTCCGGTGCAGCTCGACCGCGTCCTGCCACGGGTCACCGCCGAGGAGGGTCGCCTCGCCCGCCTCGGCACGCTGCAGGCCGAGCAGCACCCGGATCGTCGTGGACTTCCCGGCTCCGTTGGGCCCGAGGAACCCGTGCACTTCCCCGGTCGCGACGGACAGATCCAAACCGTCCAACGCCCGGACGTGTCCGAACGACTTGACCAGCCCGGAGACGGCGATTGCTTCACCCATGGCACCGAACCTACTCAACATTCACAACCTTGTGAAGATGATTGATGTACTAATGTAGGTGGTGTGACGAAGAAGACGCGGACCGCGGCCTCGCGGCCCACTCGTGACACGGCGGCGGTCGGCCGGTTCGTCGAACGATTTGCCTCGGCCATGACCGAGGCCGGGATGCCCCGCATGCCGGCCAGGGTATTCGCGGCACTGCTCAGCGACGACGACGGCGCACGGACCTCGGCCGAGCTCGCCGACCAGCTCCAGGTCAGTCCCGCCGCCATCTCCGGGGCGGTCCGCTACCTCGTGCAGGTGGGTCTGGTCGTGCGGGATCGCGAGCCGGGTGGCCGCCGCGACGTCTACCGGCTCTACAGCGACGTCTGGTACGAGGTCTTCGCCCAGCGGGACGGGCAGATCGGCCGGTGGGTCGACAGCATGCGCGAGGGTGTCGCCGCGGTCGGGGCCTCCACCCCGAGCGGCAGGAGGCTGAGCGAGACGATGCAGTTCTTCGACTACCTGCGCGCCGAGCTCCCCCGGCTGATCGACCGCTGGCACGACCAGCACAGAGGGTGAACCGGACCAAAGACCCTGGGAATCTGCCCCCCGTCAGCCACACTGGCACCAGCGGAACGACTTCGGGGGCTGGCATGTCGATCCTGCGTGGGCACCTCGCGGTGCGGTTGTTGCGCCCGGTGCGATATCTGTGCTGGTGGCACAACCCCATGCACCGCCGTACGGACGGCATCGAGAGTCTGCTCGCCGGCGCGCTGCTGGTGGCCTTCCTCGTCGCGCTGCCGGTGGCCGCATCGGTGGGCCGGGCGATGTACGCCCACGGCACCGCGGACTCCGCCCTCACGCGGGCACAGGGTCACTGGGTCACCGCGGTGCTCCTCAAGGACGCCCGGTCGGCACCGACGACGGGCCAGGGCGACAGTGCCGTGAGCGGGCCGCGGGTCCCGGCCCGCTGGCGGACCGAGCAGGGCCGGACCCGGGTCGGGACGGTCCAGGCGATGGTCGGCGACCGGGCCGGGACCGCCCTACGGGTCTGGCTGGACGGGTCGGGCGCACCGACGACACCCCCCGCAACCCCGGGTGCGATCGTCGCGATCGCGGTGTCGACCGGCCTCGGCGTGGTGATCGCCGTCAGCTGCCTGCTCGAGCTCGGCCGGCGGACCGGCCGGTGGCTGCTCGACCGCCGTCGGCTCCGTGACTGGGAGACGGAGTGGCGGTTGGTCGAGCCGCAGTGGACCCGGCCCGCGAGATAGCGACGCCCGCATGGCAGCCGCGCGGCGGCGACGGCGGATCGCGCCCCCCGACCCTCCCGACAGCGCTCGCCGCCTACCACGAATGGCGCCGTACCGCCGCCCCCTGATCTGCCCCCGTCGTACCCCCCTCGGCTGGGTGGGTGATTCCGCGTCAACGTGACGTTCATGCGGCTAGAGCGCCTCAACGTGACGTTGACGCGGAATGGACGTTGCGGGCGTCGGCCGGTCGCACCTCGGCGGCCGGAGCGCCCTATCCTTGCGGCATGGCCAGGCAACCCAAGGGCGCAAAGCCCGGCGCGACGAATGCGGCCGCCCAACGCGGCGGGAAATCGGACAAAGCCGGCGGCGAATCCGTCGGCCGGATGGAGCGGCTGCGCCAGATCCGGACGGCGTTCCAGATCACGCGCCAGCGGGACAAGCGCCTGGTCCCCTACATGCTCGTGACGTTCGTGGTCGTCACCGGCCTGATCGAGCTCGCCGGCTTCCTCGTCGGACACGTGCTCCTCTACATTGTCCCGGCGGTGTTGATCGGCGCCCTGTCGGCGATGATGATCTTCGGCCGGCGGGCCCAGCGGGCGGCCTACACCCAGGTCGAGGGGCAGCCCGGGGCGGCGGCCTGGGTACTGCAGAACATGCGCGGCGACTGGCGCACCACCCCGTCGGTCGCGGGCAACGCGCAACTGGACACCGTGCACCGCGTACTCGGCAAGCCCGGGGTCATCCTGATCGCGGAAGGGTCTCCGCACCGGGTACGCAGCCTGCTGGCGCAGGAGAAGCGCCGGGTGGCCCGGGTGGCCGGCGACACCCCGATCTACGACATCGTCGTCGGCGACGAGGCCGACCAGGTCCCGCTCAAGCGGCTCTCCTCCTACCTGGTCAAACTCCCCCGCAACATCAACACCAAGCAGATCGGGGCGCTGGAGACGCGGCTGCAGGCGCTCGGCGGCGGCAAGGCGGCCGGCCTGCCCAAGGGCCCGGTGCCCCAGCGCGCGCAGCGCAACCTCAACGAGCGGTCGATCCGGCGGAGGTAAACCGTCAGGCGCGGACGACAGCGGTGCCGGCGGCCCGGTCGTGCAGGCCGCGACCGTCGGCGTCCCAGATCAGGGCCGGAACGACCAGCATCAGCAGCGCAGTACGTACGACGGCGCGCGGCAGGCCGACCGGCGTCGGCCGGTCGAGTCGCACCAGCCTGATCCCGAGGATCCGCATCCCGGGGGGCTGGCCGAAGAATGCGCCGAAGGCGATGTATTCGACCGCAAACACCAGCAAACTGACGTTGCCCGGCAGGTGTGGCGCCGTGAACAGGCCGGCGACCAGTGCGGAGAGGACCGCGTCGACCACGAAGGCCACCAACCGGGGCCCGGTGGCGGCGAGCGACCCGGGGCCCTCAGGGGGCAGCCCGAGCCGCAGCCCCCGCGAACCGGTCGGCAATGCCATGCGACGAGCGTATCCGGCTCCGGCGGCCGGGCCGGAGGCGGCGTAACGCGGCGGAAACATAGGGGACATGCTCGGGTTACGCCCCCGGCATATCGTGGGGGTCACCTGATCGCTGCCACCCGGAGGACGGATGTTCACCAACCCCGACGACGTGCTGCGCTACATCGAGCGTGAGGACATCGCATTCGTCGACGTACGGTTCTGTGACCTGCCCGGAGTGATGCAGCACTTCACTGTGCCGGCGGGCAGTGTCTCGGAGGACACGTTCACCGACGGGTTGGCCTTCGACGGCTCGTCGATCCGGGGGTTCCAGGAGATCCACGAGTCCGACATGCTCCTGCTGCCCGACGCGAAGTCGGCGGTCGTCGACCCGTTCCGGGCCGAGAAGACCCTCAACATCAACTTCTTCATCCATGACCCGCTGACCCGCGAGGCCTACAGCCGCGACCCGCGCAATGTGGCCAAGAAGGCCGAGGAGTACCTCGCCGGCCTGGGCATCGCCGACACCGCCTACTTCGGGCCGGAGGCGGAGTTCTACGTCTTCGACTCGGTCCGCTACGACACGGCAACCAACGAGGGTTACTACCACATCGACTCCGAGGCGGGCTCGTGGAACACCGGGCGCGAGGAGGAGGGCGGCAACCGCGGCTACAAGGTGCGGCCCAAGGGCGGCTACTTCCCGGTTCCGCCGTACGACCACTTCGCCGACCTGCGTGACGAGATGGTCGTGGCGCTACAGGGCGTCGGCCTGGAGATCGAGCGGGCCCACCACGAGGTCGGCACCGCCGGACAGGCCGAGATCAACTACAAGTTCGACACCCTGCTGCGCGGGGCCGACTCCCTGATGCTCTTCAAGTACGTCGTGAAGAACGTCGCCTGGCGCAACGGCAAGACCGCGACCTTCATGCCGAAGCCGCTCTTCGGCGACAACGGCTCCGGCATGCACTGCCACCAGAGCCTGTGGAAGGACGGCAGTCCGCTCTTCTACGACGAGATCGGCTACGGCGGCCTGTCCGACACCGCGCGCCACTACATCGGCGGCCTGCTGACCCACGCGCCGTCGCTGCTCGCCTTCACCAACCCGACCACCAACTCCTACCACCGCCTGGTGCCCGGCTACGAGGCGCCGATCAACCTCGTCTACTCCCAGCGCAACCGGTCGGCCTGCTGCCGCATCCCGATCACCGGCACCAACCCCAAGGCCAAGCGGGTCGAGTTCCGCGTGCCCGACCCGTCGTGCAACCCCTACCTCGCGTTCTCCGCGATGCTGATGGCCGGCCTCGACGGGATCAAGAACAAGGTCGAGCCGCCGGAGCCGATCGACAAGGACCTCTACGAGCTGCCGCCGGAAGAGGCGCTGTCCGTCGCCCAGGTGCCCGCCTCGCTCGACGCTGTCCTCAACAACCTCGAGGACGACCACGACTTCCTGCTCGAGGGCGGCGTCTTCACGCCGGACCTCATCGGGACCTGGATCGACTACAAGCGCACCAACGAGATCGACCCGATCCGGCTCCGGCCCCACCCGCACGAATTCTCGATGTACTTCGACATCTGAGTTCCACGGGCGCGCGAGTGCCCGCCTCGCTTGACCAAGAGGGGATCCGTACGGCGTTTCGCCCGCAGATCCCCTCTTGATCATGGCAATGGGGTGCCGAGGGAACCGGGAGGTCCCGGGCCCTAGACCGCGGCCGGGCCGACGTCGGTGCGCAGGCCGGACACCGCCGCCGACACCGCGGCGTAGGTGAGTCCGAGGCTGCCGAGGTTGTCCCGGCCCGAGGTCTCCGGCTCGCGCCCCTCGCGCAGCGATGTCACGAACTCGGTCAGGCTGCCGGCGCGGTCGGTGCGGGTCAGGGTCGGGAGCTCGACCCTCCGGCGGCGGCCGTCGCGGCGTACCCACACCTCGTCGGACTGCCAGCCGTCGCGGCCGTCGCCCCGGCTGGTCCACCAGATCTCGCCGTGCTCGAAGTCCATCCGCCACTCGCCGGCCCACGCCGTCGGCGGGCCGTGGCTGATCCAGCTGCCGCGATAGCTCACGGTGAGATCGTCGGGGAACTCGATCAGCGCCGATCCCTCCGGCGGGCCGTCGAACAGGGACCACTTCGGATTGTTGGTGTGACAGCTGATCGCGATCGCGTCGCGACCGAGAACGGCGCGCAACAGGTCGAAATGGTGGATCGACATGTCGACCAGCAGCGGCTCGTCGAGCAGATGGTGGGCGCCACGCTTCCCACCCGCGCCGGAGAAACGACGGAAGTCGATCTCGACCGCATGCGGCTCCCCCAGAGATCCCTCCGCGACGAGTGCCTGTACGGCGCGCACGGCCGGGAAGAACCGGTAGTTCTGGCTCACCATCACGGTGAGCCCGGCCGACGCCGCCTGCTCGACCAGCGCGCGGCCGTCGGCGATGGTGGGTGCGAACGGCTTCTCCACCAGCACGTGGCAACCGGCGTCGAGCGCGGCCTGCGCGGCGGGGACGTGCCCCACCAGACTCGCGGTGACGAGGACGGCGTCGGGCTCGGTGGCGGCGATCGCCGCCTCGGCGGTCTCATAGCAGCGTTCGGCCGGGATGAGGCCCTCGGCGACCGCGGCCGCCCTCGCCGCGGGCACCGGATCGGCACACGCCACGACCTCGACCTCGGTGACCTGCGGGATCATCTCCTTCGCCCAGTTGCGGCCGAAGCCGCCCATGCCTACCTGTACGACGCGCGTCATCGCGGATTTCCCCTTCCGATCACCGATCAGCCTGGCATACGGCGATCGACGGGCATGGTCTGGCCCGCCCCGTGCGTATAGGCTCGCCCGGACCCACGCGGCAGGGGGGCGCGACTACCGATCGGAGAGCGGTCATGCGTAACCGCGTCACCTGTCTGGCGGTCGCGGCCGCGACCGCATCGTTGCTGGCCACCACGTTGTTGACGGCGCCCGGCGCGGCGGCCGACCCACCTGCGCCGCCCGGTACGCCGGCCGCCCAGACCTTCAGTGGTACGCCGACGGTGGGACCGCTCTTCCGCAGCGGCCTGTCCAACCGGCACGGCTGCACGGCCAGCGTCCTCACCAGCCCCCACCGCGACCTGGTCCTCACCGCTGCCCACTGCATCTCCGGGACCGCCGCCGGATACCAGTTCGCTCCGGGCTATGACGCCGGCAAGACCCCGTACGGCGTGTGGACCGTCACGCACGCCTACGTCGACCCGTCCTGGGTCTCGTCGCAGGATCCGCAGCACGACTACGCGATCCTGCAGGTCGCCGACCAGGAACGGGGCCGCCGGGTCATCGGCGTACAGGACGTCACCGGCGGCAACAGACTCGGCTTCGCGCCGCGGCCGGGCCAGCGGGTCACCGACGTGGCCTACAACTCGGGCATCAACGACCAGCCCATCCGCTGCACCGTTCCGACCTACCGCACGTCGGGCTACCCGTCCTTCAACTGCCACGGATATGTCGGTGGCAGCAGCGGAAGCCCTTGGCTCGCCCGCGTTCCCGGCACCAGGACCACTCTCGTCAAGGGCGTGATCGGTGGCCTGCACCAGGGCGGATGCTTCGAATACACGTCCTACTCCTCGGCGTTCGGCATCGACGCCTACCGGCTCTGGCTGCGCGCCTCGCTCGGCCTGGACCCGGACACCGTGCCCACCGCCGGCGGGGACGGCTGCTGAACCCTCACCGGCTCGGGTAGAGCGCGTAGTCCGGAAAGGTGCCGAACAGCCGCTCACGGTCCCCCTCAGGGCCGTAGGTGACGGCTTGCACGAGCAGGTCACCACCGACGAAGGCGCCTTTCCAGGAGCCGCCGAGTCCGCCGAAGACCTCGTCGCGGTCGCCGCGGCTGCGCGGCTTGTTGATCCCGACCTTGAACGCCTGCAGCTGCTCACCGACCCGGGCCGCGAAGTCGCCGTCGTCGGTCGCCACGCTGGCCACCAGCGACCCGTTGCTGGCGTTCATCGCGGCCAGCAGCTCCGATTCGGTGTCGACGAGGACCACCGAGTCCAACGGCCCGAACGGCTCGGCGTGGTGCAGGGACCAGGCCGCCGACGGCTCCAGCACGCACGCCGGTGCGGCGTACGCCGAGGTGTCCTGGCTGTCAAGGAAGGCACCGTCGCCGACCGACCCGCGGTAGAGCGGGATCGCCCGGCCGGCCAAAGCCTCGTCGAACCGCTCGACCAGGTCGGTGGCCTTGCTGGAGTGGATGACCGGGCCGAAGTCGAGGTCGGGCAACGGGTCGTCCGCCGCCGCGACGGCGAGCGGATGCCCGAACCGCACGGAGGAGATGACCGGGAGGTAGGCCTGCAGGAAAGCCGGGAACAGCCGTCGCTGGACGACGTACCGCGGATAGGCGGTGCAGCGCTGCTTGGCGTATTCGAAACCCTTGCGCAGATGCTGGGCGAGCAGGTGCCACTGGGTGAAGTCCCAGATCCCCCACGCGTTGAGCCCTTCCTGTTCGAGCATGTGCCGGCGGCCGGTGTCGGCCAGTGACACGGCCGCCCTGCGCCCGTTGGCCCGGCCACCGACGAAGGCCAGCGCACCGATCCCCTGACCGCGGATCAACGCGTCGCCGAGCACCGCACCGACCCCGGAGAGCAGGGTCACGGGCAGGCCGGCGCGGTGCATGAAGGCATGCGCGAGCGTCAGGCAGTGCCGGCCGCCCTGGCTGGGCGTTTTCGCGACCACCGCGTTGCCGGCCAGTGCCTGGACCAGCTCTGCATGCACCTGCACACTCATCGGGTAGTTCCAGCTCGCGATGTTGGACACCGGCCCCGGCAACGGAACCCGGTGCTCCGGGGCTCCGAGGTGCAGTTGCCGGTCGATCTGCCCGACGTACCAACGGGCGCCGTCGAGACACCGGTCCACGTCGGCGCAGGCCAGTCGCCACGGCTTGCCGATCTCCCAGACCAGGAGCAGCGCGAGCAGGTCACGGTGCGCGGCCATCAGGTCGATCGCCTCGGTCACCCTGGCCCGGCGCTCGTCGAGGTCGACGCTCCCCCGCTCGCGATGCTGGGCGCCGGCGTCGGACACCGCGGCCATGGCCGTCTCGGGATCGATCCGGGGCGGTCCGGGGATCGGCGAGCCGTCCACCGGGGTCACGTGGTCTCCCGGGCGACCTACGCGTTTCCACTCGCGGCCGACGAGGTTGCGTACCCGGTCCGAGTCGAACGCCTCCGGAGCGACCTCCACGCAGTGGGTGTAGGTCTCCCACCAGGATGTGCCCGGCTTCAGCTGCAGCACCACCGCGACCTCCACGAGCGCTCGACCGGACACCGGGCCGCCGTCCCGCGACGGCCGGGTCCAGCCTCCGGGCACGCCACCGCGTCGTCAACACCGGCGCGCGCAGCGCGATCCGCTCCCTGGCACGATCGGGCGATCACGCCGGGCGACGCCCGGACCCGCCGGCACAGGGGATCCGATGCACTACTGCCAAGCGTGCGACGAACCCGTCGTGATGGTCGCCGACCCGCCCGCCGCCCGATGCCCGCGCTGCGGGTCGGCCGAGCGGGCGCGCAGCGCACCGCTGTTCGTCGTCACCGGCGCCTCAGGATCGGGCAAGACCGCGGTCTTCCCGCACCTGGTCGACGTTCTGCCGGAGTGTGCGGTATTCGACGTCGATTGGCTGATCGACCCGTTGGGCCGCATGTGTGCGGGCCGGCCGATGGACTGGGAAGGCTTCCGCGACACCTGGTTGTCGGTGGCACACGCCGTCGCCCAGTCCGGACGCGCCACAGTGCTGCTCGGGCCGTTCCTCCGCGCCCAGCTCGAGCCGCTTCCGGCCCGGCAGTGGGTCGGCCCGATCCATCTCGCCGCTCTGGACTGCGCCGACGAAGCGCGTCGGGTCCGGCTCGACGCCAGACCGCCCTGGCGCGAACGGAAGATCGACGAGCACGTCGAGTTCGCCCGTCACCTGCGCGCGGAGGCGGACATCGTCATCCGCACCGACGACGTCGGTCCGGCGGCGACCGCCGCCGAGGTGGCCTCGTGGGTGCGGCGTGCGGGCTAGCTCAGCCGGCTAGTGGTGCGTAGCTGCTCGCGTCTCCCTTGCGGACGGTGCTCGTGTCGCCGTTGATCCCGACCGGGACGTCACCGGCCAGGGTGATGCGGTGCAGCAGCCGCGGCAGGTCGTCGTAGTCGGCGACGGCGTAATGCTGCGTCGACCGGTTGTCCCAGATGGCGATGTCGCCTGGCCGCCAGGTCCAGCGCACCGTGTTTTCCAGCCGGGTGATGTGGCGCTGCAGCAGGGCGAAGAGGTCCTGGAAATCGGTGCTGCTCAGCCCCACGAACGACCGCACGAAGTGTCCGAGCAGCAACGCCGGCTCACCGGTCTCGGGATGTATCCGCACGACGGGGTGTTCGGTCACGAACTCCTGATGCCGGAACGCGTCGCGGTACTCCTGCTGCTTGACGTCGATCCCGCCGAGTTGGGGCCGCTCGGCGGCATAGTCGTAGAGGTTGGAGTGCACCGCGCGCAGCTGGCCCACCAGGGCGCGTAGGCCCGGGTGCAGGCGCTGGTAGGCCGCGACGGTGTTGGCCCACACGGTCGACCCGCCGTAGGGCGGCACGGTGATGGCCCGCAGGATGCTGATGGCCGGCGCCCGGTCGACGAAGGTGACGTCGGTGTGCCAGCTGTTCGCCTTGCTGTAATCGGAATCGATGGGCAGCACGGCGTCGCCGTCACCGCTGACCGTCGGATGTGGCTTGGTCACGGTGCCGAGCAGGCCGGCGAACGCGCGCTGGTCGGCGTCGTTGGCGTGCAGCTGATCGCGCAGAAACACGACGCGGTGGGCGAGCAGTGCCGCCCGCAGCTCTGCGACGGACGTGGGGTCGACCTCGGCGCCGATGCGTATACCGCTCACGACCGCACCGATGGAGCCGCCGACCTTCTGGACGCCGATTCGCTCGTAACCCGCCTCGGGAACGAGCTCGGTCGAGTGGTCCCGTACATGAGTCATGGGAACAACCTCCATTCCCTGCCGCTCGATGTCAAGTAAGGCTATCGGTGTGGTCTGGAAGACCGTCGTCATGCGCCAGGTGGCGACGGCCTCCGGCGGGTCGGCCCGGGCGCTCGGGCCACTCGGTCGACGTCGTGCGCGCTACTCGCATTTTCGGCCCCGCCGTTCGCGTACGACGCACGATGTCGCAGGGCACAGCGGGGAACACGTCCTGCGGCCAAGACTCCAAGGTGTTATCCGGATGAAGTCTTCGCGAACCCACGACGAACCCACTTCAGGCAGTCCCGCCGAACCGACATTCTGACGGTGGATGACTTTCGACCGAGCCGACTGACGGGATCGTGAGGCGAGATGATCGCGGACGGCTATCCGTACCAGTGCCAGGCATCGCTGCCCACCATGCAGCGCTGCCCGGCAGCCACGACCACGGTCCTCGTCACCGACGGCGTACCGGACTTCATGTTGTGCGACAGCCACGCACAGGAGGCCCAGGACTTGATGGACGCCACGTCTGACCTCATGCGCCGGCTCAACGACGCACGCAACCCCTGACCGCTGGACTCGCCGGTCACGACCGCCACCGATCCCTCCTAAGCAGCACTGTCCCCCAGAGGCGTCCCGCATAATGGATCAAGCCTGACCACGGGGGGACGGAGGCGCTCAGATGAGCGTGTTGATGGCCGAGCCCGGAGGCCTTCCAGCAGTTCTTCGCGGACGCCGGGACCCAAATCCGGCAGGTCATGGATGCGGCCGGTGTGACGAGCGAGCCGACCATCACCTTCCTGCGCAAGCTCGAGACCGGGGACGACGTGGGATAGATCCGACGAGGCGCGCGGAGGATCCGGCTAACCTCGGCATATGCCAGAGCCACCCGGAGGCGCAGCGTCAGGCGTCCACCGGACTCTGACTCACCTCGGCGCGTTCGCCGACCTGGGCATCGCCAGGTTCGACATCGAAGACCTGCTCGTCGCGTTGCTCGACCGGGTCCGGCAGGTTCTGGACGCCGACACCGCGGCGGTCCTGCTGCTCGACTCGTCCGGTCGGCAGCTCGTCGCCACCGCGGCCAGCGGACTGGAGGAAGAGGTCCGCCGCGGCGTGCGGATCCCCGTCGGCGCCGGGTTCGCCGGCCGGGTCGCGGCCGAGAAGAAGCCGGTCATCCTCGACCGGGTGGATGAGCACACCGTGGTCAACCCGATCCTGCACCGGGCCGGGATCCACACCCTCCTCGGAGTGCCGATGTTGGTCCACGGCTCGCTGATCGGCGTACTGCACGTCGGCACGCTGCGCCCGCGCCGCTTCACCTCCGAGGACGTCGCCCTACTGGAGTTCGTCTCCGACTGGGTGGCGATCGCTGCGCGCGCCCGGCTGTCGGAGGTCGATCGCGCGGCGGCGGCCACCCTGCAGCGCAGCCTGCTGCAGAGCGAGCTGCCGATCACTCCCGGGGTCGAGTTCGCCGCCCGTTACGTTCCTGCCGAGCAGGGCGTCGGAGGCGACTGGTACGACGTCTTCGCGCTGCCCAGCGGGTGGCTGTGCGTGACGATCGGCGACGTGGTGGGCCACGGCATACGGGCGGCGGTCACCATGAGCCGCTACCGCACCGCCCTGCGTGCCTATGCCCTCGACAACGAGGATCCGGCCGCGACGTTGGTCAAAGTCGACCGCGGAGCCCGGCAGTTCCTTCCCGACACGATGGCCACCGTGCTCTACGCGATGGTCGAACCGTCGTTCGAACGGATGCACATCTCCTCGGCCGGGCATCCGCCACCGATGCTGGCACCGGCCGGTCGGCCGGCCGCGTTGGTCGCCACCCCGATCGACCCGCCCCTCGGGGTCGCGATCGAGCCGCGCCGGCGGACGACCACCATCGACGTGCCGCCGGGCGCGCTGATCTGCTTCTACACCGACGGACTGGTCGAACGTCGGGGCGCGCCGGTCGACGACGGCCTGGAACGGCTGCGCGCCAGTCTGTCCGCCGGCCCGGCGGAGCCGGTCTGCGCTGCGGTGATGAGCGAGATGGTGGGTGTCGAGGAACCCGCGGACGACATCGCCGTTCTCCTTCTCCGCCGTCAGCCGCTGGACGAGATCGCCGGACTGGACCTGCAGATGCCGGCCTCCCCGCGCGCCCTGGCCCATATCCGCTCGGCGATCCGGCGTTGGCTGCACGCCGTCGGGGTCCGTGGCCAGGATGCGTCCGACGTCCTCGTCGCGGTCGGTGAGGCGTGCGCCAACACCGTCGAGCATGCCTACGGGCCCCGCGGTGGGTTGGTGCGGGTGCGCATCGATCTCCAGCCGCCGGACCTCGTGGCCATCGTGAACGACACCGGCCGCTACCGACCGAGCCGAGGCAAGAACGGCGGACGCGGGACCACGCTGATGCAGGCCCTCACCGATGAGGTGACCATCGAGCACGGCGCGTCCGGCACCGAGATCACCCTCCGCCGCAGGGTGGGCACGGGACAGTCGGCATGATCGGCGCCGAGGGCGCGGATGTCGTCGCCCGCATGGACGACGGGACCGTCCACATCACCGTCTCCGGCGAGGTCGACCTGGCCAACGTGGAGGCGATCGAGAGCGAGCTCCTCGACGCGATATCGGATGAGACCCTGACGGTGTCGGTCGACCTCAGCGAGGTCACGTACATCGACAGCACCGGCATCCGGATCCTCTTCACGCTCGCGACACAACTCCGGGTGCTGCACATCCCGCTGGTCTTCGTCGTCGCGCTGGGCTCGCCCGCCCGGCAGATCATCGCCCTGTCTGGGCTCGACTCCCTGGCACCATTGCGGCCCGAGGCTCCCTGACGGGTTACCCCCGCGCCCATGATCAAGAGGGGATCCGCACGGCGTTTCGCACCGGAGCCCCTCGTGATCACCGGCGAGAGGACGAGGTCATACCGATGACGACGACGATCAGGTCCAGTTGGTGTGCCGGGCCCGGGTCCAGTTGGTGTGCCGTGTCCAGTTGGTGTGCCGTGTCCAGTTGGTGTGCCGCATGAGGATTGCCTCCGTGTCGATGGGGTGACGACCCATAGGATGCCGCGTGGGTTCGAGTTGACAAGCCCACCGGTAACAGGCAGCGTCGCCTCCGCCACATAGTGACAGCGATCGTTCCCAGCGAGGCCCCGAGCGGAGTATTGGCCATCATGACCGAGGCGGCGCGCCGGCCGCTGCGCACGACCGCGAGAATTCAGGGCTGGCCCCTGTGGTCGCTGCCGCCGGCCGCGTTGGCGTTCGTCCTCGCGGTCGACGTCGCCGCGGGAGCGGGCGCCGTCTGGGCGGTCGCCGCCGGCGGATTGGGTGACTGGCACGATCTGCTCGGCTCCCTCGTCCTGGTCATCGCCGCACTGATCTGCGTCGAGGTGATGCGTCGGATCGGGGAGACCACCGGCACCGCCCAGGACCTGATGGCGGTGTGGACACTGCCGATCGGTCTGCTGTTCCCCCCGGTCTACGCGGTCGCGGCACCGATCCTGGACCGATGGTGGGCGCAGCGGCGGGTGCGACCCTCCCCCGTCTACCGGCGGGTCTTCACCACCGCGGGCGTGCAGCTCGCACTGCTCACCGCCGGACGGATCTTCCATGCCCTGGTCGGGTCGTCGGTGACCGGCGCAGTGTGGGCCTCCCGTCCCGCACTGCTGTTGGGCGCGGCTGCGCTCGCGGGCGCCTGCTGCGCCGCGGTCACCGCGGTGCTCGTCACGACCGCAGTCCGACTCACCAGTCCCGAGGCGAATTGGCTCGGCATGCTCATGGACGCCGACGTCGTCCAGCTGGCCGGGGTGGAGATCTGTGCCGGCGTGGTGGTGACCGCCCTCGTCGCGCAGTCACCGGTGCTGATCCTCGCGGCCCTGCCGCCGATGATGATGCTGCAGCGGTCGTTGTCGCACGCGCAGCTGCGCGCCGCCGCCCGGACCGACACCAAGACCGGTCTGCTCAACGCCGGTACCTGGCACCGCGAGACGGTCAGGGAACTCGCCCGCGCCGCCCGGGGCGGCCATCCACTCAGTGTGCTGCTGATCGACGTCGACCACTTCAAGCTGGTCAACGACACCCACAGTCATCTCGCCGGCGACCAGGTGCTCGCCGACCTCGCCCAACTGCTCCGGGACCAACTGCGCCCCTACGACATCGTCGGCCGGTTCGGGGGCGAGGAGTTCGTCGCCACGCTTCCCGACACCGGTGGCGAGGTCGCCGCAGCAGCCGGGGAGAGGCTCCGCCGCCGGGTGGCCGAACACCCCTTCGGCGTCGGGGCGGACGACGTCGTGCACGTCACCGTCTCGATCGGCGTCGCCAGCGACCGCGGGCAGATCACCGACCCGACCGAACTGCTCGCCGCCGCCGACTCCGCGCTCTACCGGGCCAAGGCCGCCGGCCGCAACTGCGTCATGGACCACGCCGTCCCGACCTGACGGCCGGGTACATCTGGCCGCACCGCCTAGTCACGTCACACCGGCGGGCCGCACCGCCAGGGCCGCACCGCCTACGCCGCGCCGTCGAGACGGCCGGTCGTCGGAGCGGCCGGACCGTCCGCCGCCATGCGCCGTCCCCACTCGCGGGCACGGTCCATCTCACCGTCCTCGAGGCGGTTGGCCTTGCTGACGAAGAAGCTCTCCGGCCCGGCGACGACATCGAAGCCGTGACCCTTCAGCAGCCGGCCGATGCGCTTGGACGCGTGCCCACCGAACTTCCCCCGGTAGCGGGTGTCGAAGGCCGCCGCACGGCGTCGTCCGCCGGCGACCGACCCGAGCCACTCCCGCAGTCCCGGACCGTCGGCCGCCCGGCTCGGCCGTCACACCACTGCCCGGCCTGCGCGCCGCTTCGACGGCCATCGTGCGACTGCGCGGTCGACTCATCCCGAGCATGTGGGTAGGACCACCGACAACTACCAGGTCCGCCGTCTCGAATGCGGGGGCAGTCAGCTCGCCGACGGGCATCACGGCGCCCTCCGCGGCCCCCAGGCCCGCACCGATCGCCTCGGCGATCAGGCGGGTGTTGCCGTACATGGACTCGTAGACCACGATCGTGCGCATGGCCGACCTCCTCGACTCACCCCCAGCGTGGAGCCGGCCCGCCCGACCGGGACAGAGGCAAAGGTCACCCGTAGTGCAGATCAGGGACCGTTCAGGGCTTTCCCCGATGTGCCGCCGCTTCCGATGCGGCAGCCTGGGTACATGACCGAGAGCTCCTCATCCGTCGATCGTCGTCGTACGCTCGTCCGCCCGCGCAACGGCCGCATGATCGCGGGGGTCTGCGCCGGCGCAGCCGACTACCTTCGGGTCGACATCAACCTCGTCCGGATCGCCCTTGTCCTGTTCACCCTGCTCGGCGGCGCCGGCCTCGCGGCCTACATCCTCGCCTGGCTGATCATTCCCGAAGAGGGAGCCGACCAGTCCGTGCTCGGCGGGCTCCTGCACCGCTGAGGCACCTGAGTCGCCGGGTCCGGCGCTCCGGGCTCACCCGCAGTGCAGCAGGCCCGATCGATACTTGCTGAGCAGTACGTGGCGGGCGGCGTCGGCGACCCGGGCCCGGAACTGCGGGTCGTCCACGGCCCGGGCGCGCAGGTCGGCCGACATCGGCCTGACGTCGGCGGGCTGGACGGTCAGCACCAGGTCACCGCCCGCGGCCACGAAGTCCACGGCACGTTGGCCCGCCGGCACCGCGCTGACGGCCACCGCCGCGCCGAGGTCGTCGGAGACGACCATCCCGTCGAAGTGCAACTGGTGCCGCAGCAGGCCCTCGATCACGGCGCCGGAGAACGCCGCGACATGGTCGGGATCCAGTCGCGGGTAGACCGCCGACGACACCATGACGGCGGCCGCTCCGGCGTGGATACCGGCTTCGAAGGGGTGGAGGTAGGGGTCACTCGGTGACGTCACGGAGTCGACGGCGCCGGTAGACGTGTCGGTGTTGACCCGGACCCGGCCCAGTCCCGGAAAGTGCTTCACCGTCGCGGACAGCCCGTGCGAGCGCATCGCCGCGACGACGGTGGCGACCCGGGACGCGACGGTGGCCGAATCAAAGCCGTACTCGCGGCCGAAGGCCCCGATCGGCGGGTTCTCCGACGCCGTTCCGGGTGGCACCGTGTCGGCCACCGGCGCCAGGTCGAGGGTGATCCCGGCCCGGCTGAGCTCGGCGGCCCAGGTGGCCGTCTGCCCGCGCAGCGTCGCGGTGGAGAGCTGCCCCTGGTCGAGTGCCGACGGGATGGTCGCGAAGCCCGGGCCGCGCAAGGACTGCACCAGCCCGCCCTCCTGGTCGACGGCCACCTGGACACCGACCCCCGTCGCGGACCGCGCCGCCGCCTGTAACTGCTGGACCTGGCCGCGGACCGCCTCCACCCCGGCCGAGGTGTGTCCCGACAGGAAGATGTTGCCGACGGCGTCGGACTGCACGAACGACGTCCCCGATGCCGGATCCGTCGCCGGGACGCCGACCATCAGCAGTTGCCCGACCCGGTGGGTCAGGTCCATCCCGGCCAGCACCGACCGCACGCACCGCTCGGAGGCCGGGAGCGGCGGCGGGCTCGGCCGGTGCGACCTCGTCGGGGTCGGCGTCGGAGTCCGCGTCGCGGTCGGGGTCACCGTGGTTGCGGTCGGTGACGGCCGGTGCCGGGTCGGCGTCGCCGTGCGGTGCGTCGGTGTCGGCGATGCGGTGGTCGGTGACGGGTCGGGGGACGTCGTGGCCGGACCGGCGGCGGAGTGACGTGCGGTCGAGCCGCCACATCCCGCCACCGCGAGGAGGGCACCCGCCGCCGAGAGCGCAAGCAGTCGTCGCGCCCGGCGTGAGGAATGCATCGATTCATGGTCGCACGGGCCCTCCCGGCAGAGAGCCGGGGCGATTTGTGCCGGAACGTCGGCGGATGGTGCTCTGCCGGTGACGTCGAGGCGTGGCGTCCGGGCCGGTCAGCGCCCTGCGGTCGGCGGGTCGGCGTAGAAGACCCGCTCGACGACCCGGCGGGCCCGGCGGGTGGCGCGGCGGTAGTCCTCCAGGAACTGACCGGGGTCCCGTCCGGGTGGATACCCGAGCGCGCGGGTCACTCCGGTGAGGACCCGCCCCCGGCGCGGCAGCTGGTCGCCCGGTCGGCCGGCCACCAGCATCATCGCGTTGCGGGCCCGCGTCGCGAGCAGCCAGGACGCCTCCAACGCCGCGGCGTCGTCGGCGTCGAGCAGGCCGCTGCGCGCGATGGCCCGCAGCGCGTCGAGCGTGCGTGTGGTCCGCAGCTCCGGGTGGTCGGCGGCGTGGCACAGCTGCAGCAGCTGCACGGTCCACTCGACGTCGGCGAGCCCGCCCGGACCGAGCTTGGTATGCGTCGCCGGATCCGCCCCGCGCGGCAGGCGTTCGGCGTCCACCCGCGCCTTGATCCGCCGGATCTCGGTGACGGCCTGCGGCTCCAGGCCACCGGCGGGGTATCGGACCGGATCGACCAGGTCGACGAACCGCCCGCCGAGCTGCGGGTCGCCGGCCACCGGAGCCGCGCGCAGCAGCGCCTGCGCCTCCCACACCGCGCTCCACCGCCGGTAGTAGGCGGCGTACGACGCGAAGGTGCGGACCAGCGGGCCGTTGCGGCCCTCGGGCCGCAACCCGGCGTCGACCTCCAGCGGCGGGTCAGGGGCGGGACGGCGGAGGAGTCGCACGGCGTGCTCGACGACCGAGGTCGCCGCGGCGCCCGCCGCCTGCTCGTCGGCGTGCTCGACCGGGTCGTGCACGAACATCACGTCCGCGTCCGACCCGTACCCGACCTCGTGCCCACCCAGCCGGCCCATGGCGATGATCGCGATCCGCGTCGGCGGTGGGCCGTGCTCGGCCGCGTACGCCCGCAGCGCCGCGGTCAGCGCGGCGTCCAGGGTCGCCGACGCGACGGCGCTGAGGGCGTCGCCGACCTCGACGACGTCGACCAGGTCGAGCAGGTCGGCGCAGGCCGTGCGCAGCAGCTCCCGCCGGCGGAGCCCCCGGACGGCGGCGACGGCGCTGTCCGGGCCCGGTTGCCGCCGGGCGACGCCGACGAAGGCCTGCCGGAGCGCGGCGGCCTCGCGCGGGGCCAGCTCGGCGGAGTCGGCGAGCAGCCGCAGTGCCTCCGGCGCCCGGGCGAGCAGGCCCGCGGCGTACCTGCTCGAGCCGAGCACGACGGCGAGCCGGTCGGCGACCGGTCCCTCGTCGCGCAGCAGCCGGAGGTACCACGGAGTCGAGGCGAGCGACTCGGAGACCTGGCGGTAGGCGAGCAGTCCGGCGTCCGGGTCGGAGGAGTCGGCGAAGGAGCCGAGCAGTCCCGGCAGCAGGGTGCGCTGGATCGCGGCCCGTCGTGACACCCCCGCCGTCAGCGCGGCGATGTGGTTGAGCGCACCGTCGGGATCGGCGAATCCGAGCGCGGTCAGCCGTTCCCGGGCCGCGGCCGGGGTCAGCCGCAGCTGGTCGGTCGGCATCCGCGCCACGGTCGTGAGCAGCGGGCGGTAGAACAGCTTCTCGTGCAGCCGGCGGACCTCGCGCGCGTGCCGGGTGTGCTCGGCCTCGAACACCGCGGCGGCGTCCCCCCGGGCGTCCGGGGCGAGGCCCATCGACCGGGCCAGGCGGCGGATTCCGGCCGGCTCGTCCGGCAGCAGATGGGTACGGCGCAGCCGGTAGAGCTGCAACCGGTGCTCGGCGACGCGCAGGAATCGGTACGCCGCGGCCAGCGTCGCGGCGTCCTCCCGACCGACGTATCCGCCGGCGGCGAGTGCCTCGAGGGCGAGCAGGGTGCTGCCGTCGCGCAGGGTCTCGTCCGCCCGGCCGTGGACCAGCTGCAGCAACTGGACGGCGAACTCCACGTCGCGCAACCCGCCGCGGCCGAGTTTGAGCTCCCGGTCGGCGAGCCGGCCCGGCACCGTGTCCTCGACGCGGCGCCGCATCGCCTGGACGTCCTCGACGAACTGTTCGTCGGCGGCGGCGTTCCATACCAGGGGGGCCAGCACGTCGACGTACTCCCGGCCGAGATCGAGGTCACCGGCGACCGGCCGCGCCTTGACCAGCGCCTGGTATTCCCAGGTCCGGGCCCAGCGGCGGTAGTAGCTCTCATGGCTCGCGAGCGTGCGTACCAACGGCCCGTTCTTCCCCTCCGGCCGCAGGGCCGCGTCGACGGGCCAGGCGACCTGGCCGCAGATCCGGATCAGCGAGCTGGCGAGCTCGGTCGCCGTACGCAGTGCCGCGTCGTCGTCGGAGGAGCCGGCCGGTTCGGCGACGAAGACGACGTCCACGTCGCTGACATAGTTGAGCTCCCGCCCGCCGCACTTGCCCAGGCCGACAACGGCGAGCCGGCACTCGGCGGCTCCGGGCGGCAGGTCGGCGGCGGCTACGGCGAGGGCGGCCCGCAGCGTCGCCGCGGCCAGGTCGGCGAGCTCGGCGGCCACCTCGTCGACGCTCGCCATCCCGGCCACGTCGCGTGCGGCCAGGATGAGGAGCAGCCGCCGGTAGCCCAACCGCAGCCGCTGCACGGTCGCCGGATCCGCGGACCCGGCCCGCCCGCCGCCGGTCCCGTCCGGCGGACGGTCGTGGTCGGCGCCGACCGCGATGAGCAGCAGCCGGGTGAGCTCGTCGGCCGGCATCCGCGTGTCCGCCTGCGCGTCGTCGGTGAGCAGGTGCCAGTCATCCGGGTTGGCGGCGAGGTGGTCACCGAGCGCCGAGCTGGCGCCGAGCACGCCCAGCAGCCGCGCCCGCAGACCGGCGCTGGAGCGCAGCTGATCCACCAGCTCCGTGCGATCCGCGGCGGCCTCCGCGAGCCGGGTGAGGGCGAGCACGGCCAGGTCGGGATCGGCGGCTGCGGCCAACGCGGCCACCACCGTGTCCGCACCCGGACCGAGCAGGTCCTGGGCGTCGGGGTCCCACAAGCCGAGTACCGGCTCGGCCAGCAGCTGGCCGGCCCGGGTCGCGTCGGCGAACCCCAGGCGCGCCAGCGGATCGGAGATCCGGCGGCCGACCTCGCTCACCGGGCTCCACCGGACCGCTCGCTCACCGGGGTCCTACCGGACCTCGGCATCGCGGCGGGCGAGCTCGGCGAACCGGGTCACCACCGGTGCCCACACTTCCTGCAGGTCGGGATGCGCCGCCTCGACCCGGGCGAGCAGCACCTCGAGCTCGATGCCGTTCTCGGCAAGGAAGTCGGCCTCGGCCAGCGCCCAGGTGCGCACGACATCCGGTGTGGTCTCGATGTGGAACTGCACGCCCCATGCCTGGGCGCCGATGCGGAACGCCTGATTGACGCAGCGCGGTGACGCCGCCAGCAACACCGCCCCGGGTGGGAGCTCGGTCACCGCATCGTGGTGCCACTGCAGCACGTCGGGGGTGAAGGGCAGCCGACCGAAGAGCGGGTCGTCGACCGCGCCGTCCCGCTTGGCCACCAGTCCGGGGCCGACCTCCGTCTGCTCCCCCGCCGGCTCGACCCGGCCGCCGGTCGCGTCGGCCAGCAACTGTGCGCCGAGACACACGGCGAGCAGCGGCAGCCCGGTGCCGACCGCCTCGCGGAGCAGGCCCTTCAGCGCGCCCAACCAGGCGACGGAGTCCTCGTCGTACGCCGCCATCGCGCCGCCGAGCACGACCAGCGCGTCGTAGCTGTCCAGCCCGACCGGCAACGCGTCGCCGGCGTAGGGCCGGACGACCTCGAGCCGCAGCCCGGCTCCGGCCAGCCACTCCCCGAGCGGCCCGGCCGGATCGTCCGCGGCGTTCTCGACGACCAGGGCCACCGGTCCCGCGGACGCCACTACAGAACCCGCAGGTAGCGCTCGAGCTCGTACGGAGTGACCTGGGCGCGGTAGTCCTCCCACTCGGCGCGCTTGTTGCGCAGGAAGTAGTCGAAGACATGCTCGCCGAGGGTCTCCGCGACCAGCTCGGAGGTCTCCATGGTGCGCAGCGCGTCGGACAGGTTGTGCGGGAGGTCGTCGTAACCCATGGCCGCGCGCTCGTTCTCGGTCAGCGCCCACACGTCGTCCTCGGCGCCCGGCGGCAGCTCGTACTCCCCCTCGATGCCGGCCAGCCCGGCGCTCAGCAGCACGGCGTAGGCCAGGTAGGGGTTGCAGGCCGAGTCCAGTGACCGGACCTCGACGCGGGTCGAGTTGGCCTTGCCCGGCTTGTGCATGGGGACCCGCACCAGCGCGGAGCGGTTGAGATGCCCCCAGCAGACATAGGCGGGCGCCTCGGCGAGCTGGTGCGGGAGCGGCTCACCGAACAGGCGCTTGTAGGAGTTGACCCACTGGTTGGTGACCGCGGTGATCTCGCGGGAGTGCCGGAGCAGCCCGGCGATGAACGACCGGGCCGTCTTGGACAGGTTGAGCTCGTCGGCGGGGTCGTGGAAGGCGTTGCGGTCGCCCTCGAAGAGCGACAGGTGGGTGTGCATGCCCGAGCCCGGCTGGTTGGTGAACGGCTTGGGCATGAAGGTGGCGTGCACGTCCTGGCTCAGCGCCACCTCCTTGACGACGTGCCGGAAGGTCATGATGTTGTCCGCCGTGGACAGCGCGTCGGCGTAGCGCAGGTCGATCTCCTGCTGGCCGGGCGCGCACTCGTGGTGGCTGAACTCCACCGAGATGCCCATGGCCTCCAGCGCGGAGACGGCGACCCGGCGGAAGTCGTGGGCCACGTCGTGGGTGGTCAAGTCGAAGTAGCCTCCGACGTCGACCGGCTCCGGGGGTGCGCCGTACTCCGGCCGGTTCTTGAGCAGGAAGAACTCGATCTCCGGGTGCGTGTAGAAGGTGAACCCCATGTCGCCGGCCTTGGCCAGCGCCCGGCGCAGGACGTGGCGGGGATCGGCCCATGACGGGGAGCCGTCGGGCATGGTGATGTCGCAGAACATCCGGGCCGCGTCGCCGGTCTCGTTCTGCTGCCAGGGCATGATCTGGAAGGTCGCCGGATCGGGCATGGCGATCATGTCGCTCTCGTAGACCCGGGCGAATCCCTCGATCGCCGAGCCGTCGAACCCGATCCCCTCGGCGAACGCCCCCTCGAGCTCGGCCGGGGCGACCGCGACCGACTTGAGGAAGCCGAGTACGTCGGTGAACCACAGCCGGACGAAGCGGATATCCCGCTCCTCGAGGGTCCGCAGCACGAATTCCCGCTGCCTGTCCACGGCCTCCCCTTTGTTCGGCGTACCACGCCGTTCTCAGTGTGCCGGGCGGGCGTTTCCGCCGGCCACCCGACCCCGAACAAACGCACTAGTAGTGCGTTACGGAAGCCCCGCACGGCGTGTCGCGCGCCCAAACGCACTAGTAGTGCGTTTGTTGCGGGGGGAGCTGCGGGACGGTCAGTGGTTGAGGGCGCTGCCGGCGGCCCAGGCCTTCCAGCTGTCGTTCCAGGCGCCGTAGCCGTCGTCGATCGGCAGCTGCGGCGAGCCACCCACGATGTCGACGATGTCGCCGGAGCCGAAGTGGTCGTAGAACCACTTGCCGTTGTCCATCGACAGGTTGACGCAGCCGTGGGTCACGTTGGCGTAGCCCTGGACGTCGTCGGTGCCGTCGTTGACGTGGACGAACTCACCGTCGTCGGAGATCCGCACCGCCCAGTACGCCGGGAAGTTGGCGTAGCCGCCCGGAGCGTTGGCCGGCAGGCCCCAGCTCGCCGAGTTCATGTAGTAGACCGGGTACTTGAACTCGACCACGTGCGGGCCGTTGTGGGTCGGCAGCTCCGGCCGGCCGAAGCTGGTCGGCAGCGTCCGGACCTTCTTGCCGTTGTGGTAGACGGTCAGCGTGTATTTGCTCACGTCGCCGATGGCGGTCCAGTTGTCGTGGATCTTGAAGGAGACGTGCCGGCTCTCCTGGCCGTAGATGTTGTGGCCGACGTTGACGCCGTAGAGGTTGACGTCGACGTGCACCTTGGTGCCGACCTTCCAGTAGACCTTGGGCCGCCACTGCACGTCCTGGTCGGTCATCCAGTGCCAGGCACCGACCTGGACGGGGTCGGTCCGCACCTTGAGGTGCCGTTCGACGGCGGCCTTGTCGGCGATGTGCTCGTCGAAGCGGACGTCGATGGGCTGGCCGATACCGACGGACCCGGTCGATGCGCTGGGGAAGACCGTGGGGTCGGTGAGGGTCGCCGGCGTCACCGTCCGGAACCTGCTCCTGGTGGTCAGCTGCTTTCCGGCGGCGTTGGCCCCGACGGCGGTGACGGCGTAGGCCTTGGCGTAGCCGAGGCTCACGGCGGAGACCCAGGTGCGGTGGTCGGCGGACAACCGGCCCGCGATCCGCTTCCCGGTCGCGTTGGTCATGACCACGGAGGCGAGCGTGCCGTGGCTGGCCCGCACCGTGACCGGCTTCGCGACGTTGACGTTCGTGGTACCGGTGGCCGGCCGGACCGCGAGCGCGACCGGAGGAGGCGGTGCCGGGGTCGGCTTCGCCTTGTGTCCTCCACCGCCGGCACCCGCCGCGGCACCGGTGCCGGCCGCCGTGGACGTGCACCCGGCGACCAATGCCAGCGCGCCGAGGGCGCCGACAATCCACGCCTTATTCAGTGCCCAGGACCCGCGCATCCCACCCCGCATGAGCCGTCCTCCGTACCTGCGGACCGGCGATCCGAGAACCGGCCACAATAGTCTGACACCACCTAGACGCATTCGACCCGAATATCGTTCATGACGGTTCGCATGATTGTTGTAACGGTCTGGCTACAGCCTTCGGATCGAGTGCGTTTTGCCGCATTTGCGGGCTGTTCGGGGCGCGCCCCGACGGACGCGGGAGAATAGGTGCATGCCCCAGTTGCGCGTCGCACTTGCCCAGATCGACGTCACGGTCGGCGACCTCACCGGCAACGCCGCGGCGATCATGGCCTGGAGCAGAACGGCGGCCGCCCGCGGCGCGCACCTCGCGGTCTTCCCGGAGATGGCCCTCACCGGCTATCCGCCGGAGGACCTCGTGCTCCGTGAGTCGTTCCGCGAGGCGAGCGTCGCGGCGCTCGACCAGCTCGCGGGCACGCTGGCCGGCGAGGGGCTCGGCGATCTCGCCGTCGTCGTCGGCTACCTCGACGCCGACGGCGGCCCCCGCAACGCGGCGGCGGTGCTGCACGGCGGCCGGGTGGTGGCCCGCTACTTCAAGCACCACCTGCCCAACTACGGCGTCTTCGACGAAGCGCGCTACTTCCGGCGCGGTGACACGTTCACCGTGTTCCGGCTGCACGGCGTCGACGTGGCGCTGACGATCTGCGAGGACCTCTGGCAGGACGGCGGGCCGTTCGCCGTGGCGGCCCTGGCCGAGGTCGGCCTCGTCCTGTCGATCAACGGCTCGCCGTACGAGCGCAACAAGGACGACGTACGCAAGGATCTCGCCGCGCAGCGGGCCATGGAGTCGGGCGCTTCGCTGGCCTACGTCAACATGGTCGGCGCCCAGGACGAGCTGGTCTACGACGGCGACTCGATGGTCATCGACTCGGCCGGCGAGCTGATCGCCCGGGCTCCGCAGTTCGTCGAGACCCTCGTCGTCGTCGACCTCGACCTTCCCGCCGGGCGCGGGACGATCACCGGTCCAGTGCTCGGGATGAGCGTCGAGCGCCACCTGATCTCCGATCAGGCGGTGCCCCGTCACGAACCCGAGCCTGCGACGGTCGCCGAGGCACTGGGCGAGAATGCTGAGATCTACGGCGCGCTGGTCACCGGCACCCGCGACTACGTGCGCAAGAACGGCTTCGACCGGGTGTTCATCGCCCTGTCCGGCGGCATCGACTCGGCCCTCACCACGACGATCGCCGTCGACGCGCTCGGCGCCGACCGGGTCTACGCCGTGGCGATGCCGTCGCGCTGGTCCACCGACCACTCCCTGCGTGACGCCGAGGACCTCGCCCGCCGGCAGGGGGTGCATTACCGGGTGGTGCCGATCGCCGATCCCGTCGAGGCGGTCGAGAAACACGTCGACCTGCACGGGCTGGCGTCGGAGAACCTGCAGTCTCGGATCCGCGGCCTGATCGTCATGGCCCTGTCCAACGAGCACACCCCGTCGATCGTGCTGACCGCCGGCAACAAGAGTGAGCTGGCCACCGGCTACTCGACCCTCTACGGCGACTCGGCCGGGGGCTTCGCACCGATCAAGGACGTGTCCAAGTCGATGGTGTGGGCGCTCTCCCGGTGGCGGAACGCCGAGGCGGACAAGAACGGCGAGACGCCACCGATCCCGGAGAATTCCATCGCCAAGCCACCGAGCGCGGAGCTGCGCCCCGGCCAGCTCGACACCGATTCCCTCCCGGACTACGACGTGCTCGACCCGATCCTGGTGGGTTACGTCGACCGCGACCGCAGCAGCGCCGACCTGGTCGCCGAGGGACACGACCCGCAGGTGGTGGAACGGGTGATCGGGCTCGTCGACCGGGCCGAATACAAGCGCCGGCAATACCCACCAGGACCGAAGATATCGGTCAAAGCGTTCGGACGTGACCGACGTCTCCCGATCACCAGCGGCTGGAAGGAGACGGCACCCCCGTCGGAGTGACACCATCGGGGTCAGAGCCCGGGGACCGGAAACGGCCTCGAGGAAGGACGGTGTGAGATGGCGCACGAGAAGCAAGCCGGCACGGAGCCCTCGCTCTACGGCGGCCCCCCCAACCGACGGGTGCGGATCCCGCACCTGATCGATGCCAAGGACCGTGGTGAGCGGTGGGGAATGCTCACGGCCTACGACCAGTACTCGGCGGAGATCTTCGACGAGGCCGGCATCCCGGTGCTGCTCGTCGGCGACTCCGCGGCCAACAACGTCTTCGGCTATCCGTCGACCCTGCCGGTCACGGTCGACGAACTTCTCCCGCTCGTCCGGGCCGTGGTGCGCTCGACGCACCGCTCACTGGTGGTGGCCGACCTGCCGTTCGGCTCCTACCAGTCCGGTCCGACACAGGCTCTGGACACGGCCGTCCGATTCATGAAGGACGGCGGTGCCCACTCCGTGAAGCTGGAGGGCGGGCGCCGTGTCGTCCCGCAGGTCGAGGCGCTCGTCGGTGCCGGCATCCCGGTGATGGCGCACATCGGCTTCACGCCACAGAGCGAACACGAGTTGGGCGGCTACCGGGTGCAGGGCCGCGGCGAGGCGGCCGAGGAGTTGCTGGCCGACGCCACGGCACTGGAACGCGCCGGCGCCTTCGCGGTGGTCCTCGAGATGGTGCCCGCACATGTCGCCAAGCGCATCACCGGTGAGCTGACCGTACCCACGATCGGCATCGGAGCTGGTCCCGACTGCGACGCCCAGGTCCTCGTCTGGCAGGACATGGCTGGTCTGCGCGGAGGCAAATTACCGCGGTTCGTCAAGCAGTTCGCCGACCTGCGGTCCTCCCTACGCGACGCCGCGACGGCATACGCCGAAGAGGTCCGGGACGGCAGCTTCCCGAACAGCGACCAGAGCTTTCTCTGACTCCGGGATTGTCCCGCCGGTATCGAAGGGCCTTACCGGCCCACTCGCAGCCTGGCGAAATTAGCGAGTAGCGCAGCCTTTGTGCCCGGCAGAATCGGTCAGGGGAGGCGATTGCCGACCCCGGTGCTCACCGGTCGATATCGGTGATCCGGATACCCGCGTGGGCCTTGTAACGGCGGTTTATCGCAATCAGATTCGCCGTGAGCGCCTCGACCTGGTGTGCGTTCCTCAGCCGTCCGGCATAGACGCCGTGCAATCCGGGAATCAGGTCTGCCAGCGCCCGGACCGTGTCGGTCGCCGCCCGGTCATCGCCGAGCACCATGACGTCGCAGTCCATCGTGGGCACCGACGGGTCTGCGAGCAGCGTCGCGCTGAGGTGGTGGAACGCGGCTACGACGCGGCTGTCGGGCAGGAGCACGGCCGCCTGCTCGGCGGCGCTCCCTTCGGCAATGTCGAGGGCATGCGGACCGCGGTCGTCGAACCCGATCGGGTTCACGCAGTCGACCACGATCTTGCCGGCCAGCTCCGGCCGAAGCGCGCCGAGGGTCGCGGCATGTCCTTCCCAGGGAACGGCCACCACGACCAGATCGGCATGTTCGGCGGCGCCTGTGTTGTCCTCGCCCCGGGCATGTGGCGCACCCGCCGGGATCGACCGGTTGACCGCATCGGCAGCCGTGGCAGCCCGGGCCGCATCCCGCGATCCGATCAGCACCTGTAGCCCGGACACGGCGAACCGCAGGGCCAACCCTCGGCCCTGCGGTCCGGTGCCGCCAAGTACACCGATCACGAGATCGGTCACGCCGTGAACATCGTCCATGGCGTCATCTTCGCAGCAGGCACGAGCCGCGAAGACAGTGGTTCAGCGGGTGGTGCGACGGCTGCTCGTCCGGCGGGCAGGCGACCTGCGGGTGATGGTCTTGCGGGCACCACTCGCCGTGCGGGTAGTCGCCTTGCGGGCGCCGGTGGTCTTGCGGGCCGCCGTCTTGCGGGCGCCGGTGGTCTTGCGCGCCGCCGTCTTGCGGGCGCCGGTGGTCTTGCGCGCGGTGGTCTTGCGCGCCCCGGTCGCCTTGCGGGCGGTGGACTTGCGGGCACCGGTGGTCTTGCGCGCCGTCGCCTTGCGGGCGCCGGTGGTCTTGCGCGCGGTGGTCTTGCGTCCCCCGGTGGTCTTCTTCGCGGCGGTCTTACGGGCCGCCGTGGTGCGCTTGGCCGCGGTCTTACGGGCCGCCGTCGTGCGCTTGGCCGCCGTCTTGCGGGCGCCGGTGGTCTTGCGGGCACCGGTGGTCTTGCGCGCCGTCGCCTTGCGGGCGCCGGTGGTCTTGCGGGCACCGGTGGTCTTGCGCGCCGTCGCCTTGCGGGCGCCGGTGGTCTTGCGCGCGGTGGTCTTGCGCGCGGTGGTCTTGCGCGCCCCGGTCGCCTTGCGGGTCGTCGTCCGCTTCGCCGTCGCCGCCTTGCGGGTCGGGCTCTTCTTCGCGGCTGGCTTCCTCGCCGTCGTGGCCCGACGGGTGGTCGGGCTCTTCTTGGCCGCCGAGGTCCTACGCACGGACTTCGCGGCCCTGCTGGTCGTGGCCCTTGCCGGCATATCTGCCTCCTTGACAACAGCGGTTGTAGATCACTGAAGAGTGCGAGCCCTATACCGTCAACCCGCCACGCCGCGCAAGTACCCGAGAACTCAGCCGCCGCTGTTCCATGCCTCGTCCTCGGCATCCCACTTCTCGTTGCGTTCGCGCACGATTTCCAGCGCACGCGCGGCCTCATCCGGAGAACTGAATGGCCCGAGTCGATCGGCATTGGAGCAGCCGTCGTCCTCCTCGACGACGTTGTGCTTCAAACACCACCACCAACCGCGATCCACTTCGAACCTCCCCGTTACCCCGAATGTTGTGAGTCAGAGTGCCACGAATGTTGCTGCGTGTCGCGTAAATGCCCGCAAGAACTGAATAGTGCAACAGCGGCGATCTGCGCCGACCACCAGTCGGTACTGCCTTTCAATTGTCGTCGCTCTAATGTCGGCGAGCGCTGTTTAGCCCTAGGGGCAGGCAATCCCGCTTCTGCAAGCCCGATAGCCTTGGGGGCATGTCAGGCACCCGATCGCTCCTCGCAGCGTCCAACCGCGGACCGATAACTCTTGTCGCCGACGAGCATGGCGACGTCCGTGCAGAGCGTGGCGGGGGCGGTCTCGTCAGTGCGATGCAGTCCGCGTTGTCGGCCGGCGACGGCCTCTGGGTCTGCAGCGCGATGAGTGAACGCGAGCGCATGGTCGCCCGCCGGGCGTCGGGCGGACGGCTCGCCGACGCCGGTGTCGATGTCGGCGATCTCGACGTCCGGATGCTGCCCATCGACGTCGCGACCTTCGGCCGGGCCTACAACGGGATCGCCAACTCGACCCTGTGGTTCATCAACCATCTGCTCTACGACTCGCCGTTCAAGCCGGTGTTCGACTACGCCTGGCGACGGCAGTGGGCCTCCTACGAGCGCTACAACGCGATGTTCGCCGAGGCCCTGGCCGAGGATGCCGCCGACGGCGCGACCGTGATGGTGCAGGACTACCACCTCTTCCTGACCCCCCGGATGCTCCGCGAGCGGCGTCCCGACCTGCAGATCGGCCATTTCACCCACACCCCGTGGGCTCCGCCGGACTACTTCACGATGCTTCCCGACGACGTGGCACGGTCCGTGCTCACCGGACTGCTCGGTGCCGACCACCTCGGCTTCCACTGCGACCGGTGGGCCAAGGCGTTCCTCCGGTGTTGTCAGGAGGTGCTCGGCGCGGATGTGGACGAGTCGGCCGGCACCGTCGCCCATGACGGCCGGCTGACCCGGGTGGGCGTGCACGCCCTCGGCACGGACGGCGAAGCGCTGCACGAGCGCGCACACCGGCGCGACGTCGAGAGCAGCCTCGACGACCTGCGCGACGTCATCGGCGACCGGAAGGTCATCGGCCGGGTCGACCGGACCGAGCTTTCCAAGAACATCGTGCGCGGCCTGCAGGCCTACCGGGAGCTGCTCCGGACCCGGCCCGAGTGGCAGGGCCGTGTCGTGCACGTCGCCTATACCTACCCATCGAGGCACGACCTGCCCGAGTACCGGGAATACACGGCCGTCGTGCAACGGCTCGGCCGGGAGATCGAGGACGAGTTCACCACGGATGACTGGACGCCGCTCGTACTCGAAGTCGGGCACGACTACCCCGGCTCCCTGGCCGCGCTGCGCGCCAGCGACGTCCTGCTCATCAACCCGGTCCGGGACGGCATGAATCTGGTGGCGCAGGAGGGCTGCATCCTCTCCGAGCACGACGTCGCGCTGGTCCTCTCCCGCGAGGCCGGCGCGGTCGACCTGCTCGGTTCGGACGCGATCCTGGTCAATCCGTTCGACGTGACCGGCACCGCCGACGCCATGCACCAGGCGCTGCTGATGCCGGCCGAGGAACGGCGGGAGAAGTCTGAACGGCTCGCCCGGGCCTCGACCGCACTCCCTCCGGCCGAGTGGTTCGCGCAGCAGCTGGACGCGGTCCGCAGCGCCAGCTGAGTCAGCCGATCGCGTCGGCAAGCGCGGTGAGGAGGCCGACGACGCCCGCCGGGCCGTCGACGACCAGATCGGCGCGGGCGGCCAGCTCGGTCACCTCATCCGACGAGCTGCACACCGTCAGACCGGGCGTCCCCTCGGCGCGCAGCGCCTCCACCGCGTCGTACGCCGGAAGGTCGCCGAGATCGTCGCCGGCGTAGAGAACCGCCGCCGGCCGGTGGTCGGCGACGAGACGGCGTATCGCGCCGCCCTTGTCCACGCCGGGCGAGCGCACCTCGACCACCGCGCGGCCGGCGCTCGCCTCGAGGCCGTGCTCCTCGGCGAGCGCGACCACCCGCGGCGCCACACGTTCGAGCTCACCCTCGGGATCGCGGGTACGGCGGGTGTGCACGACCAGGCCCAGGGTCTTGTCCTCGATCCACACCCCCGGGTCGGCACCGTCGAGCACGTCGGGCAGCGCCGCGCGCATCGTCGCGAGCCCCGGCGCCGGCTCGGGTGCCGCCAGTACGCCGTCCTGCCACTGCTCCGCGCCGTACTGCCCCTCCACGATGATGCCCGGAACCGACGCGAACTCGCCGAGCTCAACCGCGCGCTTGGCGGGACGTCCGGTGACGACCGCCAGCCGGCCCACCCTTGCGGCGACGGCCCGCAACGCCTCGGCGCCGCCGTCGACCAGCCGGCTCGAGTCCGGGTCGGGGACGATCGGGCTGAGGGTGCCGTCGAAATCGAGGGCGACGAGTGCGTCGCCCGGGGCGGCGAGCAGCGCCGCCAGGCCCGCTCGACCCTCGTCGGTGCGCGGCTGCGGCAATGACATGCGCTGTCCCCATCGACGTCCGGACGGATCGGATCAGCCTACTGAACCGGTCTAAGGAGTCGATATGAGCAGCGGTGCGGCCCCGTCCCGGGTCAGCTCGTCCGGCAGCGTCCGCGCCCACGCAGGCAGATCGGCCGGTGCGCGACGACCGAAGTCGACGTAGTACGTCACCGACGTCGGTGTGCGCGATGTCCGGAAGGACACCCCGTGGCCGCGTAGCACCCGCGCCGTCGTCGCGGCGCCGTCGGTGCGGGCGGTGACGACCAGGTCGGCTCCGAGCGGCTGCACGATCCGTCGCGCGGCGAGACCCGCGCGCTGCTCGGCGGCCCTCCGCTGCGGGGAACCGATCTGCGGCCGGGCGGTGGCGGGCGCGGCGCCCGAATCGACGATCGCGTCGAACAGAAGCCGGGCACTGCCGTCGGTGAACGCGCGGAAGTTGGGCTCGACCGAGAAGACGGTGACGTGACCGGTGCCGGCCCGCTGATCGACCTCGGCCGCCGTGGTCCCGAGCTCCTCGGCACCCTTCTGGTAGCCCGAGGTGAACCAGTCCGGTGAGGTCGCCGACGGGTAGGAGGCCACGACGTCGGCCGGATCGCTCGCCCGCATGACCGGGTCACCGGCGTACATCACCCAGTCGGTCGGCCCGACGCCCGCGGTGAGCGGGGTGTGTGCCGCGGCATCGACCCGGAAGAGGGTGCCCGGCACCTGCGAGGTCGGGGCGGTCAGGGTGACCGTCGACAGCCCGAGCCGGGCGGCGAGATCGGTGCCTCCCTGCCAGCCGACGTAGCGGCCACCGCCGTTCACCCAGTCGGCCAGGGCGGTCTTGCCGGCGTCACCGAGGATCTTGGCCACCGTCCCCGCGTCGAGGTCGGGCGTGAGCAGCACGTCGAGGTGGCTCAGGGTGGACGCGCTGACCTGGTCGGGCGTGAGCACGGAGGCCGAGATGTGCCAGTCCCTCGCCAACCGCCAGCGCAGCCAACCGGTGCTCTCCGACGGGCGGAACGGACTCGAGGCGTAGGTGAGGATGCCGACCCTCGGCAGCGCCGAGGGCAGTCTCATCGCCGGCACCTTCTGCAGCGGCAGCGCGGTGGCGGCGGGGTGCAGGCTGGTGCCCGTGTAGCCGCCGTCGAGGTTGTCCAGCAGCGGCATGCTCCATCCGCTGACGTCGTAGAAGTAGGGGAACGGCACGTAGGTGTTCTCGTTGAGCATCGCCTGGATCCAGTGCTTCTGCGCCTGCGCCATCGGGATCCAGTAGGTGCCGGTGGGCATCGTGGTCGGCTGCGGCTGACGCCCGTAGGCGGTGTAGTCCGGGACGTAGAGCGGCTTGCTCAGCCGGTAGACCGACACGTCGGCCTGCTGCAGCCGTCGGACCACCGACGCCAGGTCGCGCGCCTTGGCCCCGCCGCCCCGCAGGAAGTAGCCGCACACCCGGATGTCGGGGACCTGGAACTCCACGGTGCTGCCGGGGTTGTAGACCTGGTTCGGCTGCAGGGCGCACCTCCGGCCCTGCCGTGCCGCAGTGACGAAGCTCCGGTGCCAGCCGGTCAGGATCGACTGCCGATGGGTCGCGCCGGCGTAGAGGGACGTGATGCCCGACAGGTAGTGCTTGTAGGTCTGGTCGGGGTAGCTCGCTTGCTGGCCGACCTCGTAGGTCATCCCGGCCGCACCGAACTCGGTGGTCGGGACGCTGTCGCCGTAGCCCTGGTAGAAGAGGTCGTAGCCGGCCTGGTAGGTCTCGAAGGACAGCTTCTTGGCGGTGAACGCCGCGGCGTTGGCGGCGCCGTAGAGGTTGTTGATCCAGTCGACCGACCGGTTGCTGGTCTCGTGGTAGATCGGGTCGGAGTTCGGCGGGAAGAAGTAGCCGGAGCCGCCCATCCCGTGCTCGTCCATGTAGAGCTGCGGTGGGTATTGCTGCAGCAGGTCGAGCTTGCCGGACGTCTCCGGCTGGGTGCGGGCGAACCAGTCGCGGTTCATGTCGAAGTTGTAGGAGTTGGTGCGGACGTCGTTCGCCCTGCCGTCGGGGTTCTGCGACGGGATGATCCCGACGAGTGCGTGCGAGAGGATGGCCCGGGCCACGCAGTCGGTGCGGTCGGCGAGCTCGTAGAGCACCCGCAGGCTGGCGTCGCCGCTGGCCGGCTCGTTGCCGTGCACGTTGGCGGTCAGCCAGAGAATGGTCGGCATCCGGCGTTCGATCGCCGATGCCTGTCCGGCCGGGAGATCCGGCCTGCGCAGCCTCGCCGCGTCACCGCGGATCCGGGCCAGCCTGGTCGCGGTGAGGTTGCCCGCCGCGCTGACGAGTGCGTACTTCAGCGGCCGCCCGGACCAGGTGTGCGCGAAGGTGCCACTGCGCACCAGGTTGCTGGACCTGTCCACCGCCGCGAGATAGCGGTTGAGCTGCTCGTCGGTGGCCTCGCGGCTGCCGAGGGTGAACCCGAGCACCTTCTCCGCGGTCGGCGTCGTCCCGCGGAACGTCGGCGTCGTCGTGACCGGGCTGCACGCGGCGGTCCCGGGATGCGTCGCCGCGGATGCCGGACTGCCGACACCCGCCGCGACGCTGCCGGCAACGACAAGCGCACCGGCGAGAACCGGAACACCGATCCGACGTGGCCACATGGGCACTCCCCCCGCCGCTGTGACACGGCGTCATCGACTTTTCGCGAAGAGCGACGACTGGTGACTACTCCGGTTGCCGCGAGACGTCAAGGGTCGGCCGACGGGCGACATCGTTGGGCGTGCCCCGGAACGGTCTGGGATAGCCTGGGGCTTCGCACGACTGGCGTAGGTGGGTCACCACCGGGGAGTGCAGTTTTCGGGAGCGTCGTACGCCTGGGTGCTCCTCACCACCGAGTGAGGAGGCTGCATGTCCGCAACGATCATCGACGGCAAGGCCACTGCGGACGCCCTGCTGGCGGACACCGCCGAGCGTGCGGCGCGGTATCTGAGCGAGCACGGCCGCCGGCCCTGCCTGGCGGCCGTCCTGGTCGGTGACGATCCCGCGTCCCGCACCTATGTGCGGATGAAGGCCAGGCGCAGCGAGCAGGTGGGCATCGAGTCCCGACCGATCGAACTGGCCGAGAAGACGACGACCGAGGAGCTCGTCACGGAGATCGGTGCGCTGTCCGCCGATCCGGGCGTCGACGGGATCCTGCTGCAGCATCCGGTCCCCTCGCAGATCGACGAGCGGGCCGCGTTCGAGGCCATCGATCCGGCCAAGGACGTCGACGGGGTCACCCGCACGTCGTTCGCGAAGATGGCCTTCGGCGAGCCGGGATTCGCCTCGGCCACGCCCGGCGGGATCATGCGTCTTCTCGACGCCTACGACGTCCCGCTCTCCGGCACGCAGGCGGTCGTCGTGGGCCGGAGCCCGATCCTCGGAAAGCCGCTGGGGATGCTCCTGCTCGGCCGCAACGCGACGGTCACCTACTGCCACTCCCGTACCACGGATCTGCCCGGGCAGGTCGCGCAGGCGGACCTCGTCGTCGCCGCCGTCGGCCGGCCCGAGCTCGTCAAGGGCGCCTGGATCAGGCCCGGCGCGGTGGTCGTCGACGCCGGCTACAACCCCGGCAACGTCGGCGACGTCGAGTTCGCGACCGCGGCCGACCGCGCGTCGATGATCACGCCTGTCCCGGGTGGCGTCGGTCCCATGACCATCGCCGTGCTCCTCGCCCAGACCGTCGATGCCGCTTTCGGGATCCGGTAGCCGGTCCGCGCGCGGGCGACGACAATGGGGCACCACAGAGGCCGGCACGACCCGGTGGTGGACACCGACCGCTGACCTGGTGCAGCATCTGGCCCACCACGACCCGGTCCGGGGCGGGGTGCCGATTTGGGGGAGGACCCTGTGCGTCGACAAGTCCTGCTTGCCGTGCCCGCCGCGCTGGCCCTGGCGCTGCCGGTCTCGGCGGTCGCTGGCGCCAGCCCGTCCGTGCACGCGACCGCACATCGCAACACCCACGTCTGTGACCGGCCGGCACCCGGCAGAGCCGGGTGCCTGGCGATCCGCCACGACGCGGTGACCGCCGAGGGCACGGCGGTCCCCCACGCGACGCCGTCAGGTTACGGCCCGTCGGCAATCCGCTCGGCCTACGCTCTGGGCTCCGCCAAGTCGGGCGGCCGCACCGTGGCGATCGTCGACGCCTACAACGATCCGAAGGCCGAGTCTGACCTGGCCGTCTACCGCAAGCAGTTCGGGCTGCCGTCGTGCACGACGGCCAGCGGTTGCTTCAAGAAGGTCAACCAGACCGGCGGTTCGACGCTTCCGGCCAACAACGGCGGCTGGGCGCAGGAGATCTCCCTCGACCTGGACATGGTCAGCGCAGCCTGCCCCGACTGCAAGATCCGCCTGGTCGAGGCCAACACCGCGTCGTTCAGCAACCTCGGCAAGGCCGTGAACAATGCCGCGAGCACCGCGGGCGTGAAGGCCGTCAGCAACAGCTACGGCGGCAGCGACACCAGTCCGATGTCGGCCTACAACCATCCCGGGATCGCGATCACCGCGTCGACCGGCGACAGCGGGTACGGCGTCCAGAGCCCGGCCTCCTTCGACTCCGTGATCGCGGTCGGTGGCACCTCGCTGACCCGCAACTCCTCGGCGCGCGGCTGGCACGAGTCGGCGTGGAACGGGGCCGGTTCGGGGTGCTCGACGCTGAACGCGAAGCCGTCCTGGCAGACCGCGGCGACACGGTGCAGCGGCAAGGGCATCGCCGACGTCTCGGCGGTCGCCGACCCCAACACCGGCGTGGCGGTCTACGACTCGTTCGCCTATCAGGGGGTGAGCGGCTGGTTGGTCTTCGGCGGCACCAGCGCCTCGTCGCCGATCGTCGCCAGCGTCTATGCCATGTCGAGCCATTTCCCGTCCTACCCCGCCTCCTACACCTGGGGCCACGCCGGCAGCCTCAACGACGTGACGACCGGTCGCAACGGGTCGTGCTCTCCCGCCGTGTGGTGCACCTCGGCGAAGGGCTGGGACGGTCCGACCGGTCTGGGTACGCCGAAGGGCACCGCCGCATTCTGAGGCCCACCGGCCGGCGGCATCCCGGGCGATGCCGCGGGGATGCGACTACGGAGCGTTAATCGGAGTAGTATTTGGTCGCTGCGGGTAGCCAAAGACGCGTGTTCCCGTCGGCACCCGTGCTCGCGACGGCGCACCGACCGCGCCGAAGAGGAGCCGAGATGACCATTGCCGGGGGCCCCGACCACGTCGATCCCCCCTCGGGCCGCCGACCGGGCATCCCGAGGTCCGGACGCCGGAGCAGGTGGCGTCTCGGGACACTCGTTCTCGCGGTCTGCATCCTCGTCGGCACGGCGAGCGCGGCCGAGGCCTCCGGGGCTGCCCGGCCCGCCCGGATCCGGCCCACGGCACCGTCGTGCTCGACAACACCCGGATCGCGTCCGCCACTGCGGACGGCGAGCAGCACCACCCGGTGCGGGCCACCGTCGCCGCACCGACCGTCACCCACCGGCCCGGACCGGCGGTCAATGTCTCCCCCGCACTGAACATCGGCGACCTCCCCCGGCGCGTCGCAGATGGTCCTAGTCTTCCCGCGTGGGACCTTCGACACTGACGCACGGTCACCTGCCGGTGTTCAGTGGACGGACGGATAGTTGTTCCTGAGCGAGGGAGAGACATGAACGGCGCCCCGGTCATCGTGGACCGGGCCGGCCTGGACGTGCTGATCGCCGTACTGGTCGACGCGGGATACCGCGTCGTCGGGCCGACACTGCGGGACAACGCCATCGTGCTCGCCGAACTCGGCTCCGGCGCCGACCTCCCCGCCGGCTGGGGGGTGGAGACCGCCCCCGGCCGCTACCGGGTACACCGCCGCGACGACGCCGCGGTCTTCGGGCATTCGGCCGGCCCGCAGTCGTGGAAGCAGTTCCTGCATCCACCCCGCAAACCCCTGTGGTCGACCGACGGTACGAGCTTCACCCCGGCAACGGAGGAGCCGGTCCGCTACGCGTTCCTCGGCGTACGCGGCTGCGACCTGGCCGCCATCGCCACCCTCGGCGGCGTCCTCGGCGACGGCGCCCATCCGGACGGCTCGTTCGCGCGGCGCCGGCAGGGCCTGTTCGTCGTCGCGGCCGGCTGCACCGAACCGGGTGGGGTCTGCTTCTGCGCCTCCATGGGCACCGGGCCCGCCCCCGGGCCCGGCTACGACCTGTCCCTCACCGAGCGGATCGACGACACCGGGCACCGGTTCCTCGTGGACGTCGGCACCGACGAGGGCGCCCGTATCCTCGCCGAAGTCGATCACCGCGCGGCGTCCGGGCCGGAGGTCGACGACGCGCGGTCGGCGGTCGCCGACGCCGCGGACCACATGGGACGCACCATGCCGTCCGGCGACCTCAGGGCGCTGCTCCGCGACCACCAGGACGCCGTGAACTGGATCGAGGTCGCCGACCGGTGCCTGACCTGCGGCAACTGCACGATGGTCTGCCCGACGTGCTTCTGCACCACCACCGAGGACGTCACGGATCTCACCGGCGAGCACGCCGAGCGGTCCGAGCGCTGGGCCTCGTGCTTCGAGCTGGACTACTCGTATCTCCACGGCGGCGAGGTCCGGGTCTCCGGCGCGAGCCGGTACCGGCAGTGGATCACCCACAAGCTGAGCACCTGGTACGACCAGTTCGGCACCTCCGGCTGCGTCGGATGCGGGCGCTGCATCGCGTGGTGTCCCGTCGGGATCGACATCACCGAAGAGGTCGCCCGCCTCGCCGGCCAGCCGGACGCCGCGGGCACGGACAGCGGGACCGCCGATGCTCAGCGCTGACACCCTTGCCGAGCTCCCGTTGCTGGGCACGCTGAGCGACGCACAGCGCGCGCGGATCGCCGACACCGCGCACGAGGTCACCTTCGCCACCGGCGCGCATCTCTTCCACGAGGGCCAGGACGCCAACGGCTGCTGGCTCATTCGGTCCGGGCGGATCGCCCTGAAGACGGTGGCACCCGGCCGCGGATCGCTGGTCATCCAGACGCTGCACGCCGGCGACGTTCTCGGCTGGTCCTGGCTGGTTCCGCCGCACCGCTGGCATTTCAGTGCCGTCACCACCGAACCCGTCGTCGCCGTCGAGCTCGACACGGCGCGGCTGCGGACCCTCGCGGGCGAGGATCCCGCGCTCGGCTATCCGCTCGCGCTCGGACTGTTCGAGGCGCTCCTCGGCCGCCTGCAGAGCACCCGCGCCCGGCTGCTCAACCTCTACGAGAACCCCCGTGACCGGTGACCCGGGGTCCATGCTGCCGGTCCCCTACCGGGTCATCGACCGGCGCGTGGAGACCCGCGACTCGGTGACGCTGCGGCTGGAGCCGGTCCGGTCGGGACTCCCGGCCTTCAAGGCCGGGCAGTTCACCATGCTCTACGCCCGCGGCGTGGGCGAGATCGCGATCTCGATCAGTGGGGACCCCACCGCCGGCGACGGCGTGCTGACGCAGACGATCCGCAACGTCGGAGCCGTCAGCGCGGCACTGTGCGACTGCGCGCCCGGCAGCCGGGTCGGTGTCCGCGGCCCCTACGGCACGGACTGGGGACTGGACACCGCGACCGGTCGCGATCTCGTGGTCGTGGCGGGCGGCGTCGGCCTCGCCCCGGTGCGGTCGATCCTGCTCACCGCCCTGGCCCGGCGCCACGACTTCGACCGGGTCGTGCTCGTCGCCGGCGCCCGCAACCCCACGGAGTTCCTCTTCCGCGACGAGCTCGCCGCCTGGACGGCCGGGCCCGACCTCGACGTCCTGCAGACGGTCGACCTGCCCGCGGACGGATGGGACGGGCCGGTGGGCTTCGTGACCGAGCCGCTCGGTCGCCTGCCGCTGAACCACCGGCGGACGACCGCCTTCGTGTGCGGCCCCGAGCCCATGACCCGGTTCAGCGCGAACCTCTTGCTGGACAAGGGAGTTGCACCGGCCGACATCCGTGTCTCGCTCGAGCGCAACATGCAGTGCGGGGTGGGCCTGTGCGGGCACTGCCAGCTCGGGCCACTGCTGATCTGCCGCGACGGCCCGGTCATCGACTACGGCCTGGCCCGACCCCTACTCGCCGTACCGGAGCTGTGATGAGCCCACCGATGTTGGCTGTGTGGAAGTTCGCGTCCTGCGACGGGTGTCAGCTCACGTTGCTGGACTGCGAGGACGAACTGCTGACCATCGCCGGGCAGATCAGGATCGGGCACTTCCTCGAGGCGTCCTCCGAGATCGTGCCGGGCCCGTACGACGTGTCGCTGGTCGAGGGTTCCATCAGCACGGCGGCAGACCTCGACCGCATCCGGATGGTCCGCGAACAGTCCCGGGTGCTGATCACGATCGGGGCCTGCGCCACCGCGGGCGGGATCCAGGCGCTGCGCAACTTCGGCGACGTCGAGGAGTTCCGGTCCGTCGTCTACGCCCGCCCGGACTACATCGACAGCCTTGCCACGTCGACCCCGATCTCCGCGCATGTGCCGGTCGACTTCGAGCTGCGCGGCTGTCCGATCGACAAGCGGCAGCTGCTCGAGGTGATCTCGGCGTTCCTCGCCGGCCGCAAGCCGGACGTGCCGGATACGAGCGTGTGCACGGAGTGCAAGCGGGCGGGCCTGACCTGCGTCATGGTCGCCGACGGCACACCGTGCCTCGGCCCGGTGACGCATGCCGGTTGCGGGGCGCTGTGCCCATCGGTCCGGCGGGGCTGCTACGGCTGCTTCGGCCCGATGACCGGGGCGAACCTGCCTGCGCTGATCGGCCAGCTGCACACCTGCGGCATGAGCGACGGCGACGTCGACCGGGTCTTCAGCACGTTCAACGTCGCGGCACCGGAGTTCGCGGAGCGAGGCGGGTCCGATGACGCACCGCAGTAGGCAGTTGCGGGTCAGCTCGCTGGCCCGGGTCGAGGGAGAGGGCGCGCTGCGCGTCGTCATCCAGAACGACGAGGTCCGCAGCGCCGAGCTGGCGATCTACGAGCCGCCGCGCTTCTTCGAGGCGTTCCTGCGCGGGCGGCAGCACACCGAGGTCGCCGACATCACGTCACGGATCTGCGGGATCTGCCCGGTCGCCTACCAGACCAGCGCCTGGCAGGCGGTCGAGGACGCGTGCGGGGTGGTCGTGGACGAGCAGATCGCCGCGCTGCGCCGGCTCCTCTACTGCGGCGAATGGATCTCCAGTCATGCGCTGCACATCTACCTCCTGCACGCACCCGACTTCCTCGGGTACCCCGACTCGATCGCGCTCGCCAAGGACCACCGGGACCTGGTCGAACGCGGGCTGCGGTTGAAGAAGTCGGGCAACGCGATTCTCGAACGGATCGGAGGCCGCGCGATCCACCCGGTCAATCCGCGGGTCGGCGGCTTCTACAGCGCTCCCACCGCTGCGGAGCTGGCGCCGCTCGCCGAGCAGCTACGGCTCGCCCTCGACGACGCGCTGGCCACGGTGCAATGGGTCGCGTCGTTCGACTTCCCCGATCTGGATCTCGGTCATGAACTGCTGGCGGTCACCGACCCCGCGGGCTACGCCATCGAACGCGGTGACGTCGCCATGTCGAGCGGCCCGACCTTCGCCCCCGGCGAATTCCCCGACCATGTCGTCGAGCAGCAGGTGTCGCATTCCACCGCGCTGCACGCGACCCTGGACGGGGGCTCCTATCTCACCGGGCCACTCGCGCGTTACACGATCAACTCCGCGCAGCTCTCCTCGATCGCCCGCCAGGCAGCGACGGAGGCCGGCCTCGGGGCGACCTGCCGCAACCCGTTCCGCAGCATCGTCGTCCGGGCCGTCGAGGTCGTCTACGCCGTCGACGAGGCGCTCCGGCTCATCGCGGCGTACGAGCGCCCGGACCGGGCCGCCGTGGACGTGCCGCCGAGGGCGGGAGTCGGGCACGGAGTCAGCGAAGCGCCGCGCGGGCTGCTCTACCACCGTTACGAGCTCGATGACGACGGCTTGATCCGCACCGCCGCGATCATCCCGCCGACGTCGCAGAACCAGGCAGCCATCGAGGACGACCTGCGGGCCGTCGTCTCGACCAACCTCGCCCTCGACGACGCCGCGCTCACCGCCCTGTGCGAGCGGACGATCCGCAACTACGACCCGTGCATCTCCTGCTCCGCCCACTTCCTCGACCTCGCGGTCGAACGCCGGTGACGGCGACGCGGGCCGCCGTGATCGGCGTCGGCAACGAGTACCGCCGCGACGACGGCGTCGGGCCGGCGGTCGTCGCGGAGCTCGAGAAGTGCTCCCCGCCCGGCGTTTCGCTCACCATCGCGGACGGGGAACCGAGCCAGCTTCTGGACGCCTGGTCGGAGGTGCCGGTCGCGGTGGTGGTCGACGCCGTGTTGTGCGAACCGTCGACACCGGGACGGGTCCACCGCACCACGGTCGACGCGCTGCCCGCGGCAACCGGGACCGCGAGCACCCACGCGGTCGGCATCCCCGACGCGATCCGGCTCGCCGAGGCGCTGCACCGCGCGCCCGGCCGGCTGGTCGTCTACGCGGTCGAGGCGGCCGACCTCGGCTTCGGCGTCGGGCTCTCCCCCGCCGTCGCCGCCGCCGTACCGGAGCTCACTCGTGCGGTCCTGGCCGAGATCGCGGGGCCGGCGGGCGCTACCTGAGATCTGCCATCAGCCGCCCGCTCTGGGCGGTGCCGAGCCGGACGAACAACGGTGTCGTCCCCAACCCGGCGGCGTAGCCGTGCAGCTCGGCGGGACCGGTGCGGATCCGGTGCGCCGCGACGTCGTACCACCGGCCGGGCGGCAGGTGGATGTCCCGGCTGGTGCCCGAACCGAGCACCGGGGCGGCGAGCAGCGAATCGCCGAGCAGCCACTCGTCGTCGACGGTGTAGCCGGACGGATCCCCGGGGAAGTCGAAGAACAGCGGCTTCATGATCGGCTCACCGGTCCGCACCGCTCGGTGCACCTGCTCGAGGATGTACGGCGCGAGGAGCTGGTGCGTCCGGACCGCGACACGGTAGAGATCGACCGTCTGCTGGTCGTACTTCCGGGTGCCGGCCGAGTTCGTGATTCCGAGCGGGGACGTCGAGGAATACATCAGCGGCATCAACGACGCGGCCTGAGCCCACCGGATCAGCACCTGCTTGGTGGGCGGCGGCTGCCCGTCCGATCCGCCGATCATGTCGGTCTCGACGAACGGGTAGCCGATCGTGCTGATCGACAGGTCCTGCGCCACCGCTGCCTGCAGCGAGCCCCAGCCGGTGCCCTTGTCGATTTCCCGGGTGACGAACCCGTACTTCTGCGAACCGGTCCACGAGATGCGGACCCCGGCGCCCTGCTGGTCGAACTGGTCGGTCAGCTGTGCGCCGAGGCTCAGGTAGTCGAGCGCGGTGTGTCCCGGGTAGGGCGCGCAGGATTCGTCGAAGAACCGGGTGTCGAACTTGAACCCGTCGACGCCGTAGGTCTGCTCGAGCTTCTGCAGTTGGGCGACGTACCAGGCCCGGGCAGCGGGATTGCCCAGGTCGACGATCCCCGCGGTGCCGTTCCACCACGTGACGCTGCACGGCTTGCTCGGATCGGTCTTCGACTTCAGCAGGTAGCCGTGCGAGGCGGCGTAGGCGTAGTTGTCCGCGTCATTGTTGATCCACAACGTCTCCCACAAGCCGAAGTCGTCACCCATCGCGTGGATCTGGTCGGACAGCTTCTTCGGGGTCGGGAATGTGCTGTTGAACGTCGAGTCGCCGTAGTGACTCATCCATCCGTCGTCGACCTGGATCGTCTGCCCCGGGATCCCCGCACGGTGCAGGCCCTCGGCCCAGTCGAGGGTCGACGCCTCGGTCACGTCGCTGTAGAACTGCGCCCACGAATTCCACAGCGGCGCGCGGTACTGCGCCGCGGTGGCATCGCTCTTCGCCGGAGTGCCGGTGATGCCGATGTAGTCCTGATAGACGGCGCGCGGGGTTCGCTCGACGAAGGTCGTGGCCCGCATCGCGTCGCTGTCGGTCACGGCGTAGCCGAAGACGCCCTTCTGCAGCGCATTCATCGACACGTCCATGACGTCGTTGGTGTCGACCCACAGGCCCGTGCCGCGCTCGGTGAACCAGAACGGGTCGGTCATGAGGTATTCCGCCGGGCCCATGGCGGGGTCACGGACCGCGCCGGAGTCCAACGGCCACGGCTGGCGGGTGTAGGGACCGCCGTCGGCGGTCTGCGCCTCGCCCTGGCCGTACCAGTGCCCGGCCGAGGCGACCGTGTAGTGGCTGGCCACCTGCGTCGCGGCGACCGGGCCGTGCACGGACCAGGCGACGTCGTACCGGTCGCTCTTCAGGGTGATCCGGTAGTCGACGTCGTCCCCCAGGACGGTGGTCGCCAGCGTCAGGTCGAGCACCCGACCATGCAGGACCGACGTGCGTACGGCGGTAGCCGCCTGCCACCCGGCGGCGGTGCGGAAGTCTGCGGGCCCGGACGCGCCGGCGGCGCCCGCGGTGGTCTGCAGGACGGTGTGACCGGACCGCACGGTGGTGATCCGGAACGGCGCCGTGGCCACCCTGACCGAGTAGCCCGCCGCACCGGCCCCCGCCGGGACCGCCACGGCCAGCCCGTTGGCGTCATGGCGCATCTGGACTGCGGTCCGGCCCGCCGTTGCGTGTCCTGCCGCCGCCGGTTGCCCGACCGCGAGGCCGAGCACGGGAATGATCGCCGCTACCGCCAGTGCAGCCCGCAATGGTCAGCCCCCTCGGGTGGATGGCGGGCACGCTATGGCCGAGTCGACATGGGGGTCAAGAGCGGCGGGATGACATTAGTCGGATGCGGCGAGCCGGCCCCGCGTGGTCGGATGACACCGGGAGGAGGTCACCGGTGACACTGATCCGCACTGCGGAGGCCTGATCCAGGGGACGACGCCGACGTCGGTGCGACGGAGACAAATCCACAACCTCGGTCGAAGTCCGGATCCGGGTCTGCAACGGCCCGGTGAAGCAGGAACCGGAAGTAATCGCTGACCCAGCGGAACGGCGGTGAACGAGTCACTCGCTCCGTCCAGCCCGGGAGCCCCGTACGGGGCGAGAGCGCAACGGAACCCTGCGCCTGCATGTCGATATCCCATCGACTGCGGGAGCAGGCCGGAACCACTGCCCGTCCTGCCTGTGGTCCAGACACGTCGACGTCCGGCCCGGGGACCGTCTCGCGGACTGCCGCGGCCTGATGGCACCGATGGCGATCGACCGGCGGCCCGGAAAGGGTCTGATGGTGGTTCAGCGCTGCGTCCGGTGCGGTCACGTCCGATCCAACCGGGTCGCCACCGACGACCCCCGCCAACCCGACGACATCGCCGCGATCGCCGCCCTCTGCACGGGATTCCGCTGTACGTGACCACCGACAAACCCACTGCCCCACCGCAACAAACGCACTAGTAGTGCGTTTCGGAGGTCCCACACGGCGTGTCGCCCACCCAAACGCACTACTAGTGCGTTTGTTTCTTGGTCACGGGTAGGGGCGATGAGTTCCGCGGCGGTCGGCGGTCTTGAGGGTGGGGACCGATGGCTGGAGGTCGAGGTGTGCGCTCCCGAGGGCGGAACGGCGCCGCCGCCCGGACTCGATGACGCACTCATCGTCGTTTTCTCGGCGCCGGTGTGCCCCGCCGAGACCGGCGTGCTCTGCCGGCACCTCGAATCACTGCTTGCCGACCACCCGGTGCGCTGCATCGTCTGCGACGTCGGAGGACTGGGGCGTCCGGACCTTGCCGCCGTCGACGCCCTGGCGCGCATCCAGCTCGTCGCCCGCCGCCAGGGTCACCGGATGCAGCTCGTGCACGCCGGACCCGGCCTTCGTGAGTTGCTGGTGCTGGTCGGGCTGGACGAGGCGGTCGCGCTCGACGACTGCTGACCGGCCGACTCAGTCGCGCGGGTGAGCCGGCAGGCCGAAGAGCGGGAACAGTGTCGTGTCCAGGAAGACCGTCAGGCGTGCGACTCTGCCGTCCGCGATCTCGAGGACGTGGAGCCCCCACGGTTGGTGCCGCCCGCCAGGCCCGCTCGGCCGGTACTGCCCGAACGCCGGGCAGCCGTTGGCCATCGTGGGCAGCAGGCGCGACCCCCGGCACTCGATCCCCGGGCCGAGCATCCAGGCGATGATGTCGTCGCGGCCACTGAGCCACATCTCGTACGGCGGCATGTTCTGTGTCGCGTCCTCGTGCAGCAACGTGACGAGAGACTTCATGTCGTAGCGCTCGAAGGCGCCGATGTAGCGGGCCAGCAGCTCGCGCTGGTCGTCGTCCACCGGGTCGAGTGGCGCGGCCCCGGGGTCGCGGGCCGCCATGGTGGCTCGGGCCCGCTGCAACGCGCTGTTGACCGACGCCGTGGTCGTGTCGAGGAGCTCGGCGACCTCCTCGGCCCGCCACCGCAGGACCTCGCGCAGGATGAGTACGGCGCGCTGGCGGGGCGGCAGGTGCTGCAGCGCCGCGACGAACGCGAGCCGCACGGTGTCGCGGGCGACCGCGACGTCGGCCGGGTCGCCCTCGACGCTGATCCGCTCGTCCGGGACGGGCTCGACCCAGGCGGCTCCCGGCCGCGGCTCACCGAGCAACGACGCGAGGGGCGGTGACGGAGCGGTCAGGTCCACCGGCAGCGCCCGCCGCTTCCGGGCGCCGAGCGCATCGAGACAGACATTCGTCGCAATACGGTAGAGCCACGACTGCAGGGAGGATCTCCCGTCGAAGCGGTCCAGGCCCCGCCAGGCCCGGACCATCGTCTCCTGGACGGCGTCCTCGGCGTCGTGCAGGGACCCCAGCATCCGGTAGCAGTAACCGGTCAGCGCCGGGCGGTGCCGGTCCAGCTGCAGCTCGGGAGCGACAGAGTCGGCCGTGTCCGTGTCCCCGTCGAACGCCCCACCCTCGACCACGCGGATCGGCGACGTCTCAGTCATGTCCCGGACGATAGCCGACGGGACCGACAGTGCGGGCCGCGCGACTGCGCAGATCCGGGTCGTCAGACGGCCCGCTCGGTTCCCCGGAGTTCAGGGTCGGGTTCAGGGACTTCCCGGAAGCGCGGGCGGGTGATCGACGCGCACGCTGAGCGTGCCCGACCCATCCGTTCCGGGAGGCGCGCGGATGATCGACTCGACGGGACCGGCGCCGGCCCTTCCGGCGCGGCCCGGACGACGCCGGCGGACGCGCTGGCTGGTGCACCTCGGCCTCATCGCGAGCGCCGTCACCTCGGTCACCCTCGAGCCGGTCCTGGCGGTCCACATCATCCTCGGGCTCGTCTTCGTCGCCCTGGTCGTCGCGCACCTCCTGCAGCGTCGCCGGGTGTCCGCCTCGCTCAGCCGCCGACTCCTGCGGGTCAGCGCCTTCCTCCAGCCCGCAGGCCGGCTCGCCCTCGCCGACGCGCTGCTGGCCGCCCTGACGATGGGAATGCTCGTCTCCGGCTTCTGGGACTGGTTCGCGGGCCATCCCACGCGCATCCGCTGGCACGCGCTCACCGGGGTCGTGCTCCTCGGCCTCCTGCTCGTCCACACCGCCCGGCGCTGGCGCCGGCTGCGGTCGTCCCAGGTGCGCTGACGGAGCCCGGACCGTCCTCCGACGAGGCCAGGACCGACGAAAGTCGCACGGCCACGCCGATCGGCATCCGTTCGTCGGTGGCAGACCTGACTCGATGCCCTGCCGCGCCCGAAGAGCGTCTCCTTCTGCGACGTGAAGGGTGTCATCGCACCCCAGACCCACCTGGAGATCAAGCTCCCTGTCAGCACCTGGCACGGGCGCTACGTCCAGGAGGGCTGCCAGTCGTACTGCGGTGTGGTGCACCTGGATGACCCGCCGGTGGCCGGCTACGTGTGCACGGCGGCGGACGACGGCACCCTGGTCCTCGCCACCGACGACGAGGGGCACACCTCGGCCGACGAAGCCGACGGCTCCTGGGCGAAGAACAGCCCGGCGCGCAGGCTCGTGTTCGGCCTTACCTCCGAGCACAGCCGTCATGGCACGGTGCGCGAACTCCCACGGACTCATCGTGGATCCGCGTCGGTGCGGCTTCGATCCCGCATCGCTGCGGTGCTCTCCGGGCAGGGACAGCGACCGGTGCCTCACCCCCGCGCAGGTCCGCGCCGTACGCGCCGTCTACCGCGGGCCCACCGACCGGCAGGGACGGAGCCTGTTCAACGGCGGCGAACCCTACGGCTCGGAGCTGGCGTGGCGGGGGCAGTTCGTGCAGCCCGCGGCCGATGCCGCCGCGCCTGGCGACACGCTGTCCGCGGAACTGGCACTGAACTACCTGAAGTACATGGGTTTCGTGCACAACCCACCGGCCGACTTCACGCTCGCCGACGTGCGGTTCACCGACTCGCTGTTCCGCCGGCTCGACGTGCTGGGCAGCGCCATCTACAACGCCAACGATCCCGACCTGCACGCGTTCGCAGCGCACGGCGGCAAGCTGATCCTCTACCACGGTTGGGCGGACCAGGCCATCTCGCCGTGGTCCACCCTGGACTACTACCGCGCCGTGGAACGCGCGTCCGGCGGGTTCGCCGCAAGTCAGGCGTTCTCCCGGCTGTACATGGTTCCGGGTGGCTACCACTGCCTGTTCGGCCCGGACGAGTCCGTCAACCTGGCTGACTTCCTGACCCCGGTGATGTCGTGGGTGGAGCGCGGAATCGCACCGGTCGATGTCCCGGCCGAGGTCCGCACGCCCGCCGGCGATACCACGATGGCGCAGACGCTGCACCCGTTCGACGCCCTCGCGCCGGTGCGGCATCCGGCACCCGGCGGCCTCAACAGCCACTACGACTACATCGGCGGCTACCCGGAGCGAAGCCGCCGGTCCCCTCGCCCGGTGGCCGGACGATCAACCCTGTGATGGGCCCTATGCCCTTGCTTCGCCGGGCGGAGCAAGGGCATAGGGACCGGTGGGCGCCCCGGGAGCCCGGTGGGTGACCCGGTTCACAGCGGCCGTTGTCACATCTGCCGGGTCTCGCCCGTCCATGTCCCGACGCGAATCCCGGAACCACCGGGTCGACAGCCAAGGAGACATGATGCGAGTTCTCGTTGCAGGGGCCACCGGAGTGATCGGCCGCCAGCTGGTTCCGCTGCTCACCTCGGTCGGCCACGAGGTCATCGGGCTCGGCCGGTCCCCCGGCCGGGCCGCCGACCACCGAGCCGGCGGTGCGACGTTCGTCGTCGCCGACGCGCTCGACCGGCAGGCGGTGGTCCGATCCGTGCGCAACACCGCGCCGGACGCGGTCGTCCACCTGCTCACCGCGATACCGGCAACGGTCAACCCGAAGCACATGGACCGCGACTTCGCGCAGACCAACCGGCTCCGCACCGAAGGCACCCGCAACCTGCTCGACGCCGCGGACGAGGCCGGGGCGCACCGGGTGATCGTGCAGGGACTGGCCTACGCCTACGACCCGAGCGGCAGTGGGCCGGCCAACGAGGACGCACCGCTCTGGCGCGACCCGCCCAAGCAGTTCGCGACGACGCTGGACGCGCTGCGCGACCTGGAGCGGCTCACCGCGCAGGTGGACGGGCTGGTGCTGCGGTTCGGGCATCTGTACGGGCCGGGATCGGCGTACGCGGCGGACGGGTCGTTCACCCGCACGATCCGGGACCACAAGCTGCCGATCGTCGGGCAGGGCACAGCGACGTTCTCCTTCACCCACGCCCACGACGCCGCGAGCGCGATCGTGGCGGCCCTCGACAAGGATGTCGCCGGCGCGCTCAACGTCGTGGACGACGAGCCCGCGCAGGTGAACGAGTGGCTCCCGGCACTCGCCCGGATCCTCGGCAGCAAGGCACCCGGGCACATCCCGGTAGCGCTCGCCCGACTGGCCGTCGGAGCCTGGGGCGTGGCCTACATGACCGAGCTCCGCGGCGCCGACAACGCCCGCGCCCGGCTGAGCCTGGACTGGCGGCCCCGCTATCCGACGTGGCGTGACGGGTTCGCCGCGGAACTGGCTGGCAAGCTGGTACCGGTCGGTCCATGACCGGCCGCCACCGGGGAGGGCAGGTGCTGGACGCGACCGCGGAGTTCCAGGAACATCGCCCGGTCCTGCTCGGGCTCGCCTACCGGGTGCTCGGCAGCATGTGGGACGCCGAGGACGTCGTCCAGGACGCGTACCTGCGCTGGACCCGCACCGACCGGGCCGAGATCCGGGACCCGCGCGCCTTTCTGGTGACCGTGGTCTCCCGGCTGGCCCTCGACCAGCTGCGCTCGGCACGGGTGACCCGGGAGGCGTACCCGGGTCCGTGGTTGCCCGAACCGGTGGCCTCCGGCTCGCTCGGCCCGCTCGACACGGCGGAGCTCCGCGACACCGTCTCCTACGCGACCCTCCACATGATGGAGCAGCTGTCGCCACCGGAACGCGCGGTGTTCGTGCTGCGCGAGGCGTTCGGACTGCCCTACGACGACATCGCGGAGATCGTCGGCGCGACGCCCGCCGCCTGCCGGCAGCACTACCGCCGCGCGGGAGACCACCTGGCCGAGGGACGGCCGCGGTTCCGGCCGAGCCGCGAGGACCACACCGCGCTGCTCACCGGCTTCCTCGCCGCCGCGCGCAGCGGTGATCTCGGTGCCCTCACCGAGATGCTCAGCGAGGACGTGACCGCGTGGAACGACGGCGGCGGGAAGCGGCGCGCCGCCCTCCGCCCGATCGTCGGCCGGCCGAATGTGCTCGCCTTCGCGATCGGCGTGACGACGCGCTACCCGGTCGACGAGGCGCGGATCGTCGAGGTCAACGGCTCGACCGCCATCTACGTGACCGCCGGCGGTGAGGATCAGCTGGTCACGGTCGACGTCCGGGACGGGCGCATCCACACCATCTTCGCGGTACGTAACCCCGACAAGCTGACGTTCCTCAGCCCCGGGCCGGCCGCCTGAGGCCGATCAGCCGAGCAGGCCGCGGCGCCGCGCCACCGCAACGGCCTCGGTGCGGCCGGCGGCATCGAGTTTGGCCAGGATATTGGACACGTGCACGCTGACCGTCTTGGCGCTGATGAACAGCTGCTGGGCGATCTCCCGGTTGCTGCGACCCTCGGCGACGAGCGTCAGGACCTCGTTCTCGCGCGCGGTCAGCGGCTCGTCGCGCCGCGACGCGGGCGTCCGTGACGTCGGGGCGCCGGGCCCGCCCAGGGTGCGCAGCTCGGCCAGCAACGCCTGAGCGCCCAGTCGGGTCGCGACCTCCCGCGCCCGGGTGAGCTGCTCGGCCGCCTCGGCCGCATCGCCGGTCGCGCGCAGCACGGCGGCGAGCCGGGCCCGCGACCGCGCAGTCTCGTAGACGTGTCCGAAACGCTCGAAAGCCGAGACGGCGTCGCGCCACTCGTCGACGAGCTGCTTCTCCGGGAGCGGGTCATGACCGGAGAGCCAGCGGAGCCGGGCGTGCTCCGCGGTGGTGCGGGCGAGCCAGGCGTCGCCCTCCGGTCCGCGGCGCCGGCCGCGGCTGGCACCGTACGCCGCGACCTTCAGGGTCTCCTCGGCCAGCTCCGCGCCGCGCCGGGCGAGGTCGGCACGCTCCTCGACGCCGCCGCGGGCCGCCGCCGTGGCGAGGTGACCGAGCAGCAGCGCGCCCAGCCGGACCCGTGCCGCGAACATCGGCTGCCGCCACAGCGCAGTGACGCTCGCGACCACGTCGTCGTAGATCGTCTGCGCGGCCGCGAGATCAGCCTGCTGGCCGAGCAATTCAATGGCCGCCGCGCCGCTGTAGATGGCGACGAGACCGTCGCGCGGCCACCATGCCCGCAGGTCGGGCAGCGCGTCCAACGCACTCGTGTCGCCCCGGCCGGCGGCGATCTCCAGCGCGATCGCGGAAAGCAGTGCTTCGGCCTGTCCGGGCGGCGACTCCCCGGTCACGTCGACGGTCGCCGCGGCGAGCTGCCAGTCACCGCTGACCTGGGCGACCACCGCGGTCAGGGCGCGGGAATCCAGCCCGAACGGCGCCCACGGTCGGCCTGCCTCGACGGCGCGTTGCCACGTCTCGCGGTAGGCATCGACGGCCTCCGGCACCCGGCCCAACTCGTAGTGCAACCCGCCGAGGCTGAACAGGCCGCGCAGCTCGGCCGCCACCTCGCCGGCCGATCGTGCCACCTGGACCGCCCGGACGAGTGCCTGCTGCGATGCCTCGGGGTCACCGGCCCGCTCGTCGATCCGGGCCAGCGTCGTCGCCGCGTCGGCGGCGACATCGGGCAGGCCCAGCCGGCGCGCAATGCTCAGCGCCTCGCCCGCCCAGCGGGCTCCCTCGTCGTCGCGGGCCCGGTCGATGTTGGCCCGCGCGTGCACGGCCAGGATCAGCGCCTGCAACGCGCTCGGCGGGTCGGCGGGCACCAACCCGACCGCCTCCGTCGTCAGTGCCAGTAGATCGTGCTTGGTGTCGGCCACCAGGGCCGCGCTGACCAGGGCGTAAAGAAGGCGCGCCCGATCCAGTGGGGCCGCATCGGCCGGGAGAGCCCGCAGCTGATCCTCGGCGAGGGCCACCGCGCGGAAGACGTGCCCGGCGGCGGCCGCGGCGGTGCTGGCGCGGAGCGCGAGATCGACCTGGTCGATGCGGTCCTCACCCGCAACCGCGGCGGCCACGTCGGGGTCGGCGAGCAGCTCGAGGGCCAGCTCGTAGTGCCGCGTGGCCTCGTCCGGCCCGCCGACCGCCATCGCTTCGTCGCCTGCCTGGACGCTGGCCCGGGTCGCGGTGACAAGGTCGTGGGCTGCCCGGGCGTGGCGGGCCAGCTCGGCCGCCGTGCCATCGGCCTCCCGGGCGATGAGTGCCTTGGCGTAGGCGGCGTGCAGCCGCACCCGCTCGCCCGGCAGCAGGTCTTGATAGACCGCCTCCGCGAGCAGCGCGTGGCGGAAGGCATAGCCGTCGGCTCCGACCGCGACCAGCACGTTGGCCTCGACGGCGGCGCGCAGTGCCCGGTCGAGGGCGGCGGTCTCCAGGTCCGCCCCGCGGGCCAGCAGGTCGTGCGGCACCCGGCGGCCGACGACCGAGGCGGCGCGCACCGCGAGCCGGCCGTCGTCGTCGAGCTGGTCCAGGCGCACCAGCAACAGGTCGGCGAGCTCGGTCGGAAGCCAGCCGTCGCCGACCTCGGTCGCTGCGACCAGCTCCTCGGCGAAGAACGGATTGCCCTCCGCCCGCTCGACGATGCGCTGCACCTCGCTCCCGGGCAGCGGTTCCGGGTGCAGCGCCCGCACCAGTCGGCGCAGGTCGGCGCCGTCCAGTGGCCCGAGCGGAAGCCTGGTGACCCCGGGCAGCCGGCCCCACTCGGCGAGAGTCGCCCGCAGCGGATGCCGTCGGTGCAGGTCGTCGCTGCGGTATGAGGCGACCACGGCGACCGGACCGTCGAACTGCCGCGTGAACAGGAAGGTGAGCAGCTCCCGGGTCGACTGGTCGGCCCAGTGCACGTCTTCGACGATGAGGAGCAACGGCGCGGAGCGACCCAGCTCGCTCAACCCGCCGTGTACTGCGGTGAACAGCTCCGCGCGGTCGGTCGCGGGCTGATCCGCAGTGTCGGCGAGCAGCCGACGGGACGGCAGCAACCGCCCGATCGCCGGGCTCGCCTCGACCAGACTCTTCGCGGTCGCGGGCTCCTCCGTGGCGAGCCGGCCGAAGGCCTCGCTGAAGGGCAGGTAGGGCAGTGCGCTGTCGCCGAAGTCGAGACAGTGCCCGACCAGGACCTGCCAGCCGGCGCGCAGCACGCGCTCCCGCAGCTCGGCGAGCAGCCGGCTCTTGCCGACCCCGGCGTCACCGCCGAGCACCACCGCGCCGCCGGGGTCCCGGCCGAGGCCCGTCAGGTCGGCGAGCCGGTCGATCTCCTCGGCTCGGCCGACCAGCGGGCTCAGTGCGGACTCGGGCGGCATGCACTCCATCATCGCGAACAGGTCCGACGTTGTCGCACCCGCTCGCCACGGACGCAGCGCCGTCGCGGTTGTCACCGGCCCGGCCGGTCAGTGGGCGACCGGCTGGTAATGCGCCGGGTGTGCGGTGCTGTGGCCACCGCCCCGCCGCGAGCGGAAGACTCCGCGGTGGTGGCGGCGGCCCGCTCCGGACGGAAAGTCCGCGACGATCCGCTCGTGCCGGTAGGCGACCTCGGCCTCGGTGGATGATCCGAGCATCGACATGATGACTCCTCTGAACTGATGCCGCTCTGACACAGACGACGATGCGCGTCTGAGGTGGCCCCGCACATCGGCAGGAATCCCTAACCTGTGGCCGGGGGCCGCCTTACGCGCGCCCGAGGAAGGGTCAGCACACCGCCGGCTGGTGGGACCGGCGGGCGGCAGCGTGGCCGCTCCGCCGCCGCGGGACGAACGACCCACGGTGGCTCTCCCGGTGCGACCGGGGCGCAAAATCGGCGACGATCCGCTCGCGGCGGTATTCGGCCTCGGCGTCGGCCTGGGTGAACGATCCGAGCATCCACATGGCGGCTCTCCTCTGACGGCGTTCCGTTGACGCCCATGACGATGCGCGTCTGAGGAGGCCCCTCACATCAGCAGGAATTCCTAATCTGCGCGCGGTCCGCCTTAGCCGGGAGCGGCCTGCGTCGTGCTGCTAGTTGGCCGAGGGCTGGCGCGGTGGCGGCCCGGTCGGTGCCACCGGCGGCGGCGTCGGCATCGTCGCGAGCAGCGCCGCCTTGAGGTGTGCGTACTCCTCCGGGGTCAGCTGTCCGACAAGGTGCAGTTGGGCCAACCGGTCGAGCTCGTGGGTGACCTGAGTGGGGTCGCCCGAGGCGGTGGCGGTCGACAGGGTCGCGAGCTTCTTACCCACGCTGCGCACCTCGAACGCGACCACGCAGAGCATCACTCCGGTGATCACCGCCCACAGTCCGAGGATGGCGATGATCAACGTCGCCGTCACGTCGGGCCGGCGCATCGCCCAGATGCCCAGGAGGAGTTCGATCACCCCCATGACCACCATCAGGCCCCAATAGGACAGCTGCCGGCGGTTGGTGATCGAGGTGACGATGTGGAACCCACCGCTGAGGGCTAGCCACACTCCGACGAAGAACGCGAGCGCGAGCAGCGTCGGCCCGGGCCACACGATCAACACGATGCCGGCGATGATCCCGAGCACACCGGCGACGACCTGGGCGGCGAATGCTCCGGACGCGTAGGACGGGCTCAGGGCGAGTGCGAGACCCCGGGCGATGAAAAGGATGCCGGTCACCACCACCAGTGCCTTGATGGTCCAGCTGCTGCTGAGGATGGCCAGCCCCAGTCCGACGGAGACCAGTCCGGCGAGCAGCGGACCCCACCACAGGTGGGTGACCCGCTCGGCGAAGTCCGCGAGCCCCGCCCGCGCCTCGGCCCTCTCACTCGTCCCGCTCATGGATCGTCTCCCCGGCTCGCATATCCTGGCCGCGCGCCATCGCGCGATGTCCACGATCGGCCCGGGCGCGGGACCGGCGCATCACCCGCGGCGGGTAATTGCGGCGCCGGGGTACGACGGACGAGCCGGCCTGTAAGCCGGGTCCTGTCACCGGGGCGCCTCGCGGCACTGCCCCGGTGGGCGACCATCCCTCTCGGCGTGCCGTCGCCGGCACGCTCTAGCGGTCCACCCGCAGGCTCGGGCGGGCAGCCCTCGTTCGCCTGCGCAGGCCGGCCGCCGAGGCGACCGGCCCTTTCGACCTTGCTCCGGGTGGGGTTTACCGAGCCGTCCCGGTCACCCGGGACGCTGGTGGTCTCTTACACCACCGTTTCACCCTTACCCGGCCGCTCGCGCGGCCGGGCGGTCTGTTTTCTGTGGCACTGTCCCGCGGGTCACCCCGGGTTGCCGTTAGCAACCACCCTGCCCTGTGGAGCCCGGACTTTCCTCGGGCGGGGTTTCCCCCGCACGCGGCCGCCCGGCCGGCTCGTCCGCCGTACCGCAGATGGTACGACGAGGTGGGCGTCAGCAGGGGCGGGCCGACCACATACCCTTCGGCGCGTGCACCTCTCCGACGCCGCCCTGCTCGCCGGCGCCGGTCTCATCGGCGGCGCGGTCAACTCGATCGCCGGCGGCGGCTCGCTGATCGTCTTCCCGGCGCTGATCGCCACCGGGTACGGCACCCTCGCCGCCAACGTCACCAACTCGGTGGCCGGGTGGCCGGGCTACCTCGGCAGCGTGCTCGGGTTCCGGCCGGAGCTCGCCGGGCAGCGCGAGCGGCTCGCCCGGCTGTCGGTCGTGGCCGCGGCCGGCTCGGCGGTCGGGTGCCTGGCCCTGCTCGCCGCCCCGGCCGGCGCGTTCGCGATCGTGGTTCCCTTCCTGGTCCTGCTGTCGAGTCTGCTGCTCGCCGTCCAGCCCCGGGTTGCCAAGCTGATCGGCCCGCCGCGGCCGGGCGATCCGGACAACGCCCGGGCGCTCTACCCGGCCGTCTTCGTCGCCTCGATCTACGGCGGCTACTTCGGCGGCGCGCTGGGAGTCATCCTGCTCGGGGTGCTCGCGCTGACCGTGCACGACTCGCTCCGCCGCATCAACGCCGCGAAGAGCGCACTTTCGCTGGTCGTGAGCACCGTCACGGTGCTGGCCTTCGGACTCTTCGGACCGGTGAACTGGGCCGGTGTCGCGGTCGTCGCACCGGCCGCCCTGATCGGCGGCTTCCTCGGCGCGAAGATCGCCCGACGGCTCAACGACCGGGTGCTCCGCTGGTTCGTCGTCACCTTCGGTGTCGCCGTCTCCGTGTTCCTCTACGTCCGCCGCTGACGGGCTCCGGCCCGAACGGAGTCACCGTGTCGCAGTCCGCCGCCGAAGCCATCGGCATCGTGGTGCTGCTCCTCGTCATCGGGTTCGCCGTCGTCACGCCGCGACGGCTTCCCGAGGCGACCGCCGCGGTGCCGGCCGCCTTCCTGCTCATCCTGCTCGGAGTCGTGAGCCTGCCCGACGCGGCCGCGGAGGTGAGCCGGCTCGGTCCGACCGTCGGATTCCTCGCCGCGATCCTGTTGCTCGCCCATCTCTGCGACGAGGAGGGCGTCTTCGCCGCGGCCGGCGCGCTGATGGCTCGACGGTGCCGCGGCCGCCCGATCGTGCTGCTGGGCCTGGTTTTCGCCGTCGCCTCGGGGATCACGGCGTTGCTCTCCCTCGACGCGACGGTGGTGCTGCTCACCCCCGTCGTCTTCGCCACCGCCGCGTCGCTGCGGATGCGGCCCAAGCCGCACGTCTACGCCTGCACCCACCTCGCCAACTCGGCGTCCCTGCTGCTACCGGTCTCCAACCTGACCAACCTGCTGGCCTTCGGTGCGTCGGGCCTGTCCTTCACCCGGTTCGGCCTGCTGATGCTGCTGCCGTGGTTGGTGGCCATCGCGATCGAGTACGCCGTCTTCCGGCGGTTCTTCGCCACGGATCTCCGCACGCCCCCGGGCCGTCGAACGGCCGAGTCGGCGCAGACGCCCGTCTTCGCACTGGTGGTGGTCGGGCTGACGCTGCTCGCCTTCGGTCTGACGTCTCTCGTGCAGGTGCAGCCGGTGTGGGCGGCCGCCGCGGGCGCGGGCGTCCTCGCCGTACGCCGGCTCCTCCGGCGACAGACCTCCCCGGCCCGGCTGCTCCAGGAGACCAACCCGCTCTTCTGCATCTTCGTGCTCGCCCTGGGGGTCGTGGTGCGCGCCGTCGAGGACCACGGTCTCGGCGAGTTCCTCCGGCGCATACTGCCCGACACGGCGGCGCTTCCGGCTCTGTTGCTCACCGCGGTGATCGCCGCGGTGCTGGCGAACCTCGTCAACAATCTCCCGGCGATCCTGGTGATCCTCGGTGCCGGACTGGGCGGTCCGGGACTGGTGCTGGCCGCACTGATCGGCGTCAATGTCGGCCCCAACCTCACCTACGTCGGGTCGCTGGCGACGCTGCTGTGGCGGCGGACCCTGCGGAGCCGGGACGCCGAGCCTGCGCTCGGGGAGTTCCTCCGGCTCGGTGCGCTGACCGTTCCGGTCGCCCTGGTCGGCGCCGTTCTGGCACTGTGGGTGGCGCTGCAGACGATCGGAGCGTGACCGCGATGCGTGTGGTGGTCTGGGTCGTCGAGGGCACCTGGGAGGCCTGCGTCGACGCCGCACTCGACTTCGCGCCGGACGACGCCGAGATCGTGCTGCTGCACGTCGCCTCCGACGACGTCGAGGGCGCCGCGCACGGCGCGTTCACGGGACTGCTCGGCAGGGGTCACGCCGACCCCGACCCGGCGGATGCGGTCGCCCGGATGGGCGCGGACGCGGAGACCGCGCTGCTGGACGCCGCGGCCGGACGGATCGGCCGGAAGGTGCAGCGGCAACACCGGCACGGCCGGATCGAGCGTGAGGTCGTGGCCGGCGCCGACGGTGCCGACCTGCTGGTGGTCGCCCGCGACGGCGATCGGCGTCGGCTCGGGCCGAAGAGCCTCGGGCCGGCGACCCGCTTCGCGGTCGACCACGCACCCTGTCCGGTGCTCCTGGTATGGCCGGACGCCGCGCCCGGGATCGACTCGATCCCGTCCGCGCCCCGCTGACCCGGCGGCCGGACCTGCGCATAAGCCCCAACCCGTCAGCCCACGGATGGGACGCTCGCCACGTGAGCCCTCCCACGCCGGCGACGCTGCACCGCGCGCTGCGGGTCACCCTTGCCACCACGGCGTCGGTGCTCCTCGCCCGCTACGGGCTCCACAACGCCGCGATGGCGCCGTTCGCCGGCCTGTCCGCCATCGCACTCTGCGGTCTCGCCGACTACGCCGGTCCGCTGCACCGGCGGGTCCGGGCCTATCTCGTCACCATCGGGCTCGGCGTCGTGATCGTCACCGTGGGCACCCTCGTCTCGGGCGCGGCGTGGGCCAGCGCCGTCATGGTGTTCCTGGTGGGCTTCGGCGTGTCGATGGGCGCGGTGTTCGGTGGCTACGCGATCGCCGGTTCCCTGGCCGTGATCCTGCTCATGATCGTCGCCTCCGGGATCCCCGGGACGGCGGCCCAGATCCCCGACCGGCTCGCCGGACTGCTCCTCGGCGGGGCCCTGTCGACCATCGCCGCCATGGTGGTCTTCCCGGACCGGCTGCGGCAGGACTACCGGCACCGGGTCGCGACCGCGCTGCGGGCGGTGTCGGCCTGTGCCGTCTCACTCACGGCGACGGGTGACGGGGAGGCACGGGCGTCGGAACGCCGGGCCGCGACGGCCGCGGTCGCGGACGCACGAGCCGACCTCGCCCGGGCGGTCGAGCGGCCGGTCGGGCCGTTCACCGACGACCTCGCACTCGCCGCCCTCAACTACGGCACGCAGCGGGTCGGTCATGTGCTGCCGAGGCTGCCGCCGCCGCCGTCCACCGACCGGGGCGAGCAGGAACTGCTGCACGCCCTGGGCACGGCGCTCGGCGAGTCGGCGTCGGCCGTCGACGACCGTGCTCAGGCGCCGGACGTCGCCGGCCTCTCCGCCGCCGTGCGGGCCTACGACGCCGACCGGCACCGGCGGCTCGCCGGGCTCGTCACCGCGGGTCGGGTGGACGAGTTCGAGCCGGCGTCCCGACGGGCCTATCTCCTGCGCTACCAGGCCACGGCGACGACCGCCATCGCCGACGCGGCCGCCACCCTCGTCGTCGGTCCGCACCGCGGCAGCGCCGTGGGTGGGCCGCTCAGCACCGTCGCGTCCGGCGCCATCGGACCGCTCGTCGCCTGGCGGCACCGGCTGGTCACCAACCTGCGGCCCGAGTCGGTCCTGCTGCAGAACAGCCTCCGGCTCGGATTCGCCCTCGCCGCGGCGGTGCTGGTGACCCGGGTGACCGGCCTGCAGCACGGCTTCTGGGTGGTGTTCGCCACCCTGTCGACGATGCGGACCACGGTCCGCGCGATCGGCAACTCGTTGCTGCAGGCGGTCGCGGGCACCGCGATCGGTGCGGCCGTCGCGGGCGCCCTCATCCTCACCGTCGGACCGCACGCGGCGTGGTACGCCCTCGTCATGCCGATCGTTCTCTTCGTCGGCTTCCTCGCCGCCGGGTACGGCCTGCTGGCGATGCAGGCGTCGTTCACGGTCGTCATCGCGGTGCTCTTCGCCCAGGTGACGCCGGTCGGGTGGGACATCGGGCTGATCCGCCTGCAGGACGTGGTGACCGGTGCGTTGGTGGGGGTGCTCATCGGTGTGGTCGCCTGGCCGCGCGGAGCGGCGGCGGTGCTGAGGCGCGACGTCGCCGACCTGATCGCCCGCGGCGGAGCGTTCGCCGTGGACACGACGCTGCATCTGCTGGATGCCGCGGCACGACCGGATCCCCGGGCTGTCCGGGGCGCGGCCCGGCGGGTCGGGGACACCTTCGCGCAGTACCTCACCGAGCATCCACACAGCCACCGGCGAACCGAATGGGTGGACGAGCTGGTCGGCTGGGGGCACCGGCTGTGGTACTCGAGCGAGGCCCTCACCGCGGTGGCCGCGCAGGTACCCCGGCTCGACGTCTGCCCGGCCCTCGTCGACGCGCTCGCCGAGCATGCCCGCCGGCTCAGACCCGGCTACGTCGCCACCGCCGAGGCGCTGCGCAACCGGTCCGCGCCGCCGCCGGCGGCCGCGCCGACGGGACTCGGCCGGCAGGGCCTGGCCTGCCTCGGTGACTTCCGCGGCAGCACCGACGACACTGCGTTGACCGGCGTGGTGGATCTCTTCACCGTCCGGTCGTGGCTGGTCTCCCTCGCGGACGAGCTGGTCCGGGTACGGGACCTGGTCGCCCGGCTGGACCGGTCGCCCTCCCCGGACGCACCGGTCACCGGACCCGAGCCGATCCAGGTGACGCGGTAGTCAGGCATCGGGCTCAGACCGGATACCGCAGAACGGGCCCCCGACCGGCGGTGACGCCGGCCGGGGGCCCGATTCCCTGCCAATCAGCCTGCGCTAATTGTCGTTCTCCGACGACGGGATGTAGGCGCCGGGCACCTGGTTCGGAGCATAGATCTTGTCCTCACCGGGGTAGGGCTTCGTCC